>CAVUXD010000004.1:0-489193 GCA_963745445.1 uncultured Bacteroidota bacterium
TATTTGCCTGTACTTCGTACCGTTGGTCTTGCTCCTTACCCCGATGATGATAGTTTTAATCATCATCATCATCTTCTTCATAATAAGCATCCTGGTTACTCTTATATTGCTCTTCCCAGGCTTTCACAGCTTCATCGGATAGGCATTCAATGATATCAAACAAAGTATCTTTTTTCAGCTTCCACTCTGTCTCTGTCGGATCATCAAAACGCTGAATGAAGAGGCAATGATCAGATTCCACGGCTACTTTTATAAGTGTGATAGGAGTGTCTTCCTTTTCTTTCACTAAGTAGTAACAACCGTTTTCCAGCAAATCGTACGTATACATAGATCCTCCTTTTTATAATCTTTTAATCGTTGGTCTGGCAAAAATCCAAGCCGGAAATAGGATAGTAATAACAAGAATTTAATTGGCGTTAAGTAAAATTGATTTCGAAGAAGAATCAAATGGGTTTGGAGTACGATTCAAATTTAGTGGTTTTGATTTGAGAGTTCCAAAGACTTTTTGCTAAATAAAATAAATTTAAATGAATAACATTTAAGTAGCTGAAATATAGATGATTATATTGTTTATTGAATTTTAAATATTATGCATTAATTACTGCTTTGATATTCATGTTTTTATTGCGGAGATCAGGGCATCCTTCTAAAACAGATTTAGAATTTGTCATATAGAATGCCATACTTGACCGTATTTAATGTAAACCTTTGCTGTTAAATCTATATTCTAGATCGGCAGTTTCTGGGCCAATTCACTGGGGATTTGATGAGTCATAAATTTAATTTTGCTGACGCATTAATGGAATTAATTTGACAAACTGCTTCGAATTATAACCATAGAAAAAATTATTTAAGTCACAGTAAATCGGTTAAGCGAAAAAATCCCGGAACGTAAATACAAACTGAAAAATAAAATTGGAATACATTTACAGCCCGACTCTGTAGCTCAGTTGGTAGAGCAGCTGACTCTTAATCAGCGGGTCTAGGGTTCGAGTCCCTACAGGGTCACTATTTTTCTTTATAACCTGTCAATTAGATTGACAGGTTATTTTTTTATATTATATCAATGAAATTTGGGATCGGTTACTTTTTTCAGTGCTAGTAGTGTTTAGATAAATTTTACTTTCGTAATTGAAAATTCAAAACAGTACAAAATTTATTGTATGGAATACGTAAGATTTGGGAACACCGGAATGAAAGTGTCAAGGTTGTGCCTCGGCACCATGACTTATGGAAAACCTACGGATCAATGGCCCTGGGCTTTGAATGAAGAATTAAGCCGCCCTTTTATCAAAAAGGCTTTAGAATTAGGAATTAATTTTTTTGACACGGCAGATATTTACTCTTTTGGGGCCAGTGAAGAAGTTGTAGGTAATGCATTAAAAGATTTTTCCAGAAGAGAAGAAATTGTGGTTGCTACTAAGGTCTTTAATCAAATGAGTAAAGATCCAAATGATGGAGGCTTATCCCGTAAGCACATCATGCAATCTATTGATGCGAGCCTTCGACGGTTGAAAACAGATTATGTAGATCTTTACCAGATCCACCGCTGGGATTACAATACTCCAATCGAGGAAACTTTGGAAGCCCTGAATGATGTGGTGAAAGCGGGTAAAGCTCTTTATATCGGTGCTTCATCGATGCATAGTTGGCAGTTTGCAAAAGCCTTATACACTTCGGACATCCATGGATGGGTACGATTTGTATCTATGCAACCACATTATAACTTGCTGTACCGGGAAGAAGAACGGGAAATGATCCCTCTGTGCGAAGATCAAAAGATCGCCATTATTCCCTGGTCGCCATTAGCCCGAGGATTATTGACAGGGAAAAGATCAAAAGAAAGAACCGAAACATTGAGGGCAAGAACCGATGAATTTGGTAAAAAATTATACAGCTCGGATAACGATTTCAAAATTGTAAATCGTCTTACGGCAGTTGCGGACAGAAAAGGATTACCAGAAGCACAAGTTGCCTTGGCATGGATGCTGAGTAAAAAATCAATCACATCCCCAATCATTGGTGCCAGCAAACCCGGACACCTTGAAGATGCAGTGGCTGCTTTGTCCGTTCAGCTTTCACAGGACGAGATAAAACAACTCGAAGAATTGTATCAACCGCATCCGGTGCTTGGACATTCATAAAAGTATCAATTTACTTCATTGATCTTGTAGAGCACATAACCTTTCAATTGATATCCTGAAAGAACCGTTTGTGCTGTCAATGAAATTTTAACTTCTGGCAAGAGATCATCTTTTGCAAATCCAAAGAAAGCCATCGCTTGTCCGCATGCTATAAATTTTGCTCCGGCTAATTTCTCCAGATTGTCGAGCAAAGCCAGGTTCGGATTATCAGAATGGTATTTGCTTTGGTATGCTTTATTGGTACTGATAGCATCTAACGCAGTTCCATGAACAACAATTACCGGGAATATTCTTTTTAAAGGAATTCCGGAAGCGAAGTGAAGATTGATGACTCTTGCAATTTCTGCCAATCCACCATTAATTTCCTTTGACAATGAATCAGGATTGTTATAGGTAAGCTCAAATAGAAGTTTATAATCCACATTCGGATCAGGGATTTCGTCCGGGGCTGTTACTGGAATAATACCACTCATCGGACTTCCCTTTATCAGCGGGTATTCTGCTTTTGAAAATAGCTTTGTCATCATTTCCTGTTCAGCAAACTGTTTTTCAACTTTTATAGAATCCTGATGCATTATTGCACGAAGTGTACTGTCTTTTATTCTTTGTAAGCTATCAATTGTGTTTTTTTGTGCAATGGAAAAAAGAAACAATACTTGTAACAGGCAAAGGAATGATAGTTGTTTTCTCATCTCAAATAGTTTAGGAAAAGATACGTTTTTTGGAAAATCTTTATGGCATAAACCCATTCTTAAAGTTTGAAACCATTAATACCTGGCTTTTTGTTGGCAGCACACATAAGTAGGACATGTTTGATCCTTGCTTTCCTTGTCTCAGGCCTTTTCGCAGAATTGATCCAATACAAAAATTGACGACGTGTAAATGAAGCAAAATTTTCAAAGTTCTTTTTTGCTTTCATGCTTTTGGAAAAAGCTTTTCCCAGGTCTTCCGGAATTTCCAATTGTTTAGGTGCAGCATAGATCTTATCCAAACTTTCCCAACTGCCATCTTTTTTTGCAGCGTCAATTTTTTCAAGGCCTGCTTTCATCATTAAACCCTGCTCCATCAATCTTTCAATTCTCTTTTTATTAGGTCCGCTCCAACCACTTTTCCTCCTGCGTGGAGTGAATCTTTGCATGTATCTGTTCTCATCAAGCGGCCTCGTAGTACTGTCTATCCAACCAAAGCAAAGTGCCTCTTCTATGGCATCATTATATTCTAATCGGGGAATACCACTTGACTTTTTGTAATAGATAAGCCAAATGCCATTGGACCTCAGGTGGTTTTTCTCCAGCCATTTTCGCCACGCCCTACGATTTTTTGGATAATAAGTTTTGAACTTTTCTTCAGGCATTCAATATTTTTTGCGAAGATATCAGTAAAAATGCCCCAAAAATATTTTTGGGGCATTGCTGAATCCTAACTGTCCAGTGTTTATTCGGTTTATTGCTTAATTATTTTTTGAGTGTAAGCATTTCTTTCTGTTCCTGACAATTGCAAAATATACATCCCGGAATTGAGTGAAATCATGTTCATGAAATTGATACCTGGCACTAAGGCTTTCTCTATTATTAATTTCCCGGTTTGGTCAAATAGCCTTGCCTTATTGAATACATTCCCCTCAGTACCGTCATTCTGAATACTGATATTATCTCTTGCAGGGTTTGGCCAAATAGATACAGATGCCTCTCTTGAATTTACATTTAGCACTTTTATTGTTGAATAGCTTTCCTTTCCGTCAATATCTTGCTGTTTGATGCGGTAATAATGTTTACCTGCGCCAATGTTGTATTGCGTATAAGTATAGGTATGAACCCGGTCAACTTTACCATCACTCATACTTTGAATAAAAGTAATGTCATCCCAATTAGTGCCATCTTTGCTGTGCTGAACGTAAAATCCTTTGTTATTAATTTCATTAACTTCCCAGCCCAATTCAGCGTTGTCATTATTTTTTAGCGTTACATCAAAGCTTATCCATGTTACAGGCAGATCTGCAATAGGATAGTTGCAGGAAGTTAGGTCATTACCAACATCACTGACTGAAAAAGTTGAAAGGTATGTAGTAGTCAGATTCGTTTCAAGCCGATAAAGCTTATCATCATTTTTAGTTGATAAAAAAATCTGGCCTGACTGATTGAAAGCTATTCCAGCAATCATATTTCCCGATGGTGTGGCTGTATTTGGGTTGACAAGTCTTGTAACAGCAGCATATGGAATTGATTCTACCGGCAATGGGCTTTCCAGTCTATAAACACCATAGTTTGAGCTGCTGGAAGTAATGATCCATAAACTCCCTGTTCCGTCAATTGCAATATCACCGGCATTTTGTAATTTAATCACATTCGCTACATTATTTCCCAATTGATCAGTAAAAGCAGAGGTGATCTTTGTCCAGGTGTTGGAGGCAATATTATAATAATAAAGGTTTGCATTCATATCGATCATGTAATATCCCGTGCCGTCTGCTGTTACACATCCTGTATGTGTTTGAGTAGAAGCTCCGCTGGAGGCAAGAACAGTGACAATATTGAGCGCTGGATCAAACGAAACAAATTCTTCGGGTGATGAAGTAGCATTTCTTTTAAAATAGTAGAACTTCCCATTAACACTGTTGTAACCTAATCCATTTGCATTTTGAACTGAATTTCCGGAATAAGTAGTGTTCTTTAATGCAGAACCTACAATGCCGGTATTTACATTGATTGGGTAGATCGCACCATTTGCAGTCAATCCATAAATGATACTTTTAGGATTAGTACAAACGCTGCCGCCTTGTGTCCATGCTTTGTTCGTCACGCATTGCATGCTTATTATAGCAATAAGCATTAGAAGCATTTTCCCCTGAAAGGGAGTAGAGATCAGTTTCATTTTTGTCGGGTTTACGGTTAAAAAAAACTGATTTTTCTACAGAAAAATTGGATAAAGGTATTTGCCAGGATATCAGCGGAGTTCCGATGAAATTCAGATCTTAAATGTGTGTACTTCGAAGTTCTTCAAAGGAAAGAGGATGTTGAATCGATGCATGTGAATTCATTTCACAGCATGATACCTAAAGTTTTGATTGGTGATTTAATCCGGAATGATGATGTGAAGTTGGTTTTCGAGATTCGAATTGAGAGGCTTGACATTCATCATAAGGTTCGGATCAATTACGATGTAAATTTAACGACACAAATGTGGGAAATGCAATAGAAAAATTACGGTGCTCGGGTTATTTTTAAATAAAAGGATGAAAACCAATTCCGTGAAATCAAAATTATTTTTGCTCAGAGTTTAATGATTTTCATTTCATCCTTCGGCTTTTCGGTTCAATTCGATATCATTCGGGAACTGGCGCCAGGATTATTAGAATGGTAGTTGATTTGACATGCTTTATTGGCGCTAATGGCATGCAAAACAGTTGCGTGAACATACGGCCTTTCAGTTTTCATGAATAATTTACATTTTGCTTTGCAGCACCATGACAGACGAACGAAAGCATGAACAAACAGTGATTTTCTTCTATATTGAAGTAGTCTGATGAAAAGATAGGTCGTTTTTTGCACACGATTTGAATTAATTTAATTGTCTTTTAAATGACGGATTCTTTATTTGATTTTTTGGAACTTTACAGTGCAATTTCTTTTCATGGAAGAGCATATCGTGAAAATACTTTCGATAAAGCCGGTAACACATGATGTTAAACAATTTAAGGTTGAAAAACCTTCGGGTTATTCATTTATTCCGGGCCAGGCTACTGATGTAGCGATCAATAAGCCGGAGTGGAAAGATGAAAAGCGTCCGTTTACTTTTACGGCACTGAACAATTGGGATCATTTGGAGTTTACCATAAAAATTTACCCGGAACATAAAGGGGTGACCAATCAATTGGGAAAACTAATGGCAGGAGACGAACTGATCATTCATGATGTGTGGGGAGCTATTCAATATAAAGGTGAAGGCGTTTTTATTGCAGGCGGCGCAGGTGTAACCCCATTTATTGCGATTTTCAGGCAGTTGAAAAAAGAAAACAAAGTTGATGACAATGTTCTTTTGTTTTCCAACAAAACAGAAAAAGATATTATTCTTAAAAATGAATTTACTGAAATTCTCGGAAAGAATTTTATCAATACCCTGACACAGGAAGTTCCGCCGGGATATGATCATCATATTATTGATGAAGAATACCTGGAACAAAAGATCAGAAATTTTGACCAGCATTTTTATATCTGCGGGCCCGATAAAATGGTGGCTGCTATAAAAAATATTTTAGAAAGGCAAGGCAGCAAAAATGCTGTGATCACAGTGGAATTGTAACCCTTTCTTTTACGCAGTGCAGCTTTATTTTTCAAGAAAGAAATATCCGATATCTGTTGTAGCTCCGTCTGTCACTACGATTAATTTTTTAGAAGCATTTTTATAAGGAGAAATTGCTTCAATTGTCACTGAATATGTGCCGGGCCGCAGACCCGTAAGTTGAAACATCCCCTGGTAAATATTAGTGCTTGCTGTATCTGCGGTTGATATAGCAATCACTTTAGCGCCGGCATTTGCAGGGCTAACCATTCCTTTTATAGCGCCTGAGCTGATATCCAAAAAAGAAATTGAGGTAAATATAAGCCCGGCAGCTGCCAAAGTTGTTAGAATATTTTTCATAATTATAAGTTTTATGAAGTGATAAAATTATTTTAAAGAAGCAGCTACATACTAAAACACAACTATAGTGCCACCGGAAAAAATAAAATTTACGTTTTGTTAACCGTGAGGTCTTTGAAACCTGGCGAAACAATTTTTTTTAAAGAACTTATTTATTTCAACAGGGGAACTGGTTGATTTTATGCTTTTTTTATTTTCCACATGCGTTAATAAATACGAAATCGCTAAGCAGGAGCTGTTTCGGTATATTTGCAAGGATTGTTTAACTAATATTTTGAAAAATAGGCGAGTAGAATGAAGAACAATGAACCCGATAGCGATCGGGTGTGCGACACAACAGACGATGATACCTGTCTGCCGACAGGGTAGCACTAAGCCGATAACCAAAAGAAAAACTTAGAATTTAACTTTTAACGTACCGCTTGTAATGGCAAAAGAAAAAGAAACCAATCTCTTTGAATATACCGAAGAGAGTATCAAATCCCTCGATTGGAAAGAGCATATACGCCTTCGTCCCGGAATGTATATTGGCAAATTAGGTGATGGATCTTCTCCTGATGACGGCATTTATGTATTGATGAAAGAAGTGATCGATAACTGCGTCGATGAATTTGCGATGGGTTATGGAAAAACGATCGAGATCACTATAGAAGGAAAGCAGGTGACCATAAGAGATTATGGCCGCGGTATTCCATTGGGAAAAGTGGTTGATGCCGTAAGCAAAGTAAATACCGGCGCCAAATTCGACAGTAAAGTTTTCCAAAAATCGGTTGGCCTGAATGGTGTGGGAACCAAAGCTGTGAATGCTTTAAGCAATTATTTTAAAGTAACGTGCTTTTCGGGAAAGAAAAGAAAAAACAGCTGAATTTGAAAAAGGATTCCTGATAAAAGAGCACAAACAGGAAAAATCCAAAGAATCGGACGGGACTATGGTGACTTTTATTCCGGATGATTCCATGTTCAAAAATTTTAAATTTCACACGGAGTTTATCGAGAACCAGGTTTGGAATTATTGTTTTTTAAATGCAGGACTGAAAATCTTTCTCAATGGGAAAAGTTATATCAGTCGCAATGGTTTATTGGACCTGTTAGAACGAAAAACCAATGCAGATGAGATCCGTTACCCGATCATTCATCTGAAAGGGGATGATATTGAAGTGGCCATTACTCACAATAATGATTACGGTGAGGATATCTACAGTTTCGTAAATGGCCAGCACACAACGCAAGGTGGAACACATCAACAGGCATTCCGGGAAGCATACGTAAAAACCATTCGTGACTTTTATAAAAAAGATTATGATGCTGCCGACATTCGTACAGGAATTGTTGCAGCCATTGCTGTAAAAGTAGTAGAACCCGTTTTTGAATCTCAAACAAAAACAAAACTTGGATCTGTAAATGTAGATATTGATGGACCCAGTATGCGGCAGTTCATTGGGGATTTTTTGGCAAAAGAGCTGGATAATTATTTGCATCGCAACCCGACAGTGGCGGAAGAATTGAAAAAAAGAATCGAGCAAAGCGAACGGGAAAGAAAGGAATTATCGGGGATAAAGAAACTGGCGAATGAAAGAGCGAAGAAAGCGAATCTTCATAATAAGAAACTGAGGGATTGCAAAGTTCATTTGAATGATGATCCTCCATCCAAAGGGAAAGAAGAATTCATGGCGATTCAAAGCGAAAGCACCATATTCATTACAGAAGGTGACAGTGCCAGTGGCTCTATCACAAAAGCAAGAAACGTGGAAACCCAGGCTGTATTCAGCCTGAGAGGTAAACCGCTCAATTGTTTTGGATTGAGCAAAAAAGTGGTATATGAAAATGAAGAGTTCAATTTATTGCAACACGCATTGAATATCGAGGAAGGAATGGAAGGCTTGCGTTACAATAATATTGTGATCGCTACGGATGCTGATGTGGATGGAATGCATATCCGGCTCTTGCTGATGACTTTCTTTCTCCAATTCTTTCCTGACCTGGTAAAACATGGGAAAGTATATGTTTTAGAAACTCCTTTATTCCGGGTGAGAAATAAACAAGAAACAATTTATTGCTACGATGAAAATGAAAAAGCGGCAGCAATAAAAAAATTGGGCGGAAAACCTGAGATAACAAGATTCAAAGGTTTAGGTGAGATCAGCCCTGAAGAGTTTGCACAATTCATAGGAGCTGATATGCGAAAGCAATTAATGAGACTGGAACAGGGAGATCATATTCAGCTATTGCTGGAATATTATATGGGGAAGAATACAATGGAAAGACAGGAATTTATTATTGAAAATCTGAGAGTGGAAGTTGATACCCCTCTTGTCCCCTAAAGGAGGAGTTAGAATTTTTAATTGTGTAAATGTTTTAATGATTAGAAAATTTTCAAACAATAGGAAATGTGAAAGTCCTCCCTTTAGGGAGGATTTAGGAGGGTAATATGTTTGACTTTCATAAAGACCGCAAGAGATATTTTGAAATACAGGTACTAAATGCTGAAGAATATGTTATTCCTTTTATTGAAGAGAGATTTCCCATTGAGAATGGAATGAGAGTTTTGGAAATTGGTTGTGGTGAAGGCGGGGTGTTGAAAGCTTTTATCAATAAAGGTTGCATAGGAGTGGGAGTGGAATTTGATGAACCAAGAATTGAAAATGCAAAACTTTTTATGCCGGATGAAGTTGCTTCAGGGAAAATCCGTTTTGTAACAAAAGATATTTATAAAGTTGATATTGAAAATGACTTTAAAGGTTTGTTTGATATCATTGTGCTGAAGGATGTGATCGAGCATATCCATAATCAATCCAAACTGATCGGATGGATGAAAAATTTTCTGAAACCAGGCGGAATTATTTTTTTTGGATTTCCACCCTGGTCCATGCCATTTGGCGGACACCAGCAAATGTGCCATAGCAAACTCAGCCGATTACCCTATATTCATTTATTGCCGAGGGGCACTTATCGCTGGTTATTGAAAAAGAAAAAGGAACCAGTTGATGCGTTGATGGAAGTGAGGGATACAGGGATCAGTATTGAACGGTTTGAGAAGATTTGTAAGAAAGAAGGGTATAAACTATTGCATCAGCGGCATTATTTTCTGAATCCGATCTACAAATGGAAGTTTGGATGGAAACCAAGGAGGCAATCAGTGATCATTAAAGCAATTCCTTTTTTCCGGGATCTTTTTACAACCTGTGTCTATTATATAATAACAGTTGATAATAAAGCCTGAACCCTTAAAGGCATTAAAAAAAAATAAAGCACTCACGATAAGGGAAAGTGGGTAAGCCCCTTTAGGGGTTTGGGGTATGATACATATAGTTTTTCAACAATCGGATGTTGACCTGTTAAAACATGCAGCAGAATCAGATGAGTCATTGCAAGGTGAGATTATTGAAATAAAAGATGAGTGGGGTGTGGGACCATTAAAAGACCTGGATACGGAAGAAGGTTGGCAATCACGATTGGAATGGTGGCGGATGTTATTCAAGGATAGTGCTTATGGAGAAAAAATGGTTGGAAGCTTTGATGACAGGGAGACTGTGAAAGAATTAAAAAGAAAATTAGATGCTGATTCTTCTTTAGAGGCCTGGATCTGGTTGGGACAAAATCAGCATGATGTAACAGGATATTTCTGGCTCATGCGACAACTAAAGGAATACCAGGGAAGGATCATGGTTCTTTATTTGAATAATCTTCCTTTTATCAATGAAAAAGGACAACTATTTTATCCATGGAGTGTACATGATATTCTTCCTAAAGAAGTGGTGAAAGCAAAAAAGCTGGCAAGGCCCATTACAACAAGCGAATTTGAAGTTGATCCGGATGAATGGAAAAGGTTGAGCGAGGAAAACGCAACTGTGAGAATAGTAGAAGGCGGAAAAAAGATAATTGGCAAAGATGAGACATTTTACGACGATGAGATTCTGAAAAATATTACTCCTGATTGGCAAAAAGCATGGCGGGTGATCGGGAACACGTTACACAGGATGAAAATAAAAACAGGCGATGTGTACCTCATGTGGCGTATGAAACATTTGATCGGCGAAGGGAAAATAGAAGTAATGGGAAATATGAGTGAAGGATGGAAAGCTTTTGATGTAAGGAAGGCAGGAGTAGCACAACAAGAAAACGAAATAAAAAATGAAGCGGAACAATAAACACTATGAGTGCAGCAAAAAATAAATTAAAAGAAATTCAGGATAGTGACAAAGGCTTGTTGGGCCAATATAAGAGTTGGTTTTTGGATTATGCATCTTATGTGATTCTGGAAAGAGCTGTGCCGGCTGTGGAGGATGGGTTGAAACCGGTGCAACGCCGTATTCTTCATGCGATGAAAGAAATGGATGATGGCCGTTTCAATAAAGTAGCAAATGTCATTGGGCAAACGATGCAGTACCATCCGCATGGCGATGCCAGTATCGGTGACGCATTGGTTAACCTGGGACAAAAAGATCTTTTGATAGAAACACAAGGCAACTGGGGTGATGTCAGAACTGGTGATGAAGCTGCTGCTGCAAGGTACATTGAAGGACGACTGAGCAAATTTGCATTGGAAGTGGCCTTTAATCCGAAAACAACGGAATGGCAATTGAGCTATGATGGAAGAAAAAATGAACCGGTGACATTGCCTATGAAATTTCCTTTATTGCTGGCACAGGGAGCAGATGGTATCGCAGTAGGATTATCAACGAAAATTCTGCCGCACAATTTCTGTGAATTGATCGATGCTTCGATAAAACATTTGCGGGGCAAAAGATTTGAGCTGTATCCCGATTTTCAAACCGGGGGACAGATCGATGTGAATGATTATAACCAGGGAAAACGTGGAGGTAAAGTAAAAGTAAGAGCACATATTGAAGAAGCGGATAAAAAAACGTTGCTGATCAAAAGTGTTCCTTATGGTGTAACGACTGCTCAATTGATGGATTCTATTGTAAAAGCTAATGACCAGGGAAAAATAAAAATTAAAAAAGTTACTGATAATACTGCTGCAGAAGTGGAAATACAAGTGGATCTTGCGCCGGGAATTTCTCCTGATATAACGATTGACGCCTTGTATAAATTCACCGATTGTGAAGCTTCTATCTCACCCAATGCCTGTGTGATCGTTGATATGAAGCCTCAGTTTCTTACTGTAAATGACCTGCTGAAACTTTCTGTTGACAAAACGAAGAATTTACTGGAACAGGAATTAAAAATCAGGTTGAACGAATTGCAGGAAAAATGGCATTACACTTCATTGGAAAAAATATTCTTTGAAGAAAAGATTTATAAAGAACTTGAAAAGAAACATTCGACCTGGGAAAAAGTATTAGATGCGATTGATGAAGCATTTGTTCCTTTCAAAAAACAATTGAAAAGAGCCATTTCGAGAGAAGATATCATCAAGCTCACGGAAAAGCCGGTCAGAAGAATTTACAAACTGGATATTGATGAACTTAATGATCAAATAAAAGGGTTAGAGGTTGATATCAAACAGGTGAAACAAGACCTGAATAATTTGGTTGATTATGCGGTAGCATATTTTGAAAATTTATTGAAAAAATATGGGAAGGGCAGAGAGCGGAAAACTGAGGTAAAAATATTTGAGGTGATCGAAGCAAGGCAGGTGGCGATTGTTAATGCCAAGCTTTATGTAAACAAAGAAGAAGGCTTTATTGGAACCGGATTAAAGAAGGATGAATTTTTATTTGACTGCTCCACTTTGGATGATATAATCGCTTTTACAAAAAGAGGGATCATGAAAGTGGTGAAAGTATCGGAAAAAGTTTCAATAGGAGAGGGTATTATTCATGTCGCTATATTTAAAAAGAATGACGAACGCACCACGTACAATATGATCTATTCGGATGGAGCAACGGGGAAAAGTTTTGCCAAGAGATTTAATGTGACGGGTGTGACCAGAGATAAAGAATACGATCTTACCAAAGGTCATGAAAAAAGTAAAGTTCATTATTTCAGCGTCAATCCCAATGCAGAAGCTGAAATTGTGAAGATTGTTTTAACTCCCGGCTCTAAAGCTCACAAAAAAGAATTTGAATACAATTTTGCTGAACTTGAGATCAAAGGCCGTGCCAGCATGGGAAATACAATAACGAAGTATCCTGTTAAATCAGTGAAGTTGCTGGAAGCCGGTGTAGCTACTATTGGTGGAAAAAAACTTTGGTACGACGATCAGTTTGGAAGATTGAATGGAGATGAAAAAGGAATGTTCCTCGGCACTTTCAATGATGAGGATAAGATCCTTGTTATTTTTAATGACGGCAATTATGAGATCACCGACCAGGAATTGACACAGAAATTAGATGCCGAAAAAGTTTTGCTGATCGAAAAGTTTGATCCGGAAAAAATCGTTTCTGCTGTTTACCTGGATAATGAGAAGAAGCAGTATATCGTGAAGCGATTTAAAATTGAAACTACCACTTTACACAATAAGTTTTCATTTATCAAGGAAGGAGAGGGCAACTATGTGGAGGCCGTAACAACAGATGCGGAACCAATTCTTGCAATGCAGAGTGGAAGAGGTACCCAGGTTCGCAAAGCGAAGATCAAGATCGAAAAAGTAGCTGAAGTAATGGGTTGGAAAACGGTCGGCTCTAAATTGGTAGATTACAACAAGAGTATCGAAATGGAATGGGTGAAGAAAAAAGACAGTCAGCAAACAGAATTATTCTGATAAATCTCCAAAAGCTATTTGATTTTTTGCGCCAGCACCATCCAGTCCCAGGGATATGGATCTTTTAACCAGCGGGGTGGATCATTGAACTCAGTTTTCCAATCATATTCTATTTTATTGATCTTTTTAACCAGGAGACCTTCGTTTTTTAGAAGGAGAGCCAACTCTTCTTTCAGGTAATGCTTTGTCGGCACTTCATCAATATCCACATTTCCCTGCCTGATATTATTCCATCTTTTTATTGCTTTTGATCCGGAATTTTTTTTATGGAGAATGCTTTTATTGATGTTAAACTGATTGCTGATAATGCTGACCAGCATAGATGACTCAAGTGATGGAACTGTCAGAAGGATATGTCCTCTTTTTTTAAGGGATCGTGGTAAGGACCTGAAGAAAATTATTCTTTTCTCTAAAGAGCCGGTGAGAATAGCATTAATACAAATGGCAAAATCGCATCGGGGAATTTTAGCTTTTGGGTTTGACATATCTGCCCGGATATATTCCACATTTGTAAATGAAGGATGAGTGTTTCTTGCTATTTCAAGATTTTTAGCAGAAATGTCAATAGCAAATACTTTTTTGAAAAGAGGAGATAAAATCGGAATCCATTTTCCTACAGCACAACCAATATCAACAACAGTTTGACTTTTCGAACTGTACTTTTTTATTTCTGAAAGTAGCAGTCTTTTTTTGTCATTCCGAAGAACGTCGAAAATCTCCTCGTTGTAGGCAGGGGCAATTTTTTCCCAGTAATTTCTATCCATGTGATCAGGCTGGTCAGGATGAAAAATTATTCTTTGCTTTTCTTTTTCTTTGGGGCGGCCTTCTTCTTAGCAACTGGCTTTTTTTCGGGTTTAGCAGCTTTTTTACCAAATGCATTCGGTATTTCTGCTTCAATCATTTTCTTTACATCATCCAGCGATAGGGTTGCTAATTCTTCAGCTGTGTATTTTGTATCAGCAGTTTTTTTAGGAAGTTTTATTATCTTTTTACCAAACTTGATGATAGGTCCCCATCTTGCATTTTCGATAGAAATTTTTTCATCGGGCCAGTTTTGGATATAACGATTTGCTTCTTTGCTATCTTTTTTTCTATCAGTTCATCCATGTCCTTTTGTGTCAACGCATCAAAATTGTATCGCTCTCGGTACATTGATGAACATATCATTCCATTTGATATAAGGGCCAAATCTTCCTTTTCCTTTTGTGATGGGTTTGTCCTCGTAAAACGCTATCGGAGCATCCGCCTTTAATTTATGTTCGATGATCTGTATTGCCCTGTCCATATCAACATCCAACGGATCTTCTCCTTTTGGTATCGAAATAAATTGATCTCCCCATTTTACATAAGGACCAAATCGTCCAACATTTACTGAAACTTCTTTTCCTTCATATTCTCCCAATGTAACCGGCAGTTTAAACAAGTTCCATCGCTTCTTCAAAAGTAATGGTTTCAATGCTTTGGCCATGTTTCAATGCTGCAAAACGAGGTTTTTCTTCATCATTGCTTGAATCACCAATCTGTACCATCGGGCCATAACGTCCCATTCTTGCAACTACTGTTTTACCAGTTACAGGATCAATTCCTAATTCTCTTTCACCTTTGATCCGTTCTGCTGTTTCAATTGTTTTATCTACATCTTTTTTAAAGGGCAGGTAAAAATCATCGATCATTTTATTCCACTTCATTTTGCCTTCAGCTACTTCATCAAATTCTTCTTCAATCCTGGCGGTAAAGCTATAATCCATGATATCATCAAAGTATTTATTCAGAAAATCAGTCACAACCAAGTCCCAAGATCAGAAGGAAATAATTTTGATTTTTCAGCACCGGTATTTTCCTGAATCTTTCAATTGTTTATACTGTCATTTTGCAATTGCAAGGATCCTGATAATCTCTTCTTACACCTTCTTTATCTCTTTTTTCTACATAACCTCTTTTTAATAATGGTGGAAATAGTAGGAGCATAGGTAGAAGGACGACCAATCCCAAGTTCTTCCAGTTTTTTTACCAGCGATGCTTCTGTATATCTTGGAGAAGGACGGCTGAATCGTTCGTTGCTTTCATTTCTTTCAATGGCAATTGCTGACCAACTGATAAATGGCGGCAACATTCCTTCCTGTGTCTTCTTCATTCGACATCGTCATCATCACGATCTTCCCGATACACTTTCAGAAATCCATCAAACTTCAATACTTCACCCTGGCAGTTAATTCTTCTTTATTAGTTGAAATCTGAATTTTTGCAATGGTTTTTTCCAATTCTGCATCAGCCATCTGGCAGGCCATCGTTCTTTTCCAGATCAGTTCATATAAACGCTGCCAATCCGGATCATCAACGGATGAATTGTTCATATAAGTAGGCCGGATCGCTTCGTGAGCTTCCTGTGCACTTTCATTTTTGTTTTTATATTTGCGGAACTGGTGATATTCTTCACCATACATACTTTTTACCGTATTGGTAATATCACCCAATGCTGTATCACTCAGGTTCACACTGTCAGTACGCATGTAAGTAATATAACCATTCTCATAAAGCTTTTGTGCGATCACCATGGTTCTCGAAACACCATAACCAAGTTTCCGGCTAGCTTCCTGTTGTAAAGTAGAAGTAGTAAATGGAGGAGCAGGAGAATGTTTTCCCGGGCTTCACCTGTATATCAGAAACTTTATAATCAGCGCCGATACAACTTTTCAGAAAATGTTTCTGCATCTTCAGCAGAAGATTGTTTTTTTCCTTCTGCTTTAAAAGTATACCGTCTTATCTGAAATATCTTTTGCAGTAAATAAAGCTTCAATCTTAAAATGTACTTACAGGTGTAAATGCATTGATCTCTCTTTCTCTTTCTGCAATCAAGCCTAACAGCCACACTTTGCACACGACCGGCACTCAGATTATTTCTCATACTCATCTTGCGCCAGAGTACAGGGCTTAATTCAAATCCAACAATCCGATCGAGAATTCTTCTGGCCTGTTGCGCATTCACCAGGTTCATATCAAGAGTTCGTGGGATTTTGCACCGCTTCCTGTATGGCAGGTTTGGTGATCTCATGAAAAACGATCCGTTTGGTTTTCTTTGGATCAAGCCCCAGTACTTCACACAAATGCCAGCTGATTGCTTCTCCTTCACGGTCCTCATCCGTTGCCAGCCATACTTCATCAGATTTTTTCAGCTAAACTCTTTAATTCTTTGACCACCTTTTCTTTTTCGTCAGGAACAATATAGCGTGGGTTCATAATTTTTTTCAATGTCAATGCCCATCCCTGCTTTTTCCAGGTCACGGATATGGCCATAGCAACTTTTCACCTGGAAATCTTTTCCAAGGATCTTTTCAATGGTTTTTGCTTTCGCAGGGCTTTCGACTATCAAAAGGTTTTTCGCCATATTAGTTTTTAATGGGTTTGCCAACATTTCTTATCCACACCATAATATATATATCAAGGTCGGCAAGAATGCAAGTATAAGTCAAGAATCTTGAATTTCTAAAACGTATGGACGTAAAAGAACGTATTTCGTCTTGAAAATCGTATGGTAATATGTTGGAAATGAGGAGAAGAGAAATATTTTTAAAAACATCTTTTCTCATCAATAAGCGATCAGGACTTTTTTAATGTTCATTTCAACCGGGATGAAATGATTTTTTTCAATTCAATTGCCCACTTCAAATACTCCCTTGCAGATGGATGCAGCCCGTCAGCAGCGATCAATGTTGGATCATTGGCAGCTTCCCTGGTATCAGGAGTAATATCGAAATAATGCACTTTGTATTTTTCGCTGATCCATTTGTTGGCCTCATTAAACGAGTCAATTTCCTTTGCAATTTGATTTCGGTCTCTGTCCGAAGCAAAGGGAGTGACGCCCCAATCCGGAATGGAAAGTACGATCACATGACCAGGTTTATTTCCGGCAAATTGAATGGCTTGCTGAAGTAATGATTCAAATTCTGGTTTATAATTTTCAATAGATCTTCCCCTGTATTGATTATTGACACCAATTAATAGGGTGACAAAATCGTAAGTGGTTTGAAATTTATGTTGATGAATTGCATCTTGTAATTCATCAGTAGTCCAACCTGTTTTTGCAACAATTTCGGGAGAATCAAAATCAAAACCAGCTTCACGTCAGTAACGCGGCAGTCTGATTGGGAAAATTTTCCGATAAAAGGACACTTTCACCGATGGTATAAGAATCTCCCAAAGCAAGGTATGTATATCGTCTCATGCCGGAATAATAAGATTGATCAAAGCTATTGTTGTTGTTGAGATTAAAAACAGGAAGCTGACGAATAATAATGTTTTCATAGAAAGTCGATGATCACCTTTGAAATTTTATCATCACGGTAAATACTGCGGTGACCAAGTCCTTTTGTAATCACGAAATGAATATTCGGATAGTTTTGTTCTTTTACTTTTTTAGCATCTTCCCATGGAGTAATGCGATCTTCTTCATCGTGGCACCAGAGAATTTTTGCTTTTAAATTTTTAACGGCTCTGCTTACTGAATACCATTCGGGCGGGTAATTCTTTAGTGGAGATAATTCTTTGGTCAAATTCTTTTCTCACTTCGCCATTCAATTGCATAAAAGAAAAAAAGAAATCAATAGCAGTTTTTGATTCAGTAGCCGGAGCAATTAAAACCAGGCGGTAATTTTCGTCATGCGGAATTTCTTCCAGCGCAAGGCTTACGGCAAGTCCACCAAATGAATGACCCATAAAAGATTGTATAGGCCCATATTTTTGATTGATGAAAATTATCATTTCCTTGTAAAGCACCGCATTGATCTGTTTGCCTGTACTGCGGCCATGTGCCGGGGCATCAAAAGCCAATACTTCATATCCTTTTTCGATAAGAGGCTGCACATAATGGCCAAAGCCTGAAACACAAGAATTGAACCCATGTGCGATCAATGCCCTCTTTTTCCCTCCTTTATTCCAGCGGTAACCTTGCACAGTTTCACCACCGATCACAAAACTGCAATTTTTCTGCTTCATCAAAAATTTTTGGAAAGATCCTTTTATATCGGAATTGGGGAGTACTGAATAAGTCAAAAGCAATTTCAGCAGTTTTCTTTTTGGACACAGATGAAAGAATCCTGAATTTTGTACGATAATAGCTCATCGCTATTCTTTCTCCTAACCTGATCATACTGCAAAGATAAATATGAACATTGTAATCTTAGGAACAGGAAATACGGCAACAGTGTTAAGCCGTAAGTTAAAAAATGCAGGGCATCGGATTGTACAGGTTTTTGGCAGAGATGCTTCGGCTGCCAGCAAATTAGCTTATGAATTAGATACAGAATCCACCAATTACTGGTCTGTTGTAAAAAAAGATGCTGATGTGTACCTGATCGCTGTTACTGACAGCGCAATTTCTGATGTGGCCAGGCATTTGCATGTCCCGGGAAAAGTTGTTGCACATACGGCTGGTTCAGTTTCAAAAGATATTTTGAAAAAAACCTCTCATCATTATGGAGTATTTTATCCATTGCAAAGTTTGCGGAAGGAAAGAGAAGGCTCTCCTGATGTACCCATATTTGTGGACGCCAGCGATGCAGTAGCGAAAAAGAAATTGGAAAGTCTGGCTCATTCCATTGCCGGAGAGCAGGTAGCAGAAGCCAATGATGATACGAGGTTGAAACTACATATTGCAGCAGTTATTGTAGGAAATTTTACCAATTATCTCTATGTAATGGCAGAAGATTATTGCAAAAAAGAAGAGATCGATTTTAAGCAATTGCTTCCATTGATTGAAGAAACTGCCGAAAGAGTGAAAACAGTTTCGCCCCGGCAGGCACAAACAGGACCAGCCCTTCGTCATGATATAGAAACCATACAAAAACATCTTGATCTGCTTCAATCCCATCCTCAATTAAAAAAAATGTATGAATTCATGACTGAAGCTATTCAATCAGGTCTTTAAAATTTCATTTTCCCGAACAAGTAAGTCCATTTATTGTTTTTCTGATAAATTTGCGCCGAAACGAAACAAACGAATGTATACTGTAAAATTTAATTTTGAGCAGAAAGGATTAGAAGCCGGTCACTTTTGAAAATGTTGAGCCGGGCAACAGCCTGCTGGAAATTGCTCTGATGAATGATATTGAATTGCATCATAATTGCGGAGGCGTCTGTGCCTGTACTACCTGTCATTTGTATATTGAAAAAGGAATGGAACATATTGAAGAGATCAGCGATAAAGAAGAAGATTTTATTGACCGGGCAGTGAATCCAAGATTGAATTCAAGATTAGGTTGCCAGTCACTGTTGCTGGATGGAGATGGAGAAATTGAAGTTACTTTGCCGGACCAAACACAATTTTTAGGAGAATAAAGAACAGCAAAGGTGAGAAACGATTGTTTACTAAATTTGAAATTTTATCAATTTTTAAAAAATAAAAGTCCCTTTAGGAATTTAGTATGACTCATTTTGAACCACCCATACACTGGAATGATCACGAAGACATCGCTCAAAAACTTATATGAACGTTTCGGCGATGAATTTAATGAAGGAAAAATCTATCGTATCCGTTTTACTGAATTGCTGGAATGGATATTGCAAATTCCCAATTTTGCCGGGAAAAGAGAAGAAAGCAATGAAGGTCATCTGGAAATGATACAAAGTGCCTGGGTATATGAATGGAGGGATAACCAGAAATAAATTAATACGTTGAATAGTTGAAATGTTAACTGGTACAGTCCTTAGCAACTTGTAAACTTATCAATCCAAATTGATTATGAACATTCTCGAACAATTTAAAAAAATCACCACTTTTATTTTTGATGTTGACGGTGTATTGACGGACGGCATCGTTGCTAGTTTTGGAAAATGGGTTGCAGGCACGACGCATGAATATCAAAGATGGATTTGCTTTGCAAATGGCAGTAAGAATCGGTTATCGGATACTTATCATTTCCGGCAGCCAATCCATCGCAAGTAGTAGATCGTTTGGAAAAATTAGGAGTTACGGATGTACACATGTCTGTTTTGGATAAAAAATCATTTGTTGAAAATTATATTAAGCAAAATAATTTGAAAACCAGAAGAAGTGTTATATATGGGTGATGATCTGCCTGATCTTCCTGCAATGTCTGTGGTCGGATTGCCCTGCTGCCCTTCAGATGCTGCAATTGAAGTAAAAGAAGTTGCACATTATATTTCTCCGGTTAATGGTGGAGATGCCTGTGTACGGGATGTAATTGAAAAAGTATTGAAGCTAAATGATCATTGGAATTATCGCGATGATGTACTTCAGTATGCATTCATAGATTGCAGTCTAAACTATCGTTCAACTTCTTTCTGTATCTTTCCTGAAATTTTATTCATGAGATTGATAGCAGCATTTTTAAAATTGGTGCGATTGCCTAATCTCTTTTTTATTGCTCTTAGCCAAGGTGCTTCTTTCAGTTTTGTATTTATCACCCCTTATTCAAAGGATTTATTCCCGCAAACGATACCTGGCAATTTATACTTCTTGTTCTTGCATCATTGTTTATTGCTGCTGCAGGTTATATTATCAATGATTATTTTGATATTAATATTGATGAAGTCAATAAACCAACAAAGATGGTGGTGGATAAGATCATCAACCGCCGCTGGGCCATTGCCTGGCATTTTATGCTTAGCACTGAGCGGTACTCATCTTTACTATACTGGCTTTACCTTTTTTTCAAAAATGGTATCTGATTCTTGGCAATATCTCAGTGTTGCCTTGCTCTGGTTTTATTCTACCAATTTCAAAAGAAAAATTGCTGATCGGGAATATTGTTATCTCTTTACTGACCGCCTGGACAATCCTGATTACTTTTTTTTTCCAAAGTTTCATTGTCGGATGCTTTTGGGACAGGGAACATCACTGAACATAAATTTTTCCGTTTCGCATTTTTATATGCCGGATTTGCTTTTATCAGTTCACTTATCCGGGAAGCAATAAAAGATATGGAAGATAGGGAAGGAGATGAAAAATACGGATGCAGAACCATGCCCATTGTATGGGGAATGAATGCCACAAAAGTTTATGTAGCTGTATGGTTGATTGCTCTTAATGGCCATTCTTGATTATGGTGCAGATTTATGTTTTGCAATTCAGCTGGTGGTGGCCGGTATTGTATAGCGTTTGTCCTGATCATTATTCCATTGCTCTCTATTTTTTGGAAATTGTTCAAAGCAAATTCCGCCGAAAGATTTTCATCAATTGAGTACGTTGGACAAAATTGGTGATGCTTACCGGAATACTTTCCATGATCTTTTTTCTATTTCTATCTATGAATAAAATAATTCTTGCTTCACAATCTCCGCGACGTAAACAATTATTGGAATGGGCAGAAGTTCCTTTTGAAATCGTGGTGAAAGAAACGGATGAAACGTTTCCCGCAAGGATTGAAGCCTGACGAAGTGGCCATTTATATTGCAAGGCAAAAAGCATTGGCTGTTCAATCAATTTGATTGATCCCGGATCAGTTATTCTTGCTGCAGATACTATTGTTGTATTGAAAGACCGAATCATTGGCAAACCAAGAACACCGGGAAGAAGCAATCAGCATTCTTGCTAGATCTTGTCAGGTCAAAAACATATAGTGATAACCGGTGTTGTAATAAAAAGAGACGATAAAGAAATTGCATTTGCGGATACCACTGATGTTTATTTCCATGACTTGACTGTAAGGAACAGATTGAATTTTATGTTGACAAATACAAGCCTTATGATAAAGCCGGTGCTTATGCCATCCAGGAATGGATAGGAGTTGTCGGCATTAAATCTGTCAACGGTGATTTTTATAATGTAATGGGATTGCCGGTGAGCAGGGTGGTGAGGGAGTTGAGAAGATTTACCCAACCCCTAAAGGGGAGCATTGAGAATTTTTAGAATAAAATTTCTTTCTTTTGCAGTAAGCAAGAATGAGTTATGAAAGACTCAAACCATGAAACTTTTTCCAAACTAAGTTCCCCCTTCAGGGCAACCGAGCCTTAGGCGAAGGTTGGAACGAAGTTCGTGGGTATGACCGAACGACTGCTCCAATTCATCTGGCAGTTTCAGTACTTTAATAAAAATGAATTAGACAACTATTTCCGGTGAAACGGTTCAGATTATTACTCCCGGACAATATCAATACCAACCAGGGCCCTGATTTTCTAAATGCAAAAATTAAAATTGAAAAAACAACATGGGCAGGAACATGTTGAATTGCATATAAAAACTTCTGACTGGAAAAAACATCATCATCGAAAACGACAAAAATTATAATAATGTCATCCTGCATGTGGTTTGGGAAAATGATACTGAAGCAAATGCTCTATCCCGGTTTTTGAATTAAAAGAGCAGGGTCTCAAAAATTTTATTGCAGCGTTATGAAGAACTGATGAATCTCTCCGATTTATTCCCTGTGAAAAAAGCATTGCATACGGTTCGTGACATTACCTGGAAAAGCTGGAAAGAACGATTGCTTGGCGGAACGTTTAATGCGAAAAGCAGCAATTGCTGAAACATATCTTACAGCAAAATAATTATCACTGGGAAGAAACATTCTGGTGGTTGCTGGCAAGAAATTTTGGAATGAAAGTAAATGCAGATGCTTTTGAAGCGATGGCAAGAATCATTTCAATAAATATTTTGGCAAAACATAAAAACCAGATTCACCAGTTGGAAGCATTGTTGCTGGGACAGGCAGGTTTGCTGGATAAGAATCCCGATAGTTATCGGGACAAAGATGATTATCCGCTGTTGCTGAAGAAAGAATATAAATTTCTGAAGAAAAAGTATAATCTTAAACCCATTCACCAGCCAGTTCATTTTTTAAGAATGCGTCCCGGAAATTTTCCAACCATTCGTTTGGCACAATTAGCTATGCTGATTCATGAATCGGCACATTTGTTTTCTAAAATAAAAGAAGCTGGTTCTGTAAAAGATTGTCAGCAAATGGTTTGATGTAACAGCTAATGATTACTGGCATTATCATTATCGCTTTGATGAACCATCTTCCTTTAAAAAGAAAAATCTCGGAGCTGCGATGATCGATAATATCATCATCAATACTATTTGCCCGGTTTTATTTGCTTATGGCAATTATCATGATGAGCATAAGTATAAAGACAAAGCATTGAAATGGCTGGAAGAAACTTCTGCTGAATCCAATTCTATCACAAAAGGTTTTCATTATCTTGGAATAGAAAATAAAAATGCTTTTGACTCACAGGCATTGATCGAATTAAAGAATGAATATTGCAATAAGAAAAGATGTTTGGATTGTGCGGTGGGGAATGCGATATTAAAAGGCCCCCTTTGACTCTAAGTTTGTGATTCGGATGTTGGTCTAAGGTTTCAAAAAAGGAAAATATTCATACATAAAGACCAACAACGGCGTAAAGAATTACCGCTGCTGATTGCTCCAATGTCAAGCCCCACTATTGGCAATACCAATGTTAGCCACATGTCTTATTTTTTAGTTAGTCTTGATTCTCCGCACCTACATGAATAGAATGAAAAAGAGGGATTAGTTGTCAACCAACTTTTACATTTGTCGCATTTAACACTAGCTAGTAAACTCTGAACTGATTGTCCAAACTGTTTAGCTTCTTCAAGTGATAAAGAAAGAGCCCATTCGTTAAAATGAGCACCTATTATATTTCTTAAATGAAGCCACGTTTCAACTGATTCAATTTTCTCTTTAATTTCTGATTTCTTAAGTTGCTTGGCTAATCCGGGCCACAAGTCGCCAATTGTATATTTGTCATCTTTTTTCCTTTGAATCGAAGTGTTGAAATTCATGCTCAGTGTGTCACAAATCTCTTCTAATACTAGTCCTGCCTGTGAACAGATATTTATCAAATCGCCATTTTCTATGCTAGAATTTACAATATATCCTATATCGGAGTTGTAAACTTTAATCGTTGGGCCATCCGCAAAACTCCAGTTTGTGATAGACACAGTTGAATAAGAATGGCCATTTAGATTCATCAATTCAATAAGCTGTCTATGCCAAAGTCTATCATGGGCAGTTATTAGAAACTGCCAATCGGAAAAATTATTTAGAAGAAATGAAATAAAGTTAACTCGAATCGTAGCATCTACACTTTGAAGAACATCATCAAGTATTAAAAATTTAGATTGACCTCTTTCAGATGATTCTTGAATGAAGGCTATAAAAAATAATAAAGCAAGTAGGTCAAGGTTTGCCTCACTCAAAATTTGTTGAGGTGCACAAATTCTTTTATTAGTTAAGGTTATTTTGAGTTGAAGAGCCAATACATTTCTGGAATCATATTCAACCACAAACTTGTCAATAAAATTCAAGGGGGAAATCTCTAAAAAAGACTCTGTAAGCTTTTCTCCGACTTTAATAAGAAAATCGTTTAATTGTGACAGTAAATGTCTGGGAAATCCATTGATTTTATTGGAAATGGAATATTCATTGATTTGTTTTTTCAGACTTCTGGTATTTTCAATTTCCTTTAATGTTTTCTCGGCAAGCAAAACCGCCTTTTCATTTACTTTCACTTTTATCCCTCTTTCCTCAAATTGCTTTTTTGAAATACCTCCGTAAACTCTATTTTTGACAAAAAGATGGAATTCGTTTCTATTAAAAGGTATTTCTTCGATTGAAATGTTAAGTTGTTTTGCTAATTCAGAAATTAATTTGTCCCTTTCATCTTTGGATTTTAATCTTTCGTCTTGTAGCCTTTTCAATTCATCTTGTGGATTGTCAATCCACCCGCCTGCAGCATTTGATCTTAAATAATTTGCAAAAACAAGAGTTCGCTCAGCATCGGCTGTATCTATAAATCTCAAAATGTCGTGGCGTCTGAGAACAAATGGGGAAATTGAAAAGTACTGATTCGGTCCTTTAAGACTTGACAATAAGCCTTGTTCGTCTTCAATTATCCTGCGTTCAAAGGTCTCATCATTTTGAAAGACAACATTTACGTTAGGTGTTGCCTTTTTATAAAATGAAAGAACAGAGGGAATATTTTTGTCTTTCAGTGATTCTGACTGAGAAACATGTCCTTGTAAACAAAATTCGATAGCGTCCACAATGCTTGATTTACCGCTTCCATTGTCACCCAAAATAATTAGACTTGAGGCTTTGCCTCCTTTATTCGGAAATGTTATTTCTAATCTATCTGGAATTCCTCTAAATGACTTTATTATAACTTTTTTTAGCTTCATGCGTGGAGTCTGAAAGATTGCCGCTAACACATAAATATACGCCGTTACCTGAGCATATTTAAAAAAATGATTACTGATTTTCAAGCAAATAGTGTTCGCATTTTATATTGTTACGGCGCAAATACAACAACTTTCAAGTGTGTACTCACCGTATTTTATTATTTGCAACAGTTTTGTATTACAAATTTCTAATCAACTTTTAATCTCCCGTTTAAAACTTTTATAGTTGTTTTAAAAACAAATAATTGCATCGGCATCATACCCGGAAAGTGGTATTGCAAAATTATTTTACCTATTTTATCTTGCCGGTCAATTTAATTTTTAAACCCTAAACCAATCCCAATGAAAAAGAAAGCTGAGTATTCAACTTTATCATCCCTGCCCGTTTTTAGTCTTTCTTCCCCCGATGACGACTCGTGATACTTTCCCTCTTTTCTTATAAGAACCGGGCTGTTTCAATACTGAACTGCCACAGTTTAATATTAGAAAATGTTTTTTCAATATTGAACTGTCGCAATCTGATATTAGAAAATGTTTTTTCAATATTGAACTGTCGCAATCTGATATTAGAAAATGTTTTTTCAATATTGAACTGTCGCAATCTGATATTAGAAAATGGTTTTTCAATATTGAACTGTCGTAGTCTAATATTAGAAAATGGTTTTTCAATATTGAACTGTCTCAATCTAATATTGGAAAATGGTTTTTCAGCCCTGAACTGCTGAAGTTCTGATAAGAAAATACCCTTATATCATCTGTTCATTTTAAAATAAACATTGAGGCAAATGCCTCCATGACACCCTATGTATTTTTTAACCCTAAAATCAATACGAAATGAAAAGTCAAAAAGTGCTGATTAATTTCAGCAATTTCTCTGATTCAGAATTGGATCAGCAGGCGCAAGCCATTGTAACCGCTATGACGGGTAATGCGAATTTCACTACCCCGGTTCCCGCACTCACTGTAGTGAGTGATGCCATCAGCAGCTACCAGGAAGCATTGAGCAATGCCGCCACGGGAGATCGCACTGCCACTTCCATCAAAGATCAGCGGCGCAAAGACCTGGAGTCAATTTTGCGTTCGCTGGGATTATATGTGGAAGTGCAAAGTAACAGCGAAGCTGCTGTGATGTTAAGCTCCGGCTTTAAGATCAGTAAGATCCCATCGCCGGTAGGCCCATTGCCGAAGCCAACCGGTTTTAAGATCACCACGCAGGGAAAAGGTGAAGTGAAAATGGAACTGGATAAGATAGACGGCGCCAAAGCTTACCAGTTTGAATTTCGCCAGGCTACAGAAGCGCAATGGTCGCTGCGGATAAGCACTAAGACAAGAGTGATACAAACCGAACTGGAGAGCGGCAAGGAATATATTTTCCGTGTGGTTCCCATCGGCGCCAGCGATATTCGTGAATACAGCGATGAGATCAGCAGTTTTGTGATTTAACAAGAGATAGTACCCTCACTTGTAACGAGCCTCTGAAAAGGGGCTCGTTTTTTTGCATCAATTTTTTTACCACATAGACACAGTAGATACATAGGAACACATAGCAACCCTATGTGTCATCTATGTGCCTATGATCCTATGTGGTGAAAATTTACCACATAGGCATCCCGATAGCTATCGGGAAAACATAGGAACATATAGTAAACTTCACTCTATCTTTTCATAACAATGTTTTTTTGTAAGCTTTATGCGATGATGAGGACTGCGCTAAATTAATTCACGCAACTAGAATGTGGAGACGTTGTTAGGGAAGAATTGACAAATCAATGAGTAAATAAATAGTTACCGAAAAATACCAAAAACGTAGAAACAATTAATAGCACAAAGAATAATACAATTCGTTTAATTCTGCTTTTATTAGCTCTTTTTATTTTTATCTCATCTTCAAAATTATATTGTCTTCTTTGTGTCTGTATTAACATTAGCATGTTATAGCTAATTGGTATCATGAAGCCAAAAAATAATAAAGTAACAATAATTGATAACATGTGAATCAATTATTTTTTCATTTTTGTTGTTGTTCAATCATAAAATATCTTCGATTTTTTAGTCTACCACAGCAACAAACAAAGTTAGAATAATATCCTTCAATCCGGTTGTTGGTCTAAGGTTTCAAAGAAGGTAAATAGTAATGCAGGAAGACTAACAATGGCGTAAAAGATCTAATTATTCTTTATCATCTCAACAACCGGAAACCAGAAACCGGTAACCATCAATCAACTCCAACTTCCCCAATCTACTTTTACTTCAATATCCGGATGAATGCTTTTGAATACGGGGCAGTTCATTGCCGTGTTGATCAAAATAGTTTTTGATTTTTCATCTATACTTTTTAAACTATCAGGAATATGATAGGTCAATTCAATGCCGCCAACCCGGCGGGGATCAGCTTTCATGATCTTCAAAACATCAATCCGCATACCATTCAGATCAAAGCCCATTGTGTTTCTTGCTTTGATGCCCATTACAGTGAGCATGCAGGTAGCAAGCGAAGTGGCCAACAGGTCCGTGGGTGAAAAGCGTTCACCTTTGCCATTATTATCAGTGGGAGCATCAGTTTCAAATGAAGAATCGCTTTTCAAATGTGTGCAGGTAGTTCTTAACTCAGCATTATAAATAACGGAAGATGTCATTATCAATTTTTACCCTAAATTTACGTTACTAATAGCATCAAACGGTATCTCGTGAAGAAAGTAAGCCTCCTATTTATTGTTACAATGATTGCCGGCCTTGTCTTTGGCCAGGATTCTACCCAATCAAAACAAAATACACAAGTTTCAAAAAAAGATGCCCACCGGCAGAAAGTGAATACACTGATCAGGCAAGCCGAAGAGGGTGAACTGGTTTATAACAAGCAAAGCATTTTTGGAATACAACTGCGTACGAATGGCTATGGCGGATTTTATGAGTTTGGTAAATTCAGAACCAATCGCAAAACGACTATTTTCCGTTTGGATATTAATGAAATAAAAAGTCAGAAAGAAGACCGATTGCCGAATGGCGGTGTTTTTTTTGGAAATCCCTTTGTGTATGGTAAGATCAATTATTTTTACCCGGTAACGATTGGTATTGGCCAACAATATATCTTAGGTCAAAAAGGAAATAAAAATGGAGTGGCCGTATCGGCTGTTTATAACGCAGGATTAGCTTTGGGTTTGTTGCGGCCTTATTATCTTAATGTCAGAAATCCACTGACCGGCAGTGATACTACAATTAAGTACTACACAGTCTGACAGCACCTTGTTTTTGGGACCTTCTATTAATGGCGGTGGTGGTTTTGGAAAAGGATGGAGTGAAATAAAAGTAAGACCGGGCGGCTTTTGTAAAAGCAGCGCTGCGTTTTGATTATGGCCGCTTTAATGAAGTGGTTTCCGGAATTGAAGCAGGAGTGAGCCTTGAGTTTTATGCTCAAAAGATTCCTATCATGTTCTCTCAGAAAGATAAGCAACTCTTCTTCCAGGGATATATTTCGCTTGACTTTGGGCGACGAAAGTAATCCAGTATTTTTGCAGGATGACCGAACTTCCCAGTTGCAACTGAACAAGCAAACTAAGAATAAAGAAACCCGATTGGCTTACGGGTCAAACTTCCTATTGGTGAAAGTTATAAGCATGTCCGCGGTTTAGTTGACAATTACAAACTTCATACGATTTGCGAAAGCGGTAATTGTCCCAATATGGGTGAATGCTGGGGCGCAGGCACTGCTACATTTATGATCTTGGGAAATATCTGTACAAGAAGCTGTGGTTTTTGTGCGGTAGCAACCGGTCGTCCTGAACCTGTTGATTGGGACGAACCACAACGGGTGGCTGAAGCCATTCATTTAATGAAAGTGAAACATGCGGTAATTACTTCTGTTGATCGGGATGAATTGAAAGATGGCGGTTCCATCATCTGGCAGAATACCATCAAAGCAGTAAAAGCATTGAATCCTGAGACAACATTGGAAACACTGATCCCTGATTTTAAAGGAAAGAAAGAAGATATTCAACGCATCATTGATGCAGCGCCGGAAGTGGTAAGTCATAATATTGAAACAGTAGAACGATTGACAAGACAGGTTCGCATCCAGGCAAAATACTGGCGCAGCATGGAAGTGATCCGAATATTGAAAGAAGGCGGCATGAGAACAAAGAGCGGTATCATGCTTGGATCTGGGTGAGAAAAAAGAAGAAGTGATACAAACGATGACGGATCTTCGGGATAATGGTTGCGATGTAATTACCATTGGTCAATACCTGCAACCAACAAAAAAACATTTGCCCGTTCATCGTTTTGTTCATCCGGATGAATTTGCAGAATACAGAGAGATCGGTTACAAACTCGGATTGGATTATGTAGAAAGCGGCCCGCTGGTTCGTTCTTCTTATCATAGTGAAAGGCATGTATTTGCCGGACTGGGAAGAAAGGAATGGGAAATGAGTAAGTCAGGAGTCGTTAGTCAATAGTAGGGAGTTATGAAAAAAATCTTCTTAATAATTATTAATTGTTCATTATTAATTTTTAATTCTACTGTTGCATTCTCTCAAATAAAATGGACTAATGTTGATTCCCTCTATCAGCCATTACCACAATCGGTTCATATTTATTTTACCAATGAAAAAATAGATTCTGGAAAATTCCGGGCTTATTATATTGAAGCAGATCTGAAAGATAAAAAATTGGAGTTTACTGTTGATACAGCTTTGAATCGCAGATTGACACCAAAAAGTTATTATGAAAAGGATGGACATCCATTAGTAGTGAGCAACTGTTCTTTCTTCTCATTTCAAACCAATCGTAATGTGAATGTCCTGATGAAAGAAGGAAAATTGATCAGTTACGATACCGAATTTGTGAAAGGGAAAGGCAAAGATTCATTGATTCACTTTTTTACTTTGAGAAGCGCAATTGGTATCAATAAAAAAAGACAAGCAGATATAGCCTGGACTGCTGAAGATTCTTCTATGCAGTTCCCGATTGCTTATGAGTCTCCTGAAAAGCCATTGGCGTTGAGCAATGATTTTGAAAGAAGGCTTGATTATTTGAATGATGAAACAATAAAAAATTATTTGAAAGAAAATTCCGGAAAAAGAATTTCAAAGTGGAAAATGGAAACGGTGATTGGGGGAGGCCCCGTATTAGTACAAAATGGCGAGGTCAAAATTTCCAACAATGAAGAAATGATGTTTGCAGGGAAGGCTTTGTATGATAAACATCCACGAACTGCGATAGGTTATACTCAAAGTGGCAAATTGATCCTTTTAGTGATTGAAGGACGAAGCCCGAATGCAAGTGGCGCTAACCTCGAAGAAGAAGCTAAAATTCTTAAAGACCTCGGTTGTTGGGAAGCATTGAACCTCGATGGCGGTGGAAGCAGTTATATGTTAGTAAATGGAAAACCGACGATCAAACCTTCAGATATTTCCGGACAAAGAGCAGTACCTGCTGTATTCATGATCCGGCAGAAGTAGAATTATTTTTTTCTAATTCCCACACTAAAGCACTTGCTCCTAATATTGCTGCATCTGCTTCTTTCAACTCCGAAAAAATTAATCTGACCTGATTCTGAAAGATCGGCAACAAATTTTTTTCCATGTGCTCTTTCGTTGGTTTCATTATAAGATCTCCGGCCTTAATGACTCCGCCGAATAAAATGATCGCTTCAGGAGAAGAGAACATTACAAAGTTTGCGAGTGCTTCACCCAATATCTGCCCGGTGAATTGATATACTTCATTCGCTATTTTATCGCCTTTCATGGCACATTCCGCTACTATTTTTGAATTGATCTCTTCCCGGCTGTATTGGCGCATCAAACTTTCTTCTCTCGGATTTTCATCCAGCATTTCATTAGCAGTGATAGCAATTCCTGTAGCAGAAGTATAAGATTCCAATGAACCATACCTGCCGGTGCCCCAATGCTTGCGTCCTCCCGGGCGAATGGTTGAATGACCTAATTCTCCTGCAAAACCATCGTGCCCATAGACCACATGTCCATTTACAACAATGCCGCTTCCTACGCCGGTACCTAATGTGATCATGATAAAATCTTTCATTCCCCTTGCAGCGCCGTAAGTCATTTCTCCGATTGCAGCTGCTTTAGCATCATTGTTAATTACAGAAGGCAGTTTAAATTTTTCTGTTACCAGATCACACAATCGAATGACGCCTTTCCATCTCAAATTAGGAGCATATTCAATCGTACCACGAAAAGGATTTCCATTTGGAGCGCCGATGCCGATACCTTCAATAATTGAATCAGCCGGAAGTGCATCTATCAACGGCTTGATAGAATCATATAGTCCATCAACAAAAAGTTCCGGCGTGGAAAATGTTTCAGTTTTTATTTCACTTTGATGCAAAATTTCTCCACGATGGTTGACGATGCCATACTTAGTGTTGGTACCTCCGATATCAACGCCAATGGCGAGAGCATTTGATGCAGATGAATCGGTCATTATTATAAAGTCATTTTTTTAGTTCAACAAGTTTTAACTCTACACTTCTGGTAGTTGTTCCTGTTCTACCTGTTTATCGTAATCAATTCCTTGTTTCTTTAAAATTCTTTTTACAATAAATCCAAAGAAAGCAAGATAAGCAAAGCAAATGACGGGTACCCAATAAGATTGATGAATGCCATAACCCACCACATCAGATTTTGATTGTATATAGTCCGCCATTTTACCTTGTATCGGCGGAATGATACCTCCACCAAGGATCATCATGATCAAAAAAGCTGAACCCTGGGTAGTGTATTTTCCTAATCCGGCAATAGATAAATTAAAAATGGCTGGCCACATGATAGAGCAGAACAAACCTCCGCTCAAAAATGCATAGATGGCAACTTTTCCGACGGTAAACAATCCGATCAACATAGCCAGCAAACCTAAAGTTGCAAAGATCAAAAGTGTCCTTGCAGGTTTGTTCTTGCTTAAATAGAATGTAGCCATTTGAATAAACACACATAAAATATACCAGTAAAGCGGTCTTACATCATATTGCGAAATAGCATTCACACCAATCACAACTCCGAATGCAATAATAGGAACAAGGAATGTCAATAATTGTTTGGTCGATTTTTTTAAGTCAAAAACAGGAATGGCTCCTGTCCATCTTCCTATCATCAAACTTCCCCAATACATAGATATGAATGGCGCTACCTGTGATGACTGGTAAGCCCCGAATGAAGGTTGTTTTAATAATTCACTCAGGTTGCTGACAATGGTAACTTCTGTTCCTACATACACAAAAATTCCAAGCATTCCTAAAACCAATTGCGGGTATCGCATAGCTCCCCATCCATCCGGTTTTTTTCTTGCACTCATGTTAGAAAGAAGTAACGCAACTACCACCACAGCCAATGCTCCCAACAGCCATTTCATGCGGTAAGTTTCTAATGCATGTTTTTCAGCATCGCTCAATGTGGCAGGATCAGCTTTGTAACTATTGAAAACTGGAACGAACATGATCACCAGCAAACCTGTAATGATAAGGAGTGAATACAATGCCTTATTAGCGTTTTCAGTTTTTTCAGAGGAAATACCAAAAGGAACTTTTTTTGAAAAATAAAAGAGAGCTGCGGCAGCAATGAATAAAGCGCCAACTCCGACATAAAGAATAATGACTTTGCTTAAACTTAATGCTGCAATCTTTTCGTCAGTGATGGCAGCCGTTGTGCCGAACAAGGCAAATGCTACTACGATAGGCCCAATGGCAGTACCAAATGAATTGACACCTCCGCCAAGATTCACCCGGTTGGTTCCTGTTGCCGGATCGCCTAATGAAATAGCAAAAGGTTGTGCAGCGGTTTGCTGCAATGAAAATCCCAATGCCACAATAAAAAGACCAGTTAACAGACCTGCAAACATATTAGCATTGACAGCAATGATCATAGCAGCAGCTCCGATAGCAGAGAATAACAATCCATACACAATACTTTTTTTATAACCCCATTTTGCGACGAGGTCTTTTCCTCCAAATGCTCCGTAAGCAAATAAAGCAAGAGCGCCGATATAGTAGGCGAGATAAAATGCGAAATCTATCAACTGGCTTTGAAACTGGTCGAGATGAAAATAATGTTTGCAAAAAGGAATGAAAACGCTATTGCCTGCAGCAATAAATCCCCAGAAGAAAAAAACAGTGATCAATGTACTCAATGCACCGTAATTGGTCGGAATATTTCCTGAAGAAGAACTTGCTGCTGGTTTGCTAATGCCTATTGAGGTCGCCATGTTGTGTTTGTTTTGTTCAAAAATATTCCCAAAATAAACAGAATTTGCCAATGCAAAAATTTATTATCAAATCTGACAAGTTAGTGGGAATATTTATTGCTTCAAATTCATAGTTGGTCAATATAGATTAAGTTCTTAATTTGACCGTTGGAGTTAAATCTATGGAAATTATTCATGTTTCTGCGGAATGTTATCCTGTAGCCAAAGCAGGTGGTTTGGGTGATGTGGTAGGTGCATTGCCCAAATACCAGGCTGAGTTAGGTCATGTGGCCAAAGTGGTGATGCCCGATGTACCGTACAAAATTTTTGTATCAGAATCAATGGGAACTGGTTCATGAAGGCGGGCAGCAACTCGGCTCGCATTGGTTTCATTATAGTGTGATCAAAGAAAAAACACAATAAGCTTGGTTTTGATCTTTATCTTGATTGACATCAATGGCTTGCTTGACCGGGAAAAGATATATGGATATGATGACGATACTGAACGCTTCATTGCATTTCAGATTGCTGTTTGCGACTGGCTCAGCAAATGGGAGCATAAACCCGATGTTATTCATTGCCACGATCATCATACCGGGCTTATTCCTTTCATGGTAAAATATTGTTTTGCCTTTAAGGACAAATTAGCTGATGTGCCAACTGTATTTACCGTTCATAATGCACAATACCAGGGATGGATGGGTTGGGATAAATATTATTATATTCCTGCTTATGATTCCTGGAAATGGGGATTGCTGGATTGGAAAAATAATATCAACCCAATGGCTTCAGCTGTAAAATGTGCCTGGAAAGTAACAACGGTCAGTCATAGTTATCTGGATGAACTAAAATATTCAGCAAATGGACTGGAAAATTTATTTGAATATGAAAGAGGAAAAAGCATGTGGTATTCTCAATGGAATTGATACAGATGTTTGGAATCCGGAGACGGATAACTATCATCATAAAAAATTATGATAAGGAATTAGTGGATAAAGGAAAAAAGAAAAATAAAAAAGAAATGTGTGGTCAGTTTGGGCTTGATATCGAAAAACCATTGATCGTTTTTATCGGAAGATTGGTGGGAGAGAAAGCTGCCGATCTTTTACCGGATGCCATCAGTCAATCTATTTACCAGCATCATGGCAATGCAAATTTTTTAGTACTGGGTTCCGGTGACCCTAATATCGAAGGACAATTGGATCATATGAAACATCAGTTCAGCGGATATTATAATTCTTATATCGGTTATAGCGAACCATTGAGCCATCTGATCTATGCCGGCTCTGATTTTTTATTAATGCCAAGCCGTGTGGAACCTTGTGGCTTAAACCAGATGTATGCATTGCGATATGGAACTGTACCAATGGTAAGAAGTGTAGGCGGATTAAAAGATACAGTAACCGATTTTGGCGATCCGAATGGATTTGGAATACGTTTTGATCAATGCCAAGTGTTGGCGATATTACTTATTCTGTGGGCCGGGCTATTGATCTTTATCAACAATAAACCGGAACTTTATACACTGGATGCGAGGTTATATGATGACATTGGATCATTCATGGGATTCATCAGCACAAGCAGTATATTGATCTTTACCAATCACTGAAAGAATAAACAGATGATCTTAAATTCGATTAAGCCAATGTAAATAATTTTGCCGGCTGTTTGAATTGTTACTATAAGACTTAACTTTATAAGCTTCGTTCTGAAAAAAACTACGTAAAATTTCTTTGATTCGTAAATGTCATCTCTAGCAGAAGTATTGTAGCAGTCATATTGGGTGGTGGAGCCGGTTCAAGATTATATCCGCTGACAGCCAGCCGTTCCAAACCAGCCGTTCCTATTGCAGGTAAATACCGGTTGGTTGATATTCCTATTTCCAATTGTATGCAATTGCGGGATCAGCCGCATGTTTGTCTTGACACAATTCAATTCAGCTTCGCTTAACCGGCATATCAAAAACACTTATCATTTCAGTGCATTCAGTTCAGCATTTGTTGATATTCTTGCTGCGGAACAAACACCTGATAACCCAACCTGGTACCAGGGTACTGCTGATGCGGTGCGGCAGGGTCTGCGCCATATTGATCCATTTGCAAGCGATTATGTTCTGATTCTTTCCGGCGACCAGTTGTACCAGATGGATTTTCAGGAAATGCTGGATAATCATAAACAATCAGGAGCTGATATTTCTATTGCTACAATTCCGTGTCGACGAAAGAGATGCTCCTGATTTTGGCATCATGAAGAAAAATGAAGAAGGATTTATTACTTCTTTTATTGAAAAACCCAAAAAAGATTTATTGGCTGATTGGATCAGCGATACCGGTGAAGAAATGAAAAAGCACGGGAAAGTTTATCTTGCTTCCATGGGCATTTATATTTTCAACCGGAAGTTCTCTTTGATTTTTTGCTGAATGAAAACCAGGAGTCAACTGATTTTGGAAAAGAGATCATTCCGCAATCCATTGAAAAATACAAAGTAGCAAGTTACCAGTATGAAGGCTACTGGACTGATATCGGAAATATTTATTCTTTTTTTGAAGCCAATCTTGGCTTGACAAAAGATATTCCTGAATTTAATTTATTTGATAACGAACAAGCCATTTATACCCGTGCCCGTATGCTTCCACCAGCTAAAATCAGCGGTACTACATTGGAAAAAACACTGATTGCAGAAGGCTCTATTATTAATGCTTCGCGAATTGAACATAGTGTGATCGGTATCCGTTCACGGATTGGGCATGGCTCTACAATTGTCAGCACTTATATTATGGGAAATGATTCTTATGAAACGCTGGAGGATATTGCTCATGAGCAGAACAGAAGGCATATTCCATTACTGGGTATTGGCAGTCGTTGTTATATTAAAAATGCAATTATTGATAAAGATTGCCGCATTGGTGATGATGTCCGAATCAATGGCGGGCACCACTTGGAAAATACTGATCATCCTCTTTACACTGTCAAAGATGGAATCGTGGTAGTAAAAAAAGGATCGATTATTCCTAATGGGTTTGTGATACAAGAATCATGTCATAATAATTTTTGCAGACTTCTAGATTCTATAGAAATCTTATCTTCGATTTCATAATGTGTACTTTTTACATAATCAGTTGCTATCTTCCCTTATATGCTCATTTGTGTCATTTAACGATTGCATATGTCAACAGCTTATACACGGAATTAAACCAAAACTCAGCCTTGGTTCAGATCATCAACATGAGTGTTGGTTTTTTTGGAATCCAGTTCGGATGGGATCTCCAAAGAGCTAACATGGGTCGTATTTATGAAAACCTTGGCGCCAATCCTGACCAAATCCCTCTCTTATTTTTAGCAGCACCACTTACAGGACTTTTGGTACAGCCTATTATTGGTTACATGAGTGACAGAACATGGCATCCAAAATGGGGAAGAAGAAGACCATACTTTATGATCGGCGCGATACTTAGTTCAATTGCTTTAATATTTATGCCGCATAGCAGTACACTTGTTCATGGCGGCGGGTTTGCTTTGGGTAATGGATGTTTTTGGAAATGTTTCTATGGAACCATTCCGTGCATTTGTAACAGATAAACTTCCTGATGCACAGGTGAATCGTGGATTTATTATGCAAAGTTTTATGATCGGGTTAGGTGGAAGTATTGCTTCTGCATTGCCGTGGATGTTTAAAAATATTTTTCATTTTGAAAATACCGCAGTAAAAGGATCGATTCCTGAAAATGTAAAACTGTCATTTTACATCGGTGCTTTCTTTTTCCTTTCAGCAGTTATTATATACTGTATTTACATCAAAAGAATATCCGCCATCAGATCTTGAGTTATAAGGATAAAGTAAAAGAATCGAACAAAGGTTTTGGAGGCGGCGCAAAAGAAATTTTAGGTGCATTGACAAATATGCCGAAGCGAATGAGAATTGTTTCGCTGATGCAGTTTTTTACCTGGCCCGGACTTTTCTTAATGTGGTTTTATTATACCACTGCAGTTGCTGTAAATGTTTTTCATGGTAAAAATGCAAGCGATCCTGTTTATGCATGAGGGAGCAGATTTTGGAAGTTTGACATTAGCTTATTACAGTGTTGTCACTTTTTTATTTGCTTTGATATTACCTTTTATTGCGGACAAATTGGGAAGAAAATTGACTCATTCGTCTATGTCTTGCTATGTGGAGGCATTGGATTGATCAGTGTGAGTTGGGTAACAAATAAATATATGTTGTATGGGTGCATGACGTGTGTGGGAATTGCATGGGCAAGTATTTTGTCAATGCCCTATGCAATGCTTAGTGGCTCGTTACCGAAAGATAAAGTAGGAATTTACATGGGTATTTTTAATTTTTTTATTGTACTGCCGGAGATCATTGCTTCATTAGGTTTTGGATGGCTGATGAAAAATGTTTTGCATAATGATCGTTTGCTTGGCAGTCGAAATCGGAGGCGGAATGATGATTTTCGCAGCATTGGTTTGTTATATTTTTATCAAAGAAAAAAAATTAGCAACTGAAGATGAAACGGTAACTATCAACACTTGAAATTCGTGAAGAACGTTCAGTATAATGTTATGAAAAAACTATTCTTATTTATTGTTTGGCTTGCTTCTCATTGGCAAATTATTCTCGCAAAACGAAAAAGTAAATATTTATCCAACCAATTGGTGGGTGGGTATGAAATGGAACCATGTGCAATTGATGGTTCACAGCCCTGGATTAAAAACTTCTGTAAAGAATGCAGAGATCAATTATCCCGGTGTACAATTAGTAAAAGTGAACCGGGTAGAAAGTCCCAATTATCTTTTTTTGGATCTGAATATTGCAACTAATGCGAAAGCCGGGATTGTTAAAATAAAATTCAACCGCATCAATTATCAACCGCTTTGGGTGAATTATCAATTGAAGTCTAAAGACAAAAATGATGGCAAATCAAAAGTGCTGGGAGTAACTTCAAAAGATCTCATTTATTTGTTGATGCCCGATCGTTTTGCAAACGGCGATACCTCCAACGATTTTTTTGCAGACATGAGAGATACTGGTCATGACCGTAAGAATCCATTCGATCGCCATGGCGGCGATCTGCAGGGAGTGATGGATCATCTTGATTATTTAAAAGACTTAGGCATTACGACAATATGGATGACACCGGTTGTAGAGAATGACATGGCAAGAACGCAGGAAGGCAGAGCTTCCCGAAGCACCTATCACGGATATGCGATCACGGATCAATACAATGTGGACAAGCGATTTGGCGGAAATGAACTTTACAAAAGAATGGTGGAGGCTTCTCATGCAAAAGGATTGAAAGTAATGCAGGATGCTGTGTACAATCATGTGGGCATTGATCATTGGTTCATTCGTGATATGCCGATGAAAGATTGGGTGAACCAATGGCCGAAATACACGAATAGTTCTTACCGTGATATGCCGCTGGTAGATCCGTACGCATCGAAATATGATAAAGAACTTTCTGTGAACGGATGGTTCACGCCTTTCATGCCTGATCTGAATCAGCGTAATCCCTATGTTGCGAATTTCCTGATCCAATATGCCATCTGGGCTCGGAAGAATTTGGAATTGATGGGTGGAGAGTAGATACCTACTTTTACAGTGATTCATTATTTCTGAATAAGATCAATGATGCGCTGATCCAGGAATTTCCCAAGCTGTCACAGTTTTTGGCGAAGTATGGGTGCAAAGTGTGTTGAACAGCGCTTATTTCTCTCAAAATAATTTGAACATTCCTTTCAAACACAACCTGCAGGGTGTTACGGATTTCTCATTGCATTTTGCAATGATGGATGGCTTAATGAACCATTCGGATGGGACAGATGGCATAAATAAAGTTTATATGCACTGGCACAGGATATTGCTTATAAAGATCCCAACCGGAATTGTATTTTCCTGGATAATCATGATCTCGATAGGTTCTATTCAGTGATAGGAGAGGATTTTGATAAATTCAAAATGGCGAATCAACTGGCTGCTCACTTTGAGCGGAATTCCTGAGATGTATTATGGCACAGAAATACTAATGAAAAATTTTAAAAATCCTTCTGACGCAGCAGTACGGGAAGATTTTCCCGGAGGCTGGCCAGGCGACTCTGTGAATAAATTTCTTGCTTCGGGCAGAACGGAACAAGAGAACGAAGCATTTAATTATATAAGCAAGCTGGCGCATTTTCGGAAAACATCTTCAGCTATTACCGGCGGACACCTGATGCAATATGTTCCTGTGAATGGCGTATATGTGTATTTCCGATACGATGCAAAACAAACTATTATGGTCATCAGCAATACCGGTACAAATTCAATGAACATGGATTGGGATCGTTATTCAGAAAGAGTAAAGGAATTTACAAAAATGCGAAATGTGATCACTAGACGAAGTGCAACCATTAAATGGTTTTGAAATAAAACCAAAGGAAAGTTTTGTATTTGAGTTGTTGAAATAATATAGCAGACCACTACGTTATAAGAATAGTTGCCAGATAAGTCCGTTGAATATAGCTTCCACCGCCCCATCCAGAAGTTGCTTTTTTGACTGTTTCCTTAAGTCAGAAGCTTTTTTCTTTTTTCCTTTGTCGGGTGCTATTTTAGCAGCAGTATCACAGCCGTTCAACTCAACTTTGGTCAGCGATCCAACTGGTGTACATTCTTGGAATGGTGATGCCGAGTATCATCCCGGGCAAACCATGAATTCCCATCGGTCCTCCTGGCGCAGTGATCTCATCTGTATAAAAAGCAAAAACATACACACTGTCGAAAATTATGGCTTGTGCTTTCCGGCAATTGAAACCAGCTATCTCCCTGGTCTCATTGCGGCACCATCTTCCATTGAATATTCATTAGCGAATCCTGTCAGCAGGTAAGTGTCCCCAAATACATTTTTTTGATCCGCAAAAGTTTGAGATGAGTAATCGCTGAACCAGATATTATCTTCATGAGAATTGCCTATAAAAGAAGGAACTTTGGTTTTTTCATCCATGCGGCTCAAATTTATAAATGGCTTTATTGTTTTCGAAAGTAAGGTCATACCAGAAAACCGAAAATGCGGGCACCTTATCCTGTATCATTTGCCCCCACGAATTATCACCAAGTGACTTTAATTATTCACCCTGGACCTCAAACTCAACCAATCCACTTACTGATGAATTGTTGCGCTTGGGCAAAACCGCAAAGGCAAATGGTAGCAAGAAGAAATATTTTTTTCATAATCAATTTTTTTACCTAAAGCACTACCGGTTTCCCATTTTTTGAAATATTCCAGGTTAGTGTCAGCAGCCAGAACCTGCGCAAAGTATTATAGTAAGATTCGGTAAAACTATAGCTGTTAAAGTTCCGGTTATAACCTTTGTTTTGATCAAGAATATCATACAAGACCCAATTTAATTTCAAGGCATTATCTTTAAGCATCCGTTTCGTTATAGATGCATTCCAGGTTAGTATAATTGGAGTTCTGCGAGAACCGGGGATCCTTTCTGACGTAAGCTGAACATTTATAGTCGGTATTTAATTCAAAATTATGCGGCAAATTTACACTGCCACTTCCATAGCCATCTAATCTGACCAATAATCAGCATTGGCAGAAGAATTCACAGATGCCACAGAATGATTCCAGGTAAAAATAAGGGCCAACATTAAAGTTGTACTTATTTTCAACATATTTACTCAACCCACACTGCAGACCATAGCTGCTTGTGTTTGTCAACATCCCGGACACCATTTATAAAATCAATATTTCTGCTTATTCGGCGGAAGGACCAAAGACCAAATTAAGTCTTGATTTGGTTATGGTGAAATTATAACTGCTGTTGATGGAAATTCAGTTATAAATTCCGCTTGCATTAACCGTTTGATATATTCTTCTTCCAAAATTATCCACTGTATTTGATTGCACAAAAGCATTTTGAGTCAGGTTGGCAAAAACGCTTGAAAAAAACCATTGTTGCTTTAAGACATTATTAAAATTATATGATGTACTGATGGTATGCCGGAAAGATTGTTTCAGATCCGGATTGCCGACATAAATATTCAACGGATCGGTATTTACTACAGTTGGTTGCAATTGCTCCAGCGAAGGAGCATTCGATGAGCCATTATAGTAAAGGCGTATGTTTTGATTGGACTTCATTTTGATCTGAACATTTGCCTGGGGATAAAAATTGGTGAAGTTGTAATTGTATTTATTGCCGGTCGTGATATTGTTCTGAACATAATGATTAAGCCCGACAGAGCTTCCAAATGAAAAATTATATTTCTTCTTATTTAGTCTGAAATTGATACCCGGAGTATTTACGAACTGGTTAAACACAAAAGAATTGGAAAGTGAGTCAATAGGCGATTCATATTTTCCGTTAATGTCTTTCACATTGGTGATGCGGTCATTGCTATTATTATTATAAGCTAGATAGAATAGTCAACCTCAAGATAAGCGTCTTTAGTGAGCGGTTCTGTGTAAGCGATTTTTGTAGAAATACTTTTAGCCTCATTATCCTGGATATTTTGTTGATCAGTTGTATCTCTTTCACTGAGGATGCCGCCGGATATAATAATTGTTGAGCGAATAAAGTAATCCGGTGTTTTTGGTCTCGGTACCAGTTAAAGTTGGTATTGATCGAAAGTGTTCTGGAAAATCTTCTTGAACTTATGACTGCCATAAAAGGTTGGAGGTAACGTTGTTTTTATCAGAATTATTGTTGCTGTTTCTCGTACTGTTATTGATAAACTGTAAAGAATCATTAAGCGTTTCGCTATAATAATTTGACGATGTTTTTCCTGAGTTATTGTTGAATTGGCGGTCCACTTCAGTGAATTCATCGAATCAAGTGTTGATTCTACGATTACATTGTATGCATGTTTGTTGGTAGAAGAAAATTTATTACTATTAGTATTAGTTGACCAACTGGTATCCGGTAAAAAGGTTTGGGAATAAGTAGTATGTAATTCCTTGGCATTTACTTTTAGAAAATTTATAACTGGAATTCAGGCTCAGTTTATCACCATTAAATTTATTGCTGTAATGAAGGCCGCCGTTCCAGTTTTGCGGTATACCGTTGTCTTTCACTTATTATAATCTCCGCCACCTCGGTAATATAAATGCCGCCATCATCCGATACTTGCACATTGTCTGAACCACCTCCGTAGTTTTGTGCATCTTGCCAGTCAAGATTAGTTTGTCCCGTATTACTCATAATGCCGTAGGCAGCTAATTTTCGCTTCGCTTTAAAAGAGTTGATCATGGCATCATTATTAAATTTATTCTTTAAACCACCCGCCACTTCCACTTTACCAAAATATCCTTTCATCTTTTTCATCTTCAGGTTAATGGTTTTGTCTTTCACTCCATCATCAATGCCCGTAAATTCTGCCTGGTCGCTTTTTTTATCAAATACCTGCACTTCTTTTACTGCATCTGCACGAAGATTTTTTGTAGCAATACCCGGATCGCTTCCAAAAAATTCTTCTCCATCCACCAAAACTTTTGTCACCTTTTCACCCATAGCTGTTATCTGTCCATTTTTATCCACCTGTATGCCGGGCAATCGCCGAAGCAATTCTTCCACATTTGCACCGGGTCTCACTTTAAAACTATCAGCGGTATAAACTGTTGTATCACCTTTAATCCGGATGGGTGCTCCGTTCTTGATAATGACTTCCTGGCCAATAGTTTGCTTTTTGGAATCAGGTAAACTTGCCCAAGATCAGTAACATTATTTTCCTTTGCTTCAATTTCATCAAAATAATCTCCCATATACGGATGAGTAATCATCAGAATATATTTACCTGCTTTTAAACCATTTAAATTAAAATTACCATCCTTATCACGCACGGGTAAACTTTATCAGTATGGAATCATTTCGGTTGAAGCAAGGCCACAACGGAATTGACAAGATTTCTTTTTTCAACTGAATCTGTGACAGTACCTTTAATGGAAGAGGATTGAGCGAAGCAGGCAAAAGAAATTGAAAAAGATCAGTAGCAGCAGTACAATCAGTTTTTTCATGTTGGTAAGGGAGGTTGGTTATGGTTTAATGATTGGTGTGTTCCCATTTCACAGGTAGAGCTATGGTACGAAGGTCTTCATAATCCCGAAAAACCCTGTTACCATTCATGTAATTTTACGTTAAAGATTTTATAGATAATTATGACTATGACACAACCACGAAAAAAATCCATAAACAAATCGAGGAATATTTCTGAAAAAAACATCAGCAGATGCAATAGCAGAACTGGATCCTGCTCCGGAAAAATACGAGGAGATTAATTTTGTGGATACAAGTCAAAACCGGTTTGGAATTATTCTTTACTGACGGATGAAGATGTTAGAAATTATCAACAAGGGACCAATTACAGTCTTTACAAAAAATTTGGTTCACATTCCATACAGGTAAATGATGCATGGGGAATGTATTTCTGTGTTTGGGCACCTAATGCCACTTCAGTTTCTGTTACAGGTAATTTCAATGACTGGAAAAAAAATGAATATGAATTGTTTCCCCGATGGGATAAAAGCGGTATCTGGGAAGGATTTATTCCACATTTCAAATTAGGCGAAGCTTATAAATATCATATTATTGGTTATCAAAGGAAGAGAAATGGATAAAGGTGATCCCTTTGCCAATTTTTGGGAGAAAAGACCACAAACGGCTTCCATTACCTGGGATATGTATTATGAATGGAAGGATGAAGAATGGATGAAGAAAAGAAAAAAACATAATTCACTTGAATGCACCATGGAGTGTTTATGAAGTGCACCTGGCCAGCTGGCAACGTCCCGATAAAAATGATGAAGAGACGATATAATACTTATGATCAGATAAGGGAACGATTAGTTCCTTATGTAAAAGAAATGGGATTTACTCATGTGGAATTGATGCCGGTGATGGAACATCCCTTTGATGGAAGCTGGGGTTATCAGTGCACCGGTTTTTTTGCAGCCACATCAAGGTTTGGCGATCCGCAGGGATTGATGCGATTGATTGATGCTTTTCACCAGGAAGGAATTGGTGTCATTCTGGATTGGGTGCCTTCGCATTTTCCTTATGATGCACATGGATTGTTCATGTTTGATGGTACGCATACCTATGAATATGCAGATATGCGTAAAGGATTTCATCCCGGATTGGAACAGTTATATTTTTAATTATAAAAGAGGAGAAGTAAAATCATTTCTGATCAGCAGTGCCAGTTTCTGGTTTGATATGTTTCATATTGATGGTATTCGTGTGGATGCTGTTTCCTCCATGCTCAAATTGAATTATTCAAGAGAAGAAGGGGAATGGGAACCGAATGAATTTGGTGGCAATGGAAACCTGGAAGCCATTGCTTTTATCAAAGATCTGAATGAAACTATTTACCGTGATTTTCCGGATGTGCAAACCATTGCGGAAGAAGCAACCGACTGGCCGGGTGTTTCAAGACCTACCTGGCAGGATGGTCTTGGGTTTTGGTATGAAATGGATGATGGGATGGATGCATGATACACTGGATTATTTTAAAATGGATCCATTGTTCCGGCAGTTTCACCAGGATAAATTTTCATTCAGCATGATGTATTACTATGATGAAAATTTTATGCTGCCGCTGAGTCATGATGAAGTAGTGCATGGCAAAAGCCCGATGATCTATAAAATGCCCGGTGATGAATGGCAGAAATTTGCCAACCTGCGTTTGCTGTATACCTATATGTGGACACATCCCGGGGGTAAATTATTGTTCATGGGAAATGAATTTGGACAAACAACTGAATGGAATTATAAATCAGAATTGGATTGGGATTTGTTTCAATTTGATTGTCATCGCTTAATGAAAGATTGTGTGGCTGATCTGAATAAATTATTACAAATCAGAACCGGCTTTGTATGAAAACCAGTTTAATATTTATGGATTTGAATGGGTTGATCTGAACCACCGGGCAGAAACAGTGATTGTTTATAAAAGAAAAGGAAAGAAAAAAGCGATGATCTGCTGGTGATTCTGAATATGACACCAGTGGTGCGAAATGATTGGGAGATTGAAGTGTCCGGTAAAAATTTTTTCAAAGAGATTTTTAATAGTGATACCAAAAAATATTGGGGAACCGGTACTGTTTTTAATCCGGATATTCGCTCTGAGTTGATCGATCAAGAACAGAAGACTTATAAAATTACTCTCAATTTACCCGCATTGTCTGCTATTGTTTTGAAATAGTATTTTATTCAAGAAAACAGGCATTTTTCAAGCAAATCCTTCTTGCAGAAAAACACTTAAAAACGCAGATTTTTACGCATTTTAAACAATATAAAACAGGGTAATAAACGTTTATGCAAATGGAATAGAAGCATTTGTAAAAGAGAGGTTGAAAATTTCAGATGACCCCTTGATTCTGAGCATAGTTAGTTCTATATTTCGAAATTCACTGTATGTTGGTTGACCCTGCTATAGTGAATTGGAAAACCTGATTAGTAAATCTTGATAACTAACTATCTTTTGAAGCATAACCTATCATACACCTTTTTTTAAATCCATACCCTATGAGACGTAATCTATTTACCCTAACATTTTTGCTGGCATCTTCGCTGGCATTTTCCCAAACAGACAGCGCTTCTTACTTTCTGCAAAAAGGATTGCAGGAAAAGCAAAATGGCCGCCGGATGGAATCATATAAAAATTTCAGCAAAGCAATTTCATATGATGGAAGCAACAAAGAAATTGTAACAGAGTATGCAACTGCCTGCTTAAATCTCCGCAAGTATAACGAGGCAAGAGAGACTTATAAAAAATTGGTTGCTCTTGGTGATGAATCTACAGCGAATTACAAGGAACTGATGATCCTTTCATTCCACCTGAAGCAGAATGATGATGTGATCCTTTATGCGAATAAACTGAAACAAATGGATCCATCTGAAAAAGTATATTATTATATGGCCAAGGTCAATTATGACCAGGATAATTATGGCGATGCTATTAAATACCTGAACCTTGCTGCAAAAGAAGATCCGCAAAATGCGGAAGTTCCTTACATGATTGCGCACAGTTATGCAGATATGATGAATTATAAACAAGCCATTCCATATTTTCAAAAGGCAATTGAATTAGATACTACCAAAAATTACTGGATCTATGAAATGGGTTTGATCTATTATGCAATGAATGATGATAAAAATTCTCTTAAATATATTCTTGTAGCAGGAGATAAAGGTTATAAGAAAGATACAGACTATATGGAAAACCTTGGCATCGCTTATCTCAATGTTGGCGACCTGGACAATGGCATTAGCATCATGAATGATATTCTTCAAAAACGCCCCAGTGATATTAACATCCTTAACATGGTAGCAGAGGCTTATTATTACAAAGGAAAATACCAGGAAGCTATGGATAACTGGGATAAAATATTGGGCTTTGATAAAACCAATGCGTCTGCATTGTACATGATCGGCATGTGTTATCAGAAGAAAGGAGATAAAGACAAAGGCATTCAGTTATGCGATAAAGCTATTGAAATGGACCCAAGCTTGTCCTCATATCGTCAGAAGAAAATGATGGCAGGCTTGTAATTAATATCTCTATGTACTCTTAACTAAGTAAGCAATCACAAAGTGGTTGCTTTTTTATTTCGGTTATTACATTCTCTCCGGCACTCTTATTCCAAGCAACTTAGTAGCAACAGCAATTACATTTGCAGTCATCATACAAAGTTGTAACCGCAATTGTTTTTTCGTAACGGATTCGGCATTCATTACAGAATGTTCAGTATAGAAAGTATTGAACAGTTTGGCAAGATTGAAAACATAGATCGCAATCACAGAAGGATTATGTTCCTCCGCTGCCTGTTCAATGATCGTAGGAAATTGTTCCAAAGAAATGATCAAATGTTTTTCCAGCTTAAAAAGATCAGCCGATTGTGTTCCCTGATTTATTTCTTCGTTTACTTTTTCTTTTCTCAAAATAGATTTGATCCTCGCATGTGTGTATTGAACAAATGGGCCGGTAAAACCATGAAAGTCGATCGACTCTTCGGGATTGAAGACCATTCTTTTTTTAGGATCCACTCTCAATAGGAAGAACTTTAAAGCGCCAAGACCAATGATATCATACAATTCCGTGAGTTCAACTGCAGAAAAATCTTTAACCTTACCTAACTCTTCCGTTTTTTGTTTGGCCACAGCTACCATTTCATCAACGATATCATCAGCATCCACCACCGTTCCTTCCCGGCTTTTCATTCTGCCCGTAGGCAATTCCACCATACCATAACTCAAATGAAATATTCCATCTGCATAAGGCTTGCCTAATTTTTCCATGATCAGCTTCAGCACTTTCATGTGATAGTTTTGTTCGTCACCGATCACATAAATACTCTGGTCATAATGAAAGTCATCGTATTTTTCATCTGCAAGCCCAAGGTCCTGGGTCATGTAAACGGAAGTGCCGTCTTTGCGAAGCACTAATTTTTCATCAAGCCCTTCATCAGTCAGATCGATCCAGATACTTCCATCTTCTTTTTTGAAAAAGACTCCTTGTTTCAATCCATCTTCCACAAATTTTTTTCCCAGCAGATAAGTTTCGCTTTCATAATATATTTTATCAAAGTCAGCGCCGATCCTTTTATAGGTGATATCAAAACCTTCATATACCCAGCCGTTCATTTTTTTCCAGAGATCGATCACTTCAGGTTTTCCTGCTTCCCAATCCAGCAGCATTTGCTGACAAAGTCTCATGTAGAAAGTGTTGCTTCGAACTGTCTCAACGATTTCTCCAAATGCTTCCTTAACCTCTTTTGTTGATTTGTCTCCAAAAGTTAAATAGTTCATGAACTTTTTTTGAACTTCATTTCTTTCCCACAGCTCAAAATCAGAATAGTCGTTACTCGACATTCTTAAAAGAATTTGATCTGATTGATTTCTAATTTCATTTTCAGCAAGTACATAATATTCCCCAACTAAATGGTCTCCTTTCATACCTGATGTTTCAGGGGTTTCACCATTCCCAAAATCCATCCAAGCTCTCATACTTTTACAAATATGAATACCCCGGTCATTAACAACACAGGTTTTCACAACTTCGTTTCCTTCTGCTTTCAGAATTTCTGCAAGACTCCATCCCAAAAAAATATTTCTCAGATGACCAAGATGCAACGGCTTATTAGTGTTGGGAGAGGAGTATTCAACGATCACTTTGTTCCCTACAGGAGATTTCAATCCAAATTTTTGATTGGAAAAATTTTCATTCAAAAAAATGATCCAGTGATTATCTGAGATTGTAAGATTTAAAAAACCTTTGATAACATTATACGATTTGAAAAATTCCGGACTCATCTTCTGTAAATAATTCCCGATCTCCTTGCCCAAATGCTCCGGTGATTTCTTTAATTCTTTGACAAATGAAAAAAGAACAATCGTATAATCACCTTCAAATTCAGGTTTCGTAGTTGTTACGGTCAATTCCGATTCGATAAAATCTTTATCATACAGACCTTTCAATGCTCTTATTACAAATGGCTTTATCTGGTTTGCAGTAGTCATCCTCTCTGAATTTGGCTGCGAAAATACGAAGCTATGAGTTCTAAACGGCACAAACGTATTCTAAAGAATAATGAAATGTTTTTCTTCTTTTGCAATTATGGTTTTGACATTTCTTCTATTACTTTTGCTTCTTTCATGCGAAGGCATATACATACAGTAAGGGATTTGCTTCTTCCCATCATTGATTTCTTTTATCCTCCTTTTAAAAGAATGATGAACCTGCAGACATTCCGTTATGCAGTTTGCGGAGCTGCAAACACAGCGCTTGGCTTTATTGTTTTCTATGTTAGTTTCAAATTCATATTTGCGGGTGAAAACCTTGATTTCGGTTTTTATGTTTTTACTCCATATACCGTGGCTCTTGTGGTTTCATTCTGCATCAGTTTTCCTTTTGGTTTCTTTTTATTGAAATATGTTGTATTCAGCGATTCGGGGCTTCGGGGCAGGGTGCAGTTATTCCGTTATTTCCTGGTTTACCTTTTTAATTTGTTTTTGAACTATATATTATTGAAGATTACTGTAGAGATACTGCATATTTATCCCACCATTGCCCAAATGATCGACATTGTAATCCTCGTTTTACTCAGTTATCTTTTCCAGCGGCATTTTACTTTCAGGAAGAAAACAGGACCAGAGGATATCAAAAATTAATATTAGCAGTATTTACCTGCACGGATAACAATCCACTGCAATTGCTGCGCAGCACCAGGAATTGACTCATGGGATAGATGCCAATAAGATCGATGTCAGAAATATTTCCGTAACTGCGAATACCCTTCATCCATTCCCGGTTGAGTTGTTGGTTGAGAACAGATCGGGTGGTATCAATAAAAGCGCTTAGATCAAATTTTGTATAACTACCGATCTCATCTGTGATTTTTCTATTGAATAGCCAGGAAGCGGTCTTTAAAAATTTATCTTTTGTTTTCACATCAAAATCGAGGTCTGTTATTTCGATGATATGAGAGATTGGATTATAGGAAGGTACTCCTGTGAAATAAGCAGTTCCTTCAGCAGAGCCACCGAAATCCACCTGTATGATCAATCGTTTATTTCCTGCGCCTATTAGTTTGCAGGATTTAACCAGGAAATTTTTTTTCACAGGTCCTTTGCCAATATCAAATTGGCGTCCATCGATCTGTTGATTCAGAATTGTGCCAAGCGAATCATAATGAAGAATGGCATCGAGGAAAACATTAAATCCGGGTTGAGTACCGAAGAAACTGATATTGGGAACAGCAGTACTTTGTTCAGTTGGTTTTTCAAAGCTGACTACGGGCCTTGCTGATAATCCTAAAAAGAGGTTCAGTGAATCATTGGCTGCAAAAAGATTGTTGATCCGTATTTGCTGCGGATTGATCTGCAACCAACCGAGTCCATATATATTATATACATGGTTAAGTTGATCCCAAACCGTTTGGAACCTGGAACGAAGATCCACTTCACCATAAGAGCTTTCCATATTTTTCTTTGCATCATCGAGGTCGCTCTTTAATTCGTTCATCACTTGCCTGGTGATATCCTGTCCCCAAAAACAAACCTCGCATTTATTCAAAGGTTGCGGTTCCATTCTTGTGATAGAAAGACGGATTTTATAATCTGGTTGCAAACTGAAACTGTTGACAAATGAAATATTCACTTTTCGTTCGCCTTCGCTGAATCCGCATTTGCAGGGCGGTGTCCATGGTGAGATAGCAGTTCCATTAACACAGGCCCGTGAGGAGCCGATGATCTTATAATAACCTGTAAAACCGAGGTTCACTGTAGTTCCTGATGCTTTCATCTGTAAAGGGCCACGCCGAAAAGTGTATTTATATCGGGTAGCACATCCTTCCTGCACCCATTCATCCGGGTAATTCGGTGATGTAAAAATGGTGTCAATGTTTTTTTCTGCGATGGAATAAAGTGGTTGCAGGTTGATCTGCATCGGGATGTTTATTTCAGAATTTGGAAGTGAATCGAGTTTGAAATCGGAGGCAGACAGGCTGGGCTTTGCCGGGTTGATCTTATGCGAGCAAGAAGCGGATACAAATAAAACCAGTACCAAAAAAACAAGTCCTTTTCCTTTCATGTTTTTCATTGTCACAATAAAAATAAATAAAGAAAGGAAAAGGAATTGTGAAGAAATTAATTTCTGTAAAATCGTGATCATTCATCCATCCGGTCATAAACTTTTTGGGTTTTTACTTCCCGGAAGCCGACTGCTTTATAAAAACCATGACTTTCATCCCTGACTATATTACTGCGCACCCTGATCTTATGAATCTTTTCCTGCTTTATCCACTTGATACCTTCCTGGATCAATAATCTTCCGATACCTTTTTGGCGATGATCGGCATCCACAACCAATCCAACAATTTCAGCAAAGGGAGAACCAATCAATAAAACTCTTTTTTGAAACTGGATCCAACCAATAATCATTCCATCCAACTCGGCAACAAAAGCAATTTGGTTTTTATCCGAACCGATTCGATTAATGTTTTCAATTGTTTCGTCAATAGTGGTAGGATACCCGAGTTGTCCTGACAAGCGGGAAACTTCTTTGGCATCTTTTTCCAGGACAGTTCTTATCTTCATGAATTCAAAATTACGAACATCACATCCCTTCTTTAGGCTGTGTCATACTGAACCAATTACCGCATCCATCTTTCACAATACATTCTATACCGTAGAATTGTTCTTTGGGTTCTGTGATGTCAACACCTTTTGCTTTTAGTTCTTCATAAGTAGCCTTGCAATCCGGGGTATATAGGACGCCGGCACCCATTACACCTTTTTCCAACAAAAACTGGAAGGCTTTATTTACATCTTCAGCAAAACCGTTGGTACTATTAACGGGCAAAAGAATAATTTCAAGGTCAGGTTGGTCGGGTGGATTCAGTGTCAGCCAGCGAAAACCGTTATCCATCTTAACGTCTGTGTTCACTTTAAAACCTAATTTGTTTACATAAAAATCATAAGCTTTATCCTGGTCGGAGACAAAGATCGAAGTGTGCGACATTTTAGTTATCATAAATAAATTTTAGAATGTAAATCTATGGAAGCTGAAAGATAATTCTTTCTTGGATCTTGCTTTTGTTGTGAATATGCAATAGTGAATAGTGAAAAGAAATTCTGGCTTTCAAAGACCCCAATTGACTATTCACCCAACTTATATCTTTCAATAAAACAATGAGGAATAAATTTTTTTGGTTGCTCTTTTGCCTGTTGTTTTTTCAGCCAGGCTATATTGCGATAGTATGTGGGAGCGAAGCCGATCTCTTTTTTGAATAAAGAACTGAATGATCCAATACTTTCAAAACCAACTTCATTGCATACATCCGATAACCGGTTTGTTCTCTGCTAAAAGTTCTTTGGCCTTATCAATTCTCTTCCGGGTGATGTATTGATGTGGGGTGCGACGATACACTTTCCGGAACAATCGGTGAAAATGAAAACGAGAAAGAAATGCCTGCTGGGATATCTGATTCCAGGTCGATTGCTTCATGAAAATTTTCGTCAATATAAATTTTTGCGATAGCTATGCGTTGATATAAGTCGGTGGTTAAATTCATTTCAGTAAAATTAGTGAATAGTGAAAAGTCAATAGTGAAAAGTGATTTGTGACATTGGCAAATTCGACTATTCACTATTCACTTAAATATTCCTCGGATTCTTCCATTGCTTGCCCAATCTTTCAATCGTTCCTTTAATTCTTTCTTTTCTTGTTTCTTCTCTTTTTGCCGTCACGATCCATTCGATGTATTCCTTTTTATTGGTAAATGAAAGTGTATTGAAATAAGTCAGATTGCTTTTTATTTTTCTTTAAAGCAGCAGCAAGATCATCCGGTAATTTCACTTCTTTGGTTTCCGGATTCACCCATTTAAAAATTTCCCTTTCCGGTTTTGGTTTGGCTTCTTTCTTTTTTTCTGCTTCTGTTTTCAACTTGCATCCAAAAGCCGACCAGGTATCATCAAATGAAATTAGACTGATCCAGGTGAGTTTATCATGTTTCATCAATCAATCCCAGCCTTTATCCCTCGTGAGGTCGGTTTGAATTTTTGAAGTTCCTTTTGGATAATAGATCCAGAGCAATCACATTCTCTTTTACAAGTTTCAATACTTTATTCATTTCTTTTTCCAGCTGTGCTTTGTTCATCACAAACCAATGCACCTGGTTGTAATCTTTTGTCTCGCATATGGCGATATCAAATTTTTACACCGGCAGGTAATGAGCCGATCATTTTTTTTAAAATCTGAGCCGGTGCATTGATTGTAAGAAGAGTAAAACCTTCTTTGATCTTCAGTTTTTCGGAAATCGATATTGGCCATATTGATTTAATTATAGTTTAAAATTAAGAATCCAGCGTCAAAATTGATCCGTTATTGAATCTTGCGAGGTTAAATCATTCGCTTCTTTAAAGCTAAAATTCTGCCATATTTTTGCATTTACCTTCCCAGGTGGCACTATCATTGTTAACCTATATAGCAACTGTCTACCGTCAGGCAGACTTTAAAAATTAAACAATATGGGAAAGATAATAGGAATTGACTTAGGAACCACCAATAGTTGCGTTGCCGTAATGGAAGGCAACGAGCCGGTGGTTATTGCCAATGACGAAGGTCGCCGTACAACCCCGTCTGTAGTGGCTTTTCTGAAAAATGGCGAACGTAAAGTGGGTGATCCGGCCAAACGCCAGGCCATCACCAATCCGCAAAACACCATCGCCATCGTAAAGCGTTTTATGGGCCGCCAGTTTGATGAAGTGACCGAAGAAATCAGCCACTGGAGTTATAAAGTGGTAAAAGGTGACAATAATACCGTTCGTATTGACATAGATGGCAGACTTATATACGCCACAGGAAATTTCTGCAATGATTCTTCAGAAAATGAAGAAAACTGCTGAAGATTATCTTGGGCAGGAAGTAACCGAAGCCGTTATTACCGTTCCTGCTTACTTTAACGATGCACAACGCCAGGCAACCAAAGAAGCCGGTGAAATTGCCGGTTTGAATGTTCGCCGTATCATCAACGAACCAACAGCAGCAGCATTGGCTTATGGTTTGGATAAAGAAACACAAAGACCAGAAAGATTGCCGTGTTCGACCTTGGTGGTGGTACATTCGATATTTCTGTTCTTGAATTAGGCGATGGTGTGTTTGAAGTAAAATCAACCAATGGTGATACTCACCTTGGTGGTGATGATTTTGATAAAGTGATCATGGATTGGCTGGCTGATGAATTTAAAAAAGATGAAGCGATTGATCTGCGCAAAGATCCGATGGCTTTACAACGTTTGAAAGAAGCTGCTGAAAAAGCAAAGGTGGAATTAGTCATCTTCCAGTGAAACAGAAATCAATCTTCCTTATATCACGGCGGTTGATGGAGTGCCCAAACACCTGGTGAAAAAATTAACCCGTGCAAAATTTGAACAACTGGCTGATAAATTATTTGACCGTTGTTTGAAACCTTGCGAAGCAGCATTGAAAGATGCAGGCATGAATACCTTCAGATATTGATGAAGTGATATTGGTAGGTGGTAGCACCCGTATTCCGAAAGTGCAGGAAATAGTAGAAAAATTCTTTGGTAAAAAACCAAACAAGGGTGTGAATCCTGATGAAGTGGTTGCCGTTGGTGCAGCTATACAGGGTGCTGTATTGACCGGTGAAGTGAAAGATGTATTGTTGCTTGATGTTACTCCGCTTTCTCTCGGTATTGAAACAATGGGTGGTGTAATGACAACATTGATACCAAGCAATACAACCATCCCAACAAAGAAATCAGAAACATTCTCTACCGCCAGCGATAACCAGCCCGGTGTACAGATACATGTATTGCAGGGTGAACGTCCGATGGCGAAAGACAATAAGAGCCTTGGTATATTTAATCTGGATGGTATTCCACCTGCACCAAGAGGTGTACCGCAGATTGAAGTGATATTTGATATTGATGCCAATGGTATTTTGCATGTAACGGCAAAAGATAAAGGCACCGGTAAAGAACAAAAGATACATATTGAAGCAGGCAGCGGCTTAAGCAAAGAAGAAGTGGAAAAAATGAAGAGCCGAAGCAAAAGCCAATGAAGCAACCGATAAAGCTGAAAGAGAAAAAGTGGAAAAACTGAATAAGGCTGATAGCCTGGTATTCCAGACAGAAAAACAATTGAAGGAATATGGTGAAAAAATACCTGCGGATAAAAGAACAGCTATTGAAAATGCAGTTGAGCAATTGAAAGAAGCGCATAAGAAACAGGATATTAGCAGCTATTGATACAGCAATGGCTGAATTGAATGCAGCATGGACAGCAGCCAGCCAGGATATTTATAATTCACAACAACAACAACAGGGCGGCCAAACAGCCGGAGCAGAGCAGCAACAGCAAGGAGCTGGCGCAAGTGAACAAGGTACAAGTGGGCAAGGAAATGGAGCGAGTGGAGAGAATGTAACCGATGTGCCGTATGAGGAGGTAAAATAAGAAAATTGACTAAGGGCTCAAATAGTTTAGATAATTAAAATTTGTTTATGGTATTGAATATATTGTTGACTGAAGCCAATCCCCGTTATCCCCTTAAAGGAAGCACTGTAGAAATAGGAGAATTTAATTTTTTCAAAATCACCAATTTTGAAAAAAAAGGTAATTGTGCTGCTACTGCATTATATGATGGCATGAAAGGCAAACATGTAGGTGAAGCACGCCTAGAATGGAACAAAAACAAAGAAATTCCGATTGAAGGGCATACAATATTTTGGATTGAAGGAATAAATTTCCAAAAAAACGACTTTATATCTTGTAATATAGAGCTCTCCTAATTTTTTTTAGAAGTGTATCACTTAATTTTTATTTCTTGTTGCCCTTTTACTTCGTAGATATATTTATGTGTTATTCGAGGTTTAGGATGAAGTGAATCTATAGCTGTTTCTGTTTCGAATCTCCATTTTAAATGTTCTCCGTTTATAATAGTATCCTTAAGAGTCTCCCATGGACTAAGTAAAAATGGATTTGCTTCTTTGACTGCTTTATCAAATGCTTTACTAAAATCATCATTTGGCGATGATTTTCTATTTTTTTGAACCTTATTTGAAACAACTTTATTCCGACCATCTCCCATGTCGGCAATCTCTTTTAAAGTATATGTTTTAAAAACAGAAATTTCTTTGTTGGGATACTCAATAGGCTCTGTCATTTCTTCTACTCCCAAATATTTTTCATCTCCCGGCAACAGTTCAATGGCCGATGTTTCATATTGGTACCATTTGTCGTTGGTTACTGTTGTTTTTTTAACGATAAATCTGAATTCTTTTTCGGTAGATGTATTTACTAAATAAAAATTGTTCTTCTGTCTTTTCTCAATTTTACCGGACAACTGATCACAGCCGTAAAACATTAAACAGATAACGCCCAAACAATAGGATTTAATTAAAGAAGTCATGGTTCTGAAATCGTCTAAGGATAATTATTTAATAGCTGATTAAAAGTAGGAATTATTTTTTAAAGCATAATTTTATAAGCTCATACGATATAAGAGGAAAACAAATTATTCAGAACTTTTTAAAAAATACGAATTAGCAATAGCAACCGTCAGACATGATGAATGGGATAGTATTCATCAATTAAAAAATGCAATTTATCAGTTTACGGGGTTTCTCGAAGCAAGTGTAGAATTTGTAGAGCCTTCTCTTTGTTGATGTTGGCGTCCCGCCAATATTTTTTATTTCAGGTATCGCTTAAACCAGTTATCAACCTCATTCATATCCGGTATTGGGTTATGTCCTTGATTTGGATTTTTGAATTCTTTGTACGGAACTCCGGCGTCCTTTAATTTTTTACACATCGTTGCAGCCTGTCTCGCCGGAACGATCGGGTCATTTTCAGAATAATAAATTAGGAATGGCGCATCATCGTTGGTTACATAAGTAATAGGAGAGGCTTCTGCATATTTGCCCGATAAAATAAATTCATTGTTTTTTACCTCGGGCAGATTCACCAATATAATTAAGTGCCATTTTCAAATAATATTTCATATAAGGTAAGGTGTCAGAATTCTCGTCCATCTCTGATAAGACAAAGGGAGCAGCTAAGGCAACCACCGCCTGAACTTTTGAACTCACACTGTCAATTGGACTTTCAGGATGGATGATTGTTGTATCAGTAACACCGAGCATAGCGGAAAGATTAGCGCCGGAAGAATGTCCCATGGCACCTATATGATTGGCATCAATGCCATATTCTTTCGCATTGTATCTTACAAAACGAACTGCCCGCTGGCAATCATAAAATATATCAGGGAAATGAAATCGGGGAGCAAACCGATGGTTAATAACAAAAACAGTATAGCCTTTATTGATCAAAGTTTGTATCCACTTTCCGCTATAGGCAGAGTCAAGGAAGTAATCATCTTTTAAAGGAACCTGGTTATATACTTTTTGATAAGGATCAGGAGCTCCAAAACCACTCCCAACAATATATACGATCCCCAAATGATTACTATTCTCCGGTTGATAAATGTCCATCAATAACGCCATGCCGGAGATCATGCCATATATTACATTCTCATGCTTTATCACTTTAGGGCTTTGACAGAATGTTTGCGTTGTCAAAACATTTAAAGCAATGACGAAGAAAAGTAATTGGATCTTTTTCATTTTTGAAAACAGTTAAATAAATAGTAGCCAATACATCAATTAAAGCTATACAATAGCTTTTTCTTCTAAAATTTTAGTCGCTTCCGTGTCTTCGCATCTTGTTACTCCAACGAAGGAAGAGTCTGAGACGCTTGATCTTTCAGCGTGGCAAGATGCTTTTATTTTTTTTCCACTGGATCATCAGGCGGTACCACTGTAAAGCTGGCGGCACTGATCAGTTTGTCATTCTTCTTTGCATTATAAACAGAGATCACAACTCTTTGTCCCGCTACAGAAACTCTTACTTTAAATTTTCCATCACCCATGGGCACAATGCTTCCCTTGGTAATTGTGGCCATTAAGTTTTCATCTTTCACCTTGTACACATGAATGGTTATTTCGTTAGTAGTGCCGGCATAAAGTATATAAGGTTTTGCAGAGCTAAATTCTATTCCTTCTTCCTGAACTACAAAAGACACAGGTTGTTTCCTGTAAGCCTTGACAGGTCGCCCGTCCTGAACAGCAGGTTCCCATTTTCCGGATTTTAATATGATCCTTACGACTTCCTGCTCCATGCCATAACCTTCTTTGGTCAATGCTTTCACTTCTGTCACGTTTCCATCTTTATCTACAATAAACTGTGCTATCACCGTATAATAACCAATAGGAGCGCCATTGTCTGCCGGATTGAATCCAGACATATTTTCCTGAAGGTATTGTTTCCAGCCAGCATCACCTCCCGGAAAAGAAGCTTCTATTTCAACTTTATCAATAATAGCTGCATCTTTTTTTGTAGAGTCGATCTTTTCGGTAGTCTGCGAAAATGAAACATCAAAAAAAAGTAAAAGGCAAAGCAGTGTTGGTATTGAATGAAAATTCATAGATAGTTTCTTTATAGAAAGGTATTTATTTTTTTACTGCTGTCATAACCTCGCAAACATTTTTCCGGAGTTTGCATAGTTGATACCGCCTGTTCCCGGAAAAATTTCATAAGCAGAGGGATTTAAACCAGGTCACGCAAATTAAAATTTGCATTTAATTATTCAGATATTACTATTCTTATTTCTGTATAACTTACACTATGATTTTTATTTTTCTTTCACATAATTCACTTGATGCTTTGAGCCAATTATCTTACCTTTGCATCCACAATTGAGCATTGTAGAATTAATTCGTACAAACAGGTGATTGGATCTCCATAGTTTTCTAACGATACCTAGGTGTCTATCCTCCCTCGCTCAAGCATTTTATTGTAAAAATTAAACAGGAAATATATGATGAATGGAAATGTTATGCCATCTATGGCGCAAATAGAACCAGAAGTATTAAAAGACCTGGTAAACGAAGTAAAAGAAACTATTGCTACTGACTTCGAGATGCCGGACAAGCCGAAGCAATTCGGTGCAGTGGATATGTGGAATATCCGCCGGAATTCGGTATCGGCAAGTCAGCGATTCAAGGGCTAATCTTATCTTTTATGAATAGAGCCGGCTTTTGCCGGCTCTTGTTTTTTTAATCGTTTCCGTATCTCACTAACCCCAACGAAGTATTCTTAACTTCTGAGGTTAGCGTCCTCGCCACCTTTCTCATTAATACCTTCTGCGGTCATTACCAAACCCGGGCTTTTTGTAACCACCACCGCCTTTGGGTCTATCTTCTGCAGCTTTTACTACTAGCGGTTTTTTCCCGAGTGAAATACCATCGAGATGTTCAATAGCTTCTCTGGCTTCTGACTCATTTGCCATTTCCACAAAACCAAAACCCCTGCTTTTACCGGTCTCCCGGTCAATAGAAACTTTGGCAGAAATAATTTTCCCGAATTTTTCAAAAATTTCTTCGAGCTCTGCATCATCAAGGTCGTAAGGAAGACCGGCGACAAAAAGGTTCATACTTTAATTTTGACAAAGATAGTGTTCGTTCTTATTCCGGCAGTTGATTTTGCATCCGCTTTTAGCAGATAAACCTCCGCCGGTATTTTGCTAAAATAAAAAAAGCTCCCACTATCGGGAGCCTTTATTCTACTGCGAATTTATTTTTTCATCATTTTAGGAGGAGCGGCGGCGGCCCTGTATTGAAACATCATGTCAGCTTTACCATCGTTATTGAATCTCCAGGTTTCCTGCAGACGGAAAGAATCTACTTTTCCTTTGTTGCTGTCTCTTTCCGTTCCCCAGATCAAAGCCCAATGTTCATTTTTATCCGTACTCTTTACGGCCATAATTGCATCTACGCTGCTTGTGCTTGTTCCGAGTGAATTTCTATAAGTCTGGGTTGCTGCCAGAATGCTGTCGCTTTTTCCGTTCATCATGGAGCCATCGGCTAAGTACATTACAACTGAATCTGCAAACATATCTTTAGCTTTTGAGAGATCACCCGCATCCCAAACTTTCCAGAGATTTAATAGTGTTTCTGCATTTTTGGGATCGTCCATAGCAAATTTGGATGAATAGACAACCGGGTAAGGAGACATAATGTCCTTCATTTGCATAGTCGTGCCGGTTGAATCAGATCCTGATTTTGCAGGCTCATTGTTTTTGGAATTACAGGCTGCAAGCAAAGCAATAGAAGCGAAAAGAAAGATTTTTTTCATAATCGTTGTTTTTGGTTTAAAATTTTAAATGCCGGGTTTAATAAGGCACAGAGGGAAAGAATGCACGGGGTAAGAAACCGAAAGATGATTATCGAAGATAGTAAAAGTTCAAATAGGACGCATCGTTTTCTGCATAATTTCGATTTATTGATTTGTTATCTGCCCGGAAGCTTTTAGCATCAATGAACCATAGTAATCCTTTCAAAAATAGTGTCAGGAGCCAAATACATACTGTCCATAAGAATCATGTTTGCAGCATCCAGTTTGAGGATATTACAATATACATTATCTGCCCGGAGTTGTGTTTCATTTTGAAGAAATCCCCAGGTGCCGATATGGATCACGTCTGGATCAGAGGGGTTACATTTTGTAGCACCTTCACTCAACTGGTACTGAAAATTGGTGCTAAACTGATAGATGTCATCCTGTGTACATGCAGGTTCTGATGGAAACTGGTCCACATAAGTACCAGTTGAATTCATTTTCTGTTCATACTTACTGATCTTCCAGGTTTCTTGGGTCAGGTAATCGGTATTGGTAAACATGGGACTGCTGTTACCGTATTTTTTGCAGGAGATGGCAATTACCATAACGGCAATAACAAAGAAGATATCATTCCGATGTTTCATAGCTGAATTGTAAAAGAAGTAAGACAGGATCAGCAAAACCAATGACAATATAGGTCATTCGTAATTACTCAACACAGCAATTCTCTATATGTTACCGGGAGGGGATTGCCGGATCGCAAATCAAGATCTCTGTATTTCCAGTTTACTGAAATATCAGAATGCTTTTTGAGTTCCGTTAGCAGCACCTGTTTTCAATACATTGATCATTGCAGAAAGTTCATCCACCAGTTTATCAGCGCTGCCATCATAACCGATCTCTTTGAAACGGATATTACTGGAAGGATCAATTACAAATTTTGTAGGAATACCTTCTACTGCATAGCTGCCGATCACTTTATCATCAGTATCCAGCAGTACATTGAATGTGTATTTATTCTTTTGAATGAATTCATCGGCATTCTTCTGCATTTCATCCGGCTTCTTACTTTCCCAGCTATCTACAAAAACAAATTTTACATCAGGGTCATCCTTATAAAGGTTCAATGCCTGTTGCATAGCAGGGAAGGAGGCTTTGCAGGGTCCGCACCATGTAGCCCAGAAATCCACCACCACCACTTTTCCTTTCAGGTCATCCAATGAAACAGTATTGCCGGAAATATCTTTCAATGCAAATTTCGGAGCTGCTTCACTGATCATCTTTTTTATCACCTCTTCTTTCAATTTTTCACGGTATTCTTTCATCAGATTATCGAGATAGCTTGCATATTCTGCATCAGTATGTCCGCTGGCGAGATATGCTTTCTTCAGTATCTCTTTCATTTTAGGAGAAGATTTGCCTTCTTTCACATATCCCTCTATTTCATCTTTTACCGCACTAACGCCTTTGACTTCTTCTTTATATACAATATATCTTTCATTTGCTTCTGCATCGCCTAGGTTCATACTCTTTCACGGCTGTTTCCTGGGTTTTATAAGCTTCATTCTTTTGTCCCAGCTTCCATAAAATGAGAGCATGAGTATCGCTGTACATTCCATTAGTATAATCCAGGTTCTTTTTATATTCTTTATCGGTATAGTAAGTAGGTTTATTTTTCGGATGCACCATAGAAACCTTCAGGTAAGACAGTGCTTTGGAGGAAAGATCTTTTGCCATTTGCAGATTGCTGGTGCTGGTTTTGCTATCCAGGCTTTCTCCGGAAAGTGTCCAGGCCAGGTTGTTATAAGAACTTGCCAGCATATCCTTGTCAGTGATATGGGAACTGTATTGCTTATACAGCGCCCAGTTTTTCTTAGCAGCCGCAGCGGAAGCCATTGCACTGTATAGGCTGTTTACCGTTCTTTTATCATTGTCATTTTTTGGAGGATAATTTTTCAAAAAAGTATTCATCAAAACCTGTTTCTTTTTAAGATCAGACTCATTGTAAAAAGCATTGAGTTGATCTGATTTTGCCAGGCTTCCTTTCGGAAATTTTTTAATAGCCTCAGCTTTTAATTTATCAGAAGTTTGTTTGTCACCCAATCTTTGGTAGGTATACATCAGGGTTTGATAATCGGGTTCTGTTTTATTTTCTTTTGATGCTAACTCATCGATCAAAGGTTTTACTTTTTCTTTGGCAGAGTTTTTATCAATACGCACCTGCAGACCGGCGTAGGAAAGAAGATATTTTGATTTTAGGTCTGGGTTACGGCTCGAATTCCTTGTTATAAAGTTCCAGTGATTGATTGGGATCAGCTCTTGAGCTGCATCAGGAAAGAACCATAGGTATTATTGAAATCTGCTACTGCGATATAGGCGCCTTTCACAGGTTCGCCATTTGCGTACAACATCAATGAATAGCCCTGCTCTTTATTGTTATCGATGAGTTCATCTTTTTTGAAAACAATAAAGACGGCTTTGGTGCTGTCATTGGTCATAATATCTCCTGACCATTTATCGCCGTCGGCTTTCAGCCAGGCTTCCTGTGCTCTTACTGAACCATCGCTGATATAGGCAATGGCATCAAAAAAATTTTCATTTCCTAAAACAGTTCCCTTTGTTGAATATTCAAAATGGATCTTGTCTCCGGGTTTGGGTTGTGCAGGAGAAAAAACCAGGTTGCTGTTTTGCTGACTAAAAGAAAAAAAAGTTGTTGAAAGAAGTACAACAACTAATACAAATCTTGCTTTCATATAATGAAGTTTATGGTCAAAAATAGGATGACCCTTAAAGGTAGGGAGAAATAAAAAACCGGAATGACCACTCATCCCGGTTTTTCTCTTTGTGAGTAATTATTTATCGCCTCCTAATATTACTACGAGGGCATATATAATGCCCGGCAGCCAGAATAACAATGTAAGAAGTACGCTGATCCAGAACCTATTGTTGACCTCACCTTCATACAGGTAAACAGCTAAAGGCGGAAGTAGTATTGCAAGGATAACAAAGTAAAACCGTGTTGTCACTGGCATCATGACCGGCTTTTTTTTCAGCCTTGTAATGTTTGATCAGGGCCTTTACTTCTTTAATACGATCTTTCCTTTCATTTTTAGAAAGATTTTTGAATTCCCTGATAGCGGATTTCAATGTTGCCGGATCGGGTTTGCCAGGTAAGATCACCGAGCTATTAGAAGGTATCACGATAGAAGCCTGGGAATTTTCGGAAATAAAAACACCCAGCATCAACAGAGCAACAAGAATGAGAACATTTTTTTTCATAGCAGTTTTTTTTTAAAAGTCCGGAAATTTTAGATTTAAGTCATTTTATATTGAAATCGTCGGGTCAGTCAGCATAATTTTCTAAACACCGGAATAGAATAAGGCAATTTCTTTTAAACAATATCCATAGCTTTTACAAGAGAAGTAGCTAAAAAAGGTAAAATAAATGTGAGCCAGGGCCAATGGTTATAAATGGCGAAGGCAAGACCTGCCGCCGAAATAATGAATAAAAGCCAGTAAAGTCCTTTATACTTCTTTTTTTGTTCCATCGCAGAAATTTTTGGCAAAAATAATGCGGTAGTTGTAAAAGAAAAAATTAGTTTTCAACTTATTAGCTGCTTTCTTTGATTAAATAAGCAGGATAAGTAACTGTAAAATATTGTGCAAAGACTTTTCCAGCTTAAATCAGTAAAGTGTCTTAAGAACACATTATATTTGATCTGACAAAAAGATGACGAAAAAGTGATATGAAGCTCCAATTTTACTTAAAATTCCATACCGGGTTTGGCCAGAGTCTATGGATCAGCGGAAACCTTGATGAGTTAGGAAATGGTGATGAGAAAATGGCTTTGCCGATGGAATATTTGAATGAAGAATTCTGGCAATGCACCCTGAACATAAAAAGGAAAAACATTACCGAACCGGTAATCTATAAATACTTTTTAAAAAATAAGGATGGAGAACTGATCTGGGAGTGGGGCAATGACCGGTTAATCAATGTTATTAAAAAAGATGTCAGCGAAGTACAGCTCACTGATACCTGGAATCATGCGGGTGAATACGAGAATGTTTTTTTCACCGCACCTTTTAAAAATGTTTTACTCGGGAATAAAACCGCTGCACCCAAACCAAAAGAAGACAAAAAAAATTTCACGTATCTCTTCAGGGTAAAAGCCCCGCTTCTGAAAAAAAATGAATCGGCTTGTATCATTGGGAGTTGCAATACGCTGGGAAACTGGTCAACCGAAAAGCCTTTGTTGCTTTCAAAAAAAGACGATTGGTACGAAGCCAAACTGGATCTGTCTGAAGATAGTTTTCCGGTGGCTTATAAATATGGTGTATATGACTAAAGCAAAAAGAATTTGTTGCGTATGAATCAGGCAATAACCGTTTGTTATACGGTGATGCATCAAAGAAAAAAATCAATATCCTTCATGATGGTTTTGTTCATTTACCAAATAATACCTGGAAAGGAGCAGGAGTGGCCATACCTGTATTTAGTCTTCGCAGCAAGAACAGTTTTGGCGTGGGTGAATTTACTGATATTAAATTGCTGGTTGATTGGGCAGTAAAGCAGGTTTGAAATTGATTCAGATACTACCGGTCAATGATACTATTGCTACACATACTATTTCCGATTCTTATCCTTATGCGGCTATTTCTGCATTTGCATTGCACCCGTTCTATATCAATCTTTTTGAGCTGGCCGGGAAAAATATGCTTCAAAAATTCAGAACCTTAAAAAAGAACAGAAGCAACTCAATAAACTGGCTGAAATGGATTATGAGGAGGTAATGAAGTTCAAATTAGCCGTGCTGAAAGAATTATATGAAGTAATGGGAGAGGAGATGCTTGAATCGAAGAATACAAAGAATTTTTTGATAATAATAAACATTGGCTGCTTCCATATGCCGCTTTTTGTTTTTTCAGGGATAAATATGGACTTCATCTTTTGAAAATGGAAAACCACAGTGATTATAATAAAGAAGAAATTGAAAAATTGTATTCTCCTCAATCATCCTCCAGTGCAGATATTTCTTTTTACTATTTTGTTCAATATCATTTGCATTGCAGTTAAAAGAAGCTGCAGATTATGCCCATAAAAAAGGATTGATCTAAAAGGAGATATGCCTATTGGCATATAGCTACAGTTGTGATGCATGGATTGCTCCGGAATTATTTAATATGGAGCGGACAGGCTGGTGCTCCGCCGGATGATTTTACTGCAAAAGGACAGAACTGGGGATTTCCTACTTACAACTGGAAACGAATGCAGGAAGATGGATTTGCCTGGTGGAAACAACGTTTTGAGCAAATGAGTAATTATTTCGATGCATTCCGTATCGATCATATTCTTGGTTTTTTCCGCATCTGGAATATTCCGATCCATGCAGTGCAAGGAATCATGGGACATTTTGTTCCTGCTATTCCTGTTCATATTGTTGAATTTGGAGAAAATGGTATCTGGTTCGATGATCAGCGTTATTGCAAACCATTTATTACTGATGCAGTATTGGTGAAATTTTTGGAGAACTGTGCTGAAACAGTGAGATCAGAATATCTTGTTACCAAATAATTATTCGGGGGTATGATCTTACTACCGGAATTTGCAACACAACGACAGGTAGAAAACTTTTTTGCAGTCAGTTGAGAGGAATCTGAAGAAAATGAAAAATTAAAACAGGGATTATTTGATCTTATTTCCAATGTGATCTTATTTGAAGAAGAAGGTTCGCAGGGACAGGAGTTTCATTTTCGTATTTCTATGGAAAAAACATCTTTCTTTCAAATACCTGATTCCGCTTGTACAGGAAAAATTAAAGGAGATCTTTATATTAATTATTTCTACCGCCGCCAGGATGATTTTTGGAAAAAAGAAGCTATGCACAAACTTCCGCAATTGAAAGGTGCAACCAATATGCTGGTCTGTGGTGAAGATCTTGGAATGGTACCTCATTGTGTACCGGATGTAATGAAACAATTAGGTATTCTCAGCCTGGAAATACAACGGATGCCAAAAGATATCAAAAAAGAATTTTTTCATCCCAATGATGCACCTTATCTATCTGTTATTACTCCTTCTACACATGATATGAGTACTATCCGTGGCTGGTGGGAAGAGAACCGGGAAAAAACACAGCGATTTTTATAATCATGTGCTTGGGACAATGGGGCGATGCACCTTATTTTTGTGAATCATGGATCAACCGGGCTATTGTTTTGCAGCATTTATATTCACCGGCCATGTGGAGTATTTTTCAGTTGCAGGATATTTTGGGAATGAGTGAAACGCTTCGCCGTGAAAATCCACATGAAGAAAGAATCAATAATCCTGCCAATTGCAAAACATTACTGGCAATACCGGATGCATATCATCTTGAAGATCTTATCAAAGCAAAAGAATTCAATAAAGAATTAAGGGATATGTAGATGCATAGCGGAAGATAGAGTGATTCTAAATTTTCTGAATAAGTTTGTCTCTGATTATTACAACGTTCATATTTGCATCATGAAAGTAAATTACTGGCCATATAATCTTAAATTCCGTCATCCTTTCACTATTTCCAAAGGAACAAAAACACATCAGCCAACATTAATTGTTGAACTGGAACATTTCGGAATCAAAGGTTATGGTGAAGCACCGGCTATTGCTTATTATAATATTCCTGTTGAAAAAATGATCGAAGACCTGGAAAGCAAAGAAAACGATTTGTTGAAAAATTTGCTTTCACCGAACCTGAACGTTACTGGCATTACCTGCATCATTTATTTCCGCAGAATCCTTTTTTGGTTTGTGCACTGGATATAGCTGCCTGGGATATGTATGGCAAAATGAAAAACAAAAAACTTTATGAACTCTGGAATGGTGATATTTCCAAAAATCCAATGACTGATTATACCATCGGTATTGATAGCATTGAAAAGATGGTAGCCAAGCTGAAAGAAAAACCCTGGCCGATCTATAAAATAAAAGTGGGAACGGCAGATGATATTGCCATTGTAAAAGCATTGAGAGAAAATACAGATGCAATATTAAGAGTAGATGCCAATGCTGCCTGGGATGTTGAAACGGCTTTGAAACTAATTCCTCAATTAAAAGAACTGGGAGTGGAATTTGTGGAACAACCGTTGGCAAAAGATAATTGGGAAGGAATGAAAATATTGTTTAAAGAATCTTCATTACCATTGATTGCAGATGAAGCTTGTGTATTTGAAAAGGATGTGGAAAAATGCAAAGATCATTTTCATGGTATCAATATCAAACTGACCAAATGCAGCGGCATTACTCCGGCACTACGAATGATAAAAAGAGCAAGGGAACTGGATATGAAAGTAATGATCGGCTGTATGAATGAATCAACGGTCGGTTCTGCTGCTATTGCTCATTTACTTCCTTTTATTGATTATGTTGATATGGATGGCCCTTTATTACTGGAAGAAGATGTGGCTACCGGAATTCAATATGATTTTGGAAAAATCATTTATTCCGATAAACCGGGTTTGGGAATTGATTATACAGGATTATTTCAAAATAATTGAAGATGCCGGATGAATCCTGGCACTTTTCATATTAGTTTACTTCATTGTCATTCGTGTTTACCAGATTTTCACTCTCAAACTATCCGCCCGGTACATCGTATCTCCGGGTTTTATATTAAATGCTTCATAGAATTCATCTACATCCATAAAAGGCCCGTTCACTCTATACTTTGCCGGAGAATGCACATCAGTTAAAAGTTGTCTTCTAATAATTCTTCACGGTTGCCAGAGCCATCCTAATGCATAGCCAAGAAAAAAACGTTGCATCGGAGTAAGTCCGGCAATTTTTTCACCTTTTTTATATTGTTCTGTTTTTTTGAAAGCATCAATACCTAACAACAATGCCGCCGAGATCTGCAATGTTTTCACCTTGCGTAGCCTCTCCATTAATATGATATCCTTTCACCGGCTCAAATTCATCGAATTGTTTTATGATCAGTTGTGCTCGTTTGGTAAATTCAGACTGAATCATCTTTGGTCCACCATCTTTTCAGATTCCCTTTTGCATCAAATTTTCTTCCCTGGTCATCAAAACCGTGGGTGATCTCATGACCGATGGTGGAAGCAGCGCCATAGCCATATACGATAGCATCATCCAATTCTTCATCTCTAAAACCGGGAATGATAAATTGAGCGGCAGGTAAAGTAATGTCGTTATTGGATGGATTATAATATGCATTGTAGGTTTGCGGATTCATATCCCATTCATCTCTGTCAACCGGCTTTCCCAATTTATTATATTGATAGTTATGCCACCATTCATTCGCATTGATTACATTTTGCACATAGCTATCTGTCCCGATCTCCAATGCTGAATAATCTTTCCACTTATCCGGGTAGCCAACTTTCTTTTTGATGGTAGCCAGTTTATCATAAGCTTTTTGTTTAGTACTGTCGCTCATCCATGTCAGCTTGCTGATATGATCTTTTAGTGCATCACGAATGGCTTCGGTCATTACCTCATAGCGTTGCTTATCTTTTTCACTTACATAATCTTTTACATACAGTTGTCCTAAAATTTGTCCCATCAATCCATTCTCCTGTCCGATCACTATTTTCCAGCGAGGTCTTCTTTGTTTAGCGCCGCTGAATAATCTTCCGAAATCAAAAGCAGACTGGATATAAGCATCAGATAATTCCGTGGAAAAATCACTGATCAGGTTAAACTTCAAATAACTCTTCCAGACAGGAATAGGTGTAGTCTTCAAAACATTATCCAGCGCTTTGAAAAATTCGGGTTGGCCTACAATAACTGAATCAATACTTTTTACCCCGATATTGCTGAGATAAGACGTCCAGTCAATTGATGTGGACAGTTTTGGCAGACTGGTTATTGCAACTTTGTTGTAATTCTTATAATCATCCCGAAGATCATTTAATGTCCTTGATGCTTTTGCCAATTTTGTTTCTAACGCCATAATATCTTTAGCATCGCTCTTCGACTTACTGCTATCTTCACCGGACATGGTCAGTGTTTTTGAAATATATTTTACATATTCATTCCTGATATTAGCTGTCGCAGAATCGCCCCTGAAATAATATTCCCGTTCCGGTAAACCAATGCCGCCTTGCCAAAGCGTATAAATCATTACATCGCTGTTTTTACTATCCTGGTTTACAAAATCGGAAAACAAAGTAGAGGAACCGATCTTTTTAAGTTCTGCTACTGTGTTCACCAGTGATTTTATATCGGTAATTGAATTTATTTTATCAAACCAGGGTTGAAGCGGTTTAAGTTCTAATGCATCAGCTTTAGTGCTGTCCATTGCTGTTTTCCAAAAATCCCCGATTTTTTGATCTGAAGTTCCTTTGGCTGCATTAGCTGCTACTGCTTTTTCGTTGATCTCTTTAAAACGTCTTGCGTTTTCTTCATCGACTAAATTGCCAATGCCCCAACTGCTGTAATCAGCAGGTATCGGATTTTTCTTCAACCAACCTCCGTTCGCATATTGAAAGAAATCAGTGGCAGGACTCACAGTCGTATCCATGTCTTCAATAAGAATATCCTCTTTAGCAGTTTCAGTTTTATTCTGTTTGCAGGAGATGGCTGTAAAGCAAACAACGAGAAGTAAGAGATAAAATTTATTCAGCATAAGATCATATTTGAATTTTTAAAAATAATTAAATCGATGTAAGAATAAAAAAATAAATGATGGACGGATATTATTTTATAGAACATAGATTTTCTATTATTTATGAACATATCCGCTTATTTGTGCCAATATTAAAGAAATTAGTCTTTGACTGTATTAAATTTGTAGTATATCCGAAAATCAAAATCCATGAAATTTTTGTGGTGCGTGGTCGGAATCTCGATGTTTCGAAGCCCTGTTTTTGCACAACGAGTTCAGATAGGTCTTTTCGGGGGAGCCTCTGCATATAGTGGCGATATTGTTAGTAAGACTTTCCCGGGTCATAAAGAAACAAAAGGAGCTTTTGGCTTTACTCTTAATTATCAATTAACCGATCAGATAGTTCTCCGCGGCGGAATTACATTTGCTGCTGTTGCCGGTGCCGATTCGCTCAGCAATAATACAGCACAGCAGTTCCGGAATCTGAGTTTCCAGAGTTCCATTACAGAATTCAATTTTTTGGGAGAATATTATGTTTTTAACCTCAATGATCAGCGCTATTCTCCCTATTTTTTTGCCGGGCTTGCTGTCTACCATTTTGATCCCTTTGCTTATGATGTGGCGGGAAATAAAATTTACCTGAAACCATTGAGCACAGAAGGAGAGGGAATCAACGGTTATCCTGACCGAACACCTTATTCACTGACACAACTGGCCATTCCTTTCGGAGGCGGTTTGAAGTTTGTGATCAATGATAATCTTCGCATCGGGATAGAATTGGGCATGAGAAAACTATTTACCGACTACCTGGATGATGTGAGCAAATCGTATATTGATCAAACAGATCTTTTTAATGCAAAAGGAGGAGTGGCAGTACAGATGTCCTACCGTAGCGACGAATTACCAAATGGCAACCCGGTTTATCCCGCCAAAAATCAACAGCGGGGAAATAATAAAAAACTCGATTGGTATTATATAGGAGGTATTCATCTTACATACCTATTAGGTGGCGATACCAGAAAGTCTTCTGGTTTTGGCAGCAAAAGAAAAGGCAGGATGGGATGTCCCGCAAATCCCATGTAAAAAATGTTTTTCAAACAACGAAACTGTTTCTTAATCAGAAAGAGTTTTTTTACTTCGCTGATCTGATCCATTCATGAATAGTAGGTTACCTTTGCAGATATTTTCTTTCAATGGCTTATAAAAATCAGCAGGAATTTATTGATGCATTGGAAAAAGCAGGAGAACTGATCCGCGATCAAGACATATGTGAATCCCAAATTGGAAATGGCGGAGATCACAGACCGCATGAGTAAATCAACCGGTGGAGGAAAAGCATTGTTGTTTGAAAATACCGGCTATGAATTTCCGGTACTTGATGAATGCTTATGGAAGTGAAAAGAGAATGTGCATGGCGCTTGGGTGTGCAGTCATCTTGATGATGTGGCAAAAGAAATAGAAGAACCTGTTTAAATTATTATCAGCACCGAAAGAAGGAATACTGGATAAATTAAAACTGCTTCCAAAACTTGGCCAGTTTGCTCCTGGATGCCAAAAGTAAAAAGCGGAAAAGGAGAATGCCAGGAAATAATTATGCAAGATCCGGACATCACCAAACTTCCTGTGATCACCTGCTGGCCAAAAGATGGAGGACCATTTGTTACATTACCTGTTATTCATACCAAAGATCCGAATACCGGTCAACGAAATGTAGGCATGTACCGGATGCAGGTATTTGGGCCGACTCTTACCGGAATGCATTGGCATAAACATAAAGTTATCGCCAAACATTTTAATGAATATAAAAAACTGAATAAACGAATGCCTATTGCGGTTGCACTGGGTGGCGATCCGGTGTATGCTTATTCAGCCACTGCACCGTTGCCTGAGAATGTAGATGAATATATGCTGGCCGGTTTTCTAAGAAAGAAAAAAGTGGAATTGGTAAAATGTATTTCACAACCTGATGTTGAAGTACCTGCTGATGCAGATTTTATTATTGAAGGTTATGTTGATCCCAATGATGAATTGATCTGGGAAGGACCATTTGGTGATCATACCGGTTATTATTCATTGCCGGATTGGTATCCGCGTTTTCATATCACTGCTATTACTCATAAAAAAAATGCAGTTTATCCTGCCACAATTGTTGGTATTCCGCCGCAGGAAGATGCCTGGCTGGGAAAAGCAACAGAAAGAATTTTTTTAGCGCCGATCAAAATGACAATGGTTCCCGAGATCGTGGATATGGATATGCCGGTGGAAGGAGTGTTTCATAATCTTGTTATTGCAAAAATTAAAAAAGGATTATGCAGGGCAGGGACAAAAAGTAATGAATGCGATGTGGGGAGCCGGGCAAATGATGTTCAATAAAATTTTGGTTCATCAGTCAGGATTCGAAGACATTCAAGATTCAGGATTATGAAGCTGTGGCAAAGTATGTTTTCAAAAATCTGAATCCAGCAACTGATATTTATTTTTCTCAAGGGCCGATGGATGTGTTGGATCATAGTTGCAGTAAATTGGGTTTTGGTGGAAAGATGTGTATTGATGGAACAAAGAAGTTTGAAGAAGAGATGGATGAGAGATTATGATTCAGGAGTCAGGAGTCGGGAGTCAGGAGTAAGTGAAGCATTACTAAATTAATTTTCAAGAAATAAAAGCCGTCAATGATTCTCTTATTGAAAAAAGAAATTCCTTGTCTCATTATTTCAGTACAGAAAAACAGGAAAGGGCATATCAAAGAATTGCATGAACAGATTTGTTCTTTATCAGAACTTGATGGCAGTAAAGATGATTCTTTATGTTGAGCATACTGTTGATGCCAACGATTTGCCAACCGCTTGTGGCGTTTCTGTAATAATCTTGATCCGAAAAGAGATCACATCATATTTAAGAAACAGTAACAAAGGACAAGGAACAAGAAACCGGCAACCAGCAACCGGTAACCGGTAACTATTCTGCCTGCATGGGTTTGGATGGAACGAGGAAAACAAAAGAATTTGATGATTTTCAACAGGGACTGGCCAAATATTATTGTGGCAGATGATGAAACAATAAAAGCAGTGGATGAAAAATGGAATCAATTGGGTATCGGGGATTTCATTCCATCTCCTTCACTAAAATTTAAAGGCCAGTTGTATGGAGAAGAAGCGGCTGTAGCAGTGATCCTTTAATTTAATCAAAATTTATTTTTAGAATGTAAATTGCTTAAAATTGATTCAAATGAAACGATTCAGTGCTGCGTTGATCTTGAGTTTGCTTGCCTGGGCCGGCAATACTCAAAGTGCCAAAAATTCACCAAATGAAAACAAAGCTTTGTTATGGCGGATCAGTGGCAATGGGCTCACCAAACCTTCCTATCTCTTCGGTACTATTCACATGCTGTGCGAAGAAGATGCTGTTTTAAGTGATAGTTTAAAAAAGGCTATTCATCAGTGCGATGATGTGTACCTCGAAGTGAAAATGGATAATTTGTTTGAAATGCTTGGCGTCGTCACCCAGTTGAAAATGAATGGCGATACTACTCTTTCTGATCTGCTCAGCAAAGAAGATTATGAAAAAGTAAAAAACTATTTTGAAGAAAAACAATCGTTGCTTCCTTTTTCCATGCTCGAAACGTTCAAACCCATACTTGCTGCATCGACCCTCGAAGAATCTACTTTGCCTTGTGGCGCCCCGGTTGCAATGGAAGAATTGATTATGCAGGAAGCAAAAAATAATGACAAAGAGATCAAGGGATTGGAAACGATGGCGTACCAGGCCGGCATATTGGACAGCATTCCATATAAATTGCAGGCGATGCAATTGGTCAATTATATTGACAGCGTAAAAAAAGGAGTTGATGAAAGCAAGGAGTTCGATGAACTGGTAGATGCGTATAAGAGTGAAGACCTGAATAAACTGGAAGAACTTACTAAAGAAAGCGATATCGGCATGAGTCGCTATACAGATATTCTCCTTTATAACCGCAACAGAAATTGGGTAAAAAAATTAAAAACCTTAATGCCGGGTAAATCACTGGTCATTGCAGTGGGAGCGGGACACTTGCCGGGAGAAAAAGGTGTGATCAATTTATTGCGCAAGGAAGGATATACGTTAACTCCGATACCTAATAAAGCTGCCGGAGTCAAAGTCATTTAAAAAATCAAAAACTGCTTATGCAATATTTGTTGAAAACGGTTCTTGCTGCTTTCTTTTTTCTATCAATGACTGTTGATACCTATGCCAACAGGATAGACAGCCTGAAGACAGATGATGATGTTGTAGCTTTTCTTAAAAGCATTAATTCCGATTTCAGGTCAGATAAATACAAACAAATAGAACTGCACAGTACTGAAACAGTCCGTAAAGACCTGGATTGTGATGGTATCGCCACACAATGGCAAATACAAAACTGGGAAAAAGCAGATTTCAATGGTGATGGCAGAACAGATTTATTGGTGTTGTTGTATTGGTATGATTACGGCGTTTATTCTGTGATTGATAATGGCGATGGTACTTTTAAATTTTTGACTCTGTCTTATAACATTTACGAAAAATGCGAACTGGCAAAAACATTAAAATTACACGATCAGCAATTGCTTTTATATTACCAGAAAGTTCAGAAACCGGTACAGGTAAAAAACAACCGTAGCTTTAAGTCTGTTCCTGAAATTGACACTTTGATTTATAAATATGGCGGATTTATAGAGCGAAATTCACATCCATCTGAGTATGCTACCGATTCGATTGAATTTCGCACCAGCGCTTGTTTTGGAAGTTGCCCCGTATTTAGCATTGATATGGATAAAGACGGGAATGCAGTTTACGATGCCCAGGTTTATAATTCAAAACAAGGGAAGTTTACAACTGCTTTGAAAAAGAAAAATTTAAATGATATTGTAGGGCTTATCAATTATATAAGCGTCAATGACCTTAATAATAATTACAAAGTAAGCTGGACTGACGATCAAACCTGCTGGCTGCGAATTCGTTTCAGCGATGGCTCCATTAAAGAAATAACCGACTATGGGTTAAAAGGCACTTTCGGATTACGACTTCTTTATGCCATGTTTTTTGATCTGCGGGGCAACCAGGATTGGAAATAGTATATTTCTAGTTTCCCAGTTTTATTGCAATCTGCTCATTCAACATGTCGATTGCTGTTTGATAAGTGCTCTTTACTACATTATAAAATTGATTCGAAAATAAAGTTTCGGTTTGCATAAATTGGATACTTACCACAAGCTTATTCTCCTTCCTTTCTATGATCCGGCTCACTGAAATATCTCCATGCGGGGAAATAACTTTTTTATTTTGCGGCAGCTCATCAATCTTGCAATTTGGAGGAAGCTCAATTTCTTCGTAAACGCTGACATTATAAGGAAATCCAAAATCGATGTTAGTGAAACGTTCATCTTTTATAAATGGATTTTTTTCAATGCCTGTGAATAGGTTATAATTCAAAAGAACAAATCCTCCGTTTTCATTCAGGTCTTCTGTAAATAAAAAATTTTCTGACAGTGGCAATGAATCTATCGAAAGATTCTCACAATGAAAACTGTCAATGCCAATACCTTCATGCGATGAAGCAAGATATTTTTGAATGAATTTCTTTTCATCTTTCCTGATCCCTTCCGAGCGAACCAGTCTTGCATACTCATCACTATTGATATTGACTGTCCCGGAAAGAATTCCTTTTTCAGAAAGCTTAGCATGAATTGTCACAACGTTTTTATAAGATTCTTCATTGCTTTTGATCAGGAAAAGCTGGAATTTTTTTCTGTCCACCAGGAATGCATAAGTGTTCAGCAAGGGAAAAGGAGTTAACCAGTAAGGGCAATATTTCTGTGTAGCGTCAAGAATGTAAATATTATTATCGGCAATAGCATAAGCAGCAGTTTTATTGAATCGGCTCACAAGCGGGTAAAGAGTATCTACTTTTCCAAAATCTCTTTCTGCGACCAACAGCGGATAAGATTCGATCTTATAATTCCTTAAAAGACTCAATAAAATAAAATTGATCTCGCTGGCAAATCCCTTTTTATCATCCCAGACTGTTTTCAGTCCCTTATCTTCATCAACGTATATTCCATAATAATATTCATCAGCAGTAAAATTGTCTCTGACGTAATTGTAAATCACGGTGAGCTTTCCTGTTTCGGTTGGTTGCGCTGCAACGAGTTGGTCGAGATCATGGGGAATTGTCAACCCTTTTTTCAAAGCGCCGCCAAAACTTTTATCACTTTCAAGATCATTAGCCAAAGCCCGCCAGGTAGTGTTTACTTCTTGCTTTGAACTGGTAGTGCCATAGCCCGAAGACTGGACAGTTGAATAGCCAGAGAACTGGAGCTCGACTCTCTGAAGATAATCTTTAGGAGCATCCATATAAGGTTCTTCATTTAAGCCGGGAATATTATCCATTTCAAAATAGATCTCACCCTGATCAGGCTGTGGCCTGACTGTAATAGGATAATTTGATTTCTTTTGAACGATATAAGTAAACTCTGCATTGGGTAATATCTGAAGGAGATAGCTACTTCTAACAACAGGAAGATAGGATTGAAAATCCCAATGCATTTGAGGTGAATAACTTTTTTTGTCACTTTCATATTGATATTCGAGAATACATCCGGGCTTCACATTTGGAAAAGCAAATTTGATCCTGGAATAGTATTGATCAATTTTTTCATTATAGATGGATTTTTTATCCAGCTGATATTCCGTAATGCCTCCATTATCTCCCGGAACATAAGTAGTCGCAGAAATGTCCTTCAAATATTCAAAATCATCTCCTGAATGATAATCAATTTTAATATTCCCTTCATCCAAACCTCTTTCAGTTAGAATTTTTATCCGGATTCTGTGTGTGGTGATCAGGCGGTATTCATCATCGTAATTGGAACGGGCATCATCAAAAAGAATTACTGCATCTGCGTCCTTATCAAAAGGACATTCTTTCATATTAAGTTCTTCGTTGCTGAATTGCCCGGGAGCCGGCAGATCAGATTGAGCAAAAGAAAACTGGATAGATGCCAGAACCGGCAGAACAGAAAAGATAAGTCGCTTTTTCATGAGGCAGAAGGTTTGGTAATGGAGACACTAAAATAAAAATTTTATTGAAATTTCTATACAGCTTCGGAGTAGCTACAAAAAATAAGTCCCGCTGTAGACAGGATCAGACGAATATTTCCACTTTTTTTAAGAAAGAATGATGTGTTTTGTTTGAGAACCCGAGAAAAATGTATCTTAATAAATCAAGTTATATTACCATGACAGAAAAAGATTATTTCGACAAGCTGTACAAAGGGGCAAAATCATCAACTTTCAGAACTGCAAAAGAATTAAGGTCCGCTGAAACTGAAGCTGAGAAAAAATTATGGCTCTTTCTTCGTAACAGGCAATTGAGAGGAAAAAAATTTAGAAGACAGCATGCGATGGGGAATTATATACTGGATTTCTATTGCAGTGAATGCAAATTGGTCATCGAACTTGATGGAGAAGTCCATAATGCTAAAGAAACGTTGCAATATGATCTGGCAAGAACTGAAAAACTCAAAGAATATGATATTACGGTTATCAGGTTTTGGAATTCTGAAGTAATAAATCAGACAGAAAAAGTTTTAGAAAAGATTGCTGAATATCTTGTATAACAACCTCACCCTTTCAATATCTCTTAAACCAGAATTTTCCGATTTCCCTCTCCACATGGAGAGGGCAGAAGAAAATTTCTTAAAGCAGGAAAATTGTAGGGTGAGGTTAAAATGCAGAAGGTTTTTAATATCAAAAAAGATGACGAAATCAAACTAAGTAGTTAATCTGGGGAATAAATCTTCTGTGAACTTACTAATACCCTCACCCTTTCAATATCTTTTAAACCAGAATTTTCCGATTTCCCTCTCCACATGGAGAGGGCAGAAGAAAATTTCTTAAAGCAGGAAAATTGTAGGGTGAGGTTAAAAGAATTAGCCATTCAAAAAAATAAGCCCCGCTGTAGAAACAGCGGGACTTAAGTAATGGTTCTGATTAAGCTCTTAAATTATTTATATACTGAACCGTGTTATCTGTTATTTACTGAAACAACAGGTTCAGATTTTATTTCTATTTTTTTATCGTTGCGTCACCGGCTGCTTCTTTTTTGCTATGAATCTGTGCAAGGGTAGGAGCAATGACCAAAGATACAATAGACATCAATTTAATCAGAATATTCATTGAAGGACCGGAAGTATCTTTAAAAGGATCACCAACAGTATCACCTGTTACAGATGCTTTATGTGGTTCTGATTTTTTATAATAACATCTGACCATTTATCTCAACACCTTTTTCAAAAGATTTCTTTGCATTATCCCAGGCACCACCGGCATTGTTCTGAAACATTCCCATCAATACACCGCTTACAGTAGCACCGGCAAGAAACCACCCAAGGCTTCAGGACCAAGAACAAAACCAATGATCAAAGGAGAAATAATGGCAATAGCACCGGGCAACATCATTTTTTTAATAGATGCATCGGTAGAAATAGCAACACATTTTTCATATTCAGGTTTGCCTGTTCCTTCCATAATACCGGGAATTGTCCTTGAACTGGCGGCGAACTTCTTCCACCATTGCCATAGCAGCTTCACCAACTGCCCGGATAGCCAATGAAGAAAAAATAAAAGGAATCATACCGCCTACAAATAGAGAAGCCAATACATTTGCTTTATAAATATCAATGCCATTAATTCCGTGCTACACCAACAAATGCAGCAAACAATGCCAGTGCTGTTAATGCAGCAGAAGCAATAGCAAATCCTTTACCGGTTGCAGCAGTTGTATTACCAACTGCATCCAGCACATCTGTTTTTTCACGAACTTCTTTTGGCAATTCACTCATTTCAGCAATACCACCTGCATTATCTGCAATAGGTCCAAATGCATCAATCGCTAATTGCATAGCTGTTGTAGCCATCATACCGGCAGCAGCAATAGCTACACCATATAATCCGGCACATGCGTAAGAACCCCAGATACCACCAGCTAAAACTAATATCGGCAAGAAAGGTTGATTCCATACCCACAGCCAAACCACCAATAATATTTGTTGCATGACCTGTTACATGATTGCCGGATGATAGTCTTCACCGGGCGTTTACCCATCGCTGTATAATATTCAGTGATAATACTCATTAATGTACCCACTAACAAGCCAACACCAATAGCTCCCATCACTCCCCATTTGGTAAATTCATGTCCACGTAACATCATTGTTTCAGGAAGTAACAAAATAAACCAATACCAACTGATGCAATCGCAGTTAGAATAATAGAACCCCAGTTACCCATATTCAATGCTTTCTGTACAGTATCTGTATTGATACCTGCTGTATCACTTATACGAACAAACAAAGTTCCGACAATAGAAAATAAAATACCAACACCTGCAATCAGCATTGGTAAAAGAATAGGAGAAAAACCGCCCAACATATCATCACCCATCACAATTGTTTCCTGTCCCAATACCATTGTTGCCAGAACTGTTGCTACATAAGAACCAAAAAGATCGGCGCCCATACCGGCAACATCACCAACATTATCACCAACGTTATCTGCAATAGTTGCAGGGTTACGGGGATCATCTTCAGGAATACCTGCTTCTACTTTACCTACCAGGTCAGCGCCAACATCAGCAGCTTTGGTATAAATACCACCACCCACACGGGCAAATAAGAGCAATGGATTCAGCAGCCCAGAGAAAAACCGGTCAGTACTTCAATTGTTCTCACCATTTCTTCACTGTGTACAGGTGCATCAGGAGCAAAAATTTGTTTTAATACAATAAATAAACCACCAAGACCTAGTACGGCCAGACCAGCAACACCCATTCCCATTACAGAACCACCGGTAAAAGAAACATTCAATGCTTTGCTCAAACTGGTACGGGCTGCATGTGCTGTACGTACATTAGCTTTGGTAGCGACCTTCATACCGATATAACCAGCAGTAGCACTGAATACAGCGCCGAGTAACAAATGCAACGGCAATCAGCCAATGGGAATGAGGATTGGCACTGGCCATCACTGCCAACAGTATGGCAACGATGACTACAAAATATCCAAGTATTTTCCATTCTGCTTTCAGAAAAGCCATAGCGCCTTCAGCAATATAATTGCTGATCTCTTTCATCCGGTCGGTGCCGGCATCCTGTTTGGAAACCCAGCTGAATTTAATAAGAGTATAGAGCAATCCAATGACACCCATCACAGGAACGAGATAGATCAATTTGTCCATAAACGTTGATTCTTAATGCAGTTTTAAAGGAGGGCAAAGATAGGGCATGAAGTCCAATTTTCTAAGTTTTTGGTTGCCGGCTTTTGTACTACTATCGGCGTCTGTTGCGATGCTCACTTGATCGTTCTGAATTCTACTGGGCTTCTTAAAGTATTAGTAATTTTGATTTATTACATACTGTTTGAAATTCAATAAATTTCAGAACAAAAGTTTGAGGCAATTTACAAGATCGCTACAATCTTTTACCTAAATGATTGACCAATTCAAAAAAGATTTAAAAGCTGCTTTCCCGAGAGACATAGTTGATGCTCTTTTAGATTCTTACGTCGAAATCAAAACTAATTTTATTATTGACAAATGGGAGCCATCCGAGTTAAATGGGGGTAAGTTCGTAGAAGCTACATTACGAATTCTACAGTTTGTATGTTTTGGAGGAGTATATACTCCTGTTGGGACATCAATTAGGAATACTTTTGTTGAGCTACAGAGAATAGAACAATCAGCAACAACTATTATAGATTCATACCGGCTACATATCCCAAGGTGCTTAGGAGCTATTTATAATATAAGAAATAGACGTGGTGTTGGTCATTTAGGTGGTGATATTAATCCAAACAAGGCCGATGCTTTGTTAATAATTACAATCTCAGAATGGATATTAGCTGAACTATATAGAATCAATTATCTAATAACGTTACCTAAGGCCCAAGAACTGGTAAACAACCTTGTCTCCCGAAAGTTGGAATTAATATTTGAAATTAATGGTGTAAAAAGAATTCTAAACCCAAAATTGAAAATCAAAGACCAAATTTTACTTTTGCTATATTCAGATAATGATCAATATCTGACAATCGACAATCTTTGTATACATCTTAAATATAACAATAAGAATTATCTAAAAAATAAAATTCTTGCAGAAATCGATAACCATAAACTAATTGAGTTAACAGTAGACGAGAAAGTTTATCTATTACCTCCAGGAAGAAAGTATGTTGAAGACAACTACGAAAATTGGAAACCTTAAACTATAAAATATGTCAGACACATTAGCAAAAATCAATTTAAAGATTGGCCAAATAGAAATCTCAATTGAAGGCCCATCAGATTTTGTTTCAAATCAATACGACAAAGTCGAAGCTCACCTAAAAACTTATTCAGAAATATCGACAAAAATTGAACCCTTAAAAAAAATAGTCGAAGTTTCTCAGGATCCAAATAGTGAGGGAGCAAAAGGTAGTCAAAATAGCCCCAATGGGTTACCTCAATCTTTTGGGGAATGGCTAAATATTATCCCAAAAGAATCAAGCGATACAGACAAAGCTATTCTCGCAGGATATTTTGTCCAAATTACTTCTGAAAAGAAATATTTTAGAACAAGAGATGTTACGAAATTACTTAAGGCACATTCTATTAAACTATCTAACCCAAGTGTTTTTTTGAGGACTTCAATAGATGCAAAAAAAATATTTCAGGTTTCAAAGACTGGAACTGAAAGTAATTTTAAATTAACTCGAGAAAGCGAGGAAGCTATGCAAAAGCTTTTAAACAAAAGCTAAGTAAAGCACTCATCTTGTTTCTAATGTTGGCGCCTCTACAGGCGTTTTCTTTTGACTCCTCTTGCTTTGATAAATAATTAATATTGAAATGAAAATAAAGTTTGGTATTTTTTTTAGAATGCTCAATTAAAAAAAATATGAACCTTGGTAATAGAACATACAAAATATATTTATGCTTGCTCTTTACATTTTTTTTATCATTAACTTCCCCTTCGCAAATAGATACGTCCAAAAAAGGCATTTCTCCACCGCCCCGGTTAGTGTCCGCAACAAAAAAGAATGCCCCGTTGCCCGTACCGATTATCATCGGGACCTCCACGCAACGGAACTAAATAACATAAGCGTATAGATCAGTGGCGGGTGAAAGATGCTTCGACAGGCTCAGCACACCGCCACGGAGTAAAAAAAACCGGCACTACGCTAAACTTGAAACATTGTAGCTTTGAACTGAGAACTAAAAACAAACAGGTATGCCGAAACCCTAATAGAGTAGGCAAAAAATTAAAACGAAATAAAATGAGAATATTAATGGTAATGAAATGGGCTGGTTTTACCGCAGCCAATTATGAACAGATCAGGAAAACTGTTAATTGGGAAGGGAACCATGCAAAGGGCGCCGTATTTCATGTTGCAGCATTTGACAAGAATGGTGGTCATGTAACTGACATTTGGGAATCGGAAAATGAGTTCAACGACTTCGTTCAGAATCGTCTTATGCCTGGTACAAAAGCAGCAGGAATAAAAGGAGAACCCCAGGTAGAAATATTTCCTGTCTATGCAATTTATATTCCAGCCCTGCAACGCTTGTCTTAATTAAAAAGGATTGCTTACTAAACCATAAAAAAATTGCAACTTTCGCTGACGTTGGTGACTGTCCCTATGCTAATCGTGAGTCATCGCAATTATTTTCTTTTTCAGAATGCCCAGCTCTTCGAAGCTTATAGCTTCGAAAGTATATTTTATCGCTTGAAGCGATATGATAATGCTGCGAAACAAAATGTTTCGCAAAGCCGGGGTCGCACACTTGTACTACATGTCGCTATTCTGCATCAATGATACGTTTCCCAAAAGGCATTAAAGAAATTTCAATTAATTTAAAATGCTGCTGTGCCCAAGGTATTCCTATAATTGTTATGTAAAGCAATAAACCCATGACGATATGTATGAGTGCAATGTACCAGCCCCCAAAAATTATCCATACAAGGTTACAAAAAACATTTAAGCACCCTGTATTTTGAGAATCACTAATTACTCTTTTGCCAAAAGGCCAAAGGAGCAAGCCAGCTAATTTAAAACATTGTAAGCCCCAAGGTATTCCAACAATTGTAATGCAGAGTGCAAACCCTCCAATTACATATCCCAAAGCTGCCAAAAGGCCGCCGAATAATAGCCAGACTAAATTGCCTATTAAATTCATTGCATTGAATAGTTGTAGAGAAACTTACAGTTTAATATTTAGAAGATGGAGTGTATTATACAAGATAAAAGTTTATTAGCCAATTTGAGAAAAAAGTATACAAAAATCTTTCTTCACAGCAACGTCTCCACAGGGACGTTGCGTAAATATAAATGAACACAACGTCCTGCTACGCAGAGACGTTGTTTGGAAGTAGAAACAGCGGCAACGGCGTATATTTATATATCATCTGTAATTTCTTTTTCCGAGCAACGTCTCCTTAGCGTCCAGGTGCGCAGGCAAGAGACTTTGCGTAAACAATCATAATGCAATAACTTAGTTTGACGCAACGTCCTGTGCTAACACAGAAGGCTTGGAGAGAGACATTGCCTGGAAAAAAAAACCTGAATAATTTTATAGGTAGCAATTTAAAATCATTGATCATGAGAACTCTAATTAATCTTTCATTCGTTGTTTTCTTATTCAGCAATCTCTCTTCATTAGCACAAGGGAACACTTCGCCTGCAATTCCCGAAGCTGATGCATATGTTGTTATCAAGGGAGCAAAATACCCTCCGGATAAGAACAAGATATATAAAGCAGTTTTTGATGGAACAAAAGCTGCAAGAGAACCTTCACTGATACTTCCTGCGATCAATAATGCAGGTGCAGAGCTAAATGATCTTGCTGTTTGTAAAATTCCGCTCAGTCACGCAAAATTTGTTATTGTATTTCATGGCGCCGCCCTCTTCGGTATTCTGGATGAAGTGCATTATAAAGAAAAATTCGGCGTTTCAAATCCTAATTTGAAAGTGCTGGCTGAACTGAAAAAAGAAGGTGTGCAATTATATGTATGCGGGCAAAACCTGCTTGCTGAAAATATAGATCCGAAGATAATTTCACCAGATGTAGCTGTTGCCAGTGATGCACTCATTGTGCTGATGACATTTCAAAATAATGGTTATGCATTGATGAGTTTTTGAAACTGAAAACTTTTTCTTTTTTCCAGCAGAATCTCACCCAGAGCCCTGTGCCGGGCCGTGGACTCTGCGTAAGTAACAAATGAAGAGGACTTGTGGAAGCTCGTCTAATAGATAAAAAAGTCTTTTCAAATTAAAGCCCTGACTTTCAACCCATAAAAGAATTTCTTCTACCAAAATTTCCAAAATTCTACCCAGAAAAAAGCTTTTTCAATATTAAACTCGGGAAGTTCAGGGTTGAAAATCATTTTTTCAATATTAAACTTCGGAAGTTCAGGGTTGAAAATCCTTTTTTTAATATTAAACTTCGGAAGTTCAGGGTTGAAATTGTCTTTTTCAATATTAAACTGGGCAGATGTAACCAAGAAAAAAGTTTTTTCAATATTGAATCTCCGAAGTTCATACAAGAAAAAAACTTTTTCAATACTGAAAAACCGCAATTTTTACCCGAAAAGGCAGGGAAGCATGGGTTTTCAGGTCTCCACAGGGGTCTTCTGACAGGAGGCCTCCGTTAAACGAACCGAAAAGAAATATGGCTTGCTCTGCTAAATATGATTTAGATTTATAATGGATCGTATCCCTTCGCAAACTTACCAGGCCATTTTTTTATTTATTCAATTTAATAAAACATTTTATGAAACGAATTTTCAGATTCAACATGATGGCAATCATGATTGCACTCTTTTTTGTTACCTGCAAAAGCAAAGAAAAAAAAGAAGAACCATCTACTGTTAATACAGATACCTCAGCGAAGACAACACCGATGACCACGGGCACAACAGAGAATATGGACGCAGCAAAAGTTGCCCCGGATCGTTACCAGGTGGTGAAAGATACAATGGGCATCAGGATGCTGAATGTTGTGTACAAGCCCGGCGATTCATCCGCCATGCATTCCCATCCTGACAATGTATTGTATGTAATTGATGGAGGAAAGACACAATTTACAATGCAAGATGGTAGCAAGCAGACAATGGAATTTAAAGGTGGCACAATAATGATCCTGCCCGGCGGTACACATAGTGTAAAAAATGTAGGCACTACTACTACAAGGTCAATTTTAGTGGAAGTGAACCGTCCAAACAAAGCAGGAGTCATGCAGGATGCATCTATGGATGCGACAAAAGTTGCTTCGGCACTTTATAAAGTGGTAGCTGATACAATGAATATAAGAGTTCTTATGGCCACGTATAAGCCCGGCGCTTCATCTGCCATGCATGCGCATCCTGATAATGCCATTTATGTCATAGAGGGAGGCAATGCAGAATTTACGATGAAGGACGGAACCAAGCAAACCATGAATATGGAGAAAGGGATGTCATCTATAACACCGGCTGGAATGCATTCCGTAAAAAATACCGGCAAGACAACTACAAAAGTGTTGATCGTGGAAGTGAACCGTCCGCAGCAATAATTTTTTAAAATCAAATTATCAGAGGTCAGCCTTCTCAGGGAGGCTGACTTTTTTTAAAGCCAATCTCTTCAATGCATATAGCTTCGAAAGTATATAGTATCGCTTGAAGCGATAGGATAATGCTGCGAAACATCCAGATATATCGGGACGCAGAGCTGAGGATACTATCTTTCAACAAAGAAAAAGTAAACTGACTGCATCAAAAACATTTTTTCCCCAGCCGACTCTCGCAAATAGCCCTGTGCCGAGCCGTGGACCCGGCGTAAATAATAAATGACCACGAGGCTCTGCGGAGGCTCCTCGTCTAAGAAAAAAATTTTGCAGGCGCCACATCTTAAATATATACCTGCCCGCATTCCAATATTACTTTCTCTTTAAATTTTGCATTGTTAACTTACATATATTCTCAAAAAAATATTTTTACGTCCTAAACCCTTTTAACGATCATCATGGACTCAAGAAGAGAATTTATCAAAAAGGCATCCCTGTTAGCAGGTGGTGCAGGAATGTTGCATGTGTTGCCGGCTTCAATTGCAAGAGCACTTGCCATTAACCCGGCTCCCGGCAGTACCTATTTAGATGCAGAGCATATTGTATTGTTGATGCAGGAGAACCGTTCCTTTGATCATACTTACGGTACACTGCAGGGAGTTCGTGGCTTTAATGATCCCCGTGCTATCACACTTGCCGGATAAAAATCTTGTTTGGCTGCAATCAAACAAGGAAGGAGAGACCTATGCTCCTTTCCGTTTTGATATCAAGAATACAAAAATAACCTGGATGGATTCATTGCCGCATGCATGGGCCGACCAGGTAGATGCAAGAAATAACGGCAAATATGACAAATGGCTGGACACTAAACATTCCGGCAATAAAGAATATGCGGATATGCCGCTTACCATGGGCTATTATACAAGAGCCGATATTCCTTTTTATTATTCACTGGCGGATGCATTTACGGTCTGTGATCAGAATTTTTGTTCTTCTCTTACCGGCACTACTCCCAACCGCTTGTATTTCTGGACAGGCACCATTCGTGAAAAGCATAATGAAAATGCAATGGCTAATGTATGGAATGAGGATGCTGATTATGTCACTATGGTGAATTGGAAAACTTTTCCGGAACGATTGGAAGAAAACGGCATTTCATGGAAAATATACCAGAATGAATTAAGCGTGGCGTGGGATTTGAAGGAGACGAAGATGGATGGCTGGCCAATTTCGGAGATAATCCTGTTGAATATTTTACGCAGTATAATGTAAAGCTTGCACCCGGAATACATTGCCAACTCTTCCGAAAGTAGCAAAACAATTAACTGACGAATTGGAAAAACAGGAACAGCAATTACAGACGCTGGATACCGGCAGCAAGGAAGCCAGAACAAACAGAAGATGAAATTAAAGCGATGAAGAAAAATATCTTGCCATCAATGCAGAAGATCAGAAGAACTGCACCCTAGAAAAATTTGAACAGCTATCACAAAAGGAAAAGAATCTACATCAGAAAGCCTTTGTCTGTCAACCGCAATGATCCCTTTTATCATCAGCTTACTTCTATAAAATATAAAGATGGGGATGACAGAACGTGAAGTAAAAATTCCGAAAGGCGATGTGCTGCACCAGTTCCGGGAGGATGTAGAGAATGGACAACTTGCCAACCGTATCATGGATGGTAGCGCCGGAAAATTTTTCCGATCATCCTTCTTCTGCCTGGTATGGCGCCTGGTATATCAGCGAAGTGATGGATATACTTACAAAGAATCCGGAAGTTTGGAAGAAGACCATTTTTATTCTTACTTATGATGAGAACGATGGCTACTTTGATCATGTGCCCCCGTTTGTAGCGCCGCATCCGTATAAAAAAGAGACCGGCTTCACATCAAAAAAAATAAACACTGGTGTTGAATACGTTGCTAACGAAGATCAGCAATCCATAAAAGATCATGCAAGAGAAAGTTCTATTGGCCTTGGTTATCGTGTGCCAATGGTGATCGCATCTCCGTGGAGCCGGGGCGGATGGGTAAATTCGGAAGTGTTTGATCATACTTCATCCTTGCAGTTTCTTGAAAAATTCTTAAGTAAAAAATCCGGAAAGAAAATAGAAGAGCCGAATATCAGCACATGGCGAAGAACAGTCTGCGGCGACCTTACATCGGTATTTCGTCCTTATAATGGTGAAAAAATAAATAAGCCGGAGTTCCTTGACCGTGATGAATTTATTGAAAGCATTCATAAAGCACAATTTAAAAATGCGCCTTCCAATTATAAACGATTAACAAAGAAAGAAACAGAAAAGATCAACAGAGATCCTCATGCTTCTGGGCTGATGACGGTACAGGAACAAGGTATCCGTTCATCCTGTGCATTGCCTTATGAATTATATGCAGACGGAAAGCCTAGTGATGATAAAAGATTTTTTGAAATTTCCATGAAGGCAGGCAATGATTTTTTTGCTGAATCTTCATTAGGTTCTCCTTTCCAGGTGTATGCTCCCGGTAAATATAAAAATGAAGAGGTAAGAACCTGGGACTATGCAGTGACGGCAGGAGATGAGTTAAAAGATAATTGGCTCGTCAGTGATTTCGGGAACAATCATTATCATTTAAGATTGCACGGGCCTAATGGCTTCTTCCGTGAATTCAGCGGCGACGAGAATGATGCATTGATTGATGTAGCTGTAAAATATGAACAAAAAAATAAGATGCTGACAGGAAATATTCTGATACAGATCAGGAATAAAGACAACCGGCCGCAGGAAATTGTTATTAATGACAACTCTTATAAAACCGGGACCAAAAGCCAATCATTGGGTGCCGCCAGTTCCAATAATGAAACAACAGAGATCGTTTGGGATAATGCTGAATCGCATAGCTGGTATGATCTCAGTGTGAAGATAAAAGGCAATTCATCATTTGAAAGAAGATATGCCGGCAGGGTAGAAACAGGCGTCGCCGGTAAAACCGATCCTTATATGGGAAGGGTGATTTGATTTCTGATAAAATTTAATAGGATTCATTTGATCAACTCTGTTGATGCTGGCGCTTGCCCCGACCCGTCTCGATAGCTATCGTGGATGACAATCGTGGGCCTCTGCCAACATTTTTTTTATGCCATCATTGGTGTTTAACGGCCCAGCATTCCAAAATCTAATTCATCACAGCAGCAACCCGAAATTCAAATAACATACTTTGGTTCGTTTGTTGGTGTAAACTTTGATATGTGATAGATGCCGCATTTAAAGATCAACAAAGGTGTAAATGATTTTTTCTCATACTGTCTTATTTAGCGTTTTTTAATAATTGCAGGCGCATTGCTTCTTCCTGAGCCGGTGTAAGATCATACTGATAGTTATACAAAGCATTTTCCCACTCACCATAAGTTGCATTGGGCAATACGATAAACTTTTTTCCCCCATTCCTCTTTTTCCTTATCTGTTTCAGATAATCTTGCATCAATTGGCTGACCCTCAAAAATATTCATAAAATCATTCAGGTTGTCACCCAACAGCAGGACAACATCATAGTCTTTAAATACAGATTGTCTTCGTTCTTCTTTGGAGGAGCTATTGGTAAGTAAAAGAATGTGAGATGTGTCTGCATCCGGCAAATTTAGCTTTGTCAATAAATAAAGAGTTGCATTCATTCCTTTTACATTCCTGTTGCTGATATAAAATATTGTAATGCCTTTGCCGGCAGCGTACTGCAAAAATTGAACTCCGCCCGGCACTGTCGGCACTGTGGGTTTGTCAATCCATTTTTTCCAATCTTCATAATTTATATCTTTCCCGTTTACTAATTTGTAGGCTTCTATAAAGCTGTTATCTAAAATAGTTTCATCAAGATCAGTTATAATGGCAAGCTTTTTATTTTTAAAATCCTGTTCCGGTATTTCATTTACCCGCCATTCGGCAATATTGAAAGCCTGGTAACAGAGTGCCCGGTATTCGGCGGCGGTTTGCTGCCATAATACAGGAAAAGTTTTTAGATCATTCTCAGTGTAGGGGCGCATGGCGGTCATTCCGGTAGTGTCCTGTGCCTGTAAATAATTAATAGCACATGCAAAGAAGAACAGGAGTCTGATCTTCTTCATATAATGACATGCTTCCCTGGTTACAGCAGATTCAGGTTTTGTTCTGTGGGTTGATTGAATATTCATTTGTTCGTTTTTATTTATAAATAATATTATCCGGCAAGATCATTTTTTGCTGGTTTATATTTTCTAAACTAAGCCAGAGACCGGCTATGATAAAGGGGATACTTAATAATTGTCCCATATTAAACGGCAGGTTCTGTTCAAATGTTTCCTGGTTCTCTTTAAAGAATTCTGTAAAAAACCGGACGCAGAATAATAATACCAGGAAAGTGCCAAGCAAAAAACCGGGTTTAAGGTGATTGGCATTTTTTTTATAGACCCTGAATAAAACAAAAAAAATAATGAGATAGCCTATCGCTTCATATAACATGGCCGGATGGCGTGGCAGGCTATCTACCCGTTCAAAAACAACAGCCCATGGAACATCGGATGGCTTGCCGATGATCTCAGAATTAAAGAAATTGCCGGTTCTCACAAAGAAGCAAGCTAAAGGAACGACAATTGCCAGTCTGTCTAGTATCCAGATCATTTTTATTTTGTATTTACGGCTGAATAACCATACAGCAATAAGAATACCGATAGCGCCTCCATGGCTGGCAAGTCCCTGGTAGCCGGTTAATTCAAAATGCCCGTTTGAAAATCGAAAAGGCAATATTATTTCAAGCAGATGGGATCTATAATAACCGAATTCATAGAACAGGCAGTGTCCTAATCTTGCTCCGGCAATAGTTCCTATAAAAATATACACGGAAAGCTTGTTGAGCAGATCAACGCTCTGGTTCTCTGACATGAAAACTTTAGAAAGCAGTATATAGCAGAATAAAAAGGCCAGTATGAACATGACGCTGTAGTACCGGAGAGCAAAATCTCCAACCCGGAAAATTTCGGGATTGATATTCCAGTGTATTTGAATTATAGTACTAATCATTTGTCTTCATTAATAATAGTTTGCTCTGTCAGGATAGCTTTCAGCAAGCTTTTATATTTTATGATAATTCATTTATAGAAATATCTTTTCTCCGTTCTTGGTTTTTAACGGTCCGCCATTCCCAAATTTAGTTTATCACAGCAGCAGCCTGAAATTCAAATAACATACTTTGGCTCGTTTGTTCGTCTGAACTTCGATATAGAATGGATGCTTGCATGTGAAGATCAGCAAAAAAGTAAAAATTTGCATTATTCCTCCCGAAGAAAATCAAACTTGAGTCCCACTGGGGCTTCTTACGATAGCCCCCGGCTAAACAAAAATTTGAACCATTAGTGCTATTTAAAAGTAAGATTAAGCGAAATGTTGTTTGCCAATAACCCGGTAGTTTGCTGGTAATGTCCATAACGGATCTCAAGTGCACTGAAATTCTTTGAACCAAATATTCCTTTGGGTGGCGCAATGCGAAGATTCACTCCTTCATAATTGGAAGAGAAGGCTGAGTAATCATAATCACTGGAATAATATTGGTCTGCCGCAGTGTGCTTTGCGTAAGGAGCAAAAAAGTTGGCAGCAGTTTGTACATAATAACGATAGAATGGACTAATAGAAACAAAAGGCGTGATCTTATATGGAACTTCAATACTTGCTGTATGAGAACGAACACCCCAGTTATCAAGATAATACCTGTAATAAGACCGAATGATAATTTTATCACCCAAAAAATAATTCAATCTTATTCCCAATGGCAATTTATACCTCGAGCTGGGAAGGTTCTCGATATGAACCGAATTATCATTGAAATAAACACGGTAAAAGGGGAGGCCTAAATAACCTTGCTGCACCACACCATCCGCAAGTAAAGACACCTGTGTTCTCTGGTTCACCACTTGTGAAAGTGAGAAAGAGGCATCAAAAGTATTACGGGGATTTGAAGGAATCAAGCTCCTTGAATTTCTGCTACTCGCTGATGTAACGACGACAGTAGCAGGTCTCAATTCGCTTGGTTCTACCATTTTTACCCGATCAATGAAAAGAGTTCCCTTAGCAGTAAACTCCCGGTTGTCATTGCGGGATTTTTTGGTAAAAAGAATATTGCCACCAAAAGATTGATAAGTGAATTCATGAGAATAAGAAGCGCCAAGTCCGAACACCGTTCTTTTTTGATCGTTCTGGATCGACCAGTTGAAAGAAGGATAAATTCTTGTTCCGCCAGTTCTGGAAGCACCTGTTTTTGAAACGTAAGCAGAAGATGCAGCAGTGTGGTGATCGATGCCTAATTCAAATTCATAGCTATGCTTATTACCCAATATATCCCAGTTCACCAGTTTCAGGTTGATGGTATTGGAAATATCCGTCAGTTTCTGAGTTCCGATACCTCCCGTCACCGGTGAACGATTACCATTCTGTATATAATATCCTGAAACAATATTTACATCCTCAGTTTTCAAAGTGAGCGGTTTATAATCATCGGATGTGGGGCTTTGAGCAAAAGAATGAAAGCAAGCGAAAAAAATTCCAACAGCAAACAGACAGATCCTTCTCATTTTTTATTTTTTAGATCAAACAATATTTATCCTGGCTATCTATGTTTTAAAGAAATTAATTGCATCCGCAACCACCGCCGACCTTTCCTCCATTGGCACCCGAAGAACCTTCACGGTATGACATGAAACTCATTTCAGTTTTTTCCACTTTTCTTGCTGCCAACTGCATTTCAGAATCATTGATCCTGTTCTTCTGGTATTCTTTTACCGGAGTGCAAACTGAAAACAAAATGGGAATAAGGAATACCAATAAAATTGTTAGTGCTTGTTTTCTCATGACGAATTGTTTTTCATGTTAAATGAATATTTCGGGATACATAGAGGTTGTTATCATCGTCAATGATCACACATTCCACCTGCTTTATCTGGTCGATCAGACTGAGACCAGCTTTGATTCCCATTATGGTTACCGGTGTGGCTAATGCATCACACAATTCTGCATTCGGGGAAATGACCGTTACACTTTTGATCCCGGTGATTGGCAATCCTGTCCGGGGATTAATAGTATGGGAATATTTTTTATTATTGATCATTACATATTTTTCATAGTTGCCGGAAGTGGCCACAGCCATATCGGTGATCTTCATATAAGAGAATGGCATGTCGGCAACATCAGGATGAGCGATCCCGATTGTCCAGGCTGAACCATCAGATTGATGACCCCATGCTGCGAGGTCACCGGAAGCATTTACAATACCACTCGTGACACCGTTTTTTATCATCACTGCTTTTGCCATTTCTGCTGCATAGCCTTTGCCGATTCCTCCAAAGCCTATTCGCATTCCTTTTTCTTTTAAAAAAACCGATTGTTCCTCCGCATCAAGAATAATGTTCCTGTAATTGATAAGCCTGACCATTTTTTTTGCTTGTTTCGGATCGGGTAGGGAAGTCATATTCTTATCAAAATTCCATAGCCGCTTATCAATCGAACCATACGTAATGTCAAAAGCTCCCTGCGTGAATTCAGATATACGGATACTGCGTTGAATTAACTGGAAAACTTCTGCGCTTACTTTTATCGGTTTAATGCCCGCATTAGCATTAATAAGATTGGTTTCGCTGTCATCTTTGAAAGTGGTCAGGATCTTTTCAATCCGGCGTATCTCATTTACAGCTTCATCAATCCTTTCATTTGCCCAATTTTCATCGTCAGCTACTACTGAGATCTCAAAATGATTTCCCATCAACAGCATTCCTTTTTTATGAAAACCCGGCGGCATTAATTTAATTGGGTTTATAAGACATTGCAAACTGTATCTGGTCAGTAAAAGCTTTTGGGCCCTGATCAAAAAAACCTTCCCAGGTCTTCAGCACTTTTCCGTTTTCGTCCAATAATAATGTATAAGGGAAGATCCCTGTCTTGTTATATTGATCGGCCAAAGCATCATTTCGTTTCGCCTGGCCTTTTGGTAACTGATTTTTTTTGAGCCTGGGAAAATCGGCATTAACAAGAACAAGATGTTGATCGGCAAATTGCTTGAAGATATCCGAATCGAAAACCCCACTATGAAGCCGAATACATGGCCCACACCAGTCTGACCCGGAAAAATTGAGTAAAATAAATTCGTGTTTTTGTTTTGCCAATTGTTTGGCTTCATCAAAATTGGTGAGCCAATTGGAATTGTCGTTGCAATGAAAAAGAAACAGGAAGGAGAGGAGGAATAGTTTCATTGGAAAAATCAGCTTTCTTTATTAATGCAATAATACTTTATTCATTGCCTCAGACTCATTCGATTAACAAAAGATTAGTTGTTTGAGATTTTTTTTATCAAATATTTTCTTTTCAAAAATCATGCGTCAACAATGTTCACTAAAATTTCTTGAGGTATGTCAATAGATTGTGCTCATAAAATGTTAACGGATGATCGAAGTCGTTCTTTCAACCCGATTCACTATGAAACCTCTTTTTAGACACTGCCGTCTATTTTACTTCGTTTTAAACTGTGTTGGAAATTCTAAAAGGAGAACAATAAAATGAAGGATTCACTTAGTCATTAGTAGGTAACCGGATTAAATCCGGCATTTGTCGTAGTGCAAATTCTACACAATCCTCAATTTTTTCAGCACACCTAAAGGGTTCAAAGTTCTATTTTCTTTGGCTCGATTTTGGCCGTATTTCGCATAAGAATACGAATACGAACCAATCCTTTGAAAAGCCACCCTTGAAAAACCGGATCCAACTGATCCCCCTAAAAACCTACTAATCCAGATCCTTTGAAATGAGCCAGATCCGTACAATTTTAAAAAGCCAACAATGAAAAAACCAATGAACAGAAAGAAAAAACCAATGAACAGAAATAGCACGGAAAACTCCACCGTTGCCGTCAGCGCTTTCCTCGAAGAGCCAGCAATACTTCAAAACCTGGTGGAAAAACTGGCGCGGCGAGATGAAGATGATCTTAGTTTCGAATCATTAACTGGTGAATGGAAACCGATCCTTTCATCTTCGCTGGAAGGATATGCCAACGGCGACCTGGTTATGTCTGATGAAAAGGATTTGATCAACTCATTATTTGACACCTGTTTTATTTTTACCTGCACCAGGGAAAGAAAAAAAAATTACCGGTTGGCCTGGGTCTGCTCACTTTCATAGAAGCCTGAAAAGATCATTGCTGCTTCAATTGGAGAAAAGCCCCGCTAAGATTTTCCGTAATATCTCCTGCAATCATTGCTTCCTCTGATATTTTTTTTGCAGCAATATCCCCGGCTAATCCATGCAAATACACCCCCAATATTGCTGCATCAGCAGAATTGTAACCCTGAGCTATAAGACCGGTCAAAATTCCTGTCAATACATCACCGCTGCCGGCAGTGGCCATACCTGCATTTCCGGTACTATTAAAATAACCCTTGCCGAAAGGAGTTGCGATAAATGTATAATGGCCTTTCAGGACAATCACACAGTTTAATGAAGAAGCATTATCTAATGCTTTGTAAATTCTTTCAAAATCATTATCACATTCACCAAACAATCTTTCAAATTCTTTGGGATGAGGGGTAAGGATCGATCGAATTGGGATGGAGGAAAACAGGTCTTTTTCCAGGGAAATACAATTCAATCCATCAGCATCAATAATCATTGGCTTTTTATATTGCTGAAATAAATTTTTTAAAGCAGCCCTTGTTTCTGTCGCTGTTCCAATGCCCGGCCCGACCCCGATCACATTAAATTTTGAAATATCTTCTTCAACTTTAGTGATGAATGAAGAATTGAAATCAGTAAATACCATCGCTTCGGGCAATGCAGTTTGCAAAATCTCATAGCCGCATTTGGGAATATGACAGGTAACCAATCCCACACCACTGCGCAGACAAGCTTTTGAAGATAATATCGCTGCACCCATCTTACCATAACTTCCGACTACGAATAAAGCATGACCGAAATTTCCTTTATGAGTAAAAGAGTTTCTTCTTTTATAAATAGAATGAACAAGATCTTCATCTATTAATTCCCATACAGTTGTAATTGCCGATAGGAATTCTGATTTTAAGCCAATGTCGATGATATGAACATTTCCAATGTACTCAGCGTTTTCTGCCATCAGGAATGCAGGCTTATAAGATTGAATGCTTAAAGTATGTGTAGCCTTGATAACCGCATTTCCATTTGAAGAATTATCTACAAATAAACCACTGGGAATATCTATTGCAATGATCTCACAACCGGAATGATTGATGTGTTCTGCCAGTTTTGCATTGATGCCTTCCAATGAACGGCTGAGCCCGGAGCCAAACAAAGCATCGATAATTATGGCATCGGTAGTAAGAATTGGAAAATTAGTTTCATTTTGTATGAAGTGAATGTCTTTATGTGAAGATTGCTGCAGCCGGGTCAGGTTGATCTGAAAATCATCAGAGCCCTTATGACCTGATTCTAAAATATAAACTGTAACAATACTTTTCTGTTCTGTCAACAGTCGGGCTATAGCCAATCCATCTCCGCCATTGTTTCCTTTACCGCAAAAAATAGCGAAATGTTTTCCGGAATAAAGATGTTGCTCTATCCATTCTACACATTTACCTGCAGCCCTTTCCATCAGATCGATGGAAGCAATCGGCTCATGCTGAATAGTGTATTGATCCCATTCCCGGGTCTGGCTGGCAGAAAGTATTTTCATTGACCCTAAAGTTGAGAAACAATTTGGAAAAAAGGGATGATCAGCGTCTTTGTTTTTTAACTTGAAGTCTTTTGCGAACAGTTTTGCTTTTATGAACAGGGACAGTTTTTGTTTGCTTTGCCTGGTCCTGGTCATCCAGGTCTTCTTCTTCATGATCTGGCTCGGCAAAGTAATCACCAAACAGGTCATAGGACAATCGGGCTGCATAATAGATCATCTTGGTAAACCGGTTGCCGAGAATAATGATCGTCACTTTTTCATCTTCCAATCTTGCAAATGCGGCATTGAAACCATGCCAGCGTCCAAAATGATAGATCACTTTCTTTCCGTTAGGAGCGAAGAGCAGCCGGAAACCCAATCCATAATTATGTATTGATACAATCCGCTTAGACTTTTGTTGTGACCCGAATTGCTGTGGAGTAAATGCAGAATCCAGTAATGAAGGATTGATGAGTTTTCCATTAAACAATGCCTCGCTCCAGCGAAACAGGTCACGGGGAGTGGAGTAAATGTTTTTATCGCCATAAGTCCATTCCAAAAAATCATTTTGCCATAAACGATTGTTATAATTAAAAGATGGGGTAGCTGTGGCAGAATCGCCGGGTGTGAAAACATAAGTATGATCCATTTGCAGCGGCTCAAAAAAATGTTCTTTCATGTACTCAGGATATTTTTCCCCGCTGAGCTTTTCAATAATCAATGCTAACAAAACAAAATTAGTATTGCTGTATCCATAGCGGGAGCCGGGAGTGAAATACGCTTTTGGTTGTTTCGAATACAGAATATCCAACACGTCCTGGTTGGTTACCTTTTTAGTTTTGTCCCAAATGCTGTCGGTAATAAAATAAAGATAATTAGGCAGACCGCTGTGATGGCTGAGCAGCATTCTCACAGTAATTCCGCTATAAGGAAATTCAGGGAAAAACTTTTGCAGGCTGTCTTCTAAAGAAAGTTTTCCATCCTGGATCATCTGCAAGATTGCAACTGCTGTCAATGTTTTCCCGGTGGAAGCAAGATGCAAAGCCGTATTTTCATTAATGGAATCTTTTTTTCTCAGGTCAATTTTTCCAAAATATTTTTCATAAACAATAGTATCGTTCTGAGCAATGAGTATGCTGCCGTTAAATCCTTTTGTCAATAATTTGTCTTGCATGTAAGAACTCATTTTCTCATAAAGTGGCCCTGAATGAAGCACGACGATGGGAAGTACTGTCTTTGTTTTATTTTTTTTAGACAGAGCGTCATTGCAACTACAAACAATCGTCAGTAAGCTGATTAAAATGAAATGATTTTTCACAAAGTCGGGTTTAACCAAATGTAAAATAGTTGAAGTTTACAAACACACATAACTTTTCCCCAACATTAATTTATCATATTGCTAAGAGAGTATATTTGTAATATGACAATGATTCCGAATACCAGTTATCCAAAAGAAAAGATCCGGATTCTTTTTTTAGAAAACATCAGTGATGTTGCAGTAAAAAATTTTCATCACCAGGGTTATGTCCGTGTGGAAAAAATCCATCGGGCTTTGAGCGAACAGGAACTTCTGAATGAGATTAAAGATGTACATATTCTTGGCATCCGCTCCAAAACCCATGTCACAAAAAAAGTTTTAGAGGCTGCAAAAAAATTACAGGCTATCGGATGTTTTTGTATTGGCGTAAACCAGGTTGACCTGAAAGAAGCCACAAAAAAAGGAGTAGTGGTTTTCAATGCTCCTTATTCCAATACAAGATCAGTTGCAGAGTTGGTGATCGGAGCGGCGATCATGCTGATACGCCGTATTCCGGATAAGAACCAGGCAGCTCACGATGGAATCTGGATGAAAGAATCCAAAGGCAGTTATGAATTACGTGGAAAAACACTTGGGATCATTGGTTACGGCAATATTGGTTCACAGGTAAGTGTATTGGCAGAAGCGCTGGGTATGAAAGTGATTTTTTATGATATTGAAACCAAACTGCCGCTGGGAAATGCGGAAGATGCCAAATCGTTGAAAGAATTATTGAATCGTTCAGATGTAGTGACGTTGCATGTACCGGAAACTCCGTTGACGAAGAACATGATCAACAAAAACAATTTGAAACATTTCAAAAAAGGGGCGATCCTGGTCAATTATGCAAGAGGTGAAGTAGTAGAACTGGATGCTTTAAGCAAATCAATACAGGAAGGACATATCGGAGGCGCTGCTGTTGATGTTTACCCTGTCGAGCCAGAAAAGAATGGAGATAAATTTCATACACCACTTCAGAGTTGTTCCAATGTGATCCTGACTCCGCATATTGGCGGATCAACAGAAGAAGCACAGCACCATATCGGCGAAGATGTCAGCATAAAACTATTTAACTATCTTGAAAAAGGTATCACCAACGGATCGCATACCGTTCCGGCTTTGTCATTGCCGCCCCAGGAAGGATCTCACCGCATTTTACATATTCATAATAATGTGCCGGGGGTTTTGTCCAGGATCAATACACAACTTTCAAAGAATAATATCAATATCCTGGCTCAGTATTTAAAAACAAATGAAGAGATTGGCTATGTAGTATTGGATGTCGATAAGAAAATTTCGGCACAGGCTTTTCAGTTATTAAAAGAAGTGAAACAAACGATCAAGGTGCGGTTGCTCTATTAAAGAACCCTGATTTTTGGGATTGAGATAGATTAATAGGAAATTGTGATTGGAATTTAAGTTTACTAAAACTTTTTTCCACATATTTTTTTTTAATCCTTTTAATCATGGCTCTGAAAATTGTCATTGTTGGTGCAGGATTCGGTGGATTGAAACTGGCCCGCAAACTCAATAACAAACCGGGCTTTGAAATCTTGCTCATCGATAAATTTAACTATCACCAGTTTCAGCCATTATTTTACCAGGTAGCAACGGGCGGGTTGGATGCGAGCAATATTTCATTTCCGCTTCGAAAAGTTTTTCATAAAAGCAAAAATGTAAGAATACGGCTTGCCGAATTGAAACAAATTGTTCCGGCAGAAAATAAAATTATAACAGATACCGGCGAGATCACTTATGACGTATTGGTGCTTGCTATGGGTGCGGATACCAATTTTTTCAATAACACCAATATTTCTGCGAATAGTTTCCCTATGAAATCAACTGTGGAAGCATTGCAGATACGGCATCGCATCATTCAAAATTTTGAAGATGCATTGACAGTAACAGACAACGAAGAATTGCAGCGGTTAATGAATATTGTTGTTGTTGGTGGCGGCCCCACCGGTGTAGAATTATCAGGAGCATTAGCCGAAATGAAAAAATATGTTTTGCCCAAAGATTATCCTGAACTCGATTTTTCCAAAATGAATATCTACCTGTTAGAAGGAAATGCGAAGACGCTCGGCACGATGAGTGAAAAATCTTCCCATCAATCAAGAAGATACCTGGAAAAACTTGGTGTGCAGGTAATGACTCAGAATATAGTAAAGGACTATGACGGAAAGAATGTGATGCTGCAAGATGGAACGAGCCTCGCCGCATCCACAGTGATATGGGCCGCCGGAATTAAAGGGAATATTCCGGAAGGGATAGATAAGAGCCTTGTCGCCAGGGGAAACCGCCTGATGGTTGATCGCCGATGCCGCCTTCTTTCCTACAATAATATATACAGCATCGGGGACCTTGCATACATGACAACACCCAAATACCCGAACGGGCATCCGCAGGTGGCGCCGGTTGCCATTCAGCAAGCCAAACTGCTGGCAAAAAATTTAAGAAGGGGAGTGGGGCTTTCCTCCCACCTGGCCGAGTTCGAATACAACGACAAAGGTTCCATGGCTACAGTTGGCCGCAACCTTGCTGTTGTGGATGTACCGCATCCTCTTATTCACTTTGGTGGATTCATAGCCTGGATGATCTGGATGGGTTTACACCTGATGCTGATCCTTGGAGTTAAAAACAAATTCTTTGTCTTCAATAACTGGTTATACAACTACATCACTTATGATCAAAACCTGCGATTGATCTTTAAAGAATTTTATAAGCCCAGAAAGGAATAATTAGTTATAAGGATTTGAGAATTTTTTTTGCCCGGCTCTTGAATCCTGCAGTTTCATGATCCCAATGTTCTTCAATGATCAGTTTCAACTCACTTTTTATTTCCGGGTAAATACGGGAAAGATTTGCCAGTATAGTCATTGAAAAAACTTTTACAGCCACAGTTTCTTCAACTGAAGTCAGGTATTCAAAGCATCGGCTCATCAGCTCACCATGGAATCGCTTAGGAACGGTTAAGTATTGAAGCAGCCTAACCGAATTTCGTTTTACTGCCACAGGAAGCTGAGGCTTTCGCAGATTACGTATCAATTTTCCAAAATTGGTTTTCATTAATTCAGGGTGTGCAATAGCAACGTAACTCACGGGCCAGGCTGCTCGCTGCACCACACGATATTCGTCGTTCAAAAAAAGCCGGAACAATTCATCAAAACGTTTTTGTGAATTACTTACCCATTTCACAATGCGATTGCAATTCTTTTTGGAATGCTCAGCTAATATGGTTTTACGCAGATCCATATATCAAGTTATTAAAACGTCAAATAAATATAATGCCTTTTTTCTTATAATGTTAGTTATGTTACTTCGGTTATTCGTTTCCGTAAGTTTAAAAAACGGAAACGATTGAGGGCAAAAAAGAAAATGTATTAGGGAAGACTGCGAAGCGGCTGTATATATTGCGCAAGAATGTGCTGCAATATAATTCAATCTTAAAGAAAATTAGCCGCATGGATATACCCAATATATAATTTCAACAGGTATTCAACAATTACAATACAAAAAGATACAAGAGCATTATGAAAAAGAATATGAAAACATTTAAAGAAGAATTAGAGAAAGCAAAACCTATAATCAATAAGTATCAAGATATGTTTGTGGAGGTTTTTCCGCTTTAATGCTATTAAAAATTGGAAATAGGCTCAAGAAGTGGTTAATAAATACCTATCAAATTGTTCAATTTTGAAAGGGAAGGTTTTAAAATTCCTTTTAAAAGTATCCATATTTTAAATCATAAGCTATTTCATAGAATTTATTCGCCTTTGGCTCATAATAACAATGTAAAATAAAAATATAATACTTGCCCACATAAAAATAATACTTATAGTAGATGGAAATACAGTACGGCTTACGCCGTTTTCCTTATGTTAAGTAGCGTACGGGCAATGCAAGAAAAAAATAGCTCGGCTGCTCGTGGGTACTCTGTAACTCTCCTATTGGGTCGGAAATGCGTAACTTAGAATTAAAATTTCCTATGACAATCGAACAAGAAGATATTGCCGAAGGAATCATTAATAGAATGAAGAAAGAAAAAGGTTCAACTGATTGGAATAAGTATTTAACGGATAACTCGAATATTAATAAAAAAGATATGCTTCTCGTAATTGAGGGTCTAAAAGATAAAGATATTATCACAAAACATATTCCGGCTGAGGAATCAATTCGATTAACAGATTCGGGTTGGGCGTTTCCGGGATTTGAAGCAGAAAGGCATATTATTGAACTACAAAAAGAAGATGAAGTAATTAATAGAGAAAAATTAAAAATAGAATTGATGATTGCTAAAAGAACTTATAAGGTTTTTTGGTTGGCCTTTGGACTGTCTATTGCAGCGTTTATAATTTCCGTAATAACACTAATAGTGAAATAACAATGGCAGCAACCGAAAAAGCGATTGTTATAATAAATATTGCTATGGGAGGTAAATATGGATTCGCCTCTGGCTCATACTCACTTTGTTCGTGTCCAGAGATATTTTTTTCACCCACGTCCAACCTGCTTCGATTCGGTTTTGAAGCAAAATATAAAACCGAATCTACACAACGCCTAACTACATAACATAATAACGTGTTGATCGGCGAAAGCGCAAGCCATAGGTGTGATCGCTCTATCCTCAAATTATCGGATTTTTTCTGCTTAGAAAATAAAAGTATAAGTGGCGAAAAAATCCGATAATTTGAGGAGCGATCACAATATAAAACACTTGGCTTTACCGATAACAGTTTTTTATGTTAAGTAGCGCACGGACTAATAAAAAAGAGACTCTGTAACAAAGCCTCTTTAAAATTATTTGATTCTCTCCTGTTGTGAATCCTAATTTAACGATTTCATTTTATCCTGGAACTCTTTCACCTTAGCAGCGTCTTTCTTGTATTCCCAATAGCCGACTATCAAATTCACAGCTACTTTAAAACTTCCCTTTTCACTTGGCTTCAAAGTGGCTTTGGAGTTAAATATATCGTAAACAGCATTAGCGTATTTCAGCATTTCATCGTAGGTTGAGTTCATTTGTGCGACCAGATCATTTTTCTTTTTCACATCATCCGGCTTAGTGCCTTTTATGGCTCCATAAGCATCTTCCAGGTCATAAACTTTGTTGTAAAGATGACGGGCCATCAGCAAATTGGCTTCTGGTCCTTCTTTATTGATTGCAATAGCTTTCTTGGTCACCGATTCCAATTCGTCCTGTATTGCTGAATAATCGCTCGGTTTTTTGTCAACCGTGTATAAGGCATTGAATAATTCAGCAGCATAATTGTAATAAAGTGAATAGCTGTTCGGGTATTTAGCCAACACCTGCTCTTTCTTCTGGCGGTCGGTACCAGCTTGTTTCCACTCGAAATCCTCCCAATAATCATCATTTGGATATAATTCTTTGCCAATTGCCATGTATTTATCCAGGTTGGCAGCATCATTTTTGGATGCATAATAATCAACCAGGAACTCGTATATTTCTTTATAAGTATCTCCTTTTACTTTGGCATCAGCTAATTTTTGATAGTACGCAGCAGCGTTTGCACTGTCTTTGGAAAGATAAGCAGCCAATGCAGTGTTTTGTGTCAACTGAGTATCCAATGCCGGAAAAGAATATCCTTTGTAAGAATAATTTTTTGATTTGACATAATCTTCAACAATAAGTGCATTCTTAAAATCATTAAATGCATCACCATATTTTTTGGCATTGTATTTTGCAACTCCATCGTCAAAATATGAATTGTACAAGCCGAAAAATTCGACATTTTCATTATCCTTCATCAGCGCATTTTTAGGATCCAGTTCCTGGTATTTTTTGAATGCATCGAATGACTGCATACGAACATCGGTAGTAGCATAGTTCGGCAGTTTTGCCAATTCTGAATAAATATATCCTTTATAATACCATGCTTCAGCATTCTTGGCATTTTTATCTACGGCTAGGAATTTGTCCACATTTGTTTTAGCGTCTTCCCATTTTTGTAATACCGCAAATTTTTTGACGTCGTCAAGTGTTTGCGAAAAAAGGCTGGCAGACATAAGAGCCAGCAGCATCGTTAAAACTAATTTTTGCATTGTTATTGTTTTTAAAGAAATATTTTTAATCAACCGGATCGCTTTCGTAGAGATGCAATTTATGATTCGGAAGTTGCTTCCTGTTCATGTTCTGTGCCATTTCCATTCACATCACGATCGTCCATCCGGGTAATAGCCGCAATTTCATCACCTTCATCCAACCTGATCAATTTTACTCCCTGTGTGGCCCTTCCCTGTTCGCTGATATCAGAAACTTTCATGCGGATAGTAACACCACTTTTGCAAGTGATCATCAGGTCTTCATTTTCGGCTACTGCCAGCATGCCAACCAAAGTGCCGGTCTTTTCTGTGACATTTATTGTCTTGACACCCTTTCCTCCCCGATTTGTCATGCGATATTCTTCAACTGCCGTTCTCTTGCCAAATCCTTTTTCACTTACCACTAATACAGTTTTTGTAGCTTGTTCTTCCGAATTTACGCAGATCATTCCAACCACTTCATCACCATCTTCATCTGCTTCAATACCGGCAACGCCAATGGCTCCACGTCCCGTAGGTCTCACTTTAACTTCATTGAAGCGAATAGCTCTTCCGCTTTTTACCGCCATCATGATCTCACTTTTTCCATCGGTCAATTTTGCTTCGAGTAATTCATCACCTTCATTGATGGTAATGGCATTCACACCGGTTTGACGGGGACGGCTGAAGTCTTCCAATTCCGTTTTCTTAATAATACCTTTTTTAGTACAGAGGACAATATTATGCGATTTTACAAATTCTTCATCTTTCAGATCTTTCACATCAATGATAGCTCTCACTTTATCATCGGAAGGTAGCTGCATCAGGTTTTGTATCGCTCTTCCTTTGCCGGTCTTTTCTCCTTCGGGAATTTCATACACATTTAGCCAATAACATCTTCCTTTTTCAGTAAAGAATAACATGCTATGATGCGTGGATGCCACAAAAAGATGTTCGATATAATCTTCTTCTCTTGTTTTTCCACCGATCACTCCCCTGCCGCCTCTTCGCTGAGCCCGGTATTCAGATAGCTGAAGTTCTCTTGATATATCCCAAATGTGAAATTGTGATCACAACATCTTCTTCTTTGATCAGGTCTTTGATCTTTACTTCGTCATCGAGATAAGTGATCTCTGTTTTTCTTCCATCGCCGAATTTTTCTTTGATCTCCAGCAATTCTTTTTTGATCACTTCAAAACGTTTTCCTTCATCTGCTAAGCAGATCTTTCAGGTGAGCGATCAGTTTCATCAATTCATCATATTCTTGCTTGATCTTTTCCCGCTCCATACCCGTGAGGCGTTGCAGACGCAAGTTCAAGTATGGCTTTAGCTTGAATTTCATCCAATCCCCATCCGGCATTAATAAGATTTTCTTTTGCAATTTCAGGTGTAGCAGAACTCCTGATCAAGCTGATCACTTCATCAAGGTGATCCAATGCAATAAGATATCCTTGTAAAATGTGAGCTCTCTTTTCTGCTTCTCTTAATTCGAATTGAGTCCTGCGAACCACTACTTCATGACGAAATTCCACAAACTCACTGATCATTTCTTTTACGTTCAGCGTTCTCGGTCTTCCTTTTACCAATGCAACATTATTGACACCAAAGCTTGTTTGTAATTCAGTATGCTTGTAAAGTTGATTAATGATGACGTTAGCAACTGCATCCCTGCGAAGATCCAATACGATCCTTGTACCTTCTTTTTGATTGGATTCATTATTGACATGTGCAATGCCATCAATCACTTTTTCATTGACCAATTCACCGATCCGGTTGGTCAGTATATCCCTATTGACCTGGTAAGGAACTTCAGTGATTATAATTTGTTCTTTTCCGTTAGCTTTTGCATCTACATGTATTTTTCCACGCAGCACCACACGGCCTCTTCCAAAATGCATGGCAGCCTTCACTCCTTCCATTCCATAAATAATTCCACCGGTCGGAAAATCCGGGGCTTTTACATATTGCATCAGTTCCTCAATAGTGATACTCCTGTTATCAATAAAGGCAATACATCCATCAATGACTTCGCTGAGATTGTGGGGCATGATGTTAGTCGCCATTCCGACTGCAATGCCGCTGGAACCATTTATGAGTAATTGAGGAATGCGAGTCGGCAGAATGGTAGGTTCTCTTTCAGAATCATCAAAATTTAGTTGGAAATCTACCGTGTCTTTTTCAATATCATCGAGCATGTGTTCCGCCAAACGTTCCAATCTTGCTTCTGTATAACGCATTGCTGCAGGACCATCACCGTCTTCATTTCCAAAATTTCCCTGCCCGTCTATCAATGTATATCGCATACTCCATTCCTGTGCCATACGAACCATGGCATCATACACTGCTGTATCACCATGTGGATGATATTTACCCAAAACCTCTCCTACGATACGGGCTGATTTTTTATAAGGTTTGTTATAATTCAGTCCCAGTTCATTCATCGCAAATAAAATGCGGCGATGAACTGGCTTCAAACCATCACGAACATCCGGAAGAGCACGACCTACGATCACTGACATTGAATAATCAATGTAGGCGGTCTTCATTTGCTCCTCTATGTTTACCGGAATTATTCGATTATTATCGCTCGTTTCGTTCGGCTGAAAAGTCTCGTCCATAGCTTATTTTACCAGTTACTGAGGTTGAATTTTTGAGGTCTGCAAATGTACCGGAAATGAGCCCTGAAAACCTGATAAAAAAAGTTGTTTTTTAGCGCCGTTTTTTCCACTCTTGTGAATTATTTATCAACTATTCATCTGTCCTCTTTATAACAAGCCTTTTACACTCTCGGGCTTGATTTTTCGTTGTAAAAATTGGTACCAATAAAAAAGGATTATGGCAAACTACCTCTTGTTGCGTGACAATAAAGAAAGCGGTCCGTATTCACTGAACGAGTTACTGAACATCGGTCTCAAAGCATACGACCTTGTGTGGATTCAGGGAAAAAGCGCCGCCTGGCGTTATCCCAGTGAAGTGGAGGAACTAAAGGCCTTTGCTCCAATGGCGGAAGAGCAGCCTTTCGATCGCTTTTTTAAAAAGAAAACAGTAGAGCAGGTTCCTGTGGCTTCTCTTGAAAAGAATGAAAATATTGCTTTTAAGAAAGCAGTCTTTGTGACTATGCCTGCATCAAAAAAAGAAGCGATCGAAAGCGAAACTTCGGCATCTTCGCAATCCGGCAATTCATATCAAAGAGTTAAAACGATCACCGTTACTGAGAATCCTGTTGCAGCGGAAATGAAGTACTCTCAACCGTTGGACGAGATCAAAGAGATGTATGTAAAAACACTGCATCAACGAAAACAAAAGATCGCCAGGCGAAAATTGATCTTTAAAAATCTGAAACGGGCATCAGTTTTTATCTATGTATTAGCCTTAGGGGTATTGATTGGTTTTACAATAAAATCAAGATCTGGAAAAAGAAATATTGCTGATCAATCTAATGTTTCCACTCAATCCTCAGGTACTGTTCAGACACAATCAACAATTACGTCTCCTTCTTTGCCGTCAGAACAACAGCAAACAATCGTCAATACAAATGAGGAAGAACCTAAAAAAGAAAATGAAAAGATTTCAAAACCGCTTTCATATAAACCGGTAATTCAAAAAGAAAATCCTGAAGCTCTTAAAAACAGCCAATCAACTACCAATACAAAAAAAGAAGTTGATGCAGACCAAAATTCGCCTGATGTAAATGTGAATACGCTTACCGGAGAAAGAACCAAAAAGAACCGGAATGGTGATGAAGCAATAAACAATACACCCAAAGAAGATATTTCAAAAATGGTATCAGTAAAAAGCAATGATTACAAGCGGGGAGCTTTTGGTGGCATTCGTGATTTACAGCTTACTGTGAACAATGATTCAAAATATACTCTCGATAATGTGGTGGTAGCGTTGCAATATTTAAAACCAAGCGAGCAGCCGCTTAAGACCGAGAATATTTTATTTCAATCTATAGCTCCCAAAGGATCATTGACCATAGCAATCCCTCCTTCTAACAGAGGTATTAAAGTTGCTTTTAAAATTGTAAAGATCGAATCGAAAGAATTAAATAATGAAACAGCAGGTTTGTGAACAAACCTCTTTCATGATCCGGGTTTGAATAAATGTCCTAATTTTCCTTTTTGATTCAACCCGGATCTTTTTTTATGCAGAACATTCTTTTATTTGGCGCCGGTAAATCAGCTACAGTTCTGATTGATTATCTCATCAAGAACTCAATGGAAGAAAACTGGAAACTCACAGTAGTTGATGCGGATTTGAAACTTGCGCAATCAAAAATCGGAAATGCCATTCGAGCAGCGGCTATATCTTTTGACATCAGGAATTCTGATGAAAGAATAAAATTCATTCAGCATGCTGACATTGTCATCTCTCTCCTGCCTCCAAGCTTGCACTATTTAGTTGCCCGGGATTGCGTGACCTGCAATAAAAATCTGCTTACAGCTTCCTATGTAGATGAGAATATTCAGGGCTTAAAGCCTGAAATCGAAAAAAGAAAACTTCTTTTCCTCGGAGAAATGGGGTTAGATCCCGGCATTGATCATATGAGCGCTATGAAAGCTATTGATTCTATTCGGACAAAAGGTGGGCAGATCACTTCATTTAAGTCTCATTGCGGCGGACTTGTAGCGCCGGAAAGTGACGACAATCCCTGGCATTATAAAATAAGCTGGAATCCGAGAAGTGTGGTGTTGGCTGGAAAAGCAGGAGCACATTTCAAAGATAATGGCGAAGAAAAAAGATTACCGTACGAAGAATTATTCACTCCCGACCGGGTGCTTGAAATTCCGGATATTGGTTTTCTGAGCTGGTATCCCAATAGAGATTCTTTGAGCTATAGGGAAAAATATGGTTTGACTGATGCACAGACTTTCATCCGCACTACATTGAGGCATCCTGATTTTATGTATGGCTGGAAAAATATCATTGATCTGAAATTGACAGATGAAACTCCGAAATACGAAACCAATGGGAAAACATTGTATGCTCTTTTTAAAGAGCATATGGATAAAAATGGTTTTGGAGAATGGTTGGAAGAAAAATTAAAAGAGCGATTTGCCAAAACAAAAGATATGCTGGAGAACCTGATGAAGCTAATGGAAGTTGAGCAGGAAGCTGAAGATGAGGACCGACCTTTGCCAGAATCCTTTATGACTGCGGATGACCAGGGAAACCTGGAGACCATTGAAATAGATAATGTAAAAAACAAGGCTGCTGCTTTTGTTGCACATAATATGCACGAGGCAAACCTTACACTGAAACAACTTTTTTTCCTCGGATTAGATGACCAGGAAACTCAGGTGAACAAAGGATTTTGCAGCCCTGCTGACCTATTGCAGTTCGCTATTGAAAAAAAAATTGGCATTAAGACCATATGACAAAGACATGATCATTATGCTGCATGAATTTGAATATACAGTTGATGAAAAAAAATCTGCTGCGAGTAGTTTATTAGTAGCAAAAGGCGAAGACAACCTGCATACTGCCATGGCAAAAACAGTAGGACTACCATTGGGAATTGCGGCAAAACTTATTTTGAATGGGAAAATAAAATTAACCGGCCTTCATATTCCTACGGTGAAAGAAATTTATGAGCCGGTATTAAAAGAACTGGAATTAAATGATATAAAATTCCGGGAAGAATGGGAATAGCGAATCGTTAAGCATATAATCCTTCGCTCAATATTTTTTTCAACTCCCCCACCCCTTCGGTAGCTGGCTTTTCAATTGTGACCAGGTTTTGAATTGAAGAGGTATAAGGAGTTTTTTTGTCAATAATGAATTTTGGTATCTCCCAGCTTGCGAAATTAATCAATCCGGCAGCAGGATAAACCACCAATGACGTGCCAACAACAATAAAAATATCTGCATTGTGGATCACCGGGACTGCCTCCTCAATTTTTGGAACAGGTTCTTCAAACCAAACAATGAAGGGACGATACTGTGCGCCATCTTCAGCGCAATCCCCTAATTGAATATCATCTCTGATCTCACGGATCAATATCTTATTCCTTTCACTGCACATTTTAAAAATCTCCCCATGCAAATGAATGATATTGGTCGATCCTGCTCTTTCATGAAGATCATCTATATTCTGAGTAATGATGGTGACATCAAAGTTCTTTTCCAATTCAGCCAGGCCGTAATGTGCTAAATTAGGTTTTGCATCAGCAACATTTTTTCTTCGCAGGTTATAAAAATCCAGGACCAATTGAGGATCTCTTTTCCATGCCCTTGATGTGGCCACATCTTCTACATTGTAACCTTCCCATAATCCATCGCTGTCACGAAAAGTTTTAAGTCCGCTTTCTGCACTGACGCCGGCACCGGTTAAAACAGCAATTCTTTTTTTACTCATTGTATAAAGTTATGCCATACAAAAAGTATGGCATAACAGTTTATCCGAAGTGAATTCTTAATTATTACTTTGGCCAAACGCCATTCATGTTTTGACCGGAGCTGTTTAATATATTCAGCAACCCATTTCCATTATCATCAGGGCCTAATACGCCGATACGGTTTTTATAACGGTTAAAAACCGAAACGATCCCATCTCCATTTGAAGTAGATGTGATCGAAAGAATATTATTCTCATCCGAATTATTGACTCCAAAATATCCGTATTCAGTTGTAGTAGAGCCGATCTCATCCACTGCTTTTTGGTTGGAATTATATACTTTGATTTGCCCGGCGCCATTATTATAAGCACCGATATAACAGGCGTATTTGGCATCTTGAGATTTGGTTAATAATGCACCGGTACCTGAACTTGCCCGGTACATTTCCACCAATGCAGTTCCTGATTGATCATATAAAAGGACGTTGCCGGCAGTACCATCACTTTTCAGGGATACCAGTGCCCTGCCCTGGTCATCCACTACCTGGAATCCTTTGGCCTGAATCAGATCAGGAACCTGGTTTTTTTTATTAAAACCTGTCATGATCATAAAACCTCCTGCAAGGAGAATAGATACAAATGCGATTTGATAAAAACGGAGCTTTTTTTCAAGCTTTTCCATTCTTTTTTCAAGGTTTGACATAATATTGGGTTTAGGTTATGAGTTAGAAAAACCTGTATTACCTACAACGTATATTTTAAGGAATAATTTTCGAAATACTAAGAATTATTGCAGGGTCAGAAATAAAAATCAGAAATCTTACTTTTCACCTGCCAATTCTAAAACTGCTGCCCATTCTTTATCAGAGACCGGCTGCACTGATAATCTTCCGATTCGGACCAATGCCATACCGGCAAGGTTTTTATCTTTTTTGATCTGTTCAAGAGAAACGGGCTTCGTTAATTTCTTTAGAGGTTTAATATCTACGGCGACCCAACGTTCGTCATCTGTCGTAGGATCATGATATTGTTCTTTAATCACTTTGGCAATACCAACAATGTCGGTTCCTTCATTACTATGATAGAAAAAAACTTCGTCTCCCTTTTTCATGTTCATTAAATGTAATCGTGCCGCATAATTACGAACACCGCTCCAGCAGGTGCTTCCTTCTTGCACCAACTGGTCCCAGCTATAAGTGATGGGTTCTGATTTTACCAGCCAATGTGCCATACAAAAAAGTTTAACCAAAAATAAAAGAAGTTGAACAAATCATCTGAAAACTGTAATTAATCTGACAATTCAATTAGATCACTACTTTTAATTTTGTGTAACTTTCCATATAACAACGATCTCCTTTTCATGAAAAAAATAATAAAAAAACATCCGCTTGCCATTCGCTGGTTTCACTGGATCAATTTCCCTGTGTTGATCGTCATGATCTGGAGCGGCCTTTTGATCTATTGGGCCAATGATGTGTACAAGATCGGCTTCGGCAGTACAACCTTACTTAAGTTTTTCCCAAATTCTTTTTATAATGCACTGCATATTCCTTTTCATCTTGCTGAAGGGATGTCGTATCATTTTGTATTCATGTGGTTTTTTTTCATCAACGGTTTTTTATATATCCTTTATACTGCTTTCTCCGGGGAATGGAGATACCTGCTGCCTAAGAAAAATTCTTTTAGAGAAGCCTGGCAGGTTTTGTTGCATGATCTTCACATCCGTAAAACAGCGCCGCCTCAAACCAAATACAACGGAGCACAGCGTATTGCTTATACGGCGATAATTATTATGGGAATCGGATCCATTCTCACGGGTCTTGCCATTTATAAACCCACACAGTTAGGATGGCTTTGTGCAATCTTTGGCGGTTATAAAATGGCACGCATCATTCATTTTGCTTTGACGATCGGGTACGTTTTATTTTTTGTCATACATATTCTGCAGGTTATTCGTGCCGGTTGGAACAATTTCAGAGCGATAATCACCGGGTTTGAAGTTGCAAAAATAAAAGAAGAACCAATGATTGAATCTGTAACACCAGTGCAAGAGCCAGTTGTTACGGAAACAGAAGGAATTCCGGTTGCTTCTGTGAATGAAAAAATAACTAATCCTGAAAACTGAGCAGTATGGCAAATTTTTTTAAAAATATCTTCACCAAAAACAGCAAACTGAATGTTGACCAGCTGATCGTGAAAAAAACAATCGTTTCGTTCTTCTTCTTTTTTGTGTTAATGGGCGCCGGCTTTTACGGATGGAAATGGTTGCGTTATCAGCCAGAGAACGCCAATGGTGCCCGACAGCCATTGCGAAATGTTTTGAATCTTAATGAATCTCTTTTCAGAAAGATTTTGTCAAACAGGCATCTCGCAAAAGAATATTCTATAGAAGATGCCGTTAAAAAAGTTCGGGTAAATGGTGATGTTGGTTTAAAAAACAAATTTGATCCTACTACCTGGAAATTATATGTCATCAAAAAAGATGGGGATACGTTGACATTGACTATGGATGATATCAAAAAACTTCCAAAGACTGATATTGTATTCGATTTTAAATGTATCGAAGGTTGGGACCAGGTGACGCACTGGGCAGGCGTAAAATTTTCTGACTTTGCAAAAGCATATGGATTGTCTGACGAAACACAAATGAAGTATGTTGGGTTAAGCACTCCGGACAAGCAATACTATGTTGGGATTGATATGCCGAGCATCCTGCATCCACAAACCATTTTGTGTTATGAAATGAATGGGCAACCTTTACCCATGAACCAGGGTTATCCCCTTCGTCTTATTATTCCAGTTAAATATGGGATCAAACATCTGAAACGCATTGGCACTATTTATTTTTCCAATAGTCGTCCTCCCGACTATTGGTTTGAAAGAGGATATGATTATTATTCTGGATTGTAATCACCATCCATTCGCCAACACATCAGCTAAATGAAGTGCTTTTAAGGAATATCCTTTGTTTTTGATATAACCCTGCAGATGCATGAGGCAGGAAAGATCAGTCGAGATGAGATAATCGGCGCCGGTAGCTAAAGCATTTTCCACTTTTTGTTCTCCCATTGCAACTGAAATGGATTCAAACTTCACGGCAAATGTTCCGCCAAAACCGCAACAAGTTTCTACGTCATTCATTTCGGTTAATTCTAACCCTTTTACTTTCGCCAATAATTTTCTGGGCTCTGTTTTTATTCTGCATTCTCTCAATCCGGCGCAACTGTCATGATAAGTGGCTTTTCCATCCAGTATTGCTCCCACATCTTCCACCTTCAAAACCTTGATCATAAATTCCGAAAATTCAAAAATCCGTTTGGATAGGTCGGCTACATCATGATGAAAGGAAGAATTATCAAAAAGCTTTGCATAATAATTCCGGACAAAACCAACACAGCTTGCACTGGGCCCAACTATAAAATCTGTTCCTGAAAAATCCTTTATGAATTTGGAGCAAATGGATTTGGAATCATCCCAAAAACCAGCATTGAACGCCGGTTGACCACAACAGGTTTGTGAAGTGTTATAGGTCACAGTGCATCCCGCTTTTTCCAGAACTTTGATCATATTGAAACCAGTCTCCGGAAAAAGCTGGTCAACAAAACATGGTATGAATATCTGGACGTTCAAGTTTCAGTGTGTGTAAACTGATCGTTTCTTAATCAGCATCATAAACCCCCAATTGTGCCAGGTACTTATCAGCATCAATTCCCTGTTGGGTGGCGGGGTATTTTTCTTTCAGTTCTTTATATAATGAAATAGCTTCTTTGGTATCCTTCATCACTTTGTCGGCCAAATAAGCGGCAAGAAATAATGCCTCTGCAGAATTGGTTTGATCTTCTGTAAAATGATGAGCCGCCTTTTTATAATAATCCAGTGCATCCGCATTTTTTCCCATATCTGCGTAGGCATCTCCCATCAGCTTGTAAGCTCTTGCCTGTATCTGTTTAGCGCTGGTGCTGAATTTTTTCAGGTATTTGACAGCATTGGCATTGTCACCCATTTTCAGATAACAACTTCCTGTATAAAAGCAAGCGAGGTTAGCTGCATCAGTGCCGCTGTATTTATTCATGACACTTAAAAACCCGGGATATTGCCCATCACCATTCAATGCCAGCTTCACCGAATCCATGCGATAATATTCTTCAGCCTTAAAAATCGCATCGGAAGCTTTTTCTTCCTTGGGTTTTTTAATAAAATTCTGGTAACCGTAATAACCACCGATCAGAATGGCGAGTGCAGCAAGAACTATCATTACGGGCTTGCTGTATTTATCCCAAAAATCTTTTGCCTTCGCTATAATTACTTCTTCTGTGGAACCGGTATGCTTAGTGTCTGCCATTTTCTTTGTGTAAATTTTTGAAATTGGAATATTGCAAATGTATTAATCAACTATAAACGGATAATCTTTATCCATATAAACATCTTTGAGTACTTCGCTGTCATCAGGCCACGGGCTTTCTTCTGCAAATTTTACAGATTCAGCAACAATACCGGCAACACGGTCATCAATAGTTTTGATTTCAGTTTCTGAAGCAAAACCACTGGCAAGGATCGTTTTCAATATCTGCTGAATGGGATCTTTTTCTTTATACTCTTCTACTTCTTCTTTGCTGCGATATTTTTGCGGGTCGCTGATCGAGTGCCCTTTATAGCGATATGTTTTCATTTCAAGTAAAGTAGGTCCGCCCTTTTCCCGTGCTCTTTTTACAGCACGGGTTACTCCTTCATGTACCGCTTCGGAACTCATTCCATCAATGGTATCCGCTGGCATTTCATATCCATCAGCAAGTTTATAAATATCGATCACATTAGAGGTACGCTCTACCGATGTACCCATAGCATAATTATTGTTCTCGCAAATAAATACTACCGGCAGTTTCCATAACATAGCCAGGTTAAATGTCTCATGGAGAATTCCCTGCCGGGCAGCTCCATCTCCGAAAAAACAAAGTACCACGTTATCAGTGCCACGATATTGTTCTGCAAAAGCCAATCCTGCTCCGGTTCCGATCTGTGCGCCAACAATTCCATGACCTCCATAAAAGTTCACATCTTTTCCAAAAAAGTGCATACTTCCACCCTTACCTTTTGCATTGCCGGTAGCTTTTCCGTACAACTCAGCCATACAACTATTCACAGATACTCCTTTGGAGATTGCCAATCCATGATCACGGTAGGCAGTAATAAAAAGATCTTCAGGTCTTGTAGCTGTCATGCATCCTGCTGCAATCGCTTCCTGGCCGATATAAGCATGAAAAAAGCCCCTGATCTTCCCTTCCATTTTATATTTTTCTTCCGCCATCAGTTCAAATTGACGGATTAATTGCATTAGTTCATACCAATACAGATATGTTTCTTTGGAGAACTTCGTTGCCACAGGCTTTGCTGTTTGTGTTTTTTCTACCATCCGGTGGTTGGATTAAGCGGGTGCAAAAATAAGGCTAAAAAAGGAAATATCTGCTTTTGATTCCGATGACTTTAGCAGTTCCGGGATTACCTTTTATCTTGCATCATACATGCTGCAATTAAAAGATATATCACTCACACAATTCAAAAACTATTGCAACCGAAGTTTTGAATTTTTAGAAAGGATCGTATGTATTTGCGGCAACAATGGAACCGGAAAGACCAGCCTGTTGGATGCGATTCATTATCTCTGTTTTACCAAAAGTTATTTTATCAGGTCTGATAGCAACAGCGTCCAACAGGGACAGTCCGGCTTCAGGGTAGAAGGTAATTTTTTGTTGAACGAAAAAGAGGAGAAAGCTGTTTGTATTCTTCGGGAAGCCGGCAAAAAAGAATTTTCAGTCAATGCGGACTCCTATGAAAAATTTTCACAGCATATTGGCCATTATCCCTGTGTCATCATTGCGCCTGATGATGCACAACTGGTCACCAGCGGAAGCGAAGAAAGAAGAAAATTTCTGGACGCTTTATTGTCGCAATTGGATGCGGAATATTTAAAAAACCTGATCACCTATAATAAAATTCTGCAGCATCGTAATGCGTTACTCCGGTCATTGGCTGAATCAGCTACAAATGATTTTTCATTGCTCGATGTACTGGACGAACAACTCATCGCTCCCGGAAGTCATATTTTTAATAAGAGAAAAGAATTTCTGATCGGTTTCCTCCCTTTAGTGAAGCGTTTATACCAGGAGATCGCAAAACAACCGGAAGAAGTAAATTTTCTTTATGAAAGCGAATTGTTACAGGCGAATTTCGAAGAATTATTAAAAGCAAGTCGCCAAAAAGATTGCCGGGCACAGCGTAGCACCAGTGGCATTCATAGAGATGATATAGAAATATATTTAGGAAAATTGTTTTTCCGCAACATTGCATCTCAAGGACAACGAAAAAGTTTGTTATTCGCGATGAAACTGGCAGAGATGGAAGTGTTGAAAAAAGAAAAAGAATTTCCCCCTCTCCTGCTGCTGGATGATGTATTTGAAAAGTTAGATGAAGATCGTATTGCTAACTTACTTCAAAAAGTATGTGTGGAAAACGAAGGACAGGTATTTATTACAGATACCAATGAAGAACGTCTTCGTCAACATTTGAACAGCTTGTTTGTCAGGTACCAATTTATTTCACTCTAAAATACTGGTATTAGATCTCAGTTGAAGAAAAGTTAAACTTCTATCTTTGCGTTATGGGTGAATATTCGATCAGCGATGCTATTCAGCAATTTCTAAATCAAAGCCGCATCAAAGGCGATATACAGGCTTTACAGATTGAAGAAGCATGGGAACAAATCATGGGAAAAACTATTGCCCGCTATACGGATAAATTACAGATCATCGGGGACAAGCTGATTATTACTACAAATGTTGCTCCTTTAAAAAATGAGTTGATCTATCAGAAAGAAAAAATAAGATCAAGGGTGAATGAGGCTTTTGGCCAAAAAATAATCAATGAAGTGATCATTCATTAATTAAAGATGAAGATCCTTGTGTCTGCTTCCTGGTCAAAAATTCTTTCCCGGTTTTTTACAGCCTCTTGCAAAATATCGTCACTGGATACAACTCCGCAAAAACGAAAATTTTCAAAAACCGGCAGGTAATGCAATTTAAAAAGCTGCATTAGGTTCAAACAACGTTCCAGGGTTTCTTCTGAATCAACAATTGGAATTCCTTTGTCCATCATCTCCCGCACCTTGATTTGATTCAGTGGAAGTTTTTTATTCATCGCTTTGGAAAATATATCATGCTCCGTTAACAAACCAAAGAATTGATCATTATCCATTACGATCAGGTATTCGGCATTCTCACAATTCATTTTATGGAGAGCTTCGCTTACAGCGGTATCCGATGAAACAGTATTGAAGTAAGGCTGTTTGCGGGCCAATATCATTTTGACTTTTTCCATAGAATTCAATAAAACCCCGTTATGCCTTTAGCTGGATAAGAATGCGGACTTTCTGCAATTTACAAAATATCCGAATCAAAAAATCTGATTTACAAAAAAATGAAGAAATAGTAATGCAGGTCTGTGGAAAATAAAATTGTCATCCCATCCTCACCCTGGGGTCAACTACCCCATAAAGTATATCAGCTAAGATATTAATGAGTATAAAAAAAGTAGCAGTAATGAGAACCGAACCCATCACTACCGGATAGTCCAGTTTCTCCAATGCATCCACGGTCACTTTACCGATTCCCTGCCAGCCAAAAATGTATTCAACAAAAAAGGCCCCGGCCAGCAATTCAGCAAACCACCCAGTAACTGAGGTGATCACAGGATTTAAAGCATTTCGCAACGCATGTTTCCAGATCACTGCCCGCTTCTTCAAACCCTTAGCATAAGCAGTCCTTATGTAATCCTGTTCTAATACATCAAGCATGGCGCTACGGGTCAATTGTGTAATGATGGCAAGCGGCCGAATTCCCAAAGTAATAGCCGGAAGGATAAGATTTTGCAAAGTCAATCTCTGGACTCCGGTTTTATCATCTATATCAAACCAATTTCCTGAAATATGCAAACCCGTCCAGTTACTCCATACAAATCCGAAAACATAAGCTATAATGATGCCCATAAAAAAAGACGGAGCTGAAATGCCAACTATGCTTGAAAATATGGCCGATGTATCTACCCATGTATTTTGCTTTACAGCTGCCAGCACTCCAAGGGGTATACCGATCAATATTGCGATAAACATAGCGGCAATAGCCAACATCAATGTCCCCGGCAAGGCTTGCATCAGGATACTCCAAACATCTCTTTTGCTTTGGTAGGATTGGCGCAGGTAGGGAATTTTCAAACCGACCCGATAGCTATCGGGTTTTTCATTACCACCAATAAAAATCCCTTTCAGTTTTTTTTGTTTGATCTCATCACGGCTGTGAATGCAGATAGGCGAAACATCGTCCAGGTAATACAAAAATTGTTTCCATTTTGGTTGATCGAGATACAGCTCTTTTCTGATATTAGCTTGCGTAGTGGAATCACCTGTTTGTCCCATCATCAACCTCGAAGGATCGCCAAAACCCTGGAAGAGGAAGAACACCAACATCACGACTCCTATCAATACGAGCAGGCTGTATAAAATTTTTTTGGTGATAAAGCGAACCATGATCAGGGATTGCCGGACGACGGCAATTTTTTAATGGCACTGTTAATACATTTATAACTCCATTTTCCGATTATCGTTCCTTGTTTCAATAGGTAAAGGCAGGGATTGGTTCGTGCAGCAGTTCGAATAGCCGTATAGTCGCATTTAAAAACCGGTATGTCAGCAAAAGAAGTTCCGGTAAATGCAGTAGCCGCCTGATCCATCCGGGCGGTTACTATATAAGCAGGTATATTTTTAGATTTGGCCTCAATATATAATTTCGAAAAATTATCTTTCCACCTGGAAACCGGAACAGAAAAATCCATGCAGAACAACAATATGGCATAAGGCTGATTCAACACGATCTGTGTGGAATCCACATCGGTAACTCCTGATAAAGTAAATCCTTTTATCGGTGGTTCGTTGTCTTTTCCTTTCCGGATCACTTTATCATATCGGCTAACGAATTTATAAAGTGAATCATTGAAGTCAGCCGGGAAATTATCTGAAGTGAATTCTACCTTTTTTCCTCCTTTATTGTAAACAAAAGTGATCACTGTACTATCCGGCACTGCATCGGCAGGCATTTTCATTTCCTCTGAAATATTATTTCCCACTTTAAAGGGAAGGCAATCCCATACAGGCAGGTAAGTAAGCATGTACCATTGAATTCCAAAACTAAGAACGATCACCACTATTATTGCGATCCAATCAAACAAAGGGGAAAAGAAAGAGTGTATCTTTTTTCTTTGCCAAAAAAGAAATAGAATAAGAATCGTCAGAACAATATCTTTCAGAAAAGATGTTTTGGGAGAAATGGTAATACAATCGCCAAAACAGCCACAGTTTTTAAATTTTCCCGACAGAAATGCATAGCCGGTCAGGAATGTGAAAAAAATGATCAGCAGCAACAACAACCTGCTGAATACACGCATCTGCCAGGCTAATATTAATGCTGCTCCTGCAATGATCTCAAAAGCGATCATTATTACAGCTAAAGCAAGTGAATGTTGATGAAAAAAATCAAATAAGTTGATCAATATATGATTCAGGAAGAATGAGCCTTTTGATAAGCTGTCATTCCAGGCTTCAAAAAACTCCTGCATTTTATAACTAAGCCCCAACGGATCAATGGCCTTGACCATGCCGGAAAAAATAAAAAAGACGCCAACGAATATCCGGATAATATTGATGATCTTTTGATACATCCAATTGATTTATGCATTCTCACCCATCAGGATCAAGGCGAACACTCCATAATTAATAATATCGATGTAATTAGCATCAATCCCTTCGCTCATGATCGTTTTGCCTTCGTTAGAGAGAATCTGACGTATGCGTTGCAATTTCATCAGCACCAGGTCCACAAAACTTTCCTGGCTCATTGCCCGCCACGCTTCGCCATAATCATGGTTTTTATCCATCATTACTTTTTTGGCAGCTTCGATGTTAGTGTCATACAGCGATGATATTTTTTCAATTTCCATTTCTTCAGGAGCATCTTGTGGTAATTCAAGTTGAATCAACCCGATCACTGCATAATTAATGATGCCTTTGAATTCAGCAGCAGTATCATCTGCAACTTTCTGTAAGCCTTTTTGCTGAATGGTTCTTACCCGCTGTGCTTTGATGAAGATTTGGTCTACGATGGAAATAGTTCGCAATACTCTCCATGCGGTTCCGTAATCTTTTGCTTTCTTTAAAAAAATTTCTTTGCAGGAATCAATCACTGCATCGTATTGAAGATTGGTATCTGGCATAAAAGTCAAATCATTCAATTGGGTCAGATCAGTAGATGAATTATATGACCTGCTTATGGTTATCTTTAGCTTCAAAAATACTGAACAAAAACCAATGTCAGTGTTGAATTATAAAGGAAGATCGTTATCTGTGGATAAACCCCTGGTGATGGGCGTCATTAATGTGACTCCGGATTCATTTTACCCGGGAAGCAGGCATACAGATATAGATGCTATTTTAAAAACAGCAGAAAAAATGTTGGAGGATGGTGCAGATATACTGGATATCGGAGGTCAAAGCACAAAACCGGGAAGTGAGATGCTGACAATTGATGAAGAATTGAGCCGTGTCCTTGCTCCGATCGAAGCCATTCGCAAAAATTTTCCCGGTGCAGTTATTTCAATTGATACATTCTATTCCAAAATTGTAAAGGAAACTGTCGCTGCCGGTGCTGATGTCGTCAATGATATTAGTTCGGGCAACATTGATGAAATGATGATCCCGGTAGTTGCTTCACTGAAAGTGCCTTATGTGCTAATGCATATGCAGGGAGTTCCAAAAACTATGCAATTGAATCCGCATTATGAAAATGTTGTTGAAGAGGTTTTCAATTATTTGGAAAAAAAATATTCTTTGCTTCGCCGGGCGGGAATACAAGATATTATAATTGATCCTGGTTTTGGATTCGGAAAAACTATTGAACATAATTTTGAATTACTGCGTCATCTTTCAGTTTTCAAAAAATTGAATTGCCCAATCATGGCAGGCATTTCCAGAAAATCATTTGTCTATAAAACCATCGGAAAGGCTTCTGATGATGCATTGACAGGAACAATTGTATTGAACACAATTGCCTTGCTGAATGGTGTTTCTATATTGAGAGTGCATGATGTGAAAGAAGCAAAACAAACCATTCAGCTTTTTGAAGTTTACACAAAAAAATAAAGAACAACAAAATGATTGTTGTTCTTTATAAAAACTATATCGAAAATATATTTTTAATTCGTTGCTGGTTGATTGTTATCTTTTACATCCAGCAGCTCTACATCAAAAATTAAAGGCTCAAATGGCTTGAATGGAGAACCTTGACCAACGTCTTTCCCATAACCAAGGAATCCTGGGATATAAATTGTTCCTTTTCCTCCTTTTTTGAATAAACGCAAACCCTGATCCCAACCCGGTATCACCTGGCCAGTACCTAAAACAAAAGTGTAAGAATTGCTTTGGAATACACTATCAGTTTCTAATTTTCTTCCAGAATATTTCACTGTAACCACTTTCCCGGAATCCGCCATCGGCCCATCTCCCTGCTGTTTTATATAGACATAAACACCAAGACCTGTTTTTTCTGCATGAATTTTTTTAGCAGCTAAATAAGTTTCCATTTGTTTCAACTCTTTATCGATCTCTCCGGATTGTTTCCACTCTGCAATATCTTTATCCATTTGCTCTTTTTTTAGTTTTTCAATTTTAGCCTGTTGCTCTTCTTGTTCTTTTTGACGTCTTGGCAAATCCTTTTTCATTTCTGCATCATAATCTGCATGGGCAATGCTGTCGTTCTTGAATACTTCGAGAATCTTGAACGTCGCATTAAAGCGATCACCTTTTTTTGTTCCCGGTGGTAATTCTTCCGCATGACCTTCTGCAATTAAAGAATCGGCAAGAGTGACGATAATTACGCTATCCCCTTTTCTAAGTAATGAAAAAACCTGTGCCGGAGAATAACCAGCTTGATTGGGATCTGAGACTCTTAGGAATCCGGGCGTCTTGTCATAGCTTGTATATAAAACTGAATCATTGACTTTGCTGATGACATTGAATTTGATAACCTGTCCGGGTTTGGCAACTGAATCTTTCGAATTTCCTGAAGAAATTATTTTATATAAGACCCCGCTTTTTGTTCTGCTAAAATCAAGGCTATTGCAGGATAATACGGCGAGAATCGGAAGTACCAATAAAAACAGACGATTTGACTTTTTCATAATTGTTTATTGTAATTGAGATTTGTTTTCTTTCATAGCCTGGATGAATTTTCTTACTGTTACATCCAGTGAATCACTGCTTCGGCCCCCGGAGGCATTGAAATGCCCGCCTCCTTCAAAATATTTCCGGGCAAAGTCATTGCAATCAAAATCACCTTTACTTCTGAAGCTCCACTTACGTTCTTCATCTCGGTCAATAACGACAGCCACTAATTTAATACCCTGGATAGTTTGAGGAAAATTAATAAGGCCTTCGGTGTCACCCGTTTTGATATCATAGCGTAGCAAATCATTTTTAGGAATAGCGATCAACACGGTATTGTATTCATAAAAAACCTCCATACGATGCAGCAATACATGCCCGATAAACCGCAAACGGTTTTCAAGAAAATTATCAAACAATGCTTCATGCACCTGTGAATGATTGAAGCCTCTTGATTTCAGATCAGCTACCAGTTGATGCACTCCGGATTGCGCAGAGGGAAAGCGAAAAGAACCGGTATCTCCTACTACTCCGGCGTAAATACATTCACTGATCGCTTCATTGATTTTATCATCATGTCCGGATTTGATAATAAAATCGTAAACCATTTCGCATGTAGAACTTTTAGAAGTATCGCTGATTCCATAATCAAATGAATCCACATCGGGTTCCTGGTGATGATCGATAAGTATCTTGGTGCATTTTAACTGCTTCAGTTTTTCTGTCATCGTCTTAGTACGGTTAAAAATGTTGAAGTCGAGACAGAAAAGCCATTCTGCTTTATCCAGGAAAGCCTCCGCTTTTTCTTTCATCAATTCGTAATCCAGCACTTCATTGCAACCGGGCATCCAATTCACCCACGAAGCCCAGTTTGTGGGTGAAATTACTGTCACTGCATGACCGAACTGAACGAGGAAATGACGCAGTGCGAGAGAAGCTCCCATCGCATCGGCATCCGGTTTCTGGTGTGTAGTAATAACAATAGTATGTGGCTGACTGAGTAACGGAAATATTTCTTCAACAGGTCTCATAAAATGTTTGCGAAGGTAAGGAAAGACTTCCTTGTTTTGGATTCTGTTTTTAACCGGCTGTAGTTTTGATGAGTGAACATGTAAATACTTTAAGGAATAAGTCGTCAAAACGGGAAGTTTCTCTTACTTTTGCGGCGCAAAAAAACGAAACGTAACTATGAGCAATCAGACATTTACAATGATCAAACCCGACGCTGTAAAAAACGGTAATTCCGGAGCTATTTTAGATCGTATCATAAAAGACGGCTTTTACATCTCAGCTATGAAATTGACTCGCTTGACACCCGAAAAAGCAGGTGAATTTTACGCCATTCATAAAGAACGTCCCTTTTATCAGGAACTCGTGAGCTTCATGAGCAGTGGCCCCATCATTGCTGCAATTTTAATAAAAGAAAATGCAGTGGAAGCATTCAGAAGCCTGATCGGCGCTACCGATCCGGCAAAAGCCGCTGAAGGAACAATTCGAAAACTATATGCCAATTCAGTTGGAGAAAATGCCATCCACGGAAGTGACAGTGATGCGAACGCTAAATTTGAAAGCGATTTCTTTTTTACTGAGACAGAAAGGTTTTAGAAAAAAATCTGAAATAATATTTGAAGCTTCTTTGAAGAAATTACCGGCTATATAAAATGCCCAATACGAATTCATTCCTGTCATTAAATTGCATTTATTGAGTTGATGCTTGTAACCTTCCTTTCTCATTTTCGTCAAAGTTAAAAGCTGTTAAAAAAAATTAAATATGGTTGTTTTTTGATCGCAATACGAAAATAGTCGTATATTCGGACAATCAAATCGCTAAAATATGTCAAACTCAAGGATCATTAAACCCACAGAAAGCGAACTGGAGATACTTACAAATATTATGGACCAGAGGCCTGGCGACAGTGCGTGAAGTGCATGAAGAACTGGCAAAAACAAAAGATGTTGGCTATACCACCACTCTTAAACTTATGCAGATCATGCATGAAAAAGGTTTGGTGAAAAGAGATGATTCTATGCGTACACATATTTACCAGGCTGCCGTGAATAAAGAAAAAACTCAAAGACATTTGTTGAGTAAGATGATCGACAGTTTGTTTGGTGGTTCGCCCTACGCAACTGGTGATACAGGCATTGGGCGATGATAATCATAAAGCGAGTCCGGAAGAAATTGGAGAAGATACAGGCGTTACTGAATGATCTTAAAAAACAGTAGTCATGGCTGCAATCAGTCAATCGGATTTTATGCAGGCATTGGGTTGGGCCTTACTCAATAGCCTTTGGCAAATGGCTCTATTGTGGCTGGTATTTCATGTAATCACTACTAGTTTTAAATTTGAAAAGCCTTCTCATAAAAGTGCTCTTGCCACTTCTCTTCTTTTGTCGGGTTTTGCCTGGTTTGTTTTTACTTTTATTTCCATATTGGACCAAATCCTACGGTGGAACTATAACAACCCCGGCTATCGCAGGCATCGCTTCAAATGAAAGATTGTACAACTGGTTGCACAGCACTTTACCAATCGCTTCTGTAGTTTATCTTTTACTTCTTTTCTTACCCGTCATACAATTTGTAAGAAATTATCGTTATCGTGCAGATTATCCGGGCACATGGATTAAAAAAAATAGAAGTGGACTGGAGGATATTTGTGAAAAAGGTAGCAGCACAAATGGGAATTAAGAAACCAGTTCATATCTGGGTTTCTGATTTGATCAGTTCGCCGGTAACTATTGGATACCTGAAACCCATCATCCTGGTTCCCCTGGCTGCAATTAATCATTTAACAACACAGCAATTAGAAGCAGTGCTGTTGCACGAGTTATCACATATTCGCAGGTATGATTATCTCATTAACCTTGTAATTAATTTCATTCAAACGATACTTTATTTTAATCCGTTTGTCAAAGCTTTTGTGAAAATTATTGAGCGGGAAAGAGAAAAAAGCTGTGATGAAATGGTAGTACAGTTTCAGTATGATCCGCATGGCTATGCTTCTGCGTTACTTATTTTAGAAAAAGCAAATCATCTTAGCCGCCCGTTGGCAGTAGCTGCTGCCGGCAAAAAAAATGATCTCGTACAAAGAATCGAATTAATTTTAGGCATTCATAAAAAGCCTGTTCTTTCTTTTAATAAACTGGCTGGGTTACTTGCAGGGTTGCTCTGCATTATTGCATTAAATGCATTACTGATCTTTGCAAAACCATCCGCATCGGATCAACATAAAAATTCATTTGCTTTTAATGATCTCTCCTCCCCTTTCTTCTTCCTCACAGGAAACGGAAGCAGAAATAAAATACCCCAAGAAAAGGAAAATAAACAGATTACGATTATACCTGTTGTTAATCACCCGGAGAAAAAGGAAAATCTTCAAGAGCCAGTAGCAAAAAATGAAACACCTTTAATTCTGAACAATTCAGATGCTTATAGTCAAGCGTCACCCTTATTTGTAAATGTAAATTATAATGTATCCCAGGTAGCGCCTCAATTGAAAGCTTACCAGGAAGCACAAGTCAATGATGCCTTAGCAAAATCAAAAGAAGTATTGCAGGAAGGACAATGGAAAGTGCTCGAAAAAAATATTGCTGATGCGATGACCTCAGAACAGAAAGATCAATTGAAAAAAGATTATGTCAGGGAATTCTCAAAACTGAACCTGGAAAAATGGAAAGACCGGCTTAGTCTTGCTTATGACAAGATCGATTGGGATCGTATCAATGAACAATTGGGAAATGCGGTTTATGAGATCAAATTGGATAGCCTTCAAAAAATATATACAGCCGTAGCTGTTACATTAGAAGACCTGGAACTGCAAATGACAGAAAAGAATCAAAAAGGTATTCCAGACAGCGACATTTCACTTAAGCTGATAGAACAGCATAAAAATGAAGTACAGAAAATGTTGAATAACATTAAAGCTGTACGCAACAAAAAGATCATACACTTGTAGTTGTAAAAACAGGATTCAGTTTACCAGTTGCATCTCGGGCATTTATCACTGTATTTATTTCCCAGCAGGAATCCAAGTATTATTTCATGGGTACCACGACTTACAGTTCTTAATGCAGTTTGTGTGAAATCATACGAATAGCCTACGTTAAAAGTATTGCCAACATTCACGCCGATCATTGCGGCATAGCCATCCTGGTAGCGATAACTACCACCAATCCAAAAAATATCCCGGTATTGCAATTTCAGATTTGTTTCAACCTGAAAATCGTTATTCGATGAACCTTTAATGTACTTCAGCATTATAGATGGGATGGCATTGATGTCATCATTCAGCAAAAAGCGATACCCGGCTGTAAGAAAAGTGTGCGGGATCAAACGGCCTTTGGTGATAATAGCAGCATCATCTACGAATGCCAGTTTTTGAGGAACTATTTGCTGAGCGGAAAGTCCTACAAAATAATTCCGTGAATACAACCAAAGTCCGGCGCCGATATCCGGTCTCAGTTTGTTTAGTTCGCCATTGATTGCCGAACCTGTTGCAGGATCAGTCGGATCGCCTCCACCAAAATCATTTTTTGATTTATCAATGCTGACAATCGTGATGCCTGCAGAAAATCCGGCAGCAAGATTAGTGGTCGGATTTAATCCTATATGATAAGCATAAGTACCGGCAGCGCTGAAGCGATTAAAACTTCCCGTACGATCATTCACTATTACTAACCCGATCCCGTGATGAGGTTCTGCTGCAGTATAATTTTCCCAATAAGCCTGGCCTCTTGGATTCTCACCCGGAATATCAAATGAAGTCGCAGAAGTCCGGTAATCTTTTTTCCCGATCGGGCCTTGTATAGTGAGATATGCTGTTTGCGGAGCTCCATTCAAACCTACCCACTGATCTCTTGCACTTAACTTTACATCCGTATAATTTTCAATTCCACTCAATGCAGGATTCAGAATATAGTTGTTAAGAATATATTGGGTATATTGAGGCCGTTGCTGTGCCATTGCATTCGCCACAACAAAAATCACTAATAGCGTTAATAGATTTTTTTTCATCATTAGCGTATTACATCAACATAGCCGCTCATTTTGCTGCGGCCATTCTTTGGATCCACAATATAATAATACGTTCCTACCGGAACTGGTTTCCCATTCACAGTTCCATCCCAGGGGTTACTATAGCCTATTGAATGATAGATCAACTGTCCATAACGATTATAAACATCCACCGTACAACCAGGATAACTATCAAGGTATTGAATTTCCCAACGATCATGTACGCCATCTCCATTAGGGCTGAAAATATTTGGAATGTTCGGTTTTTTCAACACTTTTACGTATACCTGGTCACTTGTTGTGCATCCTTTATCTGATGTTACAGTTAAAGTATACGTGATATCCTCAATTGGAGAAGCGCCGGCATTAGGAATATTGGGATTATTCAATCCGCTGGATGGTGTCCATAAATAATTTACGTTTATTCCATTGATCAAAACAGGTGTAAGAGTTACAATACCTCCCTCCAAAACGACTTTATCCGGACCGGCATTGGCAATTGGTGTTGGATTCACTTGAATTGTTTGCTCAATATAATTGCTGCATCCATTCGTTCCCGTATATGTGTAGCGAATTGTTTGTAATCCCGCTCCTGCAGTAGAAGGATCGAAAATACCAGTATTAGAAACACCCGGTCCACTAAAAGTTCCGGATCCAGTCATGACATTTAACAATTGCGCCTGGGTGATTTGAAATGCCGGGTCATTTGAACAAACTTCATTTATAGGATCAAATTGTAATTGAGGTGTTGCCAATAATGTGATTGCTTGAGTTATTGTACTGACACAAGTAATTCCTGAATAAGCTACATACTGAATAGTATAACTTTGAGATGCAGGGCTATTAAATTCAGGATAAGTGTGTGAATAGATCCGTCCCTTTACCGGACTATTATCAATAGTTTTTATAGTGGGATCGTTGCTATAGTCCCAATAAATTTCGAGTCGAATAAGATTTCCAAAATCGACAGAAGATGCATCGGTGAGATTAACAATTTCATTATTGCAAAGTGTGCTTGCATTTTGAACAGTAAAAGCCGCCATGGGTAAAGATCCATTTACTGTAAAAGATTGAGCGATTGTATCCTTGCACCCCTGGTTGGATGTTACAATTAAAGTCCCGGTATAACTGCCTACTGAAGCATAAGTATGGCTGGGATTTTGCAAAATTGAATTCCCGCCGTCTCCAAAACTCCAATTCCATGCAGCAACAGTTCCTGATGCGATATGACTGGTATCAACAAAAGGAGCAGCCGGATCATTCAGACATACCTGCGGTGAGATAAATCCTGCTTTTGGTTTTGGATTTACTATTAGCTGCTTTGAAATAGTAGTGCTTGAACATCCTTTATCCGTTTGTACCTGCAAGGTTGCGTTGTAAGTACCGGCTGTTGGATAGAAATGAGTAAAGGGATTCCCGGAAGAAAGTGTTCCATTATTTCCATCTCCATAGCTCCAAACCCATTGTGATAAATTACCGGCATTAGCCACAGAAGCATCCGTTAAAGTGACGTTGCCATTTTCGCAAGCAGGTGTTGAAAAATTAAAGTCTGCTGTAGGTAATGGATCGATGATAACATTCTTTGTTGCTATATTATTAACTGTTTGACATCCGATAGCAGAGGTAACTGATAATTTGGCCGTATAGGTTCCTGGGTTTGCATAATTCTTCGCCGGATTTTGCAAATTTGATGTAGTTCCATCACCAAAATCCCAATTCCATTGGGCAACTGTGCTACCTCCTGCTGTACTTATATCATTGAAATTTACCGGAGCTCCCAAACAAACCTCAGCCGGTGAATTGAATGCTGCGTTTGGCTCCGGATAAATAGTATTCAATGCACGAATTGTATCATCTACGCAACCGTTATTGGAAGTAACTTTTAGTGTAACATTGTACGGACCAACTGCTGAATAGTTGTGTAAAGGATTTTGGTTTGTAGAATTGCCTCCATCTCCAAAACTCCACAAATAAGTAAATAAGCTTTGTGTTCCATCACTGATCGTAGATAGATCTGTAAACTGCGCCGCACCCGATGGCAGGCAAATGTTGGAAAAACTAAAATTAGCAACAGGGTTCGCATGAATAGTAACAGGTATTGTAAAAGGTAAACTTTGACAACCTGTTGTCGTTTCCACTTTCAAAGTAACTGTATATGTTCCTATACCGGCATAGGCATGTGATTGTGCCGAATTATTAGTAACAATAACCTGAGGAGAACCATCACCAAAGTCCCAATACCATTTTGCAAGAGTTCCTCCTGCATTTGCAATTGAACTATCAGTGAACGAAATTGCTTTTCCAACACAGTTCGGAACAGCTATTCCAAATTTTGACAATGGTGGATCGCTTACTGTTATCACTTTGGACGCAGTATCTGAAATACAACCAACATCTGTAATAATTGAATGGGTCACATTATAAGAGCCGGGAGAAATATATTTGTGCTTTGTGTCTTTAACGCTATCAATACCTGAATCTCCAAAATTCCATGACCACCTGATTGCTGTTCGTCCATTAGGATTTGAAGCATCAGTAAAGAAGACTGTGTCAGTAGCACATCCTGAGGTTGTAAAATTAAAATCTGCATGAGGTGGATCAAATACCTGGAGATCGTAATCTATTTCCTGTTCGCCACTGCATCCTTCCGGAGTTGGGTTTTGAGCAAAAACTTTTATTGCGTATGTCCCGGAAGTTGTGATGATGTATGGTGTGATTAACTTATAAAAATATAGTTGTCTCCCATTGACGATCCATGTGGAATCATATATAGGGTTATTAATTGTATCATTAGTAAATAGTCCTCCAAAATCCCACCTTATCTGAGTCGGTTGATAAGGAAATGTCATTGAGAAAAAGAAGGGAGCATTTTTACAGGTAGCAGGGAAGTTTACGGTTGCATACTGATTAGTAATGGAAATATACTGATAAAGGTCTTTGACATTAGTGCCGGCATTATATCCATATGACTCAGCATTACCAAAACCATAAGCAATTGCATTAAATCCGGAATCGGAAGTAATTGTATGCTGCCCTGCAGTGACTGCTTCAGTTAAGTATGAATATCCGGGAGCTTGTGGATGAACAATAAAAGAACTTGGAGGTACCGGTATTCCATCCAATCTAAAAGAGCTGATGGCTGTTCCGGTATTCGGAATTATAACATTGAAAAAATGCTGTGTGATCTGGTAATTGGGCGTAGCATTCCATAAAACCCGATTTATATTTTGCTCAACGGGACTTAAATAAATAACCTCCGGATCACCCGGTTGTGCACCATTACCACAAGAACCTTGCGATGTGACGTATTGTACAACTAAAATGGGTTTATCAGATTGAATGGATTGAGGTGCAGTTGTAGCTGAAATTTCATAATAAAAATTATTTTGAAGTGGTACTGCAATCGGGGCACCATTTACAGTGACAACAGTTGTCGGATCAGTGACGCAAATTCTGAAAACATTATTTGGCATCACTCCACCCGTGGGAGAAGTGAGATAATATTTTCCCCAAGCAGTTTTTGGAAAAGCCTGAACCATATAATTATCAGAAGAAGAAGAAGAGTTATTACAAGTAATGCTGATTCTGCCACTACCTGAGAAAACTGCGATGCGTTTACAAGAGCCTGTTCCGGTACTGATACTTTTGATGGTGGAGCCTGTAAGATCAACTCCGGTATAAGTTGGGCCCACATTGTTTGTCAATTGTCCCATTACATTATAAACTTGTCCCTGGGTCATATTAATTGTAAAAGGCACTCCTGCGGGATGATTAATTGTAGCTGCGCTCGGGGTTATTTCAACTGTGGTAGTGCCTGTATCACATGCTACCACATAAAACCAACAATTTGCATCGGGAGTATTTGAAATATTTTTATAGTTGACAGAATAATATTCCTTTCCAAGTGTATTAGTGGGAAAAAGTATAGTGGCACCTGAAACACTGGCATTATAAATATGAGCGTAAGCAACGATAGGATGGTCGGCTTCAATATGAATTCCTTTATTTTCAGGAGCTGCCGATTCAGCAGTTAGTCTCGCATCTTGTGGGCCTGTTTTGGGAATTGGCGCTGAAGTGAAAACCGTATTGGCCGGAATATTTGAATAAGTTTGGCTGTAACCGAGACCGGGAATTGTGACTTTAACTGTAGTTACAGCTTCTGTTGCAAAATAAAGAACCATTTCCTGCAAATTGTTCCCGGGAGGTGCAGCAACCATGATCTCATGATAGCCATAAGCTACCCAAAAGTCTTTTCCTTTGTTGGAAAAATCCTGGGCAATAACCCTACTCCCCGCCAGTATTGTAAATACCAGGGTACTTAAAAAATAAAAGCGTTTCATTGAGTTTAAATCCGGAACCCTTAATGAGTTGTGCAATTTATAAAAAAGAGACAAGAAATCTTAGCATTTCAGCCTATTGTTGACATTTATTATCGAGGCTTCAAATTCACGCTGGGAGCAGGTTTTATTGTACGACCAAATTGAAATAGTAAACTTACTAAATCCCTGTTTGTATATACAATACTTTGCATTTTTTTATGATAAGATGCAGTCTGATTGAAAAACTACTTCCGCAGGAATTATAAGGTCCATGAAGTAAATCAGGTTACGTAAACTGCTTTCCAACGTAGATCAAGTCTGAACAGGCCGAAAATATGGGGGTAATTGTCAGTTTTTCCAAATGCTAAAAATGAATATCTTAGCACATTAATACAAGGCTGATATCTTGACCGGCCTATTGTATTCTTTAACCAAAAACTAATTGTTTATGAAAAAAATGCTTTTCGCAATAGCTTTTATCTTCCTCTTCGCAGGTATGGTGTCAGCACAACCTGCCCGGTTCGGGTTTACAGCCGGTGTTACTTATGCAAACATGACAGAAAAAACAAGTGTCAGCGATGTCCATGGGAACTATGGCTTCGGGGCTACGTTTGGAATAATGTTAGATCAACCGATGCAAAAAAATGGAAGCTTTCAGGTGGGATTCAACTTTACTCAAAAGGGTGCTAGAAAAATGCCCTCTTTTCTTGGCACGTCCGGCAGTTTCAAAAATGTTCTGAACTATCTTGAACTGCCAATGAATGTAGTCTTTAAATTTAAGGAAGGCTCAGGAAAGATTCTTGCGGGAGCAGGTATTGCTGCAGCGATGGGTATATGGGGAAAAAGCACCAACAATGCCGTCACTTTTAAGAAAGTTAAATACCTCAATTTTGGTAACACAGATCAAGATGATCTTAAAGGAATTGATTTTGGCCTAAATGGTTTGGTGGGTTATGAGTTCAAAGGCGGGTCTTCTATTACACTCAATTTTGATCAAAGTTTGAATACCCTTTACATCGGTGGCGGAAATATTGACAAACTCAAAAACAGGTATTTTGGTCTTCGATACGGTTATTTGTTGAAACCCTGGACTTCCAAAAAGAAAAAATAATCGAAAAAAAATATCTAACAACGCTCCCTCTTTTAGAAGGGAGCGTTGTTGTTTAAGTTCGTTCCTTACCGGTAACTCGTAAAATTCTTGACTCTTCTTATGCCCTCAGGTAAGTTCTCAAAATATTCAGGTTCGGTAAAGTTCTCAATCGGGTGATCGCTTTTTCTTTGATCTGCCTGACCCGTTCTGTAGTGATTTGAAATTTTTCCCCGATCTCATCAAGAGACATAGGATGATCAACGCCGATGCCAAAAAAATAACAAAGCGTTTCTTTTTGTCTTTCGGTCAGGCTTTGCAAAGATCTGTCAAGCTCCAGTTTTAGAGATTCAGAATAGTATAAACCTCTGTCAGCTTTTTCTGCATTCGGATTTTCCACTACATCAAGGAGGCTGCTTTCTTCATCATCAGAAAACGGAGTATCCAAACTCAAATGTTGTTCTTTATAACCCAAAACTTCTGCTACCTCTTCTCTTTCCATATTCAAAGCTTCAGCAAGTTCTTCATCAGTAGGTATGCGCTCCAACTCCTGTTCGAGCAGAGATTGGGTTTTCCGATTTTTTTTTCCCAATCCTACCCTATGCAATGGCAATCGAATCATTCTCGCCTGGTAAGCCAATGCCTGCAAAATATATTGACGGATCCACCACACAGCAAAAGATATAAACCGGAAGCCACGGCTTACATCAAAACTCTGTGCTGCCTTGATCAAACCCATGTTTCCTTCATTGATCAGATCTTGCAGAGAAAGACCTTGCCCCTGGTATTGTTTGGCGACAGATACTACAAATCGAAGATTGGCTTTAGTTAATCGATCAAGCGCTTCTTTGTCCCCTTCTTGATTAACCCGGCTAACCGGACTTCTTCTTCCGGTAAAAGAAGACTTATTCTATCAATTTCCCTGAGGTATTTTTCCAGGCTCGGAGCTTCACGAACAGTTATAGACTTCGTGATCTTAAGCTGACGCATGCTCATAAACATTTTTTTTGTTTGAAAAAATCAATTGCGTTTCAGCGGGCCGGATTAAGAACTCAAAGGAAAGAAGTAGCGGGAAAGAAAAAAATAGAAAATGAGATCATTTGCGTGTAAACGCTATAACACCGGGCTTGTAGATTATTTTCTACCACTGCTAAGTATAAACTTGTATGATTAGCATCAGAAGAGTCAGCTTAATGAGGAGTAGATATCCGAAATTTATTTTATATTTTTTCACATCTTATTCTCATGTGCAGTTCAAAGGATTCAAATGCTCATCTTGCAGTGAGATATTATAATTAAGTATCAATAAGCCATGAACTGGCGAAAATTTCTTTGACGCATTAGTATAAATGATGCCAAAAAGTGCTTGTCGGGGTCAGGTAAAAGCTTTTAAGCTGATACAATCAAAAATGCCTGGAAAAGAAAAAGTCATTCCTATCCTTTCACTGCCACTGGTTGCATTCACCATTACAGCGAGTGTAGCAGGTTTATTGACTCCCGGCTTTTATTCCAAAGAAACTCCCAACTGGGCTGCACAATCTCTCGGTCAGGATATCATTAACCTTTTTTTTATAACACCTGTTCTGATCATAACAGCTATATTGGCTTCTCAAAAGAATAAAACAGCGCTTCCTATATGGGCCGGGGCCAATCTCTATCTTGCATATACGTTTGTGATTTATTGCTTTGATGTCCATTTTAACCAGCTTTTTCTCATCTATTGCTTTTGTTTGGGTTTATCGGTTTCTTCATTCATTTATTTTTTGATAGCTCTAAGGAATGATTGCCCCGGAAGTGATCTCGTTACAAAAACTCCCCTACGCTTTATCGGCATCTATTTTATCATCTTATCTGTACTATTTTATTTGTTGTGGCTTGGAGATATTTTTCCTCATCTTTTAAATAATAAGATTCCACCCAAACTGATGGAGATAGGTCTCGCCACTAGTCCTGTGGAAGTACTGGACCTGGCATTAATCCTTCCCAGCATTTTTGTTACCGGTATTTTATTGTTGAAAGGGATATCGATAGGCTTTATAATGACTCCGGTGCTGTTGACATTTTTTGTATTAATGGATGTTACGATCAGTGTATTGGCTGTTTACACAAAAGTTAAAGGCCTGAGTGGAGATATTTCTATAGCGATCTTAATGGCAATGTTAGGGATTTTCAGCGCCATTCTTTTAATTATATATTTCATAAATATCAGGAACGATAACCTTAAATATTATAATGATCCGGATGAAGTTGCATAGAATAGAAAAAAATCATTAACTTTTAAAAAAAATGGCAAGATCTCATCACAGAAGGAAGCATAAACATTTTCAGCCGCCACCGCATACCGGGCCGCACAAACAAAAAGGCAAAGCATCTACCGTTATAGCTATTGCAGGTGCTGTAGTGGCATTCGTCATTGGTTACTCTGCTACAGAAGGCAATATCATTTGGGTAATTGCAATTACGATTATCGGAGCTTTACTCGGCTATTTGATCGGTAGAAGTATTGATAAAAGCGGAGAAAAAAAATAATGAATTCTTTTTGAATTGCTATTCATAAAGAATGGTGCAACTGTATGGGTCCAATGCAATTTTATCTTTTACATCAAAATCCTGCATCACAATATTATTTTGAATAAATGTTTTCCAGTTACCATCCGGTAATAAAGTAACAGTCTGATCTCCTCTCCCATTGAATGCAACAATTATTTTCTTCCATGAATCTTTTACAGCCTGTCCATTGATCTGGTATGTAATAACGCCGGGAGCATTTTGAACACCATAATCAAAATTGATGTTGGCTGCGATCTCTTTATCGGTTGTCATCCTGAATGCCGGATGTTCTTTTCGCATTTGGATCAATGCTTTTACATAATTCAAATACATCATTATTTTTTGTTTTAAGACTCCAGTCAATTGCATTGATACTATCCGGAGAATTAAAAGAATTCTCTACTCCTTTTTTGCTGCGTAAAAATTCTGTTCCTGCATGAAGAAAAGAAATTCCCTGTGAAGTGAGTACAATGGATAATGCCAGTTTTTGCATTTCTTTCTCTGTCTCTTCAGTAGCATCTTTTGCAGAAATAGTTAGTTTATCCCACAGCGTATGATTATCGTGACATTCACAATAAGTAATTGTATTGATAGGGCTCGTCTGCATAAGGAGCTTTTGAATAATTCACTTTGCTATAATCAACCTGCGGATGTTTGCAGGAAGCTACAATGCCAAACTTTATGCTTTCTTCCATACCCGGTTTGCCACTGGCAAAACCTTTATCATTATGTTCAAATACACTTCCTTTTATTCCATCCCGGATATCATCACTGAATACAGCAATACGGTCTAGTTTGTACGCATTTGTTTTTCAATGCCCGTAATGAATCAGGCAATGGTGATGCGCCTGCAGTCCATCCTTCACCATACAATAAAATATCCGGTTTTATTTTATGCAGTTCTTTTGAAATAAGATTCATTGTTTCAATATCATGCACTCCCATCAGGTCAAACCGGAATCCATCAACATGATATTCCTGTACCCAATATTTCACTGATTCCAGTATAAATTTTCTCACCATTGGTCTTTCACTGGCTGTTTCATTGCCACAGGCAGTAGCATTGGAAAATTTTCCATCTGCAGTTTGCCGGTAATAATATCCGGGAACTAATTGATTGAAATTGGAATTTTCTGTCAGTGCAGTATGATTGTACACTACATCCATGACTACCCTCAATCCATTTTCATGAAATGTTTTAACCAGTTGTTTAAATTCTCTGATGCGTGTCACTCCATCATAGGGATTGGTAGAATAAGAACCTTCGGGTACATTATAATTCAGCGGATCATAGCCCCAGTTGTATTGTGGTTTGTCAAGCTTTGTTTCATCAATGGAATTAAAATCAAAACAAGGCAGTAAATGAACATGTGTAACTCCTAGTTCTTTTAAATGATCAAGCCCGGTTGAAAGCCCTGCGTTCATTTGTTGTACCTGTTTCTGTTAAGTCCCAGAAATTTTCCTTTATTCTTAATTCCTGAGTTTTCAGCAGATACTGGCATCTCTAACATGCAATTCATAAATAATCGCATCAGTTGCATTTATTAAATGCTGGGCTTTTATCTTTTTCCCATCCGGCAGGATTTGTTTCTTTCAGATCAACTACCATTGCTCTTTTTCCATTTACACCAACTGCTTTTGCATAAGGATCAGGAACTTCATTCATCCATTTACCATTTATCTTCACCCGGAAAACATAAAATTTTCCTTTTTGATCTCCTTCAATATCTGCAATCCATGTTCCACCATTGCTTTTACTCATATTGAATTGTCTGCATCCGTTATCCTCCATGCTCCATCCTTATAAAAAATCAATTCTGCTTTTTCAGCAGTTGGCGCCCAGATGCGGAATACTAGATTCTGTAGGTGAATAAGTAAGCCCAGATCATTTCCGTTATAAACAGGATATTTATCTAAAACGTCAATTTGTGCTTTCGCAGCAAATAAATGCAGTAATAAAGAAAACATCCATATCAGAAATTTCTTTCATGAATAAATAATTTTAGCTAAAGATACTTTCATTTCTTTTTATGCAAACGTGTGTGTGAAGAAATTATGTTAAAAATCTTCGGCAGTAAAAAATCATTCCTGTAAATTGTCTCTTCATTCATTAATATCAAATTGATTACATATGGGAGATTTCCAGGTAAAGAAACAAACCAAAGAAATATGATGCAGTGATTGTTGGTTCCGGTGCAGGTGGCGGCATGGCTGCTTATATGTTGGCCAATGCCGGTTTAAAAGTTTGCATCATTGAAGCCGGCCCTATGTATGATCCGCAAAAAAATATAACCCAATTAAAAAATCCATGGGATTCTCCACGTCGTGGCGCCAGCACAAAGTTTCGTCCCTTTGGTGATTTTGATGCCTGTTATGGCGGCTGGGATGTTGACGGCGAACCTTATACAAAAGCAGAAGGAACTGACTGGATTGGTGGCGGGCAAGAATGCTGGGTGGCAGAACCAATCACTGGGGAAGAATTTCATTGCGTTTTGGTCCAAAAGATTTTAAAAGAAAAAGTATTGATGGCTTGGTGATGACTGGCCAATCGGTTATGAAGATATAAAACCATATTATGATAAGGTGGATAAACTGATTGGTGTATTTGGCACCAATGAAGGATTGGAAAATGATCCGGATGGATTTTTTCTTCCACCACCCAAACCAAGATTGCATGAATTGTTTATAAAAAATGCAGCCAGCACAAGTCAGGTGTAAAAGTTATTCCTTCACGTCTTTCTATTCTTACACAAAAAATTAAAAAGCATACTGATCAGTGGCGCTTGTTTCTTTTGCGGACAATGCAACCGCAATTGCAGTATGGCAAAAGCAGATTTCTCTTCAACCAATGTATTGATCTATCCTGCATTGAAAACCGGTAATGTTGATGTAATAGCCAATGCAATGGCAAGAGAAGTACTTGACAAATAATGAAGGACTGGCTACCGGTGTTTCTTATATCAGTAAAGAAGATATGATGGAATACCAGGTATATGGACAGTGTAGTGATTGTGGCTGCCAGTGCCTGTGAATCTGCAAGACTGTTGCTGAATTCAAAATCGCAACGACATCCGAATGGTTTGGCCAATAGCAGTAATGTGGTAGGAAAATATTTACATGATTCTACCGGTGCTGCAGTGGGTGGTTATCTTACCCAAACTTTTTGGACAGAAAAAGATACAATGAAGATGGTGTTGGTGGAATGCATGTTTATTCTCCCTGGTGGTTGGATAATAAAAAACTTGATTTTCCACGAGGTTATCATATTGAATACTGGGGCGGCATGAGTCAGCCTTCTTATGGTTTTGGCTGGGGTATTGAAAGCCTGAATGGAAAATATGAAGTAAATGGAAAACAAAAAGAAGCCGGTGGTTATGGTAAATCATTGAAAGAAGATTATCGTTACTTCTATGGTGCTGGTGTTGGTATGGCCGGTCGTGGTGAAGCTATTCCACTAGAAAGTAATTATTGTGAAATTGATCCGAATGTGGTTGATAAATATGGAATTCCTGTTTTAAAGTTCAATGTAAAATGGAGTGACCATGAAATAAAACAGGCAAAGCACATGAAAGAAACTTTCAAAGAAGTAATGCATAATATGGGCGCTGTGATTACCTGGGGTGGTGATGATGATGAAAAAAATAATTGGGGATTGTCAAAACCCGGAGAAATTATTCATGAAGCAGGAACAGTAAGAATGGGTAATGATCCAAAACATTCAGCACTGAATAAATGGAGCCAGGCACATGATTGCAAAAATCTATTTTGTGTGGATGGCGGAGCAGTTTGTAATCACAGGCTGATAAAAATATTACCTGGACGATACTGGCACTTCAGATGAGAGCCAGTGAATATATTGTTGATGAAATGAAAAAACAGAATCTTTGAACCATGTATGCCATACTTTGAAAGTATGGCATACATCAAAGCTCTTAAATATGGACAGACGAAAATCATTAAAACTGATCGCTACCGGTGCAGTATCAGTACCAGCGGTAATTGCAGCTTGCAAAACGGAAGATAAAAAAACAACTCAGCAAGTTGCAGAGCCAACCTTTAATCTTGACCGTAATCCCGGATGAATTGAAACATGAAAAGGAACTGCTGGCAAAAGAAAAGTTTTTTACTGCAGCATGAAATGGCAACCATTACCATTCTCGCTGATATCATCATTCCCAAAGATGAGGTTAGCGGCAGTGCCAGCGATGCAAAAGTGCCGGACTTCATTGAGTTCATTGTAAAAGATATGCCGGAGCACCAAGTTCCATTGAGAGGCGGATTACGCTGGTTGGATATGCAATGTCTGAAGCGTTATGAAAAATCATTTAAAGATTGCAGCCAGCAGCAGCAAATGGAAATACTAGATGATATTGCTTATCCCGAGAGAAAAGTAAAACCCGGCATGTCGCAGGGAGTAAAATTTTTCAATCTGATGCGGAATCTAACCGCCACCGGTTTTTATACTTCAGAGATCGGGGTGAAAGATATTGGTTATGCAGGCAATAAACCAAACCAATGGAACGGTGTCCCGGATGATGTGCTCAAACAATACGGAATATCTTATACGGATAAAGAAATGAAAGAGTGTGTGAAGTTTTAAAGAAGATAACTATTTGTAGAATCTTATATTAATATTTCAATGGAATTTATGCCAGAAGGTACATAAATAAAAGAGTTGGCAGTAACCTGTATAAACTCTCGGTAATATGAAACATTTCCGAATATTGACACAAATATTTTTATTGTCAATTATAATGCTATCATGCAAGAACAAAAATTTGCCCCCATCTGAAATAGTTATTAAACAATTAAATTTAAAAAGAGGAAATGTTATTTCTTGTGGACCGCCAGATGCACAATTTGGATCGGTTGACTTCGAAATGACCTGCAATGAAAGAGCAAAAAACGATTTTAACCTTGCTGTTGAATTGCTTCATTCCTTTGAGTATGACGAATCTGAAAAAGTATTTGCAAAAATTATTGACGAAACGCCGGAATGTGCTATGGCCTATTGGGGTGTTGCTATGTGCAATTTTCATCCGCTATGGAATCCACCTACCGAAGCCGAACTTCAAAAAGGCGCTAAAGCCATTGCAATTGCAAAATCTATTAACACAACGTCCGCAAGAGAATCCGGCTATATTAATGCCATTGGATTATTTTATACAGATTGGGATAAAACTGACCATCATACCCGATGTATCTATTTTGAAAAAGCAATGGAGCAACTACATATTAAATATCCTGATGACAACGAAGCCGCTATATTCTATGCCCTCGCATTAGATGCGGCAGCAGATCCAACCGATAAAACATATGCAAATCAAAAAAAAGCGGCTGCAATACTAAATGCGTTATATGCGATAGAGCCTAATCACCCGGGTGTCATTCATTATCTCATTCATACATACGATTATCCCGGGCTGGCTATTCTTGGGTTGCCCGCGGCAAAAAGATATGCCGAAGTTGCCCCTTCTTCTGCACATGCGCTGCACATGCCATCACACATTTTTACAAGGCTTGGGCTTTGGGATGAATCCATACATTCAAATCTAAAATCGATTGCCGCCGCTCAATGCTATGCCGCATCAGCAGACATACCCGGACATTGGGATGAAGAACTTCACGCACTGGATTATCTTGTTTACGCTTACCTGCAGAAAGGTGACAATAAGCTCGCTGAAGAACAGGTAAAATATTTAAAAACGATAACCGCCGTTTACCCTGCCGATTTTAAAGTGGCTTATGCTTTTGCTGCTATCCCTTCACGTTATTTCCTTGAAAATAAGAAATGGAAAGAAGCGGCTGCGTTACAAATACCGCCTGCAAATATTTCCTGGAACCAATTTCCATGGCAGGAAGCGATTGTTCATTTCACACGTTTGCTGGGTGCTGTTCATACCGGAAATTTTGATGAGGCAAAATCGGAATTGGTAACATTAAACCGCCTTCACGATACACTTGTAAAGCAAAAAGATTCTTATAAATCCAAGGAAGTTGAAATTCAGATAAAGACCGGCGAGGCCTGGATACAATTTGAATCGGCAAACAAATCCAGCGGTTTAAATATCATGAAACTCGCTGCCGACATGGAAGATAGTACAGAAAAGCATCCTGTAACTCCCGGAGAAGTACTTCCTGCCAGGGAATTATTGGGTGACATGTTACTGCAGGCAAAGGAAAATGAAGAGGCTTTAAATGTGTATGAAATGGTACTTCAGAAAAGTCCAAATCGCTTTAACAGTTTGTATGGCGCAGTAATAGCATCAAAAAAATTGGAAGATAAGAAAAAGACAGTTTTTTATTGCAAGCAACTATTAACCCAGGTAGATACTGTAAATTCAGACAGACATGAACTTGTTGACATCAGATCCATTTTGACAAAGGATTAAGAATAGTGTTTCAATATTTTTAAGTTTTATCAGAAGACATTGGTTACTGCAACAACTGCATTGGCATTGGCAATAGCAGGTGCAACCTACAAATCATTGGCTATAGTTCACTATCAGCAATAGTTCCGGCTGAACGTTATTAATTTAGCTTTTGTTCATAACTTCATCGGCAGCTTTTCAATCAACCTGGTACCAGCAGACGTATCTCAAATACCCTGCTATCGGCAATGTTCAGCTGTTTCCTTTCTTCACGCCGATTCCCTAATTTCAATTTTAATAAAATTATTTTCTGCAAAATCTCATACATACCCCTTCTACTCTATTTACATTAATTCAAAATGTAAATCGCCAAAAGAAATTCATTCAACAAAAACTTCATGAAGAATTAGATGCTGCCCGGCAAACAAATGATGGCAGCCTTGATGAATCGGATTTTAAAAAAATAACCAGTTACTATGGCTTAGTAGTTCCTGCCATTCTCGGAGAAGCGCTTTGTGCATTGCGAGGAGAAAAAATGACTGAACAGGAAAGAATGGCCCTCACCTACCAGGGAGCCATGACAGGTTTGTTCGATGACTTCTTTGATAAAGAAAATATCAGTGATGATGTGGTTAGATCATTTATGGAAAATCCTGAAGAAACAAACGGCCAGAACTCCAGGCAAAAACTTTTTTTGCAATTTTATAAAAAGTCCCGAAAATATTCCCTTGATCCAAATCTCATGCTTTACTATTTAAAAAAAGTTTATGATGCGCAGATAGAAGGCAGGAAGCAAGCTATTACAGGATCTCTGACAAAGGAAGAAATAAAAAGAATTACTGTAAATAAAGGTGGCGTATCGGTTCTTTTTTACCGTAGTGTTCTGTCCAATCCTTTAAGTAAAGAGGAAGAACAATCATTATATCAAATGGGCGGTTTGATGCAATTTGGAAATGATATTTTTGATGTGTACAAGGACTGTCAAAAAAGAATTGATACATTGATGACAACGGCAAAAGATATCAATGATGTCCGTTCAGAGTTTATAGCGATGACGGACATTAGTTTTCATTCAGTGTATCAAGCAGAGTACGATCACAAAAACATCAGGAAATTTCTCCGCCTTATTTCCATGAGCCTTTGCAGCCGCTGTCATACTTTTTTTGATCAATTGGAGAAAAAGCAAAAAGAAACGAACAATGTTTTCACTCCTTATCAATACAGCAGGCAGGAATTGATTGCTGATATGGAAAAGCCTTCGAATAAGTGAAGATCAGTCCGATATTACATGATGCAAAGAATCTGAAACTATTTTCATATTTATTTAAACAAGATTTGCCTTTATTTCATCTGCTCTTTTATTCTTTTTCCTTCTAATTGGTCTGGTATTAAGATCCCACCTATATAAACAGATAATCAGTAGCAAATCCCGTCATTTGTTCTGCAAGGTTGCTGAACTCATTAAGAACCTGTAATTGATTTGAATCAACATAATATCAAAGTCAGGTTGCAGTATGAGATAAGTCATTAAGGACAATTGAATCTCTTTTCTATTTTTAGACTTGCCTCCGGCCTATCAAAACCATGAAAATTCATTACGAATGTAAAAATGATTACATGAGAGCAAGTAAACTTAGGAAACCTTCTACTGCTTCTAATAATAACCGGGAAGAACAATTCAAGACTCAAGGCTTTCAGAATATTTCTGTCAGGAGCCTTCATGGAGTTATTGACGGTGCACCGGCGGCGCTTATGCTGCTTAACAGGGATTACGATATCCTAACGCTCAATGAAAAAGCTCAGATGACAATGCAGAAATTCATGAAAGTTATTGTTGAACCTGGAATGAATTTACTCGACACCTTGCCTGATTTTCGAAAAAAAATTGCAAAGAGGGAATTAAAGAAAGCAAGTCTTGGCAATTCTATTAATTACGAAGCAGAATATCCTGATAAAAACTGGCTTTGGGTTTCCTATTACCCCCTCAAAGATCAGCAGGGAAAGATCAAAGAAATATGTGTGGCTCTACGTGATATTACCGGTTTCAAAAGTATAGAGAATAGACTACGTAAAAGAGAACAACTATATCGTTCGCTACTTGACTCACTTTCTGAAGGAGTAGTGTACCAGTCGGTGGATAAGAAATTTGTAAAATGCAACAAAAGCGCTGAAAGAATTCTTGACATCAGGCAAGAACAATTGGCAAAATCAGGCTTCCCATTACCCGGCTGGAAATTATATAATCAGAAAAAAGAAGCAATTGATTTCGCAGCTTTCCTGAGCGACGACAAATTAAACTGCATGCCTGTAAGGAATTTTGTCCTGGGTATTCAGAAAAAAAAAGATATTCATTGGCTATCGCTCAATATAGAACCTGTTAAAGATAAGAGCACTGGTATGCACGCATGTCTTATCTCATTTAATGATATTACTGAGCAGGAAAGATTAAATAAAGACCTGAAGATATTGTTACTGGCTGCTACGAAAATCACTAATTCGGTAATAGTCACCAATCCAAACAGGCAGATCGTTTGGGCCAATGACGCCTTTACAAAAAATACCGGCTATACATTTGAAGAAGTGGAAGGAAAAGTTCCGGGTCATTTTTTACAAGGCAAAGAAACCGACCCCCAGATGATAAAATACATGCGCCAGCAGTTCCAGCAGAACTTGCCTTTCGAATGTGAGATAAAGAATTATAAAAAGACCGGCGAAAAATTTTGGATGAGGATCAGTGTTCAACCGCTCTTCAATACAGATGGAAGTATCAGCGGCTACCTGGGTGTAGGCACTAATATCACTGAACAAAAAAAGTTGCAGGAAAAACTTATTTACCATAAAATAGAACAACAAAAAGAAATCACCCGGGCCACTATTGCCGGCCAGGAAAAAGAACGTAATGAATTAGGAAGAGAGTTGCACGACAACATCAACCAGATACTGGCCGCCACTAAAATTCAATTGGAGTATTATCGAAAATCAGAAAACAAAAAGCCACAATGCATCACTACCAGCCTGGAGTACCTGGATCTTGCCATACAGGAGATTCGCACTCTCTCCCGGCAATTAGTGGCTCCACGATTCCAGGAAACAAAATTGGAAGATGAGATCAACCTGGTGATCGAGACTCTCGAGTTGAAGGAAAAAACAGAACTGGAAATAAAAAACTTTGATAAAGAACAGGTGTCCCAGGATGTAAAATTGACACTGTTCCGCATTTTCCAGGAGCAGTTAAGCAATATTATCAAATACTCAAGAGCTAAATCTATATTGGTAAAATTGGAAACCAGGAATAATCATGCAGAATTATTGATCAAAGATGATGGAGTGGGCTTTGATACCACTCAAAAAAGAAATGGCATCGGGTTGAATAATGTTCATAACCGGGTAGAGCTGCATGGTGGTTTGGCACAGATTATAAGTGCCCCCGGGGAAGGATGCCGTTTGCAGATTTCCATTCCATTGAAAAAACCGTAAGCGCCATTGGCGCCGTTGCTAACCTTTGAAATCCACTCCTCTGTTAAAAAAATAAAGCCGCATGAAGCGGCTTTTATTTTTATCCGTGCACGGATATTCTAATTCTGCGTAAAATCAAAATAGTAATAATCACTTGTGGTAAGCTGATTCAGCTTGTCATCAAACAGTATCACCTTATACTTTAATTTATAACTCCCCTTCGGTAGTTCCAGTTCCTTATAAGGCATATTGATGATGAAGCCGGTCTGTGTATTTTCATATACGGCTACATCATATCCCGGCGTAAAGTTTTGCGAGCTGGATACATTTCCATCTACAGTATGATATAAATTATTATGATCCCGCAGCGGTTCCCCATTATCATAATAAAAATATGCGACCGCAAGACAGTTCAGGCCCTTGGCATTCTCAATGTTAAAAACAGGCGTGATCTTTAATTGCTGTCCCGCATCGTCATAACTGGTCAGCAATCGCATCTCTTTCACATTTATTCCCTGGCTGAAAGTAAAATACTGATAACCGCCCGTGACGATCTGTTTCTGATCCGGGTCGAAAATTGCGACATAACATTTCAAGCGGAAATTACCGCTGCCCAATTCCAATTGATCATAAGGCATGAACACCGCAAGGTCGGTATATTGAGCATTCGGATAACCCGGAGTAAAATAATTGTAACCGGCTACATGACCGTCCGCTGAAGCATATTGCCCGTCTTTATCCAGCAAAGGCTTGTCGTCTTCTCCATTATAAAAATAAACCGCCATGATGCATTGCTTGCCCTGCGCATTATAAATAAGAAAATTCTGCTTGATACTCATACCCAGCTTCCCATTCTGAGTAACATTATAATCTATATGCAGGTCCTGAAGTTTGCTCCAAACGGTAGTGGTGTTGGTAGTGGGTAATGTTTTATTAAATGGATACAACTCTCCTACTAATGCAATATCACCCTGTGAAAGATCATCGTTCTCAGATACGGAGTAACCATCCAGTGTGAATTCTTTTGGGATCGGGTAATGCATGATGGAATGAGGATCATAAGCTTTGTTGGTCATGCTTACACTATAACGCTGAAACACTTGCTGGTTGACCATTGACGTATCCCAACCGTCATACTGCAGATAATATGCGTAAACAACAGGTTTATTCCACTTAATATTGCTCATGGGGTTCATGTGTTCATGCAGCAGACCCAACGTATGTCCGAACTCATGAAGGATCACTCCTTTTAATTGTGCTTCCGTTTTTGCATTGTCTATCCAGCCCAGGTTCATTGTTTCTTCTTGCGGCTTACGATTCTTTGCATCGAGGCCGATAAAAGAATAAGAACCTTTTTGGGGATCAAAGCTAATCCGTACATCTTCATTGCCGGTAGCTTGTCCTCCAAATTTAAAAGTGACATTGGCATACTGACTCCAGATAGGAGCATACTGTTTTACTTTATCCCATTGCCATTGAGTTCCGCCCATAAATCCTACCGTAATGATGGTACCCGGCGTCCATTTATTATTAAAATCATAGACACCCTGGCCGGCACCTGCTTCTCTGCGGGAAGCGCTGGTGACATCAATACAGGGAAGAATTTGGGAATAAGAAAAAACAGAAAATAATAACGCTATTATAAGCAAAGATTTTTTTGGAAAGAGCATAATGAGTGGATTTGAGAAGTAAGTTACGAATTTGAAGAATTACAAAAAAACAAAAGATGTTGAAAGAAATTTAATATGATCGGTTTGATTTTCCATTTTCAATTTCATATAAACATATCTGATTAAATGCAGGAGATATTTAATGTATCTGCTCTTTCAACCCTTATGGATGCCGTCAATACAAAACAAAAGGAAATTAACAGAAGAGGCTTCAGTCTACAATAAATAAAAGATACCTTTGCAAACTCAAAAAGTAACGAATGGCGAAAACTCTACTGGTCGGAATTTTGATGTTCTTATTTATAACAGGACAGGCACAAAGAGAAAATCAATCAAACGGTAACGGAGAAATTTCAGGAAAGATCGTTGACTCGGCTTCTAAAAATCCCGTCGAATATGCCACGATTACTTTATTTCAGCAAGGAAGTAAAAAAGCTGTGAATGGCGCTATCACTGATCAGCAGGGAGTGTTTACTATATCCGGCCTCAATCCCGGCACTTATAAGATACTGGTAGAATCTATCGGTTACCTTTCACACAGCATCAATAATATCCGGATAGACAAGCAAAACGGGCAAGTGGATCTGAAAGATGTTTCACTAACGATCAAGCATGAAACCTTACAAAATGTGATCATCAGCAATCCTACCCGCCTGGTAGAAAATAAAATTGATAAGCTTGTCTTCAATGCAGAAAAAGATATTACTTCACAGGGAGGTGTGGCAACAGATGTTCTGAAAAAAGTTCCAATGGTTTCTGTGGATGTAGATGGCAATGTGGATCTCGCAGGCAGTTCCAGTATTCGTTTCCTGATCAATGGAAAACCATCTGCAGTCTTTGGAAGCAGCATTACAGATGTTTTGCAATCTATTCCTGCCAGCGAGATCAAAAGCATTGAAGTGATCACTAATCCCGGAGCTAAGTATGATGCACAAGGTCTTGGCGGTATCATTAATATTATTCTGAAAGACAACCGGGCAAAAGGAGTCAACGGAAATATTTCCCTGACTGCAGGCACCCGTAATGAGAATGGCTCTTTCAACTTTAATGCCCGCAAAGGAGATTTTGGAATTAATGCTTTTATCGGCGGTAATGAACGATTAAATGCCAACGGCCCGAGTTCATCTGATCGTTTGACGATCGACACCGCAGCAAAAAATGATATTACATTGTTACAAGACGGGAATTCCCGGTTTAAAAGACATGGAATGGAATCCGGCCTGGGTTTCGACTGGACTTATAAAAAGAAAAATGATTTTACAGGGTCCGTTCGCTATGGAAAATTCGGTAATTCCGGTTTCGGTTATACCAATCAATCACAAATAACCACCGATCAGAACACCGGTAATATTCTTTCTTCCATAGCATCGATTAATAACACGAACAGCAAATACTATACAGATAATATTGACGCTTCACTCAATTATAAAAGAACTTTCGCAAAAGATGATGAAGAATTGGAAATCAGCCTAAACTCCAGTCACGACAACAACCATAGCACTGATAATAATTACCAGGTATTGATGCCGCAGGATTCCTTGTATTATGGCACCAATAACAGTAATCCCGGAAAAGAAAACGAGACTGAATTCACAATAGATTATACTAATCCAATAAAAAAAGACATCGTCTTCGGCACGGGAGGCAAATTGGTTTCCTACCACATCACCAGCGATGCTGATATTTCGACTTTTCGCCCTGATCTGAAAGAATATTTCTACAACAATTCGTTATCCAATGACCTGGACTATAAGCAGCGGGTATATGCTTTTTACAGCGAGATCAGTTTTCCTGTCGGTCATCTTTTTGAAACCAAGATCGGAGGAAGATATGAGCGGACTGAGATCAATTCTTATTTTTCCAATGCACAGCAGCAAACTCCTCTTTATGGCTATAACACCTTTGTGCCTTCCATTTTCTTTTCAAAAAACCTGGATGAAGATCAAACTCAAACTATAAAACTCAGTTATTCCAAACGAATTGAACGACCCGATTACCGGGACCTGAATCCTTTCATCAACACTACTGATCCAAAAAACATTTCAACTGGTAATCCTTATCTCAGCCCGGAGATCAGCCATCGGTTCGAATTAAGTTACAACCGTAATTTCGCCAATGCGGGTTCGTTCATGGCAACGGCTTTTTACCGTATTAACGATCAGGACATCCAACCTTATATTGTATTCTATCCTTCTCTGCAGGTAGGTGATTCTGTTTATACAAATGTAGCAGTAAGTACCCGGCAAAATATCGGGATGGAAAGAAACTGGGGTATGAATTTTTTTGTTGATCTTCATTTCACCGATAAATTTTCTGTTCGTTCTAATTTTTTCTTCTTCTACCGTCATACTCTTAATGCCCTGGATCCTGGTTATAATTCCTATAGCTTCAATTACAGATTAAATATAAATGCAAGCTATCAGTTCACTAAAAACCTGGCAGGCGAATTTTTCGGATTCTTTAATTCACCAAGACATCAAGCGCAGGGACAATATCCTTCTTTTACTTTTTACAGTATGGCATTGAGAAAACAATTCTGGAATAAAAAAGCAAGCTTGGCCCTGACTGTAAGTAATCCTTTCAGCGAATACCTCACGCAGCGTACAAAAGTTTTTGGACCTAATTTTACGATCAACGGTGTTCGACAGATCACTTTCCGTTCTTTCGGTCTCAATTTTACCTGGAAGTTTGGTAAGCTGGAATTTAAAAAAGATAAGGAAGACAACCAGGACAACGGAAATAACAATAACAATATGCCTGAAGGTTAATCTTCCGAGTTATTATTTGAATAAAATAAATTCACCACTCCCGATTTGAACATTTTTGTTCCCGTGAGTTTTAAATTTTGAATCTTATCTAAATTGATATTGTCAAATAGCCGCACTCCTTTTCCCGCCATCATTGGTTCAATTGTAAACCAGTATTCATCTATCAATTCAAGTCTGGTAAGTTCAGCAACAACAGTCGGGCTTCCGAAGATCAACAGATCCCTTTCAAAATCTTTCTTCAGTTTCAATATAGCATCAATGTTGATCGAAGGAAGAATAGTACTATTGTTCCAGGTAACCTGTTGCAGCGTTTTTGAAAAAACAATTTTATGAATACTGTCAATACGCTGCGCTAATTTAGAAACAGATTCGGAAAGACTATTATCCTTTGCTGCCGACGGCCAATAGCATTCAAAAAGTTGATACGTCACCCGGCCAAATAGAAGTGCATCTGCTTTTTTGATCTGGTTAACTGCAAATTCATTATGCTCTTCATCAACCACAGCATTGGTATGAGAACAAAACCCATCCGGTGTAATGCAAATATTGGAAATGATATTACCCATGAATTATCCTGTTATTTCAATAGTTGGAGCTACCGGAATATGCCGATTGAACATGCTTTGCCGAAGCAGCGATCATTTTTGACAGGATTGCTGTATCAATATCCTCCAGTCTTTTTATATATATGCAGCCTTTGCCGGTTTTATGTTTTCCCAATTTTTTCAACATTTCATCTCTTCCTTTGAAATTTCCGGAGAGATAAAATACAATAGCAGCAGATCTTGGGGAGAAACCTACCAATGGCATATCCCCTTCATGCCCGCTTTCATATTTATAATGATAGCTGCCAAACCCAATGATACTCGGTCCCCACATCCTGGCAGGATAACCCGTTTCAGCAGACATTATCTTAATGATCTGCTGGCTATCTTGCTGTTTAATTTTGTCAGGTATTTTCTTGATGAAATCGCTGACACTTTTTTGGGTCTCGTTGGTTTTATTTTTTGCCATAGAAAATTTTTTATAAAATAATTACTGAAAATTTTCTTCCCCTGAAATTACAGTTTTATTTCTGCGGTTCTTTCTCTGAAAATGATCCAAAGAAAAACCCATAAGGAAGATCTACCTTATGGGTTACTATGATTCATTGTAAGAATTAAATAATTGCTACATATAAATTTCCTGCAGGAACTATCTTAGTGCTTTTTAAGACAGAGTAAGGCAAATAGAAATAACCATGATATCCCCAGGAAGTGCTCCATGAATTTTGACAGATGAATACTCCTCCGCCCGGCTGAGAAGCATCATCAATATAACCGATCAACGGAACTGCATGACCGCCCAGCAATCTTAAGCCGGAAACCAAAGCTCCGCCTGAAGTAAGCGGGTTGTAAGTATAATTATTCGGTGCATAACCCTGCACCCCTAATCCTTCAAAATATAGGTATTGGGAATTATCATAAACATTGAATCCCATAATAACGGGAAGATTGTTAGCAATGGCCGTTTTCGCATCGGTAACCACATCACTGGAGTTGATCACATAATAACCATGATTTGTAGTTCCACTACTACCTGTAGTACCTGATTGAACTCCTATATTGAAACTTGGTGCATTGGAAATAGCAGTAGCAGATGGTGCTGTTCTGTACTGCGTTGAACTGTGAGAACCATTGGAGGGATAAGGATATAAATTTTCATAACAATCACCCGCAAACGTATAAGACTTCCTATTGATTGTTAATGTCAGAGGTTTCCCGGTTCCATTATTATTACTCAATCCCTGGAATGCTTCAGGTATGTCAACCATATATGCTCCATTATCAGATGTAATGGATTGTTTCAAAATAACACAACGCTCTACATAATATACAAATAATGGACTCAATGCAGATGAGCTTCCGAATTGGGAAGAATTGACGTTCTGTGTTTGAGTTGCAGTAGATAATCCTGTTACAGTTGTAAGACCCGAAGAAGAAACTGCAGTAGAATTGTTATAATAATAATGCAGTATCTCATCCGATTCTGCACCACAGAAGCCGGTGCAAGAACCGATCTGTCCCTGGTCCCTGATCGCAGGTGAAGATAACAGGTAGCTGGAAGGCATTGAAGCCACAGGAGCTGCTCCCTCTCCTCTTGCTAATAATACATTAGAATTGAAAACAGGAACTGATGCCCATTGTTCTGGCTGCATCGGCATCACGCCGTAAGTGTGCAAACCTAAATTTGGATTGTTGATTGTTTCAGACTGGTTAATGTTACCAGATTTTGTGCAACTGTACAAGAATAGAGTTGCTACTGCAATAGCAGTAAGTAAGGTTGGTTTTGTTTTTCTCATATGAAGAAATAGTTTAAGTACACATAAATTTAATTATTTCCGCAACAAAAAGAAATAAATCTTCTCCCCGTAATTTTCGATTACTCGTATTTTTACGAGCACCACAAAATAATTGCTGGGCTCATGACAGAATACAACTCTTAGAAAAATTCAATTGAATTGTATTTGCCATCATGAAATTTTCTCCTGAATTAACCAAACATGTCCGAACGGGTCTTTTATTTCTCCCTGGCGATACCCGTATTCATAATCCTGTGCTGGCTGAATTACAGTAGCGCCTGCCTGAACAGCCTGGTTCATCAGCTGGTCGACATCTTCCACAAATAATCCAATGAGCGCAGTGACTCCATCGTTTTTTATTGGCTCAAACTGCCCCTTCTCCGGTCGTTCTTCGTGCAAATGAAACAGGGCGCCGTCAATTGAAAATTCTACTACATGCAAACTGCCATCATCATTGGCCCATCGCCGGAGTTCTTTGGCTCCTAATCCTATTGAATAAAAATCAACATTAGTGACCCCACTCGGAAAATAAAGCTGCGGGGCAAAAAAAGTTTTAGAGTTTGAAACAGACATCAGATTAAATTTGAAAATTTTTTTATTGAATGAATGCGCTATTAAAATTACAGCTTATTTGTTCAAGACATTTTTGCAATGATTTAAACAATCCCAAAAGTATCACCGTACGGCTTCAGTATATTAATCCTGTTTCTCATATCACATATTGACATCTGTGGGAAACTGATGTCCGCAAAAAATATCATTTATTTTATGTTTGCTTAATAATGCTTTCCCTCATGAAAAAAATTGTACTCCCAGTCTTTTTAATTTCTTTTATCCAGGTAACTGCTCAAACCAATTATGCACTGAGCTTTGATGGCAGTACTAATTATGTACAGGTCAGCGACAATAATGGATTAGACCTGTCAGCCAATTTTACATTGGAATTCTGGGTATATCCTACCGGCGTCGGTTCCGATCCTACACAAGGGGGAATAATCATCAATAAGGAAAATAGTTATGAGATAGCAAGATTTGCAGATGGCAGCATTCAGTTCGCCATGAGCACATCGGGATTGGGAAGCGAATGGTCCTGGACCAACACAGGGCTTACTATGCCACTCAATCAATGGTCGCATGTAGCGTTAATAAAGAGCGGAACATCCATTGTTGCTTATTTAAATGGAAGCGCTTCTTATTCTGACAATGCACAACCCGCAACATTAACCGGAAACAGTCAGGCACTCAGGATCGGCAGTCGTGATCCTTCAAGAAACCAATTTTTTAATGGCTATATTGATGAGGTTCGGATTTGGAATGTTGCCAGAACACAAGCCCAGGTAAAACGTTGTATGTTCAATGAAGACGTTTCCAATAGTGCTACCGGCTTGGTGGGATATTATAGAATGAATGAAGGTAGCGGAAGCAGCACTGCGAATTCCTGTACCAATACTTCCGGTATTGATGGCAGTCTTGTCAATAGTCCTTCCTGGCAATCCAGTCCGATAGAGTTTAATGGTAATGCTTTGAACTTTGATGGCTCCGATGATTATGTAGCAGTGCCGCATGTTGTCAGCAGCGATTTCACAATTGAATATTGGATGAAGACAACTGCTACTGGTCCCAGCGGATCACAATGGTATAATGGAGATGGAATCGTAGATGCCGAAGTGGGAGGCGTCACCAATGACTGGGGAACCTCATTGGTTCAAACAAAACTCGCATTTGGCATTGGCAATTCGGATATAACGATTAAGTCAACATCTGATGTGAATACCGGGAACTGGGTGCATATAGCAGTTACCTGGAAACAATCTACCGGCGCAATGATATTATATGTTAATGCTGTGCAGGAAAATTCTACTACAGGAAGCACGAATCTTAGAAATGCTCCAACCCGGATCACCTTTGGTGAGATACAAACCAATTTAAATCGTTTTAATGGCTCCCTCGATGAAGTTCGTATATGGAATGTAGTTCGTACTCAAACCCAAATACAAACGGACATGAATACTGAAGTGGATCCTACCGCAGAATCAAATTTAGTTGCTTATTATAAGTTTGACCAGGGAATCACTAATGGAACCAACACCGGCCTCGTTACTCTTCCTGACATGAAAGGAAATAATAACGGAACATTGAACAATTTTTCTTTATCTGGTTCCAGTTCCAATTTTGTAACTCAAAACAGCAATCTTACTGTTCTGCCCTTACAATGGCTTAGCTTCACTGCGCAAGCAGAAAACAAACAAGCGGTATTGAACTGGAGTACTTCCCAGGAAAAGAACACAAGTCAATTTATCATTCAACGTAGTGGCAACGGTGTGGATTGGACATCTATTGGCTCCGTCACTGCAGCAGGCAACAGTAACAACATCACTAATTATAGTTATGTTGATATTCATCCGCTCGCAGGCGCTAATTTTTATCGTATCCAGGAAAAAGACTTAGACAATAGAAGTACTTACAGCGAAGTACGAAAGTTGAGATTCGATTTGTTGAATTCCACTTTTATTATTTTAAATAACCCGGTACAGGATGGTGTATTGAAAGTTCAGCTCAATCAACCTGCACTTTTGTCTTTATATGATTACAAAGGCAGCCTGCTTTGGCAAAAGCAATCAGTTCCCGGATCAGTTACTATTGATCTGAATAAATATGCTCGGAGTATGTATATTCTGAAAGCAGGCGGACAAGCTGAAAAAATATTGAAACAATAACAGTGACCGGCGATACTATTATTTCTTTCACCTTCTTCGTTTTTGAGTCGGGATCTTTACCATAAGATCAAGTGATATGTGGTGTTGGTAATCCGTATTTATTTTGTTACCAACATCCAGCAAATACGGCTGGTATAACAAACCTAATTGGAAATATTTTCCAACCTTGTAAGAAGATATCAAACTCAGCCCCAGCGAAGAAGTATGTTTTGTATCAGAAATAAAAGTGGCATTGATATCATTGCTTTTAAGCCAGGTGAGTTTTGAAAAGCTCAACCCATAACCGAGGTTGAAACTTCCTATGTTGTAATTATTTCTTGCACTCACAAAAAGAGTTGCTGAAGTTTGGTATTCGCCCCAAACATCAATTGGAGCCGGGAAGGGTGCTAAAAAATCCATAGCAGCGCCTAAATAAAATGATAAGAAATGATTTTCCTTATAATAATAATCCAATCCGCTTTCAATTCCTAAAAAACCTGAAGAGTGCCGGTAGCTATCCGTTGTTTTCACATAAAAGAAATTGGCGTATGGAAATCCCAGATGCCAATAGATAGTTCCTTTCGGTATGGATGAAAATCGTTTTACAACAACGTCATTGTCTTTATAGTTTAAATAAATATGTTTTGGATAAGTAAAGCGTTTCGGATTGTTCATATCCACCAGCACCCCAACCCCATAATTGAAATAAATGTTTGCCCAAAACGCCAATGAATTTTTGGACTTGATCAAAACCGTTTTATTCGCTGAGTCAACCTGCACATGAATTGCAAGAGGAGTCTTGTTTCTTACCACATAAAAAGAATGAACTGTTCCCGGCATTTTCAGTGAACTGTCAACTGATAGTATCTTAATTTTTTTGTCAGTAGTAACAGATATTGTTTGGGTGCCCCTGTTAAGCAAGGAGGCGCAGGATATGCAAAACGGGGCGGAAAACAAAAGCAGCAATAGTCTTTTCACATTCGCAGTATTCATGAGCAGCACGTAATAAACATAAATTTAGAAGCAGGCTGCCATCATAGCTGTTAAGCAAATGTTGAATGTTGCGAATCTTGTTTTGGCGTGAAATGAGAATTTTATTTTTCTTATTCTATTAACAAATTCCTTCTTGAAGAATGACTGCGGCTGGTTTCATTTCTTAGGTTTTAAAATTTCATTATACGCTGACAACAGCGCTTCCATCAGTATATCCTGGGAAACTTTATTGAGTTCAAAAGTCGTCGCACCTTTTTCTCCCCATTTGTTGGGAACGGAGTAAATATTTTTTTTATCCATTTTACAAAAGAGTTTTTGTTCAGCAATCGTCAAAAAAATATTTGCAGTATTGTCCTTTTCAAGGTATGTAGCAAACATACGTCTCCCGATAATTTTAAAACCTGTTCTATCAAAATGCGGAACCTGTTCCGTATAAGGAAATGAAAGTGCCATTTGTTCAAATGTGTTTTTATTGATCATTGGCAAACAATTATTATTTGCACCGAGTCCGCTTTGCATATAAAGCTATCCTTCTGAAAGCTCCGTGTCTCGCAAGGGAAAACATGATGGAGAAGAAATTATTTAACTTTTAATCGCCATGTGGCTTGTATTTGTCTTCCCTTCTTTCGCATTTTAAACATTTGCAGAAGCGACATACTTTTTATCATATATTTAAACGAACTCATTTCAGACGGTTTTACCCGGGCTTCTTTATCAATCACAAATCCCATTTCATTAAAAAATGTCTCTGCTTCTTTAAAGCTATCAAAACTATTGTCCTCGGTATTGTGTTTCTTATTAAACTCCCTTATTTTATCATTGAACTCAAAACCAAGTTTCGTTTCTTTGTTTTTTAAACCAATATCTGCTGTAATCCAATAGCCTCCACGTTCAATCAATATATCATGAATTATTGAACAAAGTTTTTCCTTTTCCGGTTTATCCAAGTACATTAATAATCCTTCATTAACTATTGCCACCTCACCGGCAGAATATCTACCAACCGTTTCAATAAAATCAGTTCTATCAAGAGCATTCAACGGTAATAATTCAAGTTTCCCTTTATAATTAAATTCATCCTTTTTTAAATTTTTAATGAATTCCTTTTTGGTAGCTATTATATCCGGCAAATCAGTATCGATATAATGTATATCTTTTTGCAGAGAATATTCCAACCCCCGAAAAGAATACCCTGACGATAATTCTAAAATATTTTTAATTGATAAATCATTCAAGAGTTGATTTATACTCCGGTACCTTCTTTCAAGACCGAATACGCTTGTCCAAAAAGTAAAATCTCTTTTTTTAAAATCCGGGATATAGGTTTTAGGATATTCAAGTAGTTCTGCCACTTCCTTTGCATAGGGAATATTGGTATGTCCTTTCCATAATATCATCCACCTTGCAGAAGGGCTGACGGAAGAAAAATCTCTAATAGTCATTTGCTGCTCCGTTTTTTCCATGCCGTATCTCCCTGTGCAAAGATATGCTGGGTGCAGGATAGGCGGGGAAGAAATAAGCCTACTTTTCGATTCTTACCTTTACTTTGGCAGTATCTTGTAGGGTCTGACGAATCTGAAGAAGATTTTTATTTAATTCTGATGCGTTTTCTTGTGTTTTTGTTTGTTGTAACGAATCTTTTAAATGTCGGCTTAATTCTTTGGATTCTTTATTTATTGTTATTTCCAAATTAGTAAGAACAGCTATAAGAGTAATTGAACCAATTATTGAAGTAATAACTATATTAATTCGTGTCCACCTGCCAGTTTTAAGGTTAAACTCATTTAGGTCAATGTTTAGCTGATCTTTCTTTTTTTCTGTATTAAGTTTTTTTTCAAGTCCTCCAGTCTCTTTTAATAATTTCCCATTAAAGCTAAGCAGATACAATTCCTCCTCTGTTTGGTTATTCTTTACGAAATAAACAAAGTTGTCTTTAATCATTGTATTTAGAATATCCCATAATTCTCCTCCATCAACCTTCTTTTCGTTCTTTACTAAAGATGCTTGAATTCGGTCAAAGGTTGGAGATTTCCCGCTTATATCATACAACACATCTAATACAGCATCGTACTTCTCTAATAGTGATAATTCTTGCATATAAATTTTAATCTGGCGTTTGCCATATCAACCCCAAAGCAAGAGTCTAACTAATTTTTTCACGCCGTATCTCCCGTTGCCTTGGATTTCTATGATAAAACAAAAACTATTTTAAGCTGTTTTTTTCACATATTCCTTGTTGTTCTTCACAACGGATACCACCCTTGCTAACAATTTGAATCGAACTGCATTGATAACACTCATTTTAGGTTTTCCATTCAATACTTTCCGTTCATAGTATGCTTTTAGCTCTGGGTCAAATTTGATCGCAGTGAGTGCAGCAAGATGAAGATTCGTTTTAAGTTTTTTGTTAGCCATGTGACTTACCCTTGTCCTGCCTTTGATACTAATGCCAGATTGATATGGGAACGGAGCCACTCCACAATAGCATGCAAGTTTTCTGCTATCACACATTACATTGAATCCTTGCGTATGAACGATAAGATTGATTGCTGTGACAAAACCAATCCCTACGACAGAGGTTATCAAAGCAAATAAATGAGCCAGGCTTGCATCTTCTTTGAGGCATTCCATTATTTTCATTTCGATCTTTTTCAGATCAGCATCAAGAGCATTAATTGACCGTCTAATCGATTTGTGAAGATATTCAGCCATTTTCTCCTGACCTGCATCACGCAATTCTTCTATTGGCGTAACCAATCTTTTTTGTGTTAACACCATCCTTTCTCGTAGCGTTGCCAAATGTTTTATCTTTTCCAATACAACATTCGACGGCTTCCAAAGCCTTACCAACTCTGCATTTTTAAAAGCATACTTAGCAATGCTTATAGAATCGACTTTGTCTGTTTTGCCACGTTTTATTCCAAGGGAACGTTTGATTTGGATAGCATTCTCTACCCAGGCATTTGCTTGCTGGCTTTGAAAAAAATGAAGCAGAGCATTACAATATAGGCCGGTTGCTTCCATACAAAACAACGCTTTGTTACAATTAAATCCCGGCATCATCTCATTTACAAAATTCATCATCTCCTCAAAGCCATTTGCATCATTGGTGAATGCATTGTGAAAAATTTCCTCCGGGTTGTTTGTCGAAAGAATGGCTACATCAAAACTGTGTTTGGAAATGTCCATTCCAATTACATACTGGTATTGCATAAAATTGTTTTGTTACAATCAATTTACAGGCTGTTCATTGAAACCTTAATAATAAGCCTTGAAGCTTGAATTTCTATTTGATGCGTCCTGTAAAAAACTGCAAGGGTCTTTATCCGAGGATAGCTATACAAAGCTGGTTCGTGTCATAGTTCACCCAAACAGTTTTGATTGTTGGTTATTAACATTTTTATATTATCCACAAAGAAAAAGTAGCAAAAAGAAAGGTAATAATAATAGCAAACTAAATTTAGAAGCTAATCTGAAAACAAACCTAAAGGTTCGTGTCTCACGAACCAAATTTACTAACTTTAAGATATGGATGAAAACAGTCCTGCTTATAAACGAAAATCATATATCGAGATTGGGGAACTTTTCTTCTGGACTGCCACAATAAATCAATGGCAAAAACTTTTGCTGGATGATGCTTACAAAAATGTGATCGTTAATTCCCTGGAATATTTAAGCCATGCAGGTAAAATAGATGTTTATGCATTTGTGATCATGCCCAACCACATCCACCTGATATGGAAAACAAATGAACGTAATGGTAAAGAAACAGCACAAGGCTCTTTTTTAAAATATACTGCGCATGAGTTCAGAAAGATGTTACGCAAAGAAAGAAAATTGGCTTCTTACCGGGTTGATGCTGAAAATAAAAAACATGAATTTTGGCAGCGGGATTCATTGGCTATTCATTTGTATAGTCATGAGGTGGCGTTGCAAAAACTTAACTACATACACAACAACCCGCTTGCTGAGCATTGGCAATTGGTAAAAGATCCATGCGACTATAAATACTCATCGGCCAGGTATTATGAAATGAATCAGAAAAATTTTTCGTTCTTGAAGGATTTGTGGAAAGTAATTTAAGGAGATGGTTCGTGGGACACGAACCTTTAGGTTTGTTTTCAGATTAGCTTCTAAATTTAGTTTGCTATTATTATTACCTTTCTTTTTGCTACTTTTTCTTTGTGGATAATATAAAAATGTTAATAACCAACAATCAAAACTGTTTGGGTGAACTATGACACGAACCAGCTTTGTATAGCTATCCTCGGATAAAGACCCTTGCAGTTTTTTACAGGACGCATCAAATAGAAATTCAAGCTTCAAGGCTTATTATTAAGGTTTCAATGAACAGCCTGTAAATTGATTGTAACAAAACAATTTTATGCAATACCAGTATGTAATTGGAATGGACATTTCCAAACACAGTTTTGATGTAGCCATTCTTTCGACAAACAACCCGGAGGAAATTTTTCACAATGCATTCACCAATGATGCAAATGGCTTTGAGGAGATGATGAATTTTGTAAATGAGATGATGCCGGGATTTAATTGTAACAAAGCGTTGTTTTGTATGGAAGCAACCGGCCTATATTGTAATGCTCTGCTTCATTTTTTTCAAAGCCAGCAAGCAAATGCCTGGGTAGAGAATGCTATCCAAATCAAACGTTCCCTTGGAATAAAACGTGGCAAAACAGACAAAGTCGATTCTATAAGCATTGCTAAGTATGCTTTTAAAAATGCAGAGTTGGTAAGGCTTTGGAAGCCGTCGAATGTTGTATTGGAAAAGATAAAACATTTGGCAACGCTACGAGAAAGGATGGTGTTAACACAAAAAAGATTGGTTACGCCAATAGAAGAATTGCGTGATGCAGGTCAGGAGAAAATGGCTGAATATCTTCACAAATCGATTAGACGGTCAATTAATGCTCTTGATGCTGATCTGAAAAAGATCGAAATGAAAATAATGGAATGCCTCAAAGAAGATGCAAGCCTGGCTCATTTATTTGCTTTGATAACCTCTGTCGTAGGGATTGGTTTTGTCACAGCAATCAATCTTATCGTTCATACGCAAGGATTCAATGTAATGTGTGATAGCAGAAAACTTGCATGCTATTGTGGAGTGGCTCCGTTCCCATATCAATCTGGCATTAGTATCAAAGGCAGGACAAGGGTAAGTCACATGGCTAACAAAAAACTTAAAACGAATCTTCATCTTGCTGCACTCACTGCGATCAAATTTGACCCAGAGCTAAAAGCATACTATGAACGGAAAGTATTGAATGGAAAACCTAAAATGAGTGTTATCAATGCAGTTCGATTCAAATTGTTAGCAAGGGTGGTATCCGTTGTGAAGAACAACAAGGAATATGTGAAAAAAACAGCTTAAAATAGTTTTTGTTTTATCATAGAAATCCAAGGCGAAGGAAAATTGGCTTCAAAAAATCCGGAAAGTCATTGCTGATTTATTTTTTGGGAGTGTAGTTGTGCATCAGTCACCATTTGTTAGCTGCTGTGTTGTCTTCTTAGTTTATAAACTGCTGCCAATACCAATAAGCCAATTAATGAAAAAATTATAGGCTTGTATGGCATTTGATTTTTTGTTGTTTTTGTGTCTAAAGTTTTGATAGGTTGGTTTTGAAACCTGCCCATAATTTGATTAATAGTTGTCGTGTCAAGCGTTGGCAAAGTAACATACCAACTATAATGTCTTACTGTGTCTATTTGTTGAGTAGTTTTTATTCTTTTGAAGTCAAGAGCAGAAAAATTAATTAATTTCTCAACTTCTGTCCAGTTTATTTTTTTTCGATAGTCAATATTGTAAATTATTTTGACCCCAATTTCTTTAGATGCTCTCTTGTCATCTGTTGCATTAATATCTAAAGGGTTTGGTCTTGATTGGTCTGTACTACCATATCTTCCATAGCAGTAGTCATTAATAAAGTTGCTATTCATTTCTCGTAATGTGTCCACCCCAAGCGAAGTAAAATAGTCTGGACTTCCCGAAAATCCATAATATAGAACCTGAAAATTTACAAGAACTAAAATATGGTATGAAGTGTCAACCCGATTGATTTTAAGTACAAGCTGGTTTACAAAACTGTCAATGAAGGACTGATATTTTTCGGAAAAGCAAGGCGATGTAAAACGTACTGTAATTCCAGATTTGCTGGCAGTATAGATACAGTCCATATTTGCTTTCGCAGAAAATGATACTGTCAAAATAAATACTGATATAATTAGTAGGGTCTTCATTAACATTGCAGCTAACTTATAAATATGCGAAAGTCCCCGTCCACCAAACTTTCGCTTTTTTTAGCAAAGCTCTTAATTTCAACCAATTAAAAAAATTGTTTTTCATACAACCACTTTCGCAAATACAACTACATGCACGATGGCACTTGTCGTATTTTTATTATTTACACCGTTCTGTTTTGCCAAAAATTCTAATCAACTTTTAATCTCCCGTTTAAAATCCTCATAGAAATTTTAAATACAAATAGTTGCAAAAAGCATATACCCGGAAAGTGGTATTGCATATTTATTTCAGCCATTTTATCTTGCGGCTCGATTTAAAACTGTTAACCCTAAACCCATTTTTATGAAACCGAAAATCAAGTATCCAATTTTTACATTACTGCCCGTTTTTAGTCCTCCTTCCTCCGTTGACGACGGGTAACCTCTTTCCTATCTTCCTGTAAGAAGCGGCTTGTTTCATACATGAACTTCCTAAGTTTAATATTGAAAAAGGCAATTTCATACATGAACTTCCGAAGTTTAATATTGAAAAAGACAATTTCATACATGAACTTCCGGGGTTTAATATTGAAAAAGGCAATTTCATACATGAACTTCCGGGGTTTAATATTGAAAAAGACAATTTCATACATGAACTTCCGGGGTTTAATATTGAAAAAGACAATTTCATACATGAACTTCCGGTGTTTAATATTGAAAAAGACAATTTCATACATGAACCGGAGAAACTGAAACAGGAAGATCCCGTTTATCATTCAATTTTTTCTCTAAATAAACATTGAGGCAAATGTCTCTATGACACTCAATGTATTTTTTAAACTCAAACCCCTATTTTATGAGACCCCCCAAGGTGCTGATTAATTTCAGCAAATTCTCTGATTCAAAATTGGATCAGGAGGCCCAAGCCATTGTAACCGCCTTGACAGGCAATGGCAATTTCACCACTCCCGTTCCGGCTCTCACAGTTGTGGCTGATGCCATCAGCAGCTTCCAGGAAGCAATGAGTAATGCTGCTACAGGAGACCGCACCGCCATCTCCATCAAAGATGAGCAGCGCAGAGAACTGGAATCTATTTTGCAATCGCTGGGATTATATGTGCAGCTTCAAAGCGGCGGCGAAACTTCAGTGATGCTGAGTTCCGGTTTTAAGATCAGTAAATCACCTTCGCCGGTAGGCCCGCTGCCGAAGCCAACGGGATTTATGATCACCCCGACGGGAAAAGATGAAATGAAAATGGAACTGGATAAGATAGATGGCGCCAGCGCTTACCAGTTTGAATTTCGCCAAACGACGGAGACGCAATGGTCGCTTCGGATGAGCACTAAAACAAGAGTGATCCAAACCGAAATGGAAAGTGGCAAGGAATATATTTTCCGTGTCGTGCCCATCGGCGCCAGCGATATTCGTGAATACAGCGATGAGATCAGCAGCTTTGTAATATAAGTAGTGATAATCCCATAGTTTTAACGAGCCTCTGAAGAGGGGCTCGTTTTTTTCTTAGCAACGTCTCCGCAGGGACGTTGCGTGAATAATAATAACTTGTTGCAACGTCCTCGGCTAATGCTCAGGTCTCGGGAAAGACGTTGCCGGGAATGATGTCTGTCCGTGCTTATTTGCTAACTATATTCTTTAACTTAATCTTGGTTTAACGGAGGTCCAAGCAGAGTCATTTCATATTTTTCAAAGAGTTGAGCGACTACCTTTTTATCTGGTGAACCATTGTGCATAAGAGGTCCCAGTTCTTCAAAAAATTTATGACCTCCTCCTGGAGTATAAACAACAATAATTTCTGCCCCCTCATTGGTGAGGTTAAGGAAGGCATGCGGCACTTGCGATGGCAGGTAGGCAAAGTCCCCTTCGTTGAGATAGAAAATTTCATCACCTATCCGAACTTTAAACTTGCCTTTAAGAACGTGAATGGTTTCCTCCTGCTTATGGTGCACATGCAAAGGCGGGCCTCCATATGGTGCTACCTCTACAATAAAATAATCGAATGCGCCACCAGTATCTTCACCGGTAAGTTTGAAAATAAGGTCGCGACCGGGACCAGACTGTAACCTTAATCCCTCTTTGGGGGTTAGCACGTTGATTTGAGTTGAAGTCATGTTTTTGTTTTTTAGTGAACGATTAATTAATGATACAAAACTACATTGCTTAAAATGCTAAACACTTAACCCGGGTTAAGAAATGAAAGGGGGCAAAAAGAAATTCAATGTTTATTTGTCAGCCTGTTTCTCATTCGGCTGAGCGATTGCGGTTCAGTGTTCAAATAGGGTGCAATGTGTTGCAATGGAATACGCTGAAAAATATGAGGCTGTTTCGCTTCGTATCTCCTTGTGCATAGATATGCGGGGAAGAAAAAGTAGTCAGCCTTTTTTATTCTTATTGAACAGTACCGATAGCCGGAGAAAGAGAAAGGGCTATATCCAGAAGCTGAGTATTGAGGCTTCTGATATAAATTCAAGAACTTTTTCTTTTATTTTATCCCGTACTTTTCTTGTCTGCTCTAATACTTCATCATGTGTGCCTTTGAAAGAAGCAGGGTCAGGAAACGACCAAAGGAGTCTTTTTACTCTTCCCGGAAAAATCGGGCATCTTTCAGCGTTTACACCATCGCATACAGAAATTACGGCATTAAATAACCTGCCTTGCCTGAATAAATCAAAAACGCCTTGTGTCTTGTTCTTGCTGATGTCAATACCTATCTCCCGCATTACTTCTACTACGTTAGGATTAAGCTTTCCCGGTTCCAACCCGGCGCTTTCTACTTCAAAAAAATCATTTCCATATTGTTTGAGAAATGCTTCTGCCATTTGGCTTCTGGCTGAATTGTGGACACACACAAATAAAATCTTGTGTTTTGGGTTTGACATTTTTTTTGGTTTTAGATATCAACAACAATTGTTTTTTTTCTTTTCTAATTTAGTTGAGATGTTCCCAAAATAGGCTTGCAGTTTATTCAATGCTTTTTCGTCAATGCAGTAGCAAACAGCATTTCCTTCAATATCGCCTTTTATAAGTCCTGCATTTTTCAATTCTTTTAAATGTTGAGAAACAGTTGGCTGTGCCAGGGGTAATTCATTTACAATGTCGCCGCAAATGCAAGTGTCCACCTTTAATAAATACTCCATAATGGCAATACGGGCAGGGTGACCCAAAGCCTTTGCAAGTGTGGCTATTTTATTTTGCCTGTCGGTAAAATGCTCCGTCTTGGTAGCCCCCATACTTTAAGTTTAATATTGCAATATTACGATTAGAATTTAAAATCACAAAACTGTGTCGAAAATAATTATTGAAGTGAAGAATGTTTGCCGTGTATTGGCGATTGAAGTTCTTTTACAAGGTTGGATTATGCCTTTGTTGTCTATAAAAAGATCAACAACTGCGTAAAGGCCTCGACCTCACCCCTCCTTCAGTTATTAAAGTTGCAGGGGCTTTCTTCCCCTCTCCATCCCGATAGTTATCGGGATGGAGAGGGCATCGGAGTTTACAATAATTGTGAAGATGATGGGGTGAGGTTTACGCCTTTGTTGCTGTTCAATTATTAAACATTCTCAAATTCATTGCTTCACAGCAACAAACAAGTTTATAATAACTCCTTCCAATCCGGTTGTTGGTCTGGAGGTTGATAATTGATAGATGCTTCTATAAAAAGACCAACGGCGTAAAAATTCTTCTGTTACTTTTTCAAGTAATGAAGCGCAATAACACCAGAGTGAAACGTTTTTGACTCAACAAGTTTTAACTGTAATTTCTCTTGCAGGTTGATACCATCAAACAGCCGCCTCCCTTCTCCTACAACTATCGGGTGAACCACAATACGATATTCATCAATCAGACCAAGCTCCGCAAGTTGTGAAGGAATGGTTACACCACCGGTTAAAATATCTTTGCCTGGTTCTTGTTTCAATTTAAGTATTTCGTCGTGAAGGCTCGTACGAACAATTCTTGTATTTTTCTCTTCAACCTTGTCGAGCGATCTTGAGAATACAACAATTTTTTCGACAGCAACAAATGCCTCAGCATATTCGTAATCTGCTTTTGTCTCCCCGGAAGGGTTTTTCAGCACATCGGGCCAATAAGGGATCATTAATTGATAAGTTTTACGTCCGTAGAGGAATGTGTCAGCAGCCCGAACGAGGTGCAAAAAATACTCAAACGTTTCTTCATCGGGACGAAATTTGGTATGGTCGCAGCAGCCATCTATGGTCGTGTTGATTGCGTAAACCAGATTTCTCATTTGATTGCTATTGGTTTTTATATTCTTCTCTTTGATTAGTAAATTATTTTTTTAGCAGAGTTAATTTCTTGCAGTCAGGTAAAGTTTGCACTGTCCCAGCAGTTGCTGCTAACACGTAAATTTATGATATAAGACACATCATTCAAAAAAACACCATTCCTGAAAATCAATAATTTAATATTATACTTTTTGTATTGTCGTTAGGACAACCCACCCGATAGCTATCGGGTTTACCACCATAATGATTCATTTTGTTTAATTCTCAGGCCAGCCTCTGCAGACACTCATCGTATTTTATTCTTTGCGCCGGGTCCGCTTTGCAAAAAATTCTAATCAACTTTTAATCTCCCGTTTAAAACCGTTTTAGCATTTTTAAAAACAATCAGTTGTGGCGGCATATACCCGGAAAGTGGTATTGGAGATTTATTCCAACCATTTTATATTGCAGTTCAATCAAGAATCTTTAACCTTAACCCTTTCCTTATGAAAACAAAACCTACGAATCAACCTGTTTTTTCCTTGCCCGTTTTTAGTCCTTCATGCTCCGTTGACGACTTGTAACCTACTTCCTATTTTCTTATAAGAACCATCTCATTTCTGATAACAAAATTCTGCTTTTATTAAAGTAAAGAATTACTAAAATTAAAAATCCAAATCATACTCTTAATAAACCACGGAATCCCCTCGCAGCATAATAGGATTCTGCACCGTTGTGATACACGAAGACCGTATCGTAGCGACAATCACAAAAAAGAGCGCCGCCAAGTTTCCTGATAGCAGCAGGTGTTATTATCCAGCTCGACGTTTTCGTATCAAAGTTTTCTGCCGCCATTTGGAGGGACTGCAACTGCCGGTATTGTTCCTCCGTTAAAATTTCAATGCTCATGTCAGCCGCCATATCCATAGCATTATTTTTCGGTTTATGTTCTTTCCTTGACTGCAACGCTTCACGGTCGTAACAAAGACTTCTGCGGCCACCGGGACTTTCCGCTGAACAATCATAAAAAATGTATTCACCCGATTTTTTATCATAAGCAACAACATCAGGCTCACCGCAGGTTCTTTCCATTTCATTGAGTGACCACAGTTTTGCAATATTGGCTTCCAACTTTACTTGTATTTTTTCCCATTCAAGATCTTTATGGCGATTCCTGTTTTTCTCAAACCGGGCTTTCAATGTTTTGAGTAGTTCTTCACTTTGTTTTGCCGACAACTCTTTTTTAATGTTCTTTGCCATAAAGTTTTATTTTAATTTGCCAGCTGCAGGTATGTCTCTCATTTCAGTATGAAATTTTTATTTTAATAAGCTCTGTCAAATCAGTAAGAATCGACTTGTTCTTTATGTCAATTCTTAATCCTCGCCCTTCTGCATAGACTTTTGCTTTTCTAATTTCTTCCTTGATATTTTCAGAAATTGTACTTTGTAAAATTTCATTTGTTGCTTTCTGCCCAAACACAAGTGAGGCCTTAAAGAATTTTTCTTGTGGCAATAAATAAATTATAGCTCTTTTTTTGTCCTTTAAACGAAAGCTCCATCCATATTTCTCTCCGGGATAATTCCACTCCTCCTTGGCTTCCGGGTAAAAAGTTTTTGTAACCTGAATTATGGTTTCCCAGATCGGGAACGTTCTGCCCAACACTTTTTTTAAGTCTTGAGTAGTTGGAGTGTAGCTTTTGTCAGAAAATACGCTTGGCATCTTTTCTTTTATTGGGATACAAAAGATCGATATATGCTTGCGGCAAACGTTCAGGGCTTTCTGTTATACAGATATTCTTTAGTCGGAACAGCAGCCGAAATATATTCTGAAGTTGAAGTTATGATATACAGTTGAGATTTATTTGTTTTGTCTGAACTATCGCTAATAGCGAAATGCAGATGAGCATCTATTTATCATTCCTGCTTTTGACAACACTCATCTTGCTGTAGCCTTTATTTTTTAATAAGAACCGGGCTTATCTCAACAACCTGTTTCGTGCTGTCGCTTAGATTAAATTCAATGGATCATAATTATTCTTTTTAAAAAGAATTTTCTCATTTCTATTTTTCTTATCAATCAGCACCATAAAAAAACCACTTGAATCAGACGTCCCTAATAGCTGCTTGTTTGCTGCATAAATCGAAACATTTGCTAACGGTTGATTCGTATCCTTATCGTTCACTGAACCTTTGATGACAATTTTGTTTTTATACTTGTCTGTTTTGGGTAAGTGATAAATAAAATTCTGATCAAACAATTTTAAGTATTCCTGCATTGAAGGCAACCCTACCGCTTTTCTTCTTTTATTTACATTGGGCTCGTCAAGTATCGGGAAAATATGGATATGGCCCTTTTCATCATAATTTACCTGGGAGCCATAAACCTGGAATTTACCCTGGTACATATTTGTTCTGTCCACAAGCAATGCATAATCGGCAGCTCTTGCTTTTTTGTCTGCAACTGCTTTTTCCAACAATGGCAGGTATTTAAGTTGTGATGGCAATGTAGCGTGTTGTATCACCAAAAACAAAGCCTCGTTTGCATCTGCTGAAGTTTGCTCTTTACTTAACCAACCATACTTATCAAGAATGCCGGCAACTAAAGACATATCGATTGAATCCTGTAAATTCATTTGCCTGATCATTCCAATAATTTCAGGAGAATTCATCCCATACTTCTGAATAGCGGTGTCCCAGCCGGATCTGTACTTTTGATCGTCAACAGAAATTTTTTCAAGCACATGCGTCAGGCTATCTAATTCATATTTTGTTTGGCAAAATGAATTAGCAGAAACAAAAAGAAAAAGTATTGTTATGATCTGTCGCATAAGATTACACACAAGGTTCAGGGTTTTCGCTGTGCTGATTTATTATACCTGTCAGCCCGGACAGAAACCAATTGAAAAACTGAAGTTGAAGTTAAATTCTTTTGCTGAAATTTATTTGTTGGGCTCAAACTGTGTTTGATAACGGCACTTTGTTGTCATTTCTTCCTTTCATAAATAAAATCATAATTAGTGTTCCAGGTTTTTCCGCCATCATAAGAAATCTCATTGAACTGGCGAACTTTATCCGGTCCGAGATTATAAAAAATAAATCGGCCAATAAAATCACCGTTCTGATTCTTGCCAGAGAAATCAAAACGCATAGCGTCATCTTTATACTCGCCATTGATAAAATGATTGGGCCGCTGAGGGCTTCCCTCCGATCCTACCCAAACCTGTTCCCACTTGCCGGTGGACGGCGAATAAAAATTCATGCTCTTGCCGCTATATGCATTTGCTAATGATGTCCAGTTCTCCAATATCATGCAACCGCCACTGGCAATTTCTATTTTGCTTTTACCAACAACAGTATTTGTTCCGTTAGGATGTACATCCCATTCACCTACCCAGAAATCAAATTTTCTTGCATTGCTATCCGCCATACAGGGATAAGCCCTGACATATACTTCATCATGAATTTTTTTATATTCATCGCCGGAACGAATGAATGTAAAATCAGCGTTCGTTTCCAATTCCTGCAAATTGCCATATCCTGCTGCCAATGCACTATCCAGCCATTCAAAAGCTTTGGAATTATTTTTCTGCAATGAATAAATTCTCGCCATTCTTGATTCAACAATTGGTTTCAAAAAAGGAGAAGGATTATTCGCCAATGATTTTTGATAGCTCTTCATTGCTTCTTCATAGTTGCCGGTGTTGTGATAACAATATCCCAACCGGTTCCATTCCAAACTATTTTGAGGAATTTGCTTCATCAGTCTTTCATATAAAGGCAAAGCCTGTTTCCACTCGCTGATTGAAAATAATGAATCAGCTAATCTTTGTTCCGGTAATACAGGCGTGGTAGAAGTGCCTGTTTGGGCCAATAATACACCCGATGAAAAAACAGCAAGTACAAATATTATTTTTTTCATAGTATCCTTTCTTTTATGACCTGAATTTATTGTAAATAGATGCACAGGCTGGTGCCGCTTAAACATTTCCCTTCCCGTTCTTAAATAAAAAACCATCCGACTCATGCGGATGGTTCCTGTGTGTGCAGTTAGTATTGCCTGCCTGCCGGTAGGCAGGGATTAAGCAAATTCTTCTTTCGCTGTCTTACTGTATTCATCAATCAGTTTACGCTGCAATTCAAATGGCACCGGCTCATACGCCTGGAAATTCATTGTGAATTTAGCACTGCCCTGCGTAATGGATCGCAATGAAGAAGAATAACCATCCATTTCTGCCAGCGGCACTTTAGCAATTATTTTTTGAAAATGCCCTTCGCTATCTATTCCTTCAACAATAGCACGGCGGCTTTGCAGATCACCCATCACAGCACCGGTAAGATCATCAGGACATAATACTTCTACATGATAGATCGGTTCCAGTATTTGCGGATCAGCTTGCTGAAATGCCTGGCGGAATGCCTGCAAGCCCTGCGATCTTAAATGAAATATCATTGCTATCAACCGGGTGCATCTTTCCATCATACACACATACACGTATATCACGGGCATAAGAACCGGTTAGCGGACCATTATGCATTTTTTCCATCACTCCTTTTAATATAGAAGGAAGAAATCTTGCATCAATAGCGCCACCAACAATACAATTATAAAAAACCAAGTTTACCACCCCAGTCCAGTTCATGTACATCTCTTCCTCTTACATTCAGATCTTTTGGTTCCGGCATTCCTTCATACCAGGGTTCTATCCGCATATACACTTCACCAAACTGACCGGCTCCACCGCTTTGTTTTTTATGACGATAACTGGCATCAGCCATTTTGCGGATCGTTTCCCGGTAAGCAATCCTTGGTTTTACAAATTTTACTTCCAGTTTATGATTGTGCTCAATTTTCCATTTGGCAACAGCCAGGTGCATATCGCCCTGGCAATGGATCAATGTTTGTTTTAATTCCGGTGAAACTTCTACCAATAATGTCGGATCTTCTTCTCTTAACTGGTGCAATGCCTGTGATAGTTTTTCTTCTTCTCCTTTTTTCAATGTTTCAATGGCCACGGTCATATTGGCGGATGGAAATTCAATCGGAGTGCAATTCATAATTCTTTCCTCTTGCATGCAGTGTATTATTGACATGTGTATTTTTTAATTTCAATGTAGCACCAATATCTCCTGCCACCAGTTCATTGACAGTGTGTTCGTTTATTTCCTTCTACCAGGAATAACTGGTTGATTTTTTCTGTAACACCGGTTGATTCATTTTCCAGTTCCATTCCGCTTTTTATCGTTCCTGAATACACTTTGAAAAAAGATAGTTCACCTACATGCGGTTCTGAAATGGTTTTATAAATAAAAATACAGGCAGGGCCATTGGCATCACAGGCAAGTTTATCACCACTCTTTGTTGTTTGTGGCGGCATTTCATTGGCACTGGGACAAACATTATCAATAAAGCCCATCAGCCGGCCGCTTCCCATATTTCGTTCGGCAGATAAACAGAACAATGGAAACAGGTCATGATTGATCATTGCTTTTTTCAATCCCATTTTCATTTCATCTTCATCCAGTTCCCCTTTATCAAAATATTTTTCCATCAGGCTTTCATCATTGCTGGCAATGGCTTCAATCAGTTCTTTATGCAATTCTTCTGCTTTTGCTTTTTCTTCATCGGGTATCGGCAGTTTTTCCGGTTTGCCTCCACCATCTTTGAATTTATACATCGTCATCCGCAGCACATCAATGATCTCATGAAAACCTGCTCCTACCTGCCGTGGATATTGCACCACCACTACATTATTTCCAAAATGTGATTTGGCTTCCCGGACTGTTTTATCAAAATCTGCATTATCATCATCCAGTTTATTCACAGCAAAGATCATCGGGGTTTTAAATTTTTCAGTGTATTCCCAGATGATATCTGTTCCTACTTCCACTCCCATTACTGCATTCAGCAACATAACACCGGTATCGGCTACTCTTAATGCAGAGATCACTTCACCAACAAAATCATCATAACCGGGAGTATCAATAATATTGATCTTATAACCCCTCCATTTGGTGTGAAGGAGCTTGCTAAAAATAGAATTACCACGTTCCTGTTCCAGTTCGTGGTAATCTCCTGTAGTGTTTCTTTCGGCTATGCTGCCGCGGCGGGTTATTATTCCAGCTTCATATAGCATGCATTCCGCTAAGGTGGTCTTACCTGAGCCGGCATGGCCCAGCAAGACAATATTTTTTACATGTGAGGTATCAAATTCAGGCATAACAATCTATTTTAAAATAAAGAATAACTGTTGTCTTTAGAATTTAATGGGTAGTCAATAGACATAAGATACAATATACAATGATGCAATAAGTAGTCAGAAATTGATCTATAGTTATTGCATATTGCGTATTAACATTATATTACTGCGTTCGATTCAGGAAATCTGCTGAATTCATCCCGCAGTTCCTGCAGTGTATGTTCCAGAGATTGATACTGGTCAAATAAATTTTCATGATCAGCAACCGTTTCTTCATTCAACTGTCCGTTGTTGAGCCGATATTTCAAAACTGATTTTGCGGTCATGAGTTTTAATCGCCTGCTTGAGATCGTGAATGTTGATGAGCTGAATGTGAAACTGGTTGTGGAGATGTTCTACGTCTTGTAGCTGTTCTTTGGAGAGTGATTGGCTGGCTACCTGCTGGAGTCTGGTTTTGTCTTGGTAAATTCGTCACGATATTGACGAAGAGCTTCTCTCCAGGTGCTGCACTCTCCTGAGAGCTGTGAGATGTCTACCTGAACCATGGGATTTAAAATTTAAAAGTGAAGAAATATTGTTTTCCGAGGTTTACAGGGGGGCGGATGCAGTACACTAAATTTAAAACTCTTTTCTCAAAAAACCGAAGATTTTTTTTTAAACAAAAAAGCCTGTAACATTTTATTGCTACAGGCTTGTATAATTTACGAATTATTATTGATTCCAAATAGACTATCATCTCTTTTTTAATGTCAATCGTTATTGATGTCTTCGTTCAAATTTAACATGAGATACAATTTTAACCTCTTCTTCTGCCTCTTACTGTAGTTCTTGTTGCTCTTACCCTGCCGCCCGGGCCTCTGCGAATTGTTGTTCTTGTCACACGGTAATGATTGATCAGCTGCCTGGCATGACGTGTTCTTACCGTAACTGAAGAGGTTCTGTAAGGAGCATAAATGGCATGTGCATGGATCATTCTGTGTGTACTGACCACCACAAAATTCCTATGGATAAGGACCGAACAAAAGGATGGCAATACATGCCAGCGCAACCGGTCTCCACGGATGCCACCACATCGGGTAATGACGCCATCTCCAGGGTGAAACCCATAACCTATATGCCGGTGCATATACAAATCGAACAGCGGGCCAGAACCATACATTTACTACGATACCGAAAGGTTGCGGTGAATAAAAACTATTGGGATCATAAGAAGGCCCGTTAGCATTATTCTTTTCATCCATTTCATCGCTGCGTTCCGTTACCGGGTTCTACGATTGTCTGTTCACCGTAAATATCTTCATCGCCGACTATCTGCAGTGTGGCAGTAAGCATCACCCGTTTTTTCCAATTCAATAACTGCAATATCCTGGTTTTCCTTTTCCGAGACTGGTACCTGGAGAATAAATACATGATTGTCTTTGTCTGATTTTATCAATAACCCGGACATAATCAATTTGCCCATCGCCATTCAGGTCAAGATTATTCACATGATTATTTTCTGTGTTGAGCATCTTTTCAAACTCTTCAGGTGAACTGGCCTTTTGAAACATGGTCAGTGCTCCCTCCAGGCTAAAATTATCACCGGGGAGTCCTGTCGAATCTTCTGTCGAAGGATTTTGAGCATTTAATGAGATTCCTGAAAGAGTAAAACTCAATAGTAAAAAAGCTAAAATGCTAAGTTTCATAAAATAAAATTTTGTATGAGACAATAAAACAAGTCAAAAGTTTAGTCATCGTTTCAAGCGAAGGTGAGAATTAATATGACCTTTAAAAGATACAGCTTTTTATTTCATAGATTAAAAATCTTGTTTTTGATCTTTGCACACCTTATTTTAATGCTCATTTTCTTTGAGTAATATCAAAAATCAATCAATCATATATCCAATCTTACACATTTTTAGGAAATTGATAATTAAACCCTGGAATTTTACCTTTCAAAACAAAGCCTAAATTCAATAACTTGCCGGTCCGCTAATGATCACCCAAAATACTATACAACAGATTCTTCGTCGTCTTGATATCATGGATGTCATCGGGGGCTTTGTGAAACTGAAAAAACGAGGCACTAATTATCTTGGGCTTTGTCCTTTTCACAATGAAAAAACTCCTTCGTTCACCGTTTCGCCTACAAAAGAAATTTATAAATGCTTTGGATGCGGCCGTAGCGGCAATACCATCAGCTTTTTGATGGAGCATGAAAAGTACAGTTATGTCGAAGCGCTGAAATGGCTGGCTAATAAATATGGGATTGAGATTGAAGAAACTTTTCCTACGGATGAACAACGGCAGCAAGTACAGTCAGCAGACAGTCTTTATATCATCAATAGTTTTGCGCAGCAGTTTTTTACCAAAATGCTTTTTGAAACAGAAGAAGGACAGGATATTGGTTTAAGTTATTTGAAAGAAAGGGGATTCAGGGAAGATATCATCAAAAAATTTCAGTTGGGTTATTCTCCTGAACAAAGAGATGCATTTACCAAAGAAGCAATTGCCAAACAATTCAACCCGGAATTATTGTTGAAAACAGGATTAGTAGCTACTTCGAAATGAACAATTAGTGGATAATTACCGGGGCCGAATTATTTTTCCAGTACACAATCATAGTGGCAAAGTATTAGGTTTTGGGGCAAGAATTTTAAAGAGTAATGATAAAGCACCTAAATACATCAATACTCCTGAAAATGAGATCTATGTAAAAAGCAAAATTCTTTATGGCTCTTATTTTGCCCGGCAGGCTATTGACAAAGCCGATGAATGTTTGCTGGTAGAAGGTTATACCGATGTGATCTCTCTGCACCAGGCCGGAATTGAAAATGTGGTGGCATCAGGAGGTACTTCACTTAACGCAGGATCAGCTTCGGTTGATAAAAAAATATTCGAATAATCTTACCATTATTTATGATGGCGATCCTGCTGGTGTAAAAGCTGCACTCCGTGGATTGGATCTGGCATTGGAAGAAGGGCTGAATGTAAAACTGGTGCTGATACCTGATAATGAAGATCCGGATAGTTATGTAAACAAAGTTGGCGCAACAGCTTTCAAAGAATTTATTCAAAAAAATAAAAAAGATTTTATTCTCTTCCAGCTGGAAGTAGCATTAAAAGATGCCGGGAATGATTCGAATAAAAAAGCGGAAGTGGTAAACCAGATCGCTGAAACCATTTCGAAGATCAATAAAGCAGAAGACTTTACAAAGCAACAGGATTATATCAAGCAATGTTCTGAAATATTGAAAATTGATGAAAGCGGTTTACATGCATTGGTGAATAAATTTATCCGCGACAGAATCTCTACTCATGAAAGAAAATTGCCTTTTGAAGAAGCAAAAGCACACGAAGAAAATGCAAGACAGGCTGCCACGACGGATTATGATGATGCTACTTTCAATTTATTATTCAAAGATGAATTGCAGGAAAGAGAAGTAGCCAGAATATTATTGGAACATGGAATAAAAAAATGGAATGAACATCAAACTTGATTGCTGAATATATTTTTTCTGAAATGGTGGACGAAAGTCTGATTGATAATCCAGACGTTTTAAAGCTGATCAATAGCTTTCAAAGAAATATTACAAAAAGACAATGCCCAGGCAAATAAAAATTATTTTATTTATCACCCCGATACCTGTACTGAGCAGCCTTGCTGTTTCATTGCTTAATTTTCCTTATGAAGAAAGTGAACATTGGCGCCGTGAATTCAGCCAGGCCACTGGTTATCAAAAAAAACTTTTTGAACAGGATTATGAAGATTTCATAAAAACTGGTGACAGAAAAAAAGGATACAGCTAATGAATACCTGAAAACTGAAGAAGATAAAACCAATGAAGAGATGGAATCAGCTATCAATTATTTGAAACTTCGTAAGATCAAAAGAATGTTGATCGAAAACCAGGTTGATCTCGAAAAGTCCACATTCCACGGAAGAATATGAAATGCTTCAACAAACACATCATCATTTAAAACAAATGGAAATAGAATTGACCCGCAAAATGGGAACAGTCATTATCCGCTAACTTTTGCTTCTCCAAATAATAGATCGCTATAAGATTCAGCAATCAGGTCTTCTTGTTTGATTTCAAATTCTTTCAAATAAAAATCACATTGTTCCTGTAATTTTTCATTGGATATATCAGCTAAAATATTTCCTGCTTCGATTTCAACAAAAGAGCCAAGTCCAGGAACTTCATCAATATGAAATTTTACATTATTGATATAATAGATCTCTCTTTTCTTTTTCACTACATTTTAATACCGATTGATTGTTGACAGTATTTCTTTCAATACCACTGGATCATCCGTTTTCACTAAATGGAAATGTGAATTCTTTGGGCCAGCCTGATTTTCCCGTTCATAAAAGATCAGGTTATTTTCAATATTTCCTTCCCGCAATTTTAATCTTCCATGCAAAACATTAAAGTAGGTATCCGTTTGCTCATCAGTTCCTTTAAAGTCTGCATTGTGAAACTGTAAGATAATTTCGGATGAATGATGCATTTCTGCATCGGGCTTTGATTTCTACATTAAGAAAGGGCATAAAAAAGGTTTGCTGTTTTTTTACAGCAAACCTAAATCATTTTACTAGTCAGAGTTTTAATCAGCCATGACAGTTGCTACTCTTTTGCGGGTAGCAGCTACTTCAACTTCCCTCAGTTTTGACCTTCGCTTTTTTCAAAACGCATAGCACTCCATACATGATCAAGTTCAACCTGGTGAATGCTTTCATAACCAGCAGCGGTTAGTCGATTCCAGCTGCAGTCACGATTGAGATCTGTAACAATTTTGGAAGTGATTTTGGGATAAGCCACCCAGAATTTGGAACCCCCTTTCAATGCAGGCATTACATCGTTCAAGGATACCGTTCAGTTGATTTTCATTCACAGCAAACACCAAAGCAAAATCAATTTTCCTGCTTTTTAAAAGCGGAGTGACATTTTTTGCAAAGGAAAGTTTGTGAAATTGTTTCTCGATGGAAGAAGGAAGTCCCTGAATCAAAAGATTTTTTTCGTCTGCAAATTGCAGTTTTTCAAACAGCGTTTGTGACATAACTAGAAACTATTTTAAGGTTTCCTGCAACAAGCCTGGTTGAGGTCGTTTGCGGAGTTCTCAAAAGTAGGGGGTGCAAAAATATACAAAATTAACGGCATTTTGAAAATTTTATCAAATAAAAATTCATTACACCTTAAAAAAATATTTATTTGGTTAAATCAATATTTTATTTATAAAATTATTTAACAGTAGGTTTATAATACTTCAATACTTACGCCCAGTAACAGCATTTCGTGTTAAAAATGTACTGAAATTAGAAAAGTCAGTATAATTGATTTCGTCTTGGCTTGGGGTTTTGAGGGAGAAGTGATAGCTATAATTTTGGAACACTGAAAATTCCATTGCAAAATTAAGTTTTTGTCATCTATTCTTCATTGTGAGAAGATTCTTCTTTGCGTCGCTGACGGCGGCGATCCGCTGTATTTAAGAATAGGAACTTTGCTTTCATTTCCTTTGAATAAACGACCAATATTTTTTTGGTGAGTTAATAATACCATCAATGCTACCGCAGATAGCAAATATCCGGTAGAGATGGTTCTCTTTCATTAAAAATTACAAGAATAAAAACGGGGAATGCAATACTTGCAAGTATAGAACTTAACGAAACGAAATCGGGTGAGATAAAGTACCAGTAAAAAAACACCGACACAGCTTAGTGCAGTCCATGGTGAAATACCCAATACTAACCCAAATAAAGTTGCTACTCCTTTTCCACCACGAAATTCAGCCCAGATCGGGAAAATATGCCCTAATACTGCTGCTAATCCTAACCCGATCTGAAGATTTATAAATTGTGTATCATTGTCAATATAATTGGGAAGTAATAATGCGAGTTGTACAGCAACCATATCCTTTCAGCATGTCAATAAACATTACAATTGTTCCCCATTTAGGACCCAATACCCGGTATGTATTAGTAGCACCTGAGTTACCACTGCCATAATCACGGATGTCAATGTCAAAAAAATATTTGCTGACCCAAACTGCTGTTGGAATGCTACCAATCAAATATGCAAGAACGATCAACTAATAGTTCGTTCATAGAACCTTGGTTAAAATTGAAAATAAATATACGTGAAATGGCCGAGAGTTAATTCAAATTTATTTATTTCCATTAAATGTAACCTTGATATTCATTCATTAATGAACCCGGTTAAATGTTCTTATTGAGCAGGTGGTCTATCTTGTCTTTCCGGTTTTGGCAATAAAGCTTTTCGACTCAATTTGAATTTTCCTGATTTTGGATCTGTACCAATCAATTTCACTTTTACTTTATCACCTTCTTTCAAAATACCTTCCAGTGTTTCCAAACGTTTCCAGCTTACTTCACTGATATGCACTAATCCTTGTTTACCAGGAAGAAATTCAACAAATGCACCAAATGGCATTATTGATTTTACAGTTGCTTCATATACATCACCTACTGACTGGTACAGCTACAATTCCTTTGATCCAGCTTCTGGCTTTTTCCACACCTTCTTTATTTAGCTCCAAAAATGCTTACTTCACCCATATTATTCACTTCTTCAATATTGATTGTAGTACCGGTTTCACGCTGCATTTCCTGTATCACTTTACCACCCGGCCCGATAACTGCACCAATAAATTCTTTGTCAATAAACATCTTCACCATTCTTGGTGCATGTGGTTTCACTTCCGGTCTGGCTTCAGGCATACATTTATACATTGCATCAAGAATATGCAAACGGCCATGACGTGCCTGTTCCAATGCTTGCCGCATTACATCCATTCTCAAACCATCTACTTTAATATCCATTTGCACACCACAAATACCATCTCTGGTACCTGTTACTTTAAAATCCATATCACCTAGATGATCTTCATCACCCAAGATATCGGTGAGTATAGCAAATTTATCATCTTTAGTTATCAATCCCATTGCAACACCTGAAACATGTTTTGGAATAGGAACACCTGCATCCATCAATGCCAATGAACCGGCACAAACAGTTGCCATTGAAGATGAACCATTTGATTCCAGAATATCACTCACTACTCTAACTGTATAAGGAAAATCATCTAGCTGGCATCATTTGTTTTAAAGAACGCATGGCAAGATTTCCATGACCAACTTCACGGCGGCCCGGACCTCTCATCATTTTTACTTCACCGGTAGAAAAAGGAGGAAAATTATAATGAAAAATGAATTTTGTATAATCAGATTTAGCTGCACTTTCAACCAATAATTCATCTAATGGAGTTCCTAAAGTAACTGTTGTAAGTGATTGTGTTTCACCTCTTGTAAATAATGCTGCTCCATGAGGAGAAGGCAATACATCTACTTCCATATCCAATGGACGAATATCTTCAAGGCCACGGCCATCCAAACGAACTTTTTCATTCAGATATCATATCCCGTACCACATAATATTGCAGATCGCCATAATAGTTGCTTAGCCAATTTTTTTATATCATCAGGCAGTTCTTCACCTTCTGCAACATTCAAATCCTTTTTCAGATACTCCATCAACTCTTCTTTGATCGCTTCAAATTTCTCACTTCTGTCTGCTTTGCTGAATTTTCCTTTGGCTACTTCATATACTTTTTGTTTTGCAAAAGCATTTACTTTTTCACGCAGTTCTTCATTCTGTACAGGTTTTGTATATTCTCTTTTGCCTTTCACTCCTACCATATCTCTCAATTCTTCCTGTGCTTTTACCTGAACGCGAATAGCTTCATGTGCTAATTCCAATACTTTACACAGATCTTCTTCCTGCATTCCTTTGCTTCACCTTCCACCATCATCATGTTTTTATCAGTAGCAGCAATGATGAAATCAATATCTGCATTTTCCATTTCTGAACGACTTGGATTGATCTTAAATTGTCCATCCACTCTTGCCTACCCTTACTTCAGAAATAATTTCCTTGATAGGAATATCTGAAACAGCCAATGCAGCAGAAGCTGCAAGACAAGCCATTGCATCTGGCATTACTTCAGCATCGCTTGAGATCAGAGTTACCAGTACCTGTACTTCACAGAAATAATCTTCGGGAAATAAAGGACGAAGTGCCCTGATCAACCAGTCTTGATGTCAGAATTTCATAATCATTCAATCTGGCTTCTCTTTTAAAAAATGATCCGGGAATACGACCGGCAGAAGCAAATTTTTCCTGGTAATCTACTGATAAGGGAAAAAACTCTTGACCTTCTTTCGGTTCTTTATTGGCAACTACAGTAGCCAGTATCATACAATTGCCCTGGATACTGTAACTGAACCATCGGCCTGGCGGGCAAGACGGCCGGTTTCAATGGTCACCATACGGCCATCGCCTATATCAAATGTTTTACGAATTGGTTGTTGTAACATATGAATATAGAATTAAATATTATAAATTGTGATTAAAGAAACCGGGAAATTATCGTTTTGCTCTATTTATTTCAGTTGATAACTTTTATGAAACTCTCACTTTTACATTAATTCAATCTCGAAAAGCAATGGAATAAGAAGTGATATTCCGAAATAAAAACATCCGCCAAGGGCGGATACAAAACTTGTTATTTTCTGAGTCCGAGTTTCTCGATCAATTGGCGATAACCAGTACAGGTCTTGCTTTTGCAAATAGTTCAGTAAACGTTTACGTTTACCAACCAATTGCATCAAGCCGCGGTGAGTGGAGAAATCTTTTTTGTTTTCCTGCAGATGGCTGCTGATCTGGCTGATACGCTCAGTCAGCTGAGCGATCTGTCCTTCGATGGATCCGGTATTAGAAGCTTTACCACCGAATTCTGTAAAAATTGATGTCGTTTTTTTCTTTTGTTAAAGGCATCTTGATTTTTTTTAATTTTTCATCCGATTATTTCATCCATTAATTTCGGCGGCAAAGGTAAGGCAGGCACGCCTGAACTGCAAAAGCATTGCTGCTTATTTTTATCACCCAATTCCAGCTATCCGGCTGATTCCCTCTATCTTAGAACCTTTGGAATCCCCTGACGAATTACTTTTGTGGCTTATGAGACTTTCAATTGATACAAAAAATATTTTAGGACTAAAACTTCCTACAGATCCCCGCTGGGTAGATCTTGCCAGAAAAATCACTGGAAGATATATTGACCGATCATGCCTATTGCGAACAAAAAGCAGCTACATCCTGCATTTCTCTAATTCAGACGATATAGCGATAAAGAAAAACTGGTAAAAGAACTTTCGCCCATTGTGACGGAAGAATGGGGTCATTTCCGATCCGTGCTGGCCGAATTACAAAAAAGAAATCTGAAGCTCGGTAAACAAAGAAAAGATGAATACGTAAATCGACTTGATTGCAATTTGAGATCAAGGGTGGCAGTGAAGAAGACCGATTACTTGATAAATTGCTCTTGTGTGCTCTTATTGAAGCCCGAAGTTGTGAACGTTTTAAAAGATTGAGCGAAGGACTTGAAGACAAATATCTGCGAAAATTTTACGACAATTCATGGAAAGTGAAGCCGGGCATTATACTTTGTTCATTGAATTGGCGGAAACATATATTGAAAAGAAAAAAGTTCGGCGCGATGGGAAGAATGGCTGACATACGAAGCAGGGATCATGAAGAAAATAAGTCCCCGGGGTGATAGAGTGCATTAATGAAAAAGTGATGCAATCGTTTGAACGTTTTATGATCTGATAAAACCTCTATCTTAACTGAAATTATGAAGGCCGCAAATTATAAAGAAGCTCTTGCTGCATTTGCAGGCTACAATGCGGGAAGTGATAACCTTATTCCGGATAAGATCGTTGTCCAACCTCTGGGACAGGGCTTGATAAATCACACTTATAAGGCCTTCGGGGATTCAATATCCCCCTTTATTCTTCAGGAGATCAATAAAGAAATATTCACAAAGCCACAATATGTACAGGAAAATTATTTAAGTATCTGGCAATATGCAGAGTTTGAATTTAAAGGTTTAAATCTTCCCACTCCCGTATACTGTGATAAAAATACAACCCTATTCATTGATCGTAATGAACATTACTGGCGGGCTTTTGAATTAATTGACGACACAACAACTTTAAGTATTGCGAAAAATCCTCAGCAGGCAAAAGCTACTGCAAAAGCTTTTGCAAAATTCACTGCTGCATTTCGTGATTTTGACGTGAATAAATTAAGAAATATTATTCCTGGTTTTCATAACCTATCAGTCAGATTCGAAGAAATGGAAAGGGCCGAAAAGGGAGAACTATATGAACGGATTGCAAAGGCCCAACCATTAATCCGTCAATTAAAAGAACGGGAAAAATACAGACATTTTTATGAGATCATTACCAGCTCAGATGAATTTCCGCTTCGTGTGATGCATCATGACGCAAAAATTTCAAATGTACTTTTCAGCAATACCAGCGGCAGGGTTGTGTGCCTTGTAGATTTTGATACAGTAATGCCAGGATATTTTTTCTCTGACCTGGGAGATATGATCCGTTCAATGGCCTGCAATCACGATGAAAACTATCTCAATTTTGAAAAAATTAAGATCCGTAAAAATTATTATGAAGCCATCATCAGCGGATATCTTTCTGTAATGAATAAATATTTGACAGGATCAGAAAAAAAATACATTCATTATGCAGGCTTAATAATGATTTATATGCAAGCATTGCGCTTTATCACAGATTTCATGAATGGAGGTATTTATTATAAAGTAGAATATAAAGGCCAGAATTTTGATCGTGCCCTGAACCAGCTGACTTTATTGGAAAGATTGGAAGAATTTTTAAAACCCGAATATGATCTCAAGATTTAACTTCCCTTACTCCATCTTCAGCTTCTGAGGCGAAAACTGTTGGTGCATATCCTATTTTGTTCTTATAAAAATTGGTAAGCTTACCCGAAAAATCAATTAAAAGATCTTTTTGTATCAGTGCAATGGCACAACCACCGAACCCCGCTCCTGTCATCCGGGCTCCGATGCAGCCATTATAATTTTTAGCAAACCCGACAATGGTATCTAATTCAATTCCGCTTACTTCATACCATTCTTTGAGTGATTGATGCGAAGCAAACATCAATGAACCGAATGCCATAGCATCATTAGTTCTTAATGCATCGACAGCTTTCCCCACTCTTTCGTTTTCGCTGACCACATGCCGGGTTCTTTTTCGCAAAGTTTCATCTGCAATCAAATGCTGATTGGATTCAAATGTTTTCCAATCGAGATCGCAAAGCTTATCAATATGCAATCCTTTCTTCAATGCTTTTAATGCGGCGCCACATTCGGCAAATCTTTCGTTGTATTTGGATTCCGAAAGTGCTCTTTGCATATTCGTATTGATAATAGCCAACACGTATTCATTTGTTTCAAATGGAATGTACTCATGTGCCAGCGTATCGCAGTCCAATAAAATAGCCCGTTTTTTTTTGCCCATGGCAACTGCAAATTGATCCATAATACCGCAATTGACACCAATAAATTCATTCTCTACTTTTTTTGCTGCCAAAGCCATATCAATTTTAGAAATACCAAATTGGTAAAGTTCATTCAATGCAAATAAAGTGAGCACTTCAATTGATGCTGATGAAGAAAGTCCCGCTCCAACAGGCAAGTCTCCGGCAAATAACAAATCCAAACCGGATAGCTCATATCCTTCCCGAATCAGATAATCCATGATCCCAAGTGGATAATTGAACCACTGCTTTCCGGTTTTAGAATATGAAGATTGAATGTGTAGTTCGGCCTTTTCAGGAAAATCCATGCAGGCAAAGCGGATTTTTTTATCGGTGTTTTTTGAAACAGCTAAATACGTTCCCTTTGAAATAGCACAAGGCATCACCCGGCCACCATTATAATCAACATGCTCGCCGATCAGGTTTACACGTCCGGGACAAAAGAACAAATGTTCAGCTTCTCTGTGAAAATGGTCCCGGAATTCTTTCAATAATTCAGCTTTCATCAGCAAATTGCAATACTTTTAAACCCATGCTCTCCAATCAACAATATTGTTTTACCCATTCTTCCGGTGAAGATATTTATTTGTTTGCATTAGGCAATACAAAAGGTAATGAAGTGCTGATCACAAATTATGGCGCCATTATTACATCGATGAAAATACGAAAAGCCGATGGTTCATTCAATGATATTGTACTGGGATTTGATCGGGTTGAAGACTATTGTTCGGAAAATTATTTACAACAATATATCTGGATGGGCTGCGGTATAGGACGATATGCCAACCGGATCAAAGATGCAGCTTGTGAAATTGACGGAAAAAAAATTCATTTGTCGAAAAACCGGGGTAATGATCAATTACACGGCGGGATAACAGGATTTGATAAGAAGATCTGGCATATTACATCTTTTGATCCATCGAAAAATATTTTGGAGTTAAATTATAAAAGCCCGGATGGCGAAGAAGGCTTTCCGGGAAACCTGGATGTGAATTTGAAATTCATTCTGACTGATGATGAACTCATTTATGAATATTTCGCTACGACAGACCAGCCCACTTTGGTTAATTTAACGCACCACGGTTACTTCAATTTGGACAATGGAAAAGGTAACAATGCAGACTATCTCCTCAAAATATATGCTTCCGAAACTTTGGACCAGGACAATAACCTTGTATCCACAGGAGCTATATCTTCAGTTGAAAACACTGAATTTGATTTTCGTCAATTCCGGAAAATTGGAGACCAGGCAGACATGGAAAACGGTTATGATAAAAGTTTTGTTCTTGATAAAAAGCAAGATGAGCTAACACTGGCAGGAGAAGCTTTTTGTGAAAGATCCAACACCAAAATGCAGGTTTATACTAATGAACCGGTTTTACATTTTTATTCCGGAAAAGGAATTCCTGTAATGAAAGGGAAAAACGGGAATCTTTATGGATCCTTATCTGGTTTTTGTTTTGAAACACACAAACATCCCAATGCCATCAATATTCCTCACTTCCCAAACACCATACTGAGGCCTGGCGAAAAATATTATGAAAAAACGGTTTACAGATTTTGGGAGGTTTGAGAAAAGTAATTCAACTCATCTGTAAAATCAAGAAAAGGGAATTGATCCTGCAACTTTTTAGTCTTCTCTAAATGCGCCGATAGAAATGAAAGGTGTGCTTCTGTTTTTGGCTGAAAAGGTTTGTGTTTACGGGCAATCACAACTTTTTTAACTTCCTCCATCAGTCCCCTCGTTTCTTCATCAATGCAGCTCTCCGAAAATTTCTCTAATACAAATTCCGTAGCCATATAATTCGGATGCACCAGATCAATATCATAAAAACGATAATCCCTTAATACATCTATCACTAATTCATAAGCAGCAAAATAATATGCCTGTTCGTATTTGTTTACAAGATGATGTACAGATTCGATCAACCTTGCTTTGCTGCGATTGTTTTCAATAACTCCGTCTCGAATATGACGAACAGGACTGACTGTGAAGATGAACTGCAGTTTAGAATTGTATTGCAGCAATTGTTTCATGCAATCATCCATTGCAGCAATGATCTCTTTAATTTCAAGCAAATGTTTCTTGAACCATTGTGCCGGTGCTCTATGGCAATTTGCGACCGACGTCTCGCTTGAAGCATTTTTTTTCTCAGCTAATTCTGTAAGCCGATATGAGAAAGACGAACCCAATGTGATAATGATCCAATCCGCGTCTTTCAGGAATCTATGTGCCGTAGTTTGTGATTCATTTATTTTTTGTAAACATTGTTGTTCATCAATATTTGAAAACCGGGAATGATGCTGCCAGGTATGCCACACTTCATTCAATTGAAACAAATCTGCTTCGTTGTACTGCCGGTTATTAATATAAGAAATCAAACTTTTGCAGACACTTATTGGGTCAAAGAGAATACCGTTGGGGTTTTGTAAAACTGAAAATTTCAATTCTTCCAATGTGTCGCCAATATGTTCTGTAAAACAGGAACCGATCAACAGAATTTTATTCCTGTAATTAATTTGCTTTTCGGGTGCATTGATTTGTATCGGTATCTGGAACTGCATGATCAGATTTCAAAAGTTAGAGTCATTGTTTCTCCGTCAGGTAGCTCTTTCCATTGCTTTAATAATTGTTTAAGAAAAACCCTGACCGAATTTATTTCTTCATCGAAAAGATGAGGAGGCGGAAAACTCTTCCATGATGTTTCAAAAGCCTGTCCTGAAATTTCATTAAAGCTTTCAAAATTCCCCTGTATGGTTTCCATCAGAAAAAGATTGGCCATATTCTCTGCATAAGCAGCTTCTTCAGTGATAATTATTTTCCTTCTCTTTTCAAGGTCTTCAAAATCCTTAATATCCATCCCGTCATTCAGCATTCCCATAAACGCGGTTGTGTAACCTAATGTTGTTTCAAGTGCATAGTGACTTAAGTCATGTATTACAAAAAAATCATCCGCCTGCATCCATGTTTGCGAGCCATCATTTCGTATGTATAAGATAATGTGTGGCTTACCAGCATTTTTTGTAACACTCATTTCCATTATATAAAAATTTCGCCTGCGATTTGTAAACTTTCTTTCAGCGCTTCTTTGTTTATACCTGTCAGAAAATTATTTTTTTCAAGGTAGCTGATCATCCATTCCATATTCATATTTCCAACCAATTCGTCATTTGCCATCGGGCAGCCCCCTATTCCTTTTAATGCTCCGTCAAAACGTTTGCAACCGGCATTCACAGCAGCTTCTAATTTTTCTTTCCAGTTATCAGGTCTTGAATGTAAGTGCACTCCTATTTCAACCGATGGTAGAGAATTTATCAGATATTTTGTCATTTCATAAACTTGTTCAGCGGTTGCAACACCTACTGTGTCTGCCAATGAAATAGTTTTAATATCCATCGCAACCAACTTATTCACCCATTCAAAAACGATTTCTTCAGAATAAGGATCGCCATAAGGATTACCAAAGCCCATTGAAATATATATTACGAATTGTTTTCCCTGATTGGACACAAAGATTTTGTATCTCTTCTACTCTTATCAATGATTCTTTGATGGAAGAATTCGTATTTCTCTGCTGAAAAGTTTCGGAAACTGAAAAAGGAAAACCGAGATAAGTAATTTCATCAAATGCGCTAGCTTCTTCCGCACCACGAAGGTTGGCTACAATCGCAAGCAACTTCGTACACCTGCCTTCCAACTCAAGACTCCTGACTACTTCTTTTGTATCTGCCATCTGCGGAATAGCCTTTGGAGAAACGAAACTTCCAAAATCAATAGTATCAAAGCCAACCTGCAGCAAAGAATTAATGTATTGAATCTTCTTTTCTGTAGGGATAAAATTTTTCCACCCTTGCATGGCATCACGGGGACATTCTATCAGTTTGATTTTTAATTGATCCATTAACCTGCAAATTTAAGGATAGAAAAATCAGGATATTTTGCTATATTATAATATATATTTGGAAGAACCGTTCGCTCTTTGTTTTACATTAAATGACTCAAAAATGAAAAATTCAGTGTCGTTCTTGATTATTATTTTGCTATTATGTTTTACTTCTTGCAAAGTAGTAAGCAACCTATACCCCATCTCGGAAAATGAAAATGATTTTATTTTCAAAAAAGAGCTGATAGGAAAATGGGGTGACATAAAAGACAGTTCTGGTTATTATCAGGTAGATACTGTTGATGGATCGAATGGCAAACTTTACCGGGCAACGGTGATCAGCCCGAACGAGGAAGATAAAAATATTATGGATACCACAAGATTTCTGGCACAACTCATTCAACTGAATAGTTGGTATTTTATCGATTGCCAGCTGGATATTGAAACAAATTTCCCTCTAAAAAAGGATGATTATAGTTCATGGCTACTTGCCCGGCATTTTGTGTACACAATTTCTTTTAATGGTGCTGATAAGATCGAACTGACATTCCCAGATCCTGATGCGTTGCTGCAACTGATCAATGACAAAAAACTCAAGCTTAATTATTACAATGTCAGCAAAGACGATTACCTTATCCTGAATAAACCTGCAGAATTACAGGCAGCATTAAAAGAATCTTTGAAATACGCTTCGACTGTTTACAAAGAGAAAGATGTACTTGTTCGGTTAAAATAACCGCTGTTTCATTGCTTCATAAAGAATAATACCTGTAGCCACAGATACATTCAGTGCATTCAAAATCCCCGCTCATGGGGATTTTGAATTTTTCATCACATATTTTCATCAACGCAGGATAAATTCCTTTTTCTTCGCTGCCCATTACAATGGCGCAAGGTTCTTTGAAGTCGCAATCAAAAATATTTTTTTCAGCTGTCATTTCGCTGGCAAAAACTTTAATGCCGTTCAAGTGCAATTCATCTACTGCTTTCATCAGGCTGTTTACCCGGCATACCGGAATTTTTTCCAATGCTCCGGCAGAAGTAAGAATGGCATCTTCATTCAACGCTCCTACTCCTTTATCAGGAATGATGATGGCATGAACACCGCAACAATAAGCAGTTCTGGCAATACCACCGATATTTCGGATATCAGTAATACCATCCAGAATCAGTAATAAAGGGAACTTCTCCTTTTTCAACAACAAATGAAATCACTATCCTGCAGATCCTGGTATTGAACTTTTGCCAGTATTGCGCACACATCCTTCATGATCGGTAACATTAAAACTATTCAGTTTTGCAACGGCACTTTATTAATTGGAACATTATATTCTCAGCCAGTTTTTATTGTATCAACCGAATACTCCCCGTGCATTCGGTTTGCAAATAGATTCTGTCTAGTTGCTTTCCTGATTGAAGCGCTTCTATCACTGCTTGTCTGCCAATAATAAGAGAGCTTTTTTTAGGCCGGTGTTGTTGTCTGAAATTTTTCACCTAAACAAATGTAATACTAAATAAAAACCCGTAAGCTATCACAACTTACAGGTTCTCTTTTGAAATTATCGTTAGATTATTTATTTCAATCCAAATGCTTTTTTAACTTTATCTACATAATCCAGTTTTTCCCAGGTAAACAATTCTACTTTTCTTTTCACCACTTTTCCATCAGGAGAAGCAAATGTTTTTTCAACCACCTCAGGTTTACGGCCCATGTGTCCATAAGCAGCTGTTTCGCTATAAATCGGGTTACGCAATTTTAAACGTTGCTCAATAAAATAAGGACGCATATCAAATAGTCTTCGTCACCTTTTTTGCAATTTCACCATCTGTTAATCTTTACTTTAGCAGTACCATATGTATTTACATTGATGCTGGTAGGTTGTGCAACACCAATAGCATAAGAAACCTGTACCAACATTTCACTCACAAACTCCGGCAGCCACAAGATTCTTGGCAATATGACGTGTAGCATAGGCAGCGCTGCGGTCCACTTTGCTGGGATCTTTTCCACTGAAAGCACCACCACCATGTGCACCTTTACCACCATATGTATCAACAATGATCTTTCGTCCTGTTAAACCTGTATCACCATGCGGACCACCAATCACAAATTTTCCGGTTGGGTTAATATGATATTTGATTTTATCATTGAACAGTTTTGCATATTTTTTATACTTGCTTTTAACTCTTGGTATCAGAATATTGATAACATCATTCTTTGATCTTTTTCTGCATTTTTGCTTCAGTATCAAAATCATCATGCTGTGTAGAAACTACAATGGCATCAATACGAACCGGTTGGTTATTATCATCATATTCCAATGTCACCTGGCTTTTTGCATCCGGACGCAGGTAAGGCATTTTTGAATTCTTTTCTCTGCGGATCGCAGCCAGTTCGATCAAGATTTTATGTGCCAGGTCAAGTGCAAAGGCATATAATCTTCTGTTTCGTTAGTTGCATAACCAAACATCATTCCCTGGTCACCGGCACCCTGCTCTTCTTTTTTTTTTCGATCAACACCCTGGTTAATATCTGCAGATTGTTCATGAATAGCAGAAAGTACACCGCAGGAACTTGCTTCAAACATATATTCACTTTTGGTATAACCGATCTTACGGATCACATCACGGGCAATTTCCTGAACATCCAGATAAGCTTTTGATTTCACTTCACCGGCCAATACAACCTGTCCTGTTGTAACCAGTGTTTCGCAGGCTACTTTTGAATCAGGATCAAATGCAAGAAAATTATCAATTAATGCATCAGATATCTGATCGGCTACTTTATCCGGATGTCCTTCACTTACGGATTCTGATGTAAATAAATAAGGCATGAATATTTTTTTTAGAAGTCGCAAAGATAAGGTTGTAGTTATAAAATGAACAAAGGTTGCCAGTGTATATAAACCGGATTTATGAACATATCTGAATCAACTTTGCAATTGGAATTAATGACCTGTATTGATGAAATCATGCAATTATTTGCCGCAAGATCGTTATAGAGTTGTAAATAGTCTGTTAAATCTGATTCGGGATTATAAAGCAAATGTTTTCTTTCCTCTCACTTTGGAAAATTCATCCACCAGCTTCTTTTCAATATCTTATCAGCGCCAAAAGTAATGGCATCTGCATAAGTGGCGCCACCGCGAAACATGGCCGTATTATTGGCTTCTTTAAATACTTCCAGGTCTTTTTCTTTCAAAGACGGATGAATCAGCGCTTTTTTCATGAAATCACTGCCCAATTTTTCTTTAAATGTATTCTGCCCGATCGTAAAAACAATTTTGCTATGAGAAAAAACAGGTTCTTTTTTATAAACTGTTTTCAGATAAGCAGGAATCAATCCTGTCATCCAGCCACTGCAATGAATGATGTCAGGAGGCCATCCGAATTTTTTTACGGTTTCCAATGCGCCTTTGCAAAAGAAAACGGTCCGTAGTCCATTATCATCAAACCATTTTTCATTTTCATCATGAAAAACAAATTTTCTTTTGAACAGATCTTCATTGTCCAGGAAATAAACCTGCAACCTGGCATTGGGCAAGTGAAGCTACTTTGATCTGAAGCGGCATATCATCATTATCAACCGAAACGTTGATACCAGATAAACGAACTACTTCATGAAGCCGGTGACGGCGTTCATTGATACTGCCAAAACGGGGCATGATACAACGAACTTCAAATCCATTGTCATTTGCTTTAATGGCCAGTTTGTTTACGATCTCTGAAAATTCTGTCAGCTCCAGGTAGGGCGACATTTCGTTGGCAATAAATAAAATTCTTTTCTTTGCTGACATTGGCGTCCCGTTTAATTTACATCCTCTCTGTGAAAGGGGGCAAAGGTAGCTATTTTACAGCTGAAATGCTTGATATAAACAGTATTTTGCATATTAAATCAACGTTATGTATATGATCTTATTTAAAAAAGACAACTGATCTTCGTAACTATCTTGATGATCAGCAAAAAAAGAACTTCAAAATTGGTTTTGTACCTACTATGGGAGCATTGCATGCAGGCCATATTTCATTGATCAATACATCAGAAAATGAAAATGATCTTACCGTCTGCAGCATTTTTGTCAATCCCACCCAATTCAATGATCCAAAGGATTTTGAAAAATATCCTGTTACCATTGAAAAGGATATTTATCAGTTGGAAACAGCCGGTTGCGATGTTTTATTCCTGCCCTTCAGTTGATGAAATATACCCGGAAGGAACTGATAACAAAAGCAAAACTATGATCTTGGTTATCTGGAAACTATATTGGAAGGAAAATTCAGTCCCGGTCATTTCCAGGGAGTATGTATGGTAGTGCAGCAGGCTTTTGAAAATTGTACAGCCTGATCAATTTATACCTGGGTCAAAAAGATTACCAGCAATGTATGGTGATTAAAAGATTAATTGAAATGTTAAACCTGGAGAAAAAAATCAACATAGTTATCTGCCCCACCCTTCGTGAACCAGATGGACTGGCCATGAGCAGCCGAAATATGCGGTTGAACGAACAGGAAAGAAAAAATGCAACTGCTATTTACCAATCACTGTCTTATATAAAAGAAAATATGGGCAACAAGGAAGATTAAGTGAATTAAAAAGAGAAGCCGGATAAATTCTTATCAGAAAATGGATTCAGGATCGATTATGTTGAAATCGCCGATGCCGGCACACTTGAATTGATTAAATGAATGGGATGGCAAAAAGAAAATTAGTTGCACTTGATCGCTGCATTTATGAATGAAGTGCGATTGATTGATAATATGTTTGATTGAATTAAGCAAATCATAATATTCCTTTGCAATTCATGAAACATCAGATTATTTTCGATGCCAATGAAAAAAAGATATTTGACCATACTTCAATATATTTTTTTCTTTGGGCTGGGTATTTTTCTGGTATGGTGGTCAATTAAAGATCTGAGCAATGATGACAGATCACAGATCAAACAATCGTTAAAACATGCAAGATATTTGCTGATTATTCCTGTCTTTATTATTCTTATATTCAAGTCACTATGTAAGAGCCTTACGCTGGAGATTGTTGATTGAACCTCTTGGGCATACAGTCCAAAAACGAGCAATGCTTTTTTTGCAGTTATGATCGGTTACCTGACCAATCTTGGCATTCCCACGTCTGGGTGAAGTACTAAAATGCACAGCGCTGGCCCGTTATGAAAAAATACCGGTTGATAAACTGATTGGAACAATCATCCTGGAACGAATTATTGATTCTTTCACCTTACTGGTTATTTTTGGAATCACACTTGCTATTCAACCCGGGACTTTATGCACCAACTGATCGACACTTTTTTTCATTCATCAACCGGATGCAGAAGCTAAAAAGACATCTCCGTATCATCATTACTTGCTTTAATTATTGTCGGCATTATTATTCTGGCTATAGCTGCATGGATGATCATTAAAAAGAAAAATTTCAATGATCTTATCACTTTGATCAAAAAAGATCATTAAAAGCATTTGGGAAGGCATCAGCACAATCCAGCATTTGAAAAAAAGAAAACAATTTATTTTTCTTACTATTACTGCTATGGACGCTTTATCTTGCCGGCGGTTATATTGGTTTTTTGGCATTGCAAGGAAACAGAGCCAGTATGGTATCAAAGAAGCATTTACTAGTTTTATCAGCCGGAAGTATTGGAATGATCGTTACACCCGGTGGAATTGGCGCTTATGCTTATTTGCTGGAAAAAACAATGCAGCTTGTATGGTTTGCAAAAAGGAATTGCACTGGCATTTGGCTGGATATTATGGGTTGTCACAAACCAGTGGTTATTCTTATCGGTGGTTTATTTAGCTTTGTAGCCATGCCTTATTTCAATAAAAAAAAACAATTGAAAAGAGCTGATCTCATACCAGAAAAAATTTTCTGCTTCCTGAACAGTTACGTTCAAAAAGTAGCTCAATGGAGAGTTTTGTAAAAAAAGATCGCTTTTACAAATGGTGTATTTGATATTCTTCACCAGGGACATATTTTTTCTCTTTCGCAGGCAGCAAAAGAAGCGGATTATTTAATTGTTGGATTAAATTCAGATGCATCAGTAAAAAGATTAAAAGGAGAACACAGACCGGTGAACAATCAAGATTCAAGAGCCCTGGTGCTTGCTTCATTGCTGATGGTAGATGCAGTCGTAATTTTTGAAGAAGACACTCCACTTGAACTGATCAAATCAATTATGCCGGATGTACTGGTAAAAGGAGGTGATTATACAGTTGAACAAATTGCAGGAGCAAAAGAAGTAATAGCAAATGGAGGCCGAGTTGTTATCAATCCGATACTGGAAGGATTTTCTACTACATCAATTATTAATCAGATCAGAAAGACATAAACATTTTAGTCATAGAAAACTTAATACTCGTAGTTCCATCCTGTTCATTAATTTTATAGCTTATAGCTATTTATCCAATTGCATGCACATAACGATAAACAGAAAAACCATAGCAAGAGATATAAGCTGGCTTTCTTTTAATGCAAGGGTATTGCAGGAAGCGGCTGATCCAACTGTTCCGTTACGGGAACGGATTCGTTTTCTCGGAATTTTTTCCAATAATCTGGATGAATTTTTCCGGGTACGGGTAGCTACCTTGAAACGAATGATCCAGTTTGGCAATAAAGCCAATATGCACCTGGAAAATGATCCGCAGCAGATCATTGATGAAATACAGATGATCGTATTGAACCAGCAGGGTGAATTTAACCGGATATGGGAAGAAGTGTTGAAAGAACTGAATGAACAAAATATTTTTCTCGATACGGAAAAAGAACTGAATCCTGAACAACAGGAATTTGTCCGCAATTATTATGATGAAGAAGTGAGTTCGAATGTCATCCCGTTGATGATCGAAAATATTCCTGAATTTCCCAACCTCCGTGATAAATCTATTTACCTGGCTGTAGTGATGTGGAAAAAAGAAAGTGCCTTAAAAAGAAAATATGCACTGATTGAAGTACCCAGTCGGGATCTGGGAAGGTTTATATTATTGCCCTCACCAAGCCAGACGAACACCATATCATCCTGCTGGAAGATGTGATCCGTTTTAATCTGCCCGATATTTTTTCTTATTTCGGATATGATCAATACCATTCGCATATTTTTAAAGTAACCCGGGATGCAGAAATTGATATTGATAATGATATTTCCACTCACATCATTCAAAAAATTGAAAAAGGGATTAAAGAACCGCCGAAAAGGAAAACCTGTTCGTTTTGTTTATGACCGGGAAATGGATCCGGGTTTGCTGGAATATCTTGATCCGCAGATTGAATCTTTCCAAAAGAGATAACCTGATTCCCGGCGGACGTATTCATAATTTCCGTCATTTCATGGATTTTCCCGAAGAGGTATTTAAAGAAAAAAGACAACGAAAAAAACCATTTGATCATCCTTTGCTTACCGAGCGAAGAGTAACTGATGTGATTCTGGAAAAAGATGTGATGCTGCATTTCCCTTATCATTCTTTTACTCCCATTATTGATCTGATCCGTGAAGCTGCAATTGATCCGGATGTTACTACCATAAAAATTACCTGTTACCGCCTGGCACAACAATCAAAGATCATCAATGCGCTGATCAATGCAGTACGAAATGGTAAAGAGGTAATGGTAATGCTGGAATTGAGTGCCACGGTTTGATGAAGAAGCCAACCTGGAATGGAAAGAAAGACTGGAAGAAGAAGGCGTAAAAGTGCTGATCGGAATTCCGAACATGAAAGTGCATGCAAAAATTTGTGTGATCAGGAAAAAAACAAAAGATCAAAACATTCATTTATGGTTTTGTAAGTACCGGTAATCTGAATGAAAGAACAGCAAAAGTATATGGCGATCATTGCCTGCTTACTTCCAACCAGAAAATCATGGCAGATGTGAACCGGATTTTTAATTTTCTCGAGCAACCCAAAACCGGCCAGTTATCTGAAAGATTGTAAAACACTAATTCCAAGTCCCATGGTATGTACGAAAAGAAATGCTTCAGCTGATTGATGAAGAAATAAAGCAGGCACGAAAAGAAAAAACAAAGCCGGCATCATTTTAAAAATGAATTCTCTTTCTGATGAAGAAATGATCATGAAATTATATGAAGCAGCAAAAGCCGGTGTAGATATAAAACTTATTATCCGGGGTATTTTTTGCATGCTTACTCAAAATAAAAAATTTGAAAAACCTGTTCATGCAATCAGTATTGTGGATGAATACCTGGAACATGCACGGGTGTGGGTATTTCATAACAAGGGTCAAAGAGAAAGTTTATATATCTTCGGCCGACTGGATGGTAAGAAATCTTGAACACCGTGTGGAAGCCACTTGCCCGGTATATGGATGATGAAATAAAACAGGAATTAAAAGATATTCTGAATATCCAGTTACAGGATAATGTAAAAGCAAGATGGCTGGATAATGAACTGAGTAATGAATATGTGAACACCACGAAGAAAGAAAATTCGTTCGCAGGTAGAAACATATAATTATCTGTATAAAAAAACACTAGACCCAACGTGAGACTGGCAGCCATTGATATTGGAAGTAATGCAGCAAGATTATTAATAACCGATGTAATTCCCGGCCCACAGGCAGTTCCTGAATTTATTAAAGTTGCTTTGGTCCGTGTTCCGCTTCGTCTGGGTTTTGATGTATTTGATAAAGGCGAAATTTCTCCCGCCAAAGAGGAAAAGATCATCAAGACAATTAAATCCTATAAACTATTGCTTGGATGTTTATGAAGTAAAACATCTAAAAGCCTGTGCTACTTCTGCCATGCGTGATGCCGTCAATGCAGATGAAATCATTAAAAAAGTAAAAGCAGAAACCGGGATTAAGATTCATATTATCAGCGGGCAGGAAGAAGCTTCTTTTATTTATGAAAATCATATTGCCGAAAATATGAACAACAGATGAATCCTATTTCTATATTGATGTGGGTGGCGGCAGTACGGAACTTACTTTTTTCAGTGACGGCAAACTGGTATTTAAAGAATCATTTAATATTGGTACTATCCGTTTATTAAAAAACCAGGTAACCGAAGCTACCTGGGATGAAATGAAAGAATTTATCCGAAAAAAAACAAAAGGTTATCATCATGTAACTGCCATTGGTTCCGGTGGAAATATCAATAAAATATTTTCTCATTTCCAAACGTAAAGAAGGAAAACCACTTAGTCTTGGAATTGCTTCGGGATTATTATAAAGAATTCAGCAATCTTTCTCTATCGCAACGAATCAGCTTGTACAAATTTCATGAAGACAGGGCCGATGTAATTGTTCCTGCTCTGCTTATTTATATTAATGTAATGCGCTGGGCAGATGCTGAAGAAATTTTTGTTCCTAAAATTGGTTTGGCCGATGGATTGATTCATCACTTTATGAAGAAGTAAGGTTAAAGAGAAATTGAAGTTTGATTTTATCTACTTTTACATAACTTTCAAATAAAACTTGAATCAGTATGTCAGTCAATAAAGAAGTAAAAAAAGTCACCACCAACACCTTGCAGAAAATGAAAGCAGCAGGTGAAAAAATTTCAATGATCACGGCTTATGATTTTTCTTTTGCAAAAATTTTTGACGCTGCCGGTATTGATGTGATTCTGGTTGGTGATTCTGCATCCAATGTAATGGCCGGCCATGAAACCACACTTGCCGATTACCTTGGACCAGATGATTTATCATGCACAATCGGTGATCCGGGGAATTGACAGGTGCCTGGTAGTTGTTGATCTTCCCTTCGGTTCTTACCAATCCAATTCTGATATTGCTTTGGCTTCTGCAATCCGTATCATGAAAGAAACCGGCGCTCATGCAGTAAAATTGGAAGGCGGTGAAGAAGTAATTGATTCAGTAAAAAGAATTGTATCAGCAGGTATTCCTGTGATGGGACATTTAGGATTAACACCTCAATCCATTTATAAATTCGGAACCTATACTGTTCGAGCTAAAGAAGAAGCAGAAGCAAATAAATTAAGAAAAGATGCCAAATTTTTGGAGGAAGCAGGTTGCTTTGCTATTGTGCTTGGAAAAAATTCCTGCAGCACTGGCAAAAGAAGTTTCAGAAACTATAGCATATCCCTACTATTGGCATTGGTGCCGGTGTGCATTGCGACGGACAGGTATTGGTAATGCATGATATGCTTGGGAATTAATACAGAATTTAAACCCCGCTTTCTGCGTCAATACTTGAATATGAATGAACAGGTCACCAAAGCTGTTCAACAATATATCAAAGATGTGAAGTCAAAAGATTTTCCGAATCGAAAGCGAGCAGTATTAGAAAGTATTGCTTAGAATATACGTCTAACCAAAAGACTCAAAATTTACTGCAATGAAATCTATATTTATTCTCCCTGCAATTATCTCTTTAAGTCTTTCATTAAATAACAAGGCAAATGCTGATCCCATCATCAAAAACGTTATAACTGATAGCGGCATCATCAATCATGTATTGGATGGTTCAACAACAGAATGGCCTGATGATAGATTTGAAATGGATAAAGGAACAAATATCAAATATGCAGTAGATAATAATGCAGAAAACCTCTTTCTTGCATTGATAATTCCGGATTTCAGAACACAAATGAAAATGATGCGGCTGGGAATGAATCTCTACATCGACATGAAGGGAAAGAAAAAAGAAAATCGTGGCATTGAATTTCCGGTAAAAAGAGATGATGGCGGGTACTCAGGAGGCTTCTCCGGTGAAAGATCGGATGATCAAGAAACAATCAGGATGAGAATGATCAAAATAATGGACAATGCCGCAAATCTGACATGAAAGCGATTCGTGGCGCTATGGCGTTAAACATGATCTATATGAAAGTATTTGGTTTTGCAGACGGAGAACCGGCAACAGGGTTTGCAGATAGATGGAACGGCACAATATTGCATTTTCATGGGATTCTTCTGATGTAATGCATATCGAATATTTAGTTCCTCTAAAAATGTTGGATGAATCTGTAGCATGCACTGAATCAAAAAAATATTATCCATTGGTTGGAAGATCAACGGTATCGAAATGCCAACAAGTACCAGCTCTTCCTTCGGAAATTCTTCTATTCGGAAGCGGCGGCAGTGGCCGTAGCGGACGTAGTGGCGGTGGCTTTAATCGTGGCGGTAGCGGCGGAAACAACAGTCAATTCTCGCAAGCTGACCGGGAAAAAATGACAGAACCTCAGAAGTTTCTGGACAAAATACACGTTTGCAATTCCGGCAAATGCAAAGGGCTTTAACTAATTTTTTCTTACAAGCTTTTTTAGATTCAGGTATATAAAGTTACATGAGAATAGTTCTTTTCTATGATGCCTAACTTTGCACAAATTAAATGCAATGGACTTTTCAAAACTTTGCACATTCAATCTCATAATGCAGGTGTAAGTACAGGCAGTAAATGGATCAAATCAAAAGGAGAAATAATTGATTCCTTCTCTCCTGTTGATGGAAAATTGATCGCATCTGTTACAGCAGCTGATAAAGAAAGCTATGAAAAAGTTATTAATTCAGCTGCAAGATGCATTTAGAGAATGGCGAATGATGCCTGCTCCCAAACGTGGAGAAATAGTTCGGCAGATTGGTGAAGCATTGCGAAATAATAAAGAACCATTAGGCAAATTGGTTTCTTATGAAATGGGAAAAAGTTTGCAGGAAGGTTATGGTGAAGTACAGGAAATGATTGACATCTGCGATTTTGCTGTTGGATTTTCAAGACAACTTTATGGATTTACCATGCATAGCGAACGTCCCGGTCATCGGATGTATGAACAATATCATCCGCTGGGAATTGTTGGAATTATTTCTGCATTTAATTTTCCGGTAGCGGTATGGAGTTGGAATACTATGCTGGCATGGGTATGCGGTGATGTTTGCGTTTGGAAACCTTCTGAAAAAACATCCTTTGTGCCGTGGCCTGCCAGAATATTATTGCAGAAGTTTTTCAAAAAATAATATTCCTGAAGGTGTATGTGGCTTAATAATTGGTGGACGAGATGTTGGTGAATGGATGGCAAATGATCACAGAATTCCATTGATATCTGCCACAGGCTCTACAAGAATGGGAAAAGCAGTTGGTGCTGCTGTTGGAGCAAGATTAGGAAGATCATTACTTGAATTAGGAGGCAACAATGCCATCATCATTTCAAAAGATGCAGATCTTGATATTGCTATTCGTGGAGCATTATTTGGCGCAGTGGGTACAGCCGGTCAACGTTGCACTACTACAAGACGACTGATCATTCATGAAGAGTGTATGATAAAGTGAAAGAAAAATTAGTGCAGCATACAAACAACTTCCCATCGGTGATCCGTTGGATGAAAAAAATCATGTAGGCCCTTTGATAGATAAAGATGCAGTAAAAATGTATTTAATGCAATTGAAACATGTAAAAAAGAAGGCGGAAAATTTATTGTGGAAGGCGGTGTTTTACAGGGTAAAGGATATGAAAGCGGTTGTTATGTAAAACCTTGTATTGCAGAAGTCAGACCCCGATTCTAAAATTGTGCAACATGAAACCTTTGCTCCTATTTTATATTTATTAAAATATAAAACTATTGATGAAGCCATTGCTATTACAGAATGGAGTGCCGCAAGGATTTTCTTCTTCCATCATGACATTGAATCTAAGGGAAGCAGAACAATTTCTTTCAGCAGCCGGAAGTGATTGTGGTATTGCCAATGTAAATATCGGAACATCCGGCGCAGAGATCGGTGGCGCTTTTGGTGGTGAAAAAGAAACTGGCGGCGGACGGGAAAGTGGAAGTGATGCCTGGAAAGCTTATATGCGAAGGCAAACCAATACTATTAATTACAGTAATCAACTTCCATTGGCACAGGGAATTAAGTTTGATATTTAATGATATTTCTCTCTTTTTACTTAAAGAAAATACAAAAACTCACCGATTGGATCGGAAATACAACCGGGCTGCAAACACGGCCGTCAAGAGATGTGTTATAATTGATCCGGCTCTAAAAAGTATGAACGGTAATCATTATTTTTATAGCTTTCACATATTTGTAAAATAAATAAATCATCATGAACAAATTTATTCAGGAAAATTCTTTGGACTCTTGTTTTGTTGGGCGGTTCTTATATATCGTCCCAGGCTCAAACAGCAGTCAAAGAAGAAGTACCCAAAGGTTGGCACCTTCTGGATCAAGCAAGCCACAGGTTATCATGGAATCAGCCTTGATAAAGCCTATGATTTTGTCAAATCAAAAAAATTAAAAAGTAAAACAGTTATTGTAGCGGTGATTGATTCGGGTGTTGACACAACACATGAAGATCTTAAATCCGTTTTATGGCATAATCCAAAAGAAATTCCCGGCAATGGTATTGATGATGATCATAATGGATATGTGGATGATGTATATGGCTGGAATTTCCTTGGAGGAAAAGATGGAAGAAATGTAGAAGAGGATTCTTATGAAGGAGCAAGAGTGTATCATGAATATAAAAGTAAATGGGGCGGAAAAACCGTGGATACCACTCAGCTTTCTAAAGAAGAAAAAGATGAATATATTATGTGGAAAAGAGCAGAACAGGATATTGTGGGTGACAGCAAAACAAACGGTCTTGAACTTGATCTTCCTTAAAAAATGTTTATAATGCTGCCATGAAAAGCGACAGTATTATTTCAAAAGCATTGGACAAAGAAAAATATACAGGCAAGGAATCTGGACAGTCTAAGATCAGATGACCCTGAAGTGAAAAAAGCAAAAATGATTTTGTTACCATTGTTCCAGGGTAATGATGCAATGGATGATAATAACCAGGATTTCATGGAAGGATTTGGGGAATATGTGAATGGTGAAGTGAAAAAAGCAGAGGCAGCAGAAACTCCACCAGAAGATTACCGGGATGAAATTGTAAAAGATAATTACAATGATTTCAATGACAAATATTATGGCAATAACGATGTAATGGTAAGTCCAAAATCAGCAATGCATGGAACCCATGTATCCGGAATTATTGGTGCTGATCGTACCAATGGCATTGGTATAAATGGAATTGCAGATAATGTAAAGATCATGATGATACGTGCAGTTCCGGATGGTGATGAACATGATAAAGATATTGCATTGGCTATTCGTTATGCAGTGGATAATGGCGCACAGGTCATCAATATGAGTTTTGGTAAAAGTTTTTCTCCAGAAAAGAAATGGGTGGATGAAGCTGTTCAATATGCAGAAAGCAAAGGTGTATTATTGGTTCATGCAGCAGGCAATGATGCAAAAGATCTTGATACTACTTATAATTTTCCCACTCCTATTTTCCTGGCTGATGGTAAAAAAGCAGACAACTGGATCACTGTTGGAGCAAGCGGCCAGAATCATTAGACAGGAGGCCTGATTGCTGAATTTTCAAATTATGGGAAAAAGGAAGTGGATGTATTTGCACCCGGAGTAAAAATATATTCTACGGTCCCTACCGGAAATAATTATCAAAATCTGCAGGGAACCAGTATGGCTTCTCCGGTGGTAGCGGGACTTGCTGCATTGATTCTTGAATATTTTCCTGATCTGAGTGCAGAACAGGTAAAAATGGTGATTGAAAAATCAGCACAAAAACCTGACGAAAAAGTAAAAAATCCTGAAACAGGTGAAATGGTAAATTGAGTGATCTGAGTATTAGCGGAGGAATTGTAAATGCATATGAAGCTATTAAAGCTTGCATCTACATTAAAAGGTGAACAGATAATAACAAGCCTGTTACATAAAAAAGCGTTCTGATCATAAACAAGTAATTCTTTAAATCCTCTGCAGTGCAGGGGATTTTTATTTAAGCAAAACGCATAACTTTCCTTTCTGAAATCTTAAATGTATTGCTTATGCCCCGTCCTGATCTTACAAGAGTTCCTGAATTCTATCACAATTATATTAACCAGGTTTCTGAAAATGACCTGATGGAAGCATTTCAAAAAGAGAGTCCTGCATTTATTCAATTTTTTGAAAATATTCCTCCATCAAAATATGATTATCGCTATGCCGAAGGCAAATGGACAATTAAAGAAGTATTGCAGCATATTATTGATGCAGAAAGAGTATTTTCTTACCGGGCTTTATGTTTTGCAAGAAAAGATCAACACTCCCTTGCCGGGCTTTGATGAAAATATTTTTGCTGAAAATTCAAAGGCTGCATCAAAGAAACTGGAATGAACTGGTGGAAGAATTTAAAGCTGTAAGAAAATCTTCAGAATATCTTTTTGATTCTTTTGATGCATGAACAACTGGAATGCTACTGGTATTTCAAATAATCATTCTATTTATGTACTTGGATTTGGTTACGTAATTATTGGTCATAGTCTTGCACCATAAAAAAATAATCAAAGAAAGATATCTATAAAAAAAATGCCGGCTAATGAACCGGCACTTTCTAATTGATATATTAAATATATATTAAAAAGCTTTTTTGTTGTCTTCAGCTTGCTTTTGCTTTTAGCCAGGTTTTGCTGACTGATCATATCATCCATCACTTTTACAGCCTGGTCAAGATAAATATCGGTACGTAGCTCTTTTAACCATTGATTAAAACGTTCCTGTTTGTCTTTATCATTTGCCCAGCGGTTGGCTTCATCGGGAAGAGCAGAAACATTCAGTTCGTCTTTCAGTTTCGTCAAGAGTTTCAATTTGTTTAATAGTGCTATCGATATCATTTCTTGTTCTTTGCGGTACTTATCAAATTGCAAGGAATATTGTTTATCATTTTGTTTGGACAGCCAATCGGTATTTTCCTTTATCAGTTTTAAAAGTCGGATCATTTTGCCAAGCGTTGATTGCTGAGTTGCTGAATTGTTTTCAGATCATAACCGGGATTCCATGGTGTATAATGTGGCTTTATTGATCTCATCCCAGGGCAATGCATCCGGATCATCTTTTTCTCTTACTTTCAGATATTCAAGATTATCAGGTAAAACAATATCAGAATAACACCTTTTAATTGTGTAGAGCCGCCATTGATGCGATAAAATTTCTGTAATGTCAGTTTTACTGTTCCCAAGATCAGAATTTGACATGGAAAAACCAGTCTCGGATCCAATCCGATATTACGTTGCACAGTTCCTTTTCCATAAGTAGAAGTGCTGCCAATAATAACTCCACTGTTATAATCCTGTATAGCTGCTGCAAAAATTTCAGATGCAGATGCACTGAATTCATTTACCATAACTGCCAGCGGACCAGAATATAAAACAGCCATGATCTTTATCTCTCAAGCACACTTGGCTTTGTTGTCCCGGTCTTTTACCTGTACTATCGGACCATCATCAATAAAAAGCCCGCCATTTGTACTACATCATACAAAGAACCACCTCCATTATTGCGAAGATCAATTACAATTCCATCTACTTTTTGTTCTTTTAGTTTCGTTACTTCTTTCGCTACATCTACATAACAACGGTTGCCATTCGGATGATCAAAATCTGCATAAAATTCAGGCAGGATAAATGTATCCGATCTTTGAATCACCATTTTTTACAATGGCGCTGCGGGCAAAAGTTTCATCCTGTACGATTTCATCACGAATCAAGTGAAACCACTTTTATAGTTCCATCCTGTTTTTTTATAGTCAATCTTACTTCTGTTCCTTTTTTACCACGGATCAATTTTACTGCATCTGTTACAACAAAGCCAGTCAGGTCAACAGGTTCTTCTTTTCCCTGTGCTACTTTCATGATTACATCTCCTACCTGCAATTCACCTGATTTCCAGGCAGGGCTTCCAGTAATAATACTGCTGATTTTGATATTTCCATCATCATTAGTACAAGTGAAGCACCAATACCAAAAAAACGTCCGCTCATTTCTTCATCAAAATATCTTTTATCAACCGGAGGGAAAAATTCTGTATGCGGATCCATCGTAGTGGTGATGGCATTTACAAACATATTGAACTTATCATCATCACTGAATTTGAAACGAAAACGATCAAACATCCGGTCCATTATTTTTTTTACTTTATCACGGGCATCTTTTTCCAGTTCTTCATCTGTTTTTACAACAAACCCTTCTTTTCCTTTATTTTTTTCACGGATATCCAGCAGATCGGAATATCGCTCAAGCGTCATGTATTTCAATTTCTTTCTCCAGCTGTCTTTTCATTCTGCATCTGTTAGCTGCATAATTCAATTTATCTCCATCCAATATTACTTCTTCATCAATAGTAAAATCAAAAGGTTTTGAAAGAATTTCATTACAAATAGCTGCAGCTTCTTCCATTCTGGTATTAAAAATTTTACCGGCAGCAAGAAAAAATTCAACCGGTGCATCCTTTTATTTCATCATCAATCCTTGTTTCATATTTCTTCTTCAAAATGATCAATATCACTTTGCAGGAAAAAAGTTTTTTCTTGATCAAGATCATGTAATAAATTTTTTAAATATTTTTTTGGAAAAAGCATCATTAATATTCTGAGGACTATAATGAGCCTGGGTCAGCATTTCTGACCTACTAGTTTCAAAATCTTCTTCATATTTGGAGGGGGATTCTATTTCCCAGTTGTTCCCATAGTTTGGAAAGCAAGAAATGATCCGCTACAACCATCAATAATCACAATTGGAAGTCTTTTCATATTCAAAAGGTATTTAATTGCTTTGAGGCATAATCCAAAAATAACGCAAAAACGCTGTTTTTCTTGTCTTTAGAAGCTTTTAACAAGCGTTTTTGATGAATGGTTGAATGAAAATTGAGTATATACACATTCGAAAGTTTTCACATTAATCATTGTGATTGCATAAGCCACTTTATTTTTTAGACAGATCTGTCAATTTACTTATTTTTGCAGCTCCGAAAAACGGTGGTTGTAGCTCAGTTGGTTAGAGCATCAGATTGTGGTTCTGAGGGTCGTGGGTTCGAGCCCCATCAGCCACCCAAAAACCCGAAACTTAGACGTTGATATCAGTACGTTTCGGGAGTTTTTTGTGATGCTGGTAATATCAACGCATGTTAAAAAAATAACAATTGTTTGTAGTTCTTAGACTAAATAGTGATCATGATCAAAAATTTAAAATGCTTCTTACCCTTCAAATCATATTACTGCCATTTATCCAATATGAAATGCATAACTAAGCAAGTTAAAGCACCTTTGCACGTCTAAATAAAAAATTTAAAAATGAGAAAATTAGCTTTTTTGACTTTTTGTGATTGTATCAATATCCTTGTGAATGCCCAGATGCCCGGTGGTATGGAGGAAATCGAACTAATGGAAGCTCAACAGATGACCGGAAGTTTTTATGGAAAACTTATTGATTCCCAATCACGGAAAACCTGTCGAATTTGCTTCTGTACAATTGATCCAAAACAAATATGACACTGCAACTAAAAAAAGAAAAGATGTGGTCATTGCCGGAATGCTTACCAAAGCAAATGGAGAATTTAATCTGGAAAATATTCCTCTTTTTGGACAATATAAATTACATGTAACAGCTATTGGATTTAAAGAACTTATACCAAGCCTGTCTCATTTAGTTTTAAAAGAGGTAGGCAATGCGAATAATAGCAATGACTCCCGATCCTACGCTATTGTTGGGATGCTTTGGATAAAGATCTTGGAAATATTAAAATGGATATAGATGAAAAAGTATTGGGAAATGTAACAGTTACTTCATCAAAGCCGGGACTTGAATTGGCTATTGACAAAAAAATCTTTAATGTAGATAAAAATATTACTTCAACAGGTGGAACTGCAGTGGATGTAATGCGCAATGTGCCTTCTTTCAATGTGGATATTGATGGTAATGTCACTTTGCGGAATAATGCACCGCAAATATTTGTAGATGGCCGTCCCACTACCATGACATTAGATCAGATACCGGCTGATGCTATTGAAAGTGTAGAAATCATTACGAATCCATCAGCTAAATATGACGCATCTGGCGGAACAGCCGGAATTTTGAATATTGTATTGAAGAAAAACAGGAAAGTGGGATATAATGGCAATGTCAGGGTCAATGCTGACTCAAGAGGGAAAGTTGGTGGCGGAGCTGATATAAATATCAGGCAGGGTAAAGTCAACTTCCTTCTAAGTGCTAATTTTTTCCCGCGTAAATCGATTAGCAATGGAACTACAGATAGGTTTACATTAATCGGAACTCCTAATACACAATTACTGCAGACAGATCATAGTACTTCCATTGGCAATTTTGGTTTTTTACGTTCCGGATTTGATTTTTTTGTTGATAACCGAAATACTATATCAATAGCAGGAAATCTAGGAAGAGGAAAATTTAAATCCTGTACACTTAGCGATATGCTGATTGATTCACTTTATTCATCCAATCAAACTTCTTCTTTTAACGACCGGAATTCAAATACAGATGGCAAGTTTCGAATTTCATGGGAATCACAGTTCAGCTATAAACATAATTTTCCAAAGGCAGGACATGAATTAACGGCTGATGTAAATTACAATGCAAGCAAGAATGATAATGACAATTTGATCGAGACTGATTATTTTTCAATATCCCCAAAATCAAAAGACCGGATCTTTCAGCCAACAACAGATCATTAATGGTAACAATACAATAATGTATTATCCAATCTGATTATACCAATCCGATCACTGATAAATCCAAAATTGGAAGCTGGTGCTAAGAGCGTCAATCAGAAACTCAGACAGCAAAAATGATTTTTATTTTTTTGATGCCTCCAATAATCCTGTTTTCAATCCACTTTTATCCGTAAATTATAACAGCAAAGATCAGGTCTATGCTGCTTATACCACTTATTCAAATCAAATCAAAGAGTTTTGGATACCAGGTTGGATTACGGGTAGAAAGTTCAAATTATAAGGTCATTTACCTGATAAGAAATCAGGATTTTAAAACCAATTTTCCAGTGAGCCTTTTCCCGAGTTTTTTCCTGAGCGACAAAATGAAAAACGACCAGGAACTCCAGATTGAATTATACAAGAAGGATCAATCGGCCCAACTTCTTTCCAGTTATATCCTTTCACTGATTATTCAGATTCATTGAATATCAGTCGTGGTAATCCTGATCTGAAACCAGAGTTCACCAATTCAGTTGAATTGTCTTATCAGAAAACTTTGAAAGAACAGAGATAATTTTCTTGCATCTGTTTATTATAAAAATACCAATGACCTGATCACCCGTTACCAGGTTACAGATACAATATAATTACCGGACAAGCAACTTTGGTAAATACTTATATTAATGCGAACTCCAGTTATGTTACCGGACTTGAACTGATCGCAAAAAACTAAGATGACAAAATGGTGGGATCTGACCTCAAACCTGAATCTTTATACTTCAAAAATAAATATTAATGATCCAACATCAACCCAAGCAAAGCCAATTTGCAAGCTGGTTTGGCAAATTGAATAATACTTTCAAATTGCCAATGAATTTTACAATCCAGGTTATCCGGCGATTATCAGTCTAAAACAATTCTTCCTCCCGGTGGTAGCGAACAGTAATAATAACGTGGATTTCGGTGGAATGTTTGGCGCCCCTACTGCTTCACAAGGATATATCAGATCTACTTACGGAGTGGATGCAGCAGTTAAATATGAATTTCTGAAAAATAAACAAGCTTCAATTTCATTGAATGTAAATGATATTTTCAGAACCCGCAAACAGGATATTTATTCTGAATCGGCTTATTTTATTCAAGATTCATTTCGTCGTCGTGATCCGCAGGTATTCCGACTTAACTTCAATCTTAGGTTTGGCAAATTCGATGCATCACTTGTTCAAACGAAAGAATATGAAAAATCAGAATGATAATGGAATGGACAATATGAATATGGGAATGGGCAATCAATAATTCATAAATGCGTTTCTACGAATAGCCCTGCATGACAATGCGGGGCTTTTGATTAAATAGAATATTCTAATTATTTTGTTCACTATAATTGGTCACGTTGCTTCTTTTTTGCGAAAATATAAGCCCCCGCATCGAATATATTGTCAGGTTTATGCTGAATGATATTTGTGGTTTTGATGTGAAGATCACAGATAAGGAAACCGAATACCTGTCTTATACTGGCCCTTCTTTAAATTATAGTAATAAGACTTTTGAGAAAAAAGATATCAGTATCTCTCCTGCTGCTCTTTTATTTGAAAACTCTCTTAAGCCAATAATCCCCCGAATTGAAAAAAAAGAAAACGAAGTAGCATTCTATCTACCCGGTACAGAAAATGAACAATGGGTGAATGACCCTTTTGCTGCTTCTTTTTTCCTGGTTAGCAGGTATGAAGAGTATTTTCCTTTTACTCCCGGCAAATACAACAGTTATGAGGCTGACTCTTCAATCAGTTTCCAAAAAGGAATATTAAACAAGCCTTTGGTAAATGAATGGGCGGAAAGATTAAAAAAAATAATTTTAGAAACTTATCCCAATCTTACATTTAGATCAAATATATTTTCTCCGGTCATTTCAATAGATATTGACCAGGCTTATGCTTTCAAGTATAGAGGATGGCTAAGAAATGCTTTATCGCTTTTTCGAAATATTGTTTTTCGGAGGAAAAGATTATTATCTGCTCAATTAAAGACATTTTTTTTGAAAGAACAGGATCCTTATGATACTTATGAATACCTTGAGAAAACTCAGTCCGATTCAAAATTGCAGTTTGTATATTTCGTAAATGTGGGAAGTTATTCACGATTTGATAAAAATTTGAGTGCGAAAAATCCGGCTATGAAAAAGCTGCTAACAAAATTAAATAAATACGCTCCTGTTGGCATTCATCCTTCTTATTTTTCAAATGAAAAGCCAGAAAAGTTTGCTACCGAAATAAAATCTTTGAAAGACTTATTGGGAAAAACAATTACAAAAAGCAGGCAGCATTATCTGAAAATTAAAATGCCTGACACTTATCAGCATCTTTTAGATGCAGCCATCACTGAAGATTATAGTATGGGTTATGGCACTCATCCCGGCTTTCGGGCAGGAACTTGTACTCCATTCAATTGGTTTGATCTTTCTAAGAACATAGTAACGTCATTAAAAGTTTATCCAATTACTTTTATGGAAGGAACTTTTGGTGAGGATTTAAAAATGTCACCTCAGGAAGCTTTAAAAGCAATGAGTGAATTTATTGATACGGTTAAAAAATACAATGGATCCTTTCTCTGCATCTGGCACAATCAGACAGTTAATGACCTTTTTTTCTGGAAAGGATGGAAAGCAGTGTTCCGGCAAATAATTGAAAAACTAAAAGATCGGCCTTGAAAAAAAGACGAATCATTGTTTCTGTCATCAGCGACCTTGTTTCTGACCAACGGGTGCATCGGGTCTGTTCTTTTTTACAAGAAAACGGATTTTCAGTTTTACTGATTGGCAGAAGATTGAAGAAAAGTCTTCCGCTTGGAGAAAGAAACTATACCACTCAACGCATACGTTGCTACTTTACAAAAGGAGTTTTGCAGTATGCTGAATTCAATTGGAAACTTTTCTGGAAGCTCCTTTTTAAAAAAACTGACCTGTTTTTGTCTAACGACCTTGATACATTACTTCCTAATTTTTTTAATGCCTTTCTACGCCGGAAAAAATTAGTTTACGACAGCCACGAATATTTTACAGGTACGCCTGAACTCCAAAACAAACCTTTCAAGAGAAAAATATGGAGGACCCTGGAAAAAATGATATTACCACATTTAAAATACGCTTATACTGTCAGCCAATCCATAGCTGATCAATATCAAAAAGATACCGGAATAAAAATGAAAGTGATTCGGAACACCCCTGTTCTTTCAGAAGGATCACTTGTTACAAAAGATGAAATATTCCCGGGCGGGAAGAAAATTTTGCTTTTGCAGGGTTCCGGAATAAATAAAGACCGTGGCGCAGAAGAACTGATACAAAGTATGCAATTGCTCCCGGATGATTTACTATTAGTGCTCATAGGTAGCGGCGACTGCTGGAATGATCTTAAAAAACTTTCCAAAAGCCTTGGATTAGATGATAAAGTATTATTCATCGAAAAGGTCCCATTCAGTGAATTAAAAAGATACACTTCACAAGCTCATTTGGGGTTTTCGATAGATAAGCCTTTTTGCCTCAATTATCAATTGAGTTTACCAAATAAAATTTTTGATTATATCCATGCAGGTGTACCGGTATTAGCTTCTGATATCGCAGAAGTAAGAAAAATAATAGACGCATACCAGGTAGGAACTATTATCAGCGAAATAACTCCACGGACTATTGCCGATATGGTTCAGTCAATTTTTATTGATACAATTCGGTATGAAACATGGAAGAAAAATACTGCCAAAGCTGCTAATGAATTATGCTGGCAAAAGGAACAATTTGTTTTAAAAGAGATATTCGGGGTCGGGTAATTTTACACAAGTATGCCTTAAAAGAAAAGTTTAAGACAATCAAGAACCTTTTTCATTGAAATTCGTTATGGAATAGAAAGAAGCAGAGATAATGCCACATAAAAATTAATCCCAAAAATTTTCTGTCCGAAAAACACTTACATATTGTTTGCCTTGATGTTCCCTGGCCTCTGATTACGGCGGAGCTATTGACATGATGAACCGGATCATGATGTTCAAAAAACTGGGAGTATGATTCATCTCCATTATTTTAGTTATAATGAACGGGGTACTCCTACTGAATTAAATCAATTTTGTGAAAGCATTCATATTTATACAAGAAAAACCGGCACAAAGGATTTTCTTACACCTTCCTTATATTATTGCTTCAAGGATCAATGAAGAACTGATCAAAAATCTCCAGAAAGACAATTATCCCGATATTGTTGGAAGGCATTCATTGCACGGGCATCCTCTCCTCACCTTGATGTAAAAAACAGGAAAATTGTTGTTCGGATGCACAATGAAGAAAGTATTTACTATAGAGAATTGGCAAGATCTGAAAAGTAATTTTTTTAAAAAACTATATTTCCGGAATGAAAGCAGTCTTGTTAAAAAAATATAATCATCATTTGCCGGATGAATGTCTGTATGCCTGCGTTTCACAAAAAGATATCCATATGTTAAAAGAAGCATTATCATTTGAATCAAAGTGGAATTCATTCCCACTTTCCCGGACATGGCAAACAGTAAATGGTGATGGAAGGACTGGGAAATTTTTGCTTGTACCATGGAAATCTTTCCGTTCCTGAAAATGAAGAAGCGGCTAAATGGTTATTGAAAAAAGTGTTTACAAAATAAAAATGCCATTTGTAATTGCTGGAAAAAATCCTTCAAAACAGCTGGAGAAGCAAGCGCATCTTTGCCAGCACACCTGTCTGGTAGCAGATCCATCTGAAAACTGAAATGAATGATCTTGTACGAAAAGCGCATATCAATGTTTTGCCTTGTTTTAATAAAAAAAATCACAGGTATACGTCTTAAATTGCTTACATGCACTTATTTGAAGGCCGTCATTGTATTGTGAATGATCCAATGGTGACCGGAACCGGGCTTGGAAGCTGCTTGTCATGTTGGAACAAATGCCAACGCTTTTGCTTCTATTATTTTGCAACTATATCATCAGCCTTTTACCACCGAAGAAATAATATTGCGAAAACAAGTTATTGGATGATACTTATAATAATGAAAAAAATACCCGGAAGCTTATTCAATACTTATGGTAGCATTGTCGATTACACGTCCCCTTTCTGTACGTATCATCCGGGCAGGAAATTTTTGCACAACAATATAATCATGTGATGCCATTACAACCGCCGTATCAAAATCCTTGGAAATATTAAAAAGCAAGTTCATGATCTCATCAGAGGTTTCCGGGTCAAGGTTACCGGTTGGTTCATCTGCCAAGAATTAGTTTGGGAGAATTCAATAAGGCTCTGGCTATATCAACTCGTTGCTGTTCACCACCACTCAGTTCGTAAGGCATTTTAAATCCTTTTGCTTTCAAACCTACTTTATCCAGAACATCGGCAATCTTTTCATCCATCATTTTTTCATCTGTCCAGCCGGTAGCTTTCAAAACAAATTTCAGGTTATTATTCACATTGCGGTCAGTAAGCAATTGAAATTCCTGGAAAACCACTCCGAGATTACGTCGCAGGTAAGGAACTTTTTTCCAGTCCAGTTCCGGAGATTAAAACCGGCCACCGTGCCATCACCTTCTCGTCAAATGGAAGTTCACCATACAAGCGTTTTTAAAAGACTTGATTTACCGGTTCCGGTTTTTCCAACCAGGTAAACAAATTCTCCTTTATTTACTGTGAGGTTTACATCCTGTAAAATCAGGTTATCACCCTGGTAAATATTGGCATGCTTTAATTCAATAATTGATTCTGCATTCTCTGTTGTCCAAAGGCTCTTTGCTGCAAAATAAAGGAAAGTATGCTTGAGAATGAAGTCAAATATTTTCTATTAACTAAAAATTTAGTTGTTAAACTAAATAATTAGTTATAGCTTCGGTTCATAAATTATGAAAAGATGAAAACACTTAACCAAAGCCGAAGAACAGATCATGCAGGTACTTTGGAAACTCGAAAAAGCATTTCTCCGAGAAATTGTAGAAGCGATGCCCAATCCAAAGCCACATCAGAATACGGTCGCTACACTTATTAAAAATTTTAATTGAAAAAGAATTTGTCGGTATCAACATATATGAGCCGTCATCACCAGTATTATCCGCTTGTTAGTAAAGAAGAATATTCAAAACGAAGCATCAAACAATTGGCTAAGAATTATTTTGAAGGATCGTTCAGTAATGTTGTTTCTTTTTTGGTAAAAGAAAACAATATTTCTGTGGAAGAACTGGAAAGCTCTTCTTGCAACAAATCAAAAAACAACAAAACCAGAAAAAATGAACATCACTGCTCTATTACCTGCTGCAAGTGATTGTTGCTTCCGGTATTTTGTATGGCTATTATCATTTTGTTTCTGAGAAATAAAAGATTTCACCGTTACAACCGCTTTTACCTTTTAGCGGCAGCTGTCATCAGTATTTTCATTCCATTTCTGAATATTCCTGTTTATTTTACTCAGGACCAAGCAAATTCATCCTTCGTCTTATATGACCTTATCTGATATTTCAACTCCAGATCTCAATGATGCAAACTCCGGTAATCATTATCATGCTCCTGCAAGCATAGTTGGTTTACCTGGCAAAATTTTTTATATACAGCCTATATATCTTATTGCCAGCTCTCGTATTAATACGAGTAATTCTTTCATTAAGGAAGATCAGGACTCATTATAAAAAAGAATCCCGGTTGAAAGAATTAGAAAATATTCATTTTGTAAATACCGAAGAACCCGGCACTCCTTTCTCTTTTTTCCGTTGGTTATTTTGGAACAAGAAAATAGAATTGACGATCAGAAAAAGGCGAACAGATATTCCGGCATGAACTTATTTCATATTGAACAAAAACATAGTCGGGATATTATATTCATGGAATTGCTCACAGTTATTTTCTGGATCAATCCATTTTTTCATCTCATGAAAAAAGAAGTAAAAGCCATTCATGAATTCCTGGCCGACCAGTTTGCCGTAAGTGAAAATCAAAAATGGGAATATGCTGAACTGCTGCTGATGCAGGCTTTAAATACACAGAACCATTTAACCAATCCTTTTTTTCATAACCAAATCAAAAGACGTATAGCCATGATAACCTTATCCTCAAAACCCAGTCACCAATACCTGAGAAAGATATTGGTGCTGCCGGTTGCAGCCATTGTGCTTGCATTGTTTGCATTTAATTATAAAGAGAAAATATCAGAGCAGGGAAAAATGAATGATAATTCTAAAAATAGCCCGGTAATGGAGGATACAACAAAACCTCAATCACCAAAAGTCTTACTTAGAACTACTACAAAATTGGGCCCTCCGCCTGCAAAAAAAATCCCAAGTACAGATCAATTAAAAAATTGGGAAGACTCAAAAATGTATGGCGTTTGGTTGGATGGGAAAAGAATATTCAATTCAAATTTGAGTAATTATTCTGCTTCAGATATTTCCTATTATGATATTAGCAAGCTTTCAAAGAATGCGATCAACTATGGCAAACATTATTATCAAGTAGATCTGATGACGGATAATTACTATAGAAAAATGGTCAGTAACTGGGATTCACAGAAACAACTTTGGATGAATGCATTAACCCCCATGGACACTCTACCTTCAGTTATCAGAAAATTTCAAAATCCGCTCATTGTTATTGATGGTGTAATATCCGACAGTAGTAATTTATATTATATGGATCCTAATAAAATAAATAGTATTAATGTTCTAAAAGGTAGTACTGCGACTGCAAAATACGGGAATAAAGCAAGCGGTGGCGTGATTGAGGTTTTTACAAAGCCAACCACAGACTACAAATCAAATGATACCATACCTCGAAATAAAAATGCGGACGATAATAAAATCTTTGAAAAAGTTGAAGTAGAATCCAGTTTTCCTGGCGGAGAACCAGCATGGAAAAAATATATCGAAAGAAATTTGGCTGGCATCAACCCTGCAATTAAAGGAGCTCCAAATGGAACTTATACTGTCTATGTGCAGTTCGTTGTAGATAAGGAAGGAAACATTAGTGATGTAAAAGCATTGACTCATTATGGATATGGAATGGAAGAAGCCGCTATTAATTTGATAAAAAAAGGGCCACGTTGGGTTGCTGCAATACAAAATGGAAATAAGGTAAAGGCATACAAAAAAGAACCCATCACTTTCACCGTAAGTTATGGAAAAACTTCAGTCAGTGATTTACCAATCAGAGAAATAACATTGCAGGATCAATTAAATTTAAAATCCGGAAATTTAAGCAAAGTGCTTATTGTAGTTGATGGAAAAATAACTGATAACAGCGTTTTGCATAATCTGAATCCTGATATCATAAGCAGCATAGATGTATTGAAAAATGATACTGCAATTGCAAAATATGGAGAAAAAGGCCGAAACGGGGTGGTCGAGATAACGACCAAGAATAATAAAACTGTCAACGTAAAAGGAGTAACTCTTTCAAAAGTAAATTCAGATGACAATAAAGTTTTTGAAAAAGTAGAGGTTGCACCTTCGTTTCCAGGCGGTCACGAAGCATGGGAAAAATATTTGCAAAAAACTCTATTCGGATTTAACCCGGCAGCTAACGGTGCAAGTGCAGGTACCTATACAGTCATTGCCCAATTTATTGTTGATAAAGAAGGGAATCTAAGTGATATAAAAACACTAACGCATTTAGGATACAGAATGGAAGATACGGTAGTTGCGATACTAAAAAAAGGTCCTAAATGGGAACCCGCTATACAAAACGGGCATAAAGTAACAGCTTATGTAAAACAGCCAGTCACATTTGTTATACAGTCAGAGATAGAAGATGAATCAGAAAAAGAGAAAAGTATTAATTTTTCTTCAGACAAAAACTACAAAGAAACTTATCCCTCCTTTCCAGGTGGACAACCCGCATGGCAAAATTTCGTACAGCAGAATATAAATACAAAATCGTTCGAGCTAAAAAATGGCCAAAGTGTTCTATTAACCTGGATAGAATTTACAGTAAATGAAGATGGAAGTCTTAGCAACCTAAAATCATTAACAAAAGATAGATTAGGCAAAGAAGAAGAAGCAGTGCGGCTTTTGAAATTCAGTCCTAAATGGATCCCCGCTACTAAAAATGGGGAAAAAGTAAAATACAAATGGGCACAGGCATTTAGTTTTTCTATCGCTGGGGTAAAGCAATTAAATGGGGTTGGAGTTTTAGTTAATACCCAAAAAATGTAAATGACAAAATTAAAATACTATGTGTGATTATTAAGGTTCGTATTATACAAACAACCCTAGCTAATATATTATTTGTTTATTGCTGATTGAAATTATAAGTTCTTTTTTCTCACTCTCCTCTACCCTGCCGATCACTTGTGCTTCAATACCAAAACCATTTGCGATGCTGATAATTTTATCAGCATCTTTTTCATTGGTATAAATTTCCATTCTTGTTCCCATATTAAAAACCTGGTACATTTCCTTGTCATCAGATTTACTGGCTTGTTGTATCAATTGAAAAATAATTGGCGGTTCAAATAAATTATCTTTTACAATGCGGACATTTTCCGGAACATATTTCAAACATTTGGTTTGTCCGCCTCCACTGCAATGAATCAATCCATGAATAGAATCAAAATATTTTCCAGTAATTCTTTCATTACCGGAGCAAAGGTTCTTGTCGGACTCAAAAGCAATTTTCCTACTTCATATCTCTGATCCTCTTACCTCTATTTCATCTGTTACCCTATGTTCTCCGATATAAACAACATGTTCATCCAGAGAAGTATCATACGATTCATGAAACCTTGCGCCATAAGTTTTATGTAGTACATCATGTCTTGCACTGGTCAATCCATTGCTGCCAATACCACTGTTGTATTCTGTTTCATAATTTGCTTTTCCATAACCTGCCAATCCAACAATTACATCACCGGCTTTTATTTTTTCATTAGTGATCAATTTTTATTTTGGCCATCTTGCCGTCATAGTTCCATTCACTGCAATTGTTCTTACCACATCGCCAACATCAGCCGTCTCACCACCCATATAATGAATGTTTACTCCAAATGTTTTCATCTTATCAAAAAATTCCTGGCTTCCTGTAATAATTGCTTCCAGTACTTCACCGGGAATTACATTTTTATTCCGTCAATGGTTGAAGAAAAAAGAAGATTATCATAAATGCCGACACAAAGAAGATCATCAAGGTTCATCACAATAGCATCCTGTGCAATTCCTTTCCAAACAGAAATATCTCCGGTTTCTTTCCAATATAAATAAGCGAGAATACTTTTTGTTCCGGCTCCATCGGCATGCATTACATTTACCCAATTTGCATCACCACAAAGAATATCCGGATATATTTTACAAAAAGCTTTTGGATAAAGTCCTTTATCAAGGTCTTTTAGTAGCTTCATGAACATCTTCTTTTTGCGCTGAAACTCCACGTTTGGAATATAAACTCATAACATGATTTGAGGAACAAAAATAACATTCGACACCCAACCTTCCATAGCCATTTTTCGATAAACATTAGCAATTATCAATTAATTTTGCACCTCGTTTTATGAAAGTACACAAAGATATAGAAAATTTACCGCATTTCGGAATGCAGTGGTCACCATCGGCACATTTGATGGCGTGCATATGGGCCACCGGCAGATCATTGAATAACCTGAAAGCAGAAGCCAGCGCTATTAACGGAGAAACAGTGATCATTACTTTTCATCCTCATCCACGAAAAGTGATTTCTTCAACTATTCTTGGCATCCGGCTGATCAATACTCTGGACGAAAAATTAGAATTGCTGGAACAATTGGGAATTGATCATCTGGTAGTGGTTCCTTTTACTGATGCATTTGCCAATCAGCCTGCAGAAGATTATATCAAAAATTTCCTGATCGAGAAATTTCATCCCCATACGATCATCATTGGTTATGATCATCGTTTTGGAAAAGAAAGAAAAGGTGATTATCTGCTTCTTGAAAGAATAGGCTGCAGAATATAATTATGAATTGAAAGAAATTCCCAAACATGTGCTGGATGAAATATCCATCAGTTCTACCAAGATCCGGGAAGCATTGCTGGAAGGGAAAATTGAAATAGCAGATAAATTATTGGGATATGAATTCTTTTTTTCAGGTACCGTAGTGCATGGCGATAAACTGGGAAGAAAACTCGGTTATCCCACTGCCAATCTCAAAATTACAGATGAAGAAAAGATCATTCCGGGAAATGGCATTTATGCTGTATATGCTCAACCTGAAGGATTCGATCACCGGTTGAAAGGAATGATGAGTATTGGTTTTCGTCCCACTGTTGATGGAAAGAAAAGAGTGATCGAAGTAAATATTTTTGATTTTGATAAAGAGATATATGACGAGACTTTGAAAGTCTATGTAAAAAAATATCTGCGGGAAGAAATAAAATTCAACAATCTTGATGAACTGGTAAATCAGATCGGGTTGGATAAAATTGAAAGCCTGAAAGTGCTTTAAAATATCAGGCGATCATTTTTACAATCATTTCTTTCAGCAAAGAAGCATCTTCTGTTCCTGGATCATTAACACCCACACTCCTGAGATTATACTCATGCAAAAGCAATAAAATAGATTCAACCTGCGGATAAGTAAAAAGATTGGCTGTTTTGATATAATCTTTTACAAAATAAGGATTCAACCCAAGTGCATGTGGCTACAGTCTTTTCATCCCTGGAATTGAGACCATAGATCATAAATACTTTACTGAAAAAACTATAAAGTGAAGGAAGTATCAATTGTATCGGTCCGGCTTTGGGATTGACCTTCGAAATACTGAATGATGCGAATTGCTTTCGCCAAGGTCTTTATTTGCCAATGCAGCTTGCAATTCAAATACATTAAAATCCTTGCTAACACCAATATATCTCTTCAATGTCTTCTTCGGTAATATTTTTTCGTATGCCAAGATTGACACGATATCTTTTCTATTTCATTTTCGATTCGTTGTAAGATCATTGCCAATATGATCTACCAGCAGCAGTCAATGCTTTTTGAGAAATAGTCAATCCTTTTGATTCGATCAGTTCTTTTGTCCATTCAGGCAGTTGGTTCTCATACATTTTCTTTGTGGTCAGTAACTCGCCTTTTTCTTTCAACAATTTGGCGAACTTGGTTCGGCCATCTACTTTTTTATCTTTATAAGAAACCACAAAAACAGTCGAACGTAATGGATTTTCAATATAGGCTTCCAATTTTTCAATATCCCTCATTTGCTGAGCTTCTTTCAAGAATAACCACCTGTCTTTCTGCAAACATCGGGTAGCGGCGGCAGGCATTGATAACATCTGCCCAATTAGCATCTTTTCCATAAAATACAGTAAGGTTAAATCCAGCTTCACTTTCATTCAGGATATGATGTTCTGCATAATTAATCACCTTGTCAATATAATATTCTTCCTCACCTTCAAGCCAATATACGGGTTTGAAGACTATTTTTCTTCCAGTCATTTATTATCTTTTCTGCCGACATATAATGCTAAGATACATGCTTTGAGTAATCACAGGACGTTAATAAAATTAAGGTCTTCATTTTATTGCTCAAAAATTTTCTGGCACGGTTTTCGAAATTTGATGTCTCGAAACGATATTTTAACAGGATTTATCCGTTCAAGCCTGGAACAAGGAATACCTTGCGGAAGTTTTAATAATCCATTTTCCAGAATCATTTAATAAACAAAAACTAAAATCTAAAAATCCTTTTGTATGACAAACACAAATTATCCATCAGCCACACCCCCGGAACAAACTCCGGCTCCCAAAAACAAAAGCAGCAAGAACCTTATTATTGGTTTACTTGCAGCAGGTTTATTGGGCACATGGGGTTATCTTCTGTATGACAAAAACAAGTCGACAGAAAAGATCCAAACCGTTCCAGTCTCAAAGTACTTCGTACATGACTCAGCGGGATTCGCTGAAAAATATGTATGATGAAGCAGAAATGAGATTGGATTCAATTACCGGTTCTAATAATAATCTGCAGGGTCAGTTGACAGATCGCCAGAAAGATATTAATGGCCAGAAAACTCAGATACGCAGTATTCTGACTAAAAAGAACGCTACTGCTGCTGAACTGGCACAGGCCAAGAGCCTGATTGCTGAGTTGAATGATAAGATTTCCGGTCTTGAAGCAGATGTAGCAAGACTTACCGGTGAAAATCAACAACTGACTGCCAATAATACAAGCTTAACGCAGGAAAAAGCAGATCTTACAACAAAATCTTCAAACCACAACTACAGAAAAAGAAGACCTGGAAAAAACAGTTGATGTAGCTTCTACTTTCAGCGCTTCCAATATCCAGGTCACACCTGTAAATGAAAAGAAAAGCGGAAAAGAAAAAACAACTACCACTGCAAAAAGAGTAGATAAACTGGTTGTTTCATTTGATGTAGAAAATCGAATTGCAAAATCAGGTCCTGCAGATATGTACATCATGGTAACAGCTCCTGATGGAAAAGTGATTTCTGATCCTTCATTGGGTTCCGGAACACTTACTACACGAACAGATGGCGATAAACCCTTTACTGCAAAAGTTTCTATTCAATATGAACAGGGAACTCAAAAAGCTTAGTGGAGTTTCCTATTAAACAAAGCGATTTCCAGACTGGTGATTACAAAATTGAAATTTATCATAACGGGTTCAAAATCGGTGAAGGAACAAGAACCCTGAAAAAAGGTGGTTTATTCGGTTAAAAGCAAAAATTCACTCCTACTACAAAACCGCTTCAAAAAAAGAAGCGGTTTTGTTATTTATGGGTATTACATAAAATAAATATTTTTCGGTCTTTTAACTTTTAATAATGGTGGTGTTCTTACAATGGATCATTCCGGCTAAGACTTCTTATCTTCGAATTACTGGTGAGAATTTAATTTAATCTGCTGATCTGTGTAATGAAAGATATAAGAACTATATTAATCACCCTCCTTTCCATAATTCTGATGGCTACCTGGGGTTTTTATATTTATGATAAAAGTCAATCCAACGCTCAAACTAAAGAAGCTGTAGTAAAAGATTCTACTGAATTTAGAAAAGCAGTTCAGGAAGCTGTTAAAGATTCTCTTCAAAAAGTTATTACTGCTCTCGTAAAATACGATACTGTTTTTATATCGAAAGATTCTGCGCTGCAACAACAGCAACTTCAGGAAGACAGCATTAATGCAAAAAAAACCGACGAATCTGAAAAGAATGAAAAGCCAAGAATATCGCGGGCATCCCTGAATTTTGCAGCAACAGGAATTAATTTTGCAGCGATAACTACAAAAGAAGGGAATAAACCTGAAGTGACTTCCATTGCCAAAGAATCAGAAAAATTTATTTTATCCTTCATGCTTCAAAATAAGATCCTGCCAAGTTCAGTTTATAACATTTACGTAGTTGTTACCCAGCCTGACCAAAAAACAATCAGAAGCGGCGAAACAGGAAATGATTATTTCATTGCAAGAAAAGAAGGAAGAAAATCTTATACTCAAAAGATACATTTGAGATACATTCATAAGAGCAAGAAAACTATTACCTGCATAATTAAGCCTGAAAATTTTTTGCCGGGGGTTTATTTTGTTCAAATCTATTATAATGGAGAAATGATTGGCCAAACGTACAAGCGATTACAATAATTCTTCTTTTCTCACAGCTCTCTATCAATTCTTAAATAAAAAGGCCTCTTCGAAAAGAGGCCCTATACTTAAAACCCATTTTAGTAATGATCAGAAAAGATTGTAACCATAGCTGATATAGTATAATCCTCCAACAGCCGGGCTTCCAAATCCTGTACGTTGGTAATTATTACCCACATTCGTTCCTCCGATCCGGAATACATTCTTTGAATTGGCCGGACGGTAACTAATCTGAGCATCTACAGAAGTGAAAGAAGGTAAAGTACCCGTTACAAAAGTTCCTTCATAATAATTATTATCCTGCCATTTTACTACGACATTAAATCCTACGCCATGGCATACATTATCATTACGCAAACCAGCATTCCAGCGGTATTTTGGCGCATTAAAGAATGATACAAACCCTGCCGGAACATCTTTCAATACATCAGAATAAACATTTCCATAAAGAATATAATTTTTAATCACTTTGTATTCCAAGCCGAAGCCCCAGCCGTCAGATTTTACCCGAGTTGAGCTGTTTTGTATATAAGAAATATTGGTTGTAGTAAATGGAGAATAAACTTCCATTGGGTTTCCTGTCTCTGATTGGCCCAAACCATAACGAGCCAGGAAATTCTGGTATTTGCTGAAATACCAGTAAGCATCAACCAAAATCTTTTTAGCCAGCACACCTCTATAACCAACTTCAAATGCTCTTACTGTCTCAGGCTTTACTTCTGAATAAGTGCCCCTAACTAAAATGGAAGTGTTAAGCGGATTACCCGAGGCGCGATAAGCCAGGATACTTTCAGGCGTATATCCGGGAAGTGTAGAGTTTAATTTGTAATAATTCTGGAATGATGGCAAACAACCGATCAATGTTCCGGCACCGGTTACCAAGACTTATATACTGATCCTGGTTGGTGGGGAAACGATAAGCGGATTGATAAGAAAATCTAAGATTATTTTCTTTGGCAACCCGGATCACAGCAGTAAATCTGGGAGTAAATTCGCCATTGAAATTTGTTTGTTTATCATATCGGCCAGAAGCAGTCAATGTTAAACCATCATTAAACAATTTTCTTGTTAGCTGCATATAGGCACCGGTCTCTCCTGTATAGATTTTCCAGTTGTATCTGCGAAAATGGTTCCCTGTGAATTCATTACCCATTGTTTTCCATTGATATGCCCATTATGACCTCCAATTGTATTTGAAAAGTGCAAGGCATCAGAAAGATTCAATTGAGCTTCTGCAGCATAAAGATCTGATTTATCCAGAAATAAAGCGCCACCTTTTGCAATTGGTGTACTACGTGATTTGTTTAACAGCAGCGTCAAATGCAGCAGTACCCGGCATTAAGCGGCCCACATCTGCAGCAGCTCTTGCAGCTGAATGCAAAGTAACATCAGCCACATTTGTTCCATTTGTTCTTCTTCCTTCAGAAAAAGTTCCAATGTATTGTGCAAACCAGGTAGCACTTGGTTTCCAGGATTCATTTAAATAACCACCCAGAGCAGTTGCATTATAAGATTCACCTGCATTTTCCTGAGTAGTATATCCACTTACAAACCAGTTTTTGGAATGCAATTCAAGTTTATGCTGTGCCATTTTAAAGTTGCTGAAGGAATAACGGTCAGCTCCGGTATAAACAGTAGTTCCAGTTCCCAAAATAGGTATCCCATGATGCTTCAATACCCGGTGTGATTTTCTAATGAAAGCCGCGTTTATATTTTAAATTGTATGTATTATAGTCTACGAGATTTTTTTCCACATATCCTGTTCTTGATACACTGGGTTATTGAAATAATTTTCAACTCCATTAATGGGGTTACTATTGATCTTGGCACCAATGAAAAAAGGTAATGCATTCTGTACAGCTGCTTGCGCTGGAGCCCAGAAGGCGCGAAATAATGGATAAGCATTTGCTACTTGTGCATTAGTTGGATATTCGGGATTACCAATAGCATTAAAATACGAATTCGAAAGAACAGGTCAGTCATTCCTGCTGAATTGCCTGCTTCAGTTTGAGCCGACTACTAATTGAGCAAAAGCTAAGCATATTGGCACTAGTCTCATCTCCATAAATATTTACTCCATTAAAATTCGGATCATTACCACGGTTGCCACCGACCACCTGGCTCAAAACACCTATTTGTTGTTTATCTCTGATAATCATTAGCTTCCCAATCAGTTACCTTTTACAAACTGGGAAGTTATTTTAAAAGCCCATTTGTTCTTCCATGCTTTCGCCCAGCGGAATGACCAATCGTAATAGGGAGATGCTTTAGTTTGCTTGTCATCCACATGCATAATTCCTTGCTTGATATTAAAACTGAGACCCTGGTATTTAAATGGATTTTTACTGTTGATCAAAACGGTACCATTCATACCACCAGAACCATATAATGCGGAAGAAGCACCTGAAAGTATTTCAATATTATCTACATCAGGTTCAGTCAAACCAACAATGTTTCCAACTGAAAAATTCAAACCCGGTGCCTGGTTGTCCATTCCATCAACCAACTGATTCAACTTGGTATTACCGCTGGCAACAAAACCACGGGTGGTAATAGTGCGGAAAGTCAGACTGGCTGTATGCATATCAACACCTTTCAGGTTTGCAATTGCTTCATAATAACTGGGGGCAGCAACATTTCTCAGAGTAGCTCCTCTCAATCTTTCAATCGTCACCGGCGCTTCCAGATAACGTTGTTGTGTACGGGAAGCTCGCAATCACAACTAGCCTGTCCCAAAGTTACATTTGGCTTCAAAAGCGATATCAATTTTTTGAGAAGCGCTGCTGACCGTGAGTTCCTGATCATCATAACCAATAGAAGAAAATACCAATACCGTCGGAAGTTTGGGAACTGTAAGAGTAAATTCACCATCTGGATTGGTAAATGTTCCCAGGGTGGTTCCTTTTACAACAACGGATACAGCCGGAACTTTTTCTTTGGTTGTGCTATTGTGAACGGTGCCTGTGATGATCACAGTTTGTGCAGAAGCAGCAATCGAAATCAAACCAGCGATCAGCCAGGCAGCTAAAAAGCGGTAGCTTTTTCTCATAATTAGGAAATTTTAGTTTTGGAATATAGCGGAAAAATAAGCATTGTAAAGTTTATCTAAAAATTTAATTTTTAAGCAGAAAGGATAAAATGTTGAAATCTTTATGCAGTGAGGATGTGGCTGGTTTTTAAGCCCTTCTTATTTTCGGGTATGCCTTCATTTTCTTTTCCGGGACAAACCGCATTTTACAGCGGCAAAGTTCGTGATGTTTATACAATTCATAACCACTGGCTGGTTATGATTGCTTCCAACCGTATTTCTGCATTTGATGTCATTTTACCACGGCCTATTCCATTCAAAGGACAAGTGCTGAACCAGATTGCTGCTTATATGCTGAATGCCACCAAAGATATTTGCCCCAACTGGCTCGTTGATGTACCGGCGCCGAATGTTTCTATCGGGAAAAAATGTATTCCTTTCAAAATTGAAATGGTTGTGAGAGGAAATCTAACCGGCCATGCATGGAGAACTTATTCTTCTGGCAAAAAAGACTTATGTGGCGTTAAAATGCCTGATGGAATGAAAGAAAATGATTTTTTCCCCTCTCCGATCATTACACCTTCTACCAAAGCAGCACAGGGACATGATGAAGATATCAGCAAAGAAGAGATCATTGCAAGAGGCTTGGCTACAACCGGATGAATGGAAGACACTTGAAGATTATACGTTGAAATTATTTGCAAGAGGAAAAGAAATCGCTGCAAAAAGAGGTTTGATTCTTGTTGATACCAAATATGAATTTGGCAAGATCGGCGATGAAATTTATTTGATGGATGAAATTCATACACCGGATTCTTCAAGATATTTTTATGCTGATGGATTTGAAGAAAGACAAGTCAAAAGGAGAAAGACAAAAACAATTGAGCAAAGAATTTGTAAGGGAATGGCTCATTGCAAACAATTTCATGGGAAAAGAAGGACAAACTGTTCCGGAAATGAGTGATGAATGGGTAAATACCATTTCACAACGATATATTGAATTGTATGAAAAAGTGATCGGCGAAAAATTTCAACCGATCACTTTAGATGACAGCACAACAGAAAAACTGATTCTTGCTTCCCTGAAAAAAATTGCTGGTTAGAAAAACATTTTATCAGTTTTTAATTCCAATGGGGATCAATAATTTGATACTGAAATTTCTACCCATATTATAAACTCCAGTTCTTCCGGTAACATTATTTATATCAGTATATTTCAAACGACTCATATTACTTTGATAGGCAACATCGGTTAAGTTGCTGCAATAAAAGTATACCAGAACAGAGAGTATGAGTTTTGGAACAAAGATTAGTTCCAATGCCCGCATTAAGTAATGTATAAGAAGGAGTAACTGTTTCGTCTCCAAATTTGTAATATATTTTATCCTGCTGAAAATAATGTTCAATACCAATCTTGAAATAAGCATTTTTAAAAGTATTTCCTGCTTTAATCAAATACAAGTTTTAATTCGGAGCGATACTTATAAGGAGGCGTATAATGGTAAATATTTGGTTGAATCACCCTGATGTTTCTGGATCGCATTAACCATGGAGAAACTATTATTAAAATGTAACCATTTTACATTACGGGGATGAATATCCAAAACCAATTCTCCTCCTGAAAGAATTGCATTACCCTGCACATACTTGAATGCCGGTCCCGGTGTCAATGCCAAAGCAGGATCAAATCGAATCGAATCTCCGCCAAATACACTTTCAAGTTTTGTAGTAAAAATATAATTATTGATATTATTTACAAATGCGTTTAACTCGGCAGAAACATCTTCTGAATTTATTCCCAAAGTGCCATCAACCTGTAAACTGCCTTCTGCTTTTAAATTATGGTCACCGATTTCATAAAATGGAGTTCCGTCATGAATTCCGTTTGCGCCGCTTTCGGCGGCTGTAGGTGCACGATATCCTTTTGCAATGTTGAGTTTTGCATATAGATTTTCAGTGAATTTATAAGTGGCACCAATACTCGCAGAAAGTCCGGAAAAATCCGAAGTGTATGCAGTGAAATCCGCTAAGGATCCGGGTTCTGGATCTGGCAATCTTTTTCCAGATGAGTCCACCCATAAATTTTTTCCCTGCAACATCCGTAAATCATAGCGTAATCCACCACTCAATGATAATTTGTCGTATGATTTTTTTGCAATAGCAAACATGCCAATATCAAATATTGAATATTCCGGAATCACAAATGCAGTTCCCAAATTCAGAGAATTTTGCTGCATGCCGTTTACACCAACAGACATTTCAAAATGTTTCTTCTCCGGAAAAATATAACGGGCATCATAATTAAAAGTATTCAGATGGAAATAATTATTGTAAACATCTCCCTGCGTCAGATCATTGGCTTCTTTATGAAGATTTTGCTGAAAACCCAGAATGACATTTAATCTTCCGCCAGCCAAAGCAAAACTATTATCCAAAACAGCTTTGTAATGACGATTGTGCTGATGGATGACTGGAAAATTATTATATTTTCTAAAGTCACTTTCAGGTGCTATGGCTATACTGTCTGTTTGCCCAACGCCTTGAAAATGTTCGGTGAATTTTCCCGTAACGCTGTCTCTGGCACCTTCAATGATTCCCATTCTCAAATCATAAGAAGAAAGTGTAAGATGAGAATATCCCCAATTTCTGTTGATCCCGATTAATGCTTTCATATTGCTTTCCGAATAAGCTGAGTTTGCAACATAACCATCATATTTATTTTTATAATCGTGAGCCATTTTATTGCTATAGCGTAAATCCCAGATAAATCCTTTCTTGTTTCCAGCCAGGTTAAATGATTCGGCAAACAAACCATTATTGGATTGATAATTTGCCAGAATATTTCCTTTGATCTGACCTTCCGGCAATGCAGGCGCTGGAAACATATTGATGACTCCCGCCATGGCGTCTGAACCATAACTTAAACTGGCAGGACCTTTCAGTATTTCAACTTTATTTACAGAAAATTCATCTAATTCAACTGCAAATTCATCAAACCATTGCTGATCTTCCTGGCGAATTCCATCATTCACCGTTACAACCCGGTTATATCCCAGGCCACGGATAAATGGTTTTGAAATATTTGGGCCCAGAGTCATTTCAGAAACTCCGGGCGCAATGGATATTGCATCAATAATATTCGTAGAACTGTTTTGCAGAAAATCTTTTTGTGAAACTATGCTTACCGGAATTGGGTTGCTTTCTCTTTCCGTTGCCGACGATACTCCGGTAATAACTATTTCTTTCATCTCTTTCGTAGATGGCTTTAATGCAAAGTCTGCAACGGCAGTCTTTTTTACATCTACTTCTATAGTTTGAGAACCATAACCGACATAGCTTACTTCTATAAGGTAGGTTCCATCAGGAATATCTTTTATAGCATAAGCTCCATCTGCATTTGAAATGGCTCCGGTTTTTAAATCCGGTATATAAACAGAACTTCCTGCAATGGGTAATCCTGTATTAGCATCTTTTATTTTGCCTTTAATTTCATTCTGTGAATAACTGATTATTCCAAATAATAGACAGGCAACAAACAGTAATATCTTTTTCATAAAATCTTTGATTTAAAATAAATAGAAATCGAACCGCATCAGATATGCGGCTGAGCGTAAAAGTAATCTTCAGCAATCCTGTGGTGGCGGAGTAAGCATGTCTTTTAGCCCGAAGAGATATTATTTTGGATAGGTTCCAAAAAAACAATAAATCGTCCTTTCAGAATATGCAATGAGGATAATTTAGAAATTACAAAAGGAGTAGTTACCAGTTTCAGTAAAGTGGCCGATTTATTATTTGAAGAAGAATCATTCTGAGTATCCTTATTTATTTTTTCATAGTCTTTGATAAGACTGCTTTCCTGTTTATCATTGATACACCGGATAATCAGTTTTGCATTCTCAGTTTTTTGATCTATTACATCATACATTTCACCGTTTAAACTGAATTCATTCCTGTTTTCCCATTTTAGTTTTTTCAAATCGGAGTTGGCTTAAAGTGGAAAAACGAATTGAGTAATATTTTCAGGATCATAGTTGCTGCGCAGAAATTCTTTCATTTCATTTTTTACTTCCTGGCGCCGGAAATAGATAAAAATAACTGATACCTGATATATTCAGGAAAAAAGAAAGGAGATTATGGCAGCTACAGGTTTTTTCACAGAAAAATTGTAAATGCTAAAATAATCAATAAAGTTATTCAGCTACTACTGTTAATGATTGATCACTTTCTACCCGATGTTTGCTGATCAAAGGCCTCAACCTCACTCTTCGATTTATTGAAAATTATTTCTTCCTTTATCAATTCCTTTGCGCGATTTCTTTCTGTTCTTCCACCGGCAAATGAATTATTTCCTGGCACTCTTCGCTGCAACAGCCTTCATATTTTTTTTTGCATTCATCACATTGAATAAATAAAAGATGACAACCTTCGTTGGCACAGTTCACATGCGTATCGGCGGGCTTACCGCATTGGTGACATTTTGCAATAATATCTTCTGTTATCCTCTCTCCTAGTCTTTCATCAAACACAAAATTTTTCCCGATGAAATTACTTTCCAGTCTTCTTTTCTTTTACTTGCTTCGACATAATTAATAATTCCACCTTCCAGGTGAAAAACATTTTTAAATCCTTTGTGCAGCATCCAGGCGCTGGCTTTTTCACAACGAATGCCACCGGTACAATACATGATGATGTTCTTTTCCTTTTTGTCTTTCATCATTTCAACCGCCATAGGCAATTGTTGCACGAAAAGTATCGGAAGGAATTTCGATTGCATTCTTCAAAATGTCCTACTTCATATTCATAATGATTTCGCATATCAATGATCACCGTATCCCGGGTCAAGCGATCAATTTGATTCAGCCTGGCAGCATTTACATACTTCCCTTTTTTAAACATATTAAAGGAAGGATCAGTGATCCCATCTGCTACAATTTTCTCTCGAACTTTTATTCTTAATACCCAAAAAGATTTACCGTCATCATCCACAGCAATATTTAACCGCAAGTCCATTCAATGGTTCGAATCGAATAGAAATAGTTTCTGAATGATTCAAAGTTGGGGGAAGGGACACTGACCTGTGCATTGATGCCTTCATGAGCCACATATATCCGCCCAAAAACTTTTAATGAATCTAAAGACTTTATATAACTCATCTCTGAAATTGTTTCGGATCATCAATTTTAAAATAACAGTAAAAAGAAACAGTAGTGCGGGGTTCGCTCTCTTCGAAATAGACGTTGTTTCAGCTCCTTATTGGAGATACGATTATGTAATGGCGCCATTGTTTTGAAATTTGAATCCTGCCGTGGCAGGATAATCTGATAATGATTGGTCAGTTGCAGGCTAAACCAAATTTCATCACAAAGATAAATGTCAAACAGGGAAGTTAAAAATCAGGGCCAATCATCAAAAGCCTTATTAAATAAAGGCAGGTTAAGCCCTATACGGAAATGCATACTGGATTTTGTGCCGTGAAAGCCGCCCCTGACTATATCTACACGAAAACGTTTCAGGATATTCTCAAATCCAAGGAAATATTCAAGATAATTGAAGTTGCTGTTCACATAAAAAGTATTCGCCCCTGCTACAAGATACCAATTCAGTTTCCTGAATCCGGGAATCTTATTGGTCAAAAATCCATTGAAATGATGCTCTATATGTGCCAGTGTATAAAATTTTGCTTTATTACTGTATTGGTATATTGGCAATAACTGAAAACTATTCAGGTATTGAGTAGCAAAAATTGAAGTATTGCCATTGAAATGCTGGTAGTCGGGCACCTGCACTTTGCTGGTATCAAGGAAACCACCTAATGCAATACGATAATAGAATTTCCCTCTTAGTTTAAAATTCCAATCATCGCTAATACTGAATTTCCATTTGCTGAATTTTTCATCACTTCCAAAAATTTTATCAATGCCCTGGATATATTGCAGATTAAAGACCGGCCATTTGGAACCGATATTGATCTTTTGATCCGGTAATTCTACATAACTGCAGCCCGGCTGCCAGTTAATACTGCCCAGCACCATGAATACCTGGTGACGCATGAAATTTTGACTCACAAGATCATAAGGATAATTTGGAGTGTACTCCCTGTTCTTATGATCAATGATCACAAAATTGGTAGTGTTCTCCAAAGGCATACGATCCTGGTATTGAAAAGCGGCTGTCCATGTAAAACCATAACCGATACCTCTCATATAACTACCCCGCAAATACCAGGCTTCATAAATTTTTAAATTATTTTTTTCTCCGATCAAAGCTGAAATGCTGCTGGTACGGGCACCGATGGGGCTTTGATTATTGAATTGAAAAATTCTTTTGCCGCCCGATAACATTAAAGAAGAATAATATTTTGTTCCAAAATTGTAACGGGCAGTCAGATGTGCATTGAAATGATGATTGGAAAAACCATAACGCAGATTCGGCTCCAGGCTGATCATTTTGGGTTCTATGACTTTGTTTTCAAGACGTTTGGTCCATTTAGCACCTGTATTGATCACTAAGCCTTCAACTGGATTAAAAGTAAATTGTTCTGTCAGTGGCCTCACAGTAAACGTTACTCTTTTACTTTCTTCGGCAAAAGTTTGTCCGAAGACCATCGCCTTCATCAGTGTTACTTTGTTACGAATCCGTTCGACAGAATCGATATAATGCGGATCCTTTCTTACAATTTCAAGACTGTCTTTGATTCGGTAATCAGAAATTTCCTGGGTTTGTAGCGGAACCGGCCGGGCTGTTTCCCAATAAATAGTAGGTTTCTTATTGGAACTATCCTCGTATTTAAGAACGGTATTATTGAAAACATTCTTCCCAAAAGAAGGATCAAAGTTGAATTTGGAATAAATATTTATAAAACTTCCGGTCGCATCAGCTCCCAAAAGTTTTGCAGTAGGGTAAAGAACCTGGCTTCCGATAACCCATGCACTATCGCCAAATGGTTTATATAATTGTTCGATCCTCAGTGTATCTAATAATTCCATCTGCGATTGTTTGGTCAAAAACAATTGCACAGAATGAATACACCAATCATTATCAACAATATTGATATAAGCCTCCTGCAAAAACAGGTTCATATTTTCTTCTTGGAAATAATTCGATCTTATCGATCAGTTTTCCATCTTCGATAAAAGCGCCACGGTACCTGAAATGATAATAATTAATGGCATTGTCCGATATAGGAGAAATAAATCCACGGGGATTCAGATTGTTACCGATCAGTATCGTATTATCATAGAATGAAAAAAACTGTGGAGCCGCTAATCCATAACCATCGCTTTGCCCGCTGACCCTTGAAGAAATTACGTCAACTTTTTCTTTATTGGGTTTATCAACAGAATATCTGGAAATGGTTTCTGAAAGATAGATCATCTTATTTTTGCTGGTATCACCATCCCCGAAATCAATTTTTTGTCCCAATATTTTTTTCGGATAATCCCTTAAGATCAATTCTCCTTTTGTATAAACTTCACATTGAAATTTGTTGAGCTGTGATTGATAATAGCTTCTTTTTTTGATAACGTTACGAATGATCTCATAAGCCGGATCAGTTTTCTTGGAAACGATCACTTCTCCCATGATCAATTCTTCTATGGATAATGTAAAATCAACTTTCTGATCTTCGCCACTAAATTTTACCGTCTTTTCCTCCGTTTTATACCCCACATGCTGGCAGATCAACGTATAAGTGCCGGGATTCAGGTCCAAAAAATATTTTCCTTCGCTGTTAGCATTGGTACCATGAATCGTTCCCTTTATAGAAATAGAAGAATAAGGAAGAGGCTTGCCGGCATTATCTGTAATAATTCCGGAAATTCTTTGGGCAGAAATGTCCAGGAAGAAGCAAATAGAAAATAAAAAGGTCAGGCCCTTTCTCATGTTGCAGTTGAATAAACGAATATAATATTCCTTTTTTATATAAAAGAGTCACTAATCGTTTTTCAAAAAAATCCTTATTTACCAGAGGAACGCAAATAAGACCCGCAGAGTGCAGCACAACCAGCTACAATACCGCCTACTATTGCAGTAACAAGGATCAATAAGAAGGGGCTGCCACCTAATGGTAATATAGTAGCAATCTTTTTGGCGAGAATGCCTTCATTCTGCATATTGATCCACCAGGCTAATATTGCCCACAAAAGAAATACTCCTAAAAAACCAGAAAGGAAAGCCTTTCCTGCTTTTTGCGGGATCAATAAAGCAATGATAAATGCAGCGATTGCCAGGCTCCACCATTGCATGTATATTCCACCAATGAAAGCAAGTAATGCTGTCAGAATAATGGCAATTATTAATTTCATTTTTTCAGAATTGTATTACGTTATTAACTCCACTCTCATCACTCATCACTCATCACTCATCACTCATTACTCATCGTTATTGTCCATTTCACTTTAGGGTTATTTGCATCCGATTGCTGCATCATCCATAACGTATAGTATTGCCCTTTGACCCATTTGTCAACAAAATTGTCATAAAACTTACTACCGGGATTACCATTTTGTCCTCCCGGATAAACACCATACGCTTCAGTTTTTGCTGTAAGACTCACAATCATCCGCCAACTTGGGCCGTGATCATTTTTAGCAGCATTGATACAATAAGTACCGCCGCCAATTGGTAAATGAAGATCACTGAACGGTTCCAATTTTGTAAGATGACTTACATGGGTATCCTTATATTTTGCCCATTCTAATTTTCCATCTTGTTCAATCTTGCTTAATTCAACGCTTGCATTTTTAAGAGCAAGCGTAACATCATCAGCTAAGGTTTCTTTATTAGCTGTATTAATATTATCCAGAAATTTGTATGCGGAATCTTTCAATACCGCTTCCAGTAAAGTACTTTCAAAGGGTTTCATAGTATTCTTTGGCGCCTTGGCATACTCATCATCATAAACAATGTGATAAAATTGATTCCAAAGAATTTCAAAAACTGTCGGGCCTTTTTCGTTTACGTCATTATTAAGATTCCAGTTTTTAAATATTTCAAGATATTTTTTTTCACTTGAATTCAATCCATTTTCATTAACGTTATTTAAAAATATTGGCCTCACCATTTCAGCAAATACATTGTAATTATTTGTCTGCATTGCCATCATATCCTGTGGCGATATATTATTCATTGCAGATAATTTGCGATTAATAATGAAGCCACGATAGATCGGATAATCTCTGCTGAGATAATATGGATATGTGGTATCAGCAGGCTTCTGGTTGGCACTGCTGACAAAACCTCTTGCAGGATTATACTGAAAAGGAACTTCATCCTGCGGTATCATTCCCTGCCACATATAACTGCTGTCTGTACCCGGCATTACAAAATCACCTTGGCCTTTCCATTTAGCAGGGAACTCTCCCTGGGTACGTATGGCAATATCACCATTCTTACAGGCAAACACACAATTCTGCCCGGGAGTGTGAAGGTTGACTACCGCTGCAGAATAATCAGCATAATTCTTTGAGCGATCCAAAAGATTAAACAATTTTAATTCATCACTTGGGTCATGTGCTTTCCATCGAACCGCATAATATCTTTTACCGGAAGTTCTGTCCCCGGTATAACTTTTATCATACATAACAGGACCAAATACCGTATAGGCAACCGTGTCTGAATAATCAGGTTTGCCTTTTATCTTAATATCTTCAATTCTGAATTCTGTTCTCTTCCATTCATTGTTGAACCAATATTCTTTTCGGCTGTCATCTTTAAATCTTATTTCATAATAATCTCTTACATCCCTGCCGCCATTTGTAAAACCAAAAGCACAACTATCGTTGAAGCCTATTATAACACCGGGAGCTCCGGGAAAAGTAACTCCATAAACATTGAACGAAGGTGTTGACAGCTGCATTTCGTACCAAAGTGACGGAAGATTTAATGAAAGATGCGGGTCGTTACATAATATAGGTGCGCCGCTTTTTGTTTTGCTTCCGCCTACTGCCCAATTATTGCTGCCATTGTCACGATCTGGTTTTTCTTCATTTATGTCAGCTATCTCTTTATTATTAAAATAGAGAGAATCGACAGTTGGCGGAGCTGTTACAATTACTTTCGGTTTTGCATAAACAGTTCCTTTGGGTATGATCGGATCCAATGAATCCTGTATTATCGGGTAGAGTTTATCAAAATCATCTTTGCTGAAATAGCTTTTTGCATTCGTCATTTCAAAATCATCTTCGTGTCCGGCTAAATCATAAGACATATATTTCAGAAACAAAGCTGACTTAAGATTTGTCCATTTTTCGGGATAGTATCCAATGAGTTTATATTCTACCGGAAGTTGGCTTTCTGTCAAATGATCGATATAGGCATTCACTCCGGCAGTATAAGCATCGCATTCTGCTTTTATCTGGGGATCCTGTTCCATTTCTTTCAGCGAATTCTCTGCCGCATAAACCATTCCCAATCTTCTGAACTCACGGTCGTGGTTTAGCGCTTTGTCCCCAACAATCTCACTGGCCCTTCCGGCAGCAGCAAATACCTGAAGTTCCATTTGCCATAATCGAAACTTTGCATGTAAGTAGCCCTGTACAAAATATACATCGTTCTCATCGTCGGCAAATATGTGCGGTACGAGTCGTTCATCAAAATAGACTGTTGCCTTTCCTTTTAAGCCCGGAAATTTTAAATCAGCCGAAAAATCATGATCTGTGGCTTCAGCATTTTGCCAAAACCCCTCCTGGGGACTTAAAAACTTGCCAAGAGGAGGAACTGGCCCCCATTTTTTGTTTAATGCAATAACCAAACCCGCAGTTATCACAGTTGAAATGACAAAAGGAACAATTCTCATATGCCAGGAATTATAATTTTGAAAGATAGCAAAAACAAGAATTGAAATATTTTTTGCGTTATCAGAAATTCTCTTAACTTAGACACAGAATTTTCATAGGATAAGGTTTAATGGTTTCGGGGCTCCTTTTCAGGAGCCCCTCGCCTTTTATGCCAATTCCAACAAAATTGTCAATGAATAAAACGATTTCTTCAATTTATTCCTGTTTAGAATTTACTCTTTTTGCTCCCTATTTCAGATGTCGCTGTCCGAAAATTGAACTGATTTTCTCACATAAATTTGCTTTATGAATGTAATCGACAAATTAGGAGAATTCAATACTTCATCCGGAATCAAAGAAAAACTTGCTGAATATGGTACCTTAAAAACTTTTTCCGAAGGCCAGCCAATCCTGAATGAAAATGCTTATATCCGGGCCATACCGATCATCATTAGCGGCAGTGTAAAAGTGCTCCGTACTGATGAAGAAGGAAGAGAGATACTATTATATTATATCAAATCCGGCGAAAGCTGTATCATGTCGTTCCTGGGTGGCCTACACCATGATACCAGCAAAGTGAAAGCAATAGCGGAAGAAGAAACCGAAGTCCTTTTTATCCCGGTAGATAAAGTAAGTGAGCTTATCAAAGAATATCCTGAATGGCTGGATTATATTTTCAGGCTTTATCATAAACGGTTTGAAGAATTACTGGATGTAGTGAATGCTGTTGCTTTTAAAAAAATGGATGAACGGTTGCTCAATTTCATCCAAAAAAAATCTGAAGTCAGCGGAGCAAAGACTTTATATGTAACTCATGAACAATTAGCAAATGAATTAGGTACTGCCCGTGTAGTAGTGTCTCGCTTGTTGAAGCAAATGGAAGACGAAGGACTTGTAAAACTGGGTAGAAACAAAATCACGGTTATGTAACATAAGTAACCGTGCAGGGAAGATTGATGTTTGAATTTTGTGTTTGAAATAATTTAATCACTTAAAAACTCAAACATCATGAAATCGAATGTAAGCTCTGCAGATAGAATTATAAGAATCCTCCTGGCGATCATCATTGCTGTACTGTATTTCACTAAAGTAATTTCCGGAACTACCGGTATTATTCTTTTAGCAGTTGGTGGAATTTTTTTATTGACAGCCTTGATCAATTTTTGCCCTATATGGGCCATATTGGGAATTTCTACCAAGGCTAAAAAGTCAACAAATTGAATGTAACAAAAGTAGCCGTTGGGCTCCCGAATCCTTTTTACTTTTGTGGTTGTATTTTAAATATCCATTCAGCAAGCAAAAAAAGAATTATGCAAATAAAACAGTTTGAGGATAAAAACTTAGCACATTACTCCTATGCGATCCTAAGTAAAGATGAGATAGCGCTGGTAGATCCGGCCCGTGACCCGCAACCCTATTATGATTTCGCTACACAACATCATGCAAAGATCACTGCTGTAATAGAAACACATCCGCATGCAGATTTTGTGAGCAGCCATTTGGAGATCTATCATCATACCGGTGCTACAATCTACGTAAGCAAATTACTGGGAGCCGAATACCCACACCAGACTTTTGACGAAGGAGATGCAATCGTATTAGGACATATCACTCTCAAAGCATTGAACACACCGGGACATTCTCCCGATAGCATCAGCATTGTAGCGCTGGATGAAAATGGAAAAGAAAAAGCTGTATTCACCGGTGACACTTTATTTATTGGAGATTGCGGCCGTCCTGACCTGAGAGAAAAAGCCGGAGCCATTACTGTAGCAAGAACAGAATTGGCAAGACAAATGTATCATTCACTTCGTGAAAAACTAATGACCCTTCCTGATGAAGTGGAAGTATATCCCGCTCATGGAGCCGGAAGCTTGTGTGGCAAGGGTCTAGGCGAACAGAACCGGAGTACAATTGGCGCAGAAAAAAATTCCAACTGGAGTCTTCGGAAAATGACTGAAGAAAAATTTGTAAAAGAATTGTTGTCTGGTCAGCCTTATGTTCCAAAGTATTTTCCGTTTGACGTTGGCGTCAATAAAAAAGGAGCTGAAGATTTTGCAAAAAGCATTTTGAAAGTCAAAAGAGCCATTGCAACATCTATTGAAAAAACAGATACTTCGGTCACTGTCATTGATACAAGACACCAGTCAGCATTCAAAAAAGGGCATTTGAAGAATGCGATCAATCTTATGAGAGACCGGTCTTTTGAAACCTGGTTGGGAAGTCTTGTGAATCCTGGTGAGCCGTTTTACCTCATTGCGGATAATGAGCAAAAATTGGATCTGTTGATTTCCCGCATTGCCAAGATCGGTTATGAACAGCAGATCAAATTGGCTATCTCCGGGAACCTCGGAACAGAGACCATGGAGTATTTCGATTCGGAAGAATTGAAAAAAGATCACAACGCATTTACTATTCTTGATATCCGCAATCCTGAAGAGGTAGAAGAAAAAAAAATATTTAAGAATTCCATAAATATTCCTTTATATGAATTAAGGGAACGAATCAATGAGATACCAAAAGATAAACCTATTGTGGTGCATTGCGCTGCCGGTTTCCGAAGCGCTGCAGGAAGCAGCATCATTCATTCAAAATTTGACGGAGTAACTAAAGTGTATGACCTCAGTGATGCAGTTAAAACTTTTCACTAATGAGCTTTTTTATTAAAAACAAACTCTTATTTATTGGTTTAATTGCAGGTGCAGTGGGCGGATACCTTTATTATCATTACGTAGGGTGTGCATCGGGCACCTGCCCTATTACTTCCAGGCCGCTCAACAGCACTTTGTATGGAGCTGCAATGGGAGGATTATTTTTCAGCTTATTTAAAAAAGAAACAAATCATTCAAAAAAATAAAAACACAGAAGAATGAATCAAAAGAAAACCATCATAGACGTAAGAACGATGCACGAATTTGCCGGAGGTCATGTGGCAGGAAGTATCAATATCCCATTGCATGAAATTCCCCATCGCTTATCAGAGATCAAAAAAATGCAATCTCCTGTTGTACTCTGCTGCGCCAGTGGCAACCGGAGTGCACAAGCTGCAATGTATCTTAAAAGGCTGGGCATTGATTGCGCAAATGGAGGCAGTTGGTTAGATGTAAGCTTTAATTAAAATTGTAAAAACTATGATTCAATTATTAAAAAGAATATTCGGAGCAGGACCTAAAACAGATTATAAAGCATTGTTGCAAAGCGGTGCACAGATCGTAGATGTAAGAACCCGACAGGAATTTCAGAGCGGTCATATAAAAGGTTCAGTCAATGTGCCGTTAAACAATCTCGGTAATCAATTGACCAAATTGAAAAAAGACAAGCCCGTGATCACCTGTTGTGCTTCCGGCATGCGCAGCTCCGCTGCAAAAAATATTTTAAGATCCCGTGGATTCAACGAGGTCTATAACGGCGGAGGATGGATGAGCCTGCAAAATAAATTACGCTAAAATGAATACGATCAAACAAAGGATCACAAGCAGATGGAACTGGATCAGGATAGTTTATCTTATCCTGGGCATCTCTGTCATCGTTCAGTCCATCCCGATCCATCAATGGATGGGAGTTTTATTCGGTGCATATTTCGCAGCTATGGGTCTATTCGCATTCGGATGTGCAGCGGGTAACTGCTATATCAACAACAATAATTACGAACCTGGTTCAAACAATAATTCAATAACTCAAAAAACTGATCCGGTAAAAACCGGGTACGAAGAAATAAAAGGAGTGTAATAATGGAAACAACAGAAAAACAAAAAACATTTTCAGAGATCATCCGGTCAGATAAGCCGGTATTGGTGGATTTTTCTGCAGAGTGGTGCGGCCCTTGCAAAATGATGAAACCTATCTTAGAAGAGTTGAAAACATCAATGGGTGAAAAAGTAACCATCCTCAAGGTAGATGTGGATGAAAGTCCATTAGTATCCAGTGTTTACAATATACAGGGCGTACCCACATTGATCCTTTTCAAAAATGGAGAGATATTATGGCGGCAAGCTGGCGTTGTTCCAGCAAAACAGCTGGAAAAAATCATTCTGCAAAATTTATAGCATATTAAAACGACACAAGGCAAAGAGTTTAATACAAGCCCCTTAGGTTGCGATTTTGTTTTATACCAGGTAGTATCCAGGCGGAAGGAGACTATCATCTGGCTTATGAATAACTAAATTCATTATATTTAGTTCCCAAAACTATTTATTATGAATCCTCCTCCTCCCCCGCCTCCGCAACAAAACACAACGAACCTTTTTAATAATGATAAAGAAGCGCAAGCCCGTATTTTTAAAGCCGAGGCTTTAAAGACACGCAACTATCTTTTAGGGATTGCAGTTATATATTTTTTAGGCAACTCATTACCTGTAATCATCGCTGGTGGTGCAGGTGGAACTATTGCCTTATCCTTAATAGTAACAATTATTTTCCTCGGAATGGGTTTGCTCGCAGCTACTCAACCTTATGTCGCTGCAATTGTATCAGGTGTAGTCATTGTGATCATGCTTATTCTGTTGGTGGTAGCAATGGGTGCATTGGGAGGGCTACCTGCATGGGCACTCATACTCCCATGGGTCATCTTTCTTATTGCTGTAGGTCTAGAGATCGCAGCATTTATGTCAGCAAATAAAGCAGAACAGGCAAGAAAATTAATGATTTGATAATCGATTTTTGTTTTATCCCTGCTTGCAATATTACGGATTGCAAAGTAAGAATTGCGTCGGGTATATCCGGGTTATGATTCATTCTTTCAGAGTGGGTATTTTCTTTTTCCGTAATTTCAATCCTAATTTAAATCTTCAATTATGGTAGCAGTAATAGTAGTAGTTATAATCATTCTCTTCATCGTACTCTGGGTGGTAAGCATATATAACGGGCTGGTTCGTCTTCGTAACCACCGCCAAAATGCATTTGCTGATATTGATGTACAGCTTCGTCAAAGACATGACCTGGTTCCTCAAATTGTAGATACTGTAAAAGGATATGCCACTCACGAAAGAGAATTGCTCACTAAGATCACAGAAGCCCGTTCAGCAGCAATGGGAGCACAATCGATCAATGATAAAATTGCGGCTGAACAGCAGCTTGGTAATGCCTTACAGGGATTAAAAGTAGCGGTAGAAGCTTACCCGGATCTGAAAGCCAATCAGAATTTTTTGCAATTGCAGAATGAATTGAGCGATATTGAAAACAAACTGGCAGCAGCCAGAAGATTTTTCAACGGCGCCACTACAGAATATAACAATGCAGTGGAATCATTTCCCGGTAATATGATCGCAAGAAATTTCGGTTTCCAACGTGAAGTATTATTTGACCTCGGCACAGATGGCCGCAAGGAAATGGAAGAACCTCCTAAAATTCAATTTTAGATTTACGATTTAGCATCTCAGATTTAGTTATGCAATATGTCGGTATTCAGACACAGATCAGTCGTAACAACCGGTATTCATTTTTATTGCTGGTTGCATTTCCGGCATTACTGTTGGGAATGTATTTCTTTATTTTATTCTTTATTGTGCAACATCAGAACTCGGCAAACAATTATTATTATCCTGATGAATATGATGTAGGTTCCAAAACAAGTGTGTCAGGGGTATTCTTTTCCGGCTTACCTTTTATTCTTATTGGTGTTTCCATTTGGTTCCTGATCGCATATACCAGTCATGCAGCTTTCATTCGCATGGCTACAGATGCCCAACCATTGGAACGAAAAGACAATATGCGGGTGTATAATCTCGTAGAGAATTTATGCATTCAATTAGGCATGCCCACCCCAAAGATTTACATCATTGATGATGACTCGCTCAACGCTTTTGCCAGCGGTATTGATCAGAAATCTTATGCCATCACTTTGTCAAAAGGTATTATTGAAAAACTGAATGACGATGAATTGGAAGGAGTGATCGGTCATGAATTGACACATATCAGGAATCGTGATACAAGATTGCTGATCATCTCGATCATCTTTGTAGGCATATTCGCTTTCCTGGCGCAACTGGCACTCAGAAGTCTCCGGTTTACTGGTGGTGGAAGAAAAAAAGACGGAGGTTATATTATTCTTATAGCAATTGCCGTCACTGCAGTTTGTTATTTCATTTCCATTTTTCTTCGCTTCGGCATTTCCCGAAAAAGAGAATACCTCGCCGATGCCGGTTCAGCGGAAATGACCAAGAAGCCTTATGCATTGGCGAGTGCTTTGAAAAAGATAGATGGCGACCCACTCATCGAAGCCGTTCATAGCAGCGATGTAGCACAATTATTCATTGAAAATCCTCAAAAAGAAAATAAAAATTTCTTTAGCGGTTTATTCGATACACATCCTCCGATACAAAAGAGAATTCAATTGCTGGAGCAGTTTGTGTAGTGAGTCGGGAGTCGTTAGTCGGGAGTCTGGAGTAAGGAACTTTTAAAGAAGTAATATCTTTATCATTAAACTTACCTATGGGAGATTATAAAAAATTACTCGCTTATGAAAAGGGATTCGAGCTTGCAATGAAAATATTTGAAATCACAAAAAAATTCCCTCTGGAAGAAAAATATAGCTTAACAGATCAGATAAGAAGATCATCCAGGTCAGTATGTGTTAATCTTTCCGAAGCATATAGAAGAAGACGATACAAAGATTATTTCCTATCCAAATTGAATGACTGCGAAACTGAAAATAATGAAACACAAGTCTGGCTTGACTTTGCTTTGGCATGCAACTACATTTCTAATCAACAATACGAAGAATTGACGTCATTAAATAACGAAGTGGGAAAACTTATATGGTATATGATAAACAACCCTGATAAGTTCATGCAGCGAACTCCTGACTCCTGACTCCCGACTATTTCTTCCCCTCCACCATCGGCACAAATGAAAAATGATCGAAGACCTCTTCTTTCAAAGCTTCGTTCTCGAGTTTGCTGATTCGCATCATGCGTTGCACTTCGCCGGTTCCAAGTGGTAGCACCATCATGCCGCCGGGTTTTAATTGGTCAATTAACTTTTGAGGAATCTCAGGAGCGGCTGCTGTAATAATTATTTTATCAAAGGGAGCAAAAGTGGGCAAGCCTTCATAGCCGTCACCATAAAAAAATTTGATAGAAGGATATTTTTTGATGAATTGAAAAGTTTTGTTGGTCTCAAATAATTTTTTTTGACGTTCGATCGTATATACCTGTGCTCCCATTTCTGCCAACACACAAGCCTGGTAAGCGCTGCCTGTTCCGATCTCCAACACTTTATCAAAATTTTTTACTTCGAGTAATTGAGTTTGATAAGCCACGGTGTAGGGCTGCGAAATGGTTTGTCCTTCACCAATAGGAAATGCCCGGTCCTCGTAAGCTGCTTCATCAAATGCAGAATCCAGAAAAAAATGGCGGGGAATATTGCTAATGGCATTCAATACACGTTCGTCTGTAATTCCTTTGGTACGGATGCCGTCTGTCAATTTTTTTCGCAGTCCTTTGTGACGGTAAGTATCTTCGGTTGGTCTCATAAATGTTGCCAAAGATAGGTTTCGCTACTCCGTTATCCAACAAAGAAACTATGACAAACTACTAACTTTATCCTGCCATGAATAAGATCGTCATCGTCGGATCTCTTTGGATTTTGTATTGCCTGCTGCATAGCATCATGGCAGCCACATCTTTTAAAGAAAGAATTAAAATTCTTTTTGGGAAAAACTATCGTTATTACCGTCTTTTTTATAACCTCTTTGCAGTAGTGACATTGGCGCTGATCCTCCTCTATCAGTTCTCTTTTACTTCGTCGCTTATTTTCGTTCCGAATAGTATTACAAAAATCGCCGGCAGTACTATCACATTAATCGGAGTGTTGATCATGGGCATCTGCATTGCCAAATATTTCAAACAGGAAAGTGGTTTTCTGTGGATGAACCCGGAAATGGCAACACAAAAAACCGAATTGCATATCAGCGGTATTCATAATTATATCCGCCATCCTTTGTATCTCGGCACTTTTGTTTTTATCTGGGGATTGTTCGTTCTCTTTCCTTTTCTAACAAACCTTGTTGCAGTAAGTATCATTACTATTTATACATTGATCGCTATCCCTTTTGAAGAAAAGAAACTGATCGCTGAATTTGGAGACGATTATAAAGAATACCAGCAGAAAGTACCAATGATCATTCCGAAATTGAAAAGCTCTTAATTTCATATCGGCAATCATTTATTTTAATTTTGCTTATTGCTTAACAGATTAAAATAAGATCCATGCAAAAAACACACACTTTCCTCCTATTTACAGGCGACCAATGCGGAAAAGCATTGGAAGCTGCCAAGCTTTACACTTCATTGTTTAAAAATTCAGAGATCAAAGACATTAAATACATGACGCCGGAACAACCGGGCTATAAAGAAGGAATGATCACACATGCGCTATTTACTATTTCCGGACAGGAATATCTGATCTCTGATGGACCCGGTGATCACAAGTTCTCTTTTAACCCTGCTATATCTATTGCTGTTAATTGCGAGAATGAAGAAGAAATAAATTCATTATACAAAACATTTACCGAAGGCGGTTCCGTGATGATGCCGCTTGGCGAGTATGGCTTCAGTAAAAAATTTGCCTGGGTTTCTGACAAGTATGGCGTTTCATGGCAGTTGATTTTGTTCTAAAAGGGGTTGTTCTAATTTTGTTTGTAGGTGTGATGAGCTAAACTAATGATGTTTCTTAGTAGAATAAAATAAGAGACTAATTTAAATGTTGACGACAACTTTAATGTCACCATTGAAACATTCAATATATAATTCTGAAGGAAAAATCATTCTCTACGGTCTTCAAGATTTCTATAACAATATCGTAAAAGGTGATGATTGTTTTATTTGTGGAGCAAAAAGAGGGTCTAAAAAATTTAACGACGAACATGTATTACCAGATTGGCTATTGACAAAGTACAAATTACATAATAAAGAAATCACTTTATCAAATCGAGCAACTTTCAAATATGGCAGATATAAAATCTCATGCTGTGAAGAATGTAATTCTGAACTCTCAAAACAAATCGAAAAGCCAGTAAGTGACTTATTAAAGTTATCTTATTCCGAAATTTGTAAAAAATTAGAAACCGATCAAAAATATTTACCTCTTCTATTTAAGTGGATGATGTTAATTTTCTTTAAGTGTCATTTAAAAGATAAAGACTTTAGATGGCATTTAGATAAAAGGAAAAGCAACGAGAAAATAAGTGATACATATGATTGGTCGGACATGTTCCATATTCATTGTGTCATAAGAAAACATTTTACAAAAGCCATAGTAAATGCAAAGGTGCTAGGTTCAGTTTTCATCTTACCTACAATCAAGCATAGCGGTTTTGACAACTTTGATTTTATAGATAATAAACTTGGTAAAAGTATTATGCTCAGAATGGATGAATTTTCTATTGTTTGTATTCTTGACGACTCATGTATTGCTAACAATTTTTTCTCTGATTATATGAACAAAATAAAAGGCCCTCTAACTCCATTTCAGCTTATAGAAGTATTTTGCCATTATACATATATTAACCTACATCTTAAAAATAGGCCCATTTATTTTTCTGAATTTAAAGCAGGGAAATACTACATTAAGGCTAAAATTCCCAAAAAATTAGAACTAGTCGACAAAGAACTTGAGCTAGTAAGTCTTGGGGACCTTTTGTATTATTACTGTAAAGACAGAATTGGCAAAATTAAAAACAAACGAAGCATTTTGAATGATATTAAGAAGGGTAATAGAGCATATCTATTTGATGAAAAAGGAGAATTTATAAACCATTCAAAAGATTTCGAATAACACAATCAACGATTGCTGTTAATTTAATAGCTGAGAAGCCCCCCTACAACTTCATATCCGCAATCATTGCTTTGATCTTTTCATCCAATTCCTTATTCACTTTATCAAATTCTGCAGCACTGTTCAGTTTAGTATTTACACTGAAATAAAATTTGATCTTTGGCTCTGTACCACATGGCCTTGCAGAAATCTTGCTTCCATCTGCTAATATAAATTGCAGCACATTTGATTTCGGCAATTCAATTGTCCACTCCTCTCCTGTTTTCAGGTTCTTTCCTTTTTGTAATTCATAATCCAGCAATTGCACCACCTCTGAATCCATTAATTGATTTCGGCGGGTTCTTCCTGTATAGCTTCCATCATCGCAGCTATCTGTTGCTGTCCGTCCATTCCTTTTTTGGTAATAGAAATCAGGTGTTCTTTATAAAATCCATATTCCACATAGAGGTCAATCATTTTTTCAAACAAGGCTTCTTCCTTTTTCTTTTTCATACGCTGCCATTTCACAAAGCAATGCCACAGCGCTTACAGCATCCTTATCTCTTATCTTATCACCGATCATCAAGCCAAAACTTTCTTCACCACCGATGACATAATTTTCTTTTCCTTCTTTTTCACGGATCATTTCGGCGATCCATTTAAAACCGGTCAGTACATTATAACAGGCCACTCCATTTTTTTCAGCAATACCATTGATCATTCGGTGTCGTAACAATGGTTGTGATCACCATATCATTCGGCTGTGCAATACCTTTTGTTTTTCTTGCTTCAATCATATAATTAAATGCCAGCACTGCGGTTTGGTTGCCATTCATCAGCACCCATTCACCATGATTATCTTTTACACCAATGCCAACACGGTCAGCATCCGGATCAGTACCGCAGTAAAATATCTGCATCCAGTTCTTTCGCTTTTTTCAATCCAAAACTCATCGCTTCACTTTCTTCAGGATTGGGATAAACAACCGTTGGGAAATTTCCATCCGGCTTACTTTGTTCTTTCACGATATGAACATTGTGTAAATCCAAACTGTTTCAATACCTGCGGCACCAGCGTTATTCCTGTACCATGTATCGGCGTATAAACAATTTTCAGGTCTTTATGCTTTGCGATCACTTCCGGATACACACTCAATCCTTTTACCATCTCCATATATGCTTCATCCATTTCTTTTCCGATGATCGTGAATATTCTCTTCACCACCACTCCATTTTACATCATCCACAGAAGCGATCTTTTCCACTTCTTTAATCACATTTTTATCATGAGGCGGCACCAATTGTGCAGCCATCATCCCAATAAGCTTTATAACCATTATATTCTTTTGGATTATGCGAAGCTGTACAAACCACACCACCCTGGCATTTCAAATGACGAATGGCAAATGATAATTCCGGCGTCGGACGCAGATCTTCAAACAAAAAAACTTTTATACCATTGGCTGCAAAAACATTGGCAGTGGTTTCTGCAAAGAAGCGGCTGTTATTACGGCTATCATGTGCAATGGCCACTTTTACTTCTCATCGGGAAAACATTGTTTCAGGTAATTGGCATATCCCTGTGTGGCCATTCCCACCGTATATTTATTCATCCGGTTAGTGCCCACACCCATAATGCCACGAAGACCACCGGTACCAAATTCAAGGTTTCTATAAAAAGCATCCGCCAGTTCATCAGGGTTCTCTTTTTGCAAACGAATTATCTCATCTTTGGTAGCCTGGTCAAAATTTCCATTCAGCCATGCATTTACTTTTGCTTGTATTGCTGTATCCATTGTTTAAAATAATATTTTAAAAATAACTTCGCTAAGTTAGCTTAGATTACAAAGCAGCAAAGATTTTTAGTAATTTAGCAACAAATATATTCAATATGACTACCCTGCGACTAAAAAATAATATTCACAAAGCCATTGATAAAATCGAAGATGAGAATTTACTAAAAGCCGTTTACACTATTCTTGAAAAGCAAATGGAAACAAATGGCGAATATGATCTAACTCCTGCTCAACAAAAAGAATTAGACAGAAGACTGGCAAATCATCAATCCGGGAAAAGCAAAACCTATTCATGGGAGGAGGTAAAGGCCAGCCTTTTAAACCGTAAGAAATGAATTTTTCCATTGAACTTTCTGATGAAGCAAGAGAAGATGTGACACTTGCGGTAAAATGGTACGATCAGCAAAAAGAAAATTTGGGCGATCTTTTTATTACTCACCTGAATATTGCACTTGAAAAGATCAGGAGTAATCCTGCATCTTATAAAAAGATTTATCGCCAGGTAAGGCAAGCTGCCATGCAAAAATTTCCGTATGTTATTTTATATAAATTATCCCGGAACATCGTCATAGTGTATGCTGTATTTCACACCAAACGAAATCCCAAAATAAAAACCAGTCGTTTAAAAAAATAAATGCCGTGCGATCTTTTTCAGATGTAAAAAAAATTGTTTGCATTTCGTTTGCCTTATTGTTATACCATTCCTCTTTTTCTCAAGATTCAACTAAAAATCTTGTTGATCTAAAAGGGAGTTTTCGTGATCCTATTTGGACTCCTTCTACTTCATTAACAAAAAAAGAAAAGAAAAATAGGCAATGGATTATCGGCAGCGTCAATGTAGTTGGCTACGGCTCATCACTTGTCATCTTAAGCAATACCTGGTATAAAAATTATCCGCATAGTTCTTTTCATACATTCAATGATGATAACGAATGGCTGCAGGTAGATAAGTTTGGCCATGCATGGACGGCATACAACACCGGTAGATTATCTGCTGCTATGTGGAAATGGGCCGGTTTGAATGATGAAAAAGCAACCTGGATCGGCGGACTCAGTGGCACTGCCTATCTCACCGTTATTGAATTTCTCGACGGGCATTCCTCTCAATGGGGCTGGAGCTGGGGCGATATAACAGCAAACATTTTTGGTTCAGGACTTTTCATCAGTCAGCAACTCGGCTGGCATGAACAGCGCATTCAATATAAATTTTCTTTTCATCGAAAAAATTATGGCGATCCTTCATTGGAACAACGCAGCGATGATCTTTTCGGAAGCAGTTGGTACGAAAGAATGCTGAAAGATTATAACGCACAGACCTATTGGTTCAGCGCTAATCTGAAATCATTTTTCCCAAAAAGCAATTTGCCATCGTGGTTAAATGTCTCATTGGGTTATGGCGCTGATGGAATGTTCGGTGGTTTTGAAAATACAGCTAAAGATGCAAATGGGAATATTATTTTTGATCGCAGGGATATTCCGAGGATCAGGCAATTTTATTTAGCTCCTGATATTGATTTCACAAAAATTAAAACGAAGAGTAAATTTTTAAAAACAATATTCAGCGGATTGAATGCTTTTAAATGTCCGGCTCCGGCATTGATGATAGATTCAAAAGGAAAATTCAGAATGTATGCAATTTATTTTTGAGATATCCCGACTCAAGACTCATCACTCACGACTATTTCAAATAAGCCCCCAACACTTTCTCCTTGTCCACTTCCACAATAATATGTTCCTGCAAAGTAGTGGAAATGGAAAGGCCAACATAATCCGGACGAACAGGAAAAGAATTATGACTTCTTTCCACTAAAACCAATGTTTGAATTTTTTTCGGATGAAACTCAAGAAATGGTTTTAATGCATATAGTAAAGTTCTTCCGCTGTTAGCCACATCATCAATTACGATGATAACTTTATCATCAAAATCCATTTTTTTGCTCAAGCTGACAACTTTCACTGGTTTCTTTTTATCCAGTTTGAATAGTAATCAGCTCTGTTTTAACAGAAGAAAATTCAGCCAGCATTTGCTGAATACATTTCGCCACCACACTCCCACTTTCCCGGATGCCGGCAAGAATAATTTCTTTTTCATCGGGATTATTTTCAATTATCTCCAGCGCCATGCGGCGAAGTTTTTTTTCAGCAACTTCTTTTGATAAGAATATAATTTTTTTTCTGAAGCCATGAATTTTACATTTACCGAATGTATGCCATACCTGATTAAACTGTTAATAAATCCTGTTAGTCGTAACAAGCCGTAAATTAGCAAATCCAATCCAGCGCTATGCAAATTGTTCAACAAATTTTATTTATTCTTCTCAGCGGCGTTGCTATCTGGCTTTTTGCAAAAAAAGTAAAAGAGATCCGCCGCAATATTCTTCTGGGACGAGATGAAACTATCAGCGACAATAAAGCGCAACGCTGGAGAAATGTTTTACTGCTGGCATTCGGACAAAAGAAAATGTTTCGTAATCCACTGGTGGCTGTCCTGCACTTTTTTGTTTATGCCGGTTTTATCATTATCAATATTGAAGTTCTGGAAATCGTACTGGATGGCATTACTGGGAAAACATCGGATGTTTGCGCCGGCCATTGGGCAGTTTGTATCAGTTATTGATCGATGCTTTGAAATACTTGCTGTATTGGTTATTATCAGGTTGTGTTGTATTTCTTATCCGCAGAAATATTATCAAACTAAAACGTTTTATCAGCAAAGACCTTGATGGCTGGCCACGCAGCGATGCCAATTATATTCTGATCACGGAAATCATCCTGATGACTTTGTTTCTTACAATGAATACAGCCGACCAGGTTTTGCAATCAAGAGGAGCAGAACATTATCATATCACCGGAAATTTTTGGATCACAGGTTCGCTGTACTTCATTTATTGAACGGCATCTTCTACTTCTTCACTGATTGTTACAGAACGATTCTGCTGGTGGTTGCATATTATCGGCATCTTTGCTTTTTTGAATTACCTGCCTTATTCCAAACACCTGCATATTATACTTGCTTTTCCCAATGCATATTATGCAAGGCTGGAACCAATGGGAAAAATGGAAAATATGCCAGAGATTCAAAAAGAAGTGTTGTATGCAATGCAACCGGAGTTGGCTCCAACAGGTGAAGGAACCAGCATCAAAAAAATTCGGCGCAAAAGATATTTTTGATCTGAGCTGGAAAAATTTACTGGATGCATATAGTTGTACCGAATGCGGAAGATGTTCTGCAGCCTGTCCTGCTAATCAAACCGGAAAATTATTATCGCCAAGAAAAATCATGATGGATACCCGTGACCGGCTGGAAGCGATCGGAAAAAACATTAATAAGAACGGCGAATTTAAAGATGATGGCAAATCTTTATTGCATGATTATATTTCTGTAGAAGAACTTCGTGCCTGTACTACCTGCAATGCCTGTGTGCAGGAATGCCCGGTCAGTATCAGCCCGCTTGATATTATTTTGCAACTTCGTCGTTATTTGGTAATGGAAGAAAGCAATTCACCGCAGGAATGGACAGCCATGTTCAGCAATGTGGAAAATAATTTTGCTCCCTGGAAATTTAGCTCCGGATGAAAGAGATAAATGGGCAACAGAGGCATAGTAATAATCATTCATGTTTCTCATTGCTTATTTTTGCACAGTGCAAAAAATTATTTGTTAATGACAATCATTGTACATTAATCGTTGTAATTTTATCATAACACTTCAAACAATCATTTATTTACTCGTTTTTGATCCGTTTCTGTTCTACTCTCCCAAATCTTTAACTGCTTAGGGAAAGCCACGCCTAAAACAAGTTGTGAAACGCAAACTCAGATAGATGCTATCCGGATAAAGCATAATATCTACCTGTGAAAACGGTCGGAAATATTTTTTTTAACTTAAAAACATTCTTGTATGGAAGTATTAGTTCAGCACACGCAGCAGGTGCGGCAGATGTATGATGCATTTAAGAGGAATGATATTCCTTTTATTTTAAAACAGCTTGATAAAGATGTAGTACTGGAAATAATGGGAGATAAACCGATCTCTTATTCCGGAATTTATCATGGCGTTGATGATGCTAAAAAGTTTTTTGAAAAAATGAATGAAACTATTGAGCCGAAAGAAATGATCGTGGAGCAATTGTATGAAAACGGGAACATGGTAGTTGCCATAGGCAATCAAAAAGGCACGGTTCGCAAAAATAAAAAACCGGTGTCGAGCCTCTGGTGTCATATTTTTGAATTCAATGATCATGGCAAAATAGTGCATCACCGCAGTTGTTTTGATACGCTTGCAGTTGCAAAAGCGATTGATCTTTAACCTTTGGGCAGCCGGCTTGTATATTCAAGCAGGGAATTACAAGCCGGCTTTTTATTAATATTCGGGTCGGTTTTATTTTACTGAAAGAGAAAAATTGTATTTTGGATGAATATTTATTCTTTCATTCAAATACATTTTTATGTACAAGCTCATCACATTTATAATAGGTTCTTTCTTTTTTAGTATAATTGGTTTTTCTCAAACTGAATTAGGTGGTGAAGCCCAACATGCATTCGGCAAAGGTGCAAATGATAATATGATCGGTGGCCGTTATGAAGGCTTCAGTAATAAAAACAGCTGGGGCATCGGGCTTAGTTACAATTTTTCTTCTAAAAAAACGTATTCGGAATACAAGGGCATTGGATTTTATGTGGGCTTTCGCCGCGGCTTCAGTTATAATAACAGTGGTAATGGCAATGCTTTTTTAGGATTCCGTGCTACTTTCTTATTCCAAAATTTTTCCGGTAAAGAAAAAGCAAATGGCACTTCCTTCATGCCAACCTTTGAAGGCGGTTACCAGTTCCTGTTCGGAAATCATGTCTTCACTACTCCATCAATCGCCTATGGATACAGCATCAAACTGACCAAAGAAAACAATTCGTTGCAGGAAGATGAAGGCAGCCGGTTTATTCCGGGCATTTCAATGGGTTATCGGTTTTGATTCGGTGAGTCAGTTAGAAAAAGTTCAATCATTTAACAGAAGCTTCAGGTGGGAAAAAAGCTGAAGAAGTTGTAATCAAGAAGGGCAATTTTTTTTTAAGCAATAGCAACTGATGAAAATCAGGAATATTTTAAAAGAAATTTCTGTACTTTATTTAATTCCATTTTCTGTAAAAAAATTTATTTATGAAAACATCAGTTGCAGTTTTAATTAGCTGTTTTATAATTGGTACAGCCGGTTGGTCTCAAAATCCATGGGAACTTACCGGAGAATATCAACACGGCTTCGGGAAAAATTATAATGTGAATAGCCTGGGCCCCAGGTATGAAGTGTATAGCAACAAAAGCAGTTGGAGCCTTGGAATCACATACACTTTTTCCTCACAGGGCAAGGAAAAAAATATTGAAAGAAGCAAGGGATTGGGTCTTTATGCAGGCTATCACTATGGATTAAGTTATGGAATAAGTGGTAATCTTTTTGGTGGAGTAAGAACTTCATTTACATTCGGCAAAAATAAGAACGGAGAAAAATACACACTATTCACTCCCTACCTTGAAACAGGCTATCATTATACTTCACAGGACTTTGGCAGAGGCGGTGTCTTTACGCCATTTGTTTCTTTGGGTTATGACCTTAGATTGAATCCTGACGAACAGTCTAAAGCAAGTCATCAAGGAGTTGTAGTAGCCCCTGGCATATCAATGGGATATCGTTTCTGATGAAAATTTTTAGCCGGGACATCTTCTATCCTTCGAATGTAATAACAGTGAATGATAAAACGCAAGAATGAATAAAAATAAAATCAGTTACCTAAATTCTTTCTCATACTATCTATCTGGACCCTCGTACCCAGTACAATCACTTTCATTCCTTTTGATATTATTGTATCATCGGGGGGATTGATCACAAACTTCCCTTCGTTTTTTATCCCGATGCAATTCACTCCTGTTTTTTTCCAGTTCATTACATCATGCAAGGGTTTGTTTTTTACGTTGTCTGGTAATTCATCATAAGGAACGGACTCTACATTGATACTTTCTCCTTCTTCACCGGATAAATAATCAATAAATTCAATTACATCCGGTTTGGAAACCAAAGTTGCCATATGAGTCCCGCCGATCTTGTCAGGAAGTATAATGCTGTCGGCTCCTGCTTTTTTTAGTTTAGGCATAGTACTGCTGTCACTTGCCCGGCTGATAATCCTGATACCGGGATTCAATGTCCGGGCAGATAAAACAATAAAAACATTATCGGCATCAGCCGGTAACGCACTGATAAGAGCCTTCGCTCTCTCGATACCGGCTTTGCGAAGATTTTCGTCATCTGTACTATCGCCGTGCATGAACAAGACTTCAGAATGATCTTTCATATACTCCTTCAGCGTGTCAGGATTTTTATCAATTACAACAAAATCTACGTTGTGCATTTGTAATGTTCTGGCCGCTTGTCTGCCATTGCGGCCAAAGCCGCAAATGACGACATGGTTTTTTAGTTTATCAATTTCACGCATAAGCTTTCTGTTTTTAAAATATTGATTGATCTCACCGCTAATTATAAATTGAGTCAGCCGGGACAGAATAAACACCAGCGAGGTCCAGCTGATGATCAATAGAATAATTGTAAATATTTGTCCCCCGGAATTCAGCGTCTTCACTTCACGAAACCCGACTGTTGTAATAGCAATAGTAGTCATATACAGGGCCTCAAGAAAAGTGTAATCTTCAATGATCATATACCCTGCTACACCAATCAAAATAACTATATGCAAAATCAACAGGGGAAGCCATAACCGCCGCAGGAATATTTTCATGCCCTGAATTTTATTTAAAATTAAATAATCAAATGCATCCAGGAACTGATATTGCTCACCCTGCTTAATCGGCAAGGGGAAGATTTATGTTTTTGACTGTTGTTGATATTTAAGTCGGCGATTGAACCAGTACCACATTGGTACACCTGTCAGCATCAAAGCCATCCCAATAGCAGCTTCTCTTGGCCTGGAATAAATTGTATTGATGAAAAGTGCGGCGCTGAATAAAATTACAATTGCAGGAACGATGGGATAACCCCAGACTTTATAAGGCCTTGGTGCTTGGGGCATTTTTTTTCTTAAAATAAAAACGCCAAGCGTAGTAGCACCATAATAAATGAATACTGCAAAAATGATCATATCAGTCAATTGATCGAATGTCCCTGATAATACTAGCAGACATGCCCAAACTCCCTGGAATAACATTGAATTGGATGGCACCTGTTTGTTGTTAAGTTTGGAAACTTTGGAAAAGAACATCCCTTCTTTTGCCATTGCATAATAAATACGGCAACTGGTCAATATTGTTGCATTGGTGCATCCCAAAGTTGTTAATGCTATCAATACAGAAATGAAAAGTGCGCCATTGGTTCCCCAGAAAACACGAACAGCTTCTACGGCTGCGATCTGGTTTCCTGATCTATTGATGGCAACTATATCATGAACCGGCATCAGGGATAAATAAGTCGCATTGATCAATAAGTATAAAACAATAATGGCAAATACACCAATAGCAATTCCTTTTGGAATATTTCGATTTGCTTCTTTGATCTCCCCTCCTATATACCCTACGGCTGCCCAACCCTGGTAACCCCAAAATGCTGCTAACATGGCCGTGAATATTGCACTGAAGCTAACAGTAGAACTATCTATTGTTTTCAATTGAAAGGCACGGGTGATATCAGCATGTGAGCTGCTCAATCCAAATCCAATGATGAGAAGAATTCCGCCGAATACCAACAATAGTACTGTTGTGCTTACTCCGGCTCCGGCTTTTATTCCCCGGCTATTGATCCAGGTAAGTAAAATAATAAGAACAATTGCCGTTGCTTTAATATTAAAATCCTGGAATGGATAAAAAACTCCAAGTATATTAAAATCGCTGAGAGAGGCAAGCAAAGGAGGCAAATGAAGAATGCTATTCAAGGATTGTGCAAACACATATGCCAGGGCCGAAATAGCAGCAGTTTGTATTACAGCAAACAAGGACCAGCCAAAAAGAAAAGCAAAAAATTTGTTGTATATCTTTTGATAATATACATATTCCCCTCCTGTATTAGCAAGCAGTCCTGCTACTTCTGCATTACTCAATGCGCCAAACAAACTGATAATACCACCCAGCACCCAGCAAATAAGAACCCAACCTGAAGAATGCAAAACGTCGGCCATCGGCGCCACTTTCTTATAAACACCGGAACCGATGATATTGCCGATCACTACAACAATGACAAGCTTCAATCCGAGTGATCGGTTCAATTGGTTGGTTGTCGTCATTATTTTATTTTAAGAAAAGCATGACACGGTTTTGAATCGTGCCATGTTTAATTATAATCACATTTTTTCATCGGCGCTTGGCCCATACATTCCGGGAACAGGAATATCCAATAAACGTAAATACACCGACAATTGCCCCCGGTGATGGATCAAATGACTAAAGCCCCATCCACGAATTGCGACTTTATTTACTAATTGATTAAATACCTGGTCACCTCTGCGAATTGTCCATGTATGATTCATTAATTCATCCGATGCATTTTCCAGGTCAGTAATAGCACCGTCCAGATATTTTTGAAAGATATCTATCAACTCTTGCTGAGATGAAGCAGTATTGGAAAGATAAGGCCGTGCAGCAAAATCATAATCAGGGATATGAATAATATCAGAAATCCAATGTGGTACCTGAGCGATATGAGTAGATAATCTTCCAATCGTCATAGATTTTTCGTGTGGCTTCCAGTCTTTGTTATCAAGCGGAACTCTTTCCAGCATTTTTTTGGTTAATGATGATTCATGTTTCAATTCTGCGATAAAAGCGTCTTTGATTGCCATATAGTTGATTTTAATTTAAAATTTTCTTATCAAGGCCATGAGTTACATCTTCCGGATGTTGCATTTGAGTGACAGGATCTTTTTTCGTAATTATCCTGATCAACTGAATAACTGCCGTCAAAGCAAAAATACCTCCAATGACCCAGCTTAAAATATTCTGGTTTGCATTTAGTTTTTCCACCATCAACTGACCTCCGAAAATAAAAACACAATTTCCTGCAAAAGTTCCCAATCCAATTCCTACAATATAAGAATTGTAATGACTGTGTTTCGGTAATAATATTTTTTTTGTAAACAGCACAGTGCTCCATCCAAACCAGAAAGGGATTTGTACCGGATTTACGGCGCACATCACAACACCTAATACAAATTTGGGTAAGGCGCTGCTGAGCACAATATTCTTTCCTGTCTTTGGGTGCATCGCCGCATAAAAACTGGAAAGAGCCAGCGCCAAGACGATAATTAAAGTAACCCACTCCAGTATTCGTAATATTTTATCCTGTTTGCGTATCCAGTCAATAGCTACTAACGATATCCTTACATAAATGATCTCAACCAACAATGACCCAAATGAAAAAAGCATGGCCTGACTGATGCCATCTGAAATGGAGATCTGCATGGCGGCAACATTCAATGTTCCTAATGGAAGTGAACCGATAAAACTCACCAGCATCCCGGTAAAAAATATACGTACTATCGGAGGCATATCTGACGAAAATACGAAATAAGAGAATTGAAAACCGCTGTATAAAATCAAAAAAATTGATCAGGTAACCACTACGAGTTGCTGTAGTTTTTTTACATCAGGGATCATTATTTTTTTCCTGCTTATTTTGATCAGCCCCTCTTGCTCTAATTGATTAATGAAAGTAGTCACCGTCTGGCGTGAACTGCCGATAAGCTTTCCGATATCATCATGTGTCAGAAAATTTTCCAACATCCAGGAAGTCGTTGTACCATCATAACCATCCATAATGGTCAAGTGATAAAAAAATGCCAACAGCCGGGAACGAACATCTTTATTCAGCATCGTGATCAGGCGAAACTCAGCCCGACGGAGTTTTTCTCCGACTTGCTTGCTGTATTTGATGGCAAGGTCCGGACGCTTCTTCAATAATTTTTCAAAATCCTCAATAGAAAAAGCGCAAAGGCTCACATCTCTTTTATATGCTTTTGCAAACTCTCCATTCAGGTTATTTCGTTCCAGCGCAAACTGTCCGAATATTTCTCCTTCCTTTATGATCTCTTTAATGATCTCATTCCCGTTTTCATCAATATAACCGATCTTGATGTATCCGTCTTTTACAAAATATAATTTGTTGAGATGATGGGAATCAAAGTAGATGTAGTCCCCTTTTTTGGCTTCAATAAAATGATGAGCGATATTCAATTCATCATATTCCTCATCGCTCAGATGACACCAGAGATCATAGTTCCGGATCAGCAGGAATTTTTCATCAGCACTCATTGCGTTTTCATTTCAATAAATAAAATTACTGAATCAAAAAATTACGGGTCAATCAAATTTTCCCAGCATCCGGAAATGGCGTTTTGCCTGGCGCAGGTAATTCCTTCCTTTTGAAAAAGACCAGTAAGGTGTACCGTTTTTGTGATTGTATTTGCTGATCTCGTAAAGAACTTTCCAATGTTTCAATATTTCCCGGTAAGCTTGCCAGATACTCATGTTAGTATCATAGATATGGTTCGGCTCAGCCCCACAACCATTGTATTCAAGAATAGAAAAATTTTTTCCTGATTTGAGATCCTCAAGTGAAGTGCATTTAATGTCATAACGGCCATAATAAAATTTATCAGTATAATGGCTGATACTGTCGAAGACTGCCAGCAATCGTTCGTCGATTTGATCGTGCAGGTTAATGAACCTTGCCCCGCGGTTGTGATTACCGGCATAAGATAAATAAAAATGCTGCCCGGGGTTCAATACACGATCCAGGCGATGCTCGTGCCGATGTCTCATTTCCTCCAACCGGAATTTTGCCCTGGGATGTTTCAGGATCAATTCCCATAAATTGCTTTTGCCATCACCATAAACTTCCAGCAACTCTTTTTCAATAAACCCGCTGATAGTTCCTTTCATTTCAGTCGGATGACGATAATAAAACACACTTACTTCCACCGGCATTTCTACAAGGTCCTGAACGATATACTCTACAGGAATACGGCTATGATATTTTTGAAACTGGTCTTCGTTTTCAATTTTGCGAAACAAAATACCTTTCATGCCCACATCAGGCTTTACTATAAAAGGATAACTAAACCGGGCTTCGCAAAATGTTTTTTTCTTCACTTCTTCAAAAGGAAGATCATGCAGAATGTAAATGGTTTTTGGGAAAGAGCCCGGTGGCAACTGATCATACATCTCTCTTTTGCTTTCACCTTCAAAACCGCCGAATGTAATAGTGGGATTGGAAGAACTGAAGAACCATACGGACCTACTTTTGATACAATACCATACCCATATAAAACCAATGGGGAAATACAATACATAGAAATTCCAGAGCTCCCAATTGGTCAGGCGTTGAAAAAATTGTTTTATCCGCATGGTTGATTAACAAAAATAGATATTGAATATGTTATTTGGCAATTTATATGAAAGGAATTAAATTTAAATTAAATCTATATAATGATGCAAAAAATAATTGTTACAACCATTGCGACCTTATTCTTTTCTATGATTGCTTTTTCTTCAACTACATCACTTATAATTTCTCCTAATGGCAAACCCTTTTTAAATGAAAAAATATATACCAGAATCGCTTCGCTGAAAATGAAAGAACTGGAACAACTATCCGGAAGAAAATTGACTTTAAAAGAAAAAATCGGATTTCTCCTGTTAAAACATCAAATCAAACACCGAACCACTGAAAACAGAATGCCCGGAAATACTGCGCTTACCATTGCCCTGATCGGTCTGGGATTATTGGTGTTAGGCCTTTTTGTTCCATACATAATCCTGGGATCTATTGTTGCTGCGATTCTAGCCATTGCGCTGGGTTCGTCTGCCTATAAACAAGATCATTCGGATAAAAAAGCTCATACTGCTAAAATTATTGGATGGTTAACACTGGGTGTAACTGCATTATTCTTGATCATTGCCGCTATAATAATAGCCACCTGGACATCCTGGTTTTAATAAGTCATAAAGTCACCGCTTTTTTATTCGTATTATTGCATACAATTTTTTTCTTAATTAATGACAATTAAAACAGCCGCAGAATTTTTTGCAAACGGAGAAACACCTGAAGTTTTATTCTGGGTAGGCTGCGCTGGCAGTTTTGATCAGCGAGCACAGAAGATCACCCGAGCATTTGCTTCGATATTAAATAAAGTTGGAATCAAATATGCTATACTTGGGAAGGAAGAAATGTGTACCGGCGATCCCGTTCGCCGTGCGGGAAATGAATTCATGTTCCAGATGATGGCTTACCAGAATATCCAGATCCTGAATAATTATGGCATCAAAAAGATTGTCACTGCCTGTCCGCATTGTTTCAATACGCTGAAAAATGAGTATCCTGAATTAGGCGGTCATTATGAAGTGATCCATCATACGGTTTTTTTGCAACAATTGATTGATGAAGGAAAAATAAAATTAAAAGAAGGTGGTTCTTTCAAAGGAAAACGTATTACTTATCATGACAGTTGTTATCTCGGCCGTGCCAATCATATTTATGAAGCGCCAAGAAAAGTGCTGGAAGCATTGGATGCAGAACTGGTGGAAATGAAACGTTGCCGCAGTAATGGATTATGTTGCGGAGCAGGTGGGGCGCAAATGTTCAAAGAAGAAGAAAAAGGGACAACTCCGTGTCAATTTTGAAAGAGCAGATGAAGCTCTTGAAACAAATGCTTCGATATCATTGCATCCGCTTGTCCTTTTTGTAATACTATGCTTACTGACGGTGTAAAGAATGCGGAAAAAGAAGAGAATCGTAAAAGTGATGGATATTGCGGAATTGATTGCCGCATCAATGGATTAACTTTGCATCATGAACTTTAGATTATAAACATTTACTCCACTAAGGATTTTTCTCCTGATTCAAGAGTTTGGATTTATCAAAATAATCGTTTGTTTTCAATAAACGAAGCATTTGAAATCGAAGAAATGTTGAATGAGTTTGTTAATGATTGGACAAGCCATGGCAGCGAAAGTAAAAGGCGCAGCTTATTTATTCTTTGGACAATTCATTATTCTTATGGCAGATGAAAAAGCAACCGGGGTCAGTGGTTGCAGTACTGACAGCTCCGTGAGAATGATAAAAGAAATTGAAAAACGATTTGTAGTAAATATGTTTGACAGAACAACCCTGGCATTTATTGAAAAAGATAAAGTACAATTGATTCCAATGAGTCAACTACAATATGCAGTTGATAACGGTTTTATCGGCGAAACACTTTTACTTTAATAACCTGGTACAGACAAAAGAAGAATTAGAAAAAAACTGGATTGATTCCTGTTAAAGATAGCTGGCTGATTAAAAAAATTTCATTTAAAAAACCCGTTTCGTAAATTGTAAACAGAAAAGCGGAAGTAGTCTCGCCTAAGGCGAGACGAAAGCTTCCGGAAAAACGCGGAAGTAGCTCACCTGGTAGAGCGACAGCTTCCCAAGCTGTAGGTAGCGGGTTCGAGTCCCGTCTTCCGCTCAAAACACTTTTCATCGAAAGAGGTTTCGAATTCACAAAAGAAATGAGATATAACTTTCGGCCTTTAGACAAAAACTAATAACAAAGAAGCGATCACATTGATGAAATAGCCATAACCCAGTATACTGAACCATCCTCTCAGTTCTTCATTAGTTCCACCTTGATATTTAATACCGGCTATAAATAATGCAGTTAAAATAGCCGTCACTAAAAACGGAAGCACCCTTAAAAAAAAGCTTGAAGATTGTTTGCTGATTGAACGGATCAAAACAAACAATGCAAATAATGGGATTAACAGGAAAGAATAACGAACAATGCTGGTTGCAGTTTCGTCTCGTGGAGTTTTTGCCAATACAATATCAAGGGCGCTACCACCTCCAAACTTAAACCAGGGCAGGAAAAAAGCAACAATGATTGCAATTGATAAAATAGTGCGGAATGAACTTTTATTGGTATCCATAACAGTTAGTTTTCAGAAAAATACAGCTTCTTTTTTTAGTGATAAAATAATATTCTATTACCTTAATTTCTGCCAACCTGTCACGAACAATAGCTTTTCTTATCTTTGCCTCTCTAATTTACTTTGGAATGCTTGACTTACGTGACAGATAAAGTACAGGATGAAAGTCAGTCAAGGTGAAGCATTTGCCCCTTTATCAGACGATCCGAATGTCTATAAAAAAAATTCTATATCGAAAGTTATGGCTGCCAGATGAATTTTGCCGATAGCGAAATCGTAGCTTCTATTTTAAATAAAGAAGGATTTGGCGCCACCAGAAATGTTGAAGAAGCTGATCTTATTTTTATCAATACCTGTTCTATCCGGGAAAAAGCGGAACAAACAGTTCGCAAACGCCTTACTGAATTCAAAAAATTAAAAGACCAAAAAGCCAGGAATGCTGGTCGGTGTACTAGGCTGCATGGCCGAACGATTGAAATCAAAATTCCTAGAAGAAGAAAAATTAGTGGATATGGTTGTTGGACCTGATGCTTACAGAACATTACCTGGCATTGGTTGAAGAAGCAGAAGGTGGACAAAAAGCAGTGAATGTTTTATTGAGCCGTGATGAAACTTATGCAGATATTTCACCTGTCCGGCTAGACAGCAATGGAGTGACTGCATTTGTAAGTATCATGCGTGGCTGTAATAATATGTGTTCTTTTTGTGTGGTTCCTTTTACAAGAGGAAGAGAAAGAAGCCGTGATGCTGATTCCATTATTAAAGAATGCAAGGATTTATTTGAAAAGGGATATAAGGAAGTAACCTTGCTCGGACAAAATGTAGATAGCTATTATTTCGTTGATGAAGCAAAAGGATGAAACTAATAACTTTTGCAAGACTTCTTGGAAAAAGTTGCTTAATATCTCCCCTGACTTCAGGGTTCGTTTTTCTACTTCACATCCAAAAGATATTACGGATGAAGTGTTGCATACTATGGCGAAGTATGAAAATATTTGCAAATACATTCATCTTCCTGTACAAAGCGGTTCAACAAGAATATTGCAACTGATGAACCGTACTTATACAAGGGAATGGTATATGGCAAAAGTCGATCGCATCCGGGAAATTATTCCTGATTGCGGTATCAGTTCTGATATTATTGCTGGTTTTTGTACTGAAACAGAAGAAGATCACCAGGACACCTTGAGCATTATGGAATATAGCCGGTATGATATGAGTTATATGTTTTTTTACAGTGAACGACCGGGCACACTGGCACAAAGAAGATATAAAGATGATGTACCGGAAGAAGTAAAGAAAAGAAGATTACAGGAAATAGTGGAAATGCAAAACAAGTTATCACTGGAAAGCAATAAAAAAGATATTGGTAAAACATTTAAGGTTTTAATTGAAGGTAACAGTAAAAAAAGTGATGATGATTGGATGGGAAGAAATTCAGCAAAATAAAGTGATCGTTTTTCCAAAAGAAAATTATGAACTTAAAGAAAGGTGATTATGTTAATGTAAAAGTAAATGATTGTACACAGGCAACTTTATTGGGAACAATCATGTAATCTACCAGTAGATCTGTAAAATTAATGAATTGCCAATTTGTACTTTTGGCAGTAGATCAGAATACATGGAAATTCAAAGTATAAAAAATCGTTTTGGAATTATCGGCAACTCTCCGTGCACTTAATTATGCATTGCAGGTAGCGGTACAGGTAGCCAATACTGATCTTACTGTTCTGATCATGGGAGAAAGTGGTGTAGGTAAAGAAGCTTTTTCATCAGATCATTCATTCACTTATCTGCACAGAAAACATAATCCTTTTATTGCTGTGAACTGCGGCGCTATACCCGAAGGAACGATTGATTCTGAATTATTCGGTCATGAAAAAGGTTCTTTTACCGGTGCTGTTGATGCACGAAAAGGATATTTTGAAACGGTAAATGGCGGAACAATTTTCTTAGATGAGATCGGTGAATTGCCATTGGGAACACAGGCAAGATTGCTTCGTGTATTGGAAACCGGTGAATTTATCGTGTAGGTTCTTCCAAAGTGCAGAAAACTGATGTAAGGGTCATTGCAGCTACCAATAAAGATCTGCTTCAATTGGTACAACAGGGAAAATTCCGTGAAGATTTGTATTATCGTTTAAGCACTGTTCCTATTCGTGTACCGGCTTTGCATGACCGCAAAGAAGATATTCATTTGCTTTTCCGAAAATTTGCTGCTGATTTTGCTGATAAATATAAAACTGCTTCTGTGCAATTGGATGAAGAAGCAAAAAACCTGTTAATAAATTATCCCTGGCCGGGTAATGTGCGGGAATTGAAGAATATTGCAGAACAGATTTCAGTTCTTTCACAGGATAAAAATATGACGGCAAAAGAACTTGAATAAATTTTTACAACCTTATTCCAACAACCGTTTGCCGGTATTTGGCAAATGCAGAATGGAAGCCCACAGGAATTTTCTAACGAAAGGGAAATTCTGTACAAGCTTTTCTTCGATATGAAGAAAGATGTAACAGAATTGAAAAGAATGTTCCTTGAAGTGTTGCAGAATCCGGAATATGGTATCACAAAACCAGTCCTTGATCAATGAACTGAAAGAATTGAGAGGCCATGAAACAGCAATCAGCAGTTGATCGTTCAATCTGCAACGCAACCTATGTCAATCAGTTCCTATGACGTATTGGAATGAACAACGACATTCAGGATCATGAGGAAGTGGAAGAAAGCCTGAACATCATGGATAAAGAAAAAGAACTGATCATAAAAGCACTGAAAAAACACAAAGGCAAAAGAAAAGATGCGGCTCTTGATCTTGGTATCAGTGAAAGAACATTATACCGGAAATTGAAAGAATATGATATTGAAGAATAGATAAAGATAATTTGGAGAAGAAAAACATTAAATGAGATTCAACCGAAAAATATTTATACCTATCACGGCTTTTCCGGGTTACTTTTAACTTTTCTGAGCAGTTGCAACATTTACAAATTTCACGATGTTTCCATTCCCATAGACATCAAAACTGTGAAAGTAAATTACATTTGAGAATAAAGCTACTTATGTCAATCCGCAATTAAGTCCGCAGCTTACTGATAAACTTGCGTCAAAAGATCGTGAGCCAGACAAGGCTTACCCAAACCAATGCCGATAATGCTGATTGGGAGATCAGTGGTTATGTGAGCGATTACTCGTTCAGCACTTCTGCGATCTCAGGACAAAAAGAAGCCAATAACCGGATTACAGTAGACGTTCATATTACCCTTAATGATCATCAAAATGATAAGACTAAGGAATATGATGTCAGCCGAAGTTTTGAATTTCCGGCATCTCAATCCCTCAACAGGCTGAATCAGCCTGGGTGATGAAATGATTCGGTCATTGACGGATGATATTTTCAATCAGCTTTTTTCTCAATGGTAGTCTATTCTTAACTTGCAGTCATGAATGCAAAGATTGATCAGTTGGTGCAATCAGTTTTAAAAAAGAAACCTTCAGCTGAATGCAGTTGTACAGGAATTGCAACAACTTGCGGAACAATATCCTTATTCCTCCGGAATGCAATTATTACTTTACAGCAAAATTGAAAACAGCAGATCCGGACAAATACAAAGATCAGATTACAAAAAGCTTCATTATTTTTTCAAAACCCTCTTTGGCTTCGATCATTTATTAAGTGAACCAGGAAAAGCAACGTTGCGGTAATTGAAGAACAAGAAACTGAAGCAACTACAATAGAATCTTCTGAAGCTATAAACGAAGAACAAAAACCTCTTCCTGAAATCTCCTCATTAGAATTGGCGAAACACCGAAACCATAAAAGAGGAATTAATTTTTGAACCTTATCATACCGTTGACTATTTCGCATCGCAGGGAATTAAATTCAAAGTAGAAGAAAAACCAAAGGACAAATTTGGGCAACAATTAAAAAGTTTTACTGAATGGTTGAAAGTGCTCAAAACATTTCCCCACATCTGAAATTAGTAAAACACGTTGATAATAACCTGGAACAAAAAGTAGAGCAATTGGCAGCACATTCCATCGAGGACCGGGATGTAGTAACAGAAGCTATGGCAGAAGTTTGGGAAAAACAGGGCAATGCTCGAAAAAGCTATTGAAATATATATCAAATTAGGTTTGCTCAATCCCTCTAAAAGTTCTTATTTTGCAGCCAAAATTGAACAACTAAAGAACCTGATCTTGATATGACTTTTCTATTTGTGATCCTGATTTTACTGGCTTGTGCAGATTCTGACATTAATAGTGCTGATCCAAAATCCAAAAGGAGGCGGATTGGCCGGAAATATCGCTGGTTTCAGTAACCAGTTCATGGGTGTAAAACAAACAACCGATGTATTGGAAAAAGGTACCTGGATATTTGCTGGCGTTGTTGCAGTGCTTTGCCTTCTTTCCACTTTTTTTATTTCAAAAACATCAGCGGGTCAGCCTGATGAGACTCAAAAAGTAGGCAATACGGCCCCCTTAAATACTCAACCCATCAATAACAGCAACACCACACAGTTCCCGGTTAATCAGGCTACCCAAATAACCGGATTAGCCAACATTAAAATTTATTGAAGATTGTTTACAACCCTGTCATAACCGACGGGGTTTTTTATTTAATTTGTCAATCCATATGAAGAATAAAGAAAATCTTCCTGAGAGCATCCCTGGTTTTAATTCTGATAGTCCTTTTTCTGATCTGGAAATTCTTTGGCCCGTCAGTTTCGACTTCTCAGGGAGACTTCTTTTATATCAAATCAGGTTCTTCATATAAAGAAGTGAAAGAAGAACTCCTGAATAAAAAATTTCTTTCCTCCACTCTATGGTTTGATATGGCATCAAAAATTTTACATTATAAGATTATAAAACCCGGCCGGTATAAGATCAATAAGCGAATGAGTCTTTTTTCATTTATAAGAATGCTGAAAAATGGCGTTCAATCCCCGGTAAACCTTGTGATCATTAAAATAAGAACGAAAGAAGATCTTGCTAAAAAGATTGGGGCATCTTTTGAGTGCGATTCATTACAGATGATCAATTTTATGAATAACCCTGATTCGGTTAAAGTTTTACGGACCTAGATACAAATACGATGATGACCGTAGTGATGCCTTATACTTATTCCGTCAAATGGAATACAACCCCGAAAAAAATATTTCAGAACTTTTACGCTGCTTATAAAAATTTCTGGACAACCGAACGAAAAGAAAGGAAGCCGATAGCCTGCACCTGACTCCCGTGCAGGTTTCCATACTTGCTTCCATCATCGAGGAAGAAACTAATCTGAAAAATGACAAATTCAATATTGCAAGCGTTTATCTCAACCGGCTAAAGATCGGTATGCCCTTGCAGGCTGATCCAACTATAAAGTTTGCTTTAAAGGACTTCAAACTAAAAAGAATCTATAGTAATTATCTTACCGTCCAATCGCCTTACAATACCTATATCAACAAAGGTCTGCCTCCCGGTCCGATCTGTACAGCATCTGTTGAAACAATAGATGCTGTTCTGAATGCTCCAAAAACCAGTTATTTGTATTTTGTGGCTAATAGTAATTTTGACGGGAGCAGTGTGTTCGGCAGCAGCCTGAGTGAACACCTGAAAAACGCCAAAGCATACCAGCAAGCATTGAACAAACTCGATTCTGCAAATAAAAAATGATCAAGTCATTCTTCATTCGGCTAAAGGATTTCATCATCAATTCGGCTCCTGTCAGGTTCCTGGTTGATAAAAGCAAGCACATTTCGCTACCGGGTTTTCATCGTATCCCTTTATATGATGTAATCGAGTTTTTTATTCAACAAATCCGGACAATCGGGATGAAAGAGAGAGCCGCTGCTATTGCTTTTAATTTTGTGATGGCTATTCCTCCCGCCATTATTTTTTTATTTACCCTTATCCCCTACCTGCCTATTTCCAAACAATTTGAATATGCATTGTACAGCCTGATAAGGGATATCATTCCCGGCCAGGAACATAATTCGCCTATGATCAGTTTTCTTCATGATTTTATCAGTAAACCACGAACGGGTTTACTCTCGCTTGGCTTTATTCTTTCAATTTATTTTTCCTCCAATGCTATATCCGGCATTATGAGATCATTTAATAAAAATTATCCGGGGTTCGTAAAAAGAACCGGTTTCCAAAAACGTATTGTTGCACTGCGGCTGACTTTAATTATCTTCATTTTAGTTTTCGTTTCAGTTCTTTTTCTGTCAGCACGGGGGGCTGTACTGAAATATTTTGGTGTAAAAAACAGTGAGGTCCGTAATATTATTAATGGTATCCGCTGGATCGTTATAGTATTCCTTTTCTTTGCCTGCATCTCGTACATTTACCGGCATGCACCTGCCGTGCATAAAAAATGGAGATTGATCAACCCCGGGTCCATTCTTGCTTCCGTCCTGATGCTCCTTTGCACTTTTTTATTTTCTTATTGGGTCAACCATTTTGCTCATTATAACCAGTTCTATGGGTCCATCGGCACAATACTGATCGTAATGGCGCTGATCTATTTTAATTCTTTGGTATTATTGGTTGGTTTTGAATTAAATGTCAGTATAACCGCTCTGCAAAAAATTGCTAATGACCGGAATAAAAACTTAAAGAGCGGTGACGAAAATCCGGCTTAATTTCTTAAACTTTGTTCTGTAAAATTAAAGACCATGAAAAAGATTCTGATTGCCGCATTGCCGGTAATAGCTGTTGCGATGCTGGCGCTAAAACCGCTTGAAGTTCCTTTGCCGATCGGTTCCCCGCTCCCTAATCCCGGTTTAAAGATGAAAAGTATTGATGGAAAAGAAGTTTCTTTCAAAAATGAGATGAATAAGAACGGCCTTTTAGTAATGTTCAGTTGCAATACCTGCCCGGTGGTTAGAGGCTATCAACCCCGTACCAATGAAATTTGCAAATATGCCATGAATAAACAGATCGGGGTTATTCTTTTAAATTCCAATGAAGCTTACAGGGATAATGGCGATTCGTTTGATGATATGAAACAATATGGCCAACAGAATGATTATACCTGGGATTATGTAGTTGATAAGAATTCAGTAATGGCAAATGCATTTGGAGCCAACAGAACCCCCGAATGTTTCCTTTTCAATAAAGAGGGGAAACTGGTTTATCATGGCGCCATTGACAACAATGCAAACAGTTCTGAAGAAGTAACCCGCAAGCACCTGGCCATTGCAATTGATGAAATGATTGCAGGCAAAGATGTTTCTGTAAAAGAAACCAGATCTGTAGGCTGCGGTATCAAAAGAATGTCTGAATAAAAAATCCTGACAAGAATAAAAATCCATCTTCCAGATGGATTTTTTTATTTTATGGTTATCTTAAACTCAGAAACGAAAACCAAACCATGAAACGTCTCCTGATATATATTGCAAAATGCGTCACCGGAGTGTTGATCGCTTTTCTGTTAGCAAATTTGTTTCATTACAATGATTATATCTGGTGCCTGATCTCAATTATATTAGTGCTATCGCCGGATGCAAAAGGCGCTCTTCCGTTAGCTTCAAACAGGATCAAAGCCAATTCGATCGGAGCAGCGGCGGGGCTCATCTTTTTGCTGTTCCATGTTTCGCCTGAAATAACCGTCAGTGGCGCCGTGGTCATTACGATCATTGTCTGCTATTTTACAAAACTGGAAACGGCAACCCGTTCTGCATTAGCTGCTGCAGTTATCGTCACCATCCATGAGAACGGGAAATATATCTGGGATACAGCATTGCAAAGAGTGATTGCTGTTTTCGCCGGCTGTATTATCGGTATAATAATTACACTTGTTTTTCACTCCAGGTTCGTCAATCTATCACCAGAGGCCGACATAAAAACAGATGAAGGATAAAAAGTCTACAAAAAATTGTGGAATTCATTTTTTACCGCATCACAATTTGGATCGTTCCTATTATTCCTTGATCCAAAAATATACGCTTATGATCTTCCGCACACTTCTCAGCCGCTTATTAATTATCGGTTTTCTTGGCCTGGTTGGGTACAGCCTTGCAAGGAGCATTTATTACAAAAGTGCGTTAGGTGTTGTGCTTGCGTTGGTCAGTATTGTAGCCACCGTCTATTTCATTCAGTTGCTTGCAAAAGCAAGACAGGAAACTGAAAATGAAATGGAGGGGATTGAATGAATTAGTTTCCCGAAGAAAGTATAGCCATGATTTCTTTTTCCAGCTTATCCTTTGAAAGCTGTTCTTCAAAAAATTTCCGGTACCCGGTCTTATTATTGATAAATAAACTGGCAGGAATGGCTCCTGACCAGGCGGTATCCACTTTGGGACAAAAATAATCGGCGTTGGATTCATCCAACCATTGAACCGGCGCCGAATATTTTTTCTTTGCTATAAAATCTCTGATTTCTTTCGGGTAAGATTTTTCCAGGTCCAGGCTTACCAGTAGAAGACTTACTCCGTGTTTCTTTGCCAACTCTTCGAAATAAGGAATCTCTTCGATGCAGGGTTTACAAAACGTTGCCCAAAAATTTACGATCAACGGCGTTTTACTTTCCCGGATGGTCTTTTCAAGGTCAGTGATCTTGATCTTTCTTATCTCCTGCGCATTTGTAACAGTAGCAAATAATATAAATATTGCGATAAGAAATATTCGCCCCATTATTAATTTTTAATTGTCTTCATTGAGCCCCCACTCATCCAATAAACTCTTCATTTTAACCTCATCCAATTTGTTTTGATCGTAATGTCCTGCATTATTCTTTTGCCGGAATGCTTCATATAAAGTTACAGCGCAGGCCACACTTATATTCAGCGAACGGATGATCCCAACCTGTGGTATCACAAAATTTCCATCTGCCATGCTTCCTTATTTCCTCACTCACTCCTTCATGTTCGTTACCAAAAACAAGAGCGATGCTTTTGGTAAAATCAACTGCATGTAAACTTACAGCATCACTGCTCAAATGTGTCGTTAAAATTGTCGAATAGCATTTTCGTAGTGACGAAAAACATTCTTCTGCATTTTCATACTGGTGAATGGTTAGCCATTTGGCTGCACTGGATGAACTTTTGGCTCCCCATTTTTTATGCCTTGGGATTTTTGTGTTCAGAACATAAATATCCTGTACCCCTACTAGCATCACAGGTTCTCATTACTGCAGATATATTATGCGGGTCAAAAACATTTTCCAGAACAATAGTAATATCGTTCTGTCTTTTGCTCAATACCAATCTGAGTTTTTGTTGTCTTTCCGGAGTCATAAATCCTGTTCTTTAGCTTGTAATCCTGCTTAAATTAAGTATTTTTATAGTTGTAGCTGGCATCTCTGAACAAAAAAAAAATTCAACCATTCAGAGTGTTGTCATTCCGACGAAGGAGGAATCTCAGAAATTCCAACAGTCAATCATTATCAATCTTTGAGATACCTCGTACCCCGGCATGACAATACTCCGTAAAATTGTGCAGATATTATTAATCGAAGATTTAATTATTTACCAAGGGCCATCAAACTTGCTATATGAAATACTCCCTGTTCAGAATTATATCAACGGAAAATTTGTTGACGCTTCTTCACTCAGAACGCTTGATGTCATTTCTCCAATTGATGGCAACCTGCTTTCAAAAGTTCCCATGTCAACAGCCAAAGATCTGGATGAAGCAGTGAAAGCTGCCAAAGCTGCTTTTCCCAAATGGAGCAAAACGCCGATCAAAGAAAGAGTACAGGTTTTTTTCCGTTATAAATATTTATTGGAAAAAAATCTGAAGGAGCTGGCAGAATTGGTGCAGGAAGAAAATGGGAAAACCTATAGTGAAGCAATTGCTGAAATTGAAAAAAGTATTGAATTGACTGAATTTGCCTGTTCCTTGCCGCAATTGGTGACCGGTGAAGTATTAGAAGTAAGCAGAGGTGTTGAATGCAGAACCGAACATGTACCATCTAGGTGTTGTTGCTTCTATTGTTCCATTTAATTTTCCAAGTATGGTTCCTAACTGGACAATACCGAATGCAATTGCTTTGGGAAATTGTATGATCTTAAAACCTTCTGAAAAAGTTCCGCTGAGTTGCGGAAGATTGGCTCAATTATTAAAAGAAGCCGGATTGCCTGATGGAGTTTTTAATATTGTAAATGGCGATAGCGAAATTGTGGAAGCCATTTGTGATCATCCCGGTATTGAAGCTGTTTCATTTGTTGGTTCAACTAAAGTGGCAAAAATTGTTTATCAAAGAGCAACTCATAATTATAAAAGAGCATTGGCATTAGGTGGCGCAAAAAATCATTTGATGGTATTGCCCGATGCAAAACCTGATATGACGGCACAGAATGTTGCAGCAAGTATGAGTGGTTGTGCCGGTCAGCGTTGTATGGCAGCATCAGCGCAATGGTTGGCGTAGGGAATGTTGATCACATTATTGATAAAATTTGTGAAGAAGCAAGGAAAATTGTTCCGGGAAAAAATCTCGGAGCTGTTATCAGTAAAGAATCAAAAGAAAGAATTGAAAAATATATTACCGAAGCAGAACAACAAGGAGCAAAAATTTTAGTGGATGGAAGAAATGCAAAAGTGGAAGGAAAAGAAAACGGAACTTATGTTGGTCCAACAGTGATTGATTATGTAAAACCGGATATGTCTGTTGCCAAAGAAGAAATTTTCGGACCGGTTATCAGCATCATGCGGACAAATACAGTTGATGAAGCATTGGCAATTGAAAATGCAAATCCTTATGGCAATGCTGCATCTGTGTTTACACAAAATGGCGGAATGGCCAGATATGTGATTGATCATGCCAGTGCCGGAATGATCGGTGTGAATGTAGGTGTGCCTGTACCAAGAGAACCTTTTTCTTTTGGCGGATGGAATGAAAGTAAGTTTGGTGTTGGTGATATTACCGGAAAAAGTTCAATTGAATTCTGGACAAAACTGAAGAAGAGTACAACGAAATGGAATCCGGAAGCGGGAGTGAATTGGATGAGTTAGTCTGAACATGATTGGGGTAGATTAATTGGATTATGAGGGAAATGAAATTGAAATTGAATCTAATCCTCTAAATCTTTAAATCCACCCAAATCCAAGTTCAGAAAATTGCTGAGTCGAATTACCGAACGATGAACGGAGCGTCGCAATAGACGATGATAGTAGCACAGGCGATGACAACAAAATAAATACCGAAAGAAAAATCGACCCTAAGAAACTTAAAGGCTTTCAAAAATGAATAGAAAGTTTTCTCTTGTAATGCTAACGATTGGATTGTTCACCACATTCCGGATTTATGGCCAAACACCCGTAACAGTGGCTGAAAGCACCCTGAAGATCGGGCCGTTTGGCGAAGAAATATTTTATTATGGTTTTGCAGCAGGTGATAAGCTTGTTTTCAATTTTGAAGAAGCCAATAAAAAAGAATTGAAAGAAGTAGAGATCATGGAAATGCCCTCCACATCAAGATTCATGGATTATAAAACCAAAAAAATAGAAAATAAAACGTTTGATATCGTGAATACGGGTATCTATAAATTCCGTTTTACCAACTCGAATGTTTTTCCTAAGATTTGCAAATTCAGCATTCAGCGTATTCCTGCCGGTGAAGCCACACAGAATTTTAATACCACTGTTTATACTCATATGGTAGATGATACCATCTATACTGATGAGCAGGAAAATTATATTGACAGAACCGATACCATAATGGAAAATTTTCAAGACAGGTCTATCAAAGTTCAGACTGCTGCGACGACAACCGGGAATAAAGCTGTTATGAATTTTATTTTGCCTGAAAACACGGTGGCATGGGGCTATTATATTTATACAAATGATGCCGGGAAGAAAATTTATGAGGATGCCGCAAAGAAAGTTGCTGAAGGTCCCATTCCTGATAAATTTCAGAATTACGGACCGCTGGCTGCCCAGGTATATGGCACTGAATCCTATTTAAAAAAATTGGCTGCAGACAAACCGATCAATTATTGGATCGTGGAAGGAGATAATGCGGATCTGTTTATGAAAGGCGATCAGTTCAAATACATGAGAAAAGGAACGGCAGTGAATGATTATGCCCGGATGGAAAACCGGAAAGGAACTTTGTATTTCTGTTTTTCAAATGGGTTAGCAACAGAACCGGTGACCGTTACTGTAAAAATAACTTCATTGCATATAAATGAAGTGCAGAAGGTCAGAATGGTGAAAAGAGTAATAAGTATAAAACCAAAATCAGAAATGTATTTGAAAAACTAAAACAATTTATTAAAATAAAATCAGCAGAAATGATCGGTAAAGAAGACCTCATCAGTTTATTTCGCAAAGAGTTCGCAACGACGCTTAGAGTAATGCGTGCCTATCCGAAAGATCAGATGCAATTTGCGCCGCATGAACGTTCGCAACCAGCCAAACGACTTATGGCAACTTTTGTATTTGAAATGTACTTGTTGCGCTCATTCATTCTTGGTGAAACAGTGGATCGTTCCGCATTTCAACAATACTCAAAAGAATCGCTTGACGAACTCATTGCTGATTTTGAATCAGAGACAACCACGGTCATAGATCGGATACAAAAACTCAGTGATGCTGATCTCAGCAAAACAGTTCAGTTTGCAGGGACAACATTTGCTGCCGATCGTTTTGCTATGATGATGTTGTTTGACCAGGTTCATCATCGTGGACAATTGTCGGTATACGTTCGTATGGCAGGAGGAAAAGTACCCTCGATTTATGGACCGTCTGCTGATGACCAAAGCACTAATCTTTAGCAATAGCTGAATAGAATTCCGAAAGATGAAGTGTGTGACACAACAGACGATGATAGTAGCACAACAGTTCATAACATAAAAAATAAGATAATGATAAAAGAAGTTTCACAAACGCAAGACATTGTTCATGACAACCAGGATTACACCTTATTTTCCTGGAGCAAACAAAAAGGAACAAACCCGATTGCTGTAAAATATGGCGAAGGTGTTTATCTCTACGATTATGATGGCAAACGTTATATTGATTTTTCATCAGGACTGATGAATGTAAATATCGGTCATGGTGATCAGCGTGTGACCGATGCAGTGGTGAAGCAAATGCAGGAAGTGAGCTTATGTAACGCCAAGTTGTGTTACAAAAGTTCGTGGTGAATTGGGAAAAAAATTGGCAGAGATCTGCCCCGGTGATCTGAATAAAGCTTTCTTTACTTTCGGTGGCGCTGACATCAATTGAAAATGCAATTAAGTTGGCAAGGCTTTATACCGGGCCGTCATAAAATTCTTAGCCGTTATCAATCTTATCATGGCTGCATCTAATGGAGCCATGTCAGCAAGTGGCGATCCACGAGAAGATTGCCGGTGGATTCACAACAGGCTCCCAATTTTGTTCATTTCGATCTTCCATATTTATATCGTTGGGAATATGGCGAAGAAAATTTATTGAAAGAAACTGTTGCAGCAATTGGAAAGAATGATTGCTTATGAAGGGCCTGAAAATATTGCTGCTATTTTATTGGAAGGCGAATCCGGTTCATCTGGTTGTTTGAAATATCCTGTAGGTTATTTAAAAGCAGTAAGAGAAATATGCAACAAGCATGGCATTTTATTGATCATGGATGAAGTGATGAGTGGTTTTGGCAGAACAGGCAAATGGTTTGGTTTTCAGAATCACGATATCAGTTCCGGATATGATCGCAATGGCAAAAGGACTTACTTGTGGTTATCTTCCTTTTGGTTGTTTGATGGTATCGGATAAAATTGCTGCAAAATATGATGATACTTATCTTGCCATTGGGTCTTACCTATTCTGCTCACCCGGTTAGTTGTGCCGCAGCATTGGAAATATTGAAAATTTATGAAGATGATAATTTGATTGAAAATGCTGCTGCAATGGGAAAATATATGGATCAGCAGGTAGAAAAATTAAAACAAAAACATCCAAGTATTGGTGATTTCAGAAATACTGGTTTATTGGGTTGTATTGAATTGGTGAAAAACAGAAAAACAAAAGAACCAATGGCTCCATTTCAATGCAAAGCCTGATGAAATGGTTGTGATGAATAAAGTGGCAGCAAAGATCAAAGAACTGGGCATGTACACTTTTGTAAGATGGAGTTATATTTTTATTGCACCACCGTTGATCGTAACAAAAGAACAGATTGATGAAGGATTGGCGATAATCAGTGAAGCGATAAAGATTGCGGATACGCTCCCTAAATCCCTCCTAAAGGAGGGACTTTAGAACCCTAAAGATTAAAATTTACGGATGGACATAGAAAATTACAATCTATCGTACACACAGAACCCTCCTTTGGAGGGCAGGGAGGCTTCTGTTTCGGGGGACGATGGGGCTTTATCAACGAAGACCTCGCTCCTGTTCCTCAAAACAAACGAACATGGGGAACCTGGAACTATGCTGCTCTTTGGATCAGTATGAGTCTTATGCATTCCTACTTATATGCTGGCAAGTTCGCTGATCGATGGTGGAATGAACTGGTGGCAGGCTATTCTCACAATTTTTATCGGTAATACAATTGTTTTAATTCCAATGATATTGAACGGACATGCCGGTGCTAAATATGGAATTCCATTTCCTGTTTTTGCAAGAGCAAGTTTTGGAACAAAAGGCGCTAATATTCCTGCCATGCTTCGTGCCATTGTTGCCTGTGGCTGGTTTGGTATTCAAACATGGATCGGTGGATGAATCATTTATCATATGATAAGAGCATGGAATCCTTCATTGGCAGAAATTAACAACACTACATTATTTCCGCAAGACACTTACCGATGATCTGTTTTTTTCTTTTCTGGTTGCTGAATATGTTCATTGTTTATCTTGGAGTGGAAAGCATCAGGAAACTATTGGTGTTTAAAGCAATCTTTCTTCCACTTGCAGCATTGGCATTATTCTTCTGGGCAATCAGTGCGGCAAAAGGTTTAGGACCGATATTAAACCAACCATCAAAATTTACAGATACCGCATCCTTCTTTAAATTCTTTTTTCCTGCATTGACGCGGATGGTTGGTTTCTGGGCAACACTTTCATTGAATATTCCTGATTTTACCCGATATGCAAAAAGTCAAAAAGCACAGATAAAAGGACAGGCAATTGGCTTGCCTCCATCCATGACATTGTTTGCATTTATTGGTGTTGTTGTTACATCAGCCACGTGCAATTATTTATGGAAGCCACCGAATGGGATCCGGTAAAACTGGCCGGAAAATTTGATAGTAAAATAATGGTAACTTTTGCGATGATTGCAGTTACCATTTCAACACTGGCAACAAATATTGCAGCAAATATTGTAAGTCCTGCAAATGATTTTTCCAATCTTTCTCCACCAGAAAATAAATTTCAGAACTGGTGGATATATCACCGGTATTATTGGTATTTTGATATTTCCCATGGAAATTAATTGCTGATCCGAATGGATATATTTTTACCTGGCTGATTGCTTATTCAAGTTTGCTTGGACCAGTTGGCGGAATTATGATTGCTGATTATTATTTTATCCGGAAACAAAAATTGAATGTAGATGAATCTGTATAGTCATAAAGGACAATATAGTTTTAGCAATGGATTTAATGCAAAAGCAATTATTGCTTTACTGCTTGGCATTCTTCCCAACGTGCCGGGTTTTTTATTGCAGATCAAAGTTGATTTCATCGATGCATTTCCAGAATGGATATCTCACTTATATAATTATGCCTGGTTTGTTGGTTTTTTTGTAAGCGGATTTGTTTATATATATTGATGAAAAGAAAAAATTATCTTATATGATGATAATGCTGAATGAAAAATGCCATTCAACATTCGTCATTCAACATTAAAATAATATCATGAGTATTTTAATTAAAAACGGAAGAATTATTACTGCTGATGCAGATTATGTTGCTGATATTTTTATTGAAGGCGAAACGATCAAGGCAATTGGAAAAAATCTGACTGTAAAAGCCGATAAAGAAATTGATGCTTCAGGCAAATTGGTTTTTCCCGGCGGCATTGATCCGCATGTGCATCTGGATATGCCTTTCATGGGAACTTTCTCCAGCGATAATTATGAAACCGGAACAAGAGCTGCTTTGTTTGGCGGCACAACAATGGTGATTGATTTTATTTTACAGAAACAAGGCAATTCATTGCATGCTGCATTAGAAGAATGGAAAGGAAGAAGCGATGAATAATTGTGTTGGTGATTATAGTTTTCACATGGCAGTGACAGATTTTAATGAGAATACAAAAAAAGAAATTAAAGATTTTATTGAAAAAGAAGGCATTACTTCTTTCAAAACATTTATGGCATACAAAGGAGCATTGATGATTGATGACCGGCAGATGATTGGCTTGATGGAAGAAGTAAAAAAATGCGGTGGATTGATCAATGTGCATGCAACCAATGGCGACATGATCGATTATCTTAGTTGCACAAACATAGAGGCGAAGGAAAACTTTCTCCTCTTTATCATTATTTATCACAACCGGAAATAACAGAAGCAGAAGCCAGCGAACGTTTTGTTGATATGAGTTATTATACCGGTTGTCCCGGTTATATTGTTCATCTTACCTGTGAAGGTGCATTGAATGCTGTTCGCAATGCAACAAAAAGAAATCAGAAAGTATTTGTGGAAACCTGTATTCAATATTTGATTCTTGATGCTTCATTGTATGAAAAAAATTTTGAAGGAGCCAAATGGGTAATGAGTCCTCCGCTGCGGGAAAAGAAAGACCAGGAAACTTTATGGGCAGGTATTAACCAGGGATTAGTACAGGTTGTTGCAACAGATCATTGTCCTTTTAAGTGGGAACAAAAACTAATGGGCAAAGATGATTTTTCAAAAATACCTAATGGACATCCGGCCATTGAAAACCGGATGGAATTTTTATACAGCGAAGGAGTGAATAAAGGAAAAATCACATTGAATAAATATGTGGAAGTTGCCTGCACCAATCCTGCAAAAATATTTGGAATGTTTCCACAAAAAGGAACGATTGCTGTGGGAAGTGATGCAGATATTGTAATCTTTGATCCGAATGAAAAACATACACTTTCTGCAAAAACACATCACATGAATGTTGATTACTCCGGTTATGAAGGCTGGGAAGTAACAGGAAAAGTAAAAACAGTTTTATTGAGAGGACAAAGTTGCGATTGAAAATAATCAATTGTTCAATATTGATAAAGGATATGGAAAATTTATAAAGAGAAATAAAGTATCACAGGTGAATATGATTTAAATCATTATAGAAAGATCATGCTACGACAGACTAGAAGGCATCTACGAGCAAATATTCATGAATGCATCTAGAAGATTACTAATTAGCAATGCCAGACTCATGAAATTAACAGATGATCAGTGAATAACTAAAATCCGTGATGATATCAATTAAACTAGCATAATTCGAGTTCAAACAAATCAAACTAATACTCATGCCAAGAATAATTAAATCAGGACTAATTCAAATGACCCTTCCAAAAACAGAAGGCGAAGGAACTATTGCAGAAATCAAAGAAGCAATGGTGCAAAAACATATTCCATTTATTGAAGAAGCAGGCAAACAAGGTGTGCAGATACTTTGTTTCCAGGAAATTTTTAATACACCTTATTTCTGCCCGGGACAGGATAAAGCATGGTATGAAACTGCTGAAACAGTTCCCGGTCCTACAACCGAACGAATGCAGGAGTATGCAAAGAAATATAATATGGTGATGATTGTTCCGATTTATGAAAAAGAACAAGCCGGTGTTTTATATAATACAGCAGCAGTGATTGATGCTGATGGAACTTATCTTGGCAAGTATCAGAAAAAATCATATTCCGCATACATCAGGTTTCTGGGAAAAATTTTTCTTCAAACCCGGCAATCTTGGTTATCCTGTTTTTCAAACAAAGTATGCAAAAGTTGGTGTTTACATTTGTTATGATCGTCATTTTCCTGATGGTGCAAGATGTTTGGGATTGAATGGAGCAGAGATCGTTTACAATCCTTCTGCAACTGTTGCTGGCTTATCACAATATTTATGGAAACTGGAACAACCGGCACATGCAGCAGCCAATGGATATTTTATGGGTTGTATCAATCGTGTGGGAACAGAAAAACCCTGGAACCTCGGTAAATTTTATGGCTCTTCTTATTTCGTTGATCCAAGAGGACAAATTTTTGCACAGGCATCAGGAAGATAAAGATGAATTACTGATTGCAGAATTTGATCTGGATATGATTGAAGAAGTAAGAAGTGTTTGGCAGTTTTTCAGGGACAGAAGACCGGAAACTTATGGGAAACTTGTTGAACTATAAATTATGAATGTAGAATTATGAATTAAGAATGAATCGAAATTATTCATAATTCATAACTCATAATTCTAAATTCAAGAATATTAAAAAATAATAATGGCAATTCAAAACAACAGATTAACTAAAGAACAATACGAAGCAAAACTTCGCCGACATTCATCCGCCGTTTGAAAATAAAACTGCAGCAGTGGTGGAAGCGAATCGTTGTTTGTTTTGTTATGATGCACCCTGTACCAAAAGTTGTCCTACCAGTATTGATGTTCCCAAATTCATTAAGCAGATCACAACGGATAATGTAAAAGGTTCTGCTCATACCATTTTTGTTTCAAATATTATGGGAGCAGGTTGCTCAAAAGTTTGTCCGGTAGAAAAATTATGCGAAGGAGCTTGTGTTTATAATTTATTGGAAGAAGAACCGATTCAAATTGCAAGACTGCAACAATATTCTACAGAAAAAGCAATGGAAAAAAACTGGCAATTATTTGAACGCAAAAAAGCCCCTTCAGGGGTGGGGTAAAAAAGTTGCCATCGTTGGTGCCGGCCCTGCAGGATTAAGTTGTGCTCATGTTTTATCAAGAGAAGGAATTGATGTAACCATTTTTGAAAAAGAAAGCAAAGGTGGTGGATTGATGACTTATGGTATTGCTGCATATAAAGTAACACCACAGTTTTGCGAAGATGAAGTGAATTATATCACTTCAATTGGTGGCATTGAAATAAAATATAACCAGGAACTGGGAAAAGACATTACACTGGCTCAATTGAAAAAAGAATTTGATGCAGTTTATCTCGGCATTGGTGTTGGTGTAGCAAGACAATTGGATATTCCCGGAGAAAAACTGGAAGGTGTGGTAGATGCAATCAATTTTATTTATGATCTAAGAGACAAAGGTTATTCATCCATTCCTGTTGGTGATAAAGTAGCAGTGATCGGAATGGGAATGACAGCCATTGATGCAGCCACACAGGCAAAACGCTTAGGTGCAAAAGAAGTAACGATGATCTACCGCAGAACACAGGAAGAAAAACCCTGCACAGAATGTTGAATTGAATATTGCCAAACTGGATGGTTGCAAAATCATCTGGCTGGCTGCACCAAAAAAAGTAAAAGGTTCACAGGGAAAAGTAAAACAACTTGTTTGCAGTAAAATGAAATTAGGTGAACCCGATGCAAGTGGTCGCCGCTCTCCTGTTGATACCGGTGAAACATTTACTCTTGATGTTGATATGGTGATCAAAGCAGCGGGACAGGTACCTTTTGAAAAATTAATTAAGAAATACAAACTCGAAAATAAAAATGGAAAGATTGATTATTGATGAAAATTGTTCAACAAATATCAAAGGCGTATTTGCCGGTGGCGATGCAGTGAATGGTGGAAAAGAAGTGGTGGATGCGGTGCAGGCAGGGAAAGATGGAGCGAAAGCGATTATTGAAATATCTTGGAATGATTCAAGTCAACATTCTCGATTTCTGTCATGCCGAAGAAAGAGGCAACAAAATATTGAATCTGACTTTTGATTCTTCGCTAAAATTATCGAATTTACAAAATTGATTAGAGCATAAAGAATTGTAATTCAAAACAATTCTAGATGTGCAACAAGTATCGTGCAACGTAGAAGAAGCAAATGCTGCGCAAACGAAAAAGATTATAACAGAAATGTCTATTGCTTCAAAGAAGCACGAGAAACTAAATATTGGTTAAGACTTCTGGAAAAGAGTCAAATCATAAAGTATGATTACACAGAACATTTAAAGCAAATTGAGCATATCATAAATATCCTGACTAAAATCGTAAAACATCCAAGAATCAATAGCAATAAAAATTCAATATGCAACATTCAACAACATAACCGACAAACCATTCAATATTCAACATAAACATTAGCATACAACATTCAACATACAACATAATACTATGGCAGACATATCATCAAACTTCCTCGGCATCAAATCTCCCAACCCCTTTTGGCTGGCCAGTGCACCGCCGACGGATAAAAAATATAATGTACTGCGTGCATTTGAAGCCGGCTGGGGCGGTGTGGTTTGGAAAACATTGGGCTCACAGGTAAAAAATGTTTCATCACAGATATTCAGCCGTTGATTTTAATGGCGGACAAAAGTGATGGGCTTTAATAATATTGAACTCATCTCCGATCGTCCGCTTGGATATTAACCTGAAAGAAATTGCAGAATGCGTAAAAGTATTTCCTGACCGGGCCATGATCGTTTCACTGATGGCAGATAATGATAAAAAAAGCTGGCATGAATTAATAAAAAAAGTAGAAGACACCGGTGCACATGGAATGGAATTGAATTTTGGTTGCCCGCATGGAATGACGGAACGAGGCATGGGTGCTGCCGTTGGACAAGATCCTGAAATTGCCTGCATGGTAGTGGAATGGGTGATGGAAGCAGCAACCATTCCTGTCATTACCAAACTCACTCCCAATGTTCATTCAGTTGTGCCAACAGGACGTTCGGTGGTAAAAGCAGGAACCAATGCATTGTCATTGATCAATACCATTCAATCTGTAACGGGTATTGACCTCGATACATTTGTTCCCAATCCTTATGTAGCTGGCAAATCTGTTTTTGGTGGTTATTGCGGCCCGGCTGTAAAACCCATTGCATTAAAAATGCTCACCACCATTGCGCAGGATGAGGTTACCAATAAAGTTCCCATCTCCGGTATTGGCGGCATCAGTACATGGAAAGATGCGGTGGAGTTTATGTTGCTCGGTGCCAGCAATGTGCAGGTATGTACGGCCGCTATGAAACATGGTTTCCGCATCATTGAAGATATGTGTGAAGGACTGAACAACTGGATGGATGAAAAAGGTTTTAAAACACTGGATGATTTTATCGGCAAGTCAGTTCCCACCATTACGCATTGGGAAGATCTCGATATCAACTATCATCATATTGCAAAGATCAACCAGGATAAATGTATTCATTGCGGTCTTTGTTATATTGCCTGCGAAGATACATCGCATCAATCCATCAACCTGGATTATGGCAAACCTTACAATACTTATACGGTAAAAGATGAAGAATGTGTCGGTTGCAATCTTTGCAAGCTGGTTTGCCCGGTTGATGATTGCATTACTATGGAAGAACACCGTAAAGGCGCCTGAATATCTGAATTGGAAAGAATTTCAGAAAGAGAGGATTGCCGTTGAATGATCATTAAAGCCCCCTGTCCCCCGAAAGGGGAACTTAGGATGAACAAACTTTTATTTGTTGGGATTTGTACTGATTGCTGATGTGGAAGAACAAGAAGTTTGGCTTTGCACTGAAGCACCGTCCTTCTCTTTTGGAGAAGGATAAGAGGATGAGGCCAATTATGTTACCACCGTCCCGTTCATTGGGCATCGTCTGTTGCTACGCTCAGTTCATGGTTCTGTAATTCTATTGATCAATATAGGTTCACATTTCTTGTTCATGCCTGTGTATAATTAGAGTTTGGTTTGATAACATATGGATCTAAATTGCACTGTATCGAAATATATCAAATGCCTACATCTCAATCAAAAAAGTTTAAAACGAAAGTAAAGGGTAAGAAAACCATTGCTCAATATATTCACGGCGATGCAAATAAGAAAATTGATGCTCTCGTAAAAACTCAAAAAAAGTTTAAACTTATCATTACATCTCCACCTTACAATATGGATAAGGAATACGAAAGGTCGAAATCCTTAGATAACTATAAAGAAGAAATTAAAAAGGTCATAGGGAAGCTTATGCAGTTGCTTGACGATAATGGTAGTATTTGTTGGCAGGTAGGAAATTATATTGATCCAAAAACAAAGGAAGTAGTGCCACTTGATATTTTTTATCATCAACTTTTTAAAGAGCAGGGCTTTTTTCTCCGAAATAGAATAGTCTGGCATTATGAACATGGTCTTCATGCTTCACAAAGATTTTCTGGAAGATATGAGACCATCATGTGGTATACAAAATCAAATAACTATACATTTAATTTGGATAATGTAAGAGTACCAGCCAAATATCCTGGTAAAACTTATTATAGAGGTGAAAAAAAAGGTCAATATTCCGGAAACCCGAAAGGCAAAAACCCATCTGATATTTGGACAATACTAAAAAAGGATTGGGAAAGAGAAATATGGAACATTCCCAATGTAAAAGCAAATCATAGAGAAAAAACCTTACACCCCTGCCAATATCCAATTGAACTAATAGAACGATGCATTCTTGCCCTAACAAATAAAAACGACTGGGTTTTCGATCCGTACGCTGGTGTTGCTTCAAGTCTGGTGGCTGCACTGAAAAATGGTAGAAACTCAATAGGGATTGAAAAATATAAGCGATACATAAAAGTTGGTCAACAAAGAATTAAAAAGTTTAGAAAAGGGAACTTAAAAATACGTGAGCTGGGTAAACCCGTACTCGTTCCAAATCCAAATACAGCTGTTGCTCAAAAACCTGATTTCTTCTTATATTGATTTTAAGACCATTTAAACCTCAATAAAATTCCACCATGGCAGCACTTAAAAAAAGAAAAAGGAAAAAAAGAAACCAATAGATATTCAGGAAATCAACAAAAGAAATTATAGGAAAGAAGTAAGGTCTGTTTTTTCCAAAGCAGGATTTAAAAGGATAGCAAAGATTAGTGACAAGGAGTTTAACTTTAAGAACTTATATAAATCGGACTTTGATGATGCATTTATTTATGAGAATATCATAGTTTTTACTGAATATACTTTAAGCCAATCTTCCGACATTGGAACACATTTAAAAACTAAAAGCATTACATATAATGCGATATTGAATGGTAAAAACGATTTCTTAGATTATTACAGTGGTCTATTCCCAACATTTGCAGCTGCTAGATCTGATTTATATGACAATGATCAAACAAAAGTTATTATACTCTATTGTGCTAAAAACGAGTTTGAATCAAAATATAAAACCCAATTTTCGAATATCAAGTATTTTGAATACCCAGTGCTACGCTATTTCAAAGCCGTATCAGAAGCTATCCGTTTTTCAAGCAGGTATGAACTTTTAAAGTTTTTTGACATAGATTCTGCTGAAGTCGGTCAAAAAATTTTGACTGCCAAAAGTAAAACAACAGGTCTAAATGGAACTCTTTTGCCAGAAGCTCACAGCAATTTCAAAAGCGGTTATAAAATTGTGTCTTTTTATATTGATCCACAAACGTTACTAGAGAATTCATATGTATTAAGGAAAGATGGCTGGAGAGATGAAAGTAGTTTGTATCAGAGAATGATAGTGAAAAAGAAAATTAATGCAATAAGAAAATATTTATTGCGAGAAAAAAGGGTGTTCATTAATAATATTATTGTTACTCTTCCTTCCGATACTCGTCTATTGAACCAACAAAACAAAGTTGTGGATGCTTCATCGTTGACTAAAACACAGCATGCGAAAATTGAGATTTCTGACGAGTATAATACTATTGGTCTTATTGATGGCCAACATAGGGTATTTGCCTATCATGAAGGAGGAGAAAAGGATCAAGAAATTGCTAAACTTCGACTTAAACAGAATTTATTGGCGACTGGAATAATTTATCCTGACGGGATAAGAGATTCTGAAAAATCAAAATTTGAGGCTAATCTATTTCTGGAAATAAATGCGAATCAAGCAAATGCCAAATCGGATGTTAAACAAGCAATATCATTAATATTAAATCCGTATTCATCCGAATCAATCGCTTTTGCTGCTGTGAGAAAAATTAATGAGCAAGGCCCTCTCGAAAATCTATTTGAACGATATTTTTATGAGAAAGATAAAATCAAAACCACTTCGATTGTTAGTTACGGCTTAAAGCCATTGGTTAAGCTAAGTGGAGCTGATAGTTTATTTTCTCTCTGGCATAATAAAGAAAAGAACACTTTGCTAGCAAAACATGATGATGCACTTTTAACAAAATACATTGATTTCATAGTTACCGAATTAAACATCTTCTTAGGTGCTATTAAAAGCGAATTGAAAGATAGATGGACAATTGACAAGACAAACAAGAATCGTATCTTATCAACTACATCAATTAATGGTTTTATTGTTTGCTTTAGAAGAATTATTGAGGAAAAGAAAACAGCTGATTTTGCTAAATATAAATCTAAACTTGCAGGCATTGATAAATTTCATTTCAAGAAATTTAAGTCCAGCCAGTATGGGGTGATGGGTAGAGAGTTGTATGATAAATTTTTTAAATGATTATTTATTCCACTTTTTTATTTAGATCATGAAAGCAACAGAGAATCTCATATGGTACGCCTGCTATGGATCTAATATTGACGAAACAAGATTCTTAGCTTACTTACAAGGTGGTAAATTAGTCACCTACAATGGACATATAAAATCTTATCAAGGCTGTATACAAGACACATCTAAGCCGAGGGATGCTCGGCCTTTTCTTTTAAACAGAAAATTGTTCTTTGGAGAAGAGTCAAGTACTTGGAATTATCATGGAGTCGCATTCATCAGTAATCGAAAAAATCTGAAATCAAAAACTTTTTCAAAGATTTATTTAATTAGCAAAGCACAGTTTAATCATCTGTTTGCGAATGAAAATGGTAGAAAGACAGCAAGTGTCGATTACGATAGCCTTTTAAAGAGAGGGTACTTAGATTTCGACTTCAGGTTCTATAACAGAGTATTACTGATTGATAAATCCTATAAGGGATATCCAATTATAACATTTACTAACTCGCAAAGGTTAGTCTTCAAAAAACCATGCGAGGAATATATCACTTACATAGCAAAAGGAATTATTAGTACACATCGGATTTCGACAGAAACATGCGTCGATTATTTTTTGAAAAACAAAATAGGGCGGTCAAAGAGGAAATTTATTTCATTAATAACTGGCTAATTTTTTTTATAGATTAACTTATTTCCGAAGTTATCTACTCCATGTATCTCTGTTGAGGATGTGAAGTGTAGTGTTTCTTTTGCATGTGTGAATTGACTAGGGATATCATTAAACACCTGAATTTTATCCATATTAAAATTTTCTGAATCTATCGGAATAATGCCTAGCTGAAAATAGTACACAACTCCCTCAGTAGAGTGATGCAAATTGTATCTGCCGTCTTTATCTATTGTAACTATTTCTCCAAACATCTTCCCGTCTCTGCTTTCAAGTTTTAATTCCCAAGTACCAATGAGCTTTTTAAGTATGTCTTTATTTAGATCAGGGGCCGTAGGCTTTGGTTGAAATTTTAATTTAATTAATGAATATATTTTGTCCTTTATAGCTGGCCAGTTATGTTTAAATGTCCTTCTAATTGTCTCGTCTTTAATATCAGTAAGTCCCAATCGGTTTTTCATTGAAACAAAAACATCTTCCATTCCGTGATCATTTTTAAACTCGGTAACATTTAGCTTCTTAAAAAAACATTCAGATTTGTTAAACTCTGCGATTGTAAAGTCGCATAGAATTACATAAAGCCATCCTTTGGCGATTATTCCACCGCCTTCAAAAATTATCCAATCTTCATTGAAATTATCCTTTGTTAGAAATACAATTCCTAAATCACTAGCCTTGAGAGCTTCAACAATGCTTGTAAACCAAACTTCACCATTTCCAATTTTTTCTGGAGAAAAAAAAGGTTTGACTCTTTGAATTACATCTGGCAAAATTTCATTAAATCCGCTTGCAATAGCTTTACTAAGATTTCCAGACCAGCTTAAAAATATATTCATGGGATCTGTGTTGAATTAAAAATACGAATTAATTTTCTCACGCCGTGGTCGGTGTCCTGAGCTTGTCGAAGGGCTTCCACCACCACAAGAATAAAATCATTAACTTTCTGAACAAATTTTTGTTAATCATAAAGTTTGTAGCATAAAACTAAGACAGTATGAACTATGTAGCGTTAAAACCATTAAGCTATGACGATAATTTGTCTTTGTTTAAAATCAAAAGAGATTTACTTTTTTTTGATAAAATATGTATTGATCCGCTTCTATATGACTATTTCTTAAAGCAATTGTATTATAATAAGCTATTCTTTGATGGGAAAAAAGGGATGGCAATTTTTTCTTATTATCAAGTAAATTTTAAATATTTAATAGATAATCAATTTATAATTTTTACTCCAGTTGATAAAGTTTTTAAAGAAATTAAAAAAGAAAAAAGCCCTAAAATAATTAAATTGATATCAGAATATAATAAAGGTCTGAAAAAAATTCAGAGTAATTACAAATGGCTAAATGACAAGATAAAAAATATTGACAATGAAATTATTCAAACAAAGAAGAACATTGAAGATTATGTAACGTCAGATGGCAAGCTGTTTGTATTGGGTGAAAATGAAATTCCAGTAAAGACTGGAATGCGTTCGGAAATCAAAGAAAAGGATGATATGAAAATTGGAGTAAATAAATTTTGTGAGATTTTACACCAACTTACTTTTTCTTATAGCGAAGACTTATTTGATGATAATACAATTTCAACTTCTGTAAGAAATCACAATGACAAGAGAATGTTCCAATTTCAAAATCAGTCAGACAATATTTTAAACATAATCCTTTCCAAAGTACCCATTCCAGATGCAAAAATTAGTTTCGAGCAAATTATTGATTTTCGAAAGGATCCAGACAGTACAAATAAATTTTTACGATTGCGAAACTGGATAATTGAACTATCAAAATGTGAGTTGACTCAAAAAGAATTGATCGAAAAAATAGAATTTGTCATCTCTGACTATGAACAGCATTTAAAGTACCATAAGTTAAAATATAATTATTCCCAATTAGAAACTTTTATTGGACTACCATTTGAGATTGCAGAAAACTTGATAAAACTAAAATGGAAAGACGCAATAAAATCAATTTTTACAATTACTAAAAATAAAATTGACTATGCAAAAGATGAAGCGAACTTAAAAAATAATGAAGTAGCTTATCTTAATAAAATCAAAGAGACTTTCGATCCTACATCTGACATGGAGAAATGGGAAAACATGATAAAGGTTAAGCGAATACGGTGACTATTATTAGCCTTCATGCCGTGGTTGGTATCCTAAGCTTGTCGAAGGGCTTCCGCCTTGGTTGGTGTTCCAATAAAACAACACGCCGTGGTCGGTGTTTCTTCCTCCGGCCACATGAATAAAATCATTAACTTTCAGTACAAAAATGTTCGTAAAGCAGCGAGTTGGCTGCAATGCTATCGGCTTACCAATGACTCATTATCGCAACAAACTGGCACTACTTTCCTAACTTTACCATTTCAAAACAGGCAAAAAATATAGCTGTATGAATGACTTAAACGGCTTGGCACTATGCACAGTGAATCACATTGAGTGGAATAGTGACGATGGCAATGTTTATAAGGGTATGCTTATGATACCTACCGCTGGTAAAATCCCGAACAAACGTATCCTGTATATTCCATTCCTATCAGGTATGGAAAATGCTCATGATGGGGATCATTATCTGATGAGTATTCTTGAGACGAAACAAGATGAGAAGTTTGGTCGTCGGTTTCAGTGGACGACGGTTGGCCGTGTTCAAGATTCCGAACTACCACTGTTCATCAAAGAACTGGGACCTCCTACAATCGTTAACGTGGAAAATGGGGCTTTATCAAGCAACAAAGAAGAAAATTGGTTGCAAATGGAAAAGCTTCGATTTGAAATCGAAAGAAAATATTTCAAAGGGAAAGCACATATTAGACATTTACAAAAAGAATTAGATGCCTTATATTTTCAAATGAATTGCGCATATGATGACTTTCAGGAGTCAGATGCCATTTATTATGAAGGAGCAATCATCGCTATCAAAAACAAAATATCAACGATTTGTAGTCAAATCAATATTCCAGATACCGTACAGATTAGAAATTCAGACAGAGAATTAAAGAGTCATGACCCAACTTGTTCATACATTTTCTTCCCCCACTGTGCTTAGAATTCCATAAAATAAAAATGATCGAACGCTATTCGGAGTCCCGATAGCTATCGGGAGTATCTCCGGATCAGCTTTGTAAAAGCTGAAAGAATTTCTTAATTGAACCAGACTGCATAACCTTGTTTGCGCAGATCCCAGGCAAGTTTTTCTTCTTCTTTCAATGCCTGCTGCCGGGTCATGGGTTTTAAGTTGAGGTGATCATAAAGGCTGGGGCGGAGATAAGATCCATATTTTTTTACAATGGAGGATGATAGGTTATGGCCTTTCTTATTCCTGTATCCTGTTTTATGTTGTTTGAACCTCTCTGCCGGTGTCTTGCTGGTCATTCCCACATAAAGACAATCCAGCACACCGTTGAATTGCGGGTTAGCATCCCTGAACCGGTAATTTTCTGTAAACACCCGTTTCTTTAATTCAATAACATAAACACAGTATCCTGTTGATGGCACTTCTTTTTATTCTTTTTGATGAGATAAAGTTAGTGGTGTTCCGCCTTGGCAGGTGTTCCAATAAAACAACACGCCCACGTCTTGTTTCGTGTCCTCACGAAAGAATTTTCCTCGTCGTTGTTGGTGTTAAGCGAAGCGTCACCAACAATAATCTTCTTCTTCCCTAGTTCTTCGCAGCAACGGCCAAATTAAATATATTTGAAGCATAGTTTACGACAATGGGCTACGACCTTCACATTACAAGAAGAGAACATTGGGCTGACACCGATGTGCCTGATATTTCGCTTGACGAATGGCTGTCTTATATAAAAACGGATAGTGAATTAGAATTAAGAAACGAATCCGAGATTATATCTGGCTCTGAAAATAATTTTGAAAATAGACCCGGATTTTGTGAATGGAATTCTCATCCAACTGAAAGAGACCCGACGTCAAGACCATGGTTTGCTTATTGGAAAGGAAGTATTGAAACAAAAAACCCCGATGCGCCTACAATCCGAAAGATGATACAAATAGCAACCGCATTAAATGCAAAGGTGCAGGGCGATGATGGCGAATTTTACAACGAGGAATATTTTACAAAGCTGATAAAACCTTGATGGAAGTTTTGGTGAGCTTGGCTTTTTCTTCTATAGTTCTTCGCAGCAACAAAAAATCAATTGATCTTTTTATATTCAAATGTATTGGGCTCAGGCTTGGAAACTCCTTCAGGCATTTGCACACCAACCATATCTTCTGAACCGGTAATTGTTTTTCCATCCGCAGAAAGTTTACCGATAGAAAGATAAATACCACCTCGCCCTTGCTTACGGCCCCAGGCCAATTCATTTTTATCTGTTACCACCAGGAATGCAGAAATATCATCAAACTGATCCATCACCCTCATGTCCATCACGTATTCATCATTCATTTTTTTTATTTCCCAGGTAATGTCCAGATCGGTGCCGCCGGGCACATGCAATGTTCCTTTCCATTTTCCCATAAAAGGTTTTAATACTTCTTCCGAAGAAGGAGGATGATCCAGGTAAAATGCTACTCTTTCATCAGGGCCCTGGGTGATGGCATTCGCTTTGGTCAGCAACGATGCAGATCGCTGATCGGCTCCATATATTTTTTCATAAAGCCCGATCAATGCAAGTGCAATTTCTTTTTTTGATTGATCCGTATTTTGCCTGATCGCAGTTAATAAAACTGGAACGGGAATATTATACCTGCAATTATATTTTTTAGATAGCTCATCATAATACTCCTTCAATGCTTCCGCTGTCATGTCTTTTTGTGGAGGTACATGTTCCCGGAAAAGAAATTTAAGCCCATCATAAATTCCTTTATAAGGCATGGTTTCATGTGTTTCCCCTTCAATTCTTTCCTGAGTATAACTGTTGCAACCGGGAGGAGGAGAAAAATCCTTGCCCCAACCGAATTTTGTTTCCGCAGAAAAATAATTCAAGCTGCAGGCGCCGGCTAATTTTTGTTGATATGTTTTTAATAATGATGGATTCACTCCCATCGGTGCATCCAATGCAAGAACAAATGGAAACAACTTCGGTTGTTCCAATCCTGCATAAGTAACAAACAAACCTCCCTGTGAATGTCCAATCAAAACGTTTAGGCCATTGGTTGGATATTGTTTATTGATATAAGGAACTAATTCATTGGAAATAAAATCGAGAAAATTCTTTGCTCCGTTTGTACCGGCAATTTCCTGTGGTATGGGCATATCACGATTACGGTTGGTATTGGTAATGCCTACAATTATTGCTTCCGGCATTTGTGGCAATGAACTGCTGTAATTCATAAATTCTGAAGCACTGACCGTACTCAAAAAAAGTGATCCCGCATCGAATACATAAAGAACCGGGTAAGTTTGTTTACCTGTTTTTGATGCTGGCGGAGAATACACCTGTATCGACCGGGATTCTTTCAGCACCGAAGAGTTAAGACTAATCGTTACTCCGGGATCAAATTGAGAGAACCCGGGTATTGTAGCTAAAATGAGATAAACAAATACGGGTAATTTCTTTTTCATGAGAGGCTTTATAGTTTAATAATGATCGCCAGGATAATAATTCTTAAAAATATGTCGTCTTATTAAAGCTTTGGGGAAAATTATACAGATGGTGTTAATCAACGTTAATGCCTGTACTCATTTTCACGCCGATTTCTATGATATAAACAAATCAATTTTAAGCTGCTTTTCTCACATATTCTTCTTGTTTATTCCGCCATTGCAGATGTTCTAATAAACAACGGCCGTGGTCGGTATCCTGAGCTTGTCGAAGGGCTTCCACCGTCCACACGAACTGTAAGTATCTTTCTTTCTCAGTTCTTCGCAGCAATATCATTCTTTCTGCCATAAATACAGCTATTGATCCTTACATCGCTACAATTAATTGAATTTTACTGTTCTTACAACGAAATAATAAAAGTTTACAGCTTGAATTCACCCCTTTACAGTCAATTTATCGCTGCTTGCAGACCATTTATCTCCCCTTGCATTCAATATATTCATACTTGCAGGCCATTTATCGCTGCTTACAGTGAATATATTCATACTTACACTCGATTTATGGCCGCTTACAGCGTATTTATGAGTGCTTACACTGCCACAAAGTCAAAGTGCAGACGATTAATTGCCACTTACACTTAATCTATTCATACTTGCACTCAATTTATCGATGCTTGCAGTGAATATATTTTCACGCCTTGGTCGGTGTTTGTTTTCACCGACCACACGAATCAAGCATCTTTCTTCCCTAGTTCTTCGCAGTAACAATAATGACCGAATAGCAGACTATACATTTTCCCTCCCGATAGCTATCGGGACGGGATTCGCAATGACAATAAAAGAGGAGCAACAAATGAAAATGAATTAACTTCCTTTCCATAAACATAAAACAAGCGCTAAAAAATTATGGAAGTACATCATCATTCACACCACGAGGGAAAAAAAACCTGGAGATCTTATTTCTGGGAATTTTTGATGTTGTTCCTCGCTGTATTCTGTGGTTTCCTTGCAGAAAACTTCAGGGAAACTCTTGTGAATAATGAAAAAGCGCACCACTACATACAAAATTTGGTTGCCGATCTGAAAGCGGATACCGCCGATCTTAATTTTTCTGTTTATTATCAGCAGTTATGGAGCAATCACCTGGATAGTGCTTTACATGTGCCAATTGATCGTATAAAGGATATAAATACTCAAGACACTTTTTATTATCATTTCTTACCCTATTATTGCTGGGTACAACCCTTTATCCAAAACAATAATACGATTACACAATTGAAGGCAGGAGGATTTAATTTTATCAGGAATGAGAAAGTAGTTGATTCAATAAACCTTGTTTATAACTTTTTCGGTGGGGTACAGTTTGCCACTGATTATAATAATACCTGTTATTGGGATATTGTACGCAAAGCACAAGAACTAATGGATATGCCGGCGCCGTCAAAAACCATCGGGGAAAATATTCCAAAGCATGTTCTTCAGAACAAGGAAGTCTTTATTAAATATGATATTCAGGCGATACATCAGCTTTACAGTATGATAAGAAATGCAAAAGGAAGCTTAGAGGCCACCCTACTTGAGGAAAAGCAATACAGGGAAAAAGCTGAAAGATTGCTCACTTATCTTCAAAAGGAATATAACTTAGAATAAAAAATAACAATCAACCATTTCGTAGGTTCACGCCGTGGTCGGTGCGTGCCTACCGCAGGCAGGTTATCTTCCACCGACCAGAAATAAAATCATTATCTTTCTGTACAAATAGTTACTTCAAGCAGCGAGTTGCAGGCAGGCTTAGACAAAAAATTCAAAACGTTATTAAAAATTAAATTAAATGAGGTTTATTCTTTTGCTAACTATCATTTTGCTTTCTTCTTGTGAAAACAAGAAAGAGAAAATGGAAAACAGGCAAGAAGCTATTAAAAAAGAAATGGAACAAGTAAAAACATTTTATTATAAAAGATCAGACAGTTTAGAAAGTGCAAACAAAGCTGATACTAATTCGGCAAAGCTTAATGAAGAATTATCCTTAGCTGAAGGGAAAAAAAACGTTGAGTTAATTAAGCTTCAAAAGGAATATGATTCTTTGGAAGTAGAATTAAAGAAATACTAATCCTGCATACAACCTCTACGTCATTAGTTCTTTGCAGCAACAACATGATCGGTTAGCGGAGTGTACATTGTCCCTCCCGATAGCTATCGGGACGGGGGAAGTACTTCGATTTAAATGAAATTACAACTGGGGGGGAAGTACTTCGATTTAAATGAAATTACAACTGGGGGTGGAAGCTACTCCACCCCCTCTTGAAAATTTATTAAACCCGAACATCCGGCCCCCGCCTGCGGGGCATATTATGCAGTCTGATTTTCGAAAGTGTAAATCATAGTTCTTCGCAGCAATAATAATATTTATCGAAAAACGGAAAGCCCACTGTCCCCCGCTAGCGGGGGAAGTAATTCGATTTAAATGAAATTACAACTGGGGGTGGAAGCTACTCCACCCCCTTTCGAAAATCTATTAAGCCCGAACATCCGGCTCCGCCAGCGGGGGATATTATGCAGTCTTATTTTAGTAAAGCATAAAACAGAAGTTGACAAATCATCCATCATAATTTGTAATTTCAGTACATGAACAGCAGACACGATAATCATTATTACAATAAGAATTTACAGCCATATGCCAACCGTTTGCGTAAAGAAATGACCAAAGCAGAAGCTTGCTTATGGAAATATGTTTTGAGAGCAAGCCAGCTTAAAGGTTTTCAGTTCAGACGTCAAAGACCGGTGTTGAATTACATTGCAGATTTCATGTGTAAGGAATTAATGCTGATAATTGAAGTAGATGGAATAACTCACCATTGGGAAGAAACGATCAAAAAAGATGAGATCAGGCAAAAGGCGTTGGAGTCAGCTGGCTTTACTGTGCTTCGTTTCAGTGATGATGAAGTATTGAATCACATTCACGCAGTAAATAATTTTCTCGAAGATTGGATTGAAAAGAAAATCAACCCACAGGTTTAGTCCCCCTATATTTAGTGTTCCCCGCAATACTGTGGGTCAGGCCATAAAATAAAAAATGATCGAATCCTGCCTGCCGGCAGGCAGGGCTATCCGGAGATTGTATCTCCGGATCAGCTTTGCAAAAGCTGTAAGTCTTTCCTCCATAGTTCTTCGCAGAAAGAACTAAATAATACAATTCAGTTTTTTTTCAATCGTTTTTTATCATAAGGATGCTCTTTCTCCTGTACAGAGCTGAAAACTTCGGAGGTTTTATAGACATGATTCTTTTTAGGAGCAGAAGATTTTATTTTGATTTTCCTTGTTTTGATAAACCTGCTGATAGCATCTGTTTCCTCTTTTGTCAATGGGTCATCTCCACCTATACTATCAACATCCAGTTCATTTTTGTTTCGTTTCATAGCTAAATATTTTTAAAATACTTATTAATAAGATGCAAAGCAGCTTTCGTTTCTATGATCATGATACGGCCGCCAACATGTACAGCGCCTAAAGTTTTATGATAATGCTCTATCAATAGTGTTTTTGAAATAAATGAAACATTGCCTTCAAATCCCCGCTGAAAAGAAAGCCTGCAGGCAAACGCTACTAAATTTCCGGGAACACCTGCATACATTTTGGATTTCCCTTTATTAAAGCCTGCGCTTTCAACCAAATGCATATACACATGATCAGTTTTCATTTCCAGGCAAATTAATCCCTGTATCACAGTCGGATTATTCGGTATCGTTAGTTTATATATTTCCCGTCCCGGATTTTTCAGATCTCGTTTCCAGTTGAATATCCAGCCATTCTTTTTTGTTACACTCTTCAGATCCGTTGCAGACACTAAAGTGATCTCACTTGGGAAGCTATCACCGGTAACAACATTTTCAATAGAGTTCGTCAGTTTATCGATTATAAAATCGAGGCCGGTAATTTTTTCTTTTTTCACATACGAATTTACTGAAAAAATGGCTCTTTACCATGTTGACATGAGTCCAAGATCGCTTTCTTTCTTACATAGTTCTTCGCAGCAACAACTGGAAAAATTTATTTCTCGCAGCGGTCGCAATGGTTAAGCAGCGCAGCGTACTCCGCTCCTCTGCTTTCTTTGCGTGAAATTTCTTATCAAGATCCTTTCTTCTATAATTTTTCGGAGCAAGAGCTAAAAAATTCTATAACTTTCGCAAGCAATTAATAACAACTAAAATGAAAAATGAAAGAGTTTATAAGCTGATATTCGCAAGTGTCTATCCGCATTATCTTAAAAAAACGGAGACAAAGGGACACACAAAAGCAGAGTTGGATACCATCATTTGCTGGCTGACAGGATATACTCAAAAACAATTGCAGCAACAAATAGACAAGAAGGTTGACCTGGAAACCTTTTTTGCCAGGCGCCACAATTGAATCCCAATGTATCAAAGATCACCGGTGTCATTTGCGGATATCGTGTAGAAGAGATCGAAGACAAGCTCATGCAAAAGATCCGTTACATGGATAAGTTGATCGATGAATTGGCAAAAGGAAAGACAATGGAGAAAATTTTAAGGAAGTAGAATCAGCGGATAATCATTGATCATTATTTTGAATTTTAAATGTTGAATGAATTCCGAAAGACAGCAACACTCTAAAATAGTTTTCAATTATTCAATTTCGTCTTCATGAAAGAAAACAGGTCACTTGCCCGGATCGAAATGTTCAGCGATGGCGTATTTGCGATTGCCATCACACTTTTGATAATTGAGATAAAAGTCCCGCCCTTTAATTCAGTTCATTCAGTAAATGACCTAGTCAAAGCCCTTGTTCATTTGTGGCCATCCTACTTTGCTTTCGTTTATTCTTTTGGCGGTATTTTGATTCAATGGATCTTACATCATGATACGTTTAACCACATGGATAAAACATCGAGGCCATTTATTTATGCCAATGGTTTTCTGTTACTCACTATTGTATTTTTCCCGTTTCCAACTGCCCTCCTTGCCGAATACATTAATACTGATTATGCAATGCCTGCCATTGTATTTTATGGACTGGCCAGTGTCGTCAATTCATTTGCCTGGTTTTTATTCATTCGCTCTGTAAGCAAACCGAAACGCTTATTAATTGAATCCTTTTCCCATGCGCAGTATTATAAATTAAAAACAAGTAACCGCTTCGCATTTGTTATTTACTCCTCTACAGCTATACTGGCGATCTGGTTTCCATACACTGCCCTGATAATAAATATTGCAGTTTGGATGCTCTGGATCTGGTTATCGCTAAATGAAAAAGGATAGGATACTTTACGCTGTTGTTTGCTTTCTGGTATCAGCGTCTTTATCCAGTAGTTCTTCGCAGCAACAACCGAAAATTTATTTCTCGCAAAGAACGCCAAGGAGCAAAGACGCAAGGTTTTCATGGCGTCTTATAATCTTTGCGCCTTTGCGTGAAGATTTGCTCATCTTTCTTCCATAGTTCTTTGCAACAACAACTAAAAAAATGAATTAACTTTATTTCAACCTATTAATAAACGAGCATCATGAATCCAAGAGTTGATTGGTTTTTTGACAAAGACACAAAATGGCAGAAAGAGTATGAGAGATTGAGAACGATCGTTCTTGGTTGTGGTCTTACCGAGGAATTAAAATGGGGCTGTCCCTGTTATACCTTTCAGGATACAAATGTTGTGTTGATGCACGGGTTCAAAGAATACTGTGCCCTTTTATTTTTCAAAGGCGCCTTATTAAATGACCCTGACGGTATCCTGATCCAGCAAACAAAGAATGTGCAGTCAGCCCGGCAGATCCGGTTCACTAATTTGAAAGAAATAGTGAAGATGGAAAAAATTATCAAAGCTTATATCTACGAAGCCATTGAAGTGGAAAGAGCCGGGTTGAAAGTAAAATTGAAAAAGACATCCGATTTCAAAGTTCCCGAAGAATTTCAAAATAAATTAGATAAAAAGCCAGCTTTGAAAAAAGCATTTGAAAAATTGACACCGGGAAGGCAAAGAGCCTATTTATTTTATTTTTCACAACCCAAACAGTCCAAAACCCGTGAAGCAAGAGTTGAAAAATACATCAAGCAAATTCTCAGTGGAAAGGGATTAGATGATCAGTAAGGTTTGTTCGTCCCGGAAGGTGTTTTTGTGTCGCCTTATTTCTTCCCTGTTCTTCGCAGCAACAAGCAGGAATTTCTATAGAGGCAGTTCAGGGCGATAATATTTTTCCCCGGATAGTAGCATTAGTGACTTGAATGCTGTTGGTTCCATTCAGATCATAAAGCTTGCAACTGAAAATCGCTTTAAAGATCTTAGCCGATGTGCCATGGTTAGTGCCCTGGGTTTGTCGAAGGATTTCCACCGACCACATCAATTATTCATCTTCTTCCATAGTTCTTCATACTAAAAAAGAGAATATCCGGATAATGAACAATATTTGCATAAAATAAACAACCATAATGGAAAATGCAATTAACGTTTCTGAACTTGATCAATCGCTCAAACAATCACCTGATAAGGTTTTTCTTATTGACCTGACGAATAAAGAAAATTTTGCGAGAAACCATATTCCCGGAGCTGTTAATATACCGGCAGAAGGTTTAAATAATCGGTTTGCTGAAATTCCTAAAAATAAAATTATTATCGTTGCATGCAGAAACGGTTTGATGAAATCAGACATCGCCTTGCGGCAATTGCGTGAATCAGGATTTACCGATGCAAAAAAACTGAACGGAGGCATCATAGGCTGGTTTGAATTTTTTAAGTAAATGATTTCCGAAAGGATTAATTTATCCAGTTGCAGGTTTTCTGATACCAGCGTTTTTCTTCAATAGTTCTTCTCAGCAATAACGAAAAATTTATTTCTTACAGCGGCCACGATGGTTAAACGGCGCAGCGTACTCCACTCCGCTCCTCCCCGTTCTCTGATTGAAATTTCTTATCAGCATCTTTCTTCCATAGTTCTTCACAGCGACAAGCTGATTTTTTTTTGATAACATCCTTTCTCCTGCTTTTGCTTTCTCTTTAAATTTGGGAAGAGAAGCTTTGAGGAAATGGAAGAAGAAAATAATATAGAAAGCATATCAGCAGATGCAACTGAAACTCTGCGTCCCCAACGAACGTACTGGCTCACCCGCTTCCTTATATTACGACTGCTCGGATTAATCTATGCTGTTGCATTCCTCGTTGCCATCAACCAAATCGTTCCATTGATCGGCTCGGACGGTTTATTACCTGTAGGCAATTATCTGAATGCGGTCAGCGATGCATTTGGTTCATCCGCAGCAGGATTCAGGCATCTGCCTTCTGTTTTCTGGTTCAATCATTCGGACAATATGCTGCTTGCTGTTTCCTGGATCGGCTTTGTACTTTCATTAATTGTGCTGGCCGGTTTTGCCAATGCACCATTGATGGTTGTACTTTGGTTTCTTTATTTATCTATTGCTCATATAGGACAGGATTGGTATGGCTATGGATGGGAAATACAATTGACAGAAACGGGGTTTCTTGCCATTTTTCTTTGTCCATTGGTTGATATGCGCCCTTTTCCAAAGCGACCGCCTCCATTTCCAATTTTTATTTTATTCCGATGGCTAACCTTTCGCATCATGATGGGATCAGGTCTCATCAAGATCCGTGGTGATGAGATCTGGAGAAATGGAACAGCATTGTATCATCATTTCGAAACACAACCCATACCCGGCCCTTTGAGCAGGTGGTTCCATTTTTTGCCTCATGTTTTGCTGAAGATCGGTGTATGGTTTAATTTTTTAGCAGAACTGGTTGCCCCGCCATTTATATTCTGGCCACGCATTGCAAGACATATTGCCGGGTCAATAATCATACTATTCCAATTGACCATCATCCTGAGTGGCAATCTTTCTTTTTTAAATTGGTTGACGATTGTTCCAGCTTTAGCTTGTTTTGATGATGGTTTCTGGGAAAAAATTCTTCCCCATTGGATTATAAAAAAATCAAAAGCTGCTATTGAAAAAGAAGTTCCCTCCCGTCCTATGATAGCTACTGCATGGATCGTTACAGTATTGGTTGGAATGTTAAGTTTCCAGCCTGTTCTGAATTTGTTTTCTCCCGGTCAGATCATGAATACATCGTTTGATCCGCTTGACCTCGTCAATACCTATGGCGCATTCGGAACAGTTGGCGGTGAAAGACTGAACGTGGTCTTTGAAGGAACTGCTGACAACGATACCAGTGATCATGCAAACTGGAAACCGTATATCTATAAAGGGTTGCCGGTAGAATTGGATAAACGTCCGCCGCAGGTCGCACCTTATCAATTACATCTTGATTGGCAAATGTGGTTTGCTGCTATGTCATCACCCGATGAATATCCATGGACATATAATCTTATTTGGAAACTCTTACATAATGATCAAAAGACCGTCGGGCTTTTTGCCGGCAATCCATTTCCTGAAGTACCGCCCAGATATATCCGGGCTGTTCTATATCGTTATTCATTTGCACCGCGACACAATCCTCAACATCTCTGGTGGAAAAGAGAAAGAGTCGGTCTGTGGATTTCCCCTCTATCAGCAGATGATCCTCAATTGATCAATTATTTGAAAAATATGGATTGGATCCGTTGAGTATGGAAAATAGTAGTTGCACCTCATATCAATCATCCATCTTTCGTCAATATCTCTTCGCAGCAACAACCCGGAAAATGATTATCTTCCTGTATATAAATTAAATACTGAACCATGACAGAAATAGAAGTACTCAAATCTGCACTTTCGCATTTCGCCCAGTTAGAAGAAGAAGATTTCAATCTTTCAGATGGCTGCTGGAAAATAAAAGAATATAAAAAGGGAGATATTTACAATCCTGTCGGAAGTATATGCCGCTATCTTGGTTTTACTTTGGAAGGTTATTTCAGAGCTTACCTGATCGGCAAAAATGGTGAGACGAGGTAAATCTATTTCTTTTTCCTCCGCACCAGGTGGTGGTTACTTACAAAAGTTTTATTCACAGAAGCCCCTGCGAATTTAATACCGTGGCAATGACCGATGCCCGTGCTATTTGCATTACGCTTGATGATCTGCAAAGACTTTATAAAAAGTCACATGCATGGGAACGTTTCGGAAGGCTCATGGCTGAAAAGGCTTTTGACATTGCTGTTGACCGTGCTGAAAGTTTCATCTTTAAATCAGCAGAGCAACGTTATTTGGAGTTGATCCAGATGCAGCCCGATATCATTGATAACATTCCTCTTTATCATATTTCATCTTACCTCGGCATAGCAGGCCCTTCTCTCAGTCGCATCAGAAAAAGAATTTCCGTCAAATGATACGATTTTAACCCAGGTTAAAGTTTTAACGGACTTCTTGTTCCACTTTTATATCGTTAATTAATTCATCACAATTAAATTTATTAAAATGGAAACAGCAGTAATGACCAACAAAGACCTTGCACAGGCACTTTATGACTATTTCGGACAGGGGAATGTCCCTGCTATTCTTGACATGTGTACTGATGATATCAAATGGACCTGCCCTGGCCCCACTGACATACTTCCGTATGCACAGGTGTTTAAAGGAAAAAAAGGGGTAGCAGATTTTTTCAAAAACATTTATGAGAACAAAGACTTTCCTTCCTTCAAGATCAATGAGTATATCTCAGAAGGAAATAAAGTTGTTGCATTAGGACATTGGGATGCAAAATCAAAGAAAACAGGAAATCCTTATTCAGGAGATTGGGCGATGGTATTTTATTTCAGGGATGGAAAATTATCTGAGCACAAAGAATATTATGACTCCTATGGAGAAGCAATGGCTTCCAAGTGATAAAGTTCTTTGCCTGGTATTTAAAACCACTTCATTAATTTCCCATTATGCAACGTAGTGGTGAATTAATATGCTGCATCGTTTCTTTGTTGAGGCGATGCAGTTTTTTTTATATATCTGTTTATTGATAAATTTAAATTAAGTTTGAGCGCTATAAAAAAACAAATGAATAAAGACGTTCGGGCTTATAATAATTCCCAATCAACAGAGAATAAAAAAATCTGCGATCTGCTTGCAAAGGAAATTGATAACAATTTGCCGGAAGCAGAAAATAAAATATGGCATGGACATCCTGTTTGGCTCCTGGATGGGAACCCGATCGTCGGATATGATAAATTGAAAGATTGTGTCCGCTTATTGTTTTGGAGTGGTCAATCTTTTGATGAAGAGGGTTTGCATCAAGAAGGAAGTTTCAAAGCAGCAGAAGCTCGTTACACATCTGCTAAAGATATCAAACTAAAAGATCTGAAACGCTGGCTGAAAAAATCTAAAGCAATTCAGTGGGACTATAAGAATATCGTCAAACGAAAAGGTGTATTGGAAAGATTGAAATGAAGTAAAAGAAACCATGTCAGAAACAAACCCCAACTCACGACTGGAAGCATTTTGCGACGGCGTATTTGCCATAGCCTTAACCTTATTGATCATTGATATCAAAATCCCCTCTACTGAAAAAATAAATACTACTGCTGACTTCTGGCTTGCATTGAGACATATTACACCATCGGTATTAGCCTTTATTTTAAGCTTCACCATTATCCTTATAACCTGGGTTAATCATCACAACGCTTTAAAACTGGGAAATAAATCATCCTCCGCATTTATTTATGCAAATGGTTTTTTGTTATTTACTGTTGTTGTTATGCCATTTCCAACCTCTTTGCTGGGTGAATATATTTTAACTGACCATGCCGCCCCGGCGGTAATTCTTTATGAATCTAATATGGCATTGCAAGCTCTTGCCTGGATTTTAATAGTCAATGCGGCGCTTAAAGATCATTTAGGTAAAAGCGAAAAAGCAACTTTGCAAATTCGTAAAAACGGTCAATTCGGATATTTTGCATTTGTCCTTTACTCTCTTTGTGCAATCATAGCAATTTGGTTTCCACTTGCCATTGCCATCATCACGACCATCACCTGGATCTTTTGGCTGATACATGGTATCAGTATCAGGCATGAATAAATCCGTTTCGCAGTGATTAGGAATTATAAAATAAAAAAACTTCTTTTGACAAGAAGTTTTTAAAGTCGGGCAGACTGGATTCGAACCAGCGACCCCTACGTCCCGAACGTAGTGCGCTACCGGGCTGCGCTACTGCCCGAAAAAAAGGTAATCACTCACAAAACTGATCACCTTTTAATCAGAAAAGTCGGGTGGACTGGATTCGAACCAGCGACCTCTTGCACCCCATGCAAATGCGCTACCGGGCTGCGCCACCACCCGAAAAAAAATTGCTACCGGTCCCGCCAAGGCGGGACACCACCTGAACTGAAAATATAAAGAACGGGCTGCAAAACTAACTTATAAATTCACAATCCTGAAATCAAAAACAACCTTTATCTTCGCCCCTTAATGAACCTACTCATTAAGCAAGCAAGGATCGTTGATCCCTCCTCTCCTTTCAACGGACAAATCACGACATTTTTATTGAAAACGGAATCATTAGCAAGATCGGAAAAAATTTATCGGTAAAAGCTGATAAGATAATTGATATAAAAGGTCTTCATGTTTCTCCCGGATGGATGGATGTATTTGCCAACTTTGCTGATCCCGGGTTATGAATTCAAAGAAACATTAGAAACAGGTGCCAGCGCTGCTGCAGCCGGTGGATATACGGATGTAATGGTCATTCCCAATACCAATCCTGTTACTTCATAACAAATCCAGGTTGAATACATTGTTCAAAAGAGCAAATCATTGCCGGTAAATATTCATCCTATCGGCGCTATTACCAAAAATACAGAAGGAAAAGAACTGGCAGAAATGTATGATATGAAAGCCAGCGGCGCTATTGCATTCAGTGATGGAATCAATAGTGTGCAATCTTCCGGTCTTTTGGTAAAAGCATTGCAGTATGTAAAAGCATTTAATGGCATCATCATCCAGGTGCCGGATGATAAAAGTATCAATCCGCATGGATTGATGAATGAAGGAATTATTTCAACACAATTAGGATTACCCGGAAAACCAGCGATGGCCGAAGAACTGATCGTGGCAAGAGATATTAAACTGGCAGAGTATGCAGAATCAAAATTGCATTTCACCGGCGTCAGCTACTAAAAAATCGGTTGAATATATCAAATGCGGAAAAGAATAACGATCGGTGTCAGTTGTTCTGTTACACCTTATCATCTTTTCTTTTGCGATGAAGATCTGAAAGACTATGATACCAATCTGAAAGTAAATCCTCCATTGAGAACAAAGGAAAGACGGGATGCTTTGCGAAAAGCGTTCTGATGGAACAATTGATTGTATCGCTTCTCATCACCTGCCACATGAATATGATAGTAAGGTGCTGGAGTTTGAATATGCCAAATATGGAATGATCGGATTGGAAACTGCATATGCTGTGCTTAATACTTGCCTGAAAGGAATTCAGCAACAGGAAAATTGGTGGAATTCTTATCTGTTGAATCCAAGAAAAATATTCGGATTGGAAGCCGTTACAGTAAAAGAAGGAAAGAAAGCCAGTCTCACTTTATTTGCACCCGATGCAAAATGGAAAGTTCAGGAACAGATATCTCAGATCAAAATCAAAAAATTCTCCTTTCATTGGAAAAGAACTGAAAGGAAGAGTAATTGGGATAATTAATAAAGACAAGGTAATTTTGAACAACTAAAATTACTAATATGGAACAAAAGAAACCTATCAGTCATATCGTTGACGGATTGATCATTGGAGCCGTATTGATCGTATTTTCCTGTATCATTTATTTTACAGGTATTACAGAATTCAGCAGTTAATTGGCTTGCAATATCTGATTCATTATCGGGGGCTTGATCATTTGGTCATATAATCTATATGGCAAAGCCATGAATAACCAGGTAACTTTCGGAAACCTCTTCTCGCATGGTTTTAAGACAACATGCCTTTATTGCATTACTGATAATTGCGTTATTTCGTGATTTATCTTCACTGTGCACTTTCCTGATATGCAAAAGAAAAAGGCTTGGAGATGGCTCGTCAGAAAATGGAAGAAAAAGGAACTCTTACCGAAGACCAGATTAATCAAGGAATGCGAAATGGCTCGTAAAATGTTTTGGGTATTTACAATTGGCGCTATCATGCTCATTTATGCTATTGTCGGCGTTATTGGTTCATTGATCGGCGCCGCTGCAACAAAACAGAAACCCATTAATCCAATGGACCAAATGAACATGCGATAATGGATCTTTCCATTGTCATACCACTTATTGATGAAGCAGAATCATTGCCCGAGTTATCTGCATGGATCGAAAAAGTAATGAATGAAAATCATTATTCTTATGAAATGATTTTTGTGGATGATGGCAGCAGTGATAATTCATGGGAAGTGATTGAAAAACTCAAGAGCAAAGAATCCTAATATCAAAGGCATCAAATTTCAGCGCAATTATGGAAAATCTGCCGGGTTGAATGAAGGATTTCGAGCTGCACAGGGCGATGTAGTGATCACCATGGATGCTGACCTGCAGGACAGCCCTGATGAAATTCCTGAATTGAGAAAAATGATCCTTGAAGATGGTTATGATCTGGTAAGCGGATGGAAAAAGAAACGATATGATAATACACTGTACAAAAAATATTCCTTCCAAATTTTTTAATGCGGTGACCAGAAGAGTATCAGGGATCAAATTGCATGATTTTAATTGCGGATTAAAAGCGTACCGGAACAAAGTGGTGAAAAGTATTGAAGTGTATGGTGAAATGCATCGTTATATTCCGGTTTTGGCCAAATGGGCAGGATTTAAAAAGATCGGTGAAAAAGTAGTAGAACACCGTGCCAGGAAATATGGGAAATCAAAATTTGGCTGGAGAAGATTTGTCAATGGATTTCTTGATCTGATGTCTATCACATTCGTTGGAAAATTTTCCAAACGACCCATGCATTTTTTTGGATTATGGGGAACAATCTTTTTTCTGATCGGTTTGGGCATTTCACTTTATCTCATCATTTCTAAAATAATCGATTTCAATTTTGCCTTACTAACCGACCCGGATTTTATCTGGCATTGACCTCACTCATTATCGGTATGCAATTATTTCTGGCTGGATTTTATCGGAGAATTGATCTCCCGCAATGCGCCGGGACGAAATTCTATATCATATTGAAACAGAAAATCGGTTTATAATGGCAAAAGTTGTCATCATAGGACCCGCACATCCGTTGCGGGGTGGATTAGCTACATTCAACCAGCGGCTGGCAAAAGAATTTATCAATCAGGAGATGAATGTTCTATTTATTCTTTTTCCCTGCAATACCCTTCATTTCTTTTTCCGGGTAAAACACAATACACGTGATGAACCTGCACCGAAGGAATCAAAATATTTATCCGTTATCAATTCTGTCAATCCATTTAACTGGATAAAAATCGGTAATCGTTTGAAAAAAGAAAAACCGGATATTATTGTAGTTCGTTACTGGTTGCCTTTTATGGGACCTGCATTGGGAACTATTTTAAGAAGAGTGAGAAAAAATAAACATACAAAAATCATTTGCATTGCTGATAATATAATTCCTCATGAAAAAAGATTCGGTGATAAATCTTTCACCAAATATTTTCTGAAAAGCTGCGATGCTTTATCACCATGAGTGAAAAAGTGATGAATGATCTTGCGAACATTTCAGAAAGACAAAACCGGCCAAACTTGTACAACATCCTTTATATGATAATTTTGGTGATATCATTTCCAAAGCAGGAAGCAAGGAAAACATCTTGGATTACCGGAAATGAAAAGATCAGTATTTTGTTCTTTGGATTTATCCGAAAATATAAAGGACTGGATCTTTTATTGGAAGCAATGGCTGATGTAAAGAATCAAAGCAATCAAACATCAAACTGCTGGTTGCCGGAGAATTTTATGAAGATGAAAAACCTTACCAGGAACAAATTGAAAAATTGGGAATATCAGGATCAGCTTGATCCTACAAACGGATTTTATTCCTGACAGTGAAGTAAAATATTATCTCTGTGCTGCCGATGCAGTGATACAACCTTATCGCAATGCCACACAAAGCGGCGTTACTCCCCTCGCCTATCATTTTGAAAAACCAATGATCGTTACCAATGTCGGCGGACTTGCCATCATTAGTTCCTGATGAAAAAGTAGGATTGGTTGTAGAACCAGATCCAGAATGCAATTGCAGATGGCATTCTTGAAATTCTATCAATTAGGAGAGAATTATTTTATTCCTCATCTTCGCAATGAAAAACAAAAATATAGCTGGGCCAATATGGTACAACACTATCACTACGCTTGCCGAATAGTAGTAATACAGCCTGGCCAATAAATAGTATTCATGATCTACGAAGTAAAGCTCCTCTCAGAATTGGATTGGCCGGCGGCGGTACCGATGTAAGTCCATACAGCGATCTGTATGGCGGCGCTATTTTAAATGCAACTATTTCTCTTTATGCCAATGCCACAATTGAACCATTGAATGAGAATAAAATCATTCTGGAAGCAATTGACCGCAATGAAGAACAGGAATTTGACTGGAACAAAGAACTTGCCAATTAATGGAAAACTTGATCTACTGAAAGGTGTTTATAACCGTATTCAAAAAGATTATGGCATCAGAACAACAGGGTTTTCAGCTTATCCACTTATGTAGATGCACCTGCAGGTTCGGGATTGGGCACTTCTTCTACACTTGGTTGTTGCCATCATCGGTGCATTTACAGAAATGCTGCGTTTGCCACTTGGGCGAATATGATATGGCACATTATGCTTATGAAATAGAAAGAAAAGATCTGAAACTGGCCGGTGGTAAACAGGATCAGTATGCTGCTACATTTGGCGGTGTGAATTTTATGGAATTTTATGAAGACGATAAAGTAATTGTAAATCCTTGCGCATAAAACAGCAATATTTATTTGAACTGGAAAATAATTTATTGCTTTATTATACTTCCACCAGCCGGGAATCTGCAGAGATCATTAAAAAGCAAAGTAAAAATGTAACTGATAAAAAAGAAAAATCTATTGAAGCCATGCACCAGTTGAAACAACAGGCACAGATGATGAAAGAAGCTTTGCTGAAAGGAAAACTGAATGAGATCGGTGAAATACTGGATTTTGGTTTTCAGCAAAAAAGACAAATGGCTGAAGGCATCAGCAATCCACTGATGGAAGATATTTATGAAACAGCAAAAAAAGCAGGCGCAACCGGTGGAAAAATATCCGGTGCCGGTGGTGGTGGTTTTATGATCTTTTATTGCCCGGTCAATACAAAATATAAGGTGATTAAAAGTTTGGAAAAATTTGGTGGCGATACCGGAGATTATCAGTTTATAGAACATGGATTGACGACATGGACAGTATAATTCTGAATTATGAGATTTAAGAATTAAACGAATTATGCAAAAAATAAAAGATATTATACAAGCTTCAATTGAAAGTAAAGCAGCAGGTATTGCAGAATGATGAATCGTTACTGACAACTATTGAAAAAGTAGTTGATGTAATTGTGACTGCATTTAAAAATGGTAACAGAGTTTATTTCTGTGGTAATGGCGGCAGTGCTGCAGATGCACAACATCTGGCGGCAGAATTTTCCGGACGTTTTTATACAGACCGGAAAGCATTGCCTGCAGAAGCATTGCATTGCAATACTTCTTATCTCACTGCAGTGGCCAATGATTATAGCTTTGATGTGATCTATTCAAGAATGATCGATGGTATCGGCGAAAAAGGAGATGTACTGGTTGGGCTTTCTACTTCGGGTAATTCAGCCAATATTATCAAAGCATTTGAAACAGCCAAAGCAAAAAGAATAATAACAATCGGTTTTACCGGCGATAACCGGTGGCAAAATGAAATCCCTCAGTGATTACCTGATCAATATTCCTTCTCAGATACTCCACGGATACAGGAAAGTCATATTATGATCGGACATATCATTTGCCAGTTGGTGGAAGAAAAATATTTTAAACCCCTCAAATCTCCCTAAAGGGGAGACTTAATGAGACTCTCTAAGTGTTTAAAGATTTTCCAAATACAAACGAATCTTCGAAATTCCCCCTTCAGGGGGTCGGGGGAGCTGCAATTATACTAGCAGGTGGACTCGGCACAAGATTAAGAGATACTGTTCCTGATCTTCCCAAATGTATGGCTCCTGTGAATGGCAGACCTTTTCTCTCTTATGTTATCAACTACCTGCGCAGCACAGGGAATTGAAAAATTCATTTTTTCACTGGGTTATAAACATGAGATCATTGAAGAATTTTTGAACTGCACAATTTCCAACACTCAATTTTCAATGCAGTCATTGAAGAAGAACCGTTGGGAACCGGCGGCGCTATTCGCTTGGCCTGTAAAAAAGCAACAGAAAAAAATGTGCTGGTGCTAAATGGCGATACTCTTGTTTAAAATAAATGCCGAAGATCTTTTTGCATTTCATCATGAACATGCAGCTCATTGCACATAGCATTAAAACCTATGCAAAATTTTGACCGCTATGGTGTAGTAGAATTAATGAAAATAATATTGTAAAGAATTTTAAGGAAAAACAATTTTATACAACAGGACTGATCAATGGCGGTGTATATATCTGAATGTAGAGAAATTTTTAGCAAAAAATTTTCCTGAAAAATTTTCTTTTGAAAAAGATTATCTTGGAAAAACTATATACACAATGAATATCATTTATGGGTATGAAGCAGGATGCTTATTTTATTGATATCGGTATACCGGAAGATTATAAGCGGGCACAAAATGAATTAAAATATCTTCCTCCCGACCTGAGATCAATTGATAAAAGCTGGACACTTTTTATTGACCGGGATGGCGTCATCAACCATGAAAAAAAAGAAGACTATATCCGCAACTGGCAGGAATTTCGTTTTTATGATGGAGTCAAAGAAGCGCTGAATATTCTTTCCAAAAAATTCGGGAAAGTTATTATTGTAAGTAATCAGCGGGGATTGGCCGTGGATTAATGACGGAAGCTGATCTTGCCGGCATTCATCAAAATATGATCGGGCAGATCGAAGCTTCCGGCGGACACATTGATAAAATTTATTATTGTACCAGTACAGACAGCAAGCACCCGAACCGAAAGCCCAATCCGGGCATGGCATTGGAAGCAAAAAAGGATTTTCCGGAAATTGATCTTTCCCGATCCATTATGGTCGGAAATAATATCAAGCGATATGCTTTTTGGCCGTAATGCCGGGTATTTACAATTTTTATCAGAACCACCAAACCACTGAATCCCTTCCCCCACCCGGATATTGACCTTGCTTTTGATTCGCTCATTGATTTTGCAAAAGCTTTATAATTCTTCACAAAATTTTACCGCCCTTTTCCCGTTATGCCTTTCGTATGTTACATTCAGATTAAAATGTAACTTTGACAAACAAATTCAAACGATCCTGGTGAAAAGAACTATTTTTCAATTCGTCTTTGTTTTCAGCATTGCAGGAGCTTTATGTTTTTCTTCTCATGCACAACAGATTTCCAGTGCTGATTTTCAAAAATTGCAGGTTAAAAGAAGACACGTTGAAAGAACTTGCCAAAGATCTGATCACAGATAGTACCATTGCAGACCGGATGCGATCCGATAGTTTATTTATCCGAACATTGGTCAGGACTTTGGAGATAAAAAATTCTTTTTATTATCCGTTTGATTCAGTGATTGGAGTCTCAAAACTTTATGCACCGGATACCAGTTTCCGCATTTTCACCTGGACGCTCTCTTTGGATGATGTTGGATATTATTCCCGGCAGCGAGGTGCTATTCAATTTCCGACAGCCGATGGTTCCTTAAAACTGATACCGCTTCGTGATTGTTCAGAATTCACTGCGAACCCGATGGATTCTGTCCGCACCAAAGACAACTGGATCGGCGCCGTGTATTATAATATTGTTAAGACAGACTACCAGGGCAAAAAATATTATACACTTTTCGGTTACGATAATAATAGCGCTATGAGCAATAAAAAGTGGATCGAAGTGCTGACATTTAATTCAAAAGAATGAACCCGTCTTTGGCGGACCGTATTTTACTTATCAATCGTGACAGTACTCCCCACCCTACCCAATATCGTTTCAGCATCGAATATAAAAAAGACGCCAGCACTTTGGTGAATTATATTGATGATCTCGGAATGATATTGGTTGATCACCTGATCTCAGAAACAAATGAACCGGAAGATAAATGGACCTATGTACCGGACGGTGATAATGAAGGTTTCAAATGGAAAAACGGAAAATGGGTTCACATCAATAAAGTCTTTAATCAAAAATTAAAAGACGGGCAGTTCCCGATTGATAACCCGATCTATGATCAGAAGGGAAAACCAGATGAAAAGAAGCTGAAAGAAAGTACCGACAAGAATAAAAAGAAAGACAACGAGATCTATTAATTAAGGCCAATTATTCTGCCATTCACTATTTTCATCAATCATTCAATTTCAACACGGCAAGGAATGCTTCCTGCGGTACTTCCACATTTCCTATCTGGCGCATTCGCTTCTTACCTTCTTTCTGTTTCTCCAAAAGTTTACGTTTACGGCTTATATCACCACCATAACATTTTGCGGTAACATCTTTTCGCAATGCAGATAATAGTTTCTCTTGCAATGACTTTGGCTCCAATTGCTGCCTGTATAGCGATCTGGAATTGCTGACGGGGAACCAATTCTTTTAATTTCTCACAAAGTCTTCTTCCAAAATCCTGTGCACGGCTACGATGGATCAATGCACTCAATGCATCCACTTTATCACCATTCAGTAAAATATCCATTTTCACAATATCACTTTCCCGGTAACCGATCGGATGATAATCAAACGAAGCATAACCTCTGGTCTGCGATTTCAGTTTATCATAAAAATCAAAAACAATTTCTGTCAATGGCATTTCAAAAATAAGTTCAACTCTTGTTGTGTGTCAGGTAACTGTTGATTTATAAGAATTCCTCGTTTACCCAAACACAAGCGTCATGATATTACCAATATATTCCGGCTTGCTAATGATCTGCGCTTTGATATAAGGTTCTTCAATTCTGTTCGATCCGCACCGGATCAGGCATTTCGGTTGGATTATTCACAGCGATCTTCTCTCCTTTTGTAGTATAGGCAATAAAACTAACGTTAGGAACCGTAGTGATCACCGTTTGATTAAATTCTCTTTCCAAACGTTCCTGTATGATCTCCATGTGCAGCATTCCGAGGAATCCGCAACGAAAACCAAAACCAATGCCTGCGATGTTTCCAGTTCAAAGGTCAGTGAAGCATCATTCAGTTGCAGTTTATCCATGCAATCACGCAACTCTTCAAAATCATCTGTATCTACCGGGAAGATACCGGCAAATACCATTGGCTTTACTTCCTGGAAACCCTGGATCATTTGCTGGGTCGGGATTACCGGCCAGTGTAATCGTATCACCCACTTTCACTTCTTTCGCATTTTTAATACCGGTGATGATATAACCCACATCACCGCAACCCACTTCATTCTTCTCGGTCAATCTTTAATTTTAAAATTCCCACTTCATCTGCTTCATATTCCTGGCCGGTAGAAACAAATTGTACTTGATCTCCTTTCTTTATCGAACCATTCATGATGCGATAATAAACAATGATACCGCGGAAAGAATTGAACACACTGTCAAAGATCAGTGCCTGCAATGGCGCATCGGGATTACCTTTCGGTGCAGGAATTCTTTCTACAATTGCTTTCAAAATTTCATCCACACCTAGTCCTGTTCTTGCCACTGGCCAATAAAATATCTTCTGGTTTACAACCGATCAGTTCAATGATCTGGTCTTTCACTTCTTCGATCATCGCACCGTCCATATCAATCTTGTTGATGACCGGAATAATTTCAAGATCATTATCAATGGCGAGATACAAATTGGAAATGGTTTGCGCCTGTATTCCCTGTGTTGCATCCACCAGCAGCAAACAACCTTCACAGGCAGCCAATGCACGGCTCACTTCATAACTGAAATCCACATGGCCGGGAGTATCAATCAGGTTCAGAATATATTCCTGTCCATCGGTATGTTTATAATTGATCTGAATCGCATGGCTCTTAATGGTAATGCCTTTTTCTCTTTCCAGGTCCATATCATCCAGCACCTGGTCCATCATATCCCGGTCGCTGATGGTATGGGTAGTTTGTAAAAGACGGTCAGCCAGGGTGGATTTGCCGTGGTCAATATGTGCGATGATGCAAAAATTGCGGATGTTCTTCAACTCAGTTCTTTTTTGTGGCGGCAAAGGTAGTTAAAAGCTGCGAGCCTTGAGCTATGAACTATGGGGTTTTGAGTATTTGTTATTCGAAGTGGATGGGAATTGCCTTAATCAATAAACTTACTACTTTCGTTTTTCAAAAGCATACTACAATATGCGATCTGCATTAAACCATCCTATATTTATCTACATAATTTCAGTTTTTTTATTCACAGGCTTCCCGTTATCGAAATGTTATCCGCAATATTAATTTGAGCCTGATTCAGTAATTTCAGTAAACACATAAAAACTATGAGCGACGAACTTGTTTCTAAAATTTGGGAAATGAACGATCCGCTGGCCTTAACCGGCGTCAAACCGGGTCTCTTAATATTAAAAGAAGGAAATGTTTCTTTTGTGACGGAAGAAGGTGAGCAATTCAATGTTCCCATCACGGAAATGAAAGACGTAAAATGGCCCTTTTATGAAATGGGTCTGTCTTTTACCACCCATGTCAATGGGAAAAAATACCGGTTTATATTCTCCGATCCTGTGGCCAGTGCAGAAGACAATATCATAGGGAAAATATCATCCCTTCCCGTGCTAAAAGTAATGGCCCTATCCAATGCACTTGATGCAATAAGTGTAGGCAAAGAAGCGGCCCACCAGTGGAAAGCGTTACTTAAAGGATATTATAACAAATAATTTTCCAGCAGCAGGACAATTTATCATTTTCATCCGAAGCATAAAAAAAATCAAGCCATTTTTTCTATCTTATTCTTTCTCCTGGTTCTCCCATCGCCTTGGTTCGTGAGGACACGAACCTTTAGGTTTGTTCTCAGATTAGTTTCGAAAAATTAGTAGATCTACTAAAAAGTGCTACCCAGGTGCTACCATGTAGGGAGTATATAGGGAGTATCTATACTCCATCCATACTTTAACCCGTAATGAAACCTGATGCAAAAAAGTGCAAAAGCGGCAGGTTGGTCTATAATGTTTTTTACGCCGTTGTGGTGCTCAATCAAAGGAAAATTTTCGGCGTATCAGAATTAAAGCCTAAAAAAAAGTGGGACTCTTAGAAAAGAGTCCCTAACCATTAAACCTTATCCTATGAAAATTCGAGTTGTAAGCTAAGCCATTTTTTTGAGTAATACACTCAACCAATATTCCTTCAGGAGGTTTTTAATTTCCGAAGTTTTAGTGCAATAAATATCCTGAAAACTCCTGCTACAATAAAGGCCAAACCTGTCCATACAATTATATTAGCAACACCAAAAGCCGGAACTGCCAATATCATAAAAGCAAAGAAGATAATTCCTATTGCAAATAATAGAAACCAACCCCAGTTCGAATCGCCATAAGATTTTATATCAAGTGAAAAACCAATAGCAGAAAAACCACGGAATAATAACCAGAAGCCAAGAACAAATGGCAAAATTGCCATGGTAACAGCAGGATACATTAAAAGGTAAGAACCTATGGCTATATCAAGTAATCCACTGGCCAATGTCCAACCCCAGCCTTCCAATGATCTGCGGGCTGATATTGCAAATACTGTTTCGAAGAATCCGATGATGAGAATACTTGCTCCAAATAGAATGCTCAGAGATAAATAAGCTGTGGCAGGCGAAGCAAAAACCAGGATTCCTACCGCTACCAGGATAAGCCCGGTCAGTAAAAGAAGCCACCAGTATTTTACCGCTTCTTTTATTTTTTTGAAAATTGTTGGCGACATAATTTTTTTTTAAAAGTTATAAATTTCTTTTTTCAACCGGGGTCGGAGAAATTGTCTTTTCTAAACAGATATTTTCCAAACAACATTCTGCCGATTGGCAGAATGTTGTTATGTAATGATGCATTGATCCTTACTCCGCCTCAATTATACTACCGGAGCTTCTTCTTTTTTCCTGATCTCAAAAGCTTCGCCAACCAATTTTGCAGCTTGTTTTAATTTAGCTGTCCTAGCGTTATACTCTTCTGTTAATACATCAATTCTTTTTTGCAGTTTTGCCCTTCTTCTTTCATTTGCATTTTTCATTTGATCTTTCATTGTGCTCACCTTTGCATCGAACTGGCTTTTTGAATCGTCCATTTTCTTTTTCAGGTGATCACTTGCAGCCCTTGCTTTGTTTTTCAATTTCTCGATACTTGCATTGATCTTTGCCTTATCTGCTTCCCTTGCTTCTTTAAATTCCTCTTTCATCTGTTTGTACTCATTTGAAATAGCTTCGGCTTCACGGTTGATTTGTTCATCTTCCACTTCATACCGAAAACGCCTGAACACCATTCCGCCAAGAGCCTCCAATTTTGTATCAACCGGAACAGTCCAGGTTTCATCAATCTCACATACAACAGCAGTTTTACCTTTGATTAAGGCTGCGGATACATCATCTACAAATGTGGTATTAACATCGTCCACATCCGCATCATAAATTAGCCCTGCCATCGAACCTGTAAAAGCTCCAATGGCTAAGCCTACCGGACCACCCAGTAAACCGATCAAACTTCCTGTAAGAAGACCAACGCCAGTACCAATAGGGCCATCATCGGCGCTATCCTTTACCCGGACCTTGCCGTTTTGGTCTTTATTGATCACCGCATTTGCATAGAGGGTAATATCCCCATTTTTGTGTAAGCCTTTCAAAGCACTTAGACCTTCATAGGCTTTTGTTTCTGTGTCGAAAATCGCAATTAGCATCTTGTTCATTGTTTAAATTTTTAAAAGTGAATAATTATTTTTTCCAAATGATAAACTCCAAAATATTGTGGGTACTTAGATTTTGAAAAAAAATCACTTCCACAGGGGAGATACAAATAAGAGGGGCTTCGTAAAATTGAGAACCATATCACCTCCAAACAATGACAGCTATCATTACTGTTCTTGATAGCTATCACTGAAACGGAACAAATCTTCCTGCTGCTACAAATATTGCCAGCAACATGATGATCACATTCTTTCCAATTTCATTTGTCTCTTTATGCTTTACATGTTCTGCTATAGCTAATACCATAATGATACTTAAACAAACTGCTGCCAAAGACGTAAGCATTGGTAAGATATCTGTCATTTGAGGCAGAATTAATCCTATGCCGATCAGCAGTTCTGAAACGCCAACAAACCTTACAAACCCTTCTGAACTATGTGTAGTCCAGTTGAATTTGCTTAACTTTTCTATCGGTTGAAAAGTTTTTACTATTCCAAGCAGGATCATCATTGCTCCTAATATTGTCTGTACTATCCAAAGTAATGTGTTCATATTCTTAATATTGATTCGTTATTAATGTTGTTTGATTTCACGATCCGATACCAGATGCTCACATCCTGTTTTATTTAAGTATCTATCCAGTAACTTTTTACCTTTTTCAGTAGTGATGGCATGCAGATACAACACGGTGTACTCTCTGGCCAATTGAGTAACATTTAATTCATGACTGGTCATTAGTTTTGGTTTTGTAACATTCATTAACTGATGAAACCGCAGGTCCGAAACAAGTGAAATGTCAATGTCCTCTCTATAATTTCCTTCTTCCTTGCCACGCCGAAGATTAACGATGATGCCTTTAAGTATGATCAATCTGTATTGCTCCAGTTTTTCAGCTGTTTCAGGAAATGTTCTTTCCAACTCGTAAAAGAAACCTGGTCGGATCTTTGTCCAAATCTCAAGTAGTTCATCATCTTGTTTTATCACTTCATCAATTGCATCTTCCGAAGTTGATCGGGATGATTTGAAAAGTGTGCTGTATGATCTCACCAGGTCATGAACAATTTCATTCACCAGTTCATTCTTGTCTTCAAAGAATTCATAAATAGTTCTCTTTGAAACGCCGGTTTTTTTTGCGATATTTTCCATTGAAATGCTTTTTAGTCCGTAAGAGAAAAAAAGTTCTCCTGCTTTTTCTTTTATCAATTCTTTTATATTGTTTTTCATTTCGAATTAATATTTTGCCACTGTTAATTCTTCGATCAGTTGTGGAGTATTTTCCAGCCAGCTCTACCGTTATAATTGTTTTCCATTGTAAGCTGAATAAGTAAATACTGCATGTTTTCCAACATTCTGCTTATCGACAGATCGCCTGCAATTACCGGGTTAAAGCCTGCCGTCTTTACTAAATCATAAACAACTTCCAATGCATCTTCATCATTGCCTGCAATAAAAGAATCCACCTGTTGCCCATTGATAACGGAATTGTTGAAATCATGGGCGAACACCGTGTTGAAAGCTTTGATCACTTTAGCATTAGGCAAAAGCTTTTGCAGTTCTTCTGCTGTACTTGTATCTGAAGTTGCTGCCAAACCAGTATATATATCATTTAAAGGATTGGAAACAGAGATCACAATTTTTTGATTAGTCACTTTCCTGATGATTTCTGCAACTTCTTTTTCTGCCCCATATGGAACAGCTATAATAACTATGTCCGCTTCCCAGCATGCGTCCAAAAGATTATCGACATATTCAACATCGGCAGAAGGCTTATTGCTTTTGATCTCGTCAACAAGTGATAGAACTTTATCTGCATCTGATGACTGGAGCAATATTCTATAGTTTCCGTTTGAAATTGTTTTTGCAATAGTGGAACCCATTTCTCCTGAAGCGCCGATCACTGCTATTACTTGCTTTGTTTTCATCTTTTATTTATTAACAGCACAAAGCTACCCTTACGCAATGCCCCTCTCCAATACGTGTAAGCAAGAAAAAGCATTGATTTTTGTCAACGCTTTTTGATCGTATCTATTTGTTAATTGAAATTCTTTTCCGAACCCGGCTGAGTGTTTCCGGAGTAAGTCCCATGTAAGAAGCTATCATATGCTGAGGTACCCGTTGAATAATATCAGGAAAATTTGCTGTGAATTCTTTGTAACGTTCTTCCAGTGTAAGACTAATGATAGAAGTTAATTGTCTCTGGAGTTGAATATAAGCTTCTGAAGTTATCTGGAATATGTAATCCTGGTATTTTGAAGAAAGTTTCCGTAATTCATCACTCGCCGATTTTGTAATAAGCACCAATTCAGAATCTTCAATCGCATCAATATTATAAGCAGAAGGTTCGTTGGTTAAGAAACTATACAAGTCAGTTATAAACTGTCCTTCCAAAGCAAATCGCACAATGTGTTCAGTACCGTCTTCGCTTACGCTGTATAAACGCAAAGCGCCTTTTTCAACAAAGGCAACTGATTTACACACGTCCCCATCCTGCAGAAGATATTGCCTTTTGCGGATTTTTTTCACCGTCAAATAATTTTTGATCAATTCTTTTTCCTCTTCGGCGAGTAGAACTTTTTCATTGAAATTTTGGAAATACAGATCGTACATGAGTGGAATTGAATATCTGAACGTTTCCACAAATTAAACATAAAACTTCAGATACCTTAAGAGGTTCAAACTCATGTCCACGATTTTCGGGTCGCTACGCCAAACCCAATGCTACTTGCATAGCATTTGTCAGTCAGAATCATTTTTCGAAGTATTAGATTGAAGACCTGCAATCATAAATACAATGATGGTCTCTAAAGTGATTCGTGAGGATCGTAATCAAGGATACGGAATCGGACAGTTAATTTACAACCTTTTCCCGGCTCGGAATCAATCGTCACAATTCCGTTATGAGTTTGTGCCCTGTTGATGATATTGGTAATACCGATCCCGTTTCTTTTTGCTTTTACATCGAAGCCTTTCCCATTATCTTCTATCCATAATTCAAGTATATCTTTTTGCTGGATGATCTTTAGTTTTACTTCTGTAGCATCAGCGTACTTGATAATATTATTCATCTGCTCCTGTATGATGCGGAAGATAGATATCTTTAAATCTTTATTTAAGGGTTCTTCATTCAGAGTTGAAAGATCATGAAAAATGAATTTTCCCTGAACGAATTCAATATCCGTGATCAATTCACTGATCTTCTCTTTAAGAGTTTTATTATCGAATGAAGGAGGAACCAGGGAACTGGAAAGACGACGTAGTTCCTGTATTGATGAGCTAATGAACCCAATGCTTTTCTGAACCAGGTTTTCTTCATGGTCTTTATATTTAAGAGCATGGGACAAATATATTTTAGCTGTAGCCAGCATCTGTTTCACATTATCGTGTAATTCCTTTCCTATTTCACCTCTTTCTTTTTCTCTTGTCTCAATGGTTGCTTTGGCAATAGCCATCCGCATTTGTTCAATATATAACATTTGTTCTGTAATATCCTTTGCAAAACAGGAAAGGCCGATTACTTTATTATCTTTCCGCACAGGATTTAACCGGATATCAAAAAATATTTTTTGACCCTGGATAGAAAATTCATGAACCAACTGTTGTGGTTTTCCCTGGAATCCGAATTTATAGAGGTTTTTCCATTCGTCAGTTTTGGAAGGGTCCATTGCTTCCAGCACTTCGTATGCAACATCGCCGGGCTTTATATCAACCCCAAATACTTCTTTCACCGCTTTGCTAACTGCGGAATTAAAAGCGATATATCTTCTCTTCGTATCAACACACCACAGATAGCCATCGGCATTTTCTATTACTGAATCCAACAGTGCTTGTTTTTCTTTCCATGAATTATCAGATGGGTTCAACCCGGATTTTTCTCTGTTGAATCCATTTCTGTCTTTTTTCTTAAAAGTTTTATCGCAGATATAAGCAAACTGTCTTCTTATCATGATTCGGTATTTTTCAAAATTTTGACAGTTGGTTTGGCGGAAATTATTCTGAACAGGCTTCCATACAAAGATTGCTCAATTATGAAAATCAAAAAGCATCAAAAGCAAACAATAAACTGATAAAATCAAACAAGTTGGGTTCTGTATTGCGCAGGAGACATGTTTAATTTTCTCCGGAAAAATGAATAGAAATAATCAGGAGATTCAAAGCCCAGTTCGTAGGCTATTTCTTTTACAGAGAGAGAAGTAGAAGCCAGCAAATATTTGGCTTCATTCAAAATATAATTATTGATCGTTTCTTTTGCAGAAAGGCCAGAGTGTTTTTGCGTGAGATAATTCAGGTGATTGGGATGAACATGCATCGAGTCGGCATAAAACTTAACCGAACGGTGATGAATAAAATTTTTATCAAGCAGTTCACTGAATTTTTCCAAAACATCATTGTAGATAATCTTATTTCCATCCGATTGCGCTTCCATAAAAAAATGATCGCAGACAATCAGCAACTCCAGGGTTTTAATAGCTATCAGTTCATTTTGTGTATTAAAAAAACCTTCTTTACATTCTTTAAGTATGTATTCAAAAATGACCTCAAGTTTCTCTTTCTGTGCTGCAGAAAGGATCAAATATGGTTTAATAGAAATTTTGAATATCTTTTTCCCGGCAATTAATTTTCGTGGAAAAGCATTTTGCAAGAAGAAGTCAATGTTAAAAGAAATAACATAGCCTGTGGAATCCGATGAAAAGTGTTGGCTGGAGTTGATTACTCTTTTTGGAATACAGAATAAAGTATTTTTTTCTATTGAAAAATTGAATGGCCCTATAGATTCCTGACCCGATCCGCTTTTTATCAAAAAAACAAAATACCGGGAATTGCGATTAGGCGGTAAAATGCCCTCTAATTTACTTACGAGATACTCAAGACGATGAATTGCAAAACTGAATTTATGTTTTAGCTTTTCATCCAGGTCAACAACACCTTCTTTGCTATATTTTTTAAATGCTTCCTTGTACTCCTTCAATATAATATCATCTTCATCCATCCTGATGAAAAGTTTCGTTAGTTAGTATGTACAAGATAAGTTACTGCTTTTTCAGGAGCATCCGGAAAACCTTTGTCAATTAGTATTTCTTCAGGAAGTTTTTAATTTCCGTAGCCTTAGTGCAATAAAAATCCTGAAAACGCCTGCGACTATAAAAGCCAAACCTGTCCAGACAATTATGTTGGCAACGCCAAATGCGGGAATAGCCAAAACCATAAAAGCAAAGAACATAGTTGCAATCCCTAACAGTAAAAGCCAGCCCCAATCCATAGCACCGTATGATTTCATATCCATAGCAAACCCCATTGCAGAAAAACCCCGGAATAATAACCAGAATCCGAGAATGAATGGCAATACTGCCATAGTTACCAGGGGATAAGCCAACAGGTAAGCGCCTATCACCATATCAAGAATTCCACTGGCGAGTGTCCACCCCCAACTATACAGCGATTTTCGGGCTGTAACAGCAAATGATGTTTCAAAAATGCCGATGACTAAAATGCCGACTGCAAATACAATGCTTAGGGACAAATAAGCTGCAGCAGGTGAAGCAAACACCCATATTCCAATTGCTATTAAAAAAAGCCCGGACAGGAGAAGCAGCCACCAATATTTGACTGTCTCACTGATGTTTTTTAAAATGGTCTGTGCCATAGTTTAAATTTTTAGAATTATAAGTTATTATTCTACCGAGACGAAAATAAAGAAGGGGGATTGTTGTCTCTAAAGGAGAAGGATTATTACCGATGTAAAAGGTATATAATTAAAATGACATCAAAAAATGATTTGATGCCGGCGTTTAAATCATTTAATTCCTGCAAAGTTGCCGTAGGATACGGAGCAGATTTTCACTTCTTCGCAGCAAATAATGTCCACGGATAAGAAATCATATTGGTCAAATATTTCTGCTGCCATGCATATTCCGGATGTGCTTTAAAGAATTTTTCTCCCATAAAGTTTTGTCCGCAGGGATGGCCCATGTGAGCCCATAGCTGCATGTTCTTTGCCATATCTGCTGTTGCTACTTTTCCCTGCACAGCGCCACCCGGATAATATTTTGGCCAATCCCATTCCATACAACCGTTGGCATCTTCATCCACATGTCCGCATACCACACATTTATCGTTGGCATTTTTATTTTGTAAAACATCAAAATGATCTGCTTCCAATTGCTTGCCGGTTTCAGCATCCAATTTTCCTTTCAGATCTGTCAGCAACAATTTTTCCATCCGCACTTTTCTTCCGTTAGGTGAAGAAGTTTTATCATTCACATTAAACGTTGTTTCTTCTGCGATCAGTTTTGGATCACTTGCAAAATTGGAGCCTGCAATCGCAGTGTCTTTACTTCTCCACACACGATAATCTTTTAAACCCAATTCTAATTTTGCTACTTCATTGGTCTTGGTATCTCCGATCAGCCAGTCATTGGCATAACCGCCATTATTACCAGTTACAAAGATGTTTACAACATCATCTATACTATTTCCATATTGCATTGCTTTTCGGGCACGCATAAATTCCGGAAGCTTTGTAGAATCAAATCCTTTGAATTGTGTAATGGTAGTCTCGGTAAGCAGCATTCCTTTGTCATTGATCACAAAATCATCGCCGCTGTGAATGAAACCCGGCATGCAATCCATGATCATACGATTGCCTTTTTCGGGAACTATATCAGCAATCACATTCCAATGTTGCCCGGTCATGTAAGAAGTCCAGTTGTTATGACCGATCACAATTTTTCCATCCTTTGTATAACTACCTGTAGCAATAAAAGCGCTGCAATTTCCGGGAGCTTTGTTATTTCCACTTCCGGGTTTTGCCATTTCATCCAGCATGGGCACATAATAATAGGCCAGTTCTTCCATGGCATTATATGCTGTGATGTCCAGGCTATCGTAATTTTTATTTTTTGCATGGAGGCCTTCCACGATACCGTTGATCTCTTCTTTATACTCCGGTCCCAGTTTATCCCATAAAAAATTTTTTGCTGCCTGCCGGTAAAACTGCCAGTCTCTTTTTGTATCGTGTTGCAATAGATAAGCAACTGCCTGTATGCTGGTATCAATATCATTGGCCAGTAAATAACCATGCTGATACCCGATGTCAGACGGAGAACCTTCCAAATGCACATAGATCCATCCATTCTTATCTTCTCTCGATGCTTTGGCCAAACGATCTTTTTTGGCAGGAGGATTGGAACAACTAATTACTATTAAAACAGCGAAACCAATTAAAGTAAATTTTTTCATACAACAATTTGTTTGGAGACAGGTAACAATTTTCTGTATCTAAGATATGCTAAAAAATATTTGCCCGATATCGAATACAATAGATGCTGTGAAGTGAATTAAAAATAATAGTATTAAGCAGTATTCACATCTTATCAACAGCGTCATCATGATAGTTTATATAATTATTAATTTTCAATCCATTAACGTCCAGTTTATATAAAAATAGTTTTTTTGATGCATGAAGATATTGCGCTTCTTCAGCCTTTTGCTTGCAACAATTCTTTTATGGTTCGCTGTTCAGCAATATTTCTTCTGTCCAAGGTTTTCTTACAACGAGCCCGTTCCCTTTTCGGGTGATCGTTTATATAATCCTTATGTAAATTCGGATTCGTCCTGCTGGATCAAATGTAATTTCCATGCACATTCCAATGCCTGGCACGGGTTCACCAACGGACATGGAACTTCAACTGAAATACAAAAAATTTATGATTCACTTGGCTATGCCGTTCATCTTATTTCAGATTACCAGAAGATTGATACGAGCAATGAAGAGGCAGCGAATTATGTTCCTGCATATGAGCATGGATATAACATCAGGAAGACTCATGAACTTGTTATGGGAGATCAGCATGTAACCTGGCTAGATTACCTTTTTCCCCAAACTTTATGTAACAAACAGCAAATACTGAATAAACTTTCAGCTGATGAGAATAACCTTGTAGTCATTAACCATCCTGATGTCAGAGATGCTTTTCGTAAATCTGATTTTAAATACCTATGCCATTATAACTGTATGGAAGTGATCAGTCCGAGCTCTTATGCCTTTGGGGATTGGGATGCTGCCTTATCTTCAGGCAAACCTGTGTTTATAGTTGGCAATGACGACTTGCATAATGTTTTTGATACTTGCTGTGTCGGCAGGTTTTGTACCTGGGTAAATACGGCATTTATTGATTCAAAAAATGTTATTTCCTCACTAAAAAAAGGATGCAGCTATGCCATGAAAATTGCAGCGGTTCCCGGCGAAAGCTTTGAACATAAAATAAAACGCCTTAGATACGACCTGCCCCGATTGAGAAGTTTTAATGTTGACCAAAACGCAATTAGTGTGGAGCTGAATCAACCCGCCAAGAAAATTATTTTTACAGGTGAAAACGGAAAAGAATTATCTGCTTCTGTAAAAAACACTGTAGCTTCTTATAAAATGAAAAAAGAAGATCGTTATGTAAGAGTCTCCGCCTATTTTGAAGATGGAACCGAAATATTTTTAAACCCGGTTTACAGGTACAATAAATCAGTAAATACCGGGTCAGCATTCTTTATCAATACTGCTGCCACAGATTTATTCCGGATTCTTGGCTTTTTGATTTTATCCGGATGGGCAATATTGCTATATTATATACTTGCTCCGCAAGTATTTTGCAAAACTATCTTTCACTGTTCCACCCATTTCCCAGCTGCCCATTCCATTGGAAACCGAAATTTGAAATCATCTTAATGAAGCCGGTTTTTAGTTGAATTAAGCAACTGAAAGAAACAGTTTATTAATAATTAATTAATCAGGCAATCTCTTTACACGCTGTTACAACAAATAGCTTTATAGAACAGCCGATTCGCCACCATGCCATCATTAGATTCCAACCCTGGTACAGATAAACTCTGTAGTAGTAGATTTTTTATTCATTCAAATCAAAACTGCATTTGCCGAGAGCATCGTCGTCAATTATAAGATCATTGATGCCACTCAACAACTAATACGAAAAGGGAGTTTCACGGGTCTGTATGTGCAGCTCAGGCTTGATCTGCTTAAAGACGGCCCTTATTCACTTGAATTGATAATAGATAATTTTGAACCTTTATTGTATCAGTTTGAAAAGAGAACACCGAAGGATTCAGAAGGAATGGTTATTACTGTTCATTGAGATTTCAAATAAATATCCAATTGCTCTATTATGTAGAGTCAATCAGCGTCATAAATTATTCAAACCCTGTCAAAAAAAAGGATGCCCTTTATATCATCGAGTCACCTTTCAACCAGGATAATAATAATTGTTTTTGTTTTTCAGTTTGATTTTTTATTGCTTCTATCTTTACAAAAGGTTGCATGTAACCAGTAACTATTACCCCTGTTTTAAAAATCGATCCCTTTTTTTGAATCTCTATTATTACATGATCTCCCATTTTCATATTGTTCAGCTGGCGTCGGAGGTTCATTGCATTGGTAACTGCTATTCCATTCACAGATCTGACTATATCACCTGTATGCAATCCGGCTTTTCCCCAGCAGCTTGAAGGTTCGTTAATGCCGATCCTCACGGAACTGTCGCCGGGAAGTTGATACGCATAGACACGAAGATCAGAATATGGTTTGCCATCCCGGTCTGCAGCAATTACCCATGAAGTATCAACACGCAATCCGATCAATGCAAGATAATGGTTGAAATCAATCGGTTTATTTCCGTAAATATGATCGTTGAAAATCGAATGAACATTACATTGGCAAATATTTGTCACTACCTGCTCTATGTCTTTGCTGACAAATCCTTTTTCGCCACTGAATTTTTCCATCATTTTTCGAATCACATCATCAATTGTCTTCCGGTCATTGGTTGCATTACGAATGACCAAATCAAGAATGGTTCCTAATAATTCGCCTTGCAGATGTGTACTGGCGAAGTAATCACCTAACATACCCGGAAATGTATATTCAGCCTGGCTTACTTTCTCGGCAGAAATTTTATAATTACCGGATTACTAATAGCTACTTATCAATCTTTCAAGATGATCAATTCTTGTAGAATCATAAACAGGAAGGCCGGCCCGTCGTAAGATCAGGTCCGCATAAAACATAGTAAGACCTTCACTCCACCAAAGACCTTTTGATAGCGGCGGTGTTTTATAACTTACATCACCATACTCTACCGGTCGAATACGCACCAGGTTCCATGCATGAAAATATTCATGAGCAATTTCGGCAAGTGTGGCTTTTATATCTTTCGATAGTTCCGAACTATTGGCGCCAAGGGTAACAGAATTACAATGTTCCAGAGAACCATAAGCATCATCTTGCAGTAAAAACAAATATTCTCTGTACGGTAATCGTCCGAACAGATCATCCGCCTGCTGAACAATTTTCTGAATAGAATTTACAAATAGTACCGTATCGAAATCATACGCTTTAGGTAAAGGCCAATAAACAACCTGGTGTGGCACCTGGTCCACAGCAAATAACCATGTTTTAAATTTTCCGATCAATATCGGTCCGTCAACAAGAGCAGCAACAGATGGAGCAAAAAAAGTAAAAGGATCATGAGTGAGTTCCAAACCTGTTGCAGCTCTCCATCCTTCGGGTAATTCCAAAGTAATATGCGAAGGAGCTAACGTATATCCAACGACATACATAAATGATTCCGGTCCCCCGACGAGACCACCTGTTGATGAAAGAAAAGGACGCCAGGCTGCTCTTTGTCCAGTTGGCGCTAAAGGCAAATGAATGCGATAATGTAATGTAGCTTCTCCTCCGGGTGCTATGATCTGCCATAAAGCACTGTCTTTCCGGATCACTTTCCCATTGTCATTTTTTACATTTACCGAAAAGTCTTCGACATATCTCCAGAAACGGTCATCATATTCCGGGTGAGTCACCATCGCTACCTGAAAAGTATCCTGAACATTTCGAACCTGCATTTCTACATAATATGAATTCAGATCGTTGGCATCAACCTTTAATTTGTATTCAATCGCAGGTTGTGATGATGAATAGCGGATCTCCAAAGCATCTGTCACTTTGGTCAAAGGATTCTGACCATATAGCAGAGATGAAAGCGGTAATAAAACAATTGATATAAAATTTGCCCGGAGCATTGCAATAAATTGTAGTGTTAGTATTCCTCCAAACTATGCAAAGCCGAAAAAGATGAATAAATGTTTACACCAAAGGAAGGAATGACTTTATCAACTGCAATTTCATCAAAATGATATAAGTTTTCTAATGAATGTAATAAAGTATTTGGAAAGGAAATTATAAAGAGTGAAAATGAAATTCTCCCTTATTGAATTAAATTAAAAAGCCGGACAAATTTGCCCGGCTTTTGGTTTCATAGTTATCATCATGATTTACTGATGAAGTTGTATCGTTCCAACGTTGGTTTCTCTATTCTGCATTACAGAAACATTATTGATAGTACTGTCTTGGTATCCATTCCTTCCCGGTATGTACAAGCTATAAGTGCCCGGTTGCAATCCACGGGATTCTCAAATTCTCCTTCGTCAAACGGCCATGCAAATGCAGTATCCGTTGCATTATATGCTTTGATCACGCCAAAGGAATGCACTGGCCTGATCTTTCCTTCAATTGAACCAAAGCTATGCATACTGAATGGCCTTAATACCGGTGACAGCCAATACTGACCTCCAAAATACCATATTGAATGATCCAGATCGAAATCGAGGTAGAGTTGGAAATTGTTGGAAGAAAGTGAATCGAGGTGTTCCCTCCGAATATTGACAAAAACAAAATTGAAATGGTTGATGAGGTTAAGCGGATGCATCATACTATCCACCATAACGCTATCATTGTTACCAAGAGTAAATTTGATCCTTTCGATTTTTCCATTGATCAAAAAATCACTTGCCAATAAAGTATCCAAACCATTACGCAAAGTGAGCAGATCATAAATGCCCGGATGAATATCCAATGTATCCCAATATTCACAATGACTATTCATCTGGTCATGATAATCGTCGCAGCCGGGGTAGTCATGATCAGGATCGCCATTTCGATGGCAGGTATCCACTTTGACAGCGATTCCCTGTATGTCAATAAGCACCTTTTGAAAATCTGTAGGTCCATCGGTAAGCCTTACGGAAAATTTCATCATCCCGGGAGGAATTGTAGAATTTGATCCCATGGATGAATCCTTCTGGCATGCATTAAAAACAGCAAAAACTACCAATACTAAAGTAGTTACTAAAAAAAGCCTGAACATAGTTTTCATACGCTAAACGTTTTTAAATTTAGATTAAGTGGTAAAAGGTTAAGAGTGGGTTGTGAAACTGTCGTAAAACTGAACAAAACAGATGCCACAAAATTTCAGACTGATAAAATGTGGAAAGAAAGTCTGCGAAAAAGTAATTTTACGAATTGCCGTTTTTAAAAAATGGATAGATGCGTCAAGGAGTGAGGCATGAAGTATGATGTCGGATTTATGAATCGTGTAAAATGTTTTTTCCGGATTTTTCTTCCTCCCCCACTTGTATTTTTATAATATTTGAAGATCCGCCCCCCTCTAAGAGGGGGATAATATGAATCGTTTTCATTTGAAAGTTTTTTACCACATACCTGCCTGCCAGCAGCCAGGGATCTTAGGTACATAGGTTTCACAAAGACAGAGGTCGGATGTATGATGATGAAAGAAAGAAAAATGCCGGCATTAGTTGCCGGCATCATTATAAAAATCTTTGTTGATCCGCTATCAGATGAATGGCTGCGAATTATTTTTCCAGCATGCCGTCCGTTTTCCATTGTTTCAGCACATTGATGGTGCTGTCGCTGAGTTTAGGCTTACGGTCAGGCATAAAACCACGATCGGTAGGATTTAATTGAACACGGCGAAGAATATCATCAATATGTTTAGTCACCGCAGCATAAGTATCCAGCGGTGGCTTTTTTCCGCCTTTCGCCGGGATATGGCAGGGAGAACAGTATCCTTCGATGATTGCCTGAACATTGGTTTCATAATTCATCTTCGGTTTTCTTTTCGCAGCTTTTTTTGAAGCGTTGCAATAAGAAAGTGTGAGTGCAAGAGCCGCAAGAGCGGAACATACCATTAATTTTTTCATTTGTCTATTGATTAAGGAATAAAAATATCAATAAACATCGAAATAAAAACACCGCTCCTAAAAAAAATCATCTTCAAATCCTGTATTTTTGATAATACTCCTTCAAATGAAGATCCGGCTTTCATTCCTATTATTATTTTTTTTTATAGCAGGCTGTCATTTGTCTGAAAACAAAAAAAATAATTCTGAACAACAAACCCAAAAACCAACCGAAGAAAAAACAATTGTGTCTGTCAAGACCGCCTGCATCCTTTCAGAGATATCCTATTGCGCCGATCCTGAAAATAAATTGAGCCAATATCTTCCTGAATGGAAGATCGTTTGGAAACCCGCAGCAGTCGGAGGCAATTATGCATTTGTGGCTACCGATGGAACTATATATGCTATCGGCATCCGGGGTTCTCTTCTTGAATTCAGTGATGCAGCTTTGAATAACTGGCTTTCTAATGATCTGAATGTTGTTGATCAAAAAGATTGGAGCTATACTGAACCCGATACCCATGCCCGCATTTCTGCAGGGGCTTATCTCGGTTGGCAAAATATGAATCAATTAGCAGATGTCAGTACCGGAAAAAAATTATGGGATTTTTTAAGTTCTTTACCGGATAATGCTCCCGTCGTATTAACGGGGCATAGCCTTGGGGGAAATCTTGCGACGGTATATGCTTCTTATCTCTGCTGGCAATGGAAGCAGAACGGACATCCAAAAAACAATATCAATGTGATCACATTCGCTGCACCTGCAGCCGGGAATAATGGATTTGCTGAAAACTTTGACAAAGAGTTTCCAAATTCCCAGCGCATTGAAAACAGCAATGACATGGTTCCAAAATTTCCTGTATCAGATAAAGTAGCTGACCTCGGAAATTTATTCTCTCCTGCCCCATCGGCTGATTCCATTTCTGTCGGATACAAAAATATCACTACAAGTTTAAAGAAAGTCTTTTCATTAATGAGCGGGGCATTGGATCTTCTCCGCTTCAATGATGTTTCCCCTTATAAACAAACCAATGGACAGGGAACAATGATCACGATACCGCTCTCGGGAAAAAATAATTCCAATGATGCCAGCGCCTGGTTTGCTGAAGCAGGTTACCAACATGGTATGGCCCGGTATGCAGCTGCACTCGGAGTTCCGGTCATTGATTGCAATTCACATTAATTTTATTGACTTTCTTCATGTAGTTTGCTTGTTGAAAAGCACATCACACTCCTGCAATGATTTTATTTGTGGATCTCTGTGGCTTGAATGTTTTTTTACCGCAAAGACCACAAAGCAATACACAAAGAACGCAAAGGGTGCTTTCTGCGGATAGTCATTTTAATTTTTTTCAGGGCAACTTTTAAAAAATTCCCAGATCTTTTCATTAGCGTTGAAATCCCTGCATACTCTGCCCACAATCATTTCAGGAAGATATTGCGAACCTCCGGGTAATGTATGCCCTCCATTAATGATCTTTATCAATATTACTTTCGAATTATCTTTTCCATTGCTGTATGTGTATTGAATAGCATTACAACCGTCCCATTTGTTATCGTTAGGAATATCTTCTATGGAAGAAGTTGCAGAAGTTTTATCGACACTAATAAAACGATCAATGGTTTTATCGGTGCTGACAGATTCGCCACGGTTTCCAATCAGCCGATTGCCTACGGTACCGCCATTGTAAGGGACGAGTGGATCACCGGTGCCATTGATCAATAAGAGGGAAACTGGTTGTGATGGATAAAACTGGTCATATATTTTTTGCGGAATTGTTCCGCATACCGGAGCCACTGCCAAAAATCTTTGGCTGAGTTTATAAGAAAGATAAATTGAAAAGAAAGCGCCGTTTGAAATCCCTGTAGCGAAGACCCGCTTTGGATCTATTGGTTCCTTATTTTCCAATGTATCGAGTAAGTGTTCAATGAATTTCACATCATCATTGGCGGCTATCGATTCTTTGAATTCTCTCCCATCGTTCCACTGCTTATTTAAACCCTGGGGATAAACAGTAATAAAATTTTCCCGGTCGGCAATCGCATCCATGCCCATGTAGCGTTGCATCTGTTTGCTATTACCGCCGCCGCCATGAAAAATAAAAACAAGTGGCAGTGATATTCGTTTCTCTATATGTGATGGCAAATGCAGAATATAATCTCTCTGCAGTCCATTGACCATTATATGTCCATCGATGTTTTGTTGGGCATAAGAAGTAAATGAGACGAATAACAAAATGAAAAACAAAAAATCTTTTTTCTTCATAGAAAAAATTTATGCTAAGACCGGTTGCAAAATAAAACGTTTAAAGTGGAGGTAGGAGGTACGAGGTAGGAGGTAGGATGTAGGATGTAGGAAGTAGGAATTGGCTGAACTGTGTTTACAGATTTGTGAGATTTTGCGGAGTGAGTATTTTGATTTTTCCCCTATTGATTCCTCCCCGATTTGAAGCATGTTCAAAGTTCAGAATCCGGCCCCCTCTGAGAGGGGGATAGTGTAAGTCGTTTTTATTTGAAGAGTTATCGGTTTATTAAACCATAATAAAAAAATCCGCCGAAGCGGATTTTAGTGACCCCGTCAGGATTCAAACCTGAAACCTTCTGATCCGTAGTCAGATGCTCTATTCAGTTGAGCTACGGGGCCGTAATTTTTTTTCCCGTTTCAAACCTTAAACCTCCCCGACATTAGTCGGGGTGCTCTATTCTCCAGATAACTATCGGGATGAGCTACTGGCCATTCATTTTATCTTTCAACATCCCCGATTCAAACCTGAAACCTCCCCGACATTAGTCGGGGTGCTCTATTCTCCCGATATCTATCGGGATAAGCTACGGGGCCATTTCTTTAATGGGCGGCAAAAATAAGCAAAATCCTGTTTAAGATTCTCATCTAATTGAATATCCCGGTGTTTCGATTTTAATTGCAGTATAATGGACAAAAAAATTTGATGGCATAAAAAACTTCGAAACCTACTTTGAGCTTTTTATTCAGGTTATTTAATCATTAAATACCTGTTTTATGCTCCATATCTGCAATAATTTTTGTTCAAAACCTTGTGGATAAATAGTAGATGAAATATAACATTGCAATCTGAAATAGGAGTCTTGAATGGCTTATCTTTTCCCTCCCTCTATGCATTCCTAATGCCCGGAAATGCAGTATAAACGGAGTTGTGGGTATGAATTCAAGAATGAATTTTATTTCTATGACTAAGCTCAGTAAAAATTTAAACCAGAATTCGTAGAATTACGATGAATTTAATTTTCGTTTTGCTATAAAAACTATTGAAAATGTGTTATTTTGCCACCAGTTTTAATCCTCTTCTAAGAAATTCCCCGAGCACAGCCAATCTACCTAAGGAAGCCCTATTAGTAAACCATAAACCAAAAACAAATGGCGACGAATTTTTCCAAGGGTAGTTCATCTGCTGTTGTCTTTTCTGTTATTCAACCGCAATACTAAAAACTGATGCTGATTTTTATTTTTTGAATCAGTCATCCGGTTCCCTTTGCATGATCAAATCCTTTTGAAACCCCGAGCAATCCATTTCCGCAGTATTCTTCCTTTTCTATGAATCACTAAAAATGATTTTCCAGTATCCCGTGTCATTCTGATTCGGCCCATGTAAACTTTTGTGAATTGACTATAGTTTGTAAGTAACCATGAACCTGGAGTTTGAAAATTATACTGCTACTAAATCCGTCTGTAGGAATACGGCCCGTTACCTTCTTAAACATTTAGGAAGCTTCTCCCTTATTTTAATTCTTTTATTTCTCAGTGCAAATCTTAATGCGCAATCCCGTTCTTATAATCAGTCCTCAAATCCGGTTACTCAAACCCAGAAAACTTCCCATGAAAAGATTAATGATTCAAATTACTTTAACGGAGCAGTTTCTTCATCTACAAAACCATTTGCAACTATAAGCTCAACTGGTGTTGGTGGAAATTGGAATGCAACCACTACCTGGGCGGGAGGAATCATTCCCGGTGTAGGAGATGATGTTACAATTGCTCCCGGAGCAATTGTAAACATTGATGCCGCCTCAGCATGTCGGAATATGACAATTAATGCTACAGGTTCTCTCACTCTTAGCCCGACAATGAATCTTGATGTAAATGGTAATTGGGTAAATAATGGTACCCTGACTGCAGGTACCGGCTCGGTAACTTTCAAGAGTGGTGGAACCAACACAATCAGCGGAGCTTCTCCATCTGCTTTCTATGACATCATTGTTGATAAGGGAATCGACCCATCCAGCATCATCGAAGCAGACGGTTCAGGAGCTATTTCAAATACTCATCACATCACTATTACGAACGGGTTGTTCAAGATGACAACCGGTACCTTTCAATTTAACTCGGCACCATCCATACCTGCAACAGGAGGAATATGGATCAATGGAGCCACATTAGCTGGTGGATTTTTTACAACAACTAATGATGGTTGGATCCGTGTCACTGCAGGTACTGCAAATTTTGGAACTGGCTCGGGTAATAGTCTTCATAATCAAAACAAAGGCTATATCGATATATCAGGAGGAACAGTAAATATTGCAGGACGCCTGCAAAATACAGCATTTGGCGCTACAGCACTTATCGGAATTCCTGCAACTGGTTTATCCATCACGGGTGGAACAATAAATATTTCTACAGCCGGAAATGCACTTGCCAATTTCGGTTCTTTTCATATGTCACAACTTTCTGTTTTGAATATGAGCGGAGGTACTGTGGTATTTCAATATGCAAGCACAGCAACCACTCCCCGTGATCTGTATATCATAAATGGAGGAACAAAAAATATTACCGGTGGAACTTTTCAATTCGGGAACACTATTACCGGTCAAACTTTCAGAGCTTATAGCGCCGCTGCTCTTTACAATCTTACCGTCAACAATACTGCTAATAATGTTGTCAGCTTAGACTCTGCTCTTACCGTAAACAATCAGCTTACTTTAAATAGTCGGTTATTATTAAATAACCAAAACCTTATTCTTGGTTCCACGGCGCCTGCAATAAACGGAACATTGGGAGCCAACAATGGAATGATCGTTTCTAATAATGGAGCGACCGGTGGTGAAGTAAGAAAAATTTTTACTGCCAACGGCTCGTATCTATTTCCACTTGGAAACGTTGCAGGAACAAATGAATATTCTCCTATTACTTTAAATTTTACTTCCGGTACTTATGCAGGCGGCGCTTACGCAGGAACAAAAGTGGTCAATTCAAAACATCCGAACAATCCCAACTCTACTAATTACATTAAACGATACTGGAATGTAAATACCAGCGGGATCAGCAGTCCGGTTTACAATGTTGCTGCTAATTATTTGACGTCCGATGTTGCAGGCACAGAATCAAATATTGCAATGGGGCTATATAACAGCTTGCCCTGGGTGAAATATGATCCTGCAAATACAGCAGTGCATCTTCTCACTGCCACAGGAATATCCAATCCGGGTTCTGTTGATTTTACAGGAGTTCCTCTTGCGAGTCCTTCCTGCTCGGTGAGCGGTCCCTATACTGGGGACTCTACCTGTAGCAGCACAACGAATACTGCCACTTTCACTGTCACCACTGATGCTACCAGTCCGACTTATTCTTGGATTATTGTGTCCAATACCACAGGAGCTGCAATCTCAGGAAGTAGTACGGGATCTACGGTAACCATTACGCCAGGGAATAATTCGGGCTCATTCCAACTCCAGGTAACGATTACCGATCCTGTTGCCGGAACCAGTACCTGCACCAGCAATGTGATCAAGGTAAACAAGACACCCACCGTGACTGCAAGTCCTTTTATGCAGAATGCCTGCTCTGGCTCGGATTTCAATACCATCAAACTCACGTCAAGCGATCCATCCACCCAATATGTATGGTTCAGAACCAATTCGGGTAATACCATTGGGATGAATGCGAGTTTGCTTAATCCTACGTCAGCCGACTCATTGCCCGGTGCATTAACTAATATTACCAGTGTCATCCAGCCATCTACATTCGTCTTTACAGCATTCGCCAGCAACGGATGCGTTGCGACGGCTACTGCCACTGTAAATGTTTTTGCCCCTCCCGGCCTTGATACGATTGCCTACACAGGAACGGCAAAAGTCTGCACCGGCCAGACATTAAACTTAACAAATAATACACCGGGTGGCGTGTGGGCATCGAGCAATACAGCTGCGGCCACTGTAAACAGTTCCGGAGTGGTTACAGGCGTTTCAGGAGGAAGCTCAATTATTAGTTATACTATTACTGTAGTTGAGTCCGACGGAACTACCTGTACTAACACTGCCCAACAGGCAGTCAGTGTGATTCAATCACCTACGGTAACTGCATCTCCGAAAGACACAACCATTTGTTCCGGCGGCCATGCAATTTTATCGTCAACCGGTTCAGGAAACACCACACCTACTACGCTTTGCTTTACCTATAGCCATACAACGGCATTCCAGGATAATACTCCATTAACACCTATTTATGCCCCTGTAGTAGTATCCGGCTTGCCAACTAATCTCGGAGCTATCACCGGCATCACAGTTACTGTAAATGCCAACCATCAACGTGACCAGGAAGTGGAAATGTATCTTGTAGCACCGGGGGGAACTACACCACTTAGTAATGCAGGCGGAGCTCCCTGGCAACTAAACATTGCCAGCGCCGGGGCCGGCAATGCCATCAGGCTTTCCGGAGAACCGACAGTTGGTGGCACAGGCCAGAATTTTGTCAATACGGTTTTTTCAAATGCTACGGGATTACCTTCTATTACAACCGGCACGGCTCCGTTTACCAATACGTATGCACCAATGGATCCGTTTAGTAATTTGAGTTCAAGTATCAATCCAAACGGCACCTGGAATTTTATCATTCTCGACCATATCAATTCCGGTTATACCGGAGTGTTTTATAACGTCACACTCTGCTTCACATTTGGCAGCGGCACGGGAACTTATACCTGGACGTCCAACCCCTCCGGTTTCAGTTCCAATGTTCAGAGCCCGGGAAATGTTTCGCCAATAACCAACACAACGTATTATGTAACGCATGCTGATTCGACGGGTTGTGCAGCAACAGATTCAGTAGTGGTAACAGTAAACAATACACCAAACATCACTCTTACCTCTGCAGGAGGAACAAATAACCAAACCGTATGCTCCGGTACTGCGATTACAAATATCACTTATTCCATTACGGGCAATCCGACTACGGAATCAGTCAGCGGATTACCATCTGGCGTAACTTATAGCTACAGTTCGGGAGTATTGACAATAAGTGGTTCCTCATCAACGCCCGGAACATATAACTATACTGTCAACGCTTCTAATAGTTGCGGAACTGCGACGCCTGCCACAGGAACTATTGTAGTGGCAACTCCACCGACGACGACAGGTGCTTCAATTTGTGTGGGCGGAACGGGATCATTGAGTTCATCTTCCACGTGTCCTGGAGGTTCACCAATAACAATCTCAAATGTTCTGGCCGGAACAGGTGCAACCTCTGGAAGTCCCGCCTGGGGTAATCCAACCCGTGTGAATGCTGCAGACGGATCAAGCTCGACTACAGCTGGAATTAATGCCAATAGTAATTCCGGTACATTAAGTGCAACAAGTTTCAACTTTTCTACAATACCTAATAATGCAATAATTACTGGAATCCAGGTTACAATTAATAGATCCGGAAACGTAGCAAATGCTATTAATGATGGCTCGGTAAGGTTAATTGTAGGAGGGGCTGCGGTTGGAACAAACAATGCGAACAATAGCGATCAACCAGGTAATTGGGGAACAACATTGACAGCAGCAAACTATGGCAGCTCTAATAATCTAACTACATATTGGGGAGTTACGTTATCTGGAAGTGATGTAAATGTAAACAATGCCAATTTCGGTCTTGCTTTCGTAGCTCATAATGCAACTGGAACTAGCGGTAGGACTGCTAGCATTGATTATATTCGAATGACCATAACTTATACTGTACCCGGTACATTCAATTGGTATACGTCACCTTCAGGTGGTTCTGCAATCGGTTCGGGCACTCCATTTAATCCCGTTGGTGTATCCGGTTCAGGATTACCTAACACTAATACTCCGGGCACTACAACTTTTTATGCAGAATGTTCAACAGCGCCGGGATGCCGCACAGCCACCAATTTTGTGATCAATCCATTACCTGCATTATTTACTGTAACAGGCGGAGGAAGTTTTTGCCAGGGTGGAAGTGGTGTACCAGTTGGTTTAAGCGGGTCTCAAAGTGGAGTGAATTATCAATTATTCCGTAATGGAATAAGGACGGGCTCTCCTGTAGCAGGAACAGGCGGAGCAATCACATTTGGCAATCAAGTTCCGTTGGCTACTTCTACTTATACTGTCACGGCGACGAATGCAACCACTGGATGTACCAATACTATGACAGGAGCGTAACAATCACTGTCTCAAACCTCACACCTACTGCACCTACTGTTGGAACGATCACTCAACCAACATGTGCGGTACAGACCGGTTCAGTAGTTTTGAGTGGTTTACCCGGTGCCGCCTGGACAATTACACAATCTCCAGGAGGAGCAACTTATACCGGCGCTACAAGTTCTTATACTGTCACAGGGCTTGCACCGAATACTACTTACACTTTCACAGTCACGATTAATTCCACTGGATGTAAATCCAGTTCATCAAACCCTGTTGTAATTAATGCAGTGCCCGGAGTTCCGGCAGCACCAACTGCTGGTAGCAATTCACCTGTATGTATTGGTTCCACTTTAAATCTTAGTGCAACAACTGTTGCTGGTGCAACGTATAACTGGACGGGCCCAAATAGTTTTTCATCTTCATCACAGAATCCTTCTATTGCTGGAGTTACAGCTGCCGCCGCAGGTACATATAGCGTAACTGTCACAGTAAGCGGATGTACGAGTGCACCTGGTACTACAACAGTAGTTGTTAATCCGAATATCACACCAACATTTACTCCGGTAGCTGCGATCTGTTCCGGTGCAACACTGATTGCTTTGCCGACAACTTCGAACAATGGAATCACCGGTACATGGGCGCCGGCTTTGAACAATACCACTACAACTACTTATACATTTACTCCGGCTGCAGGTCAGTGTGCTACTACAACGACATTAACCATCACCGTTAATGCTACTGTTACTCCAACATTTACTGCTATTCCTGATGTTTGTCAGAATGCAGCAGCGCCAACATTGCCGGCTACTTCCAACAATGGCATCACCGGTACATGGGCACCTGCGGTAAGTACGGCTACACCGGGAACAACAACTTATACATTTACTCCGGCTGCTGGTCAGTGTGCTACTACAACGACATTAACCATCACCGTTAATGCTACTGTTACGCCAACATTCACGGCAGTTCCTGATATTTGTCAGGATGCAGCAGCTACCAGCATTACCGACTACTTCCAACAATGGCATCACCGGTACCTGGGCTCCTGCTTTAAGTACAGCTACTACGGACAACTACTTATACATTTACACCGGCTGCAGGTCAGTGTGCTACTACGACGACATTAACAATCACTGTTAATCCGAATGTTACTCCAACATTTACTGCTAATCCCTGATGTTTGTCAGAATGCAGCAGCACCAGCATTACCGACTACTTCCAACAATGGTATCACCGGTACATGGGCACCTGCGGTAAGACAGCTACACGGGAACAACAACTTATACATTTACTCCAGCTGCAGGTCAGTGTGCTACTACAACGACATTAACCATCACCGTTAATCCAAATGTAACTCCAACATTTACTGCGATTGCTGCGATCTGTTGCCGGAATGCAACAGCACCAGCATTGCCAACAACTTCCAACAATGGTATCACCGGTACCTGGGCACCTGCCCTCAGTACTGCTACACCGGCAACCACAACTTATACATTTACACCAACTGCAGGTCAGTGTGCTACAACAGCGACACTAACCATCACCGTTAATCCGAATGTTACTCCAACATTTACTGCTGTTCCTGCTATTTGTTCAGGATGCAGCACCTGTCAACATTGCCGACTACTTCCAATAATGGTATCACAGGTACATGGGCTCCGGCACTAAATAGACTACACGCAACAACTACTTATACATTTACTCCGACTGCAGGTCAGTGTGCTACTACAACTACTTTAACCATCACAGTTAATCCTAATGTTACTCCAACATTTACTGCGTTCCGCTGATCTGTGTCAGGATGCAGCAGCACCAGCATTACCGACTACTTCCAACAATGGTATTACCGGTACCTGGGCACCTGCGTCTGAACAATACACCGGCTACAACAACTTATACATTTACTCCGGCTGCAGGTCAGTGTGCTACTACAACTACATTAACCATCACCGTTAATCCTACTGTGACTCCAACATTTACTGCTGATACCTGATATCTGTTCAGGATGCAGCAGCGCCGGTATTGCCGACAACTTCCAACAATGGTATCACCGGTACATGGGCCCTGCTGTTGAACAACTACACGCAACAACTACTTATACCTTTACTCCGGCTGCTGGTCAGTGTGCTACTACAACTACATTAACCATCACTGTTAATCCTACTGTTACTCCAACATTTACTGCTGTTCCTGCGATTTGTCAGGATGCAGCATTGCACCAGCATTGCCGACTACTTCAACAATGGTATTACCGGTACATGGGCACCTGCTGTTGAATAACTACACCGGGAACAACAACTTATACATTTACTCCGGCTGCAGGTCAGTGTGCTACTACAACTACATTAACCATCACTGTTAACCCTAATGTTACTCCAACATTTACTGCTATTGCTGCTATTTGTCAGGATGCAGCAGCACCAGCATTGCCGACTACTTCCAACAATGGTATTACCGGTACATGGGCCCTGCACTGAATAACTACACGCGAACAACAACTTATACATTTACTCCGGCTGCTGGTCAGTGTGCTACTACAACGACATTAACCATCACCGTTAATCCTAACTGTTACTCCAACATTTACTGCAGTTCCTGCTATCTGTTCAGGTGCAACACTGCCAGCATTACCGACAACCTCCAACAATGGTATCACCGGTACCTGGGCCCGGCATTGAATAATACACGCAACCACTACTTATACATTTACACCGACTGCAGGTCAGTGTGCTACTACAACGACATTAACAATCACCGTTAATCCGAATGTTACACCAACATTTACTGCTGTATGCCGCTGATCTGTTCCAGGATGCAGCGCACCAGCATTACCAACTACTTCTAACAATGGTATCACCGGTACCTGGGCCCTGCGTTAAGACTAACACCAGCAACAACAACTTATACCTTTACACCGACTGCTGGTCAGTGTGCTACTACAACTACATTAACCATCACAGTTAATCCGAATGTAACTCCAACATTTACTGCTGTTGCCCCGATCTGTTCAGGATGCAGCACACTCAGCATTGCCAACAACTTCAATAATGGTATCACCGGTACATGGGCTCCTGCATCTGAATAATACAGCAACTACAACTTATACATTTACTCCGACTGCAGGTCAGTGTGCTACTACAGCTACATTGACTATCACTGTTAATCCGAATGTAACTCCGACATTTACTGCTGTTGCCTGCTATCTGTTCAGGTGCAGCATTGCCCCGCATTGCCAACAACTTCTATCAATGGCATCACCGGTACCTGGGCTCCTGCACTCAATAATACCAGCAACAACAACTTATACATTTACTCCGACTGCCGGTCAGTGTGCTACAACAGCCACATTAACAATCACGGTTAATCCGAATGTAACTCCAACATTTACTGCTGTTGCTGCTATTTGTTCAGGTGCTAGCACTCTCACGCATTGCCAACAACTTCTAATAATGGTATCACCGGTACCTGGGCTCCTGCATTGAATAATACCAGCAACAACAACTTATACATTTACTCCGACTGCCGGTCAGTGTGCTACAACAACCACATTAACTATCACTGTTAATCCGAATGTTACTCCAACATTTACTGCTGTTGCTGCTGATCTGTTCAGGATGCAACACTCTCAGCATTGCCGACAACTTCACCAATGGTATCACCGGTACATGGGCTCCTGCATCTGAATAATACAGCAACAACAACTTATACCTTTACTCCAACTGCTGGTCAGTGTGCTACTACAGCGACTTAACCATCACTGTTAATCCGAATGTAACTCCAACATTTACTGCTGTTGCCCTATCTGTTCAGGTGCAGCAGCTTTCAGCATTGCCAACAACTTCAACAATGGTATCACCGGTACATGGGCTCCTGCGCTGAATAATACAGCAACAACAACTTATACATTTACTCCGACTGCAGGTCAGTGTGCTACAACAGCTACTTTGACGATCACCGTTAATCCGAATGTAACTCCGACATTTACTGCTGTTGCTGCTATTTGTTCAGGTGCAACACTTTCTCCATTGCCGACAACTTCTAATAATGGTATTACCGGTACCTGGGCTCCTGCATTGAATAATACAGCAACTACAACTTATACATTTACTCCGACTGCCGGTCAGTGTGCTACTACAGCAACATTAACAATCACTGTTAATCCGAATGTCACTCCGACATTTACTGCTGTTGCTGCTGATCTGTTCAGGTGCAGCAGCTCTCTGCACTGCCAACAACTTCTAATCAATGGTATCACCGGTACATGGGCTCCTGCACTGAATAATACACGCAACAACAACTTATACATTTACCCCGACTGCCGGTCAGTGTGCTACAACAACCACATTAACCATCACTGTTAATCCGAATATTACTCCGACATTTACTGCTGTTGCTGCTATCTGTTCCGGTGCAGCACTTTCTGCATTGCCAACAACTTCTAACAATGGTATCACCGGTACCTGGGCTCCTGCACTCAATAATACAGCAACAACTACTTATACATTTACTCCGACTGCAGGTCAGTGTGCTACTACAACTACATTAACAATCACCGTTAATCCGAATGTCACTCCGACATTTACTGCTGTTGCTCCTGATCTGTTCCGGTGCAACATTATCTGCATTGCCAACAACTTCTAACAATGGTATCACAGGTACATGGGCACCTGCGCTGAATAATACCAGCAACAACAACTTATACATTTACTCCGACTGCCGGTCAGTGTGCTACTACTGCTACATTAACGATCACTGTTAATCCGAATGTCACTCCAACATTTACTGCTGTTGCTGCTATTTGTTCAGGTGCAGCACTATCAGCATTGCCAACAACTTCAATCAATGGCATTACCGGTACCTGGGCGCCTGCATTGAATAATACAGCAACAACAACTTATACATTTACTCCGACTGCAGGTCAGTGTGCTACTACAACCACATTAACAATCACCGTTAATCCGAATGTAACTCCAACATTTACTGCTGTTGCTGCGATCTGTTCCGGCAGCTGCAGCTGTCTGCCATTGCCAACAACATCAATCAATGGTATTACCGGTACATGGGCTCCTGCACTTAGAACAATACACCGCAACAACAACTTATACATTTACTCCAACTGCTGGTCAGTGTGCTACTACAACAACATTAACTATTACTGTTAATCCGAATATCACTCCGACATTTACTGCTGTTGCTGCTATTTGTTCCGGTGCTGCACTCTCTGCATTGCCAACAACATCTAACAATGGTATCACAGGTACATGGGCTCCTGCACTGAATAATACAGCAACCACAACTTATACATTTACCCCGACTGCAGGTCAGTGTGCTACAACAACTACATTAACGATCACCGTTAATCCGAATGTCACTCCGACATTTACTGCTGTTGCTGCTATCTGTTCCGGTGCAGCACTCTCTGCATTGCCGACAACATCAATCAATGGTATCACCGGTACATGGGCTCCTGCACTTGAATAATACCACAACCACTACTTATACATTTACTCCGGCTGCAGGTCAGTGTGCTACAACAACTACATTAACGATCACCGTTAATCCGAATATCACTCCAACATTTACTGCTGTTGCTGCGATCTGTTCAGGTGCAACACTCTCATGCATTGCCAACAACTTCAATCAATGGTATTACCGGTACATGGGCTCCTGCACTCAATAATACAGCAACAACAACTTATACATTTACTCCGACTGCAGGTCAGTGTGCTACTACTGCGACATTAACGATCACCGTTAATCCGAACTGTCACTCCGACATTTACTGCTGTTGCTCCGATCTGTTCAGGATGCAGCACTCTCTGCATTGCCGACAACTTCCAACAATGGTATTACCGGTACCTGGGCTCCTGCACTTGAATAATACAGCAACCACTACTTATACATTTACTCCGACTGCAGGTCAGTGTGCTACTACAACTACATTAACAATCACCGTTAATCCTAATGTCACTCCAACATTTACTGCTGTTGCTGCTATCTGTTCAGGATGCAGCACTCTCAGCACTGCCAACAACTTCTAACAATGGTATTACCGGTACATGGGCTCCTGCACTGAATAATACAGCAACAACAACTTATACCTTTACTCCGACTGCAGGTCAGTGTGCTACAACAACTACATTAACAATCACCGTTAATCCGAATGTAACTCCGACATTTACTGCGGTTGCTGCTGATCTGTTCAGGTGCAGCACTCTCACCATTGCCTACAACTTCAATCAATGGTATCACCGGTACATGGGCTCCTGCACTGAATAATACAGCAACAACAACTTATACATTTACCCCGACTGCTGGTCAGTGTGCTACTACAACTACATTAACCATCACCGTTAATCCGAATGTCACTCCGACATTTACTGCTGTTGCTGCTATCTGTTCAGGCGCTACACTCTCTGCACTGCCGACAACTTCAATCAATGGTATTACCGGTACATGGGCTCCTGCATCTGAATAATACAGCAACAACAACTTATACATTTACTCCGACTGCCGGTCAGTGTGCTACTACAACTACATTAACGATCACCGTTAATCCGAATGTCACTCCGACATTTACTGCTGTTGCTGCATATCTGTTCCGGTGCAACACTATCTGCATTGCCAACAACTTCTAACAATGGAATAACAGGTACATGGGCTCCTGCTCTGAATAATACAACTACCACTACTTATACATTTACTCCGACTGCAGGTCAGTGTGCTACTACAACAACATTAACTATCACTGTTAACCCGAATGTTACTCCGACATTTACTGCTGTTGCTGCGATCTGTTCCGGTGCTACATTGTCTCCATTGCCGACAACTTCTATCAATGGAATTACCGGTACATGGGCTCCTGCACTGAATAATACAGCAACAACAACTTATACATTTACTCCGACTGCAGGTCAGTGTGCTACTACAACAACATTAACTATTACCGTTAATCCGAATGTCACTCCGACATTCACTCCTGTGGCTGCTATTTGTTCCGGTGCAACATTGTCTGCATTACCGACTACTTCACTCAATGGTATTACCGGTACATGGGCTCCTGCTTTGAATAATACAGCAACCACTACTTATACATTTACGCCAACTGCTGGTCAGTGTGCTACTACAACTACATTAACTATCACGGTTAATCCGAATGTCACTCCGACATTTACTGCTGTTGCTCCTATTTGTTCCGGCGCTGCACTCTCTGCATTACCGACTACATCCAATAATGGAATCACAGGTACATGGGCTCCTGCTTTGAATAATACTGCTACCACTACTTATACATTTACGCCGACTGCAGGTCAGTGTGCTACTACTACTACTTTAACGATCACTGTTAATCCAAACATCACTCCGACATTCAATGCTGTTGCTCCTATCTGTTCCGGTGCTGCATTGTCTGCATTGCCGACAACATCACTCAATGGTATCACCGGTACATGGGCTCCTGCTTTGAATAATACAGCAACCACTACTTATACATTTACGCCGACTGCAGGTCAGTGTGCAACAACAACTACTTTAACGATCACGGTTAATCCGAACGTCACTCCGACATTTAATGCTGTTGCTCCGATCTGTTCCGGTGCTGCATTGTCTGCATTGCCGACAACATCCTCAATGGTATTACCGGTACATGGGCTCCTGCTCTGAATAATACCACTACCACTACTTATACATTTACTCCGACTGCAGGTCAGTGTGCTACTACTGCTACTTTAACGATCACGGTTAATCCGAATGTCACTCCGACATTTAATGCTGTTGCTGCGATCTGTTCCGGCGCTGCACTCTCTGCATTGCCGACAACTTCTAATAATGGAATTACAGGTACATGGGCTCCTGCTTTGAATAATACAGCAACCACTACTTATACATTTACGCCAACTGCAGGTCAGTGTGCGACTACTGCTACTTTAACGATCACGGTTAATCCGAATGTCACTCCGACATTTAATGCTGTTGCTCCGATCTGTTCCGGTGCTGCTCTCTCTGCATTGCCGACAACTTCCAATAATGGAATTACAGGTACATGGGCTCCTGCTTTGAATAATACAGCAACCACTACTTATACATTTACTCCGACTGCAGGTCAGTGTGCAACTACTACTACTTTAACGATCACTGTTAATCCGAATATCACTCCGACATTTAATGCTGTTGCTCCGATCTGTTCCGGTGCTGCATCTCTCTGCATTGCCGACAACATCACTCAATGGTATTACCGGTACATGGGCTCCTGCTCTGAATAATACAACAACCACTACTTATACATTTACTCCGACTGCAGGTCAGTGTGCAACAACAACTACATTAACCATCACTGTTAATCCGAATATCACTCCGACATTCAATGCTGTTGCTCCGATCTGTTCCGGCGCTGCACTCTCTGCATTGCCGACAACATCACTCAATGGTATCACCGGTACATGGGCTCCTGCTTTGAATAATACAACAACCACTACTTATACATTTACTCCGACTGCAGGTCAGTGTGCAACTACTGCTACTTTAACGATCACTGTTAATCCGAATATCACTCCGACATTCAATGCTGTTGCTCCGATCTGTTCCGGTGCTGCATTATCTGCATTGCCGACAACTTCTAATAATGGAATTACAGGTACATGGGCTCCTGCTCTGAATAATACCACAACCACTACTTATACATTTACTCCGACTGCAGGTCAGTGTGCTACTACAACAACATTAGATCGTAGTTAATCCGAATATCACTCCGACATTTAATGCTGTTGCTCCGATCTGTTCCGGTGCTGCATTCTCTGCATTACCGACAACATCACTCAATGGTATCACAGGAACATGGACTCCTGCTTTGAATAATACTGCAACTACTACTTATACATTTACTCCGACTGCAGGTCAGTGTGCGACTACTACTACTTTAACTATTACGGTTAATCCAAACGTCACTCCGACATTTAATGCTGTCGCTGCTATCTGTTCCGGTGCAGCATCTCTCTGCATTACCGACAACATCACTCAATGGTATTACCGGTACATGGGCTCCTGCTGTTGAACAATACTGCAACTACTACTTATACCTTTACGCCAACTGCAGGTCAGTGTGCTACTACAGCTACATTAACGATCACCGTTAATCCGAACGTAACTCCGACATTTACTGCTGTTGCACCGATCTGTTCAGGCGCAGCATTGTCTGCATTGCCGACAACATCCAATCAATGGTATCACCGGTACATGGACTCCGGCACTTGAATACACTACCGCGAACTACTACTTATACATTTACACCAACTGCAGGTCAGTGTGCTACTACTGCTACTTGAACGATTACTGTTAATCCGAATGTCACTCCGACATTTACTCCGTCGCTGCGATTTGTTCCGGTGCAACATTGCTCAGCATTGCCTGCTACATCACTCAATGGTATTACCGGTACATGGGCACCTGCTACTGAATACACTACAGCAACTACTACTTATACATTTACTCCGACTGCAGGTCAGTGTGCAACTACAACCACATTGAAGATCACAGTTAATCCCAATGTTACTCCGACATTTAATGCTGTTGCTCCGATCTGTTCCGGTGCTACACTCTCTGCATTACCAACCACATCACTCAATGGTATCACAGGAACATGGGCGCCTGCTACTGTAACAATACCAGCAACCACTACTTATACATTTACGCCGACTGCAGGTCAGTGTGCTACTACAACTACATTAACTATTACGGTTAATCCGAATATCACTCCAACATTTAATGCGGTCGCTGCGATCTGTTCCGGTGCAACGCTGTCTGCATTGCCGACAACATCACTCAATGGTATCACCGGTACATGGGCGCCTGCTCTGAACAATACAGCAACTACTACTTATACATTTACTCCGACTGCAGGTCAGTGTGCTACTACAACTACTTTAACGATCACTGTTAATCCAAATGTTACTCCGACATTTAATGCTGTTGCTCCGATCTGTTCCGGCGCACACTGTCTGCATTGCCGACAACTTCACTCAATGGTATCACCGGTACATGGGCGCCTGCACTGAACAATACTAGCAACTACTACTTATACATTTACTCCAACTGCAGGTCAGTGTGCTACTACAACTACATTGCAGATCGTAGTGAATCCGAATATCACTCCGACATTCAATGCTGTTGCTCCGATCTGTTCCGGTGCTGCACTTCTCTGCATTACCGACAACATCACTCAATGGTATTACCGGTACATGGACTCCTGCTTTGAATAATACTGCAACTACTACTTATACATTTACTCCGACTGCAGGTCAGTGTGCTACTACTACTACTTTGACGATCACAGTTAATCCAAATATCACTCCGACATTTAATGCTGTTGCTCCTATTTGTTCCGGTGCTACACTCTCTGCATTACCGACAACTTCACTCAATGGAATCACCGGTACATGGGCACCTGCTTTGAATAATACTACAACCACTACTTATACATTTACACCGACTGCAGGTCAGTGTGCTACTACTACCACTTTAGCAGATCACAGTTAATCCGAACATCACTCCGACATTCAATGCTGTTGCTCCGATCTGTTCCGGTGCTGCATTATCTGCATTACCGACAACTTCACTCAATGGAATCACCGGTACATGGGCTCCTGCACTGAACAATACTGCAACCACTACTTATACATTTACTCCGACTGCAGGTCAGTGTGCTACTACAACTACTTTGCAGATCGTAGTTAATCCGAATATCACTCCGACATTTAATGCTGTTGCTCCTATTTGTTCCGGTGCTGCACTCTCTGCATTGCCGACAACTTCACTCAATGGTATCACCGGTACATGGGCACCTGCTCTGAACAATACTACAACCACTACTTATACATTTACTCCAACTGCAGGCCAGTGTGCTACTACAACTACTTTGCAGATCGTAGTAAATCCGAATATCACTCCGACATTTAATGCTGTTGCTCCAATTTGTTCCGGTGCTGCTTTATCTGCATTACCGACAACATCACTCAATGGTATTACCGGTACATGGGCACCTGCATTGAATAATACCACAACCACTACTTATACATTTACTCCGACTGCAGGCCAGTGTGCTACTACTACCACTTTGCAGATCATAGTTAATCCGAATATCACTCCGACATTTAATGCTGTTGCTCCTATTTGTTCCGGTGCTGCATTATCTGCATTACCGACAACTTCACTCAATGGTATCACCGGTACATGGGCTCCTGCTTTGAATAATACTACAACCACTACTTATACATTTACGCCGACTGCAGGTCAGTGTGCTACTACAACGACATTAGCAGTATCGTAGTGAATCCGAATGTCACTCCGACATTTAATGCTGTTGCTCCGATCTGTTCCGGCGCTGCACTCTCGGCATTTACCAACAACTTCTAATAATGGAATCACCGGTACATGGGCTCCTGCTTTGAACAATACTACTACCACTACTTATACATTTACGCCGACTGCAGGTCAGTGTGCGACTACTACTACTTTAACCATCACTGTTAATCCGAACATCACTCCGACATTCACTGCTGTTGCTCCGATTTGTTCCGGTGCTGCATTTGTCTGCATTGCCGACAACTTCACTCAATGGAATCACCGGTACATGGGCACCTGCCTTGAATAATACTACAACCACTACTTATACATTTACTCCGACTGCAGGTCAGTGTGCTACTACAACTACTTTGCAGATCACAGTTAATCCGAATATCACTCCGACATTCAATGCTGTTGCTCCAATTTGTTCCGGTGCTGCACTCTCTGCATTACCGACAACATCGCTCAATGGAATCACCGGTACATGGGCTCCTGCTCTGAATAATACTACAACCACTACTTATACATTTACTCCGACTGCAGGTCAGTGTGCTACTACAACTACTTTGCAGATCATAGTTAATCCGAATATCACTCCGACATTTAATGCTGTTGCTCCAATTTGTTCCGGTGCTGCACTCTCTGCATTACCGACAACTTCGCTCAATGGTATCACAGGTACATGGGCTCCTGCACTGAATAATACTACAACCACTACTTATACATTTACTCCGACTGCAGGTCAGTGTGCTACTACTACTACTTTGCAGATCGTAGTGAATCCGATCCTGAGCCCCACTATCAATTGTGGTGTCTCTACTACTTCTTCCGTAACATTTACATGGGCTGCTGTTGCCGGTGCTACTGATTATACTGTTTCTTACCAGGTCAATGCCGGTGCTGTTGTTAATGCAGGTCCTATCGGTAATGTATTATCTTACCAGGTAACTGCTCTTGCAGGTGGCGATAATGTTACTATTACAGTTACACCAACCGGCGCCGCCGGCACCTGCTTTAGCGCTACTACTACATCTTGTACTGCTACTGCATGTACACCACCAACCGCCAGCATCAGCTATGCAACTCCGTTCTGTGCTACTATTGCTACCCCGCAATCGGTTACTCTGACCGGAACCGGAACTTATACAGGTGGCACTTATAGTAGTGCTCCGGCCGGATTAACTATCAATGCTGCTACAGGGGATATTACTCCAGCTTCAAGTACGCCGGGAACTTATACCGTAACTTATACGGTCGCTCCAAGTGGTGGTTGTCCGGGCACTTCTGCAACAACTTCAGTAACCATAGATCCGGTGGTAACTCCGACATTTAATGCTGTTGCTCCTATCTGTTCCGGCGCTGCATTATCTGCATTACCGACAACTTCTCTCAATGGTATTACCGGTACATGGGCGCCTGCACTGAATAATACTACAACCACTACTTATACATTTACTCCAACTGCAGGTCAGTGTGCTACTACAACTACTTTGCAGATCGTAGTGAATCCGAATATCACTCCGACATTCAATGCTGTTGCTCCGATCTGTTCCGGTGCTACACTTTCTGCATTACCGACAACATCGCTCAATGGTATCACCGGTACATGGACGCCTGCTCTCGATAATACTACAACTACTACTTATACATTTACTCCAACTGCAGGTCAGTGTGCTACTACAACTACTTTGCAGATCGTAGTAAATCCGAACATCACACCAACATTTAATGCGGTTGCTCCAATTTGTTCCGGCGCTGCTCTCTCTGCATTACCGACAACTTCACTCAATGGTATTACCGGTACATGGACTCCTGCTCTCGATAATACTACAACTACTACTTATACATTTACTCCGACTGCAGGCCAGTGTGCTACTACTACCACTTTGCAGATCGTAGTGAATCCGAACATCACTCCGACATTCAATGCTGTTGCTCCGATCTGTTCCGGCGCTGCATTATCTGCACTACCGACAACTTCACTCAATGGTATCACCGGTACATGGGCTCCTGCACTGAATAATACTGCAACTACTACTTATACATTTACTCCAACTGCAGGCCAGTGTGCTACTACAACTACTTTGCAGATCGTAGTGAATCCGAATATCACTCCGAACATTCAATGCTGTTGCTCCAATCTGTTCCGGTGCTGCTCTCTCTGCATTACCGACAACTTCGCTCAATGGTATCACAGGTACATGGGCCCCTGCACTTGAATAATACTACAACTACTACTTATACATTTACTCCAACTGCAGGCCAGTGTGCTACTACAACTACTTTGCAGATCGTAGTAAATCCGAATATCACTCCGACATTTAATGCTGTTGCTCCAATTTGTTCCGGTGCTGCTCTCTCTGCATTACCGACAACATCGCTCAATGGTATTACCGGTATATGGGCCCCTGCTTTGAATAATACCACGACCACTACTTATACATTTACTCCGACTGCAGGCCAGTGTGCTACTACTACCACATTGCAGATCGTAGTGAATGCGAATATCACTCCGACATTTAATACTGTTGCTCCTATTTGTTCCGGCGCTGCATTATCTGCATTACCGACAACATCGCTCAATGGTATCACAGGTACATGGGCGCCGGCATTGAATAATACTGCAACCACTACTTATACATTTACTCCGACTGCAGGACAGTGTGCAACTACAACACATTGCAAATAGTAGTGAATGCGAATATCACTCCGACATTTACTGCTGTTGCTCCGATCTGTTCAGGTGCTACGCTGTCTGCATTGCCAACAACATCAACTCAATGGATCACAGGTACATGGGCACCTGCACTGAATAATACTACAACCACTACTTATACATTTACTCCGACTGCAGGTCAGTGTGCTACTACAGCTACTTTGCCGATCGCAGTGAATCCGAACATCACTCCGACATTCAATGCTGTCGCCCCCATCTGTTCCGGTGCTGCTCTCTCTGCATTACCGACAACTTCACTCAATGGCATCACCGGTACATGGGCTCCTGCACTCGATAATACTACAACTACTACTTATACATTCACTCCGACTGCAGGTCAGTGTGCTACTACTACCACTTTGCAGATCGTAGTGAATCCGAACATCACGCCAACATTTAATGCGGTTGCTCCAATTTGTTCCGGTGCTGCTCTCTCTGCATTACCGACAACTTCGACTCAATGGCATCACAGGTACATGGGCTCCTGCGCTGAACAATACTGCAACTACTACTTATACATTCACTCCGACTGCAGGTCAGTGTGCTACTACAGCCACTTTGCAGATCGTAGTGAATCCGAATATCACTCCAACCTCCACTGCAGTTGCTCCAATTTGTTCCGGTGTCTGCACTACTGCATTGCCGACAACATCACTCAATGGTATTACAGGACTGGGCGGCTGCATTGAATAATACGGCGACTACTACTTATACTTTTACTCCTACTGCAGGTCAGTGTGCTACTACAACTACACTGACTATTACTGTGAATCCGAATATCACGCCAACGTTTACTCCAGTAGCTGCGATCTGTGCCGGTGCTGCGTTGACTGCATTGCCGACCACATCTACTCAATGGTATCACCGGTACCTGGGCTCCTGCATTGAATAATAGCGCTACTACTACTTATACTTTTACTGCGACTGCAGGTCAGTGAGCGACTACAACTACGTTGACTATTACGGCTACCCCGAACATCAATCGGACATTTACTGCTGCGGCACCGGATTTGTTCCGGTGCTGCATTGTAGCGCTGCCGACGGCTTCACTCAATGCTGCAACAGGTACATGGCATCCTGCTTCGAACACTACGGCAACTACTACTTATACAGTTACTCCAACTGCAGGTCAGTGTGCTACTACAACCACATTGCAGATCGTAGTGAATCCGAAGGTCACTCCGACATTCAATGCTGTTGCTCCGATCTGTTCCGGTGCTGCTCTCTCTGCATTACCGACAACTTCGCTCAATGGCATCACAGGTATCATGGGCGCCTGCGCTGAATAATACTGCAACCACTACTTATACATTTACTCCGACTGCAGGTCAGTGTGCAACTACTGACTACTTTAGCAGATCGTAGTGAATCCGAATATCACTCCGACATTCAATGCTGTTGCTCCTATTTGTTCCGGCGCTGCATCTATCTGCATTACCGACAACTTCGCTCAATGGTATCACCGGTACATGGGCTCCTGCTCTCGAATAATACCACAACTACTACTTATACATTTACTCCGACTGCAGGTCAGTGTGCTACTACTACTACTTTGCAGATCGTAGTGAATCCGAACATCACGCCAACATTTAATGCGGTTGCTCCGATCTGTTCCGGTGCTGCATCTTTCTGCATTACCGACAACATCGCTCAATGGCATCACCGGTACATGGGCTCCTGCTCTGAATAATACTACAACTACTACTTATACATTTACTCCAACTGCAGGTCAGTGTGCTACTACTACTACTTTGCAGATCGTAGTGAATCCGAACATCACTCCGACATTCAATGCTGTTGCTCCTATCTGTTCCGGCGCTGCATCTATCTGCATTACCGACAACATCACTCAATGGTATCACCGGTACATGGGCTCCTGCACTGAATAATACAACAACTACTACTTATACATTTACTCCAACTGCAGGTCAGTGTGCTACTACAACTACATTTGCAGATCGTAGTGAATCCGAACATCACTCCGACATTTAATGCTGTTGCTCCGATTTGTTCCGGTGCTGCTCTCTCTGCATTACCGACAACTTCGCTCAATGGTATCACAGGTATCATGGGCTCCTGCACTGAATAATACTACAACTACTACTTATACATTTACGCCAACTGCAGGTCAGTGTGCTACTACAACTACTTTGCAGATCGTAGTGAATCCGAATATCACTCCGACATTCAATGCGGTTGCTCCAATTTGTTCCGGTGCTGCTCTCTCTGCATTACCGACAACATCGCTCAATGGTATCACCGGTACATGGGCCCCTGCACTGAATAATACTGCAACCACTACTTATACATTTACTCCGACTGCAGGCCAGTGTGCTACTACAACTACTTTGCAGATCGTAGTGAATCCGAATATCACTCCGACATTTAATGCGGTTGCTCCAATTTGTTCCGGTGCTGCTTTCTCTGCATTACCGACAACTTCGCTCAATGGTATCACAGGTACATGGGCTCCTGCACTGAATAATACTACAACCACTACTTATACATTTACTCCGACTGCAGGTCAGTGTGCTACTACAACTACTTTGCAGATCGTAGTAAATCCGATCCTGAGCCCCACTATCAATTGTGGTGTCTCTACTACTTCTTCCGTAACATTTACATGGGCTGCTGTTGCCGGTGCTACTGATTATACTGTTTCTTACCAGGTCAATGCCGGTGCTGTTGTTAATGCAGGTCCTATCGGTAATGTATTATCTTACCAGGTAACTGCTCTTGCAGGTGGCGATAATGTTACTATTACAGTTACACCAACCGGCGCCGCCGGCACCTGCTTTAGCGCTGCTACTACATCTTGTACTGCTACTGCATGTACACCACCAACCGCCAGCATCAGCTATGCAACTCCGTTCTGTGCTACTATTGCTACCCCGCAATCGGTTACTCTGACCGGAACCGGAACTTATACAGGTGGCACTTATAGTAGTGCTCCGGCCGGATTAACTATCAATGCTGCTACAGGGGATATTACTCCAGCTTCAAGTACGCCGGGAACTTATACCGTAACTTATACGGTCGCTCCAAGTGGTGGTTGTCCGGGCACTTCTGCAACAACTTCAGTAACCATAGATCCGGTGGTCACTCCGACATTTAATGCCGTTGCTCCTATCTGTTCCGGCGCTGCATTATCTGCATTACCGACAACTTCACTCAATGGTATTACCGGTACATGGGCTCCTGCTTTGAATAATACCACGACCACTACTTATACATTCACTCCAACTGCAGGTCAGTGTGCTACTACTACTACTTTGCAGATCGTAGTGAATCCGAATATCACTCCGACATTCAATGTGGTTGCTCCAATTTGTTCCGGTGCTACACTTTCAGCACTACCGACAACATCGCTCAATGGCATCACCGGTACATGGACGCCTGCTCTCGATAATACTACAACTACTACTTATACATTTACTCCAACTGCAGGTCAGTGTGCTACTACAACTACTTTGCAGATCGTAGTAAATCCTAACATCACACCAACATTTAATGCGGTTGCCCAATCTGTTCCGGCGCTACACTATCAGCATTACCGACAACTTCACTCAATGGCATTACCGGTACATGGGCTCCTGCACTCGATAATACTACAACTACTACTTATACATTTACGCCGACTGCGCCAGTGTGCTACTACAACGCACTCACCGATCACTAGTTAATCCGAATATCACTCCGACATTTAATGCCGTTGCTGCGATTTGTTCCGGTGCCACTTTATCTGCACTACCGACAACTTCTACTAATGGAATCACAGGAACATGGGCTCCTGCTTTGAACAACACCACACACTACTTATACATTTACTCCTACTGCAGGTCAGTGTGCTACTACTACCACTTTGCAGATCGTAGTGAATCCGAATATCACTCCGACATTCAATGCTGTTGCCCCAATCTGTTCCGGTGCTGCTCTCTCTGCATTACCGACAACTTCACTCAATGGCATCACCGGTACATGGGCTCCTGCACTGAATAATACTACAACCACTACTTATACATTTACTCCGACTGCAGGCCAGTGTGCTACTACAACTACTTTGCAGATCGTAGTGAATCCGAATATCACTCCGACATTTAATGCGGTTGCTCCAATTTGTTCCGGTGCTGCTCTCTCTGCATTACCGACAACTTCGCTCAATGGTATCACAGGTACATGGGCTCCTGCACTGAATAATACTACAACCACTACTTATACATTTACTCCGACTGCAGGTCAGTGTGCTGCTACTACCACTTTGCAGATCGTAGTAAATCCGATCCTGAGCCCCACTATCAATTGTGGTGTCTCTACTACTTCTTCCGTAACATTTACATGGGCTGCTGTTGCCGGTGCTACTGATTATACTGTTTCTTACCAGGTCAATGCCGGTGCTGTTGTTAATGCAGGTCCTATCGGTAATGTATTATCTTACCAGGTAACTGCTCTTGCAGGTGGCGATAATGTTACTATTACAGTTACACCAACCGGCGCCGCCGGCACCTGCTTCAGCGCTGCCACTTCATCTTGTACTGCTACTGCATGTACTCCACCAACCGCCAGCATCAGCTATGCAGCTCCGTTCTGTGCTACTATTGCTACCCCGCAATCGGTTACTCTGACCGGAACCGGAACTTATACAGGTGGCACTTATAGTAGTGCTCCGGCCGGATTAACTATCAATGCTGCTACAGGGGATATTACTCCAGCTTCAAGTACGCCGGGAACTTATACCGTAACTTATACCGTTGCTCCAAGTGGTGGTTGTCCGGGTACTTCTGCAACTGCTTCGGTAACGATAAATGCTGTGGTCACAAAAGACATTTACTGCCGGTTGCTGCGATCTGCTCCGGTGCCACTTTACCTGGACTACGGCCAACTTCTACTAATGGTATCACCGGTAACATGGGCTCCTGCTTTGAACTAACACCACTACCACTACTTATACATTTACTCCAACTGCAGGTCAGTGTGCTACTACTACGACTTTGCAGATCACTGTGAATCCGAATATCACTCCGACATTTAATGCGGTTGCTGCAATCTGTTCCGGTGCTATACTATCAGCACTACCGACAACTTCTGCTCAATGGCATCACCGGTACATGGACACCTGCTCTGGATAATACTACAACCACTACTTATACATTTACGCCAACTGCAGGTCAGTGTGCTACTACAACTACTTTGCACGATTACGTAGTTAATCCAATATTAACGCCCACTATTAATTGCGGTGTTTCTACAACTTCTTCCGTAACCTTTACATGGGCTGCTGTTGCCGGCGCTACGGATTATTCTGTTTCTTACCAGGTTAATGCAGGCGCTGTAGTTAATGTGGGGCCGATCGGTAATCTATTATCTTACCAGGTAACAGGCCTGGCAGGTGGCGATAACGTTACTATTACTGTTACACCAACCGGCGCCGCCGGCAACTGCTTCAGTGCTGCCACTTCATCCTGTACTGCTACTGCATGTACTCCACCAACTGCCAGCATCAGCTATGCAACTCCGTTCTGTGCTACTATTGCTACCCCGCAATCGGTTACTCTGACCGGAACCGGAACTTATACCGGCGGCACTTATAGCAGTGCTCCGGCCGGATTAACTCTCGATGCTGCAACAGGTGATATTACTCCAGCTTCAAGCACTCCGGGAACTTATACTGTAACTTATACTGTCGCTCCAAGTGGCGGTTGCCCGGGCACTTCTGCAACAGCTTCGGTAACGATAGATCCTGTGGTCACACCAACATTTAACTCCGGTTGCTGCGATCTGCTCCGGTGCCACTTTATCTGCACTACCGACAACTTCTAATAATGGAATCACAGGAACATGGGCTCCTGCTTTGAACAACACCACTACCACTACTTATACATTTACGCCGACTGCAGGTCAGTGTGCAACAACAACGACACTCACCATCACTGTTAATCCGAATATCACTCCGACCTTTACTCCGGTTACTGCGATCTGTTCCGGTGATATATTAGCTGCATTACCGACAACTTCTAATAATGGAATCACAGGTTCATGGTCACCTGCACTGAATAACACTACTACCACTACTTATACATTTACGCCAACTGCAAGTCAGTGTGCTTCACCTGCACAAATGACGATCACTGTGAACCAAACTGTAATACCGAACTTTGCATCAGTTGGTCCTCTCTGTCAGACCAGTATTGCACCAACTTTGAATACCACATCTCCAAACGGAATTACCGGTTCCTGGGCTCCTGCCACTATCAATACCGCAACAGCGGGAGTAACAAATTATATATTTACCCCGGATGCCGGGCAATGTGCAAGCCAGCAAACCTTAAGTATCACCATCACACCACAAATAGTGCCCACTTTTACTCAAATTGGTCCATTGTGCCAAAATAGTATTGCACCAGCTCTACTTGCTACTTCCAATAACGGATATGTAGGCAGCTGGAGTCCAGCTTCTATCAGTACGACGTCAATCGGAACAAGCACCTATACCTTTACGCCAACTGACCCATGTGCTTCCGTCACCACAATGGACATTACCATAGTGGCACAAATTGCTCCAACCTTTACTCAGCTCGGTCCATTCTGCCAAAACAGTGTTGCACCTACATTGCCTTCGATTTCCAACAACGGATATTCCGGCACCTGGAACCCAGCTACCATCAGCACTGCATCGGCAGGAACTACTAGCTATACTTTTACACCAACCGATCCTTGTGCCACGACGATAATAATGGATATAGTTGTTGCCGCCCAAGTGGCACCAACATTTACACAGATCGGTCCTTTGTGCCAAAACAGCGTTGCTCCTGCTTTGCCTTCCACTTCTGATAATGGATTTGCAGGAACATGGAGTCCTGCGTCTATCAGTACCACATCAACGGGCACAACAACCTACATATTCACACCTACTGACCCATGTGCTACTGTAAGCAGTATGGAAATTGTCGTCACCGCACCTCTTGTGCCTACATTCAGCCAGATACCAAGTATCTGCTCGGGATCCAGCCTTGCAGCATTGCCCACCACATCGAATGAAGGCATTACCGGTTCCTGGACTCCGGCTTTGAATAATGCCATAACCACTATTTATACATTTACTCCAACCGCAGGACAGTGTGCAACTACTACTACTTTAACTATCACGGTTAACCCGAATATCACTCCGACATTCAATGCTGTCGCTCCGATCTGTTCAGGCACTACACTTAGTCCATTACCAACTATTTCCAATGAAGGTATTACCGGTTCGTGGTCACCAGCGCTTGATAATACTACCACCACTATTTATAATTTCACTCCTGATGGGGGACAATGTGCTACCACTACTACTCTAACCATCATCGTTAACCAACCTACAACCGGTGATACTACCGCTACTGTTTGCCAGAACCAGTTACCATTTAGCTGGTATGGTCAGTCACTCACAAATGCCGGTGATTATAATACCACATTGACTTCTATGGCTGGTTGTGATTCGATATTGACACTGCACTTCTTCGTCACTTCTACTGTGACTGGTGATACGACTGCAACTGTTTGTCAGAACCAGTTACCATTTAGCTGGTATGGCCAGTCACTCACAACTGCCGGTGATTATAATACCACATTGACTTCAGTTGCTGGTTGTGATTCGGTGTTGACATTACATTTCTTTGTCACTTCTACTGTAACAGGTGATACAACTGCAACAGTCTGTCAGAACCAGTTGCCATTTATTTGGTATGGTCAGTCACTCACAACTTCCGGTGATTATAATACAACACTGACTTCTGTTGCCGGTTGTGATTCCATACTCACACTGCATTTCTTTGTCACTTCAACCGTGACCGGTGATACCACCGCTACTGTTTGTCAGAACCAGTTGCCATTTATTTGGTATGGTCAGTCACTCACAACTGCCGGTGATTATAATACAACACTGACTTCAGTTGCTGGTTGTGATTCGCTATTGACATTACATTTCTTTGTCACTTCCACTGTAACAGGTGATACAACTGCTACAGTTTGTCAGAACCAATTACCATTTAGCTGGTATGGCCAGTCATTGACAACAGCTGGCGATTATAATACAACACTGACTTCAGTTGCTGGTTGTGATTCGCTATTGACATTACATTTCTTTGTCACTTCCACTGTAACAGGTGATACAACCGCTACAGTTTGTCAGAACCAATTACCATTTAGCTGGTATGGCCAGTCATTGACAACAGCTGGTGATTATAATACAACACTGACTTCAGTTGCTGGTTGTGATTCGCTATTGACATTACATTTCTTTGTCACTTCCACTGTAACAGGTGATACTACCGCTACTGTTTGTCAGAACCAGTTGCCATTTGGCTGGTATGGCCAGTCATTGACAACAGCTGGTGATTATAATACAACACTGACTTCAGTTGCTGGTTGTGATTCGCTATTGACATTACATTTCTTTGTCACTTCTACTGTAACAGGTGATACCACCGCTACAGTTTGTCAGAACCAATTACCATTTGGCTGGTATGGCCAGTCATTGACTACAGCTGGTGATTATAATACAACACTGACTTCAGTTGCTGGTTGTGATTCGCTATTGACATTACATTTCTTTGTCACTTCCACTGTAACAGGTGACACTACCGCTACAGTTTGTCAGAACCAATTATCATTTAGCTGGTATGGTCAGTCACTCACAACTGCCGGTGATTATAATACAACACTGACTTCAGTTGCTGGTTGTGATTCTATACTCACATTGCATTTCTTTGTCACTTCCACTGTAACAGGTGATACTACCGCAACAGTCTGTCAGAACCAGTTGCCATTTAGCTGGTATGGCCAGTCACTCACTACTGCCGGTGATTATAATACAACACTGACTTCAGTTGCCGGTTGTGATTCGCTATTGACATTACACTTCTTTGTCACTTCCACTGTAACAGGTGATACCACCGCTACAGTTTGTCAGAACCAATTACCATTTAGCTGGTATGGTCAGTCATTGACAACAGCTGGTGATCATAATACAACACTGACTTCAGCTGCTGGTTGTGATTCGCTATTGACATTACATTTCTTTGTCACTTCCACTGTAACAGGTGATACAACTGCTACAGTTTGTCAGAACCAATTACCATTTAGCTGGTATGGCCAGTCATTGACAACAGCTGGCGATTATAATACAACACTGACTTCAGTTGCTGGTTGTGATTCGCTATTGACACTTCATTTCTTTGTCACTTCTACTGTAACAGGTGATACTACTGCTACAGTTTGTCAGAACCAGTTACCATTTAGCTGGTATGGTCAGTCACTCACAACTTCCGGTGATTATAATACAACTCTGACTTCAGGTGCTCAGGTTGTGATTCCCAACAACATTGAATGTTACTCTTGCTTCAGTTATCACTGTCACTGTTGATACTACGGTTTGCCAGAATGCTGTTGCCTTTCACATGGAATGGTCAGTCGGTCACCGGTGCAGGTACTTATACATTTACTACCACAGGTGCTGCCGGTTGTGATTCCACAACATTACTGAATGTTACTCTTGCTTCAGTTATCAATGTCACTGTTGATACTACCGAGTTTGCCAGAATGCTGTTCCGTTCACATGGAATGGTCAGTCGGTCACCGGTGCAGGTACTTATACATTTACTACAACAGGTGCTCGGTTGTGATTCCACAACAACACTGAATGTTACTCTTGCTTCAGTCATCAATGTCACTGTTGATACTACGGTTTGCCAGAATGCAGTTCCATTTCACATGGAATGGTCAGTCGGTCACCGCAGCTGGCACTTATACACTTTACTACAACAGGTGCTGCCGGTTGTGATTCCACAACAACACTTCCTCTTGTTTCTATCAATGTCACTGTTGATACTACGGTTTGCCAGAATGCTGTTCCGTTCACATGGAATGGTCAGTCGGTTACCGGTGCAGGCACTTATACATTTACTACAACAGGTGCTGCCGGTTGTGATTCTACAACAACACTGAATGTTACTCTTGCTTCGGTTAATCTCTTTGTTACAAACCCAGCAGGAGTATGTGCACCAGCTACAGTTGATATCACAAATGCATCTATTACTTCAGGCAGTGATGCCGGATTGAATTTCACTTATTGGATGGACGCTGCAGCAACAATATCATTAAACAATCCCAACGCTGTAGGCGTTAGTGGCACGTATTATATCAAAGCAACCAATGCAGCAGGATGTTCTTCTATTGCAGCAGTTAAAGTAACTATCAATACTCCTCCAACCGTAGTTATCTCCGGCAGTGGAAATATCTGTTCAGGAACAAGCGCAACTCTGACTGTAACCCTTACGGGTAATGAGCCATTCCGTTTCAGTTATTCGGATGGAGTAACTACACATGATATTGGACCAATCTCATCACCTACTTATCAATTCAGCGTTACCCCGGAAGCTAATACCACTTATACTATCAACAGTGTGATTGATGCATATTGTTCTTCTACCGGAAATTTAAGTTCGGCCACTATTACAGTTACACCGCCAATCACTGCTGTACGCTATCCAACTATAACAGTAGATGCTAATACGGCAAGCCAACTTACTGCGAGAAATCTAGGAGCAAACTATACTTATCAATGGACACCGCCAGTCGGATTGAATAATTATAATACAATTAATCCAATATTCAATTACAACAAACCTACCGAATACGACATCACAATTACTTCGGCCCAGGGATGTTCTGTTACGGATACTTTGCTCGTAAAAATTAATCCTATCGATGCACCGCCTGTAACAGAAGATATTTTAGTTCCAAAAGCATGGTCACCGAATGGGGATGGACAAAATGATCTGTTGCGTCCTATACTGATAAATATTCGTGAGTTAAATTATTTCAGAATATTCAACCGCTGGGGTGAACTGGTATATGAGACCAATGCAAGCGGACAGGGATGGAATGGTATATTATAAAGGTAAGCCCCAGGTGATGGATACATATACCTGGACTGCCGAAGGAATCGGCATCAGCGGAACAGTCATTAAACGAACCGGAAATTCAGTTTTATTACGCTAAATTTTTATAAAGATGAAAAAGCTAAAAGTTATTCTTGTTGTTCTTGCTGTCCTGCTCTGGGCAGGAAGAGCCGCTGGCGCAGGATCCCAGCTTTTCACAATTTTTTTCTTCGCCATTAAATGTCAACCCGGCATTGACGGCCCAGATCAATTGCAAATGGCGTGTCATTTCTAATTACCGCAATCAATGGATCGGACCTAATGATCCTTATACTACCGGAACCATTTCTTTTGACAGCAAAATATTTCAAAACACTGTCGGCAATTACGTGGATGAGATCACCCGAGTAGGTATCGGAGGCATGATGCTCTATGATGAGACGCTTGGGGGTGCTTTGAAAAGCAGTTTTGCATCTTTGAATCTATCGGGCAATGTACGGCTGAAAGAAAGAAACGGTTATGAACAAAATGGCTTCCGGATCCGACATATCAGCAAGATAAAAATGGATGAAGCTGCAGAACAACGATTCGGAGTCGGTATCGGCGTAAGTTATGGTAATCGCAGAATTGATATGAGCAAACTCACCTTCGAAAATCAATTCAATGGTATCGGATTTGATGCCAACCTGCCAAGCGGTGAATCAGGCTTGTCAAATATGAAACCATTTGTTTCTGCTAATGCAGGACTGTTGTATAGTTACATCAATGATGGTATCAACTTCGATTTTGGTGTAGCCGCTTTTCATTTCAATAAACCCAAACAAACTTTCCTGGATGATGATAAAGAATTCCTGGCACCCAGATATGTCATTCATACAAACTATGAAAGATCTCTTACAGACCAGGTGGTTTTAAACTCCAACGGTATTTACCAATATCAATCCGGCGCCAGTTATTTTTCGATTGGAGGGGCAGTTGGATATTATTTATCAACTGATGAAAATTTTCCTCAGATGGCAAACGTAGGCTTGTGGTATTGGTCAAATAATGCAGTGATCCCGTACGTTGGATATAGCTATGGTAATTTCCAGCTTGGCGTCACATACGATATTACAATTTCCAAACTTAAAGAAGCTCCTAAAAGAATGCAGACATTTGAATTATGCTTAATAATACGGGGAGGGAACAGTGAAAAAACCGGTGTGATACCGGCTCCATGGAAGTAACAGATCACTGATCTTTCTTCTTCAGATATTTTTCAATGAGAGCCTGAAAGTCTTTATTGTCCTTCAAATTACTGAGATCAGGATCGCTGACCAGTACATCATAATTTTTATATCCCTTTTCAAAAGCCTGTTTTAAATATGATACGGCATCATCAGCCTGGTTATTCAACGCATAACTGCAGGCAAGCCTGTAATATGTTTTTGCATTAGATGGATTCAACCGAATCGCTTTTTGCAAGTATATAATAGCCGAATCATATTTACGGAGTGAATGATACAATAATCCAAGATTCAATGCTGCATTCGGATATGTTGAATCCAAATTTACTGCCTGGCGGTAATAGACAAATGCAGAATCCGGTTCTTCCATATTCATATAAGAAGCGCCGATATTATTGTACCCGGCAATGTAAGAAGGATCCATCTGAATGGCTTTTTTGAAATACACAATGGCAGAATCGTAAGTTCTTGTCTCCATATAAAATAATCCGACACCCGCATATGCCTGGGCATTATTTTCTACTTTACCGAACAGTTGTTTTTTATAATAAAATCCGGCAGAATCCATCTGTTTCAACTGGCGAAAGACTTTGGCAAGATTCGTAGATACTATATCATTTTCCGGATCAATGTTCTCAGCTTTTTCCAGGTATAATTTGGCAGAATCATATTGTTTCGTATCGAGGAATACCAGGCTCAGGTTATTATACAAAGTTGAATTGGAAGGATCCACCTGTATGGCTTTGCGATAATAAAATCTTGCTGAATCGTAACGCTTTTGACCGAGGAAAACCTGTCCCAGATTATTCAGGAACTGAATACTGTTCGGATCATACTGACTTGAGGTCTTCAGGAAATTAGTAAGCGAATCAAATTGTTTCAGTTCATTAAACAATTTTACCAGGTTATTATAAGCCGGTAGTATAATCCGGTTTTATTTCCAGTGCTTTTTTGAAATAATACTTTTGCCGAGTCTTTTAAATTGTCCTGTGCATAGATCACACCGAGGTTATTCAGTACTCCGGGGTTGGTTGGCTCGAGGTGAACAGCTCTGTGAAAATAGGCATAAGTAGAATCTTTTTGTTTTTGCTCCCGATACACCAGACCGATATTGATTAGCGAGAACGCAGAATATGGATTTACTTCCAAAGCCTTCCGGTAACTCGCTTTAGCCGAATCAAATTGTTTCATGGCAAAAAATATCCTGCCCATATCATTGTATGACTCTTCATAATTGGGATCATAATGAATCGATAAACGATAATAAACCAGTGCTGAGTCATATGCCTTCAGGTCTCTGAAAAAATTGCCGATATAAATATTGACGATTGATTTATCCTTGTAATTAGCAAATGCATTTGAATAATAGATCCGGGCCGAATCATATTGCTTTCATTTCAAAAAAAGTTTTTGCGATTCCATTATAAGCGTTGATGAATTTAGGATCAGCAGCAATACTTTGCTTGAAAAAATAAATAGCAGAATCGTACTTTCTTTTTATCATGATACAGCCAGCCGATATTATTACTTGCATAAACATTGTTCGGATCTAGTTGCAAAGCCCTTCTGATAATTGGCAATGGCAGAATCAGCTCTTGATAAAGAATAATAATAGTGACCCAGATCAACATAAGCGTCTGCATTTGTTGGATCCAGGTCAATAGCAATGTGAAAATATTTCAATGCAGAATCAATTTTATTCAGACTCTTGTAGGCATAGGCAAGATTTACATAGGGATAACGCCACTGAGGAGCAAATGCAATTGCCAGCTTTGCATAATAAATTGCGCTGTCCATTCTGTTATTATCCAGGTGCAGGGATGCAAGTGTATTGAGAATATAAGCGGCATTTTTATCCGAAGCATACGCAGTGTAAGCATATTGAAAAGCCTTGTTAATATCCATGAGACGTCTTTCTTTTCCGAAATATCCCCGGGCCTTAAAGAAATACATTCTGCCTATAATGACCTTGCAAAATCCGGATCATCCGGTGTAATAGTCCAATTGCTTTTTCCAGCATCTGTCCCACTTCATAAAATTCTTCCCTGGCTACTCTTTCCATACGGTCCAGGCTCACATTGATTTCATCTGATTTTTCATTTTCATCAATTTGTGAACTTATCTTTTGAATGGAAGCCACGTCTTTACACTCGAGATAAAGGTTAATCTTTGTTTGAGCAAAATTGATGAACTCCACACTAAGAGTTTGCTTTGCATCAACAGTGTATGAATTACCCGGGATAATTTTTTTCCAATCGATCATAAAAATATTCTGCAGAACTGTCACCCGTAAGACGACTTTCTTTTACAGCCCTGTTAAATAAGTTATATGTTTCCATTAAGGCTGAATCTACATGCCGGGGAATGTACAGGTTCCGAGGGCAAAGGTTTAAAACGAATCTCACGACCATTGGAAATATAGGAATTGCCAGCCACCTTTGGGTTTAAGTTGTTTGCTGATCAGCCATTTTCGCATGTAAGCCGTATCCACAACGGAAATAATTTTTCCATCATTCTCTGTACAGCAAAAGAACGGATCCTGTTTTCGTTTGTATTTCTCTTCTGCAACGATCGGGACATTCTTGTCAACATAACGTTGCAATTCGTTAATGTAATTTTATTATCACCGGAAGAATCTGCAAGACCGGCGAGACCATCTACCAAATAATAAGTAAACAATCCATGACCAGATCCGATAGATGCATCTTCCAAAGATTCTTGTCCTGCTCCTGTAGCAAGCATAATCACTTCACCGGCTCTTTTTTCAGAAATAGCCTGGTTTAATGCTCTGTTGTCCTTCTTTGCCACCGGGTAATTCATTGCTACGACAGGCATCCATGATAAAATAAACATCCACTCCTTTAGCTGTAAAATCGGCAATACGATTTTTCAAAAAGAACAGCGGCACATTTCCTGTAACGATATAATTATTTTTATCACCTGCAGGATTGCAATCATAAGTGAGAAAGAAATATTCATCCTGGTCAATAGCATCGCCGTGACCGGCGAGATAAATAAAAAGCCTGTCGCCTTTATGAAGATTTTTTGCTTTCAACCAGGCCATTCCTTTAACCCAGAAATTAGCGGCTTTGGCATCTTCATTCAGCAGGCAATAAATATTATCATCATGCAAATTTCCTTCACCGGGAGATTTCATGAAGTCACGAAATAATTCAGCGTCCTTATCTGCATAATTAAGAGGACGGATAAATTTGTAATTGGAAATACCCATGATCATGGCAAAAGTCCTGGGACCTGATGTATCGGTAACTACGGTAGTCGGGTTTTGCGAATATAGAGTTGGTCCTTCAAGAAGAAGGAATAAACTAAATATCGCTATTATGATCGCTGATCTTCGCATCAATGAAGCACCGAAATTACCAATTTACGGAAGAAAAATCCAGAAAGCAGGTTGGGTTTAACATCAATAAAAAATATCCCTTTTACTCAATATATATCCACAGCTATTGAACAGACTTAGAAAAGTTGGCAATTCTTTTCTTAATATTGAATTTATAAATCATTTCGACCTTCCCTTTTTATGAGGAAACCACTGCATAAACATATTGCACATCATTTCCGAAATGCCCATAGGCGAATTACCAAATACCTGTATGAACGGGATACCATATTTGCGACTGCCTGGGTATTTGTATTTATTCTGATGGTAAAGGTGTTACCGCTTCCCAATATGCATTTTTTTGACCCTATAGAAATTGCATTGGAAGATTTTGACTTCAATGATATCACTTATTCAAAATTGAAAAAAACTGTTGGCGACTCGTTGGATCGTCATATTGTCATCATTAATATCGGAGAATTTGACCGGGAAGGATTGGCATTATTGATCAACAAGACTTCTTCGATGGGTGCGAAAGTGATCGGGTTGGATGCCACTATGGAAGGGCCAAAAGATCCTTATAAGGATTCGTTGATGAGAGAAGCAATTGACAAAAATAAAAATCTTGTTCTCGCATCACGATTTCATCCCGGAGAGGGAAAAGAAGAATCTGTTTTCACCCCGAATTACTTTAGCACAAGTGACTCGCATGAGCGGCTATGTAAATTTTCTTAACAAAGAGTGGGCGACCGTCCGTATCTGGAATCCCTTTATAAAAGATGAGCAGCATCCTGATGGGAAGCTCTATCAAAGTTTTGCTGCTACTCTTGTTGAACAATATAATCCTGACAGCATTTGAAAAACTAAAAAAAAGAAATCACAATACTGAGATCATCAATTATTCGCACAGAACTAATCAATACCTTATTATAAATGGAGAAGACTTACTGCAAGGCAATGTGGACACGAGTGCTATAAAAGGAAAAATTGCATTGTTAGGATATATCAACCCGAATCCTGAAGATATAGAAGATAAAAAATACACTCCTTTTAACGAGGAATTTGCCGGCAAATCCATTCCCGATATGAACGGCATTGTGATCCATGCCAATATTATTTCCATGGCCCTGGATGGAAAGTATATAAATAAATTACCTTTGTGGGTTACTATTTTGTTCGCAGTGCTGATCGGATGGTTGCACATGTCATTCTTTATCCATTATTATCTTGAAAACCATATCTGGTTCCATTTAGTAGCTAAAATTGCACAGCTGATCTCTGCTATATTGTTTGTGTACGTGGGAATGAAGTTTGTTCGACAGTTTTCGAATAAAACTTGATATGACCTTAACACTGGTAGTGATCGTACTTGCCGTGGATATTATTTATTTTTACGAAGCATTTGCCGTATGGCTTCACAAAAAATTTGGATATACAACTGTTTTTCACCAAAAACATCATTAAAAATCATGAGAAAGTTCAGTTATCTTTTTTTAGCTCTTGCTGTAACAATTGCCTCCTATGCACAGGACAATAGTTTTATGGTATATAGTTTTAAAGGCAATGTGACTGTGGTAGAAAACAAAGTGGAATCAAAACCCAAAGTGGGCAAAATTCTTAGCAGCTCTTCTTCTTTAAAAATTGCAGCAGGTTCTGTACTGACATTGATCTGTAATCAGAATGCGATGTTCACTATCAACAAAGCAGGAAATTATTCGTTGAGTCAATTCAAAGATTCCTGTGTTGTTTCTGCTGGTTCTTTAGGCGCTAATTATGCCCGCTATGTATGGGAACAAATGACCAGTCATGGCGAAGGAAATCCGGGTACTAACCGAAAAATGTATATGAATACTGTTGGCGCCGTCAGCCGTTCTGTGAATAATATCTGGATCGATCCGAGATTAGATACGATCAATTATTCTTCAGGAAATTTCCCGCTTACCTGGAAATCGTACTCGGATGCCAATGAGTTCACGTTCTTTTTGTATGATAATGCCGTTGGCACCAATCCCATTTACAAAACCACCACCAAGAATATGCAGGTTCCTATTACCAGCATCCTGAAATACATGAAGCCGGGAAATACTTACTATTGGACCTCGGCTGTGAAAGGAGAAAATAATGATGAGATCAAAGTGATCAATTATTCTTCCAAAGAAGCATATGAAAATGTATTGAATCAATTGAAAGCTGCCGGGCCCCGCTTATGAAGGTGAAGCTGAACAGGCATTCCGCATTGCATTCGGATTAGAAGATGCACGATATTATGCAGAAGCCTATCAATATTACCTGAAAGCAGCAAACCTGAAACCTGACGAGTGGCTGTATCGCTCTACTATGATGTCCTTCAAAAAAGATTATGATATAAAATAATTTTTGAAAGCTGACGAACCACTCTCCTCCAAGAGTGGTCTTTTTATTTTTGTGTTATGAAAATATCTTTCTGGTCTATCGGGAAAAATAATGAACCTTATATAAAAACAGGTGTGGAAGAATTCACAAAACGCATCTCTAATTATTTCAAAGTCGAATGGAATATCATTCCAGTTCCTAAAAATGCGGGTATGCTCAGTGAAATGGACCTGAAGAAAAAAGAAGGCTGAGATCATATTGGAATGGCTGGAACAAAGATGATTACCTTGTTGCACTGGATGAAAGAGGAAAACAATTGACTTCGGAAGGGCTGGCTAACTTTCATTCAGACAAGGGCCAATGAAAGTGTCAAACAATCTTGTATTTCTTATTGGCGGAGCTTATGGACTGGATGAATCTGTCTTGAAAAAAGCGCAACATATACTGGAGCCTTTGCACAGTTGACTTTTCCACATCAATTGGTAAGGTTGATACTGGCTGAACAGGTATACGAGCCTGTACGATCCTGAAGAATGAAAAATATCATCACAAATAAATTTCAGATTTCAGATATTCCGATTTTAGATTTGACCTTATCAAGCAATTACCATGCAAATTTCAATTACACTTATCATCATTATTATTACCTGCCTTGTTTCCATCAGTGCATTTCGGAAATCAAAAACTGATGAATGACCTGATCTTTTATCCGCCTTCCGTGAGAAGCAAGGTCAATGGTATCGTCTTTTCACTTGTGGGCTGATCCATGCAGATTGGGGTCATCTCATCTTTAACATGTTTGCCTTTATCTTTTCGGAGAAGGCAGGATCAGTACACCCGCAGGTCCAATTTATACAGGAGTCGAATATCAATTTGCAGAGATATTCGGGTCAATAGGCAAATTCATTTATGTGTTGATGTATGTATTAGCGCTTGCAGTATCTATTCTGCCGACTTATTCCAAACACAAAGACAATTATTATTACAGGAGCCTTGGTGCATCCGGAGCTGTATCTGCAGTTATTTTCTCCAGTATTCTTTTTCATCCGTTACTGGGCATGGGTCTTTTTTTTATACCTGTCTATATTGCCGGCTTTCTTTTTGGGATCATCTACCTCGTCGTTTCAAACTGGCTGGATAAAAAAGGCCAGGGCAATATCAATCACTCAGCACATATTTTCGGAGCATTGTTTGGAGTTGCTTTTACTGTAATTGCCTGCAAACTTTTATCAGATTACCCTGTATTAACCTCATTTATTGACCAGATTAAGAATATGAGGCTAAAAGATATCATTCAGTTTGGGGCCTAATAAGGCTGATCTTTAAAATTTCTTTTGTTCTATCAGTCACTTTAAATCGTTCATCAATGCGATGGCCGATCACCCAAATGATCTTTTTATTCATCTCCAGCACCCATACCTTTTCTTTATCTGTTTTAGAAAGTTTCTGATCGATAAAAAAACGAGCCAGCTTTTTTTTCTTTTTCATGCCAAGCGGATAAAAGTAGTCACCCTCTTTCCATTTACGCAGGATGAGAGGAAAATGAATTTCGTCGGCATCCAGGCAAGCTAAAAGATTGGATGTTGGAAGTCTGAAGTCCGAAGCCTGAATGATCTCAAATTTTAAACTATTTTCCTTATTTCCGTCAGGAAAGAAATTTATTTTTTTAGTTCCTTCTTCAATTAAAATTATTTCTGCTTTTGAAGCAGCAAGCGGAGTGACGATAAGCCAGTTTCTATTTTTCAAAATTCGATGTGTAGCTGAACTGACGTACTTTCCTGTTTCACTATCGAATAAATTGATGATGTCATTTACCTGCTGTGGGCTGAAACCCCACTCCTTTGCGATCTCGTACACAATACTCCGCAACGGTGAGATTTTTTTCAGCTTCAAAACCGGAATATGAATTTCTTCTCCTTTATATTCCAGTAATTTTTTTTTGTGCAGCTCAATTGCCTGCTCATACAATATTTCTACCTCTCCGAAGCGATCAATATTGTGAAGAATCTTTTCATTGACTTCAGGGAATATCTTTTCGAGTGCCGGAATCACGGTAAGACGAAAATAATTACGACTGTATTCTTCTTTCAGGTTGCTGCTATCCGAGACATAGTTGAGATTATTAGCTGCAATAAATTCTTCCAGTTGGGTTCGTCGGGCAAACAATAAGGGTCTCACAATCTTTCCCTGCTTTGGTTCCATTCCCCTTAAACCTTTTATACCAGTGCCACGGAAGAAATTCATCAGCACAGTTTCAATATTATCATCGGCATGATGAGCAGTAAGTGTAACCGTGAGTCCTGAGTCGGGAGTCGTGAGTAATTCGTTAAACCAGTCATAGCGTAATTTTCTTGCGGCTTCCTGGATGGAGAGTTTATTTTCTGCTGCATATTTTTCCGTATCAAATTTTTTGACCTTAACTTCAACCTTGTATTTATCACCTAATCTTCTCACAAATTCTTCATCTCTTTCACTTTCTTTACCTCTTAGTTTAAAATTACAGTGAGCAATTGCAAAATCATAACCTGCTTGTTTGCTAAGTTCACACAATACTACTGAATCCACTCCCCCACTTACTGCCAGCAGCAGCTTATCTTTTGTATCGAAAAGATGATGGCTTGAAATGTAATCTTTATATTGTTGCAATAAATTCATTCTAAAAAGTCAAATCTTCATAAAGACCCCGTAAGTTCATTATAAGCAAGTTGTTCTCCTGCTTTTTTTGCTTCCTCCATTCCTTTTTCACACAGTCTGATCGCAGCATCAGTTTCCCCGCTTCTTTCTAACAGTTTAGCAAGATGATAATAGCTACCAATATAACCTGGGTCTTTTTGCAAAACGGTTTCAAAAAGATCCGAGCTTCCGCATCATTACCCAACTTTATATATTCTAATGCCAAGGGCATGTTGCAGGAAGCTGTCTGAGGGCGTTGCCTGTAAAAATTCTTTCAATTTTTCAATCCGATCCAAGTTTCAATATTATTATTTAAAATTTTCAATTATTAATTCCTGTTCCTTATCTTTGCGTTAGTTGCATAAACAACCTTTTTATTCATCCTCTAAATTATCGATCATGAAGATTTTAGTTTGTATCAGTAAAACGCCGGACACAACGGCAAAAATAGCTTTCACCGATAACAACACGAAATTCGATACGAATGGTGTGCAATGGATCATCAATCCTTACGATGAATGGTATGCTCTGGTTCGTGCCATTGAATTGAAAGAAGCGGATCACTTCTACTGTCATTCATTTGATTACAGTTGGCGTGCTGCAGATGCAGAACCTATCATCCGTAAAGCGCTGGCACTCGGTGGAGATGAAGCTATCCGTGTCAATGCAGATAGCCATGATAGTTTTTATATTGCTGTCGCAAATTGCAGAAATTGCAAAACAAGGACAATTATGATCTGATTTTTACCGGTAAAGAAACTATTGATTATAATGGTTCTTCAATTGGCGGCATGGTAGCTGAATTACTTGGATCTTCCTTATGTTGCCCTAGCTACAAAATTTGACTTGGCAGGTAACAAAGCAACCATCACCCGTGAAATTGAAGGCGGCGAAGAAATATGTGAAGTAGAATTACCTGTTGTTGTAAGTTGCCAAAAAGGAATGGCCGAAGCAACGAATTCCCAATATGCGTGGCATCATGGCAGCAAGAACAAAACCATTAAAAGTAGTAGAACCAGTTGCTGCTGGATACATTGACAACGTATTAACAGTTTTGAATTACCTCCTGCAAAAGCCGGGGTAAAATTAGTTCCTGCAGATAATGTGGAAGAATTGGTCAGATTATTACACGAAGAAGCAAAAGCGTTTTAAAAACTCATTCTAACAATCTAAAATTCATATATGTCTGTTTTAATTTTTATAGATACTGCAGAAGGTCATGTAAAAAAAGCTTCTCTGGAAGCAATATGCTATGGCGCTAAGATTGCTGAACAACTTGAATACAACTGCTGAAGGAATTGTATTGGGCGATGTCAAAGACGATCTTGCTTCACTTGGAAAATATGGTGTAAAAAAAATTCATCATGCTGATAATCGAATGCATTGAATCATTTGGATGCACAGGTTTATACAAAAGTGATTGCACAGGTAGCAGAAGCAACCGGAGCTAAAGTGATCATTTTTTCCAATAATGTAGATGGAAAAGCAATTGCTCCCACGCTTATCGGCACGATTGAAAGCAGGTCTTGTTTCCGGTGCTGTTGCATTACCGGATACCAGCAATGGATTTGTAGTAAAGAAAAATGTTTTCTCCGGAAAAGCATTTGCCAATATTTCTGTAAATACAGATATAAAAATTATTGCGCTTAATCCTAATGCTTATAAAATAGAAGCCGGTGAAGGAACAGCAGAAGTTGTACCCTTCAATGCAACATATTGAACCTAGGAAAAGTAAAAGTGATTAACGTAACCAAAGCGAGTGGCGAAGTACCATTGACAGAAGCAGAAATAGTGGTCAGTGGCGGACGTGGATTAAAAGGTCCTGAAAACTGGGGAATGATTGAAGACCTTGCAAAGACATTACATGCTGCACTGGCCTGCAGCCGTCCGGTTGCAGATGCACATTGGCGTCCGCATAATGAACATGTGGGACAAACAGGAATTGCCATTGCTCCCAATCTTTATATTGCAATTGGAATTTCCGGAGCCATTCAGCATCTTGCCGGAGTAAATCGAAGTAAGGTCATTGTGGTGATCAATAAAGACCCGGAAGCTCCTTTTTTTAAAGCTGCAGATTATGGAATTGTGGGTGATGCATTTGAAGTAGTGCCAAAAATTACTGAAGCCATCAAAAAACTGAAAGGAGTCAGCTTAAAAGAGGGGGATTTTAGCTTAAAATAAATATAGAAATCATGCGAAAAGCCTTCATGAATTTGAAGGCTTTAATTTTTATATTTGTAATCCGAAATCTGAAAATAAAGACTCGTAACAAGCGCAGAGATTCATGAAGAAGATAGAACTGGAAATAGTTGCTCTTGTCACATAGCATTACCCAAACACATTCCTATGCTGTAGTGTTGGGTGAAGTGAATGGTCTCCGCCGTTTGCCCATTGTTATTGGTGGATTTGAAGCACAGGCCATAGCTGTGGCACTTGAAAAAATGCAACCCAGCCGGCCGCTTACACATGACCTGATGAAAAATTTCATGAACTGCTTTTGGTATTGATCTTCATGAGATCATTATCTGCGATCTGCAGGAAGGTATCTTTTATTCCAAACTGGTTTGTTCTTCTGAAAATGATACTGTAGAAATTGATTCAAGAACTTCGGATGCATTGGCGCTTGCCGTTCGATTTGGCTGTCCAATTTATACTTATGAAAATATTCTGGAAAGCGCCGGCATTCTGATGGAAGACACTCCTTCCGGCAAAAAGAAAAAAGTGAAACCAGGAAGCACAGTGGAAAAGGAATCGTACAGGCAAAGAAGACTTGAAAACCATGACCTTAGAAGAGTTAAATCATCTTCTCAATGAAGTACTGGAAAATGAGGATTATATCCGTGCCATTGCAATAAGGGATGAGATCAACAACAGAAAGAAAAATAGACTCCGGGTAAGATATTCGATAGCAACTCACTTACTACTCATCATTCATCTTCATGATCGTTTTTCCCAATTGCAAAATCAATCTTGGACTTCGCATTCTACAGCAAAAGAAATGATGGCTTTCATGATCTCGAAACTATTTTTTATCCATTACCCATTAAAGATGCTTTGGAAGTTATAGTTGATCAGCAAAACGATCTATCTTCCAATACCCGATATTCAATTTTCCAGTTCAGGAAACTTCCTTGAAGTAAAACCCGAAGAGAATATTTGCGTAAAAGCTTACCTGCTTGTTAAAAAAAGATTTCCCTCAATTACCAGAGATTAAAATGCACCTGCATAAAGCAATTCCGATTGGTGCTGGTCTGGGAGGTGGCAGTGCAGATGGAGCCTTTACACTGAAACTATTGAATCAAAAATTTAATCTTGGGACTGATTGACGAACGATTAATATGATTATGCATTGCAGTTAGGAAGTGATTGTCCTTTTTTCATTATCAACAAACCTTGTTTTGCCACAGGACGTGGTGAAGTACTTGAAAAAATAAATACTAGATTTATCGGGTTACAAATTTTTTTTGGTAAATCCGGGAATTCATATCAGTACCAATTGGGCTTTTTCAGAGACCACTCCTGCCCGTCCGCAAAAATCAATCAAAGAAATAATTCAACAACCCGTTGAAACCTGGAAAGATGAATTGAAAAATGATTTTGAGGAAGCTGTTTTTAAAAAATATCCTGAAATAAAATCAATAAAAGACAATTTGTACGGGTCAAATGCAATCTATGCTGGTTTATCCGGAAGCGGCAGCAGTGTATTTGGTATTTTCAAAAAAGCAACTCAAATCAATCTTCAATTTCCGGCCCATTATTTTATCAAAGAATTACCCGGCGAGTTGAAGTAATTCTTCCAGATCCAATTCTTCCGTAACCATTTGCAGTTTCCCATTTTCATCACGCGGCCATTGTTCTTTCGGTTTATCCCAATATAGTTCCACACCATTATGGTCCGGATCATTAAGATAAATTGCTTCAGAAACTCCATGATCAGCTACGCCGGTTAATGGAAATTTTGCATCAATTAATCTTTTTAGTATCGTCGCCAGATCTTTTCGTTCAGGATAAAGAATGGCAACATGATATAATCCGGCTGCACGAACAGGTGCAGGTCCTGCATTTTTACTGTGCCATGTATTCAGGCCAATATGATGATGATAACCTCCGGCAGAAAGAAAAACAGCGCTATCACCATAATATTGTTGTATTTCAAAACCTAAAAGATCCCGGTAAAACTTCAAGGAACTTTCAATATCAGTAACTTTTAAATGTACATGACCAATTCGGGTACCAGCAGGAACAGTATAAGACATAATTATTCGGAATTTATGAATTGAAACATATTGTCTAAACCTGAAAACAGAATTCTGCCTTCGGCTTATTTTTTTTAACTTGCATCAAATTTCGGAATATCCATTTAGAATCTAACATACCGGCTTTTCTGAGTATTAATCTCGATTTTCTGAATCATCGAGGATAAGATCCTTTTTGGCAATACCCGCCATTCTGATTTTAGATTTACGATTTCCTGTCATTAGATTTTACGTTTATGCAATCTGTTATTACTATGTCTGATAAGACACAATATTATTTAGAACTCGAAGAAAAATACGGTGCACATAATTATCATCCGATTCCCGTAGTACTAAATCGGGGTGAAGGAGTTTATGTTTGGGATGTTGATGGAAAAAGATATTATGATTTTCTAAGTGGTTATTCTGCCGTGAACCAGGGTCATTGTCATCCAAAAATCCTTGCAGCATTTATTGAGCAATCCCAGAAACTTACTCTTACCAGTCGTGCTTTTCACAGTGATCTGTTAGGTGAATATGAAAAATTCATCACAGGATATTTTGGTTATGATAAAGTGTTGCCGATGAATACCGGCGTAGAAGCAGTTGAAACAGCATCTAAACTTTGCCGTAAATGGGCTTATGAAGTAAAAGGAATTCAGAAGGAGCAAAGCAAAGATTATTGTATGTGAAGGAAATTTTCATGGACGAACTACTCACAGTCATTTCTTTCAGCAGTGATCCTGACTGCCAAGAAAAATTTTGGTCCTTATATGCCGGGCTTTGAAACAATTCCTTACAATGATATAGATGCATTGGAAAAATCATTGACAGATAAAAATGTTGCAGGATTTTTAGTAGAACCTATACAAGGAGAAGCAGGTGTCATTGTGCCGGATGAAGGATATTTATCTAAAGCAAAACAACTTTGTGAAGAAGCACAATGTATTATTTATTGCCGATGAGATTCAAACCGGTTTGGCAAGAACCGGCAAAATGCTAGCCTGTGATCATGAAAATGTACGACCTGATATTTTGATACTTGGGGAAAGCATTGAGTGGAGGCATGATGCCGGTTAGTGCAGTATTAGCTGATGATGAAATCATGATGACAATTAAACCTGGCGAACATGGCTCCACCTATGGAGGAAATCCTCTTGCTTGCAAAACTAGCAATTACTGCTTTAAAAGTCTTAAGAGATGAAAAGATGGCTGAGAATGCTGAAGCAATGGGAAATCTATTGAGAGATGAATTGAAGAAAACTACATTCAAAACATATCAGCATTATCCGGGGAAAAGGATTATTCAATGCAATTGTGATTAATCATCCTGATAAAGATGCTGCATGGGAACTTTGTCTTGCAATTAAAAGAAAATGGTTTGCTGGCAAAACCAACACATGGTGATAAGATACGCTTTGCCCCGCCACTGATCATTACTAAAGATCAGGTAATGGAATGTGTGAATATCATCAGTAATTCTTTATCTTGTCTGGACGAATGAAAGTGACTTTTAAACCAAACCGGTCTTCTTTAGCTTATGAGCGTTGATACACACCTGCATCATGAAGAACAGCATTTGAAAAGCAGTGATCTCCTTACAGACGTTGTAATCGGAATGAGTGACGGACTTACAGTTCCCTTTGCTTTAGCCGCAGGATTAAGTAGTGCTTCAGCAGCACCATATATTATTGTTATCGCCGGAATCGCAGAAATTGCTGCTGGCTCAATTGCTATGGGTCTTGGTGGTTATTTAGCCGGAAAAACTGAGCAAGATCATTATCATAGTGAAGTAAAACGGGAAATGTATGAAGTCGAAAATCTACGGGACAGGGAAATAGCCGAAACAAAAGAATTCTTTGCCAATATTGGATTAAGTGAAGAACTACAGAACAAAGCCACAGAAGAAATTGCAAAAGATAAAAAGCAATGGGTAGATTTTATGATGAAGTATGAACTGGGACTTGAGAAGCCAGATCCCAAACGAGCTACTAAATCGGCGCTTAATATCGGTATCTCCTATATAGTAGGCGGACTCGTTCCCTTAAGTCCGTATTTCTTTACTCAATCTCCAATTCAAGGCCTAAAGATCTCTGCACTTGTCACGTTACTTTGCCTGTTTGTTTTTGGATTTTTTAAAAGCAAGATCACCGGTGTTAATCCATGGTGGGGAGCCATGAAGGTTATGTTGATAGGCGCCGCTGCTGCCGCTGCTGCATTTGGAGTTGCGAAATTGTTTAATTAGCCTACACTTCTTTCTTCATATAAATATATTCCATCGGATAGAGTCAAGTTGATAGGGAAAATACGATAATTAATTTCCTGTATCGTAAGATTACTTACTTAATAGATAAATATTCTATGAGGAGGAAAATTTTTTTAAAAGAGATTTTTCAATCTTAAATCACTTTTTCACTCTTTCAACAATTTTAAAAACAAGAAGTTACAAAATATAAAATAAATACTACGAAAGAATTCTACCATTTACGCATCGGAAAATTTCTTTTCTCAAAGCTTGCATAATCGAAATTGCCCTGTTATTTTTACGCTCGGATTGCGGGAAAGCACACAGGCAGTACCGTAAAATCCGAAAATCCGTAACAATGAAAAATAGATCCCTTATGAAACAATCTGTACTCTCTGCTGTTTTAGCAGTTCTAAGCTTCAACTTTGTTAACGCACAGTCTTCTTGCCCGGTTGTAGACGCATCTTCGTTCCATTTCGTTACCAATCAGAATAACCCGAACCAGAAAAAGATCAGTTTTAATTTCTATAATCCCACTAACGGTAATAAAAGCATTGTTGCGATTGTAAAAGTTAATAACAACATTGTTATAAATGATATTATCGATGCATCAGGCTACAAAAATCAGGTAAGGACTTATACCTCATCTTTCTTTACAGCTCAGGACCTTGCTAATGTAACAGTAGAAGTTACTCCTCACTCAAGCGGTAATGGTGGTGGTTCTGCATGTTCCGGTACGCTTCGTTCTATTGGCGGCGCTCCTCTTCCTGTTACTTTTGGTTCTTTCACAGCTACCCGCAATCATTCTACTGTTTCTTTAAAATGGGAAACAATGGTAGAATCTAACAACACTGGTTTTTCTATCGAGCGTTATGATAATGCTACTGATAGCTGGGGGTCTGTTGCTTTTGTACCTTCTTTGTCAAGCAATGGAAATAGTTCTATAAAATTAACTTATCAGTATACAGATAATAACGACTCTCATAACATCACTGAATATCGCATCAAACAAACTGATTTCGACGGTAAATCTACTTACACTGAAGTTCGTGCTGTTCAGGGTGCAGATCAAATTGCTAAAACAACTGTATTTCCTAACCCCAGCAGCAACGGTAAAGTAACTGTAGTTTATCCTGATGCAACTGTTCGTAACATCGTTCTGTTTGATATGACCGGAAGAGCAGTAAAAGAATGGAAAAGCTTTTCCAGCAACACGCTTCAGATTGATAATCTGCCTTCAGGAATGTACAATCTTCGTTCAGCTGGTTTACAAAGCACTGATGCTTCTACAGAAAGAATCATTATCGGGAATCACTAATAGATTTTCATAAATTATTTTGGGACGGATTATAATAAGCCGGATAGGACTACATCTTCCGGCTTTATTATTTCTAATAAACCTCAATTAGTTTTATTTCTTTCCAGATCAATATCGGGAAACAATGCCGCTGCAAGCATCAACACCGATAAAGGGATCAATAAGTAGATAGCAGTTTTCTTGACAGGGCATTCTCCCATCTGGCAGGAAGAAATGAGAATATAATTACGGATGGCCCAGGCAAGATTCAATGCTACGATCAATAAATTACTTCTTTTGGCCCAGACCCTCGGAATGAAATGAAAGAAAAGAAAAAAAGCAATCATCAAAAAATGAAAATATCCCGGCTTGCCGAAACTGGTTCCTGTTGAATCAATGCCACTTACAGTAATATTTTTTGATTCAATAAATACCCACGGCTGAAAACAAGAAACGATTAATACAACGGCAGCAATAAAACCAATCCATTTCATGACGCGCATAGATTCTCTAAAATAGCTATTAAATATTTTGTTTATTTGACACTTTTACATTCCTATTGAAAAGAGAAAGAAGTGCTGCCCCTCCCATGTTTTGAGGATAACATTCCCCTTGCCCATCATTTCTCTGAAATCATGCAGGCCATTATCTTTTAATTGTTGCACTCTTTTTTCTGTATTCACTCCGAAATAAGTAATGGCAGGATAATTAAAATCTTTTGTCTGGTGCAAACCAATCAGCATCAAACCATCTGAAAGAATTGCGAAAGGATAAGGTGCATTCTCGCGGGTTTTTAATTCGAAACCAATTTTTTCCCAGAAAGCAATGGATTTATTAAGATCAGTTACCGGGTGACAAAATTCACCAAAGGCCCCACATTGCTTGTTCGGATATTTGTCTGCTGAAGCAAAATCATTTTGTTTCATCGTTAGCATTGTCATTCCCTGCGGTTGAGTAAATCCTCCGATATTCGAAGCAAGCATTATATTGAAACCATCAGGGCTTTTAAAATAATAGCGTTTGATCGGATCACCTTCCTTTGGTTTTTGTGTAAATACTACGCTATCTTTCTCCAATTGAGCCGCTACTTTTTCAATATCAGTAACATAATAAGTCAGGCCGATATAAGGAGTATTGTCTTTGCGAATCATGATCATCAAACTACCATCACTTACTTGTGCCCAGGGAACAGGAAAAGTATTAGATGCGGTCTTTTGGAACCCAAGTTTTTCATATACAACAACAGAAGAATCCAAATCAGGCGAGGTAATATATACACAAGCCACTTCACCAAGTTTTGACTGGGAGAAACATACAATTGAAATAAAAGAAAAAATGATTGCTGAAAATAAATTACGTTGCATAAAGTATAGTTTGTTTATGAATTGCCGTAAACTTTGATTACGGGTTCACGCAAAATGGATGCTTCATCAGTGCAATAAAAACAAATAACATCCGCAATTGCTTCGGGTTTTACCCATTTATTAAAATCTGCATCCGGCATTGACTTTCGATTCTGCGGGGTATCTATAGTTGAAGGAACAAGAACGTTGGTAACAACATTATGGCTTTTTGCCTCATCGTTCATCAATTCTGCCAATCGGAAAATAAGTGATTTAGTCAGTCCGTAAGCTACCATGCCTTTACTATGACGCATATCTGATCCGGGCCTGGAACCAATCATAAAAATTCTTCCGGCATTTTGCTTTATCATTTGAGCAAAAACAGGGCGTGCCGTATTATAAGCGGTTTCGAAATTAAGTTTGTATTGTTTTAAAATATCTGAAGTTTTGGTATCAGCTACTTTTCCCATCGCAAAACCGCCAACAGTTAATACAGCAGCATCAACAGAACCATATTTTGAAATCACTGAATTTACAAACTGATTTGCTGCCTCTTCACTGCCCAGGTCAACAATAACTTTCGCAAACTTTGAATCGTTGATCTCCATTGTTACAGGGTCGTTGGGAATAACTGTACCAACAACATTATATCCTTCAGACAAAAATTTTTTTACAACGGCCTGTCCCAAATTTCCTGAGGCTCCGGTAATGATGATTGTTTTCATTCTTAAAATAATTTATTTATATTCTCCAAACACGCCTCTTAACTCGTCTGCAATTTCTCCCAATGTGCAATAATTCTCCACAGCTTCTATCACGGTCGGAATAATGTTTTCTCCGTTGCTTGCTTTATCATTTAGCTGTTGCAAAAGATTATCACATTTAGCATGATCCCGGTTATGACGCAATGCGTTCAGCTTTTCAGCCTGCACCTGGCGGATATAATCATCCACTTTAAGTAAAGGCACAGGCTCCTTCTCCTCTGATTGAAACTTATTCAATCCAACAATAATCTTCTCTCCTGTTTCTATCTGTCTTTGGTATTCATAAGCGCTGCGGGCAATTTCATTCTGGATAAAATTAGCTTCAATCGCCGGAACACTTCCTCCCATCCCATCGATCTTTTGAATAATTGCTCCTGCTTCTTTCTCCATTTCATTTGTCAATGATTCCACAAAATAGGAACCACCCAATGGATCTGCAGTATCTGCAACACCGCTTTCATATGCCACGATCTGTTGTGTACGTAATGCAATTTTCGCCGCTTCCTCAGTAGGCAGGCTTAATGCTTCATCATATCCATTTGTATGTAAAGATTGTGTGCCGCCTAAGACCGCTGCCAAAGTTTGAATTGTAACTCTTGAAATATTATTGAGTGGTTGTTGTGCTGTCAATGTACTGCCCCCTGTTTGAGTATGAAACCGAAGCATCATTGCTTTGGGATCGGTAGCTCCCAGTTCCTTCATGATCTTTGCCCACATTCTTCTTGCAGCCCGGAATTTAGCTACTTCTTCAAATAAATTATTATGTGCATTAAAAAAGAAAGAAAGCCTTTTGCCAAATACATTTATATCCAAACCTTTTTCTAATGCAGCTTTTACATAAGCTTTACCATTGCTTAATGTAAATGCAATTTCCTGCACTGCTGTACTGCCGGCTTCACGAATATGATAACCGGAAATAGAAATCGTATTCCATTTCGGCAATTCATGACTGCACCATTCAAAAATATCTGTAATGATGCGCATGGAAGGTTTAGGCGGATAAATATAAGTTCCTCTCGCAGCATACTCTTTTAAAATATCATTTTGAACAGTTCCGGAAATTTTTTTCAGATCTGCTCCCTGCTTTTTTGCCAATGCTACATAAAGCGAAAGTAAAATGAAAGCCGTAGCATTGATGGTCATGGAAGTGGAAACCTCTTCCGAGTTTGATCCCTTTGAATAATGCTTCCATGTCCTGAATGGAATCGATCGCTACTCCCACTTTACCTACTTCTCCTTCTGCCAAAGCATGATCACTGTCGTATCCGATCTGGGTTGGAAGATCAAACGCCACACTCAATCCCATTACACCCTGCGACAATAAATAATGGTATCGCTTATTACTTTCTTCTGCTGTAGAAAAGCCAGCATACTGCCTCATGGTCCAGAGTTTTCCACGATACATGTCGGACTGAATACCACGGGTAAATGGAAATGTTCCAGGTTGCTGGTTTCCGGTTGTCGGTATATCCTTTTCAGAATACACTTTCTTTATTTCAATTCCGCTATCTGTAAACTTTTTATTTTCTGACATGAGGTGTTCTTTAATAACCGGAAACCGGTAACTCATAACCAGTAACCGGATCTACTTCATTAGTTTCTTTGCTTCATAATTCAAAGCTTCCAGAACAATACTATGAATGGCGCCTTTTTTTTGAGTCATTACAAATTCGAGTAAACGTTTATTCAGATCAAGACCGGAAGCGTCAGCGGGTAATGTAGAAGCCACCTGGTTAATGATCAGCATATTTTGTTCTTTCAAATTGCGAACCGCTTCCCATGCAACAGGACTGACATATATCTGTTGAGTGGCATTGTAATCATATTCCTGCTTGATCGATTCTAAAAGCAATAACTGCATTTCCTTCGCATTCATTCCGGGCTGATTGGCACGGCTCACCAGGTTGGGCAAAGCTATTCGTTCCGTAAGCATCACTAATCTTTCGTATGCCTGTAGTTGTAAAGGTTTAGTATTGAAAGATGAGCTTTCGGTTGCAGTCTTCTTCCGTTGCTGATTCGCCCAAAAAAATGTGACCAATGAAACGAGTATCGCAACAGTGGCAATAAGGAGTGCTATTGTGTTTTGATCCATTGTCTTTATTTATGATGGGCAAAAATAATAAGAAGTTACCTGTTTGAGTTTTAAAACTAAAAACAGGAAGTTCGGTTAAATTCCTTTTGTCGAAAGGAAGTGGCTGGTCACAGTAAAAAAGATGTTTTATTTTTGCAGTATGGAAGCAACAATCACTACACCGGTCACATTTACCGAAAATGCTATAATTGAGATCAAAAGATTAATGAAGGAGCCTGGTTTTGATACGTCGCAGTTATTGCGTATTGGAGTCAAGGGAGGAGGATGTTCCGGAATGACCTATGTGCTGGATTTCGATCAGCCGGATAAGGACGATAACCAATTTGAAATTGAAGGTATCAAATGCATCATGAACAAAGCCCATGAAATCTACCTCTATGGCATGGAAGTAGATTGGGAAGATGGTTTAAATAGCCGGGGATTCACTTTTAAAAATCCAAATGCAGCTTCTACTTGCGGTTGCGGATCGAGTTTCGGAGTGTAAAAAAATATTTCCTATAATAATTTCAATAAAAAATCCCGTCCCGCTTAAAGCAGGACGGGATTTTTCTATTTGTTGATTGAATAACTTTTTGCTACGATTTTGCTGCTACAGGTTTGACAGAGATATTCTTTTTTTCACTGTGAGTTGTATCAGCAACACCAAGAGGTTTGTTCTTGGCAAGGTCAACCAATATCGGAGCAGCTACAAATACGGAAGAGTATGTTCCGGTGATCACACCCACCAGCATAGCGAATGCAAAGCCTTTTGTCACTTCACCACCAACCAGGAATAGAATCAGGATGGTCAGGAATACTGTCAGAGATGTCATGATCGTACGGCTTAATGTATCATTGATCGCCCGGTTGATAATGGTTGCTTTATCCACTCCCCGCATTTCACGGGCATATTCCCGTGATACGGTCAAATACGATCACCGTATCGTTCATCGAGAAACCGATCACGGTCAGTACCGCTGCAATAAAGTGCTGATCTATTTCCAACGGGAAAGGAACAATTGAGCCTTCGTGCAAAAGAAAATACTATTAATGTTACAAATACGTCATGCAGCAATGCAACAATAGTTCCTAATGAATATCTCCAGTCGCGGAAACGGATAAAGATATAAAGGAAGATGATCAATCATTGCAAAAATGGTAGCCTTAATAGCTCCTTTTTTCAAGTCATCGAAGATATAGTAGGCAATACTTGTTTCATGACCCAATATTCCCTGATCGGATTATAATTTTCGCCAATGTTCTAGTCATTAACAGTTTGTTTCAACAATAGAATCTACATTCTGGCCTGTGGAATCGATCAGATAGGCAGTTGTAATATCCAGTGTTTTGTTATCACCAACTGTTTTGATAACCGGGCTTTCACCTTCGAAATACTTTTTTCAGATCATCACGGACATGTTCTACATCTGCGGTGCTTGATTAAATCCTACTGTATAACTCCGTCCTCCTTTGAATTCAACTCCTTCATCAAATCCATTGAAAGAAAGAACTGATTCCCATTACCAACACAACAACAGAAATCCCATAAGCAATTTTCCGGTATTGAATGAACTTGAAGTTAGCATGTTTGAAAATTTTGCGGGATATGCCAGTAAAATATTGAAGGTGACGTTTTTTACTTGTAAACCAATCGGTAACCCAACGGCTCACTAAAATACCGCAGAATAATGAAAGCAGGATACCGAGTATCTGTGTAGTTGCAAAACCTTTTACCGGTCCCAAACCAAAATAGAAAAGAATGATGGCCGTCAGCAGCACGGTGATGTGAGCATCCAGTACCGGTGGTAATGAACGCTTGTAACCTTCATTGATAGCCGGTATATATCCTTTACCTCTTGTCAATTCTTCCTTGATACGTTCATAAATAATTACGTTGGTATCCACAGCCATACCAATGGTCAACACCAGACCTGCAATACCGGGTGCAGTTAAAGTTGCATGTAATGCCGATAAAACTCCAATGGTAAAAAGAAGGTTTAATATCAAAGCAATATTAGCGATCCATCCGCTGGTATTGTAATAGATCAACATGAGCAGGAAGATGACAACAAATGAAATTGCGAAAGCTTTCATACCGCCATTAATAGCTTCCTTACCCAAAGTAGGGCCTACCTGTTGTTCATGAACGATCTTGGCAGGTGCAGGAAGTTTACCGCTTTTCAGAATGTTAGCAAGGTCCTGGGCTTCCTGTTCCGTGAAATTTCCGCTGATACTGGAATGACCACCTTCAATTTTATCATTTACTCTTGGAGCGGAATAAATAATATTATCGAGAGCAATTGCAATGAATTTATCCTTATTCTGACCGGTCATATCAGCCCATGTTCTTGAAGCGGAAGGGCTCATGGACATAGTTACTTCCACTTTCCCGGAAACCGGATCATAATCCTGACCGGCACTGGTAATAGCATCTCCTTCTATTTTTGCTTTATCACGACCAAAAGTTTTTAATGCATATAAAGGAAGAATGCCTGCTTTCTTTTCCTGGTCATTCTCGGGAATTCCATACATCCAATAAAGATCAGCCGGAAATGGCGCTCTTACTGTGGGTGATTCCAGGTAAGTTCTTACTAAAGAAGTATCATTTACCTTAACAAAGCCAATAACTCCATTATCAATCGCTTTGCCTGATTGATCAATACTGAACTGGATATAATTACCCAAATGTTTTTTTGCATCGTCAGCAGCTGTATTTGTTGTCGCCTGTTGTTTTGATCCGGTGGTATCAGCGGCTGTTACTTTACTTAACTGAGTAGAAAGACTGTGAGTAGTGTCATTTATCGTCTTTGTAGTTTTGCCAGTAGTATCCGGGCTTTTCTTAGCAACTTCCTGCTTTTTACCTGTTGTATCAGATGACCTGGTAGTAGTATCAGTTGATTTTACTTTGCCGCCCATCATCGCAAAAAAAGCATCATCTCCTTTTTGAAGACTGTTGCTCTTCATCAATTCGTCAGATTCCATATAGTTCCCAGAACTGAAGGTTGGCAGAAGACTGAAGATAGTTTTCTCACTCTTTCTTTATCCTGAACACCCGGTAATTCTACCGTAATAATGCCACGATCCCGATCCGGGTTAATGCTGGGTTGTGCTACACCAAACTGGTCAATGCGGGTAGTTAATACTTTGAAAGTACGGTCAAATGCATCATTTGCTTCTTTATGCAAAGCACTTTCAACTTTGTTATCATTATCATTGATATTTATTAAGTCTTTATTGGCAGAAGAAAATATAGAAGCAAGTCGTCCATTTGGGTTTAACTTTTTGTATTCTTCAACAAACAATGAAATAAAATCTGCATTACTATTGGCTTTTCTTCTATCCGCATTCTGCAATGCCTGCAAAAAAGCAGGATCTTTTGAATTGTTGGACATAGCCCGCAGCAATCCTCCTCATTTCCACTTCCAAAGTAACGCTCATACCGCCTTGCAGATCGAGACCCAGGTTCAATTCGTTTTCCTTGGCTTTCTCATAACTGATCTTTCCTGTGGGTCCATAGGTGACCGTAACATCTTTGGTACTGTCGAGTAAGCGTTTTAAACGATCATTATAGATCGTACTGAGTGAATCCGGAAGTTGTGAAGCATTGAAGTATATTGTCTTGCTTCAGGATGTACTGTTTTTACATAGCTCAATGCACGAGCCTGCATCTTTTTTTCATGCCCTTTGATAAACCAGGTAAATGAAAGCTGGTAAACAGAAACTATGATGAGGACAACGGTGAAAAAACGAACCAAACCTTTCAGTTGCATACAATTTCGAATTTATATTTCAGCGCTCCGGACCATCGTTCAGCCCAAGCCTGAGGTTATTTTTTTAGAGTGGGCAAAGATAGCCCTTTCGATGCAAATTTTTACAATTAAAAAGGTCTTGTTTTCTGCTGGTTTCTAAAAACTTATTCATTGTCCATCTTATCTTTGGAAAGCTATGAAGATGCCAATTCAAACAATCTGCATGGGATTTATTCTAATGAGTCCACTCTTTTCCTGTAATCCTGCACGCCATGCAGCCCAAACTGGCGGAATTGATTCACAAAAAGAAATCAACGCTCTACGAACGGATGCTTTCCTTTTCAACTTACTGAAAAGTGACCCGGTATTATTTGATTCAATCTTGAAAAACAAAGAAGAACTGCGGCTGCAAATAATTTATACCCAGGTTGACCGGAAAAAGAATGGCAAATCAAAATTCACTGATCATTATTTAAACGTAGATACTAATACATATTTTTATCCGGCTTCCACTGTAAAGCTTCCCATTGCATTGTTGGCTTTGCAAAAACTTCATGACCTCAACATTCCCGGGCTTGATAGAAATACAACAATGATCACTGAAGCAGATTACAGCGGGCAGACCCCCGTTTATAATGATCCTACTACAGCCGACGGAAGGCCTACCGTTGCGAATTATATCAAAAAGATTTTCCTGACAAGCGATAACGATGCATTCAACCGTCTTTATGAATTTTTGGGACAGGAATATATCAATAACAGTTTGCATCAAATGGGATATGAAGATGCGCAGATCATTGCATCGCCTGAATATCAGCTTAAGCGAAGATCAAAACCGGCATACTAACCCGGTTCGGTTTTATAATGCAAGCGGAAAGATCATTTATGAAAAACCGGCTGAAGCCAGTCAATTAATTTATGCAAAGCGAAACACCAAACTCGGTAAAGGATATCTTAGTGGCGACCAGATCATTCAGGAACCTTTCGATTTTTCGAAGAAGAACCGGCTTTCGCTCCGGGATCTTCATTCGATAATAAGAAGTGTAATTTTTCCGGACCAGGTTCCGGCAAAACAGCGCTTTCATCTTTCTGAAGATGATTATGAGTTTGTCCGCAAATACATGTCCATGCTTCCTAAAGAATCGAATTATCCTTTTTATGACAGCACAGCATACCCGGACACTTACGTAAAATTTTTACTATTCGGCGGTGAAAAAAATTGGCCGGATAGCAATATCCGTATTTTCAACAAACCCGGAGATGCTTATGGCTTTATGATCGACGTAGATTATGTAGCGGATTTTAAAAACCATATTGAATTCTTTGTGTCATCAGTGATCTATTGCAACAGCGATGGTATTTTAAATGATGATAAATATGACTACAACACTATCGGGTATCCTTTTTTCAGACACCTGGGACAAGTGATCTACAATTATGAATTAAAAAGAAAGAGAAAGCATTCACCCGATCTTTCATCCATGCGATTTAATTACACAGAGCAGAATCCATAATCGCAATTGAATCCCTACATTTGCCATCCCAATTAAATTTTATTATGCATTTATCTTCCCGATTGAAACTATTCAATGAACCGGAAACTTTAAAAATGGCAAAGTTCGGCCGAGAATTACGGGCTAAAGGACTTGATGTAATTGACCTCAGCCTCGGAGAACCGGATTTTGATACTCCTGAACATATCAAACATGCTGCTATCAATGCCATTCATGACAACTGGAGCCATTATCCTCCTGTAGCCGGCTATCCGGATCTGAAAGAAGCTATTTGTCATAAATTCAAAAGAGATAATGACCTTGATTACAAACCTGAAAATATTGTTGTCTCAACCGGCGCCAAACAAAGCCTGGCTAATGCAGTACTGGCTGTGATTGATAAAGGCGATGAAGTGATTATTCCCACTCCGTACTGGGTTACTTATTCTGAAATTGTAAAATTAGGAGAAGGAGTGCCTAAGTTCATTAAAACTTCGTTCAATAATAAATATAAGCTTTCAGCAAAAGATCTTGAATCACATATCACTGATAAAACGAAGCTTTTCATTTTTTCATCTCCCTGCAATCCGACAGGATCAGTATATAGCAGGGATGAATTGAAAGCTTTGGCAGAAGTTTTTGAAAAATATCCGCAGGTATTCATTATTTCCGACGAGATCTATGAATACATAAATTTTGTGGGTAAACATGAATCCATTGCACAATTTGGTTTTATCAAAGACCGTGTGATCATCATCAATGGGCTCAGTAAAGGTTTTGCCATGACAGGTTATCGTCTCGGATATATTGCTGCAAATATTGAAGTGGCGAAAGCCTGTGAAAAATTACAGGGACAAATCACCAGCGGAACTAATTCAATTACTCAACGTGCCGCTATCACCGCTTTGACCAGCGATCTTCGTCCAACTGAAGCAATGGTCAAAGAATTCGAAAGAAGAAAAAAGAAAGTGATGGAATTCCTTGCAGAGATTCCAGGCTTAGAGTGTGTGGAACCAGATGGGGCTTTTTATGTTTTTCCCATTGTAAAATCTTATTTCGGAAAATCAGGCAGCGGTTCAACGATAAACAATGCTGATGATCTTTGTATGTATTTACTGCATACAGCTCATGTTTCCACTGTTACCGGTACTGCATTCGGGGAACCGGACTGCATACGCATTTCTTTCGCCAATAGTATGGGAAAAATTGAACAGGCATTCAGTAGAATGAAGGAAGCTTTTGCCAAACTGAAATAATTACCTGCGCAGTATTATTCTGAAGACTGAGATAAGTTGATCAATTTTTGATGCAACTCCAGTACTTGTGGGATCAATAATTGTGTTTCATCATTGATCAGTATGAAATCGCAACGCTTCATTTTCTCTTCTTCATCTATTTGTTTACTGAGGCGTTGCATCACTTCTTCCCAGGTTACAGCATCTCTTTTCATCACTCTTTCAACTCTGATTTTTTCAGGAGCGGATACACCAATTATATAATCAAGATGCTTATCAGAGCGGCTTTCAAATAATAATGCCGCTTCTTTGATCGTATAAGCTGTAGTTTGTTTTTTCATCCACTGTTCTGCATCCCGGATAGTAGCGGGATGCACTAATGAATTCAACAGATCTAATCTCACGGGATCATTGAAAACGACAGAAGCCAGGTATTGCCGGTCGAGCTGGTCGTCTTTGTAAGCAGCTTCTCCGAAATTCTTTTTTATCGCAGCTTTCAGTTCTTCGTCTGTATTCATCAGTTCTTTGGCAGCATCGTCAGCATAATAAACAGGAATACCCAACAACTCAAAAAGCTGTGCCACGGTGCTTTTCCCGCTTCCAATACCTCCGGTCAAACCAATTCTGAGCGCCACGCTTATCAGGATTAATGAAAGATTATGGGGAAAGTTAGTAAAGAAGCATTAGTTAGTAAAGTAATCCAAAAGAAAAAGAGGAAACTGTTTCGAATTTCCTCTGAATCCTTAATGATCGTACAAATCGTGGTTTTATTTTTTCTCAGCGGTTGCTGCTTTGTTCAACTGGTTGGTCATTTCCATTGAGATGGAACTCTTTTCCATTTTTATGTAACTGCCGGGGCTGATTTCAATCATTACTGTTCCATCTTCGTTTATTTTATTGATAGTACCGTGAATACCTGCAATAGTGATCACTTTATCACCTTTCTGAAGATTTTGAGTAAATGTCTTTTGCTGTTTCTGACGTTTTGATTGTGGCCTGATAAAGAACATCCAAAATACGAGTATCATCAATCCAAGAAAGACAAATTGGAATCCTCCAAAACCAGATCCGCCACTGCTCTGACCAGTGCCTCCTGTCCCAGAGGTGGGTGGAACACAGGCAGAAAAAGAAATTGCTACTAAAAACGATAGAAGATAAGAATAAATTGATTTCATGTTTGTTTGAATTTATTTAAGCCTTATTTAAAAATATATTTTAATTGGTCACCTCTACTCTAAAAGTGAGCATCTGTGGATTGGGTTTAGTATTTGCAGTGACATAAATCTCTTTTGTGTTCACTCCCACTCTATCCTCACTATTGAATTTAGCCTTGATCACTCCTTCTTGTCCCGGAGAATAAGGTTCGTTGGGTTTTTCAGGGATAGTACAACCACATCCGGCAGTCACATCTGTAATCACCAGATTTTTAGTGCCGGTATTTTTAAACCGAAATGCTACTTCTACCACCTGTCCTTCTTTCACTTTGCCCAAATCAGAATATGTAGAATCAAGCCATTCCATAGTGGTATAATTACTGGAATCTTTCAGGACTTTATTCTTTTGATCCTGTGTCATTCCGGAAGTGTCAGTTTTTTTATCAATACTATTACAGGCCACAAGAATTGAAACGGCGGCGATGAGAATTCCAACTATTTTCATTAGCTGTAAATTTTATTCCTTTTGATTATAGGGAGGCAAAGGTAGAGAAAAGCGACGAGCTACCAACAGGGTCATACTTTCTTATATTCAACCTTATGCATTTTTCCCTGTTGTACGAGTTCTTTATGAATATTGTCGAGAATGCCGTTGACAAACTGGCCGCTTTGTGAGGTGCTGTATTCTTTGGCAAGGTCAATGTATTCGTTGATCGTGACCTTTGGAGGAATGGTTTCGAAATAAAGAAATTCCGCTACACCCATTTTCATTAAGATCATATCCAGCAGTGCGATCCGTTCGGGGTCCCAATTTTTCAATTTGGGAATGATCAAACTCTGGAGGTGTTCATTTTTTTCCAATACAGTTTTAAGAAGCTCTTTGGCAAAAGTTTCTTTATCCGGGCTTACCATTTGTTTAAAGTTAAAACTCCCGGTTTTTGCAGATAGGCTACCAGCAATTGAACAACCATTTCTCCATCATCATCCCAATTGGAAAAATTATCTTCAATATGAGCTACAAATGACTCATTGGCCAGCAGCATGTCATTTAATATAAATTCCATGATCTTCCTTTCTCCGCTTTTGTCTCTTTCCGGGTGTGAGATATAAGATTTATATTCGGAAGTTTCGGCAAGGTCATGATAAATTTTACGGATCAGTTCTTTATCAGAAAGCAATTCCGGTTTTTCTTTTGCAAATTGTTCTTTCAATGCCTCATCCGTCAATATTTTCTTAATTACTTCATTGCCGGAGATTTTTGTATTTACATGCAGATCTTCGTAAGTGGGAAGATGCTTGGCTGCCCGATGATGAGCGTCTGCTTCTGCATAACGAATCACTTCTGTCAAAAAATAGATCAGGTAAACCAATAAAAAACGGGTCTGATCGAAATGCTGCTGCAATATTTTTTGAGGTTCGCCGGGTTTAGCATGGTCCTCCAGTGTAATCATAGTGTACAGGGTTTGCATCACTTTCACCCGGATATTTCTTCTGCTGATCATTCCTAAGAACTGTTTGAAAGGCCGAAATTAAGTATTTGGAAGGTCAAATTTGCCGTCTGCCAATATTCTTTTTTAAAATTTAATTTTAAATGTGGAAATTAGATGTACAACTAAATTTTATTGTATGAAAAAAATCTGCCTTGCCTCTGTTTTGTTTTTTGTTTACTGCGGTTTGTACGCACAAGAAAATACGAATGACCCGCTTGCTGACCGCAAAATGATCGACAGGGTAACGGGAAGCCTGCTTTACATTTATCAATATGAAGATGTAAAAGGAAGTTCCTTTCTCTATGATAACTGGCTAACCGGGATGGTAATTTTAAACAACAATGTTGCTTTTAGAAATGTGAAACTAAAATTTGATGTTACTAATAACCAGTTTGTATTCAACCGGAATGATTCCAGCTTCCAACTTGGTCCGGAAGCAATTGAAGTAAGGCTGTATCAGAAAAACGGCGATTCTCTGGTTTTCAAAAACGGATACGATATTAATAATGCAATTCGTCCTTCAAAATATCTTTTGGTACTGGCAGAAGGCAAACTGACTCTTCTAAAGTACCTGAAAAAAAACATAGAAGAATATAGCGAATATGGAGATGCCACTAAATACAAACGTTTTGTAGAAATGTATGACTATTATATATACAAAGACAGCAAAGCCGATATGATTCACCTCAATAAAAAAGAACTGCAAAGCCAACTGAGCGATAAATGGGATCAGGTGAGCCAATATCTGTCTCAAAATAGTTTATCCGGGAAGGATGAAAAAAGTTTCATAGCTGCCGTACGATATTATAATTCGCTTTGATCACTGTCATATGGCTCAAAATAATAGCTCCTGAACCTTTTATTACCGATGCCTGCGTTCTGAAAGTGAAAATTTGTCCTTCTTCCGGGAATAAATGAAATTTTTTCATAAGTTACTAACAGGCTAACTGAAAAATTGGCTCTTTTTAACCGATTGGTACATATTTCGTATACCTTTGCCGCCCGCCACCGTACGACTACGGCGGTAACCTTAAAAAACAGGACATTTCATTTCAAAAAATCAAAAATCAATACAACTATGGCTAAAAAGTTAAGTGTTACCCCGTTGCACGACAGGGTAATTGTAAAAGCTGGCCCCTGCAGAGGAAAAAACTGCCGGCGGAATTATTATTCCTGACTACTGCAAAAGAAAAACCTCAACGAGGTACTGTAATTGCTGCAGGTCCTGGTAAAAAAGACTGAACCTGTAACTGTGAAAGACCGGTAATACTGTTTTATACGGTAAATATGCCGGTACTGAGATCACACATTGACGGTGAGGATTACCTGATCATGAGAGAGAGTGATATTTTGGCGATAGTGTAATAAGAATTCCGACTTACATGCTAATCGGACCTCGTACTTCAAATATTTCTAAATTAATTAAAACTTTCAAATAAAAAAATATGGCAAAACAATTATTCTTCGATATTGAAGCCCGAAATAAAATGAAAAAAGGTGTGGATATTCTGGCAAATGCTGTTAAAGTAACACTTGGCCCAAAAGGACGTAATGTAGTTCTTGAAAAAAAATTCGGTGCACCGTCGTATTACTAAAGATGGTGTAACCGTTGCAAAAGAAATTGAACTGGAAGATGCAATTGAAAACATGGGTGCACAAATGGTAAAAGAAGTAGCATCTAAAACTGCTGATATTGCAGGTGATGGTACTACAACTGCTACTGTACTTGGCTCAATCTATCATCAGCGAAGGTTTGAAAAATGTAGCTGCCGGTGCAAATCCAATGGATCTGAAAAGAGGTATTGAAAAAGCAGTGGTAAAAGTGGTTGAACATCTGAAAGGTCACAATCACAGACTGTAGGCACTGACAGCAAGAAAATTCAGCAGGTAGCTTCTATCTCTGCCAATAATGATGAGAACTATCGGTAAACTGATTGCTGAAGCTTTTGGTAAAGTTGGTAAAGACGGTGTTATCACTGTTGAAGAAGCAAAAGGTACTGAAACACGGTATGAAATTGTAGAAGGTATGCAGTTCGATCGTGGTTATATTTCTCCTTACTTCGTTACCAACAGTGAAAAAATGGAAGCTGAAATGGAGAAGCCTTACATCCTGATCTATGATAAAAAGATCAGCAATATGAAGGATATTCTTCATATTCTTGAAAAAGTAGCTCAGCAAGGCGCTCAACTTATTGATCATTGCTGAAGACCTCGAAGGTGAAGCATTGGCAACATTGGTTGTAAATAAACTTCGTGGTACATTGAAAGTAGCTGCTGTAAAAGCTCCTGGTTTTGGTGATCGCCGAAAAGAAATGCTGACATGATATTGCTACCTTGACAAAAGGTATTGTGATCAGCGAAGAACAAGGTTACAAATTAGAAAATGCTGATCTCTCCTATCTTGGCCGTGCTGAAAGAGTACTCATTGATAAAGACAATACTACTATCGTTGGTGGTAAAGGAAAGAAAGAAGATATCACTGCCCGTGTTAACCAGATCAAAGCACAGATCGAAACAACAACTTCTGATTACGATAAAGAAAAATTACAGGAACGTCTTGCTAAATTAAGTGGTGGTGTTGCAGTATTATATATCGGTGCTGCTACTGAAATGGAAATGAAAGAAAAGAAAGATCGTGTTGATGATGCATTACATGCAACAAGAGCTGCAGTGGAAGAAGGTATTGTTCCCGGTGGTGGTGTTGCTTATATCCGTGCTATTGAAGCATTGGATAAACTAAAAGGCGCTAAATGAAGATGAAACAACCGGTATGGCTATTGTAAGAAGAGCTTTGGAAGAACCACTTCGCCAGATTGTTGAGAATGCAGGTATTGAAGGTTCTATCGTAGTACAAAAAGTAAAAGAAGGAAAAGCTGATTTTGGTTTCAATGCAAGAACAGAAGAATATGAGAATCTGTTCAAAGCCGGTGTAATTGATCCTACCAAAGTTACCCGTATTGCTTTGGAAAATGCTGCTTCTATTGCAGGTATGTTGCTGACTACTGAATGTGTAGTAGCTGACAAACCGAAGAAAGAAGAACCACACATGCATCCGGTGGCGCACCTGGATATGGGTGGAATGGATTATTAATAAGATTCTCTTTAATAAATAGCGACAATCCCGTTTGCAACTATGCGAACGGGATTTTTTTATCTATTGACTAAAAAGTGACGAATTTAAATCGTTCTCTCAATGTATTGCCGTTACTTATAACTGTTGCAGCGGAATTATTATCTTTAAAGTCATAACATTTAACAAATGTCCCTTTATGAATAAACTCACCAAGGTCTTTCTCACTTATTTTATCTTTCTTAGTTTTTTCTTTCTCTTCACTATTTGCACAAAACAGTTTTTTTACCGATGCAGGTGCAAAATGTTGCTTCAAGAACATCTGGTAAAAGAGTTATTATTTCGGAAAAATATCAGGACTTCTGTTCTTTGACATATTCAGGGCATGAAAAATTTTTTATGGTCACTTACCTTCAGAAAACAATGTTGCAAACAAAAATCAGGCTCCATTCTTGAATTACCTATGCCAGATGGAAAAATGGCAAAATTTCATGTTTGGGAAAGTTCAATCATGGAACCGGGACTTGCAGCAAAATTTCCTGAAATAAAAACTTTTGCCGGACAGGGAATTGATGATCCTTATGCTACGATTCGTTTTGATTATAATCCTTATTTCGGTTTCAATGCACAAATATTATCAGTAAACGGAGATACTTATATTGATCCTTATGCCAAAGGTAGATATTAAATCTTTATACAAGCTATTATGCCAAGTGATAATAAAAGAAATCCTGTTTTTATTTGCAATACTCCTGACAATCCTGTTCCGATTCAGAATATTGCGCAAAGAACTCGAAGCCGTATGCAGAGGAACTCAGTTATATACTTATCGGTTGGCATTAGCTTGTACCGGTGAATATGCAGTTGCAGTTTGTTCGCCAAATCCTGCAACAGTACCGGCTACTCTTGCTGCTATGGTCACTTCTGTTAACCGTGTGGATGGTGTTTATGAATCAGAACTTGCTATAAGAATGGTCTTGATCGCAAATACGATTTACTGATTTATCTTGAATGGCACATACTGATCCATATACTAATAGTAATGGTTCGGCATGTTGGGACCAAAATCAAAGCACAATATTGATGCAATAATTGGTTCTGCAAATTATGATTTCGGACATGTGTTTAGCTACAGGTGGTGGCGGGATTTCAGGATTAGGTGTTGTTTGTGTGGATGGAAGTAAAGCAGAAGGTGTAACAGGTTTACCAAATCCTGTCGGAGATAATTTTGATATAGATTATGTAGCTCACGAAATGGGACATGAATTCGGCGCTAACCATCCGTTTAATAGCAGCGCCGGTAATTGCGGTGGTGGTAATCAGAAATGCATCAACAGCATACGAAGTTGGTAGTGGAACTACCATTATGGCTTATGCAGGAATTTGCAGTACAGATGATATTCAACCACACAGTGATCCTTTTTTTCATGCAATTAGTTTTGATGAAATCAGCAATTATATCGCAGGAACAGGCGGAAGTTATGCGCGTAATTACCAATACCGGAAATAATATTCCTATAATTACTGCTATGAATAATAATGGAGCAAATATTCCTGTTAAGTACACCATTTACTTTAACAGCTACGGCTATGATCCCGATGGAGATCCATTAACTTATTCATGGGAAGAATGGGATCTTGGACCCAGCACAACATGGAATGGCGGCAATACAAATACTACAAGCCTCTTTTTAAATTTCGCACGTCCAAAAACAACAGGAAGCCGGACATTTCCTGATTCAAGTCTGATTCTTGCCAATTATACTCTTTCGCACTCAGATCTAAATGGATTAGTCATGGATGGCAATAAAGGAGAAACTCTTCCTACTGGTTGCCCGTACAATGAATTTCAAATTGACTGTAAGAGATAATCGAGCCGGCGGTGGTGGTGTAACTTCTGGCGGAACCGGAGGATGTCAATCAGGTTTCAATTCGTCCATTTACTATTAATGCATATTGTTTCCGGAACAGGACCGTTCGTAGTAACATCTCCAAACGGCGGAGAAACTATGATCGGCGAAATCACACTGCAAACAATTACATGGAATGTGGCAGGAACAAATGCATCACCTATCAATACAACTAATGTAAAAATCTCATTATCGACAGATGGAGGTTTAACTTATCCAACAGTTATTAGCTGCGAGTACTCCGAATGATGGATCGGAAGCTTTAACTATTCCCAATACATCCAACTACAACTGCCAGAATCAAAATTGAAGCAGTTGGAAATATTTTCTTTGATATTTCGGATGCAAACTTTACAATAGCTCCGGCAGGTGCTCCGGTTATTAGTACACAACCCAGAAATGCTGCAACATGCGTAGGCAGTAATAGTACGTTTAGTGTGTTAGCTTCAGGACTTAACTTGACTTATCAATGGCAATTAAGTACGAATGGCGGCACTACTTTCAATGATATTCCTTCTGCATTTTCCAGCGATTATACCGCAAATGCAGTTACCCTGGCAATGAACAATTATAAATACAGATGTGTGATCACAGGAAGTGTTGCTCCACCTGATACATCAACTGTAGCTGTGTTGACTGTAATTGCACCTGTAACTATCACAACTCAACCATCGAATGCTTCCGTTTGTGCTGCCGGTCCACTCACTTCGGGTAATATCAGTTTTACTGTAGCAGGCAATAGTACTCAGTCTATCATATATCAATGGCAGGTTAGTGCCGATGGAGGAAATACTTTCAATAACATTAATATTGCCGGTGCAACTATTGCTACATTATCACTTAGCAGCGTGGATGCCAGCCTGAATAATAATCAGTATCGTTGTCTTTTATCCAACGCAACCTGCACCACTCCTACTGTTTCAAATCCTGCAACACTTACAGTGTATCGTTTACCAACAGTAAATCTTTCTGCTGCTCCCTATACACATATATTCCCGGGATTAATTAGCACTTTGACCGCTACTCCATCACCGGCGACGGGGACCAATTTATCCTGGTATAAAAGTGGGACTCTTATTCCGGGGCAAACCGGAACTTCTCTTTCAGTTGATGTAACAGGTTTTGGAACTTACCAGGTAATAATTTCTGATGGTAACGGATGCAGTAACCAATCAGCAATTGTTACAATTGCTGATTCTGCCAGTACTAAACTTTTCATTTATCCGAATCCAAACCTGGGACAATTTACGGTTGCTTATTATAATCCAGGTGGAGCCAATACGCAGCAAACTATTACGATCTATGATTCGCATGGCGCTAGGGTATATAATGGAAAATTTGCAGTGAACGGCCCATACCAGTTGATCAGTATTAATATGAATGTTCCTGCACGGGGTATTTATTATGTAGTGGTCGGAAACGCCAATGGGAAAAAATTGGCAGTAGGAAAATTACTCATCCATTGATCTTTTCTATAACATTTGGAGAATCCTGCTTTTAGAAGCAGGATTTTTTTTGAAAATCGAAGTTTTACTAATTGACCTGTATTTATCTATGTGTTACCTTAGCGTCCACAAGTAACCGCTCTTTTTTTTATTTTGGCCGATCCACAATCCTAACCGTACCTGTTAATCTTTCCGGGAAAAACAATTAGTATCCGGCCGGGAGGTATCCCGATTGCTATCGGGATTCGGGTGAAACCAGAAAACGAATGAGATTGAAGCCTCGTTGAGAAACGGGGCTTTTTTATTTTTTTTTAGAAAATCGGAACCCTTACAATGAGTTGATGATGTACTGACCGATCCTGAACCATGTATGAACTGCGAATGCCTGCTTCAAATGGAATCAGGAAACGCATGAAGTTGACATCGGAAGTTAATTCAACTCCCAAATTTGTGTAACGCCTGAGATGACCATCTACAAGGTTATTATAAGCAGATTTTCCAAAGCCCCACTCTGAAAACAGATCCAGTTTTATTCGCTGAAAATATAATGCCCCGTTCAAAAAAGAATAATCAGGATAAGCCAATGGAAATTTATAATCAACAGACCATATCTGTAAATGCTGAAAGAGTTGATTGGTGGTATTGCGAAAAAAATCAAACCGGTTTTCAAAATGATAATTACTGCTATCATCTTTCTGCCAATAAGATCTCAAATGAACAGAATGATGTTTAAAGAAGCCGGGCAGATAAACATTTACATCCAAAGCTGTTTGCGATGCATTAAAATAGCTGTGAAAAGGAGAATTCCTGAATGTAAATTGAATCAACGTTCCCAATCTTGGGCCTACATCCCGGATACTTTGACGCAAACGAAACTCTAATGACGCATCATGTTGTAATGAATAAAAATTCCCAAAATAATCCCTGTCATATTTATTGTCGGTAGTATGGCGGGTCAGTTTATCAAAAGAATTATAGATGATCTGTGAAGTCAGGTTGACTTTCCGGATGTAGGGTCCCCCGGAAAAATTTAATGGAAAGCCTACACCAAAATTCAAATTCTTGAAACCGATAAGATCGTAATGAAAGGGAGGCGCAGAGGTTGTATCGGTTTCTCCTTTTGCAAAAATAGCTTTGCGTTTTCCATCTGCATAAGAAAAGAAAAATTCCGGGTACAATCCATCGTAACTAAGTTTGAAATATTTTCCCCAATGTCTTTCATTATTGTCGAAACGAAAACCTGCTTCCAGAACAGTTGTGCTGAGAAGATCCTGTGATTTGATACCTATACTTAGCGGATTTGGTAAGTTGGACAAAGGTTCAATACCCCAGCTATAAACTAATACCGCATTCTTCAGACGTTTGTATGGAGAACTTGGATAAACTGAGTCAGGAATGTGGGATAAGATATTGCCGGCTTCTTGTTTTGCGAAAGTAGAATAGTAAGCTACTTTCTCTGCATGCTCTTCGGGCAGATCTACTTTTGGCCATTCTTTTTCATTGAGAGGCATCGTTGCAACCCGAAATCCATCCGCAATAAAATCCTGGAAGGCGATCTTATTTCCATCTGGAGAAACACAAGGATTGAATGCTCCATATTTCCTGTCCGTAACCTGATATTGCACTCCCGTTAATGTATCTACTGCATAAATATTATCAATACCGGATTGCGGAGAATTATATAATACAAAATTTTTGTAATCCACCGGAGCTGAAATATTATCAGGTATTGGTTTCATGATTCTTTTGATCAACCCAGTTGCAATATCCAATTTCACAATTGTTTTATATCCGGGCTCCGCCTGTACCATAAGAATACCACGTCCATCTTGTGTAAAATGCGGCTGCATATACTGATGGTTGTCCGGATTATCAAATCGCTTGATAATTTTTCCTGTTCCTGCATCCATTAATACGAGATAATATCTGAGAGCTGTAGTGAAATCAATAGCGGCAATTGTTTTACCATCGGGAGAAAGGCAAGGTGCATGCAGGCGGGTGCGATGAGTGATCTGCTTAATTTGTTTTGTTGCTACATCCAGAACTTTTATTACTGTAAAATTTCTTGCTCCCCAACGAGGATCATAGCTAAATTCAGACCATACGACTTTACCCGCAGCGCTGCTCAGCATTCCATTATCATCGAGCACACCTGAGACCCGGATCTTTGTTTCCTTTCCATCTTTGGTCAACAAGACAAACTGAGATTGATCCACAATACTGGATTTATATGCAAGAAAACTACCTGTTTCCAATCCTGCTTTTTCCACTACAATATTTCCATCGGGGAGATATTGAGGAAATTTATAATTGACAAATACTTTTTCTGATGGATGATGAAAATATTCTGCAGGTGTTTCTTTTACATCCTGCAGTTGTTTCCCCCATAATTCTTTCAGCTCCCGGATCATGGCTGAATATGTTTCTTTTGCATTCATTCCCGTTACTTTTTTTATACTATGGGAAAACGAAAAAGGCAAAGGAGGTTTTTTATAAGTGCGGGTGAGAACTTTATCCCATACATCAGCGCCATAATGATTTTTATCATAAGTCGTCATCAGGTAGCCGAACAAGTAATGATTAGGAATTGCATCCTTCATAGAGCCGCAGGATGCTTTCATATAAGAGAATGCGCCGCGGGAAAGTAATTGAGTGCGAAAAGTAAGATCAAAAGAAGGTATCCTTCCTCTGCCACCATAGCCCATAGCTGATTCACACCCGACTGCATCTCCTTCCCAAAACCACCAGGGATTGGTCATTCCCTGCATGATAGATGTACCTGAATTGCCAAACAGGTAAAACATATATTTTCCCCAGCCGACAATAGATTGATCCTGTTGCACCACATGCCTGTATTCATGAAGCGACAATTCGTCAAACCAGTTGTTCATGCCCATATCGTTCGGATTCTGCGGAGGTGTAGAAAAAAATTCCGCTCTCCTCCCCTCAGATGTGACAAATGCATTGTTATCGGTGGTTTGGTTTTGCATCACGATTGGGATCTTGCGGGGTAAAACACCCAGCGACCTTGCTACATCATTGTAAGCATTCATCAATGCATTGGCTGTTCGTTGCGCATCTTTTTCCATTTCACCCGGGAATACGATACGGAAATGTGGTGTTTGTATCTGTTTCCATTTTAATTTAGATGGCGATTGACCTAATTGATCAATGATCTGGCTGAATGCCAGTAAAGGCAAGATCAGGAAAGCAGTGATAAGAATTTTTACCCTCATACAAAACAAGCCATTTAAACAGCAACCATCGTCGGATAAACAATAAATATACTTATTGTAAAATCCGTTCTCAAAAATAAATCCTTAATTCATTTAGACAGTATCTGTCGGCTTGTTTAACTTCTTGTTATTTTATGGCCTGGCACTCACATTCGACAGATCCGTCTTAATAACGCTATTTCTTACGTGGATATGGGGCCGATCATCGTTTTTAGCTATCTTCTATCTTGTCATAACTGTTTATAATGATGCGGCAATTATTTGTGTCTGAAAAAGTTTGTTATTAATCCTTTTTTCGGAATTATGCAATGTCTCATTGGGTGTTCATCCTATTTTTACTTCAAAAGAAAATACAGCAACATTGCATGAAAGGAACAAGGTTAAGGAATTGCCGTTACATCCACTTTTCAATGTCATTCAGATGCAACTCAATATGGCAATCGTGAGCCTTGCTGTCAAACTCTGAAATAGTCAGCTATATTCTTTTTTTAATCAGTTCAAGTACGCCATTAATAAAAGTCAATGGATGAACAGGATTACCTGGTACATACAGGTCAATTTTGTATTTGTTCAGAAAACTCCGGTCCAAAGCAGGGCTGTCTGTAAAAATTCCTCCACTGATAGCGTCGGTGCCAGCAAGGATGATGATCTTTGGATCTGGAACAGCATCATAGCATATCTGTAATGGTTCAGCCATATTTTCAGTAATCGGACCAGTGATTACAATTCCATCAGCATGTCTTGGCGATGCAACAAACTCAATTCCGAAACGGCCCATATCAAAATTTACATTACCACAGGCATTCAATTCCAATTCACAACTATTATCTCCTCCGGCGGATACCTGCCTCAATTTCAGAGAACCGCTAAAATATTTTGTAATTTCTTTTCTTATCAATTCTGTATTTAGTGTAATCTGTTTTTCTTCTGTTTCTTTTACTAATAATCCATCCCGGTAATTGGTGGCAATTTTATAATCTTTGGTAAATTTTATTTTATCAGGAAACGCAAAAGCACATTCTCCGCAAAAAATACATTTGCCCAAATCAATGCAAACAGGATTGCCGCTTATGGCACCGGTAGGACATACTTCAATCAAAGATTTTGTATCAACTGATGCATTGCTAATAACAGGTCGGCCACGAAAAATGCCCGGAATCTCGGCCTCTGTTACATCCGGAATATATTGCTTGCCCTGGTGAATCAGTATCTTAATATTATCAATCATACTTTTAATTCATTATAGATCATGTCCGCAATAACTCAGGTCAAAACTTTTATTGCATATCGGGAAATCAGAAATTTCATTGTCCCTGACTGCAAGAGCCAATGCGAGCCAATTGTGCAGAGAAGGATCTTTCACTTTGTAATGTAAAAATTCACCATCATTATCCGTAATGGCACAATGACAAATCTCACCACGCCATCCTTCTACAAGCGAAATGGCAAATGAATTAGGTGCAGGTTTTTGGAGTTCAATATTTTTATTTATTACAGGAATTTTATGCAGCCATTGCCGGATATAACCAATGGACTGCATAATTTCTTCTTTGCGTATCTGAGTTCGTGAATATACATCTCCATGACGTTTGATAACTGGCTTATGACCTAATTCAGTAAATAGACCTGCAGGATGAGAACTCCTGATGTCACGCATAATCCCAGATGCTCTCGCAGACATACCTACAGTTCCGATAGATTCAGCCAGCTCTGCAGTTACTACACCAGTTTTTTCCAGCCGGGATAATACAGTCGGAAGGCTTTTCATTTCTTTATACATTTCCATAAAATCCGATTCATAATCATCGAAAAGTGCTGATAGCCTTTCGGCAAGTTGCTCACTAAATGGAAAATTATTCTTACCTACCCTGATCAATCCTTTTGCCAAACGATTGCCACACCATTCTAGCATGAAATTAATTAAAGGTGTTCTTAATCTTCCAAATACAGCACTGCCTAATTGATACGCAATGTCAGTACAGATAGCACTCATATCGCCGGTATGAATAGCGATCCGTTCCAGTTCCAATGCCAACGTCCTAGCATATATTAAATCATCAGTTGCATTGAAGCCGCTCAAACTTTCCCAGACATTTACAAAAGCAATGGTATGTCCTGCTACTGTATCACCTGCAATAGACTCTGCCAATACAGTTCGTTGCAATAATTTCTTTTTATTTAGAAATAAGAGATTCAATGCCCCGATGCTGGTAACCCAAGTTGTATTTCAAGGTGAAGAATTTGTTCGCCATTACAAATGAATCGAAAATGCCCGGGTTCAATGATACCTGCATGAATTGGACCCACACCTACCTCATGTAATTCTTCGCTTTCAATTTTATAGAAAGGATAATTTTCAATCTGTTGTTCCTTGTCACTTCGGTTAAATGAATATCGCACAGGTTTCAGCCATGGATGATCTGAATAAGTAATCCCGAAATTTTCATGAAGTTCTCTTTCAAAAATATGGAAGCAAAGATGATGAGCCGTAAATGATGAGTATTGGTTGCAGATTATCTTTATCAATTTCGGCTGATGAAATATAGATATTATGTTCCTGGTCATTAGCAATGCAACATATCAGTTTTATTGTTATTTCCCTTTAGAAAACCATAATAATTGACACAATGAAACTCTTTTTTCTGAATCAAGTTTTGTATTCAGTTCCAGAAAATTCTTCATATTTCAAAACCGGAATACTATCTCAGCGAAATGGTTTGATTGTTTACTATGACCGAATAATTCTGTCATTTTATTTTGGCAAATGTTGAATAGCGTTATTGATCAGGTTTACAAATGTCTGCAGGTGGATTTAGTCCCAGCTAGATCACCAACCCAAGGAAAATATACTGGCCGATAGATTCAACCGGATTTATTTTTTCTACTATTGCATCCTTGAATCCAACGGGTTTGATAAAAAGCATTTTAAAAATATTTTTCCCAAACGACCAGATGATCATGGTAAGTCAGAAGCAAAACGATAGCAAGCAACCAGAGATGATTGGTTTCAAACAACGAACGGAAGATCAGAAACTCACTTACAAACATTCCTGAAGGAGGCATTCGCCGCTATAATAAAAAAACCGAACAAGCAATACCAGTGCGCCGGCTAAATTGTATTTAAAATAATCGCCTGCATCATAAATGCTTTTGCTTTTATAAATACGGTACACCTGGCCTACCTGGAAAAACATAGTGGATTTGGCAAATGAATGCAATACGATATGTAAAATAGCTGCATAATATCCAATGCCACCGGCTGCCAATGCCAGTGTGATCAAGCCTCATGTGCTCCACACTTGAATAGGCAAACATTCGTCTTGAAATTTTTTACTTTAAGCATATAGACGGTAGCTACAAAAATGGACAAGCGTGCCTGAAATGAAAAGTATATTATTGGCCCATGGTAAAATAGAAGTATGGCTGATGATCTCATAGAATCTGAAAATGCCGAGAAATCCTACATTCATCAAAACACTGCTGAATAAAGCACCGGCAGGTGAAGGCGCTTTATCTTTTGCATCAATACCGGCAGTGTACATCGGTACTAATCCTGACTTTACAGGTGAACCCGGTAAAAATAAAAAGGAAAGCAAGCTTAAGCCAGAACACATTCAGCGAACCTGCTTTGGTCAATAATATTTTGTAAGCAAGATCATTGATTCCTTCGTGCTGGGCAGCCACCGTAAGAAAAAGTATCCCGATAAAAACAAATGTGATACTGATAGAACAAACAAATAAATATTTCCAGGTACCTTCCAATGTCCGCACATTCCTCCGGTGATAAATCAAGTGCTGAGGAACTCAACGTGGTGACTTCAACAAATATCCAGGTGATAGCAATATTATCTGATAAATAAGCAGCACTTAGTGCCGTGAGCAAGAATCACCATCGCAGCAAAATAAATACTTCGCTCACGCGGAATATCTTTTTCTTTTGAAAAATAAATATAACTGTACAAAAATAGCAGCAATAGCAATAATACTTAAAGTGAAAAGAAAAATAATAGCTAATGCATCCGGAGTGAAATAACCTAATTCCTGAATATGTTCTGATGATTGTATTCATAAATAGTAAGCCAGCATTGTAAAACAATAAAAACTGTTGACCAATAAATAATTCAGTGCTTTGTTTCTGTTAAAGAACAATAATATGCTTATCACTAAGGCGCCTATAAGATATATCCCGATCATAGTCTTTCTCCTGCTAATTAGTTTTAATCTTTCAGATTTCTTAACTGGTCAACATCCTGCTCTTTCAGAACATCGCCAATCTTATTTACAAAAATTCCCAATATCAATACACTTGCAAAAATGTCGAGTAGTATTCCAATATTTACCAGCATAGGCATTTGAGTACCTACAGCCAGTGATAAAACAAACACTCCATTTTCAATGATCAGAAAACCCATGACATGGGTGATTATCTTTTTTCTTGAAATAATAAAATAAAGACCCGTAAATAAGAGCAGCCAATGCTGTTACAAAAAAAATCTTTCTTGATATGCGGATCTTGTATGGTATTGGATAAAAGAAAAGAGCCGATAATAATAGTGGTGATGATTACCACCGAAAGAAAATCGGGAAGGAACGGTTCGGATTCACGGGTGATCTTGTTTCTTTTGATCACATAATTCAGGAAATAGGGAATGGCTATTGTTTTAAACACTATCGTTTCAAGCAACACAAACAATAAGATTCACCACATTAATTTCAATCAGTTCAATAAAAGCTACTCCAAAAAGCAGAATGCCCTGAAATGCAAGAACCCCAATATAGGTATTAAGTCGTTTTGGACAGTCCCATGTGAACCAGGCTCATGATAAATGCTATACAGCATAATATTGATCATTTGTTTTATTATACAATTTTCCCCAGTATCAGTAATACACCCAAAAAAATCAGTAATGAAACAGATGTTAGTGTAAATATGTATTGAGGATTATGATTCATGCGGAATCTTGCCATAAATGATTCAATAGCTCCAATAACAATTGCAAACACAATCTGGGTGCCAATAAAAATAGGTATGGAAAAATATAATTCGGAACCTGGCGTCAGAAAGAAATTTGCAATTAATGCTCCATACATCGACAAATTTCAGATTGGTAGCATGATGAATCAGACCCAGGTCGAAACCACTATTGTCGAGTATCATCACTTCGTGCACCATTGTGAGTTCCAGATGCGTCTTCGGATCATCAATAGGCATGCGGCTATTTTCAATCAACGTAATTAGTATAATAACAAATGCTGCCAGTACGCCAACTCCGTAAGATATATAACTCCCAAAATGTAATGAACCGAAAATTTCCTGGAATGAATGATATGACCTGTTAGCAAAGCAAAAGAACCCATCAGGATAAAAAAGCAGGTTCTGCAAGCATAGAATACAATGCTTCACGGCTGGCACCCATTCCTTCAAAACTGCTGCCGGTATCAAGTGCTGAAATAATGTTGAAAAATTTTCCCAGTGCAAGTATATAAGCAAAAAAAACAAAATCACCTTTAAAAGAAATAAGCCCCGGCTGACTACCCAATGGGATTACAGCAATAGCCATTAATACGGAAGCAAAATAAATACTGGGCGCGATCTGAAAAATAAAACTGCTGGTCTCACTGTAAACAGCTCCTTTACGAAATCAATCTTACAAATATCTTTCAGCGGTTGAAAAATACCCGGCCCTTTGCGTCCGGAAAAAATACTTTTGGTCCGGATAATAATTCCAGTGAAAAACAAACTTGCGGCTACAATCAATATAAAATTCAGCAATTCCCATTTTTTTATACTTGCTTGAATAATTTTATTAAATAGAAAATGGCGTCTGCCACTGACCGGTATTGCAATCACAATAATTATAAAAGCCATCCCATATAGAATATAAAATTGTTCGCTGCCATTTTGCAGAAAATTAAATCTTCCCATAAACCTTTTCAAGAACCTCAATGGTTTGTCAATAAAAATTGCTTCGAATTTATCATATGGATGTGTTTCGGAATGAATAGGTTCAGGAAATACATCTTTAATCACTCCTTCTGATTTATTCATCATCAACAAGTGGCCTGATCAGTTTGCGGTAAGATCGTACAAATGAATTGGCAGTATATTGAAGGCGTGGATTGGGGCCGTATATCCGCAACCCCATGTTGGTGAACAGTGATTTTTCTGGAAGCCGTTACTTTTTGTTTTACCCAATATATTATTATGGATAAAATGATAAAAGCAGTAGCAGCAAAACCAATTGTCCGGAAAGTATTATTAAAAGAACCTGTTATTCCGCTTACGGCATTGGCTCCGGTAAATAATATTACAACCGGATTCAGAACACAAAGAAATAATTGGGGAACCAATCCAATAAAAAGAATAACCAGGGCTACCATATACTTTGGAAAAAGCTTTGACTGTTCCGGCTTCTTTTATTGGAGATGAATAAGGATGACGTTCAGTGCCTAAAAAAATAATTCCAAAGGCTTTGGTGAAACAAAGCATCGCTAATCCACCGATCAATACAAGACCAAAAAGTGCAGATACGAAAACTATACTTGAAGAAAGTGGATTGGCAACGACTCCATTGAACAATCCTGAATAAATCAGGAATTCAGAAATAAAACCGTTGAAAGGAGGTAGTCCACAAATAGCCAGCGCCGCAATTAAAAACAACGCAGCTGTTTGTGGCATTTTTTTTATCAGTCCTCCTAATTTTTCAATTTCCATTGTATGCGTGGCCTGGTAAACTGTTCCTGCGATATAAAATAAAAGTGATTTAAAAAGTGAATGATTGAGCGAGTGTAATAAAGCGCCGGCAAAACCAACAAAAGAAAGAAACTGGTTATTCAAGTCCCAATCCCAAGACAACCTAATCCAATACCAATTCCAATGATCCCGATATTCTCAATGCTGTGATATGCCAGAAGTTTTTTTACATTATGCTGAATGATTGCCATCATCACACCATAAACACCGGAAATCACTGAAACGATAAGGATGGTATAACCTGACCAGTTCATAATCTACTTTGAGCAACAATAACATTCTTAAGAATTCCAAAAATTCCCAGTTTGATAATTACACCTGACATGATTCCCGATATGTGTGATGGTGAAGCCGGATGTGCATATGGTAACCAGGTGTGGAATGGAACAAACCCTGCTTTGATTCCAAAACCAGTAAAAAATATTATGAAGAGTAAAAAGGCAAGCGCAGGGTGCACATGTGCAGTATATTCAGCAATGGCAGAAAACTGGTAAGAACCTGTGCGTGAATTGACCCAAATGAAACCAAGTGTCAAGAGTGTAATAGAAATATGAGATTGAACAGGAAGTTGATCCCTGCTTTCAGCGTATCCATTTTTTCACGTTCAAAGATGATCAGTAAAAATGAAGTGATGGCCATTATTTCCCACACACATAAAAAAGCAAGCGAATTCTGTACACAGAAAATGCCGATCATGGAAAAATGATTGATCACATAACTGATATAATGCATGTTAATGTCGGCAGGTTCTGGTTTCATAGGCTTTGATATATCGTCTACCATAGAGCAAACCAGTCACCATAGTGAAGTTGGCCAATAGAATAAACCATCCCGAAAGAGCATCGGCACGAATAACTATTTCTCCGAAAACAGGGCCGCCATAAAATCTTTCTTCAAAGGAATGGCCTTGCAAAGCCTGTACAGCTATCCAGGTACTTATTCCACTATTAATCAAAACAGCAAGGAGGGCAATAATACTTTTCTTTCTTCCTTTGATTCCATAAATCAAAAAAGAAAAGAATAAAAGTGGTTGCGATAAAGATGATGCTCAGGTTCATGCTATCATAAAACTAATGCCATACAATTTATACTCAATCTCTATCTGCTTTAATAAAGAGAAAAAGCAATTTATAAAATTGATCAAACGGTTTTAAAGCCTATAGTAATTTATATTGCAAAGAAAATGTTGCGCAAAGATAAATTTTAACCAGCAGTATTAATAATTCTTATTTGAAACTTGAAAAAATTTGAGTTAAAGCATCTTTTTTATCAATCGCCCCAGCATCATCAATCCATAATCTACATCATCACTCCAGGGTTTGCCAAAACTGATACGAATACAATTGGAATAATCGCAACTGGCAGAAAATATTTTTCCCGGTACAATAGAAATATGATGTTTCATCGCTTCGGTCCGTAATTTGAATGCATTTACTCTTTTTATTCAATTGCACCCACAATACAAATCCGCCATGCGGACGGGATACTTTGTGTCTTCGGGAAAATATTGAATGATGGCCTGCATATAACGCAGACATTGTGTATGAAGCGCTTTACGCAAATTTTTTAAATGATATTCATAACGGCCGATTTCTCAGAAAATGAGCCATGGCGGCCTGTGTAAGGGTAGGAGAACTGATATTGTGTATCCTTTTTATTTGTTTTACCTGTTCCAAGAAATTTTCCGGGAATGGTCCAGCCAATACGATAGCCCGGCGCTAATGATTTGGATAAGTGAAGAACAATGCATCACCATTCCTTTTGTATCATAATATTTGCAGGTGCGGGGCCTGTTTTTTCCAAAATACAATTCGCCATAAATATCATCTTCTATCAATGGGATATTATGCTTCGTGATGATCTCCACCAGTTTCTTTTTGTTTTCATCCGGCATACAACCGCCCAATGGGTTATTGAAATTGGGAACGAACTACACAGGCTTTGATGGGAAATTTTTTAATCGCTTTTTCCAGACAATCCAGGTCAAGGCCTGTCTACAGAACAGGAAGATATCTCCACTACTTTCAATCCCATACTTTCAATGGCCTGGAAATACCAAAATAAGTAGGAGATTCAACGGCTACGGTATCTCCGGGATTGGTAACTGCTTTCAGACACATGGTAATCGCTTCAAGACAACCAGATGTAACGATCACTTCATCAGGTTTTATTTTTCCACCCCAGTTAAAAGCCAGCTTGGCGATTTGTTTTCGCAATTCAATATTTCCCTGTGTATGTTCATAACTGATGCAATGATCTTTACTATTGCGCAATGCATACACAACTGATTTATTGAGCTTGGCAGCAGGCAATAGCGAAATATCCGGAACGGCCAATGCGAGATTGATCACATTGTCTGTCAGCAGCAATATCAGTATAAATAGAAGCGATCATTTCTTTTACACTTACATCATGCGATATCGCTTCGGCAGTATCATGCTTTGGCAAGTCCGGGAAAACGTCGATGATTAAAACGAACATAATAACCTGACTTGGGTCTTGATTCGATCAATCCTTTTCCTTCCAGATGATAATACGCCTGGAAAGCAGTACCCATGCTGATACCGTATTCATCACTCAATACACGAACAGAAGGAAGTTTGTCACCGATCTTCAGTACATCATCAGCGATCATTTTTTCAAGACCGTCTGCTACCTGCATATAGAGGTGATCATCGGTGGTGAAATTGTTTTTGCGCATATCAAGAATGATGTTAAAAAATCTGATATAGTCAAAAATACAAAAACTGAATCTGTTTTTTATTAAATATTTTATAACATTTTTGTACAGTGATTCTCAAAAAAGGATGAATGGTTAAAAACCGCAAGAAGCGGGTTGTCATGAAGATTTTCTTTTTGAAATTTTGCATCAGTATTGAATGAAACTAAACATCAGGATGAAAAAAGAATTACATAAAGCGTATATCGCATTAGGGCTAGTGAGTTTTTTCTGGGGCACTACTTATATTGCTTCAAGAATAGGAGCACAACACATGCCGGGCTTATTTATATCGGGTGTTCGTCAGTTTTTTCAGGAGTCATACTGGTAAGCTTCTTTTTTATAAAAGGATACCAGTTACCCGGATTGGAAAATTTTGAAAAAGATTTCTATACAAAGTATTTTCATTATTATGTATCGCTAATGGGTTACTTACCTGGTCGGTGGAATATATCAGCGGTGGACTGGCTGCAATCATTGCAGCATTAGTTCCTTTATTCATTAGCTTTATTTACCGTATGGTTCATCCAAATGCGCAAAGATCACCCGTTGGATGATTGTTGGATTGATCGTCGGATTTGCCGGAGTACTTGACAATCTTTTATGATTATCTCGCGCAGATCGGAAACAAATCATTTGGCTTCGGGGTCGTATTGGCATTACTTTCAACATTGTCCTGGTCATTTGGTACCGTATATACTTCTAAACAGAAACCGCCGATGTATATTTTATTCAATGTGGGTTTGCAAATGCTGATCGCCGGAATTGTGCTTCTGGTTATTTGCCTGTTTACAGGGAAATATGTGAATTTGGTTGATGCGGGAGGAACGGCGTTATTCTCGTTGTTATACTTAGTGACCTTCGGCTCCTTACTGGCCTACTCTGCTTTTGTTTTTGCTGTGAGCAAATTACCGCCAACACTGGTTTCAATTTATGCGTATATCAACCCAATCGTTGCGGTAGGTTTGGGATGGTTGCTTCTGCATGAGAAAATGAACGGGAATATGCTGCTGGGTACCTTCATTACTTTAACCGGAGTATACTTAGTGAACCGGGAGTACAGAAAACTAAAAGTATAAATGAAAGAAATCAAAAGTTCATTCTTAAACAATTAAACTATGTCCATGCAAATTATTACAGCTGATCCATCCAATGCGGCAACGATCAGTTCTATCGGGAAAAAAGCATTTCGGGAAACATTCGGCCACCTATTCAATAGCAAATCCGAATTGTTCGATTACCTGGAATATACTTATGATCCTGTGAAGATCTCAAGAAGTCTTCGTAAAGATGGTAATGTTCATTTTTTAGCTTATTTAAATAATAATCCAGCCGGTTTTGCTAAAGTAAAAAGATTCTCATTGAATCCACAGATCGAATCGGTGTCGCAAATGGAATTACAGAAAATATATGTATTGCCGGAATACCAGGGCAGTGGCATTGGCCAGTCATTGATGTACGAAGTGCTGAAATTGTCCAAAGAAATCAACCCCGATTATATCTGGCTGGATACGCATATCAGCAATGAAAGAGCTATCGGCTTCTATGAAAAAAATGGCTTTGTAAAAAGCGGGAAATACTTTTTTACTATTGGCACACAGGTATTCGAATATAATGTAATGATCCATCCTGTTGCAGTGGAGGAAATTTGTAATTGCTAAATCTGCTGTAAAAATATGATCATTAAATTTTAAAACTAAATTCAATCTATCATGGAGCTTACAACAAAAATCCCGGTCCGGCTCACTTCGCATTCAAAGATCAATGAGTTTACTACCAGCGATCTGAAATTCGGGAATGTCATTTCCGATCATATGTTGATATGCGATTATAAAAATGCTGAATGGCAACAAGCGCAAATACTTCCTTTTGCGAATCTTTCACTAAGCCCTTCGGCCTTAGCGCTCCATTATGGGCAGACCGTTTTTGAAGGGATGAAGGCTTTTCATATGGCTGATGACCGAATCAATATTTTCCGTCTCAATAAACATTACGACAGGTTTGTGAAATCATTGGAAAGAATGGCAATGGCAGTTGTACCCGAAGATATTTTTACAGAGGGTTTACGGCAATTGATCGGCGTGGACAGAGCCTGGGTGCCTAAAGAGAAGGATTACTCTTTATATCTGCGACCTTTTGTTATTGCAACTGAAAGTCGCTTCGGTGTAAAAATTTCAGACGAATATCGTTTTATCATTTTCACCGGGCCGGTGCCATTAGCGTATGTAAATCCGATAAAAGTAAAAGTAGAAACAAAATATGTTCGTGCATCAAGAGGTGGAACTGGTTTCGCAAAATGTGGCGGCAATTACGGCGGTTCATTTTATCCGACACAATTAGCAAGAAAAGAGGGATATGACCAGGTATTATGGACCGACTCAAAAGAAAATAAATACATCGAAGAATCCGGGATGATGAATGTGATGTTCGTAATTGATGGAACGATCGTCACGCCACCTTTATCCGATTCAATACTTGATGGAGTTACGAGAGATTCTATGCTGACTTTAGCAAGAGACAACGGGCTTCGGGTCGAAGAACGGTTAATAAACATTGACGAACTGGAAAATGCTTTTCGGAATAAAATAATTACAGAAGCGGCAGGCATCGGCACTGCAGCAGTGGTTGCACCAATCGGGATCATCCATTTGAACGAGATCGATTTTCATTTGCCTGATTATAGCCATGAAAGTATTTTCAATAAATTAAAAGCGCAATTGGAATCGATCCGCACAGGTAGCTCGGCTGATGTACATGGATGGAATTTTATTCTGTAATTATTTTCAGTTGGTTGTGTGGAAGGCTGGCTCATTGGAGCCGGCCTTTTTTATTATTAACAGACCGGCTTATTCTTTTATCCTTAATTTCATTAATAAAATTATTTTTTATGCGACCAATCAAATTTTTTGTTCTTGCATCTTTCCTTCTTGTTTCAATTTTTTGTATTTCGCAAACGCCTTCTTTCGTTAGGGACAGTCTTGACAGTTATATACAAAGAGGAATGCAGCAATGGCAAATTCCGGGATTAGCTATTGCCGTTGTGAAAGACGGGAAAGTAGTTGTAATGAAAGGATATGGTGTTCGTGAATGGGGAAAAGAAGATAAAGTAGATGAGAATACATTGTTCATTATCGCATCTAATTCCAAATTATTTACTGGTACTTCGCTTGCCAAGCTGGAGTATGAAAAAAAACTTTCTCTGAATGATAAAGTGACTCAATATATTCCCTGGTTTCGTTTATATGACAGCAATGCTACACAAATGGTGAATATTCGTGATCTGCTCTGTCATCGTTTAGGCACTAAAACTTTCCAGGGGGATTTTACTTTTTGGGATTCTAATCTTCCCAAAGATTCTATTATTTGGAAAATGCGTTACCTGAAACCACCGGGAGAATTTCGCCAGGATTTTGGTTATTGCAATTCAGCGTTCATGCTGGCAGGAAGAATATTAGAGAAAGTAACCGGGGACAGTTGGAATGATTATGTGCAGCAGAATATTCTCACTCCACTAGGAATGGCCAATACATATACCAGCACTGCAGGCATTGCACAAAGAAAAGATGTGGCAGTACCGCACACGAATCAATTCAGCAGTATCACTGCTCTTCCTTATGACCAGGTAGATAATTTAGGACCTGCTACCAGTATGGTGAGCTGTGTAAAGGATCTGAGCAAATGGTTGTTGATGCAATTAGACAGTGGACGATACGAAGGAAAAAGAATTTTGCCCTGGGCTGTAGTTCAAAAAACAAGAGATGCAAATACTGTTATAGGTAGCCGTAAGTCCATTGGATTTCCAATGCACATGCGTATGTACGGTTTGGGTGTATTCATGACAGATTATGCAGGAAGACAAGTCTATTGGCATACAGGCGGCGCTTTCGGAATGGTCACCAATGTTTGTTTTGTTCCTGAAGAAAACCTGGGCATCACTATTCTTACTAATAACGATAATCAAAGTTTTTTTGAAGCACTGCGTTACCAGATCCTTGATGCTTATCTTGGCGTACCCTATACTGACAGGAGTAAATACCAAATGGGATTTTTTGTGCAGGGCAAAAAAGAAACCGATGATGAACTGGCTGCAATGAAAAAAAGAGTGGATCTGCATAATCAGCCCGATATAAAATTAGAAGATTTTACCGGCGATTATTACAATACGCTTTATGGAAAAATAACTATTGCTAAAAGTAACAATATGCTCATTTGCCATTTTCAGCATCACCCTGACCTGATCGGATACATGGAATATATGGATCACAATGAATTTCGAATGACCTATTCGAATATTGGCTATGGCATTTATCCTGCTAAATTTTCATTGAAAGATGGCAAGCCCTGGGGTATAGAAATAAAAGCAAATGATTTTGTTGAATACGATTCGTATTTATTCGTCAAGGATCCTTATGGCATAGTGATTCACTGATTACAACCGGGCCTCTGAATTATTTTATAAAACATCAAAGCCGGGCAAAAACCCGGCTTTGAAAATAATTGTTATCGATCCCTTTTATTTATTGTATCACAAGTTTTCCTGTGATTTCTCCACTAGTAAAGGTGTTACGAATCTTTACAATATAAACTCCTGGACCAACAGCCGGAAGGCTAAAATCCATCTTTGCATATCGGGTACCAGCATCGAACTCTTTCCGGGCAACCAATACACCTGAAGAGCTATAAATGCTCACAATTCTATGCTCATATGTGTATGGATTGTACCACCTCACCTGGAATTGGCCGCCGGGAGCTGGGTTCGGATAAATCCATAATTTTTTATCACTTTGTACTTCATCATCTATAACAATTGGAGTGGGTGTGGTATAGGTACATCCATTCACATCTGTTACAGTTGCCGTATAGCTACCTATTCCATCTATATCTCTTGTAATAGAACCCGACGTTGCTCCTGGAAGTGCTGCCCCGTTAAATGTCCATGAATAAGAAACTCCTGTTGAAACCGGATGAACAGTAATAGTAGTTAAAAGGCCCGGTTGGAGTTCCGTTAATGTTGCACTTAAAGTCGGTAAGGCATCAACTGTAAGCTTAGCAGCATTTGAATTCACAGAACCACAAGACACAACCGTAGCCACACAACGGTATTGATAGCCATTCATTGTATCGGCAACTGCTGTCAGGTTGAGTGTTGAAGTTGTAGCCCCGGAAATATTAGTAAATGTACTTCCATTGTTCGTACTTATCTGCCATTGATAGGTAGGAGATGAACCGCTTGCAGCAACAGTAAAGCTTGGGTTTGCACCCTGGCAAGCTATTTTGTTTGACGGTTGAGTTGTAATAGCAGCTGCAGTATTTATGGTAAGTGTTGCTGCATTGGACTCTGTATTTGGAGTTGTACAGGTTCCATTCATAGTACATCTGTACATATAACCGCTCATGCTAAGTGTAACCCCCGTAATCTTCAAGGTATCTGTAGTTACTGCTGAATAAGGAGCTGTATTTGTAAGATCAGTATATGTGGTACCACCATCTGTACTTAGCTGCCACTGATAGGTCAATCCTGTACCTATTGCGTTAATGCTTATAGAACTATTGCCACCGTTACATACTGTTTGATTGGCGGGTTGGCCAAGAACTATAGCTCCAATACAGCTTTGAAGATTTATTGTGAAATCCTGGATATCTCCAAATTCACTCTGACCACATGGTGTTGAATTATCAGGAGGAGAACCCGTATCGTTCAAACGAATACGCATTCTTGTAGGACCAGAAAGAACCGAACTTGAGAAAGAGGGTATGGCAAGATTAGTAGTTATAGTAGCTGAACTCAAAGGCAATGAAGAAATGAAAACTTCTTCTCCAGGATCCGTGAAACTACCGTTATGGTTGAAATCTATCCAAATATATAACTGATCCAAACTATAAGTATAATTTGTATTTATAGTTATTGGAATGCTGGTCCCTGCCTGGACGAAAGTGTATAAGTTTGTGTAGTTATGATAAGGTGTAGAAGGTAAAGCAGGCGTACTTTGATCAATTGTACCGATCCGAACCCTGCCGATTGATTCACTACCACCAATATACTGTGGATCAATAGTAGCAGAACAATATGGAATAAAACTGTAAGTGGTTCCCGTAGCCAGCTTAGTAGTTATAGTTTTATTTTCTGTAGCTGAAGTCGCTCCTGTCAAAACACCATTTGGAGTTACAGAAAGAAAATCTCCACTGCTGGCGCCACTTATACCGATTGATGCTCCATGAGTACCATCATCGCCATAGTTATCACTTTCCGATTCATAATTGAAATCAATAATGTTCGAGGTCTCATGCAATACAATTTGGAAAGACATAACAGGGTTATTAGCTGCCCATGTCCAGTAAATATTGCTCCACTCAACGGTAAGTGTTCTGTCAGGAGCCGAGCCATTAACCTGGTAAGAAATAGTGCCAGGGTCAGTGTACAAATCATCCCACAAAGGAGCCAGAACCGGGCGAGTACCAGTGCCACCTGCAGGGCCTGTATTTAAATTATTATTCCATGTATCAGTATTATTTGGTATAGCAGCACCGAAGGATGCCCATCCATTGGCATCCACGTTTAAATTGGTATAATCTGTACCTCCATAGTTGAAAGTAAACCCTATTGGAATACTGGCATATCCGTCATCAGTATTAGCGCTTCCATTATAAGAAAGATTGCTGATAACAGTGCTTCCGGAGAGAGCCGTATATGTGTTTCCTGTTGAGTAAACGAATTGGTAAGTATCACTGATTTTTTGTGCCATCAAAGCACACGAAGTAAATACCAATCCAGCAAAAAAGCAGAGTAGTTTTTTTCTCATGTGAATTAGTTTTAGTTATCCTATGAATAAAGATAAGATTAATTCTCAAATTTGGAAATTTCCCTGAATCAACAAAAAACAATTCTCAGGTTTCAAACATTTAAAATAGTAATTATATGATAATCACCTATTCTTGTCTAAGTTTTTTTTTGCTCTTTCGCCCAAGCATCTTTCAAGGTAACCGTCCTGTTGAAGATGAATTTCCCATTTTCAGAATCCTTGTCCAGGCAATAATATCCCTTTCTCAAAAACTGAAATCGTTCTTCCAATTGTGCTGATAGTAATGAAGGCTCCGCATAGCCTTTTACTATTTTAAGAGAATGCTCATTAATATAGTCTTTAAAATCCCCTTCCTCGCTGGCCGGATCTTCCACTTTAAACAACCGGTCATATTCTCTTACCTCTACTTCTATAGCATCCTTCGCACTTACCCAATGTAGCGTTCCCTTTACATGGACACCGGAAGTATCGTGCCCGCTGCGGCTCTCCGGAAGATAAGTACAATGTAATTCGGTTACTTTTGCCATCCGCATTTTTGATTACTTCGTCACACCTTATTATATAAGCACTTTTCAAACGCACCATTTGTCCCGGCGCCAATCTAAAGAATTTCTTCGGCGGATTTTCCATAAAATCGTCCCGCTCAATATATAGCTTCTTTCCAAAAGGAATTTCTCTCGTTCCCACCGATGCATCCTCAGGATTATTTTCACTTTTTACTTTTTCATTTTGACTTTCAGGATAATTAGTAATAATAACTTGAATCGGATCAAACACCACCATCCTTCTTAATGCCACTTTATTCAAATGTTCCCTCACACAAAACTCCAGCAAGCCTACATCCACCAGGTTTTCTCTTTTAGCCACTCCTATTCTGTCGCAAAAATCACGAATGCTTTCCGGAGTATATCCTCTTCTTCTCAATCCACTGATCGTGGGCATACGAGGATCATCCCAGCCGGTTACATGATTCTTCATTCACCAGTTGCAGCAACTTTCTTTTGCTGGTGACGGTATAATTAATATTACGCCTCGCAAATTCATATTGATGGGATGGATAAATTTCCAGTTTTTCGATGAGCCAGTCGTAAAGTTCCCGGTGCGGAACAAACTCCAGCGTACAAATAGAATGCGTCACATTTTCTATGGAATCGCTTTGCCCATGCGCCATATCATACATGGGATAAATGCACCACTTATCTCCTGTGCGATGATGATGAGCATGCTTGATGCGATAGAGCACAGGATCCCGCATCAGCATATTAGAATGCGACATATCAATCTTTGCTCTTAAAGTGCGGCTGCCATCAGGAAATTCTCCATTCTTCATACTTTCAAACAGATCCAGACTCTCATCTATGCCGCGGTTTCGATATGGACTGTCCAAACCCGGTGCAGTAGGCGTCCCTTTCATCACAGCCATTTCTTCGCTGCTGCTATCGTCCACGTAAGCCAATCCTTTTTTGATAAGTGTTACAGCATATTCATACAACTGATCGAAATAATCAGATGCATAGCGTTCGTATTTCCATTCAAAACCCAACCAACGGACATCTTCTTTTATGCTGTCCACATATTCGGTTTCTTCCGTTACCGGGTTGGTATCGTCAAAACGAAGATTGGTATAACCTGGATATTTTTGGGTAAGGCCAAAATTCAGGCAAATACTGCTGGCATGGCCGATATGCAGGTAGCCATTGGGCTCCGGAGGGAAACGGGTTACAATACTTTTATACTTACCGTTTTTCAGATCCGCTTCTATTATTTCCTCAAGAAAATTAAGTGATGTTTCTTCCGTTGGCATAAGTGTGCAAAGATACAGCAGGGAGCTGAGAGAAAGATTATGTAGCCGGCTGTAATAATTCTTTTAATCGTCTGTTGTGGCTTGTCCCACTCATGCAGGATCGCACACTCGGGGTTCAGTAATTCTATTCTACATATTAGGAATTGGAGCACTTATATTTAACCCGACATTTTCTTCATTTCAAATAGCATCGTTGCTTTTTTACTTTTTCCAAAATTTTAGAAATTCTTTTCTGATTTTTTCTATGCATTGAATATTTAAAAACTCCGATAATAAACATAGAAACAGCAACAATTACTAATATTATTACTAGAAAATTATTTTTTATTTCAGCAGTGAGAATAGCTATAAAAAGTGTAATTGATATGGAAAAAAAGAAAAGAGAAAGATCAAAGGCGTTTGAAATAACTGAAGATTCATTAAGCTGTTCTAACGACTCCTTTGAAATTGCGTAATATTCAATATCAATTTCAGCCTTGATTCTTACAAAGGAGATCTCCTTTTTAGTTTTACCACTATTTTTTTTATTTTTTTGATTCTGAAACATACACATGCTTTAAACACATTGTTTAGATAGTTTAGTTTCATAACAACGAGTTTATTTTGAAAGCATTGTATGTCATTAGGGCTGAGAAGTATCTAAGTCGATATTAATTTATTAAGCCCCTAGATATACCCCCGACTTAAATGTTCCACAAAGTTATTTCATTTTTTAAAAAATAAAAAAATCTTTTATCCCAGCTTTTTTCAAGTCGTGTCAGCTTTTTCTTTCCCACAACGTCTTCTACCACTAACATTGCGCTAATTAAAAAAAACGAGTCACCCCAATAAGGAAAGACTCGTCTTTAAATAAAAAATCAACAGCTTAACTGATCGGCACTTCTGTGGCTACAGATTCTTTGCCGGGTATCAATGGTAAACTCACCTGCAACACTCCATCCACATATTTCGCACTGATGCCGGATGCATCAATAGCATCATTCAAAGTGAATGTTCGCACAAAACCACCTCGGCTGTATTCTCTCAATACCCAATCCGGCCGGGGAAAACCTTCCGGCGGCGTGTAAGAAACTTTCAGTTCCTTTCCTTCTACTTCAATTTTAAAATGTTCTTTGATGCGGCCAGGTGCAAATACCAGCATTTCATAGCTGTTGCCCGTTTTGTGAATATTCACTGCGGCTCTTTGCATAGATCGGATAAACTGGGGCCGCTGCCTGTTTCCGTACTGTTCGCCTTTTGCGGCGCAAGAATTGTAATACATACTTCTTGATTTTACATTTATAAAAATTGTTGACAAAATTGTATGAAGAAAAATTTGGGCCAACCCTCAAATGGTGCATATTGACAGAATAGCTGCTGACAAATAAGGAAAGAGATGTTGGCGAGGGCTATTGGTGCGGTCTTTTTGTCGGAAGTCCCGTTGGGGGATAGCTAGATATTCATCACAAGATGAAGAAGCCTCTTCAAATATTTATCGATCAACAGGGCCTACCTTTCTTTCGCCTTTCTTACAAGTCCTATACCCAAAGTCAACACACCTATTGCTAACACGGCAGCACCAGCAAAAGCAAAATTGATAAAACCATTAGGAGCAGTAGCGTCCGGTTTTAATACAGAAAAGAAAAAGGCTGCAGGCATCAGTATGGCCGCTAAAGGGATAAAGAGACGCACTACCTTTTTCCACGCTTCTGAAAGATTAGCTTCATCAACATAGCGCAAAGCGACCAACGATAAAATGAGTAGCACACCGGCATGTGCATGTCCCGCCCGGAAAAGATTTTGCCGCAAAGGATTTTGCATATACTTCGGATCGTTGATCAGGAATAGAAGAAGGCTGACTCCGACATACATAACGGTTGGCAATACTATAAGCAATATGCCTGCCAGTCGTTTTGATTGTTGACTCATAATAATGATTTTAGTTACTAAATGTACTAAAACCGGGAAATGATAATTGTAAGTTGAAATGAAAGTTGCATTATCATTTTTCCAGTACCGGCTATTTCTGACTTAAGTACATTTGTCTTTAACGGCGGTAACTGTTTTCTATATCCCAGCCTATTTATTCTTTTACCAAAATGACAAAAGGCAATCATAAAAAAAGTATAGAAAAAACTCAGGCACCAGTTATCAGAACCTATCACTTCCTTCCCCGTAAATACGGAAGAGAACTCTTACTGGATATTGGGCGCATCGAAACTTTAAAAAATTTTATATTAGATGATACACCACACAACATAAGTTTCTATGAAATTCTTTTTATAGAGAAAGGGAAAGGCAGCTTTACGTTAGATGAAAACAAAATGCCTATAGAACCGGGAACAATAATATTCACTTCCCCAGGACAAATACGCAGGTGGAATGTAAAACAAGCTGTAAGCGGCTACACACTTTTCTTTGAGAAAGATTTTCTTAATTTATTTTTCAGCGATGATCTGTTCCTTTATCGTTTTCAATTCTTTCATCAATATTCCAGTCCAACGAACATGAAAATGCCCGCCGGAGTTTTCCGGGAAACATTGAAACTGCTAAACAACATAGAAAAAGAATTCAACCATCTTCAAAACGACAGCGGCCATTTACTAAGGGCAATACTGTATCAGCTGCTCGTAATTCTCAACCGTTATTATGCGGCTACTTATCAAGTTCAAAGCGATACTCATATTCATCCAGACTTTTTCAGATTCCGTTCTTTGCTTGAAAAAGAATTTATAGCGCATCACCGTGTCGCAACTTATGCGCAAATGCTGAAGATCAGTAATAATCACCTCAATAAAATCTGCCGGCAATACAGCGGCCTTACTGCACAACAGATGATACACAACAAACTGATCTCTGAAATAAAAAGACAACTGCGGGGTAGTAAATCCATTAAAGAAATTGTTTATGATTTTGAGTTCTCCGACCCATCCAACTTCAATCGCTTTTTTAAAGCAATTACCGGTACTACTGCTCAGCAATATCGTGATGGTATTTGAATGACCATTTTGATTTTAAAATGACCATTTAAAAAAAAATGACAGTTTCAGCTTTGCAAAAAACCTGATCATGTTTAAAAAATCATTTTTCTTATTGTTGTTTGCAATAATATCGCTAATGGCATTTGGCGAAGAATTCTATGTCAATGCCAAAACAGGTAACGACGCAAACCACGGAAATAAATTACAGCCTTTAAAAACAATTGCAGAAGCTGCGAGGCGAGTAAATACCAGCGATACAAAAACAGTAGTTACTATTATCCTCGAAGAAGGAGTTTATCCGTTAACAGAAACAGTGCTTTTTAATAATAATAAATTTAGCGCTGAAAATCGGTTAATAATACGGGCAGAAATATTACCGGATGACCCTGATTGGAATCCACAACACATGCCGGTCGTTACATCGGTTATCCCAACAATGCAAACACCAAATGATGGTGAAGAAGCCAGGGGTTTTGAAATAGAAGTAAGCCATGTAACTATTGAAGGGCTTAGGTTTACCGGAAGCCCGGTTTATTATTATATTGATGGCAAACAAAACCGTCGTTACTATCCCATTTGGCGCAACGGTAAAAATTTAGATGACCTGCTTGTAACTCAATGCTTGTTTGCAAGCAATATTGATGTGATGCCTATTCGTGTTGCAGTAATTGCTAACGGGCATGGCCTGGTGCTTGACCATTGTGTTTTTTACAATTGTCAAAATCCTGTGGTATTCTGGGATGCTGAAGGTGGAACAAGTTATCATAATGCCATGCGCTATTGCCTGGTATATGAATCTAATTACAGCGGCGTGTGGACGACAACAAGTACAGGAGATGATTTTGAATTTCATCACAACATTATTGCCAATAGCCGAACAGCCTGGATAAGGGATAATAACAGTACACACCATTACGAGATACACGATTGTATTCTGACAAATAATACAAATGTAACAGGGAACGGTGGTGGTGCTGCGATCAGTAAAGATTTTCTGAAAATGGAAAACGTGGAATTAACCGGCACTATAGAAATTGAAAAAGACCAAAGCAAGAATAATTACTTGCAACTTAAAGAAGGTTCCTTTGGTTCGGAATTGAAAGCAGGTTTATTTAAAAAATAGTTTAAAACAAGTATGAATGTTAGCGTAATGCTATGCGTTGTCATTCACATAAAGTCTTAGATTGAACAAGAATATTTTGAAGATACCCCGTTGCTGAATTATTTTATCCGCGGAATGAAGGATTAGTATTATGCTGAAAAACAATGTTTAAAAAATCTAATTGGGTGTACTGCCAAATAGGCTTACATTTAGAAGTACAACTTTTTACCTCATCAAACCAAAATCTCTGTTATGAAAAAGTTCTTATTCATTCCACTCGTAGCGCTGTTAGTAGCAGCCTGTAACAGCAATGAAAAAAAAGAAGATGATGCTTCCCAAAAAAGCGCAGACATGAAAGCGCTGTATGAAAAAAACCTGGCTACACTAAAACAAGGAATTGCCGCATTTGAAAAAGGAGACCTGGACGGCTGGGCCGCTACTATTGCTGATACTGCACAATGGCAATCTCCTGCTTATGGAGATACGGTTCACACCAAAGCTCATTGGAGAGAATCACTTAAATTTTACGAAGACAACTGGCATGACTTAAAATTGAATAATGCCATATTCTTGCCGGGTCTTGACACCGCTACGCAAGAGATGGATGGCAGCGTTCGTTATTATGGCAGTTGGGACGGAACTCACAATGCTACCAGTAATAAAACATCCCTTCTTTTCTACGGAACGTATGATTTTAATAAAGACAATAAAGTTATTTCCGGCGCTGACTATTTTGATGCCGGTGGGTTAATGAATGCTGTAACTCCAAAGAAATAGATTCTTTCTTAGATATGTCATTCCCTATCGTTTGGATAAAGCGGTAGGGAATTTTTTTTCATTATTTAAAATATTTCCTTTGCTCATTCGTCTGCTTAATAAATGAGGCAGGCAATGACCATACCTGTGGCTGAAGAAAAAAGGCAAAATATTATAAAGGCTTTCAGTGAATACCAAAAACGGTTATTTTCTTTCATTCGTGGCCGGGTCAATAGCCGTGAGGATGCGGAAGATATTTTGCAGGATGTTTGGTACCAGTTTAGCAATGTGATCAACAACGAACCTATTGAACAGGTAAGCGCCTGGCTGTTTCGTGTGGCAAGAAATAAGATCATTGATAAATATCGTAAGCAGCAGCCGGTTTTGCTGGAAGATGAATTGAATACAGTAGAGGGAACAGGTAACCTCCATTTTAAAGAAATGTTGCTGGCAGAAAATTCTACAGCGGAAATGCAGCAACTCAGAGACCTTTTCTGGGAAGAATTGTTTACTGCATTGGATGAACTGCCGGAAGATCAGCGAATGGTTTTTGTCTGGAGCGAACTGGAAGGTTTTTCTTTCAATGAAATTTCTGAACGCACCGATGAAAAGATCAACACACTTATCAGCCGCAAGCGCTATGCGGTGCTGCACCTAAGAAAACGACTGGAACAATTATATCATGAAATTATCAATCAATAAAAATCACTTATTATGAAAAAAGGATCATGGAAGAAACGTATTCCGCTCTTTATACTGATCGGGGCATTGGCAATATTTATTTTTGGCAGCGTTGTCATGTTGCTTTGGAATAATGTGCTGACTCCGGTGTTGCATGTTTCCACTGTCACTTTCTGGCAGGCGCTGGGCATTTTGGTGTTATCCAAAATTTTATTCGGCAGCTTTGGCAAAGGTGCCGGCCCAAGAGGTTTTTTCTGGAAACAAAGAAGAATGTGGGATAAAATGACACCGGAACAAAGAGAAAAATTAAAAGCACAATGGCAAAATCTCAGTAACACATGGGAAAACAAACAAAGCCCGGAAATGGGCGCTGAGCAGGGAAATACACCGGCTTAAAATAAAAAACCGGCTGTCAGTTCTCAAAAGGCGGGCAGTCACTATTTAATTTTCTTCTTCATCGCTTCAGCAATTGCTTTCTGTGCTAATGGTTCCATAATTTTATATCCGGCAAGATTGGGATGCACCCCATCTTTTGAAAGCGATTCCGGCAAACCTTTTCTTTCATCAGCCATTGCAGAAAAATAATCGAGATAAACAAAATGGTTTTTATCAGCATAATCTTTCAGCATCTTATTCAGCTCAACAATTTTTTCTGCCGGCCCTAGTCCACGACGCCAGGGAAAATCAAAAGCAGGCAATACCGATGAAATCACCACACGAATATGATTGGCTTTTGCCAACTCGGCCATTGAAATAATATTGCCCAGGCTTTGTTCCAATGTAATCGGCCCGGTGTTTTGTGCAATATCATTGGTGCCTGCAAGAATGACAACCACGGCAGGATGCAGATCAATAACATCCTGGCGGAAACGAAGGAGCATCTGTGGTGATGTTTGCCCACTGATACCACGATCAATGTATGGGTTGTAGGCAAAGAATGCTGAATCTGTCCTGATCCATCCTTCAGTGATCGAATTACCCATGAATACAACTCGACTTTTATCAGAAGAAGTTTTTAGTTTTTCATTGTCGGCTTCATAACGGTTCAGATTCGACCAGTCCTGCAGCTTCTTTTGCATGGCTTCTATCTGTTGCGGAGTTGGCTGTTGCGTTGTTCCTTGCTGCGCTTTTGTAACTATTGATGATATTGCAAAAGCAAAAACAATAATTTTTCTATTCATATAAAAAATATTTGATTGAGGCTTCTGTTGCTCTTAAAGGTAATTAATACATTAAATTAAATTGCATTTTATGGCAGCTTTATGAAATCGCTTTGAATTAACTTTAGGAATAATGAACAAAAAAATATCATTAGATAAGATCTGTATTCGCAGCGAAGTACAACCCGGCGATATAGAATCGGTTGTATGCATGCATGGCATATTGTATAAGAAAGAATACAATTATGAGATTGAATTTAAAAACTGCGTTGCCAAAGGTTTGAGGGAGTTTTATAATACTTATGATCCATTGTTCGATCATGCCTAGCTTTGCGAACACAATAACATAATTATTGCATCTTTATTTTTAGTGCATCGTCCAGGTAATGCATCACAACTCTGTTATTTTTTAATAAAACCGGAATATCATGGCATCGGCCTCGGAAAAAAATTAATGGAATTATACCTCGCCTTTCATCATAGCTGTAATTATACTTCCTGTTATCCATGGACTACAAATGAACAAAAAGAAGCAGCATCGCTTTATAAAAGATATGGATTCAGGTTAACGGAGGAAAAACCTTCTGCTACTTTTGGAAAATCATTAATAGAGCAACGTTACGACCTGAAAAAATAAAACGATTCTCTCACAAAATTTTAAGCAAAAAGGCTGCTTGTTTATAAGCAGCCTAAAAAACTATTATGAGCTAACTGAGCCTAATGATCATTGCGCCCACCATAATGGAGTACCTCCTGTATCAGGTCCGCCGAGAGTTTGTACTGCAGCAGCAACACCGTTCGGATTCGTACTTAATTCATCTGCAGGGAAATTAATACGCTGTACAAATGCAGTAGTTGATATTTTACCACCACTCTTATTCAACACTACAGGAAATAATTTCGGATAACCAGTCCTTCTGAATTCAGCCCATGCTTCTTCTCCATCCGGGTATAATGCCAGCCATTTTTGAGTAATGACACGTTCCAGTTTTTTGTCAGGCGTATCACCATTGTTCCATGCAATAGTGATAGTGCTTAAATATGGAGAACCTGTTGTTACATCATTTTGCCCCGCAGTAACGGCCTTCGGGTCCATATACTGTTGTTCAGTATGTGCATTATCTGTGATGTAAGAAGATGCATCTAAACCGTATTGTCCAAATGAAGTGCTGATACCTGTTTCATAATTTGTTTGAGCATCACCGGCGCCAGCCCAGCCTTTCAATGCGGCTTCTGCTTTCAGGAACCAGGCTTCAGCTGCTACCATGATCTGCATCCTGTTAAGAAAATCAACAGGCAAAGAATAGCCACCATACCTGCCAATATCATCAATGTTGATTCCATTGCGAATACCGATGTATTGTCCTGCCACGGCGCCATCAGTTGCTTTCAAAATATATTTTGAAACTCTTGGATCGTTGTATCCGTTCAAATAGCAAGCAATCGGGGCGCCGGTATTAATATCACCCCAACTCTTACTGATAGAATTAATGGGATGTTGATTGGTGCCGATATCCACATAAGCGTTGTCATCATTCGTAGTCAGCAAGCCTCCTGGATTTGACAATGAGGCCTCACCTTCTGTCTTAGCTTTAGCGGGATCAGCTTTTGAAATACGCAATGCTAAACGCAGGCGGAGTGTATTTGCGAACTTGAGCCATTTTTCAAAACTACCACCATAAACCAAATCGAATTTGCTAAAAGTCTCTGGTGCTCCGCTTTGCACTAGTCCCGTCAATACTGTAATAGCAGAATCCAGATCAGTAAAGAATGCGCTATACGCATCTTTTTGTGAATCGTAAGTAACGCTTCCGTCAGCATTTGATTTGCCATAATGTGTATAGATGATCGGCCCATAAATATCACTCACACGATGCATAGCTTCTACTCTTATGATCTTTGCCCATGCATGGAATGAGGCATATTTTGGATCAGTAGTAGCATCCAGCACATTTTGTGTTGCCTTCATCACATTATTATAAGCATAATCCCAGGGATAGAAATTCCATCCGTCCATTAAAAAATAGTCAGTGTTATTGGTATTGCTGTTAAAAGGATCAGCAGACATCATGTACCCTGAATACACATCACCTATGAGGTTTTGCTGTAGCTGGTATATCCAGTTGGTATTACTCATGATGTATAACTGCGCCTGTTGCATCGGCTCTCCGAGATTCTGGTAATCCACTGCGATCTGTTTATCGCTGAGGCCGGTGGGGTCTGTATTGTAATCTTTAAAACTTTTGGTGCAACTGCCAAGCGATAGTAGAACGGCAGCAATGCAAAAATTTAAGATCAACTTATTTATCCTGGTCATAATTAATTTTTTTAAAAAGTTTATATTAAAAACCAACTTTTACTGATACACCCATACTCCTCGTGGAAGGAGGACTGAATGTTTCTATTCCCTGCAAGCCATTATTGGTGGCCATTGAGATCTCCGGATCAAACGGAGCTTTCTTGGTAACGAAAAAAAGATTTCTGCCGATCAACGACACCGTAAGATTTTTGACCCACTTGGCGGCTACAGGTACATTATAACCAATTGATAATTCCCTCAACCGGATGTTGGTAGCATCATACATGTAATATTCACCAATTCCTGCTAAACCACCTACTGCCTGATAGAATGTCTTTGGATCAATGCTAGATACTTTACTTCCGTCTTCATGTACTGCATTGATAACAACTCCGCCAGCATCACGGGCATCACCGGTTGCTTTGCTGTCACCCAATGCATCCAGTACTGCATCTGTCATACTCATTACTTTTCCACCAAAGCGTCCATCAAACAAAAAATCTACTGTGAAATGTTTAACAGTAACAGTGTTGCTCCACCCTAATGTGAATTTTGGATTCGGGTTGCCCAGTTTTTTCAGGCTTTGATCTCCGACAGTTCCGTTAGGATCAGTTCCTCTTTCCGGAGCACCGTTATTATCAACAACGATAGCACCGTTTGCATCTCTTTTGAAAAAATGCCCGTAAATATCACCCCATGAACCGTCTTCTTTTATATAAGAAGCATAGAGCAGATTACCAATTCCTGTGAGTGTGAAATAATCCTGGCTTACTCCCAAATTAGCATCGGCGATCTTCAATACTGTATTCTTATTCGTCGCATAATTGATCGTCGTGGTCCAACTCAGTGTATTATTTTTTATAGGAGTAGCAAAGATCGAAAGTTCTGCGCCGGTGTTTTTAATATTTCCTGAATTCAAATACCAGGTGCTGAGATTTCCTGTGCTTCCACCGGTTACAGGAATTTCAATGTACTGGCGGAAGTTATTATTAATATAGTAAGTAAAATCGATTCCTAACCTGTCGTTGAGAAAACGCCATTCTGTTCCTGCTTCAAAGGATCTGTTGTCTTCAGGCTTCAGGTAAGTGCCGGGTTTGGGTCCCTTTGTATTTGCGACAGATCCATTCTGATTATCGATAGTATAAGCGATAGGATTTGTAGCATAGATCGGAACATCATTACCAACCTTTGCATAAGACACTCTCACTTTACTGAAAGTGATCGCTTGCGGCATTTTAAACATATCGCTTAACACACCAGTCAGGCCGGCTGAATAATAGAAATAACCTTTCTTTTCAACTGGTGTATATGCAAAAGTGGAAGACCAATCGTTGCGTCCGGTAAGATCAAGGAATAAATAATCTTTCCAATTCAATTGCGCAGTAGCAAACACAGCCTGCACTTGCTTATGCTGGTCCATTTCACTGACAGTGATTGCCGCCGGTAAAATGTTGGCAACAGTGAACACATTCGCAAAACGTAATCCGTCTCCACTATTCTTGGTGCCGAAATTAGTTTGCAGCAATTTTCCGTCATTAATGCTGGTACCCAACGTAGCCTGCAATCTCAGGTCTTTGGATAATTTTCTGTTAGCATTCAGGATCAGGTCTCCATACAACTGAGTGTTGATTGCTCTTAAAAATGTATAACCACCGTTATTTGCTGTCAACACTATCGAAGTGGTAGCATAGCTGTTGATGTTGATATCATTGACAGATTTATCAATATTTCCTCTTGCCTGAAGGTTCAGCCAATCATTGATCTTATATTTCAAAGAAAAATTAGTGTAGATCCTGTCAACGATATTATTACTGTTATTGCGATTCAACAGCCAGTAAGGGTTTTGCTCTACTTCTGTGCCGGTAAATTTTCCGGGGTATATCTGCGAACTATCATAATTAGCATCCCACCAGTTTTGAACGTTTGTATTGCGAACACTGGAAAAAACTTCGAAGTTATTTTTATACTGATCAAAATTCAATCCTCTTGGAAATTCATACAAACCTGAAATTGCGTTATCATATAAACCGCTTACGGGACGATTGTAAGCATTCTCATGAATGTACAATGCATTAAGGTCTGCTTTCAAACGGCCGTTGAGAAAATCAGTGGTTTGATGAAAATTGATATTATGCTTTTTCAGGCTTGATGTAGGAATGATCCCTTTATTATCCGTAAAAGAATAAGAAAAATAAGTTTGAGATTTATCAGTGCCACCAGTCAATGAAACAGAACTGAAAGAAGTAACCCCTGTCTGGAAAAAGGGTGATACATTATTCGGAGCGTTCACAACGTTTCCCCAGCTATCCCTGCTGCCGGGATACCCTGCAGAAGGAGTAGTGGTCTGACCGTATTTGAATTGCAACGGTTGCTGATAAAGAGGATTATCAAAAGTAAGATCAGATGAAAAATTGACTTTAGTAGTACCTGCTTTACCTTTTTTGGTAGTAATTAAAATAACTCCGTTAGCAGCCTGGCTTCCATACAAAGCAGCAGCAGAAGCTCCTTTCAATACAGTGATATCCTGGATGTCTTCAGGATTAAGATTGGAAATTCCATCACCACCATCAATACCAACAAATCCCAATGCCTGTCCCCACTCATCACCTGGTTGCGCCGGGTTATAATTATTCATTGGCACACCATCAATAACATACAATGGTTGATTTTCCCTTGTAGATTTATTTCCCCTTATCACCACTCGTACAGAGCCACCGATGCCGGAACTGCTGCGGGTAATATTTACACCAGCTACTCTTCCCGTAAGATTGTTTACAAGATTGGCATCTTTTACATTATTAAGCGCTGAATTATCTACTGTTTGTACAGAGTAGGTTAAAGATTTTTTTTGCCGGCTTATACCAAGAGCGGTTACCACTACTTCATTCAATTGTTTTGAAGATTCGGAAAGCGACACTTCGATATTATCGCTATTACCTATCACTACCTCTTGAGGTTCATAACCGATAGATGTAAAAACCAATACATCTCCTTTGTTGGCGGAGATGCTGAACATGCCCTGACCATTTGTAGATGTACCTGTGGTCTTTCCTTTAACTGTCACCGAGACATTTTCTACCGGGTTCCCATCTTTGTCGGTTACTTTCCCGGTGATGGTATTATCTGGTGCATCAATAGTATTACTGGCAGGAGGTTCAATGGTGATCATGTTCGAAAAACTTAGCTCCTGGGAGCCGGATGAAGTTTTGTCCGTGTCTTTCGCTGATAAGATCACAAAGGTGTTAGCATTTACCTTTTTGTAAGTAAGGCCTGTATTCTTTAGAATTTTTTCGAGCAGCGCTTCAACATTCTCGCTCAGATTGTTCACTTTGTTTACCACTTTTTCTCCCAGGTGGCTCGAAAACATAAAGTACACCCCTTTGGTCTTGTTCAGATCTTTCAGAACATTAACGAGCTTATCGCTCTTGGTATCCGTTTGCGGATATCCCTCGTCTGAACTTCTGTGTTTTACTTTTTGAGGAACAAATGTGTAACTATTTTGGGCATTGGCCCATCCTGCACTGGTGCATAGCAATGCAGCTATTACCATTAATTGCAGCAGCGTTTTAGATTTACATATTCTCATATAGCATCGTTTAGTGAGTTACTGATTATTGATTGTCGGAAGAGATCGTTACTGAATCTCCGTTCCGAATAACTTTCAATTCCTGGGTGGCATCAAGAGCCTGTAGCAGGACATCAAGGTTATCATTCGGCATTATGCCGGTTATGGTTTGGGTCGTCAAATTGTTTCCATCGATCTTTACATCTACTCCGTAATGTTCTTTAATGATCCTTGCAATCTCAGTTACAGGTGTGTTATCAAAATCAAGTTTATTATCCATCCAGGCCATATAATCCTGTTTGGTTACCGTTTTCTTCTCGATCTTTTCACTGTTGAACGCTACCATGTCTCCCGGTTTCATGAGGATCTCAGCTTCTCCGGGCCGGTGAATTTTTACACTGCCTTCTTTTAAAATGATACTACTCTTCCCGTCCTTATTAATTACATTAAAAGAAGTTCCGGTCACTTCAATATCAAACGCATCAGTATGAACGATGAACTTATCATGTGTCGGAGTCTTTTTTACATGGAAGAATGCTTCACCCTGTATCCAAACTTCTCTTGTTTTTCCTTCATGCCATCCTTTTTCGTAAGTAACAGTACTGTTAGCATTCAGGAATATTTCAGTTCCGTCAGGAAGTTTGTCTTTTTTGATCTGACCGTATTGGGTAGCTAACTGGGATTTTGAAGATGGGTTAAAGAAGACAGTGACGCCAATTGTGATCAATAGCACTGCCACTGCAGCCGCAGCATACCATATCCTTTTTCTATTAATTGAAATAATTTTTGCCGGCTGGGGGTTGCTCATCGCTTGCCGAAGCTTTGCTTCAGCTTCTTTTATCTGTTCGCTGCTTACGGGTGTATCTTGAAAGTGAATTAGATTTAAAATGTCTACAGCATGGTTTACCATTTCTTGTTTGTCAGGGTGAGCAGCGATCCACTGCTCCCAATCTGCGATGTTTGTTGCATCAGTCCGATTGAACCATGAAACAAAACTTTCATCGCTGATCAGTTCTTCGGGATTGTTGTAGTTATCTCTCATAAAAGCATTAGTGTTATATTTATATGTGTCCCGTATTAAACTTTTGTAACCATTTATTTAAAAAAATTTAAACTTGCAGTATTAAATCAACGAAAAATCTCCCGCTTACGAAGCCTTTTTGTAGTTCTATTCCTGGTTAAACGAGATTGAAAATCAATCTGTCCCCTTTGAGAATATCCAACGTTTATGACCTTAAATGAAAATGAACAAGATAGCTTGCTGTGGCGTCAGTTTAAAGATGGCGATGAGGAGTCATTCGTACGTCTTTTTCGAAATTATTATAACGACCTGTTTAATTATGGTTGTAAGATCACCAAAGATCACGCCCTGGTAGAAGATTGCATCCAGGATCTTTTTGCAGACATCTGGCGCAATAACGGCAAGGCTGAGATCAATTCATTAAAAGCATATTTTTTCCGGGCATTCAAATTCAAACTATTAAAAGCATTAAGCAAATCAGACAGGAGAAACAATATTTCAGGAAGACTAAATGAAGAATTTGAAATTAGCTATGAAAATATTTTGATCCATGACCAGGACAATGAAGCGATGAAACAAAAAGTGTTTAATGCACTCAGCGAACTATCCCCGCGTCAAAGAGAGATCATTTATTTAAAATTCCATCAAAATCTCAGCTACGACGAGATCAGCGTGATCATGCACATCAATTACCAGGCTGCCCGAAATCTCATTTATCATTCTATTAAAATGCTGAAAAAAATAATTTCCGTGTTGGTGCTTTTTGTAAGCATTTCATGTTTGTGAGATCGGCTTAAAATGTGTAAAAAATAACACCTGCTGAATATTTACCAGCAATTCGGAAGTATCAGTAAATAAGAGGATCAGTTATCAATTTCTGCATCAAAAAAACCAAGACAGGCAAGAATGCTTGAAGGCTCTGCATAATTCAGCAAAGTATTTTTGATGATACCCGATAATTCTTCCCTGCTACTGCAGAAAGATGCTTTGATTAAAGAAAGTTTGTAGGAATTGATCTTGAAAAATGCGAGGCGGGCAATTTGAGCAGTGTGCTCGTCCATATATTGAAATTCCTCAGCAATATGCGTTTGGTCATTGTAGAATGGCTTGTTCATACAGGTGGATATTGGTTTTACAGATATTGGATAGCTTTTTAACGTAAAGGTGACAATAAAATTGTTTATCTGCAAGACCCTTCTTGCATTTTGCCCAATAAAACTTCTAACCCCGTGAGATGTAAGCCCTTTTGAAATTGCCGGAAATCCGGGAACTGAGCTCAATTTCTATTTCATCTTATTCATGGATGGGTGCCGATGACTTCATTAGATCCGGGCCGGTCTGAAAATCTTCGTTAAAAGAAAGACCCTGCTTAAACCGAATTCACCGGATAGCGTTAAAATGGTGTGTTTCATTTTATAATCAAAATGGATAACTATGAATAACAGGATAGCACCAAAAGCAGTGGTAAGCTTTTTATTGATGGTATTGATGAAACCCGCTTTAATATTTTCTCAAAGCGAAGCAGATGTAAAAAACATGGTAGAATCCGGTCAATATATTTTCGTAGCTCAATTTGCAATTCCGATGGCCGGCAGAACAATCGCATTGACATCTGAATACGATCTTACTGTTTCAAAAGATTCGATCATTGCATACCTGCCATATTACGGAAGAGCTTACCAGGCACCACTTGATCCTTCGCAGGGAGGTATCAAGTTTACCTCAACGAAATTTGATTATAAAACGGCGAAAGCAAAAAAAAATGGATGGGATATTTCAGTGGCTACCAAAGATCAATCGGACAACAGCAGACTCTCCCTCCACATTTCGGTAAATGGAAAGGCAACGCTCCAGGCATCCAGCGTTTATCGGCAACCTATTTCGTTTACTGGTTATATAAAAGAAAACCCCCGGCCTAAGAAAGGTTTTTAAAAAATATTTGAAAAATCATTCATCAACTTTCACATTTTCGCAGCATAATAGTCACTAACTTTTGTCAGTGAAAAGAGCTGTAGCAATATTATGCTGGATCATGATCCAATCAGGATGCTCAAATGCGCAAAACCTGACCGGCTTTTGGAAAGGCACACTCTCTATGAGAGGATGTTTTGAACAAAACAATATCGAGTTGCAAATTCATATGAACGGTTCAAGCGCCAACGGGGATTCTTATCATTACCAGGATATCAATAATTATGTCAAGAAAAAAATTATTGGCAATTATGATCCGGCGTCAAAAAGGATCACCATACAGGAGACCATTGTCACTACTTATCACATTCCGGTTCGTTGTGTGATCTGTATTAAAAAATTTGAATTGCAATACAGCAAGAGCGGCGATATAGAAACATTAAGCGGAAATTGGTCCGGCAATGTGCAGAATACGCTTACTGATTGCGCAGGCGGAGCTATTACTTTAACCCGGGAAGCCGAATCGGACTTCAAGGAAGTACCCGAAATAAAAGTGGATACCGGAACTATCCGGCTTGATTTTTATGACAATGGAATTGTTGATGGCGATTCGATCACTGTATTAGTGAATAAAAGAATCGTGGTTACTCATCAACTGCTTAGTGAGAGGCCGGTGACCATGTATGTCAAAATAGATCCAAGTAATACATTCCAGGAAGTAGAAATGGTAGCAGAAAACCTGGGAAGCATTCCACCCAACACTGCACTACTCATCATCACCGCCGGGAAAAAACGTTATCGCCTCTACCTGACCTCCACAGAAACAAAAAGTGCAATGGTTCGTTTTGTATACGATCCGGATGCACCGGAAGAAACAGAAGATTTCTGATCGCTCCATATCTTTTTCCCGGTAAAACCAAAACTTAGTCGATACAAAATGTTCTTTCGTCTATAGTTTGCTGCAACCGTTTAAACCTTTTGACAAATTTTTATTCTCAGTGTTATAAAAGTAAGCCATGAAGCAATTCTAAAAACTGCCCGTAACATCCTACCCTTTTCTTAATTCCGATTTTTAAAACAACTAAACTCTGAACTATGATTACGGGAACAAATTCCGTAAGGGGATTTTATGTACGTGACGCAACGGTAAAAGATTCTTCAGTGTATAAACTATAAATCGTTTGTCAGAGGCAATTGGTTACCAGCAGCCCTGCTTCTACAGGGCTCATTAAACCAAAATAATCCTGCACCGTTTTTGAAATCCCCTGGTCCAATTGAAAGATCATTGTTACACGATCATAAGCCACTTTACTTGAAAAAGAACCAGAACTAAATTCATCTAAGAGAATTGGTTTTTTAAAATTTAAGACTAAGACTCATGAAGACCCTCTTGATAAACTATGTCAGCACATTTCTGTTATTTTTTGGCTGGAGCCAAAATAGTAGCGGCCAATCCCGAATGAGTAATCTCGAAGTCGGATTCAATCTGGGAACTTTTATTTACCAGGGCGACCTGACACCGGAACGATTCGGTTCATCAAAAACGCCGGGATATCAATTCAGTTTTTTTGCAAATAAAATTCTCAGCAACTCTTTTTCATTGAGAGCAAATCTTTCTGTGGGAAAATTAAAAGGTGATGAATCATTGTATGCTCATCCCGCTTTCCGGCAACAACGAAATTTCAGTTTTAAAACACCTGTTATAGAATTCTCAGGCCTGCTTGTTTGGGATATTTTGAAAAAGAATTTTGACGCAACAAAGCACAGCGGATGGAGACCTTACATTATGGCAGGACCGGGATTGAGTTTTGTGCATATCAAAAGAGACTGGAGTCGCTTCAACTCAGAATATTTTGCAGGAACAGATTTGCCGGCAAGGCTGGTACTGGATGAACAGCATTCACTACCAAAAATTTTACCGGTGATCCCGATTGGAGCAGGATTCCGTTATTCTTTTTCAGAAAAATTATCCTTAAGCGCTGAGACATTATATCGTTTCACTTTTTCAGATTATATTGATGGTTTCAGCCAGGCAGCCAATCCAAAAAGAAATGATCACTATCAAAGTTATTCGGTAGGATTGATCTATTCCCTGGGAAGAAAAAATCGTCTGAATTGTCCTACCGTTAGAAATTAAAAAAGTCTTAAAAAAAGTCTTTGCTCCTTTTTAAAAAAAATTGAGGCAACTCTTATTTCTCAATCATCGTTTTATCATTTGTGAGTTCGAAATCCGACCTAAATTTTTAAAACCCGAATTATGAAAGCGACTTTTTTGATCGTATTCCTTGTAACATTTTATATTTTATTTACTATCTCATGCAGTAAAAGCAGCAGTACAACCGGTAACAATTCTTCCGGAGGTGGTACCGGTTCCACTTTGGATTGCAGTACAATGCCGAAATCATTTGCAACAGATGTAAATCCGATCGTACAAAATTTTTGTAATGCATCAGGTTGCCATGCAGCAGGCAGCAGCAATGGACCTGGTCCGCTTACAAATTATTCACAAGTCTTCAATGCAAGAGCCTCTATACGTCCGGCTATTGCTTCAGGATTGATGCCGCAGGGTAGTTCTCTCACTACAGCTCAAAAAAATTCTTTCCTATGTTGGATCGATAACGGTGCTCCTGAAAATTAGCGTTTGTTTTGTGTGTTGGAAAAATAGCCGGTGATAACACCGGCTATTTCATTTTTAAAAATTTATTTGCCGTTGTCTTATAAATCGATGATGTAAAATTCAAAAGGGCTAATGTTTCTTCATGAATTCTTTTATCGCAGCATGGTAAACACTTTGTCCCTTTTTCAATCGTTTTGCGTAATCCTTTTTTTTCTTAGGATTTCGTACAATGCTTTGAGCATAAACAACCGCTTCTTTAAATTTGTTCTGCTTTATCTTTTGCAGTTTGCTTTTCTTTACTCTGCTCATGTCCGGCATCTTGCTGATCACAATACCATTAGCGTATTGCTTAATGACCAACTCTCCTATTCTTCCGCTGACGCCTTTTAATAAAGGATGATTCTTTGCTATTGCCATAAGGGTCGTTTAAAGATACAACATAGTAAAGCTAAGGAAAAGAAAGGGCAAAAGCATGTATGATACCATCATCCTTCGTCTTTCCTCCATCCCTCGCAGGTTGGAAGTTCATATAAAAACAGGAGAAAGATTCGGGAAAAGTGACCGGCAGGTAGCTATATTACCGGTGAGAAAATGTTGCAACTAATTTATACATTATAATCCACAATCCAAATAGATAAGAACATTTCTATACCGTCTCTGTGTTCTCCATAATTAAAAATAATTCTAACAGGAATTTTGTCCTTTTGATAGAAGCTCATTTTCCCTTTGAAAACTTTATTTTGAGTTTATCAATATATTTATAGCCTAAACTCTTCATCATGTTAAAAAAATTTATCATCCTTTTTTTACTGGCATTTTCTATTCATTCATTTGCGCAGCAAAAATTAGGGAAACTAACTGTAGAAAAGATCATGCGTGATCCTAAATGGATGGGTACCTCTCCTTCCAATCCTTTCTGGAGTGTGGACGGAAATTATCTGTATTTCAACTGGAACCCCGACAATGCGCCGGATGATTCATTATATTATATTACCAAAGACAATAAGGTTCCTGTAAAAGCAACAGCGGAACAAAAACAAAATATCCTTACGGAAAATAATGTCAGGTGGAATCTAACACACACTGCTTATGTATATAGCAAAAACGGGGATATTTTTTTAACCGACCTAAGATCCAGCACTACAAAACGGATCACCCAAACTGCAGATGCAGAAATAAACCCCCAGTTCTCATTTGATGAAACAAAGATCGTGTACATACATGATCAGAATCTTTTTGCCTGGGATATTGCTACCGGCGAAACAATTCAATTGACCAATCTTATTCATGGCGGAGCAGAATCCCAAACCCAAACAGCCGGCTTTCAAAGAGGTGGCGGAGGTGGTGGTGGCCGATTTGGAAATTTTGGCGGCGGTTCAGGTAACCAGTCATTCGGTGCAAGAGATACAACTACTCCTGAAGAACAATGGCTGAAAAAAGATCAGATGGAATATTTCGAAGTGCTGCGATCAAGAAAAGAAAAAAGAGAAGCCACTGAAGCTTATGAAAAAAGTTTACCCAAACCGGAAGAGTTGAGAAAAATAAATATCGGCGACCGTAATTTACAAGGATTGAACATCAGCCCTGATGGTAGATTTGTAAGTTATAATTTGATAAGGCAAGCCACCAATGTAAAATCAACAATAGTTCCAAGCTATGTAACTGAAACAGGCTATACCGTTGATCTGCCGGGAAGACCCAAAGTGGGTACGCCGCAAAGCAGTTCTGAATTTTATATTTATGACCGGGAAAAAGATACAGTACTCGATGTAAAAACAGATCAGATTCCCGGCATAAAAGATCTGCCGGATTATGTAAAAGATTATCCAACCATGTTTGAAAGAAGATACAAAAATCCGGTTAACCGAGCTGTTATGTTCATTGGACCTTATTGGTCGCCGAAAGGAACACATGCCGTATTGGAAATTCGTTCGCAGGATAATAAAGATCGCTGGCTGATGTTATGGGATACTGCAACAGGAAAATTAAAATTATTGGATCGGCAGCGGGATGAAGCATGGATCGGCGGACCGGGCACTGGTGGATTTGGCGGACGCAATACCGGATGGATCGATGAAAATACATTTTGGTTTCAATCTGAAGCAACCGGTTATTCGCATCTTTATACGGTAAATGTGTTGACCGGAGAAAAAAAAGCATTGACTTCCGGAAAATATGAAGTGCAGCAGGCACAACTTTCTGATGATAAAAAATATTTCTACATCATCACCAATGAAGTGCATCCGGGAGAACAACAATTTTATCGTTTGTCCGTCACTGGTGGAAAAGCAGAACGCATCACTACCATGACCGGAGCCAATCAGGTTACCATTTCCCCTGATGAAAAATGGCTCGCTGTTTTATATTCTTATTCCAACAAACCCTGGGAATTGTATCTGCAGGAAAATAAACCGGGAAGCAAAGCAGTACAGATAACAGATAAAGCGCAGAGTGATGAATTCAAATCATATCCGTGGAAAGATCCTGAAGTGATCACTTTTACTGCAAGAGATGGAGCGCTGGTATATGCAAGAATATATAAACCTGCTCATCCGGCAAAAGGAAAACCGGCGGTGCTTTTTGTACACGGCGCAGGCTATTTGCAAAATGCTCATAAATGGTGGAGCAATTATTTCCGTGAATACATGTTCAATAATATGCTTGCAGACAACGGCTATTATGTAATGGATATTGATTATCGTGGCAGCGCCGGTTATGGAAGAGATTGGAGAACGGCCATCTATCGGCACATGGGAGGAAAAGATCTGGATGATAATGTGGATGGCGCCAATTATCTGGTAAAAACTTTTGGCGTTGATCCAAAACGTATCGGATTGTATGGCGGTTCATATGGTGGTTTTATCACTCTGATGGCAATGTTCACTACTCCTGATGAATTTAAAGCAGGCGCTGCACTTCAGGCCGGTAACTGACTGGGCTAATTATAATCATGGTTACACTTCAAATATTTTGAATGAACCTTACAATGACAGTCTTGCTTACAAAAGAAGTTCGCCGTACTATTTTGCAAGCGGATTAAAAAATCATTTACTGATCTGTCATGGAATGATGGATGTGAATGTGCATTTCCAGGATGCTGTTAAACTAACGCAACGATTGATTGAATTAGGAAAAGATAACTGGGAACTGGCAGTCTATCCGATGGAAGATCATGGTTTCGTGGAACCAAGTAGCTGGACAGATGAATACAAACGGATATTTAAGTTGTTTGAAATGGAGTTGAAGAAGTAGTGAAAATTTATTGATCAGCACTGATTGTTTGCTTTAGAATTGGCTATTGCCCATTGACCATTCACTATTTCCAACTTCCCTATATTTGTAATTCAACAAAAGGTTATGGCCAAACAATTTGAAGATTTTGATGCGAACCTGGCAGGTGAAGAAGGAAAGACCGAAGAAACAAGAGCCAGTTGGTTCAAGCGGATCAAAAAAGGGATCAGCACCAAAACTTCAGAAAAAAAAGAAACGCCGGAAGGGCTATGGACGAAATGCCCGGAGTGTAATTATATCTGCACGGTAACAGAATTGCGGGAAAATCTCTTTGTTTGCCCCAAATGCAGTTATCACCACCGTATCAACAGCAGCGACTATTATGAAATACTTTTTGACGATAACCTATTTATCGAACTATTCGATAATATCCGCAGCAAGGATTTTCTCGGACTTCACCGACCTGAAACCCTATAAAAAAAGACTGGAAGAAATATGGAGCAAAACCGACCTGAAAGATTCCATGCGGGTAGCAGTTGGAAAAGTGAGCGGTAATAATATTGTGATCGCCTGTATGGATTTTGAATTCATTGGCGGTTCATTGGGAAGTGTGATGGGAGAAAAATTTTCAAGAGCAGTGGATTATTGCATTCAGCATAAATATCCTTTTCTGGTGATTAGTAAAAGTGGTGGTGCCCGGATGATGGAAAGCGCCTTTTCGCTGATGCAATTAGCCAAAACAAGCGGCAAACTGTCACAACTCAGCGATGCAAAAATTCCTTATATCTCTTTATTGACCGATCCGACATTCGGCGGCATCTCCGCTTCTTTTGGTATGTTGGGCGATCTGAATATTGCAGAGCCCGGCGCATTGATTGGTTTTGCAGGGCCAAGAGTGATTAAAGAAACTATTAAAAAAGATCTGCCGGAAGGTTTTCAACGCAGTGAATTCATCCTGGAACATGGCTTTCTTGATTTTATTGTACCCAGGAAAGAATTGAAAGAAAAAATGACAACAGTATTGACTCTTTTTAAGAACTAATCTCAATCGCAATAAATTAACATGTAAGAGGTAATTTTGCCTGCCTTCCGAAAGGCAGGCCTCTTATTTTTTATCGATGGCAGAACTAAAAAACAGATCCGCATATTTTGAATATCTCATTGACAGTAAATATGAGGCGGGGATGGTTTTGCTCGGAACAGAAGTGAAATCTCTCAGAGAAGGCAAAGCCAGTTTTTCAGATAGCTATTGCATCATTCATAAAGGTGAGATCTGGCTCAAACACATGCATATTGCAGAATATTCTCACGGCTCAGTCAACAATCATGATCCGCTCCGTGACAGGAAACTGCTGCTGCAAAAAAGAGAGATCCGGAAAATTGAATCGAAACTGAAAGAAAAAGGATATACCCTGATGCCACTACGTATTTTTTTTAATGAAAAAAATATAGCCAAAATCGAGATCGGCCTGGCAAAAGGGAAAAAACTTCATGACAAAAGGGAAAGTATCCGGCAAAAAGAAATGGAAAGAGAAATGAAGCGGCACCAGAAATAAGTTTTCTATTAAAACGTTTTAAACAAGGTAATGTGAAACCCGGTTCATAATGAAAAAAATCCTGGTAATAGTTTTGATCTTTATCTCCCTTCACTCCTATGCCCAATCTGTATTTGGATATTGGTACGGTTATGCTAATGTAAAAACTACTGCTTCTGCCAACAATTACCTTATTGAATTAATATTGAATCCGGAAAACGGATATGTAAAAGGAGTTCTCAACTACTATTTTAAAAATACTTATCGCAGCGTACAGGTTAAAGGGAATTACAGCCCCACCTCAAGACAATTGAGTCTCTACGAAATTCCAATACCATATTATGCTTCAATCGGCGACCTAGAAGTATTTTGCACGATGAACCTTGAAGCAACATTAAGAGTTGCCAAAGCAGGTTCGAACCTGGTCGGTGCTTTCGTCAGCCTGCCTCAATACAAATATACCTGTGCAGATATAAACTTTAATCTGAAGTTGAATGCAGATATCAGCAAAGAAGATTCTGTATTGAAAACGATCCGTGAATTTAAGGAGACCTACCAGGTATGGAGACCATCTTACACCGATACGGGAGTTGCCGTGAATATCATTCCACGAAAAGTAATAAACTATGTGATCGAAAAACAATACACGGAACGGGAAAATATAATTGCGAATGAAATTGAAGTGGCATCAGATTCTTTAAAAGTAGATTTTTATGATAACGGAGAAGTAGATGGTGATTCCATTTCTATTTTTTACAATAATAAGCTTATTGCTTTTCACCAGATGCTTAGTACAAAAGCGGTTCATTTTGACATTGTTTTGGATTCATCAAAACAAATCAATGAGCTGACCATGTTTGCTGACAATCTTGGCTCGATCCCTCCTAATACAGCTTTGATGATCATTGACGACGGGAAAAAAAGATATGAAGCCCGGCTTTCCAGTAACCTTGAAAAGAATGCTACTGTGAGAATCAAAAGAAAAAAGTGATTCTGTAAAACTCAAGCAGTAAAATCCTATTGCCTTTTTTTTGGGCAAGTCTTTCCCCACCTGTGGAAAATTTTAACGTATCTGTTTCAACACTACGACTGATATTTACCAAACCCATTACCGCCACCATGGAAACAAACAAAGAGTTATCGGCCCTGTTTCATCTCATCGATGATCCTGATGAGGAAGTCTTTGACGCAGTCTCTCAAAAAATAGTTGATTACGGCAAACCTGTCATTCCCAACCTGGAAAATCTTTGGGAAACTACGCCCAATCATGAAGTGCAAGTGCGTATTGAGCTGCTGATTCACGACTTACATTATCGGGATCTGACTGAAGAATTTCGTCAATGGAGCATATCCGGACATCATGACCTGATGTTAGGGGCTTTGTTGGTTTGTAAATTTCAATACCCTGATCTGACTACTACAGCAACCATTGCAGGAAATTGAAAAAGTGCGGCGCAATATCTGGCTGGAATTAAATAATTACCTCACCCCTCTGGAACAGATCAATATTGTCACAAGTATTTTATACAGCTATTATGGTTTAAAAGGAAATGAAACCAATTACCAGGAGCCCAATGATTTCATGATCCATAAAGTGCTGGAAGCAAAACGGGGCAACCAGATCAGCAATGGAATTCTCTATCTTGTGCTATGCGAATTGCTAGATATTCCGGTAAAAGCGATCAATGTACCCAAACAATTTGTATTGGCTTATTTCAAACCAGGCTATTCGGACGAAAGCCTTCCCAACCCGATCAATAAAATTGAATTCTTTATTGACTCCACTTCGGGGCAGGTATTCACTCACCAGGATGTAGACAATTATTTTAAACGGATCGCCGTGCCACCGGTTGGTTCTTATTTCAAGCCATTAAAGAATAAAAAAATAATTCAGCAGTTGCTGGAAGAATTCAGTAAATGTTTTTCTGATGAGAAAAATATTTTTAAAAGAGATGAATTGATCGAACTGGCAAAATTGCTGGATGAATGACCTAAGTGACCTACTATAAAAGTAGGGCATACTTAATCATTAATTTTTTCTCCACCTTTTTCAGCAATCCCTACCTTTGCAAAAAAAATGATATGAAAGCAAATATTGGAATTACTGACAAAAATAAAGAAGCAGTTGCTGCTATTCTTAATATCATTACTTGCCGATGAACAGATCCTGTATACAAAGACCCGCAATTATCATTGGAGTTATGAAGGTGATAATTTTATGGAAATGCATAAATTTTACGAAGGGCAGTATGACGAATTAGAAGAGATGATTGATGAGATTGCTGAACGGATACGCAATGATCGGTCATTATCCCTGAAGGAAGAATGAAAGATTATTTGCGTTTAACAACACTGCAGGAACAGGATTATACTACTGTCACAAACAGAACAGTTGAAAAACCTGTTAGAAGATCATGAAAGTATCATTATCAATATCCGAAAAGTTGCAGATAAAATTGACAGCACTTACAAGGATGCCGGCTACATCTGATTTCGCCACGGGCATTATGGAAAAACATGAAAAGATGGCCTGGATGCTCCGCAGCTATCTCAAATAAAACTGTTGTTTCAATATCGATTATAAGTTAAGGCTCCATCCTTCACGATAGTCTCTTTTGACAAACTGGTTTGCTTCATCAAAATTGGTGATCTTCATATTTTTTGCATCCCACAATAATTTTTTGCGACCGAGATATTTATCAGCTTTCTCATTCTTTTCAGTTTCAGGATTCACCATCATAAAACTTCTGATCGCAAGGTTGCCCATCAAAATACTTTCTGTAAATGGCCCTGCATAATCAAATGGTGAACTCGTTTCTCCTTTTCCATAACCAGCGATACAGGCATTTACCCATTGCAGATAATGACCTTCCGGAACTCTCTTGATTGTTTCAGGCGGCATTGTCACTTCATTCATCAGTTTGGTCGGCAATAATCTTGGATTAGCGCCATAACAATCGAGCAATAATTTTCCTTTATCACCAATAAATAATAACACCGCCATCCCAATTTCCAAATGGTTCTCCCGGTAATAATTCATCAGGACGTTCCGGCAACAATCCTCCATCATACCAGGATACTTTTATATTTCCTTTTCCATCTTTTCTCGGATAATTCAAGATGAATGATAGAAGAAGGCGGACAACTATCAGGATTCATTGTATCATCCCACATCGCTCTCCAGATAGTGGCAATACTGCATTCAACTGTCGTTGGATAATCAATCGGCAAACAACGAAATGCAGGATCCATGATATGACAAGCCATATCACCCAATGCACCGGTACCAAATGCCCACCATCCTCTCCAGTTGAAAGGCAAGATAAGCAGGATTGTAATCAATCATTTTTGCCGGACCGATCCATAAATTCCAATCCAATTCTGGCGGAATATCAAATTTTCCTGTTGGTGTTGGAATTCCTTGCGGCCATACAGGTCTGTTTGTCCAGCATTGCACTGCATATCACATCTCCAATCATTCCGGCATCAATCATTTCTTTTGCTTTTCTTACACCATCGCCTGAACCTCCCTGGTTGCCCATTTGCGTGATCACTTTATATTTTTTTGCTGCCTGTGCCAATATTCTTGCTTCATAAATATCATGCGTCAATGGCTTTTGTGTATAAACATGTTTGCCCAATTGCATGGCAGCAAGTGTAGCTACTGCATGGCAATTATCCGGAGTGGAAATGGAACAGGCATCAATATTATTTTTTTCCTTGCTCAGCATTTCCCTGAAATCTTTATAATATTTTGCATTGGGAAATTTCTGTCGGGATTTTACAGTTTGCCTGTCATCCACATCACAAAGCGCAACAATATTTACATTCGGGCTTTTTGAAAAATTAGTAAGATCGTCTTGCTCCTTTTCCCCCGGCGCCAATGCCTGCAATATTCAGTTTATCACTCGGAGCAATGAATCCACGGCCCAATACATGACGGGGAACAATGAAAAAGCTTCCACCTACAATGGCTGCATTACGTACAAATTTGCGGCGGCTGAAATGTTGTTGTCTTTTTTCTTATGGCTCATGTGACAAATTTTGCTTCAAGTTAAACGTAACTGTTTAATCATCAAAAATTTATTCTGCAAGATATAGCTTTATCGGACAATTTATCTTTAGCTTACTATAACAAAAATTCAACATATGAGTATCACCTGGGATGATTTTGAAAAAATTGATATTCGAGCAGGAACCATCATTGAAGTAAATGATTTTCCAAAAGCCAGAAAACCTGCTTACAAACTTGTTAATTGATTTTGGAGAATTGGGATCAAAAAGATCATCTGCACAGATAACCGCTCATTATAAAAAAGAAGAATTGTTGAACCGGCAGGTGATTGCTGTTGTCAATTTTCCTCCCAAACAAATTGCTGATTTCATCAGCGAATGTCTTGTGTTGGGTGTTTATGATGAAAACAAAGATGTAATTTTATTGCAACCGGAACGAAAAGTTGCTAACGGGATGAAAATTGGCTGAACATGAGCGAAACATTACACTACATATTATCATTCGCCTGTTGGGCATGCTGAAGATAGTCGGTACAGAAGATTATATTTCTGAAGTTTCTTTTCATGATAAATCACCGAAAAAGTCAGCAGGAAGAAAAAAACATTTACCTCCACTGCTTATTCAATGTGTGGAACAACTTATTCAATATTTTAATGGAGAAAGAAGACAATTTGAATTGCCTATTCATCAACCGGGTACTGCTTTTCAACAGGGAGTTTGGAATGAGTTAGTGACAATTCCTTATGCAAAAACGATCAGTTATCTTGAACTTGCCAGAAGAACCGGCGATACAAAAGCAACAAGAGCAGTTGCCAATGCCAATGGAAAAAATAATGTTGCCATTATTGTTCCCTGTCACCGTGTGATTGGTTCCAACAGAGAACTTAGTTGGTTATGGCGGCGGATTATGGAGAAAGAAATGGTTATTGGAACATGAAGCGAAAGTGGCGTATGGAGTACAGACATTATTTTAGTTAGTGGTTACGGATTAATTTTGTTACTATCATAAGAGTTTTATAGTTGATACGCATTGAATGGGTCGTATTCCACTAAAAAACCAGTCCAACAGTACAACCATACTCCCAATTCTTTGCGTAAAAGCAAACGGCAATAACAGACTTGCTGTTTTTATCATATAATATTTTTCCTTCCTGGCCACTCAATATCAAACGGATCGGTTTTTTTATTCTTGTTTCATATTCCAGTAAAGCCTGGCGGCACATACCACAGGGAGAAATAGGATGATCACTTTTCACTGCTATCGCTATCATAGCTGATGGCAATGCTTTCAATGGGAACATTGGGATATAATGTAGCAGCAGATCCCAACAAAACTCTTTCAGCACAAATACCAACCGGGTAAGAAGCATTTTCCTGGTTGGTGCCCGCTACAATTTCACCATTTGCAAGCATGGCAACAGCTCCAACATGAAAATTGGAATAAGGAGCATACGCATCTTTGGTAACATTTCTTGCTTCAGTAAGAAGCCAGCATCTTTTTCATTCAGTTCACTGATGTCATTATAATACTTCGTAATTGAAATTCAAATTTATTTTCTTTCATTGCTAAGTTATTAGATATAAAACAATAATGCCCCTGCTATTCAGTCAAGGGCATTATAAATTAGACTTTATTTTACAATATGGAATAACCGTTTCCATCTCGGACCTCCTTCCCAGCTGAACCAGATCATCCAGGCTTTACCAACAATCCTGTCTTCCGGAACAAATCCCCAGAACCTGGCAATCCTGCGAACCCTGCCGGTTATCTCCCATCATCCAGTAATAATCCATTTTAAAAGTATACTCAGTAACTTCTTTTCCATTCAGGAAAAACTTTCCATCCTTTTTTTAAAAATCATTTTTTTCATACACCCGGATAGCCCTTTCATAAATAGAATAATGTTCAGAACGTCAAGTACAATCGTTAGCTCCTTTTTTTGGTATCCAGATCGGTCCATAATTATCTACTGACCATTTATGAATGGTATCATAAGGAAAATATTCCGTCGGATCAGGAGTGTTGATATAATAAGGCTGCAATACTTTTAACAATAGGCGATTTTTCAAGAATACTTTTTTCTTTTGCTGTCATATTGATTGTAGTATAGACCGAGTTGCTAACGTATTAAGATCTGAACTGTATTTCGCTTTGGTTAATCATATTGCCATAGCATCTTTCAGATAATCTTCATCCAGTGAACGATTATGCTTTGTAGCTCTACCTAGTAATTTCTTTCAGAGTTTGGTGGAATCGGTTGTTTTACACCATTAATATATACATCACCATCTATAATCTGCAATGTATCACCTGCAATACGCCACACATCGTTTTATATAATTATCCGTTTTATCAGCCGGGTGAACAACTATTGGATAATTGACAGGATCATTCAAGATCATTTGATCGTTCTGCGATCCACAGCAGCCCTTCGTTTAATATCATAATAAGGATTGGCTGATTCAAACCCATCCTTGATGTATCACGGTATCACCTGCAGGAAAATTAAATACAACTACATCATCTCTTTTTACCGGTGATGCAAACCAGCGGATATAGGGAAGTTCTAATCGCTGTTGAATAAGATTTCCATTTAGTACCCGGAATATAATTATGAACAAAAGGAATTGACAATGGTGTATTGGGAATACGTGGTCCATAACTCAGTTTGCTGACAAAAAGAAAATCTTTTACCAGCAATGTTTTTTCCATGGAACCGGAAGGAATAGTATATGCTTCAAAAATAAAAGTGCGGATCAGTGTTGCAGCAACAACAGCAAAGATGGCAGCATCCACCCACTCTCTCCATCTTTTCTTTTTATATTTTTTTACAGCATCGCGCCGATAAACTTTGGATCTTTTTTATAAGCGAGATAGGGAAAATAAAAAAATGGAACTAATGAAGCCAGTGTATGTTGGCCCAAAGAGAATTTTCCAAATACTTTTGCAAATTCAATAAAGATTCCCGGCGTAATAAACCATCCAACTACCGGAATTACTTGCCAGAACACCCAATGTTTGGGACGCTGAGCAAGTTCCTGCATGACCCATGTATTATAAAAAGGAACATAAGCTTTCCAGGCGGGCTACACCGGCTTTTGCAAACAGTTTTGCAAAACCAAATGAAGGAAGAAAAACATACAAGAGTGCCAATAAGGTAAATGATGAGTAAATGTTGTAATGGCATGAGCCTGTTTTATTAGCGGACAAAATTATTATAATAATCTGCCTTTCAAAATTTTGCGTCCCGAAAGTTTTGCTAAAGAATATAACTCATTTCGGCATCACATAGCTCTTTACATCTTCCGCAGTGATGTTTTTCGCGGAAAGAATCACCAATCGTTCCACTACATTCCGCAATTCACGGATATTACCTGTCCAGTTATATTGCTGCAATAAGTTGAATTGCATCCGTCATCAATTGTTTTTTTTGGCAATACCATAATCGGAACAGATATCTTCAAGAAACTGATCAACCAGCATATGGTATATCATCCTGCCGTTCATTCAATGAAGGAACATGAATGAGAATGACACTTAAGCGATGATAAAGATCAAGCCGGAAATGTTTTTGCTTCTACTTCTTTCAACAGATCTTTATTGGTAGCAGCGATTACCCGAACATCTACATTAATATCTTTATCGGCTCCTACTCTTGTTATTTTTCCTTCCTGCAAAGCCCGAAGTACTTTGGCCTGTGCATTCAGGCTCATATCACCGATCTCATCTAAGAAAAGAGTACCGCCATTGGCCTGTTCAAATTTTCCGATCCGTTGTTTGATAGCAGAAGTAAATGATCCTTTTTCATGACCGAATAATTCACTTTCGATCAGTTCAGTTGGAATAGCAGCACAATTCACTTCTACCAACGGGCCCTGAAGCACGGTTACTTTTTTCATGCACCCATCGTGCCACTAATTCTTTTCCCACTCCATTTTCACCGGTGATCAATATTCTTGCATCGGTCGGCGCTACTTTTTCAATGGTTTCTTTTATCTTTTTATTGGAGCGGATTCACCGATCATTTCCTGCACCTTGCTCACTTTTCTTTTCAGCACTTTTGTTTCCGTCACCAGGCTGCTTCTATCCATCGCATTGCGGATAGTGATCAGCAACCGGTTCAGGTCCGGTGGTTTGGAGATATAATCATAAGCGCCTTTTTTCACCGCTTCTACAGCTGTTTCAATATTACCATGACCGGAGATCATGATGATAGGAATATCAGCATTGATTTCTCCTGCTTTTTGCAAAAATTCAATGCCATCAATCTTGGGCATTTTGATATCACAAAGCACCACATCATAAGTCTTTTCTTTGAATTTTTTCAACCCTTCTTCACCATCAGATGCTTCATCAATTTTATATCCTTCAAAGGAAAGTATTTCAGTCAGGGTTTTCCGGATCGCTTTTTCATCATCAATGATCAGAATATCAGCCATTACTTAATTTCATTTTAGTTCGCATATAAAATAGTTGAAAAGTAAAGATTAGGACGGTAAATGAGGCAGCATAATCAATGCCATGGGACAAATGCATATTAAATATTCATGAATATGCTTAAATGAACAGTCAATTAGACATGAAATACTTGAATTTAGCATTTTATTTCTTCAGATACATCACTTCTTTTACCAGCTTCACGTTCTTGGAACATCCGGCAAAGCTGCAGCAACAAGGTTAGGAGCATAGTGCAAAGGAGCATCAGCAGCGGTAATCCGGCGAATAGGTGCATCCAGGTAATCAAAACCTTCTTTTTGTATCCGGTAGGTAATTTCAGATGAAACAGAAGCAAATGGCCATTGTTCTTCTACAATCACAAGACGGTTGGTTTTCTTTACACTTTCCAGAATTGTCATCCAATCCAGCGGACGGATGGTACGAAGATCAATCACTTCAGCGCTGATATTTTCTTTTTCCAGTTCAGCTGCAGCGCCTAATGCCACTTTCATCATTTTATTAAATGAAACAATGGTTACATCACGCCCTGACTTTTTTATATCTGCTTTTCCCAATTGGAATATAATATTCTTCATCCGGCACATCCACTTTTATCACCATACATCTACTTCACTTTCCATGAACATTACCGGGTCTTCTTCATACCGGATAGCTTGTTTCAATAAACCTTTGGCATCATATCCATTGCTGGGAGAAACAACTTTGATTCCCGGAATATTTGCATAAAGACTTTCAAATGCAGTGGAATGCTGTGCTCCTAATTGACCGGCTGAACCATTAGGCCCCCGAAAAACAATTGGACAAGATATTTGTCCGCCACTCATTGCCAGCATTTTAGAAGCTGTGTTGAGAATTTGATCTAAAGCAAGAACGGCAAAATTCCAGGTCATGAATTCAACAATGGGCCGAAGACCATTTTGTGCAGCTCCAACACCAACAGCTGTAAAACCCAATTCAGAGATTGGTGTATCAATCACTCTTTTAGGACCAAATTCAGCCAGCATTCCCTGGCTTACTTTATAAGCGCCATTATATTCAGCCACTTCTTCACCCATCAGGAAAACCCTGTCATCTCTTCTCATTTCTTCATTCATTGCTTCACGCAGAGCTTCCCGAAATGCAATTGATCTTGCCATTTTATTCATTGCTTTTTAAGAGGGGCAAAAATAAGTGACAGACGTGGATAAAACCTAAAACAGAATTCCGCCGGATACTAAAAAAACTTGTATATGAAATATCACAAATTTTATTGATTATTATTTGCATTACACTCCTGCTCCATTTGCGTAACCTCAGTTGGAGTCATTTTTTGATATGCTTCATTATAACTTTGATATTTGGCTTCGATCTTTTTTAAAGTACAGCTACAATGCGAAGTAGCAGTTTGGCGATCGGCCCCGGAATTCATTGCGTTTTTCAAACAAGTATTCATGAATGTTTGCTCATCATCATTTGTCCAGGTAGTGCCGAGATGATTGTTTATGTTCCCTTCATTAATATTTAGTTCGTTTACACAATCCTGGGTCACTTGCTTTCCCTCTTCTATTGTCGTGTTTCTGTCCAACTCGTTATAATTAGCATATTTCTGCATCATTTTTCCTACAAAACAATTACAAAACTTCTGTTTACTTGCATTGTCAAAGTTCACAGCCACATGATTCACGCATTCGTTCATAATTTTTTGTTTGTCCTCTTGAGACCACCCACCTCCTCCATTATTATTATTTCCACCTATGTTGCCGATCGGATTACCCAGACCATTATTATTGGTATTCACATTAGTATTTGCATTACCTCCATTAAGGCAAGCCTGAACCATAGCTGACATTTCTGGTGTCTGCATCGCTCCGGAAGCATTAATGTTTTTGTTCGCATCCTGGTAATTTGAAAATTTAGCTTCAAGTTTTTGTTGCATACAGCTACAATAGGCTTTAGCCTTATCCTGCCCTATATTCCTCGCAGCAGATTGGGCGCAAGTGTTTACAAAATCATTTCTCTGTGCAACGGTCCAACCATTTTTACAAGCTGTAACAATTAACACCAATGTTATTAGTGATAAGAATGTTTTCATAAAACATTTGTTTATGCAATGTTGAATTTTATTTGAAAAAATAAAATATCTAAAAATAAGTATCCGGCCTTGTCCTTTGAGATCACTAATTTTATTGATTATTATTTGCATTACACTCCTGCTCCATTTGTGTAACCTCAGCTGGAGTCATTTTTTGATCAGCTTCGCTATAACTGTGATATTTTGCTTCAATCTTCTTCAAAGTGCAATTGCAATGGGCGTTAGAGGTTTGCTGATCTGCTCCGCTATTCAATGCATTTCTAACACAGGTATTCATGAATTTTTGTTCATCATCCGCTGCCCATCCACCTCCGGCGCCGCCATTGTTATTGTTATTATTATTGTTGTTCAGGGTATTCCCAAACAATTCCTGTTTGCATTGCAAACCTAATTGTTGTCCTTCTTCCTGTGTGGCTTTAGCGTTCATTTCATCATAGTTCGCATACTTCTTTTCCAGCTTTTGAAGAACGCAGGAGCAAAGAGCTTTATCATTGGGATTAGTGGCACATATATTCATCCATTTATCTTCATCGTCTTTACCCCATCCTCCACCTCCTATATTAGTATTGACGTTAATGTTATTATTATTGTTGTTGTTGTTCCCTCCAATATTGCCGATAGGGTTGCCGCCTCCTCCATTATTGTTATTAGTATTGGTATTTGTATTTGTATTTGTATTTGTATTACCCGGATTCAAACAAGCTTGTACCATAGCCTGCATCTCAGGTGTCTGCATTGCCCCGGGAGCATTTATACTTTTACTTGCATCCGCATAGTTTGGATATTTTACCTCCAGTTTTTGTTGCATGCAACTACAATAAGCTTTGGCTTTATCCTGGCCCATATTGACAGCGGCAGCCTGGGAACAAGTGTTTACAAAATCATTTCTCTGTGCAACGGTCCAACCATTCTTGCAGGAAGTAACAATTGACATTAATGCAATAAGCGATAAGAAAGTTCTCATATAAAAAATTTTTGTTCCGACAATGTACCTATTCTTTTAATACTGAAAAAATTTATCAATGTTGATTTCCCAACATTTGATACCGGGCAGCCTGAATAAATGCTTTCAACTTTTGAGGATCCAGTTTTCCCGCTGTTCGCACTCCACTGCATACATCAACAGCAAAAGGCTTAACTACATCAATAGCTTTAGCGACATTGTTCGCATTTAATCCCCCCGCAAGAAATACCGGCACTTTCACTGCCCTTACCAATTCACTACTGATGTGCCAGTCATGTACCTTGCCGGTGCCACCCAATGTCTTCACTGCTGCAAAAGGGTTACCGCTATCTAATAACAAAGCATCAACATGATGTTGCAGCCGCATTGCCTGTTCAATACTTTCTTCGCCATTAACATGGATCACCTGAACAATTCGCAAATGAGGAAGTGACATCCTGATCTCATCATAACTCCCATCGGTGAGTTCATCTACGATCTGCACGGTGTTGGTATGTACTCTTTTTACATGCTTAATGATGCCTTTTGCAGATTGTTCGCTGCTGAGCAGGAAAGATGCAATCGGTGGATGAATAATTCTGGCGATAGAAGTGATCAGTTCATCAGGTATAGGGCCTGGCCCGCTTGGCATTTTACCCACTAATCCTAACGCATCAGCCCCATGCTCAATCGCCATCTTTGCCTCTTCCACCGAAGCAATACAGCATATTTTGATCCGTACGCTCATGGTCTAAAATTATGGTTTCTGAATCGTATAGTTTTAAATCAGCTGCCGGGAGGGAATTACATATACCGACAGATTAAAAGAATATTCAATGGCCCGTTTCAGAATTAACAAATGGGCATAATTTTTTTTATTCATTATCCTATATTGCTGTACCTTTCTCAGGTTAACTGTAAATTTCAAAACCTGCTATGAAGAAAACTTTACTCTTACTTATTTCTATCCTGTCAATAGAGTTATTTTCTTATTCCCAAATAGCCGGCCCGTTCAACGGCGGCACTTTTACTGTTGTCGTCATTGGCGGTTCCAGCCAAACATGGGCAAACCCCGGCAATGTTGCAGCGAGTGATAATACTTATGCAACATTCGGAAGCATTGCCACCGCAAATGCCTATACCGATTATCTTGTTGTTACCAACTTTGGGTTTGCCATACCGGGTGGCGCAACTATTACCGGGATTTTGGTAGAAGTGGAGCGATCCGACGCCAACTTTGAAACGATAGACAACAGCGTTAAAATAGTAAAAGCTAGTGTTATCAGTGGTGATGAAAAAGCTATAAGCGCTGGTTACCCTGTGACGGATACTTATCAGCAATACGGAAATGCCGGTGACCTCTGGGGATTGTCATGGACAGATGCAGATATCAATGCTTCAGACTTCGGAGTGGCGATTTCTGCAAAAAAAATCAATAACCCTGCCGGCACTGCCACAGGGAAAATTGATAATATCAGGATTACGGTGTTTTATAATAACGCAGTGCTGCCGGTTGATCTCATCAGTTTTTCCGCAACAAAAAATAATAAAACAGTTACCCTGAACTGGAAGACCGCCAATGAAATAAATATGACTGGATACGAAGTACAACGATCCACAGATGGAAATAATTTTTCCACGATAACTTCCATTCCAAGTCATAATAATATCTCGGTCACACAATACAACTACAACGATGTTAGCCCTTCCGGAACTGTTTTATATTACCGGTTAAAAATGAATGGGCTGTCCGGTTATTCTAAATATTCAAAGATCGTGTCGGTGAATTTGGGCAGTGAAAATAAAATCTCGTTATATCCGGATCCTGTCAACGCTGATCAATCGCTTCATATTTCAAACCGAAATAACCAGGTATTGACTATGCGTTTTTATGACCAGGCAGGAAGAATGTTATTGAATAAGTCTGTCAATTCAGATGAGATTTCGCTTTCATCCCTTCGTACTCAAAAAGGAATAATTGTTTACCAGGTAATAGATAACAAAGGTCAGCTAATCGGGAAAGGACAATTGATGATCCAATAGTCAGATCAGCTTTTTCTTCATGAGCCAATCGGTTTGCACGTCGCTGCCGAGGATAAACTTAGATTCATCAAATTTTTCAAATCCCCATTTTTGATAAAATGCAATAGCCCGGTAATTCTTTTCCCAAACGCCGAGCCAGATCAATTTTTTCTTCAACTCAATCGATATATCAATGCAACGTTGCATCAATGCAGCGCCAACGCCGGTGCCAATAAACCCTTTTACCACATAGATCCTTGCAGCCTCCATTGAAGGAGTATTACGCAATGAGGGTGGGTTATTGAATTCTCTCATCCGCACATAGCCAGCGGGTTCTTCATCCACATAAGCTAATAAGAAAATATTTCCCCTCGCTCCTACTTCTTTCATCAGTTCTTCTTTAGTGAACACTTCGTTCATGAATTGATCCATATCCTCCTTCTTATTATCCGGCGCAAACGTATCATAAAAGGTCTGCCGGCTCATATCAGCTATCAGCTCTGCATCCTTTCGTGTCGCTTCAGTTATAGTAAGTATTGCCATATTTCAAATTTACCGGTAAATAGTTCAAACATTTTTACTGCTGTTTGGTTTTACATTTGTAAAAAATAAATCATTTTGACAACTACTTATTACCCGATCATCATTATTGGTGGAGGCCCTATCGGCCTGGCCTGCGGCATTGAAGCAAAAAATGCTGGTATTGATTATCTCATCCTTGAAAAAGGAGCACTCGTTAATTCGCTTTACAATTACCCGGCGAATATGACTTTCTTTTCTACCTCAGAAAGGTTGGAGATCGGTGGTATTCCTTTTGTTTCCAATAATGCCAAACCAACAAGAACAGAAGCGTTGGAATATTATCGCAGAGTGGCGCAGGCAGAGCATTTGAATTTTCATTTGTTTGAAAAAGTAATTGAGGTAAAGAAACAAGATTCAAGAGACAAGGAACAAGAACCAAATTTCATCGTTGTCACTGATAAACAAGAATACACTACGGACCACATCATCATCTGCACCGGCTTTTATGATATACCTTATTTATTAAATGTGCCGGGAGAAGATTTTCCTAAAGTAACTCACTATTATAAAGAACCTCATTTTTATGCTTTTCAAAAAGTGATTGTTGTTGGCGCTAATAATTCGGCCGTGGATGCCGCATTGGAAACATGGCGCAAAGGCGCTGATGTAACAATGGTGATAAGAAGTAAAACAATCGGTGAAAGAGTGAAATACTGGGTTAGGCCCGATATTGAGAACCGCATTAAAGAAGGTTCTATCAAAGCGTATTTTAATTCCACCATCAAAGAGATCAAAGAAAAAGAAGTAGTGATTCAAACTCCGGAAGGATTGGTCAACTTAGAAAATGATTGGGTGATCGCTATGACGGGTTATCAGCCTAATCTTGACTTTCTGAAAAAGATCGGCATTCATTTATCGGATGATGAAGTAATGAAACCGGAGATCAATGAGAATACTTATGAGACCAATATCCCTGATGTTTATCTCGCCGGTGTCATTTGCGGCGGCATGAACACACATCGATTGTTCATTGAAAATTCAAGAGAGCATGCCGAAAAGATCATCAAAACCATCCGTCAAAGAATGACATCGAACAGCAAAGCATGAACAAAAAAATCATCAATGTTTTCCCCAGAGTTCTACAATGGGTTTTCCTCCTTCGGAAGAACTTGTGGACTCATACCAGAACACAACTTTGACGATCATCCTGTGGTTGCCGGGCAGATCAATGACACGACTGTCATCACCATCTTTAAAATTATTTTTCAAAGGGACATCCTTCTTTTCTCCGTTCCCAAAATGCACTTCCATCTTGATCATATTGATGGAGCCTTTTCTTACACGGATCTGTAAACCGGTGAGGAATCCGTCGTAACGTCCTACACCGATCTCGTCCCTATCCGCTTTGAAATTTACTTTTCGCTGTCCCAGTTTTTCCCAACGCTGGGCTGATGCAGAGTTTCTTAAAGAAGTGAACGATAATGCCGGGATCAGTAAAAAAGCGAATACAACTGCCGGTAACCCGGCGAATAGATTCTTTTTCATAAAATGATTTTTGGTTAATGTGTACAGAAAGTTAGTCATAAAAATCTATTCAATTATGGGGGAATTCACCGATGTGAAAAAAAAGATCTGTCCTGCCGGCTCAGTATTCTTTTTTAAAAATAAAAATGATTATCCGTCCCGATAGCTATCGGGATAGCAATCAACAAATTCGTTGGGTATCGTCTTTGCGAGGCATTATAAGCAGGCATAATCAGAATTAATTATTTTGCAATGCTGTTCATTGCGTAGAATGCAATTATTATTTTGAAGTGAAATGATTGTTGAAACAAAGTGTATAAAGCACTCTCTTAACAGATAATTGGGCAGAAACCTATTAAAAGATTTTTTTATACTAATAATAGACCTACCTTTTCCCTTCTTTCGCTCCCTATTCCGACTCAACTTATTTTTTTCACTTAAAATTTTTTACACATGAGAAAGATTTTTCTTTTACTATTGCTTGCTCCATTATTTGGAATAAGCCAAACACAAACTGTTGTCAGTGCCAGCCGCTATTTTCCCAAAGCAGATAAAGTGCTGGAATTTGAAAAAGCTTTATTGGCGCATATCCAAAAATTCCATAGTGGCGATTGGAAATGGCGGGTTTATGAAATTCAAACTGGTCCCGATGCCGGCGGATATCATGTCGTGGAAGGACCAAAAACCTGGGACGAAAATGATAAGCGTGGAAACCTGGGCGCAGATCATACAAATGACTGGAACAAAAATGTTGCGATCTATCTTACTGACAGGTATTCTTCCAGTTATTCTGACTTCAGAGATGATCTGAGTACAACACAATTGGGTGCCTTTACTGATAAGATCACCATCACTCACGTTTTTCCCAAAAGCGGTTGGGGAAGCAAAGTAGAAGAAACCCTAAAGATTGCAAAAAAGGCATGGGCAGCAGGTAATCAGACGGTAGCGGTTTATCAATCTGTCGCTTCAGGTCCGGCTCAATATTCTTTGGTCTTTCGTTTGAAGGATGGATTAAAAGAACTTCAGCAAGGATACCGCAAGCCAATGAAAGATAGATATGAGGAGTCTAACGGCGAAGGTACTTATGACGCACAAATGGAAAGAATCCAAAAATATACTGACAACAGCTGGTCCGAAATGCTTTTTTTCAGAGCAGACCTGAGTTCGAAATAATCATTCAATAATTACAAAATCAAAAATGATTCTTAACAGTTAAAAAAAATTGTATTATGAAAATAAAAAAAACAAGATCAGCAATATTCTGTTTCATGTTTACATCAGTATTTGTGATGGCGTTGAGTTTGCAGTCGTTCGCACAGATCACTTCTTATCAATACAGGCATGTGGCCAATGATAAGATAGATGAGTTCGTAAAAAGAGAAACTACTTACTGGAGTAAAGTAGCTGAAAAAGCTGCAAAAGATAAAACGATGACCTTTTGGGCACTGTTGGAAAAAGTAAGCGGTTATGATCTGCCAAATTCATCCAACTTTTTATTCATAAATACTTTCCCGGATATTGACAAAGCAGGTGATGCATTTAAAGATGCAGAAAAAACTGCCGGAGTAAAAATGGCGCAAATGGAAACCAATTCAATTTCCACCACTACCAGCCAATTCTTCCTTCATGAAGAAAGCTGGGCGCAGTCTGCCAAAGCTGATCCTTCGAAAGATTTTAATTATGTTGTAATGGTATATCACAATACAGACTACCCGGATAGTTTGATCAACCTGGAAAAGAAATATTGGACACCATTCATTCAAAAAACAATGGATAATGATCAAACTTCAATGAAAGCATGGGGCGATGCTATCGTTCTTTCACCAAGAGGTGACAATATAAAATTTACAACCGTCTCTTATGATCTTTACAAAACATTGGGGGATGCATTGATGCCTCATTGGGATCCTAAGGCTGAGTTTCCGGAAGATGGATTGAATATAATTAGTAAAATAGAATTGAACAGAAGAGGTACTGTTGTGTACAGGGTAGTAAAAGTTGTTACTGCTCCAAACTAAATTTCCAAAATATTAATTTAAGAGCCTCTTCAAATGAAGAGGCTTCTTGATTAGATTATAACCGCAAAGACACTAAGTTTTCGCAAAGAACGCAAAGCACTTAGCGAACTTAGCGTTCTCTTTGCGTCTTTGCGGTAAAAACAAAAAGCTTCTTAATACAACCCCCCAACCCCCTAAAGGGGGCTTGCGAACACTCCGAATCAAGAAATGATTTTATTAAAAGAAGAATGTTCAACATGCCAGGGCTGTGTGCTGTTCCTCTCCTCATGGAGAGGTTAGGTGAGGTCTTACTCCAAACAAAAAAGCTTCCCACAAATGGAAAGCTGCAATCTCTTCACTCACGATTCACGATTCACGACTCACAACTCCTGACTCTATTATCCTAATGCAATATCCGATGCATGAAGGTGAAGGATTTTCCATGCCCTTTTTCGCCTGACCCAAATAATGCTGTACCTGCCAAGCCTCTTCTCATGCTCCAAATGAAACGTAACGATCGCTGTTCTCCTGTTTATCTGCACACGAATATCTTCAGGAGAAATATTTGAAGCCTTAATACTGGTATCGGTAAAATCTGGCAGCAATGCATCTTCAATTTCTTTTTTTCCGTTTAGCCGCCTCGCATTGTCCACTTGCGGATAAAACATCGTGGCGTCGTCTGCAAAGAAGCTATTAAAGGTTTCCCATTTTAAATTATTGAATGCCTGTATAAAATCCTGAGTTCTCTTTACAACGTTTGCTGAATCATGCGTATGAAATAACTGTGAGAACCCAACACAGTGAACAAATAATAATGTTGTCAAACAAATCAAATGCTTTTTCATAAAAAACTTTTTTTATGATTAAAGAGTAAGCCATTTGTATTCCATCACTCCGGACGGAGTAAATAAAATAGCCGGTAAGTGAACCCGCATTTTAGAATCTATTATTATGCCAGACCTTAAACCCCAAACCCCTAAAGGGAATAAGCCCTCTAAATCTCCCTAAAGGGAGACTTCGCAGAGTCATCATTCTTGTAAATTCATTTTTATATTGGAGTGGTCGTAAGCCCCCTTTAGGGGGTTTGGGGGTTTTCAATCACCATCGCACTCGCCCCACCGCCCCCATTACAAATGCCCGCCGCACCATACTTCGCTTTATTTTGTTTCAATACATTGATGAGAGTAACAATTATTCTTGCACCGCTACAACCTAACGGATGACCAATAGAAACTGCGCCGCCATGCACATTCACTTTTGTTGGATCAAGATTCATTCGTTTGGTATTTTCTATTCCTACTACAGCAAATGCTTCATTCAGTTCCCAGTAAGAAATATCTTCCATCTTCAATCCTGCTTTGGCAACTGCTTTCGGCACGGCGAGTGATGGAGTAGTAGTAAACCATTCCGGAGCTTGTTCCGCATCTGCATAAGAAAGAATTTTTGCAATAGGTTTCAATCCCAATGCATCTGCTTTTTCTTTACTCATTAATACGAGTGCAGCAGCGCCGTCATTCATCGTGCTGGCATTGGCAGCGGTTACGGTGCCGCCTTTTTCAAATGCAGGATTCAACGTTGGTATCTTTTCAAACTTTACATTAAACGGTTCTTCATCTTTGTCAAATACAACCGGCCCTCCCCTTTTTTGAGGAATTTCCACCGGCACTATTTCATTCGCAAACTTTCCACTCTCCCATGCCGCCTGTGACTCGTTTATAACTTTCCACTGCAAATACATCCTGCGCTTCACGGCTGATGCCACATTCTTTGGCACAAAGTTCCGCTGCATTGCCCATCGCTTTGCCATCATATACATCCGTCAATCCATCTTTGGCCAGGCCATCCACCAGCGTCACATCACCATATTTATTTCCCCAGCGAACTTTGGCATCATAAAAAGGCACATTGCTCATACTCTCCATGCCGCCGGCAACAACAATATCTGCATCGCCCAACAAAATACTTTGCGCTGCCTGTGCAATAGCTTTCATGCCGCTGGCGCAAACTTTATTTATAGTTGTACAATTCACTTCATTTGGTAATCCTGCAAACTTTGCCGCTTGTCTTGCAGGCGCCTGTCCAAGATTAGCTTGCAACACACATCCCATAATAACGTCTTGGGGCACTTCGTCAAGCTCAGTGCCCAGCCCTGCTTTCTTCAATGCTCCTTTAATAGCAATAGCTCCCAACTGTGTAGCAGAAAAATCTTTTAATGAACCGCCGAAACTCCCGATGGGTGTGCGGACTGCTGATATTATATAAACCTCTTTCATCAATTATGAATTAAGAATTTAGAATTATGAATTTCCTGACTCCGGACTCCCGACTAAAGACTCCAGACTCAAACCACAAAGTTAACAATTGTTAGTCGCTCCAATTTTTGTCGTTGGGAGAAACGAAGAAGACAAAAAATTATACCCCATCAATCAGTATTTCCGTAATTTAATATTGCGTTTCACCGGCACCGTGCAAGAGGATACTTCCACCTCATTCTTCACTATATGGCAACCACCAAAACTTATTCACGGCTTAAGCCGCTTTCTATCTTAGGAAAACTGTTGGGCACTATCGGGGGAGCTATAGTGGTTACGATCATTGGTTGTGTTGCCTCAGTGTTCACAAGAAACGGCCCTGTTTTCGATAGTCCAAAAACTCTTATTACAGTCTGGATGTTTATTGGAATAGCCCTTGTTGTTGGAGCTATTGTCTTCCTGTTCTTTCAACGATTTGCTTTGAATATACAGGTTGACCCTGATGCGAAAAGAGTTACTCTTAATTATATGACCTTACTGGGCACCCGCCACACTGCAGCAATGGATATGAACAGTTTTGATTATACCGTAACGAGAAACAAGCCCGATGATAAGACAAAAACCCTCACATTAAGCATAAAAAATAATCAAAAAGGATTGGTGAGCATCACAGATGAAGAAGACTCATGGCCCTATGCAACACTGGAACAGATCGTCAGTGACTTTAATGAACTCAAAAGCCCGACATCGCCACAACCACCACCGCTGCCGCCGCCATTGCCGGCATAACAGTTTATTTTATTGCTGATTGAAATTCCAGCTAAAAGTTCGTGGGCACACGAACCCGGGCTAAGAAGCTTTGTCAGGTTATGTAGCCAGCTTCAGCATTTCATGGCATCGTCCCTTGCGTCGCACTCTTGGACATTCTAATCTTTACTCACCAATCAAAACAATTGATTGGTTTGGCTTGATTAGCTTAAATAGAGTAGTTTTAAGTTAGAACATTAGCAAGCTCATCGTTTTAGATAAATCAAAAAGTATGCAAGCTTATTATAACGGTCAACAAAGACGCATTATCGAACCAAACATATGTCCGCATTGTCATGTCATTAATCAACCTCTTGAACAATGGAATACAGTATCAGAAAATACTGATGGGATTGCTAATTGCATATCCGTTTGGAAGTGTTCCAACTATTCATGCGGAAAAGCTTTTGCTATTCAGCATTTATGGGATGGAGCAAAATTTAAGTTTGATAGATTTTTGAATGGATTACCAAAAGGTCCCGAATGGCCCAAACCTATTTCAAATTTAAAAAGCGGCAATCCTAAAAATCTAACAGTACCGGAGCAAACAAGATTTATTAAGACTTATTTACAAAGTCTGATTGCTGAAAATTCTGGCCTTGACGAGCTAGCAGGAATGGGTTATAGAAAATCAATTGAGTATCTAGTTAAGGATTGGGCAATTCAAAATAAACCGGAAGACAAAGATAAAATTGAATCTTCTTGGCTTGGCACTATTATTACAAACTATTATGACGGCGAATTGAAAGAAATTTTGGAAAGAGCAACTTGGCTAGGTAATGATGAAGCTCACTACAATAAATTATTTGAAGAGTATGATCTTTCTATATTGAAAGAATTAATTGATCTAATCATGGTTGAATTGGATCGGCAATACAAGAAAAGACATTATATTGAAACAATTCAAAAAAGAAAATAAAACTTAGCTGCTTAATTTTTGATGTTTTGAAAATGAAATTTCTTAAGTCTATTTCTCAGCCGAGTCTCACCAAGGGTCTTTTGTTAAGCTGTGGACTCGGCGTAAAAAACAAACAACGAGTCCCTACGGAGACTTGTTTGAGAAAAAAGTCCATCTTTCTGTTTTTATAAAGAATAAAACCCTCTTATTAATAAAAGAAATTAAAAAAAAAGAATTATGGCATCTTATTATTTCCCCGAGATTTCAGGAGGATAAAACAATTTTTTCAAAGCCGGAAAAACATCCTCAAACGAAGGTGATTTGATTTTATTAATGGGATAATTTAATAAATCTTCTTTGCTAAATTGAGTCTTAAAATCCTCAATTCCTATCTGAGTGGCTTTATGAAAAATCTGACAAATTTGCAATGGATTATATTTTTGTTCTGTTGTAAATTCAAATCTCACTTTGTAACTACCCGTTATTTGGCTTCTATTGTAATTTGAAGCAACAAACTCTAAATTTAAAATAAGAGTGGGAGTTTCTTTATTATCGGGAGTGCCAAAGTCATATCTTAACCACCCATGTAATCCTTTTGGAAAAATACGTGGTAATGTATTGGATTTAACTTCTGGAAGTGTTTTCGTTAATTTCGGATTATCCATAACGAAAGCGAAATTACTCTTTTTTCATATTTGACTTTTTAATTATTTTTATACTCAATGAATATTGCATTTATATTTAAATAAAGTGAAAATACCCATCTTATTTATTTTCTTATTTATTTATCAATTTGGTAACTCTCAACTTGATTCTCTTTCAAAATTAGAAAGATTGCTAATGAGTACATCTTATGATAGTGTTGAATATACTTTGATTAAAGAAGGATATAGTTTAAAAAGGATAAGTAACTCAAAAGACAGTAATGGAGAATATAATTCTTACGATTTTGAGAAAATAGATATTTCAAAAAATGCGTATGAAGATGTTGTGTGTTATAAAAAATTACATGATCCCCTAAGTGTGTTTTTTGATAGGATTTTTTATATGACCTTTAATAAAGATGTTTATTATAATCTAAAAGAACAACTCGGAAAGGACATAAAATTTATTGGGGAAGAAACTCTAAATGGGTGTTTACGAAGAGAATATTCAAATGGGTTAATAGGATATGTATTTGGTGATTGTCCTGATTCAGGAGTTCATCCGGCTACTTATAACATATTGATATATTTTGATTGGTTTAGTCATTAAAACAATAAGTACTTTTTTATTTCCGCCTCGGCAGGTGTTCCGCAAAAACAACACGCCTGGTCGGTGTTTGTCCTCCACCGACCACACGAATTAAGACCACACGAGCCTTATAGATTAGTGATTGATTTATTTGGAACAGCTCTGCCCATATCCTAAATTTATGCGTTAGCGGCAATCGTGAAGAAATAAAACCATTTGATCATTATGAGAAATTTATCTGACATGGGCCGCATCTTTTACGGTATAGCTACAATCGTGACAGGCTTTCAGATAATTTATTATCATGATTTCCCTTACTGGCTATTGCCTCCAACACATGTTTCGATGCCCGGTCTTGCCGTGGTCGCTTATATTTCCGGGATCCTGTTTGTTTTGGCCGGAGCCTGCATTGTTTTTAAAAAAAGAACAAGAACAATTTCTCTTCTGTCAGGAGTTGTGCTTCTCCTGATATTTTGTTTTTATTATATCCCCTATCAATTCATGGATAGTTCAAGATATATGCATTTGCTGCAATGGGATAATGCAGGGAAAGAATTAGCATTTGCCAGTGGCGCATTTGTTATTGCCGGTTGCTTTTCAGAAAAAAATAAAAAACAACTGATACGCTTTGGATCTATTTTGTTTTCCATAACTATCATCAGTTTCGGTAGCATGCATATTCTATATGCAAAACAGGTAGCAGATTATGTTCCGGCATGGATACCTGACCGTTTGTTCTGGGCCTATCTTGCAGGCGCAGGATTAGTTAGTTCGGGTCTTGGGATCATTTTGAAAATCAAATCTGGACTGGCGGCCGTTCTTTTAGGTACGATGATCTTTATTTGGTTTATTATTCTCCATATCCCCAGAATAATGGCTTCTCCTGTTGCTTACCTGGGAAGTGAAGTTACCAGTGCATTTATAGCACTTGCCTATAGCGGAATTGCATTTGTTATTGCCGGGGCTACTAAAAAGACAGTTTAAAAGAAAGAAAAAGATCTTTTTCACACCGTGCCCGGTGTACTGAGCTTGTCGAATTATCTTCACCGACCATACGAATTAAGACCACACGAGCCTTATAGATCAGTGGCGGGTGAAAGAAAAACACCCGCCACGGCGTAATTATCTTATCCAATATCTCACTAAGAAATAAGCTAATATTGAAAGAGCTCCGACAATTAATATGTATCCTGTAAATCTCATTGACCTGTGAAAATGTTTATTCCACAGGTCTTTCTTAAAAACATAATAGCCACTAAAAATAAAGCTGTATAAACATTGAAAGAATTTTTTAAAACTTTTAAACATAATAATAGCGGCTGCTATTGCAATAACAAATACAACTAATAAGAATAAATAGATTTTATCCATTATCAGCAAGTTAATAGATTAACTGTTACTTCGCAGCCCTGTCTCACAGCATAGCTAAATGAATGGCGTGGACACAGCGTCGTCACCATGATGGAATATCCGGGTAAAACTCACCGGCTTCTTCAGGTGCATTTATTCTTATGATCTGTTTTCGTTCCTCTTTGCTTAAGGAATCATACCAGGCAGCAACATTGTGGTCTTTCGTTCTTACATTGTCCCACACAAAATATTGTTTCAGGCTGCGGGTCATTTCTAAAGGCATTTTATAAGTAATGCCTGCATCATGTATTACATAACCGTTTTGCTGTACGTCAAAATGCAATTCTTTTATCGCCATCGGCACAGGGTGTTTCGCTCTCCTCATACGGTAATTTACAGAAATTTTGATTTCCGCCCCGGCAGTTGTTCTGAAAAAAACAATTTGTTTTAGCCTCTTGCATAACAGGAAATGGCCTTTGCTTTAAACGGGAGGGTCACTGCATTAAACGGGAGAGCTATTTCATTCAACGGGAAAGTCACTTCATTAAAGGCGAAGACCATTTTATTTAACGGGAAGGTCACTATATTAAAGGGGGAGACCATTTCATTAAACGGGAAGACGATTTCATTCAACGAAAAGAGCTTTGCGTTAAACGGAAAAGCCTTTGCAAGACATGAAATTGTTTTTGCTTAATAAACAATGAAAACATTTGGAAAGATGTACTGAAAAAAAATTTCAAAAAACATTTTGAAAAAGTATCTTTTTGTTTTTCAATATTTTATTATTTTTTTCCAATACAAAAATTTTATTTTTTTAGTAATAACACAATAATTTTTTCGTAGCATTACCTTGCACACTTTTATTTTTTCTTTGATCTTTGCTTCCGTTAATATTTTTTTATAATCATTAAACTTTTATTCAATGGACAAACTAACCAACGGTTTTGCCCGTCTTTCTGATTCCAAACTGGAAGAAAAAGCTCAATTCATCATCACCCAAATCGGAAACAATGTCTCCAGCTTTGCCACTCCCGATCCACCGCTGACTGTTTTGCAGGATGCATTGGCTATTTTCAGCGAAGCAGTGACCGCCGCTAAAACAGGAGACCGGTTTGACATTGCCATCAAGACGCAAAAAAAACAGGACCTGGTAGAACTGTTGCAACTGGAGCTGAACTATGTGGAGTACGTTGCTAAAGGCGACCCGGTGATACTGGCCAGCTCCGGCTTCGATCTGGCCAAGCAGCCATCACCTACTCCGGAACTGACCAAGCCGGAAAATCTAAAAGTGGTAAACAGCGACCAGAGCGGCGAATTGATAATAAGTGTGGATGCAGTGCCTAATGCCGTATCGTACCTGCACCAGTTTTCAATTGATCCGCTGTTGAAAGATTCCAGTTGGCAATCTGTTACCAGCAGCCTGAGCAAAAACAGCCTGAGCAACCTGACACCGGGAGTTTTGTACTATTGCCGTGTAGGCGCAGTAGGTCGCAAGAACCAGGTGATGTTCAGCGATGTGGTGAGCAGGATTGCAGCATAAGTGATGCGATGATTTTATAATGGAAATATTTTTTCTTGTTTGATCAGAACTTTGAGGTTTCGTAACGAAGGACCGCCGCTGGCGGTCTTTTTTTTGTTTTTGTATTGAATTTGAATTCCTCTCGAGAGTTGTTTTGGAAAAATCTGGTTGTATTTGCATAAGTACTTGTATGAAAAACAATTTTTTTAATTTACTGAAATTAAGAGCTTTGATAAAAAAAGCGAAAGTTTGGTGGACAGGGACTTTCGCATATTTATAAGTTGTGCGTCATGTCAAAAATAAAATCATTATAATGAAAGCTATATCAGGACTCAGACTGATTTTATTCCTGTTTATTTTATCGTCTCACAATTTTGTTGAAGCTCAGGATAGTACAATTCGAATACAAAAAGATGTTCTATATGTACCGGGGGGTACTCAGGAACAACAGATGGACATTTATCTTCCAATTGGTGAAAACTTTCCCGTTGTACTTTATCTGCATGAAGGTGGCTTAACTTCTGGCGACAAAGCAGATAGCCCTTACGCAACAATAGCAATGAATTTCGCAAAAAAAGGAATTGGATTTATACTGATTAATTACAGATTAGGACCAACAAACAAATGGCCGGTAATGGCCGAAGACGCAGCATCTGCTTTTTCGTGGATAAAAAAAAATGTGGCAATATTAAATGCAAACCCTCGTAAATTATTCATTGTTGGCCATAGCTCGGGAGCATTGATTGCTTCACTTTTATCTACAGATGAAAAATACTTAGTGAAATCAGGTTGTTCCCTGTCAGATATTGCAGGCTGTGTTGCAATGGGTACAATGCTCAATCCATCTTATGATACAGACTCTATTCCTACAGATACTCTTAATAAAATCTGGGAAAAATTCAGGATCCGCGAAACTTATGAAAGCCTCTTTGAGACGCCGGATGCTTATCGTGATGCTGATCCATCGAGACACATAACAAAAAACGCACCCCCTTTCCTTATTCTTGTAGCAGAAGAAGAACAAGTCAACCCTCCTATACTGGAACAGGCAAACAGATTCGCAACGGCAATGAAAAATGTAGGTGTTCAGGTACAAATAGAAGTTCTAAAAAATCGAAAGCATTCTACAGCAATGAAAAAAATGGCTGAACTAAACGACCCTACTTTTTTAAAAATAATCGACTTTATAAAAACACATTAATTTCCACCCTGGCAGGTGTTCCTTTTTCCCAGCCGAGTCTCATCCAGAACTCAGCCGTTGTTGGTGTTCCCCGCCGCCGAGCCGTTGTTGGTGTTATCACCAACAACAGAAGCGCAGGCCATAGTCGTTTCCCACTAATTATTTTAATTTGAAGAATGCAATTTCCCGAATACTATCCTCAATTTTTTACCGCCACTATTTTGGAATGGAAACACCTGCTCAAAGAAGACAAATACAAAGACATCATTATTGAAAGCCTCCGCTTTCTTGTTTCCACTAACCGGGTAAAAGTAATTGCCTTTGTCATCATGCCTAATCATATGCACCTTATATGGCAAATACAAGCCAATCATAAACGGGAAGATGTACAAAGAGATTTTTTAAAATTTACAGCACAACAATTACGATTTGATATGCAGGCTCACCATCCGGAATGGTTAAAAGAGTTTGAAGTAAATGCCAAAGACAGAAAATATCAATTTTGGGAACGGAATACTTTAAGCACAGATCTATTCACCCATCCTGTTTTTATGCAGAAGCTGGAATATATAGATCGTAACCCGATACAGGGAAAATGGCAACTAAGTAATTTGCCGGAAGAGTACAGATATTCATCTGCATTATTTTATGAAACCGGCGTAGATAACTGGGGATTTCTTACGCATTATCGTGATTGATCAAAGTCCGGTTGTTGGTGAAAACATCAACAACGGCGTAAGAATAAAGGCGACAAAAACAATCAGCAGCAGATCAAAAATATTTACTCTTATTACTAAGTCTCTTTGTACGTTTTTTCAACTCTGCTGACAGAGCATTCAGCACGTCGGTATAAATGTCTCTTATTTTATTTTTTTGATCTTCTCTGAGCAAGCTGTTGTCAACAAAAGTTTTGAACACGTAAATATCTTCCTCTGTATAATGTATTCCCAAACCAATACCGTCATGAAGTGGAACAAACAATTGCGACTTTCCACTTTCCAGCTCTTCGCGGCAAGGAGTAAGTGACAGATTTTTCCTGAAGAAAAGTTTTACCACATCTTCGGGCTTTTCTAAATTTATTTTTGCACGTTCTTTATAGCGTTGAAAAAAATGAGTATTAAAGTGAATAAAACTCAATGCGCCAAGCGATGTTGTTAAATGTGATGCGGTAATGCCTACCTTGTCATAGAATATTACATAAGGCATAGCAAAAAGACCATGACTGGAACCGGTAATAAAAATGCGCCAAACATTTCTGCTTTTAGAAGTGAATAAGATTGTTTCCCTGAAATCTTTTTTTCCATTAACCAGCCATTTGCGCTTTGCACCGGCTTCCAGGGCATTTATCTTGACATGCACCTCGCCTTCATAATCCTGAAGCAAGGAACGCTTGATTTCAGGCAGTGTCATTGAAGGAACTAACATAGCAGGGGTTTTTATCTATACCATTCAGTATTTGATTACAAATGCAAATGTGAGAAATTATTACTTCCCAGCCGAGTGTCACCCAGAATTTGTGTTGAGCCGTGGTCCCGATAACTATCGGGACGGCGTAAATAAATATACAACGAGACTCGTCTGAGAACAAAGATAAAATGCAAGACGACGACCCGATAGTTATCGGGTCCACACCACGGCACATGGCACGCAGCGAAACTCGTCTGCAAAAGAATAAAATCTATACCTTTCAAAAGAAATGATAGAGCAAACAGAACTTATAGTTACAGAATGGCATTATCATCCACCGGTCAACTTCATCGGAAATGGAGAAAAGCTCCTTAGTACCGTAGAGTTGGCCGTCAAGAAAAAAAGAGCAGCAACAAAAAAAGGAATCGCCTGCAGATTCAGTTGCCGGTTCGTTTTTGAAAATGAAACCATTCTTGAATATGTGGGAGAAGATTCCTATGTAATAGATGTGGAAGATGTAATAGATAAACAGGAACTGCTCAACATGATCCTGAATTCATATTCAAAATTCAAACAGAAATTTGATCTGAGGAAATTGAGTACCGTACTCCGGGATAAAACCCTGCGATCATTAGATGAAACGCAGATCGATATTGACCCCATACTTACCTTGCTGGTTTAGGAAACTTTCAAAATTATTCAGTTTGTCTCTCGCTCAGCCTTTGTTGCTGTTTCCCGCCGTGCCGTTGTTGCTGTTATCATCAACAACGGCGTAGCTGAGTAGAAGTTATTGTTTATGGTAAATAGTATATAATGCCAAAAAAGAAAATATTATACCAGCAAGAATAATAAATGACCTTGGCCAGTTCATGGAATTCCATCCTTTCCATGCTTTTTGGATAGCATCAACATCAGTAAGTGGTGCTTTCTTAAACATAACGTCATTCCTTGGGTAGAAGTAAGCAAATGTGAATACGTCAACTAATACATATAATGCAAGCGCTACACCAAGAAAAGTTCTGACTTCTGCAGATACTCTCCAAAACAAGATCAATGTGACCAAAGCTAATATCAGATTAATTGGAGCAAATAGTCTAAAAAATTTTCCCGGGTTTGTTGATTTGAAATACTGCCTTGCCGTCTCAATGGAGTGCGGTAAGTCCGCTCCCCATGATTTTGCATCAATGATGGAAGTGTAAATGTTAGTAAACAGCAGTCCGCTTCCAAATGTGATGGATGCAAATAAGAAAATATCTTTCATTTTATTTTTTTTGAGTACAAATATATTAGAAAGATCAGTTCCTTGTTCCAGCCGTGTCTTCGCTTGCTAGACAAGGCGTAATCGCAACAACACCTTCGTGTCCCTTCGGAGACATTGCTAGTAAGCAAAATAATCATCAAACATAAAATCCATTGACAGCCACCTCAATAAGAAAAATTAAAAGAAAAAGCACAATGAACGCACCAAATCCAAACCATGCCCATTTTATTCTATTTTTCCTGTGTTTATCGTTGATAACATATGCGACCAATACTCCGATTAAACTAAAAAAGAAACCGAGAGCAAACCCCCCAACTGCAGAGCTGCCTTTGCCTTCCTGTTGTGTAAAATATTTTTCCAGTCTCTTTTTATTGAAAGTGCCATCCGGATTAATATTATTTCTTAATTTTCTTTGAGCCATTTTAAAACCCAGCCGTTCAAAAAAATTCATTTTTTGTTCGGTGAGACCCTGAAAATCTTTTATGCTTATTTGTGAGAGTTCCATCAGTGAAATCTTTTTACCATTTTTCCCAATTGGGAAAAATACTTCTGAAGCCTTAAGAGTTGGATGCAATATATTTAATGCGGCATACGAAGCTGTCAAAAATAACAATGATGCTAAAAGAAGGATAATCTTTCTCATAAAAGTTTAGTTTTTGATAGTTAATAATAAAACTAATCTAATTAAAAAAGTATACTTTTTTAATTGTTTTTATCCCCGATATCTTTCTCAAGCTCTTCGAAGCTTGCAGCTTCGTAAGCTTATTTTATCGCTTCAAGCAATTTAATAATGCTCCGCCTTGGCAGGTATTCCACAAAAACAGCACGCCTTGGTCCATACTGAGCTTGATTGCCCCGATAAAATCGGCGGTCGAATTATCTTCCACCGACCACACGAGCCTTATAGATTAGTGGTGGGTGAAAGAAAAACATCTGCCATAACGTAAACTTTTTAATTTTTTTAATTTGGCCCACTACCGGGTGCCGGGTTTATTGATTGCGTAAGAATTTTGCAACCTTCGATAAAGAAAAAAACCAACAGGTATCGGAAGCCAAAATGAAAGGAACCGGAATAATAGTGTGACAACCGCAGCCACAGCAACCGGCACTCCAAAATGTACATAAAAGAAAGTCATGCTCCCTTCGTAAAGAATCAATGCACCGGGGGTAAATGGCAATAAGGAAATAATTTTCGTCAGGACCAGCCCAACAAGCACCGAGAGAAATGACAGCATCACGCCCAGTCCATGAAAGAGTGCAAACACTGTAAGTGAATCCGCAAGAAAGACACAACTGTGAAAAATGATCGTCATAATAACAACCGGCGGATGCTCTTTGTATACCCGCCATGGATTTTTGATCCCGTCAAAGTGTATTGTATCAAACTTACTGATGCTCTTTTTCAGGAATCGGATGCGTGCCAATTTTTTGAGCAATGAACGGACTGTTTTCCCCCTCCCCAACAATCCCATCAGCAATGCGAAAAATACAAAGGCAACAAGCCCACCTAAAAAAATGAATGTAAAATACAGAGGTATTGCCTTCAAAAAAAGACAGATGAACAGAAGGATAAGAATAATGCAAACAACTGCAGTATAAAAAGTGAGCAATTCAAGCAATAATAAAGAGAAGGCACTCTCTTCAGCAACCCCTCTCTTCTTCAGAAAATTAAAAAAATAAATATTACCGCTCAGCTTGATGCTTGGGATGGTTTGATTAATAAAGAGGGCCACAATGCTGGCCTGGAATAATTCTTTAATAGCAATATGAGATCGGGGGGCAAATGTCCGCAATAAGCCGCGACAGATAATTGAGTTGAATAAGTAGGTTCCCGACTGTGCAGCAATCGCCAGGGCCAGCCAGGCCGGATGTACTCTTATAAAGAGTTTTATATCACCTTTGATCTCTGCGAAGTAATAAATGATAAATCCAAAAACGAGGATCGTAAAAATATAGAAATATTTTTTGGATCTTGAGAAAGTTACTCCTTGTTCTTTTGTAAGTATCTTTTGTGGTTCCATTGCTATCAGCCACTAAGGTATGGGAAGATGTTTCATTAATATAATGACCCGGATCATTGTATTAAATGATGCTTGTTGTTCCGCCTTGGCAGGTGTTCCGAAAAAACAATCCCGATAGCTATCGGGACCGTGGTCGGTGTACTTAGCTTGTCGAAGTATCTTCCACCGACCACATTTAACTACAAGATGATGACGAGTGAAAACACCCGACACGGCGTAACTTCTTACCAAAAACAAATTATACTTAACTTTCTCACTCATATTTTTACATGAAAAAAATAATCGCTCCTCTCCTGCTTTGCATTTGTTTAATTGCGGATGCACAGATCAACAAAACAGATAGTCTCAAACAAATACTTCAAACCGGGAAAAAAGATACCAGCCGGGTGAATACACTGTTCCGTCTTGCCCGGAACTATCTGTATTCAAAACCGGACACTACATTATTGTTGAATATGGAAGGCTTGTCTCTTTCCAGGCAAATTAATTTTCAGAAAGGTGAAGTTTCCTGCCTGGAAGGAATTGCAGATGCTAATGATAATTTGGGCAACTATCCCGCAGCACTGGAAAATTATTTTGCTGCATTGAAAATTTATGAAACGCTGAAAGATGCAAACGGTATCAGAAGATGTACCGGCGCTATCGGAACGGTGTACGCAGAGCAGGGAGAATACCGTCATGCATTGGAATATGCGTCACAGGCAACAGAAATGGCAGGGAAAATGGGCAACAAAAGAGCAATGAGTGTTCAGTTGCTGAACCTCGGCGACGATTATTACAAACTGAAAATATTTGACTCTGCCGGTATATATACACGACAGAGTAATGAATTAGCTATGCAGGCGAAAGACACAGACATGATTGGCACTTCATTGAGTAATCTGGGAGAGATCCAGTCAAGCATAGGGCAAAATGCATTAGCCATGAACTATTACCGTTCTTCTATTCCTTTCTTACAAACAGCGCAGGATGAAGATGTGCAATGCGATACTTACCTGGGAATGGCAAGACTTTTTAGAAAAGAAGGCTTTTCGGATTCATGCTTGTATTACTCCAGATTGGTTTTGACCATTGCGGAAAATGATGGTTTTACAAAACATATTTACAACACCAGTATTTTTTTGACCGATTTTTACAAAGACAATAAAAGATACGACAGCGCTTTTGCTTATCAGCAGCTCACCATGGCAACAAAAGATTCGTTGTTCAGCGCTGAAAAAATAAGACAGATACAAAATCTTTCCTTCCAGGAAAAAATCCGCCAGCAGGAAAAAGAAGAAGAAAGACTAAGAGCGGAAGAGGAAAGAAAAAATAATTTGCAACTCTTCGGTATCACTGCTTTCATCATTACGTTCATTTTGTTTTTCTTGCTGCTGGTGAGGCGGAAAACAAAACCGCATACAATTGAATTTTTTGGAGTGGTGGCTTTATTACTCATTTTTGAATTCACTTCTCTTTTCATTCATCCTTATATTGAAAAATGGACGCATCATACCCCCGTGTATATGCTGCTGATACTCGTTGGTGTGGCAGCCATACTGGTTCCCATGCATCATAAAATGGAAAAGTTGATAAAAGAAAAGCTGGCGCATAAAATTCATTCTGTACATTCTTAGTATTCTTTCAGCCTTAGTTCCTATCCTCACGAACCGATTTAGCTGGATAGAATTAATGCAGCACAAGAGTGCGACGCAACAGAAGCTGATATTAGCAATGCAGCTGGCTACAACATCAATTTATTTTTTGATGGACCCGGTCATTAGTTCCACCGTAGTGGTGCGGCGGGGAGGGTTATCAAAAAAATCATACAATATTTCTTTGAACCATTGTGTCCGGTCAGCATAAACAAAATGAGTGGTGCCGGGCAAAATACATAACAATGCTCCAGGAATATTTTTGAATATTTCCAATGTATGCTCAATACGGATCGCATCCCTGTCGCCAGCCATAATAAGAACATCGCTTTTTATTTTCTGAAGATCAGTTACAGGAATATGCGGTTGTTGCACCAGTAATAAGAATTGTTTGTAACGAATGCTATCTGTTTTGGCCTGCTTTTCCATTACATCCAATAAAGGAAACAGATCGGGTTCTATTGCTGTGGTATCAGGCCGGAGATTGGCTCCGCTGGCCAGCAATTTTTTTACTTTATCAGGATAATGAATGGCGAGCAACAACCCGACAATACCTCCATCGCTATGACCCCAGACATAGGCGGAGTCAATACCGAGGTGCTGCAAAACTTTGTCTACATCATCCGCCATTTGTTCGTAGGTAAGATCACCTGCCGGGCAACCGGATTTTCCATGACAACGATTATCGAATGCGATCACTTTATATTTTTTTGAGAACTCTTCGATGAAAGCAGCCCTGCCCCCGATAGAACCGCCATTACCATGCAGTATTACTACCGGCTTGCCTTCTCCATAAACTTCATAATAAATCTTTACCCCGTTATTATTAAAATAGTTGCCGGCTTGTGGATTGTTTCCATAGTTTACCGGCGGCGTTTGCTGCGCCAGGCAGGCAAAAGAGATGAAAAAGCAAAGCAGTGCAAGGATCAAATGTTTTCGTTTCATAATTTTATTATTTGGTAAATAGGAAATTATCTATTCTGTTGGTTTGTGCAGATTATTTCATTTGACGAATACTTTGAAAAAAGGTTACAGGCTTCTTTCCCGCAACGTCTCTCCCCGGCTATGTGTGTTGGTTGAGGACGTTGCTAAAAACAAAATATTTTTACTTCCTGACTTTGTCTCTTTTAAAAGATATTTGATGACAAAAGAATTAATTCATTTATTTTGAACAAGCAAAGGAAAATTTTGTTTAGAAGATATTCGATTAAATTTTATAGACCATTATGAACAACTTAAAAGATAAAGTAGCCTACATTACAGGTGGAAGCAAAGGCATAGGATATGGTATTGCTAAAACTTTACTGGATAATGGTATGAGAGTGGCCATCAGCAGCAGAACCAGCAACGCTGCAAAGCAGGCCACTGAATCATTAAGCAAAGATCCTTCTAAGGTTTTAGCGCTTGAATCCAATGTAAGTTCACTTGCTTCTGAAACAAAGGCTGTACAAGCAGTGATTGATCATTTCGGAAAACTGGATGTATTAGTTGCCAATGCCGGTGTAGGTCATTTTGCAAATATTGAAAGTCTGACTGAAAAAGAGTGGAAAGAAACCATTGACACTAACCTCACCGGTGTTTTCAATAGTGTAAAGGCAAGTCTTAAGGCATTAAAGAAATCCAAAGGATATATCATTACTATCGCAAGTCTTGCCGGCATCAACTTTTTTGAAAACGGCGCTGCTTACAATGCAAGCAAATTCGGGTTGGTAGGATTTACGCAAGCTATTATGCTCGACCTGAGAAAGCAGGGAATTAAAGTCACTACGGTCATGCCCGGCTCAGTGGCTACTCATTTTAATAACCATATTCCTAACGCAGCAGATGTGTGGAAGATACAACCGGAAGATATCGGTCAGATAGTAACCGACCTTCTGAATATGAATCCACGAACGTTGCCCAGCAAAATAGAAGTAAGACCATCCATTCCGGGAAAATAATATAGCGCTTTCTATTATTTCCCGAGTCTCTCCCCTGCCTTGTGCAGTAGCAAGGATCCGGCGCAATAAATGAAGAACAACGAGTCCCTGCGGAGACTTGTTTAGAAAAATTTATTATTAAATTCAAACAGCAACGGCGTAAATGTCTTTCAACGAAAACGTTTTCGTCAATTATACCCTTTTTTAAAAATTTATTTCATTACTTCAAACGTCCTAACACTAATCCTGTTATTATGAAGTTTTATAAAGCAAGCCGGTTCTTTCTTCTTGTGTTATTCTTTGTACCATTTATTTCCAACGCCCAGAAAAGTAAAAAACCTAATATCATTCTTATTATTGCTGATGACCTTGGATGGGGAGACCTCGGTTATCATGGAAGTGAAATCAAAACACCTAACATTGACCAACTGGCAAAGGAAGGTGTGAATTTAAATCGCTATTACAGCGCTCCCATCTGTTCACCCACAAGAGCCGGAATACTTACAGGCAGGTATCCAAATCGTTTTGGAATACGGCAGACCGTAATACGTCCGTGGGAAATTTTTGGGATAGACAGTTCTGAACAATGTATCCCGCAACTGTTAGCTACAGCCGGTTATAAGAACAGGGCTATAATTGGTAAATGGCATTTGGGAATGCTGAAGCCGGAATACCTTCCCTTACATAAAGGGTTTACCCATTTCTATGGTTTTTATACAGGCGAAATTGATTATTTCACTCACAAAAGATCTGGAGAACTGGATTGGCACAATGATGATCAATCATCATATGATAAAGGATATTCTACGGACCTGATCACTGATGAAGCTATTCGTTGCATTAAAAAATATAATGCTGAATCACCTTTTTTTCTTTATATAGCTTACAACGCACCACATGAACCGCTGCAGGCAAAAACAGAAGACCTGCTCTTATATGGATATGATAAAAACAAACCATCTTACAGCACTCAATCAACAAGCGGAAAAATAGATGATGATGAATCCGGCTTAATACCAACAGAAGGACTCGGTAACACAAAACGACAAACTTATTCAGCCATGGTAACATGCATGGACAGGGGTATCGGAAAAATATTGAACCTGCTGAAAGAATTAAAGATCGATAAGAACACTGTTGTTATTTTTCAAAGTGATAATGGAGCTCTTGAAGGTGGCGGCGGATCGAACGGTTCATTGCGTGGTTATAAAGTGCAGGAATGGGAAGGCGGAGTAAGAACTCCGGCTATTATAAAATGGCCTGATGGTTTTAAAGGAGGCTGGACATCGAACCAGGTGATGGGTTATGTGGACCTGCTGCCTACTATCTGTGATATTGCCGGTGTGACAGCTACTCCAAAAAATCCTTTGGATGGGATCAGTCTTTTACCTTACCTCCGGAAAAAAGTGGTATCTATTGACCGGCATTTTTATCTCGGCCATGGAAGCATGGTCACTAACCAATGGAAACTTATAAAAGCCAATGCAGGGAATCCAAGAATGAAACTCAGTGAAGATATGCTCTTCAAAATTGCAGCTGATCCGGATGAGACTACAACTGTAAAACAGCAAAACGAAAATATTTATTCTGACCTATTGCATGAAGTAGAAAAATATGATACCATTCAATCAAGGGTACCAGTACCGCCACATGGCAAAGGCAGGAAAGATTTTAAGGCGCCCAAAGAATGGAAAGTACAAAACTAAAAGGCACTCCTGAAATGTCTTTGCGAGGACACTGAGCTTGTTGGATTGACCGGATAAGTCAACCATTTTTTATAAGGCCATACTAGGAAAGCAGACAACGGTTATAGAAATATTCCCGGCAATATAGCCCAGGCTTATTTTCCGGAAGCTCCTGCAATAATTGTTTTTATTCCATAGATCATCAGTATTATCCCGATTATTGCAAAAAGTATTCTTAACCAGATAGGCATTTTCGTCTTTTTCATCTTGATTGGTTTTTGTCGAAGCAAGATAAATATTCTTTTCAAATTATGTTCCCTGTTATCTGCAGTGGTCACTACGTCATTGTTGCTGTTATCACGGGCTATCTTTATTGATGCCGTTAAAAATGTCAGGCTTTTACTTTCATTTGGAAAACGAGCAACTGCTTAAAAATTTATCTCCCTACTATTCGCTTTTAATCCGAATGCACATCCAGTTTGTTGATCTGATCTTTATAGTCGGATGGAAGTAAAATATTTCTAAGCAGCCAATCCATCTTCATCAGCCTGCTGACTTTATACAGCGGCACTACAGGTGCAAGCATAGAAACACCATTAAAATTCAACAACTCTTTTACCCTGCGGGGTACTACTAATTTCTGCCCTTCTATCAATACCTTGTAGCGCATGGCGCCCAGGTGTTTTTTATATTGCTTAAAAAGATCAACACTGTGTTTACTCTTTTCAAGGTCATTCATCAAATGCGCTTCTCTTACAGGCAGCCATTCGGTATAAGTAAGCGGTAACTCCTTCAATCCCATCCTTGCGCCGAGACGATAAAAAACATGATACACTTCTTCTTTTTCTTCCTTGCTTAATTTTTTTTCAAGCAGCTCGTACGATGCAATGGAATAATGAATCAGCATGAACAATACATCACGATAAGCCCAATCAGGTATTGCGGCGCCACGGTTTTGTTCTACTGCAGTATGTATGTTTCGTATAGTGTCAATTGCTTCATTGGCTTCATCCATTGAAGAGAAAACAATTCTTCTTGCATACCTGACCGTGGAGAATAATCTGCCTATCGGATCGGAAGGCAGCTTGCCGGTAAAGTAAAGCCAATCGACAGCTTTATTAAGGGCAAACTCAGCAGCTGCACCTGCAAAAATAAAAAATACAGTATCGCTTTTACCCCAGATCTTTCTGACAATTGAATTTTTATCTACAAAGAATTGCATAAGGTCAAAATACCTGCTGCTAAGTTACGCATCATTCCGGCGTGGTTGGTGTTCCCGACCCATTGTTGCTGATAACATCGTCAACGGAGTAAAAGATATCATACCGATTGATATGATCAGTTCTTTTGAAATTTAGTTCGACGCAACGTGTTCCTCCTATACACAATCCCAGGTCAGGAGCTGTTGTTTGGGACAAAAGAGATTAGTATTTCCGAACGTACTGATTCCTATCTGAACGAAGCTCTTTATATTTCCCAGATAACCGTTTTAATAGGTTACATTACAGGTTGGCTTTTTTGATTAGCTCAATCAGGCTTTTTATTATGCAAGATTATTTTGTAAAAACATTCAGGGGCCATCAATTTGAGTTTTCAAGAGTACTTGCTTCAAGTTTTGATGCCTGGTATCATATTTCAGTTAAACTTAATGATGCGGAAATCAAATACAGAATGCATACAAATAAAGAAGGCACCTGGAAAATAACTGTTGGCCGGTTACCTTCGCTTTTATATTCATTAGAATCAGAATTTAATGATCTTCTCCAACTCAATGAAAAACCCTTAAAGCCTCGTCACTATCGGAGAAATTAATGGCTGCATATAATTAAGTTTCCGGTAAAAAAAACATTAGGTAAGGAAACCACAATATGGCCATGCATTCGGGGAGCATGGTAATAATAGTTTATCTTGTAGGAATGCATTTCTTGAAAGAACAACTTAACCGCAATAATAATTATAGCTGGCCAGATGAGCCAACTTTTACGGGAGATCCGAGCCGCCGTCTTTTTAACCGGTACAATGGTAATCAAATGTTGTTTCTGATTAATCATTATGCTTCGCTGACAGAAGGATTTACTGTAAATAATGGGGTTCACGTTGAAGACATACTGATAAATCAATTGCCTTTAGAAGCTAAAAGTGAGATCTCTGTTCTTAAATGGCTTAAAGAAAATGAAAGTTAATCAGCAATATTCTTTAAGCCTTGGTTTGCGCCTGCCTACCGGTAGGCGGGCCCTCACGAACCGATCTAGCTGAATAGAAATTCTACAATAAATTTCGACGGTAAGTTTGCTTGCAGATCCGTGTAGTAAATAGAAACAACGAGTTTCTGCAAAGACTCATTTAGAAATAGAAATCTCTCTCAAAAACATTTTTCTTTTTTTCAACTTATAAGTCACACATTCATTTGCGATAACATTCCTCAAATACACAGGCATCATTCTTGTATCACTGCAAAGAGATAACAATTTGGTTCATCATTAAAGCAAGGATTATGAAAAAAATATCTTTGGCGGTAATTTTATTGACCGCAGTATATATAGTGAATGCGCAAACTCCTATAATTGAAAAATCTGCTGCAACTAAAGATCCCCCGGCTTCAATAAGTTCCAGTTTTGCGGCCACTCATCGGGATGTTACAGTAATGTCATGGGAAGCAATGAACGACTGGTGGTGTGCCATTTATAAAAATGACAGCAACCGGTTGATACATGTTTATTACAACACACAACCCTGGTATCTTGAAAGGAATGATAATTTTATGGAAGCACTGCCGGTGATCAATACATTCGTACCGGAAGATGTGATCACAAGTGCAATAAATAATTATGGCACCGATCTGTACGGTATTACTGCACTGAAAACAGCTGACAATAATAATGAACTGACTTACCAAGTGTGCCTTGTCAAAAATGGAGTATCAGACAGAGTATTGATGAATACAAAGGCAGTTGCATTCAGCAATACAAATAAACTACGGACAAAATAAAGGGACTATCGTACTTATGTCCGCCGGGGTCTTCACATCCAAGCCCTGGTGCTGCAAGTCTTTGATGGGACTCTAAAAAAATCGTAACTGTTGCGCTAAGTCTTCGGCTTTTCAGAAACAACAGTTAACAATTACATCATAATCCAGTGACCACTTTGGCCGGAAATATGTCTATACCTTTGTATTCCCCCTAAGAAATATCCTGCTGAGCATCCTGTGACGGATAAAATTTAAACTTCAGATCTCTCAATCAAAACCAAATAATATGGAACAACCAGTAGTTTTATTCGATGCTCCCGGTTTTACCGCGGAAGACTTTGACCACGTATGGGGTGAACTAAGAGCCGCCGGTCGGTCACATCCCAAAGGTTTGATCTCGCATGTTGGCTTTAAAAAACCAAATGGCAACTGGATGGTGGTGGATGTTTGGGAATCACCAGAAGCATTTGCTGAGTTCGGCAAAACATTGATGCCGATCTTTGAAAAGCTCGGGGTAAATGTTCCTCAGCCAACACTCTTTCCTGCACACTATGTGTTGCTCGGACAAATGGAAGAAGTTCATGCATAGCGATGCTTGTGCAAAAGACTGTTAAAGCCGGAGAGGTGAAGTTGAAATAGCTTCGCCTTTTGCTTTTTTGGTTGTTCATTACCGCTGAAGCAAGTCTTTGACTTATGTCATATCTATTTTTGTTGTCTTGTCTCCTATCTGAACGAACTAATTTAGTTGAATGACATTTCGCCGTCGTTTTGTCCCATCAGCGTTTCTGTATGCAGTACATATAGATGAAAATGTGTAATAAATTTGGGAATCCTGTGAATAAGAATAAAAAAGTTGTGCATTCTAACATTGTAGTAACCTCCCCGTAACAATTTCATAATCCATTGTGGATATTTATTATCTGATCCACGCTGCTTGATATCGCTAAGCAATTACTGCAAAAAATTTTTGTTAATTCAGCTAATTGTAAATATCCAGTAACATTAGAAATCTAACTTGCTCAAAAATTATTAAAACTATGGACACAACAACTAATAGTCTCAACTGGTTTGAAATTCCTGTTAGTGACATGCCAAGGGCCAAACATTTTTACCAGGTAATTTTCAGCATTCACATGAACGAAATGGAAATGACGGGAATGAAAATGGCATCTTTCCCTTACGAAAATGGAAGTGGTAAAGCTTCTGGCGCATTGGTGCAAGGTGCCATGCATACTCCCTGCGAGGGTGGAGCTGTGATATATCTTAATGCTAATCCATCTATGGATTCCGTTTTAGAAAAAATTGAATCTATGGGGGGAAAAATAATAATGCCAAAGACTGAGATCGGTCCTGAAATAGGATACATGGCTTTCTTTGCAGATACTGAAGGGAACAGGGTTGCATTGCACTCTCAACATTAAGTTTACAATTCGTTCAGGCTCTTCGAAGCTTGTACTTACCGCTTCGAAAGAATATTTTATTGCTTAGGCGATATTGTAATGTTCGGAAACATCTCGTCCCGATGGTTATCGGGACGGGAACGCAAAGTTTTGATTCGTTTCCTTATGAATCGATTTAGCTAAATAAAATTATTCTTCTCCATTGCCGGTCACAACTTGTCCCGGTTCATTTTGATGCATCACATCACCATTTAATTGAAATTTTTCCATTTGAATTACTGAAATCAATTGATTGCTTTCCTGCTGTTCCTTCGGCCTTTATGGATTGGCCGTTCATAGTAAATTTTTTCCCTTCCGGAAATCCGTGGAGTATTAAATGCACATCATGAAATTTTGATGCATAACTTCCTTCTGCCGGTTCTAATGAAATTTCATTTTCCAGCGGATTAAATGCAACAGTTCTTAAATAATATTTTCCCTGTTCATATTGGTAAGTATTCCCATCATCTTCATAATAAGCAAAACTATTAACAGCATTACCGTACCAAATGTTCAGGTACATGATCCCATCCCCTTTGTCTGCCGTACTCTGTACTACATTTTGCATAGGAATAATAGCCCCTGCTTTGATAAATACCGGTAAATCATTCAATGGAGCTGCTGCCCAAATGATAGTATCACCGGTATATTTTTTATCAGCACCAAAACGATACCACTCTCCGGCAGGCAGGTACACCTGCTCTGCATTGACGGTGCTGGCAACAGGAGCTACCAACATAGAAGGACCAAATAAAAATTCATTCTCAAACCGCTTTTCATACACCCTTTCGTTATATGTATAATCAATGGCCAATGTACGGTTAACCGGAATTCCTGTTAAATGAGTTGCATAAAAAGAAGAATACAGATATGGCAGCAGGCGATAACGTGTTTGTATAGAGTGACGGATAAAAGTTTCATTTCGTTCACCCCATGCCCAGGGTTCATGAGAAGTGTTTCCTTTTGCAGTATGATTGCGGAACAATGGAGTATAAACACCTAACGACATCCATCGAACCATCAGGTCAGGAGTAGGATTTCCTGTAAAGCCTCCAATATCCACACCGTCAAAAGCTTCACCAGTCAATCCCATACTGTTAATTAACCGGTAAGCTAATAACATATGGGAATCGGTTGGATTATTATCACCCGTCCACATTGCAGAGTAACGCTGAATGCCGGAATAAGCGGCCCGTGCTAATACAAAAGGCCGGTTACCATTTAATAATTCTTTGGTCCCTTCAAACGTAGCTCTTGCCATTTGCATTCCATAAATGTTTCTTGCTTTTTTTAAAGTGACAATATTTTCTCCCTCGCCAAACTCAACCAATGGCGGAATAGTTTGTCCCCAGGCAGAGGGTTCGTTCATGTCATTCCAAAAACCAGTAACGCCTTTATCCACTAACGCTTTAAAATTTTCTCCCCACCACTTCCTCACTTCTTCTCTTGTAAAATCAGGAAAATGACTTCTGCCTGCCCAAACACTCCCGATATAAGGTTGTCCATCGGGATAGCGGACAAAATAATGATGTTGCAAACCGGTAAGGTATGGCTGGTAATCATTCGAATCAATTTTAATACCGGGGTCTATGATAGTTATTAAATGCATATTCATTGCTTTCAAAGCATCCGTCATTTCTTTAGGATCGGGAAACGTTTCAGGATTCCAGGTGAATATTCTGTATCCGTTCATATAATCAATATCACAGTACATTACGTCACAGGGTATGGTATCCCGTCTCATACGCCGGGCAACTTCCAATAGTTGTTGCTGACTCATATAACTATAACGGCACTGCTGATAGCCAAGACTCCACAACGGAGGCATATTCATCCGGCCCGTCAGCCAGGTATAATCTTTTATTATGTTGGTAACAGTTGATGCTCCGAAAAAGTAATAATCCATATCGCCTCCGTCAGCACCAAAAGAATACATAGTGCCATCAGTAGAACCGCCAAAATTGAAAAATGATTTATAACTGTTATCGAAAAAAATACCAAATAAACTGTTGGAATGAATGCCCATGAAAAAAGGCATGGTGGAATATAACGGATCCTGGTTTTCCCCATAACCCGGCGCATCCGTGTTCCAATGTACATAGGATTGATCACGCCTGTTTAACGGACCTGTTTTCTCTCCAAGCCCAATAAACTTTTCATCACTTGTTAGTTTGCGGTAACTGGTTATTTCTGTTCCCTGCCATGATATACCAAATGAAGTTGCGTCTCCATCCAGCCATTGTCCCTGTGTATTAAAAAAATCTATACGCAACGGATTTCTCTGAACTACAATTTTTAGTGAATCAGTTACAAGAGTAATATCGCTGGTGTTAGTAACAATAGTTTTAAACTCAGCGCCTGCATCCTGAACCACTGCATAGGAATAACCACTGGACAAACCGGAAGCTGCAATCCTTATCCGCACAATAGTTGGAGAATAAATCCTTATCTGCACTTCTTCATTATCAATTGTTTTAATATTTACTCCGTGATCTACTTTTTGTAAGGATTTAAAATTATCGATTTGATGGCTTATAAGATTATCCTGCGCAAAAAAAGTAAGTGGCAAGAAGAAAATAATAATTGCAGAAAAAGATAAAATAAGTTTCATTGCTGTGTATTTAGATAAAAGAGATAATTGATTATTGAAATATTTATTGATGACCATTTTTAAAGATTCATCGCTTTGATCTCGTTGATGAATTTTTATTTCATTGATAAAGTTACTGATCATAACATTCCTCAGGCCTGATTCTTATCTGCTTCTCAACCTCTGTCTACGGCTGGTAGGGTATTCGGCCTTGTATTTGATAACATATCCCTTTTTATTGGAGAATCATCTACGGCTCAAAAGCTGTTATTAGAAAAAGTCATTCCTCTTTAGAAAGTAAGCTCCCTTTATCAAAACAGACGTACAGCACCTTAAATACTGACAGCGGTCATTTTTATTACCGGGATAAGTAAATACTTTTATTATGTGAAGTGAAAGAAATTTTAGATTAAATAATTTTCTAAAATTATTGTATATGGTACTTATACTTGTGATATTGTTTATTTTTTCCTTTATCATTGGGCTTACTTTGCTGGCTGCAACAGAAAGTTTTGAAAATTGATAATTCAAAAGCAATTGTATATCATCAAAACAATCTGTACATATTCCTCCTAACTAATGCTTTGTAACAGATGAGTTTGGTTTTTACTTGAAATATGTAAGCTTATCTCTTAGCTTAGTACATGCACACACGAAGAATAATGATGTAGAAAAATGTAATTCAGCTGCTATTTATTTAAGTCCCATCTTTTCTAACCTTTTCTGAGTGGCCTTATGATCAATATGGCGCAAGCCGTGTATGCCGAGAGTTTCTGCTACCTGCACAAACATGGCCCTGTCTTCAATATACACTACCTGCTGCGGTTTCACCTGGGCTGTATCCAATGCAATTCGGAATATATCAGTATCCGGTTTTCTGAAATGAACAAAACTGGAAACAATAAAAAAATCAGCCAGTTCATTAAGCTTAAACTCTTTGATACGATATTCGCTAATTCCCGTCCTTCATTGCTGATCACTGCTACTTTCAGCCCAGGTATTTCCTTTTTAACCGCGGATCAACAGCGCCAGCATATCCGGGATAAGGTTTTGATTGATCGTACATGAAACTGCCGGAACTGCTTCCGGCTGAATGATCGTTTTTTATAAAATACTACCCGTGTCAAGGTATTCATCCAGGCTGATTTTACCTTCTTCATAAGTATCAAAAGTAAGATGATGACGTTCTTCTGTTTCTTCGGGATCGAGTTTAAAAAGGTCGATAGCCTCTTCTGCGGCAGCCACGGTCCCAACCATTAGTAAGCAGCACACCACCAATATCAGTAAAGATGGTATTAACAGGTAGCTTTTTTTTCATGTACCTACTATTTAATTGAATAAAATAAAACTAAATTATTTTTTTTTCCGGGCTTGTCTTCGCTTTGGAGTAACTATGGTAACTAAAAATTAACTTTTAAGATCATCAAAAAAATATAAAAGCAAACCCGTTATCAAATTTCATTTTTTACTATTGAATGCAGATCACTTTTGTCTGCATATCCCCATTCTTCATCTTTCTCCAGCTCCCTTCCCTTGTATTCTTCATAACGAATGGTGCTATAAACAAGCCAGCCAATTAAAAAGGGTGATACTATGAAGATCATATAAACAAGAAGCAGCCACTCGTTCAAAAAGATGAGGGTGGAATAAAAAATCAGTAATAAGCTTACCACTATTATTGGTATTTTCTCATACCTGTTCATTCTACAATTTAATTATTAATAACGGGACGCAAAAGAAGCCGATAGAAACCCATTATCATCTCTGACATGTTTTCATTTGCAATACATTGAAACGGCAAAGTCATAAGTTATTTCGCTTGCGAATTTTGTCAATGACTCCACCAAGCAGATCAACAACTTCCTGCGAAATGATCCCGATCTGTTCAATTTCTTCTCCTGCTCTCCAATGTTGCCCCTCTTTTATGAGTGTAAGGCGTTTAGTGCCTTTATCCGACTGAAGCAACACATCATAAGTGCCGGTAAGCTGTCCTTCCCATGAAATTGTTTCAGCAAGAGCGGCTTTGGAGAAACATTTTCGTGTGTGAAAGTGGTTGTTAATACGAGGTGGTCGGTTGTGTCTGGCTTGCCAGTGACGAGTTGGACGTCCATATGGGTTTCATTTAGATTATTAAGTTAGAAAAAAATCTCTTTGGGCAGTTGATAGATTTATAAGCGGTTTGTTCTGTCCGTTGCTGGTATTTAATCCTGCAAAACCGGAATCAATTAATCCTCTGAACATGTCTTCAATCGAAAGAAATGGCTCAATAAAAACGATCAATCTTTACCTTTATACATTAAATATTTGGTTATGACCAACGACATTATCGCTATGCTCGCCAACCTGGCTTTGGCATTATCATTCATCGTCGGGTTAATATTCGGAATTGCCCAGGTAAAGGCTGCTGCCCGTGATCGTTGTGAAATGATGTACTTTTTGTAGAGGATAGTATGTAAC
>CAVUXD010000005.1:0-46005 GCA_963745445.1 uncultured Bacteroidota bacterium
CGTAACACGAGCCGTTACATCCCGGGTCGGATGAGGGCACCAACGGGAATAAATGGGGAAGGTCGAGTTGAGTCGAGTTGAGTCGAGTTGACTCGGGTTGACTCGAGTTGACTCGGGTTTCGGGGGGCGGTGGAGCGTGAGTGATCTGGAGCTATCTGGAGTTGGGAGTCTGTCCGACCGGGAGTGATGGCCGGATTTTCCCAGGACCGAAGCGGAGGAATGAAGAGGGCTGCCTGGGCGGCAGCAGCGGGCTCGCGCGCGCGCAAGGGAGGCCCGGGGTGTGATTTGGTCTGAGTCGCGTGACGTAGTGTTAAATAGTGTTGTGAGCTGTGGACTGCTTCCCGAACTTTGGGGGTCCGCTCCAGGCTCGGCAAAGGGGAACGCTAATCCGCTAAGCGATTTTGCTCTCGTTTGCTCGCGGTTGCTCTCGGTTGCTCGCGGTTGGTCCCGTTTCGGTGGTGGTGGGCCGTGAGTAAACGGGAGCAAACGGGAGTTGGTAGTCCGCCTGACCGTGAGCAAACGGGAGTATGTAAGTGGGTCGGGAAGAGCCGGGAAGAGCCGGGAAGAGCAGAGAAGAGGGCGAGCTGGAGACGCCTGACGGGGTCTACCCGGCTCCCTTGGGGGTGTTTGAGCCATAAGCGTTAACCCTAATTTTTCATCTATTCAGGTAGATTTTTTAGATTTTCTTTTCGTGAAGAGCCTGCGAAGGGTGGTCAATTGCAGGGGACGACTGCGGCGACCTGTGCGCAACGCCAAAGCAATGGCACGACCCCGCCGCAACAGATGTCTCAGACTCAGTGGTGGCGCAAGCACCTGCTGTAAGGAATCTCGCACCTCCAGCACTACTCGCCACCGGCTGACTTCATCGCAGCGACCATCGCCAGAGGGAAAGAAGTGTCCTTCCACAACACCCGATCCAAGAGTAGGACGCATAGAATCTTCGCCTGCATCCAGATACCGGATAGCGGCTGAACATACTGAACCAGGCTCTGAGATTTTAGCACAACAGAAAATAATAAAGCAATAAAAAAACTAATCGTTGACCGGATATATTTCATGTAGCAGGTTTTCGTTATTGATTCCAAAGAATTTATATTATCTAATATCTTTCATTTTACCAGAACTCCGGCGTAATGAAATGGCTTTATTTACGAAACCGTTTTCGGTCAATTGTTTTAAGCATTCAGGTTAGCCAAAATATCGCCGAATACTATATATCAGACATTGCTGAAGAAAGAAAAACTATTCCACCAAAGATGAAACAAATCGAAGGATTGATTTAATTGTTGTGCTTTTCTATTTTCTCAAGACAAATGGCAAGACTTTCCTTCCAGTCTTTTAGTTGAATGCCAAACGTTTTTTGAATTTTTGTTTTATCCAATACAGAATACGGAGGTCGTTTGGCTGGTGTGGGATATTGTGAAGTGGGAATGGGATTTATTTTACAGGTATTTTTAGTATCTCTTTAATGGCAAAGCAAAATCATACCAGCTGATAACGCCTTCATTGCTGAAATGATAAATTCCGTGGATGTGACCATTGACTATTGACAATTGAAACTGCCAATTATTTGCAAAATTGCTTCAGCCAGATCAGCTGCATAAGTCGGTGAACCGATCTGATCATTCACTACATTGATCTCATCTTTTTCATTCATCAGTCTTCAGCATTGTCTTTACAAAATTTTTTCCAAATTCAGAATACACCCATGAAGTGCGGATGATAATAGATTCGGGATTAAATTGCAATGCCTGCTTCTCTCCTTCCAATTTTGATGCACCATAAACATTTACCGGATTGGTTGGCGAATCTTCTTTATAAGGAATAGCAGCTGTTCCATCAAAAACATAATCGGTAGAAATATGAATAAACTTGTATTGATATTCTTTACAAACAGCTGCCAATACTCCTACTGCTTCACCATTTATCTGAAAAGCCAATTCTTTTTCTGATTCAGCTTTATCAACAGCCGTATAAGCAGCACAATTAATACAATACTGCGGATGATATGCTTTGAAAGAATTTCTTACCAATTCAAAATGATGAATTGGCAAATCTTCTCTTGAAAAAAAAATAAAATCAAATTGTGGATAAAAAGCAGACAGAACTCTTTAGTTCTTTTCCCAACTGACCATTGGCACCAGTGACCAGTATTTTTGGATTAGCTGTCATTATCTTTAAAACACAAAATTATTTTTACAATCTGCTAACAAAGGAAGACGTATATCTTTATCAGAAACAATTGCTTTATCCGCTGGTATTTTCCAGTCAATATTCAATGCCGGATCATTATAACGAATACCTGCTTCAGCTTTCTTTGTTATAAAAATCATCGCATTTATAAAGTACTATCGCTTTTTCACTCAATACAGAAAATCCATGAGCAAACCCTGCAGGAATAAATAATTGTTTTTTGATTTTTGCGGACAATTCAATGCTAAAAGCTTTTGCCAAAGGATGGTGAACCTTTGCGAATATCAACAACCACATCAAGGATTTTCCCTGCAAAACCCTGACTAAGTTTGGTCTGTGCATAAGGAGTTAACTGGTAATGCAATCCGCGGATCACCCCATAAGAAGATGAAGATTGATTATCCTGCACCCAACGATATATCAATACCCTCCTGCTGCAAAAATTTTTTCATTATATGATTCAAAAAAATAACCCCGGCTGTCTTCAAACACTTTTGGTTCAAAAACAAGTAATCCGGGAATATCTGTTTTATGAAATGGCATATTATAAACTCCAGTAATTTCTGTTAGTAATTTTATTCCGATAAATTCCTTTCAGATCAGCGATCAGCGCATGTGGTTTTGTAATGCCAGCAAAATAATTATCATCCAGTGTCAGATATATCCTGATGCGGTACAGTAATAATAACGGCATCATAATCATTGGCAATTTTATTTGACCAATCCAAATCCATATTCATGTTGCAATTCATCTGAATCAGCATAAGGATCTTCCACATCTACATTCACATAATAAGATTTTAAGTGCTTTTACCACATCGCTACTTTTGAATTTCGTATATCACTTACATTTTCTTTAAACGTGGCTCCTTTTACCAGCACTTTGGATGATTTTACATCACCGACTGTTCTTGATAATATGCTGAATCACTTTTTTGGCTACATACTTTCCCATATTATCATTGATATTTCGTCCGGCTAAAATTACCTGTGAATCATAACCCAGTTCCTTTGCTTTATAAGTAAGATAATAAGGATCAACACCAATACAATGTCCGCCTACAAATCCGGGTTGAAATTTTAAAAAATTCCATTTGGTACCTGCAGCTTCCAGTACTTCATATGTATTAATATCCATCATATCAAAAATGATGGAAAGCTCATTCATCAATGCAATATTCAGATCACGTTGTGTATTCTCAATGATCTTTGCTGCTTCTGCCACTTTAATGGAAGATGCTCTGTGTACACCCAGCTTCTACTACCAGTTCATATACTTTTGCAATTTCTTCCAGCGATTCTGCATCACAACCAGAAACTACTTTTATAATTTTGGCTAGTGTATGTTGTTTTATCTCCCGGATTAATTCTTTCGGGAGAATAACCAATTTTAAAATCAGTGACATTTTTTAATCCTGATAATTTTTCAATGATCGGCAAACAATCTTCTTCTGTACAACCGGGATACACGGTTGATTCAAACACCACATAATCTCCTTTCTTGATCACTTTACCAATTGTTTCAGATGCTTTTTGTACCGGAATAAGATCAGGAACATTATGTTCATCAACAGGTGTAGGAACAGCAACAATAAAAAAATTTGCTTCTCTTAATACATCCAATGAATTGGTAAAAGTAATATCACAACCTTCAAATGCATCTTTTTCCAATTCATTACTCGGATCAATACCTTCTTCATCATCTCAATCCGCTTTGCATTAATATCAAAACCAATGACGGATATTTTTTTTGCAAATTCCAATGCAATGGGCAATCCCACATATCCCAATCCGATCACAGCCAGTTTTGCTTTTTTATCAATTAATTCTTTGATACATTAAAAGAAATTATTCAAGTTTCTAAATCTTGATCCCTGAGTTCCAGCTTCTATTTATTACTAACAAATTCTTTCGGCAGCTTATTCCATTCTTCTTTCGGCAAGTGATTTAAAATATTCATACGTTATTTTCAATCCTTCTTTCCGGTTCACTTTTGGTTCCCATCCTAATAATTTTTTTGCTTTTGTAATATCCGGCTCTCTTTGTTTCGGATCATCTTCCGGCAATGGTTTAAAAATAATTTTTACTTTATTTCCGGTCAATGCTAATATTTCTTTTGCAAAATCAAGCAATGAAATTTCATCAGGGTTACCAATATTTACCGGCAAATGATAATCGCTCATCAACAAACGGTAAATACCTTCTACCAGATCATCTACATAACAAAAACTTCTTGTTTGTGAACCATCACCAAATACAGTCAGGTCTTCACCACGCAATGCCTGTCCGATAAATGCAGGTAATGCTCTTCCATCATTCAATCGCATTCTTGGACCATAGGTATTGAATATGCGAACAATCCTTGTTTCTACTTCATGAAAAGTATGATACGCCATCGTGATGGATTCCATAAATCGTTTGGCTTCATCATACACACCTCTTGGACCAACAGGATTTACATTTCCCCAGTATTCTTCTGTTTGCGGATGTACCAGCGGATCACCATATACTTCACTGGTAGATGCCACCAGTATTCTTGCATTTTTTGCTTTGGCCAAACCCAGACAATTATGTGTTCCCAGTGCACCTACTTTCAATGTTTGAATAGGAATTTTTAAATAATCAATCGGGCTGGCAGGTGATGCAAAATGAAGAATATAATCCAGCTGACCGGGTATATGAATGAATTTAGTTACATCATGATGATAAAATTCAAATTGTTCCAGTTTGAAAAGATGTTCAATATTTTTCAGATCACCGGTGATCAGGTTATCCATGCCAATAACATGATAATCCTTCTTTGATAAACCGGTCACAAAATGAGAACCCAGAAAACCTGCAGCACCGGTAATAAGATACTCTTTTTTTCTGCATATAATCAATTTAATTCACTAGTTTCTCTTCCAATACTTTCATAATGAAAACCCAGTTCTTCGATCTGCGCTCAGATCAAAAAGATTTCTGTCCATCGAAGATCACTTTGTTTTTCAGGCTGGCAGCGATTTTTGCAAAATCAGGTGTGCGGAATTCATTCCATTCTGTAGCAATGATCAATGCATCTGCATCTTTCAACGCATCATACTGATTTTCTGCATATTCAATTTTATCTCCCAATCTGATTTTTTACATTTTTCATTGCTTCAGGATCAAAAGCAGATACTGTTGCTCCTTCTTTTAGTCAATGCATCAATCATATATAAAGCCGGTGCTTCACGGATATCATCTGTATTGGGTTTGAAAGCAAGTCCCCACAATGCAAAATGTTTTCCTTTCAGATCATTTTTAAAATATTTTTTGATGCTTCGGAATAAGATGCAATTTCTGTTCTTCATTTACTTCCATTACCGCATTCAGTATTTTAAAATCATAATTCACTTCCTGCGGATGATTTTACCAAAGCCTGTACATCTTTCGGAAAACAACTTCCGCCATAACCAATACCCGGAAATAAAAATCGTTTACCAATCCGTTCATCACTTCCAATGCCCCGGCGAACCATATCCACATCAGCACCCAATTATTTCACAAAGCTTGGCAATTTCATTCATGAAAGAAATTTTGGTAGCTAGAAAAGAATTGGCTGCATATTTTGTCAGTTCAGCAGAACGTTCATCCATAAAAATAACCGGATTGCCCTGGCGCACAAAAGGAGCATACAGATCACCCATTACTTTTTTTGCTTTTTCAGATGTAGTACCAATCACTACCCTGTCAGGTTTCATAAAATCATCTACAGCTACTCCTTCACGCAAAAATTCAGGATTACACACCACATCAAATTCTCCTTTATAATTTTTTGCAATTGCTGCATGCTACTTTTTCAGCTGTACCAACAGGCACAGTACTTTTATCAACAATCACTTTATAATCAGTCAATAATTTTCCCAAGATCATCTGCAACACCCAAAATATATTTCAGATCAGCAGCTCCATCTTCACCGGGCGGTGTAGGCAAGGCAAGAAAAATAATGACTGCATCTTTAATTCCTTCTGCAAGATCAGTGGTAAAATGTAAACGTTCTTCTTTCAGGTTGCGAAGAAATAATTTTTCAAGACCCGGTTCATAAATGGTTATTTCACCATTGCTTAATTTGTTTATTTTATTTACATCAATATCAACACAGGTCACATTATTACCTGTTTCTGCAAAACAGGTTCCTGTTACCAAACCAACATAACCAGTACCAACAACAGCAATTTTCATGATACGGTATTTATTTATTTACAAATTCTAAAACTTTTGTATGTAATAAAATTCAGTTGCTCTTCATCCAGTTCGGTATGCATAGGTAAAGAGATCACTCTTTCCGTCAGCCAGTCTGTAACCGGCATTGACATGTGATGCAACATTGAAATTGTTCAAACATTTTTTGCCTATGCCCCGGTACCGGATAATAGATCATGGAAGGAATTTTATTATCTGCGCAAGAAATTCATTCAATCCGATTCCGGTCCACATCCTTCCAATATCAATGTATATTGATGAAAAACATGATTGCGAATACGATGCACGGAAAGGTGTTTTAATTTTTGGATGACCGGCAAAAGCCTTATCATAAAAATCAGCCGCTTTTCTTCTTGCCGCAATATATTCATCCAGATGTTTCAATTTAATATTCAGAATAGCGGCCTGTATTGTATCCAGCCGGCTGTTGCATCCCACCACATCATGATAATATCTTTTGCTTTGTCCGTGATTGGCGATCATTTTCATTTTAACGGCCAATTCATCATCATCGGTAAAAATAGCACCGCCATCACCAAATGCGCCCAGATTTTTTGACGGATAAAAAGAAGTGGTTCCAATATGCACCAATAGTTCCTGTTTTCTTTTTAATTCCGTTATGAAAAAATATAATCACAACCGATAGCCTGTGCATTATCTTCTATCACATAAAGATTATGTTTTTTTGCAATCGCCATGATCTCTTCCATATGGCGCAGCCTGACCATATAAATGAACCGGAACAATTGCTTTTGTTTTTGGAGTAATGGCTTTTTCAATAGCTGCAGGATCAATACAAAATGTTTTTGGATCCACTTCCACAAAAACAGGTGTCAGTCTGAAGCAAAGCAATTACTTCTGTTGTAGCGATATAAGTAAAAGAAGGAGTGATCACTTCATCGCCGGGTTGAAGACCTAGTGCCATCATGGCAATCTGCAATGCATCTGTTCCGTTGGCACAGGGAATTGTATGTTTAGCTCCGAGATAAGAAGAAAGATTGCTGGCAAATTCCTGAACAGGTTTCCCATTAATAAAAGCAGAGCTTTCCATTACTTCTGCAACGGCATTATCAATTTCAGTTTTTATTTTATGATACTGTGTTTTTGTATCAACCATCTGGATAGGACGCATTCGGAATTGTTTATTTGAAAGTGAAACCTGATCACACAAGTTAATTTTCACATAATCTTAATATGGATGTGTTCGGGCGGGCAAAAATAGTAAAATACAGGTAGTTTACCCGATTGCTTTTACATTTGCTGCTACTTAAAAACGGCAAATTGGCAGTATTTTTTTACAATATTTTCCTGTTGCTTTTTAAAGCATGGTATCAGAGTTGCTTCTTTGTTCAATGCCAAAGCCAGAAAAATGGGTGAAGGGAAGAAAAAATATTTTTGAAAGATTGGAAGAAGAAATTCCTCAGAACGAAAAAATAATCTGGATGCATTGTGCTTCATTGGGAGAATTTGAACAAGGACGACCAGTTGATAGAAAAACTGAAGACCCAATATCCGGATTTCAAATTCTTCTGACTTTTTTCTCTCCTTCCGGTTATGAAGTAAAAAAAGATTATAACAGGAGCAGATTGGGTTTTTTATCTGCCAATGGATGGCTCACGAAATGCAAAAAAATTTCTTGGAAATTGTACATCCTTCGCTGGTCATCTTTGTAAAATATGAATTCTGGTATTATTATCTGAAAAAAATAAAATACCGGAATATTCCCCTGCTGCTGATTTCAGCATTATTCAGAAAAGATATGTCGTTCTTTAAATGGTATGGCGGACTTCAACGAAAAATGCTTTCCCGTTTTGATCATTTGTTTGTACAAAATGAAGAATCAAAAAAATTAATGGATGAAATTGGCTTGGGAAATATATGCAGCGTTTCCGGTGATACAAGATTTGACCGGGTAATTGAAATTGCAGAAAAATTTGAACCGATTCCAGGTAATTGAAAAATTTATTGGTAACAGCAAAGTATTGTTGCCGGCAGTACATGGAAAGAAGATGAAGAAATTTTACAAAAAACTATTTACAGCATAATAACGATCTTTCATTAAAACTGATTATTGCTCCACATGAAATGAATGAAAAACATTTGAATGATATTAAAAAACTTTTTCCGGATGCTGTTTTGTTTTCACATTGCTTAAAAAACAATCCAGCAACTCATAACCAGCAATATTCTTATCATTGACAATATCGGTATGTTGTCACGACTTTATAAATATGCATACATCAGCTTATGTCGGCGGCGGATTTACAAAATAATGGTGTTCATAATGTATTGGAAGCTGCCGTATATGGAAAACCGGTTCTATTTGGGCCTTATTATCAAAAATATCATGAAGCTATTGACCTTATTGCAATCAGGAGGCGGTATTTCTTTTAATAATGCAGTAGAATTAAAGAAACTATACTGAATCAATTATTATCGAACAATGATATATATAATGTAAGCTTGTGCAGCTGCAGGAAAATTATGTATAAAGTAAACAAAGGAGCTACCGAAAAGATCATTCAGTTCATTCAGGAGAAACGTCTTTTGACCAGCTGATCAAAATGTTTTACAGATTCTTTTTCATTATCCCATCCTAATTTTATTTTTAGTTCACGGCTGATCCAGTATTCTGCTTCGGCATAAATATTAAAACTGTTGATCGTTTTAATGCTGCGTTCATACATAGCTTCATCACCACGGAAAAGATCATTGATGAAAAGAAACCGGTCATTAATGCCAATGGCTTTGCGAAGATCTTTTACCGGAGTTTCTTTCAGCATTTCCATCAATTCTGTTTTTCCCTGTTTTAATTTATCATTTAATGATTCCGGCTCTGAACTGAGTTACTTCATTAATATCTTTACTTTTGGCTGATGCGATAAAGTTGGTATTTCTATCATCGGATCAAACACCATATCCAGTTGCCATTTTTTTGCACTAGCGAAACGGAACCATTATCAACCAAGCACTGTTTCTTTTACTTCTTTCATAGCCGGCTTCTCATTAGTCTTCGGTAGCATATTTTTCATATTGAGGAGGATAATACTGTAACAGTTGTGCTGAAGGAAGCATACTACAGCCACTTTGGAAGTTCCCAAAGTTTTAGATGCCAGTCGACTGAGTTGTGAAAATTCAATTTGCAGTAATTGAACAGTCACCAGCAATTGCTGGATCAGCATTTTGTTCAAATTGTTCTTTTAATTTGCTGATCAGTGCGCTCAATTCGTTCCATTATGGTATTTTTGACCGTGCCTTTAAAATTACAAACAGTTTGCCAATAAAGTCAAGTAATCAGTTGCAGAAAAAACTAAATCTTAACAATGTTTATTGAACCTAATATTAGGGGAGAACGCCGGGGATGGATAGAAGTGATCTGCGGTTCCATGTTCAGTGGCAAAACAGAAGAACTGATTCGCCGGCTGAAAAGAGTAAAAATCGCCAATCTGAAAGTGGAAATATTCAAACCTGCTATTGATATACGGTATGATGAAGTAAAAATCGTATCGCATGATACCAACTGCCATTCAATCAACTCCGATTGATAATTCACAAAAAATATTGTTGATGGCGCAGGATGTTGATGTGATTGGAATAGATGAAGCACAGTTTTTTGATGATCAATTGCCCGATGTTTGTGATGAACTGGCTTATCGTGGTATCCGGGTAATTGTTGCCGGACTTGATATGGATTATCTGGGAAAACCTTTTGGACCAATGCCTTCTATCATGGCAAAAGCCGATTATGTAACCAAAGCTACATGCTATTTGTGTGAAATGTGGCAATATTGCCAATTATTCTTACCGGAAAATTCCAAATCGAAGACCAGGTGATGCTTGGTGCAACAGATGCTTATGAACCAAGATGCAGGAAATGTTACAATGAGAAATAAAGAACATATGAGTTAGAAAATTCATTTCAAATACAATCTGAGCTATACTATTTTCGCAGAATAATAATTTGCTTATCCATTCACTCGCCATATTTTCACTTTTAAAAAAGATCTGCTGCTTGAAGTCAGGCAGCAGTACAGTTTTTATGGCATTCTTCTTTATATTGGCGCTACCATTTTTGTTTTGTACATGGCCATTGATGAACCGGAAAGCAAAGTTTGGAACGGCTTGTTTTGGGTAATCCAGTTATTTATTTGCATAAATGCAGTAGCCAAAAGTTTTTTGCAGGAAAGTCATGGACGAATGCTTTATTTCTATTCCATTGCCAGCCGGGAGATTTTGTTTTGGCAAAACTCTTATTCAATTCCTTGCTGATGCTGGTGATGAGTTTGCTGAGTCTTCTTGCTATTTAGCTTTTTTCTTGGCAATCCAATTCAAAAAATGTTGCCATTTATTGGCCTGGTGTTACTGGGTGGATGGAGTCTCAGCCTTGTATTTACTTTTCTTAGCAGCCATTGCAGCCAAAGCACAGCAAAATGCAGCGATCATGGCGGTACTTGGGTTTCCCGTTGATCATTCCACAATTATTATTACTGATGCAATTTGTCCAATGCTGCTTTTAACCCCGCTACTGACTATTCCGATCAGATACAGTATTATTACTGGTTGCACTCGATATTATGGTAGTTTTGCTGGCGTTATACTGTTTCCTTTCTGTGGAAAGATTAGACATCTGAAGCCTAAAGGGCGAAATTTAAAACCTTTATTTATTTTATTATTTAGAATGACATTTTATTGTCATGCTTAATTATTTCATTATTCTTTTCACTTTTATCTATTGACTTGATTTCCCCTATTTTTGCTCCACTTTTTACGATTGCGGCCATTCGTTGGCCAACCCAATGACTGACGATAAAAACTATATGCACAAATCCTGGTGGAAGATCGCTAAGTGTCGTTATTACTGGTTTATACATTTACTGCCGGTTTATTATTGGATGTTCCCCATTTGCCTGCCTTGCAGGAAACCATCCGCAATCTTTATTTTCATGTATGCATGTGGTTCTGCATGATGATCCTGTTTACTGTTTCCGTTGTAAATTCCATCCGTTATCTCCGCACATTTGATTTGAAATATGATATTTATTCCCGCCAGTATGCCACTGTTGGTATTGTATTCGGCATACTTGGTTATGCCACCGGCGCTATCTGGATGAGTTATACCTGGGCTGATCCGAATAATCCCGCTTTTCAATCTTTCAGTGCTGTGGCAAGAGAACCAAAACTGATCGGTGCTGCCATTGCCTTGCTTATTTATTTTGCTTACATGGTACTTGCGTGATTCCATCACTGATATGGATAAAAGAGCAAGGATCAGTGCCGTTTACAACATTTTTGCCTATGCTATGCTGTTCCCTTCTATCTGGATAGTGCCAAGAATATTACCAAGTCTGCATCCCGGCGGCAGCAGGGAAATCCTGCCTTAGATATCAAGAGATATTGACAGCAGTATGCGAATAGTATTTTATCCGGCTGTTATTGGCTGGACATTATTGGGTGTATGGATCACTACATTAAAAATCCGGTTGAGTTTATTAAAAGAAAAAAAGACTGATGCAATGAAAAATATTAAAACAACTATTTACTGCTATTGTTGCTGATCTTATCAAGCTCAACTATCATGGTGCACAGGATGGAACAAAAAGTGCAAATGGCAGATACTGATGCGCAGTAACGGACGAATTTATGTAGTGGTTGCTGTAATGCTTACCATTCTTGCATCGGCTTGATATTATATGTGGTCACGGCTTGACAGAAAGATCAGTAAACTGGAAAAAGAAAACTAATAGAATGCATATTAATTCCTATTATCATAATAACGATTGCATAAAAAAAATTGAATCATGTCAGACAAACATTACAGTTTTTTTGGAGCTGTGGAAAAAAGTTTTGACAAAGCCGCAAAATTCACCAAATGGGAATCGGGTATCCTGGAACAGATCAAAGCCTGCAATGCTGTTTATCAAATGCGGTTCCCGATAAAAAGAGATGATGGAAGTATTGAAGTAATAGAAGCTTACCGTGTACAACATTCGCACCACAAAACACCCTGTAAAGGAGGTATTCGTTTCGCCGCCGAAGTAAACCAGGATGAAGTAATGGCGCTGGCTGCACTAATGACTTATAAATGCGCTATTGTAAATGTTCCTTTTGGTGGTGGTAAAGGCGGTATCAAAATCAATCCCAAAAAATATTCTGCTTATGAACTTGAAAAAATTACCCGTCGCTATACAGCAGAATTAATCAAGAAAAATTTTATTGGACCGGTACTGATGTTCCTGCTCCTGATTATGGAACCGGTGAAAGAGAAATGGCCTGGATACTTGATACTTATTCTGCCATGCATCCGGGTGAAATTGATGCCGCCGGTTGTGTAACCGGTAAGCCTGTAACACAGGGTGGTGTTCGTGGCCGTCGTGAAGCAACAGGTCTCGGTGTATTTTTTGGTATTGCGTGAAGTTTGTAATATGCCTGATGTAATGAAAAAACTGGGATTGACAATCGGAGTTGAAGGAAAAAGAGTAGCAGTGCAGGGATTGGGAAATGTGGGTTATCACAGTGCTAAATTTTTCCAGGATGCCGGTGCAAAAATTATTGGCTTGCAGAATATGAAGGTGCTATCATGGAATGATAGATGGATTGGATGTAGATGATGTATTTCAATCACCGGAAAGAAAACAGGTTCTATTTTAAATTTTCCCGGAGCAAACAATTTTGCAAAGAATACTGATGCGCTGGAAATGGAATGTGATATTTTAATTCCTGCTGCATTGGAAAATGTAATTGATGGAGATAATGCCCCAAGAGTAAAAGCAAAAATCATTGGTGAAGCTGCCAACGGGCCCTGACACCTGAAGCAGATGAAATATTTGACTAAAAAAGGAATTATTGGTTGTACCGGATATGTACCTGAATGCAGGTGGTGTTACCGTTTCTTATTTTGAATGGTTGAAAAACCTGAGCCATGTTCGTTATGGCCGCATGGAAAAACGTTTTACTGAAAATCTGAATTCACATATTCTTGGTCAGATGGAAGAACTGAGCGGCAAAAAGAGTAAACGATAATGAAAGAGAATTTATCATGCACGGCGCCAGATGAAGTGGATCTGGTATATAGCGGTTTGGAAGAAACAATGATCACTGCTACACATGAGATCATGAATGAATGGAAAAGTAATCCTGAAATTCCCGATATGCGAACAGCTGCTTATGTTGTTGCTATTAATAAAGTAGGAACCAGTTATGCAGAGTTGGGAATATTTCCATAGAACAAGACAAGCCTGCCTGCGAGCAGGAAGTTGCTTATATTTAAAAAGCTCCGTTCATACAAATCAACGGAGCTTTTGTTTTATTAAAATATATTGAAGTAAAATTTAATTTTCCATCAAATAAATATTAAGCAAGGGTCCTTGTTCTTATAAGGCTATAGTAATAACGATCTGATTTTATAAAAGAAGCTAATTAAATTTTAGGATTGAACGGAACAGCTATTTTAATAATCGAACGTGTTATATAATCGCTTGAAAAATACTATCCGGAATAAATAATTTCCATCTGTTACCTTTAGCGCCGAAATAAAATGAATGAAACGCATTTCATATTAATTCTCGGCATCGTACTGGTTATTTTTTATGATTTTACTAATGGCTTTCATGATGCAGCAGATATGATCGCAACGGCTATTGCATCGCATAGTATTACACCAGGTCGTGCGATTACATTAGTTACTTTTTTTACTTTACTTGGCCCTTTGCTTGGTGGTGTTGCCGTAGCTGATACAATCGGGCAGTTTATTGAAATCAATCCGCAGCAGGCTACTGTTGCACAATCTGTAGTTATCAGCGCTTTGCTGACTGCTATAACCTATAATCTTGTAACCTGGAAATTTGGGTTACCATCTTCTTCATCTGCTTCCCTCACCAGCGGATTGGTTGGAGCAGGACTATACGCTGTGGGTTCTCATCATATTAATTGGGGAATTGAACAGCTAAGTCATTTTCAGCTTGCGGGTTTCATGAAGATAGTTGTAGGAATGTTTTTTTCTCCGCTTGCAGGATTTCTTATCGGCATTTTTCTTATTAAATTATTTCTGAAAATTTTCAGGCGCCTTACGATGAAAGTCAAGCCTCTTTTTATTGCTTCCCAATATCTTTCTATTTCATGGCTGGCTTTCAGTCACGGAACCAATGATGCACAAAAAGGGATGGGCATGATTGCCATGATGCTTTTTGCCAGTGATGTTACTTCTAAATTTACCGTGCCGCTTTGGGTTATTCTTCTCTGTGCAGCAAGTATTACCCTTGGTACATTATTCGGCGGATGGAATATTATTAAAACTGTTGGGTTCGGAATCTTTCATGTCAAACCTATTCATTCCTTTGCCGACCAGGTCGGATCAGCAGCAGTAATTCTTGGTTCGTCATTGATAGGTGCGCCGGTTTCCACTACAGAGGTAGTTACCACAACACTGGTAGGTATTGGCACAGGAGAACATCCGGGCCATGTGAAATGGCTGAATGTAAAGCGCATTTTCGGGGGATGGTTTTTAAATATCCCTATATCCATTGGTATTGGTTATGTGATCAATTTTATTCTTTCAACTTTTATTCATTAATAAAAAATTTATATGGGAGCATTAAAAAAACTTCAGGATTTCATTTTACCACAGGAAGTTGATTTTTTTAAACGCCTACAGGAACAAAGTGTTTCTTGTAAAAACTGTATTGATGAATTGTACAATTTTTATATTACGCAAAACAGTTCATCTACTGACACGTTGAAAAACCTGATCCAGCAGGCAGAAGAGATGCGCAGTAAAAACCTGAAAGAGCTGTACCAGGTTTTTATCACACCAGTAGATAAAGAAGCGATCAGCCGGGCATATATAAACCTTGACTGGGTGGTAATGAGTGTAAAACATCTTGAAGTGGAACTGGAGATTTACGAAATAAAAGACCTAATTGAATACAAATCTATTCTCGATTTACTAAAAGAGGAAATGACTGATATACATACCGGATTTGGTATGTTGCGCAAAAATGATTTTGAAAAATTTTCGTTACTGGTTTTTAATATTGTTCAAAATGACAACAAACTAATTGAAGAATATGCCCGTTATGTTTCCGCGCTGCTTAGCAGCAACGATATTAAAAAAATAATTACCCGCAAGGAAATACTCAATCAACTGAAAGAAGTCAGCAAACGCATCCGCATGTGTGCTAATGATCTTGAAGACATGGATTTTAAAATGAGATGAGAAAGTAAACAGTTTAGAAAATTCGTCCTTCAATCTTTCATTAAACACTTCCAGGCATCACTACGAAAATCCTATCTTCGTATGCTTTAAATTTCAAAAAATGAAAAAAATACTTTTCGCATTACTGAGCTTTGCATTTATTTCAGCACAGGCCCAGACGGTAGATGAAGTCATTCAAAAATATTCTGCAGCTGTTGGGGGATTGGATGCCTTCAATGCAATCAAAACAATAAAAATGAGTGGTGATGTTTCAGTACAGGGAATGGATTTACCGATCACAGTTCAGATCATTAATGGAAAAGCCATGCGAAATGATGTGGAAGTACAGGGACAGTCTATCACCAATTCTTATAAAGACGGAAAAGGTTGGAAGTTAAACCCGTTAATAGGTGTGACAACTCCCACTGAAGTTTCCGGAACTGAGCTTAGTGATTTCAGAAGCCAGAGTATGCTGGCAAGTCCATTGATGGATTATAAAGACCGTGGCCACCAGGTGGAACTCCAAGGACAAGAAGATGTAGATAGTGTGAAAGCATATAAAATAAAGCTCACCAGTAAAGATGATGGTAAAGTAACAACATATTATATCAGAGTCGCTGATAACATGCTTATAAAATTCATAAGTTCAAGAGAGATTCAAGGACAGGAATATGATGTAGAAACTTATTTTAATGATTACAAGGACTTCAATGGCCTGAAGTTAAGTTTGAGCCGGGTACAAAAAATAGAAGGCCAGGTTTTACAAGAAATAAAATTTACAAAAATAGAAATGAATGTACCTGTTGATGAAAAGATATTTGAGATGCCTAAATAAATTACAAATTCAAATTGCAAAAAGTCCTGCTAATAGAAGCGGGATTTTTTTTCCTAATGTGTAAATAATTATCAAAAGAAGAATTTATTTCCACAGCGGTAATTGATGAATTTCTTTTAGTTCAGTTCCTGTTTTTTCCCAGCCATAAGTATAATGCCCATTAGTAATTATCAGAAAAGATGCCGGGACAGAAATATTATAGCGTAATACCTGTTGGAGAAGTTTTTTCATTTAAAGTAACATCTGCAGCTTTACATTCCACCAGCATCCATGGTTGATGAAATTTATCATAAACAAGAATATCGAATCGTTTTTTTAATTCACCTAATTTTATTTCTTTTTCTACTGCTATCAATGCAGCTGGATAATTATGAACCTGGATTAAGATATTGAATAAAATTCTGTCTTACCCATTCTTCGTCTGTCAGCAGCACCCATTGACGGCGTATAGAATCAAAAATCAATTCCTTCCCTTCTCTCTTTTCAGTTCTGAAAAGTTGGTTCGGGATAATTGACTACTATCATGCTTCAAAAGTAAATGATTAAATTCGCAGACATGAAGACAAAAGAAGAAATCGTAAAAAACTGGTTGCCCCGATATACCGGTAAAAAACTGGAACAATTTGGTAAATATATTTTGCTTGACCAATTTCAGCAATTATGTTGACTTGTTTGCTAAATGGAATAAGGTAAAAGTGGTGGGCAAAGACAAACCCATGCAATGTGCAACATGCCGGCGATATCACCATTATTAATTTTGGAATGGGTAGCCCAACTGCTGCAACAATTATGGATCTGCTGATCAGCGATAGAACCCAAAGCCGTTTTATTTCTTGGAAAATGCGGCGGATTAAAAAGAAGAAATAAACTCGGTGATCTGATCTTACCTATTGCAGCTATAAGAGGTGAAGGAACATCAAATGATTATTTTCCTCCTGAAGTTCCGGCACTTACCGGCTTTCGCTTTGCAAAAAGCTGTTTCAACAACCATCCGTGATTATGCAGTTGATTACTGGACAGGCACCGTTTACACTACCAACCGCCGGGTGTGGGAACATGATGAACAGTTCAAAGAATACCTGCAAAAGATAAGAGCTTATGCCATTGATATGGAAACAGCAACCATTTTTACTGTTGGTTTTTATAATAAAATTCCTACCGGCGCATTATTATTGGTAAGCGATCAACCCATGATACCTGAAGGAGTAAAAACAGAAGCAAGTGATAAAAAAGTAACAGCGCAATTTGTTCAAACACATTTGAAGATCGGTATTGATTCATTGAAACAACTGATCAATGATGGATTGACGGTGCAGGCATTTGAAATTTTAATGCTTCCCTCTCCTTTCAATAAAAAATCTTTCCGTTGATTTTATTTCTGAAAACGAAACTACCAGTGCATTAAAAAATATTTCTTTGAGGTTAACCGTGGAGAAATAGTTGGCATTGGTTGGTGAATCCGGTTCCGGAAAATCTGTTACTTCACTTTCTATTCTTCAACTTCTTCCATCACCTCCGGCAAAATATACTTCAGGTGAAATCTTTTTTTCTGAAAACGGTCAGAAGATAATCGATCTTTTGAAACAGGATCATACTAAAATGCAAAATATCCGTGGCAATAAAATTGCCATGATCTTCCAGGAACCTATGACATCATTAAATCCGGTGCTTACCTGCGGCAACCAGGTAATGGAAGCTATTCTACAACATAAAAAAATTATCAAAGAAAAAGCAAAACAACAAACCATTGAATGGTTTGAAAAAGTAAAATTGCCTGATCCTGATAAATATTTTTAACCGTTATCCTCATCAATTAAGCGGCGGACAAAAACAAAGAGTGATGATTGCCATGGCGATGTGCTGTCATCCCTCATTGCTTATTTGTGATGAACCAACTACAGCTCTGGATGTAACAGTTCAAAAAACAATCTTGCAACTGATCAAAGAATTGCAGCAGCAATCCAATATGGGTGTCATTTTTATTACGCATGATCTTGGGTGTAGTGGCGGAAATTGCTGACCGTGCTATCTGTGATGTATAAAGGAGAAATTGTAGAACAAAATACGATAAAAGAAATTTTTCTCAATCCACAACATCCTTATACAAAAGCATTGCTCGCCTGCAGACCGGTCAATCATCAAAAAGGTGAACGATTGCCGGTTGTCAGTGATTTTTTGGAATATCAGAACTCATGAGGCAGCAAATCGGAAATTGATGAAGCGAAACTCCGACTAATCCGAAACATCTGACCAATAACTGATCATCCTAATACGAGTCCTCAGTTATTCTTCAAGCTACAAAATCTTTCTGTTTGGTTTCCGGCAAAAAAAACATTATTTGGCAAAACAGCTGAATTTACAAAAGCAGTGGATGATGTAAGTTTTGAAGTTTATAAAGGAGAAACACTTGGTCTTGTTGGTGAAAGTGGTTGCGGTAAAACAACATTAGGAAGAGCCTTACTGCGTTTAATAGAACCAACTTCGGGAAAAATTATTTATAATGGTATTGATCTTACAGCAAAAAAAAAAGATGAATTAAAATCGCTTCGCAAAGACATACAGATTGTTTTCCAGGATCCTTATTCTTCTCTAAATCCAAGATTAACGATTGGATCAGCAATTGCTGAACCATTAAAAGTTCATAAACTTTTATCGACAGACAAAGCAAGAAAAGAAAAAGTGATTGAGCTTATTGGAAAAAGTAGATCTGAAACCTGAACATTTTTCCCGTTACCCGCATGAATTTTCCGGTGGACAACGACAACGAATTGTTATTGCAAGTGCATTGGCATTGAATCCTTCTTTTATTGTTTGTGATGAATCAGTTTCAGCACTTGATGTAAGTGTGCAGGCGCAGGTGCTGAATCTTTTAAATGATCTGAAAAAAGAATTTGGTTTTACCATCATTTTTATTTCTCATGATCTTTCTGTCGTACATTATATCAGCGACCGGATCATGGTAATGAATCAAGGGAAAAATTGAAGAAAGCGGCAATGCCGATGAAATTTATTTTAATCCCAAATCTGATTATACAAAAAAACTGATTGCTTCAATTCCAAAAGGTAATGCTAATTAAATTTCATACAAACATATGAAATAGTCAATTATACTGAATTTCAATGCTTATTATAAAAATTTACCCTATCAGACGGCAAGACAAGATAAAGAATGTGAAAAATTAATCAGGATTTTGGCTTTGAAATAGTCTACTTTTGCCAACTTTAAACCTTGTTCTGATAAGTAGGACAGACTGCATGACCAGGCCCGGCGCCGTAAGGCCGGATCGAGTGATCAACTCATCTTCAGGTATCTGCCTGCCCGGTTTGCGTCATGAGATCTATTTATAAATTTAAATAAACTCATGAAGCTTTCACAATTCCGATTCGACCTTCCCCTTAAATCTTATTGCCCAAAACCCTGCCAAAAGACGTGAAGATGCCCGTATGATGGTTGTTCACCGCCATACCGGGCAAATGGAGAATAAACATTTCCGTGACATCATGGATTATTTTGATGACAAGGATGTGTTTGTAGTGAACAATACAAAAGTATTTCCGGCCCGTATGTATGGCCGCAAGGAAAAGACCGGCGCTAAAATTGAAGTGTTTCTTTTACGTGAACTGAATAAACCCAACCGTCTTTGGGATGTGATCGTTGACCCTGCCCGTAAAATCCGTGTTGGAAATAAATTATATTTTGGCGAAACGGAAGACCTGGTAGCTGAAGTAATTGATAATACCACCAGCCGCGGCCGTACGATTCGTTTCTTGTGGGAAGGTACCGAAGAAGAATTTCGTGCTATGTTGGAAAAATTAGGTGAAACACCATTGCCAAAATACATCAAGCGCAAACCCGATGAAGAAGATAAAGAACGTTACCAGACCGTTTATGCAAAACATGAAGGCGCTGTGGCAGCTCCTACTGCAGGTTTGCATTTCAGCCGTGAATTGATCAAACGTCTGGAAATAAAAGGTATCCGTTTTGCAGAAGTGACCTTGCATACCGGTCTTGGTACTTTCCGCCCGATTGAAGTGGAAGATCTGAGCAAACATAAAATGGATGCTGAATATTACCGCATTGATGAAACTGCCTGCAAGATTGTGAACAGGGCAAAAGAATATGGTCATCGTATTTGTTCTATCGGCACTACAACCATGCGTGCAATGGAATCATCTTTTACTGCACAAAAATTATTGAAACCTTCGGAAGGCTGGACCAATATTTTCATTCATCCTCCTTATGATTTTAATATTGCTGATTCATTGGTAACTAATTTTCATTTGCCAAAAACCAGTTTGCTGATCATGACCTGTGCTTTTGCCGGTTATGAACTGACAATGGAAGCTTATAAAAAAGCTATTAAAGACAAATACCGTTTCTTTAGTTATGGAGATGCGTTGTTGATTGTTTGACTTTTTTTGCAATAGATTTTAAGAAAGCATTCATGCAAACACATTCTTTGTATCTCTGTCCACCAGCAAAAAATTTTTTCTCCCAAGAGTGGTATAATACAATGAATAAAGAGCGCCAGGTATAAGAAGTATCAGCGTTACCGGCGTAACCCATTGTGGCTTGTCTGGATTTTCCTTTATAACTGAACATTATAAACACGCCAACAATTATGGCAACCATAAACAACCAATAATATTTTATACCGCTTTTTACACGTAGGTAATTTGTTTCTCCTTCTTTCACATCTACATTAAATGGCTGACTACTATACCAGTCCACTTTGCATTGAACTGAATTAACTCCCGGTTCCACTGCAAATTCTTCAGAGACTCCATTTTTTACTGTACCTGCTTGTTTTCCATTAATAAATACTTTGTACGTTCTGAGGCGGTTCATCCACTCCGATGACCGGCTGATGATGATCTTGGTTTTGCTGTCCATTTTTTTTGTTTTGAAATTAAAGCAGATTTCTCAAACTGCAAAAATTTTGATCTATGGTATATCTTATTAATGTAAGTTTATTCCAATCCAAACATTCCCTTATTCAATTGTTGCAGGATCTGTGTTTTGTATTCAGCAGGCACCAGTAAAGAAATATTATGCGGGCTGCCTCCATAAGAAACCATCCGTACCGGAATATTCATTATAGACCCAAATAATTTTTTCACCATATGCTTCTGTTTGCGATATTTCATTACCCACTACAGAAATGATCGTTTGGTTCTCATCCACTTCAATAGTGCCGAAAGGTTCCAGTTCTTTTAATATTTCTTTTAGATGAACAGCATTATCAATGGTCAGGGAAACGGCTACTTCAGATGTAGTGATCATATCAATTGGCGTCCGGTATTTTTCAAACACCTCAAATATTTTTCTCAAAAATCCATACGCCAGTAACATCCGGCTGCTCTTGATACGGATAGCAATGATATTATCTTTTGCAGCTACTGCTTTTACACCTACGCTTCCTGCTTTTTCTGTGATCAATGTTCCTTTTGCTTCCGGCTGCATCGTATTCAGCAACTTTACCGGTATCTTATATTGCTGTGCCGGCCAGATAGAAGCAGGATGCAAAATCTTTGCGCCGAAATAAGCCAACTCAGCCGCTTCTTCAAAACTCAATTGTTCAACCGGAATTGTTTTCTTTACAATCCTCGGATCATTATTGTGCATGCCGTCAATATCCGTCCATATTTCACAAACAGTTGCATTAATAGCAGCAGCAATCAATGAAGCAGAATAATCACTTCCTCCTCTTTTCAGATTATCCACTTCACCTCTTGCATTGCGGCAGATATATCCCTGTGTGACAAATAGTTTTTTATTCTCGTATTTGTTTCAGTAACTGTGATAAGTTTTACTCTTGATGCTTCCTATCTGTGGTTCATCATAACTGATCAATGGTCATAAATTCCAATGCCGGTAATAAGTGCATGATCAATTCCCTGTTCTTCGAGGTAAATAGAGAATAATTTGGTGGAAAGTAATTCACCCTGCGCCAGAATATCTTTATTCAATGCTTCACTGAAAGATATTTTCAGAATGATATTCAGAAATTCAAAATGTTCGGCAATGATTGTTTTTGCTTTTGCAAAAGCTTCCTATCTTCTTTCACCAGTTCCTTGATGAAATGACTGGTAATGCGCTTCTAGTTTATCAATAGCATTGCTTGGCTGCATTACGATCACCTTTTGAAATATGATCGCCAATTTCTACCAATGCATTGGTAGTGCCTGACAATGCAGATAATACAACAATAGTCGGTTCCGTTTCTTTTGTTACCAGCGAAACAATGTGATGCATCCGTTCTGGTTTGCCCACACTGGTGCCACCAAACTTCATTACTTTCATAATCTGTCCTCATCTCATTTTAAAGAGTAACGCAAAGATAATGTCATAACAGCAAAACAATCGTTAGCAATATATCTAATTGTCAGCCAAGACATGAATCTAGATAAAAGAAACATTGAATTTTTCAGCCAATGATTTAAGGTCTTTCACCACAGTTTCAACAACAGGAATTCCATTCTTCATTCTTTCTTCTTCCATTTCTCTTTCCGGATCACCGGGAACCAATACTTTTTTTTCACCAGTTATTGGTTTTGCATTACTGAAATCCCTGTATCCATTTATCCATATGTTGTTTAAATTCATCAGCCGGACGAAATGCATCAATTCTCATAGCGCCAAAAAAATGACCAATACCTTTACCCGGTTGTTCAGCAGGCATGGGAACATAAGCCGGAAATGGCGGAACCCACGGTGCATAATTTGCACCACTTAATAATGCAGAAAAAATATCAACGATAGCACCCAATGCATATCCTTTATGACTGCCATGTTCTCTGTCACCACCCAATGGTAATAATGCTCCGCCTTTTTTTAATTCATGCGGATCAGTTGATGGATTACCATCTTTATCCTGTACCCAACCATCAGGAGTTTGCTGATTTTTTCTTTGCAAAATTTCCAGTTTACCATTGGCAGCAGTTGTGGTTGCAAGGTCAGCAACAAAAGGAGGTTCTTTACCGGCAGGAGCAGCAACACAAATAGGATTTGTGCCCAGCATTTTGTCAATAGAAAAAGTTGGCGCTACCAATGGACTTGCATTGGTCATGGCAATGCCGATCATATCATATTGCAAAGCCATCATGGCATGATGCGCAGCAATGCCAAAATGATTACTGTTTTGCACACTTACCCAACCGGTACCAACCTGTTTTGCTTTTTCAATAGCAATCTGCATGGCAAAAGGAGCAACAACCAATCCCAATCCACTATCACCATCAACAACTGCAGTTGAAGGAGTTTCATGAATGATTTTAATAACCGGTTTTGCATTTACTCTTTTTACTTCCCACAAACGAACATAACCGCTCAGTCTTGCCACACCATGCGAATCAATACCACGAAGATCAGCAGACAATAAAGCTTTGGTAGCAGTATCTGCATGTTCATCATGAACAACCGATCTTTTGAAAAACTGCTTTTGTGAAATTGAATAATTGCTGGTAAGAAAAATTTTGTTCCGGCATGTCGCAAAGAAACAGTATGCAATATTTCAAAGTATGGCATATATCTTACTAATAAAAAGCCCCGGCATTTTGAACCGGGGCTATTTATTCATAATGGTAAGTATTAAAACGGGAGATCATCAATCGGCTCAGTAATATCACTTGGAGAAGGAATATTACTGGTAGCCGCAGTAGCAGCATGTGTTGATGAAGCATGAACTGAAGGAACTCCACCACCACTATCACCACGGCCACCTAATAATTGTACTTCTCTTACACGAAGTGAAAGAGAAGCACCGGGTGTGCCATCATTTCGCTGAAATGATCTTGCTTCAGGCTGACCTTCCACATAATACCTGTTTTCCTTTTGTCAGGTACTGTGCAATTGCTGTACGGTCTGTCCACTAGGCACAATCAACCCAGGTTGTTTTTTCCTGGTTGATTGCCCTGGCTGTCTTTGTACTTCTCGGTATGTGCAACAGTGAAGTTGATCACATTTTTCCCATTGACTGTGTTAACCACGCAATCTTTGCCGAGGTTTCCGATAATTTGCATTTTAATCATAGTGCTCAAATTTTAAGTGCGTAAATATTGTTGAACCGGCAAGTTACATTATTTGAAAACACTGAAACCATTCAGCTTTACAGTTGTGGAAAAGTTGAGTTATTTAATATTATTGAAGCAAATGCAAACAATATCCAGGCAATAAACTTTTAGCGATAAAAAATTTATTGAGTTGACTACAACTATTGCCCTTTCATTTTAAAAGAACAGCAAAGACAAAAACGACTTCATTTTTCTTACAATAAATAATTTGTTGCTTGTAATAACTGCGGCATTTCTTATAAGAATCCTGCGTTTTCTTGTAAGAAATAAGCTGCCCTTATAATAACTACGGCGTCTCTTATAATAAAGCCGGTTTTTCTTGTCAGAAATGAGCCATCTCTTGTAAGAACACGGCATTTCTTATAAGAAATTTGATTTTTCTTGTAAGAAATGCGGCGTTTCTTGTAAGAAAATTGGTTTTTCTTACAAGAAAAAAGCAAGCTCTTTAAAGATAATTAGCTGATTTTAAGCAGTTAGAGCCGAAAAGAGGCCAAAAAACGGCGGTTTGAGGGCAAATTTCCCTGAAAAATGGCTTCAGGATCGTACTATCCTCCTGACCGTGCCGGCATAATCAAAAGTTGAAGGGTTTTGAGAAATAAAACTTACCGGTTTCTGTTTTACAAGCATCTATTAAAAGGGAATGACTATTATAATATTCTGTATCTTGAAAATAGTTTCTCTCCTATCCCACCCACTGAATTTACCCCAAGGTTAAGCACTGATTTTTTGTAGCGAAAATTTTTTTTGAATTGATTGTATCAATTGCTATCTCTATTTGGAGACATAGTGAAAACAAAACAGAATGATTAATAATAATTTCATCATCTTAACCTAGGCATAAAATGGCAACTCCTGTAACAACTACTAAAGTCATTTCCGTACTTAATATGAAAGGCGGAGTGGGTAAAACCACCTGATCCGTGAACCGGCATATATTCTTGCAAATTTTCACAACAAAAGGTTTTAATTGTGGATATTGATCCGCAATTTAACGCAACTCAATATTTAGTGAGCCAAGAAGACATCATAAAGCATTTCGACACTAAAAAGACAATCCTCGATATTATAATGCCGCAGAAAGAAGAAAAAATCGATCTTGTTAAAACAAAGAAAAAGGCAAAAGCAAAAAAACCGCAGCTTTCAGATTATATCATAAATATTTCTAGAACCTAATGGTTCAAGACTTGACATCATTCCCTCTACAGTAAATCTTATTGAAATTGAAAATAGCCCAAGAGGAGCAGAACATCACTTGAAGCAATTTTTAAAAAAATATTGCAAGCTTTATGACATTGTAATTATTGATTGTCCACCAACAATTGGAATTCATACATTGAGTGCTTTTTTAGCATCAGCATATTATTTAATCCCATTAAAACCGGACTATCTTTCATCTTTAGGTTTGTCGTTATTAGAAAAAGCGTTGGAGAAATATCGAAAAGCTGACGGACATAAATTAAAACCTTTAGGTGTTGTCTTTACGATGGTCGATTTAAGACCTTCGTTGACTTTCACCATAATGGACGAAGTTAAAAAAGCTCAAAAGACAGCATTAATGCGTATTCATCACTCTCAACTCAGGTTGCACAAAGCTTTTCAAATTTGAGTCTTTTCTATAGCGGCACCGGTCGCTATCAAACCGAATTCAAGGACATCACTCAAGAAATTGTAAATAAACTTTAATAACAAATAATAAAGATGGAAAATATTACAAAGGAAGAACTTCGTAAGTTGATTAAAGAAATCATTTTGGAATTGAATATAGAAAAAAAGCCAAAAAAGAAAAACATCAGTTCGAAACATTACTCAAACCAAAGTAATTATTTAAACCAACCCAATGAGGTAGAAAACTTGATTGGCAGTATCCCCTTTATTTTACTTGATAAATCAATTTTTCAAAAAAATATGGACGTTGTTGAATTTGCAAGTAAAATTGGCGTTGACATTCAAAGTGGAAGAAAAAGATTGATGAAATTGTAGGTAGGATAATTGCCGCTATTATGGAATTTCCTCCATCACAAGTAGCCCAATTAAATCAAGCAATTTTACATTTAAAAACTAAGACACTAAATACAACAAAAAAAGACAAAAAAAGCTTTTTTGAAGAATGGGACAAAGTCATTAAAAACATATAACTACTATGTCTGAATATTTAAACCAAGATTATCTACAATTCAGCAAAGAAATTAGTAAGGCAGCAAAGACTTCATTTAAAATTACTGGTGGTATAGAAACAAATTTTAAAAAGCATCATAAATCAATTTACGCTATTGCGTTAATCTCTGCTAAATTATCTAATAACGTTAAAGAAGAAAATAAACTGGTATTTCTTGCCGAAATTATATCTGATTTGCTCACTGTTACCAAACTTTCTTTCCTCGGCTTTGAAGCATCAGCTTTAATCGTATTAAGAAGAGCAATAGAAAATTTTTATAATCATATCTACTATACTGATCATCCAGTAGAGTACGAACATTTAAATCTAGGCAAAAACGAATATACTCCCATTGATAGGTTGAGGTTATATTTCGACACACATCCTATTTTTTATGGAAGTGATGATCCAAATTTGAAAGAATACAATCAATCACTTTTTAATGAATATCAGAAATTATGTAAAGTTGTCCATTCAAAGGGTAAAGACTCCATGAATCTTGCAAAGTGCTTAAAAGATCTAACAGACAATTTTGATATAAATGACCTGCTAAAAACAGCTATCAATATCGAATTATTTATAGTTTATTTAGCCTACAAATTTCATAAAGATTTGAAGTTTACTGCGACAGAAAAAACTATTTTAATATCAATTGTTCCTGCAAGTAAACGCAGCCACCTAAACGAATAAACAGGACCTCAGTAAGCTCTTCCAAGCTTAAAGCGATATTGTAATGCTGCAAAACATCCCCATGGCTTGGCTGACTGATAAATAAATCAAGAAAAAATTTAACTTCAGTCTATCATGAAAAAGCAAAACGTAAAATTTTGGACTCTTTTAATATCTTGCCTGCATTGTTGGTTTCGTCCTCGCAAAAATTGATACTTCAAAAAATTGGGATGACACTGCTATAACTGTTGGCCTTGTATTGATCACTTCATTTTTATTTGGAGTAATGATGCCGGAATTTGCATGGCTATGGGCAATTATCTTAGGCGGATTTATTTTTAGCTTCAATGCTATCGAAAGCGGTAATTACGGTCTGCCGGCGCCATCCTTTTTGCATTCATTGGTGCTTATGCCGGTGTTTTGTTTAAAAAATTTGTTTTTAGTTCTAACGCATAGTTCGTCTCAACACCAACCAGGATTTAAGGCGATTTTAAAAAATCTTCAGGAAAAATTTACGCAAAGACGCCAAAAAATTAAGCGTAACCAGGCAAACCGCATCCCTGTCGTATATTTGCAGCTTGCAATTTTTTAAAATCATGAGTCGAAAAGGAAAAGTGTTGGTGGCAATGAGCGGCGGTATTGACAGTACCGTTACTGCCCTTATGCTCAATGATGAAGGTTATGAAGTGGTGGGCATTACCATGAAAACATGGGATTATGCTGCCAGTGGTGGCAGTAAAAAAGAAACGGGCTGCTGCAATCTGGATAGTTTCAATGATGCCAGACAGGCTGCGGTGGAACATGGATTTGCCGCATTATATTTTGGATATACGGGAAGAGTTTGGTGATTTTGTGATCGAGAATTTTGTAGATGAATATATAGCCGGCCGAACACCTAATCCCTGTGTGCTTTGCAATACGCATATTAAATGGAGGGCATTATTGAAAAGAGCTGATGCATTGGGTTGTGATTTTATTGCTACCGGTCATTATGCAAAAATTCGTCAGCATGATAACGGAAGATTTGTGGTAAGCAAAGCTATTGATGATACAAAAGATCAGAGTTATGTATTGTGGGGATTGCAACAGGATCTGCTGAGCAGAACCATTTTGCCATTGGCTCCTTATCGTAAAACAGAGATCAGGCAAATGGCATTTGATTATGGTTATCCTGAACTGGCAAAAAAAAGTGAGAGCTATGAAATTTGTTTTGTTCCTGATAATGATTACCGTGGTTTTTTAAAAAGAAGAGTAGAAGGACTGGAAGAAAAAGTAGACGGGAGGAAATTTTATTGATAAACATGGAAAAATTTTAGGTCAGCATAAAGGTTATCCTTTTTATACTATCGGTCAGCGAAAAGGACTTGGATATTACTTTTGGCAAACCTGTTTTTGTAACTAAGATTGATCCGGATAATAATACCGTGATGCTCGGTGATGAAGAAGACCTTGAACAAAATGAAATGATGGTAGGCAAAACTGAACCTGATCAAATATGATACCATTACTCCGGGTATGGAAGCAATAACAAAGATCCGGTATAAGGATAAAGGAACGCTTGTCAAATATTTATCCTGATAACTCGGCTCCGCTCAGTGTAAAGTAAAGTTTTATGAAAATGTAAAAGGCATTGCTCCCGGGCAAAGCGCCGTATTTTATGAAGGAGATGATGTGATTGGCGGAGGGATAATTCAGTCAGGAGTCCTGAGTCTATAGTCCTGAGTAAAGAGTCTTGAGTCATTTGTATCACAAATCATTTATAATTATTATTTCATTCTATATTCCGAACTATTGGCTACATAGTACTTACTCCAGACGCCGGGCTATCGGCTGATTTCAGGCAATAATCCCGTAAAAAAATCGTTTTAAAACGGGGTACTATGATTCCCCTTTTTTATTTGTAGTTTTATGATCAGTAAGACAAACTATAAACTAACCAATTTATGTATCCGTGAATTCAGAAAAGCCACTTATGAGATCCAATTTATTATTCAAGTATTGCGCTTCAGCTGTGATCATCTTATCTTTTTTTTCCTGCAATAAACAAACGCTTGAAAATATACAGGACGAACCTTTAAGCGATTATATGCCTGTCCAGGTCGGAAAATATATTACCTACCGACTTGATTCACTGTATTCACCAACTTTGGGCGAAATCAGGAAATACATTATTACCAGGTAAAGCATGTAATAGATGCACAGGTATTGGATAATCTTGGCAGACCGAGCTACAGGGTATTTCGTTACATAACGGGATTCTGCCGGAACACAACCCTGGACACCTGATGGAACTTATTTTATTACACCGTTAACTAACCAGGTAGAAGTAATTGAAGATAATCTTCGGTTCATTAAACTGCATTTACCTATTCAGGAAGACGTTAACTGGAAAGGAAATACATATCTGGCACCTGATCCTTATAATTCTTTGTATACATTCAGCAATGATGATGATATGGAAGACTGGGATTATTCTTTCGATTCAATAGATTCTACTTTTAGTTATAGTGGTAAAAATTATACCGATGTCTACTACTGTTGAAGAAGCGGATGAAAAGTATCAATGTTCCTATTACCAATCCTGCAGGTTATGCATCCATCACAAGGGTTGTTGAAAAATATTCAAAAAATATTGGTCTGGTTTATCGAGAATATAAATTATGGGAATACCAGCCTAACACAGGAGGACCCGGAGGTTACCAGAACGGTTTTGGTATTAAGATGTGGATGATAGATCACAATTAAGTTTCTTTTATTTACTTTAAATTTGCGCAGGGAAACAAAGTCATACCTGATGAAAAAATTATTACTGCTTGTTTATCTGTATCCATTTTACTGATAGCTGAATCTCAGGCACAATTCACCCGGTACATTGTTAAATTAAAAAATAAAGGAGCAATCCTTTTTCACTTTCCAATCCTTCCGCTTATTTATCTCAAAGAGCTATTGACAGAAGAACCAGATATAATATTACTATTGACAGCACTGATCTTCCTGTTACCCCTTCTTATGTTACACAGATAAAAAATGTTCCGAATGTTAACTGTATTGAATGTTTCAAAATGGCTGAATGCAATTACTATTCAAACAACCGATCCAATGCTATCACTAGCTATCAATGGATTTTCATTTGTACAAAGTGTATCAGGTATTGCTGCAAGAGTTGCCAATAACAGATCATTTGATTGAGGATAAATTCAACAGACAGCATTACCAATGCTCCGGTCATTTCAAGACGGTGAAGGAATGCACCGGTGATTATTATAATTATGGAGCCAGTTCTTTTAACGAAATTCATCTGCACAATGGAGAGTTTCTACATAATATCGGATTGCGCGGACAGGGAATGCAGGTAGCCGTGCTTGATGCTGGTTTTTATAATTATACTCCTTTAAAAGCTTTTGACAGCATCAATGCGAATGGACAAATTTAGGTACCTGGGATTTTGTTATCGGGAAACACAGTGTGAATGATCGATAATCACATGGCATGCAATGCTTGTCCACTATTGCTGCCAATATTCCCGGTCAGTTTATTGGTAAAGCACCGAAAGCAAGTTTTTATTTATTCAGAACAGAAGATGTAGCTATCTGAATACCCGATTGAAGAATATAATTGGGTGTGCGGCGCAGAAAGAGCTGATAGCTGCCGGTGCGATGTGATCTCGTACTTCACTTGGTTATACTCAGTTTGATAATGCTTCATTCAATCATACTTATGCCGATATGAATGGCAATACAACCATGTGCTGCCATCGGTGCTGATCTTGGCTGCAAAAAAAGGATTACTTGTTTTGCATGCGGCCGGAAATGAAGGTGGAAACATGCATGGCATTACTTAATTACCCCTGCTGATGGTGATAGTGTTGTAGCAGTTGGTGCAGTAACTTCTGCAGGTGTTGTTGGATGTTTTTCCAGTTATGGTCCTTCATCCGATGGACAGAATAAAACCTGATGTGGCTTCTGTTGGAGTAAGTGCAATGGTTCAGACCACCGGTAATACTATAGGTACTTCGCAACGGCACTTCATTCGCCTGCCCGAATATGGCTGGTCTTGGAACTTGTTTATGGCAGGGTTTTCCTGAATTCAATAATATGAAAATCGTACGTGCATTGAAGAAGGCAGGAAGTATTTTCAATACACCTGATGACAGGATCGGTTATGGCATTCCCGGATATGAAAGCAGCATTTACAAACTCTGCTGATTGAATATGCTACTTCCAATGCTACTGAACAGCAATTGTACCGCAACACTTAACTGGAACAAGTAAGGATATTAGCTGCGATGAAATATGAAATAGAAAGAAAAGCGCCAGGATGATGCTAAGCTTATATAAAGATCGGAGACGTTAACCACAGGCAGGAAACTCTTGCTAATCATAGTTACCAGTTCATTAATCAACTGACAATATACCATCGGGAACTGTTTCTTACAGGATCAGACAGATCGTTGATACGGCTTATCAGCCACTTTTACTGCAGTTTATATTGATACTGCAAGTTTTTGCATTTACCTCAACCTGCTCTGTACTTGTAAGACTTGTTCCTAATCCATGCCAGTTCTCAATCAACATGCCACATTGATCGTACAGACTCCTTATGCTATCTCCAATATGCCTGTAACGATACATGATATGAAGGGCAGCCTGGTATGCAGAATGATTTGAAATCAAAAGGAACAGGTAAAGCAAACATTGATCTTCCTGTCAGTAGGTTTGCAAAAGGAAAATATATTATCAAAGTATATGATGATCAGAAAATAATTGGTACAGTGCTGAGTTACTTAGCCTGTAATTTTTTCAGCATCGCAACGAACATTGTATCAGCTTTCTTATCATATCCTTTCAAAACTATCCATACTGATTAATTGAAGATGGAATTCTTGTTTCTATTAGTTCAATCATTTCTTCATTTTCTTTACCGAAAACAGAACAGGTAATATAAACGAGGTAACCGCCAGCTTTAATATGAGGTATTACATTTGAAATGATCTTCTTTTGCAAGGCAGCATATTCACTGATCTTCTCTTTCTTAAAATAAAATAATTGTTCGGGTGTTCTCCCCCAGGTGCCGCTGCCGGTGCAGGGAACATCAGCAAGAACTATTGAGTATTTTTTATTGAAGATTGAAGATTGAAGATTTTCTTTTGAGAGATCGAGAATATGAGATTGAAAATTATTGATACCTGCTCTCGCAAACCTTCTTTTAAGATTTATTAAAATACTTTCCCTGATATCTGAAACTGTTATATCCATGTTGCCATGATAGCAATCATAAAGCATAATAGATTTTCCTCCGCTTCCTGCACAGCAATCCCAAATTGTATTTTTTGATTTAAGATTTTGGATATACGATTTAATGATTTCGCCTGTTTGTTGCGAATTATAATCCTGAACAACAGCTTCCTTATCTATTTCAATGATCGTATCAATCTTTGATGAGTTATTTATTGAAATACAAGAATCATTAACAAGAATAAAATCAATTCCTGCTTTACAGAGTTTTTCTTTCACCCATTCTTCTTTTCCAGGTCGCAGCCGAAGAAAAAGATCGGGTTGTTGAAAAAAAGATTCGCAAAATCTTTCACGATCTATTCCTTCGTTCAATTCTTCTTTCCATGGAAATACAGATTCAAGTGATAATGGGAATTTGATAAATGATAATTTTTCTTCTATGCTAAGCGATGATTTCTCATTCCATTCGGGTCTTAATGCATTAAGCATTTCTTCAGATTTGGTCAAACAAAGAAACAAACCGACAATAATTTTTTCTTCTACCGGAATATTCTGCAAAGCTTTTCCTAATCTGAAATAACAATAACATAAATGCCCGACTTGCTTTCTGTCCTTTGAACCATATTTTTTGTACCGGGAAAAATATTTTTTCAGGAATAAAGCAAAAGGTTCTTCTCCATCATATTCAGAAAGAATTTTTTTCGCTGTATTAAGATGCGCATGATAGAGGCTCATTCCTGCAAGATAAAAAAAAAGATCACGGATGATTTATTAATAAATATCAGAAAGGCAAGAATTTTTTTCCAAACCGACACATCCATTTGAATTTCCAGGTGGGGTACTATCTCCTCTTACATCAATGCGCTGAATCAAAAATTTATTTTTCAGTGGCATTTTATTAATTCGGTTACCAATTCGGAAAGGCCAGGCGAATTCCTTTCTTCTCAAAGATTTTAAAAAGCTCCTCTCTCTTCCTCGGGTCTTTGCGGGGAAAAGCTCCATATGTATATGCAAAACATGGCTCAACCGGTATATCCAGTTTCGCAAATAATTGCAAGGTCTTTTCAATATCATCTTCTATTTCTGTTGTAGAAAGATCATTATAACTTTTGTGATCCATTGTATGTAATCCATATTCTACTCTATCTCTTTGCATTGTAAGTATTTCTTTTATATGCAAGTATTCTCTTTCAGAAGTATTCTCATTTGTCTGAACAAAGGCTGCAGTTAAAAAAATTGTCGCTTTAAGATTATAGCGGAGTAGTAATGGATAAACATTAGAAAAATGGCTGTTATATCCATCATCAAATGTGATCAGAATGGCTCTTTTTTGTATTTTTTTTCCTTCATATATATGTTCAATAAGTTCACGAATCGAAATTGATTGAAAACCATTTTCTGAAAGATACCTGAATTGAGATTCCAATTGCTCCGGCGAAACATTCAACCTTTCCGGTATTTCAGCTCTTGAGACTTTATGGTACATTAAAACCGGAAGTTTCATAAACAAGATGCCAGATATCGTTTTCGTCAATTAGAGAAATATGGTTCCAAAAAAATAATCTCTCCATTTTGATTCAAAGAAACGTCCTTAGATATTTCCAGGTTTTGAATTACCCTTTTTTGATGATACAGCTCCCGAAGCTTGATATATTTTGCAAAATGATAGAACGAATTCAGCACCGACCAATAAAATCCGCTTAGGCCGTTCAAAAAATTCAATTCTAAAAAATAATATTTAAAAAAATTAAGGGTACTGCGAAATTACTGCAAAAAGCGATTTCTTTTTGCCTCGTTGATAAGCCATCAATGCACCATATGATGAATACTTGTTGAATTTTTCAAAGTACTTGAAAAAGGTTGTGATAGCTGTAATGATAAATATTATTTGTAAGTTTTTTTGCAGTTCCGTTCAAGCTCAATTTTTTCATGTACTTTATAATCATTGAAATTCCCTGATTTTTTGTTGAATAGCCTCATGAAATAACGCCAACCTTCCTTTCCGTAACGAAATTGCTTTCCCAAAAAAACAAATGTCATGGGTATAAAATAGCCTTCTACTTCTGGAGCCTGCATTTCATTTTTGATCTCCTCTACTAATCCATCACTCATAACCTCATCAGCATCCAAACATAAGATCCAGTCATTTTTGGCTTTCGCACTACAGCATATCGTTTTTGCTGACCATAACCATCAAACTTTCGATAAAATATCTTACATCCATAATCTTTGCAAACCTGCTAAAGTTTTATCATTGCTTCCGCTATCAAAATTATTATTTCATCACACCAGGTAAGTTGTGGCAATGACTTTTGAAGATTATGCTCTTCATTAATGTGATTATTACAGCACTAACAGGCTGAACCATACTAAACTTTTGATTCAGGATGGTTCTCATAAGGGATTAATCAGGATTAATAACAGGATAAAATCAAAGGATAAAATATAGGATGGAGTAAATCGCAGGCAAGATATTATATTTTTTAATATAAAAAATATATTTCATTTAAAAATGAGGCAATAAATTGTCGTGGTTTTTTAAAATTGACCTAATAAATAATGATGATACTTATAGCTCCAGCAAGGTCTTTCACCGGATCTTTTCCAATCAGTAATTGTTCAGGATTTTCCAGTAATTCTTTTACCCTTACCAGAAAACTTACCGATTCACGTCCATCACAATCCGGTGATCATAGCTCAACGCCAGGTACATCATCGGTTTTACAACCATCTGTCCATTTATGACCACCGGTCTTTCCTGTATTTTGTGCATACCCAGAATGGCACTTTGCGGAATATTGATGATCGGCGTACTCATTAATGAACCAAATACACCTCCATTTGTAATGGTAAATGTTCCGCCCGGCAATTCTTCAGCTTAGTTTACTTTCCCTTGCTTTGTTCGCCAACTTCAATCACTTTCTTTTCAATATCCGCCATACTCAAGACTTTCTACATTTCGGATAACCGGTACTGTCAATCCTCTTGGAGTGGAAACCGCAATTGATATCGCATAATCATGATAAATAATCTGGTCGCCATCAATATAGGCATTTACAGAAGGCCATTCCGGCAAAGCGATACTGCACAGGCTTTGGCAAAAAAACTCATGAACCCCAGACCCACTCCATGAATTTCTTTGAATTTCTCTTTGTATTTGTTTCTTATTTCCATGATGCTGCTCATATCCACTTCATTAAAAGTGGTGAGCATGGCCGTTGTATTCTTTGCTTCCACCAATCTGCGGCTGAAATTGTTTTGCGCAGATTACTCATCTTCTCTGTTCGTTCTTCACGGCTGAATAATGTTTCGCCGCAAATGTTTTTTTACCGGGGTTTGATAAGGCAGCCAATACATCCTCCTTTAAAATTTTTCCCTGCGAACGCCGGATGCAGAAATGTTTTCGGATCAACTTTTTTATCAGCAATAATGGCAGAAGCAACCGGGGTTGCTTTTATATTCATCTTCTGAAGGCAATGTTAACTGGCTCAGTTGATTTTTCTTCTTTCTCTTTCTTTCTTTGGAGAGTCCATTGAGCTTCTGCTTTTGGTGACTGCTGAATTGCTTACTCCTCAGGCTTTGCAGCTGTTTCATCAATACTGGCCAAGCAGATCACCGATCTTTAATGTATCACCTTCCTGTGCAGCTAGTTTTTAACACACCTGCTTTTTCTGCATTTACTTCAAAAGTTGCTTTTTCACTTTCCAGTTCAGCGATCACTTCATCTCTTTCAACATAGTCGCCATCATTTTTCTTCCATTTCAATAAAGTTACTTCACTGATGGATTCACCTACTGTTGGAACTTTTATATCTATCATAGAAATGTTTCTTGTTTATGGTTTTAGTTCGACTAATAATAAATTTTAAATATCATGCCTTTTACAATTTTAGACTTTGCTATTCAATTAAATACTAAAAGCTGTTTCAATGATTTCTGCCTGTTCCTGTGCATGCACTTTATGCATAACCCGTTGCAGTTGAAGCAGATGGTTGCCTGCTGATAACACCATAATTAATATTCTTCAGATTCATTTGCAAAAAAGAAGCGGCACCCATATTCAACGGTTCTTCCTGCACCCAGAACCAGGTGGCTTTACTATATTTTTTATACAATTCTTCCAGTTGCTTATAATGGCAAAGGATACAATCTGTTCAACACGTACAATCGCAATATCTTTCCTGTTTTCTTTTTGCTGTCGTTCTGCCAGATCAAAATAAATTTTACCGCTGCAGAACAAAACTTTTTTCACTTTCGCTGCATCAGCAAAAGTATCATCAATTACTTCTTTAAATCCCCCATTAGTAAATTCTTCCATTATCTGAATAACTTCCCGGGTGACGAAGATTTGCTTTTGGAGAAAAATTGATCAATGGTTTTCGGAATGGCCATGCCAGTTGTCTTCGCAATGCATGGAAAAAATTTGCTGCAGTAGTAATATTGGTTATCACCATATTCAATTCAGCACACATTTGTAAAAATCGTTCCATTCTTGCACTGCTATGTTCCGGTCCCTGTCCTTCATAACCATGCGGCAATAACAATGACAACGCCATTCATCCGGTTCCATTTTTGTTCACCGGCAGCAATAAACTGGTCAATCATTGATCTGTGCTCCATTAGCAAAATCACCAAACTGTGCTTCCCATAATACCAGTGCATTAGGATTGGCCAATGCATAACCATATTCAAATCCAAGTACACCATATTCACTCAGCAAAGAATTATAAATTCTGAATTCTCCTTTTGCTCCGGAATATGCACTTAACCGGTTGTAAGCTTTATCGTTATTCTCATCACACAATACGGCATGACGATGAGAAAAAGTACCGCGTGCACATCCTGTCCGCTCATTCTTACATCTTTTCCTTCCAGCAACAAACTTCCATAAGCCATCAATTCACCAGTAGCCCAATCCACTTTTTTTTCCGTTTCAAATAATTTTATTTTATCCTGTAATATCTTTTCCACTTTTCGCAATGGTTTAAAATCATCAGGCCATTTCATCAATGGCATTAAATATTTTTTTAAAATTTTCCTCACTGATCGCTGTAACAGGTGACTGATCAAAATCATCTACCGTTGCCTGACGCAAACTTTTCCACCATAATTCAGGTTGCTGGTAATGATAGGGTAAAGGATTTTGTTTTACTTCATCCAATCGTTCCTGCAGATCAGCCCAGAATTTTTTCTCCATTTCTTTGGCCAGTTCCTGTGCATCTGCTTCACCATTTTCCAGCAAATATTTTATATACACTTCTCTTGGATTGGGATGTTTTTCAATCAATGCATACAAATGTGGTTGTGTAAATTTGGGATCATCACCTTCATTATGTCCATGCCTGCGATAACAAACCATATCAATAAAAACATCAGAATTAAATTCCTGCGGTAACGGGTCGCAATCTCCGCACATTTTACCACTGCTTCAGGATCATCACCATTTACATGAAATACCGGCGCCTGTACTGCTGCTGCCAATGATGTACAATAATCTGAACTTCTTGCATCATCAAAATCGGTTGTAAATCCGATCTGGTTATTGATCACAAAATGAATAGTACCTCCGGTATAATATCCTTTCAGGTTGCTCATCTGCAATACTTCATATACAATTCCCTGTCCTGCCACAGATGCATCACCATGAATAAGTATCGGAAGTATTTTATCAAACTCACTATGATACATCACATCTGCCTTTGCTCTTGCAAAACCAACAACCACCGGATCTACCGCTTCAAGGTGTGAAGGATTGGGCATCAGTTTCAGATGAATTGTTTTATTATCCGCTGTTTGCACTTCACTGCCAAAACCCAGATGATATTTTACATCACCGCTGCCCATTGTCTGATCCAGTTTGGCTGTTCCTTCAAATTCACTGAATATCTGCTCATAGGTTTTACCCATGATATTGGCCAGTATATTCAATCTTCCGCGATGCGCCATTCCGATCACTACTTCCTGTACATCATTATCGGCAGCAGTATTGATAATGGCATCCAGTGCAGCAATGGTTGTTTCACCACCTTCCAGTGAAAATCTTTTTTGTCCTACATATTTTGTATGAAGAAATTTTTCAAACATTACCCCCTGGTTCAGTTTTTCCAGATATTCTTTTCTTCTGTTTCAATGGAACAGGATCGCAGAATTTTCTTTCCATTTCATTTGTCAGCCAATCCACTTTATTCTGGTTGCTGATATATTTGAATTCAATACCAACATGATGCGGCATAACATTTTTCTAAATGTTCAATTATATTTCTTAATGAAGTTGTTCCGAAACCGATCAAATTCTCCTGCCTGGAATTCTTTATCCAGATCATCTTCACTAAATCCAAAAAATTCCAGAGTCAAGATTAGCATCACGGTCTTTTCTTTCACGAATCGGATTTGTTTTGGCAATCAGGTGACCTTTGTTGCGATAACCAAGGATCATCCGGTAAGCTCCTAATTCTTTTTTCCAGTCTATCGAGTCAACGCCATCTAGTTGAAACCGGGGCAGCAGTCTGTAGCAGCCGTTGCATTTCCATTAGTACTGCACCTTGACCGTTACCAATCGCAAAATCAAATCCCTCAAAAAATTTTTTTAATTCAGGATCAACACTGTTCGGGTCTTTTAAAAAATCCTGGTACAGATTTTCAATAAATTCCGGGTGAAGAATTGGTGATATAAGGAAAAATCCTTCATGAAAACGTAAGTGTTTGAAATGCACGCGATTTTGCGGACTACAAATATCGCCTAAAAAGTCTGAAAATCAGGTCAGCATCAGGCCTGCATCTTATTTGAAGCTTACCCGCTTTGTACTAGGTAATTTCAGTGTCTGAGCCAACTTAAAATTCTATAGGTTAAATTTGGTGATTACACCCTCTCAACCCTTACCTTTGCCCTCCTTAAAAATTGATAAGATAAATGGCTAATCACAAGTGCAACAAAAAAAGATGTACGTCAGGCTGCTAAACGTCGTGAAAGAAATAAGTATTACGGCAAAACTACCCGTAATGCCATCCGTGACCTGAAAGAGCTGCAAAGGAAAAGAAATGCGGCAGAAAAACTTCCTGAAGTTGCCAGCATGATTGATAAACTGGCAAAAAGAGGTGTTATTCATAAGAATAAAGCAGCTAACCTGAAAAGCAAACTGACAAAGAAAGCAAAGCTGCAGCAGCTAAATAAGTTTTTCAATAAATTATTTTAAAAGGCATCTCAGATCGGGATGCCTTTTTTATTTTACTCCGTAGCTTTAATAAGATGCCGCTTCAATACTATTACTGTTGTTGCGACGCTCTGTTCATTCCATTCATGGAGAAGTAATTTATTAATTCTAATCATCAATTATGAAAAATCTTGTTCCTGTATTATTGTCTTTGTCGCAACAATTAATTTTCTCCCAAACTATTACTACAAAATTTGAACAATCAAAAGGCACACAAACACCAACTTACTTCTGAAATTATTGACTGGTGGAAAAAACTGGATGCAGCAATCCAGGCAAAGTAAAAATGCTGACAATGGGAATGACCGATGCAGGTTATCCATTGCATCTTATTGTAGTATCCAATAACGGTGATTATAATTTTGACAACATCCGCAAAAATAATAAAAGAATCATTCTTATCAATAATGGTATTCATCCCGGCGAACCGGATGGTATTGATGCAAGCATGTTACTGGCAAGAGATATTGTGATTAATAAATATAAAATTCCGGACAATATTGTTCTTGCAATTATTCCTGTTTATAATATTGGCGGTTGTCTTGAACCGCAGTGCCAATTATCGTGATTGATCAGAACGGCCCTGAAGAATTAGGTTTTCGCGGCAATTCTCAAAATCTTGACCTGAACCGGGATTTTATCAAATGTGATTCAAAAGATGCGAGAGCATTTGCAGAAATATTTCATCTTACTCGATCCCGATGTTTTTGTAGACAATCATGTAAGTGATGGCGCCGACTACCAGCATGTAATGACACTACTTGCCTCGCAGCATAATAAATTAGGCGGAGTGATGGGTGAATTTATGAACAAACAATTTGAACCCGGTCTTTATTCATTAATGAAAGAAAAAGGATTATGATCTTGTTCCTTATGTCAATTCATTTGGTGATACCCCGGAAAAAGGCTGGCCAGAATATTGGGATAGTCCCCGATATAGCAGCGGTTATGCCACTCTCTGGCATACATTTTCTTTTGTTCCTGAAACCCATATGCTGAAACCTTATGATCAACGAGTAAAAGCTACTTATGCATTGATGCAATGCATTTATTGAATTTACTGCAAAAAATAGTGAACATAATCAAAAAATCTGCGAGATCAAACCAAACAATCCGTAAAAACGCAAACTGAATTTCCTATTAGCTGGACATTAGATAATTCACAATTTCAAAGAAGTCACTTATAAAGGATATGAAGCCGGCCACAAACCAAGTGAAGTATCAGGGTTTACCAAGATTATATTATGACCGAAGCAAACCGTTTGAAAAGAAAGTTAAAATTTTTCAATTATTATACAGCCCAAAACTATTATTCAAAAACCGAATGCTTATATCATTCCGCAGGGATGGTGGAAAGTAATTGATCTGCTTAAAGCTGAATAAAGTGCAAATGAGCCAATTAAAAAAAGATACAACCATTGAAGTGGAAGTATATCATATTGATGATTACAAAACTTCACCACGGCAATATGAAATGCATCATCTGAACAGCGATGTGAAAATCAGCTACCAGTCTACAAAAAATGAAATTCAGAAAAGGTGATTATTATATTCCTATGAACCAGGTTGCCAATCGTTTTCTTATAGAAACTCTGGAACCACAGGCTGAAGATTCTTATTTCGCCTGGAATTATTTTGATGCCATACTTGGGCAAAAAGAAGGTTATTCTGCTTATTCATTTGAAGATATTGCGGCAGATTATTTGAAAAAAAATCCTGATATAAAATCAAAGCTGGAACAAAGAAGAGCAACAGATACTGCTTTTGCAAAAAGTGCAAGTGCACAACTGAATTTTGTATTTCAAAATTCTCCTATTTTGAACCGGTGAATTTAAGGTATCCTGTTTTCAGGATTCCTGCTGAATAAAAGATGCCACTTGTACAGGTGATGAAGTGATTGCGACGCAACGAAGATGCCATGAAAAACAGGAGCTGGTATTAAAAAAATTATCCGGCATCTGAAAATTCTTTTTCAGTTTTTATCTGATTATTCGTTTTATCAATTTTTCGAAAAGAAACCTGCCGATTATCAAAGTGGCTTAAGAACAACAACACTGAGATAGCCTATCCACTCATAGCGATGAATTTTTCCTGATTTATCCTGCAATACAATTAAACCTGCAGCCAATGCAGCAATGCCAGTACCTAATTGTTGAACACATCCATTAAAACTCATAAAACTTCCTCGTTGTTCTGATTTCACCACTTCCGTTATCATTGCTTGTGCAGTAACAGTCCGTCCTGTAGCCAATATGAACCACACAGCAAAAAATAAAAGTACCAAGGAAAAAGGAATAGTAGGCATTCTTGTAATTAATATGACCATGAATAATGAAAAGAAAACTGTATAAGAAAAAACAGGCAATTTGCCGGTACGATCAGAAGTTCGTCCTAAAAAAATTGCCGATAAAAATGAAGCGATGCCTCCGAAAAGAAAGATCATTGGTGTAAGTTCTTTTGAAAATCCTTTATTGAATTCCATATATGGATTGATAAAGGGAATGATCAGAAAATGCCCGATCATCAATAATCCTGAAAATATTAATGCTGAACGTTGTGCAGGGCTTTCCAATACTTTTTTAAGAACATGAAATGCTGATTCTTTTTGTTCTCCTTCCTGAATATGATCTTTCATAGCCGGAATATATCTGATGATCAATGGTATTAAAATAATTCCAACAAAGCCAACCAATAAAAAAGGGATATGCCAGTTGAAATGAAATAGATTGGTGAGATATAAAGAAAAAGGAACTCCGATTGTTGATGCAACTGCAAATGCACTCATTACTGCTCCCATTGCTCTTCCTCTTCTTTCATAAGTAAAAAGATCAGCAACAATAGACAAAACCTGTCCGCCAAGAATACCACCAAAGATTCCTGCAATGATCCTTGCAAACATTAATAATTCATAAGTATTTACAAAACCACAAGCTATTGTTCCCAATAAAAAACCGATGTAAGAAATGAGCAGCACTTTCTTCCTGTCATACTGGTCAACTAAAAAAGCCGTAACAAACCCTGATACTGCCGCACTCAAAGCATAAGCTCCTACCAAAAAACTAAATTGCAATGGAGAAATTTTAAAATACGGGAATCAGGTAATTGTCCAAGAGGGATCATGATCATGAAATCAAGAAGCTGGGTGAAATTGAGCGCAGCTAAAAGAAACAATATGATCTCTTTCTTTATGTGTCATAATTTTAAGTGTCGCTAAGATCGTTAAAGTTTCGGCAAAACAAAAGCTGTCATTCATAAGACATTCACTTTTTTATATTGTTTTATTTTCATATTATGAAAAAAATATTTTCAGTTTGTACCATAATATGTGATCATATCAGGAATAAGTGTTTTCTGCTTTACAAAAAAAAAGAATAATCCAAATTGCTTGAGAAAAAAGAAACGAAAGGTTTTGCTGTAATAGAATTATTTACATCCGAAGGATGTTCCAGTTGTCCCCCTGCAGACGAAACAATTGCAGAAATTCAAAAAGAATATAAAGATAAAAATGTACTCGCTTTAGGGTTTCATGTTGATTATTGGGATCGTTTAGGATGGAAAGATCCTTTCAGTTCTTCCGATTTTACTTCAAGACAAAATTATTATGCCGGAATTTTTAATCTGAGTTCTATTTATACTCCGCAAGCAGTAATAAATGGCAAATCTGAATTTGTCGGTTCTGATAAAAACAAGATCATAAATGCAATTGACAAACAACTGGAATCAAAACCAGAAACTACTATAAACTTCAAAGCAACTCAAGTAATTCAGGAAAAATTGAGATCAATTATTCTACTCAAGGCAACTAATTCATGCCCAAAATCAATTTGTTGATTTTACTTGGTACAAAAAAATGCGTCCAACAATATTAAAAGAGGAGAAAATGAAGGGAAAACTCTGCATCATATTAATATTGTAAGAAAAATATCTTCTTTATCTATTCCCTCTAAAAGAAGAAGTTTTAAATTTTACCAATCCCGCTGGATTTAAAAAAAGAAGATTTTTTTATTGCAGCCTTTACTCAGGATAAAAAGACAGGGTACTTTAACGGGTTTGCGCACTTCGGAAATAAATTAAAGCTGTATACATTCCGATCAAATGTTGTTAATTTTAAGTAATTAGCAATATTTATTTCGAGCGATGTTTAGAAAATGTCAGATATTCGGTCATCCTTAATTATCGAGATGAAGAAAAATTTTTTCTCCGCACTTTTTAGTGATTTGTTTTTCTGTTTTCGGCAAAAAAATATTAACAAGCAACAATCAAAATGTTGTATTCACCGGGACATCCGTTAAATACATTTATACCATCTCAGACTTTTGGCGCTGCTTTCGATGGTCATGAATCAGGTGAAACCAACCTGATACTTCGTCCTGAAAATATTAAAGCTATGCGTTCATCCGGATATGGGCCACTCACTTATCGCTTGCGAACCGAACTTGGCAAATGAGGTATGGCATTGGAATCCTAAAGGAACCTGGAGTGATGCAAAAAGTAAGCAAGGTTATTGGATATCTTCTGATGATACCAGTAATTTTATTTCTATGTCACATAGCTATCGGCTTCCCACGACGTGGCAATACTTTTGACCAGGCTGATAATGACGGTTACTCAAGAATAGATGATGGTGATGAAAAAACTTTTTGGAAGAGCAATCCTTATCTCGATGAATATTATTCTGATTCAAAAACTGAAATATCATCCACAATGGATAGTGATTGATTTAGGGAAAGAAGAATATATTAATGCTATAAAAATAAAATGGGCGAGCCCCTTATGCTACTTCTTTCACAATTGATTTTGCCTCACCATCGGTTTATGAATATTTCACACATTTTGGTTATTATGAAACAGATGATCCGGGAATTTGGAAACCGTTTGCAAACAGAGAATTCAATGATCAAAAGGGAAATGATACTCCAATTAAACTCTCAGATAGTTTAACAAAAGTCCGCTTCATCCGAGTCAGGATGACAACAAGCTCTCATACAGCATTAAATCGGATTCAAAGGATGTAAGAGACAGTTTAGGATTTGCGGTCAGGGAAATTTATATAGGCAAAATGAATAGTAAAAATGTTTTCACGGATATTGTTCGTCATGGGAAAAATAATAATATACAAAGCCCAGTTTATGTTTCTTCAACCGATTGCTGGGCATCGAGCTATTGATATAAATGATCATACCGAACAAGCAGGTATTGATAGAATTTATCAAAGCGGATTGACAAATAATATCCCTGCATTAATTCCTGTTGGTGTTTTATATGATACTCCTGACAATGCAATTGCTTTAATAAATTATCTTCAAAAAAAAAATTATAAGGTCGAAGGAATTGAAATGGGGGAGGAAGCCGACGGTCAATCAATAGCGCCGGAAGACTATGCATGCTCTTTATTACCAATGGGCAAAAAAAATAAAATTTATACCCTGATCATGCAATTAGGCGGCCCAAGTCTCGAAACTATAATTATTAAATGGGAAGATGAATTATTTTCTACACAAACATGGATGAATCGGTTTATTAAATATCTCACAGATCATAATTCAATCAATGATTTTAATTTTTTTAGTTTTGAATGGTATCCTTACGATAATATTTGTGATTCTTCGCTCCTGCAGTTAAGAGATGCCCCTGATTTTTTTGATAAGGCAATGAAAGATATTGATGAAAGTGATATTCCAAAAAAAATTCCGGTTTATATTTCGGAATATGGTTATTCAGCATTTTCAGGAAGATCTGAAGTTGACATTGAAGGAGCATTAATGAATGCTGATATTGTAGGAAAATTTTTAGATTGGGGGGGACATAAGGCATATTTATATGGCTTGAACCAAGTCAATTAGAAAAATGCAAATTGTAATTCTTTGGGAATAATATGCTTTTTGGAAGAAACGATAAAGGAAATATCTTATATAAAACTGCACTTACTATGGATTAAAAATGTTGACGGATTATTGGACAAATCTGACGATAAATCAGTAGAAGTTTTTCCAGCCATTATAGAAAATTTAGATTCTGGGATACTCAGGAGATAGCATGTTATCCGCTTTTATAGCAGATAGTATATGGTCTTTTTTAATCATCAATAAAAACCCTGTAGAGAAAATTTAAAATTGAAACTGAAATTTTGAATCAGGTAAGTAATAATCTTTCACTTCATTACATTTCCCTCTGACAGTTTATCAATTTCCAGACAAACAATATAAATGGAAGGAAAACGG
>CAVUXD010000006.1:0-333504 GCA_963745445.1 uncultured Bacteroidota bacterium
AGATACTTGTCTAACATACCCAATATGACATTATTAAGCAGTTAGCTATTTGCTTTTAGCTTTTAGCCTATTGTCAAATTTTTATGGTGGTTTTTCAGAGGGTGTTCACCTCTTCCCATACCGAACAGAGAAGTTAAGCCCCTCATGGCCGATGGTACTGTACCACAATACGGGAGAGTAGGTAGCTGCCATATTTTTTAACCCAACCAGTTTTCTGGTTGGGTTTTTTATTGGCTCGTTCTTAAAATTCTATTTGTTTTTTGTCTGCCTCACAATTGTTATTGAATATGCAGGAATTTCCAATGTCGTTTTACTGTTTATTTTTTTTGGAGGCAGGTCTACAATAGGGTGACCTTCGAACCCATTTTCCTTCCATTTGTATTGAGCAGGAGAATATTGGTAAACAATTGTAGAAAAGTCGAAAGGAGATTCTATCGCTTTGTTGCTATCAAATATTTTTAAATCGACATCATACTTCTTGATCGGATCTTTATTTATCAGCAACAATGACCAAGTACTGTCACCACAAAATAGTGCGTAAGACGCAACTGCTTTATTTTTTTCAGAATTATCGAAAGTAACATAATAAACCTCTGCTTGCTTGTTTGAAGGTGTTGCCCAAAAATCTGTGAGTATTTTTAAACCGTAATACGTAGCAGTTTTGTAAAGGATATTTCCTTTATCATCTCTTCCGAAAAGCATATTGTTCCCGTAAGAAGAACAACTAGCATTGCTTTCTAATTGGCTTGGTTCAAGACCATATAAAAAGGCTTTATCTCCACCCAATGATAAAAACTCACCTACAATATCCGCATTCATCAACGCTCCTTCAATGCTGACTTCTGATCGTCCTGAAAATGCCGAGTACCCATATTCGGAAATATAGATTGGGATACGTTTAGGAATATCTGTTTTAAAAAGATCATTCATGGCAGTATCCATTAACCCCGACGCATCTAATAATTGCTGAACAGGGTTATCGCAAATATTATCATACGGGTACCATTCAAAACTTAAAAAATTGAAATTATTTGCTGCGTTATATGTTTCGAGATATTTATAAAAACGATTTAACCATGTTTGGGTAGAAAATAATTCGTCTGGCCATTTAATAATAACTGTTTCCAGGCTGGGACCTCCTAATTTCAGATCGGGATATAACTGTTTTATTTTGTTAGACCATTGTTCATAGACAGCTGCATAATCTTCAGGAGCTACAAATTGTCCATCCGCTTCCTCTCCCATTTCTATTCCTGCCACAGCATAGTGTTTTTTTTCAAGATATTCAATTAATGCTATCGCATTTTCAGGCGTATCATACAAAGCGCCAACGGGAATCAATGCAGGGATATTATTCGTCAGACCACTTTTATAGATTCTATCAATCCCCGCTTGTTCTGTGTGTTCATTAATGTCAATTGCCCGATGCCAGCAATCCGTTGAAGAAACGTATATTTTACTTTGGCCATCGTTATTTGAATTGTGTCGAATCAAATCAATAAAACCTTTCTTTTTATCAATTTTACCGATATAAATTTCTCTTATTGCAAACCCTAGGCTATCCCTAACATCATTCGAGCCTGGCAACGATGTATGAGAGCTTTCAGTCATCCTGATACGAATGAATCTTGCTTTTGTCAAACTGTTCGAAAGGCGGATAATTTTTTCATCTCCTTTTTGATCTACAAAAAAATGATTTGCAAACGGCTTCCATAAACCTGTATCGCTTGTTTCATAATAACCAAAATGAATGAAATATTCGTAAATAGAAGGCGCAGCATAGTCTATCGTGAAAGAAGTGGCGTAAGGTTGAGCCCATTTAATTTTGATAGCATTGATATATTGTTCTTTTCCCAGATCAATTACTACCCATTGCGGGTGAATTTCTTTTTTTGTATCCGAATAGTATTCGTCAAGGTATGGGTTGCTTTTCCAGAACGTTTTTTCATCGCCATCATCAATTCTTGAATATCCATCATTGTCAGCCTGGTCATAGGTGTTACCTCTTCGTGGAAGCCGGTAACTATGCGACAGAAAAATAAAATTATTGGTATCATCAGATGAAGTCCAATACCCCTGTTTATTTTTTTCATCACTCCAACTACCTTTCGGATTCCAATGCCATGTCTCATTAGCTAATTCGGTTCTCAAACGATAGGTAAGCGGTCCATAGCCAGAAGAAAGCATGGCTTTAATGTTTTCAGGACGAAGGATCAGATCATTTTCTCCTTTTTCATGCCCATCGAATGCTGCGCCTAATGTCTGATCAGGGATGAATGTATTCACAGGATGTCCCGGCGAATACATAATTTTCAGAGTTATTTTTTCAATAGGTTTTTGAGCAAAAACTAGAAAGGGTGTCAGTAAAAATAAAAGAATGAAAACTCGTCTCATTGGTTGTCGTGCTTGTAGAAAAGGATGATCAATTGGTGAATAGCAGTATTTTTAATCAGGCCGAAATATCAGATTTTTTTAGTTATTAAACTGGGAAGAATAAAGAATTGCATAAAATTAACGAATGAGATCCTTGAAGTTTTGATATCAATTGATTTCGGCAGTGGTTAATCCTGTGATGCCTCCGGTCTTTTTATCTTGAATAAAAGCAGCTATAAATGTATTTTCCTTCTTCAGATCTGAAGGGAGATTAAAATTCAAAATTTCTTCTTTTAAGGGAATCGGCACAAGCGACATTTGTCTAACAATATTTATGTGATGCAAAACTCTGCCCCCGTTTTCTCCTCGTTTGACATTGGTTGTGGCTGTTTTTTGAATGAGAAGCAGAATGAGCTGATCGTGGGTAGAAATACCTCCTTCTGTTGAGTACCTGGCCTCAATTTTACCGGACCCATTTTCGGAAGCTTTTAATTTTATAATAGCAGTTGGCTTTGACTTTAGTTCTTCTTCAACAGTATTAATGATTTTGTTTTTATCTGAGCCTACAAATTCATGTTTCCCGTTTATTACAGCCTGTGGTGTGTAAATGGATGTCAAATTGAAAAGAGAAGAATAATATTCTTGCCTTGCAGTGTATTCATGAGAACTGAAAGGGTCTTTCCATCCCAGACGATCCCAATAATCTACATGAAAGCCTACAGTCAACACATTCTTGCCCTTATACTGATCCTGAATTTCACTTATTGCTTCATCTGCAGGCGGACAACTGGAACAACCTTCAGAAGTGAACAATTCTATCAGGGCAATTCCTTTATCATCCTTTTTATTTTTTGAAAGCATTGATTGCTTTTTGATAAATGCAGTAATTATTATAGCAACTAAAGACAGTATTATGATACCAGCTAATATTTTTTTCATAATATGAATTTAAGCAGAAATAGAAAATAGGATTGTCAGTTTGGTGACATGATTTTATCTTGCCAAAACTTTAACGATCTTAGCGCAGATTTAAAAAATATGACACGAAACGAACGGATCATACTATTCTTATTAGCGGCACTCAATTTTACCCAGCTTCTTGATTTTATAATCATAATGCCATTGAGTAATTATCTGCTGCCGTATTTCAATATTACAGCTTTTCAGTTTAGCCTGCTTGTTGCCAGCTATTCTGTAAGTGCTTTTATTTCCGGGCTGGTGATTGCGATGTTCGTCGATAAATTCGATAGAAAAAAATCTTTGCTTTTCGCTTATGTCGGTTTTTTGGTTGGAACATTGGCTTGTGGATTTTCTTATACTTATGAATTCTTATTGGCCTCAAGAATTCTTGCTGGTTTGTTTGGCGGGATCATTGGCGCACAAATCCTATCCATTGTAGCAGACCTGTTTGCTTATGAGCGAAGAGGAAGAGCGATGGGAGCTGTCGTCAGTGCTTTTGCTGCTGCAACCATTTTTGGTGTTCCTATATCGCTTTATCTTACTAATATTTTTAAGTTCAATTGGCATGTTCCCTTTATTATGATCGGATCGGTTGGAATTCTGATCATTCCTTTCATCATCCGTTATATTCCCAAAATGGTTGATCATATCAATTTGAAAAAGCCGGGATCACCATTTTCTGCATTGATTACAGCATGCCGTCTTCGGGATCAGCGATCCGCATTGATATTTTCCTGTTTGCTCATGATCGGTCATTTTCTTATCATTCCTTTTATCAATCCTTATGTAGAATTTAATAAAGGGTTTTCTAAAAAAATGATACCGATGATCTATCTCTTCGGAGGCATTGCATCTATGATGGCCGCTTTTGTTCTCGGACGTTTTTCGGATAAAGTAGGAAAGCTTCCTGTTTTTCTATGGTCTGTTTTCTTATCTCTTTTTATGGTATTGATCGTAACAAGTTTACCCAATGTCCATTTTTCTATAGTGATCCTTCTTTTTGCAGTGTGGTTTATCTTAGCTACCAGCAGGGCTCTGATGGCACAAGCAATGGTAAGTGAAGTGGTCAGTTCAGAGCAAAGAGGAAGTTTCATGAGCATCAATGGAAGTATCCAACAATTAGGAAGTGGATTTGCTGCTTTAATGGCAGGTGCAATTGTTATAACAAAAAGATCAGGAAAAGTATCGAACTATAACTACGTTGGGTATCTCAGCATCCTGGTTTTAATTGTAAGCATGATCATGGCACAGGTCGTTTTTAGGAAAATTGATCGTCGTCGTGCTAATAAAAAGCCCGAAGACGAATTGATACGAGAGACCATTTGATTTTTATTCCACAATTCTATAAACCGGGTAGCGCATATTCACCGGTTCAAAATAAGGTGAATTCTGAAATACAAAGTTCAATTGTGCATTGGCGCTTTTTGCAAATGAAGTATCCTTTGCTCTTCTTTCTTCCAGTTTAACTTTTACATCAGGATTGTTTTTGAGAAATTCTGCTGCAATATCTTCAAAAGAATATCCGGAGAAACCTTCCTTCTGACCTAAAATTGCATCAAAAAAATTCCAGGCAAAATAGGAATCCTCACCTTGCGGCTCCAACGTTTCAATTAAAAAACGATTGGCTTCCTGGTTCATCGGAATATAATAATCTCCTTTTCGGAAATTCATCTTTTGCATGCTCGCTACGATTTTTACATCGCTATTCAAATGATGCATTTCATATTGTCTTGGTGAAGTTTTATAATTGTCAATATGATAAACTTGCACATCAATAGCAGTATCTTTTTTTAGTGGCATCATTTCCACCTTATTCAGCTTAAGCAGTTCGATCACTTTCCACCAACCTTGCGGAATGATATAAGCTTTCGGTTTTTGAATAGTATTGGTTACTTTATAATAGTTGTAAAAAGGAACCTGCTTTTCAAACGGTTTGCTGCGATCATAAAACAATCTTGGCAATCCAGAAACTTCGCTCGGCTTTCTTCCTGCAGTATAACCTTTATATGTGATCGTTGCAAATTGTGATTTATCCAAAGACCAACTTATAGGAAATTCAGCCTGTGTCTTTTCAGCTTGAATAGTTTGGTCTTTGAGTTCTTTCATTCTTGCACCGTTCTTTTCTGTAAAATCTATAAAACATTGCATCAGTGCATAAGTTGCTTTCACTCTTTGCTCGTATGGCTTCAACATATGCGATTCAGGAACGAACGCAAAACAATGCCATAAAGTAGCGTAACCACTGCTATATCTCGGACTGTCCCAATATTCTGACCATCCATTTTCGGGAGTGTCACCGAAAGCATTCACATACGGAACAAGATCATATCCTTTTTTTTTCATTAATGAATATAGACCTGGTTCAAATTCTTTGTTCATAAATTCTCCCATAGCGCCGCCCAATTTGTTATGTTGCGAAACAAGCAGGGTCATCACATGCTGGTAATCGGCGCCGTCGCTTACATGATTATCTACAAATACATCAGGGTTTAATAAATGAAATATTTCTGCAAATGACCTGGCTTCTTTGGAGTCAGATTTTATGAAGTCTCGATTTAAATCAAGATTTTGAGAATTACCACGAAACCCTTTTTCTTCCGGCCCATTCTGATCAATCCGATAATTAGGGCTACGATTTAAACAGCCACCAATGTTATATATAGGAATTATCGCCAAAACAATGTCATTGGGTATTTTGTATTTATTCGTCACGATGTCTCTTGCCATCAACATGCTTGCATCTATTCCGTCAGGTTCGCCGGGGTGAATACCATTATTAATAAAAATGATCCTCTTATTTTTTTTGTGAATGCTACTAAAATTATAATCACCGTCATTTGATACGATCACCAGGTTCAAAGGGAAACCAGCATCGCTGGGTCCCATGGTCAGCATTTTTACTTTATCAGACAACTGATCCAGTTTTTTCCACCAAGCAATAATCTCAAAATAAGTGGGAGACTGCTTGCCTCCGGATTGTTCAAACCTCGTAGTGATATTTTGCGAAAAGCCGGAGATACAGGCGACCAGAGAAATAAGCAGAACAATTTTTTTCATAAAAAACTATTGAAGGATAAAAATAAAAAAGGCATTCCGTTTCAGAATGCCCATTGAATAATTTGTGGTAAAATTTATTTACCGATGGTTCTTTTCTTAGTCAGTTTGCTTTTCAGATTAGCGGCTTTGTTTTTATGAATAACGCCTCTTCTTGCCAGTTTATCGATCATACTGATCACCTCCGGAAGTTTTTTTGCAGCATCATCACCGCTGGCTGCTTTCAGGTCCCTGATCGCATTGCGGGTGGTTTTGCCATAATATTTATTTCTTTCACGACGTTTGGTCGCCTGTCTTACATCTTTTTTTGTAGCGCTGTGATTAGCCATTTAGTTATGCATTTTAAGGACGGCAAAGGTAAGGTTGAGCCGCTAAAGTGTGAAATTTAAAATATAAAATCTGAAGATTATCCGATTTTTTCTAATAGGCTTTTTGGGCTGAAACTGAGGTCAAAAGGCGCTTTCCGCTTAGCCGTCAACGATTAGCACATTTTAAACGATATTTGTGCCCTGAAAATCGGTCATTTCCGAGCTGAAATTATAATGAAGGATTTTACTTATATCACGAATTCCTCTCCAGCCTTTATTGAAAATCTTTACCAGGATTTTGTAAAAAACCCGGATAGTGTAGACCCGGAATTGCGCAAATTTTTTGAAGGATTTGATTTTGCGGTGAGCACAGTGGCGTCTAATGGTCATGCTGCGACTCAAACTTTAGCTCCTGTGCAGCCTGTTATAACAGATTCTTCTCAACTGTCAAAAGAATTTGCTGTATATAATCTCATACTGGCGTATAGAAAAAAAGGTCATTTGATCGCAAATACCAATCCAATCCGAAAAAGAAAGAACAGAGGCGCAAATCTTGAATTAAAATATTTTGGATTAAGTGATGCTGATCTGAATGCAGAATTCGAAGCCGGGAAATTTGTTGGGCTTGGAAGAACTTCTCTGCAGCGCATACTGAATCATCTTACCAAATGTTATGCAGATCATGTAGGAGTAGAATATAATTCATTGATCAGGCAGGAACGGATCGATTGGCTGGAAAATGAAGTCGAGAACACTATTCACCAGTCCTTTACTTTGCAGCAACGTCAACACATCCTTGAAAAATTAAACCAGGGAGTGATCTTCGAAAAGTTTCTTCATACCAAATTCGTAGGTCAAAAAAGATTCTCGCTTGAAGGCGGAGAAACTACTATTGCAGCATTGGATTCAATCATCAATACTGCTGCCGAATATGATGTGCATGAAGTAGTGATAGGCATGGCACATCGGGGAAGATTGAATGTGCTGGCGAATATTATGGGTAAAACCTATGAGCAGATCTTCAGTGAATTTGAAGCGGGATCAAAGCCCGATCAAACAATGGGAAGCGGCGATGTAAAATACCATATGGGCTTTGGTAGTGAGTTGCAGGCTCTAAATAACAAAACTATTCATTTGAAGCTGATGCCAAATCCTTCCCATCTTGAATCAGTCGATCCGGTAGTAGTTGGTTTCGCAAGAGCCAAAGCTGATGTGATGTATCATAGTGAGTTTGATAAAATTCTTCCGATACTGATACATGGCGATTCATCCATTGCCGGGCAGGGTATCGTTTATGAAGTTCTTCAAATGAGTGGGCTTGACGGATATTATAGCGGTGGTACCATTCATTTTGTGATCAATAATCAAATCGGCTTTACTACTGATTTTGATGATGCGAGAACTTCTGATTATTGCACGTCACTTGCCGCAACTGTACAAGCACCAGTACTTCATGTCAATGGTGATGATCCGGAAGCTGTGGTTCGTTGCGTTGAAATTGCAACAAGATATCGTCAGCAATTCAACGCAGACATTTTTGTGGACATGGTTTGCTATCGGAAACATGGTCATAATGAAGGCGATGATCCAAAATTCACACAGCCAGATTTGTATGAGAGGATTGAAAAGCATCCTAACCCAAGGGAGGTTTATGTTAGATATTTATTAGAAAATGGTGAGTCGGATGCACAGGATCTTGCGAAAGAGATGGAGAAAAAATTTTGGGCTGATCTGCAGGAGCGACTCGATGAAGTAAAACAAAATCCTTTGCCCTATCACTATCAACCTCCGGAAATATGGTGGAAGAGTTTACGCAAAGCCACTTTACAGGATTTTGAACAGTCGCCTGTCACAGCAGTCAGTGCTGAAAACTTCAAATCAGTATTTGATGCAATTATGAAATGGCCCGCAGATTTTAAGCCACTGCGTAAAGTGGAAAAAATATTGCAGGATAAAATAAAATTGTTTGAGATAGAACAAAAGGTGGATTGGTCCACCGGAGAACTCATGGCTTACGGAAGTCTGTTATTAGATGGAAAGGATGTAAGAATGAGCGGACAAGATGTAAAGCGGGGAACTTTTTCTCATCGTCATGCAACACTCCGTGATGAGAACACTGATCGGCCTTATAATCGATTAAGTCGAATTCCCGGGGCTAATGGCGAATTCAGAATCTATAATTCATTGCTGAGTGAATATGGAGTGTTAGGTTTTGAATACGGATATGCTTTAGCTAATCCAAATGCATTGGTGTTATGGGAAGCTCAATTCGGAGATTTTGCCAATGAAGCGCAGGTCATAATCGACCAATTCATTGCTGCGGGTGAACAAAAATGGAACAGGATGAATGGAGTTGTTTTATTGTTGCCGCATGGGTATGAAGGACAAGGGCCTGAGCATAGCAGTGGAAAGATGGAACGTTTTTTACAAATGTGCGCAGAGTTAAATATGGTGGTGACGAATATCACAACAGCAGCGAATTTATTTCATGGATTGAGAAGGCAATTGGCATGGCCATTTCGCAAGCCGCTGATCAATTTTTCTCCAAAAGCAAATCTTCGACATTATGGATCTTATTCCAGGATGGAAGAATTAATAAACGGAGGTTTCCGGGAAGTCATTGATGATTTTTTTGTTGAAGAGAAAAAAGTGAAAAAAGTTTTATTCTGCAGCGGTAAAATTTATTTCGATCTGGAAGAACGACGTCAAAAAGAAAAAACACAAGATATTGCACTTATCCGGATGGAACAATTATATCCATTACCGCTAAACCAATTGGAACATTTATACCAGAAATATAGTAAGGCAACATGGTTTTGGGTGCAGGAAGAACCATTGAATATGGGTGCCGCTTCTTTTTTACAAATGAATCTAAAGAGCATTAATTATGGTGTCATCAGCCGGCAACCATCCGCCGCTACTGCATCTGGTTATGCTAAAGTACATGCGCAGGAGCAGGATGAAATCATTGAAACAGCATTCAGCATTTAATTGTTTAATAAACATTAAACGAAAACAAGAATCAAAAAATTTTCTATGATTGATATAAAAGTCCCAACGGTCGGAGAATCTATTAGCGAAGTCACATTGCTTAAATGGGTTAAAAATGATGGCGATTATGTGGAAAGAGATGAAGTGATCGCTGAATTGGAAAGTGAAAAAGCAACTTTTGAAGTGAATGCTGAAAAAGCAGGCGTATTGAAAACTGCAGCACAGGAAGGAGATACATTGAAGATCGGTGACCTGCTGGCTTCGATTGATGAGAATGCAGTGAAACCGGCATCTAATGGTACACCGGTTGCCGATAAAAAAGAAGAAAAGAAAAAGAAAGCAGCAAGCAAAGAAGAGAAACAACAAACTTCAACCGAAGAAACTACTAAAAAAGCTACTCCTGTTGCTTCTGCAATTATTGCAGACAAACATGTGGACACTTCTACAATTTCTCCTTCAGGTTTTGGTGGAAAAATATTAAAAGAAGATGTGCTTGCTGCTTTGGCAAACCCGGGAAAAGTCACCGGAGGAAAGGAGTTGTTCAGCCGGGAAGAACAAAAAGAAAAAATGAGTTTGTTGCGGAAAACTATTTCACGCAGGTTGGTAGAATCAAAGAACTCTACCGCCATGCTCACTACTTTCAATGAGGCAGACATGAGCCGTATCATTGAAATAAGAAATAAGTACAAAGAAAAATTCAAAGAAGTACATGGAGTAGGATTGGGGTTCATGAGCTTTTTTGCAAAAGCCTGTTGTATTGCGTTGCAGGAATGGCCCACAGCGAATGCTTATATTGATGGTGACTACCTGGTCTATCATGATTATTGTGATATTTCAATTGCTGTTTCAACACCAAGAGGACTGACTGTTCCCGTCATCCGAAATGTGGAAAGCTTGAGTATGGCTGAGATCGAAATGAAAGTAATTGACCTTGCAAATAAAGCAAGGGATAATAAATTGAGCCTTGAAGAATTACAAGGGGGAACGTTTACTATTACAAACGGAGGCGTCTTTGGTTCTTTAATGAGTACTCCGATCATCAATCTTCCTCAAAGCGCAATCTTGGGAATGCACAAAATTCAGGAACGGCCTGTTGTCATCAATGGACAGATCGTTGCGAGGCCGATGATGTATCTCGCATTAAGCTATGATCATCGCATTATTGATGGAAGAGAATCGGTAGGATTTTTAGTGAGAGTAAAAGAGTTGTTGGAGAATCCTGATCAATTACTGATCGGGAAGGATCCGGTAAAGACACTATTGCAGCTATAAATTTCCAGTTGTAACTTGCAGTGCAGTTAAATTTTTTTTATGAAACTTGCCTTATCCATCCTCGTTTTTATTGTTTTAATTTTTACTTCCTGCCAAAAAGAAATTGATTGGGGAACAGGTGGAAGCGGAAGTGGCGGCAACGGTTCAGGTGGCAGCGGAGGCACCACTTCGGGTGATCTTTTAGTAAAAGCTTTACAAATTACCTTAGCAACTAATGATACTAATGTGCTCATATTTCAATGGGATGCTAATAAACGCCTTATCCTTTATCAATCCAGTGGTTTTGCAAATTCAATAGCCGTTGATTTTTCACATTCTATCAGCAGGGCCAGTGATGGGAAAATTGAAAAAATTGTTTCAGCGTCCCCTCCACCTGCAGTTTTTATTGACTCCATTGTTTATATCCCATATTATTTGTCTGGTAGCTCTCATTTATCTTATGTCATTGACACCGAATTTTCTGTTATTGGTCAAATCATTGATAGCAGCATTTATGCCTACGGCTCAAATGGAATGATTTCCTCAAAAGAAACTTTTACTGATTTTTTTGGATTAGTATCACCTGCTTCAAAAGAAACATATACTTACGATGCGAATGGTAATGTAACAACAATATCCGATTATTCCCCAAACGGTGCCGGTGGCTATGATATAGCGGCTACTGAAACATATACCTATGATTCACATAAAAACGCTGTTACGCTTGGTGAAGAAAGCTATATTGTTCTCGGTGCTGCAAATGTTTCGAAAAGCAATCCTGTCAAAAAAGTAGAGGATGATATGACGGGCGGCGGAGCGAGTTACACCGGAGTTTTCTCGCAGGAACAATTTAATTCATTCGATCGTCCCACACAGGCTTCAATTAGTATTACCCCACAACCATCGGGTTATGATGCAAAAGCCTTATATTATTATCAATAGTATTTAAGAATTACTATCTACTAAAGAAGAAGATGATATTTCATTTTATCTTGCGGCATGAGCCGCTTTGATTCATATCTGAATTCTGCTGAAACAATCCTCTCTCATTATAACAATAAAGAGCCGTTTGCTTCATTTCTGAAAAAATATTTTGCGCAGTACAAAAAATACGGCTCGAAAGACCGGAAACAGATCAGCCATTTATGTTATTGCTATTTCAGGTTGGGAAGAGCTTTACAGGGATTGCCAATGGATGAAAAAATACTTGCGGGATTATTTTTATGTTCCGCTAAACCTAACGAAATTCTCAAACAACTCAAACCACATTGGGATAACAAAGTTAGTTCAACAATTGGAGAGAAATTTTTAATAATCGATGATTCATTTTCATTGCTTCCTGTTTTTCCGTGGAAAAACGAATTCAGCGAAGGAATAGATTATGAAAAATTTGCTGAGTCATTTTTTGTGCAGCCGGATCTGTTTTTAAGAATAAAACCCGGAAAGGAGGAAACTGCATCTAAAAAACTTCAATCAGCAGGAATATCATTTCGAAAAATTTCCGATTCATGCCTAGCTTTAAATAATTCAGAAAAAATCGATCAAATTATAGAATTAGATAAGGAAGCTGTAGTGCAGGATTACAGCTCCCAACAAACAGGAAACTTCATAAAATCTGAAATCTTAAATCTGAAATCTAAAATCAGAGTATGGGATTGTTGTGCCGGCAGCGGCGGTAAATCCATTATGCTGTATGACATAAATTCACAGATACAACTGACCGTATCGGATAAAAGAGAAAGCATTCTTGCAAACCTCAAAAAACGTTTTGAAATAGCTGGGATAAAAGACTACAAAAGTTTTATTGTTGATCTACAACCAAACAAATCTGAAATCATAAATCTTAAATCTGAAATAATCATTGCGGATGTTCCATGCACCGGTAGCGGTACCTGGAGCCGTACGCCGGAACAATTATATTTTTTCAAACAGGAGAAGATCGATGAATATGCGTCTTTGCAAAAGAAGATTGTTTCCAATGTGATTTCTCATTTGCAGTCAGGCGGTTATTTTCTTTATATAACCTGCTCTGTTTTTAGAAAAGAAAACGAGGAAGTTGCCGAATTCATCAGGCATCAATTTCATCTCGAATTGCTAAAAATGAAATTGCTGAAAGGATATGAAGACAAAGCCGACTCAATGTTTGTGGCTTTGTTTAAAAAAACATTATAAGTTCAGCAATGATGTAGTGCCAATAATTTTTTTATCGTTGTAAACTTTGATGATGTATGTGCCTTTTGCCAGTCGGCTGATCGGGAGATCAATGATCAATCTGCCAGCCGCTTTTGATTCACTCATTTTCATTAAAAGACTTCCTTTCATATCATAAATGGCTACAGGCATGTTGGGAACTGCATAAGTAGTTTCAACAACAAGACTTGCCTGGTCCATTGGAGGCAGGATTAGGTACCACTGTTATTTTATCTACTGTAACTGTTGAGCAGTTAGAAGTAAGTGATGAATTTGCAGTATCGATATACACAGCAGTGAAAGTGGAACTGCTGGTATCAATGATCTGTCGGATTCGATAAGATACTATTCCCATCGCAACATCAGTAAGATCGTTTGTGAATTGATAACTCTGATTGGAGAGAATCGCTCCTTGTTGTGCTGCCATTTCTCCAACTTTAGTATAGCTTGCATCAGCAGGCGCTTTTCTTTCTATTTCGTATTTCATTGCATCAACATCTTTGCTGGTCCAATTTATAGTAGCTGTACAATTATTGATTGCAACAGTAGAAGTAGCAAAATCAGCAAGCAAACTTGAAAATGCTGCTTTCATATTTGGGATTCCATATCCTAACCTGTTATCTGGAGAAGAAGCAATGCTTCCTGCCTTTTGAATGGCCCTTATGATCTTCATGTTATTGAATTCAGGAAAACCCTGCCATAAGCAAGTTCCCATTCCCGCCATATTGGGACAAGCGAATGAAGTTCCGCTTCCGGTACCTACCGTATTAGATGGAGTCTCGAATCACTGCGCTTACTCCAATGGATGCAACATCTGGTTTGACTTTGCCGTCGGAAGATGGTCCATAACTTGAAAAACTTCCAACAACTCCACTGGTATTGACAGCGCCAATTGCAAGTATGCTGTCAGCATCAGCTGGAGTTCCAAGGTAATGCCAGGAATCAGCTCCATCATTACCATTTGCAGCAAAAACAAGTATTCCTTTCCTGGCAGCCATTGTTGCGGCAATTGCTGCCATCGTGGTTTTGCCATTCATATCAGCATAAGTGTGATCAAAAACTGATGATTGGCGCATCGAATTGTAGTATATCCAAGCGACGTGGAAATCACATCCGCTCCTGCGACTATCTGCTTTTTCTGCACCGCATGCCCAGTTATGTTCTTCGATCGGATATTCGGTAGCTGCATCTTCAGTGCGATACAAATAAAAACTTGCTTTAGGCGCTATTCCCAATAAACTGACCGGGAATATTGGCAGACGATAATAGATAAACATTCCATTCCATGACTGTGATCGTTCACATCACTATTTCCGGAAACAAAGTCCCAGGTATCCAATATCTGTCCATTTGCATTGATACTGTCAAATGCATGTAACGATAGTATAATTGGTAAAACCGGCATCAAGCAATGCGATACTGCATTCCTTGTCCTCGCAGATCCAACATCGTGAAGGAATTGGCATTGTGCAAACTGATCTCAGCAAACGAAGCAGCACCATAGTTATAATAGTCGCTTTCAATGTCTGCCAGCCGGGCTGCATTAGAAATGACCCGATATCGTTTCATTGTTGAATTTATCGGTGACAATATTATTTCTTCCCTCTGCATCGGGCTGCAATTCCACTTACGCTTTGTACAAAAGGAAACCCGTTGATCGTTGTGATGGCATTGGCATCAGATGTTTGAATGGTTACAGAATTCAACCATTTGGAAACATTAAGGAATGTAACGTTTGGAACATTCCTGATCTGTGTAATATAAGAAGGTGTTACCGGAAGATCGGTACTGTCAATGGAAATATTATACCGTGTTCTCCTGTCAATAGCACGTTGTGATAAATATGCGATAGGATTTGATAAAGTATATGTGCTATTCCCTTTGTCTTTTAGTTTTATAATATAACGGGTGAACTGGGCCGAAGATTCAGTTAGGATAAAAAGGAGCGGGAAGAGAAGAAATAACAGTTGTTTCATTCAGGTATGACTTTATATCTCTGCCCAAATTTAAAGTAATAAAAAAGAAAAATCAGTTATGATCCACCATCCACATTTTAATTCCAAAACCAACCTGGTATCCGCCGCCACCTCCCCCGGTGTTAGGCTGGTATTCCCACATGGTGTAATCACGGAAAATGAGGCCAATATTTTTTGAATACCGTTCTACTGCTCTTGTGTACGAAGCGTAAGCATTCGGATTGTTGATAGGAACATTGAATGATTCATTGTCTTCTTCTACATTGCAAACGCTGGTATAATTGTGACCACCATAACTAAAAGTAGAATCTTCGGTGTCGTATTTAAAATCCCAATCCTGCATATCATCATCGTTGCTGAAACTATATAACGAATTATAAGGATCAGGAGCAAGATATTTATTCCCTTTCCAGGTAGTATTATCTGATATGGGTAAATGTAATTTGATAAAACGAAGATTGTCTTCGATTAGTTCAATGTCTCCATTAAGGGTGTGATAAAATAGCTTCCGGTAGGTATCCAGGGACCTGATGCTGTGGTATCATTTGTATATCGAAATACCCGGTAGCTCGGCCTTCCGAGATTGTCCGGTATTTGAGCATCGATGACATGCTTTACCAGGTAACTATGTGTTTCCTCGTTGCGACCAAAATTGGTGAATACAGTAGAATCAATTCTATAAGTAATATATTTTCCGGTTTGGAGAGGAATATAATCGCTCAATGGTTCATTCTGAAAATTTTCAAGGGTCTGTTTATCGCAGGAGAAAAACAACAAGGGAATAAAAGCCCAAAACAAAAGACGGAACATCGAATAAGATCTCATAAGTGGTTTTTCTGAATTCATGGATACAAAAATTGTTGGCTAATGCGCTTTTTACAAAGAATCAGCTACTCTAAACTACAAACAAAAAACGGGGAATCATAATAATCCCCGCTTTAAAACGTCGCTTTTTAATTATTATTGCTTGAGAATAAATCTGTAGTCAATAGCCTGGAGTCGGGAGTAAAATTATATAAAAGGAAAACGACTCCTGACTCCTAACTCATGACTCCCGGCTCAAGGTTCCCGACTGAATAATCCCTCCACCAATCACATCATCGCCTTCATAAAACACAGCGCTTTGTCCCGGCGCAATTCCTTTTACATGCTCATAGAACCGCACTTTCATAGAACCGTTTTCAGGATAAATATTCGATAAAGCGCCTTTGTCTTTATAACGAATCTTGGTCACTGCTTCCATGCCGGGAGTAAGAGAATCATATTTGACCAGGTTTAATTTAGCTACTACCATTTCGTTTTGTTCCAAATCTACTTCATCGCCCAAAGTAACCGTATTGGCATCGGGATCTATTTTGGTAACGAACACGGGATGGCCTAACGCAATATCTAATCCCTTGCGCTGACCAATAGTATAAAAAGGATAGCCCTTGTGCTGACCCAAGATATTTCCGTTCTTGTCAACAAAATTTCCTCCATTTACTTTTTCTTCCAAACCTTCCACTCTGCGTTTTAAAAACCCACGGTAATCATTATCGGGAACAAAACATATTTCATAGCTCTCACTTTTCTTTGCCAGTTCAGGATAACCATAGTCCAATGCCATTTGACGGATCTGTGTTTTGCGATAAGGGCCCAATGGTAAAATAGTTCTGCTGAGCAGATCTTGCTGTAATCCCCAAAGTACATAACTCTGATCTTTGGTTTCATCCACAGCTTTACTTACCACAAATCTTCCATTATCATGCTGGTGGATCTTGGCATAATGACCCGTTGCAATGAAATCACAACCCAATGCATCGGCTCTTTTTAATAAAGCTCTCCATTTGATATGCGTATTGCAGAGAACGCATGGATTTGGTGTTCGTCCGGCAAGATATTCTTCTACAAAGTTGTCGATCACGAAGCCGCCGAATTCATCCCGTATGTCGAGGATATAATGAGGAAATCCATGTTGCACCGCAGCCATGCGGGCATCATTGAAACTGTCCACATTGCAGCAGCCGGTTTCTTTTTTACTGCCACCGCTGCTGGAATAGTCCCATGTTTTCATAGTGATACCCACTACTTCATAACCTTCATCATGAAGCATAAGGGCAGTGACGGTACTGTCAATACCACCACTCATAGCCACCAACACTTTTCCTTTCTTGCCCATAATTCAAAAATAGCCTGCAAATATACGAAGGATGAGTGGGATGGTGACTCATGAAGTCAGGGCAGCGTTTTGTTTTGGTATACCTGAAAAAAAAAGAGGGATGGGAACTATAATAAACAAGTTCATTTATTGGCAGACGTTATTTCATTTCAATAATGCCGAGGGTTTTATTTTTGGCCTGATCCACTTCGTAACAAAATAGATCATGCATACTATGGCGATGAAAATAAGTGTTGAAAGAATTTCCCATTTACCCAAACTACTCAATAACCAAACAATAGAAGCAACGCCGATCATTGGCGTGATCCACCCACCGGGTGCTTTGAACATTTTTTTATCTCCTTCAATATTTTTTGTTCTCAATTTCATCGTTGCTAAAATAACAGCGAGGTAAACGATGAGGATAGTGGCGCTGGCCAAAATGGCTAATTGTTTAAATCCACCGGAAATAGAAAAAATAAAGATCAGCGTACCGTAAGTTATTACTGCGAGGTAAGGAGTGGAAAATTTAGGATGCACTTTCCCGAGAAATTTTGGGAACAAACCGTCATTAGCGCCTGCAAACAATGACCGCGGCGTACAAAGCATGTCAAGAGTTACATTTCCAAAACAAGAAACAGCAGCACAAATCAACAGGATGGTTGCACCCAAAGGCCCAACAATTTTTTCAGCTACTGCTGCTAAAGGAGCCTCTTTGAATAAAGACATTTGCTCTCCCAATACACCCTGGGCGACTGTTTGTAAAAGTATATACACTACCAGCACCACTATACCTCCCACACAAATACTAAGCGGTACGGTACGTTTCGGATTTTTAATTTCTCCGCTGGCGCCTAACGATGTTTCAAATCCTGCAAAAGCAAAAAATAAAATGAGAGCGGTGCTGCCAAATGTCCAGAGTGAAGGTAAATGCTCCCAGTGCAGGTTAGTTGTTTTCACATAGCTGAAACCAAAGATGATAATGCCAAGCAAAGGAAGTAATTTGATGATCGTAATTGTTTTTACAATGCCAACGGTTTGTTTGGCGCCATACACGTTTATCAATATCATAAAACCGGCCAGGATAAAAAATAAAATGCCACGTATTAGTGGATTAGCGAAAACGGGGAATAGGACCGCCAATGAATCGGCTATTATATTCATCAGCGCAGCGCTGCCAATGACTCCCCATCCAAAAAAATATAACCAGTTGACAATATAACCGGGAAAACTACCGAATGCTGCTTCAACATAAGCATAGGAACCACCACTACTTGTAACACGGCTTCCTATTTCTGCATAGCAAAGCATGATAGCAGCGAGCATAATGCTGCAAAAAATATAACCAAATATGCCAAAGGCGCCTAACGAAATACTTACTATTGCAGGAAGTGCAAAAATGCCTGCTCCAATGATACCGCTGATGATTGAAAGAGTTAGCCCCGGTACTCCGATGACACGTTTTAGACCTTCTTCAGTGTTTTGTGTTGACACGTTGTTTGAATTAATTAAGAAAGATAATTAAGCAGCGGGATAAATAAAATTTAATTTGTTGCTTATGTTGGTATGTGCGATTATACAAGACAGTATTTTAAGTGAAACAATGTTGGACAAATTCAATGTTGACAGCAGTCTATTTTTTTCTTCCCACAAACCTGATAACAGACCCCAATCCTTTGTGGTAAGCCCCCTCATTTAAATTGATCTCCGTTTCTTTGAGTTCAATAATCTCATAATTTTTAAAATCTCTTTTGATCTCCTCAATGGAAAATAGTGATTCAATATCTTTCGGCCCGCCAACGTTTGGATTTTTTGTGAGGTAGTCAAGATGTTTTTTGCTGAACGCTTCAAAAATTATTATCCCGTTTTTTCGTAAAAAGGTATCAAACGTTTTGTGATACTCAGTTCTGATGGCCGGAGGGAAATGAGCGTAAATCAATGCAATGGCATCAAACTCCTCTTCGTTAAAATTTAATTGCTGCAGATCTCCAACCTGGTAATCGATGATCACATTATTTTTTTGTGCCAACTGCATAGCTTTTTTTTGTCCTTCGATGCTGATGTCAAATGCGGAAACTGTCCAGCCAAGTTTAGCGGCAAAGATTGCATTACGTCCTTCTCCTTCTGCAGGGAAGAGTATTTTACCCGAATTTAATTTTTCTAATTGCTCTTTTAAAAACAAGTTGGGTGATTCGCCATAAGCGTATTCCTTTTGCCGATATCGTTCATTCCATCTTTCTGTCCAGCTGTTTGTCATAAATAGATTTAATAATTAATTTCTACTACTTTTTTATTCTGTAATTTTTGCATTTGCTTTGGTACTATGTTCAATATTTCTTCCTTCAGAGTTTTTATCAACTTGGTTTTAATATGATCCCGATGAGTTACCAGGCTTACCTCCCTTGCCGGGCTTGGTTGTTTTAATCGTCTTACCAATTTACGTTGTGATTCACTGAACTCCATTACCGCCAATTCAGGTAAAATGGTAATGCCATCGCTTTTATCTACCATTCGTTTGAGTGTTTCAATGTTGCCGGTCTCATACCTGAAGTGCAGATCACTGCTTTTTCTCAATTCGCATAAGTTTAGGATCTGCGAACGAAAGCAATGCCCTTCTTCCAGGAGCCACAGTTGGTTCGGGTCAATCTCTTTAGCCAGCACATATTTTTTATCAAACAATGAATTTTTTTTAGAGACATAAACAAAAAGCTCTTCGTAAAACATAATATCTTCTTTTATGGATGGATCATTGAGTGGTGTGACGACAATGCCGCAATCCAGCCGATTGTTTTTGAGATTATGGATCACTTCTTCAGTAATAGATTCCTTGATGATCAGGTTTAGTTTAGGATATTTTTCATTCATGTGTTTATAAAGAGGAGGTAGGAGGTAAGGAGCCAGGGTCGGAATAATGCCGATACGCAGATCACCTGAAAGAGTATCCTTTTGGTCATTGATGATTTGCCGGATCATTTGTGCTTCCCGTAAAATTTTTCGTGCCTGTGCTATAATGCCTGTTCCAATTTCAGTTGGTATGACCGGCTGTTTGGTACGGTCAAAGATTTTTACTTCCAATTCTTCCTCCAGCTTTTGAATTTGCATACTTAGGGTAGGCTGGGTAACAAAGCATTTTTCAGCGGCCAATGCAAAATGCCGATGGGTATCTAATGCTACAATGTATTCAAGTTGGGTCAATGTCATAGATAATTGCTATATGATCATAAAAATAATCAATTAGATTTATTAACAGTACTGACATAGTTTTGAGATCCGGAAAAAAATCCGGATGATAAAATCAGTATTACAAACAATTCAATAATCTATTAACATGGAAAATAACACAACTCAGAGTAAATGCCCGGTGGTAGGACATACACAAGTGGCCGGCAACAGCACCGGCAACCGTGAATGGTGGCCCAACCAATTAAACTTAAACATCCTTCGGCAGCATTCTTCCTTATCAAACCCGATGGACAAAGATTTTAATTACGCTGAAGAATTCAAGAGTCTTGACCTGGATGCAGTGAAAAAAGATCTTGAAATGTTGATGACCGATTCGCAGGATTGGTGGCCTGCCGATTTTGGTCATTATGGTCCTTTATTTATCCGTATGGCGTGGCATAGCGCCGGCACCTATCGGATCGGTGATGGTCGTGGCGGTGCAGGGACAGGACAACAACGCTTTGCACCATTGAACAGCTGGCCTGATAATGCAAATCTTGACAAGGCCCGCAGGTTGCTCTGGCCAATCAAACAAAAGTATGGCCGTAAAATATCGTGGGCCGACCTGATGATCCTTGCCGGTAATGTGGCATTGGAATCAATGGGATTTAAAACTTTTGGTTTTGCTGGCGGACGTGAAGATGTGTGGGAACCTCAACAAGAAGTGTATTGGGGTGCTGAAACAAAATGGTTGGATGATAAACGTTATTCAGGAAAAAGAGATCTGGAAAATCCTTTAGCAGCTGTGCAAATGGGATTGATCTATGTAAATCCTGAAGGACCAAATGGAAATCCTGATCCTGTTGCAGCAGCTATTGATATTCGTGAAACGTTCAAGCGTATGGCCATGAATGATTATGAAACTGTGGCATTGATTGCCGGTGGTCATAGTTTTGGAAAAACTCATGGTGCAGGTGATGCAGCATTGGTAGGGCCAGAACCGGAAGCTGCTCCTATTGAAGAACAGGGATTGGGATGGATGAGCAAATATGGTACTGGCAAAGGTGCAGATGCTATTACCGGCGGACCAGAAGTTACCTGGACTAAAACGCCAACCAAATGGAGCAATAACTTTTTTGAAAACCTGTTTGGTTATGAATGGGAACTCACAAAAAGTCCGGCAGGTGCGAAACAATGGGTGGCAAAAACATCTGACAAAAAAATTCCAAATGCTTTTGATAGTTCTAAAAAGCAACTGCCAACAATGCTTACTACCGATCTTTCTTTACGCTTCGATCCTGAGTATGAAAAAATATCGAGACATTTCTTAGAGAATCCGGATGAACTTGCTGATGCTTTTGCTAAAGCATGGTTCAAACTCACCCACCGTGATATGGGTCCCCGTGCCCGCTATCTCGGTAAAGAAGTTCCGACAGAAGAACTCATTTGGCAAGATCCTATTCCGGCAGTTATACATAAGTTGATCGATGATAAAGATATCGCTGCACTGAAAAGTAAGATATTGGCGAGCGGATTGACAATTTCACAACTGGTATCTGCTGCATGGGCATCAGCATCCACTTTTCGTGGTTCTGATAAAAGAGGTGGCGCCAATGGTGCCCGCATTCGCTTAGATCCGCAAAAAGATTGGGAAGTGAATAATCCTGCTCAACTATCTAAAGTATTAAATGTATTAGAAGGAATCCAGAAAGAATTTAATAATGCTCAGTCCGGAGGAAAGAAAGTTTCATTGGCTGATCTCATCGTGTTGGCCGGATGTGCAGGAGTTGAAAAAGCAGCAAAAAATGCGGGTTACAATATAACAGTTCCTTTTGCACCCGGTCGTGCAGATGCATCACAAGAGCAAACAGATGTTGAATCATTCGCAGTACTGGAACCGGTTGCTGATGGTTTTAGAAATTATTTGAACAAGCATTCCATTGCATCAGCAGAGGAACTATTGGTTGATAAAGCGCAACTGCTTACATTGACCACACCTGAGATGACAGTGCTTGTCGCTGGTATGCGTGTATTGAATACCAATTTTGATAACAGCAAACATGGCGTATTCACCAATAGACCGGAAACGCTGACAAATGATTTCTTTGTGAACTTACTTGATATGAGCACAATTTGGAAGGCGGCAGATCCGGTACAACAAGGATTTATTGGTACTGACCGGGCAATGGGTAAAACGAAATGGACAGCTACCCGTGCTGATCTCATCTTTGGTTCCAACTCTGAGCTTCGTGCTGTGGCTGAAGTGTATGCTTGTAAAGATTCGAAAGAGAAGTTTGTGAATGACTTTGTAGCTGCATGGAACAAGGTGATGAATTTGGATCGTTTTGATCTTGCTTGATGTAAGATCACTTAAACTTAATGTAAGAGGTGGACTGGTAACAGTTCACCTTTTTTTATTCTTAAAAGAATTCGGTTGTCTGAAAACCGAATCTGGTTAATGTTTTGTTGCCGCCGTTAGCCGGGCGGCAGGACTTAAGCAAGCAAGCCTGGTTCACCTTGCGATTTTTAATGACGAACGTCATTGATCACCGGGTTTTTAATGACAAATATCATTCACCATCCTGTTCGGCGTTGGTATTTTTACATGTCTTAAACCAAATAAAATGAAAAGAATATTGACAATACTTGGAGTTGCTGCGGTTATTACAGTTGCATATTCATTTATCCTGAACCAGGAAGACCCCTGGAAAGTGCCGGAAAAATATCAACACCTGAAAAATCCCGTTGTTGCGGATGAGGCTTCAATAAATTCAGGGCAGGAAATTTATACTTCTTACTGCGCTTCTTGTCATGGAAATGATGGCAAGGGGACAGGACTTAGATCTGCTACGCTGGATACTCCGCCGGCTGATTTTACTACAGAATCATTCCAAAAACAAACAGATGGCGCATTGCTTTATAAAATTTATTCCGGCCACCGGGGAATGCCGGGCTTTAGTAAAAAGATCCCAGGTGATAAAGATGCCCTCGCAGGAGGTTTTGGTAAAACACGCATGCCCGGGGACCTTGTAAACTACGTCCGCAGTTTTTATAAGAAATAGAACTGCAAAACATTCATTTCTCATTTCTACTTTGCTGCTTCATCGATATTATAAAGCTATTACAGTCTATTTATGCCGCAACGCCCCTTGCGGGAAAAATTGCTTGGAAAATTTTTCATATCATTAATATTATACCTGTATTCATTTTCAATTGTCTTTAAGATTACCAATGTTGATAATCCAACTCTCTGTGCACAGGCAAAGTTTATTGGCAGGGTTTTAGATATTTGATGAATAAAAAACAGACAGGTTATGAAAAAAACTTTTGCTATAATATTCTTTCTCGTAGTGGCAGCATTTTTTTTAACAGGTTGTTACGAGACACATTATTATAATCATTATCATCATCATACCAAGCCCTGGTATGATCGTCATCACAGAACACCGCCTGCAGGTATCAATTTTGAAATTGATGTTTATAAACACCATCATTGATACTTGCATAAAAAACCTTCCGGAGAATTTCATTCTTCAGGGGTGACATTATAAAGACCGTTAATGTTTCACCGTGTCTCGCAAGCGAAGACATGGGTAAGGAGAAATATTATTAAGATGTGATTTGTATTTTTTGGAGAAGGATAGTTGTGCATCAGTCACTGCATGTTGTGTACATTGCTATTCTTTGAGCAGTGATTCGATTTCTATTTTCAATGGCGGCAAGTGCTTTATTATTATTCCCCAAATAATATCATCAGAAACAGAGTCATACCCATGAATGATCCGGTTTCTTGTATCAACTATTTTTCTGGAATTTGAAAGTGTTATTGATTTGCCTTTTTGTAAGATCCTGTTCATTGCTTCCCCGATAATTTCAATATTCCTTTCAGCCGCTCGTCTTGTTCTAACGTCATTTTGATAAGCGCTAAATTCTTTTGGACTGTCACCAAAAAAACTGTCAATTTCGTTGATAGCATTGAGGATGTCGTAAAGCCAGGTCTTAATTTCGATGTCCATAAATGAGCTGCCTTTGTTGATTTATTGCCTGCCTGAGATAAGGATTCTTAATAGCTTTATCTTCCAATAAATCTATTGGCCGTTTTAAAACATCTTGCAAAGAAAATTTAAAATCATAGTAATTGTCTGCATATTGGGAAACGTCAATTGGCTCAAAATTTACGATCAGGTCAATGTCGCTGTCAGCATTAAAGTGGTCTGTCAATACTGAGCCAAATGCAAAGAGCTGCCTGACCTTGTAAGTCAGGCAAAGCTTATTGATGTCATTAATATGTCTTTCAAGTACTGTCACAAAACAAATTTACTGATAATAAAGCAAAAAATTTTCTATTCAAATTGTTGGTAATGTCTGAGTTTGTCATTCCGACAAAGGAGGAATCTCAAAATTTTGCTGCTTTTAGAATAATGAAGCATATGAGATTCTTCGCTTCGCTCAGAATGACAGAACAAACTGAGACACTACCAAATTGTTGAATGTCATATTAGCGGCCACATTGCACACGAGGTACAAGGTTTTGCTTTCGGCGGGACGGATTTATTTGCCCCCCCCAAACTATAGATGATAAACGATATGTCGGGAGATTATATTCTTTAGTCAGCATGGAATTCAGAAAACCCCGATAGTGCGTTCATACTTTTCACCGTCAATCCAAATGATATTCTTTTTGTATAAATGTCACCAGCCCTGTACCTTCTTCATTAACTTCTTGCAGCCAGCTGATCAACCCTGTAAGACCTTTATTCCATAGCTGCAGATTAGCATACGCCTGGTTCAATAATTTCTTACCCTGCTCTGGCAGGGGTACAGGTTTGTTCTCATTTTTACTAAGACTGATAAAATCAAAAATTTGGTTGTAGTTAGTCATGTCATGAAGTGCACTATACATGAGATTGGACTGAGCATAATATTTTTTCAGGATCTGATCATAATTCATAATTCTGTCAGATACAGCTTTATTCCTTATTAATCTTAGCTCTCCGCTGCTTTTTAATTGTTGGATCGTCCGGTCATTGGCAACAAAAACTTCCAAACCGAGGTTTTTGTTCCATAGCCTGTATGCTTCATTGGAGTTGTGAATGATCTCAGGAGATGCTAACGCAATTATTACGCTGTCAATCCCTGAACTTATTCTTTTCAATTGTAGCAATACTTTATCTGACTGGGCTGTATCTGATTTAATATCTTCTACAATAGAGATTATAAATTCCTTTTCACGCTGATGTTCTCTTAATTGTTCCCGCCAGTTCTCAGCTATGAAACCACAGAAGACAGCAAAAAAAAGCATTAAGAATTCAAAAAAATAGTGCCAGATTCTTTTTCCCGGTGCACGATGTAGAAGATGGGCCTGGGTTTCCATGTTTTGAGTTTCTGGTTTTGGATTTGCATTGTCCGGCTCAGCGGAAGAAATGCTAATCTCAGATGGTTTCCCGGGTTCGGTATCTGGAGATTTTTTTAGAGTCTCACCACCGGTATCTGGGGGTTCTGTCATTTATTTTCTCATTAGTCAGGCAAACTATCCTGTTGATAGCATAACGCCTGACACTTAAATATACAATACTCTTGGAGCACCCTGAAAAGAATAGATCTTTAAATTCAATCTTTCGGCATTCGCAATTCTTATTTTTTTCAAGCAGCGTCTCCTTATGCAAAGATATGCTGGGTGCGGGACAAGGCGTTTCAAGAATTCTTTCTCTTTAAGAGCGCCGTGTCTTTTAAGCGAAGACACGGCTTGGAAGTAATTAAATCATAGAATTCAGAAAACCTCATGTTGGCTGCAGTTAATAAAAAATAATAGAGTTCAAAATCTCATTTACTATTTTGTCATATTTGATTTTGTCTACTGGTAAGTAAAAGCATGTAATGATGAAAGAATTAATATCATTATGAAATGAAATTCCCCTGTATAAACCGGTAGAAGTTCCAATTGTTCCTTGAAGTATAATGTCTGAGGCTTCTATATTGCCTATTTTGATAACCTTTGAGGAAATGACTTTGTATTTTGGGAATTGAGATTTTAAATTAGTTTCAAGTGATTGTCTAATTTCGTCTGCTGTTCCGCTAAACACCAAATGGTAAGGTCTAATTGCAAATATTTCTTTTTTAGGAGATGCAAATGAAACTATTTCTCCTTCATTTGGAGTTATTGTTTTCCAGTTAATAGGAACTGTTATTTTTATTTTATATTCATCGCTTTGCCAGAGTTTAACTTTAGATGATGCTTTACTCGTGTCCTTTGGTGGTGGAGGTGGTGGTAATTCCAAACTATCCCTTTTCCCATTCTGTCCAAAAGAAATAACTGAGACAAACATTAGAAATAAAAAAATTATCCTTTTTAAAAACATCTTGAAGATTTAGGGTTGTTTAATTGCAGGCAACTTATAAATATGCGAAAGTCGCCGTCCTCCAAACTTTCGCTTTTCTTACCAAAGCTCTTATTTTCAGATATTTTAAAAAATTGTTTTTCATACAACTACTTTCGCAAATACAACTTTCTGTGCCTTGATTCCTGCCCCTCGTACCAGTTTATAATAAAATAAACCCATCCTGATAATTCACATTTCCACTCAAGTTTTTCACATTACCACTTAGTGGTATTGTTCGTTTTTTCAGGACTCTTTATTTTCGATATTGTTATCCTTTAACCGTTAAACTAAAACAATATGAAAATGAAACCAGGCACAATCAACTTCGGCTGCCCAGCAGCCCATCCTTTTGGCCGGGAGTGTCCTTCTCCTGCCGCCAAAACCCCGGATTTACAGGATTTTCCTTCTAAGTGTTTAAAATCAATCAATTATTCGGAACCCGCTGCCTTTTTTCTTGTAAGAAACGCCGCATTTCGGGTAAGAAATGGCTCGTCGTGGGTAAGAAACGCCGCATTTCGGGTAAGAAACGGCTTATCGTGAGGAAGAAACCCGGCAGTTCGGGCAAGAATCAGCTCATCGTGAGGTAGAGAAATCTCACTTCGGGTAAGAGTTAACTCTTCGTGAGGTAGAGACGCCACATTTCGGGTAAGAACTGAGCCATCGTGAACAAGAGATGCCGCAGTTCGGGTAAGAAAAAAATCTTCAACAGGCTATTCAGAAATCATTCTTTTTATTTTTTAATCTTAAAACAAAACAATCATGCGAACTCCAAAAGTGCTGATTGATTTCAGCAAGTACCAGGATTCAGAATTGGATCAAATGGCACAAGCAATTGTAGTTGCCATGACCGGCAATGCTAATTTTCCAATACCCAACCCTACATTAGTGGATGTAGGCAATGCTATCAGTAATTACCAGGAAGCATTGACCGCAGCAGCAAAAGGTGATCACACTGCTGTGGAATTAAAAAACCAGGCAAGAGAAGAATTGGAAGAACTCTTGCATCAACTCGGCCTGTATGTAGAAACACAAAGCGACGGCGATCCTGCTGTGATGCTTAGTTCAGGATTTAAGATCAGTAAAACACCGTCACCGGTGGGCCCGCTACCAAAGCCGGAAGGTTTTAAAGTAACACCCAAAGGAAAAGGTGAAGTAAAATTAGAATTGGATAAAATAGACGGAGCCAATATTTATCAGTTTGAATACAAACAAACCACCGTTACAGAATGGACGCTTAACCCGTCAACAAAATCAAGAATATTAGTAACAGAACTGGAGAGCGGCAAAGAATATATTTTTCGTGTATTGCCCCTCGGCACCAGTGATATCAGGGAATACAGTGATGAGATAACAAGTTTTGTTTTGTAAATAGCTGTCATGGTTTGGATGGTTAAGAGTGAAAACGTTGGTGTACTGCCAACGTTTTTTTATTGGAATATTTTTTCCGGGCAAAATGTTCACTTGTCACCATTACCGGAAAGTGGTATTGTTTGATAATGCTCAAATCATTTAAATTGCAGGTTCAACAATATTTACGCACTTTAAAATTTGAGCACTATGATCAAAATGCAAATCATCGGAAACCTCGGCAAAGATTGCGTGGTAAACACAGTCAATGGAAAAAATGTGATCAACTTCACTGTGGCACATACCGAGAAGTACAGGGACAGCCAGGGCAACAACCAGGAAAAAACAACCTGGGTAGATTGTGCCTGGTGGACCGATCGCACAGCTATTGCGCAGTACCTGACCAAAGGAAAACAGGTCTTTGTAGAAGGACAACCTGAAGCAAGATCTTTTCAAAGAAATGACGGCACACCCGGCGCTTCACTTTCCCTTCGTGTAAGAGAAGTGCAATTATTGGGCGGACGTGGTGACAGTGTTGGAAATTCTTCCATGCCTGCTGCATCTAATACCGCTACATCTGCTGTCAATACTATACCATCGCCCAGCGATATTACAGAGCCTATTGATGACCTCCCGTTTTGATACTTACCCCGGTATGAAATAAAGACAGCCCTGTCTCGTCTAAGATGAGACGGGGCTTTTTTATTGAAATATAATTTTAAATGACTATCTGGTTGTATGAACCAAAAAATTTAAAATAAATAAAATTGAACCACATAGACACATAGAGCACAATAGAAAATATCACATAGAATAACTATGTGTAAACTATGTACCTATGTTTCTATGTGGTAAAAATCGGGTTTCATTATCCCGATAGTCAATTAATTTTAAATGACGGCCATACTGGCCTTTTTTTATTGAAGAGATCGAATCAATTTCTTTGTTGTTTCTTTGCTCCATGTCAGAACAAAATTTTTCTTACAAACAATTATTGGATTTTGCAGAAGCTGTTTTCAAAAAAATAGGATGCTCTTCAGAAGATGCTGCTACAGCAGCAGCTGCTTTGGTATCTGCTGATCTTCGTGGTATCGATTCTCATGGAGTAGCAAGATTGAGCGGCTATGTTCGCTTGTGGGAAGTAAAAAGAGTGAATGCAACACCTGCAATAAAAGTAATTCATGAAACAGCATCTACCGCAGTAGTAGATGGTGATTCCGGATTAGGTTTGGTCGTTGCTCCCTTTGCCATGCAAATCGCAATTGAAAAAGCAAAACAAGTTGGCACTGGTTGGGTGAGTGTGCAAAACAGCAATCATTTTGGAATTGCAGCGCATCATGCTATGATGGCGTTGCAATATGATATGATCGGCATGGCCATGACCAATGCAAGTCCATTGGTAGCGCCGACATTTTCTTTGGATCGTATGTTAGGCACAAATCCTATTTGTGTTGTTGTGCCCGCCGGAGAAGAACCTGCTTTTGTTGCTGATATGGCTACAACCACTGCAGCAAATGGAAAGCTGGAGATCTTGCAACGAAAAAATCAAAAAGCCCCGATAGGATGGATACAGGATAAAAACGGAAATCCTTCTTTCGATCCCCACGAATTAAAAAATGGAGGAGCATTGTTACCACTTGGTAGTGATCGGGAGCATAGTAGTCATAAAGGTTATGCATTGGGTGCGGTGGTGGATATTTTTTCCGGATTATTAAGCGGAGCCAATTATGCTCCGTGGGTGCCGCCCTTTCCCGCTTATCTTTCAATGCCGGCTGAACAACCGGGCAAAGGTCTTGGTCATTTTTTTGGAGCAATGCGAATTGATGCGTTTCGCCCTGCTGATGAATTCAAACGTCATATGGATCTTTGGATACGTGGATTCAGAAATAACCGGCCTATGGAAGGAGAAGAAAGAGTAATGATTCCCGGCGATCCTGAACGGGAAATGGAAGAACATAGAATGAATGAAGGAATCCCGCTTGTTGAAGCAGTGGTGAAAGATCTGGAGCAATTGGCTGTAAAATTCAATGTGCCTTTTATTTGATGAAGACTATGATGTTTGAACCCATTTCCAAAGTTTTGACAAGTGTTTCAGGACAACCTGTAAAAGTCCATCTGGTTTCTACCGGCGGAGTGATAGTGAAAACAAAATTCCGTGAAGCAAAGAGAACTGGTTTGATCGCCATGATCGATTTTATGCTGGATAAAAAATTCACGGAGTGGATGCCGATCTGGGTAATGGTGATTGAACATCCAGAGGGAATTTTTGTAATCGACACGGGAGAGAACTCTAATGTTACCGATCCCAATTATTTTAAGTCATCCGGGTGGTTTGCCAATTGGTTTGATACTACTCAATTCAAGTTTAAAGTAGATCGGGAAGAAGAGATTGATCAGCAGTTAAATGTCCTGGATATACCGATTGATAATATAAAATCTGTTATTCTTACTCATCTTCACCTGGATCATATTGATGGATTAAAATATTTTCCAAAGACTCCAATCTTTGTCAATAAGGCAGAATGGAAAAAACCTTTTGGAGATTTGCCTAAACTGTACCCTCAATGGTTCCAACCTACTTTACTTGAACTAGATAAAACCTTTGATGTATTTGACCAGGCATTTTATTTAACCGACTCACAAGATCTCATTTTGGTAAGAACACCGGGCCATACCTGGCATCATTGTTCTGTGATCTTGAAAACAAAAGAATGTTTCATTTTTTTCGGCGCTGATATTTGTTATTCGCAACAGCAGTTGATCGATGAAAAGTATTCGGGAACCAACGCCAGTTATAAATTGGCTAAATCAACTTATGCAAAAGTCAGATCATTTTGCAAAAACAATAGCGTTGTCTTTATCCCATCACATGAGGCCGCTGCTGCTGATCGATTGAAAGACCTGCACCCGGTTGTTATTAGCGGATTAATTTGACACTTCTAACAACTGTTATGATCTTTTGCCATTACCTTTGCACCGCAAATTTTAAAAACAACAGAGAGACAGGTTATGAAAGTGATGAAATTTGGTGGTACCAGTGTTGGCAAACCCGAACGGATGCAACACATTGTTTCGCTGGTAACAAAAGAAACAGAACCTACCATAGTTGTATTGTCGGCGCTATCAGGAACCACCAATTCTTTGGTGGAGATCGGGGATCATCTTTCGAAAGGAGACCGTGAAGCAGCCAGGCAATGCATTGATAAACTTCGAAGCACATTATCGGGCATTCATAAAAGAACTTGTACAGAAAAAAGAAGCTGTTACTAAAACTGAAACGATAATTGCAGAGCATTTTGAATTTTTGAATATCATTCTTAAGATATCTTTCAGTGAAGCATTAAGTAAAGATATCCTGGCACAGGGAGAATTGCTTTCTACAAAATTGTTCTGTACTTATCTCGAAGAACAAGGAATTGATCATTGTCTTTTGCCTGCATTGGAATTTATGACCATTGACAGTTACGATGAGCCGCAGATCAGTGTGATCAAAAATAAATTGGGGCAATTATTACAACAGCATAAGGATAAAAAAATATTTATAACTCAGGGATACATCTGTCGCAATTCAAAAGGAGAGGTGGACAACCTGAGAAGAGGCGGCAGTGATTATTCCGCATCGCTGATCGCTGCGGCTATTAACGCCTGTGTGTGTGAAATATGGACAGATATTGATGGTATGCACAACAATGATCCAAGAATTGTGAAGAAAACAATTCCTATTGAGCAATTGAGTTTTGATGAAGCAGCGGAGTTAGCCTATTTCGGCGCTAAGATTTTACATCCGGCTTCTATATGGCCTGCACAACAATATAAGATACCGGTGAGATTGCTGAACACGATGCAGCCTGAAGCAAAAGGGACTTTGATCACAGAAAAGGCAGGGTCGGTAGGAGTAAAAGCGGTGGCGGCAAAAGATAATATCATTGCGATCCGTATCAAGAGCAGCCGCATGTTGTTGGCTTATGGATTTCTGAGAAAAATATTTGAAGTGTTTGAAAAATACCGGACACCGATTGATATGATCACAACGTCAGAAGTAGCAGTGTCTCTCACAATTGACAACCCGGCTAATTTAAAGGAAATATTGAAAGAACTCGAGCCGTTTGGCAGCATCGAGCTGGATGAAAAGCAAACGATCATTTCAGTAGTGGGCAATGAAATATCTCAGACGACTGACATGGTAAAAAAATTATTTGGCTCTATTATGAACATTCCGGTCCGTATGGTTTCTTATGGAGGAAGTCCGCATAACATTTCTTTACTGGTACCTGCAGAATTCAAAACCCAGATATTGCAGCAGTTGAATAAAGGGATGTTCGGGTTAGAATAAAGTATACAATAACCAGGTTTCTATTCGACATCATCCGGCTGGATTGTATAAATAGCAATTGCTCCACCTGGGCTATTAAATCCACCGAGGAAAGGCCCTTTGATGACTTTGATCATTGCAATATCTGAAACAGGGAGTGAATTGAGAAATTCAGGATCCACTCTTATTTCATCTACAAAAATACCTGCAAGACAGTTGCGGATAAGCGGTAATCTTGTATCGTCTCTTAAAATATAGATCTGCAATCCTGCGACTTTGCCTTGCAGCCAGTCCAATATGTTCAGGTATCCATCCGCACTTGAAGCGGTATTATCATTAAGCATATCAAAGTAAGTACCGTCAACAGTATTGAACAAGCCGCTGCAATATTTATCATTCAATTTTTCCTGCCAGGTCTCAGTGGTCTTTGCTCCGTTATATGTTTGACCTGATACTCCAATTGCACATCCGCTGATAAGCATCACTATCAATATTTTTTTCATGGCACAATCCTCCTATACAATTTACTTATAAATGATGTTAGAGTGACGTTAAGAAAACGATGCGTTTCATCGTTCTGACAGAAGGGAAGAGGAATAAATATGTAATAAATTAAATGAAAGGTTAGTTTTTGTAATTCATTAGATTGATTTAATTTCAAAAATAAAAATGGACAGTAAAACCAAAATCATCATCAGCCGTTCTTCTGAATGGATGAACCGCTTGAGAACTTTTAAAATTCTGATCAATAATAACCAGGTGGGGGCTCTAAAAAATGGTGGAACAGAAGAGTTTTCAGTTCAGCCGGGTACCAATTCTGTTCAGTGCAAAGTGGATTGGTACAGCAGCCGGCCACTTTCAATTGATATAAAGGAAGGAGAGACTGTTTATCTGCGGGTCAGATCAGGCATGAAATTGTATTGGCTTTTTATGGTTGCAATAATTGCGGGAGTGTTCCTCGTATTTTATTATCGCAGAAATCCCGATAGACCTGAGTGGGTAAACCCGGTAACTTTGATCCTTCTTATTCCCGGTGTTTTATATTCCTTGTATTATACTACTATTGGAAGAAAAAATTACCTGCTTTTGCAAAAAGATTCAAAAAACATTTTCGCATAAGCTTAGGTAACACAACCATGGTTACTGATAAATTGATCAAACGATCAGAAGCGCATCTCCGTAGCTGAAGAAACGGTATTTGTCTTTGATCGCTTTTTTATAAGCTTCCATTGCTAATTCATAACCGGCAAAAGCGCAGGTCATGATCAGCAAACTGGTTTTTGGTAAATGGAAATTCGTTACCAATGCATCTGCAATATTGAATTCATACGGAGGATGGATAAAGATGTTGGTCCATCCTTCTGAAGGTTTCAATAATTTCTGAGCCGTAAATGAAGATTCCATTGCTCTCATAGTAGTGGTGCCAACGGAACAGATGCGATGTCCATATTCTTTGGCACGATTTACAATTTTACAGGCAGTATCATCAATATGATAATATTCCGCATCCATTTTATGCTTGCTCAGATCTTCTACTTCGATAGGTCGGAAAGTACCAAGTCCTGTATGCAAAGTCACTTCGGCAAAACGGATACCTTTTATCTCAAGGCGCTTGATCAGTTCTTTGCTGAAATGCAGACCTGCTGTCGGCGCTGCCACAGCTCCTTCATGTTTTGCGTAAACAGTTTGATAACGTTCCTTATCTTCCTCGTCAGGTTTGCGCTTGATGTATTTGGGTAACGGAGTTTCACCTAATTTCTCCAGCATAGCACGGAATTCTTCTTCTGTCCCTTCCCATAAAAAACGAATAGTACGGCCACGGCTGGTAGTATTGTCAATTACTTCCGCTACCAGATCTTCCTCGGTTTCGCCGAAATACAATTTGTTGCCGACACGGATCTTACGGGCAGGATCAACGATCACATCCCAAAGACGGTTGGGTTTATTCAGTTCTCTAAGTAAAAAGACTTCTATCTTGGCCCCGGTCTTTTCTTTACGGCCATACATACGGGCCGGAAAGACTTTTGTGTTATTCACTACAAACACATCCTTATCGTCAAAATAATCGATGATATCCCGGAAATGTTTGTTTTCCATCTGCCCGGTATGGCGATGTACCACCATCATGCGGGCATCTTCACGTCTTTTCGTGGGATTTTGAGCAATTAGATTTAGCGGGAGGTCGAATCGGAATTGAGAAAGCTTCATGAGTTATTATATTTTTTTAAATCTCATGACGCAAACCGGGCAGTCGATAACTGAAGATTACTTACCAAATCTCCGGCCTTACGGCGCCGGGCCTGGTCATGGTTCCCATTCTGTCAAAAAAGAGAATGGTTTTAAAGTCGGCAAAGGTATAGTATTCAACACAAAATCCGGGCTAATTCTTCACATTCTTTTCCCCCTAATATAAGCGGCTTAAATAACTGGTCATCAAAAAAATTTTATGCTTTTTAATGGAGTGTAGCATCTTAAATTTGTCAGCAGCCCATTTTATGAAAAGAATTTCCATTTTATTACCCTTTATTCTTGCTTCTTATTTTTTGCAGGCCCAACCCAAGGTCACGAGTAAAAAATATCCCAGTCTTTTGTGGGAGATCAGTGGCAACGGGCTTAAAAAAACCATCTTATCTCTTTGGTACAATGCATGTGAGCAGCAAGATTGCTTTTCACCTGGCCGATTCGTTTTATCTCGGTATTCGCCAGGCAGATGTAGTAGCGCTGGAAACAAATCCCGAATCCTGGCAGGAAGATATGAGCAAGTATGACGTGGAGTACAATTCGTCTTCGGGTTTGAGTGGAAACTGGGGAAATTTTTTATCCATTCCCGATGATTATCTCAACATCAGTACACTCCGGTTTTATCATTATGATAAAAAGATAGAGCAGGCTCTTTACAGCACCCCGTCTGCCATCAACAATTTATTATACCGAAGTTTCGGAAATGAATCAAGCGATTTTGAAGAGGATACTTACCTCGACATGTACATCTATCAATGCGGGAAAAAATGGGGAAAAAAAGTGGCTGGCGTAGAAAAATATGGAGAAAGCATGAAACTGATGGCCGAAGCATACCATGATGCTATCCTTGACAACGATCAAAAGGACCGAAGTTTTGACGGGGATAATAATTATTCACCGGATAAGATACAGGAAGCATACCGGGCAGGGAATCTCGATCTTTTGGATTCAATCAATCGGTTTAATAGTTTTTCCGCTGCATTCGATGAAAAGTTTTTATACCGGCGAAATGAGATACAGGCAAATTCAATAGACTCTATTCTTAAAAGTAATTCCTCATTGTTTGTTGGAGTAGGTGCAGCCCATTTGCCCGGCAACCGGGGCGTCATTGAATTACTCAGAAAAAAAGGGTATAATCTTCGTCCTGTAAAAATGGATACAAGAGATAGTAAGGATAATGAGCAAGTCGAAAAAGTGAGAGTGCCTGTTACATTTAATACCCAGGTAGCGGAGGATAGTTCTTTTAGAGTGGATATTCCCGGAAAATTTTATAAAGTCAATGAAGGTGGAAGTTTGGATCAGCGTCAGTATGCTGATATGGCGAATGGAAGTTATTATATGGTTACCCGAATAATGACCAACGCATGGATGCTGGGAAATTCTGAAGAAGATGTTTACAGAATAGTTGATAGTTTATTATATGAAAATATTCCGGGGAAAATTTTAAGCAAGAAAACAATTTTTAAAAACGGTTACAAAGGATTTGACATCACTAACCGGACGAGAAGAGGAGACCTGCAACGGTATAATATTTTTATAACGCCATTTGAAATAATCTTTTTTAAAATGAGCGGTACAGGGAATTATGTAGAGGAAGGAGATGAGGCAAAAAGATTTTTTGGCAGCATACAGCTTAAAGAATACAAGAATAATTCTGATCCATACTCTGGCTGGAGAACATACTCGCCAACTTATGGAGGTTTCAGCGTTTCCTTACCTGAATCGCCTTATATTGGTAATGATGGCAGTTGGATATTTGATGCAGAGGATAAGAATTCAAATTCTCAGTATCGTGTGATCCGGACTGATATACATAATTATCATTTTGTAGAAGAAGATACATTCGACCTGGGCCTGATGGATGAAAGCTTTTCGTCCTCTGAATTTATTGCAAAAGAAACCAGCCGTAAACAAATTACCCATAAAGGATACCCTGCGTTGGATTGCAAATACAAAGACAAGAATGGTTCCATCTATCTTGTGAGGTTTATTATCCAGGGGCCGCATTATTATTTATTGATCGCTCATGGAAAACAGGAGTCAACTGCGATGCAGAAATTCCTGAATTCTTTTGAGATCAAACCCTATATCTACGAAAAAACCATCGAACGAAAAGACACTTCTCTTTACTATACTGTGATGTCGCCGGTTTTCCCGGTTAGGAAAAAAGAAAAGATTGAAATGACGGGTTATAATTATTTAGGTATCGGTAATGATGATAATGAAAGCGACGGAGATGGGCTGAACGGAGGCATTTACCGAAACAAGGTTATATCCAACGACAGTACCGGGGAAAAAATCTATGTATCATTTTCCAAGAGCCCTGTTTACGAATATGAGGAAGATAGTTCATGGCTTAACAGAGATGACAAAATTTCTTTCTGGGCAGATACGGGATGGATTGTAAAATCGAAGAAGCGATATGAATTACCCGGCAATATGAGAGTCAGAGAAATGGTGGTAACAGATACGGGAAGTAGTCGTACTATATGGGTGAAAACATTTTATAAAAAAGGGATAGGCTTTTCCCTGATGACTGAATCTGATACTTTAAGCGAACCAGGTGGGTTTGTAAAAAAATTCTTCGAAAGCTTTTCCCCTAATGATTCATTGAAAGGTGTTGATCCTTTTACACGCAAGGATGCAGTTTTCTTTGATGATTTCTTCAGTAAAGACAGCATTGCTCATCGAAGAGCTGTGAATGGAATTGATGTGATAAAACTGGACTCTTCCGATCTTTCTCAGTTGCAAAAAGCAATTAATTCTTTGGGATGGAGCGAAAAAAAATATTTGGATACCAAAAGGTCATTGATCAGGAAACTTGATGATATCAAAACACCGGCTGCATCTGATTTTTTAAAGACCATTTATTTTGCATCGGGAGATACTATCGAATTGCAATATGTAGCCCTGGAAACTTTGCTGCAACAACAAACCGCTTATGCTTTCCGTGTTTTCAAAGATATTGTTACGACTGATCCACCTGTTTTGGATTTGAATGTTTCCGGAAGAGAACAATGGATGAATAGGATTTCATCGCTCAACTATTCGAACCTGTCTGATATAGTAGGGGGGAAATCATCGGATTTCGATAATGGAAGTTTCTTAGATGAATTATATGATTCATTAGCACTAACCAAAACAATTCTTCCTGATCTGTTGCCGCTTTTGAATATAGATGATTATAAAGTGCCGGTCATGGCTTTGCTGGGCGAAATGGTTGATAGCGGATGGGTAAAGCCCGAAGAATATTCGATCTATTTCACAAAGTTTTTTATTGAAGCGAAACAAGAATTGAAAAAGCAGGCAATAAATGAAAAGAAAAAGGAGATCGAGAAAGCTGAAAAAGACAAAAAACCTAAGAGCATTTTGGGATTATATGGTACAGATGAAAACGAAAACGATAATGATAATGATAATGGCAACCAGGACCTGAGTCTTTATGCTACACTACTAATGCCGTTTTGGGAAAAAAATGCCGGAGTTCAACCGTTGGTACAACAGGTGCTTCATTCCAATGACAAACGTCTTCGTTACAACACGCTTTTGCTGCTGATCAGAAACAACAAACCCTATCCTGATACTCTGATAAAATACTTTGCTTCTCTTGATGATTATCGATACGAGTTGTATAGGGACTTAAAAAAAATAAATAAACTAATTCTGTTTCCCGTCGCTTATAATAATCATTTAGACCTTGCAAAAAGTTTTCTTGTATTCGGAAAACCTTATGATAAACCTGATTCGATCGTTTACCTGGATCGATTACCTGCTTCTGTAAAAAACAAAAGCGGTTATGTCTATTTCTTTAAATACAAGCAAAAGAAGGATGATATAGGTTGGAAACTTGCCAGCGTTGGATTAGTTCCGAAAGATGAGAGCAATTTTGAAGTTCTTGATAACAACGATATAAAAAGTAAAAATCTTTCATCTCTTTTAGCCGGGTTTCGGTTGTCTGATAAAGAGGATTTTACAGATTTCAGCAGCACCAGGATCACTGACGAAGAGCCGTTAAAAAATCAGTTGATCAAACAGTTAAAGAAAATGCTCTATTCTCTGCATAAAAGCGCAAAACAGTTTTACCATGATGGGGACGATTCCGATGATGAAGATGGGAGTATTACTCCTTCAATGAAATTCGGCGATTAAGCCACAATACCTTTCGGAATAGAAGCAATGAGTTTTTTTGTATATTCCGATTCGGGGTTAAAATAAATTTTATCTGCGGTCCCGCTTTCTTCTATTTTCCCTTTGTTCATCACCATGATGCGGTCGCTGATATAACGTACCACTGAAAGATCATGTGAAATAAAAATAATGGTGAATCCAAATTCTTTTTTCAGATCATTCAGCAAGTTCAGTACCTGTGCCTGCACACTCACATCCAAAGCAGAAACAGATTCATCACAGACAATAAAGGAAGGATTCAATGCCAGGGCACGGGCAATGACTATCCGTTGCCGCTGTCCCCCGGAAAATTCATGCGGGTAACGGATTAAAATGTTCAGCATTTAGATCTGACTTTTTCCAGCAGTTCAATTACTTTTTCTTTTCGGGCTTGTCGCGATGAGAAAAGATGATGCACTTTCAAAGGTTCTGCAATAGCAGAACCGATCGATAATCTTGGATTCAGAGAAGAATAAGGGTCCTGGAAAACGATCTGTAGGTCTTTGCGAAGTGATTGCAATTCTTCTTTTCTTTTTGCGGTAAGCTCAATGCCATTATAAATGATTTTTCCGGAAGTGGGATCGATCAACCGTAGTAAAGTTCTTCCCAAAGTTGTTTTGCCACAACCGCTTTCTCCAACCAGCCCCAATGTTTCTCCTTTGTATACTTCAAAACTTACATCATCTACTGCTTTTGTAAAAGCAAGTGGTTTGCCAAAAAAAGTTTTTTTAGAAGGGAACCAAACGGACAGGTTTTTCACTGCGAGTAAAAACAGAAGTCGGAGCTTATTGTCTTTTTGAATCGGGATAGTATTTTCGAATATTTTGTTTTTCATTTCTTAATTCGCCTTCTGTATCCAAAAAATCACTTACTACCGGCAAGTCTTTCCTGTTTTGATGATTCACGGGCCGGCAGGCCAGCAACGCTTTTGTATAGGGATGTTCGGGTACTGTAAAAATTTCTTTGACCGTATTTTGCTCTACGATCTCTCCTTTATACATCACAGCTGCCCGATCAGCGATTTCTGCTACCACATCCAAGATCATGTGTGATAAAGATGACTCCCATGTCCGATTGCTGCTGCAGTTCTTTTATCAGTTGCAGAATTGTTTTTTGAACCGTTACATCCAGTGCAGTAGTCGGTTCATCACAAATAAGCAAAGACGGTTCGCAACACATGGCCATGGCGATCATTACTCTTTGCTTTTGTCCGCCACTTAGTTGGTGCGGATAACGGCTGAAAATATGTTTCAGGATCCGGGAGTTTTACTTTTTCAAACCATTCTATCGTTTTTTCTTTTGCTTGCTGATTTGAAATTTTTTTATGACGTAGAATTGCTTCCACTACCTGGTCGCCGCAGGTAAATACGGGATTTAGCGATGTCATTGGTTCCTGGAAGATCATGGCAATTTTATTACCCCGGATATCCTGTAATGCTTTTGATCTTTTCTGTAAAAGATCATCAGCTGCACGATTTTCTTCTGAAAACAAAATCTGTCCCGAAGTATAGCGGGGCGATAAAGGAAGCAATTGTAAAATGGAAAGAGAGGTGACAGATTTTCCGGATCCGGATTCGCCTACCAAAGCCACGATCTCTCCACGATTGACTTCAAAAAAAATATTTTTTAAAGCATGTGTGGTTCGAGTTTCAGAAATGAAATCAACAGAAAGATTTTTTATTGAAAGAAGCGGGATGCATCAGAAATTTCAAATGTCATCACAGTCAATCCATCATTGATCAATTGTTTTAATGAATCAATTCCGATCTTCAGGTGGTGTCTCTACAAATTGAGCGGTTACTTTTTTGTCGCTGTCCTCTGTTTTTACTCCTTCAGGTATCATGGGTTGATCACTTACCAGCAATAAGGCACCTGTTGGAATTTTATTAAAAAATCCAACTGTAAAAATGGTGGCCGTTTCCATATCAATGGCATAAGCTCTTATTTTTTGCAGGTATTCTTTGAAATGTTCATCATGTTCCCATACCCGGCGGTTGGTTGTGTAAACAGTTCCTGTCCAGTAATCCACTCCATAATCACGGATAGTTGTTGAGACTGCTTTTTGCAAAGCAAAAGCGGGTAAGTGCCGGTACTTCCGGTGGAAAATAATCATTCGAAGTTCCTTCACCTCTTATTGCAGCAATTGGTAAAATAAGATCGCCGAGCTTGATTTCTTTTTTTCAATCCGCCGCATTTCCCAAGAAACAAAACAGCTTTCGGTTCTATGGCAGTCAGCAGATCCATGATCGTAGCAGCAGTAGGGCTGCCCATTCCGAAATTGATGATGCTGATATCATCGGCGGTAGCACATTGCATCGGTTTGTCTTTTCCGATTACTTTTACTTTGTTCCATTCGGCAAACAAGGTCACATAATTGCTGAAGTTGGTCAGCAAAATATATTTACCAAAATTTTCCAGTTTTTCTCCGGTGTACCGGGGTAGCCAGTTTTGTACGATTTCTTCTTTTGTTTTCATGTCTGCGAATTTAATCAATTACTTTTGAAGCATGATCGTTGTGGATTATCCCAAACCAACCTTTCGTACTAAAAAAGATAATGGGAGAGAATTTATTTTTGATACGATCCGCCGGGAATGGATCATGATAACGGATGAAGAATGGGTCAGGCAGAATTTTATCCAGTACCTGATACAGGTGCAACATTATCCGTCAACATTGATCGGTGTTGAAAAAGAGATCCGGGTGGGGGAGTTAAAAAAGAGGTTTGATATTCTTGTTTATGATAAATTGCATCAACCGTGGATGCTCATAGAATGTAAGTCATCTGCTATTTCTTTGGATGAAAAAGTCCTTCAACAAGCATTGCGATATAGTATTACGATCCCTGCGACATTTATAGTTATCACTAACGGTAATTATACTTATGCGTGGGAGAAAACAGGAACGCAGCTAAAAGAGATTCCTCAAATGCCAGCGTGGTAATGATATCAATAAAAAAACCTCCTTGATTGAGGAAGGTTTTTCAAAGAATTAATAATCACTTATTGCTTATCAAAATATTTTTCGTCCACGGGCACATTAAGCTCAATAGTTGTGTACTTTATTTCCTGGAACGTCTGACCTTCTATTTTCTGCGTTTTTGTCATAAAGAATTTTAGTCCGTTGAAATCTTTTGCATCACTGTAAAAAGTTTCAACATCAATATCCTGGCCTTGTATTTCTCTTGAGCTTACAGTTTTGATGGGCAGGTTATCTGCAATACTGATATAATAAGTGGTCACTTTACCATCGTCCTTGCTGGTGAATTTTAGTTTATTACATTTTATGCCTTCCACATCTTCCTGCCCCTGCAATTCCACCTGGTGGCCGCGGGCCTTATAATCCATGAGTGGGCTGGCCATCATACTTTGAGCTTTAAAATCACTTAACTCATAACCGGTCACATCAGTAGCGATGCTGATTCCTGCAAGCGGATTGATCTTCCAACCTTTCCCGTCTTTATATGAATTGGTAACAGATTGACCCATTACTGATACATCATTGCGCATTGCTCTTCCGTTAATGATCTCAACTGTAAGTGGCAGATCCATTCCCTGTACAGAAACATTGCCGGTTATTTTTAGAGTCTTTACTGCATTGAATGCGTCCAAACCACCCATAGTCGTTGTGTATTTTTGAATAATATCATCAACTGTTTGTGCATTTGCAGCTACAAAAGTGAAGCTTAGCAAAGCAAAAAAAATCTTTCTCATTGTTTAAGTTTAAGTCTGCGAAGTTAGTGTTTTCATGAATGATCACTTGGATAGATAAAAGAAATGTAATTCCGATAAATATGATTTCAACAAAAAATCCCATCCCGGTACATTGGGACAGGATTTTTTTATTAAGCAATTTGTTTTGTTTATGGAAATATTCCCAATTCAGCGTAGCTGGTTCCCACTTTGTTGATGGCAACCACATAAGCTGCCGTACGCATATCCGGAATCTTAGGATTGCCTTTCCAGGTATTCATGATCTCATGTGTAGCAGTGATCATGGTTTCTTCAAGGCCGCTGTACACCAGGTCCACTTCATCCGGGCCATGCATGATAAATTCTCTTTCATTATCTTTTACTTTTTTACCGTCAGTTCTTCCATCTGGCCGAGAATATGTGCATTCAGATTTTCAGTAAAACGTTTTTCCAAACGGCCATAACGGACATGGCTCAGGTTCTTCAACCATTCAAAATAAGAAACGGTAACACCACCCGCATTCAGGTACATATCAGGTACTACCAGGATTCCTTTTTTGATGAATATCTTCATCTGCTTCAGGAGTCAATGGTCCGTTAGCTGCTTCGCCAATGAGTTTGGCTTTTACTCTCGGTGCATTTTCGCCGTTAATTACATTTTCCAATGCCGCAGGAATCAGGATATCACATTCCATTTCCAGCAGCATCGCGTATTTTTTGCAAAATTATTGGCGCCGGGAAAATTCAAAATTGATCCTGTTTTTTTGCGGTGCTGAAATACAGCTTCTACATCCAGTCCATTATCGCTCCAGATAGCGCCATCATATTCTGACAGACCAATAATCTTAGCACCGGCATCCTGGAAGAATTTTGCAGTATGATAACCCACATTACCCAAACCCTGTACTGCAACTCTTTTTCCTTCACACCCGGAGTCAATCCAAGCTTCCATTATTTCATGCATATTACATACTTCACGAATACCAAAAAATACGCCTAGTCCTGTTGCTTCACGGCGACCACGAACACCACCCTGTGTTACAGGTTTGCCTGTTACACAACCGGCCGCATCAATTTCACCCGGATGCATTGCACAATAAGTATCCAGTATCCACGCCATCTCTCTTTCTCCGGTTCCGTAATCCGGTGCGGGAACATCAGTGCCGGGGCCAATAAAATTTTTCTTGATCAATTCCGCAGTATAGCGGCGGGTGATCTTTTCCAGTTCATAGGCAGAATATTTTTTCGGATTGATCTTGATACCACCTTTCCCTCCGCCAAAAGGAACATTTACAATAGCACATTTAAAAGTCATCAATGCTGCCAGTGCCATTACTTCATCCTGGTTGACTTCTGCAGCAAAACGAATACCGCCTTTACAAGGTGTTTTATGGTGAGAGTGTTGTACCCGGTACGCTTCAATCACTTCAATGCTGCCGTCATCTCTTTTAATCGGGAAATCTCATTTGATAGACAGCATTGCATGTTTTTATTTGTTCCAGGATACCCGGATTCCCATTTCGTGAATTCAGCTGCTTTATCAAAACTTTTTTCTACGGCACCAAAAAAGCTGTAATGTTTGTCTGACATGATTTATAATTTTATTTATAGCAATCGTTCTATCATAACAGGGCTGATAATGTATCTGATCAATACATCTGCCCCGGTCATTTCTTATTTCATCTCTTTTTCTAGTTTGCTGATCTTCTTGTCCAACCGCACAATGTATAATATAAGCCCGATAAGAATGGTGAGCATTACTGCTACTACTACATAGATCCGACCGTTGCTGCGCATAGTGTCGGCCATTTGCACCGGTTGATTTCCATTTTGGCGCCCATGCCAAATATGCTGATGACATCACAAAAGCAGCAGGGAAAATATTTTTTTACAATTTATCATTGCATCATCTTTTTTTCTTTCATAATATTCAATCTTATTTTCAATGTAGTGATCCACACACCCAAGTAGTGTCCAGCCAATCACGGCGGGATAAAAAACCATTCGCATACGACTGTCAATATCTCTTGTATCCAATGCCGGATTCCCGTTGCCCTCCCGGATGCAGACTTGGCAATATTCTCGGCAGTATCCAGATGGTTGGGAAAAGCATGGCGTAGGCAAAAATGTTATACACCGCACTGATCCTTGCTCTTTTATCCATGTCTGTAATGGAATCTCTGAGGATGAGATATGCAAAATAAATAAGCAGTGCAATGGCTGCACCGATCAGTTTCGGCTCCCTGGCTACAGCACTGAAAGATTGGAAGGCAGGATTATTAGGATCGGCCCAGGTATAACTCATCCAAATAGCTCCGGTGGCATAACCTAAAATACCAAATACAATTCCGACCGTTGCATATTGACGGGAGTAAATATCGTATTTCAAATTAAAACTGCGGAGATATCGAACTGCATTGACGACTGAGACTGTAAATAAAATCATCATGCAGAACCACATGCAGACATGAAAATATAGGTTACGTATTGTTTCCTGCAATGCAGGAAGATGAGGAACGTCCAATAAAAGGCCGCAGGTAAACGTGTAGATCAATAACAAAACACTTGCGATCTTCCACCAGGACTTATGCATATAGTTTTTTTCACCAGTCATCAGGTTCGCAGACCAAACGGTCTGCATTCAGCTAAAGTGGTGCAAAATTAGGGGAGGCATTGAAATGAAAAAAATAAAGAGAATCGATTTTTAATCCTTCCATAGAAAAGGGAACAGAATAACTGCCAGTAAAACGACCATTAAATCCAATGCGATCAATAAAAGCACCGTTTCAGCTGGGATTGTCAACGCTGAATTGAATGCAGCATTTGATAATCGCATTAATAGTAAAAGTTGAGGGATTATGAGTGGAAAACCTAATATTGCCATGATCGCAGCATTTTGCTGCGCTTTAGCTGCAATTGCAGCTAAAAAAGTAAATACAAGGCTAAGGCTCCATCCGCCAAGTAGTACAAGGCCAATAAAAGGACCAATTTTCTGAACAGGGTTTGTAAGAAATAAACTGAATAAAAGCAGGCTAAGCAGGCTCATTACCAGCATAAGCACTGAATTGAATAATAGTTTAGCCAGCACAAAGTCTCTCGGCCCTGCAATTGAATAAAAGTAGAGCATCCGGTTGCGACTTTCCTGCAAAAAGCTTTTCGCTACAGCATTTATGCAAATGAATAACTGAATGACCCAAAACAAACCGTTCCAGACCTTAGGCTCCGGCTCTTCAATTGCCATGTATAAAACAAAAATAGTAGCGCCAATATAGAGCAGAATGCCATAAAAATTATACTGCTGCCTGACTTCCAGCAGTAAGTCTTTTTTGAAAAGCGAAAAAATATGATTTAAGGACTTCACTGTTTTTCTTCATTATAACATTTTCTGCATCTCGGTTCGTACGCATCTTTTGCCCCAAGCATCACTTGTTCAGCATTGGTAACTTTCCGGTAAGAGTAGTTGGCAATGTTGCCGCACTTCATACAGATAGCATGCACTTTGGTAACATAATCGGCCTTTGCCATAATGGTAGGCATAGGGCCAAATGGGTTGCCGAGATAATCCATATCCAATCCTGCTACAATAACCCTGGTTCCTTTTGATGCTAATTCATCGCAGACTGACGGTAATTGATCATCGAAAAACTGCGCTTCATCAATGCCGATCACATCGACATCATTCGCCAATAATAATATTTTCGGGGAATTATCAACCGGGGTGGATTGAATAGCTGTTGTGTCATGCGATACGATCTTGGTTTCATCGTAGCGTACATCAATTGTAGGTTTGAATATCTCAACTTTGAGATTGGCGATCTTTACCCGTTTCAATCTCCGAATCAGTTCTTCGGTCTTTCCACTGAACATAGAACCGCAGATCACTTCGATCCATCCGCGGCGTTCTCCCCTGAAATTGGGTTCGATAAACATTGTTAAGATTTATTTTTCCTTTGATTCTGCTTGACTTTATTGATAAACTGTTTGTAATTTTAAGTTCCCGGTCAAAAATACCATAATGGAACGAATCGGCGCTCTGGTACATAAATTAAAAGAACAATTTGATGAAAAAGCCGACCCGGCTCAGATGCTGGTGACTGTTCAATTATTGCAAAATGAATTGAGCCAGGTTCAGCCGCAACATTCAAAAACACTGGGTACTTCAAAAGTAGCTGTGGTACTTCCTTCTGCAACACCTATGATGACATCTCAATATGAAAAGTATGCTCCAAAGACTGCAGAAAAACCTGCTCTACAAGAAGTAAAAGAAACAGTTTTAGTTGACAAAGGCTCGGTTTCCCTGGTTCAAAAAAACGGACAACTGGATATGGTCTTTGATCCAATGACCGAAATACCGACTCTATCACATCAGCCAAAAGAAAAAGAAGTCAACGATACCAATTCGACACAGCCAGAATCACTGAACGATAAATTAAGACAGGGGAAAACAGAATTACTGGAAGTACTGAAAGAAACTCCTGTCAAAGATCTGCGCAAAGCAATTGGGATCAATGACCGTTACGTATTTATCAATGATCTTTTTCGGGGTGATGAAGCAATGTATGAACGCAGTATCAAAACCATCAACAGTTTTAATATTTATCCTGAAGCAGAATACTGGATCAGCCGGGAGCTTAAAACAAAATTAGGTTGGGATAATAAACGAGAGGTCGTTAAGCAGTTTGATCAATTGGTCAAAAGACGTTTCTCCTGAATGAACTGAATAATCTTTTGTGTAGCTTCCTTTTTACTCGCCACATATTTTTCCGAAGCATTACAAGTTTTATTGTATTCACTTTCGTTGCTTAACATCAGATCAATTTTTTCTTTCAAACCCGCAGCATCAGAGAAACTGAATCCGCCGCCGCATTGCACCAATTCAACAGCTTCAATATATTTTTTATAATAGGGGCCAAACAATACAGGTTTGCCATAAACCGCTGCTTCCAATACATTGTGCACTCCCATTGTTTTTAATGCCCCGCCAACGTAAGTTATACTGGCATATCTGTATAAACGGGATAATAAACCAATGCTGTCAATGATGAGAACATTGGCTGTTGTCAGTTGTTGGTTCCCTGTCTTTAATTCTGAGAACTGAGAAGAGCCGGGGAAAAGTTTTTTTATTTCATAAATGTGAGCTTCGTTTATCTCATGTGGGGCTATGATCAATTTGAGTTTATTTCCTGAAAGATCAAGTTTGGATAATACTTCTTCATCTTCTTTCCACGTACTTCCTGCAACAATACATTTATTATTACCAATAAATTGTTCAATTAATGGAATGGGTTCAAACTGTTCGGCAATTTCGATCACCCGGTCAAACCGGGTATCGCCGGAAATACTACAGATAGAAGCCAGGCCGATATCATCAATCAGCTTTTTGGACGATTCATTTTGAACAAATAGGTGATCGAATCGTGAAAGCATTTTCCGCTGCAGTCCGCCATACCATTTGAAAAAAGACATGTCTTTTCGAAACAATGCCGATATCAGTAATAAAGGAATGTTGCGGTATTTTATTTTTTTGAGATAGTAATACCAGAATTCGTATTTCACAAAGATCACCAGGGCCGGATGAGCGATCTCTAAAAATCGTTTAGCGTTGCGGGGACCATCTATCGGCAGATAGAAGATCCAATCAGCGCCATTATAGTCTTTTTTTACTTCATACCCCGATGGTGAAAAAAAGGTCAGCAGTATTTTATAATCCGGGTATTGTAACTTCAGCTTTTCGATTACGGGACGGCCTTGCTCAAATTCACCAAGCGAAGAGCAGTGTATCCAGATAAGTTTTGATTTTCCCGGGATAGTATTTTGTAAATGTTCAAATATTTTTTTTCTCCCTTTCAGCCATTTTGCAGCTTTTGGATTAAATAAGGAAGAGACCCTCACCGATATTTTAAATAGCAGCAAAAAGATATTGTAAAATAGAACGGCCAATTTCACGTTTTTAATTCCGGCAAAAGTAAAAGCAATCGGGTAAACTACCTGTATTTTAGTATTTTTGCCGCACTTTTGAAATAAATCAATTCCGATGCGTCCCATCCAAATGGTGGATACCCTTACTCAGTATCATAAGATCAAATCCGAAGTGGACCAGGCGGTCATTGCGGTGATGGAAAGTTCAGCCTTTATTAATGGCAAACCTGTCCAGGAATTTGCAACGAATCTTTCTTCTTATTTAAATGCCAGGCACACTATTCCCTGTGCTAATGGTACGGATGCGTTGCAGATCGCTATGATGGCATTGGGTCTTCAACCAGGTGATGAAGTGATCACACCTTCGTTTACTTATATTGCGACTACTGAAGTAATCGCATTGCTGAAATTGACTCCCGTTTTTGTTGAAGTGGATCCTAAAACTTTTTGTATCGATCCGGTTGCCATAGAAAAAGCAATCACTCCGAAAACAAAAGCTATTGTTCCGGTTCATTTGTATGGTCAGGCAGCGCCGATGGAAGAAATTTTGGCGATAGCCAAAAAACATAACATTTATGTAATTGAAGACAACGCACAGGCGACTGGCTGTGATTATTTTTTCAGAGATGGGATAAAAAAGAAGACTGGCACGATCGGTCATATTGGGACTACTTCATTTTATCCTTCAAAAAATTTAGGTGCCTTTGGGGATGGTGGAGCCATATTTACCGACGATGATGCATTAGCAGTGAAATTAAAAATGATCGCTAATCATGGGCAAAGCAAAAGATATTATCATGATGTGGTAGGTTGCAATAGTCGCCTGGATACTGTTCAGGCTGCTATTCTCAATATCAAACTGAAACACTTGGATGAATATGCTGCTGCAAGAAGAAAAGCAGCTGATTATTATGATAAGGCATTTGCTAATCAACCGGGAATACAAACACCTTTCCGTGCAGATTATTCTCATCATGTTTTTCATCAATACACTTTGATATTGGAAGGAGTGGACCGGAATGGATTGAATGAATTTCTGGCTCAAAGAAAAATCCCTTCTATGATCTATTATCCGGTACCGGCTCATAAACAAAGGATGTTTGAGCAATTTAATGTGGCTTCTCAATCAATGCCTGTGACAGATTGGTTGACTGAAAGAGTGATTTCTTTGCCCATACATACTGAACTGGATGAAGAGCAGATGAAGTTTATACTGACAAACGTATTAGAATTTGCAAATAAATAATAACCTTATCAATGAAAATTGCTGTAATTGGTACCGGCTATGTTGGATTGGTTACAGGTACTTGTTTTGCCGAAACAGGTAATGATGTAACCTGTGTTGATATTGATGTAAATAAAGTAAATAGACTGAACAAATGGTGAGATCACTATTTACGAGCCTGGGTTAGAAAAATTATTTCCTTCGTAATCTGAAAGAAGAACGGCTTACATTTTACTACTGATCTGGCTGAAGCAGTAAAAGATGCAGCTATCATTTTGTTGGCATTGCCTACGCCACCAGGGGAAAATGGCTCTGCTGATTTGAAATATGTTCTTCAGGTGGCCGAAGAACTTGGGAAAATTGATCAAGGATTATAAAGTGATCGTAAATAAAAGTACAGTACCGGTTGGAACTGCTGAAAAAGTTCATGCTGCTATTTCAAAAAATTGTAAAGGATGACTTTGATGTTGTCTCCAATCCGGAATTTTTACGGGAAGGTGTGGCTGTGGAAGATTTTATGAAACCAGACCGTGTTGTAATTGGCACCACATCTGAAAAAGCAAAGAAAGTAATGAGCGATTTGTATGCACCATTTGTACGTCAGGGCAACCCTGTTATTTATATGGATGAAAAATCTGCAGAATTAACAAAATATGCTGCAAATGCATTTCTTGGCATGCAAGATCACTTTCATGAATGAAATTGCACAGCTCTGCGAAAAATTTGGTGCTGATGTGGATATGGTTCGCCGCGGAATCGGTAGTGATGAAAGGATCGGCAAACGGTTTTTATTTCCGGGTATTGGTTATGGCGGCAGTTGTTTCCCGAAAGATGTAAAGGCGCTGATCAAGATCGTCCGCGGAAGTGAATTACGATTTTAAAATTCTCAATGCAGTGATGGAGGTAAATGAAAAGCAGAAAGCTGCATCTTATCCCCAAGATAAAAAAATATTTCAATAATAATTTGAAAGGAAAACGATTTTGCTTTATGGGGCCTTGCCTTTAAACCCAATACTGATGATATCCGTGAAGCACCGGCTTTTGATATGATAGAAGAATTATTCAAAGAAGGCGCAACTGATAAGTGCATTTGATCCGGAAGCAATGAAAAATGTAAAACAACATTGGGAGATAGGATTGATTATGCAGATTAATCAGTATGATTGTTTGAAAAGATGCCGATGCATTGATCATTGCTACCGAATGGAATGAATTCCGTACACCGGATTTTACCAAAGATAGCTACGCTAATCTGAAAAACAAAGTTATTTTCGATGGACGTAATCTTTTTGATCTTGCTGCTATGCGTGAACTGGGTTTTCATTATGAAAGTATCGGCAGAGAAATTGTGAATTAAATTAAGATATGGAACTAAAAAGAGTACTTATAACAGGCGCCGCAGGTTTTCTCGGTTCTCATTTGTGTGACCGTTTTATTAAAGAAGGTTACCATGTAATTGGCATGGATAACCTGATTACCGGGGATCTGAAAAATATTCAGCATCTTTTTAAACTGGAACAATTTGAATTTTATCATCATGATGTAACCAAATTCGTTCATGTTCCCGGCCATCTTGATTACATTCTTCATTTTGCTTCACCCGCCAGTCCGATTGATTATTTGAAAATTCCCATTCAAACGTTGAAAGTTGGTGCAATGGGTACACATAATTGTCTCGGATTGGCTAAAGCAAAAAATGCCAGAATTCTGGTCGCTTCTACCAGCGAAGTATATGGAGATCCGCAGGTGCATCCGCAAACTGAAGAATATTGGGGCAATGTAAATCCTGTTGGCCCAAGAGGCGTATATGATGAAGCCAAACGATACATGGAAGCAATTACAATGGCCTATCATACATTTTCATCAGCTTGATACAAGAATTGTAAGAATATTTAATACATACGGCCCAAGAATGAGATTGAATGACGGAAGAGCTTTACCTGCATTTATTGGCCAGGCATTGCGTGGAGAAGATCTGACTGTATTTGGTGATGGGTCACAAACAAGAAGTTTTTGTTATGTTGATGATCTGATCGAAGGAATTTACAGGTTGTTGCTGAGTGATTATCATCTGCCAGTCAATATCGGAAATCCGGATGAAATTTCTTTGCTTGATTTTGCAAAAGAAATACTGGAATTAACCGGAAGGAAAGTAAAAATTGTTTTCAAACCTTTACCAATAGACGACCCCAAACAACGGGAACCGGATATTACAAAAGCAAAAAAATTATTGGGATGGGAACCAAAAGTAAGCCGGAAAGAAGGATTAAAGATCACTTATGAGTATTTTAAATCACTTTCTCGCCGAGAAGAATGGAACAAGCAGCCTAAAGAATTTGTAAGCCTCAAATAAAATGTAATTAATGACCAAATTGATGTACCAGGAATTATTAGATAAAAAAGCAAAACTTGCCGTCATCGGCTTGGGCTATGTAGGATTACCTATTGCGTTGGAATTTGCCAGGAAACTTTCTGTGATCGGCTTTGACATAAATGCAAAACGGATCGAAATGATGAAACAAGGTATTGATCCCAGCAATGAACTGGACAAAGAATATTTTGAAGGTTGTGATATTGTTTTTACCAATTCATTGGATGTTTTGAGAGAAGCGAAGTTTTTTATTGTTGCTGTTCCAACTCCTGTAGATGAGCATAACGTACCTGACCTGGTTCCGGTAAAAAGAGCGTCAGAAACAGTCGGCAAAGTGATCAAAAAAGGAGACTATGTAGTTTTTGAATCGACTGTTTATCCCGGTTGTACAGAAGAAGACTGCCTCCCAATCATTGAAAAATTATCAGGGCTTAAAAATGTAACTGATTTTAAATTGGGTTATTCGCCTGAAAGGATCAACCCCGGAGATAAGACACATACATTATCTAAAGTGGTGAAAGTCGTTTCAGGTAGTGATGCAGAATCCCTTGAAGAAATAGCGAAAGTATATGAACTTGTTGTGCAAGCCGGAGTACATCGTGCATCTTCTATAAAAGTGGCCGAAGCAGCGAAGATCATTGAGAATACTCAACGTGATCTCAACATTGCATTGATGAATGAACTATCGGTTATTTTTGATATGATGAGTATCAACACTTATGAAGTATTGAATGCAGCAGGAACTAAATGGAATTTTTTAAAATTTTATCCGGGCTTGGTAGGAGGACATTGTATTGGTGTAGATCCCTATTATCTGACTCATAAAGCCCAGGAATTGGGATATAATCCGCAAGTGATACTTGCAGGACGCAGTATCAACGATAGTATGGGAGGTTATGTGGCACAAAAAGTAGTGCAGCACATAATTAAAAACTCCGGAGATGTGAAAAAATCCAAAGTGCTTGTGAAAGGAGCTACTTTCAAAGAAAATGTAAGCGATATCCGGAATTCCAAAGTGGCTGACGTGGTTAAAGTATTAAAATCCTTTTTTGTCAATGTCGAAGTGGAAGACCCTTTTGCTGATTCAGATGAATTGATGCATGAATATGGTTTTGGCTTGGTGCAATCAGTGGGTAATGATTATGATGCGGTCATCATCACGGTGCCACATGAATCTTACCTGAACCTGGATGATCATTATTTTGCTTCGATCTGCAAATCTGGTGCACTGATCGCCGATCTGAAAGGAATTTACAGAAATAAAATTACCAACAGAAATTATTGGAGTTTATAATTATGCCTTTTTCCCAGACAGACATACAGGGATTGCTCATCTATGAGCCCAAAGTATTTGAAGATAGCCGGGGATCCTTTTTTGAATCTTTTAATGAAAAAATGTTCCAGGAACACGGGATCAATCGGTATTGGGTTCAGGACAATCAATCTTCATCTTCTTATGGAGTGATCCGGGGATTACATTATCAATTAAACCCAAATGCACAGACAAAACTAGTAAGAGTTTTAGATGGAGTGATAATGGACGCTGTTGTTGATATCCGAAAAAAATCTCCTTCTTATGGAAAAGTGTTTTGCATAGAATTGTCATCTTCCAATAATAAACAGTTATTCATTCCTCCCGGATTCGCTCATGGATTTTCTGTGTTGAGTGAAAAGGCTGTTGTATTATATAAATGCGACGGTTTTTATAATAAAGAAAATGAAGGAGGAATATTGTATAAAGATCCTGCTCTGAATATTGATTGGAAAATTCCTCCGGGAAAAGAAATTGTCTCCGAAAAAGATCAACAACTTCCGCTTCTTTCCGATTGCAGAAATAATTTTTAAGCCTTTGCAGGTAACAGGTTACTCAATCCGGATTTGAATATACCGTACTTATTTGATTGATGTGATTACTGTAGTTCCTCCTCCGGATTCAGTTTTTACAACCCCGAATCCGGGAGCATACCATTCTGTTACATCCATATTGACAGGAATACCAATGCCTATCTTCATTACTACTTTGCTGTGATAGGTTATTTTGAAGCAATTCCATCTTCCTGCAGGAGTAGTCACGCTTTCTTTTCCCTGCACTTTTCGCTTGGTAATGTCAATATTGATATGTGCGCCGATTCCACTTTGCGTTTTGAAATCCATTCCGAATTGCCCATCTTTTAATTCATCGCCTTCTTTCATATTAGAAGGGTATTCAAGGTAAGCGCTTTGTGCTGAAGCGGAAGTAGTTCCCATCTGTTCTTCTTGTGCAGAAGGAATGAACATTTTCATATCCATCATAATGATCCCTCCTACACATTTAATATTGTTAGTGGCTTTGGAAACCGTATCACCTTTACTTTTTATGAATTCTGAATTGACAATAGAAGTAATAGTACCTCCAGACTGCTGAACGTTTGAAATTGTATAAACATTTTTTCCGGTTTCTTTCCCCTTTTTATTCGTGATTGTAATTTCTACAGTTTTATTATTCTGCATGTAATAAAAATCTGTACAATTTTGAGAAAAGCAGTACAGGTTTGTCAGCGATAAAACAGACAGAAAAAGCTTTTTCATATTACAGCAGTTTGTTAATGCAATTTAAGACGTGACAGTATAGCTACCAATGAATTACTGGAATAAAAAACAGTTGCTGACAGAGTTGCGTTGTCCGACAATCCCGACAGCTATCGGGCAATATTATAAATATCAAATTCTTATTGCGATGGGACAAATCAACTGGAAGCAATATTTGTACCCAAAAGCGTGGTTTAGCATTGAGGTAATCATCAACGAGAAGGTTTCCGTAAATTGCAGGAATCTGCTTTCAGGATGATTGAGCCGTTATTATAATTTTTAAGTACTTATTTTGATGAAATCCCTCTCCGTTTTACTCTTCCTGTTTTTATTTAATATTAATCTTGATGCGCAGCAAATAAGTGGTCGGCCAAAAATCGGACTTACCTTAAGCGGCGGCGGTGCAAAAGGGTTGGCTCATATCGGTATTTTAAAAGCCATTGATTCTGCCGGATTAAAAATAGATTATATCACCGGCACCAGTATGGGTGCTGTAATCGGGGCCCTATATGCAGTTGGTTATTCAGGAGATGAAATAGAAAAGATTGCCCGCAACATAGACTGGGATTTTTTATTAAGTAATCAGCTTTCACTTCGCTCTTTATCAATGGAAGAAAAGGAAGAATACGGAAAGTATGCTGTTGAATTACCTTACGTGAATAAAAAAATACAGTTACCCACCGGGCTGCTGGAAGGAGAGGAATTATGGCTGAAACTTGCGGAGCTTTTTTATCCGGTACATAATACGAAAGACTTTAGCCAATTTTCTATTCCCTTTAAATGTATTGCTGCAAACATTGCCACCGGGGAAGCTGTTGTTTTGGACAAAGGAGAAATTACAACAGCCATACGTGCCAGCATGGCCATCCCCTCCGTTTTTTCTGCTGTTGAATATAATGGCAATAAATTGGTAGATGGGGGAATTGTTAGAAATTTTCCTGTGAAAGATGTGAAAGAAATGGGAGCTGATTTCGTTATTGGAAGCAGCGTAACAAACGGATTGGTTCCCAAGGAAAAATTGAAATCGGCATTTGAAATATTACTGCAGATAGCATTTTTAAAGGAATCAGAAGATTATAAAAAAGAAATACCGCTTTGCAATTTATTTATTCAGCAACCGACAGAAGATTATTCAATGGCCAGCTTTAACAGTGCTGATAAAATAATTGATATCGGGCTGGAAGAAGGGAGAAAATTGTATCCCAGGCTAAAGCAGCTGGCCGATTCATTGAATAACCGTTTCGGAACGGTTCCATTTACAACTAACAGATTGCCATCAGCAGATTCAGTATTTATAAAATCCGGTAATGTAACAGGGCTTGATAAGACAACTAAGGGTTTCTTTTATCATGCGATGGATTTTCATATCAACAAAACATATACACAAGCGGGTATTTCCAAAATGGTTCGGCGTGTTTTTGCCACCCGATATTATAGTAGCATTCGTTATCGTTTAGAACCTCAGCCTGACGGGTCCGCTAAGATTATATTCAATGTGGATGAAAATCCGTCCACATACGTAAAATTCGGGCTTCATTATAATGCATTTTCCGGCATTAGTGCGATAGCTAACTTAACAACCCGTGATTTTATCTATCGTTATTCAAGAAGCCTGTTAACTTTCAATATTGGAGAAAACCTGCGTTTGAAGGGAGAACATCTTCAATATTTTGGCAGAAAAAAGAATATTGCTCTTATCCCAAAATTTCAGTTGGAGAGTTTCAAAATAAATACCTATACGGATTTTTTTAAAACCGGCCAATACAGGCAATTGTATTACAATGGAGAACTCAGGGCAGAATTTGCAGATACAAGGGTCATTACTGGAGGTTTGGGTACCCGTTTCGAATGGATAAAGTTCAATCCGCTGATACAAACAAATTTTGAGGCAAATGGGAAAAACAGATTCTTCACTTCGTTTGTTTATGCCGATCTAAATACCCTTGACAAAACTATTTACCCGACAAGAGGATTAAAAATAAATGGAGAATTTGGATGGATATATGATCAACGCCCTGATGTAACTTTTTTTTTAAATGGGAACCCTGTAACAAATGCCGACTCAATAGGGATTAATTATGATAATTATCAGAGATTGATGATTAATGCGGAAGCCTATGCACCGTTATCAAAAAAGTTTACATTTTATACACTGCTGCAATGTGGAGTAAATTTTAATTACAGGCAAAGCCTTGTAAATAATTTCCAGATCGGGGGTTTGACAAAAACAGTACGCAACCAGGTAATATTTGCGGGATTGGATGAAACAACGATAAGCACCCCAAGTGTAGCTTCACTCATGATCGGATTGAATGTTCAATTGTCAAAAAATATTTTTATTATGGCAAAAACAAATGGGCTGATAAATAATTTTGTCAGTCCTGATCATCAACTGCAATTCGACAACTGGTTAATCGGCCATGCCATTACATTTTCATACAATACACCAATAGGAGCACTCGAATTCAGTGCTACGTACTGTGACCAGTCAAAAAAAGTACTTACTTATGTAAATTTTGGAATTCCATTCTAAAAGAATAAGAACTTCATACAATTCTGAAAAGAATAAACCAAAGAAATTTTGAACTCCACTTTAGGGAGATGAACGGGTGGTAATTCTTACATATTCGATAACTTTTGCGCTATTAATACGTTTAAGAAAAAGGGAGTAATTAGTAAAATTTTCAATAATTTTTTTTGTTGCCCGACAAGGATTCGAACCCTGACATAGAGAGCCAGAATCTCTCGTACTACCATTATACTATCGGGCAAAAAGAATAAAAGACTGCGTTTTAAAGCAATCTTTTTGTTGGCCCATGAGGATTCGAACCTCAACAGACAGAACCAAAATCTGTAGTGCTACCGTTACACCATGGGCCAATCCGCAAACAGGAGTGCAAAAATAAGCCGGCGAGACCTTCTTCCCAAATCGATTTATTGGAAAATATAGTTTATGATTTTATTCTTTCATATTCCCGAATTGAAGGGCGAGATAATATTTTTCAGCAAAAGTTTGAGGCCTGTCAAGAAAAACTTTTGCTACATTTAATCATAAATTCATTATTATGAATTCAACCAACCGACGCCGGTTCTTGAAGAAAGTAGGTGCTTTCTCAGCTGCAACATTTTTTACTTCATTAGCTAAGCCAGCCTGGAGCCGTAATCTTGAAAGGGCTTTGCATAATGCAGAAGGGATTTCTCCCGCAGATCTTGCCACTGAAGAAGATTTCTGGTATTATATCCAGCAGTCCTTTACGGTTTCACCTGCAATAATCAACCTGAATAATGGAGGAGTATCGCCTGCGCCGAAAACAGTGCAGGATGCTATGAAACGGTATTATGATTTCAGTAATGAAGCGCCAAGCTATTTTATGTGGCGTATCCTGGACCAGGGACGGGAGCCTTTAAGAAGAAACCTTGCAAAAGCAGCGGGTTGTTCTCCGGAAGAAATTGCTATTAATCGCAATTCATCTGAAGGTTTAGAGACAGTTATTTTCGGATTACAATTAAAAGCAGGTGATGAAGTGGTGGCTGCGAAACAAGATTATCCCAATATGATCAATGCTTATAAGCAACGGGAACTGCGTGAAGGAATAAAAGTGATTTGGATCAACCTTGAATTGCCGAGTGAAGATGAAAATTACCTCGTCAATCAATATGTAAATGCGTTTACTCCTCAAACAAAAGTGGTACACATTACACATATTATCAACTGGAACGGCCAGATCTTACCGGTTAAAAGAATTGCAGACGAGGCACACCGGAGAGGTATACAGGTAGTAGTAGATGGAGCACACAGCTTTGCTCATTTTGACTTTAAAATAGCTGACCTGGACTGTGATTATTTTGCCAGTAGCCTGCACAAATGGTTGTTTGCTCCGATCGGTAGCGGAATGTTATTCGTAAAAAAAGAAAGGATAAAAGATATTTATCCATTATTTGCAACCGGCGACCCGAAGAGTGATGACATCCGAAAATTTGAAGCATTGGGTACAAGGCCGTTTTTTATTGAACAGGCGATTGGTAAGGCATTGGAGTTTCATGAAATGATCGGCAGCGAAAGAAAAGAGAAGCGATTACATTACCTGAAGAACTATTGGATGGAAAAAGTGAAAGATGTACCAAAAGTAAAATTGAATACTTCATTACATCCCAAATGGGGATGTGCAATCGGTAATGTTGGTATTGAAGGTAAAAAACCTGGCGAATTGGATTCATTTTTATTTGATAAGTATAGAATTCATACAGTTGGTATTGAATGGGAAAATATAAAAGGTGTTCGAATCACCCCAAGTGTTTACACAACTATTGAAAATCTTGATCTGTTGGTGGAAGGGATCACGAAGTTTGTAACGAGCTAAGATCCAAGAATCTTTTTGTAATTTTAAAATATGAATTACGATATATCTGATATAAAAAAATTACCTGTTGAAGAACGCATAAAAATTATTGATGCCATTTGGGAAAGTTGTATCCAGGATGATGTTTCTTTGACAGGTGAAGATGATATTCTTTCCGTGGTGGAAGAGCGGGTTGAAAAATATGAAAGCGGCAAAATGAAAACATTAAGTTGGGATGAATTTGCTCAAAAGTTAAAAAGCAGGTAGAATGGCCTGGGTAATCGAAGTTGCAGAAGCAGCCGCAGATGATGCTCTTTTAATACGGGATTGGTATAATGATCAGCAATCAGGTCTTGGAATAAAATTTATTTCTTCAATTGAATCGGCCAGATCAAAGATTCTGACGAATCCCTTCGCATTTGGGATTTGGAAAAAAGATATTCGTCGTATAGTTTTATCTCCCTTTGCTTATAAAATGTATTATAAAATTTATGAACAAAAAATAATTGTTTTTCTGATAGCTCATGAACGCAGGTCAAACCAGTTTATAAAAAGAAGAATTCAAAATTTGAAATAATTGCTTTCACCGCACATTAATCGCAAAATAAATCTTCTCCAGGCTACTTCTATCAACATGATTGACATGATAGGCATCGGGCCTTTCGTCGTAATGCCTTTCGTAATAGCTCAATTCAACAATGGTTTATTTCTATGGGCCTGGATATTCGGAGCTGTTACCGCTTTTGCAGATGCTATGATATGGAGTGAACTTGGGGCAAAATATCCATTAGCGGGGGGAACTTACAATTTTCACAGGATCGCATTTGGCGAAAGAGGCGGGCGGTTGATGAGTTTTTTATTTGTATGGCAAACGGCTATACAAGCGCCCCTGGTTGTTGCATCAGGCGCTATCGGTTTTGCCCAATACTTGTCTTATATTATTGATATGAATTCTATTCAGGAGAAATTGGTTTCCGGAGGATTGGTCATTGTTGTTTTTATTTTATTATACAGGAAAATCGAAACTATTGGAAAAATCTCAGTTGTGTTGTGGTCAGTAGTTATTCTTACAGTTCTTTGGATCATCATCAGCGGGTTAACGCATCATCATAATTCAATAAAATTTTTGCCATCGGGAAATGAATCTTTTTTCAGTTATGCTTTTTGGGCAGCGATAGGCCAGGGTTCTGTAAAAACGGTTTATAGCTATCTGGGCTATTATAACGTTTGTCATCTGGGAGGTGAAATAAAAGATCCCGGGAAAAATATTCCCAAAAGTATTTTTATCTCTATTGTGGGCATCGCTACACTTTATTTGTTGATGAACATTAGTGTGATAGGAGTTGTGCCCTGGCAAAGTGTAAACCCCAATGAGAAACACCTGGTAAGTATCTTCATGGAACAGATCTATGGTAAACAAACGGGCATCATTGTAACAGTTCTGATTCTTTGGATTGCTTTGGCTTCTTTATTTGCAGTAGTGCTGGGCTATTCAAGAATTCCTTATGCAGCGGCAGTGGATGGAAATTTTTTCAGGATATTTTCCAGAATACATCCTACAAAAAACTTTCCTTACGTTTCTTTAATTGTTTTATGTTCTATTGGATTTATTTTTAGTTTGCTTATAAAGCTGGAAGATGCCATCAGTTCCATTCTTGCCATGAGAATTGTTGTACAATTTATTGGACAGGCTGTAGGAGTGACCTTATTAAGAGAGAGATTCGGGAAAAAAGATCTTCCATTTAAAATGTGGCTTTTCCCGGTTCCGGTTGTTCTTTCCATCGCTATATGGATATTCCTTTTTATTTCAACAGGATGGTTTGCTTTGTGGGGGAGTTTAATTGTCGTGGCTGGGATTGCTGTGTACTATATCACTGAAAAATTTAAGAAAACTGGATAACAATACTATATTTTTTTTCATTATCACCTTATCTACTTATTTATGACACAGAAGAAAAATAAAGTGATCTTTTTTGGTGATTCGATCACGGAACAAGGGGTGAATCCCGGAGGATATATTATCCGAATTGATAGTTTAAGTAAAGAAGAAAATAAAAATGATCGATACGATTTTATTGGGGCTGGTATCAGCGGTGATAAAGTGTATGACTTATACTTTAGACTGGAAGATGATGTATTGAACAAGAATCCTGATATTGTTTTGATCTTTATTGGTGTAAATGATGTGTGGCATAAGACAAAGCGTAAAACAGGAACGGATCCCGATAAATTCAAAAAATTTTATCAGGCAATTATTGATAGAATTAAAGCAAGAAACAGTAAAATTGTTTTATGCACACCTGCTATGATAGGCGAGAGAACGGATTTTAGTAATGATCTGGATACTGACATGAATGAATACAGTGATATTGTCCGGGGACTTGCAAAGAGCAATGAACTTTATCTTCTTGATTTGAGAAAAATATTTCTTGATTATAATAAAAAGAATAATCCTGAAAATAAAGAATCAGGTATTCTTACTGTTGATGGCGTTCATTTGAATGCAATGGGAAATGAACTTGTGGCAGAAGAAATATGGAAAATAATTAAATCGTTTAATTAAAGCTGACCAGGTAGTAGTTCTTTTTCCCTTTTTGTACCAGTAAGTATTTATCGTGAAGCAGAAGGGAGCTTTCAATTTTTAATTTCTCATTTTCCACTTTCTTTCTGTTCACACTTACACCGCCTCCCAGGATCATTTTTCTTGCCTCACCTTTGCTGGGGAAAATTTTGGTTTCTGCAAGAAAACTCACGATATCAACTTCACCAAGTTTTGTTTTATCGTAAGAAGATTTTATAACTCCTTCCATTCCTTCCAGGTCTTCAATGCTTAGAGTTTCAACTGGAGCATTTTGATTGGCAAAAAGTTTTTCAGTTGTTGCTACGGCTTTTTCATATTCTTCTTTTCCATGAACAAATGTTGTGATCTCCTGCGCCAACGTTTTCTGTAATACTCTTTCTGAGGAGTCCATTTTATGTTCATGGATTAACATATGAATAGCATCATAGGACAGAAACGTAAAAATTTTGATCCATTTTTCTGCATCTTCATCACTTGCATTCAGCCAGAACTGGTAAAATTGGTAAGGCGAAGTTTTCGAAGCATCTAACCAAACATTTCCCTGTTCTGTTTTTCCAAATTTGCTGCCATCGGCTTTTGTAATTAATGGACAGGTAAAAGCAAACGCTTCACCACCAGCTTTTCTGCGGATCAGCTCTGTTCCTGTAACAATATTTCCCCATTGATCACTTCCACCCATTTGCAGCTTGCAATTCTTATTTTCATATAACCATAAGAAATCATAGCCCTGCACTAATTGATATGTAAATTCTGTAAAACTCATCCCGGCATCTCCTTCAATTCTTTTTTTCACACTATCCTTTGCCATCATATAATTCACGGTGATATGTTTTCCAACATCACGAATGAAATCGAGAAATCTCATTTCTTTGAACCAATCATAATTATTCACTATTTCAGCGCAATTCTTTTTAGCAGGATTAAAGTCCAGGAACTGCATTAGTTGTTTTTTTACTCCCTGCTCATTTTTACGCAAGACTTCTTCACTTAATAAGTTCCTTTCTTCACTTTTACCACTTGGATCGCCAACCATGCCTGTAGCACCTCCAACCAAAGCAATGGGTTTGTGACCTGCTTTTTGCAAATGGCCCAACAACAGGATCGGTACCAGACTTCCAATATGCAAGGAGTCTGCTGTCGGATCAAATCCGATATAGCCGCTCGTCATTTCTTTGTTGAGTTGTTCCTCTGTTCCGGGCATGATATCCTGTATCATCCCCCGCCATTTTAGTTCTTCGATCATGTTCATGCCTAAATCAATGATTTGCAGCAAAAGTAAAGCAGAATGAGCTTGCCCAAAGAGGAATGCAATATTTTTCTAATTTATTCGTTTTCAGATGATAGTCTTTTTGCCATCCGTACTATGTAATTCGGTTGCTAAAGATTAATTTTACTGAGTAGCCCTACCTTATGAAAGCGAGTCTTATTCAAACGCTTATTGAAAATTGTCCGAATGAAACCGACCAAACTATACCTGACCCTATTAACAACTATTTTCTGCTTATCCGCCACCGCACAATTCAGAAAATATTCCAATGAATTTTTGAATATCGGCGCAGGCGCCCGTGGCTTGGCTATGGGCAGCGCCCAAGTTGCATCTGTAATGGATGGGACTTCGGGGTATTGGAACCCGGCAGGATTGGTTGGAGTAAAAGATCATCCGCAGATGAACCTGATGCATGCTGAATATTTTGCAGGCATTGGAAAATATGATTATGCCAGTATTGTCTTTCCAACTTCAAACAATAAGAGAACGATTGGTATCACAGGACTTCGGTTTGCTGTTGACGATATCATGAATACTCTATTTCTGGTAGAACCGGATGGGTCTATTAACTACAACAATATTCAGGCATTTTCATCTGCTGACTATGCATTTCTTCTTTCATTTGCACAAAAGCTCAAAGAGAGTCCAAATAAAAATGTTCATTTCGGTTTGAATGCAAAAGTGATTTACAGGAGTGTAGGCAAGTTTGCAAAAGCCTGGGGTTTTGGATTTGATGCAGGACTTCAGATCATTCATAATCGCTGGAAATTCGGAATTGTTGGCCGGGACATCACCAGTACTTTCAACGCATGGACATTTAGTTTCACAGACCAGGAAAAAGAGGTTTTGTACCTTACGAATAATGATATTCCTGTAAAATCAACTGAATTGACTGCGCCTCGTCTTGTATTAGGTGCTGCACATGATTTCAAATTGGGCAAAAAATCCAGCCTGCTTGCTGAAGCCGATTGTGATGTGACTTTCGATGGGAAAAGAAATACTGTGATTAGTTCTGACCCGATCAGTGTGGACCCTAAACTTGGATTGGAATACAATCTTCATAATGTATTTTTCCTAAGAGCCGGTATTAATAATTTTCAAAAAGCATTGGCTGATGGAGATACCTTAAATCAGAAAAAAGTTTGGATCTATCAGCCGAGCATAGGGGCGGGATTCCGCATATCTAATGTGGTCATCGATTACGCATTTACCAATTTAGCGAACCAGTCGAATCCTTTGTTTACCCATGTTTTTTCATTGAAACTGGATATGGTAAACGATAAAAACAAAAAGAAAAAATAAAATCTGTACCAGTACAAACTTTGTCTAATGAAACGAATTTTATCTGTCTTATTGTTATCCATAAGCTTGTATTCACAGGCCCAGGTATACAACAATGAGTGGATTGATTATAGCAAGACGTATTATAAATTCAAGATTGCTGAAACCAGGTTATACAGAATTCCACAACCTACTCTTGCCTCATTAGGGTTGGATACTGTACAGGCTCAAAATTTTCAATTATGGCGAAACGGTAAAGAAATTCCTTTATATACTTCCGTTCAGACGGGAGCAATGAGCGCATCTGATTACATTGAGTTTTGGGGAGAAATGAATGATGGAAAACCGGACAATGCATTGTATCGCCAGCCGGATTTTCAATTAAGCGATAAGTATAGTCTTCAAACTGATACAGCAGCTTTCTTTCTTACAGTAAATCCTTCCGGAAGCAACCTCCGTTTAGTACCAACAGCTAATAACATCGTAGGAAGTCCCACACCTGAACCTTATTTCATGTATACCACAGGAGCATATTATAAAACAAAAATAAATGCGGGATATGCAGCATTAGTCGTAGACTATGTTTATTCTTCATCTTATGATCAGGGAGAGGGATGGAGTTCGACTGATATTGACAGCGCAGGAGTGAATTCAACTTCTCAAACGAACCTTTTTCCTTATACTGGTGCAGGAGCACCACAATCCACTTTTAAAATCAATGCAGCAGGCAATGCTTTGAATCCAAGAAATTTTGAAGTAAAGATCAATGCTACGAGCATTCTTACCCAAACGATGGATTTTTATGATTACGTAAAGGCAGTTGTTCCAATTAATACTTCTTTAATCAGCAGCGGAACAGCAAATATAGATGTGATCAACCATGCCGGATTAAAACCTGACAGAATGGTTATTGCTCAATATGAGCTGACTTATCCGCGGCAATTTAATTTTGGTGGAGTTACTAGTTTTTCTTTTGAATTACCAACTAACATTTCTGGTGATTATCTTGAGATAACAAACTTTGTTTATAACGGTTTTCCACCTGTTTTATACGACCTCACCAACGGTGCAAGATATGTGGCTGATATAAGTAATCCCGCCGTGATAAAAATTGCCTTGCAGCCATCTTCTGTAAACAGGAAATTAGTGCTGGTAAGTCAAAATCTTTCTGATATTCGTTCTATCACTTCCTTTCAACAAAAAAATTTTGTTAATCTGACATTAGCAGCAAATCAGGGAGATTACCTGATCATTACCAGTTCAGCGTTGTTAAATGCTTCAAATGGATCACATCCTATAAATGATTATGTCGCTTATAGAAGTTCAGCAACTGGCGGCGGCTATAATGCTAAAATATATTTGGTAGATGAGTTAGTAGATCAATTTGGATTTGGAATTAAAATGGACCCACTTGCTATTCGAAATTTTATACGATGGGCAAGGGCAAACTTCGGTTCACCTCTTAAAGATGTTTTCTTGATAGGGAAGGGGGTAACGTATGATCAATTCAGGGTTTATGAAAGCGACCCTAATATCAATAAACTTTTCTTTGTTCCTACATTCGGAAACCCGGCATCAGATAATTTATTTTGCACAGAGCCTGGTAATAATATTCCTCTTACTCCGATTGGGAGGCTTTCTGTGATCAGTGCTGATGAAATAATCCCTTATTTAAACAAGCTTAAACAATATGAGCAAGCGCAGGCCTCTCCGTCTCCGGCTATTCAGGACAAAGCCTGGATGAAGAATATAGTCCATTTAATTGGTGCGGATGATCCAATCCTTCAGGCAGATTTGGGCAATCGCATGGATATATATAAGCAGATTATATCAGACACTTTATTTGGAGGTAATGTTATTACTTTCAATAAAAACTCTGCCGATGCAGTTCAGCAATTAAATAATTCTGCAATGCAAAACCTGTTTCAACAGGGTATTGGCTTGATTACTTATTTCGGACACTCATCTTCCACAACTCTGGATTTTAATCTTGATAATCCGGAGCAATATAACAATTCCGGCAAGTACCCAGTTATGATAGTAATGGGTTGTTTGGCGGGTAATATTTTCGATTTTAATGTTCAACGTCTTCAGTCCACAGCATCAATATCTGAGCAGTATGTTTTATCTGATCAGCATGGTGCTATAGGATTTTTGGCAAGCTCTTATTTTAGCATTGTTCAGTATCTTGATATTATCAATACACAAACGTACAACGCAATTTCAAGGAACTCTTATGGTAAAACCTTTGGGGAGATTCTTAATCAGGCGATAGCTCAAACTTTTAATGTTACAACACAAAATGATTTTTATGCAAGATTTCATTGTGAGCAGGTTGTCTTAAATGGAGACCCGGCAATCCGGCTCAATACTTTTTCAAAACCTGATTATGTAATTGAAGACCCATTAGTAAAAGTATCTCCTCAATTCATTTCAGTTGCGGAAGATCATTTTACTGTTGCTGCAAAATTTATGAACCTTGGCAAAGCAATTGATAGAAACATAGTGGTGGAAGTCAAAAGAACGTATCCTGATTTGAGTACTGCAGTAATTGAAAGAGACACTATCCCAGGTATCCGGTATATTGATTCACTTACATTCAATATTCCTATTGTTGCTACAAGAGATAAGGGGTTGAATAAAATTACAATTACAGTGGATGCTGACAATGCAGTTGATGAACTATACGAAAACAACAACGCTATAACAAAGGATGTTCAAATATATGAAGATGAGGCGAACCCGGTCTATCCATACAATTACGCCATTATCGGCAGACAGAATATAAAATTGATTGCTTCAACCGCCAATCCTTTTGCATCTCAAAAGCAATATATGATGGAATTGGACACAACTGAAGCCTTCAATTCGCCATTCAAGATCACTCAAACAATTAGCACTACCGGAGGCGTTATAGAATTTCCTTCAGGTATAACATTTACCGATAGCACTGTGTATTATTGGAGAGTTGCACCCGTACCAACGAGTGGACAACCGGTATGGAATAAGTCTTCTTTCCAATATATCAATAATAGTGATTTTGGTTTTAGCCAGGCCCATTTTTATCAGCATTTAAAATCTACGACCGAGAGGCTTACGTTAGACACTTTAAGCCGTCAATGGAAATATGAGACAATTTTAAATACTTTGTTTATAAGAAGCGGTGTGTTTCCAACTTCTGCTTCAACTGCAGCTTCGTTTTCAGTATCGATTAATAATGATGGAGCATCTAAAATAAGAAGTGTATGCGGTATTTCGAATGTTGTATTTAATGTAATAGATCCAATTTCCTTTAAACCTTTGTTAAATGCTTTATCCGGTCCTGGTCAATATGGGAGTGATGTCGTCTGCGATCCGACACGTGCATATAATTTTCAGTTTAATATTCTTGACACAAACAAAAGAAGAAAAATTGTTGAATTTATGGATTTGATTCCTGATGGTTCTTATATAATAGTTCGAAACTTTTCCGGGACTGATTCTTCAACTAATACTTATGCGAGTGCCTGGAAAGGTGATACTTCTTATTTAGGTTCAGGAAATTCGATGTATCAAAGATTACTCGCTCAAGGATTTACAGGAATTGATTCATTTTACAGACCAAGAGCATGGATATTTTTATATCAAAAAAATAGTGCTGCTACATTTGCTCCCAGGTTTGTGATTAGCCAGGGAATTTACGATCCAATAACTCTTTCTGCCGATTGTTATACACCAGATACACTCGGTTATATTACATCACCTGTATTTGGTCCTGCAAAGGCATGGAAAAAATTACGATGGGGTGGAACGGCAGATGCGATCCCTGGTGATGAAGCTGCTGTTGACATGATCGGCATTAAAACCGATGGCAGCCAAACAACGTTATTTAGTGGGCTTGATATATCCCAACAGGATTTTGATATTTCGTCTGTTGATGCAAAAACTTATCCTTATGCTCAATTAAAACTGCGAACACAGGATTCAATAAAGTACACTCCTTATCAATTAAAGTATTGGGAGCTTACTTATTCTCCTGCTCCTGAGGGAGCGATTGCTCCGAACATATTTGTGCAGGCAAAAGATACAGTAGATGTTGGGGAACCACTTGATTTTAAAGCCGCCTTTAAAAATGTAAGCGATGCTGCATTTGACAGTTTGAAAATTAAAATGATCGTTACAGACAAGAATAATGTTGCGAATATTATTCCTGTCCCCCGCCGCAGGCCATTACCGGTAGGAGATACTATACAGGCAGGAGGTATTATCAATACAACAAACTTACCGGGATCGAATACGCTCTATATAGAAGTGAATCCTGATAATGATCAACCTGAACAATATCATTTTAATAATTTTGCGTATAAAAATTTTTACGTAAAACCTGATAGTCTGAATCCTCTCCTGGATGTTACTTTTGATGGTGTTCACATTCTCAATGACGACATTGTTTCATCCAAACCAGATATTCTTGTCAAACTAAAAGATGAATCCAAGTGGATGATATTGGATGATACCAGCCTCCTTACACTCCAGGTGCAATATCCTGATGGTACTCTTCGCAGATTCAGTTTTAATAATGATACTTTGCAATTTATACCTGCGGGGCAGGCTCCGAATCCGGACAACACTGCGTCAATTAATTTCCATCCTTATTTTCTGCAGGATGGAGAATACCAATTGATCGTTACCGGTAAAGACCGCAGTAATAATACTGCCGGAAATATAGAATATCGTGTCGCATTTGAAGTGATCAACAAACCGATGATATCAAATATGCTGAACTATCCTAATCCATTCACTACTTCAACAGCTTTTGTATTTACAATCACAGGTAGCGAAGTTCCGCAAAATATCAAGATCGAAATCATGACTATTACCGGCAGAATTGTAAGAGAGATAACTAAAGATGAACTCGGCCCATTGCATATCGGGAGAAACATTACAGAATTCAAATGGGATGGTACTGACCAATATGATCAAAAGCTTGCCAATGGTATTTATCTATATAGAGTTGTTACTAACCTCAATGGGAAATCACTCGATAAATATCAAGCTGATGGTGACAACACAGACAAGTATTTTACCAAAGGATACGGTAAAATGTATCTGATGCGCTAAGAATATCTTTAACGATCTTTTGGAGCCTTGGTTATCTTTGGACCAAGGCTTCGATTTTTTCAAATCTAAAAAGCCGACGGATATTGTATTTATTTGCAAATGGTAAAGCCTCAAATACATTTAAATTCAAAGGAGATTTTATCACTTACAGGAATCAGGTTTTTGGCTGTCCTGATGATTTTTTTATTTCATTATAGTGATCGCTTATTTTCTGGTGTTAGTTTTTTATCAGGAGTATTCCATCAATTTTATCTTGGGGTTCAAATATTTTTTGTCTTGAGTGGGTTTGTTATATGCTACAAATATTTTGAACAATCCAGCACAGGAAAGATTTTTTTGTTAAGTTATTATCTTCGCCGATTTGCAAAAATATACCCGTCTTTTTTTTGTTTAGTGACTTTGACGTTTATCATTTGGTATTTTAAGGGAGCCGGGAATAACTCATCCTTTCATATATATATATTGAATATTACTTTTCTAAAAGGTCTATCTTCAAAATACTATTTAACGGGAATTGGACCCACATGGAGTCTCACGGTGGAAGAGATTTTTTATTTTCTTTCACCTCTTATTTTTATTTACTTTAAAAAGAAAAATATTCTTTTTTTACAGGTTGTATTTTGGTGGCTAATTGGCGGCATTTTTATATTGATATTTTCAGTTTTCCCTTTTGAAGGATTTTTTGAAGATTCAAAGTTTGTTTATTTCGTTACATTTTTTGGGAGATGTTTTGAGTTTTATCTTGGTATCTGGTTAGCGTTGTATATAACCGGTAAAGTGAAATCTAAAAAGATTTTTAAAAAAAAATTTTCAATTCCTTTCTACACAATGGTTGGATTTATTGGGATGGGAATAATCATTTTATTGATTACCAAACTTAGCTTGTTTTATTCTACTCAGGCTTCAGAATTGTGGGCAGGTATTTTTCTGACTAATATTATCTTCCCAATAGCGGTTATGATTTTCTTTTTTGGGCTTATTAAAGAGAACTCAATAATTCAAAAATTATTTAGTTCTCAATTATTTCAACTATTAGGAAAAAGCTCTTATGTTTTTTTTCTTGTGCATACGGGAGTTATTGCTACTGGTGTTGAAAAATATATCAGTAAAAACATTTTTGTAATTTTTTTTATGATCCAAATAATTTCCATTCTTATTTATAAATTTTTCGAACAGCCAGTAAATAGATGGATACGGTCAAAGGGCCAAAGACTAATTAGAAATTATATGAGTTAATTTTGTTTAAATTATTTCATCAAAGTAATAATTTAAATGGGAAAAATCGGAATCAATATAGCAACAGGAAGCCTCCAACAGCAGGAAATGATAGTAGGAATTGATCTTGGCACTACAAATAGTTTGGTCGCTATCATTCATCCTGAAACTAAAAAACCGGTTGTACTGAAAGAACATGATGGCACTGCTTTGGTTCCTTCTGTGGTTCATTTTGGAGATGGCGGATCAATAACAGTTGGTGACGAAGCAAAGAAATACCTGATCGCTGAACCACAGAATACTATTTTTTCCGTAAAACGACTGATGGGTAAATCTTATAATGATATCAAAGAACATTCTTCTTTTTTTACTTACAAAATACTGGATGACGATACAGAGCGACTTGTGAAAATTCAATTAGGGAACAAATTTTATTCGCCCATTGAATTATCTTCTCTGATATTAAAAGAATTAAAAACGAGGGCTGAACATATTTTGAAAACCCCTGTCACAAGAGCAGTTATTACTGTCCCCGCTTATTTCAATGATGCACAGCGACAGGCAACAAGAGATGCCGGAAAACTCGCTGGCCTTGACGTTTTGAGAATCGTGAATGAACCTACAGCGGCAAGCCTTGCTTATGGTTTAGGATTAAGAAAAGATGAAAGCAAAACAGTTGGGGTTTATGATTTAGGTGGAGGTACGTTTGATATTTCCATCTTACGAATTACTAATGGAATCTTTGAAGTGCTTTCTACAAACGGCGATACTTATCTTGGTGGAGATGATTTTGATGCAGCTATTGTAAAACATTGGCAAAAGCAAATAAATATTTCAGATGAGCAGTTGAGTAGTGATAAAAGCCTTGCTCAGTCATTCCGATTGCGGGCAGAAGAGGCCAAAATCTATTTAAGTTCTCATTCAGATTTTAGTGGCATAGTAGGAGAGAACAAAGTACAACTAACGCAAGATGATCTCAAAATTTTGATTCTCCCATTTGTTGAAAGAACTATTGCTTGTTGTAAAAACGCTTTACAGGATGCCCGACTTTCTATTAATGACATTGAAGAAGTGATCATGGTTGGAGGATCTACCCGTGTTCCTATGGTGAAAAGAACGGTAAGTGATTTTTTCCAAAAACGATTGCATGATTCTATGAACCCCGATGAAGTGGTAGCATTGGGAGCAGCTGTGCAGGCAGATATTCTTTCGGGCAATAATAAAGATTTTTTGCTTTTGGATATCACTCCTCTTTCGCTTGGTATTGAAACCATGGGTGGATTAATGGATGTGCTCATTCCACGGAATTCAAAAATTCCTACCAAAGCCGGACGACAATACACCACTCAAAAAGATGTACAAAGCGGAATGCGAATTTCAGTCTACCAGGGAGAAAGAGATCTTGTTAAAGACAATCGTAAACTTGCAGAATTCAATCTCAATGGTATTCCGGCTATGCCAGCTGGATTACCAAAAGTTGAGGTTTCTTTTCTTGTGAATGCCGATGGTATTCTGGTGGTAAAAGCGAAAGAATTGAGAAGTGGTATAGAACAAAGCATTGAAGTAAAGCCTCAATACGGATTAACTGATGAAGAAGTGGAAAAAATGCTGATGGATTCAATCACTAATGCCAAAGCAGATATGGATGTTCGGACATTGGTAGAAGCGCAAACTGAGGCCAAACAATTAATTGATACGACCAATAATTTCCTTTCTAAAAACCAACCTTTTCTAACGAAAGAAGAAATAGATCAAACCAAAGAAGCTATATCAAAGCTTCAGGAACTGATCAATTCTGGAGCAAAAGATCAGATTCAGTCAGCTATAGAGGTATTGAATGAAATCTCCAGGCCTTATGCTGAACGTTTGATGGATGAAGCTATTAGTTATACAATGAAAGGGAAACCTATTTGATAAAAGAATGAAAGGGGCTTCACACAAATAGTAATTATTCCAGAAATTTTTTCCATCCCAACTTTACCAGGATCTTTTTTATTGCATTTTTAGAAAAATCTTTGCTGTATATAGCAATTTTTTTCACTGAGGATTCATCCGGTTTCGGTTTGAAAATAGTATCATGAAAAGAAATATTTTCCGGGGCTGGAATAAAATAATACTGGTAACATGATTTTCTTGTGATCCCTTCAGGTACTTCGATCTTGCTGTATCCGTGATATGAAATATTGGAGCACTCGAAAACAACACAGCGGCTAAATACCGGTGTATAACTTTTCACACAGGCTTTCACTTCAGCATCCCATAATTCAAGGTTGTCGCCCATGTATTTTCCCATTTGAGATTTAAAAAAATAATAAGATTGAGCTTGCGGTATAATTTTTTTAAAGGATGAAGATTGTAATCAATGAGAATATCTAAAAAACTGTGATTGGCCCCCTGGTGAAGTCCGTAACCTAAACGATCATCAATGACCTGGAGTGAACTGATCTCCGTCATTTGTTGCAGCCATGTTATAAATTCTTCGATGCAGAAGGAATTGCGTAGCCTTGAGAAGCTTTCGTCCAAAATTGGGATATTAGAATGTTCCTATTTTTTTCATTGATCTCATTATAATTGGTTTTCATTTCTTCTACAGTCGGAAAATTTTGTAAAAGAGAATTAGCGAGGCTTTCTTCCAGGAAACTTTCAATTACAAAATGACGAATAGGTACGTTATCAAAAAACTCTTTCTGAAGCATTTTTATGAATTCCTCGTCAAATATTTTTTGTTTCAGCATTTCGATGGTAATCATGCTTCTTTAATTTGCCTGTAATTTTTTGTAAAGAGGGTATTGCTAGAATATAAATGTAAGGAACAGTGCTCAGATAAAATCGGTTATGCCAATCATCACAAGTTAAAATAACACTCCCCCATGTTATTATAATTAGTGAAATAGAATACAGCAAAAGGTATTTATTTCTTTTTATCCACTTCTGGATACTCATGACTAAAAGAAAATAAAAAGGTAAAAAATACAGTCCCAGGTATAGATTGTGTCCAAAGCTATAGTATGACCTGAATAGGCCGAAGAACGCTTTTGAGCGAAGCCATGCAAGCCTGATGAACTGGTCAAAATTATGAGTAATGTAGTATAAAAGCCCGTAAATGGAATTTGGATTTGAGGCGATTTTAATGTCTTTGAAATAAGGGATAGAGGGTACTCCGCAAATAATATTTTCATCCCGGAAAGGCAACATAAAATCAAATTCGCCTCCGCTTCCTAAAGCTACATTAAGGAGATATAAAAAACCAATACATGAAATGACTATGATGAAAAGTTTCCTTAACGTGGAAAAGCGCTTAAAAAAACGAAAGACGATATATAATGCTGTGGCAGGTATAAAAAAGAGCCCTGTCGGCCTGGTGAAACTAACTGCGATGATGAATAAAAAAATAATTACAGAATTCTTAATCGTTAGTTTTCTTAGTTGTAACAGATAGCAACTAAATAATATAGTGAGACTATAGAATAAAGATTCGGTCTGAAGGGCTGTATTAAAAGTTTGAAAAGGATAATTGCAAATAAGAAATAGTGTGATAATGATCGTCGTAATTCGATTACTTATTTTCGAAGTGAATCTATAAAAGGCATAGGTTGCGATTCCGTTGAAAAGAATTTGTACCAATACTACCGATAGGAAACCGGTTTTTAATTTCATGGCTGCTGCGATCAGGAATATTTGAACGGAATACAACCAAAAATTAGGGCTACTAACTGTGCCGGTTTGTAAAAGATTTGTGGCTTCGTTTATATATTTCTTTGCTTCGAAGTCTTTGACGATTCCAAATTGATAGAACACAATAGCCTGCATTATAATCCATATAAAAAAAAGAACAACCTCAGGAAAATGGCCGGCAATGAATTTATAGAAGCGGGAATTCTTCAAGAAGATTTTTTTTATCCGGGCAAAGATAAGAGCAAACCTATATGGGTTAATAACTACTTAGCGGAAGCAGGCTTTAGCCATAAACGTATTTTCTTGCGTAAGAATAAAGAAAATCCTTCGGCGGTCATTTTTTCTTTTAACAGCAGGAGCTTTTTTTCAAATAAATTAAAACTTATGATGCTCACTAATATTGTTGCAATAGCTGCTGAAAATGCGATGACAATATTAGAATAAAATTGCGATAGCCCTAACTTCATTACAGTATCTGAAAAGTAAAGCCTGAATAATATCAAGATGGGGATGTGATAAATGTAAAGCCCATACGAAATCTTACCAATATAACGGATAGGAGAGGCTTCAAATAATAGTCTTAGTAGTTTACTTCTGGCTTCTATTGCACAGACCAGGATAATACCAAAGAATATTGAGATGCTTGTAAAACCTATAAAATTAAAATAGGGTAAATTTTTTATTAGTGATTTAGAAATTATTGCTAATAGCAAATGAATGGTAAAAAAGAATCCGGCCAATTTCATGATCCTTGCCTTTATTTGCTTGCGATCAAATTTCCATATTGCGATCAAACTTCCGATACATAAACCGTCCATGCGGGTATAATACTGAAATTTGTAATTCAAGTCGCTGTTTCCATAGAGCGACCATGAAAAAAACCGGAACATTATGAAAAATATTAGAACAGATATGATAATGTGGGTAAGTGTTTTCAGATTTCTGCAAAATAGTATTATGAAAGGCCAGAGCAAATAAAAATGTTCTTCTATAGACAAAGACCAAAAGTGCCCAAAGATTGAATTGTTATAAGAAGGAGGTGTATGGAAAATTAAAAACCAATTTTGCAGATATCCCCATAAGAAGAATTGATCATTGTGATAGAACGCATATTGGCCCTTCAGCTCAGTGAAATAAGGCGCTAATATAAAAAATAACAAAAGCACCAGATAGTAAAGAGGGAAAATTCGGAGCGTTCTCCTTAAATAGAAATTTCGAAGGAAGTTTTTATTCCCTTTTGTTTTTAACAGGATGTCGGTAATTAGAAACCCTGATAGAACGAAAAAGAGGTCAACGCCAATCCAACCAAACTTTGAAACTGGGATGAAATTGAAATTGTGGTGAAATATAACAAGGAGAATAGCCAGGCCACGCATGCCATCTAAAGCAGGATAGTACACCCGTTCCGCTGCAACTGGTCTCATGAATATAGTTTTTCTAAATGGATATTGGTACTCTTTGTAAAAATAGATACCCACCCGTCCTTTTAAAAGGTATTTACCTCAGGATTTGACCGTATTTTCCCCTTTTTAAGCGTCTTAAATTGCTTTCAACAGGTTTTGGAGTTGTATATCAAGTTTTCCATTTCAGAATTTCCTGCTATATTTGCTGCCTAAAAAATACCAAAGGAGGTATATTCAAATGCTGATCATTGATTCAAAAGATTGCGAAAACATAGACAAGGCGCTGAAGAAGTACAAGAAGAAATTCGAAAAGTCTAAAGTCCTTTTACAGTTACGGGAACGTCAAAGTTTTATCAAGCCTTCTGTAAGGCGTCGCAATCAGGTTTTACAGGCAATCTATAAACAAAAGATCGCCAGCGGCAAATTGAAGAATAGTTTTTTCCCGATTTCAACATATTGTGAGATAGCTGCAAAGTTTTATAGCTTTGCAGCTATTGTATTTTATGTCAATACCAGCTTCCCGGGAAATCCAATCCTTTATTGATTACCTCAGGTTTGAAAAAAGGTACTCGCCCCATACCATTGTCTCTTATGAAAATGATCTCACGGATTTTTTTAATTATCTAGATGCTCAGTTTGGAAAACTTGCTTTAAAAGACATTACACATAACTTTATTCGCAGTTGGTTGGCTCATCTTAAAGAAACAGATTTAGCATCTAAATCCATTAACCGGAAAATATCCAGCTTACGGTCTTTTTTTAAATTCATGCTTAAAACCAGTGTGATCGATATCTACGCCTATGAATAATATCATTGCGCCAAAGATCAGCAGACGATTACCGGTATTTGTAAAAGAAGAAGATACCAGGAAGCTTATTGAAACGCTGAACCAATCTTCAGAAGATTGGAAGACACTAAACGCTAAAATGCTTATTACTCTTTTTTATGCTACCGGCATGCGGCTTACTGAACTTATAAGCTTAAGAGAAAAACAGGTTGACTTTAGCAGGTCACAGATCAAAGTACTGGGAAAAGGAAATAAAGAAAGAATCATTCCTTTGAATAATGAAATTGTCAAAATCATTATTAGAATATCAGCAGCTTAAGAAAAAGGAATTTCAAGATACCGAGGACTCGTCTTTTAGTGACAGAAAAAGGTAAAAGAATGTATCCCAAATATGCCTATCTGTTAGTAAAGAAATTTCTGGGTGAAGTGAGTACGCTAGACAAAAAAAGTCCTCATGTTCTCCGTCATACTTTTGCTACTCATTTAATGAACAACGGAGCCGACCTGAATGCGGTAAAAGAATTACTGGGCCATAGCAGTCTTGCAGCTACACAGGTATATACTCACAACACAATAGAGAAACTTAAAGAGGTGCATAGAAAAGCCCATCCTAAAGCATGATTTTTTTCAACTAGCACAATAAAATTTTCAAAGATTTTTCTTTTCTTGAAAATAGGTTTTTTGTAACTTCATGTAGAAAGCTTAATTGGCCACAGCTTTCAGTAAATATTTACTACAAAAAGCTCTTTATTTATTGTTTCACCGTTTTAAATGCGATTATTATGAACGTAAACATTCAGACAGTTCATTTTGATGCGGATAACAGGTTAGTGGAGTACATCAATCGTAAATTTCAAAAGCTAACCACTTTTAACGACCGCATCATCAAAGTAAATGTGTTTCTGAAACTCGATAATGTTGCTCATACCATCAAGGACAAAATCGCTGAAATCAGAGTACACGTACCCAGGCATCATTTTTTTGTGAAATCAACCAGTAAATCTTTTGAAGAATCATTTGATGATGCTTTCGACTCCATTGTAACACTAATAAAAAGAAAAAAGGAAAAACAAGTAGCTTAAAAAGATTCAAGACCCCGCTCGTCGGGGTCTTTTTAGTTTTTGATTGTCAACAGAAAATTCCATGCAAAATTTTGGGAATAGGTAAATTCCTTTACCTTTGCCTTCCCAAAAATGGGGGTAGTTCTTTATTGCCTCGACCGCCGTAGCCCATAGGCCAAAAAATTGGTCATATATGGATGAGCAAAGGCGGCATTTGAAATTGCCACTTTAGCTCAGCTGGTAGAGCAACTGATTTGTAATCAGTAGGTCGTTGGTTCGATTCCGACAAGTGGCTCAATTGGGCAAGTAGCCAAGTGGCCAACGGCAACAGACTGTAAATCTGTCCTCTTCGGAGTTCGGTGGTTCGAATCCATCCTTGCCCACTTCGGTCACCGAAACTTATGTGAAGGTGACCATCAAAATAAAAGTTCTTTATAAAATTTCCTCCCTCGCTAAAGCTAAGGAGGATGATGCGGAAGTAGCTCAGTTGGTAGAGCGACAGCCTTCCAAGCTGTAGGTCGCGGGTTCGAACCTCGTCTTCCGCTCTGCTGAAACTGGTCATATAAGTCAAATAAGTCAGATTGATTGAATAAAGATTTGACTTTTATGGCACACTGACTTCAATGACTCAGAAAAGCCGTTGTAGCTCAGTGGTAGAGCACTTCCTTGGTAAGGAAGAGGTCAAGGGTTCAATTCCCTTTAACGGCTCATTCTTAAGCAAGGTTGAATTGCTTGCTGAATAGAATTATAAATGTTGAAGAGTGCGACGCAACAGATGCTGATAGTAGTAATGTTGCCGGCTCCATAATAAATAAAAAACAATAATTGGTCAAACCCACAATTAAAAACCGATAACAATGTCAAAAGAGACTTTTAAGAGGGACAAACCCCACGTTAACGTTGGTACCATTGGTCACATTGACCATGGCAAAACCACTTTGACTGCTGCTATTACAACTATTCTTTCTAAAAGAGGTTTGGCAACAGCTAAAAAATATGATGAAATTGATGCCGCTCCTGAAGAAAAGGAACGTGGTATCACTATTAATACTGCTCACGTTGAGTATGCAGACAGCGAATCGTCACTATGCTCACGTTGACTGTCCTGGTCACGCCGATTATGTGAAGAACATGATCACCGGTGCTGCACAAATGGACGGAGCTATCTTAGTTGTAGCTGCAACTGATGGCCCAATGCCTCAAACTAAAGAACACATTCTTTTGGCTCGCCAGGTAGGTGTACCCCGTATGGTCGTTTTCATGAATAAAGTTGATCTGGTTGATGATCCTGAATTGCTTGATCTCGTAGAAATGGAAATTCGTGACCTGCTCACTTTCTATGGATTTGATGGTGCAAATACTCCTATCATTAAAGGTTCTGCAACTGGTGCATTGGCTGGAGAAGAAAAATGGTTGAAGGCTATTGATGAATTGATGGATGCTGTTGACAGCTATATTCCACTGCCTCCTCGTCCGGTTGATCAGCCATTCCTGATGTCTGTAGAAGATGTATTCTCAATTACGGGTCGTGGTACAGTTGCTACTGGCCGTATTGAAAGAGGAAGAATAAAAGTTGGTGAAGGAGTTGAAATCGTGGGATTGATTCCTCAGCCACTCAATTCAGTTGTAACCGGTGTGGAAATGTTCCGCAAATTATTGGATGAAGGTGAAGCTGGTGATAATGCCGGTTTATTGCTTCGTGGTATTGAAAAGAAAGATATCCGTCGTGGTATGGTTATTTGCAAACCCGGATCTATCACTCCTCATACAGAATTCAAATGTGAAGTGTATGTATTGAGTAAAGAAGAAGGTGGTCGTCATACTCCGTTCTTTAATAAATATCGTCCTCAGTTCTATTTCCGTACTACAGACGTAACCGGTGAAGTAGAATTGCCGGCAGGTACTGAAATGGTAATGCCGGGTGATAATACAGCGCTTACTGTAAAATTGATTCAGCCGATCGCTATGGAAAAAGGTTTGAAATTCGCTATTCGTGAAGGCGGCCGTACAGTAGGAGCAGGACAGGTGACTGAGATTTTGAAATAAGTAAAGCCCAAGACTATCAACTTTTAGTTTGGGCTACAGGCATTACAAAAGATTTTATATCTTTGTAATTATCAAGATTCTAAAAGCTGTCCCGACCAGTCGGGATAGCTTTTAGCTTTCTTACGGGCATAGTTCAATGGCAGAATAGCGGTCTCCAAAACCGTTGATGGGAGTTCGAATCTCTCTGCCCGTGCTAATAATTCAAGAAATGTCATGAATAAAATTTCAAATTACTTCAGAGATTCGTACAAAGAATTAATGGAGAAAGTAAGCTGGCCAACTTGGGCGCAGCTGCAGCAATCTACTATGATTGTATTGGTAGCTACTTTGGTGATCACTGGCATTATATGGGTGATGGATTTTGCAGCAGGTAACGTTTTGAAATTTATTTATAATCAATTATTCTAAACCATGGAAACAGAGTGTAAATACAGAAAATATTCAACAGCAGGAAACCAAATGGTATGTGCTGCGTGTTGTAAGCGGTAAGGAACGAAAGGTAAAAGAATACCTTGATAAAGAAATTTCCCGTGGTGGTTGGGGTGATATTGTGAAACAGGTTTTCTTGCCGGTAGAAAAAGTATATAAAGTGCAGAATGGGAAAAAAGTAATGCGGGAAAGAAACTATTATCCTGGTTATGTAATGATAGAAATCTCTGAAGGTAAATTGAATGATGATTTGAGAGATACTATCAAACATACGAACTAATGTCATCCATTTTCTTGGGAAAAGAAAACCCTATTGCACTTCGGAAAGCAGAGGTAAACAAGATGCTTGGTAAAATGGATGAAATGGCTGAAGCAGGAGGAGTAAGCATGAGTGAACCATTTATTGTTGGCGAAACGATCAAGATCATCGAAGGGCCGTTCAATGACTTCAATGGAGTGATTGAAGAAGTAAACGATGAGAAGAAAAAATTAAAAGTGACAGTGAAGATATTTGGTCGTTCAACACCGGTTGAACTCAACTATATGCAGGTTGAAAAGATCAGTTAGTATTTAATTCTGATAATATCTTAACAGCCATCTTTCGGGATGGCTGTTTTATTTTCTGGATGTCTCTGGGGATTTTTAGGAAATTAGTTTTGGAGTAATATGTTTTAGCAAAAAGGGTTTGACTCCAAAAATGTTTTGTGAAAAGAAAACCTGGCTTCGAGAAAATCTTATCAGGAAAGAGATGATACCATTTGTAACCCTGGTTCTTGAAGAAAGTTTTGCATTGTGTCTGCATCCCTAATTCACTCGCTGCAGTAAGAACCGCATCCCGCTGGCATCTTGATCTGATAAATAATTTTATTATTCTGGGCTCAAAGCCATATTGCCATAAATAGTCTTTCACCAATTTATAATTCTGAAATCTTGATCTTGCATCCAGTTGTGCAAAAATTGGTAAACTGATAAATACAATTAATATCAAAGATTTAAAAAGCAAATTCCCTTCATTAAGCCATTGGGAAGGATCATAAAAAATAGATAAGGATGCAAGTGTAATAAGCTCAATTAAAGTCATAATGTGCAGGAGAATACCTGCTTTCAGATAAGAATTAGCTTTCTTTAAATTTATTCTCACCATACCTTAAAAGGGTTTATCATTAATTACTACTGCAGATTTTATTAGGATTTCGTTTAAGTTAAATAATAATGACGTTATGAAGTTGCTTATAAATTTATTTAATAAAAGACTTTCGAAATATCTCATTTCATCCTATCTTTGCCGCCCCAATTAGTTCTTTAGCAATCCCGATAAAATCGGGTAGAGGAATTTGGGAGTCCGCCTTGGCGAGACGTTTGAACCAATAAATCAAAAAAAATGGCAAAAGAAGTCTCTGGCTTTGTAAAGCTTCAGTGCAAGGGTGGTCAGGCTAATCCTGCACCTCCGATCGGTCCTGCTTTAGGTTCCAAGGGTATTAATATCATGGAATTCTGCAAACAGTTCAATGCCCGCACGCAGGATAGAATGGGTAAAGTACTTCCTGTAATCATCACTGTTTATTCCGATAAGAGTTTTGATTTTGTGATCAAAACGCCTCCTGCTGCTATTCAATTAATGGAAGCTGCTAAAATTCAAAAAGGTTCCAAAGAAAGCAACCGCAATAAAGTTGGTAAAGTGACCTGGTCACAGGTAGAGGCGATTGCAAAAGATAAAATGCCCGATCTGAATTGCTTTACTGTTGAAAGTGCTATGAAAATGGTAGCCGGCACAGCCCGCAGCATGGGTCTGACAGTGGAAGGAAAAGCTCCTTGGGAAAACTAATTGTGTATTCAAAAACGAATTACGATGGCATTCATCAGTAAAAAAAGAAAAGTTGCAGAAACTAAAATAGAGAATAAGAAAGAATACTTTCTGAAAGAAGCATCTGCATTGGTAAAACAAATTACTACCTGCAAATTTGATGCTTCTGTGGATTTACATATCCGCTTGGGGGTTGATCCTAAAAAAGCGGATCAGTCAATCCGGGGAACTGTTACACTTCCTCATGGAACTGGTAAAACAAAAAAGGTATTGGTACTTTGCCCCCCTGATAAAGAAGCTGAAGCAAAAGCTGCCGGCGCTGATTTTGCAGGATTAGATGAGTTCGTCACAAAGATCGAGGGAGGATGGGTAGATGTAGATGTTATCATTGCCACTCCGTCTGTAATGCCAAAGATTGGAAAGTTGGGTAAAGTATTAGGCCCTCGTAACCTGATGCCAAATCCTAAAACAGGCACAGTTACTAACGATGTAGCCGGAGCGATCAATGATGTAAAAGGCGGTAAGATCGCTTTTAAAATCGATAAAGCCGGGATCGTTCATGCTTCAATTGGTCGAGTAAGTTTTACTCCAGAGAAAATTGCAGAGAATAGCCAGGAATTATTGAATGCAATCATTAAAGCAAAACCTTCTTCTGCAAAAGGAATTTATCTGAAAGGCATCAGCATGGCAAGTTCAATGAGTCCCGGTATTTCAATAGATACAAAAGCATTTGCACACTAAACTATCAAGTGATTAAAATTAATTATCATGACCAAAGAACAAAAAAAAGAAGTTATTGAATTGCTGAAAGATAAATTTTCTCAATACAATAATTTTTATGTTACTGATACGGAATCATTGACTGTAGCGCAGGTTGTTAAACTGCGTCGTGCCTGCTTTGATAAGAAAGTTGAAATGAAAGTGGCTAAAAATACTCTGATCAAAAAAGCATTGGAAGCATTAGATGCGGAACGTTATTCCGGAGTATATGATGCGTTGCATAATGTAACAGCGTTGATGTTCTCTGAAAATCCGAAAGATCCGGCTTTGATCATCAGCTCTTTCCGTAAAGAAAGCCATGGCGAAAAACCTGTTCTGAAAGCAGCTTTCATTAATGGCGATGTTTATACCGGGGACAATCAATTGACAACATTGAGCAAGATCAAAACAAAGAATGAATTGATCGGTGATGTGATCGGATTGTTACAATCCCCTGCGAAAAGAGTTATTGCAGCTTTGTTGCATAATGCAGAAAAGAAAGGTGAAACTGTACCAGCAGAATAAAAATTTTTTAAGAAAAATATCTACCTGGCCGGATGGTATAAAAACAAAGGCGAAACAAATTTTTTTAAACAGCCGTTGGATCCGCCGGTTGGCGGAAAAGAAGACGGAAAAAATTAAAATCAAATGGCAGACGTAAAAGCATTAGCCGAAAGTTTAGTAGGCTTAACAGTAAAAGAAGTACAGGAATTAGCGGATTTTCTGAAGACCGAATACGGTATTGAACCAGCAGCTGCAGCAGTAGTAGTTAGCGGCGGCGAAGGTGGTGGCACAGCTGCTGTAGAAGAAAAAACTGCTTTCAATGTTATTTTGAAAAGCGGTGGTGCTTCCAAACTTAATGTGGTTAAGATTGTAAAAGATATAACCGGGTTAGGTTTGAAAGAAGCTAAAGAATTAGTTGATGGGGCTCCGAAGCCTGTGAAAGAAGGTGTTTCTAAAGCTGAAGCCGACGAAATTGCAAATAAGCTGAAAGATGCAGGAGCTGACGTAGAAATCGCTTAATAATTTCCTGAAAGAAATAAAAAACCTTTCCCTAAAACAGGGAAAGGTTTTTTTGTTTAGTAGTAACTGGTTTAAAATTTAAAGGTCAACCCACCACTCAATATATATTTTCCATAACCAGCCTCAACAAAAAATCCCGCCTGCTTTGCAAGCATTAGTTTAGCTCCAACTGACACTTGATAAGCAAGAGCTGTTGGATCATTGGCAACAATAGCTTTATTACCTGATTGATCAAGGTAATCCTGTGTCCACATGTTGATACCAATTGCAGTTCGCATATAGGGTACTACTTTTTCATTTCCAGAAATAATATACCTGACAAAATTGAGCATCAGGCTTGTATTTTTTAAATATCCTGTAAATGCAAATCCCGACCCGTTGCTGCTATAATAAGGCGAATTTAATTTTCCATACGAAATCATTGCCCCAATACTCATGGTTCGGTTGAATTGATAATCAATAGTACCAAAGACAGGCCCTGTTTGATTTACAGATGTATGATAATAGTTTGAAAATTCAAGCAACTCATATTTATCGAGATTAGGCACTCCATACCCAAATGAAATATTTATTGAAGGCTTGAACTTTGGTAAATGACGATCTCTTTGTTCAGGAGTTGTCCTATATCGTCCATTTGGCCTGGTTCTGAAACTAACTTGTGCGTTAAGTGAAGAAATTAAAAAAAGAGTACATGTGATCGATGCAATATATTTTTTCATAATGATGATTTGGTCATAAGATTTAATAGGACAAGAAGAGTTTAATAGGTAATGATAATGGGATGTTAATACAAATATTTTTTATTGGACTGCGAGGTAGGGAGCAATTTTGTTGAACAACTCGTCGGTCACTGCAGGAATTTTTTTAATATCTTCAATTGTAGAAAATGGCCCATGCTCATTCCGAAATGCTATGAGTGGATTGGCAAGGCTCCATTTGATATATGGGTGGGCTCTCAGTTCGTCTATTGTAGCAGTATTAATATTAATTTTTTTTAATGCTGGATATTTTATTTCAAGATATTGTTTGATTTTTCTAAAAGTTGAATCGGGAAGCCCGAAAGTTTCGCTGACCTGTTCAACAGAATAAAAACCGCCTAACTTATCTCTGAAATTCACGATCCTTGATGCCAGCTTCGAACCTATCCCCGGCAAAGCGATGAACGCTGTAGTATCCGCAGTATTAATATCAATGATTGAATAATTGTAAAAATTATTTCTTTCAGGATAACTTCTATCCTTTGTTAAGGAAAGCTCGGAAGCGAGATTATTTTTAGAACTATTTGGTGTATTAATTCTAATGTAAGGTCTTATTCTTTCGTAATCATCTTTTCTTAAGCCATAAATTTTTTTAAGATCTTCAGGTTTATAAAAACGACCACCTTTACTTAGATAGTTGAATATAGTTTGAACGTTCTTTTCCTTTATACCCAGCTTTCTCCAACCATCAGACGAAAGCGTATTAGGATCAAAATAGAATAGATCATATTGTTGAATTGGAATATTCTCTTTGGGGCGATCATATTGATAAGCATAATCTTCGTCGGCTGTTTGGGTATCAGGGCTTGTATGAAACCCGGGTTGCTTTTGTTCCAGTTTTTTCACAGCATTTGTCCAAGCTGTGTCAGCATCCAGTTTTAGTGATTTAGAAGGAGAGGTAAGGATTTTAGGCGAGAGGGCGACAAATAGAATTATAAAAAGGATTACAAGTATAGCAATCCGTTCTTTGCGGGTAAATGTCAGGTAATCTCTTATAAATTCCTGCCACTTCATGGTTAAGGTTTCAGGGGTAAATTTAAATGATCTTTCCGAACCAAAAAATGGCCAGTTAGTGGTATAAATGGCCGGATTTTTGTTAGCAAACTTTTCTTGGTTGTGAATATTATTTCCTTACCTTTGCGTTCCTTTATTTTGGCCAGAAATATTTTGACGTCCCAAATCATGTTTAGATAGTTGATTGTCACGGACTCTTGTTTTTATATAACATTAGTCCGTATGTGATTTGTGCGTCCTTCATTCTTTTAAAACCGGTTTTTACGTCTATGTCTTCAACTAAAGTGAATCAAAGAGTGGATTTCGGTAAGATTAAACATTTAGCCGAAGCTCCAGACCTTCTTGAAGTGCAGATTCAGTCTTTTAAAGAGTTTTTCCAATTGGAAACAACTCCTGATAAACGCAATATTGAAGGTTTGTTCAAAGTTTTCAAAGAAAATTTTCCAATTACTGACACCCGCAACATTTTTGTTCTGGAGTTTCTGGATTATTTTATCGATCCTCCCAGGTATACTATTGAAGAATGTATGGAAAGGGGACTGACTTATGCAGTTCCTTTAAAAGCAAAGTTGCGACTGAGCTGTAATGATGAAGAACACGTCGATTTCCAAACTATTGTTCAGGACGTTTTTCTTGGCAATATTCCTTACATGACCCCCCGCGGCACTTTTGTGATCAATGGTGCAGAAAGAGTCGTGGTATCTCAATTACACCGTTCACCCGGTGTATTCTTTGGTCAATCCATCCATCCAAACGGAACAAAAATATATTCTGCAAGGGTAATTCCTTTCAAAGGTGCCTGGATGGAATTTGCTACTGACATCAACAATGTGATGTATGCTTATATTGACCGTAAGAAGAAATTTCCTGTCACTACATTGCTTCGTTCTATTGGATACGAAACTGATAAGAGTATTCTGGAATTATTCGGAATGGCCGACGAAGTGAAAGCAGATAAAAAAACACTTTCAAAATATATTGGAAAAAGACTCGCAGCACGGGTGTTGAGAACCTGGGTCGAAGATTTTGTAGATGAGGACACCGGTGAAGTAGTTTCAATTGAGAGAAATGAGATCGTATTGGAAAGAGATACTGTGTTAGATGAAGATGCTATCACCATGATCTCAGAGATGGATGTGAAAAGTGTATTCATTCAGAAAGATGATGTAGGCGGAGATTTTGCTATCATCTATAATACGCTGAATAAAGATACTTCCAACAGCGAATTGGAAGCGGTTCAGCATATCTATCGCCAATTACGTGGAGCCGATGCCCCGGATAATGAAACTGCCCGTGGTATCATTGATAAATTGTTCTTCAGTGACAAGCGTTACGATCTTGGCGAAGTTGGTCGATATAAGATCAACCGTAAACTGAACCTGAATGCTCCTTTAGATCAGAAAACATTAACGAAAGAAGATATTATTGAGATCATCAAATATCTTGTTCGTCTTACTAATGGGAAGGCAGAGATCGACGACATTGATCATTTGAGCAATCGCCGTGTAAGAACTGTAGGTGAACAACTTTATGCTCAATTCGGTGTAGGACTTGCCCGTATGGCAAGGACTATTCGTGAAAGAATGAACGTTCGAGATAATGAGGTCTTTACTCCTGTGGATCTGATCAATGCAAGAACGCTTTCCTCGGTGATCAATTCATTTTTTGGAACATCTCAATTGTCTCAGTTTCTCGATCAGACAAATCCATTGAGTGAGATCACACACAAGCGTCGTATTTCTGCGCTCGGCCCCGGTGGTTTGAGCCGTGAACGTGCCGGCTTTGAAGTTCGTGACGTCCACTATTCTCACTATGGCCGTCTTTGTACTATTGAAACTCCGGAAGGCCCAAATATCGGGTTGATCTCGACACTTTGTGTTCATGCCAAGATCAATGAGATGGGCTTTATTGAAACGCCGTACAGGAAAGTTGAAAATGCTAAAGTAGATATGAAGAAGCTTTCTTTCCTCAGCGCAGAAGAAGAAGATGAGGCTAAGATCGCACAGGCCAATGCTCCTTTAAATGATAAAGGAGAATTTGTAAATGATAAAGTTGCTTCTCGTCAAACGGGAGATTTTCCGATACTGGATAAAGCCGAAGTGGAATTTATGGATGTGGCTCCAAACCAGATTGTTGGTTTAAGTGCTTCCTTGATTCCCTTTTTGGAACATGATGATGCAAACAGGGCCTTGATGGGATCGAACATGCAACGGCAGGCTGTTCCGTTGATTCGTCCCGATGTCCCTATTGTGGGTACCGGGTTGGAAGCAAAAGCTGCCCGTGACGCAAGGATCCAAATTCATTCAGAAGGCAACGGTATAGTTGAATTCGTTGATGCGAATGAAATACATGTTCGGTATGATCGTGATGAAATGGAAAAGCTTGTGAGTTTTGAAGACGATCTTAGAATTTACAGACTCACCAAGTTTATAAAAACTAACCAGGAAACCTGCATTAACCTGAAACCCGCAGTTAAGAAAGGCCAGAAAGTAAAGAAAGGTGATTTCCTTACGGAAGGTTATGCTACTAACAACGGCGAACTTGCTTTGGGTAAAAATTTGAAAGTTGCATTCATGCCCTGGAAAGGTTACAACTTTGAAGATGCCATTGTGATCAGTGAAAGAGTGGTTCGTGAAGACCTCTTTACATCAGTTCATATATCTGAATACGAATTAGAAGTTCGTGATACGAAATTGGGAGAAGAAGAATTGACTCCCGATATTCCTAACGTTTCGGAAGAAGCTACAAAAGAACTTGACGAAAATGGTATCATTCGCATAGGAGCGCAGGTGAAAGAAGGCGATATTCTCATTGGTAAGATCACTCCGAAAGGAGAAAGCGATCCTACACCTGAAGAAAAATTGTTGCGTGCCATCTTCGGCGACAAAGCTGGTGATGCAAAAGATGCTTCTTTGAAAGCTCCAAACGGAGTAGAGGGTGTAGTGATTGGGAAAAAACTATTCCAGCGGGCCAAAAAAGATAAGAATGCCAAAGTGAGAGAAAAAGCTTCTATCGAGAAGTTGGAAAGAATGCATGAAAAGAATGAAGCAGATCTTAAAGAAGTACTATTACATAAGCTGACCACTTTGTTGAAAGATCATACTTCCAATAGTGTCAGCAACAACTTTGGAGAAGTGCAGATAGGTAAAGGAGCCAAATTCACTCCTAAGAATTTAGCGGGACTTGATTATCAGAATATAAATCCGCTCGGATGGACAGGTGATAAAAGAGTAGATGACCAGATCAATACGATGCTGCATAACTTCAGCATTAAGTACAATGAAGAATTGGGAAGATACAAGAGAGAAAAGTTCAATATTTCAATCGGAGATGAACTTCCAGCTGGTGTATTGAAACTCGCAAAAGTTTATTTAGCTGTTAAGCGTAAACTGAAAGTGGGTGATAAAATGGCTGGTCGTCATGGTAACAAAGGTATTGTTGCAAAGATTGTTCGTGCTGAAGATATGCCATTCCTCGAAGATGGAACTCCGGTTGACATTGTGTTGAACCCATTAGGCGTACCCAGTCGTATGAACCTCGGCCAGATCTATGAAACAGTTTTAGGCTGGACTGGTCAGAGATTAGGAGTGAAATTCTCAACCCCGATCTTCGATGGAGCTACTGTAGATGAAATAGCAGATTACTGTAAGCAGGCAGAGTATCCCGATGTATGGTCATACTTATTTGTGTGATGGTGAAACCGGCGAACGCTTCCACCAGAAAGCTACAGTGGGTGTTATTTACATGATCAAGCTGCATCACATGGTAGATGATAAAATGCATGCTCGTTCTATCGGGCCTTATAGTTTGATAACTCAGCAACCGTTGGGTGGTAAAGCACAATTCGGCGGACAGCGTTTTGGTGAAATGGAAGTTTGGGCACTGGAAGCCTATGGCGCTTCAAACATTCTGCAGGAATTGCTGACTATTAAATCCGATGATATTATTGGTCGTGCAAAAACATATGAAGCTATCGTGAAAGGTGATAATGTTCCAAGGGCCGGCGTACCTGAATCATTCAATGTGTTGGTGCATGAATTAAGAGGATTGGGATTGGATCTGAAATTCGAGTAAGAGTTTGCAGTTAGCAATTTTCAATTCGCAGTTTATTGCTGAATAGCGAACAGAATGATGAAGAGTGCGACGCAACAACAGTTGATCAGGGCACTGAAGCTGACTAACAAAATTTAAAATAAGAAACCAGAAACAAAAATATGGCAGTCAAAAAAGAAAATCGTCCTAAAGCCACGTTTTCGCAAATAACGATCGGGCTGGCATCACCTGATACAATTCTTGAAAGAAGTTATGGTGAAGTATTGAAACCAGAAACGATCAATTACAGAACGTATAAACCAGAACGTGATGGTTTGTTCTGCGAAAGAATTTTTGGTCCCGTTAAAGATTATGAATGCGCCTGCGGTAAATACAAACGTATCCGTTATAAAGGCATCGTTTGTGATCGTTGTGGTGTTGAAGTAACGGAGAAAAAGGTACGTCGTGAAAGAATGGGACACATCAAATTGGTGGTACCGGTAGTTCATATCTGGTATTTTAAATCTTTGCCTAATAAGATCGGTTATTTGTTGGGTGTGAGTTCTAAGAAACTTGAGACTATTGTTTATTACGAAAGATTTGTAGTGATACAATCAGGTATTCGGGCAGACAAAGGACAGAATTATGGTGATCTTCTTACTGAAGAAGAATACCTAGAGATATTGGATACACTGCCAAAGGACAATCAGTATTTACCCGATGATGATCCGAATAAATTTATTGCGAAAATGGGCGCCGAAGCAGTTCATGATCTGTTGCAGCGCATCGATTTGGATCAGCTTTCATTTGATCTGAGAAATGCTGCAGCTACTGAAACTTCGCAGCAACGTAAAGCTGACGCATTAAAACGGTTGAGTGTTGTTGAAGCATTCAGAGAAGCAAACACAAGGATTACGAATCGCCCTGAGTGGATGGTGATGCAATATATTCCTGTTATTCCGCCGGAATTGCGTCCGTTAGTTCCGTTGGATGGTGGACGTTTTGCATCTTCTGATCTGAATGATCTGTATCGCCGTGTGATCATCCGTAACAATCGTCTGAAAAGATTATTAGAGATCAAAGCGCCTGAAGTGATCTTACGCAATGAAAAACGTATGCTACAAGAAGCTGTGGATTCATTGTTTGATAATTCAAGAAAATCAAATGCTGTAAAAGCCGAAGGCGGTCGTGCATTAAAATCTTTAAGTGATGTATTGAAAGGGAAACAAGGACGTTTCCGTCAGAATCTCCTGGGTAAACGTGTTGACTACTCTGGCCGTTCTGTAATTGTGGTGGGACCTGAATTAAAATTGCACGAATGTGGTTTGCCAAAAGATATGGCGGCTGAATTGTTCAAACCTTTTATCATTCGTAAGCTGATTGAAAGGGGAATTGTAAAAACTGTAAAGAGTGCCAGGAAACTGGTTGATAAAAAAGAAGCCGTTGTTTGGGATATTCTCGAAAATATTCTGAAAGGGCATCCGGTTATGCTAAACCGTGCCCCGACATTGCATCGTTTGTCTATTCAGGCATTTCAACCCAAATTGATCGAAGGAAAAGCGATTCAATTGCATCCGTTGGTATGTACTGCTTTCAACGCTGACTTTGACGGTGACCAAATGGCGGTACACGTTCCTTTGAGCAATGCTGCTGTATTGGAAGCTCAGTTACTCATGCTGGCTTCACATAACATTTTAAATCCGCAGAACGGAACGCCGATCACCCTTCCTTCGCAGGACATGGTGTTGGGTCTTTATTATATTACAAAAGGAAAGAAGAGCACTGAGACTGAGAAAGTGCGTGGAGAAGGAAAGATATTTTATTCGGCAGATGAAGTGATCATTGCATATAATGAAGGTGTCGTTGACCTTCATGCTTTCATCAAGGTAAAAACAAATATTCGCAATGAAGACGGATTGCTGGAGCATAAGCTGATCGAAACTACAGTTGGTCGTGTTATTTTCAACCAAAACGTTCCTGCTGAAGTTGGATTTGTAAATGCTTTACTGACCAAGAAAAACCTTCGTGAGATCATTGGCGATATTATCAGGATCACCAATGTTCCAAAGACAGCAAAGTTCCTTGATGATATCAAACAATTAGGATTCCGTACAGCATTCCAGGGAGGTTTGTCATTCAATATTAATGACCTGATCATTCCTGAGATCAAAGAAGAATTGCTGGAAAATGCAAAAGTCGAAGTAGATGAAGTATGGGAGAACTATAACATGGGTCTCATCACGAATAATGAACGTTATAATCAGATCGTTGATATCTGGAGCCGTGTAGATACCCGTATCACTGAAACGTTGATCCGTGAATTGAGTAACGACAAACAAGGTTTCAATTCAGTTTATATGATGCTGGATTCAGGAGCCCGTGGCTCTAAGCAACAGATCAAGCAGCTTGCCGGTATGAGAGGTTTGATGGCTAAACCAAGAAAGAGTGGATCCACCGGAAGTGAGATCATTGAAAATCCGATTTTGTCCAACTTCAAAGGTGGATTGAACGTGTTGGATTATTTCATTTCTACACACGGTGCCAGAAAAGGTCTTGCTGATACCGCTTTGAAAACAGCGGATGCAGGTTATCTGACCCGTCGTTTGGTTGACGTTTCTCAGGATATGGTAATCACTGAAGAAGATTGTGGTACACTGCGTGGCATTGCTACTTCTGCATTAAAAGATAATGAAGATATTATTGAGCCGCTTTCAGACAGGATAGCCGGACGTACATCATTGCATGATGTATATGACCCGCAAAGTGACGATCTCATTATCGCAGCAGGCGATGAAATTACACCTGAGCTTGCAAAGAAGATCGAAGAAGCGGGAATAGAAACGGTAGAGATCCGTTCTGTACTTACTTGCGAAAGCAAGCGTGGTGTTTGCGTAAAGTGTTATGGTAAAAACCTTGCTTCCGGCAATCTGGCTCAGAAAGGCGATGCAGTTGGTATCATTGCAGCACAGTCAATCGGTGAGCCAGGAACACAGTTGACCTTGCGTACCTTCCACGTAGGTGGTGTCGCTGGTTCTGCTGCGGTTGAATCAACCCTGACAGCAAAATTTGACGGAGCTGTTCAGTTCGATGGTTTGCGTGCGGTTACAATAGAAAATAATGAAGGCAATAAAGTTCAGGTTGTTATTGGCCGTACTGGTGAGGTTCGTATTATCGATACCAAGAATGATCGACTGCTGATCACTAATAATATTCCTTACGGAGCAACATTAGCAGTTAAAGATGGACAAAAAGTAAACAGGGGAGATGTGATCTGTACATGGGATCCATTCAACAATGTGATCATTGCCGAGATCAATGGTAAGCTGAAATTCGAAAACGTAATAGAAGGCGTCACCTTCCGCGAAGAAGCCGATGAGCAGACCGGTCACAGGGAAAAAGTGGTAATTGAAACACGGGATAAGACCAAGATACCTTCTATCATTGTTGAAGGAAAAGAAAGTAAATCTTACAACTTGCCGACAGGAAGTCACATTATCATGGAAGAAGCTGAGGATGTAAAAGCCGGACAGGTTTTGGTAAAGATACCCCGTGTATTAGGCAAGCTGAGAGATATTACCGGTGGTCTTCCTCGTGTAACAGAATTGTTTGAAGCCAGGAATCCGAGCAACCCTGCTATCGTTTCTGAAATTGATGGAGTAGTGACTATGGGTGCGATTAAGAGAGGTAATCGTGAGATCATCATCGAAGCAAAAGACGGTGTTCAGAAAAAATATCTTGTCCCATTGACCCGCCAGATCCTGGCACAAGATGGTGATTTTGTAAAAGCAGGTTCACCAATGAGCGATGGACAAATTGCTCCCGGAGATATCCTCTCCATCAAAGGTCCGTTTGCCGTTCAGGAATATGTGGTAAATGAGATACAGGAAGTATATCGTTTGCAGGGCGTGAAGATCAACGACAAGCATATTGAAGTGATCGTTCGCCAAATGATGCGCAAGGTTACTATTGTAGATCCGGGTGATACCAAATTCCTTGAAGAAGACATGGTAGATAAATTTGAATTCGTTGAAGAGAATGATTTCATCTTTGATAAGAAAGTAGTGACAGAACCAGGAGAATCTGTAAAATTGCGTGCTGGCCAGATCGTAAGCCTGCGTGAATTGAGAGAAGAAAACTCTTTATTGCGCCGCAACGATAAGAAACTGGTAGAGTACCGTGATGCAAGGCCTGCAACATCAGCACCTTCTTTGCTTGGAATCACAAAAGCCTCTTTGGGAGTAACCAGTTGGATATCTGCTGCATCATTCCAGGAAACTACCAAGGTGTTAAGCTCTGCTGCAATACAGGGTAAAACAGATGAAATGATGGGCTTGAAGGAAAATGTGATCACAGGTCATCCGATACCTGCGGGTACCGGTTTGCGTGAATTTGAAAACATGATCGTGGGAAGCAAAGAAGAATACGAACTATTGCAGACAACAAGAGAAGCCATGACCTTCGATGAGGAAGAATAAGCTGAAATTTTAAAGATCGTACAATCATTGAAAATATTAAGGAGCTGAAAAGCTCCTTTTTTTTGTTTTATGCACCAGTTATCTGACAAGTCTGTTAAGGGTTTCCTAAAGTAAATCGGAATTCTATATTTGCCCGCCCATTCGGTTTTAATTTGCAAAAAAGGTTCTGAATGAAGAATTTTTTATTGGCTCTTAATCTTGTGTTGCTGGCTAGCTGTAGGGTATCTTTTTTATTTACAATTTAGCTCAAAAAAAACTGTATCTCTTCCAAATAATTCACCTGACAGAGACATTGTTGTAGCTCCTAATTCTTTTCGTATCGCTTATTTCGATATGGATTCTGTTGAGAAAAACTTCCAGATGGTAAAAGAAGTGAAAGAGGAATTGAATAAAAAGGAAGATGTGATGAATAATGAAATTGATATGATGACCCGTAGCTATCAGCAAAAGGCAAATGATTACCAGAGTAAGGCGCAAGCCATGACGCAGTCGCAGTCGGAATCAGCTACGCAGGACCTGCTGAGAATGCAGGATGATATCAAGACCCGCAGGCAATCACTTAGCCAGGAATATAATGACCTTGTTACCCGTAAAATGGCCGATGTAAGATCAAAAATCGAGGATTTCCTGAAAGACTACAACAAAGACAAAGGATATTCTTATATCATTTCTTACGAACCGGGTTTATTTTATTACAAAGACACTGATCTATAATATCACGAATGATGTGGTCAGTGGCCTGAATGCAATATATAAAGAACAGAAATAAATAATTTTCTTGCTGAGTTGCTTCAAACGTCTTTCCGTTTAGGAAAGACGTTTTGTTTTGAACACTATTGAAATCCTCCGATTTATCTTATCTTGAATTCCAAACTAACTGAAATGTCAGAACAACCCCATTCTTTCAAACAATCACTTGGATTATTCGATTCCACAATGATCGTTGCCGGTTCTATGATCGGCTCCGGTATTTTTATAGTAAGCGCTGATATTACACGTAATGTTGGGAGTGCAGGCTGGCTGGTGCTTGTATGGCTCATAACAGGTTTTATGACGATTACAGCTGCGGTAAGCTATGGGGAATTAAGCGGAATGTTTCCGAAAGCCGGAGGGCAATATGTTTATCTGAAAGAAGCCTTCAATCCGCTTGCTGGTTTTTTATATGGCTGGAGTTTTTTTGCAGTGATTCAAACTGCAACCATTGCAGCGGTAGGAGTAGCATTTTCCAAATTTGCAGGTTATTTTATTCCCGCAGTTGGAATTAAAAGATCAAAATATCCTGTTGCATATCGGTTCTTTTAAACTGTATTACGCACAATTGGTTTCTATTGCACTTATTTGTTTTCTTGACTTATCATTAATACAAAAGGAATTCAAGGGAGGGAAAATTTATTCAAACCACCTTTACAACTGTTAAATTGCTTTCATTATTTGGTTTGATCGTATTTGGATTCCTGTTAGCGAAACAAAGTTCTGGCATGAGACACTGGCCAACTGGAATTAATGCATGGAACATGGAAAAGAGATTGCCATGGATGGAATTTATAAAAGAGGATATGGCTTCCATGTGGCTATGCTTTGGTGCAATAGCTGCATCCATGGTAGGTTCTATTTTCAGCAGTGATGCCTGGAATAATGTAACATTTATTGCAGGAGAAATAAAAAATCCACAACGTAATATCGGGTTGGCTCTTTTTCTGGGCACATTGATCGTTACGATTATTTATATCTCTACTAACCTGATGTATATAAATGTGCTGCCGTTGCATGAAATTGCTTTTGCCCCGCAGGACAGGGTTGCGGTATGCGGCAGCCAATGGAATTTTTGGTGAGATGGTACTATATGTTATTGCAGTCATGATAATGATCTCCACATTTGGATGCAACAATGGATTGATATTAGCAGGAGCAAGAGTATATTACACAATGGCAAAGGATGGCTTGTTTTTCAAGCCGGACGGGCGACATTGAATAAAAATGCGGTGCCTCAATTTGGCATTATGGATACAATGCTCTTGTTGCTTCAATACTTTGTCTGAGCGGCAAATATGGCAATCTCTTGGATATGATTTCCTTTGTGGTGGTGATATTTTATGCACTTACGATTATTGGCATTTTTATTCTTACGGAAAAAAAGACCTGATGCTGAAAGGCCTTACAAGGCATTTGGATATCCGGTACTTCCGGCTATGTATATATTGATGGCTCTTGACCTTTTGTATTTTGCTGATTAATATAAACCAAAATATCACATGGCCGGGATTAATCATTGTTTTGATAGGAATTCCTCTTTATTATATTGCTATTCCCGCAGGAAAAAATAAATCACCGATTTTTGCACCATGGAAGATTTTAAAAAATTATTTGAATCATTTGTTTCACTGAAAGTAGGAGTGATCGGTGATGTGATGCTCGATACTTATATGTGGGGAAAAGTGGATCGCATTTCACCCGAAGCGCCGGTACCGGTTGTTATCTCTGGATCATAAAGAATATCGTATTGGCGGAGCCGGAAATGTAGCACTGAATTGTCATTCACTCGGCTCGCAGGTTTTTATTTTATCTGTAACCGGAGATGATACAGATGGTTTGTTGCTGGAAGAATTGTTTAATGAAAACCTTATTGACACTTCCTATATGGTCAAAAAGCAACGAACGGATTACTACCAATAAAACAAGGATCATCAGCCGCAATCAGCAAATGATGCGGTTGGACTCAGAAGTCACTCATGACCTTAACATGAAGGATGAAAATGAATTGCTGGAAAAAGTAAAGTCATTCATTGCAGACGGTTGATCCGGACATTATCATTTTTGAAGATTATAATAAAGGAGTGCTGACAGAAAAAATAATTCATGAAGCGATCAATTTATGCAAAGCAGGCTGGTGTCATAACTGCTGTTGATCCCAAGCGAAAGAATTTCTTTTCTTATCAGCAAGCAGATATTTTTAAACCCAATCTAAAAGAAGTAAAAGAAGCGCTTGAATCTTTTATTTGACGAAGTGAATAAACCTTTGTTACAGAATATTCATACTAGAACTGGAGAATATTCTTCATCATAAGATTTCTTTTATTACACTTTCAGATAAAGGAGTTTTTTATCAGCAGGATGGACAAGCGCAATATTATTCCCTCACATCTTCGCAATATTGCTGATGTATCCGGTGCAGGCGATACAGTGATTGCTGTTGCTGCATTGGTATATGCAGCTACAAAAAATGTTCACCTGATGGCTGAGGTTGCCAATATTGCCGGTGGATTGGTTTGTGAAGAAGTGGGAACAGTTGCTATCGACAAAGAAAAATTACTGACATGAATGTGAGCTACTGCTTTCCTGATTCTTTTTTCATATCCTGCATCGCTTTATTTAGAATGCTGTCATAGTTGAAGAACACCTCAAAGAATATCTTGATGGCGGCAAAAATGAGAATGAAAATTTTCCCGGCGCCAAAGAGAGGAACATGCTGCCCAAGTATCACTGTGACTGTTGTATAAATATCCTTCCATAAGGCTGGAACATTAATATCATCATTGGAACAGTGCGATAGACTCCCGGCCGGATAAAATTCCATAGCAAATTGAATCCATAGCTGATGAAAAATCCCAGCAACATGTAAAGCAGGTCACCTTCCGAGATAGGAGGGCCAACGCAAAAAGAATTCAAAAAAACCAACATGTAGTTCTTTTCCGATGCCGGACACCTCAATAAAAATTCCGGTCTGTATGGCTACGAACATACCATAATGCAGCAGGAAGAAGAGCATGAAAAATATTCCCGAAACTTTTTGAGTGTTGCCCTGATTATACCAAATATCTGTTTTCCTCACTGCGGTAACGATGCCCATTTTTACCAAAGTGAAAAAACCGCAATGACCGTTTCCAGGGAATAGACCATAAATACTTCAATAGGGCTCCATTGCCAGAACCACACACCAATCACCGGCAGCAGGTTGGCGGCGATAAGGAAATAATCGGATTTTGTAAGTTTTTTTGTAAACATTTTTATCAAGCATGCAACTTATTCGACATCAAAATAATTAATTTCGGCAAAGGATAAAATACCGTGTGGACGGTATTAGGTTGGGATTTTCTTTAACTTGAATTATTCACAGAGTTACTAACAGTCTGTACTACTATACCTGGTTAAGGAGATAAATCAACTTCATACCCGAACTAAATTTCGTATTTTAACCCTTCTAAAAATCATTAAACAATGAGAAAAAACTTTTTTTATTCAACAGCTATTGGTTGCTGCCTTCTTTTTTTAATGACCATCACATCCGGTTTGGATGGCCGGTGGACCGGTATAGTTTCGACCCCGGATGGTAATGATCTCAACGTAGTTTATAATTTTAAAACGGATGGTGAAGCGCTTACCGGCACTGCGGAATCTCCGGCAGGTGAGGTCACTATTGATAATGGGAAAGTCTCCGGTAATTCATTTTCTTTCGAAGTTACGGTAGATGGAAATGTTTATCCACATAAAGGGATACTGTACACTGACTCTTGCGGAGTGGATATCGATTTCGGCAATGGTGCAATGGTACACACAACTATCGTAAGAGATACGACAAAGCAATCAGGTATTTTTTTACAGCTGGGTCATTAACCGGGGCGATGCACAATAGTTACCATGCTAAGGACTACGATCATTTGAAAGAATTTCATTTAACAAAACGGGAAAGCCGAAAACCGAATAGAGTAGGCAATAAAAACTATCACACTTATGAGAAAACTTTTCTTGCTGTTGCCTGCATTGGCAATTTTATTTATCGCATGTAATAACAAGAGTAATGTTACCGATCTGCAAAAAACAATTGACAGCCTGAAGGCCGAACTTGCAGCAGATCATTCTTCTGAATCAACTGCTATAATGAAAGCTGATAGTGCCTGGTCAGCTAGTTCTGAAACAAAATCAGTTGCGGGATGGCTTAGCTATTATTCTGATGATGCCATCATGATGCCTCCGGGAGAAAAGATATGTTCAGATGCGGCATCAAGAGAAGCATCTATAAAGAATATGTTTGCCACTCCGGGTATTATGCTCACTTTTCATTCTACTAAAGTAGAGGTGGCAAGGTCCGGCGACCTGGGTTACGCTGATGGAGTGTACCAGATGAAATCAAAAGATGCTAAAGGAAATGATTACAATGAAACTGGTAAGTATTGCGAAATATGGAAAAAACAAGCAGATGGAAGCTGGAAATGCATCTCTGATATTTGGGATGCTGATCCGCAGCCGGGAAAATAAGAGAGGTTTTTATCGATTGACAAGATTTATATTTTCGCCGTGTCTTTGTTTGGGGGCACGGCGTTTTTTAGAAAAATCATGTTGTATAATTAGAGGTGAGATTTTTTTAACTTGAATAATGAAGGACACTGAATTCAAGTAGTACATATAGCTGTTCAATGAGATTCAGCTGAAAAAAAAAGGGACATTATGAAACCAAGAAATCTTATACTTCCCTATACTATTTTTCAAATTTCAGTATTAATAGCTGTTTATATAATTGATCAACACAAATCTAATTGGCTCTCAGGTCCCTTGTTTCTCTTGTTGGGGTCTTTGGGGCTAATATTACAGGTTACATTTTTTTTTTCGACCTGGAGTTCGAAATTTTACAAAACAACAATTATTGTAACGATAATCAGTTCGCTAATTTTTATATTTTTTCTTTATGGATTTATTAATTATCTAGTAAATACAAGCTGAAAAAATACACTCTAATTGTTGCATCTACGCTACTGTTATATTCATATTAGGAAGACTTCAATCGGAGAGAATTCATAGCATCAACGTAATTAAATTACTTGCTGGAAGGCAATTCTGCCAAACTCCCCGTTCTGACCTACATTTGCAGCCATGCAGAAATATGCCATCATAGTAGCCGGGGGAACGGCACAAGAATGGGCGGAGAAGTGCCTAAACAATTTCAATTGCTGAAAGGAAAACCGGTATTGTGGTACACATTCAATGCTTTTATTGATGCGTATGATGATATGCAGATCATCCTTGTGCATTGCCGGAAAATCATATTGAAACGGGGGCAACAATTAGCCAATGAATTTCCATTGAACCGGATTCGGCATTACTACCGGTGGTGAAACAAGATTTCATTCCGTAAAAAATGGTTTACGATTAGTGGATGCTCATTCATTGGTCTTTGTTCATGATGGTGTCCGTTGTTTGGTGACGCCACAATTGATTCGCCGATGTGGTGAAGCAGCATTGGAAAATGATAATGCTATTCCTTCCGTTGCTGCAATCGAGACATCCGCATTCAAACTGGCAACGGTAATGAACTTATTGACCGCAATAGGGTTCGGATCATTCAAACTCCGCAAACTTTTTTCAGCAATGTGATCAAAGAAGCATTTGAACAACCTTACGAAGAATCTTTCACCGATGAAGCAAGTGTTGTGGAAAAAATGGGAGTGAAAATAAACCTGATTGAAGGAGAACCAACTAATATTAAGATCACCACTCCGGTTGATCTGATAATTGCGGAGAGGATTTTGGAAGGGAGGAAAGAGATTTGAAGTAAGAAGTAAGAGGTCAGTAGTCAATAGGTCAGAAGTGAAACATCAGATTTCATACTTCATACATCATCTCTTCATCCATTTCAAATAAAACGGCAAGCCGGTTTAATCTTATCGCTGCATATTTTTCTTCCACAGCATCCAAAACTGCTGTAAAAAAATGCAAGGCTGGGAATATCGGAACCTTCAAAGTCAAGTAATAGTTTTTTTCCTGCATGATCTTTAATAAAAGCATCAATCAGTGCATGTGAAGCACCAATTGTTTTCCCATCAGGATGATTGCCGACTAAAATATAATAGGCTCTGTTATGAGAAAAAAAGAAAACACAGGAAGCCAGCAATTGATCTTGTGCAGAAAAATTCCATAAGTGATCGCTTTTTCTCTGGTGAAGTAATTCTGGTATAGTTTTCTGAATCGATCCAATTCATCTGTCAGATTCTTTATGAGCAAATTGTTTCATTTGTTGCAGACGCAAGCTCAATTACTTTTTCCACATCAAAATCTTTTTGCACTGATACAACCGCTTGTTCTGCTTTTTTAATATTGCGGCTGAATATTTTCATTATATCTGTTGTATAAATTCTGTATAAGGTTTGTTCAGGTTCAAGTACATAATTACTTCGTTGGTAAGAGCGGAAAGTTTTCGACAGGAAAAACATTTTCCTGGTTCAGGGAAATATCCCAGTACTGAAATTTTTTTGGGACGGCTTCTAAAAATTGTTTCAGCAATTCTGCATTAATATTATTTCCAAATACTCCCAATTGTGCAGTAAGAAAAGGCTGGTACAAATAATGAATACCATATTTTTTATTCCAGGTCAGCGGCATCACGCTTCATAATCATTCAAGCACCAAGCGCATCCCAGTGTTTGGCCATTGTATCAAGATAAAATGAATAAGCATAGATCAAACCATTGTCTGAATTATCAATACAACGATCCCATTTGCTCTTATCAATTTCTGTTATGGGAAAGATATTGTATGTTGAACTGCATCATTCATCAAAAAGAAAGATTGCGTATTCAAATTTTCCGAAACTGAAATTGGAAATATCAATAGAAAAAGAAATATTTTCCAGCAACCGGTTCTTTTTCTGCAAGTGTGGATTTGAATATAATCTCTGTAAACATTGCTGTAAATAAGCGGTATATAAATATTGATCGTTTCGTTTCAACAATGGAATATGAAACCCTGCATCAAATAGAAACGATCAAGCTTCGGTATTCTGTTTCCAGGCATCAGCATAAGTGCCAATATCTGCAAAAAGTTTCAACGGAATTTTTACCGGTAATAAATTCAATGGATTGATATGCGAAGGAATAGTAGAACTGAAGTTTGCAGCTATCAGCCAGTCATCTGTTTTGCCTACTTTATCGGCTAGACAGATCGGTTCTTACTTTAAAGCCACCATCTCTGATCATGATCTGCTGGCTGGCCATACCTTCGAAATTTATTTCTGCCAATAAAATAATCACTGTAAGTATAATCTTCATAGCCGTTGGCGCCGGTCATGTTCAGATGATAACGATCAGTTTCAAATTGTTTGGTAATTGTTTTGGAACCGGTATAGAAAAATTTTCCGGCAAATAAGCGAACATCCAAACCACCCTCTTTGGGATAATTGAAAAAATATTTTCCGGTAAAAGCAGTACGTACAAAATCCTTGCCTTGTTCAATTTTTAATTCACCGAATAAGGATATAAAACCCGTTGTTTTCAACAACAAACTGCAGTTGATTCAATGTCCTGTTTTTCCGACGTGCTTTGTATTTGTTAAAAATGCTGGTATCAACTCCATTAATTAACGGTATCCCGGTAAAAATGAAGACCATCTTCGCCTATCAAAAAAGTTTTCAATTGAATATAACGATTGTAATGTGCTTCGTGGATCTTTTTCTTTCAAAGTGAACCTGATGCCCGGTACAATTTTTTGAAAAGCCAGAAAAGTTTTTTTACCAGCTGAATCAGTAAACTCGTTCATCTGTGAAAGTAGAACCGCATTCAGAAACAGATCAATTTTTCTGAAAGTGCCATTGGGATAAAAATGTATAATTCAATTTCCGATTCCGTGAAATGTTTTAGAGCCGGTGGCATACATCGGCGCAACAAAAAACTGAAATGGAGTAGGTGGCAATTTATAATTGGTGATAATCCACCGATCATGAATTTATCATAGCTATTGAACGCCAATGCGGGGCTAAACAAAAAAATATTTTTTGTTGGATTGCAGTATAATGCGAAAAGTGTATTGTGTTGAAAGAGAACAACAAGTTTTGATCCTTTCTTTCTTCATTGGGCAATATTCCTGTTTTGTTGAGATAAGAAAAAACAGAATCAAGATTTTTGCCCGTACTTTCTGTCAATTACTTTTTTAAAATCTTCCGGTTGCGGATGTTTAAATTGCCAGTGGCGATAATATTCCTGCATGGCTTTGTTGAAAGCTTCGTGCCCAATTGTGATTCCAGATATCGCATCCATTCAGAAGTTTTATAATAAGCAACAAGATCATAATTAATTACACTGAATTTTTCAGAAGTAGTTTCAATCGGCTGATCTTTTTTGTTACTGCCATTGTTTCAAACAATACTTTTTCCGTAGGATTAAATGATCCGTATTTCCATTTGGAATATTCATGTTCATAATAAGAATTAATCCCTTCATCCATCCAGGGATGATCTCTTTCATTGCTGGCCAGAATTCCATAAAACCAGTTGTGTCCGATTTCATGAGCAATGGTAATATCCAGTTCTTTTGCAGATGACTAGCTGGAGAAATGACAGTGATGGTCGGATATTCCATTCCACCACCAAAACTTTCAGGTCCTTGCACAGCACTGCACAATATTGTATGGATATTCACCAACACGATGATGAATAATAACGAACAGCATCTTTACAATACTTAACACTATTTTGCCAATACTTTTTATGTTGCGGAGTATAATAAGTAAAAACATCAATCACTTTGCCCGATGCCAGTTTGCAGGTATCATGATTTACAATAAAACGTTTATCAGCAAACCAGGCAAAGTCATGAACATTATTTTGTTTATACTGAAATGTTTTTGTTTGCTGTCAGAGGAGTGGAAACTCTGTGAATAATATTTTTTATGCCGCCAAATTTTGTTTTTATTTTTTCTTTAATCAGGTTTCCAGGAAAAAGATGCTCTTGATTTCAGCCATTCTTTTTCATTTGCATTTTGCAATTCACCGGTGGCAGCTACTACATAATTTTTGGGAACAGTAATGCTGCACATCAAAACTTCCAAATTCACTGTAAAATTCTCCCTGGTCAAGATAGGGCATCGGGTGCCATCCTTTTCTGTCATATACAGCCGGTTTGGGATACCATTGTGTTGACCTGGTAGCTTTGTCCATCATGTCCGCCTCTTGAAAAATTATAAGGAAGTTTTTCATGAAATGGAGTGGTAATGATACATTTTTGTCCCGGGGCCAATGGAGTTGGTAAAATTAATTTTACAATATCAATATACTGCGGATGATCTTCTGTTGCTGCTGTTATATTATTTACTTTAAAATCCAGCCGGTTGATATAACCTCTTTTGTTCTTTATCAGAAAAATAAAATTTGGTATTTCCATTTTCAAGCAACTGATCACTGAAAGCAGTTTTATCATTTTTATAAGCATTGGGCCAGAGATGAAACCAGATGAACTTTAATGTATCGGGTGAATTATTGATGTATTCAATTTTTTCAAAACCATCAAGTGTATTTTCTTTATCATTCAGAGAAACATCAATAGTGTAATTGACTTGTTGTTGCCAGTATTGAGGCAAAGGCGACAAGCAGTGAGCTTTGAGCTATGAGAAAGAGAAAAGTGAGTTTTTTCAAAGGATTGGAGTTTATTCAAAAATAAAATCTAATTGCAATTCCTGTAGCAGAATCTGCAATCTGAAATCTAAAATCGATTATTTCCCTTTTCCTGTAAAAATGATCCTCAGTGTATGAATCATGATTTTGAAATCAAGAGCCAGCGAAATATTTTCAATATATAGAAGATCAAATTTGCTTCGTTCTATCATTTCTTCTACATTTTCTGCATAACCAAATTGCACCATTCCCCAACTGGTCAAGTCCGGGTTTTACTTTCAGCAAATATTTATAATAAGGGAAATCGGGAAATTATCTGGTCAATATAAAATTGTCGTTCTGGCCTTGGTCCTACCAGGCTCATTTCACCAATCAAAATATTCCAGAGTTGCGGCAATTCATCCAATCTCCATTTGCGCATGGTTTTTCCCCATTTGGTAATGCGGGGATCATTTTCGGATGAAAGAGCAGGTCCATTTTTTTCTGCATCAATAATCATGGACCGGAATTTATACATGGTAAAAGGCTTTGCCTTTATAATCCGATTCTTTCCTGGGAATAAAAATACCGGTCCTTTTGAGGAAAGTTTTACCCTTAATGCTGCATATAAGCATAATGGTGAAAGTAGTGATCAATCCGCATAAAGCAACAATAACATCAATCAATCTTTTAATATTTTGTTGCCATTCGGGCATCAGCCCGGTTTTCAGATCAATCAGTGGGGCACCCATTACATTGCTGGTTTTTACAGAGCCGGAAAGAATATCCAGTGTATTAGGTTGAATTTTTATTTCAACATCTTTTTCACTCAGCCGGTTGATGATATTTTCCAATAATGATTGTTCTGATTTTTCCATTGCCAGCACTACCTGGCTGGATATTATTTTTATCAATGATTTTTTCCAAGTCATCAAGGTACCCAGTTTGGGAATCAATTTATGAATTCCATTTTTGCCATTTATCATCAGGTGTTACAAAACCTGCATAGCGATAGCCTCAGTCGTGCAGATTTTTTTCTGTTTCTTTATAAATACGGATCGCATTTTCCTGGCTGCCGATCATCAGGGTATTAAAATAAACTTTGCCACTGAGCAATTGTCTTTTTACTATATTCAGTAAAATCCATCTGCCGGTAAACGTGAAAATAAACTGAACAGCCAAGTAAGCTGAGAAAAGCAAGATAATAATAAGAATAATCGTTTTTTACATCATTAAAGACGAAAATAAAAAAAAGAATAATGACGCCAATCAGGCTACAGATAAATGTATTGTGAATTCAAACAATCTTGATTTTTTATATAAGGAATGATAAGAACCCACCAAGGTAAGTATAAAGCCAGCCAACCAGGGGATCAAGAAAAATGCTCAGCCAGAAATTTATCATCGACCGGTAACTGATCGGTTATGCTCAGCATTATCCTGTTAATAGCCATTGTCGAATAAAATAAAAACAGCTCCATGCCAGTGCGGCCGTAATATAATCAATCACAGCATACCATGCAATGGATATTTGTTTACCGGAACGCATCAGTGAGTAATAATATTGTTGCCGATTTTTTCTAGTATCTGGTGGGCTACATCCATTGCCATCAGCCCATCAATTTCTGAAACAATTGTTTTGGTATTATTAGTAATGGCATTTTTAAATTCTTCCAGTTCTTTTTTTATGGCATTTACTTCTGGAACTGACAGGATTGGCAATCGCAATTGTTTTTTTGCCTGAAGGTGTTTCAATATCAAAAGCAAAAGACATTGGTATCCTGCGGTTCTTTCAGTTTGATGATTTCTGTTTTTTTATTCAGAAAATCAATACCGATATAAGCATCTTTCTGAAACAGCCGCATCTTTCTCATTTTTTTCATGGAGATCCGGCTGCTGGTAAGATTGGCGACACAACCATTATGAAATTCAATCCGTACGTTGGCGATATCCGGTGTTTCTGTCATTACACCTACACCACTGGCAGAAATAGTTTTTACATCACTTTTTACAATGCTCAATATAATATCAATGTCATGGATCATCAGGTCAAGGATCACACTCACTTCTGTTCCTCTTGGATTAAATTGTGCCAACCGGTGTACTTCAATGAACATCGGATTGAGTTGCATATCTTTTACAGCAAGAAAAGCAGGATTGAATCTTTCTACATGACCTACCTGGAATTTTATACCTGATTCTTCTGGCCAGTTTTACCAATTGCTCTGCTTCTTCCATTGTATTGGCCAGAGGTTTTTCTACAAACACATGTTTTCCTTTTTTTATGGCTTTTTCGCATAATTCAAAATGAAAATTGGTAGGAGCAACCACATCAACAGCATCACAGGCATCCATCAACGTATCGGCATCCAGAAAACGGGGCAAGCTGGTATTTTTCAGAAACATCTTTTGCAGTATCATCATCGGGATCATAAAAACCAACCAATTCCACATCCGGAATTTCTTTCCAGTTATTCAGATGAAATTTTCCTAAATGGCCAACCCCAAAAACGCCAATCTTGAGCATAACAATTAATTAATCCTCAAAGATAAAGATTGAAAAGTCTGCAGGCGAATATAAGAATGCTGGAAAGTCATAAGTTAAGTACGGGAGAATGATGCTGAATAATACGAATCGGGGTGATATAAAATAAACAGCAGTGCCATCCTTGATTGGATTGATGATTGGTTCGGCATCATTGACAGGAACAGCCGGACAACCTTCGCTGCGGCCGATGAATCCCTGTGCATCGATGAAAGACTGGCTTACATAATTAGCGCCGTGAATTACTACAAGCCTCTTTCATAAGCATTATCGTTTATGCCTGATTTTCAATGCCTTCCAGTTTTAAGGAGTAACCTTTTTTGCCATCATAAGTTTCTTGGGTAATATAAAATCCCAGGCTGCTTTTGTTAGATCGGGGGCGGTTTGAAAAAGAGTTAGCCCATTCTTTACCGGAATTTCTTCCATGGGCAACAATGTGTTAAAAAGGATCTTATAATTTTTCAAATCAAGGATATAAAGTCTTTTGTTACTGCTGGGCTGACTGAAATCAACAATTGAGAGAATGCTATCATTAATGATCCGGCCCTGTTCTTTAAGTTTTAAAAATCCTTTTTTTGCATATTCAAAAGCTTTGCGGTTTAATCCTGCCAATTCGAGATGCAAGCTATCATAAACTGATTTTCTGTTGACATTTCTAACCGGCAGGTCGGAATTCGTTTTGGCGGTTTTATTAGCATGGGGATCATGAAACCATTTTACTCCTGTAGCAGATTTTGCAAGAGCAAAAGGCAGATGCAGCAGGTAAAGAAACACAGTAATAATTGCGATAGAAACGCTTTTTAGTTTTTTCATCATAGATTTATTGAATAGTGTTTTTCAAAAAAAATGCCTGTGAAGTTTTCACAAGCACTTTGGTTATGGTTGGCGGACCGGACGGGACTCGAACCCGCGACCTCTGCCGTGACAGGGCAGCATTCTAACCAACTGAACTACCGATCCTGATTATTTATCAATCGCTGATAAAAATCTTTATTTTTTCGACGCTTTAGAAGTTTTTCCCTTTTCAAAGCGTCAGTTTTATTGCCAAAGGATTCAAAGTAAACTAATTTCCATGGCATTTTCTTGCTAGTGTAATTTGTATTACCGGGGTTGTGTTCTGAAATTCTTTTTTGAAGATTTTCAGTAAAACCTATGTAATAGCTTCCGTCAGTTTCACTTTGAATTATATACACAAAATACATAAAGAACTTTTGGCGGACCGGACGGGACTCGAACCCGTCCGAGTCCTCGGCCGTGACAGGGCAGCATTCTAACCAACTGAACTACCGATCCGTTCGTTTTGAATTCAGGGACGGCAAAGATAGGCTTGCTACTCTTTTTCGCCAAAAAGTTTTGAATTCAAAAATCCTTTGAAACCAGCATATTTTATCGGTAAAATTCTCATTATTATTTAATCCTTAATTTAGCCGCTCATTTTATAGCCTATGCCAACCGATGCCAACAGACAGTTTCTGGATTTTGAAAAGCCGATCAAAGACCTGATTGATGAGATCGAGAAGCTGAAACATACTGCCGAAAAGACGAAAGTGGATATGAGCGATGCTATCGGCAAATTACAGGAAAGCATTCTTGAAAAAAGAAAAGAGATCACTCAACATCTAAGCAGTTGGCAACGGGTACAACTGAGCCGTCATCCCGACAGGCCCTATACCCTGAAGTATATTGATAAAATGACCACCAATTTTGTGGAACTATTTGGCGACCGGAATGTAAAAGATGATAAAGCCATGGTGGGCGGATTTGCATCACTGGATGGAGAAACAGTAATGATCATTGGTCAGCAAAAAGGGATCAATACCAAAACGAGGCAGATGCGAAATTTCGGAATGGCAAATCCGGAAGGTTATCGCAAAGCCTTGCGACTGATGAAACTGGCTGAAAAATTTAATAAACCAGTTATTACATTAATTGATACACCCGGTGCTTATCCCGGTCTGGAAGCAGAAGAAAGAGGACAGGGAGAAGCCATTGCCAGAAATATTTATGAAATGATCCGGTTGAAAGTGCCGGTGATCTGTGTCATCATTGGTGAAGGTGCCAGTGGTGGAGCATTGGGAATTGGTGTTGGCGACAGAGTGTTTATGATGGAAAATACCTGGTATACGGTTATTTCATCCCGAAAGTTGTTCATCTATTTTATGGCGCAGCTGGGATAAAAAAGAAATAGCAGCAGAACAATTAAGATTTACTGCAGATAAAATGCTTGGCTTTGGATTGATTGATGGAATTATTCCTGAACCGTAGGTGGTGCACATTGGGATTATGATGAAGCAGCACAGATACTTAAAAGATTATTTGATACCGGTGATTGAAGGAATTAAAACAAATCACTGCGGAACAACGAATTAATCAACGGATTGAGAAATTTGGAAAAATGGGATTTTGGGAAGAAGTGGATTGAGCGTCAGGAAGTATAAGATATGAATTACCAGCGTCAGTAATTCTCTTGGTTATCGTTGTTGTGTCACTCACTTCAACTTCGGTAATTCTAATCTAACAATAATAAATTTATAATTCTTAATTCCAAGATATGTCTCTCAGAAAAAAATTTACAGGTACAGGTATTGCTATTGTTACTCCTTTCATCCAGGATGGAAAAATTGACTGGGACAGTTTTCAAAAACTCATTAATTCTGGATTAATGGTAAAGTGAGAATATTTAGTTGTTTTGGGAACTACCGGTGAAAGTGCCACTATTCATGGAAAAGAAAAGCAGGAAGTTTTTTCTTTTGTCAATAAGAAGTCAATGCAGGCCGTGATACCATTAGTAGCCGGTATTGGCGGAAATGATACACATGAAGTGATTGGAAGGATTCAAAAACTTTGATCTGAAAGGATATGATGCTATTCTTTCTGTTTCTCCTTATTATAATAAACCAAACCAGGAAGGAATTTTTCAGCATTACAAAATGCATTGAATACAATAACGCCGTTGCCGATCATCATGTATAATGTTCCTTCACGTACAGGCAATGAATGTAACGGCAGAAACACAGCTTACGAATCGCAAATGAATGCAAAAATATTTTTGCTACCAAAGAAGCCAGCGGCAATTTTGACCAGATCAATGCAGATCATCAAAAACAAACCGGCTGATTTTATGGTGCATCAGTGGCGATGATCCCATTACATTGCCCATGATCGCATGCGGAGCAGAAGGTTTGATCTCTGTTGTGGCCAATGCTTATCCAAAGGATTATTCGGATATGGTTCGTCTTTGCCTTGCAGGAAAATTTGACAGAAGCACAGAAACTTCATTATAAATACATCGATATCATTGCTTCCATGTTTGCTGAAGGCAGCCCCAGCGGTGTAAAAGCTTATCTTTCTGAAATGGGATTATGCAGAAATTATTTTCGCCAACCGGTTTGGAAAGTCAGTGAGAAACATCATGCAAAAGATCAGGGAGTTGATGAAAACTATATAAGGGTTATATGACTCGAAAAATAATAATTTTAGTTTCTTTTATTATTTCTACAGTAGCAGCATCGGCTCAGAATAGAATTCATTTCCAAATTCATTCATTGCCCGTTGATCAACCCGAAAATACTGAGATTTATCTTGCCGGTTCTTTTAATGGTTGGAATCCTCAGGATAAAAATTTTGAATTCTTCAAAACCGAAAAAGGTAATTATCAACTTGATTCGAAAGTTGAACAATGGGTCTTATCAATATAAAATGACCAAAGGAGTTGGGATAAAGTAGAATGCAATCAGGCGGAGCTGACGTTCCCAACAGAACCTTACTGTGACATCCGATACAACTGTTGTGATCAATGTTGAAGGATGGAAAGATCATTTTCTTCGGTGAAGGCAACAAGAACAAGTACAGCCGATAAAAATGTTCACATTTTGGACTACAGCTTTCTGGATTCCTCAATTACATCGAACGAGAAGAGTCTGGATCTATTTACCCGAAGGATATGCTTCTTCCAAAGCAAGATATCCTGTTTTGTACCTGCATGACGGGCAAAATGTATTTGATGATGCTACATCCTATGCCGGTGAATGGGGTGTGGATGAATTCCTGGATACGATGAGAAAAAAGTGTATTGTGGTCGCCATCGATAATGGCTGGATAAACGCCTGAATGAATATTGTCCTTATAATTTTTCTCTAACAGGCATTGCGGCTAATTCTTCTTCCAATAAAGGAGAAGGAAATCAATATGTGGATTTCCTTGTAAAAACATTGAAACCATTTATTGATAAAAAATACCGGACGCTGCAGGATAAAAATAATACATTCATTGCCGGCAGTTCGATGGGAGGATTGATCTCCATGTATGCTGTTCTTAAATATCCAAATGTATTTGGCGGGGCAGGAGTTTTTTCTCCGGCATTTTGGGTAGGGCCAAAAATTTTTACTGACATAAAGCAGAAAGGTAAAGCTGTGAAGTCAAAAATTTATTTCTACGCAGGCAAAAAAGAAAGCGATTCGATGGTTCAGGACATGTTGAAAGCTATGGATGGGATGAATAAAGTTTCTCATTCAAAAATGACGGCAGTTATCAGGGATGATGGAAAACATAATGAACAAAGCTGGCGAAAAGAATTTCCATTATTTTATCAATGGCTCCTGAACTGAATCTTCTGAAAACAAAGGCTTCTGATTTTTAAAACTTCTTAAACCTTTCAAACCCTATAAGTCACTCCTTCCAGCGCCAGTTCTGTATTTTCAAAAACTTCTCTGGCTTCTTTTTCAAATTCTTCAAGTGTATCATACTTGCTGCTGAAATGACCAATCAGTAATTTTTTTACATTGGCTTTTTTTGCGATCAACGCTGCCTGTTTGATGTAGAATGAAAACGTGCTATCGCTCTTTCATGCAAGGTTGTCGAGATAAGTGGTTTCATGATAGATCATGTCTGCATCTTCAATATGCGGGATGATGGATTCATCATATTTTGTATCGGCACAAAAAGCATATACTTTTCCTTTGGCGCCTTCTTCTGTTACCCATTCATTTTTTACAACCGTTCCGTCTTTCTTGGTATAATCTTCTCCATCTGTCAGTCGTTCATAAAAATGAAGCAGGGATTTCATATTCTTTTGCTTTTTCCGGTAATCAGTTTTCGTGGTCTTTTTTTCTCTGTAAAAACAAATCCATAACATTCTATGCGGTGATTGGTACGAAAACATTTCACGGAAAATTTTTCTTCATCAACCAAGCAATTCCTTCATTACGGATGGTATGAAAATAAAGATCGATACGGAAGTGAGGTATCGGCTACTTTCAATTGCAGTTCGATGAGTTGTTGTAAAGGTGACAGGGGCAAATACATGCAGTTCCTGCTGATGACTCAACAAACCAAATGAATTGATCAAGACCGAGCAAACCGAAATAATGATCACCATGAAGATGAGAAATAAAAATATGAGATATTTTGCTACGGCGGATTTTGTAATTGATCATTTGAATCTGTGTACCTTCACCGCAATCTACCAGGAAATTGTTACCATCAATTGTAACTACCTGGCTGGTAGGATGCCGGTCAAATGCCGGAACTGCAGAATTATTACCAAGAATAGTGACAGCGAGCATGAGCGAAATTAGGAATTAGGTGGTATTGAACCCGCATTGTTGAGTGTAAAGACCGGATTTAGACAATTATTGGCTGCATTAAGATCATAATTATAATTCGGGATGTTATGATATCATTGAATAAAATCTAATAGCCAAATCCGATGATTAGTTCAATTACCTTCCTCATCCAGCATTTCTCTTTCAATTTCTTCCATCTGCACGATATCCCAGGCTTCACTTTCGGTAGGTGTAACATTCATCATCTCCAAAAGTTCATTTTGATCAAGAAATTCTTCAACCGGTTTTTGCAGTTCACAAATAACAAAAGAAGCATTATTTTCATAGAATTTTTGCTGAATTTTTACCAGTTTTTCCGCAGCAGCATTATCTATGGTTTCAATGTCTTTTAATATCAGCACTACGTTTTTAACGTCATTTTGCAGGTAGGGCAGCAAACAATCAGCTCAATTCTTCTGTCATAGTAGCAGAAAGTGAGGGTCCCGGCAGCGTGATGACATGAAATTTCTCTTTGGTATCTGTTTTGACCTGCATAGTAAATCTGAAGTTTATCAACATTCCGTTTATAATTACGAGGAAAACTAGTAGCCAAATTTATTTGTTAATATTGTATCACAACCAATTATCTTAAAAATGGATAATAATTTTTCAGCACAGGTAAAAGAGATCATTTCGTTCAGCAGGGAAGAAGCATTGCGGTTAGGAAATGATTTTATCGGTACCGAACATCTTCTTGCTCGGGTTGATCCGGGAAGGAGATAATACAGCCGTCCGCATCCTGAAAAGTTTTAATGTTGATCTTTATGAATTGCGAAAAGAAATTGAATTGGCAGTAAAAGATAAAACAGGAAAAAATATTGCCAATATCAATAGTCTTCCGCTGACCAAACAGGCCGAAAAAGTGATTCGTGTAACAGTGCTGGAAGCAAAAGCTTTAAAAAGCGCAACGGTGGAAACAGAACACCTGATGCTTTCTATTCTTAAGAATAAAGAAAATATTGCTACACAAATCTTAAATCAGTTTGATGTGGACTATGATCTTTTCAGGCAGGAATTGGGAATTGTAAAATCCAATGATCCCCGTGCCGAATTTACCGATGAAAATGATGATGATTTTGATGAAGAAAAAAAATATTCTCAGCAAAAAGGAAGCCGCCAAGCAGGGCAGCTGCAAAAAGCAAAACACCTGTGCTGGATAATTTTGGACGGGATATTACCAAGCTGGCAGAAATGGGAGCCTTGGATCCTATTGTTGGCCGTGAAACAGAAATTGAAAGAGTTTCACAGATACTTTCCCGTCGAAAAAAGAATAACCCGATTCTGATCGGTGAACCGGTGTGGGTAAAACAGCTATCGTGGAAGGTCTTGCCCTTCGTATTGTACAAAGAAAAGTTTCAAGAGTATTGTTTGATAAAAGAGTTATCTCACTTGACCTTGCTGCATTGGTAGCCGGTACAAAATACCGTGGCCAGTTTGAAGAAAGAATGAAAGCCATCATGAATGAACTGGAAAAGAACCGTGATGTGATCTTTTTCATTGATGAATTACATACTATTGTTGGTGCAGGTGGAGCCAGTGGTTCATTGGATGCTAGCAATATTTTCAAACCGGCATTGGCAAGAGGTGAACTTACAATGTATTGGTGCATCTACACTGGATGAATACAGAATGTATATTGAAAAAGATGGTGCATTGGATCGTCGTTTTCAGAAAGTAATGGTAGATCCGCCAAGTGTGGATGAAACGATCCAGATCTTGAATAATATCAAATCCAAATACGAAGATTATCATAATGTAACTTATAGTGATGATGCAATTGATGCCTGTGTAAAACTGAGTGACCGTTATATTACTGATCGTTTACTACCCGATAAAGCCATTGATGTAATGGATGAAGTAGGAGCAAGAGTGCATTTGAAAAATATCAATGTTCCGCAGAATATTGTTGATCTGGAAAAGAAGATTGAAGATGTAAAGAATGAAAAGAATAAAGTGGTAAAAAGCCAGAAGTTTGAAGAAGCTGCTTCTTTACGAGATACAGAAAAACGTTTGCAGGAAGACCTGGAAAAAGCAAAAGCAGATTGGGAAGAAGAAAGCAAACACAAACGTTACCCGATCGGTGAAGAAGATATTGCTGAAGTGGTGAGCATGATGACAGGTATTCCTGTGAAAAGAATGGTGGAAGCCGAAACAGAAAAGCTGCGTAAGATGGCAGATGATATGAAGGAAATGGTGGTTGGACAGGATGAAGCCATTGCAAAAAGTGGTAAAAGCTATTCAGCGGAACCGGGTTGGATTAAAAGATCCCAAAAAACCAATCGGTACTTTTATTTTCCTTGGTCCTACCGGTGTTGGTAAAACAGAATTGGCAAGAGCATTGGCAAGATATATGTTCGATTCAGAAGATGCACTGATCCGAATTGATATGAGTGAATACATGGAAAAATTTACCGTGAGCCGTTTGATCGGTGCACCTCCGGGATATGTAGGTTATGAAGAAGGCGGACAGCTTGACAGAAAAAGTACGTCGCAAACCTTATAGTGTTATTCTGCTGGATGAAATTGAAAAAGCACATCCGGATATTTATAATATCTTATTGCAGGTACTGGATGATGGTCAGTTGACTGATGGACTTAGGCAGAAAAGTTGATTTCAAGAATACGTTGATCATCATGACATCGAATATTGGTGCCCGCCAGTTAAAAGATTTTGGAGATGGTGTTGGTTTTGCTACCCAGTCCAGAAGTCGAGAATGAAGATGAAAATAATAAAGCTGTTATTGAAAAAGCGCTGAAACGCACTTTCTCACCGGAGTTTCTGAACCGTATTGATGATGTGGTGATCTTCAACAGCCTGACCAGGGAAAATATCTTCCAGATCATTGATATCTTGATGAAAGGTGTGATGAAGCGATTGAGCAATCTTGGATTTCAGTCTGGAATTAACCGAAGATGCAAAAGCATTCCTTGCTGATAAAGGATATGATCAGCAGTTTGGCGCCCGTCCATTACACAGTGCCATTCAGAAATACCTGGAAGATCCACTGGCAGAGGAAATACTGAATCTGCATGTAAAAGCCGGGGATATGCTTGATTGCAGATCTGGATAAAGAAAATAATAAATTAAAATTCTCATTTGACAAGACGGTAGAAGAAAAGTCAAAGGCATAATAAAAATTACATAGCTTTATAAAGTCATTTGCTGATTGCAGATGACCTTTTAGTTTTATTTGGTATGTTAGTTGAGAAAAGCAATACTGCCGCCGGTAAAATTGCAACGCTGCAAGAACTTTCTGTGGAACTGATGGCCGCCTGGAAAGAAGGAGATCGGAATTCTTTTTCGGAATTGGTTCATGATGATTTTGTTTTGGTGAATGACACGCTGAAAAGCTATTTTATTGACAAGAGCAAATGGATGGAGTTTCTTTTTGAAAAATTCCGACTCATCACATTCAACTATGATTTTTACAAAACGGATTTTCACTGTGACGGAAAGATGGCAATTATTATATCCCGCCTTTCAATTCATACAGCTCCTCACTACTCAACAGCTCACCGGTTTTATTTGAATACTGATATGTGGTTTAACCCTGATAAAAATGGTGCGTGGAAATTACTATTGCGCAAATCAGCAGCCCTGAGTTTTTAGTTGGGAGAACATTGGGTAGCCTCCTTTATTTTTTGCATTTTTGTTCCATCATTCTTTATGAAGAAAATCATCATTACCATAGATGGATGGTCTGCCTGTGGCAAAAGCACATTAGCCAAGCAACTGGCAAAGGCATTGGATTATGTATATATTGACAGCGGCGCCATGTACCGTGCTATCACATTATATTTTCTGAGAAATCATGTTGACTGGACCAGTAAAAAAGAAGTAAAGCAGGCGCTGAAAAATATCAACCTTCAGTTCATCTTTATTCCTAACAGCAAAGCCACAGAAATTCACCTCAACGAAGAAAACGTTGAGTATGTTATCCGTGATCTTGTGATTGCAGAGAAAGTTAGTGATGTAGCAGCGATCAAAGAAGTAAGAGAATTCGCAGTAGCGCAACAAAGAAAAATGGGAAAAGAAAAAGGGATCGTAATGGATGGCCGGGATATTGGCACTGTTGTTTTTCCGAAAGCAGAGCTAAAGATTTTTATGACAGCCGATAATGCTGTAAGAGTAGAAAGGAGATTCAAAGAGCTCTTTGAGAAAAATCCAAATATCACTTTAGAAGAAGTAAAGACAAATCTCGAAATGAGAGATTACATTGACTCCAACAGGAAAGTAAGCCCTTTACGAAAAGCAAAAGACGCAGTTACCCTGGATAACACGAACTTAACCGAAGAAGAACAGTTTAAGAAAGCAATGGAGCTGGTAAAAGAAAAATTAAAAACTTCCCGTTGATTAATCTGCACGATCAACGTTCCAGAAATTCTTTTAGTTTTTCCAAAGCTTTTGGCCAGGCAAGTCTCACTCCATCATAAAACCAATCCCAATCGCCGCCGGTTTGATAATTGCCCTGGGTGAGTTGAACTGATGTATAACCATCTTTTTCCTGCAAGCGGATTCCAAGATAAGTGGGGCCAAGGATTCTTTTCTCCGGATTAAAGTATACGAAATGATCGATCAGCAATTCTTTTCCCGGGATATAAACTGTAATGACACCTGTTGATATGTAATGAAAACCCTTTTCGGAAATATCCCATGCCAGTGAATAAAGGCCGCCTTGTTTCTTTTCTATCAGGCATTTTTCTACTCCCCACCAACCTTTAAGCAGATGGAGTTCCGTAAATGCATCAAAAACTTTTGAAGCAGGTTGATGAATTTCTATATGTGATTCAACTTTTCTCATTATTGAGCAGTACCTTTTCTGATAGCTAATAACTCTATTTCAAAGATCAATGCGGATCCACCGGGTATGGGCCCGTTTTCAAATTCGCCATAAGCCAAATTGTAAGGAACGTAAAATTTGTATTTGGAACCTACTGTCATCAATTGCAATCCTTCAGTCCACCCGGGAATCACTCTCCGCAAAGAAAAAGTGATCGGCTCACCTCTTGTATATGAATTGTCGAACTCTGTTCCATTGAGTAGAGTTCCCCTGTAATTACAAGTCACACTATCATTGATAGCAGGCCTTTCACCTGTTCCTTCTGTGATGACTTCATATTGCAATCCACTTCCAGTAGTCTTTACGCCGGGCCTTTTTTCGTTTGCTTCTAAAAATGCTCTTCCCGAATCAATTGCAGGTCTCACCTTTTCTGCCTGCAATTGGAACATGTATTTATTCATGATCTCATTCGCTATCTCATCACTGAACATTACAGTTTTTCCAGTTAAAACATCATTGACAGCTTTAGAAAGATATGCTGTGTTAATTTTTTTTACACCTTGTCCTTTGTAATAATTAGCGAAAGACATTCCGCAGGCATAACTCACAGAGTCTTCAAAAGACTTCAGCATTGTTTTAGGAGCCGGGGGTTTAGCAACAGTTTTCGTCTTAGAGCCAGGTTGTGCCAGGATAGAATTTGTCACAAGAAAACACACCGATAGGATTAGAATTAGTTTTTTCATATTATTCGATTAATGCACAAAAATAAAGGTTGACCGGCGAATTCGAATATTGCCAATGAATTAATTTCGCAAAGCTTATGATCCGTTCTTCTCTTGCATTGTATCGAAATGCTTATTCAGGACTTTCCCGATCTATCTGGTGGCAGGCATTGGTGATGTTTGTAAACCGAAGCGGCACCATGGTCATCCCTTTTATGACCGTATATCTTACTTATCATCTTCATTATTCCATTGCCCAGGCAGGATTAGTGATGGCAGCTTATGGCATGGGATCTATCCTGGGGGCATTTGCCGGTGGCAGAATTTCTGATAAGATCGGTTTTTATCCGGTCCAATTCTGGAGTCTTTTTTTTAATGGGGTTATGTTTATTGTGCTCGGCCAAATGCGAACCCTCTGGCATATCGGGCTTTGTATTTTTATTCTGAGTTCTGTTGGCGAATCTTTTCGCCCAGCCAATGCCGCTGCCATAGCAGCATATAGCGATGAGACAAATCGAACCAGGTCTTATTCATTGAATCGCCTTGCTGTGAATCTTGGATTTTCCATCGGTCCGGCAATGGGTGGCATACTTTCATCAATAAGCTATCTGTGGCTCTTTTGGGTAGATGGAATTACATGTATCATTGCAGCTATATTGTTGCGGATCTTTTTAAAACCTGTAAAAAAGCAATTAACACAACCACATGAACAAATTAAAATTCCTAAAAAAGAATCGGTGTACCGGGATGCAGTGTACCTGCGATTTATGTTTTGCGTTTTTTTAGTGGCGTTTTGTTTCCTCATGATCTTTAGCCTAGTACCGGTTTATTTTAAAGAACGGGTACATCTGAACGAATCGTTTATCGGAATGATCCTTGGCATGAACGGCCTGATCATTGCCCTTGTAGAAATGATATTGGTATATAAACTGGAAGGCAAAAGGCCAACAACAACCTATATCAGCATCGGCGCATTCTTAATCGGCTTGTCTTATCTTTCGTTAAATATTGCATCTACAGCTGAAATTGCAATATTAAGTATGCTCATTATAACTTTAGGAGAAATGCTGATGTTCCCATATATCAACACCTATTGGGTGGCACGAAGTAAAGAACATAACAGAGGGCAGTACGCATCTATTTTCACGATTTCATTTTCACTGGCGCATGTACTGGCGCCTACGATCGGTTCGCAAATCATCAACCATTTTGGATATCATGTGCTCTGGTACACTGTCACCGGGATCTGTACCATAGCAGCTTTATTTTTTTACCGATTCCGGGAAATAAAAATCACCTGATGGAACATTTTATAAAAGAAGTGCAGGTTCGCTGGTCTGACTTGGATCCGAATTTTCATTTGCGTCATTCTGTGTATTATGATTGGGGCGCCTTTTGCCGAATTGAATTTTTGATCGCATACGGTCTTACTTCTGAAGTGATGATAAAACTCAATTTTGGCCCGATACTGTTCAGAGAGGAATGTATTTTCAGAAAAGAAATCCTTTTAAACGACCCGGTTACAATCAATCTTCAATTGCTTAAAGCAAAAAGAGACTATTCCCGTTGGAGTATTCAGCATAGCGTTTTGAAAAATGGAGATACTGTTGCAGCCATTCTCACTGTGGACGGGGCCTGGATCGATACGGTGAAACGAAAATTGATGACCCCGCCTCCTGAAGTAGCTCATGTGTTCAGTAATATGCCAGTGAGTGAAAATTTTCAATGGCTGGATTGAAAAATCTCATTTGAAAAAGAAATGATCTTTGAGGGGAATCTCGCAGCATAACCACTCACAAGGTTACGGATGAAGCTGTTTTCTTTATATGGGGCAATAAAATTTTTTAACTGTTGTGGGTCGGTGACCGGAGTATCTGAAGGTACATAGCCCATTCCATAAAATTGACCATTGCAGACTAGGACGCAGGACTGCTCATCTTCTTTTAGTCCCTTATCAATAATAGCATATGAAGGTTGAACTGAAAGAGATTGAATAGCCTGCATCACTCTTTTATTATAGCGTTTAGGTTTTTCTTTCCGTTCGCATGCGCCAAAGCATTTTTCTTCAGCCATAGCAGAACAAGGTTCGTTGTCAGTTTGCAAAAAACATAGCTTAGGACAAAGGTTGAATTCATTGATCAATTTTCGCAAGACTGCATGGCCATCCACTAAATAATGAAAAGTATAAACGGGGCTGATATATTTTTTATTTTTTTCAATTGCCAGTCGCAGGTATCCATTCTGATCCTCGTATGAAAATATGCCGTAAACATCTTCCCATCTTTTTTGCGAATAATTAAAAATGGGCCATAGTTTTTTTATTTCTGTTGATTCCAGTATACATGCCATTAGTTCTGTAGCGCAGGTTTTGAAACTGATCGAATAAGTGTGACGAATGAAATTTTGTTTTTGCCGGCTTTCAGAATTATTGCTGAAATGACTGTTGACCCGGTAGCGGATATTCCGTGGCTTTGCCTACATAAATAATTTTCCCTTTGTCATCATGGAAATAATAAATGCCGGGAAGTGAAGGCAATTTTTCAAAATGTTCTTTCGGAACATTGGGCGGCAGCATGCCTTCTCTTTGAATTGCGCAGCAGACTTTTTTGTATATGCTGTCCTTTATCATTTTCTAAAAGTTTCTGAAAAACTTTTACGGTGGCTTCGGTATCGCCGCCAGCCCGGTGCCGGTCAGTTATGGTTATTTGAAGTGACTGGCAAAGATTGCCCAGGCTATAAGAAGGAAAACCAGGAAATATTTTTCGGCTTAGCCTTACAGTGCAAAGTTTTTTACTGTTAAATGAATAACCCGCTTCCTGTAATCCTTCTTTGATAAAAGAATAATCAAAATTGACATTGTGAGCAATGAAAATTTTATCATGAAGAATAGCATAAATTTTTTCAGCTATTTCTTCAAACTTTGGTGCATCGGCCACCATTTCATCGTTGATTCCTGTCAAGGCCTGTATATACCTTGGGATCGGTTGGCAGGGGTTTATAAGGGTTTCAAATTTTTCCACTATTTTGTTCCCGTCAAATACATGAATGGAAATTTCTGTAATGCCATTTGCAGCAGCATACCCCCCGGTGGTTTCAATATCTACAATGGCATACATAAAATAAAATGAAGACCACGAATTTCGTAAAACCGGCTAATAATTTATAGTGCAGGAAGAAAAATTTATAATGTTTCGCAACCGGCTTCAGAAAGTTTATCGCCATTTGAGTAAGCAGGCCAGGAGGTTATCGGTCAGTTGTTACCGGGTTTACGACCATGATCTGCCTGAATTTCCATTCTGCATTGAATTTTATGGCAAATATTTATATGTAGCTGAATATAAGCGCCGTCATGGCATGACGGATGAAGAGCATGACAAGTGGTTGGATAAAAGCCTTGCTGTCGTTTCAGAAATTTTATCCGTTCGGAAGCAAAACATTTATTTAAAGTTGCGACAAAGAAAGGCAGGAAGAACAGGCCAGTATCAGAAAATAGGGGAGAAGAAAAATGAATTCATTATTGAAGAAAATGGATTGAAATTTATTGTTAATCTCAGCGATTATCTAGATACAGGTTTATTTCTGGATCATCGGCTTACCAGGCAAATGATTCGTGAAGAAAGTAAAAATAAAAGAGTGCTGAATCTTTTTGCTTATACAGGATCATTTTCTGTTTATGCGGCTGCAGGAGGAGCCTCAGAAGTAATTACGGTTGATCTTTCCAATACTTATCTGAAATGGGCAGAACGGAATATGCAATTGAACGGATTTGATGATGCCAATAAGTACAGATATGTGCCAGCGGATGTAAAACAGAATTTGCAAGAAATGGAGCCAGGTTATTTTGATCTGGTGATATGGATCCGCCAACGTTCAGTAACAGCAAAAGGATGGAAGATTTCCTGGACATTCAACGGGATCATGTGGCATTGATCAATGTCTGTCTCCGATCAATGAAAAAAGGGGGAATTTTATTTTTCAGCACCAACTACAGAAAATTTATTTTGGATAAAGAAAAAATTCTGGCTGCTTCCATAAAAGATATTACAATCGCAACCACTCCATTTGATTTTGAAGGAAAATTAAATCGTTTCTGTTTTAAGATAGTGAAATAAAAAAAACCTTCCGCAAAATGGAAGGCTTTCATTAAGACATAGGGATTATAGTTTATAATGTCTTCAACACATCATTCATGCTTCTTACTGCATCTGCACTTTTATTAAATGCTGCTTGTTCTTCTGCATTCAATCCAAAATCAACAATTTTTTCCCAGCCATTTTTGCCAATGACCACAGGAACACCAAGGCAAATATCTTTTTGCCCATATTCTCCATCCAATGCAACACAGCAGGTAAATAATTTTTTCTCATCCCGAACAATCGCTTCTACCAATGCTGCTCCTGCAGCGCCGGGTGCATACCAGGCTGAAGTGCCGAGCAATTTAGTCAATGTAGCACCGCCAACCATCGTATCATTTACAATTTGCTTTTGTTGTTCTGCAGATAAAAATTTTGTAACCGGAGCACTGTTCCAGGTAGCAAAACGGATCAGCGGTATCATCGTGGTATCGCCATGACCGCCGACTACAATCGCATTCAGATCAGCAGGGCTGCAACTAAACGCAGACTCAATTGATATTTGAATCGACGCTGTCAAGAGTACCACCCATACCAATGATCCTGTTTTTTGGTAAGCCCGGTTGATGTCAATGCCAGGTAGGTCATTGTATCCATCGGGTTGCTGATAACAATGATGATGGCATTGGGAGAATGTTTTAAAATATTTTCACAAACACCTTTTACAATACCTGCATTGGTGCCGATCAGTTCTTCACGTGTCATACCCGGTTTGCGGGGAATACCGGATGTGATGACTACTACATCACTTCCGGCAGTTTTTGAATAATCATTGGTGGAACCGGTAATTTTTGTATCAAAACCAAGAAGTGTAGCGGTTTGCATCATATCCTGTGCTTTACCTTCAGCAAGACCTTCTTTAATATCAAGCAATACAAGTTCTGTACACAATTCTTTACGGGCAATATTATCGGCACAGGTTGCTCCAACTGCGCCGGCGCCTACAACAGTTACTTTCATGTTAAATAAAAATTTATAGAGTGAAAGAATTAGTTTATCGTGCAAAGGTATAAGGAAAGTTGATTGGGCAGCTGTTTTCTGACGTTGATCATTCAGGAAGAATTATTTATTAAATTCTTCCAGAACCTTGTGAATTGGCACGGCGCCTTCAAATGTTGTGATCAATTCTCCTTTTTTATCGTAAAGGCGAGGTAAGGGAAGATTACTGACCATATAAAATGACCGGCAAAAAATATTGCGTATCCTGCCCAACCACGATGTTATTGTAATCTAGCCAGTTTATATTTTTTATAAAACGTGGTCATCTTATCAAAAGGCATCATGGTGGCCATTACGATCTGAATTTTTTTAAAGCGATCAATGCTGTCCAGTATTTCTTCAGTTTCTTTTTGACAATGCTCACATTCGGGGTTGAATAATATGATGAGAACAGGATTTCTTTTACTAAAATTTTCTTTTGTAGAAATGTCCGACACTATCTGTTAATAACAATTTCACAGGGGGAAGAGTCGGGAAACCTTTTATAGGCAGGCAACTTGGTGGAATCAGTTTGTGCAATAGCTACAACTGTAGTCAAGGTCAGAATAGCAAGAAGAAATTGTTTTTTCATAATTATTCAAAAATAAAATTAATATTCTTTCCGTCGGTTTTATTGTGACGGTTTAACAAGGTAATAGTTGCATGATATGAGCTTGTTTGAAAAATAATGGATGAGGCTTTTTTCTCTTTGCCGTCAGGCTTCCCTGCCTTATCTTTGCGCCTCAATTTTTGGATTAAAATTTCAAATAAATCATTATGGCAACATACAGCAGATATCAGCCGCGGAATGATCCTGAATCTGGATGGCAGTCTTTACACTGTGGTGGAATTTGGTGAAAATAAAACAGCCCGTGCAGCAGCTAAAGTATGGGCAAAATTAAAAGGAGTGGATAATAACCGTTCTATTGAAAAAACATGGAATAGCGGTGATACTATTTATCCTGTACGGGTGGAAAGACGGACTTACCAGTTCTTGTATAAAGATGATACGGGTTATAACTTCATGGATACTGAGACTTTTGAGCAAATAGCCCTTGCAGGAATCTGCTATAGATGCTCCTCAATATCTTAAAGAAGGCCAGGAAGTAGGTGTTTTGATCAATACCGAAAATGACCAGATCCTTGGCGCAGAATTACCTGATAAAATTGTTTTAAAGATTACTTATTGTGAACCGGGATTAAGAGGTGATACTGCTACCCGCACTTTAAAACCAGCAACATTGGAAACAGGTGCTACAATTAGTGTTCCTTTATTTGTAAATGAAGGAGAATTGATCCGTATAAACACAAAAACCGGTGAATATGTCGAAAGAGTAAAAGAATAATCAGCCTTATTTTGCCTAAAAATGGCCCGAAATCACCTGATTTTAGGCCATTTTTGACCTGATTTTACCTCATTTTTAGCCCAAAATCGGCCAAAAATTCATGGGATTGCTGAATTTGATTTCACTATCTTAGCCTCCTTTAGCACTTTAACTAAAATCTGCTCTATTAAATTGAAAAACATGGACTTTAAACAAATTCAGGAGTTGATCAAAATGGTCAACAAATCAAATATTGGCGAGCTAACCATTGAACAAAAAGATTTCCGGGTAACGATAAAACAAAAAGAAGAACATATTACACAGGTGGTATCGGCTCCTGTTCAGCAGTTCGCCAGTCCATTCTGCAGCTCCTCAGCCAGCAATCATCCAGCCAGTCAGCAACAGCAGTGCTGCTGCCGCAGAAAAACCAAAAGCTAGCTGAAACTGCAGCTTCTAATCTGGTTACTATCAAAAGCCCGATGATCGGTACATTTTATCGCAAATCTTCTCCCGATAAACCCAACCTTGTAGAGGTAGGCAGATGAAGTAACACCCGGAAAAGTAGTTTGTATTATTGAAGCCATGAAACTTTTTAATGAAATTGAAAGTGAGGTAAAAGGCAAAATTGTAAAAGTGCTGGTAGAAGATGCATCACCGGTAGAGTATGATCAGCCACTATTCCTGGTAGAACCTGCGTAAATCTGAAAGTGCATCCAGATTTGAATATCGGGACAATAAACAGAGCTTCATTTTTGATCTTTATTACCTTTTAATTATTAAATTAATCTACTATGTTCAAAAAAATACTGATAGCAAACCGTGGAGAAATTGCCCTTCGTGTGATTCGAACCTGTCGGGAAATGGGTATTAAAACAGTTGCTGTTTATTCCACTGCTGACCGGGATAGCCTGCATGTAAAATTTGCTGATGAAGCTGTTTGTATCGGTAAACCTCAAAGCAGCGATTCTTATCTCAATATTCCTCACCTGATGGCTGCTGCAGAGATCACCAATGCAGATGCTATTCATCCTGGTTATGGTTTTCTGGCAGAGAATGCAAAGTTTGCCCAGATCTGTAATGATCATGGTATAAAATTTATTGGCCCTACTCCCGAGATGATCAATGCTATGGGCGATAAGATCACAGCTAAAGAAACTATGATAAAGCAGGTGTACCTGTAGTACCCGGTGGTGAAGGATTTATTGCAAAGTGTGGATGAAGCAAAAGGCCTTGCAAAAGATATGGGTTATCCTGTTATTTTAAAAGCAACAGCCGGTGGTGGTGGAAAAGGAATGCGTATTGTATGGGAAGAAAGTGAAATGGAAAAAGCTTACAATACTGCTAAAGCAGAAGCGGCTGCATCATTTAAGAATGATGGCATTTACATGGAAAAATTTGTAGAAGAACCAAGACATATTGAAATACAGATTGCAGGTGATCAATACGGAAATGTTTGTCATCTCAGTGAAAGAGATTGTTCTATCCAACGCCGTCATCAGAAATTGGTGGAAGAATCACCTTCTCCTTTTATGACGGATGAGTTGCGTTATAAAATGGGAGAAGCTGCAAAAAAAGCTGCAGCTGCTATTAATTATGAAAGTGTAGGCACTGTTGAATTTCTGGTAGATAAGCACCGCAATTTCTATTTCATGGAAATGAATACACGTATCCAGGTAGAACATTGCGTAACGGAAGAAGTGATCAATTTCGATCTGATCAAAGAACAAATAAAAATTGCAATGGGAGAAAGAATCTCCGGCAAAGATTATTTTCCGCAAATGCATGCTATCGAATGCCGTATCAATGCCGAAGATCCTTATAATGATTTTCGTCCATCACCGGGAAGGATCACTACGTATTGCATCAACCCGGTGGTCATGGTGTACGGGTGGACAGCCATGTATATGCCGGTTATGTTATTCCACCTTATTACGATTCTATGATCGGTAAACTGATTACTGTTGCACAAACCCGACAGGAAGCTATTGATACCATGTACCGTGCATTGAGTGAATATGTAATTGAAGGAGTAAAAACAACTATTCCTTTTCATCTGCAACTGATGCAGGACGAACGTTTCCGTTCGGGTGATTTCAATACCAAGTTCCTGGAAAATTTTGTTTTAAAATAAATAAACAGCTTACCGCATTTTTTTACTGTCATTCAGATGGATGCTTTTTGTAGCAGCATAGTTGCTGAAAAAGTTTCACATTTGTAAGATTTCTGTATTAACAATGAAAGATTTCAAAATTGATCTTGATAAATGTATTGATGTGTTAGGGAAAGGAGGATTGATCCTTTATCCCACCGATACGATCTGGGGTGTCGGCTGCGACGCAACCAATGCAGAAGCTGTAGAAAGAGTTTATCAATTAAAAAAAAGACCGGGAGAAAAAGCAATGATTGTTTTGTTGGCTGATAAGAAGCAAATATTTCAGCATGTGGAAAAACCTGATCAACGCATCTTTGAATACCTGGAACAGAATTCAAAACCTACAACAGTTATTTATCAGGATGCAAAGAATTTTGCTGAGAATCTTATCGGAAACGACGGAAGTATTGCTATCCGGATCTGTAAAGATGAATTTTGCAAGCAATTGGTTGAGGCTTTTGGTAAACCGATTGTTTCAACTTCAGCAAATATTTCTGGATCGCCATCAGCACAAACTTTTAGTCAAGTGAGCTGAAGAACATAAAAAAGGGTGTTGATTATATTGTAAAATACCGGCAGGATGAAAGGCAGCCGGCACAACCTTCTTCCATTATCAAATGGGAAAATGGGAAAATTGTAGTTATTCGTCCCTGAAAAGTAACAATGCAAAAATTTCTGATCATACAAACTGCGTTTATCGGCGATGTGGTGCTTGGCTACAGCCCTGATCGAAAAATTACATCAGCATTTTCCAGATGCAGAAATTGATTTTTTGGTTAGAAAAGGGAATGAAAGCTTACTTAGCAACCATCCTTTTTTACACGAAACATTGATCTGGGATAAAAAGAAAAACAAACTGAAGAATCTTTTTAGATTATTAGGGAAGATCCGAAAAAGAAAATATGATAAAGTGATCAATGTGCAGCGTTTTGCTGCTACAGGATTTATAACCGCTTTTTCAGGAGCAAAAGAAAAAATCGGATTTGATAAAAATCCGTGGAGCTTTCTTTTTTCAAAAAAAATTAAACATATAATCGGGGATAAGGAAGAACAGTAAGCATGAAGTGGATCGAAACCTGGAACTGATAAAAGATTTTACAGATGAAGTTCCTTCGATGCCCCGCTTATATCCTTCAGCAGATGATGAATCATTTGTAAAAAAATATAAGGTCAACTCTTATCTGACCATTTCTCCGGCTTCGGTATGGTTCACCAAACAATTTCCCAAAGAGAAATGGATTGATTTTTTGGATAAGGTTCCTTCTCCTTACACTATTTATTTGCTGGGGGCTCCAAATGATGCAGCGTTGGCAGAAGAAATAAAAAATAAAACCACTCATCATTCCATCATCAACTTATGTGGTCAATTAACTTTTCTCCAATCTGCTGCTTTGATGAAGGATGCAGCAATGAATTATGTAAACGATTCTGCACCCATGCATTTTGCTTCGGCGATGAACGCACCTGTAACAGCAGTATATTGTTCTACTTTGCCATCATTTGGTTTTGGACCTTTATCAGAAAAAAGGTTTATTGTAGAGACCGAACAGAACCTTTCCTGCCGCCCCTGTGGTTTACATGGTAAGAAAGCCTGTCCCTTGGGTCATTTCAAATGCGCTTATACTATCAGGACAGAACAATTGATGGATACATTGCCTTCTCAGAACTAATCATTTCATCCGTCTTCCTTTCTTATTTTTGCGCCTATGGACATTAAGTGCACAGAAAAGGAATTGTTTGTTTTTAAAAAAATTGCTCATACCGTAGCTGAAATGGGTGTGCCTTGTTATATCATCGGGGGATTTGTAAGGGATAAAATTATTGGGAGAACTACAAAAGATGCAGATATTGTTTGTGTAGGTGATGGCATTGCTTTGGCAAAAACAGTAGCAAAGCGATTCAATCCTGTGCCGCATGTGAATTATTTTAAAAACTTTGGAACAGCTCATATCAACGTTGATGAAATGGACATTGAATTTGTTGGAGCCAGGAAGGAAAGCTATCGTTATCATTCCCGGAATCCTGATGTAGTACCCGGAACATTAGAGGACGATCAGAATCGCCGTGATTTCACGATCAATGCACTTGCCGTCAGTTTGAATGAAAAAGATTATGGAAAATTGATTGATCCTTTTAATGGAATAAATGATCTGAAAAAGAAAATGATCCGTACTCCTTCAGATCCGGAACTCACTTTCAGTGACGACCCGCTTCGGATGATGCGGGCGGCAAGGTTTGCTTCGCAACTTGGATTTACTATTGAAGAAAAAACTTTTGAAGCAATGAAAAGATGATGCATATCGCATCAATATTGTTTCCCAGGAAAGAATTACTGATGAATTAAATAAAATTCTCTTAAGCGCTAAGCCTTCCGTTGGATTATCCTTATTATATGAAAGCGGTTTGCTTCATATTATTTTCCCACAACTGGTGGACCTGGCAGGAGCGGAATATAAAGATGGTCATGGGCATAAGGATAATTTTCATCACACGTTACAGGTGCTCGATAATCTTTCTCCGAAAACAAATGATCTTTGGCTAAGATGGGCAGCGTTGTTGCATGATATCGCTAAACCGGCCACTAAAAAATTTGAAGAAGGTCATGGATGGACATTTCACGGACATGAAGTAATAGGCGGAAGAATGGTGCCTAAGATATTTGCCAAATTAAAATTGCCGCAAAATGAAAAGATGCAGTTGGTGAGAAAATTGGTGGAACTGCATTTGAGGCCGATCAGCTTGACTAAAGAAAATATTACTGATTCTGCTATTCGCCGTCTTTTGTTTGATGCGGGAAATGATTTTGAATCGCTGATGTTGCTTATGCGAAGCAGACATTACTTCAAAGAATAAGTATAAAGTAAAGAAGTACCAGGAAAATTTCAACCTGGTACGGCGTCGTTGCAAAGAAGTGGAAGAGAAGGATCATATCCGGAACTGGCAACCGCCGATCACGGGAGAAATGATCATGGAAATTTTTGGATTGTCTCCGTCAAAGCCGGTAGGCGATCTGAAAAATGCGATCAAAGATGCAATGCTGGATGGAGAAATCTCAAATTCTTACGATGCAGCTTATGAGTTTATGGTAAAGAAAGCAATGGAAATGGGATTAAAAATAATTAAGACCAAATCGTAATGACCGATCATTGCAGCTAAAAAGATTAATTGTAAATTCGTTCTATGGCTATTTTAAAATTCAGGGTTTATCTTGAAGAGGACGAGAGTGTGTACCGGGATATTGTGATCCGGCATTCACATACTTTTTTTGAATTGCATAATGCGATATTAAAATCCTACGATTTTGATAATAAACATAAAGCTACTTTTTTCCGGAGCAATGATCATTGGCACCGCGGCAGAGAGATTAGCCTGGAAAAATATGATAAAGAATATAAAGCGCCTCCGCTGATCATGTCGGAAACCACTATTGGTTCTGAGATCCGTGATCCGAACCAGCGATTTATTTATCTCTACGATTTTAATAAGAACTGGACTTTCCTGGTAGAACTGATCAATGTTTCTAAAGAGGAAAATCCCAAGCTTACTTATCCCGCTGTTGTCCGGGCAGAAGGAATTGCAGCCAAGCCAGTATGGAACAAAAGGTTTGTTGGGAGAAAAATTTGCTGATGTAGAAGAAAAATACGATCTCACCAAAGGAACGGAAGGTTTTGGTGAGGAAGGCGATGAAGTAGAAGGAGATGGGCTTGGATTGGCAGATGATGAAGTGCCGGAAGATGGAGGAGGAGGAGGAGAAGAAGTTTAATGCCAGCAACACTCAATAATCATTTGGAATATCATTGAACGTTGAGTGATTCATGATACACCCCTCAAATAAAACTGTAATAATTGTAGCCGGTCCGACTGCCGTTGGTAAAACAGCTGTAGCAATTGCATTGGCTACACATTTCCACACTGAAATTATTTCTGCAGATAGCCGCCAATGTTTTAAAGAATTAAATATTGGCGTGGCAAGGCCTTCGGACGAAGAATTGAAACGGGTCAAACATTATTTCATCGCTTCTCATTCGGTACATGACGATGTGAATGCTGCCCTGTTTGAAAAATATGCGCTGGAAAAAGTAAATGAAATTTTCGAATCACATGATGTGGCAGTAATGGTAGGTGGAACAGGTTTATACATCAAAGCATTTTGTGAAGGGTTTCATGATATACCTCCAACTGATCCTGAGATTCGAAAGAAAATTCTTACCCAATATGAACAGAAAGGGCTTCATTGGTTACAGCAGGAGATCAAAACAAAAGACCCGGAGTTTTACCAGAAAGGAGAAATTCAAAATCCGCAACGATTGATGCGGGCATTGGAAGTGATGGAATCAACCGGGCAATCTATTTTCTCTTTCAGAAAAGGGAAACCGGTAAAAAGAGATTTTAATATTGTAAAGATCGGTTTGGAATTACCTAAGGAAGAATTACATCGAAACATCAATACAAGAATAGATAGGATGATGGAAAATGGATTGCTTGATGAAGTGAAAAAAATAATTCCGTACAAGAATTTAAATGCATTACAAACGGTCGGTTATTCTGAATTGTTTGATTACCTGGATAAAAAAAAATCTTTAGAAGAGGCTGTGGAGCAGATCAAAAAAAATACCCGGCAATATGCCAAAAGACAAATGACCTGGTTCAGAAAAGATAAAGAGATACATTGGTTTGATCCGGCTGATGTGAAGATGATATTAGCATTTGCAGAAACGGCTATGAGAAGTACCTGAATTCACAATTTTTATTTTCTTGCACGACTGAGTTATTGAAGAACATAGTGCTTACCAAAGTCAGGGGCTTTTTAGAGCAGAGCTGGAAAAAAATCATCTCACACTCCTGCAAGCGTTCCCATATCTGATACAACACTGAAAATGATATGCAACAGCAGCATCATGATGCCTGATAATTTTCGCAACCGTAGTTCCAGCTTGGTGCGGTTGTACAAAATCGTTTTTCCCAATTTTGCAAAAGGCAGTTCTTTATTTTTTCTGAGAGTGTACAGTGTTCGTTCACTGAGTTTGAATTCTTTCATGATCTCATACTTATCTACCCATTGATCAAGAGAAAGATCGGAAGGCGAAGAAGGGGAGTGATCCTGTTTACCAGGTTGCAGTTTGTTTGGATTGGTTTCCCGTTTAAGAATTGGATTCATAGTTTTAATTTTTAAGGTTAAAAAAATGAAAGGACTGTAAACATTTATTTACATCCTGCTTAAAAATGATAAGGTTCGGCAATAATAACTGGATACCAAAAAAATTATTGTGAGCTAAATAATTTTCTAATGCTGTATTAATGTCCCTGTTTTCTTTTTACAGGCTCATTCATTATACTTCTTATTTAATAACGAAGCAGTTTTATTCATGGATCTTGCCGGAACATTAGATGAAACTCCGAGTGGGAGATATTCCTTGTTTTCCAGCCTGTCAAAAAGACGGTAGTAGAGCCGGTAGGCATTATTGTATTGTATCGTTGTGGAGGAACTTATATTGTTGCCCGTAGTGGTCCTTGTCTGGTAGCCGTGTGTAATGGTCGCATCTTCCAGCACGAAGCGATAGATGCTTTTATCCTTGTATTTAACGCTGTTCTCAATATCTTCTATAGCAGCCAACTCAAATTTCCCGGAGTAGTATTTGGTGAATGATTTCTGCAAATAGTTATTCATCCCTCTTGCGTTCAGGCCGCTTGTCCTTTTGGGTAGCAGCAAAATACATTGACGGCATTTTTTAAAATCCGTTGGGATGGCGGATTCGATAACTTGTTTCTCACTGTAATGTGGGGAAGTGCAGGATGAAAATAAAAAAGCTAACCCGGCGATAGCTGATAAGGTTTTTGTGATCATAGTATAGGTTTTACAGGTACAAAGATAATTTCACCGGTTGATGAATGCAAGACCAGTCAGAGCAACCTGTTTTTCTCTGCTGCTGTTGACGTTCCCGTCAACTACTTAAATTTTTTATTCATTCTCCTCCCACATCCCTTCGCCTTTTCTTCGCCCCATCTTCGGAATTTTGGCCGCATGGCTATCACTTGCCCCGGCGCCGCTCCAAAGCTTTTCCGAACATGACCCGAACATGACCCGAACGAGACCCGAACAAGACCCGAACAAAACCCTTTGCAATGAACAGGCAGTTCGCAGCAAATCACGGCAATTGGCGGCAACTCGCGGCAATATGAAACCAAAAAATAATTACGCTGTTCACTGTCCGTTTCTAATATGAATCGCTGCGCCGGCAATTAATAGCAGTGGTTCATAAACAAAATTCCTTAACCCAAAAACAATTTTCTATGGGAATTATCACAAAGGGGATCCTTGGCGGATTCTCAGGAACCGTGGGCACCGTTATCGGTGGTAGCTGGAAGGGCATTGATTATATGCGCAGCCAGCCCAGCCGCCGTTCGGCCAGCTCCACACAAAGACAATTAGAGCAGCGAATGAAATTCGGCATGATCGCAAAATTCCAGTCGGCGATGAACAACCTGCTCAATGAAAGTTTCAGAAGCTATGCCGTGCGGATGACCGGCGCCAACAGCGCTTTGAGTTACAACATCCGCAATGCTATCAGCGGCACTTATCCTGATTACGAGATCGATTACAGTTTGGCGCTGGTGAGCCGCGGCGATCTGCCCAATGCGCTGAACCCCGCAGCCGCAGTATCTGCAGGCGTTGATATTGCATTTGAATGGACCAACAATGCAGGCACGGGCAAAGCAGCCAATGATGATGTGGCTGTGTTAGTAGTCTATTGCCCGGCAAAGCAGGCTTGCGTTTGGGCCGAAAGCGGGGAGCGGCAGGATCAGAGCGCCACCATCACCGTCAATGGTTTTGCTGGTGAAGTGGTGGAAACATGGATCGCTTTTTTCTCAGCTGACGGAAGGGATACCGCCACCAGCATTTTCACCGGTGAGTTGACCTTAGTGGCATAGTACCAATTGTCAACTTTCATTCTTAAAAAGCTACAGACGTGTAGCTTTTTTTTATTTGAATTTTTGTACTGAAAATATTGATAAAGAAAAACTGAGAACAAAATTTCTGTAATTTACCGTATGAGGAGAGCGAGACACCCTGTACCGATGGCGATAAAAAGATTGCATTTTGACGTACAGCAAAACTGTTATGTGATCATTGAATCAGGCATCACTTACAAAATGCAAATTGAAATGACCCGCAGACTGAAAGAATATTTCAGATCAGATAATGTAAGAACCAAAGACCACAACGTTACTACCTGGTATGAATCCTTAAGCAAGGAAGAACGAAAACAGATCATAAGAATAAATGCGCCTGAAGAAGCCAGTGAGTTTTATCCGGATACTCCATCCTGGTGATGACTCCGTGTCCACGCCACTCACTTAGCTATGCTTTGAGACAGGGCTGCGAAGTAAACTTACCAATATGAAGTTTATATATTTTATAATTTTATTGCTAATTATTCTATTCAATATTTCCCTGAGGATTATTATTCATTATCATTGGATCAATTCTGAACAAAGCTTTTTAGGTATAAATTTTTTTACATTCAGATCAAGGTTTGCACATAGCTTCAATTATTTTTTTCTTATTTTTTTAATAATTGCGATCTTCTCTGTTTTTTTAAAGACGAATATTTATTGGAAAATATTATTACTCCTTCTTTGTATAATAGGGTTTATTGTATACTATACTTCGCAGAACGATATCTTGCCTTATCCCAGGTTGTGATTATGAATTTATTCGCCTCGGTGTCTTCGCAGGGACAAGGAGGGTGGTGTTTCAATGACGCCGTGTCCATGCCAATCACTTAGCTATACTGTGAGACAGGGCTATGAAGTAAAATAATCCCCACCAATACTCATAGTATTACTTTAATATATCGGAGTAACCAATTTATCTCCTTCATTTCCCCATTGTACCTGCCAGGTTCTACCGCTTATTTGGTCGAGCAGAATGAAATTATATATGTTTGTTGTTGGATAAAGGAAGAATCTACCATTCTTCTCTTCGTTTTCATTCACAAGGGAAATGGCCGATAGTGTACTCTCAAATCTATATTTGCTTTCTGTACCCCATTGAACTTGCCACATTTGTCCATTTCTTGTATTCAATTTGATAAATGTATACATGTTTCGTGTAGCAAAGAGCCTATACACAACAGTACTATCCGTAGAAATATTTTGAATTGGGACATCAGATGTGTTTTGACCAAAAGCCGTAATTGATGCCAAACCAATAATTAGAGAAAATACAATTCTTTTCATATTGTTAGTTTATGTCTTTTAAATGGTTTAAATATCATTGCGTTTCTGTTGTTGGATTATGTTTCTTTTCCTAAACGAATTTCCGCAAGGGACTGGGGAAACCCGGCTGGGAAATAAAAGATACTACTGTGATTTATGGTGCTTCCCACTTATCTTTTGCTTGAGCATCTTGAATTGTTTGCCATTGCATATTACTTGGACAGTCACACCCACCTTTTTTTAATGGGATGATGTGGTCAATAATATAACCTCGTCTTCCATGAGGGTAACCTGTCATTCTCATGAAGGCATGTCTGGCTGATTGGCTTCTATGTATTTTACCATTTGCATCTCTTTTGACGCTATAATAATATATAGTCTTATTTTTTCTGGTAGAGGTATAATACTTATAACTTGGCGTGGTAGTGTTTGCTTGAGTTGAGAAGTAGGCTCTATTCTCCTTATATCTCCTGTCAGGTGTACCATTCTTTTTTAAGTGTATGGCTGAACTCTTATAGTTTGAAGATGTCGTGTAAGTTTTATTTTCTTTGTATCTTCTGTCAGGAGTACCATCCTTCTTTAAGTGTTGTCCAAGAAGAGCATTCGACAATAAGATAAAAAAAGTAATAATTAAGAATGTGATTTTTTGCATTGGTGGAAATTTAAAAGATAAACCACAATATCTACTATTCTACTAAGATACTGAAATCTGCCTCTACGCCGTGGCGGGTGTTTTTCTTTCACCTGCAACTAATCTATAAGGCTCGTGTGGTCGGTAGAGAAAACACCGACCACGGCGTGTTATTTTTTCGGAACACAAACCACGGCGGAAGCTACAAGGTTCGAAGAGCTTGCGTAAGATTCTCTTTCGCAGTATTATTAAATCGATTTAAGACATAAACTATAAGTAATGTTTAATGCTTAATGCTTTTAGTGCTTCTAATGAATTCCCTTTAAGCTCTGATATTTTTTTCCAGAGTTTATCTTTCTCATCAGGTGATAGCTGTTTCTCCACATCAATTATTATTGCTTCTATTTCTTGCTCTCCACGACATTTAGCTGCCCAGACCCTATGCCCACCATCCAAATATTTTACTTCAGCATTTATATCTTTATAAACAAGGATTGGATCTTTATATAATTCTTTTTTAATCAGGGTAGCTATTCTATTGATATGGTATTCTTTTTGTTTTTTGTAAGATGCTTGAAAATCAGGCTCGTTATTCCATTCTTGCTGAAGCAAATGAAGTTGGCCTTGTAATGATCTTTCTTCTAAATAGTCATTTTCTAATGCCAACTTAATATCATTACAATTAAACGAGATGCCCCTACGTTCATTTTTATAAACTGCAGCATATAATCCACCTCTGATATTTTCTAATTCTATTTTCATCAATTTTTTATTGTCAATAAAGTTAAACTACAGCTCTGCGAAACAGAATTTTTCGCAGCATTATTAAATCACTTTAAGCGATTTAATAAGCTTATGAAACTGCAAGCTTCGAAGAGCTTAGGCGGAGGCGGAATTTTAATATTCAGATGAAAGTTGCTGCAAAATATTTGTCTTATAATTAATCGGAGTTCCTGCTTTCCCGCTTTTTAACCTATTCCAAACAAAATAATTCCAGGATATACAGTCTTCCTTGCAAAGTTTTTGGATTTTTATTTCCTTATTCTCTGAGTTTATAATCAAAAAAACTTTTGAATTAACTATATCGTTCGGGTTCGCTACTATAAGAGGAACTGTAAAGATTGCATCGTCAACGTAAAACACTAGCAAATACTTTTTTTCGTTTAAATGCAATAAGATTTCATCGGTCAATTTAATGAGACTATTATCATCATGTATCTCCGGCGATTTTGAAATAATATGGCTTATTTCAGGATTTTTGAGAATTAGTTTAAGGTTTTTTTCCTGGCTAAGAAGGGTCTTAAGTTTTTGAAAAATAATCCATCTAGCTGCTTTCCAGAATAATTTACCAAATTCAGGTAGTGGAAAGTTAAAACGATAATATTTAAGTGAATCAGTCGAGTTGGAGCATAATGAAATAAACAATTGATTAACTAAATCATCATGAAGGGTTCTTTTTTCATTTTTTGAGCTATAAGTAATTTCTATTGGCCTTGCAGTAACAACCAGTATATATCTGGATTTTTTTATTTCTTCAAATAAATCTTCTCCATCATAAGACTCTGATCTGCTTTTGATTTTTGTAGGTAAACTCTGATTTTTTGCTGCTAAATCTTCAAATAAACCAATTAAAATATTTTCAACGTCTTCTTGCGGATATTTTTTTAATTTCTTTTTTAATACCACTTCCAAAGACCTTTTAAAGTCATCATTTAATGTTCTAGTTACATGTGATGATAGCAGTTGAGAAATATAAACTTTTAAGCTATTAATAGTTTTTTGGAATTCCGCTTTATTCTTTGGCTCCACATAATATTTCGATTCCTTATCAGATAATAAAGACAGAACCAATTCCAATTGATTTCTAAAAAGGGGCTGATTATGATAAAGTTCTTTAAAGAGGATATCGCTAGCATCTTTCATCATATGTGTAAAAATAGTGGAAAAGTAATTAAAAATAATACGACTTAATAACATCTAAATTAACGTAAATTTGTTTAATTATTTTTAATTAAAAGTTAATTATATTATTTCGTAATTAAAAGGACTAAATCATATGGCAAATTGTAGCAAGCTTTTTTTGGATTTCAATTCCGAGATCACTCCTACAAAGGAACAAATGCAAGAAATGAAGACATCAAGGGAAGCCCTTGAAACAAAAATTTCAGATGCATTGCAAGAAAAACTTCAAATGACAGCGAGTTATTATACTCAAGGATCTGGGGCTTCTAAAATGAAAACAATTATTATCAAAGCAGATGGAACTTATGATGCAGACCGCGGTATTTATTTACCAGAAAAACCAAATGTCAATGCGGAGACAATACAAAAATATGTTTATGATGCGGTAAAAGATCACACTGAGGATGGAGCACAACATAGACAAAAGTGCATTCGAGTACTATATAAGTCTGCTTACAATATTGACTTTCCAGTATACTACGAGGTTCCAAATGAATCTTATTCTTATTTGGCTCACAAAGAAAAAGGATGGATCAAAGATGATCCTTCAAAAATGATTGAGTGGTTTCTAGAACATAAAGATGAAAGCGGTCAACTACTGAGGATTGTTAAATATTTAAAAGCATGGGCTTCGAACTGCTCATGTAAAATGCCGAGCGGTATCGCATTAACCGTTTGGGCGGCTCAAAATTTTGCCAAAAATAAAGATCGTGATGACAAATGTTTATTGCAGGTCCTTAAAGAAATAAAAGGAAAGATTGTGTTTACGGTTAGTTGTTCATCACCTGTTGAACCATTTGATGATTTAGTAGCCAAACTAACCGATCAACAAAAAAATAATTTTAGACAAAAACTTGATGATTTCTGCGTCGATGCTCAAGCAGCGGTCGATGAAACTAACCAACTTAAAGCATCCAGAATTTGGCGTAAATATTTCGGTGATCGTTTTCCAGAAGGTGTTGACGAAGATGTTGATAAAAAAGCTGCGGCTTTGATGGGAACAGCTGCAATTGTGCTCGGAGAAAAAGCCCGATTAAATTCTGAAGGTTTTATAAATGAATCTTTCGGTATTCAACATCAAACACACAGAAACTTTGGCGGCTAGTAATTTTATACCGAAGAATAGAAAAAATGACGGGTGGATTTTGTCTCTTGAAAAACATCTTTTGACAAAACATTTTAAATTCATTGATGTCAGTATAACAAATAATAAATTAAAATGTACTGGGTCATTTAAACCAAGCGAACTTTCTATACCGTATACTTATCAGATTCAATTTACTCCTAAGGAGTCACCGAACGTATTTGTTGTCGACCCGATTATTAAATATCATAGAGATATTCACATGTATCCTAGTGACAATAGCCTTTGCCTGTATTACCCTCGTGATTATAGCTGGACAAAAAATTCTCATTTATATAACTCAATCGTTCCGTGGACACATGAATGGTTTGTCTTTTATGAATTGTATCAAATCTATGGCAAGTGGTTTCACCCATCGGTCGATCATGGAGAAAATTTTAAGCTCAAAGATTATGGATTTTAAACCAACAATTTTTATAGGTTCTTCGAATGAAGGGTTTGCGATCGCCGAAATGGTAGCCACATTACTTGAGGATTTTGCTAACTGCACACTTTGGAAAGAAGCATTTTGCCTTGGCGACAGCAGCTATGATAATCTCATTTCTCAAATTGCTCTTTACGACTATGGAATTTTTATAGCAACGGCTGACGACGTTATATTGTCACGCAAAAAATATTTTGACAGTCCTAGAGATAACGTTCTGTTTGAATTTGGATTGTTTGCAGGTGGGCTCGGAAAGATGCGAACTTTTTACTTGGTCGAGGAAGGAACAAAAATTCCCAGTGATTTATCGGGCATTACATTACCGATGATTGGCAAAAAAACAGATTCTAACTTTATTCAAACAATTTTTGATTGTGCTGTTAAAATAAGAAAACACATACTTGATAGCGACAACACATTTGATTTAGGCTTTTTACCATCAACTACTTTGGCCTACGGATATTTTTCTAATTTTATTGAAAGGACCGTAGAGCGGCTTTTAGATGATAGATCAAATGGGAAGATCTTTCACCTTGAAAATAGTACGCAATTCAAAATAAAAATACTAAAGGTAACAATCTTAATCCCGGATGATTTAAGCAGTGATATGTTTAAAAAAGTAAGGGCAAAACGATTAAGAGATGGATGGCAGAAATTAAGAGTTGATCCAAAAGATATTCGTGACTATGATTTTTCTATTGACGTTTCAAAAGTTGGTGAGGGATTATTACATTTAGTAGATATTCCATTTACATTAAATGCTTTGAATTTGGCTATTGAACTCTATTCCAGAAAAGCGCATTTAGGAAAAAGTGAAAAGGAATTGTTGCTCGAAAAAAAAGAAATACGAAACTTTAAAAACACTCTAGAGCACTTGATTAAAGAAAGTTCCTTCACTCGGGATATTGTTTCAATTGAAATAGTGAATATCTAATAACAGATGCCATGAAAAAGGAACGATGAAAGGTTTGCGTCGCAACAGGCGATGATAGTAGTACTGCAGCTTGGCCCATAATTCTCAACTTTTTTTGTCTCTACGGTGTCGCCAACGGACAGAGAATTATTTTTCTCTTTAAATTTAACTATGTGTTACTGGCAAGGCTGCAAGGTGTCCCGTGCAGATTACATACGGTTAATGGCAATAGAAAAGGAAGTAAAGAACCTGCGGTTGAACCGCCCGGTGCAAAGAGGGTTTGATTACAGGGATTGGCCCATCATAAAACCAATAAAGGGACAAAAAGATTTTGAGATCAAAGAAGTGCATTGGGAATATATTCCTCCAAACATTTTCAATATAGAGCAATTGCAAAATGCCCGCCGGTCGCTCACCTGGCTGAATGCAAGAAGTGAAAATCTTTTTGTGAATGACAGGGGCAGGCAATCCATGTACCGGGAAGGAGCGCTGCATGGCAGGTGCCTGGTACTCTCTTCTTACTTCTTTGAGCGGCGGCATATTCCTAAAATTGGTAAGAAGGGGCAGGTATTAAAAGCTACCGAGCCCATCCCTTATTGCATCAGCGTAAAAGACAGGGAATATTATTTCATGGCGGGAGTACTGAGAGAATGGGAGAATGTGGAGCGGCAACAATCGGCGGATACTTTTGCCATCGTAACTACAAAGGCCAATGCACTGATGCAAAAGATCCATAATAAAAAAAAGTTGATGAACCCGCTGGAAGATCCTGACCCCAGGATGCCGACCATCCTGCCGGAAGAGCTGGCTTATGAATGGCTGTTTGGCAACTTAGATGAAGAACGTATCAAAGAGATCGCTTCTTATCAATTCCCCGCTGAGCAGATGATCGCCTGGCCGGTTGATAAATATTTTGACCGCATGGATGATCCTGCCAAAGAAGTTGTTTACGAAAACCTGCCGCCGTTATGATAGTAGTGGGAGAGCAATTTGAGATCATTGTGAACCGCTGGCAGGATACCCGGAAGTTTAAGATGCAGGTGCATTGTGTGCATGTATCTGAGCAGGTGCTGCGATTTAAGATAAGCGCCGGCAATAAAGAAATGATGATGGAAAAACTATTGATGAAGAAAAGACCACCCATGGAAGATCACTCATATGAATTTCCAGTTTGAAGGGGACGATAAAACCATTGCTATGGCCATTAAGCATATACAGGATGAAATAGAATATTACATTGATCCACCGAGGCAACCGAATTGGGAGAAGGGGTAGATGGGATTATTGGCCTCCGTGTCTCTAAAGTCTTCGTATCGGCACGATCCAAGGCAGGGAGTTCATCGTCTTTGCGAGGGATCCCGCCTTAGGCGGGAGACGAAGCAATCTAAGTGCATTAAACAGATTGCTTCAGCATTGCATAAACAGGTTGCTATTCGATATTTTTCTTCTGCAATGCTTCGCAATGACGGATTGAGAGTTCATCGTCTTTGGGAGGAGACAAAAGAGAATCTCATCTATGTATAGTCAGCTTCCGTCGACGAAGCAATCTAAGTGCTTTAAACAGATTGCTTCAGCATTGCATAAACAGGTTGCTATTCGATATTTTTCTTCTGCAATGCTTCGCAATGACGGATTGAGAGTTCATCGTCTTTGCGAGGAGACAAAAGAGAATCTCATCTATGTGTAGTCAGCTTCCGTCGACGAAGCAATCTAAGCTCAGTGAAACAGATTGCTTCAGCATTGCATAGATAGTTTGCTATTCGGTATTTTCTTCTGCAATACTTACTCCGTGGCGGGTGTTTTTCTTTCACCCGCCACTGATCTATAAAGCTCGTGTGGTCGGGGGAGATACTTCGACCGCCGATTTTATCGGGGCAATCAAGCTTTGTACCGATCACAGCGTATTGTTTTTGCGGAATACCTGCCAAGGCGGAAAGTAGAAGTTTAGCGCATTTAACAGGATCAATAAAAAAAGGTTGACCTATTAGGTCAACCTTTTCTTTTGAAACCTGCCTGCCTGGTTCTTTTGTTTAATTCTTTTTTTTGTCCTTGTCTTTATCCTTGCCTTTGTCTTTACCCTTATCCTTGTCTTTATCTTTATCCTTGTCTTTGCTCATATTCTTATTGGCTTTGTAGCGCATATCTGCTGTGCCATCTTTTTTTAGTGGTCCTTTTGGTTGTTTGTTTTCCTTATAGCGCATATCAGCCGTGCCATCTTTCTTCAAATGTGTAGTACTGGCTGTACTGGTAGTGCTCTTGGTTGGAGTAGTGGTAGTGGTTTTAGGAGTAGAAGGAGTCTTCGTCTTCGGAGTGGTCGGGGTTTTTGCAACTGTGGTAGTTGTTGTCTTAGGTGTCTTCGGTGTTTTAGCAACCGTAGAAGTCTTTGGAGCCTTTGTTTTTGTTTTAGAATCTTTGGTGGTTTGGGCAAACATCAAACCGGTGCAGGCAAGCATGAGCCCGGATAGAATAATTAATCTTTTCATGTTCTTTCGTTTTTAAGTGATAGAAATTTATAGAGTGATTTGCAAAACACATGCGAATAATCCGGAATATGGAATAATTCAGTTCCGATTACAAATGATTAACATCTGTACTGCGATCCTTAACGATTTTTGACTGGCTTTATGCCGGCGGGTGTTTTTCTTTCACCCGCCACTAAATCTATAAGGCTCGTGTGGTCGGTGGAAAATACTTCGACCGCCGATTTTATCGGGGCAATCAAGCTTTGTACCGATCACAGCGTATTGTTTTTGCGGAACACCTGCCAAGATGAAGACCATTTATCTTTTTATCGAAGTCATAGTAGCAGCTAATTGCAAAGCCTTATAAGCATTTACAATTCCTCCGCTCACACAGAGAGTACTGAAATCTACTTTTTCTTTTGAACCAGGTTTATTTACAAGCTTCCCTTTTAATGATGTAACTGATCTCATAAGAATATCTTTTAACTGTTCAGCAGTAAGGCCAGGATAATATTCAAGAAGCAAGGCTGCAATACCTGCAACAACTGGTGTGGCCATGCTGGTGCCGCTATCAAATTGATATTCGTTTCCCGGAACAGAAGAATAAATATTTACGCCGGGAGCAAAGAGATCGACTTCTTTTTGTCCATAGTTTGAAAAGGATGCAGGAAGTTCGAAACTGGTGTCAGGGCCTGAAGCGCCTACTGTTATCACATTTTTTGCTCTTCCAGAGGAATTAAGAAAATCACCGTTGGGATAAAAAGCAACAGAGTCAATATTGCGACCATTATTACCCGCTGCGTGAACCAGCAACACGCCTTTTTTTTCTGCATATCTTACAGCATCATCTACCCACTTCTTTTGAGGAGAGAAATCTTTTCCAAAACTCATGCTGATGATCCTGGCGCCATTATCTACTGCATAGCGTATAGCTAATGCAATATCTTTATCCATCTCATCGCCATAATGAAGCGTATTGACAGCCCTGATTGGCATGATCAATACATTATCAGCTACACCGTCAATCCCTATACCATTATTACGTATAGCCGCAATGATCCCTGAGCAGTGGGTGCCATGATCTGCGAATTGATCTCCGACTATATTATTGCCATAGTTCCTGTCATTAATATTAAACGGATCATCACCAACTATTTCTTTTCTCATTTCAAAGGGATCGCTTTTGACCTGGTCATACAATAATAGCTCATCTTTATGGCTGGACAGGTATTTCTCACTGAGTTTAAGTATACTGTCTAAAGGAATTTTTTGTATGTCAGGATCGACATCATCATAAAAATCCAATAAAAATGATTTTGTAGATTTTCCAAGACTATCTATTGGTTGAAATGAATCAATATCGCTGAAAATAATAAATTGCTTTTTCGATACACTTCGCATGAAACTGTCTGCAGCTGTCAGCTGATGAAAAAACTTTGATTGAGAGTCATAACTATCTTCTATTCGTCCCAAAGAGTCCTGGCGATGGTATTTTTTCACCCGGAGAAAATACCGGTACTCTTCCTTGTCCAATGCCTGTGTGGAGTCTGTGATGCCCCTGTATTTTGGCAGTAATCGGGCATATTCCCTGTCCGCTTCACTGTTTGTTGTGTAGATCATTTTACCATCCTTTCCTCCCAGAAAATTCCAACCATGCATATCATCGGTATAACCATTTTCATCGTCATCAATGCTGTTACCCGGAATTTCTTTTTCATTGGTCCAGATATGCCCCTGCAGATCTTCATGAGTAATATCAACACCTTCATCTATTACTGCTACAATAACGGGATGACTTTTTTTGCCTTTCAGTAATTCATTATAGGCTTTGTCAACGGAAGTTCCGTAAACCGAATCTTGCTGATAATCCAGCAATTGCCAGGTTTGATTTTTTGAAAGTTTATAGTTTGTAGTTTTTGTTTGTGTAAAAGCTGTTAAACTGAATAACAGCAAAATAAAAAATGCAGGAATAAATTGTTTTGCTCTTTTCATGACGTTTATATTATTTGTTTTCAATATTGGTTCAAAATAATATTGAAGAGGCTTCGTCATGGCGTACAACCTGGGTGTTGTCGTAACTTAAAGCTACTTTGTTACGACAAGCAATCCAAATCAGATAAATTGGCGAACGGAGACTATTTCGCATCAACGTCTCCGCAAGGGACGTTGCGTAAATATGAATTGTAACATTTGCAATGCTGCCGTGTTCACGCCACTCACTTAGCTATGCTGTGAGACAGGGCTGCGAAGTAAAGCAATCTATTCTTTCCTGAAATAGATTGCTTCAGAACGCTATCACACAAAAGCCCGGCCTCGTTTCTCGCAAAGAGGAAACACAACGCAAGTTCATTGATGATCCCCGATCCGATTGCATCGGTTGCTGTAAATAATAAAACAACGGCGAGTCACATTAGAGACTCGCCATAGAAGTAGAATATAATCCCTTTAAGCTTTTACTATATTATTATATTTTAAATCCTACAGTAACGATAGCATTCCCGCCAGTGCTTTTGATGCCGGCACTGGAGAAAGGAGCAGATTGCAGGCGGTATGGGAAGTTTACATCTTTACCCATAGTATAAACATAAGTAAGATCGATATACATGCCTTTGTTTCTATAACCTAAACCTCCGCTGAGTTGAAAACGATTTCCCTTTTCTCCGTTCAGGTTTTTATAGGGATTGCTATAAAAAGCAGTGCCAAGTCTCGCCATGATGGTTGTGAATTTTAATTCACCGCCCAGGCGGAAATTGAAAGCTCCTTTATAAGCATTGTCAATGGCCTTGTTCAATGATTTAAGATAATCCCTTGAAGCCTGGTCATCATTATTGGGATCGGTAGTAAATGAAGAGGCTTTGTAATTGATAAATTCAATATCAGCCGTAATAAATCCTTTTTGTTTTCTTACGTCTTCAATCTCATGAACTACATACGATGCACTACCGATGATGCGGTATGGAGTAAATAGCCAGTATTTGAATTGGGCATCCTGCCCACCAGTCAATGTGCCGGAATTCTGTGTGAGGGTTCCCTGGTAATTTTCAGTATTCGTAGTTACAGAAGCGCTGTATTTGTCTGTTAGCTGGTAATAAGTAGGAGAGTGGATCGCTAATCCGAGACGAATGGATTCAGTTGGTTTGTAAATGATACCTGCTCTCAGGTTCACACCACTGCCACTTGTTTTCAGATATTCGGAAATGGTAGCGTAGTCAAAATTGTTATTAGCATTACTGGTAGCATCGGCTTCTGTAAAATCAGAATTCCTTACATAATTTAATAATGAGAATCCCAGAGTGAAACCCATGTAGAATTTATCATTGTAATTGGCAGCGCCTGCCAAAGCAAATTCTGTAATTCCTCCTTTGCTTGAAATGCTGTTTTCCTGGATAAGACCTGTCGGCAGTAGTGGCACTGCTCTCGATTGAAATTGGTAATTGCCCGAAGAACCCCCGGCTACAGTGTCGATCCAGTAAGTATTGAATGCAAGACTGGTCCCGAAAGGAAAGCCCTGGGCAACCGCATTGGCATCGGAGACATTATTATTTTGGATCTCTTCTAAAAATTTCTGGGAGTAAGAACTCTGTGTATTAATTCCACGATATAAAATACGGCTATTGAAATCTGCTGTTCTGTTGATAGCGATACTAAAAGCCGAGCTTCTTTTCTTTTGCGCTTCCCTGGGGCTACTTCCTCCTATGACTATTCCTGTAGTGCCGAATGCAAGATTATTTTTATTATCTTTTTCATTATGCCCGAAATAAGAAGCCTTATTGTTGAGCAGGTTGAAAGCAGGGGTAAATACAAAGTCACTGGTTTTATAAAAACCAAGCCCCGCAGGATTTACAAACGTGGCTGATATATCACCACCGAGAGAACCCATTGCTCCACCAATAGCCTGCTGTCTTGCTGTACCGCTGGAAGTGTACCAGGAATAGCGTAATGCATCTGCAGGCTCTTGTGCGAAAACCTGCTGAGAGAATGCAACAATACTGATGATGAAAAATATTTTTTTCATTGTATTACAAATTAAGAAGCATTAAAGTAATAGGTTCAGTGCGCTGAACTTTTGTTATAAAAAAACTTCCTTGCAGGAAGTTAGTGCGGGGTAATCAGAATTTTCTTACAGGTGCACTACTGCCGCTTTTGCCACCACCTCCGCCTGAAGAACCGGAACTGCTGTTACCAGAACTCCTCGAAGATGTATTTCCACTTCCACTAAAGATATTCCTCAGAAAACTTCCCGAGTTTCGATCATTATTCCCTGAGTATGTCTTATTATTATTTGGAAGGTTGAGTCTGAAAGGAGATCGGGAATTACTGTTATAATTACTATTATAATTATTATTGAGCAGCATCCTGTTGTTAAACGTATTCAGGTTCACAGTTCGTGGAGCGTTGTACACATAGCTGGTCTTTGGATTAATGACAACATAGTTGCGATAATATGGATTGTAGTAATTATTCCAGTAAGTGTAAGGATTCCATGGGTTATTAGAAAAGTATAGGTCATAATTAGCGAAATAACTATATCCATAATTGTAGCGATCGCCATAATAATACCAGTCATCGAGGTCTGACCAAAGTTGAGGATTTTGCACTTTCATCCGGAGATAGCGGTCATCATAATAGTCATCACCGTAATATTTTTGATCGTCGTTGTTATTCACCCGGACGTATTCGTCCTGGGGAGGAGCGGCTGAATAATAAACATCATCAGGAGTTTGACCGGTTTTGTAAGCTGTAGAACAATTGCTGAAAGTAATTGCTACTGTAATTAATGCCAGGAGTAAAATTGATGGTTTCATGGCAAGTGGTTTAGTTAATAATGAAGTTACTACTTTTGTGCGACTTTACTGTCACATATTTAACAGCCGCAAATCTTTTGCCATCCGGTTGTAAAATTGTGTCATTCATTGTTAATTTAAACGTAAATGTTCAGCGAAAGAAAACAGATTTATAAACAAAGAAATTTGACAAAAGTGGAGAGCTTAAGCAATAAAGAAATAATAGAACAATAGTGCCTGTTGTCATGCCGACGGAGGAGGCATCTTGTAAGCCGCAAAAAGGATGAATGGTAGAAGAGATTTCAAGGCGATGATAAGTTTTGTAATATGCCATTTTTCAGATACCTCGTTCCTCGGTATGACAACAGCCTGGAAATTAGAAATGGCTTAATCTTTGACAAAATTCCAAAACCTGTTTAAGGCAAAGTCACTTCAAGATCAGGATCTCTATGCTTATCTTCACGAAAAATTAGAACTGCTTGGCAAAAAAATAAATCTTTTTATAAAAGGAGTGGACAATACGGACTGGAAACAGAACCAGTGACCTGCCACCTGTAACCAGCAACAAGTATATGAGCAAAGAAATTACATCAAGAGCAGAAGATTATTCGCAATGGTATAATGATCTTATTCTTAAAGGAGGACTTGCTGATTATTCAGCTGTCAGGGGTTGTATGGTCATCAAGCCCTATGGATTTGCAATATGGGAAAAGATGCAGTGCTGCATTGGATAAGATGTTCAAGGATACCGGTCACGTCAATGCATATTTCCCTTTGTTTATTCCTAAAAGTTTTTTGGCAAAGAAGCGGCCCATGTAGAAGGCTTTGCAAAAGAATGTGCAGTGGTTACTCATTACCGTTTGAAGAATGATCCAATGACGGAGGTATCATTGTAGATCCGGAAGCCAAACTGGAAGAAGAACTGATCGTTCGTCCTACCAGTGAAACGATTATCTGGAACACTTATAAAGATTGGATGCAATCATACCGGGATCTTCCATTACTGATCAATCAATGGGCTAATGTAGTTCGCTGGGAAATGCGTACGAGATTGTTTTTACGCACTACTGAATTTTTGTGGCAGGAAGGTCATACTGCCCATGCCACTGCAAAGGAAGCTATTGAAGAAACCGAAAAAATGCTGGAAGTGTATGCAACATTTGCTGAAGAATTTATGGCATTACCGGTAATTAGTGGTGTAAAAACTGCCAATGAACGATTTGCCGGTGCTGTAGATACTTATTGTATTGAGGCATTGATGCAGGATGGAAAAGCATTGCAGGCAGGCACATCTCATTTCCTCGGACAAAATTTTGCCAAAGCATTTGATGTGAAATTTCTCAGTAAAGAAAATAAACTGGATTATGTATGGGCTACCAGCTGGGGAGTAAGTACCCGTTTGGTCGGAGCAATGGTGATGGCACACAGCGATGATCAGGGTCTTGATATTACCTCCGAAGATTGCGCCATTGCAGGTTGTGATCGTTCCGGTTTATAAAGGAGATGAACAAGAAGCAGGAGATCAATGCCAAAGCAAGGGAGATCATGGACAATATAAAAAGTCTTGGTATCAGTGTAAAATTTGATGATAACGATAATACAAGACCGGGATGGAAATTTGCCGAATATGAAATGAAAGGTGTTCCTGTTCGACTTGCATTGGGAGCAAGGGACCTGGAAAAAAATGAAATTGAAGTGGTCCGTCGGGATACCAATGAAAAAAAGATAGTACATGGAATGGTATCGCCCAATATGTTGATGGCTTACTGATAGATATTCAGCAAAATATGTTCAACAAAGCTAAAGCATACCAGCGAGGAACATATCACAGCAAGCTGATAGCTGGGATGAGTTTGAAAAATTGTTGGATGAAAAAGGTGGGTTTGTTTCTGCTCATTGGGATGGCACTGCTGAAACAGAAGCTGTCATCAAAGAAAAAACAAAAGCAACTATCCGTTGCATTCCTCTTGAATAATCCTCAGGAAGAGGGCAAATGTATTTTGACCGGCAAACCTTCCCGGCAAAGGGTGTTGTTTGCAAGAGCGTATTGATGATGTTCTATGCTTTTAAGGTTGTTAAAATAAAAATTGGTTGTAAAAAAATTTACTTAGCTCAAATATTTAACAACAACCAAATATTTTTTTATGGAATTAATCAACCACCACCACCACAGGGCTCGTTATTTCAATTGAGTGTAGATACCAACGCTAATCAGCTACTTGCGAAGCGCTGCTTCATGGGCAAAGGTATTGGGAATTGTGGGATCATATTGGGAGCACTCTTTATGATATTCGGAGTTTGTAGTTGCAAGTCAGCTTTAAGGCAGGTATAATCCCAATTTGGAGAGATAAGTGCAGGTATGATGCGGCAGATTTTGGAATGGCTATTATGCATTATTATTTGGTGCCCTTATCTGATCATCAGTGTCTATTTTTTCTTTCAGTTTCGGCAGCAAAATTTTTACGGCTTTAGCGATCCAATGATCAAATTCAGCTAACTGCCGGGTTTGCAGCAGCAAGAAATTACTTTGCTTTCTGGAGCATTCTCTGTATCATTTTCCTTTTGCTGATCTTTAATTCAGCTTTCTAAGCCTAGTGGACGAAGATGAATAGTTTAGGATAAAAGTAACCGTATGAATTAGGGTCTTTATTTTACTGAGAGATAATTGTAATCTTTCAACAAAACCTCTAGGAAATCAAAAGGAGATAGGATGAATTGATCTGCAGATGATGTTTTGATTTTGTCACTGGCTGCTGCCAGCCATTTTATAATCGCCTTTTTTCCTTGCTGTTTCCAAAATGCTTTTGATCGCATTGATGTCTCTGTCGCTCAGCTGCATGATCTGTGGAAATGAAGGAACATAATTATCTCCCACTGCCATAAAGACTGTATCATCAATGCTTCCTTTGGTATTAGTGCGGATCAGAATTGTTTTGGCAAGCAGGTCTCCGAGTCGTTGGCTTTTTGGAAGTGACCACCAAGACAACATCTGTACCAGAAAAATAAAAGCCCCCAATGCCATAACCAGCGCAGGTTGGGAATTAACAAAGACACCGGGTCCATAAGAAGCAAAAGGAAGATGAGCAGGATAACCGATAGTCGGATACTCTCAGCATCCAACGGATAAGAAATTGGCTGATTGACAGGCTTGCCTCCATTTTCATTCACTACACGAATGCCCACTAATTTTTTTACCTAGGCTTTGACCATTCATGGTGATCTCGCAAACCAGGTGATAAACAAAAACCGGCACCAGGAAGATCAACCAGATAAATGAGAAATTATAACTGTCATCATCAGAGTAGCGATGTCCGGAAGCAATACTGGTTATAACGGCAGATGCTATTTTCAAATAAAAATAAAGAATAAGCAGATCGATCAGCCAGGCAAAAAACCTGCGATAAAACTCGGGTATCTCAAATTCGAGGTCAATATTAAAATTCGTGGGTATTCTGACGACACTCATGGATGACGTTTATAAAGCAATCTCCATACAAATATCGCTTTTATGATGCTAAAATTTTATTACCTGTATTTTCCTTCTATAAAAAATAGTATTTTACAAACCTAAACCATGAACCTTGAGGGAAGCCCTTTTTATAAAAAAGAATAAAGAACGCTGGGAACACATCCAACACCAGCCTTCTGAAGATGCAGATGAAATGGCGAAAGATTTCACCCAATTGGTAGATGATCTTGCCTATGCCAAAACTTTTTATCCCTCCGGAAAAGTGACCCAGTACATCAATGGCGCAGGCTTCAAAGATCTATCTGGGCATTTATAAAAACCGGAAAGAAGAAACCAACCGGTTAGTTACATTCTGGAAATATGATCTTCCTCTGACGATTCGTAAACATCATGGGTTGATCTTTTTCACTTTTATTTTGTTTGTTCTGTTTTTTATTGTTGGCTTTTTTTCTTCCGGTCATGATCCCGGCTTTGTTCGAAAGAGTATTAGGGGACGAATATGTAGATATACACTGAAGCAAATATTGAGAAGGGAAATCCATTGGGTATTTACCAGTCCGGCAATCCATTCCTTGGCGTGGATCGGCATCATGATCAATAACATCAGCAGTTTCATTCATGTATTTTGCCAAAGGCATTTCATTCGGAATACTCACGGTGACTATCCTAATGAAAGAAGCGATCACTGGTTGGGCGCCTTTGAGTACAGTTTTTTTCAAAAGGATTAGGATTGCAATCTTCCTGGGAGTGTTTGTTCACGGCCTCCTGGAACTAACAGCAATTATTATTGCCGGTGCAGCCGGGCTTGGTTATGGCAAAAAGTTTTTTATTCCCCGGCACTATTAAAAGAATGGATTCACTGAAACAAGGTGTAAAAGACGGAGTAAAGATCGTGATCGGGCTGATGCCTGTTTTTATGCTCGCTGCTTTTTTTGAAGGATTGGTTACCCGCTATTACAAAATGCCGTTTGCCATCAACCTATCCATATTGATCGCTGCTCTGTTCTTTTATTGTCTGGTATTTTATTATTTACCCGGTCAGGCTTTCCAGGAAACTATCAATGCAACTTAATGAGGAGGAAGTGTAAAGTCTTGCATACTTTTAAAAAATATCAGTACCATCTTCCTGTCAAAACAATAGTGATAGCTTTTTTTACTTTGATCTCTTTTAGTATAGTTGCCCAGGAGCATCAAACTTCAGACACAATTCATAAAAGCCTTAGTGGGGATATTGATTCTGATTCAGGCTTCAGATACGGAAGTGTCAATACAAGAAGAAAATTCTGAAACAACTGTACCGGGAACTTCATCGGAGTATTTCTCAAAAAAAAATGTTTCCGCAACCGATACTTTTAATCTGCGTCATCTTCCGGATAGTGTGATTCAAAAAATGCAAGCAGGATGATGATTTCTGGTATGCCAATGCTGTTTTCAATAAACCCAATGAAAAGAAGAAAAAAGATACTGATAAAACTCCCTGGGGCAACAGACGTGGTTTCAAACGTTATTATGGCTGATCATTATTGGGGGCTTTGCAGCTTTTATAATCATCTACCTTGCCAATAGTGATGTAGGCTTTATTTCGGAGAAAAGCGAAATCTATTGCTGATGCGGCCGATGATTGGAAACAGATGATATTTTTGCGATCAATTATCCAAAAGAAATTGATAAAGCGATTAGCATGCAGCAATTATCGTTTTGCTGTCCGGCTGATGTTTCTCCGGTTACTGAAAAAGCTTTCAGACAAAAATATTATTCAATACAAACAGGACAAAACCAATTTTGATTACCTGCTGCAACTTCATCCGACCAGTTATTACGATGATTTTTTCTAGACTTACCCGTAACTATGAATATAGCTGGTACGGCCAGTTTGATATTGATCCGGAAAAATTTACTATAATCAAAAATGATTTTGAAAAGTTTGAACAACAAATCGAATAATTTTGAAAAAGTATATTCCATATATTCTTATTGCGATTGATGCTGATCGCTGCGGTGATCTTATTTATAACTGACAAGCAACAATGCAAAGCGTCAATTGGATGAAAGTATAACCTTCCGTAACAAAAGATAAGATACCTTATGGCACTCTATGTAGCATATCAAAACCTGAAATATCTTTTTCCCAAAGCTGCTATTTATGACAATCAACAAGGAACCCGGCTATTGGGATTCTCTTTCCAATTATGACTCACGGACAGGCACTGATCATCATTACTCCACAATTTTATCCGGATGAATTTGAAATGAAAAAAATCATCAGCTTTTGTTGAGAATGGAAATGATGTTTTTATCAGTACATGCTATGTCTCGAGCACTGCGAAGAAATTAATGCGTTGCAGAATCAGCATATTTTTATCTTACGACTTATATCGGTTATGGCGATGAAGAACAAGACAGTCTCCGGGTTTCGCTGTTATAATCCGCCATTTCCGGGAGAGAATGATTATAGTTATCCCGGAAAAAGACTGGACTCCTGGTTTTACCAGATTGATACTGCAACCACAGAAACTTTGGGTAGTGATGAAAGAAAAGGAAACTAATTTTATTCATCTGCAAGCGGGCAGCGGAAATCTTTACCTTCACCTGGCGCCTATGGCATTCAGTAATTATTTTTTACTTCATAAAAATAATATCCGTTATTATGAGCATATGCTTGTCGGTTATACCCCCTAAAACCAAAGATTGTCTGGGATGAATATTTCCTGAATAAAAAATATAATAACGATTACAAGTAAGCGGAACAGACAGTAACTGGTATACTGGCTGTATTATTCAGATATCCCGGCATTAAAAGCGGCATTGCTGACTGCATTCTTTCACTTTATTGCTTTATGTGTTGCTGGAGATGCGAAGAAAGCAACGGTATATTCCGGTTATGACAAAGCCAAGAAATGATTCATTGGATTTTGTAAAAACTATCGGGCGTCTTTATTATGATAAAGGCGATCATAAAAATCTTTGCCGGAAGATGTCTGCTTATTTCCTGGAACATGTCCGTAACAGGTATAAATTGCTGACCGCTGAATCTGGATGAAGATTTTATAAAGAACCTGCAATTCAAAACCGGGTGTGAAGAAGCAGAGATACGGGGTATTGTTTCTTTTATCAGATATCTGGATGATGCGCCGGCGATCAGTGACCATCAACTTACAGATTTTCATAAACAATTGGAATCATTTTATAAAAAAGCATAAGCATGGAAGAACAATTATTTCAGCAACGAACCGATCTGACAGCATTAAACGAAGCCGTATTATCTATTCGCAGTGAGATCAAAAAAGTGATTGTCGGGCAGGATGAAATGGTAAAACTGATCATTGCAGCATTGCTGGCAGATGGACATGTGTTGATCGAAGGAGTACCCGGTGTAGCAAAAACATTAACTGCAAAATTGGTGGCCAAAAGTATGGATATCAGGTTTTTCCCGGATGCAGTTTACTCCGGACCTGATGCCGTCTGATGTATTGGGCACACCTGTTTTCAATCCGAAAGAAGCTACCTTTGAATTTAAAAAAGGGCCTGTGTTCAGCAATATTGTATTGGTGGATGAGATCAACCGGGCACCGGCAAAAACACAATCGGCATTGCTGGAGATAATGGAAGAAAGACAGGCATCGGTTGATGGGAAAACTTATCCGATGGCAGCGCCGTTCATGGTGCTGGCTACACAAAACCCGGTAGAGCAGGAAGGAACTTATCGTTTACCTGAAGCACAACTGGATCGTTTTCTTTTTAAGATACGTTGTTCCTTATCCGGCCGAAATGGAAGAGGTAGCAATTCTTACACAATTTCATCAGCATGGGTAATGCACATGCATTGGATATGGTAAATCCGGTATTGAATGCCGAGCAGATCAGTACATTGAGACGACAGATAAAAACATTGATCATTGAGGAAAAGATTATTGCAGTTCATTGCAAAACTTATTCAACAAACACGCAACCATAAATCCATTTATCTCGGCGCATCACCAAGAGCATCATTGGCAATTATGAATGCTTCAAAAGCGATCGCAGCGATGCAGGGCCGTGATTTTGTAACTCCGGAAGATATTTTGGAAGTGGTGACACCGGTTTTTCGTCATCGCATCATTCTTTCACCGGATAAAGAAATGGAAGGAATGACGGAAGATGAAGTAATAAAACAGATCATTCAAGGAATGGATATTCCGAGGTGAAAATGAGGTAAGAGGTATGAAGTATGATTTTTATAGTTTGACGTTTCACTTCTGATCCCGATTTAAGGCTACTAGCAAAACAAGATGCGGTCTTTTTATTTAAATAGAATTGTTTATTATATCGCTGGCGCAGCTGCGGCTATTTATCTGCTCAGTTATTTTTATCCTTCTTTTTTCAGGATTGGTAATATGATTTTGCTGTTGCTCGCAATGGCTGTTCTGATTGATGCCTTTCTGATCTTTAGTAGAAAAAAAGGTTTTCTCGCAGAACGATGGACTTCAGAACGATTCAGTATTGGCGATCCGAATAAAGTGGTACTGCAATTAAAGAATCAATATCCTTTTCCGGTAAACGTAAGTATTATTGATGAATTGCCGGTACAATTCCAGGAAAGAAAATGGCTTCGTAAAATGAAAATTGAGCGGGACGGCAGTCGTAGTCTCGAATATTCAGTTCATCCAACTACCAGAGGAGAATATGATTTTGATAATATCAATGTTTATGTTCATGGCCCGCTGGCAATTGGTAAAGCGTCGTTATATTTTCCCCGCAACTCAAATTGTAAAAGTATATCCTTCCTATGTGCAGATGCGGCGTTACCAGTTACTGGCCGTCAGCAACCGACTGCAGGAAGCCGGGGTAAAACGTATCCGGAAGATCGGTCATAGTATGGAGTTTGAACAGATCAAAGAATATGTTCGGGGAGATGATTATCGCACTATTAATTGGAAAGCTACAGCACGAAAGGCTGACCTTGATGGTAAATAATTATACGGATGAACGAAGCCAGCAGATCTATTGTCTTATCAACAAAGGACGGGTAATGAAAATGCCTTTCGGCGGTATGACCTTGCTGGATCATGCCATCAATGCTTCATTGGTTCTTTCCAATGTTGCATTGGTAAAACAGGACAAAGCCGGGTTGATCACATTTGCAGAAAACCTCGATACATTTTTACTGGCCGATAAAAAGCCGACACAAATGAATTTGATACTCGAAGACATTGTACAGGCAAAAAACACAATTCCTTGAACCGGATTTTGAAAAATTATTTTCCGTTATCCGCAACCGGATCACTAACCGAAGCCTGTTGGTGTTGTTCACCAATTTTGAATCCATGGAAAGTTTGCAACGGGAAATGCCGGCGTTGAAAAAGATCGCTCATTATCATTTATTGCTGGTTGTATTTTTTGAAAACACTGAATTAAAATCTCTGACAGAAAGAAAAGCAGCTACCATTGAAGATATTTATATCAAAACCATCGCTGAAAAATTTGCTTTGAAAAAAGATTGATGGTAAAAGAACTTCATAAGAATGGCATTCTTTCTATTCTTACCACACCCGAAAATCTTACGGTGAATACTGTGAACAAATACCTCGAACTAAAAACAAGGATGTCTATTTGAGTCGGGAGTCGGAAATCGTGAGTTGTGAGTCAGGAGTCTAAAAGGTTTTTTTTCTGAGTAGACTTTGCGACTTTCAGTCTTTGCAACTTATCTCCGACATTTGCACAATGAATAGTTTTGAAGAAGGAAAAGTATTGTTGATCAATAAACCCCTGCGCTGGACCTCTTTTGATGCAGTGAAAAAGATCCGCAGCCTGGTCAAAATAAAAAAAGTGGGTCATGCCGGCACATTGGATCCTTTGGCAACAGGGCTGCTTATCATCTGCACCGGCAAGTTCACGAAGAAGATCAATGAATACATGGCGCAGGAAAAAGAATATACGGGAACTTTTACTCTTGGCGCTACTACTCCAACTTACGACCTGGAAAGTAAACCGGAGAATTTTAAATCCACAGAAAATATTTCTGAAAAAAAGATCAGAGAGACAACTCAAAAATTTATTGGCGCTATTCAACAGGTGCCACCAGCTCATTCTGCTATTAAAGTAGATGGAAAGAGAGTGTATGAACTGGCGAGGGAAGGAAAAGAAGTGAAACTGGAACCAAGAGAAATTGTGATCAAAGAATTTTCCATCACTAAAATTGAAATGCCTCTTGTTTATTTCCGGGTTGTATGTTCTACCGGGACTTATATTCGAAGTCTGGCCAATGATTTTGGTGAAGCATTAGGATGCGGCGGTTATCTAAGCAGTTTATGTCGTACAAGAATTGGTACATTGAAACTTGAAGACGCAATTAGCCTGGAAGCCTTTGAAGAAAGTATCAAACAACAGCACTCCGGACATCAGAATATAAAAGGATAACCGATCCCCAACTGCAATTGTCCTTTGAGAGGTTTCCAATCATAAAACCATTTATTTTGACCCGCTGCATGAGCTATATCCGGGCTGGGATTTTTTGCTTTATAAGCATAATCGAGACGGATCACAAAAAAATTGAAATCAACACGTAAGCCGGCACCAACATCTACGGCAATATCTTTTGGAAGACGACTGAATTTGAAAACTTCTTCGGCTGCACCTGCATCTTTTTTCAGGTACCAGATATTTCCAATATCGCTGAATAAAGCTCCATTTACTTTTTGCCCTGCGATGATGGCAATAGGAAAACGATATTCCATATTTGTTTCCAGTTGCACATCGCCATATCGTTCCGGTGTACCGGAAATACCCGTAAAATCTTTGATCACCGAACCGGGACCTAATTGTCGCAATTGCCATCCTCGCATACTGTTTGGACCACCGGCAAAATATTCTTTAAAGAAGGGAAGATTATTTCGTTTGTCGGGATTTCTTGTTGAATTGAATTCGTATCCTACTCCGGCGAAGAAACGCAACGCCAGTGAGGAATGTTTATACTGAACCTTTCGTGCCAGTTCCACATCCGTTTTGATAAAACGATACAGGTGTTTATCCAGGAAAGGATTCCGGATCAGGCCGGTTAATAATCCTGATTCTTCAATGTTAGCACGAAGAATATTCAGATTGGCATTTTTGCCTCCGCTCATAGTGAAGCTTGCAGCTACTGATGAAACAAGTCCGTCGGTGAAAATATTTTTTAGTAGCGGGTTATACTTGATAAGAGTATCGAGGCTGTCTCTTTTATTCAACAATGAGTATTCGATATTCGGCAGGCGGATAGAAAATAATTTTTTGCCCCATTGAAAATCGTAACCCCAGGCTGCGTTGAAAGTGGTCAGGTTGTATAAAAATCTTCTTTCGGTATTGGCTGTGTTGAATGAAAACACAGTTCTGAAATTATCCCTGAGTTTTTCCGGAATTCTTTTGACATTTGGTATCACCCTCGGGAAATAAATATTATGGCTCAAACTTACCTGGCGTGTTTGAATGAAATTCTCTCCGCCGACACTTCCGAATTCTGTACCATATCGTACGTTGGTATTGGTTTGATTGGCAGCCTTGGCAAAATTCCGGTTTTGCAATCCTAAGTTCACGGCAAGGCCAAATAAGTTTCCTGAAATGATACTTTGGTTGATACTTCCTTCAAGGTCGGTAGTGTATGAATATTTTTTGGCAGGTGTCAAACGAACCGTGTAATCCACTGAATCGGTTCCGCTTCTTGGTGTTTGTTCAATATTCACCAGTCGCCAGGTACCGAAAGAATTAAATCGGTTCACAGTTCTGAAATAATTATCCTGCTTGTACATTTCGCCCCGATGCAGGTAAACGTTTTGCGGCAGCAATTTTGGCTTCACGATCTTCCGGTAATAAACGACTTTCATGCCATCAACCATCACTTCTGTTCGTTTACGGTTCAATGTATCTGCGGTATAATCCGGGAAGATGGTCACGTCACCATTAAAATATTTTACCAGTTTGTTCTTGTCATATCCGGGTCGCAGTTGTATCTCAAGATTTGCAGTTGGTTTCTGTCTTCGTTCTTTCAGTCGTTGAAGAATCTCTAATTGTTCAAAAGGGTCGGTAGGAATAGTGAGCAGCGAGACATCCAATGTATCCCATAATCCTCTCAGCTCGTCCAAAGTGAAACGCATATAGCCATTGTTACGGTACAAATCTACCAGGCGGTTCATTTCATTGGAAATAGTGATCTTGGCAAACGGATCACCTTTTTTGATCAGCGCTTTATCCATATTTGATTCAGCTAACTGCTGCAATTCCGGCTTTTGAAAATTATAACTGATGGAATCCAGCAATACCTGTTTGCCTGGCTTTACATCGAAAGCCACTGTAGTTCGGAGCTGATCATTCACTGATGAATCTATTGAAGCATGATAGGTGATGGTATCATGAAAATAACCGAGTGAATTCAGTAACGCTCTCATGAAAATTACAGAGCGATCCGCATTGCCGGCATCATACGCAGGCGGTTTTTTTAATAATTGACGGTACAGTTGCGGGATAGTGCGTACATGAATGCTGTCGTCTAATTGATTTTCTAATTTTGATTTCAGGTCATTTTTTTGTTCATTAGTGAAATTACCTTCCAGGTTAATCTTATATTCGTACACAAAGGGTTTGTTGTGCGGATAATTTTTGGGCACCACACCACAGGAAGCGATCAGTACAAAAAAAGAACCGGCAAGGATTGCCTGGAGGCTTTTAGGAAGGATGGTTGATTTGCCGGACAACATAAGATGATAAACAACTGCTATGCTTGTTAAATCGAAGGTCAAATATATTCAAACTTTAGGCCATAAAAAACCGAGAGATGAAGCCGGAGTATTTATCGCCGAAGGACCAAAACTGGTGAAAGAATTATTGGAATCAGTGCCGGATGCTATCGAAGATGTTTTTGCACTGAAAGAGTGGATCGAACAGAACCAAGAACTATTAACAAAAAATAAAGTTGTCGAGACCACCGAAATAGAATTAGAACGCATTTCTCAGCTCCACACCCCGAACAATGTATTAGCAATAATCAAAAAATTTCCTGTTGATGAACTGATCATTACGAAAAACAAGATCACATTGGCATTGGATACGATACAGGATCCCGGTAATCTTGGTACTATTATCCGTACAGCAGACTGGTTTGGAGTGGAGCAAATCATTTGCAGTAAAGATTGTGCAGATGTTTACAATCCCAAAGTGGTACAGGCCACGATGGGAAGTATTGCCAGAGTAAAAGTGTTTTATGTTGACCTGGAAAAATGGCTGGCGGAGCAAAAAGATATCCGCATTTATGCAACAGCGTTAGAAGGGCAGGATATAACTTCTATAAAAAGAATTCAGGAAGGAATCATTTTGATCGGCAATGAATCCAAAGGTATCAGCGATGAAATATTAAAACTAGCAAATATAAAGATCGCCATTCCCAAAAAGGGTAAAGCTGAATCATTGAATGCTGCGGTGGCAGCAGGAATTGTGTTAGGATGGTTGGCGTAATATTTTTTAAATGATCAATACACCACCACGCCTTTCTGCACTTTTACTCTTCTTCTAAAATTATTTACCGCCGGTAAAGGAACTTCTTTAAATGGTTCTACATCTTCTTTCCAAAAATCCTTTAATTGTTTTTCTTCTCCGGTATGATAATAATGATCTAAATAGGCCAGATCACAACGGGAATGTTGGGTGAACCATTTATCTAAATGATGAATTTCCAATTCATGTAATAAAGAAATAGAGAGGCTTGCTGCTTCTTCCTCGTAGGCAAGTAATTCCTGCATCAGATCTTCATCCGGTTTATAAAATAATTGTGAGCCGATCTCTGCATAACGACCCGAACTAGCCCATTGGTAATTATGAGCTGCCAAGTGGATCATGGTAAATAACTTTATTTCCCAACTAAGAGATTCTCCTATATAGACGGAAGCGCCATCGAGATCTCCGTAGAATTTTTGCCCGGAATCATCAATGATCACTACTTCAATTCCTTTACTTCTTAATTCATGCAGCGCTTTATTAAACGTTGTTTCGAATGATTCGTTCATTTTCGCCAGGTTTAATCTTTATGGTTTAATTTGAATAGCATTTAAACAGAGTTACAGATACTTCCCGGTGTGTCCCGGTAATAAACATAACTGGGATAATCAAATTTTTTTACATTGCCCAATTTTTGTGCTCTTTCCCAAAAATAACTATCCTCGCTATAAAAAATATTTTTATCAAACCCTTCTAATTTTGCAAAGGCTTCAGCTTTACCAAATAATGTTGGACCTATAGGACATTCTGATAAGTGAATTTTCCTGGTCAGATCATATTTATCCTTAACATACGGATCACCGATAATTATTGCTCCGCCTTCAATCAGGTCAACTGTTTCATTTGCTTCCATAAACTGAATTCTTTTTTCTAAATAGTCAGGCTTATATTCATCATCACTATCCAGAAAAGCTATGAATTTTCCTATTGCTGCTTTTATGCCTGCATTTTTTGAGAGGGAAAGTTTTCGGTTAGTGTGTTTTAAATAGCGGATATTTTCATGGGTATTCATGTACCTGCTTACTACCTGGAAAGTATCATCTTCGCTTCCATCATCAACCACGATCAGTTCGCAATTTTTATAGGTCTGATTAATAAATGAAGATATGCTGCGGGTTAAATAACCTGACCGGTTATATGTTGCCATAATAACCGAGATAAGTGGATTGTCCGAGTGATAAATCTCAAGCATTCAAATATTGCACTCATGGTCTGATCAACATGAAGTGCAGCTTGTAAAGTATCTAATTTACGAAACTTAAGACATAGTTTTGAATACTATTGTTTATCTAAACTCTATCGCTTTCGCCGGTTGTATTTTTCTTACTAAATAGGAGGGGATCATTAAAACCAGGAAACAAATGAGTAAAGTGCCGAGGCAAATAGCGCCAACCTGCCACCATACAATTTTCACAGCAGCCGTACTGAGATAATACGCTTCTTCTTTTAATTTGATGAAGCCTGTTGCTTCTTGTAAATAAAGTAATCCCAATGCAAGAGCAGCGCCGATAAGAATGCCAGTAATTGTAATGATGACGGAATGACGAAGGAAAATTTTCTGTACCGTCCAGTCGGTAGCTCCAAGCGATTTTAAAATGCCAACCATCCGTATCCGTTCCAATACTAAAATGATGAGGCAGGTAATGAGATTGATGACGGCAACAATGATCATGAAACCGATCAGTACATTCCGGGTGGTGTCCTGCATATTCAACCAATCAAAAATATTCGGTGAAATGTCTCTCACACTTTTGGTGTCCCATGTGTCAGGAAACTTATCCATATTATAAATTTCATCAGCCACTTTATTAATTTGTGTATAATCTTTCAGAAAGATCTCATAACCGCCGATATCAGTCGACTTCCATTCGTTGAGCCGCTGAATGAGTTTGATGTCGCCGATGGCAAATATTTTATCATATTCATCAATGCCGGTTTTGTAAATGCCGGTAATGGTGAGTTTGTCCGGACGTAATGTTCCATCAGGACGAACGAAATAGATCAATATCCTGTCGTTGGCTTTTACTTTCAGTCGCGCAGCCGTGTAGGATGAAATGACGATCTCACGGCTGTAAGTAGAATCATTGAATTGAATGAACCGACCCACCTGCATGAAATCTTTCAGGTGATTATAATCATAACTACTATCCAGTCCTTTCAGTAACACTCCTTCGATCTCATCTTTTGTTTTCAGGATGGCGTATTTGGTGGCGAAAGGATGAATGCTCAATACCTCCGGGTTTTTTTGAATCGCCATCACCAGCGAATCGTTTTTGGTAATGGGGATCTCTTCGGCGATCACAGCTTTATCGGGTTGTTTTTCCTGTATGCGGATATGCCCCCAAAAGCTGAATATTTTTTGTGCTACTTTTTCCTGGAATCCATTCGCAAGCGCCAAAGTAACGATCATCACCATCACACTGATGACCGTAGCAACTATGGATAGCCGGATGATGAACCTGGAAAAAGTTTTTTGCTGATTAAATGCAATGCGGTTTGATATAAAGCCTGCAACCTTCAAATTGGATAGTTTGTCTTTTCAAAAATAAGCTGGTAAAAAGATTTATCCTCTTTTTCCGGCATTTTTCACAATATTGTGTTGTAATTCTTTTCTGCAATAAATGAAAAAGATCATCCTTTTCCTTTTGCTGTTACAGGCATCGGTTGTTTTTGCCCAAATACCTGATCATATTTACAAACCGAATATCAAATCGGTGAAATTATTGAAATCGGGTGATATGTATAGTTATCCGGTTATTAAACTGAACAGCGATGACCAGTTGGAATTGTATTTTGATGACCTCGATGCCGATATCAAAAACTATTATTACACCTATGAATTGTACGATGCCGACTGGAAGCCTTCCAACCTTCAACCTTATGATTATATCAAAGGATTTCAAACTACCCGGATCAGTACCTATCGTTCATCATCCATTTCATTTACCAGGTACACTAATTACCAGGCAGTGATACCGGATCGCAATTGTGTACCTACTCATTCGGGAAATTATTTGCTGAAAGTTTTTTTAAACAGTGATACTTCTCAATTAGCATTTACCAAACGTTTTTTAGTAGTAGATCGCAAAGCAGCTGTAGCAGCGCAGATCGTTCAACCATTCAGCGGACAATTATATCGTACACATCAACGGGTGCAGGTGGGAATTACTATCGGCCCGCAAATAAATGTTTTTGCTCCGCAGGATCTGAAAGTGGTCATTCTTCAAAATAATGTTTGGCCAACCGCTTTGTATAATGACCGGCCTTCAATTTTCAGGGGAAATTATTTTGAGTATAATGATGAAGCCACCACTACATTCGAAGGGGGAAAAGAATGGCGCTGGATCGATCTGCGCAGTTTTCGGCTGATGAGTGATAGAATGCAACGACTGGTTCCTGATTCCAATCACCAAATATATGTATATGTAAAACCAGATGGAGAAAGGAAGCAACAATCTTATATCTATTACCGTGACCTGGATGGAATTTATACTATCGAAACCAACGACGATGTAAACCCATATTGGCAAACTGACTATGCTCATGTCACTTTTACTTTTATTCCGCCGGACAACCGGGCTTATGAAGGAAGAAGTGTTTATCTTTTTGGTGAGCTGACCAATTACTCACAGGACGAATCTTCGAAAATGGATTTTGATCCGGATAAAGGTGTTTATCAAAAAACGCTTTTTCTCAAAGAAGGATATTACAACTATTCTTATGTGACACTGACTGATAACAGGAAGGAAGGAGAAAATTATTTATTTGAGAATACCGAAGGAAATTATTCCGGAACAGAGAATGGATATACGGTTTTAGTTTATTTCCGTCCTTTTGGTGCACGGGCTGATGAACTGATCAGTTACACGGTTCTCAATTCCCTCGTGCAATGACAATAAAGTGTCAATTTGCTTCATTCCTGCCTCGCATCTTTGTGTTATATTTGCAGCGGCAGGTCTTACACGACCAGCTCCTGCTGAACCTCCCCAGGGCCGGAAGGCAGCAAGGATAAGTGGTTGTAGCGGTGCGATGTGAGTAGCCTGCCTTTTTTATTACCCCCTGTCCCCCTAAAGGGGAAAATAATATTTGAATAGTTTTTTTAATTTTTAAATTAAAATCCCCTTTAGGGGCTTGGGGTTTATGAAATTTTTTATCGACACTGCCAATCTCGCTCAAATCAAAGAAGCAAACGAATTAGGGATACTTAGATGGAGTGACCACTAATCCTTCGTTGATGGCAAAAGAAGGCATCAAAGGCGAAGCTGCCGTGATGCAACATTATAAAACCATTTGTGAAATGGTGAATGGCGATATCAGCGCTGAAGTTATTTCAACCGATTTTAAAGGAATTGTTGAAGAAGGAAAAAAACTCGCAGCCATTCATCCGCATATTGTGGTGAAAGTGCCAATGATCAAAGATGGAGTGAAGGCTATCAAATGGTTTACGGATAATGGCATCCGAACCAATTGTACATTGGTTTTTTCTGCCGGGCAAGCAATTCTTTGCGCCAAAGCCGGCGCTGCTTATGTCTCGCCTTTTATTGGAAGAATTGATGATTCCGGTTGGGAAGGAGTACAGTTGGTAGAACAAATTGCACGTATTTATAAAATTCAAGGTTTCAAAACACAGGTTCTTGCTGCTTCTATCCGCAATCCGAATCATATTATTCGTTGTGCTGAAGCAGGAGCAAATGTTTGCACCTGTCCCTTAGAATCTATTTTGGGATTACTGAAACATCCTTTGACGGATATCGGACTTGCCAAATTTTTGGAAGACGCTAAAAAAACGGCCTAAGTTTTTTCCTCGATTATTTGTTTTGACTTTTTGAAAAACGTCGTCCCAGTATCAATTTAAAAATGTAATGATTGGAATTTGGTGTCAGTCCAAAAAGAAATCCGCTGTTGAATTCCCAGTTTTTGAGGCAATAGAGATCGACCATAGGTCCCAATAAATGTTCTTGCAGCTTGCCGGGAAAAATCTCTTTAAATGTTCCAAGTGTACCGTAATATTCAAAGCCTACACCTACTTTTTGTTGAATTGTATAGACAGCTTTGAATTGCGGAGTGATGCCGAGATGTTTATCATCACCACTCAGCACAAAATCCATATTGGGATTAAAAGAAAAATACCAGTTGCCATAATTTTTATCAATGATTGGACGGATCTCTCCGTCACATACATAATCTGAATCGGAGTTAGGACGTTCAAATCCAAATTCCACAGAAAGACTGGCGCCAAATGGCCATTTCCATTTTTCCGGAACAGTAAAGCGGGGACGAATATGACTGCCCAGATATTGATAGCCTTTTCCGGGTACGAATGCCCCAAAAACATAAAAGCCTAATTCAAAATTCCCGCCAAAGCCATGTGTGAACTCAAATGATTCGTTCAAGTACCTCGCAGAAGAAGGATCAGGCAGTCCATTAATGCCTTTGAAAGTATAATTGCTGTGTAGTTCTACGAAAGTTTCGTTTTTCTCTGTGATAGGAGAGGAATAAACCTGGATCTCACTTTCCGCTTGTGACAAAGCATAGAGAGGAAGAGCCAATAAAAAAGCGACAGCAGTTTTCTTCATAAGCGGTAATGTTGAATGATCGTTTTGTTTACGGAAAGCGAATTTAGTAAAGGCGGGCTTTCTTATATCTTTTTCTGAAAAAATTTACATAAATGGAAGCGGCAATTGCGATAAGAAAAGTATATAATGTTATATGATCTACCAACGAAGGGGAAAAATTTTTACCGGTGATCTTATCAGCAAAATATTTAATGAATGAATCGGGTAAATTAGTTTCACCTAATTTCTCTTTTACTTTCCATTGCCATTCAGTGATGGGACAATACCCCCAGCCATACCAAATACCTAAAATAAACCAACTGGCCATTGTAATTCCGGCTACGATCAGATGTGCTCTTCTCGTTACCGGCCAAATCCATGCAAACAGATTAAAACTGATCAACACAAGGTGAACAATAGTAAGCAGTATATCGAGAAATTGTAACATGAATGCTGAGTTAATAAAGATTATCTTCTCCACAAAGTTTTTGATAAGATCGGCCTTCGTGGATGGATCATATATTTTTCTATTTCAGAAAGATAAAGTTCTGTGAAGTTGGCAACTCTTAGTGGAATGAGGAAAACCAATTTTGGTTTTTGAGGTGTGCCGCCAACTCCCAAAATGATATAGACAGGTGATTCCTGGTTACATTGACGATAGCGGTTTAACTGTTCTTTGGTACACCATGTGGTTTTGCCCTGGTAAAAATATTTCCGGTATTTTGCTTCTGCATAAAATATTTTGAGGGTACGCCGGTCCCGGAGTTTGAAATCAGGATTGGAAGAGTGAACATAATTACTTGTTTTTACATTGTAGCCATAAGTTCTTTGAAGCAATTCATAATAACGATCCGTGAAAAGTTTTTTGCGTACATAGTTCTCAAATTTTTCACCGGTTTTAAAAGATTCAGGAGTGAAGAGAGATTTTAAACCTTTGCCGATCCAGGATAGTAATCCCATGAATGGTGGATGTTTGTCGTTCAAGTTACAAAATCGGGATGATCTTCTGAGACGTGCTTGTTATAATCATTTATTGAGAATTGAAATTTAATTTCATTTTCAAAAGCTGTAACATTGTTGATGCAATCATTTTTTTCTCCACCCGGTTGGGCACACAGCACGAATATTTATGAAGTAAATGTGAGACAATATACCCATGAAGGCACTTTTAATGCTTTTGCTCAACATTTGCCCCGATTGAAAGATATGGGAGTGCAGACCTTGTGGTTCATGCCGATTCACCCTATCGGCAAGGTAAAAAGAATTGGGACGTTGGGCAGTTATTATTCCATCAGCGATCATAAAGCCGTGAACCCGGAATTTGGAACATTAGATGATTTTAAAAGATTAATTAAGACAGCTCATGCATCGGGTTTTAAGATCATGATCGACTGGGTAGCGAATCACACTTCATGGGATCATGTCTGGACAAAAGAACATCCTGAGTTTTATGCAAAAGACAGTCATGGAAATTTTCATCCGCCTTATGATTGGTCTGATGTGATCCAGATCGATCATAACAACCAGGCAGAGCAAGAAGCAATGATGGATGCAATGCAATTCTGGATACAGGAATGTGATATTGATGGTTTTCGTTGTGATATGGCTCATTTAACGCCGCTTTCATTCTGGAAGAAAGCCAGGGAAAGATTGGACAAGATCAAACCTTTATTCTGGTTGGGTGAAACCGAAGAACTCAGGTATCATGAAGTATTTGATGCAAGCTATACATGGGAATTTTTGCATGCCATGGAAGCTTTCTGGCGTGGAGAAAGAAGCATGAGTGGGCTGGAGAGTATCTTAACTAAATATGAGACTCTTTTTCCGGCTACAGCCATCCGTTTATTTTTTACCAGCAATCATGATGAAAATTCTCACAGTGGCAGCGAATATGAACGAATGGGTGGTGCTGCATTGCCTTTCGCCGTGTTATGTGCTACTTGGGGTGGAATTCCTTTAGTGTACAGCGGGCAAGAACTTCCATTAAAGAATCGATTAAATTTTTATAATAAGGATGAGATCAGATGGACGGGAAATTATTCACTGCAGGATTTTTATAAAACGTTATTGGAACTTCATGCAATTCATCCGGCTTTACGGGGTGGAGATCCGGATGTAAAAATTTTTAGACTTCATACCACTCAAGATGATAAGATTTTGGCTTATTTGCGAAAGAACGGAGAAAAAGAAGTGCTCGTCATTTTGAATCTGTCTTCCAAAAACGATCTTCATTTTGAGATCAGCGATAATCATATCAATGGTATATATCAAAATGTTTTTTCAGGAACAGCCGTGATATTTCTCCTCAAAAGAATTTCATCAATGCAAGCCTGGGATTATCTGGTATTTCAGAAATAAAAAAACCGTCTCGCCTTAGGCGAGACGGTTTTTAGAATTAGTTACTTGATTATTGATCTCCTAAATTCAGCGGATAAGTGTATGTACCTTCAGATCCCGGATAAATTCCTTCTAATTTTACAGACACCAGTAAGCGCCGGAAAGAAGGTTTGTAAGATCATCAAGACTTGTTACATCCTGCCCATTAACACTGGTAATGATAAATCCTTCCTGCATTCTTGTTTTGCTTAATGCGCCGCCTTCAGTTATTTTTTTCACCACTACACCACCTTCGATATCGTAAGAATCTGCTTTGCTTTTTGAAAGATTTTCCAATTCTCCTCCTAACACATCATTCAGGCTGGAATTATCGGCAACTACTTCAACTTTTCCGGGTGAATCTTTTAAAGAAACAGTAGCGTTGTATTCTTTGCCATCCCGTACATAAGAAATAGCTACTTTATCTCCGGGTTTGAAACTGGCAATTTGAGCACTCATTTCTAAACCACTTGAAACAGGTGTATTGTTTACTTTGGTGATCACATCGCCTTTTTTAATTCCTGCCTGTGCAGCGCCACCATCAGAAGGAACAGCTGAAACGTAAACACCTTGTCCATCATTCAAACCGGCCTTGCTTCACTGATTTTTCATTATCATCATCAGATAGGAATATAACTGACGCCGAGGTAACCTCTTTTTACATCGCCATATTGGATCAGGTCATTTACGATCTTTTTTACAATATTTACGGGAATAGCAAATGAATAACCGGCATAAGTTCCGCTTGGAGCAAGAATAGCAGAATTAATTCCGATCAGTTGGCCTTCTGTATTGATCAAAGCGCCACCACTGTTGCCCTGGTTTACGGCTGCATCTGTTTGAATGAAATGATTCAATTGGTGAATCGCTTTGGCGACTGTTAATACCAATTGATCTTCCTTTTGCACTGATGATACCGGCTGTAACTGTTGTTTCCAGGTTAAGCGGATAACCGATTGCCAATACCCATTGTCCCAATTGTACATTATCAGAATTGCCATAGAGTAAAAAAGGAAGACCGGTACCATCAATCTTTAATACAGCAATATCAGAACTCGGATCCCTGCCGATCACTTTTGCTTTATAAGTTTTTTTGTTGTGAAGAGTAACTGTGATCTCATCAGCAACACCTTTTCCATCTTCACCATCAGAAATTACATGGTTGTTGGTAACGATATATCCATCATCACTGATGATAACACCACTGCCCGATGCTCTTTGTTCAGGTATGATAGTCGGTCCGAAATTGAACAATTGGTTAAACCAATCATCAATGTTTCCTACTGCTACGGGGAAGATCATTGCTTATTTTTTTGGCGGGGATTTTTGTTTTGATATGAACTACGGCCGGCACTGCTGCATTTGCTGCTTTTGTGAAATCAATTGGCTCACCGTGCCAGTGAATTTTGTTCCATCAAAATAACCTGCATAGTTTGCAGGAAGTTTTCCATCCGCAGATTGTGTGAAGATAGATTTCTTGGCATAATACTTTCCATAGATCCACACACTACCAAAGCTGAAGCTGCACTCACAGCAACGATCAGCAAAAATTGTTTAATTTCATAGTCTATTTTAATTTTATTTTGATGAGTAAATAAGTTTGATTCCGTATTCAAATTTCGTGCTTTTGTTTTGCAAATTAACCAAGCATAATTTGGATTAACTTCCCGCTAATTCAGTTTAACAAATTATTTACTAAGCCCTTCGTACTTCGGTTCACAAATTTATCAACAATTACGGAAAAATGATAGCAGTAGTTTTACAGGTTTGTTAAAAATGACAAAGTATCCACACCGTCTGCATAATCGTTGATAGACGGACATTGTGCCTGACCAAAGGCAATTTTTTCTTTGCTGATGATACATTGAATTTCCGGATGATTTTCAAGAGAGGATAATAAATCATTTTTTGTCAGTATAAAATTCATAATTCAACTGGCTGATCGGAGAAAAGAGAGAAGTGTCTTCTACCAACAGAATAGATCCATTGGTCATGTAAAATTTTTTATTCAGAATGTGTAGGGCCAGGTTATAATCGTAATTATTTTTGTATTTATGATGATCGGCAAGATGATTGTATTTTTTAAAAGTATTTAGCAGAGGAATAAAATCATAGTCTTCCGGTACATATATCTTAGTGACATTTCGGCAACCCAAACCAAAATATAGGTACACATCATCTGCCAATTTTTCCAGTTCTTCTTCAGTTTCATCACCGGTAAGTATAGCTACTGACGTTCGGTTGCGCCGGATGATATGAGGATATTTTCCAAAATAATATTCAAAATATCTTGATGAATTATTACTGCCGGTGGCAATATAAGCATCACATCCTTTCAGCATGTCTGCAAACTGAATCAGCTCCTTTAGTCTCCTTATCCCATTCTTTCATTTTGTCCACCAAATGCTTGATCAATGCTTCATCTTTTGATGAAGGTTTGATAATGGCTTTATGTCCTGCAATAAAAACAGCAAAGAAGATCATGAAACCCGACCAGTGGGATATTTCCTGCCATTACGATCCCAGACTTTCCTTGGATGATCGTTTGTTAGCTGATAGCTGATGTGTCAATGCCCATTATTCCAAGTATTTCTTTTTTCAGAAAACCGGTAGCGATATTGGTGACAGCCAGGTCAATGAATTCAGGAATGAACCAGCTATTTTCCCGCTTGCTTTTTCTTTTGCCTCTTGCCACTGTGTAGCATCGGACAACATATAATCGCCGAGCCTGGATAATATATCAATTCGGTATTGTAAATTCATTGATGCAAAGATTATATTTGTGTACAAAGTTATTCTGGAACCTGTTAATTAGTTTTATATGGCTATTAAGATCACAGAAGAATGTATCAATTGCGGCGCCTGCGAACCGGAATGTCCGAACAATGCTATTTATGAAGGTGGTGTAGAATGGGCTATTGCTGACGGCAATACAGTGAAAGGATCTTTTACTCTTCTGGATGGTACGGTAATAGATGCTGATCAGAAAAATCCGCCGATCAGTAATGATATTTATTATATCATACCCAATAAGTGTACAGAATGCCAGGGCTTTCATGAAGAACCTCAATGTGCTGCAGTTTGCCCGGTTGATTGTTGTGTACCGGATGAAATGTACCAGGAAACAGTAGAACAGTTGCTGGGCAAAAAAGAAAAACTGCACATCTGATCTGTGCTTTTTCTGTGTATAATTTTTGCGAAAGGTCAATTTGCTCTTTCGGAAAAATTTTTATCTTGACAGTTGATTCGTAATCTATACAAGTAGCGATAAGCTGCTAACTTAAAGCGGGTGATATTTCCCGTCATAAAAGGGTGAAGGAGAAAAGGCCTTCACCTTTTTTATTAATGATCAGCTTTGTAATTAAAATAACGACCATGAAAAAATATTTACCTGTTTTTTTTATTACACTTCTTGTTTCCTGCCATAATGCCCCAGCTATAAATACCGACAAAGAGAAAGAAGCTATGAAAAATGCTGACATAGCTTTTTCTGATTTTTCAAAAGCAAATGGAATGAAAGCAGCCTTTCTTTATTATATTGATTCAGGCGTAGTGCTGCTTCGCCCGAATCATTTTCCTATTGTTGGGAAAAATGCGCAGGAATATTTACAAAAAATTAATGATTCTTCTTTTTCATTGACCTGGAGGCCGGAATCGGCAGAATTAGCTGCCTCCGGAGATCTGGGATATACTTATGGCATCTATACCTATCAGGATCGGGATACCAGCTATGAGGGAACATACGTTACTGTCTGGAGAAAGCAGGCAGATGGAAGCTGGAAATTTGTATTGGATACCGGGAATCCGGGAGTGGATCAAAAGAAATAGGTCAATTTTAGCAGATATGATTTTTAGCTACAAAAATTTTCTTCAATATTTGTATTGCTAAACCACACCCAAGACATGAAGAAGAATATAGCCCTGGTAACCGGCGGTTTTTCCGGAGAAGCAGTAATATCTTATAAAAGCGCTATTACGATTGATAATAATCTCGACCGGGACAAATTCAATGTTTATAAAATTGATATTACAACGCAAGGGATGGTTTTATGAATTAACCGATGGCAGGAAAGTGGAAGTGGATAAAAATGATTTTTCCCTGCAGATGGATAATGAGAAAATAAATTTCGATGCGGTTTTTATCGGCATGCACGGTACACCGGGAGAAGATGGTAAACTGCAGGGCTATTTTGATACTTTAGCATTCCTTATACCAGTTGCGATGCCGCTACTTCTGCTATTACTTTTAATAAAAGATATACAGTAGCTGTAGCAAAGATGGCAGGAGTGCCAGTCTCTAATTCCGTTCATATTTTTAAACATTCACCTGTTTCGGCAGTGCAGATACTGGATCAATTGAAATTGCCTGTTTTTGTAAAACCAAATAATGGAGGTTCCAGTATTGGGATGAGCAAGGTGAATAAAGCAGAGGAATTGGAAACGGCAATCAAAAAAGCATTTAAAGAAGATGACCAGGTATTGGTGGAAGAAATGATCAAAGGGCGGGAATTTACCATCGGTGTTTTTAAAGCAAAAGGAAAAATCATTCCTTTACCGCTGACAGAAGTATGCGAGTAAAAGAGATTTTTTTGATTTTGAAGCAAAATATGAAGGCGCTTCAACTGAAGTGACACCGGCGAAAGTAGATGAAGCAGTTGCTGACAAGATTCGTGACACTGCCAAAAAGATCTATGCGGTTTTTAATTGCCGCGGTGTGGTTCGAATCGATTTTATTTATAATGAGGAAAAGGGAATGCCTTTTATGCTGGAAGTCAATACAGTTCCGGGACAAAGCGAAGCCAGCATTATACCCATGCAGGTGAAAGCGATGGGCTGGAGCTTAAAAGAATTTTATACTAAATTGGTGGAAGAAGCTTTGGCCGGATAATCCAGAGCATTTCACCATTTCAAAATCAGTCTCGTGTTTAAATTTATCACACATCGTCCTTTGTGGGTCAATATTCTTGCAGGTATTGTACTTGCCGTAGGAATATTTTCTTTTTTTATTTTATCATTGAATTGGTTGACACATCACGGTAGGTCCAAAACAGTTCCAACGGTTATTGGAAAAAAATATGAGGATGCTAAGAATATTCTTGATAAAATGGGTTTTGACGTAGAGATACAGGACTCCATTTATGTTGATACATTACCACCTTATCTGTTATCAAACAAGTTCCGGAAGGAGATGCAGTGGTAAAGGTGAACCGGGAAGTTTATTTAACTATTAATCGGGCTGTTCCGCCGATGATAGAAATGCCTAATCTTGTTGGTTATAGCTTCAGAAGCGCAGAAATGTCTTTGCGAAATATGGGTCTTAGATTGGGTGATACTCTTTACAAACCAGACTTTGCAAGGAATTCTGTTCTTGAGCAATTATATAATGGTAATCCAATAGAACCCGGCACAAAGATACCTATGGGCAGCAGTATTACTTTGGTATTGGGCACTGGAGTGGGTGAGGCTGAATTTCTTGTTCCAAACCTGATCGGAATGACTTACGATGATGCAAAAGTGGTTGTCGAATCCAGCGGGCTGAACTTTTTCTCTGTTATCGCTGACGAAGATGTGAAAGACACCAACAACGCTTACATTTATTGGCAAAATCCGGAAAGGTTTGAGTGAAGACAATAAACTTCAGAGGATACGGATCGGACAAACGATTGATATAAAATTGAGTTCTCAAAAACCATCAATGGCAGATTCAACCAATCATTTGCCTCAATAAAATTGTTTATGCAAAACATCTCTGTTGAAGAATTAAAAAAAAGAATGGAGACTGGTGAAAAACTGAATCTCATAGATGTGCGTGAGCCGTATGAAAATGCTGAATTCAATATCGGTGGCACTTTGATCCCACTTGGGAAAATACAAACGATGCAGATCGATGAGATCGAAGACCTGAAAGATGAAGAAGTCATCATGTATTGCCGTAGCGGAAACCGCAGTATGATCGCCTGTCTTATGCTCGAATACTTTTGGATTTAAAAACACAAAAAATCTTGCCGGCGGTATGTTGGCCTGGCAGGAGAAATTTGGTAATGCGAAGTAAATGTCGATGTCTGAAGTAAGAAGTAAGAAGTCTGGCCTCCCACTTCATACCTCTTTCTCCAATCAAAGTTTCACATTCACCCCCATCATAAAATTCGTTCCTGCCATCGGGAAATAATAATTGTTTACTGAAAGCATTCCTCCAGAGATATAATTATAAGTATAGCCATTAGGTTCGTATTTTTTGTTGAAAATATTATTTACCTGTAAGATCAGGTTCATTTCTTTCAGCCATTTGTGTTTAAAAGTATAAATAACTCTTGCATCCTGCACAAAAAATGCATTCAAAATTCTGTCTTCATTTTCTGTATTGTCAAGATATTGTTTGCTGACATATTTGCTTAACAAACTGATCCCAAAAACTTGTGTTGATAAAAAAGTGATAGTGGCTCCACCAATCACCGACGGTGAAAATGCAATATCTGTAGAATGGTAATTATTGATTTTTTGTCCGCCATTATCATAATCGTCAATGTATTCGGTAAAATTTAACACTTTGTTTCTGACTAAACGATAAATTGGCTGAAGCATTGAACCATGAATTAGATTTTATTCCACCTTGCAATTCGATACCCGTACGATAGCTATTTGGAATATTAGTTCTTGTATAAGCGCCTACATCATTGATTTTTCCAGTTAGTACCAATTGATCTTTGTAATGCATATAATATAAAGTGTGCCGACCAGTTATATATTTTCTTTGATCGTTCAATGCCAAATTCAAAATCGTGCAATTTTTCGGGTTTGGGTTGCTGATTTTGGTTTGCTTCAAAATCATCACGATTAGGTTCTTTGTCTGCCAAGGCTGTAAGAAAAATATCCTTTCCACCTGTTTTTATTATAACTGATCCCGGCTTTTGGATTAAAGAAATCAAAATTGTTTTTTATCAATAATGCCGGATTATCACCAAAGCCATTGATATTATATTTCACATGACGGAATTGCAGATCATAAAAATAATTCCAGTTGATCAGCAAATTTTGTTTGCTCTTTCAAATAAATATTAAAATCGGTTTTTAAAGCATCAAGATCATACCAACGATTGGGCCCGGTCAACCCATTGGATGCCCAGGTTAAAATCGCCATAATGATTCTCCGGTGTAACGGGTGATAACCGCCACCTAATGTTGCCTGTGTTTTATTGTCTTTGTATTGAACAGAAAAAATATTTCCATAAAAATCATTGTTCAACCAAAGACTGGCGTATAAAATCAGAAGTATAAGTTGTATCTGTGCCCTGGATAGGATAGGGTAGATTATATTCTGAATAATCCTGTCGGCTTTGTATTCTTCATAATAGCCTTTTCCTTTGGTGTAAAACAATGCCGTATTGAATGTGACCTTTTGATTGATGCGTTGATCATAAGAACAATTGATAATGATTCTGCCAGTAATTATCGGTTTCATTTGTAAGGCTCGTCCGGGTTTTTCCATGCCTGCATAATTGATGGTTCGGTTTCCGGCTTTCAAGATCAGCTTCGGAAACACCGTTCCATGCCTGGTAGGTTTTTTCTTTTCCGGAAAAAATATTGAAGCGAAGTGAAGATTTATTTGCTAATATAAGCAGTGGAAAAATAAAATGATTTCAGGTTGCTGCTGGCCCGGTCAATATATCCATCACTGCTGATACTGGACAGTCGAAGATCGGCAGTAAAATGATCATTGATCAAACCAGTTCCGGCTTTCAATGTATTTTTCCAGGTATTAAAAGAACCAAAGCTGTTATTGAATTCAGCATACGCTTCTTTATTCACTTCATTGGTGCTGAAATTAATGCTGGCACCAAAGGCACCGGCACCATTGGATGAAGTGCCGACACCTCGTTGCATCTGTATACTGCTGACCGAAGATGAAAAATCAGGAAGATCAACAAAAAAAGTTCCCTGGCTTTCGGCATCATTGTAAGGAATTCCATTTAGTGTAACATTGATCCTTGTTGCATCTGTGCCGCGGATACGAATACCGGTATAGCCAACACCGTTGCCCGGCATCTGAATTGATCACTACCGATGGTGTTTGATTGAGCAGAAAAGGAATGTCCTGTCCGAGGTTTTTTTGGCAATTTCTTTTTTTGATAAATTGGTTTTGGTAAATGGTGCATTTCTCGCCGGCACGGACTGCTTTTACTTCCACCGGGCTTAATACATAAAAACTGTCTTTGTACTTTCTTTTTGCTGCGAAAACTGTTGCGCAACTGTAGGAAAGTACAATTCACAATGAAATAGCGAATAATTGCAATCCTCTTCATTTTTTTAATTTTTAATTGGTTAAAAAATGAGAGGGAAATGCTGTTGGAGAAAGGAAATGAGACTAACCTCCTTCCCTGCGCAGGCATTACCCTGATCAGGTTTACGGGTATGATCTCAGTCTCGCCTCAGGCGAGACACCCCGGGAAACTCTGAAGCTTCTAAGGCTTTCAAAACGAAAGCAAAAGAACTGTTGCAAAGGTAGAGGAGAAAAATGATTTCACAGCTGTAACTTTTGTACGTTGCTTTCGTATCACACAAAAACCAGCTTATGAAGAATATTCTTTTGTCACTATTGCTGATCACAGTTTTCAGTAATTGCTCTTTTGCTCAAAAAACTATTAATGACCCTAATGCAGAAAAAAGGAATGTGACCAGTTTCCATGGGATTGATGTGGCTACCGGCATTAAGCTCACATTAACTAAAGGAAATACAGAGGAAGTGGCAGTGAGTGCGTCGGAGATTGAATATCGGGATAAGATTGTGACCGAAGTGGTGAATGGCATTCTGAAGATCCATTATGAAACCAAAACAGGGGCTATCAACCGCCAAAATCAAAGTAAAGGATTGAAGGCGTATGTTTCTTACACATCGCTTGACCTGCTGCATGTGAACACCGGCGCCGAAGTGAATATTGATGGCAACCTGGAATCGTCGTCATTGGACTTAAAAGCCAATACGGGTGGTTTGGTGAACGGGGAGATCAATATTGGTACTTTGAAAGTAGATCAGAATACAGGCTCTAAAATAACATTGACAGGAAAAGCGAATCAATTAGAAGCAGCCGGAAGTACCGGGAGTAAATTCATGGGTGAAAATTTAAGTACCAATTCCTGCAGTGTGGAAATGAGCACAGGAGCAGGAATTTATATTTCAGTAGAAAAAGAATTGAGTATAAAAGCCAATACCGGTGGTTACATAAAATATAAAGGCACTGCCAGCATTAACGAGGTTAAAACCAATACTGGCGGAAGAGTTTCTAAAATTTAAAACAATATAGTTATGAGAAAGATATTCAGCTTGGTCCTTGCAACAGCAATCGTTAGTATTGCCACTGCTCAGCAAGTTGTGAATGATGCGAATGCAGAAAAAAGAAATGTATTAGGCTTTCATGGAATTGCTATTTCCGGTGGAATTGATTTATATATTTCACAGGGAGATGAAGCGGTTGCTGTCAGTGCTTCAGAACCTAAATACAGGGATCATATCAAAACAGAAGTGAAAGATGGGATATTGAAAATATGGTATGAGAATACCGGCAATATTGTTATCAGTTGGGGAAATCGTAAACTGAAAGCTTATGTTTCATTTAAAAATTTAGATGAGTTAACGGCAAGCGGTGGTTCAGATATTTTTGCAGATGAGGGTCTTCAGGTAAATTCATTAAACATGACGCTTTCCGGTGGTTCAGACTTTTCAGGAAAAATAGAAGCAAGTGATCTTAAAGTAACGAATAGCGGAGGTAGCGACGTAAAAATTTCGGGTATTGTCAAAAACCTGGATATCGATGCAAGTGGCGGCAGTGATTTCAAAGGATATGATTTAGCTGCAGATATTTGCAGTTTACAGGCCAGTGGAGGTAGTGATATTTACATTACTATCAATAAAGAATTGTCGGCAGAAGCCAGTGGTGGGAGTGATGTATATTACAAAGGTAATGGCTCGGTTAAGGAACTGAAGTCAAGCGGTTCATCGAGCATTAAAAAAGTAAGTAAATAATTAAAATAACGAAAATGAAAAAGATCACAGTTTTTATAATAGGCATGTTGATCGGAGGTTATTTGTTTGCACAACAGGTAAATGATCCTAATGTGATGAAGGTAAATGTTTCAGGTTTTCATGGCATTCATGTCTCTAATGCATTTGATGTGTACCTGACTCAAAGCAGTGAGGAAGCAGTAGCTGTCAGTGCATCGGAAGAAAAGTTTAGAGAAAAAATAAAAATTGAAGTAAAAGATGGTATTCTGTACATCAGCTATGAAAGCGGCTTGAGATTGAACAGTGGCAAAATGAAATTGAAAGCGTATATATCTTTTAAAAATCTCGATAAATTGACAGCAAGCGGAGCCTGCGATTTATTTGTGATCGGGAACCTGAAAGTAGATGAACTCAAAATTGAATTATCAGGAGCCAGTGATTTCAAAATGACAGGACCCGATGATATGAAAGAGGGAAAATTCGATGTAAAAAAATTAACAGTCAATCTAAGTGGCGCTTCCGATATGAAAATAAGCGGCGATGCTACCGCAATTGAAGATTGATGCAAGTGGCGCCAGCGATTTTAAAGGGTATGATTTGGTAACTGACTATTGTGATGCAGAAGCAACAGGGGCCAGCAGTATTCAGATAACGGTAAATAAAGAATTATCGGTCAGGGCAGGAGGTGCCAGTGATGTGCATTATAAAGGCGAAGCAGTGATCCGTTATCTGAAGACAAGCGGCGCCAGCAGTGTTTCAAAAAGATCATAAGTAAAAAAACAGTATAGTCATCCAGCCGTTGCAATGTTTGCAGCGGCTTTTTTCTTTGGTACAATACAAATATCCGGTTATCTTTGCACCCCACATCGCGAAGTAGAGCAGCGGTAGCTCGACGGGCTCATAACCCGTAGGTCGGGAGTTCGATCCTCCCCTTCGCAACAAATAGCCCCGTCTCGCATAAAACGATACGGGGTTCTTTATTGAATAGATTTGAGTTGTCATGAAAGTTGGATTTGTAAGCATATTTGGTAAGCCCAATGCGGGAAAGAGCACTTTGCTTAATGCATTGATCGGGGAGAAGCTTGCTATTGTTTCACACAAAGTGCAGACGACCAGGCATCGGATCAAAGGAATACTGACAGAGAAAAATTACCAGATCATTTTTTCTGATACTCCCGGTATCATTGAACCCAAATACAAGCTTCATGAAAAAATGATGGAAGCAGTAAAGAATTCATTGGAAGATGCAGACCTTGCTTTGCTGCTGGTAGATATAAAAGATGATTGGAAAGAATGTGATGCAATCTTTGATTCGTTGAAATTGAAAGTGCCTGCTGTGGTTGTTTTAAATAAAATTGACTTGGTGGGTACTAGAGAAGCTGAAAGAAGCAGAAGAGTTTTTTGCCGGGAAAGAATATTGTAAAAAAGTGATCACCATCTCTGCGTTGTCAGGGATTGAATAAAAATAAGTTTATTAAGACTATTCTTGGAACTGTTGCCAGAAGGAGAACCTTTTTACAGCGGCGATGAAATTACAGATTTGAACACCCGTTTTTTTGTAGCTGAAATGATCCGTGAAAAGATATATGATTTGTATGAAGAGGAGATTCCTTATCATACTACAGTTCTGGTAACAGAGTTCAAAGAAAAAACAGGATTTGATAAAAATTTCAGCGGATATTATTGTGCAGCGGGAAACGCAAAAAGGAATTTTACTGGGAGAAAAAGGAAGCAATGATCAAAAAGCTGGGAACCGAAGCGAGAAAAGAGATTGAAAAATTTATCGGCCAAAAAATATTTTTGGAACTTTTTGTGAAAGTGAAAGAAAAGTGGAGAGATAATGAAACGTAGTTGAAGGAATACGGGTATTAAACCCCCTGTCCCCCTAAAGGGGGAACTTAAACTGCGATTAGATGTTTATATTGGGGATAGGAAATTAGAGTAAAATATTTTTTTTAATCATTTTGAAATTTGATCTTTTCAATGTAGTAAAGAGACTTCAAATTTCGAAATATCAAAGCCCCTTTAGGGGTTTGGGGTATGAGTTTTACAGTAGCGATAGTAGGCAGGCCGAATGTAGGCAAAAGCACTCTCTTCAATCGTTTATTGGAGCAGCGGAAAGCTATTGTAGATGATGTAAGCGGTGTTACCCGTGACCGCCAGTATGGAATGTACTGACTGGAATGGAAAAACATTTAATGTGATCGATACCGGTGGATTTGTTCCGGATAGTGAAGATGTATTTGAAAAAGAGATTGCCAAACAGGTGTTGATCGCAGTGGAGGAAGCCAATGCAATCATATTTATGGTGGATGCTGCAACAGGAATGACCGACCTCGATGATTCGATGGCTGCAATATTGCGCCGGAGTACCAAGCCGGTTTTTCTGACGGTAAATAAAGTGGATAATCATGACCGAATGCTGGAAGCATCGGAATTTTATAGTCTTGGGTTTTGAAAAAATATTTTTTATTTCTTCTGTCAGCGGTAGTGGTACCGGTGAATTACTCGATGCAATCAGCGAATTAATAACTGAAGAAGCATCGGAAGAAAGAAAAGAAATGGCAGGGCTTGCCAAAGTTTGCGATTATTGGTCAGCCCAATGTTGGCAAAGTCATCGTTGTTAAATGCATTGATCGGTGAAGAAAGAACTATTGTCAGTGATATCGCCGGTACAACAAGAGATACCATTCATACTCATTATAATCTTTTCAAAAAAGAATTTGTTTTGATTGATACAGCAGGAATCAGGCGAAAGACCAAAGTGAATGAAGATCTTGAATTTTATTCTGTGATCCGTGCTATCAAAGCAATGGATGAAGCCGATGTTTGTCTTGTTGCTGATTGATGCAGATAAAGGAATTGCTGCACAGGACCTGAATATTTTTAGTCTTGCTGCAAGAAAAGGAAAAGGCATTGTAGTGTTGGTAAATAAATGGGATCTGATCAGAAGGAAACAAATACTGCAAAGGATTATGAAGAGGAATTAAAGAAAAGATTTGCGCCATTTACTGATGTGCCGATTCTTTTTATTTCGGCAAAAGAAAAGACAAGAATATTTAAAGCCATTGAAATAGCATTAGAAGTATATGAGAACAGGCAGAACAAGAGTACCTACTTCTGAATTGAATGAAGTGATGCAAAAAGCTATTGAATCCTATCATCCACCGGTGGTAAGGGGTCATCCTGTGAAAATAAAATTTGTAACCCAATTACCAACACTGGTGCCTTCTTTTGCATTTTTCTGCAATTTCCCGGATGATGTCAAACTACCTTATAAGAATTATCTCGAAAATCAGTTGAGACAAAATTTCAATTTCACGGGAGTCCCGATCAGGATTTTTTTCAGAAAAAAATAAACATATATTGGGTTTCACACTTATACTCAATATTTTTTTAAACGAAGGTAATTAGTATAACTACGATGAAATTGATATTTCTGTCTGATTACTTGAACAATTGAATTCTAATTTATATTTTGTTGGCTCGATCATATCTCGATTTTCTGACTTCATTTTTTATCCAATCTTTCGAAGCCTTTTATCCTTATTATCCATAATGGAAGACAGATTTGCCGATTAAAATCGGTTGCGGGTTTAGAATTATAAGACCATTAAAATTAAATCTGTACTGCAATGAAAATATTTGTATTTATTTTATGCTTTAGTTGTACTGCTGCTTATTCGCAGTTGAATACTTCAAAACAGGAAAAATGGAGGATGGACAAGAATAAGTGGATCACGGGAGGTTTAGTTTTTACGGCCGGAGCCGCCAAAGGATTTAATGAGACGCTACTATTCCACTTCTCAGATTTTCAAGTTAGATTTCCTAAAGCCAATCCCCAGTGGTTTGACCCAAAAATTAGCTGGGCAAATAAATATAAGAATGGGGATTCCAGAGCAGGTGCCCGTTTCCCTCTTTCTACTTCAGTGCTTGTAATGTTCACAGATCAATATCATCTGAATAATTTCATCTGGAAGTTGGGATGGACCTCAGCATTGATCATTAAAATGGGTGAGAAAAAACAACCTTTTAAGTACTATTTATACGATCTGTTATATTATACGATATTTCACCAGGCGGGTTTCATGCTTACCTATTTACCTTTTACAAGAAATCATGATTTATAAAAGGCAGATTATTGAAATTGCCTGATCAATTCATTCACACGATTCCGGAAATGAAGCAGCTCTTCTTCCTGTTGTAAAATAAAAGCGTTATCTGACAGTTTGCCGATCACTTTATCCATTTCTTTTTGGGTATCATACATCATTTTCCGAAACTCGCTGAAATAATCTTTGGAACGGGATTCATAGATCTCTTTGACCATCCATTCTCTCGTATCTATGGCCTGAGAAAGTAATTGTTTGAATAATTTTTTTGTGAAGTTGCGTGGAGTGATATTTAAAATTTCGATCAGCGATGCAAATGCATGCTGGAATTTTTGTTTCCTGTATAGTTTACTGCTCTTATTATAATAATTATGTATTTCGTCCCAGCTTTTTATTTTCCCTGTTTGTATATTTTCAATCAAAGTATCTAAAGCTGTTTTTGGCATTAATTGGCCACCAATATTTACCCAACTTTCTCTGCGGGAACGAACCGGTAATGCCTGCCAGAGTTGTTGCCAGTTGCGGATCTTGTTTTGAATAATAAAATTGATCAACTGAGATATGCCATAGTATACTACCAGCTCTTTATATATCTGATAGGCAGGATTTACTTTTACCAGTTGCACTTTTCGATCAGAGTTTTCAAATCCGCCTGCAAGTATTTCCAGTTTATCAACAACAGCTTCTTTATTATCCAGTAGCAGAGCGCCGGTGCTAGCCCAATCTGTTTCGGAAATAGGTTCTTTTATTTTTTTGGCGTAAGCTTTTCCTGTAAATTTTTTCATCAATTGCAATGCATCAAAGATCTCGTTCACACTATCGGGAGCCAGAAAATCATATTCCAACTCCTGCGTTTTATCAGTTCGGTTGTCACGGGTAGCATATTTTCTTTCATTGCGCGCCAGTGCATACATATTGTACATAAACCAATAAGCAGGCATCACCACCAATTGATTTTTACTGACATCATTACTTACTAATGAAAAGGGAATAGGAATATTTAATTCAGCAGGAAAATCTCCTTTGGCAATTAATGTGAACGACGCAAATTTGGAATTATGTTTCAGGCTCACGCATAATCCCGGCCAGAAGCCCCGGCCTGCTAACAGTTCACCATCGGCGCCTCTTGAATTATGATTGGAACCGATGGTGGCGCCTGCAGCCATATTACTTTGTCCCATTACCAATGCTGCACATAAAAAAGAATTATTATGATGTTGTTCATGTGCCGGAAAAATCAGTGAATTTAAAACTTCACAACAGGAAATGGTGGAGTTATCACCCAAATACGAGTTGATCAACCTTGCCCCATATTTTAATTGCGAATTGGAGCTGAGAATAAAACGAACTGCCTTTACTCCATAAAAAATTCTGCAGCCAGAGCCAATTATTCCATTGACTAATTCGCATCCTTCACCGATTTGTGTTTTGGCCTCCGGTAAAGAATTTATCGTAAGGTTCTTTAATTTGTTGGCGCCTTTGAGATAGGCATCGCTTCCGATCCAAACATCTTTGATGATACTGCAATTTTTTATTACCGTCCGATCACCGATCTTTCCATAATAACCTCTTTGCTTATCGAATTTTTTTTCTGTGAATTCTTTAAATTTCTGCATCAATTTATCATCGTCCCGGTATTTAGCCCAGAGATAGGCATCACCGGGCTGCATTCCGTTAAAAGGCATTACACTCCGGCCTGCATTTTCATTACATAATTCCATCCATATCCTAACGGATTCATTTTCTCCTTCTTTAATGATCCCATTGCCGAATTTGGAATGATCGGTGGTACCAAGTTCATTCACATTAGCCAGCATCACATCGTTGCCGATAATGTAATGGCTCATATAATTGACATTATCGATTGCTACATTATCCCCGAGATCGCAACTGATGATCGTGCTGTTATATAATCCAACCGGCATTCGGAGATTATTGAACTCATGATAAATGGGTTCCAGTTTACCAATACGAACCAATCCAAAGAACTTGCAGTTTTTTACCAACTCCGGGTTAAATGCTTTTGACACCAGGACTTTATTCCAGTCGTCAGAAGTGTTGGCATTTTTCACCAGCACTTCAGTTTCATAAGCAGTAAGCTTTCGATATTTGATTCCATTGCGATTCTGAAGGTTTCGCAGGTGGTATTCATTTTTTCCTTTTGGAATAAATTCTTTTGGAATAAAACCATATCCTAATGCGGAGATGGGCTTTTTACCGATCTGGTTCATGTGATTTCTTTTTTGTAACCGAAGCTCGTTTGAATATTCAGTAGAGCTATTATTTCAATCAAGCTCTTATTCTACAGTAACGCTTTTAGCCAAATTTCTTGGTTTATCAACATCGCATCCTTTAGCTACACCGATATAATAGGCGAGGAGCTGTAGCGGTACTACACTCAACATCGGCGCTACGATTTCATCTGCTTCCGGAACGATCATCACATCATCACACATCGCTGCAGTGCTGGTCATCGCCTTCACTGATCACTGCGATCACTTTTCCTTTTCTTGCTTTTATTTCCTGGATATTGCTTACTACTTTTTGATGATAGGTGTCTTTAGTTGCCACTAATACCACAGGTAGGTTTTCATCCACCAATGCAATCGGTCCATGTTTCATTTCAGCAGCAGGATAACCTTCAGCATGTATATAGGAAATTTCTTTCAGTTTTAACGCACCTTCCAAGGCAACAGGAAAATTATATCCTCTGCCTAAATAAAGAAAATCTCTTGCGTCTTTATATTTCTCAGCCAGTTTTTTGATTTTATCGCTTGATTTTAAAACCCAGGCTACTTTTTCAGGCACTTCAGAAAGCTCAGTCAGCAAATGCATGTAGCGTTCGTTATTAATAGCCTCTTTATCATAAGCGATTTTCAATGCGATCATTGTTAGTACAGCCAGCTGCGCTGTAAATGCTTTGGTAGATGCAACACCGATCTCTGGGCCTGCATGAGTGTATGCGCCGCCATGGCTGACCCTGGCAATGGAGGAACCCACCACATTCACAACTCCAAGAATAATTGCTCCCTTTGCTTTTGCATTTTCAATGGCCACTAATGTATCAGCTGTTTCACCGCTTTGCGAAATAGCAATGATCACATCACCTTTATTGATAACAGGGTTACGATACCGAAATTCAGAAGCATATTCCACTTCCACATTGATCCGGCATAGTTCTTCAAAAATATATTCTGCTACCAGGCCGGCATGCCAGCTGGTACCGCAAGCAATTATGACGATACGGTTAGCATTCATGATTCTGTTCAGCATATTGCTGAATGCCACTCATCGTGATAGTGCCGCCAGTGATATCCAGTCTTCCTCTAAGGCAATCATAAATTGTTTGCGGCTGTTCAAATATTTCTTTCAGCATGAAATGATCAAAGCCGCCTTTTTCAATTGCCGCTAGTTCTATATCGAGCTTTTGAACATAAGGCGTGATCTTTTCATTACCCAAATTTTTTAAAATCAGTTCATCGGGCTTTACGATTGCCAATTCGTAATCATTTACATAAACTACTTCTTTGGTGTATTCCAGCATTGGCGAAGCATCGGAACCAAGAAAATGTTCTCCTTTCCCAATACCGATCACTAAAGGGCTTCCTTTTCTTGCAGCAATAATGGTCTCCGGCTCATCCGCATCTAATAAGAGAATAACATAAGCTCCGGTTACTCTTTTCAATGCCACTCTTACTGCTTCTTCCAGTCCACAATGATTGTTTTTTTTGATTTCTTCAATAAAATTCAACAAGCACTTCGGTATCGGTCTCACTTTTGAAACTGTACCCTTTATTGATTAATTCTTGTTTTAGCTGGGCATAATTTTCAATGATCCCGTTATGGATCATGGCCAGTTTACCGCTGGAAGATTGATGAGGATGTGCATTTATGATCGCTTGGTTCGCCATGTGTGGCCCACCGGGTATGTCCAATACCCGTATGTGCATGAAGATTTTTTCCGACAATGGCTTCTTCCAGTTCTGCCACTTTTCCTTTTTTCTTATAAACTTTCAGTGATCCATCTTGCAATGCAACACCGGTGCTGTCATAACCCCGGTATTCAAGGCGTTTCAGTCCTTTGATAATTACAGGATAAGCTTCTTTTGGACCGGTATAACCAACGATTCCACACATAAGGTTTTAAGAATTTGTACTACGAAAGTCTAAAAAATGGGCCATACTCCCAAACGGGCAGGTTAATGATATGTTTTTTAGAAAAGATTAAAATATAATTAGGAATAAGCTTTTCGGAAATAAAACACACTTTTTCATTTGGAGGGAGCCCGGAATTTTAGAAAATAATTATAATAGTATTCCTTTCAGGAAAAACAATGCGATACTAAAGTAAATAACGATTCCTGTTACATCCACTAAAGTGGCAACAAAAGGAGCAGAAGAAACAGCAGGATCTGCCCCCAACTTTTTTAAAAAGATCGGCAGCATGGATCCGCTAAGAGTGCCCCACATCACCACTCCGATCAATGAACTTCCGACAGTGAATGCAACCAGCAACCAGTGAACCCCATAAATGTCTTTAATCACTCCATGCTGCATCAGTTCATGCCATAAAGTAATTCGGGTAAAACCAATTAAGCCAAGGATAGCTCCCAATATAAGACCAGAAAAGATTTCTCTCCGCATTACCCTCCACCAGTCACTGATATGTGACGTCACCGACTGCCATTGCCTGAATAATTAACGTACTGGCTTGCGAACCACTGTTTCCACCGCTCGACATAATGAGAGGAATAAACATTGCCAGCATAGTTGCTTTTGCTATTTCATCATTGAAATAAGCCATGGCGGTAGCTGTAAGTAATTCACTTAAAAATAAAATGATGAGCCAACCCACTCTTTTTTGGATTAGCTTGAAAAAAGGTGTATCCAGGTAAGGTGCTTCCAATGCAGAGGTACCTCCGATCTTTTGTATGTCTTCGCTAAATTCTTCACTGGCTACCCATAGAATATCGTCAATGGTGACTATGCCTAATAATTTATTGCTGTTACTGACTACCGGCAATGCATCCCGGTTATTCATTTTAAAAACTTCGCTGGCTGTTTCCTGGTCGTCATCGGCATTAAGGGCTATAACACGTTCGTCCATTAATTCAGAGACTTTTTTATCCGGTGGGCTTAATATAAAATCCCGGATGCGGATATCATCCAGCAATTCACCTTTTCATTGATCACATAGATTACGTTGATGGTTTCGCTGTCTTTTCCATGTTTGCGGATCGTAGCAAAAACTTCTTCTACAGTATTGTCGGGAAAGACATATACATAATCCGGCGTCATCAGACGACCAATACTGTTCTCAGGATATCCAAGTAGGGAAAGAGTGATTTTTCTTTCTTCAGGATTCAATAATTTGATCAGTTCTCTAACGACATTGCTGGGAAGTTCTTCCAGGAAATCAGTCCGGTCATCGGGGGGCAGATCATTCAACAGCTCGGCAGTTTTAGAAGGAGGCAGTTCCCTGATGATTCTTTTTTGCGCAGCCACATCCAGTAATTTGAAAACACTAGTGGCCCGGTGGATAGACATGTTGGCAATGATGCGGCCTTCCTGATCAGGAAATTCATCTACCAGCATAGCAACGTCACTGATGTTCTGGTCATTCAGAAAATCATGAAGCTGCAGCTAGTCTTCGGATTGAATAATCGCTTCGAACTGCTCTTTGATCATATGTTGCTCCATGTCGAGCTGCATCCTGCAAATTTACTTTTATGTTTTCAGGTTTTTTATTATTAATTTTTCATTTACGTTAATTTATAAAATAATTTTTGATGATGCTTCCCTGCCTTTTTGTAGCTCCCTCAAAAAATAAAGGACAGGGCATTTTTACTTCGGAGGCATATCTGATGCAAATACAATAGTGGAAATATCACCGGCAATCGTGATGAGTCGGCAGGAAAGACATTTTTTGGACAAGACACTTTTACACGATTATATTTTTGAATGGGGAAATGAAAAGGACCAATGCTGTATGGCCCTGGGCTATGTGTCTTTGTATAATCATTCTTATCGAGGCTAATTGTGAATACGAAATGGATTTTGAAAACAATCTCATCAGTATAAAAGCATCGGGATTATCAGCACCGGAGAAGAATTATTGATTAATTATAATGGTATCTGGAATGATGATAAACCAGTTGTGGTTTGATACAAAATAAGAACCGGTATAAAGATTTATACCGGGTCGAAATTTTTTTATAGAAAAAATAATTATTGAAATACAATTTGACCTCTTATTTCTCCTGTAGGATAGGCAGCGGTCCGGAAAGCAAGGTAAAAGAGCCCATTCAGCACATCTTCTTCCTTTAATATATACCCCATCCACAAACAAAGTTCCTGAATAGGTACCAGAAGTCTTTAAATCCGGAAGTAGAAAGGGCTTGTATGATTCCGGAGACAGGATAACCCGACCGGTGCAAGACCATACATCGAAAAACCGTGGGATTTCCGGTCAGACCAGACCAGGTAACCTTGTAAGTAATTAAACTTACTCCCCTTATCATAAGTAACATCCATACTGCCTGTAGCAGTAGAAGCGCTGGCAGGAACATTCTAGTGCTCCACTTAAGACGATGCCTGTTTTAGAATAGAAAGTAACTTTTTTGGAGTTCAGCATTTTTTTCACAGGAAGTAATGAAAAATAGAGATGCAAAAAGTAAAGTGGTAAAAGCAGTTGGTTTGATCCAATTCATGGTTGCTAGATTTGTAGTAAAAATAAGAAGTTTTTGTATATGGCAAAGTTTAAAAGAATTTTTTCATTACTCTTATGGGGAATGTGAGTAAGCTGTTCATTGTGTCAGATTTTGCCGGAATCAGTAAGGACTGATCATTATTTCAGCTTACGGGATTTTTATTTCCTGCAATTTCAACAATGCTTCAACAGGAGTGAGGCGATTAATATCAATATCCTGCAATAGCTTTCTGATTTCATCAAAGGTTTCACTATGGGCATCGAAAATAGAAAGCTGCAATTTTGTTTGTGAAAGATCTTTAAGTTTCTCTTTTATTGTTCCGACTCCTGATTCCTGACTCCCGACTCCTTTTTCATCTACATGTTTACTTTCAAGCTGTTTCAATATTTCATTGGCCCTTTCAATCAGTGAAGGTGGCATGCCCGCCATTTTTGCTACATGAATACCGAAACTATGTGTACTGCCACCCCTTGCAAGTTTTCGCAGGAAAATAATTTTATTGCCAACTTCTTTATTGGTGATATGATAATTCTTTACTCTTGGACAATTTTTCTTCCAGTTCATTCAATTCATGATAATGCGTGGCAAAAAGTGTTTTAGGTTGATGCGGAGAATTATGCAAATATTCAGCAATGCTCCAGGCAATGGAAATACCATCATAAGTGGAAGTGCCTCTTCCAATTTCATCCAGCAGTATCAGGCTTCGGTGAGTGATATTGTTAATGATAGAAGCGGTTTCATTCATCTCCACCATAAAAGTGGATTCACCACCACTTAGATTATCCGATGCGCCAACTCTTGTAAATATTTTATCTGTCAAAGGAATTTTTGCTTCATCGTGCCGGAACAAAACTTCCGATATGTGCCATTAATGTGATCAAGGCCGTTTGGCGAAGCAAGGCAGATTTACCACTCATATTCGGACCGGTGAGAATAATGATCTGCTGTTCCGTTTTATTCAGATTCAAGATCATTGCTGATATAACTTTCACCAATGGGAAGATTTCTTTCAATTACCGGGTGCCGTCCTTCTTTTATCTGCAATTCATCGCCATCATGCAGTAATGGCTTTTTATAATGAAATTGAATGGCATTTTGAGCAAAACAAGTAAGGCAATCCAGTATTGCTAAAATATTCCCGTTGGTTTGAATAGGAGCAAGGTAATCGAGCAGTTCATTCAGCAATGATTCAAAGATATCTAATTCAAGTCGCAAGTATCTTTTCTTCAGCACCCGTTATTTTTTCTTCATAATCTTTTAATTCCGGTGTGATATATCGTTCTGCATTGGCCAGTGTTTGTTTCCGCATCCATTCAGCCGGTACTTTGTTCTTATGTGCATTGGTTACTTCGAGATAATAACCAAACACATTGTTGAAACCTATCTTAAGAGAAGAGATACCGGTAGCCGCTGCTTCTTTTGCTGCAATTGGGTCAGGTATTCTTTTCCGCTTCGGGCAATATTGACGCAGTTCATCAAGTTCAGCTGCTTACACCACTGTTTATCATGCCACCTTTAATGGCCAATGCCGGGGGATTTTCAACTATCTCTTTAAAAATTTTTTCAGCGATATAAGGACAGGGATTTAATGCATCTCCCAATCTTTTTAAATATTCATTTTCGGCTGACAGGCACAATTGTTTTATTTCCTGTGCTTGTTTCAATCCTCTTGCCAATTGCAATAATTCTCTTGGGTTGATTTTTTTCAAAGGAATTTTTGAAACCAATCTTTCTACATCACCGCAATGCTTAATGGCATGGGAGATTTTATTTCGCAAATCTGTATTCTTAAATAAAAAATTCAACAAAATCTAACCGTTCATTTATTTTTTGAATATCTTCAAGTGGGAAAATGATCCAGCGTTTCAGCAATCTTGCACCCATCGGCGAAACGGTATTGTCCAAGCACATTCAACAAAGTATGACCCGCCTCAGAATTCCCAATTATTAATTCTAGATTTCTGATGGTAAACCGGTCCATCCATAAAAAATCATCCCGTTCAATTCTTTGGATAGAAGTGATATGTTGCAGGTTGGGATGTTCTGTATCTTTTAAATAATGCAATATAGCTCCGGCTGCAATCAATCCATTCTTCATTTCTTCAACACCAAATCCTTTTAGCGAATGTGTTTGAAAATGTTTTAGTAATGTGTCTTCTGCATAAGCTTCCTCAAATATCCATTCATCCAGCGTATAGGTATAAATTTTAGCTCCGAAATATTCTTTGAATTTTTTCTGCTGATGTCGTTGAAAAACCACTTCTGCAGGTTTGAAACTTTGCAATAGTTTATCGGCATATTCCCTGTCGCCTTCTGCAATAAAAAATTCTCCGGTTGAAATATCCAAAAAGGCAAGACCATATTGATCATTCTCTGCAAAATGAATTCCTGCTAAAAAATTATTGCTATGATGTTCGAGTAATTTATCATTGATAGCAGTACCGGGAGTTACCATTTCTGTTACGCCTCTTTTTACAATTCCTTTTGCCAGTTTCGGATCTTCCAACTGATCGCAGATAGCTACACGATATCCTGCTTTTACCAGTTTGTGCAAATAAGTATCCAATGCATGATGAGGAAAACCAGCCAGGTCCAGAGAAGCAGCAGCGCCATTATTTCTTTTGGTAAGTGTAATTCCCAGAACCTGTGAAGCGATCACAGCATCCTGCCCGAAGGTTTCATAAAAATCACCCACCCGGAAAAGCAATATGGCATCGGGATATTTTTGCTTAATAGCCCGGTGTTGCTGCATGAGTGGGGTTTCATCTATTTTAGTCTTAGCCATAACTTACAGCCGCAATTCCCTTAATTATCGGGAGCGACAAATATAACCTGTTTAGAGGCTTTGCCGAAACCTGTTTGGCTGCTGTGAATTACTTTTGCGCCATGCGAAAACTAAGCATGGAGGAATTGGGAAGAAAAACGGTGGAAGAATTCAAACAAACAGAAAAAAATTCCATCATTGTTGTTTTGGAAAATATCCGCAGCGCTTACAATGTGGGCAGCGTATTTCGTACAGCCGATGCTTTTTTGATTGAAGCTATTTATATCTGTGGTTATTCAGCAAGACCGCCTCATAAGGAGATCAAAAAAACAGCCTTCGGCGCCGAAGAAACGGTGACTTGGAAACATTTCAAAACAGCAGCAGAGGCTGTTGAGGAATTAAAGAATAAAAATTATAGGGTGCTTGCAGTAGAACAAGCAGAAAGAAGCTACAAACTTCAGGATACAAGTTTCAGGGATGATGAAAAAATTGCTGTAGTATTTGGTAATGAAGTAACCGGAGTAGAACAATCCACAATTGATATTTGCGATGGATGTATCGAGATCCCTCAATTCGGAATGAAACATTCACTGAATATTGCTACTGCGGCGGAGTGGTTTTGTGGGAATTGGTCCGAACGAGGATTTAAATGATTATTTAGAGATTGTTAGGACAAATTTATAGAATATTGAGTAAATAAAATGAGAAAAGTAAAAAGTTATCTAAGCTTAATAAAATTCTCACATACCATTTTTGCTATGCCTTTTGCGTTGATCGGATATGTGATTGGGATAAAAATTTTCAATTTTCAATTTTCAATTTTCAATTTCTCATTAGTCCTTCTCTGCATGGTCTTTGCCCGCAGCGCCGCTATGGCTTTCAATCGTTATCTCGACAGGCAATTCGATGCAAAAAACCCAAGAACAGCAATAAGGGAAATCCCGAAGGGAATTATTTCAGCCAATCATGCTTTGATCTTTACAATCGCTTCTTGTTCCTTGTTCCTTGTTACTTGTTTCTTCATTAATAAACTTTGTTTTTATTTATCACCGGTTGCTTTACTTGTTGTTCTTGGATATAGTTACACAAAACGATTTACTCCACTTTGTCATTTGATATTGGGTTTAGGTTTATCACTAGCGCCGATAGGAGCATATATAGCCGTTACGGGAAAATTTGATTTTCTTACCGATTCTTTTTTCTTTAGCTGTTATTTTCTGGGTCAGCGGCTTTGATATTATTTACGCCTTGCAGGATGAGGAGTTTGATAATCGCAAAAATTATATTCTATGCCTGCCTGGTTGGGAAAAGCAAAAGCATTGCGTGTTTCGGAGTTGTTTCATCTTGTATCAGCAAGCGGCTGTAGTTGGTGCAGGTTTTTATGGCCATTTTGGTTGGTTGTACTGGATCGGTGTTGCTGTATTTTTGGGGCATGCTCATTTACCAGCATTCCATTGTAAAGCCAATGATCTGAAAAAAGTAAACATTGCATTTATGACAGCCAATGGCATTGCATCAGTAGTTTTTGCCATCTTTGTGATTGCTGATCTCTTTATTAATTAAAAATCAAAGGTCAAAATTTAAAGCACACTTTTTGACTTTTTACTTTTGACTTTATGAGTAGGATTCTTTCTATAGACTATGGCCTCAAACGCACCGGCATTGCCGTTACTGATCCTTTGCAAATTATTGCTACCGGGCTGACAACCGTGGATTCCAAAGGACCTTATTTCTTTTCTTAAAAATTATTTTGCAAAAGAACAAGTGGAACTGATCATTATCGGTGAACCGAAAAATTTAGATGATACCGATACACATGCTACTCCGTTGGTTGAAAAAACCATTAAAGAACTGCAGAAGAAGTTCCCAAATATTCCAGTTAAAAAAGTAGATGAACGATTCACTTCCAAAATGGCATCCCATGCTATGATTGAAATGGGAATGAAGAAAAAACAGCGACAAAATAAAAGGTTGGTGGATGAGATCGCTGCTACGATCATGCTGCAGGAATATCTTCAGAATTTATGAGTTACATTAATGACAAAAGCAGAATTATTAATTGTAAATTTGCTGGTTTAAAAAAATCGTAAATCTGAATTCATAAATTGAAAATCTGATGATTCTTCCTATAGTCGCATACGGTCACCCTGTTTTAAGAAAGGTCTGCAAAGATATTGATCCTGACTACCCGGATCTGGAAAAACTCATCTCTGATATGTGGGAAACCATGTATGCCAGCAATGGGGTTGGGTTAGCTGCGCCCCAGGTAAATAGAGACATCCGGTTATTCATTGTGGATTCCACACAGGTATTTGAGAACATGGATGAAGAAGACAAAGGCAAATACCCGGATGAGCCGGGCATCAAGCAGGTTTTTATCAATGCCCATATAGCTGAAGAGGATGGCGAAGAATGGATGTACAATGAAGGTTGTTTAAGCATTCCGAAGATCCGGGAAGATATTTATCGTCACCAGGCAGTAATGCTTCAATACCGGGATGAGAATTTTGAAACTCAGATCAAATTATTTTCCGGACTTACCGCACGGGTCATCCTTCATGAATACGATCATATTGAGGGAAAATTGTTCATTGATCATATTTCTGCTCTGAAACGAAAATTAATGAAGGGAAAGCTGAATGATATTTCTAAAGGGAACATTGATGTGGATTATAAAATGCTTTTCCCAAAGTAACCTGAATTTGCAATTCAGGTAAACGGATTGTAAATCCGTTTTACAGTTATATTCCCTTCGTCGTAGAATATTTTCTCCATCTTTCAATCACCTCACTCATATCATCCGGTAATTCGCTGCTAAAAAACATTTCTTTTCCTGTAGCCGGATGAACAAACCCCAGTGTTTTGGCATGTAATGCCTGGCGTGAACAAATGGCAAAACAATTTTCTACAAATTGTTTGTATTTGGCAAAAACTGTTCCTTTCACAATTTTATCACCTCCGTAAAAATCATCGTTGAATAGCGGGTGGCCGATATGTTTCATGTGCACCCGTATCTGGTGTGTACGACCTGTTTCCAGAACACATTCTACCAGCGTCACATAACCAAACCGTTCCAATACTTTATAATGAGTGATGGCTTCTTTTCCCTGATCGCCTTCAGGGTATGCTTCAAATTGTTTGCGGTATCGCTGGTGCCTTCCCACATGTGCTACAATTGTTCCACTGTCTTTGCGCAAGTCGCCCCAAACCAATGCCACGTATTGCCGTTTTACACTATGATCATAAAACTGTTTGGCCAGCTGGCTCATTGCTTTAGCGGTTTTCGCTAATACCAATAAACCACTTGTGTTTTTGTCAATGCGATGAACTAAGCCAAACCGGGGAAGATTATCTTCAGTTATTGCCGGATTTTCTTTCTGCAAATACCATGCGACACCATTTAACAGTGTTCCGGTGTAATTACCGCTACCAGGATGAACCACTATTCCCGCAGGCTTATTGATCACCATCAGTTCCTCATCTTCATAAACAATATTTAATGGCATTTTCTCCGGCAGGACTACCATTTCCTCAGGACTGACATCTGAATATAAAATGATCTCGTCTGATGGTCTCACTTTATAATTTGGTCGCACCTCTTTTCCATTTACCAACACCATTCCTGTGTTCATTGCCTGCTGTAATTTATTCCGGGTAGCGTTTTCTATCCGGCTCATCAGGAATTTGTCAATGCGCAATGCTTCCTGTCCTTTATCAACTGTAATGTTGAATCGTTCATACAGTTCATCGCTGATGTCATTAATCTCTTTTGATTTATTTTTCAATTCTTCTTTCATGATTTAAAATATAGGATCAGCGGTGATGCTTTGTCATTTCTTTGTTGTTTTCAACTCATTGCAAGTCGCAAAGGTAATAGTTGTGCAGTAGTCATTAAATTTGCAGTTCATTCATGAACAAAGAACAAGTCATATTCCGGGATCTTGGACTGATGGATTATAAAACAGCCTGGGATTACCAGGAAAAGTTGTTGCAGGAAAATGTCAGGAAAAAGTCTGTAGTCTATAGTCTGGAGTCAGGAGTAGAAGAAAATGTACTTACCACTTACGACTCATCACTCACAACTCGCCACTATTTTCTTTTCGTAGAACATCCTCCAGTTTACACCTTAGGCAAAAGTGGCAATATCGAAAATGTCCTGATAAATGAAGAGATGAGAACGATGAAAGGAATTGAATTTTTCAGAACCAATCGTGGCGGCGATATTACTTTTCATGGCCCTCAACAGATCGTTGGCTACCCGATCTTGGACCTGGAAAAATTTGAAACAGATATTGGGAAATACCTTCGCAATATTGAAGAAGTGATCATTCAGACACTTGTCGAATATGGTATCAAGGGGGATCGTTCGCCGGGAGAAACAGGAGTGTGGATCGATCCCGACAAAAAAGGAAAAGAGAGAAAAATATGCGCTATTGGTGTACGCACCAGCCGCTGGATCACCATGCATGGATTTGCTTTCAATGTCAATACGGATCTGAGTTATTTCAATTTCATCATTCCCTGTGGCATAAGCAACAAACAAGTCACTTCTTTAGAAAAAGAATTGGGACAAAAAGTGGATATGGAAGAAGCAAAAGAAAAAGTGAAAAGGAATTTTGAAAAAGTGTTTGGGGTAGAGTTGAAGTGAATGACAGTATGATATTTTGTCACTAACTGCCTATTGCCAACTGCAAACTGGCCACTGCTAAATATTTATAGCCTAAAATTCTTTCTCCAGATAAAACTTATTTTTCTCAATCAGTTTACCATCCTCATATAATTCAAATTTGAACCATCCGGCATGATAAAAATTGGATTTATCAATTTTAAAATTTTTTTCTTTTATATCTTTTAATTCAAACAAAAAAGTTCCATCCTCTTCAAAAAATTTGATGTTGTATTTTTCCCCATCATCGGGCAGATTCACATGCACATATCCATTTTTATAAGTAGACACATACTTGGAAGGCGTGAATACATCCGGCTTATTTTTATCTTTCAGGTTTAGGTCTATTTTATTGGAAGAGTCTTTTCCGGGAATGACTTCAAATTTTCCGCCAATATCCATTCGCTTTAACCAGGCAATAGTATCAGCAGCAGTTTCAAGTTTAGGAATTACAACCTGTTTTTTAGATGAAGTATCCGGAACCGGTCTTTTCGCATCACTGAAAAGAAAGACTTCCTTTATCTAGTAAAATATAAAGGCGGTAAAACATGTGATCATTGGTTGCTTTTGTATCGACATAACCATTTTGTGCGGGTAGTGGGATCAGGAACAGTAAGGATGGTTTTAAAACTTGTCAGACTGTCAAATGAACGTTGAATGCTGATCTGTTTGATGACTTTAAATGTATTGATCCAGCCAATGATGATGCGGTTATTGCCAACATTTTTTACGGAAAATTTCGGAAGTGTATCCTGGGCTGTAACAACAGTACAGCTTGCGGTAATAAAGATCAGAAGGGACAGAATTTGTTTCTTCATGATGCTAAAACGAAAAAAGTATTGGATTCTTTACTGGTCTGTGGCAAAGATAGGGCAGGGCATGTCAGGAAATCTAAAAGATTAACGTTCCATTCTTCAAAGAAGAATTTCCCTGCAGACCTCCGCTGTGTATGATCAGTAATTTACTTCCTGCGGAAAAAAAATCTTTTCGGATCAGATCATGAATCGCATAAGAATAATTTTCCTGTATAAACAAAGTCAGATGGAATAGTGGTTTGCTCCGATAAAAATCATTCATGAATCAGATCAATTCAGGTTTGTATTTGGCATAACCGCCAAAATGATAATCATGAATGAGTCTGGCAATTATTTTTCCGGAATCAATTAGTGATGATCTTACTATTCTTCCAGTTCAAAATTATTTTTCAAAACACTGATACCAATTACCTGTTTGATCTGGTGAATGAAGCCTTGATCAATCCGGCCATCATGGTTCCGGTTCCCACTGCACAGCAGATAATGGGTAAAATTATTGTTTTTCGCAATGATCTAAAATAGTAGCTGCTCCATCAGCACCTTTTTCACCATAACCACCTTCATTGATAAAATAGTATCATCGTTTTTTAATTCTGCAGGTATTCTTTTTTCTCTGTAATCTTCCCGGTTGAAATAAAATAATTGCATACCCAGTTCTTTTGCCGTGTAGAAGTGTGGATGACAAGATCAGCAGCTTCTTCACCACGGATGATGCCGATAGATTTAAAACCATGTTGTTTGCAGGCAGCAGCTGTTGCAACTATATGATTGGACCAGGCGCCGCCAAATGTGACAATTGTCTTTTTATTTGCAATCTTTTGCTTCTTCTAAGTAATATTGAAGTTTAAACCATTTATTGCCGGAAATAACAGGATGAATTTTATCAAGCCGCAATACAGACACTTCAATATTCTTTTCAGTAAATGAGTGGCAAAGCAATGGTATCAGATAGTAATATTTTGAAATTGATAATCTTTCACTGTCATAAATAATGCTTAACGAATTTACTTTAATTTTGCCCCGAAATTTTATAAACTACACATATGAAACCAACATTAGTAATATTAGCGGCAGGTATGGCTTCACGTTACGGAAGTATGAAACAGATTACAGGGATTTGGCCCCGGCGGCGAAACGATCATGGATTATTCTATTTATGATGCTATCCGTGCCGGTTTTGGAAAAGTGGTATTTATTATCCGCCGGGAATTTGCTGATAATTTTAAAAAGATCTTTGAACCAAAATTAAAAGGACGTATTGAAATGGAATATGTTTACCAGGAACTGGATTCTTTTACCGAAGGATATGAAACTCCTGCAGAAAGAACAAAGCCCTGGGGAACAGCACATGCGGTGCTTTGTGCAAAGACAGCGATACAAGGAACCTTTTGCAGTTATCAATGCCGATGATTTTTATGGCAGCGATGGTTTTTTCAAAGCTGCTCAGTTTTTAAAACATGATTGCAAGGATGGTTTGTTACAGCATTATCGGTTATGATCTTGCCAAAACTTTATCAGAACATGGAACGGTAAACCGTGGAGTTTGTGAAGTGGATAAACATGGTAATCTTATTTCAGTACAGAACGAATCAATATTTACCGGGAAGGAAATAAGATCGTTTATGATGATGCAGATGTGAAGCACGAAACTGCTTTGATTCCAAAGTGTCTATGAATTTCTGGTGTTTTGCTCCATCTGCATTTGGCTTATACAAAAAATATTTCTTGACTTTCTGAAAGAAAAAGGAACTGATCCCAAAGCAGAATTCTTTATTCCGATCATCGCGGATCAGTTTATTAAAGAAGGAGGTAAGATTAAAGTGATTCCAACTTCGCTCAATGGTTTGGTGTAACTTATAAAGAAGATGCACCTGGGTAGAAAAGAAATTTACATGAACTTGATAACAGAAAGGGGAATATCCTGAACGTCTCTGGGATTAAATTTCTTAATCTCCTTTCACCAAAAAAACATAATCCTGTATCTTTTTTACCTGTTGTTTTGTATCCAAACCACGAACATTTGATTTTACAGGTAATTTGCAGATTCTGATAAGTAGTATCTTTTTTCAAATCATCAACAGCAGCTGAAAATGTATTTGGATTGAATTGCAAATACTACTCCTTCGGCTTCTGTTTCTTTAGCACTTAAAATACCGATCACTTCTCCATTATGATTGAATACCGGCCCACCGCTGTTACCCGGTTGGCGGCTATACCTAATCTGGCAACTTAGTGTATCACCATTAAAACCTGTTTTGGCACTCAAATAACCTTCGCCATAAACAATATCATTCCTGGGAAAACCTAAAGTAAAGATTGGTTCAGCCACATCGCTTTCAGTTTTGCTGATACCATAAGGAATAGATGAAAATGGTTTGAAATTTTCATCATCAATTTTCAGAATAGCAATATCTTTATCCAGGAATTCTTTAACCAATACAGCCTTGAATTGTTCTCCTTTGTTATTGGTTACAGCAATATTTCTTGAATTATGAACAACATGGGCATTGGTGATCATATAACCTTTTCCATCAATCATAAAACCTGTACCACCTGCTTTGAAGGGAATGGGTTGAAGATTAATTTTATTCTTTATGTTATTGACTTGTTCTTTAGGTTATTAACCTCGTTTACCTGTACATTTTGCTGATGCTTGATATTCGGAACATCCCTGCTTAATTCCTGCACTTTGGCATTGTCTGCTTTAGGAGCAAAATAATTAACAAGAGCAGTTATGGATAAAGTGGTTACTCCGGCAATAAAAGCTGCAATAGCTGCTACTCTTTTATATCGTTTCCAGAGATAAACAACTTTTGCTTTGCCTTTTAATTTAGCGGAGTTGATCTTGCCTTGCTCGGCTAAGTGAGTATGTACATCATGCAAAGCAGATCTGAATTTTTTCCATTCACCAAAACGGTTCATTTGTTGTAAGAAACAAGTGTATGCTCCACCACCAACTGATCAACTTCAGGATTGGTTTTGCGCAGGTTTTCAAAATGCAGCCGTTCATCAGGATTCATTTCACCCCGTATGTAGCGTTCAACTGCATCTAATATCTTAATATCATCCATCACTGATTCCCGTTTTTATATTGTGTAAAAAATATTTTTTTTAATCTCATCAGGCATTTGTACTTCTGGTTTTTGGCATTGTCTGCATTGGTATATCCAAAACTTACAGCTATTTCCTGCATATTTTTTTTTTGCAGATAATATGCTTCCAAAAGACTTTTACAAGGTTCCCCAAGACTGTCAATTGCTTTGTCCATCATCTCAAACTCAGCATTTCTTTTTTCATGCTCTTCAATTTCATCTTCCACCGGAACGGTATTATCAACATCTACCACTTCAGGTGAATAACGATTTAACTGCTGCAATCGTTTGAGCCACAAGCCTGCGGCACACTGAATAAATGTAGGTTTTGATCTGGCAGTTCAATTCAAAAGTTCCTGATCTCACCTTTTCATAAAGCACTATCATTGCTTCCTGGAATATGTCTTTTGCATCATCGGCAGAGCCGTTGTTGTTGATTATCAGGCTCTGAACCATGTTGTAGTTCTCCCTGTAAATGGTTTCAACGGCCTTTTTATCGTTTCGGGCCAATCCTTGTAACAACGCTTTTTCGTTATTCTCTGATTTCACTATTCCGTTATTTAATACTGAATTTTTAAAAATAGTAACCCTGCGCCAGCCTAAAAAAAAATATTATAATTAGCAGTGCGGGTTACCTTTTGCCATTTCGGGTATAAACAGCTGAAATATTTCAACAAACACATTAAAAAATTACAAAAACATGAAAAAGCTTTTTATCAGTTTTAGCAATTGCTAGCTTTTGCGTAGCTTGTAACAATGATGCTGAACAAGAAACTCAGACTGCAGAACAACAGCTGACACTACAGACTACTACTGTAGCAGCTATGGATACAACTAGCAAGATGGCTCCTGATACAACTGCAAAGATGGCTGCACAGCTGACTACATACGAAGAAGTAAGAATTTTTCATATGGCAAGCAATCGTTAGAGGCCGTCCCTGTTCTCAGGGATGGCTTTTCTTTATTGACTCCGGATTTCTACTGGCATATATCATCAGCCTTACCCTCATATTAAAGTTACCTTTGCCGCCGCATCAATCATTTAAATTATTAATCAGTGATCACATTTGAAGCGTTAGGAATTGAAGAAGGTTTATTGCAATCTATCAAAGCATTAGGTTTTACTCAACCCACACCTATCCAGGAAAAAGCGATTCCTGTTTTATTACAGGGAACAAAAGATTTTATCGGACTGGCCCAAACCGGTACCGGCAAAACAGCCGCTTTCGGATTGCCGCTTTTGCAACTTATTCAAAAAGCAGATCGTTTTCCGCAGGCATTGATCATTTGTCCTACCCGGGAATTTTGTCTGCAGATCACCAATGATCTGAATACGTTTAAAAACAAAAATCAGAACATATTTCTGTTACTGCTGTTTACGGCGGCACTTCTATTGCTATGCAGATACAGGGATCTGAAAAAAGGAACTCATATCGTGGTGGCTACACCCGGCCGTTTAATTGATCTGATCGAAAGAAAAGCTATCAATCTTGAAAAAATCCATTATGTAGTATTGGATGAAGCCGATGAAATGCTGAATATGGGTTTTAAAGATGATATTGAATTCATTTTAAAAAATACACCTAACCGGCAAAGTATCTGGTTGTTCAGCGCTACAATGCCGGCGGAAATAAGGCAGGTGAGCAAACGGTATATGGAAAAACCTTTTGAGATCACTATTGGAAAAATGAATGCAGGCGCTGCCAATATTGATCACCAGTATTATGCTACACAGCATCATAACCGGTATGAAGTATTAAAACGTATCATTGATTTTAATCCCGGTATTTACGGAATTGTTTTTACCCGTACCAAAGCAGATACACAGGAAATTGCTGAACGACTGACCAGGGAAGGTTATGATATTGATGCAATACATGGTGATCTGACACAGCAGCAGCGGGATAAAGTGATGGGTCTTTTCCGGGATAAAAGTATCCAGTTATTGATTGCAACTGATGTAGCTGCCCGTGGTATTGATGTACAGGTATCACCCATGTTATCAATTATGAATTGCCGGATGATGTGGAAGTATATACTCACCGAAGCGGACGTACAGGTCGTGCGGGCAAAAGTGGTATTTCTATTTCGATTGTAACACCAAAAGAAATATACCGTCTCAGGCAGATTGAAAGATTGGTGAATACCCGTGTTCATAAAATGGATATTCCAAGTGGTAAAGATGTTTGCCGCAAACAATTTTTTCATTTCATTGATAAAATGCTGCAGGCCGATATCAGTCATGGTGAATATGAAACCTATCTTCCGTACTAAAAGAAAAATTTGCACCAATAGAAAAAGAAGAAATTTTGCAAAGAGTAGCAGCACTGGAATTTGATCGCTTTTTGAAATATTATGAAAATGCTGCAGACCTGAATATGCGGGAATGACAGAAGAAGCGACGAGAAGAGATCGAGCAGAAAGACACCGATCAGCCAGGATCGGGATACAAAGGGAAGAAGTTTTGGCGGCAATGGGAATTACCAACGATTGTTTGTAAATCTTGGAACAAAAGATGGTTTTTATAAAGCCAGTTTTCTTCAATTCATACTGGATATGAGTGATCTGAAAAAAGAAGTACTGGGCAGAATTGATATGAAAGAAATGACCAGTTGGATTGAAATTGAACCCAGCGCAGCAAAAAAAATGATTAAAGCTATTGATGGTAAAAATTATCGGGGCACGAAAGATCAGGATGAATGATGCCGAATACGGTGGGGCAGAAGAAAATAATGAGATTAAATAATTGGTTAGTAATCAGATAGTGAAATTTATATTTGTTTCATCATGACAATCAACAAAAACATTTACCCGATTTTATTTTTACTTCTTTTATTTTAGAAATGAAGCCGGGAATGCTTTTGTTGAAATCAAATTAAGAACAAAAACTAAAATCAACATAAAGAGTCCCGGCCAAAAGCCGGGATTCTTGTTTAATGGTATGAACAAACGAGATTTCAATACAGGGTTACGAAGGCAGCTTTCACCAGGTGGCTGCCCAGCTATTTTTTGGAAAAGATGTGGAAGTGATTCCTTGTGCCACTTTCCGGGAAGTGGTAAAGATTGCCGGTAATAAAAAGGAAAGTGATGGTGGAGTGATGGCGATTGAAAATTCTATTGCCGGAAGTATTTTGCCGAATTATAATTTGTTGCAGAAAAGCAATCTTGAAGATTATTGGTGAAATTTATTTGCAGATACGAACAAAATCTTATTGGTAAATCCCGGTGTGAAGCTGGAAGATATCCGTGAAGTGCATTCGCATACTATGGCATTACAGCAATGCTATGATTTTTTAGACAAACATAAATGGAAATTGGTAGAAACAGATGATACAGCTCTCAGTGCAAAACATATTCACCAGCATAAAAGCAAACATATTGCTGCCATTGCCAGTAAACTTGCTGCTGAATTATTTGATCTGGAAATGATTGCTCCGAATATTCATACTTTGAAAAATAATTATACAAGATTTTTGATATTGCAAAGGGAAGACATAGCAGAACCTATTGCAAGATGCTGATAAAGCATCAGTGAATTTTCATACAGATCATTCAAGAGGAAGCCTGGCAAAAGTGTTGACAAAAATTGCCGAAGGAGGAATTAATCTGAGCAAGCTGCAGAGTTTTCCGATTCCCGGCAGTGATTTCAAATATAGTTTTCATGCAGATATGGAATTTGATTCAACAGACGCAGTTTGAAAAAGTGATTGAAGAAATAAAACCATTGACGAAGCAATTAAAAATTTACGGTGTTTATAAAAAAGGATTATGGAAGTAATAAGGACGAACAGTCAAAGAATGCCTGAGAACGATTGATGATAAAATAAATAAATGCAAACAAGTAAACGATTAGAAGGAATTGGCGAATATTATTTCTCGCAAAAGCTGAGAGAGATAGATGAATTGAATAAGCAGGGGAAAAATATTATCAATCTTGGTATTGGCAGTCCGGATCTGCCGCCGCATCCGGATGTGATAAAAACATTACAGGAAGAAAGTGCAAAAGCCAAATGTTCATGCTTATCAATCTTATAAAGGTTCTCCGGTTTTACGAAAGGCAATGAGCGATTGGTATAAAAAATGGTATGATGTTGAATTGAATCCTGATACAGAAATATTGCCATTGATCGGAAGCAAAGAAGGTATCATGCATATCTGTATGACTTATTTGAATAAAGGGGATGAAGTATTGGTACCCAATCCCGGTTATCCTACTTACAGAAGTGCAGTAAAACTGGCAGGTGGAAAATGTGTGGAGTATAAATTAAAAGAAAAAAATAATTATCGAACCTGATTTTGATAAACTGGAGAAAAAGAATTTGAAGAAAGTAAAGTTGATGTTTGTGAATTATCCGCAAATGCCAACCGGGCAATTGCCATCAAAAGAATTGTTTGAAAAAATAGTTGCATTTGGAAAAAAGCATAATATTCTTATCATTCATGATAATCCTTACAGTTTTATTTTGAATGAAAACCCGATGAGTTTATTAAGTATTGAAGGAGCAAAGGATTGTGTGATTGAATTGAACTCATTAAGTAAATCACATAATATGGCAGGCTGGAGAGTAGGTATGCTTTGCGGAGCAAAAGAAAGAATAGATGAAGTGTTGCGGTTTAAAAGTAATATGGACAGCGGTATGTTTTTACCGGTGCAATTGGCAGCAGCCAAAGCATTGTCAGCTTGGGAAAAGAATGGCAGGATGAAGTAAATAAAGTATACAGAGAAAGAAGAGAAAAAGTTTTTGAATTACTGAAATTATTGAATTGTAAATTTTCAAAAGAGCAGGCGGGTTTGTTTGTATGGGCAACAATACCATCCGAAGTATAAAGATGGGTATGCATTAAGTGATGATGTTTTATATAATGCAAATGTATTTATTACACCCGGAGGTATTTTTGGAAATGCAGGTGAATAAATATGTAAGAGTGAGTTTTGTGCAGCACAGAGAGAAAAATTTAGAATGAAGCAATTACGAATGAATACAGCAAAGTATCAATGATCATAATTCTTAACTCATAATTCATAAGTTAACATAATGGAACGAAAACGAATAGCAATAGTTGGTGTTGGCCTCATTGGTGGTTCACTGGCCATTCAATTGCATGAGAAAAAAATTTCATCACAGCTGATTGGTGTGGATGCAAATGAAGAACATGCAGCAAAAAGCATTGGAACTGGAACTGGTGGATGAAATAATGCCATTGGATGAGGCAATTACAGCAGGCAGATGTGATCATACTGGCAATACCGGTTGATACACTGGTAGAGCTTATTGCCAGCAATATTGAATAAAATAGATAAGCAGATAGTTATTGATCTTGGTTCAACCAAATCAGCAATTGATACAATGCAGTAAAAGATCATCCCAAAAGGGGGAGATATGTAGCCACGCATCCTATGTGGGGAACAGAATACAGCGGTCCGCAGGCAGCGGTGCGTGGCGCATTTGAAAATAAAGCTGTGATTATTTGTAATGCAAATGAAAGTGATGCAGATGCATTGGAATGGACAAAAGCAATGTATAAAAAGATCGGAATGCACTTGCTGGAAATGGAAGCAAAGGCACATGATCTGCATGCAGCGTATGTCAGTCATATTTCCCATATCACTTCGTTTGCATTAGCCAATACGGTATTGGAAAAAGAAAAAGAAGAACAGGCCATTTTTGAATTGGCTTCTGCTGGTTTTGAAAGTACCGTTCGATTGGCAAAAAGCAACCCTGCCATGTGGGTGCCCATCTTTATGCAGAACAGGGAAAATGTGCTGGATGTATTGAAAGAACATATTGCGCAGTTGACAAGATTTAAAGAAAGTATTGAAAAAGAGGATAATGAATATTTGATGAAGTTGATTGAGGATGCGAATAAGATAAGGAGGATAATAAAATAGTCAGAACCGGGATTTGGGTGGATTAAGTAGAATGATGAAATGAATGAAATCTTATAATCAATCTAATCTCACCAAATCATGGTTCAGACAAATAGCTGAGTAGCGAACAGATACCTTGAAGAGTGCGACGCAACAGACGATGATATAGTAAGTATACCAATAATAATAGACTGACATAATCAATCTTAACTTTACAAATCAATTATACTATGCAAACAACAGAACAAACAACAAAAGAAACAGTACAGCAGGCATGGAATAAACGTCCACTGATCATCAGCGGGCCCTGCAGTGCAGAAACAGAAGAACAGGTACTGGCAACAGCGCAACGATCTGGCTGCAACCGGCAAAGTAGATATGCTCCGTGCCGGTATCTGGAAACCACGTACCAAGCCCGGAATGTTTGAAGGTATTGGTGCAAAAGGATTGCCCTGGTTGCAACAGGCAAAAAAACTTACCGGCCTGCCTACAACCGTTGAAGTGGCAACCGGCAAACAGGTACAGGATGCATTGCACTTTTGATGTGGATGTGTTATGGATCGGTGCAAGAACAACGGTGAATCCATTCAGTGTACAGGAAGTTGCCGATGCATTGCGAGGTGTGGATGTGCCGGTGCTGATTAAAAATCCTATCAACCCTGATCTTGAATTGTGGAGTGGTGCTGTGGAAAGAATAGCAAGAGCCGGTATCAAACAAATTGGATTGATCCATCGTGGATTTTCTTCTTATGGTAATACTGAATATCGCAATGCACCGATGTGGCACCTGGCTATTGAAATGAAATTGCGCAATCCCGATATGCTGATCATCAATGATCCTTCACATATCTGTGGTCGCCGTGATATTTTGCTGGAAGTAATGCAAAAAGCCATTGACCTTGATTATGATGGGTTGATGATCGAAAGTCATATTGATCCCGATAATGCATGGAGCGATGCCAAGCAACAGGTGACACCGGAGCGATTGAAAGAAATGCTGGAAAGAATTATCTGGAGAAAAGAAGATGTGAATTCGGAAGAATATCATGCGGCATTGGAAAAATTGCGCCAGCAGATCAATCACCTCGATGATGAATTGATGCAGATACTTGAGTCAGCGGATGAAGATTGCCGAACAGATCGGTCAGTATAAAAAAGAAAATAATATTACCATTCTGCAAACCAACCGCTGGAATGAGATCATTGAAAAAGCATTTGCAAAAGGGGAGAAGATTGGATTGAGCAAGGAATTTATCACCAAGTATTTTGATGCGGTGCACATGGAAAGTATCAATCATCAGAAGAAGGTGATGGATGCGTAAGAAATGTCTGAGGTTTGAATGTTTGAAGTTTGATGTATATGTTACCAGCTACAGTGCTGCTATCATCGTCTGTTGCGTCGCACATTTGTCGTTCGTAATTCTATTCAGCACTTTCGATAGTCAAACTCTCTTGCGACTTTGCGGAAATAAAATAATGAAGACACATCAACTATAAATTTTCTAATTCATCAACTGATTATTACTTCGATGGTAGCATTTCTCATTTGAAAAAGATTGTTGATCAGAAACATTCCATTATCATTACAGATGAAAATGTATATGATGCTCATAGTAAAAGATTCAAAGGCTGGAATACAATTGTATTGAAAGCGGGAGAAGAATATAAAGTACAGGCAACAGTTGATGCCGTGATCGAACAACTGATAGACAATGGAAGCTGACCGGAAAACAACATTGATAGGTATTGGCGGTGGTGTAGTCACTGATATTACAGGTTATGTGGCATCAGTTTATATGCGGGGAATCAGTTTTGGTTTTGTTCCAACTTCCCTACTGGCAATGGTAGATGCATCTATCGGCGGAAAGAATGGAATTGATGTAGGCGTTTATAAAAATATGGTGGGCATTATCCGCCAGCCTTCTTTTATTCTTCACGATATGATTTTCTTGAATACACTTGCCGCAAACGGAATGGGAAAATGGTTTTGCGGAGATCATCAAACATGCCTGTATAAAAGATGCAGCCATGTTCAGGCAACTGGAAGAAGAATTCATTGAAAACTTACCAAAGCAAAGAAAAAAGTAATTGAGTGACCTGGTACAACAAAATGCATTATCAAAACGAAAGTGGTGCAGAAGGATGAATTTGAAAAAGGAGATAGACGATTGCTGAATTTTGGTCATACACTTGGGACATGCATTGGAAAATCAATATGAATTATCACACGGGCAGGCCATTGCTATTGGTATGACCTATGCCTGTCATATTTCAGAACAGATTCACCGGATTTAAAGAAACAGCAAGAGTGGTAAACTGTTATTGAACAAATATGGATCTGCCAACCTATGCATCATTTGACAAGCAAAAAGTATTTGATGTATTGAAAATGGATAAGAAGCGGGAGAGAAAGGAAATGAATTATATATTATTGGAAAAGATCGGGAAAGGAGTGGTGAAACCAATTCCGTTAAAGAAATTAGAAAAAATAATTAGCAGAACTGATAATAATTCACCTTTAGAGGTCAGGGGTATGAAAGTAACTATACACCCATCACAATTAAAAGGAATAATCCAGGCACCGGCTTCCAAAAGTTCGATGCAAAGAGCTTGTGCAGCAGCATTATTAACAAAAGGAACAACGTATTATTCATAAATCCCGGCCATAGCAATGATGATAAAGCAGCAATGGATATCATCAAAGCATCTTGGAGCAGAAGTTAATAATTAAAAATGAAGAATTAATAGTTAAGAGTAATGGTGTTACATCCTAATTGCGATCGCACAATTAATTGCGGCGAAAGCGGTTTAAGCATAAGAATGTTTACACCAATTAGTTGCATTGAGTGATAAAGAAATTACTATTAATGGAGACAGGAAGTTTGTTGAACAAGACCCATGGATTTTTTTGATGACATTATTCCCACAGCTTGGAGTAAAAATTAAAATCTAATAATGGAAAATTGCCATTGAAAATACAAGGCCCATTACAACCAGCGAATATTGAAGTGGATGGTTCATTGAGTTCGCAATTTCTTACCGGGTTATTGATGGCTCTATGCGCCTCACCCAGACCCCTCCCAAGGAGAGGGGCTTTAAAGACTCCGATAGTTTGACGTTTCTATCAAAGTAAACAATCTTAAAAAGCAAACCTTATATCGATCTTACATTAGATGTAATGAAGCAATTTGGATTAAATATTCCAGAGAATAGAAATTATGAAGAATTTATTTTTCATAATAACTCATCTCAAGACTCCCGACTCAAGGACGGTGGCAGACTACACTGTAGAAGGCGATTGGAGCGGCGGAGCATTTCTTATTGGTAGCCGGAGCTATTGCAGGACCAATAACAGTAAGAGGATTGGATCTTACTTCTCCACACAGGCTGATAAAGCAATTGTTGATGCATTGATGGCTGCCAATGCAGGTATTGCTATGGAAGCAAAAGGAATTAAAGTACGATCCCGCTGAAATGAAAGCATTTGAATTTGATGCTACTGATTGCCCGGATCTTTTTCCACCATTGGTTGCATTGGCTGCTTATTGCAAAGGAAAAACAACGATAAAAGGAGTAAGCCGTTTGATACATAAAGAAAGTAACCGTGCAGTTACATTGCAGGATGAATTTGATAAGATGGGAGTAAAGATTGAATTGAACGATGATGAAATGATAATTCAGGGCGGTGGCATTGTAAAAGGTGCTGATGTTCATTCCCATCATGATCATCGTATTGCTATGGCTTGTGCTGTAGCAGCATTGAAAGCAGATAGTGAAACGATGATTGAAGAAGCAGAGGCAGTCAATAAATCTTATCCTGATTTTTATGATGATTTGAAAAAGCTTGGCGCTGATGTATCTTTACCCAATAAGAAATTTATTGTCATGAATCAGTTTTGGCAGCATATTCCGCATTTCCATTTTTGGTGAATCGCATGGCGAATCAGTGTAGGTATTGTTATTGATGGTTGCCCGGCAGGTTTACCATTAACCGTAGAAGATTTTTTGCCTGATCTGGAAAGAAGAAAAGGCGGAACACAAAAAGGAACTACGCCAAGACAGGAAGAAGACTTGCCTATTTTCAAAAGCGGTATATTTAATGATAAAACAACCGGTGCTCCCATTACTATTTTATTTGAAAATAAAAATACCCGAAGCGAAGATTATGAAAAACAAAGAAGCAGTACCTCGCCCGGGTCATGCAGATTTTGTAGCAAAAAAAAAATTTGGAGGCAATGAAGATTATCGTGGCAGCGGACATTTCAGCGGAAGATTGACAGTGGCGCTGGTAGCAGCGGGAGTAATTGCAAAGAAACTGCTAAGAGAGATTATTGTTACTTCAAAAATTTTAGAAATAGGCGGAGAAACAGATCTTGAAAAAGGATTGCAAAAAGCAATTGATGCCAAAGATTCTGTTGGTGGAATTATTGAATGCAGAGTGAATGGATTACCGGTTGGTTTGGGTGAACCATTTTTTGATTCTGTTGAATCGCAGTTAAGCCATATTGTATTTGCAATTCCTGCTGTTAGGGGTGTTGAATTCGGAACTGGTTTTGCCGCAGCAAAAATGTTTGGCAGCCAGCACAACGATGCGATTGAAGACTATGGAAGGAAAAACAAGAACCAATCATGCAGGTGGTATAGTAGGCGGTATGACCAATGGAAATGAATTGGTTTTTCGTATTGCTATCAAACCAACTTCATCTACACCCAAAGAACAAAATACTTTGAATTGGGAAACAGGAAAAGTGGAAACTTTTTCTGTAAAGGGCCGTCATGATCTTTGTATTGCACTTCGGGTACCGGTAATACTTGGAAGCTGTAACAGCAATTGTATTGGCTGACCTGATGATGCTGGAGCAGCGAATTCCGAGAATTGTCAATTGAATTTCTTCCGGGAGATCGTGTCATCGGCATCTTGCATCCTTTACCCATAAGCTTTGGGCGAAGACACGGCTGAGACATAGGGCAACCGTGCAGCCAAACACAAAGAAATCTTTTACTTGTTTCATTCTCGGCTTCAATGACCCTTCAAACGTTTTGTCGTAGATAAGATAATTCAATTCTTCGGGTAACAACGGGAAAATGGCAATCGTTTCGTTGCGCACATAAAATAATTTGTGAAAATCGCCGCAGCCTAATGCCAGGTCTTTATTAAGGTAATTGAAAAAAGTGCGGATGTTTTTAATAGTGGCGCCGGCGTAATTGTCGAAACAACCAAGATCATTATACAGGTAATCGGTAAATTGCCGGTAAAACTTTTTCCAGTAATTTTTTTCAACGTTAAGTTCACGCTGGTTAAGGCGGCGGGCGGGACGAATGCGGAGTTCAAACTGTTTTGCTTCGCAAAACCGTTCGAGCAGCAGCCCTGTGTAATAATAGTTTTTGACAGTCCCCGCCGAAATTCTTTTACCATTAGGTTGCAGCCTCCTGCCTTTTCTGCTATCATTGCTAAATTTTTGATAGAGAGAAAAAAAGTCAAAACAAAGTTTGGAATGTGTAAACATAAAACTTGATTTTTTGAAGAAAATGAATGAAAAACAAGCAAAAAAGTTAGTAATTTGACAGGAATTGAAATTATTTAGTTCTTTGAAACATAAAGCCAGGCGGGGTTTTCAGAAAAATCGGTTACTATCCGTTCGGAATGTTGGAGCCAGGAAGACAGTACAGCCCTTCGACAAGCTCAGGGCTTTATCGATATGGATTCAATGGAAAAGAGAATGATAATGAAGTAAAAGGAGAAGGGAATCAGCAGGATTATGGAATGCGAATTTATGATCCGAGATTGGGAAGGTTTTTGAGTGTGGATCCTTTCATAAAAAACTATCCAGGTTTAACTTCCTATCAATTTGCAAGTAATAGACCTATTGATGGTATCGATCTAAATGGTCAGGAATATTTAAATGCATCTGAATCGAAAATTGATATTACAGTTTCTTATATTGAATTTAATGGCGAAAAGGTGATATCTGGGGCTGTCTTTTTAGATTTGGATAAAGTATCGCCAACTACAGAATCCTATATAGAAAATTTACCGTGGCCTGAAGGTGAGCTCGGTAGTGGCGCAAGTAGAATTGCTACTTTTAAACACAAAGATTATCAAGTATTGATGGATAGAATAGCTGCATCATATAAAGCTATGTATCGTCAGCCTGACCCAACAGACATGTCTGCAAAGTCTTTAGAGCAGCCTCAATTAGAAATTCCAAGGATCCCAAGTAATAAAAGAGAACTACGGGAAATGGAAAAATCTAAACAATTCACTGTAGCTTCAGGAGGCGGTGGTTCTCCGGTAGGGGATGCGTTAGTTGCAGCAGTACAATTAACTAGCGATATCATTGAGTATGGACATGGCAGAAGGATTGAAAACGATTATAAAGCAGCTATAAGTCAGTTGTCCTCTGTTCAAAATGCTATAAATGATGTCCAATTTGCCCTAGACAATAATTTAATTGCCCCTGCATATTTGAATAATCTTACTGAACTTGCTAATTATTTATTAGATGGTCAAGAACCAAAGGTTTCATACATGGACAAAAATGATAAAGGAGATACTGTGGCAAGAGAATATACAGACAATTCGCTTTTAAAAACTCTTCAAGATATTAAATCAAATATTCTTAAGAAAAAAGCAGAAAAGGCAAAACCCAAGGAATGCAGTGCATGCCACTAAGATTTTTTAAGCTCGGAAAATAATAACTATGTTTATCGGAATAGCAAATGAAAAAAAACTAGTTTACATATTTTCGCTGATTTTAATGATTATCACGACATGTTGCTGTAATAACAATCAACATACAAACGATTTTCAAAGCCATGCTACACGTTCGCTGAACTATCTACAAGATAATCGTTATAAAGAAGCACTTCAGGAAATAAATTATTCAATTAATCTGGATTCTACTAAGTCTTCTGTTTTTGTTATACGAGGTAAAATTGAAAGTTCATTAAATAATGATTTATCCGCAATTCGAGATTTTTCAAAGGCTATAAGAATTGATCCTGAAAATACTTCAGCTTTTTTTTATAAGGCATTATCATTTTCGTTATTGAACAATGAAGATTCGGCAATTTTAAATTTCGATTTGGCAATAAATACAAAAAGAAGTGGAGACTTTTATTTTGATCGACCTAATAAAAAATTTATGGACTTGGAAGATCAAATAGATGTAGGACTTGCAACTATAAGATACTTCAGAGGCTTGTCATTATACAATAAAAAAGATGATTCTGCTGCGTTACAAGATTTTCGTTACTCTTTGAACGAAAATTATAATAAAGGAGGGTGCCAATTTTATATTGGGGTAATATTGCTTAGCAAGGGTGATAGGTTAAATGGTTGTGCTAACTTAATGGAGGCAAGAATTAATGGGAATAATGAAGCTGATGAATATATAAGGAAATATTGTAAATAAGGTAATGCTCCAAAATAGTTTTGTCCCCGCCGTGTCTCCGAAGGGACACGGCGGGGACAAAAAAATTATTTTTTTCCATCGCGTACCAGAATAATCATTTCCTCTCCCATGAAGAGTCCAATTTTATTTTTATTCACTATACATATTTTCATTGTGAAATTTCCATACGATTGTGTGCAGCCTGCGTCAATTAATGTTAAAGTTGATTTTGAGTATTTCTTATCCAGCAAATGCACAAATTTTTTCCCGACAATATTGCTATCTACCATTTCTGAGCCTTGTTCCTTTAGCGTGTAGGCATTATCATTTATCACTTTTTTTTCAAAATATTTAGGATTATTTTCAAAATCGTTATCGCAGAAATCAAAATTGCAATAGTTGTCTCCGGCTATTTTAATTCCAGTCGAATTGATTTTAAACTTTGCTTTCAAGCATTTCTTGTATTCTTTCATACGCTCAGAATGTTCATTTGGTGTCTCTTTGAATTTTTCAAAGAATAGCCAATCCTGAACTTTCCATTTTCCAAACAATTCAGAGGGTTTTATTTGTTGAGAACTACATTTGTTGGCTATCATTAAAAATAGCAAGAAAGCACCGCTTATATATTTTTTGATATCCATGCTGATAATTTTCATTTAACCCGTTGTGTTATCCTTTAGATTTCTACTTTCATCCGCGCCACCTGAAAAAGGCGTATTTTCCGTTATAGTCCTGTTTAGAGTTTTTGTGTCATTTATTTTCAAGTACTCAAACTTTATATGAGAACCTTCTTCATACATTAGCATTTCCGCAATCCTACGTTTTTCTAATCCTGGGCCTCCACGCATATAGTCGAGGAAAAATGTCCCTCCTTGAACTGGCCTAAATGAACCTATTCTTTGAGGTGCATTTTTGATATTAAAGGAAAAATCTGTAAAGGCTTCCAGTTGTCCTCCTTCCATCGTTCTAGGCTTTAAGCTTTCGATTGTTTCCGAAACTTTTGCTTGATAATCACTTGTGAAGAGAGCGTCTGCAGCATCTTCTTCGATTTTGGATCCCGTAACTGATGGGGGCCCAATTGAAGCTGTTTTTGGATAAAGTTTTTTATCGTTTTCGTTCATCAAATGGCCATACCCAATCGTTGCATAACCATATTGATCATTATATCTTTCAAAAGGATGTCCAGTGAGTCCTTTGCCTTCATAGTTCTTAGCAAAAGCAATTGCAGAACCTGCCTCAGTTCCATAGAAACTATGAACAGTTCCATTATTAAGATATCTAGCGGCAACTCCATTACCCAAAGGCCCGGCTTTAGCAAGTACCATCTGAGTAATATAGGTTCGGGCACCAATCTTGTTAATTAAATAAATGACTTTTTCAAGTCCGTCAAGGTCCAAATTTCTTATCCCATCATTCTCAGCAAAAGAGTATGGTGTATTGGAAGGATAAGATTTCGTTAATGGATCCACACTCAAAAATCTTCCCAACCTCGGATCATAGATCCGCATTCCATAATCCTGCTGATTGCCTTCTCCCTTTACTTCATTATCATTTTCTTTTCCATTGAATCCATATCTGTAAAGTCCCGAGCTTGACGAAGGGCTGTATTCTCTTCCGGGTTCAAGCATTCCGAACGGATATATTTTTTTGCTTCAAAGAACTTGGATTGAAGTTACAAAAATTGATTTTGGAAATTATGGCGGAGAGTCTCTTCTTTTGTCGGGAAGACAAATTGTCCCGGTTATTCGGAATTGCCTATGAAATTTTTAGCACACTCCGCAGAAAACATGAAATATACTTTCTTAAATCCAATTAAAAAAGGAGCCAAAAGCTCCTTGCAATCAATTATTTTGAAACCTCAACAACAAACCGGATACATTACCATTTTAGCTAACCTGGAACGAAAAGTTTAAGAGTAGCATTCAAAAAATCGAATAAAACCACAAAACATATAATGCTGACACAAAGTTTTAAAATATACTGTTTTCTTTTTTGTTTTCGTAGTGTGGCCACCACAGCCAATAAGATCACAAAAAGGACTTCTACAAAAATGCTAATCCTAGGAAATTCTTCTAAATAAAAAATATCATCAAATATCCCTATTCGAAGTACGAGTGCGCTATTTGTTATTCTATTGACCCACCTCAGAAAATTTAGTGAATAATTATTCTCCAGAAAAAAATGATTCTGCGATTTCGCTAAACAATCAAGAAAATAACTAATCCAAAGCACAACAATAATAGCCAAGACTGCTATAATGGCCCACCTAGCATACATCAAAAGTTTTGTCATGACTTAAAGATACTTTATTGATGTGGTATTTCAACTCTCTCATATCTCTGTTCAGTGATTGTTGTACCAGGAATTTGAGTTGTCGGTGATGACGGAGTTGTATAAGTATGTGTTTTAAGCTCATATTTATACTCAACATTCATCTGCATAAAATTCAATGACCGATAATGAAGGATTTGTTCTTTTGATATGTTCGAGGTAAAGGTCTTCAAAGTATAATTTCTCCACATATCAGTGGATGCATCATAACCAGCCAATTGAATGGCAGCACCTGGATAACTTTTGGAATTCGGATCAGAGCTGGCAAACATTCGTCCTGCATTTTCCTTGAAATTTCCTTGGTAAGCTGTGAAAAAAGTGTTTTGCCCTTCTTTATTTTGAAGAACACCTGCAATTACTGATACATGATGAGGCAAATACAAATTTTTCTGCAACCCTATAGCATGTTTGATCTTGCTATATAAACTCGGATTTTTTGCAGTCTGCGTAACAACTGATCCTGGCGTTATTTGATTTATGGATATTTCCGAAGTATTAGTGTTGTTTAGGAAATCTGGTGCACCTGTAGCTTGTTCAACATCATTAAGAAATGCATCAAAGGAATTATAATTAGGGTCATCAGCATCAAACGATTTGGAATCTGTTTGCCACTTAAAGGGAAGTCCATTGCTTTTGGCAAATGTAATGGCAACTGTTATGGCAAAATCTTCACAAGTATATTTTTTTGCTGTTGATTTTATATCTTCCATTTCTTTGCCAATTTGATTTTGATATTTTAGTATCATTTCCGGTGTCCATTTTTGAGTAACTTTCCATGCCTCAAGCCCATCAAGATCAACATTGGCGATGGGGCTATTGGAAGAAAATTGATATGGTGTCAGTCCCGGATACTTTTTACCAATTGGATCCACACTCAAAAACCTACCCAACCTTGGATCATAAATCCTCATCCCATAATCCTGTTGGTTACCTTCACCCTTTACCTCATTATCATTTTCCTTTCCATTAAATCCATACCTGTAAAGTCCTGAGCTTGACGAAGGGCTGTACTGTCTACTTGGTTCCAACATGCCGAACGGATATGATTTTTTGTCTCAAAGAGCTTATATCGAAATTAATTAAATTATTGTGTCGAATCGAGTTTATCAGGCTCGGAAGAAAGCAAAAAATTTCATGACCACAAAAAAGGAGGCTCTTTATAAGCCTCTGCAATCCTATTTATTTTTCGTCACCTGTTACTACCAACTATTTTGGTGCACTACCTCGGTCATTTTTATTTTGTAAGATTCCCATTTTGTAATTACTTCTTATAACTGACTTCTGACGAAAAGTAATCCACTGTCCATTTTTTAATGGTTCAAAATATCTTTGAACTTTAATATTAGATTGGCTACCGTCGCTTCCCCGGCCAGAAACGTAACGCTTTAATGTGTCGAGTGAATTCTCAAAAAAGCCTTTTTGAAATAAGATATGATTAATATATCTCTCACAATAACATTTCCCTTTCGCATCAAAAAAAACAAATTTAAAATCTTCCTTATCGCTTAAATTATATATCATCGTGTCGCCTAATTCATGGATTGAATAAATTTCCACTCCAAATTCAGGGAATACGATAGGAATAGTAGCATTGTTGTTTTGACTATATACAAATTTTACCAAGAAAGATAAAACTGAGCAACAAATAATAACTTTTTTGATAGAACTCATCTCGATATAAAATTAATTCTTTATAGTGATAGTTGTGTTCTTGCTCTGATTAGTCTTGCCCGCCTTGATTTCAATTTGATTCTTATTGACTCCTAAATCTTCTAAAACTCCTGCAATGTTTTTCGCTCTTGCCAGCAATAAATCCTTAAACGTTTTCAGTTCGCCATTAACATGAGTTGGTGTATTAAACGTAGTGCTGGCGTCATTATTGTCACTATTTCCAATTACAACAACTTTTAGATTTTGGTTCTTTTTTAAAACATCGGCTATTGGCTTTAAATCTGTCATAATGTCTCCGTAGGTATTTTTAGTCCCGTCAAAGAATGATTCATTTTGATTGAAAAAATATTGCTTTTGTATGTTTATATGTTGCCCAGGCAAGGGTATTATTGACTGTTTAATTACTTTGTAGTCTGCATTATAAGTTATTGTTGAACTGTTCTCGAAAAACCTGGAGTCGTATTTATTATTAGGTTCTGCAGCTGGATATAACAATTGATCTTCGCTTTTATCAGTTTCTGGCTCTGGTTTTTTGTACTTATTGAATATTTCTTTTTCTGTCTTTGTGAGACTAGAATTCGGAGTATTCCTTTTATATACTATTGTCATTAAATCTTCTTGATTTACATTTTTCTTTATTTCAAAAACCAATACATTGCCTTTTGCAACGTCTTCAGTAGTTCCAGTTTTATGGATGTGTTGATTTTGAACATCGCCCTTATTATTGATAACTGATCTAATCTGAATTCTAGTTGTTGCGTTATTTTGATCTTTATAATATGTTACAACATATTGTTCCAGTCCATCTAAATCTATGGCAACAATTGGTAAATTACCACTAAACTGATATGGAGTATAATATGGATACGAAGGCTGTAATGGATCCACTGACAAAAATTTCCCTAATCTTGGATTATAAATTCTAAACCCATAATCATAAATATTCCCTTGCCCATAAGTTTCCGGATCCTGCTCTTTTCCATTAAATCCATACCTGTAAAGCCCTGAGCTTGTCGAAGGGCTGTACTGTCTTCCTGGCTCCAACATTCCGAACGGATAAAAATCATTCTGAGAAAGAACTTCTGCAAGATAATAATTTACTGTGCCACTACTGTCATTTCCTATTTTTTTATCACTGATTGTGCTTAAAACATTTCCCAAGTGGTTTGTCAGTTCATACGTTCTGCTACCAATCATCAAACTATCCTGTATGGCAGTGCTGTCCATCACAATCGGCGGGGAAGTAGGCAAACTATCCGGCAGCCACATTCCTAATCTCGAACTACCATACAAGTGCTGTTCATTCCATTTCAGTGAATCCTCATCCTTCTTACTATAAATTGCTAAAACATTTCCTTGTGCATCTCTCACATAGTAAGAAGTTGTGACAGTATCATTAATATTTACTTTTTTGGTCGTACGGTTTCCTCCCGGATCGTAACCATAGTCTATTACTGTAGAACCGGAAGATTTTACAATGCGGTTTATTTTTCCATACACCGTCCATCTGACCGTATCAATATTTTCAGAAACATCTTTCTTTAAATTACCAATCTCATCATACCCATAATTCCCCGCAGACTGGTTATCTATGTCTACAGAATAATTACCACTGCTCACCTGGTCGTTGACATGATCCAGTTTATTATTAAGATTTGCTATGCATTTTTAAAGGCGGGCTTTGGAAGTGAGTAATAAATTTTCTTATAAAACGCATCAAATTCATCTGAACTAACATTTGCATTTATATACATTTTATAATAGTTTAAAAGTAAACGATAAAAATCAGCGGCATTTTTTATTACTATTTTATCATTATATCCCATATCTTTTGTAATAAATTCATACATATCTTTATATCGTTTTTGGAGGAAATAAGATTGAAGTATCATATCAAAATATTCTCCAGCTTCGAAAATTTTAAATTTGTCTAGAACAAATTCTTGATTATTATTTTTATATTCATTAAACAGCTTACTTACCACAAAATAATTTTTTACAGCAAGATATTTTCTACAAAGGAATATTCTGGCGGACATCGAGTCTATACGACTTGGGCTGACAAAACATTTTTTGCAATCATCCAGAAATCCTTCTGACATTGTTGAATCAAAAAATGTAGAAATTTCGCCTAAATTGCATTCAGTTGAGAAACGTTGTTTAAAATAGACTGTATACTTCCTTAGACTATCTTGATTCAAATTATTGTAGTAGTTAATAATAATTTTTAATATCGGCTTTTGATAATACCCCTTATCCAATAACTCATTAAAGACTCTGAGACCAGTTTGAATTGAACCAAAATCAAAATTTAATTTACCCCACAGATATTGAATACGCTTAGAATCTGGAAAAGCCACCAGATAATTTTCGAAATCTTTGATCTTCCTATTTAAACTATCTTTTTCAAGGTAATATGATAAGAATGCATTTTCGATTTCAAAAACTTTCTCAAAACATTCGGAAATATCTTTCTTATCATCGGAAGGTGAATATCCCTTAAGCAACATTTTAAGAAGACTATTTTTATCCAGATCGTTTATATATTCACAATATCTATACGCCAAATAGTTAGCAAGAGCATCTGTCAATAAACTTGTTTGCGGTATATATCCCTTTAATCCATTATAATTAAATGATTGAAGTTTATACTTATTGTCAATTATTTTAAAAAATTCGCTGTCTTTCGAATCATCTAACAAAACTAAAATATCTGAAGGAGAGGAAATATTATTTCCTGCTCTTTCCTCTCCTATTGAAAGTGAATTATTAAAAAATGAATCATCACATTTGACTTTTTTAGATTTGGAAGTATCACAACTCTGAATTAATATAAACAATATGGATAGGAGTATATATTTTATAGACATGTGACAGGCTTAGTTATGTTCTGTTGAAATTGTATTACCAGGTGGTTGAGGTACACTTTTTTCAATCATTTTATTCGCCTTTATTACGTCCTCATTTTTGTTACCAACTTGCTTTTGAATTTTTATTTGATACTGCCAACCATCTGCATTAATATGAACAGTCCTAATTTCTACTTCGGTCTGTTCAGGACGAAAATCAAAATTCTTTTTTAGAATAGCCTCCCTATTATTAAAAATAAGCGATCCCCAAGTTAGAATTAATTGCCTGTATCCCAATGACCCCCCCGCAGGTAATGTTTCATCAGTCAAATAATTTACTATATCAGTTTCAATTTCATCTTTTAGTAAAACTGATGGGAAGCTGGGGTTATTAAATGTGGCCCTTCCCAATCTATCAGCATTATCCAAAGAATTAAGACTAGCCCCAGCATATTGGAGCTCTTTTTTATATTTTATATCATAGTGCCATTCTTCTCCCCACTTAATTAAATCCAATAAACCTTGAACCATATCTGGAGCCATTTCTTTTGCAGCTGCTTTTATTTCTCTATCTTCTATTGCCTTTCCTTGTCTTGTACTTTTCTGCTTTTTAACCATTTTTACTTGCGGAGTTGCATCATCATCGTTATTAACAATTCCTTCATAATTCTGAGGATGATTCATTACAATCTCATGAATTTTTTTATTTATGATCCTGAGCATTTTCTCAGGAGGGTTTTTTATTAATTTACCTTTTTCAAATGCGTCTGCATCATATGTATAATTTCCATCTGAACGATACATTTGCAATAGATACAAAGAACTTTTCCCTCCATATTTTAATGATTGAAAATATTCAAGACCATCTATGTCGATACCATCTATTGGCCGATTACTAGCAAATTGATATGGGGTTAAATATGCATAATCACTACTAATAGGATCCACACTCAAAAACCTTCCCAGCCTCGGATCATAGATACGCATACCATAATCCTGTTGATTGCCTTCACCTTTTACTTCATTATCATTTTCTTTTCCGTTGAATCCATACCTATAAAGTCCTGAGCTTGTCGAAGGGCTGTACTGCCTTGCCGGCTCAAGCATACCGAACGGATAGTAATCGTTTTGTGAAAGAACTTCTGCAATATAATAATTTATGGTGCCACTGCTGTCGTTGCCAATTTTTTTATCGCTGACAGTGCTGAGCACATTTCCCAAGTGATTCGTCAATTCGTAAGTCCGGCTTCCGATCATTAAACTATCCTGAATGGCTGCACTGTCAATTACAATTGGAGGAGATGTCGGCAAACTATCAGGCGACCACATGCCTAATCTCGAACTCCCATACAAATGCTGCTCATCCCATTTCAATGAATCAGTTCCTTTCTTGGTATAAACAGCTAAAACATTTCCTTGAGCATCTCTTATATAGTAGGTGCTGGTATCGGCAGTGCCGGAAACAATCTTCGTTGTCCGGTTTCCTCCTGGATCATAGCCATAATTAATAACAGTGGAACCTGATGATTTCACAATTCTATTTATCTTTCCATACACCGTCCATAATACGGTATCTATATTTTCCGAAACATCTTTCTTTAAATTACCGATCTCATCATATCCATAATTACCTGCACTCTGATTATCTATATCCACTGAATAATTGCCGCTGCTCACCTGGTCTTATTTTCAATTTCTTAAAATCAATATCCATCACTTCAAATTTATCACTTTCTGCAAGATAATAATGCCACCACTCGGTCTCTAACGGTTTGAATCCATATTTTTCCATGGTTGATTTCAGCAAAGTCCTGTTTTGCAAAACTTCTTCCGGCAAATCAGTAAATGTTTGATGAGCAGAGTCAGTAAAATTATCGAACCCTGTACCCATATTTAATTCTTTCCCTGTTTTTAAATTGATGATGGTGAGATCGACAGCAATGCCTTTATTATGTCCGCTGCCTTTTGCCGGATTAGCAACATATCGCTCATCATGTACCAATTCCCAGAATTTCACTGTGACAGAGTAGGGGCGATACGCATCAAAGATTTTTAATCCCAGCCCTTTTTCATTTAATTTTTTTTGCGCCAACAGGAGTTTTTGAGCTGCCGGTTTTCTTAAAAATGTATAATTGTTTTTTTCAGGATACATCAGCCGATGCATGAAATTATTCGTAGTTGCATAGCGGATGTCGTAAACCAACCCGGGTATCAATGATTTTAGCTCGATCATTTTTTTTGAGGGATCATTTTTAACCTGTTTTTGATAATCTTTCCATTTAGTAGTGACATCTGGCTTACTTTGCAATAATTCCTGTGCCGGGCAAGCATAAGTCAACATTGTTAAAAAAAATACCAGGAGAATTTGTTGGATATTTCGCTGATTTATTACTTTGTTAAACATATCCGGCGGGTTCATAGCAGAAATTTAATATAAAAGCCGGAAATGTCACAACGCCCCGAACTTTCTATGAGTAAAACAAACTTTTCGTTCCTTTCTTTGCTTTGTATATTTTGGATGTTTTTAAATACGTCCTGTAATAATTCAATAAAACATTCCGGGCAAGACATTGCCCGATCTCCAACAGAGCTACAGCAAAAGGCCAGTTCGCATATTGAAAGCCTGATTCGGTTTGCCGCAGATAACAAAGGTAAAATTGATGATTCAACAACGTTGGGTTATCTTAAACCAGTAGAGACCGTTTATGAAAAAAGCCAGAACGGAACCGTGTGGAGCAGAGGAGAGCAATGGTTGCCGATAGGAGATTCGATGTATCATTTTATTGAAAATGCAAAGTTGTATGGGCTTTTCCCGGCAGATTATCATTTTGCACAGCTATCTTCTATATATACCAGGTTTTTCAATGATAGCAGCAGCGAATCCGACCGGAAAGATGCAGCCTTGTGGGCAAGAGCGGATCTGATGCTGACTGATGCATTTTTTCATATAGTAAAAGATATTAAGCTTGGCCGTTTGCCACAGGACAGTATTACCCTGCGAAAAGATTCAGTGCTGAAAGATGCATTTTATGTCAGACAATTCGATACATTGATGCAATCAGGCGCTTTGACAGCAACTATTCATGAATTGGAGCCAAAGATCAAAGCCTATTATTTGCTTAAGGAAGGGATTAAAAAATTTTTAGACAGTTTTGATAACAGATCTTACACTGTTGTTCCTTCGCCGTCAAAGGATAGAGCGAAATATAAACAGCTACTCCAAAAAAGATTGTATGAAGGAGGTTTTATGGCCACAGATAGTATTCCAGCGGACTCAGTCCAGTTATCGCAAGCGCTGAAAAGATTTCAGGAAAAGAAAAGCATTGAAGCGGATGGAAAAATTGGTAATGAAACTCTGCTGGCGCTGAATACCTCTGACCGTGAACGATTCGTTCGTATTGCTATAACAATGGATCGTTTTAAAATGTTACCTCCGGAGATGCCGGAGCAATATGTTTGGGTCAATCTTCCTGCTTTTTCATTGCAGGTATGGAAGAACGATTCAATAAAGATTCTTTCCCGAATTGTCTGTGGAAAACCAACTACCCGAAGCCCTGTTCTTACCAGCGCTATTGCTGAGTTGATCACTTATCCAAAGTGGACGATACCTTCCAGTATCATTGAAAAGGAAGTGTTGCCCGGCGTAAAAAAGAACCCGAAATATTTTCAAAAGAAAGGATACGGTGTCTTTGATTCAAAAGGAAATGAGATCAATCCTGATTCTGTGGATTGGAAAAAATTCAACAAAACAATTCCTTATCATGTGATACAGGGAAGTGGCGATGCTAATGCATTGGGTGTATTGAAGTTTAATTTCAATAATAAATATGCAGTTTACCTGCATGACACTAATGAACGTTTCCTTTTTGCCCGGGATGACAGGGCTATGAGTCATGGTTGCATCCGGGTGCAGGCGTGGCAACAATTGGCCTATTATGTCGTGGACCATGATGATGCAGATGGAAAGGCAGCGTCACGGATTGATTCCATTCAGCACTGGCTGAAGAAAAAGGAAAAACACAGTCTTAGTATCCGGAATAAACTTCCTCTTTTTATCCGCTATTGTACCTGTGAGAGGAAAAATGGAAATATTGTATTTTACGATGACATCTATGGCGAGGATAAAAGATTGGCTGAAAAGTATTTTGCAGGAAAATAATCCATCAACGTATTTTTTAAAACTGTCTTAGATACCTCTGACACCCGAGGGATAGAAAGAAGCTCCTGATGAGGGTTGTGGAAAAAAGTGTCGCTGTAATAGAGTGGATATTAGATAAATAATTTATTTTAGGATATAGAACATACCTGTTATTTTTGTTGTGTTTAAAACCAAACTATCTCTTTATGAAGAAGATACTAACTGCTTTATTCATTTGCACCCTTCTTGCCCCTGTTGCACATGGACAGGATGATGATGAGATCAGGCCACCGGCACTTGGAGTAAGTTTTACTCTCACTGATTTTGTTTCTGCAAGCAGAATTCGTTCCACATCTTTAACGTATGTCTTAAGTCATAAGCAAATGGCTGAATTCAGAGGACATGACTCCCGGAATTGCCATCACTTATTTCAAAGGATTAAAAAAGCATGTAGATTTTGCCGGAACGTTGGGAGGTAATTTTTTGAAATATCCTTTCCCCAACAAATCTTTTTTTAATGACAATTTTTTATTGACCGCTGATGCCCAGTTGAATTTCAAAATGACCACAGAAAAATATTGGGTACAGCCTTATATCACAGCTGGAGTTGGCGCTCATGCTTACCAGGGTTATTTCGGTGCTTATATCCCGATGGGATTGGGCTTAAAACTTAATCTTTTTGATGAAGCACACATTTTTATTACTTCTCAATACCGAGTTCCTGTAACAACCGAAACTGCTAATTATCATTTGTTCCATAGCATCGGTATCGCCGGTGTATTGGGAAAGAAAAAACAAAAAGTAGTAACTCCTCCGCCACCACCTCCTCCGCCACCACCTGCTGATACGGATAAGGATGGAATTACGGACGATAAGGATAAATGTCCAACAGTTCCGGGTGTTGCTAAATACGACGGTTGCCCGATTCCGGATACTGACAAAGACGGTATTAATGATGAAGAAGATAAATGTCCAACAGTTCCAGGCTTAGCTCGTTACCAGGGATGCCCGATTCCTGATACAGACAAAGACGGTATTAATGATGAAGAAGATAAATGTCCGACTGTTCCGGGTTTAGCCCGTTACCAGGGATGTCCGATTCCTGATACAGACGGTGATGGAGTAAATGATGAAGAAGATAAATGTCCCAATCTTCCTGGCGTGAAAGAAAACCAGGGATGCCCATTGATCCAGGAAGAAGTAAAGAAAAAAGTAGATTATGCTGCTAAGAATATTTTGTTTGTAACTGGCAGCTATAAGCTGGCTTCTAAATCATTCAAAGGTTTGAACGATGTGGTTCAAATCATGAATGAAAATCCTGACATGAAATTGGCTATTGATGGCCATACTGATAATGTAGGTAAAGATGATTATAATCAAACGTTGAGTGAAAATCGTGCTAATGCGGTTAAACAATACATCGTTAGCAAAGGAATTTCAGAAAGCCGCATTACCGCCGCCGGTCATGGTGAAACTATGCCGATAGCAGATAACAAAACTGCAGCCGGCCGCCAAAAAAATCGCCGGGTAGAACTGAAGCTCAGTTATTATTGATCTATCAAAACGATCTATAAAATAAAAAACCTCTCTTTTGATTAGAGAGGTTTTTTTATTATTCAGTGAATGAATTAATTCTTTTGTTTTTTACCGAACAATCTTTGGAAGAACCCCTTTTTCTTTTTGGGCGGTTCTGCCGGCTGTTTATTATCATTCGGGACTTTAGATGTAGTGTCCTTTTTGATCTTATTATCATCCGTCACAGGTGTTGATTCCGGTGGAATGTATTGATTGTTGATCTTAAAGTCCTGTTCTTTGCCAACGCCCTGGTCGTCACCTTCATCGCCAACCTGATTAGGTTCTGCAATCAGATCATTATAATTAGCGCTACTGTCCACCGAGTTTTCCAGGTCAGCAGGTATCACAAATTTTGCGTCTTTATCTATACCCAAAGATTTATCGGCATAAACCTTTTGAAAAAAGTATTCCCAAATAGGTCTGGCAACTCTTCCGCCCTGATAAACAGCGTTTGTTAAAGTCAAAAAACGATCATCACAACCTACCCAAGTTCCGGCTAATAGCTGCGGCGTATAACCCATAAACCAGAAATCAGCATTGTCATTGGTCGTTCCGGTTTTACCGCCCATTTCTGCGGCACCCAAACGGGCACGTAATCCTGCTGCCGTACCAACGTCCACTGTTCCCTGCATCATCCGGCACATTCGGTATGCTGTTGATTCACTGATCACTTCTTTTCTGTTAGTGCTGTAATCAAATCGTTTGATCACATTCCCATTCCGGTCTTCAATTCTTGTGATAAAATAGGGCTCGGTTGAAAAACCCCTGCCTGCAAAAATGGAATAGCCCCATAGCATTTCATATAAAGACAAGATCACATGAGCCAAGCGCAAGGGCGGGGACAACATCTACTTTAGTAGGAAGGTTTAACCTTGAAAGAAAATCTGCAAACTGAGGTGCCCCAACATTTTTCATGATATAAGCGCTGGCACAGTTCAGTGAATGAGCCAATGCACCTGCCATCGTTACCTGTGGTGCTCCACTACATTTTCTGCCTGCAGGCACCCAACCGTTTCCCGGGAAGTATTGTGCTTCATTGTCACACATAGTTTCCGGATTAAAACCTCTTTCTTCCATAGCCTGACTATATAGTAAAGGTTTAATGGCAGAACCGACTTGTCGTTTTGTTTTCAAATTGACATGGTCATATTTATATGTTTTAAAACTGATTCCGCCTACCCATGCTCTCACTTCGCCTGTTACCGGATCCATACACCATAAATGACGATTGCATCATTTGCCTGCTGTATTTGATGGAATCTAAAGGCGTCATTATGGTATCTTTTTCACGGGTAGCATTCCATGCAAACACTTTCATTGGTACTTTTTCATTAAAACTCTTTCGAATATCCTGATCACTGTAACCATCATCCTTCATATTTTGCCAACGATCGCTTTGTTTCATATAACGGTCCAATTCGGTTTCATGTCCTTTCCAGGCGGTCTTCAGATACGATTGTGAATTCATTATCTTTTGCATCACAGGCATCCATTGAGCTACCGCTTCTTCGGCATATTCCTGCATCTTAGGATTTATCGTGGTATAGATTCTCAATCCATCATCATAAATATTGTAAGTACCTCCATCGGGTTTCTTTACATCTTTTAAAGCGTCAGCAATCTCACCTTTCAATACTTCACGGAAATAGGGGGCATAACCATTATTCTCGTCTGATTTTCTATAATTAAGTTTTATTGGTAATGATCTTAGCCGATCCGCTTCTGCATGTGTTAGTTTGTTATTAGCTTCCATCTGGCTGATAACAATATTGCGGCGATCGAAGGCTGCTTTGTAATTTCTCCTCGGATTGTAAAGCGTATTCCCTTTTAGCATGCCAACGAGTAACGCTGCTTCATCTACATCCAGACGGTCCGGTTCTTTTTGGAAAAAAGTTCTGGAGGCATTTCTGATACCATAAACATTATCCCCAAAAGGAACTGCATTAAGATACAATGCTAATATTTCTTCTTTTGTAAAATTTCGTTCCAGTTTGATGGCAATGATGTATTCTTTTATTTTTTCAATGATACGCCAGGCTTTGTTTTTACTACCCTGGTCCAATAATGTTTTGGCCAATTGTTGCGTGATGGTGCTGCCACCGCCTTCATGACCGAGTAAAAAGATGGCACGAAGAGTTGATTTAAAATCCACTCCGGAATGTTCATAAAAACGTTCGTCTTCAGTAGACACCAGTGCGTCAATCACATTTTTAGAAATGTCTTTATATTCCACATTGCTGCGGTTGGCATGTTCCCGGTAATATCTTCCCATCAAAGTGCCGTCATTGGCATACACTTCTGAGGACTGAAGAATGGAAGGATTTTCCAGCTCTTTTAACGAAGGCATTTTTCCAAATACACCAAAATTTGCCAGCAAAATGATAAGGATAAAACATAGAAAGCCACGCCAGAAAGATGTACCAGAAAATTCGGACGGAGCGTTTCATACTCTTTAGAGATTGTGGTTATAAATAAGGGAGGTTGGGATGTGTCTTAAGACTCTAAATTAAGAAAAACATTTTCAGCCTTAGGGGAGATGTGAATTAATTTTTTGCCAAAAAAATAATTTTACTAAACAACGGCAGGCAGCAAAGTCAGAATTTGCCGGGAAGATTCTGATCGAGGAATTTTTTATAATTCTCAATATCCTTACTGGCTTTTAATAGGTCAAGATTTTTTTCTGTAATGATAGAGAAACTGTATTTGCCTCCTTTTAACCAGGGTATGATCTCAGTTGGAGTAAGTGGTCTTGCCTTGGTTAATATAATCAATTGCTTCTTGTGCATTTTTAAAAGGGCTTATCAACAACAACGGTTTTCAGCATCAATGATCTACAAGGTCAGCGGTCATTGTTTTGTTATAATAGGTTTCCCGGTTATAACGGAAGAATGCATTCTTCGCTTCACCTGAAAAGATGGGATCAACTTTGGTCAATATCATCATTACATAATGGGGCGCATCCGGAGTAAAGCGTAAACGCGATGAAGTTGGCTGTTGCACTATGGGTTGCTGGACTATCTTCGAGGTAGCACTATCAATTGATGGCTTTATAACCGGTTGAGTTGAGACTTGACCTTTATTTTTAATAGAGTCGGCCAGGTTTTTAGATGTTGGTTTTTGTGACACTACAATTGTTTGATGAAACATTGTTATTATTTTCATCGTTCGATTTTTTAATTACCAGGTTCGTCAATTCTTCTTCTATTTGTTTTCTTCTTCTTAAAACATCTATAAGTGTTTTAGCTCTATCTGCAAGCGGTGTACCTGGAAATTGAGTGATGATGGAATTAAGTACCTTTTTTGCCATACTATCTTGTCTTTGTTTGATATAATAGACAGCTTCAATATAAAGAAGCTGGGGCGTCCAGTAATTTTTACCATAAAGGCTGTCAGCTATTTTCTTTTGAGCCACTGCTTCTGCAAAGTTTCCTTCAATGAAAAGATCATATATTTTTTCATACGCTTTTGTAGCGTCTGGATTGGACTGCTTTGGATTCAGGATTTTTACCCGTTACTACTATGGTGGTGAAATTGCTTTTTGGGATATTTGGTGCTCATCAATTTTTTGATCTGTTCTGCTTTTACTGTCTCACCATTTTTGTTATAACAATAATAAAGATTAAATAATACTTCATCCATTTTGTCAAATTTGGGAAAGCGGTTACGTAGATTCTTCAAAAGTTTCAATTGTGGCGGCGCAGTCTTCAATTTCCTGTGCATATATTTTCCCAATTTAAACATAGCCGCACTCACAGAATCATTCGAAACACTCATTTTCTCAGGTGTTAGTGGGAGTTTATCATAAAGAGCCATCAAATGTAACTTCCGTTTGCAGCATTATTATCCGAAGCTCCCATGACCTGGGACGATATCAACGTTGTTTGTTAAGACACCTGTTCTCGACATAACTCCGACAATGGTGCTACTTCGTCTCCAGTTATCCACATTAGGCCTTTTTCCCCAGCGGGAAATAAAATCTGCATATCCTTTATTGCGAATATTTGAGTTATAAAAATACCAATCGCCTTTTGTGTCAGCTGAATTTGCAAATAAGGAAGTATTGGTTGCTGCTGATCAAAAGGTGAAACAACTGGGGATGTTCCTTCATCTTTTAGTCCCTGGCTTTTACGTAGTCTGCTTCACCAATTTTTTTACAAAATCTTTTCTTTCATCTTCCGGCATGGCGGCAATTTTTTGCAGGCTATCCTGTCTTTCAATTATCTCTATGTTCGTGGCAAGATTACCCAACATATCTTTTCTCTTGCTGATCTGGGCAACATCATGCAGGGATGTATCATTCAGGTTCAGGCTATCGTAAAAATTATAAGCTGCCCTGTATAATTTTTTTGGAAAATGCAATTTCTGCCAAGTTGCAGAAAAGCTTTGTTTCGCTGTTGGCATATTACCGGAAGTGTATTTAGCTGCTTTTTGAAGCAAGGCATAAGCGCCATCAATATTGTTTTGCTTCAAGCCGCATTTGCGCAGCCATGTAATAAATGATATCACGGTATTCCTCATATTTTTCCCGCTTTGCCATCTTCAGAAGTTCAGCAATATTCTTGTCAATATAATTTTCACCTCCACTTTTATTTACACGTATTGAATTCAGTCTTGCATATATATCCAGAATCGGGTCGGTAGTGTGGCAATGGACTTTGCATAATATTTTCCTGCTTCATTATATTTGCCCGCTTAATTCATACAGTTGTGCTGCCAGGTATTCCCATCTTGCTTTTTCCTGTTGATTGGTTGCATTGTACAATGCATTGACAAGATGAGGAGCGGCACTGTCCCACATATTTTGTTTATAAAACCAATACGCCTGTACTTCTTCAAGATCGTTTTGTAATCTTTTAGGGAAATTGGGATCATTTTTCAGTGTAACTATCAGACTGGCTGCTTCTGCAAATTGATCCTGCGCCAGAAAATTTCTGATCTGCCAGATAAACGCATCATTACGGCTCGGCGGTTCAGTAAAAACTTTTTTAGGCAGACTCGTTTTTTCTTTGGTCGCAATACTGAATGCTTTGTTACCATCCATATTGCTGCCGATAGTTTTATAGTAGCCATCTTTTTCTTTTGGCGCAAAAGCATAATTGATGAACTGGAACATCATGTAAGCGGAATCAAATTCTTTTTGCAGGTAATAAGAAGCACCCCAAAGCAGGTATAAATTATCAACCCAGTCATTTCGAAGATCATGCAGGGCAATGCCGGTTTCTGATTTATAAATAATAGAATCCAACTGCATATTATCCTTTGCTGTTACATCCAGGCTGTAATTGTAAAAGGGAAGAAGTTTGGAATAATCATCTTTGAAAGCACTTTTAGCTCTTTCAAGTACCTCGTTCAGTTTATTATTGGCATTGAAAAAATAATTGTAATGGGTGACAGTATTTTGAATGAAACGCCGGGGCAGATTAAATTTTTTCTCGTCTGATTTTTCAGAACGAAGCACCCTGTCATCATATTCCTTTGGTTTTTTCAGATCAAACGAAATCCCGAGTTGACCAAAAGAAGGAATAGCGGCCTGGCAAAGGATAAGGAATATGACGGCAGAAATAGTATATCGGATGGGTCGCATTTTCTCGTCGCAATCTAAAGTCTTAATAACTGAAATTCAAAGATTTTAGTATAAAATTATGCTGTTTTTTTTAGATAAAACCAGGCATGGGTAAACGAGTACAAAAGACTACAGCTTTTTGAGGTCAGTTTTTCAAGAAACTAATAATAATATCTTTACACAACTTAGTGCTTTTCGCCACTTTGCAGAAGAAGTTTTAAAATTAAACAGGAGGGATAAAATGAATTTTTATTTGATCAGGAAAATGATTTTCGGGATAGTGGTAACAGCAGCACTTTTTTCATGCGATGACGCAAGTTTGAGAAACAGATCACAGGACAAACATAAAATTGAAACGGTCAACCGGCAGCGCTGCACTTTCAATGTAACGGACAAGTTATACTTAGACCGAATCGATTCTTCTTTCAACCCGGAAGGGTACTTCAAAATTAAATCCTATCTGAGTGAAAATATGCTTCAGTTGTTTGTTTTTGATACGAGGATTGATGTGGATGAGAAGTTAGAATGCCGAGGTCAGGGCACTGAATTCGCCGGACGTTTTCATCCCACATTCGACCGAGCAAATAAAACATTTTGGCAAATATGAAGGCAAAGGTGTTATCATGAGGGGTGTGTACAGTGGCGGGGTTCTCAATGGAACTATTAAAGTATTTTGTTTTGGAGATTTGGATAAAGGTTTCATGGCTATCCGTCAAACAATACGTCCGGTGGATGAAAAAGAATTTGACATGGTGGAGAACAGTTTTACTTTGAAATAAAATGTTTTTAAATAGACCAAAGGATAAAGAATCATCGGTTTTTGTCTTTATCTTTTTATTTTAGCATTTTCCACGCATGAATAAAATAATCTTTACAGAAGAATTTTGCCAGCCTGAAAACCTGCATCCATTTACTCTGACAAGGCAGATACAGGATATCAGGGTTGGCATTCTTACTATTCGGGAAAAATGGGAAAAAATGCTGGGCCTTCCTTCTTTCGACAAAAAGGAAGATGATTATAAAGACTTGGATCGCTCGGTAAACCTTGATGAAGCCGTTGGAAATGCGACTTGTTTTCTGATACATGGCAATGTGTTGCCTACTCCAAATTGATTAAAAAGATCAGCAAACTTAAAAACGGAGAATTTATATCAGCTGAAGGCACTACTGGCTTTGTGTTTCGGTTTACAAAAAATGAGATCAAAGAAAAATATAAGATCAAGGTAAAAAAAGCCCTGGTAATTGAAGAGGAAATAAAAGCTATCAATTATCCATGGGATATATTTCGACTTAATGATTGGGCTATTCGGCAGGATTTTGAATTACTGACTCAAAAAAAGAAATCACAATCTATATCCAAAACGAATAAGACAATCCGCTCATCGGATATTTTTATTGAAAAAGGTGCAAAGGTGGAACATTGTATTCTTAATGCCTCGACTGGTCCTATCTATATTGGGAAAAATGCAGAGGTGATGGAAGGTTGTATCGATCCGGGGGCCATTTGCTATGTGCGAAGGCGCTTGTTTAAAAATGGGAACAAAAGTTTATGCTGCTACCACAATTGGGCCGTACTCAGTTGCCGGAGGTGAAATAAAAAATTCCGTTCTCTTTGGTTATTCTAATAAAGCCCATGATGGTTATCTTGGAGATTCTGTAATAGGTGAATGGTGTAATCTCGGTGCAGGAACTACCAATTCAAATTTGAAAAATAATGCAGGCGAGATAAAAGTCTGGACACCGCAGGGAGAAAAAAATGTCGGAATGAAATGTGGTGTTATGATGGGCGATTATTCCCGCACGGCTATAAATACTTCTATCAATACTGGAACTGTCATCGGTGTGTGTTGTAATGTATTTGGTACCGGACTTACGCCAAAATATATTCCGAGCTTTTCCTGGGGTAGCGAGGGTGTTAATCGTTATGATTTAGAAAAAGCGATCAATGATATACAAAACTGGAAGCAATTGAAACACACACTATAACGGATAATGAAAAAAGAATTTTGAAATATATCTTTGACAATTTTTAAAACCATTAAATGAGAAAACAGATCGCAGCGGCTAACTGGAAGATGAATCTGACCTTTCAGCAGGGAGAAAAATTACTGGATGATATTCTTGGCGCTAATATTAACCTGGCATGCATCAGCAAGTGATTTTTGCAGTGCCTTTCCCGTACCTGATCATGACAAGGAGTGAAGTAGAAGAGGAATTCAATTATGAAGTGGCTGCACAAAATTGTTCCGATAAAAAATCCGGGGCTTATACAGGCGAGATTTCGGTTGAAATGCTTCATTCCATCGGTGTGAATTTCTGTATCATCGGGCATAGCGAAAGAAGAGAATATTTTAATGAGACTAATGGCATGTTGGCGGAGAAAGTAAATCTTTGCCTGGAACATTATATCACACCTATTTTTTGCTGCGGCGAACCTTGTCTATCCGAGAAGCAGGAACACAGAATGCTTTTGTTCAAACGCAACTGAAAGAATCACTTTTTCATTTCTCAGCAGAAAGCGTTAAAAAGATTATTATTGCCTATGAACCGATCTGGGCAATCGGGACAGGCAAGACAGCCACATCGGAGCAGGCACAAGAAATGCATGCTCATCTGCGTTCTATAATGGCAGAGCAGTACGGTTCGGAAATTGCCAATGCCATTTCAATACTTTACGGTGGTAGCGTAAAAGCAAATAATGCAAAGGAATTATTCAGTCTGCCCGGATGTTGATGGTGGACTTGTAGGCGGCGCTTCATTGCTGGCAGCTGATTTTAACGAGATCATTCGCTCTTTAAAACAATAGTTGCAGGATGCTTCTTATCATATCGTAATTACCCGGAAAAACCAGGTGCTGCTGAGTTTTTTGAAAATCCGGGTTGTAGTAAACGGGAAAGAAATTTATCCGCTTCTAAGTGATCGGCCTGTTGTCATTACCGTGCAGGAAAATCATCCAAAGATTGTTGTGACCGACGGATTTCATCATACCAAACCATTGGAATTGGTTTATCATCATCTTCATACTTATTATTTCAAGGTGGTTTGTGCCATCGGCGATGTGCAATTGTTGGCCGGTCTTTTAATGCTGGCTTTATTATACTTACTGGGATTTTATTCAGGAATTTTTGTCATTAAAACTGATCAGCTTTTTTCCCATCGTGTATTTTTTGTTTCTCTATTATATCAACAGAAAAGAATTCATCCAGATAACGCCGGTATAAAGATCAGGAAGCACCTACAGGTTCCGGAATATCTACTTTCTCAGTACTGCTAAGCAGGGAAAGATCTAATATCGTTTTTGATTTATCGGCGTTGGGATAATACATCATTTTGAAACGGGCTCCCCATTCGATCTCAGTGGCAATGTAAGAAGTGCGGCCGATCACGGTATTAGAGAAAACATCATCAAATGCTTTTACAAAAACAAAGATCTCTGTTTCGGATTTTTTTATATCCTGCATATTTAATCCAACCAAGGGGCTTTTTTCACCGACAGGATGTACGATGGTCCAGCTGAGTGGCAATGCATTGATCTTGGGAATTTCTATATCCAATGAATAAAAATTATTGACCTTTTTCCCGTTTTCTTCCAATTGCATAGCCATAGTGAGCTTTACTTCCACTTCGGAAAGAGCATTGTTTTTATATGGAGCCATACGAAACATCAAGGCAATGCCATCTTTATAAGGTGCGATAATGGCTTTATGACTAAAACGAAGAAAAGCCTGTGGCCTGGAAAATCTTCCGTAGAATAACCCGGTTGCAATGGCAAAACTCAATAAGCCCAGAAAGGCTTCAAAAGTAGCAACTAAACTGGTCAGAAAACCCGTGGGGCTGATGCGGCCGTATCCGACTGTGGTAAAAGTTTGGGTACTGAAAAAAAACACTTCTGTAAAATTTCCCATTGCAGAACTTTTATTTACTCCGGAGAGATGCCCGATCCCAATGGCGTAATAAATGCCTGCAAAAACAAGATTGATGAAAATATAAATCAGAAATATTAATAACAGAAACTTTCCCCGCTTCATGTAAAGCATGGTATGATACCAACTGTAGCGGCTTAAGACATTGACGCCTTTCTTTAATACATTGGCCCGGCCATTTTCACGGTTATAGAAACGTCCTCCGCTGTCTTTACTATTGACGCCAAAACCGGTATTGATCTCCGATACAAGGTTTTTGTTTTGTCTGAAAATCGCCATAGAGGATGTAAAAATAAGTATTAAGTAAAGACAGAAATAGTTTACCATTTATGGGGTAATATTGCAACCTATGAGGCATAATTGCCGATATGTATCAGCAAAAGCCGAATTTCGCTACGGCGAAAGCGGATACAGGTGAGAATGTTTTTTGATTTTTTAAAATAACAATAAAAAAATAAGCAGATTCTTGTTATGCGAATATTGATTTTAGGAATTGACGGATACTTAGGGTGGTCACTGGCAAATTCTATGTCAGGAAGTGATTTTTCAATCTATGGAATTGATAATTTTTTACGGCGAAAATGGGTAAGAGAGATGCATTCTTTAAGCGCTATTCCCATTGCGTCGATGCAACAACGAATTAAGACATATAAGAAAATATACAAGAAGAATGTAAATTTTTATAAAGGAAATATCACGGATTATAGTTTTCTGAGTCAAACCATAAAAAAGATCCGACCGGATGTCATCGTTCATTTTGGTCAATGCCCTTCAGCGCCGTATTCCATGATGAACCAGGAAAAATGCGTGTGGGTTCAGCGAAATAATCTGATAGGAACTTTGAATCTGATTTACGCAGTAAAAGAGCATGCACCCAATGCCCATATTGTAAAATTGGGCACTATGGGAGAGTATGGAACTCCTAATATTGACATCCCTGAAGGATTTTTTGAGATTGAGTATAGAGGAAGAAAGGATCGATTACCTTTTCCCCGCCAAGCTACCAGTTGGTATCATTTATCGAAAGTGCATGATTCAAATAATCTTCAGTTTGCCTGCAAAAATTATGGAATCAAGTGTACAGATATCATGCAGGGAATTGTATTCGGGTTTCATCCGCAGGCGGATATCTCAGTTCATGAATTGAATACCCGCCTGGATTTTGATGAAGCATTTGGAACGATCATCAACCGGTTTTGTTGCCAGGCAGTCATTGGTTATCCGCTCACCAGTTATGGAAAAGGTACCCAGATCCGTTCATTCCTTCCTCTTTCAGATTCGATGCAATGTATAAAACTGGTTATTCAAAATCCTCCGGAAGCCGGAGAATACCGGGTCATGAATCAATACGCCAATGTATATTCTATCAACAATCTTTCTGTGAAAGTAGCTGATGTATGCAAGGGACTTGGAATTAATGTAAACGTTTCTCCGATAGAAAATCCCAGGAAGGAAAAAGAAAAGCATTATTATAATCCTCATAACGAGAATTTGAAAAAACTCGGATATCACCCTTCCACTGATTTTGACGAAGAGATAAAAAAAATGATCCTGCGGCTTCTGCCATACCGGAAACGTATCCTGAAATATAAATCGATACTGAATCCAACTATTAAATGGTAAAAGCAGCAAATCGATGCTGATTCGTTAATGTATCTGAAATTCCATATCTTGAATTTTTGCTAATTTTTAGTAAGAACTTTTTTCACAGACATGGAAATGCGAAAACATATTGCTCAGAATTTTATCGCAAGGGTTTGCTTATTAGGCTCCACTTTTTTGCTCAATATTTTTTTCTCGAGAGTGCTGGGAGCTTCCGGCAGCGGAGAACTTTATTATGCTATTAATAATTTTTCAATAATTACTTTGATTGCCAGTTGGAGCCTTGAGTCCGGAATGACCTATTTTTTATCCAGAAAGGAGATCGGAGAAAATGAATTGGCCACTATATCGCTTATCTGGTCTTTGTTTGCAGGTGTTTTGACCGCCGCACTGGTATTCTTCTTTTATAATGATTTTTTCCCTGCTTCAAATTATGTGACCATTCGCTATTCTTTTCTTTTTATTTCCGGGAATTTATTGATCACATATTTTTCAGGACTATTTTTTGCAAAAAAGCAATTTCTGCTGCCACATCTTATTCCCGCAATCACCAACGTTATTGTCTTGATCCTGTGCGGAACCTTGCTCCTTTTAAAATATCAGGACAACATCGGGTTGATGGTTGGAATCTATTTTGGCAGTTTTATAGTTAGCGGCATTCTGTTAGGATTTTTTTTTCATACGAAATATTCTTTAAATTTTTTGTTACATCATATACCCGCTGGTTCATTAAGAAAGTTATTGAAGTATTCATCATTTGCTTTGATCACAAACATTGTTGCATTCCTGGCGTACCGTATAGATTATTGGATTTTGAAAGAATTTTCTCCGGGTGTTGTGACTGATACAGCAATAGGGAATTACATCCAGGTATCGAAACTGGTTCAGCTTTTTTTATTTGCACCTACAGTTATTGCCACCATTGTTTTTCCGGCATCCGCATCTGCTGAAAAACCTGATTTCAATAAAATATTTAAAAAAATGGTTGGGCAGGTTCTATTCTTAAACGCTATTGCCAGCGTTGCAATAATCATTTTAGGTAAATGGGTGTTTATGTTTGTTTATGGAGACAGTTTTTCATTGATGTATCAATGCTTCATATTTTCAGTACCGGCAATTCTTTCCATTACTGTTGTAAGAATATTGGCATCTTATTTTGCAGGCACCAACAGGATCCGGTACAATTTTTCGGGAAGCCTGATCGCACTGATAGTAATTGCAACGCTTAATTTCCTACTCATACCTTTGATCGGTATTAATGGAGCTGCTTTGGCAGATAGCGCCGGGTATACAGCATATATGATTTTTTTGTTGATTCTTTTAAAACGGAAAGGATAAGAATTTCGAATGAAGAATATTTTATGGTTAACGGAATGGTGGCCTAATACAATGGAGCCTTTTAGTGGCGATGGTATTGAGCGTCGTGCAAAAGCAGCGTCTGTATATAATAACATTGTTGTCATTTTTGTAAAGAAAAATCCTTCTCTGCGTTTTGGAAAAGTGCAAAAGGAAGAAAGAGTTTATAATGAAAATTTGAGAGCCTGGATCTATTATTATCCTTCCATTTCAAAATTCAGTCGCTTTTTAGATTTTATTCTTAGCAATTATTATTTCATCCGGTTGCATAGCAGAGGACTTCGTGCATTTAAAAAGAGATATGGAAAACCATTTGGAGTGCAGGTAAATGTGACTATGAAAGATGGGATCATTGCTTTTTATTGGAGATGGATGCGAAAGATGAAATACATAGTAGTGGAAGGCTGGAGTCTTTTTCTTCCGGAAGCAAAACCTTGTTTCAAAGACAAAGGATGGTTCTTCAGATCGATGGCTCGCAAAGTTTTGAAACGAGCTTCCTTACTGGTGACTGTATCAAAGCATTTAGGTGAGATGATCAACGATCATGTTGTTAAAATTAATTATAAGTTCATTCCGAGTGTAGTAGATAAAACTATATTTTTCCCTGCTGACAGAAATCTACAAAATAATGTCTTCCGGTTTATTCATATTTCTACTTTGAATCATGCAAAAAATATTGAACAAATTTTATTGGCTTTAAAACAATTTTTATCATTAAACTATCGGGCCGAATTGATCGTTCATGGCCCGCCAAATAAAGAATTGATTGATTTGATTACATCGTTGCAACTTGAAAAAAATGTATCGTTGAAAGACGAGGTGATGCAGTCTTTACTAGCTGAGTCGATTCGCTCGAGCGATGCTTTGATCCTTTTTTCTCTTTATGAAACTTTCGGGAACGTGGTCATAGAAGCACAGGCTTGCGGCATTCCAGTCATTGCGAGCGATTATCCTACTTTTTCAGAAACCGTTGAGAATAATAAGAACGGCATTATTGCAAAGGGTAAAACCAGCCAGGATCTATGCGAAGCAATGATTCAATTAATAAAAAATAAAGATCAGTTTGATAGAAATGAAATTGCAAACAATACAATTAATCGCTACTCATTTGAACGAATCGGTAAAATGCTGGATGAAGTGTACCAACAATACTTCTAAGACTTTAAATTTTTTATCAACTCTACGTATTCAGTCATTGCATCTGCTGCACTTTTTCCTTTTAAGGAAGCCCATGCCTGGTATTTCGCTTTTGCCACAAAATCGAAAGGATTCGATGGGGGATCAGCGGTCAGATCGCCTTCGGTAGCTTGTTTGTATAATGAATAAAGCTGGAGTAATGTTTCGTTATCGGGACGTTCACCCAAATTTTTGCTGTCAGCTACCGCCTGCTCAAATTGTTCTTTCAGATCCATAATTAAAGTTTAATTCATTTAAACAACTATTTCAGCTTTCTTCGTCAAATTCTTCTTCATATTTATTGCCGAGATTCATCATGCTGCCGATCAGGTCTTTGAATTCGATCTTCTCTTCAAATATTTTTTTACTGATCAGTGAATAAGAGGCAAGTCCATGCAAAACAAATTCCATCAGTAAGGCAGCTTCTGCTTCATTGGCCTGGCTGAAATATTTTTTTACCAGATGCATGAAGTCCATCTACTTTGTATAGCAAGAGTATTTTTTCTTTATCTGTTGTATTGAAATGAAATATTCAGGTTATTGCCTTTATCAAACCAGCCGATGATGGCACGATATGGATTTTCTTCTTTAGGTTTTCCTTCTGCTGCTTGGCTTTACTCTTTTTTTCAATGCTTCCGGATTGGGAAAATATTGAATGAATTGTGTACGGATCGCTTTATCCAGTAAATTCATTGCTACCTGGTAAGGACCTTCCTGCTCACCTTCATATACCAGTTCAATTTTACCGGTAATAGAAGGAATGATACCGATCAGATCGGCTATCCATACCTGTGTTTGTTTTTCATTGTTTACTATGGCTCTTCGTTCTGCAGCGCTGACAGCATTTTCAAATGCAGAAATGGTAAGCCTTGCACTCACGCCGCTTTTTTTATCTACAAATTCACTGCCTCTTGCTTCAAAAGCTACTTGTTCAATCAATCGTTTTACCAGGTCACTTATTTTTATTTTTGCTTTTTGTTCTTCATCAATCACAGCTTCCTGTTCGGTTATTTCCAATGCAGTTTCCAATGATTTGGGATAATGCGTCAATATCTGGCTTTCGATCCGATCTTTCAATGGAGTAACAATAGCGCCACGGTTGGTATAATCTTCCGGGTTGGCAGTAAATACAAATAAAATATCCAGCGGCAATCTCAGTTTGAAACCACGAATCTGTATATCACCTTCTTCCAAAATATTAAATAAAGCAACCTGTATTCTTGCCTGCAGATCGGGCAATTCATTGATCACAAATATTCCCCGGTTGCTTCTTGGAATGATTCCATAATGAATCACTCTTTCATCGGCAAAACTCAATCGCAGATTAGCTGCTTTTATCGGATCAATATCACCGATCAGATCGGCAACACTTACATCAGGCGTAGCTAATTTTTCGCCATATCGTTCGCTGCGATGAATCCAATGTATAGGTGTTTCATCTCCATGACGCTGCAATCAGATCCTGTGCAATATTTGGAAACCGGATTTAATGGGTCATCATTGATCTCACTGCCGGAAATTGAAGGAATATATTCATCCAGCAATTCGGTCATCAGCCGGGCCATTCTTGTTTTTGCTTGTCCACGTAAGCCAAGGAAAAGAATATTGTGTTTACTCAGCAAAGCTCTTTCCACATCAGGTATCACACTATCTTCATATCCGACAATACCGGGAAATGTATTTTCTTTTCGCTTTAATTTGGCAATAAGATTTTGTCGCAGTTCTTCTTTAATACTTCTGGACTGATAGCCGCTTGCTTTTAGTTCTCCGAGGGTTTTTATTTTTTTAATATTCATTGTCTGAACCTCGATTTGGGTGGATTTATTGATTAATCGGAATAATGTTCGGGATAAATTTTGGGTTCTCTATTCTTTTAAATTCAAGGCTAATACTCCCAAAGTTTATAAGCAGGCCAACCTGCATATTATAAGCTTCAAGATAATTTTTTGCTTGTGCAAGATGTACTTTTTCAAGCTGAATAATTGCTTTTAATTCAACCATTATTTTTTCTTCTACAAAGAAATCAACTCTTCTCTCTCCAATTTGTTTTCCCTTATAGTAAATGGCCATGCTAAACTCCCTTGAAAAATGGAGCCCGGCATCTTCCATTTCTATTTCTAAAGCTCTTTGATAAATAACTTCCTGAAACCCGTTGCCTAAAGTGGCATGCACTTTCATAGATGAGTCAATAATTTTCTCAGTAAATTCTTTAAACTTATAATCTGGCATACTCAACTCTTTTAAATCTTCTAATCTCCCCAAATCATAGTTCAGACTTAATACACCGTTTTTCTTTTCCCACTTTCAAAATCTTTAAATATAAATGCTCCCAATTTATCCAATGATGCAAAGAATGCTTTTCCATTATTTGTTTCTGTAAATTCCTGTACAAATCTTTGCAAGTAAGGATCAGTAGCGATCATGAAAGTGGTGATCGGTATTTTTAATTTCTTGCATTGCGCTGCAAGGTTCATGCAGCGGCTCACCACTTTTCTGTCTAATCCAAAAGCATTTTTATAATATCGTTTCCCGATCTTCAGACAGGTTGGTTTTCCATCGGTGATCATAAATATCTGCTTGTTCGGATTTTTTCTTCTTCTTAAAATATCCATAGCTAATTCTAAACCTGCAACAGTATTGGTATGATAAGGACCAACCTGTAAATAGGGAAGGTCTTTTATTTCTACCGGCCAGGCATCATTACCAAACACAACAATATCCAAAGTGTCTTTCGGATATTTTGTAGTGATCAGTTCACTCAATGCCATGGCAACTTTTTTCGCAGGAGTTATCCTGTCTTCTCCATACAAGATCATGGAATGAGAAATATCGATCATCAGTACGGTAGAGGTCTGCGCTTTGAAATCTGTTTCCCGGATGGATAAGATCATCTTCCTGCATATTGAAAACTTTCCACACCATGATTGATCTGTGCATTGCGGATGGATTCGGTAAAATCAATTTGCTCCAGCATATCACCAAACTGGAAAGGTCTTGTTTCAGGATTTACTTCATCACCTAATCCCGGTTTGAAACTGTGATGATCGCCTTGTTTTGTTTTTTTCAGTTTTCCGAAAATTTCTTCCAGGCTTTTTTTGCGGATTCCCTGTTCTGTTTTTGGAGTGATCTTTATTTGTCCCTTCTGGTTATCTTCTGTGATGTATCCTTTTTCTTTCAATTCATCAATAAAATCACCCATGCCATATTCATCATCTGTCAGCTCATATTTTTTATCCAGTTCATTCATCCATTGCCAATGCTTCCGCCACATCGCCGCTGGTATAAGTGAGCAATTGCATAAAAATATCAAGCAATTGTTCAAACCTGCTTTTGCCTTCACTTTTGGATCATATTTGGTAAAATGAAAACCTTTCATGACGCTGGTATTCGTATTGAACCTCGTTATTCAGCAATTTACGATAAAAATTTCAGCGGGATTCAGCTATTAACAACAACTTATTTTGATAATAGTTCAACAAAAAAGCCCCTTGGCAGGGGCTTTCTGAAAATGATCTGATTTTATCTTTTACTTTCTTTTCGAAGTATCATTTTTCATTGATCTGTCTTTGGATTTTGCTTTGCCTGTTGAATCAGTAGTTGCACCTGGAGTAACAGGTTTTATCAGTGCTCTGCGGCTCATATCTTTGTCTCAATAGGTCCAACAATTGCAGGAATTGTGCATTCCTTGCTGCATCACCATCACGGCCATCGAATTGAGCCAAAAAGGTCTGGGCGATTAATGCTTTCAGATAGTCGTAATAATTTTTTTGCTGTGTCAGATCTTTTTTCAATTCTACTCTTATCTTTTTCGCCAACACCGAATCACCTGCTTTATAACAAGCTTCGAGGAAAACCATTCCAACGATGTCATGATATTCATTTTCCCTGGCTGGCATTGCATAAGGCATATGCTCAGTACTGATCAGGCTATCTGCATCGTTCCAATATTTGTTTAGCTTCTTCTTTTCTTCCAAGATCGGCCAGATTTCCGGCAGCTTCAGCATAAGCATTCCGGATCTCCAGGACATGACGTCGATTCTCTTCATCAAAATAAGTTCCTTTCTTGACTTGCAAATACAAACTTGTTCATGCAGGTTATCTTTCATCAAAATCTTTATTGTTTTCTCTTAGCCTGTGTCCGTACAAGCCAGTTGTTTGCGGTACTATTTGTTTTAATCGGAACCAAGGCGATAAGTCAATCCATCTTTTCGTCAAATAATTCACCAAATCCCAATCACCTGAACTTGCGTAAGGCATACTGAAATAGATCGGACTTTTCCAATTATTAGCAGCAATGATATTCAGTATCATCAGGTCATTGCGTCTGCAAAGAACTTCTGTCCTAATTCAAATTTTATTTCAGAAAGAACACTGTCATCGGGATTTACTGTTCCGTTTCTTGCGCACCAAAGCTGTATCAACCGGAATACTGAAACGTTTTACGGGAAATGTTTCAGGTCCCACATCTCTTCCGGTGTCCGGGTCAATAGTATGTTTACCCAATACATTTTTCATTACATCATAAAGTGGGTAATAAACTTCCTGGGAGATACTGGGATTATTGGATCAGGTTGATAATACATTATTTCTCTGTTATGCCCTTCTATTTGTTCGGGCCTCCAGATCACATCTACTGAATCAGCATCATTTACTTTATATCGAAGCTGGTTGATATACCAGTCAATACCCAGTAAACTGTTATTGATAATACGTATATCGGGTCGTACACCTTCTACTTCCTGTGCATACCATAATGGATAAGTATCGTTATCACCAAAAGTGAAAAGAATTGCATTGGGAGCACAACTTTCCAGGTAATCTTTTGCCATATCAGGCGGCAAAGTTTTTTTGCTGCGGTCATGATCATCCCATTCCTGTTGTCCCATGATAATGGGAGCTACAAGGCAAAGTAGCAGTTGCAGCAATATTTAGTATCCTTGCATTTTGTCCTGCCGGAAGAAATAGCTCTTATGCAAATAAGTAACAACCATAGTACAAAATTACATACAGTGCTGTTACCATGCAATGAGGTCATCAATACATCACCTCCGAATGGATCAGGCAATGAACTCATTAATGTAATCAGGAAAGTAAGAATGCTTCCATATATCAATGTATTCTGAAAAATTTTCTTATCTTCTTTTTCACGGGCCAATCTGACAAATGCAACTACGGCCAGACCTATCCATATTGCATATGCATAAAACGAACCGGCATAAGCATAGTCACGTTCACGAGGCTGATTACCGGGTTGATTCAGATAAAGTACAATCGCAATACCTGTAAAGAAAAAGAGAAGGAAAGTTACGATCCAGTCTTTTCTGTTTCTTAAGATATTGATAAACACAACCTAAAATGCCTAACAAGAAATGGCAAGCATATAAAGTTTGTTATGTGACTTTATTAGTTTTTAAAGTGTCGGGTAATTTACTTTGATCACCCAGCTTCTATTATCAATAAAAGAAATACCACTGATCCAGTTGCCATCCCTTTTATTACCGAGTCCCTCTATATCATTTTGTTTGCCGGCAAAATTCCACATGAAGTATCGCCAATACATCAGATCCCATCTGGTAAGTAAAGAACCATTGAGATTATCACCATAAGAAGGATTCTTAAGCAATTAGTCACCGGGCTTAAGACTTGCCTCGTCGCACTCGTATTGAATAGTTATCGTCAATTTGTAGTTCTGTGTTTTCCCGGATTGATTTTGAGTTTGAACCATTTGTCCGAAACACCGGTTACAATACAGTTCATTGGCCTAGATTGCTTAGCTGAAGCCAGCTATATAGAAGTCAAAATGATACTGGTCATTACTTGGATCCCAAACACGCGGGAAAAGTTGTTTGTCCTCGCTTTTATATACATATGATCTTGTCGCGGCCAATCGGTAATATACTTGTTTTTCCCTTGTACATATTGCATTTCCCCTTCTTTATACGGATACCAGTATCGGATCCTTTCTACATCGGCAAGAAAATGCGGTCCATATAGCAAAGGAGCCTACCATATTGTTCACGACTCAAATAATAAACGAGGTTGATAGGATTTTCAACATCGTTCATATCAATGGCAGGATTAGCATTGGACACGGATCATTGCTGTGAAATACATTAAATATCCCATCGTAATAAATGCAAAACACCATAAGGAAAAGTTTCAATACTTTCAGCAGTTGGGCTTTAAGAAAGTATCCGGCTACGGCACCAATAGCTGCAATCAAAAGAAATTTTAAAACTTGTCTCCACTAACGAACCTGTAGTGGTAAAAAATGGAAGTGCAAATAATGCAAGAAAAGATAATGAACCATGAAATCAGCTTTGTTTTTGAAATATTTTTTTCATTAAACCGCAGTCCCCATGCTATCACTAGCGGCTAATGCAAGGAAGTAAAAAGTAAAACCTGAGAAGAAAGGCAGATGCAATGAATTTACAAAGAAGATATCAAAGAGTCCGGCTGATTTCATGGAGTATTGAATAATGCCAACCTGCACAATACCTGTAACAGCACAACCAACAAGAAAAGCCATAATCGCTCCTTTGGTAGTTACTTTGTAACGACGGTAATAATAGATCATTATAATCGCCGGTATAGTCAGCAAGCCCAGTAAGTGTACACCAATAGCCAAGCCCAACATGAAGAAAAGAAAAACGATCCAGCGGTCAGCCTTTGTTCTTGCAGACTTCATCAATGCCTGCATTTTCATCTGCATGTTCCCATTTCAGCATAGCCCAAAATACAAGAGCAGTAAAAAAAGATGATAATGCATATACTTCACCTTCACCGGCGCTGTACCAGAATGAATCACAGAAAGTATAAGCCAATGCACCAACAACACCTGCACCCATTGCTAGTGAATAATTGCTGATCCATTTAATTGTTCGCCAGCTTTTACAAACATTTTGCGGGCAAAATGAGTAATGGTCCAGAAAAGAAATAAGATGGTAGCAGCACTGGCTAAAGCATTCATCGTATTCACTGCATTCGCAGCACGTCAGTGGATTATTACCAAATAAAATAATAAAGAAACGTCCCAACAATTACAAATACCGGTGCTCCGGGAGGGTGGGGTAGTTGCATTTTATAAGCGCAGGAAACAAATTCACCACAATCCCAAAAACTTCCTCTTGCTTCACGGGTTAAGAAATAAGTAGCAAAAGCAATGAAAAAAACAGCCCATCCGGTAAGGTTGTTGACTTTTCTGAAGTTCATAAAGGGTTGGTTTTCCGATAAATGTCAGGACAGGCAAAAATAGGGATATTGCGTGAGATTTCTATTAGTTCAAAGATTTAAGAGGTTAACATGAATTGGGCTTTGCCAAGGATTAAATTATTATTCTGATATATCAAAATAATTTTACTAATTTTATGCATTCTTATAAATTTTCTGAAAGATCTGACAATTACCTCAGTTCAAAATATACTCTGTATGGTTTGGTAGAGCAGTTGGTTTTGCAGAATACCGGAACCTGCCATTTTTTTCTGAAAAGCCTTTTAATCCAAACAAGCCGGCAGCATTTCCTTTATTGATAGCAATTTCGAGGTAACCGGCGCTGTTGAATAGAGCCAGTTTTTCACCTTCAGGCACATCTGCATAAGATTCGCTGATGCGGTCAATCACTTCATCTCTTTTAAAAACGATGCGGAATTTTCTTCCTTTTCTTTGTTCTTCAAATTGTTCCTGGGTGATATTGACGATCACATTTTCAAAATTGTCAATGAAAATGATCTGTCCTTCTATCCAGTTGTTGTCCAGCAATGGCCGCAGATGATTTTTCTGAACATAGTTTACATCAGGCATACCGATATTTTGAATAGATTCACCTTCGATTCAATTGCCTGATTACTTTGCCCATTACAGATGCCATACTGGATCAGTATTTCTTTATACTCCATTTCATTCAACGGAATTCCGACAACTATTTCAGGTTTTTCTTCCAGTATCATTGTGAGCAATCCGTTGTCAGCACATAATAAATATTGATTTTTATGAAAGGCCAAGTAGCAATTGCTTCGGCTTGCTTTCAAAAAGATTAACCAGTATGATATGATAAGTGAAATCCGGAAAGTTTTTTATGGCACTTCTGCATAGATAGGCTGCCTGTGGATAATTAAAAGGAGAAATATTATGTGAGTAATATCAATAATGCTGAATCCGGGATTTGATCTGAAGCAATTGTGCTTTTATAGCTCCTACCAGGTAATCCTGGTGCCAATGTCAGATGTAAGGGTTAGTAAAGGCATATAATAGACCTAAGGTTACGAATCAGCGATGATCAGGATATGGATAGTTATTCTCAATTGCTCATTTAACTAAGTTTTCCATTTCTTAAAGAAAAATTTCCTGGTAACCAACTGATCAGCAAGCTTCGGGAAAAATTTATTTATAAAAACTGTTTCTTTTCCCTGGAACGGTTAAGTACCAAAGTTCTTTTTTTCTTTTTGATAGCATTTAAAATATGCCGGGCACATTCTGCTGCAGTCATCATTTTGCCTTCATCCATCGGACTTTCTCCCTGTGGCATTTCCTTCTTTATTCAATGCTGCATTGCGAATATTGGATGTTGTGAATCCAGGGCATACCCACATCACATGCACCTCATCATGACACTCAATTCTGTTTTTATCGCTTCCAGCCAACCTTGTAATGCAAATTTACTGGCGGAATAACCACTTCTTCCCGGCAAACCCCGATAGCCAGCAATAGACGAAACACCAACAATTGTTCCTTTTCTTTCGATAATTGAGGGCAACGCATATTTGGTACAATAAACGGTTCCAAAAAAATTTATATCCATTACTTTCCGGATCACTTCAATATCCGCATCTTTCAATAATGCTCTCATAGAAATGCCGGCATTATTGATCAGGATATCAATGTGACCGAAAACTTTCAACGTGGTTTCTATAAAACGACGGCAATCATTTTCAACTGCTAACATCACAAACCATGGTGTGCAGGGGAGAAGAAGCATATTCAGATTGCAGTTGGTAAAGTTTATCATGATTGCGGCTACAGGTGGCAATTTTAGCGCCCATACTTAATAATGCGTCAACAAGCGCTTTGCCGATTCCATCGGTTCCGCCGGTTACAATCACAACTTTATCTTTAAAATAATTGGACATGATGAAGAGTTGTTATTACAAACCTACTTTAAAAATCGGCAATTCAGAAAGCCGTCAAAATGAAAAAGCCTCCTTTATGGAGGCTCTCCGTGATCCCGCTGGGACTCGAACCCCACAAATAATAACTATGAGAATCAATGTTTTCAATTCCTACTTTATCCGAAGGTGAAAATTTGGTGAAACGCTTACGTTTGAGTTCTCTTTGGAACACTACTAATATCTGTTGCAAATTTAAATAATAATTAAATCTGTAAATGAATCCGGTTCATTATTTAAAAATATTGATTCTTGAGGTTATTATTTAGCTTTCTTGGAAAACTTTAAATTATGCAAGAATCATTTTTGTTCAATCGCTATCCTGAATTAAAGGAGCTGATATTATTATTTCGCTACGAGATTCAACAAGCACAACGACCTTCCAATGAAGTTATCCTAAATGATCAGGATGTTATGAAAATGCTGAAAATTTCTAAGCGAAAACTGGATTATCTGAAGGCTAATCGTGAAATACCTTTCAGCCAACCCCATCCACATTCGAGCACATATTATCTCTTAGCAGATATTCTCGATTGGATTAATACGACAAGAGTGGAAAGTATAGAAAATCAGCGCAAATTCTAATTGAAAAAAAATTTAGCGATTATTATCTGCCTTACAAAAGGGTTCCTTTTTGTTCGGCACAATTCACTAATTTCCCTTTGATATTAGATTAATACTATTTCTTTGCCAATCTGAATGTTTTTGAAGCTGTATTTGTTGGTGTGCTTTTGGATTTTACATTTAGCGTGACTATTGTCACTTCATTAAATGGCAAGTTGCTTATTATTACAGGCACAGTTGAAACGGTGCTTTGGAGGGTTGCAGAATATACTACCGAATTGTCTATTTCTTTATTGCAACTTATGTCTACACTAACACCCTGAGCAGGCATTTTGCTTTGTATCAAAATATTGAATGAATAATTACTGCCTAATGAGATGGCGACTGAGTTTCCAGGATCGGGATCAATTGCAATGATTAAGGGATCTTCATTTACTGTACTACCGCCCCCACCAGATGAACCCTTTTTGCAACCAATAGCGACAGCAGCAAATAATAAGATCAATAGAACATTTTTTAAAGTAAACATAGTTTTATTGTCTTAAAACCAGTTGATGAATGGTTTCATTTCTTTGTTTATCCGTGATACTGACAACGTAAACACCTTTTGCAAATTTTCCCATGTTTATGGTTCCATTTGCTGTATTAAGATTGAGCTCCAGCAGTTCCTTCCCGGTTATATCAATTAGCCTGATAGCCAGTTTCCGATTACTATGGTTAATTATGTAAAGATTTTCGTTGACAGGATTTGGGAATATCGTAACATCATAATTCCATGCAGAAGGATCAACAGTAGCAGTTGCGACAAAATTGTAAGCCGCTGATGTAGCTGTGCAACCATTTAGGGTTACCTGCACTGTGTATAAGCCCGAGGCCTGGACTGTATACTGCTGATTAGTTGCCCCGCTAATGGAAATCCCATTTAAAAACCATTGATTGCCGGATGAAGCTGAAGATTGCAAAATGTTCCCCACGGCTGTGATTGTTGGGGTTGGAGGAAGAGCATTGACTTTAACGGTATCAGGATTGGATGTCAATAAACAAATACCTCCGTTGTTCACAGTTACAGAAAAGATTCCTGCTGTTTTCACAATAATACTTTGTGTAGTATTGCCGTTGCTCCACAAATAAGAATTTCCCGAACTTGAAGTGAGAGTTACAGAATCTCCCTGGCAGAAAGTTAGATTATTATTTGCTGTAATTATAGGTTTAGTCCTGGTAGCACAACCATTTTGTATAATTGAATTAGTTCTATTACCAGAAGCATCGTAACGATATTTAATAATACTACTGTCAGGATAAGTTACTTGCTTCAGCCTACCAAGGCTGTCATAATCATAATTGGCTGTTTGAGCTGATACAATATTTACAAAAAAAATAAACGCTATAAATGTTATAAATAATTTCATAATATTATCAATTGTAACTAATACATCATTTACAACTATTATTATTGAATAAAGGATATATCGATAAACTCAAAGTTTCAATTCCTTGTCGAATATCTTCAAGTAGCAAAAAAGGGCTGTTTGGTCCAAGAAAAAAATGTTGCAAGAAGGTATTTTTTTGAATTATGCTATAGTTGCTTGTTTCTATTCCTGAAAACGCTTTTGAAGCATCAGTAAAAATATTTATGCCTGATTCAATTCCGGACAAAACGTTATTAACTTTATCAGCGAGTGATATTGTTGGATCATTAAAGGCAAAATCCAATGCTCCTGTGAAATCATCCGATGAGGACCATTGGCTATTGGAATTGAATGCTTTTTCAAAATTTGCAAAGGAAGCTTGGAAGTTTTTTGTGGCATCATTAAACGAACTTGCGGCCGAGAAGATTAGTTTAGGGCCTAGTATTGAACCAGCTGCAGGGGCAGCTTTAATAGCCAAGACGACTTGGCTTATATCCCCGGCAGCAACTGCCAATTGTAATAATGCTACACCCGCTGATGACCAACTGAATAATCCATAGGGATCGTATTTAACGATAGGATTATTTAAACTATACACATATCTGTCAATCGTCTGTGGGTTATTCAAATCATAGGGAAATTCATCTTTACTTAAAAACCTTCCATGTGAAGCATCGTAATACCTGGCCCGTGCAAAATATAAGGCTGAAGATTCCCGCTCTACTCCATATTCTCCCAAGAATGTAAACGGTTGTGTTGTAGTTCCGGTATGGTTAAACATGGTTCCAAACGGATCATAAGTATAAGTATCTTTTATTACCCCGCTTGGATCGGTTAATGCCACAGTATTATGCTGCGCATCGAAATGATAGTATAAAGGATTATTGGCTGCATCTATACTTTCTAGCAATCCAAGACCATAAACGTAATTGGATTTAACCACCCCGCTGCCATCGGTTATCTGCAATACCTGGGATAAACTATTGCTTATATCCAAAACATATCTATCGGTGTTGGCACCTGCCACTTTGCTTATTCTGTGACCTAAAGGATCATAAGAGAAATTGGTTGTATTGCCTGTAGTATCCGCCCAACTGTTCAGTAAGTTATCTACTGAAAAAGTATAATTAGCCGTTTTAGTTCCATTTGTCTCAGAAGTTCTGTTGCCTGAATTATCATTTACATAATTCCATACTGAATCGGAAAGCATCCTGTCATCATTGCCATAAGTATAAGCTCGTGACTCTGGTAATAAAGATGAAGGTGTTGGCCCCTTTCTTTGTTCTGTAACCCTTTCTCCATTTGCATCCAAAGTGAATGTGCTTCCGGTAATAACACTGTCATTACTCAAAGAATTCATTTTGCTTATTAACCGCCCTGCATTATCAAATCCATAATTACAATGTGCGGCATTGGGGTATAATAGCTGTGTCGTTCTTCCTGCAGCGTCATAGCTATAGGTAAATGTATGGCTGAGCCAATCAGTTACCGATTTTAAATTGTTTGCATTATCATAGGAATAAGAAACCGTTTTGCTTCCGGGATAAATTACAGAAGTTTTATTTCCCGCTACATCATAAGTAAAAGAAACAGTTTTGTTGAAGGGATCCTGGTATTGTTTTAATTGATTTAAACTATCATAAGTCATATTGCTTGTGCCGGCATTATTACTCATTGCAATAACATTATCATTATTATCATAGGTAAAATGATAAGTATCTCCCGTTGAATTATTAACCGTTATCACTCTATTAGCCGCATCAAATACTTTACCGATAGTACCTGTTGGTTTGGTAAGTGTTTTAATATTTCCTGCACTATCATAATTATAGGAATAGTTATTTCCTGCAGCGTCCTGGAATGTAACCATTCTGTTTGCTGCATCATAACTATAAGTTTGTAGATGGCCGTTTGGATCAGTCAAGGTTTTCTTATTGCCATTTTTATCGTAAGTAATTGTAGAAGTTTTGTTGGTTGCATCCTTTACAGATACCAACCGGTTCATATCATCATATCCATAAGTAGTTACGCTATTTAAAGGATCAGTTACTGATGCAAGATTATCATTGAGGTCGTAACTATAATTGGCCGTGTTGCCCAAACCATCTTTCTGGCTTTGTTTTTTGTTGGTAGCCGTATAGGTGTATTCAGTGGTTTTGTTTGTTGCGTCAATTATTTTTATCAAATTTCCTACACCATCGTATTGGTATTGTATAGTACCCAATGCATTGGTAGCGCTGGTTTTTCTTCCCTTTTGATCGTAAGTATAACTTGTCACATGATTATCGGGGTCAGTAACCGAAATCAAATTATCCACTACATCATATGTGTAATTGGTAACCCCGCCTTTAGGATTGGTGCTGGTTATTTTTCTACCTTTCTTATCATAGGTATAAGATGTAATGAATCCTTTTTTATCTTTTACTGATATGAGCTGGTTATTGGCATCATAAGTATTCTCAATTGTTCTTCCTAAGGGATCGGTAATTTTTATTAAATTATCATTATTATCATATTGATAAGTAGTCGTATGTCCGTTTTCATCTATTACAGAAGTCTTTCGGCCTGCAGCATCAAACACAAATTGTTTTAACCCAGCAAATGTTTGAATAGTTAACAGATCACCTCTTGCCGAATAAGTAAAGCTGGTTGCATTACCATTGCCATCTATTGATTGAACAATCTGTCCTTTGGTATTGTAGGTGAAAACCTGCAAAGAATTATCCGGATTCCGGATGGAGTCTAAATTATTATGTATGCTGTCATAATAAAATATCTTTTGATTGCCTTTTGCATCTGTTATCTGCACTGGCGAGTTAAATCTATTGTACGTGATATTAGTTATTTTACTTCCAGGCAATGTATCGGATAACAAATTACCTGCATTATCAAAGAGCCTTGTTTCACTTTGATTATCCTCATTGGTAAATCCGGTTTCATTGCTGTTGGTATCATAGGTAAAGATTCTGGTAAATCCCAATTCATCTGTTTCATTCGTTTTTCGATAATAATTATCATGATGGACTACCATTTGAGAATTATCAGGATTGGTAACGGTAGCATCTCCTGAATTAGGGAAATTATATACGATAGAAGTAGCCTTATCATAGGCATCTTTTTGATTTACCACTCTGCCGCTGGCGTTGTAAGTATTATTTACAATAATATTCCCCAGAGGATTCACTGCTGTTAACATTCGATGCTCTGTATCGTAGGTGAATGATACAGAACCACTATTTGCATCTTCTGCTGTAATTAAATTATTATTTCCATCATAACCATAATTACAAACACGGTTCAGGGGATCTTTAACAGAAGCTATATTATTACCGGAATAAGTTATAACAATTGACCTGCCTCCTGGCGCAACAATACTGTCAAGTGCATTACCGGTATAATACAGCCGGGTTATATTTTTATCCAGGTCAATAATGCTGTCCAGTATTCCTGTGGGATCAAAATGGTATTGGAGTTTTTCTTTGGTAAACATTGAATAACTATCATCAGTATTTTTCTGCAGGCTATCTGTAGTGCCACTGAAAATCGGGAATGATTGCCCAAGGCTGTTCATGGGAATAAAGGTGGCTATATGACCATCCGGATAATGAATATCCCAGGCAGTGTCCGCCCGGTTTATAACATAATAATCATAAGAGTGAGACCAACCATAACCTAAAGGCCCCAGAACATTACTGTCTAAGGAATTATAATACCTGGTAAAATTCAACCGTCCATTGATGCATGGAATATTAATGTCGCCATGTTTATAATAATAAGTACCGGTTCCTAATTGAATTGGCTCGGGGGTAGTTCCCTGGTACCAATTTATATTTATTGCACTTTGTGCTGTATTAGGCGATTGGTGGGGAGTAATGTTACAGGCAATAGTAGCAACCCATCCGGCCTCCAAACCACTTGGGTTATGAGAATTATCTGAAACAAATTTAAAAGTTAAACTTCCATCGGAGGCAGTGGAAGTAAACGAACTATCAGAAAACTGGCCTGTCAGCGATGCTAGAAGTTCAGAAGTTGTAGTATCACTGCCATTGTAAACGTAGAGAAAGTCATAATTTTCGTAAGTATGAAAAGAAGTAAAATTGACACTGAGTTTATCAGTGTTATTGAGAGGGTGAATAGTGAGTACAGCATCCTGTCCTATCATATAATCTCCTGCCGGGCCACCACCATCATAAAAATATCCTCCACAAGTTGTAACTGTTCCCGATGCGATCATAGTAACAGTATCAGGCGGAGGTGAATTGCATGAAATCGTAGCAGCCCAGCCAGCTTCCAAACCACTTGGGTTATGGGAATTGTCTGAAACAAATTTGAAGGTCAGGCTTCCATCGGACGCAGTGGAAGTAATCGTTCCATATCCAGACTGTCCGGTTAAGAGAGCAATTCTTTTAGCTGTAGTATCACTGCCATTGTAAACGTAGAGAAAGTCATAATTTTCGTAGGTATGAAAAGAAGTAAAATTGACACTGAGTTTATCAGTGTTATTGAGAGGGTGAATAGTGAGTACAGCATCCTGTCCTATCATATAATCTCCTGCCGGGCCACCACCATCATAAAAATATCCTCCACAAGTTGTAACTGTTCCCGATGCGATCATAGTAACAGTATCAGGCGGAGGTGAATTGCACGAAATCGTAGCAGCCCAGCCAGCTTCCAAACCACTTGGGTTATGGGAATTGTCTGAAACAAATTTGAAGGTCAGGCTTCCATCGGACGCAGTGGAAGTAATCGTTCCATATCCAGACTGTCCGGTTAAGAGAGCAATTCTTTTAGCTGTAGTATCACTGCCATTGTAAACGTAGAGAAAGTCATAATTTTCGTAGGTATGAAAAGAAGTAAAATTGACACTGAGTTTATCAGTGTTATTGAGAGGGTGAATAGTGAGTACAGCATCCTGTCCTATCATATAATCTCCTGCCGGGCCACCACCATCATAAAAATATCCTCCACAAGTTGTAACTGTTCCCGATGCGATCATAGTAACAGTATCAGGCGGAGGTGAATTGCATGAAATCGTAGCAGCCCAGCCAGCTTCCAAACCACTTGGGTTATGGGAATTGTCTGAAACAAATTTGAAGGTCAGGCTTCCATCGGACGCAGTGGAAGTAATCGTTCCATATCCAGACTGTCCGGTTAAGAGAGCAATTCTTTTAGCTGTAGTATCACTGCCATTGTAAACGTAGAGAAAGTCATAATTTTCGTAGGTATGAAAAGAAGTAAAATTGACACTGAGTTTATCAGTGTTATTGAGAGGGTGAATAGTGAGTACAGCATCCTGTCCTATCATATAATCTCCTGCCGGGCCACCACCATCATAAAAATATCCTCCACAAGTTGTAACTGTTCCCGATGCGATCATAGTAACAGTATCAGGCGGAGGTGAATTGCATGAAATCGTAGCAGCCCAGCCAGCTTCCAAACCACTTGGGTTATGGGAATTGTCTGAAACAAATTTGAAGGTCAGGCTTCCATCGGACGCAGTGGAAGTAATCGTTCCATATCCAGACTGTCCGGTTAAGAGAGCAATTCTTTTAGCTGTAGTATCACTGCCATTGTAAACGTAGAGAAAGTCATAATTTTCGTAGGTATGAAAAGAAGTAAAATTGACACTGAGTTTATCAGTGTTATTGAGAGGGTGAATAGTGAGTACAGCATCCTGTCCTATCATATAATCTCCTGCCGGGCCACCACCATCATAAAAATATCCTCCACAAGTTGTAACTGTTCCCGATGCGATCATAGTAACAGTATCAGGCGGAGGTGAATTGCACGAAATCGTAGCAGCCCAGCCAGCTTCCAAACCACTTGGGTTATGGGAATTGTCTGAAACAAATTTGAAGGTCAGGCTTCCATCGGACGCAGTGGAAGTAATCGTTCCATATCCAGACTGTCCGGTTAAGAGAGCAATTCTTTTAGCTGTAGTATCACTGCCATTGTAAACGTAGAGAAAGTCATAATTTTCGTAGGTATGAAAAGAAGTAAAATTGACACTGAGTTTGGCCCCGGCGGTTGAGGGGTAAAAGGTAACAATGCCATCCACATTCGTTGAGTAATCATTTGTAGTACCTCCGTCATCATAAAAATATCCTGAGCAGGTTGTGTATGTTGCTAAACCTGATGTTGGCATGTTATATTGTGCCAAAGCGGTAATACTGTTGAACATTAAAATGATAAAAAATAAAAGTAGTTGTTTCATTATTTCATTTGTTATTCCTCACATAATTCAAACCCATTTTCTTCTCATATCTCACACCCATTTACTCGAATGCTTTACGGATTTTCCTTTTTAATTCTGTTATTAAGTGAACTTTGAGAAGAAGATGCAAATAGTCCAATTAAACCATCTCCAAAAGTTATTCCTTTTTATATTCGTTGCCGTCATAATAAATTGAACTTTTTTCAGGTAGATAAATAATTTTGAATTGTTTGCAGATTAATTCGCCGTTAATAAGTTCAAACGTCGGACACGGAGATGCATTCTTTTTAAATGGTCCAACTTTTAAAATTTGCTTTACTTCATAATTATTTGAATTAATCTTAATTATTGTCAATGTTGATTTCTTTTTGGTTTCTGATGTCCAAACCCCTTCAAATTGTTCACCGTTATCCGCTGCTTCATATTTAGGCATTACTTCACTCTTAGATATATTATCATCATTGGTTTTACCAGATGAAGATTTAGTTTTTTGAGTTGCAGTAACTTTCACGTTTTTATTCTCTTTATCCTTATCCGGTAATTTACTCTTTACATCTTCGGGATTTTTTTCTGATCTTAGCAACCCTTTTTCCTGCAACCAATTAAAGAAACAATCAGCTTTTTCCATAAATTTCCTGGCATGTTTTTCTTTTACCGATTGCTCTATCACCAGGTCATTTTCTAACTTTATGCGAACTGCATCAATTAAATTTGCTGCCAGCACATTTTTCAAAGTTTTCAAATCTCCACTATTAATTTTGCTTGAAAGGTTAACCGTTGTATTTAGTTTGCCCGAAAGAGCCTCTCTTTTCGTTTGATTGCTCACTTCAGTGGCAACAAATTTTAAAGGATCACCTCCCTTGATTCCAAAGAAAAATTCATCTCCCTTGGCACCCTTTAAACTTGATTCGAACCCCTGGTTTACATCTGATGATTCTCGCTTGATTAGTATTACCTGAATGTCATTTGTGGTATCTTCTCTGCCAATAGCAAGAGTAATGCTGACCTCTGAAGTCTTTATCATACTGCCTCCTAAGCCAGTTTCATATAATTCGGCATACCATGCATCAATTTGCTTTTTTTCTATTTTATCCATTTTAGAATAATCTGGCTTACAATTTTGCGCCCATGTTATGGAAGTTGAAAAAAGAGACGATATGCAAGTCACCAACAGGATCTTATTTATAGAATTACCAGTCTTTTTACGCAAGAAGAATTTCATTGTTTACAATTTAGAATGTCATTCCTACTCATATGGCTTTTCGGTATCGCCCCTGCAACAAATGCCTATGCAGGCAGGCCAGTTTTTATAGCTGTTTCCGGTCTCCGCTATATTAATTTAGACTTTAAATAAATTTCAATTTAAAGTCGAATTCAATTAATAACTTTTTCAGGCTGTACCTTCAAGGGGACAAGATTGCACAAAAAGAGCTTTGTGCTAAATCAGAAATTTTTGTAAGTGATCGGAATATTTTTTCGAAGGGGATTCACATGCCACCAGAGAAGCGACTGCAAAAAAATTAAGAATTTCCATAAGCAATATGTTTCAGGTTGAATAGGAAGTTAAGGAAATTGACAGATACATAAATATTATTTTTTAGTGAATAGTAAATTTTCATACCCGTTGATTTTTTGAATAGTACTGGTTATTACCTTAATAAATTGAATTAGTATTATTTACATCATTTATGAGCACCTATTTAAAATAAATGGAATCATCTTGAAAATAGTCTTACATACCATTGCCCGATATTTTGGACACCAATATTAGTATGAACACAGGAACAATGCCAGTGGTAATTAACACGCCGACCAAAAGGTTTCCTATTCTATTAAGATGTTTAGTTTCTAACAAATGCTTTGAAAATTGTTCGAAAAAATTTGGTGGAGTAACTTGATTTTGTTCCATAATTATCTCGTAAATTTTGATTAATAGTAATTGATCTAATGGTTTGCAGAAAAGCTTTCACACATATATGAAAAGTGTTCTTGCATTTTTTTATAAAAGATTTGGATAACAAATTATTTAATGATATTATCGAAACTGATTATTAATTAATCCCTGCCCCTGTGCTCTTAATTTTTGATTTGCCTGGTCAGCGGCTACACAGGCCCAAATAACGCAGCCGATATGCACGATAATGTATCCGATTATTGGCAATACAAAAAAGGATATGAGCCCAATGATAAACATTACAATGCCGCCTATTACGCTTGCATATAATAGCCCCAAAGGCCCAAAAAAGAAAGCGAGTATAAAAGCAGCACCGACACTTTTGGCTTTACCCATTACTACTACATTTTGCTGCACATGACTTGCCGGAGCACTTTGAATCGTATGAACAGGTGGTGGAAGCGTTGCGACAGTTGCCTGAATTGGACCCTGGGATACTGCTTGACTTCCTTGATAAGCTGCACCACAGGATGGGCAGAACTTGACAGTTTCGCCAAGTTGAGTTCCACAATTATGACAGTAAGGCATAATGCTATTTTTAATTTAAGAAATAGGTGTTTATGTTTGATCAGTGATTTATTGCTCTTGAAACAAATTGGGACGGATTAAAATTTAAAAGAAATACCAGCAGTTAAAAATGAAAAACTGGTATATCCTAACTCAGCATGAAATCCAACTGAACTACCTGGAAAATAACGTGCACCAAGAAAAAAACCTAACCCAACCCCGCTTCCTTTAGCACCCGGATAACCGGAGTTATCAGTAACACTTACGATTACATATCCTAATGTAGCTCCTACATAAGGGTCAAATTTTGCACTCGTTGCAAAATGATAAGATCCTCTAGGGCCTATCAAAATACCAGTATATTTTACTACATCGCCATAGGCACTAAATTTAGCCGCAGAAAAAGAAAGATGCCCGCCCACACTGAATTTGTCAGATACTCCATATTCATAACTAACGGTTGGATTCACACCAAGCGAGTTAGTAACACCCGAGCCCCAATAGAAAGTTCCGATTCCAACGCCGATATTAACATCGCTGGTTCCCTTGCCGAAGGCCATTCCATTACTGCTTTGGGAAAAACTTTTAATAGATAAGAACAATAAGGCAGAAATTGAAAATAGAATTTTTTTCATAAAAAAACGGTTTTGGTTAATTGGTCAAATAATACTACCGAAAATCTTAGTGAAAAATATTTTGTCTATCACGAAACCACTTATCCGTAGCACGAAACAAAAAAAGATTTAGGTTAGTAATTCTACTACAGTATATCTTTAGTAAATGAAAATTCTCCTGTTTACTATTCTTGTATCAGGGTTTCCACTTATCTGCCATTCTCAATCAACGGCACCTATTGGATTTGGAAACACTTACACCTATTCTGAAGCAGATGGAATTGATGCGGCGAACTTTGTTGTATCAGGTATTACAAATGATGGTAAAGTTTTTTTACATGCCAACTTCGGACCGTTATATATAAAAGGTAACAACTATGTTCATAAAATAATATTTCCCTCAGAAGTATTGCCCAGGCATATTTTGCATGTGCTGGAAATAAAAAGTAATCAATACATCGTTTTCGGAGATAAATTTAATGGTGATACCTACTATTATTTTATCGTGAATGATTCTGTAACCATTGAAAGAAGATTACCAGAACAATTATTGTATCTGGCATGGGCTAAAATTGGCAATGAGATTATTGCTGTAAGCAGAAATAATCTTTACCGGCTTGAGAAGGATTCTCTTGTTTTAAAGTTAAAAGTTCCTGAAACGCGAGGAGACGCATTCCCATTTTTTGCGGATGAAAGAAATAATTTATGGATAGTGGCTAACACTGGAGCCAACTTTGACTATTACAGGATAAATCATCTTTGGAAGACTGAATTTCAATTTTTTCTTCATCAACCTAAGAACTCTTTAAATATAGATACAGTAATATCAAATAAACAGATACGACTTAAACTGACTTCTATCGATAGCATCAGCAATGCCAATTTTTCACCCGTCATACAAAACCGTCCACCACTACTCGCCACATCAAAATTTATTTATCGAATGGCTGGTTTTCAACACAGCATTATAATAAACCGGCAGGACTCAAATAAGGGAAACCTTGATATTAGGCATACAGAAGTATTGATGAACCATAATCTTTTCGATCCAATCACCCATAGCTTTTATTTTGGAACGATGAATAAGCCTTTTCGTTTTTTCCCTTATCTGAAAATGTATCCTGAAGTTTTTAATCATACAAGTTCAGCAGCAATTTTTACAATTACCCAGGATTCATCAGGAAGAATCTGGGCTGCTAGTTATAATGGAGGGTTGAGCTCTTTTAATGAAAAAAAAGTGCAGGAATATTTTGAAGATGACCTGACTTTTTTGACTGGATCTTTTTCTACCCGAAATCATGTTTACTTAAATGCTGAACGAAATAAATACAATTATGGCTTGCTGCAATATGATATGAAAGGGCATAAAAAAAATCTTTCAGCGGGTATACTCGGATTTTATGAATACCTGGCTAGGGATAAAAAGCATTTTTATTTTGGCACATATACTTATCATGGATTATGGGAAACAGATATACAATCTTTAGAATCTGGAAAGCCTGAATGGAAGAAGATTGATAGCACTTATGGCAATAACCTTAGAGATATAGAAAGTATTACTGAAGATGCAAAAGGGAGAATCTGGATGGGGGGTACTGACAAGGGGTTTGCTGTATATTATCCTGACAAAGATAGAGCCACTACTTGGCTTATTTCTAACAACGAAACGGATTTTGGTTTTTGGTCATCTTGTACTGATAACAGAGGGACAGTATGGCTGGGCACTAGTCAGAAAGGGTTAATGTTTTATAACGATTACAAAAATGATACAATAGACATTAGAATGATAATTAGAATAGAACACCCCTTGTTGCCGGACGGGATCAAGATCATGCAATTGAAGATATGGGGTAACTGGCTTATTATAGGCATTGGAAAAAATATACTGGCAATGGACCTTGAAAAGTGGTATAATAGCCGAAAGGTTTTCATAAGATATGTCAACCCGCAGGAAGGAAATTTTTCGGCTCCTCTCCAGGAAAATGCCATACTGATTGATCACAAAGACAGTACTGTTTGGTTTGCTACCGGCGACATGCTTTATCAATGGGATATTAAAGAATGGCTTTCTATACCTGTTTATAAAGTGAAACCCAATATTGTTTGGCATATTTTAAAAAGTGATTACACGTTAACAGAGGACAGACTTATTAAAATAAGCCCCATTAATAATACGCTTAAATTTTCTGTATGGTTTCAAAGCCGGGACAATATGCCGAGGTATATGAGTGTAGCATTGATTAAAAAGGGAGATAGGGTAGTCTTTCCATCTCCTTCATTCCAAACTGCATTTGAATATTCTAATCTTGCTCCGGGCAATTATCAGTTGCTCGTACAAATTTGTCAGTCAGACGGATCAGTGAGTATTCATAAATACACTTTTCTTATCAAAAAATTCTGGTGGCAGTATTGGTGGGTATGGGCAATCTTTTTTTTACTTTTATTTATTCCCGTTGTATTATGGATACAAAGCAAAAATAAAGCTAAGCTGGTAAAAGAAAGAGCAAAACGCAGGGAGGCTGAACAGCAGAAAATGTTGTCAACTTTACAAATAGTTTCATTAGGTAATCAGTTTCGTCCACATTTTATCTTAAATGCACTGAATACGGTCGGGGCAGAATTAGATAATAAGCCACAAGCCGAAAGTGTTTTGAGTCGTCTGGGTGAAAGCATTGACCTGATATTTAGCCATTCTCAGCAACAAAAAATTGCTCATCCTTTAACCGATGAATGGCGCCTGGTGAGAAACATAATTGACATTCATCAGTTGATGTATCTGAAAGATTTGGAAACGGATATCCCTGAACAAACCGTGATCGACCGTTTCAGCAAAACACTTGTTCCATTGGGACTTATTCAAATTCCAGTTGAAAATGCTTTGTTGCACGGCTTGAGTAATAAAGAAATAGGGCCATGGAGACTTATAATAGACATTGCGGAGGCGGAACAAGTAATTATTATTAATATCACTGATAATGGTGTTGGCAGGCTAAAAGCAGCAACTCTTAGCAATTACAGAAAGCATGGCACCGGAACAAAAAACCTGAATAGAATTTTGGAAATTGTTAATACAGGTAAAAGTGAAAAAATAGCTTTTAGTTACATGGATGGGATCTTTTTCTTAGAAGATGAATATTATGGAACAAAGGTGGTTATTACAATACCAAAAAATTTTCAGTATGAAATCTGAAAAATTTACCTTTCTTATAATAGAAAATGCTATAGATGTTTGTGAAGGCCTTGAACGGAGAATGCAGCTTTTTACCAATTGGGAATCGTTGGGATACTGCATGGGAATAAAAGAAGCTGTTAACAGGATTAATTCATATAAACCTAATCTTATTTTTTTGGATTGGAGTTTAAGTGGAGGTAGTGCTTATGAAGTTCTGCGGCATATACAGAATATTCCTGATTATAATCCTTATATTATTTTTAATACAGGATTTCAGAGCGATAACCCTGAAATTCCGCAAGAAATTATTAATAAATACAAAGTAGACAAATACCATGTTAAACCATTTTGGGAAGTTCTTCGGAAGAACCTTCCGGCTTATTTAAAAGAGGCCGAAGAAAAGGCCATTCAATCATTTCCGAAATCAAAAATTGTGTGGGTTGATGATGAAAACAGGGATAAGGTGCCACTTCCTTTAAATAATATTATTTGTGTATTTCAGCATCCAAGCAATCCAAGGAAAAGAAATTTTTATATTATTACGGGAATAAAGGAAATTTCAACGTCCCTTACATGGGACGACTGTTACGAGTTGTTAGAAAAATATGGGATAAAATTTTTTATTACTAAAGCCCGACAGCACCTCGTAGTTAAAGATTATATTGAGAAATTTCAGAAGCCATATGTGCGATTAAAAGGGTTTTCTATAAAAATTGAAGTTGTAAAGGAGAAATTACGGGAATTCGAGAATTGGTTAGTGGCGGAGTAAAAAATTAAGGCGATGTCTAATGAGTTATGTTCCATAAGGGATTCGAACTCTCCATTACAACGTTTCTGAAAATCTATATTTTAACTTTTGAATTCAGCTGCAGAGTAAAAAACTAGCGGAATTCTTTGGAATTTATTTGAATTGGCCAAACCTTAAAATTTCATGTTCAACTCCCCCTCCCGCTACTGAAAATTATGAAGAATATATTACCAATTGCTATTTGTGTTGAGTAGTCTCACTGGGACTCGAATCCTCTGTTCTTTTCAATTCAAAATGAAGCAGGGGAGGAGAGATTTTGAAATAAGGTGAAACAACAGCGAAGATTCTTAATTTACTTTTTCCAAACCTTTATTTCATCAATTATCTGTTGAACAATCTCAGGCTCAATCCAGATTGCTCCGCCTACTTTTTTCCAGGGTCTTATCGGACCAGCCATCGGTTCAAGAATAAAATGTGTGGATTCCTTCTTCGGGTGAAGAAGATATACAAAATAGTTACCTGTAAAATCCAATCCATCTTCCTCATGACATAATTCGGCGTTGATTGAAGCATATCCTTTGACCCCATCTTGTTCAATAGGAAGGATAGTCCCTTCACTTGAATAATCAATCATAAAATGTTTTTTTTATTCAGAGAGCTATGAAGGCTAAACAAATAATTCACCTTGCTTTGTTGTAACAGGCATATTCTTAAATTCCAGGCGTTCCACTATTTGCCAAAGGGATTGCTTGGATTCCCGTCTTAATAATAACATCCCATCAGCAATGAATCTACCAGTGAAATGTCTATTACTGTATTCAAGCCATCCTTTTTCGTATTGCCAGGGTCTTAATTTGCTCCCTACTGTTATATGTGGTTCAAGTATGAAATAAGGTTTGTTGTCATCATTTAATTTCATCAACCGTTGAGCCTCTTTACGAATTGTTTTGACAAGATTTTGGATTGGCATCTTTGAAACTACATTTACATATATGGTATGACTTGGAAAACTTCCAAAATCTTTCAATTCTATTTTGAAAGGAGGATAACCAAGCGCAACTTGCTTTAATCGATTAATGATTCTTGCTTCCATCATTTCGTAATTCGTAAAAGTAACCAAAGGAAGACTTGGTTTTCCCGGACCTATCGCAATCTTAAATCCCCTGTTGAAATCCTTTCTCAGCTCAATAATCTTATTCCGAAGTTCTTCGTGGGGGTTTAATACAATTCTGTATTCGTACACCCTGTAACCCGGCAATGTGGTTTGCTGTAATTTCTTATCCATGGTTTTCATCTTGCAATTATTGTACCAGCTAAGCTAATAAATTTCTCAAATAAAAACTAATATTTTTAGTAAAATATTTATCTTAGCCCCGGAGGGGAAAGAAATGTACCTGAATTGTAAGACCTATTTCAGTTTCCGGTATGGAACTTTTGGCACAGAGGAACTGGTTAAAAGCGCTGTTGAATTTGGAGCTACTGCATTAGGGTTGACAAATATTAATACTACTTGCGACATCTGGGATTTTGTCCAACATTGCCAGCAGAATGGGATCAAGCCCATTGCAGGAGCGGAAATACGTAATGGCGATAAGCTTTTATATATTCTTCTCGCTGCAAATAATAGAGGCTTTGCCTGGATAAATGAATTTCTGTCAGTGCATCTTCAGAGTGATACCCCATTTCCGGAAAAAACAAATAGCGAACCTTTCTTTATAGATGTGTGGGATGGCTTTGTAATCTATCCGATAAACAACAAACCACTACAAGAATTATTTCCAAATGAACGAATAGGGGTTCTTCCTTCTGAAATAACCAAGCTGCATGGATGGGATTTTCGGTTAAACAGGGATAAAATTGTTGTGCGACAACCAGTCACCTTCCAGAATAAAACTTATTTCAATGTTCATAAACTTTTAAGAGCAATAGGAAATAATGTGCTCCTTTCAAAACTTCCTGCTGATACAGTTTGCTCCACTGATGAATATTTTCTTGCATTTAATCGCATTCTGGATGCATTTAAACAATATCCGTTTATTGTAACGAACACTTATAAATTGATTGATGCCTGTACTATTGAAATGGATTTTGGGAAGGATAAGAATAAAAAAACTTTCAGCGCTTCGTTGCAGGATGATCGCATGTTTTTGCAAAAATTAGCATTTGACGGATTGCATTTTCGCTATGGTACTAAAAATAAAATTGCAGAGGAAAGAGTAAATAAGGAACTGGCGGTAATAGATGAGCTGGGCTTTAATTCCTATTTTTTGATTGCCTGGGATCTTATCCGTTATGCAAGAAGTCATGGGATATTATTATGTGGGTCGGGGCAGTGGAGCAAATTCCATCGTAGCATATTGTCTGCAAATAACCGATGTTGATCCGATAGAACTGGATTTATATTTTGAACGTTTTCTGAATCCTTATCGTACCTCTCCACCCGATTTTGATATTGATTTTTCATGGCTTGACCGGGATGATGTGATTGATTATGTCTTCAAACGCTACGGGAAAGATCATGTAGCATTATTAGGCATGTTTTCTACATTCCAGTATAATGCTGTTATCCGAGAATTGGGAAAAGTTTTTGGATTGCCCAAAGCTGAAATTGATCAATTGGGCGAAAGAGGGCGTTATTATGGGGAAGGGAGAGGAGAAAATTTTGTAAAACGCAAAGAGGAAGACCATATTCATCGTTTAATTCTGCAATATGGTAAGCTCATCAATAATTTTCCAAATCATTTAAGTATTCATCCGGGCGGTATGCTTATAAGTGAAGAACCGATTTACAATTATACTGCCGTTTACATGCCGCCAAAAGATTTTCCAACTACACAGATTGATATGTTTGTTGCGGAAAATATTGGTTTGTACAAATTTGATATTCTTAGCACAGCGTGGACTTGGACATATAAAAGAAGCACTTCGATTAATTAAAAGAAAATCAGCAGGTACAGTAAATATAAATGAAATGTGGAAAAATTTAAAAATGATCCTGTCGTCAGGCAACAAATCAAAAAAACAAATACAATTGGTTGCTTTTATATTGAAAGCCCCGCAATGCGACAACTGCTAAAAAAACTGCGCTGCGATGATTACCTCACACTTGTTGCAGCCAGTCAGTATTATCCGACCTGGTGTAGCAAGCTCCGGTATGATGAGAGAATATATTTACCGGTTTCACAATCCGGGAAAATTTGAATATCTACACCCCATCATTGAGAAATTACTTAAAGAAACATTCGGTGTGATGGTATACCAGGAGGATGTGATCAAAGTTGCGCATTATTTCGCAGGCCTGGATCTGGGAGAAGCGGATATACTGCGCCGTGCTATGAGCGGTAAATACCGGTCCAACAACCGGTTTCAGTTGATCAAAGAAAAATATTTATGAAAATTGCAAAAAGCTGGGACATGCTCGATGATCTTGCAAAAGAAGTATGGCGACAAATGGAAAGTTTTGGGGGCTATTCTTTTAATAAGGCACATTCTGCATCTTTCGCAGTAGAAAGTTTTCAAAGTCTTTATCTGAAAACATATTATCCCAAAGAATTTATGGTTGCAGTGATCAACAATTTTGGTGGATTTTACAGCAGGGAACTATATTTCTATGAACTTATGAAAGCAGGTGCAACAGTTCATCCCCCATGCATAAATAACAGCGATTATTATACAAAGATTATGGGCAATGATGTATATACAGGCTTTGTTCATATAAAATCTCTTGAGAAAGAATTAGCGGAAAAGATTATTGAAGAAAGAGGGAAAAATGGGTCTTATCTTGCATTTACAGGATTTTATTGAGCGGACAGGCATTGGTCGTGAACAATTAAATGTTTTGGTAAGTATCGGCGCTTTTAGGTTTACCGGGAAAAAGAAAAAGCAATTATTATGGGAAGCCAATTTTTTACAAAAAAAAAGTAAATCACATGTTCACGCAAACCAACCCATGTTTCATGAAAAACCATTGGAATTTACACTTCCTGATCTGACCGATCATCCATTGGATGATTTGTATGATCAACTGGAAATTCTGGATTTCCCGTTATGCAATCCATTTGCGTTGGTAAATGATGACACTTCCCACTATTTACTGGCAAAAGATTTTACAGAACAATATCGGTAAAAGGATCACGATTTTGGCTTATTACATCATCTGCAAAATTGTTCCAACTGTCCGAAATGAAACTATGTTATTCGGAACATTCATTGATGTTGATCTGGATTGGATAGATACGGTTCATTTTCCCAAGTCTTTACGAGATATCCATTACAGGGAAAAGGCTTTTACAAAATATCCGGTAAGGTTGTCGATGATTTTGGAGTTTGCAGTATTGAAGTGGAAAAAATGCATAAAATAGGATATAAAGAGCGAAAATACGCAAATCTGTAAACAATGTTTTTATCTGCTGAAAGACATATTGCTCATTTTGATTTAGATGCATTTTTTGTTTCAGTCGAAACCCTCAAGAAATCCAAAATTAAATGGAAAACCGCTTCTTATTGGTGGAAATGGTGATCGTGCCGTCGTTGCATCATGCAGTTATGAAGCAAGAAAATTCGGTATTCACAGTGCCATGCCCATGAAAATTGCAAGAAGATTGTGTCCTCATGCCATTAGTTATTCGGGGAGATATGGAAGTACTATAGCAGGTTTTCTCATCTTGTTACAGAAATAATGCGTGATTCGTGTTCCGCTTATTTGAAAAATCTTCCATTGATGAATTTTATATTGATCTAACCGGAATGGATAAATATTTTGGATGCAGCATATTTTCCCTGAATTTAAAAAGGAAAGTATTCAAAGAAAGTGGATTACCGGTTTCTTATGGACTTAGCAAGCAATAAACTGATAAGCAAAGTAGCTACAAATGAAGTAAAACCAAATGGACAGATTGAAATACCATTTGGAGAATGAAAAAGCATTTCTTGGCACCATTGAGTATTAAAAATTCCAGGTATTGGAAAAGAAACTGCAATTTTTCTTGCTTAAAAATGGGAGTGGAAACAGTTAAAACTTTAAGTGCAATTCCTGTTGAAATGATGCAAAATTTATTGGGAAAAATGGTACAGAACTGTGGCGAAAATCAAATGGCATTGATGAAACCCCTGTTATTCCATATCATGAGCAAAAATCCATTTCTACTGAAGCACATTTCAGAAAGATACAATTGATATGGAATTTTTGCATAGTCGCAACTGGTGCGAATGACCGAAAATATCGCATTTCAATTGCGGGAACAGAATAAACTCACCGGTTGTGTGACAGTAAAACTTCGTTATTCAAATTTTGAAACATTTACGAAGCAAATCAGCATTCCATACACTAATGCTGACCATATTTTTCTTAAAACTGCAAGAGAATTATTTAATAAACTTTATGATCGTCGCATGTTGATTCGCTTGATTGGTATCCGTTTTACGCATCTCATTCCCGGCAATTATCAAATCAGTTTATTTGAGGATACACAGGAAATGATACGCTTTACCAGTCAATTGACAGTATTAAGCATCGCTTTGGTGAGAAGAAATTGATGAGGGCAGTTGGAGTGGGAAGGTTATAAGTTCGGCTTTTCATCAGTAGTTAAGTGTATATTTAATATTCAAAATAAGACTTATGAATAAGGTTTTTGAATTCTTTAATAAAATTATGGGGTTTCTGGTTTTCCTGATATTTCTGATATTCTTAATTGGACATCTTCATCGTGCTCATTTTTGGAGCAGGGGAAAACACAAACATTATGCTTACCACCATGTATGCGGAGATTCTACAAAAATAAAAACTGATTCATCTGCCAAAAAGTAATTCAGAACTTTCTTCAAAAATTGCTTTTGTTTCATCAATATCTATCATCGAAATAACTTCATCGGGAATTGAAATTTCAAATTCGAATTCCGGTAGCCGGGTTCTAACATTCGGAATTGCAGCTAAAGAATCGAACACTCTAATAAAATTTTGAGCTACTTCAGGTATCGGAATTTTTGGGTCATCAGATTCTTCATACTCATCAATGCCAAACGGATAAATATGATGCCCGGTCACCATCACATCTGGGAAAATATCTTTCAAAGCATTAGCTATAGCACAATTCTTTCCGATTATTTCAACTTCATCATTAAAACCACATTGTTTGCTCTGCTCAATGATTTCTTTGGTTACTCTTATTTTAAATTGAACCGGCATACTTAGATTTTTTATTATTCTAAAATATGAATTTATTCTCACAAATCAACTCAACTGAAGTTTCGGCAAATCTTCATATTCAAAAGGCTTTGTTGGTTCGAGTGCCTCCCTAAAATCCTTTGCAATGGGGTATGCCTCCATTTTCTCAGAAAAGGAAATTGGTTTTTCGCAATCTCAGTAATTCTTTCCTCATTAAGTGAACCAAACAACCATTCATAGGCAAGGTCATCATTTAGAATTGTCGGCATTCTTTTTTTACTATTGTGAACTTGCTCCATTAATTTATTAGCTGCCGTTGTAACAATAGCAAAGGATTCAACATATTCACCGGTTGCTTTATCCGTCCATGGTTGCCAGATCCCAGCCATAAAAAAATACTCTTTATCTTTTAAAGTGATAAAATATGGATACTTATTAGCAGTTTTTAAAGGTTGACCAGTTCTTTTATTTAGAGGAAAGACATGCCGCCATTCATAAAAACCAGAAGATAGCACTAAACATCTTCTATTTAATCCAGCATCCCGATAAATTTTTCCCGGGGCCAGCATTTCTTCTGAAACAGCATTCAATGTAGTAATGGGAGGCCGGAACTTTCCAGTTGAATCCTTATAACCGTGCCTCATTTTATCTACATCTTCCCGTGTTTTCAAATATGAAGGAATGAAACCCCACTCCATTTGAACTATATCAAAATCCTCTTTTCCTGAAACAGGTTTCAATACTGCATTCAAACTGTAATCAAATCCTATTTGCAGCTCCCGATTCAGGAAATCATACTTAGCAACTGCTTTCTCCAATTGCTTTAGCCGGATAAATTCCGCACGGGTTACTCTTTGTCCGTTATAATAACACATAATCTTCGGTTAATTAATTATAAGAGATGAGGTATAACTAATCCAATTATAAAACCCAACCCCAAAAACAGAATTATGAAAATAATCAATTGCAGTAATACCACTTTATCGGTCGTACTCTCATTGATTTTAAAAAATATTCGGTAAAGATTAGTTAGGGTCTTCATAGAATTAGTAATACTATTGGTGATCCTTAAAATATTCCTCAATTAGTGGCCCGATTTTCTCTGCTTCTTTTTGCCTTCCTTCAGGTATAGATGTCCAGAATTTTTTCTCGTTAAAATGATTAGCACGTGTAATAACTACGGGTGGCTTATTTTCCAGCATGATCCTGAAAAGCCTTTGATTCGGCAAATCTAAAATCTGCACTTTTACAAATTTCTTTTCTAATTCTATTTCAAAAATTTCAGACATATTACCTACATAAAATGATCTTCGATGGCATCTGCAATTTTACGAACAAGATTTTGATCAATATTTGGGTTGGATGCTAAATCTTCTTTTGATACGGCAAATTCATTTCCTTGCTCACTCTCTGGAACCAGGGTAAATAAATATCCGCCCCTGTTACTTATCTTATAATGTATTTCATTACCCGAATTCACCTGCTCAACATTAAATTCGAGTTTTCCAGTATCAATTTCAAGTTTAAATTTCTCGGCCTTTTCCATACTTCAATTTAAGAAATTTATCTTTATGATATGCCATACCTACAGGTAGAAGAATTCAATATAAACTTCACTCACCGTGAAAGAAGTTTCACAGCTTCTTGCCAAAAGATGCATATTTACAAATGTCCACACATTAGGGTTGCAGTTGAACGAGGTAAGGAAAGGGCGGACATTTTCATCTTCTTTGAAATTAGTGACCCGAAACAGAAATACTTCTGGTTTGAACTACCAGGAATGAAGAATGAAATTGCGAAATCGATTTCGCAGGCATTGCTAAATTATCATTCAGTAAAGAGTTGAAATCTTACAAGGATTCGAATTTAACTCTATCCGATTTTGAAAATCAACTTTTTTTATTTCAAATAAAATAGTTGGTGAACAGGCAGTGAATATTCTTATTTCTTCCAAAATTCTACTGCTAACGTTCGAGGCTTGCCGCAGGGCTGGAATTGTTGCTGTGTCCGCCCGGCAACTGAAGCCGATTGAAAAACTGATGATGAAGTTAACAACTAAAAGCCAAATAGAATTCGGTCAAGCCCGATATTAGCTGATAGTAGTACAACTGCCGATTGTTATTCCGTCCGCCAGCCTTGCGGCAAACCTTTTGTTACCTGCATAGCCTTCCTATTTCGTTTAAAATGAATGTATTTTTTTCAATACTGCTTATATGCTTTTTCATGAGCTGTTTTAATTTCATTAATTAATGTGTCTGGCTTTAACACTTTGACATTGTCGCCAAAGGAAAGCAATTCCATTATTAAGTCATGTGTCACACATAGTTTCAAACTTATTTGCAATTCATCATCAGTGTCGACCAAAATTTGTTGTGTGTTGTGAAGAGGTAAGGTCTTTATGTATTTACCTTGAAAGGGGTCGAACGAAAGAATTATGTCTTGCGGCACTTCGTGATTGGGACTAATGATGCCAAAGCAATATCGGTAGCTCTGTTCTATATTGTAAGTGTCGGAGTATAAGAATTTTTTATTTGTAATTTCAAGATTGGTTAAACGGTCAAGAGCAAAACTTTTAATGCTGTTATCCTTGCTGTCCTTAGCCATAATATACCAGCGGTTTTTAAACTCTTTCAAGGCATAAGGTTCAACAATTCTTATGCTGATTTCATCCTCCCAAAATTTCTGGTAAGAGAATTTAATTTGAAACTTGTTTTTCATGGCATGAAGTAATCCGTAAAGGCTCTCTGTTCCCTGGGGTTTTCTTTTTTCCAAATGAATAAATGGTGTAAGGTCTTGTGCAAGATTTAATGAATTGAACATTTCAAACGCCTCTATCATACGCTGGAAATTCATGTTCTCTGTTTCAGTTTGACCTATGAAGTAACCTTTTTCGAACTTTGAATACTGAATGTCTATTCCAAAGATGTTGCTAATTTCACGAATATCTCTTTGTAGTGTTCTCTTTGAAAATCCAATGTTCAATGTGTCGTCTTGCATTTGCAAATAGTAAAACTGATTGTCAATGAAGCTCTGCAACTCCTCGTAAGTGGAGTAGGGTTTTGCTTTCAGCTTTTTCAGAATTAGCAAGTATCTTGATATATAGCCACGTTTTGACATTAGTTAACAAAATTTTTCATAAGTTCATATACATTTTTTCCCCGCTCATTTATTAATCTTTCCCAATTATGATGTTCTTTCCACTGACTTTTATTTTCATTGTGAATTAAATATGAACCTCCTGAACATGATTCATAATATTTATCTTTTGGATGATTGTTACTTTTTGATGAATTCTCACTTCCTGTTATCAACAGCAAATTTCCGATACCATTGATAATACTATTAATCTTGTTGTTAAATTCTTGACCAGTTTCAGAAACATTATTTTGATTTTCGCCAATCCAGTCCCAACTCCATTCTCGTGGTAAAATATGTTCAACAGACCTTCCTATTTTCATTATTCTACGAAGCTTTTCTAAATCAGCACCCAGTCCAATATCATATTTATATAATATATAAATCATTTTTTCAGGCCACCAGTTAAAGGCATTGTTCAAGATATTACTTTCGTTTTTTTCAATATAATTTGACACCGTTACTGGCAACTTTCCATCATCCATTTGTTCAGGCCTAAATCCATGATTAACATAATTATTAAGAACATCTTCAATTTTTTCTCCTTTAGCAATCTTGTGAAATAACATTTCAAAATCATCGGTGTAATGTAGACGATAATATTTATCATGAAAATCTCTTATAAATAATAGTTTTTCCCATAGTTTTACCACATTATTGTTTTCTATGTCTGCTTGACAGTTTTTATTATAAAGCAAAATGAAGAACTCCAAACTCAAGCTTTTGTCGTAGTATTAGTACGTCACCTATTAAACGATTTTCTTTGTCTTTCTTAGGCAATTCTTTACTTACTATCTCAACTGATATTTTGAAATTATTTGTTAGTAGAGTAATGTATTCGACAACAGATAGTGGCGACTTTTCACAAATTTGTTTATCAAGATAACTTAGGATAGATTTTTCTTTATCTCCATGTTTGCTTGGACTATTAAATATATTTTTATCGGTTGCAGCTATTTTTGCACCATCGTCTACTATCCTAAGATGATGTAATAAAATATCTTCAAGCGTTAATTCCCCTCTAAATGCATTTAAACTAACAGCTTCTTCAAGTCGATATATTTCTGCAAAGTTTTTTTGAATATTACTTATTATACCATCTTTTTTTTCTGATTCTGCATTTAAATAAACCGCTTTCATCAGTGTAGATTTGACCTTTTCTATCAAACTCAGTTTTATACCTCTTGTGTTTTGAAGCTCAAATATCTGGACTGCAATAGCTTTGCTATCTGTAATATGTGTTGAAATGTGAGCTTGAGTAAATGTTTTAACGTAATCATCAATTTTTGCTGAATCTAATTTAAATTCTGATTTCCCGTCTTTAAATAGTTTTCTGAAATAGTTTAATGCAAATAGGATTCTTTGTATCGATGAGGTTTGGTCACTTATTAATTCAAAATCTTCTATCTTCCATTCTTCATTTGTATCGATTAACCTTTCTTGTACGCATTTAAATGCTTCTTGGTCATAATCGACAGTTTCAAACTTACTTATATAATTTTCAAAGCCTTCTGATTTCAATAATCTACATACTATTAAAAACAAAATAAAAGTTGTAAGCCTTTGCTGTCCGTCTATAATATCGAATCCGTCCGTTGTTTTTTCCAAAATAAAATGACCATAATAATAGCCGCCTTTATCTACCATTTCAAGCATATCGGATATAAATTGATTTAGTTGCTCTGTTTCCCATGCGTAAGCTCTTTGGTAGGAGGGCACTTTTAATTTTGTTGCCTTTATAAACAAATCATCTAAATCTTCGTCGATTTCCGCCATTTTTAGTGTTTTTTATATTTGAATTTTATTATCCCTTAAATCCAATTGGATGATATCTTTTAACTTGTTGAAATTCTTGCTCACCCTGGTTATAAATTGCTGTAAGTGTCATAGGTGAATTTAAGGCATTTTTAAAACCTAATTTTTGAGAAAGCATTTTGGCTTTTTCAACTTCCAACTCTTTGAACTCATATTTTGCAATCAATCTCCCTTTTCGCATCAATGCACTATCAACTTTTGTAATGTCGGTATTGAATGAGCAAACTATCTGAATATTTAAACAGTCAGAAAGTAGGCCGTCTGAAATATTCAGTAAAGCAGAAACAGGTGAGTGTCCGTTTTTTTCCCTGGGAAATACTATGTTTTCCGCATCTTCAATTACGAAAATACAATTTGGGTTGTCAATCAAAATAGAAATTAAGTCAGGATTGGTAATTGCACCAGCCATATTTGGCGGTAAGAAAATTACATTCTTCTTAAGAGTGGATATTAGATACCTGATATAGTAAGTTTTGCCTGTTCCTGGCTTTCCATGCAATAGAACTAACCCTTTGTCGTTTTTCTTTGAAAGCCTTCTGAGAATGGTTTGATGTATGTCTTTAAAATCATCATTATAGTTATCCTCGATGTTTAATTTTGGTTTTGATATTTGCAATGATTTTGTATCAATTCCACGATTAGTAGCAACAAGGAGGGATATTTCTGGTTTTCTTTTTGGTTTTCTTTCTTTGAATTTCTTTACGCCATTGATAACCGCTTCTACTTTTTTCATCTCTGTTTTTCGGAAAAGGAACCTAACAGTAGAGCAGTTAGTATCAAAGTCAACAAGTAAGTCGTCATAAAGAATGTAAAAAATGTCGTCTAATTCTGCCGCCTTACTTCCATTATAATATCTCTTGTCAAAGTAAAAATCTTTGATTTCAGATTTATACGTTTCTGTAAACCATTTATTAGCTTTTTTGCAATCAATTTTTATTTCATTTATAAAGTTGGGAATTGAATTAAAATGTGCAAGGAATAAAGTAAATTCATTTAGGTATGAGCCTTTTCGCTCGGCAAATACTTCACCTAAAGTTATTTTAGAAAATGTTTTTTTTAGTTCAACTGTCTTGGCCTGCAAGTTGTGTAAGGGAATGGCGATTGGCTCCATACTTGTTAATATTTTAAGTTCAGGGTCAAAATTAGAAGGAGCAAACGCCAAACAATGTCGCTGTAAAAAAGATATTTAGCAGGTAGAAAATTGAGGGTTAGAAAGTGTGTGCAAGTGGTAAGGTTGTAATTTTTATGTTCTGTGTCCTGTATCTGCTGAATTTGAGTACTGTCGCCAATAGGCTCGCAGGTAACGGCCAGGGCTTTCTGCTTTGCTGATATTTCGTGATTAATTAGCCCGAACCGCTGCTGAGCAAAATTAATGTAGTTGATGTTATATTCTGTTGCTCGGCTTTATTCGTTCAGCCCGAACTGAAGATGATAGCGAACGGGACGATCAGAACATATTCTTCAGCCAGCAAGGCAGAAAAGCCCCATGCTGTGCGAAGTCTTATCGAAGCTTGACCTGCATTTTGATCTTTTTGACCATTTCCTCTGTTGCAAGCCTGCTTCTTTCAACAACATTAATAAAATCTCTCAATGTGTTTACGTAAGTCGGAATACAATGTTTCATTTTCTCCCAATAATAGTCAGAGGCTTTTGCATCGCCTTTGGCATCAGCGTGACTTTGATTGTCACTCCAAAACTTTATCTCTGTGTTTAATGTGCCCATTCGAGATACTGCATTTAGAAGCTTTTCTATATCTTCTTCATTCCAGTTTTCTGTTTCGTCAAGTTCAAAATATAAATGAACAGCATTGATATGTGAATATTTTTCATTGGCTAACTCTTCCAAGAATTTTCCGTTTTTACCGATGATATCTGAAGCAATTTGAAGATCTTTATCTGATTCATCAATATCCTCGAATACGGTTATAGTTAACTCGAGTAATTTTTTTAGTTCGATTAATTTATTTGTATAAGTTCTATATAAAGCAATTGCATTCTCAGCCTTTTCCAATTTCCTTGTAAATGCTAACTTATGCAAATCTCTTCGGAAATCTTGCCATTTTGTAAGTTGCTCCCATAATCCCTTGCCGATAAGTGTCGCAATAGAGCCACTTAGTATCCCTATGATAGTGTTAGTATCGATAATTATGAGTGTTAAATAGAATTCGCACAACGTTCAGAGCTTGGCGATGTACAGGTATTCTGTGTTCCGTCTGCCTGGCTAACCGCTGCTGAGTAAAGATAAAAAGTTGATGATATATTCTACAGCTAAATTTTTAATGTCAAGCTGGATATGCAGATGCACAATGAACCGAACGATGAAACACGGCTTACGTCTGCCCGTATTTTGCTAAACTCCCTGTTATATGTTCGCCCTTCGTCTTGGTAACTTGAATTGAAAGTATGTGTCCACCGTGGCGCAGTGTTTCCCGGAAGCGTAGGAACTAGGCAGGCTCTTTTGCAAGGTTGGCTTTTGTGTGTCGGCTTTGTGTGCCTTGCAAATGTGCCTGACTTGGTGCGTCGGCTCAAGTCAAGTCAAGTTAAATTATTTCTTTTAAACGTGACGAAATCTTTCTCCAGTTTGAATTTAAGTTTACCGTCCTTATTTGAATATTGTGATTATAATATTTGAAATTTAAATTATAATCGGTCTCAATTGTCGGATAAAGAAGAATGCCTTTTGCATTTTGAGTTTTTAAACTGCCGTCTTGTTGATTTAATAAATAGCTGAATAATTGATAAAGGTTAGCAGATTTTATTCTCTCTTTGTCATAGTTGACTGTCATTGTCTCACGGTAAAACTTTGCATCAATGATTATTTTTTCACAGTCATTCTCTAAAGTAATATCTGTCTCCATTTGTGGTAGATACTGATAGCTTTCGTTATCGGTGTTGTCAAACTGCCACCTTATGGTTTCTTTCTTAACAGTCTTATATTTCAGTTGTTCTATTTTGTAGAAGTTTCTTATGAAAGCTTCAAAGAGTTGATTCATTTTATTGTCGTCTCTTGTAAAGTCTGAAAACTTGTATTTCCCATGTTCTTCCGAAGGTAATGTGCTTTCATAAATGATTTGACAAACATTCATTATAAAACCATAGAAATGATTGTTCCTATTTAGCCTGACATGTTTAAAAAGTGAATTTGTTATTTCAATTTGGTCTATGTTCAATAACATTCTTTGTAAAGAACCTAATTCATTTTTTAATTGCTTATCAAGTCCTTTAGTTCTAGTAAGCCGGTAAATTGTTGAAACTAAAATTCTGTTTGAAATGATATTGGCAGAGAAGTCGTCAAAGGAGCAAATTGTTCTTTGTTTAAAAAGCAAATTACTTTTCAATGTTTGACTGATTTGAATTTTGCCTTTTACGCCAGCAAGTTCTTCGGTGTGGTCAATGTAGTTTTTGTCAATGCTTCTTTTTAAAAGCATTTTGGTTGCGTTGATTAGAACTTTGGCAAATAAGTCAAGCAATTCCGTTTTATCATCAATTGAAACATTCACTCGTTCTTTCTCATCCAACTTGTTCCAAGCGTAGCAAAGCAAGTAATAAATATTTTCAATTGGAATCTGCATTTATTATCTTGAAAGTTGTTTCAATATTTCTGTAACCTTTGTTGAATCATCAAACCAAATTTCTTCAAGTAATGGTTTTAATTCAAAACTTAAAATCTCACTCCACCATTTGTTTTCATCTTCCTTGGCAGGATAGGTACAAAAATAACTGTGTCCAATTTGGAAGCCTTCTCCAAGATTGATGTCCTCTTTAATTTTGCCGTTCACTTTTGTAACTGCTGAGCAAATATGTTCTATCATTGGAGCTGTTAAACCTTTATCTGAAAGGAAAGAGCGGAAATTGTCGCCATAGTCGGGTTGGAGGGTAACAAAGGCAAATCTTCTTCTTAATGCATAATCCACAATTGCCAATGAGCGGTCTGCCGTGTTCATTGTGCCTATGATGAACAGGTTTTCAGGAACATAAAAGCGGTCTTCTTCATTTTCTGCATATGTTAGTTTTAAAGCAAACTTTTCCTCTCTCTTGTCTGCCTCAATAAGCATCATCAATTCACCGAATATTTTACTTAGATTTCCTCTGTTTATTTCATCTATAATGAAAAAGAAAGGCCTGTCGGGATGTGCCAAAGCTCTTTGGCAGAATGAATAAAAAATTCCATCTCTTAAATCAAAGCCTCCTTTTTGAGTTGGTCTTAGCCCCTGAATAAAATCTTCATAACTGTACGATTGGTGAAACTGTACCATTTCAATATTGGCATCTTTCACTTCCTGCATTATTTCATAAGCCAGTTTTCTGGCTAAAAATGTTTTACCAACTCCGGGAGGGCCTTGTAAAATAATATTCTTTTTGCGTTTGAGTAAAGTTACAGTTTGTAAAAAGTCATATTCACTGATAAATGGTTTATCGCTGTCATCTGTAAATTTGTATTTCTTTATGTTACTGCTTAAAAGTAATTTTTCTGTAATGATATTTTTATTGTCAATAATTTCCCTGATTATGTCATATTCATCTTCGGACAGTTTAAATAAACTTCCTTGATTGTTTATAAATACTTCACATTTCTGTAATGCAGAATTATTCTTTAAATCATTCCAATGAACTGGGATTTCTAATTTTTCAATTAATTCAAATTCTATTTCTTCTCCATTTGCAGTATTATGTATGCCTTTTGTTACCTCATAAATTGCCTTTATTTGTTTTGTGGGTGTACTTTCGTAACCAATAATTAAATCGCCGGGTTTAGCCGCCTCAAAGTATTTGTAAATTCTTCGTTTGTTTCCTTTTTCATTATGCGTAGTATAGGTTTGCCGTTGACCTTCGCTATGATTACTGATACTCCAAATTTTGGGGTTTGCATTAAGCCACCAGAAATTTAATGGCTCTGTATCGTCGTTGTTTTTTTCTAATTCTGTTTCAGGTTCTGCAACAGTGGTTGAGGCAATGCTTTCACCAGAAAACTTTAAATTGTTTTCAGCAAATATCTTAGCTAGTTCAGGATATAATCTTATATATTCATTTAAAATAAACTCATAAACAATTGTAGGACTGAAAGTATCTGGACGAAAAAGGTTTTTATAATTCTTAAGTGTGTTGGATTTGTATTGATACACCTTGTCGGTAATCCATTTTACTTTTCGGCAGTGTTTGTAATTGTCCTTAGAGCCCTCAAAATAATAGTCTCCTTCAATGATGCCTATTCCTAAACAGCTGTTTACGCCTTTGGTTGCGAAAACAACATCACCAATATTTGCCGTTTTAAAAAGCCAAAGATTCCATGTCTTATTTGACTTATCATCAACCTTTAAACCTATTTCTTTGTTCATTGCTTCCCTTGACTCATACTTGTATAAATCATCGAAGTTGAAATCAATAGCAATGATATTATCTTTATGAAATCTTTCCCATTCAGAAGCTTGACTACCGGGAGCGAACTTGAAATAATTTCTGCTTTCCTTATTAAGCTTTATAATTTCCGATTTTATTTCCTGCAAAGTACTTACGGCTTCACTATAACTTTCAATTGGTTTTAAATTATTTGCTTTAGGTTCTTTTATTGACCAGCCTGCAATTTGTCCTGCCTCTGGTTTTGCACTGAATCGAATAAAAAACTGGTAACTGTTTTTATGAGAATCTTTAGTAATAGGATATAAAGCCAGCCAACAAAAGTCACTTCCAAAATTAGATGCACCTTGAAAATCTACAGTGTGTAAAGTGTAATCAATCAAATTCAACTTTTTCAGTAAATCATTTGCAATTTGTTCTAAATAATTTTGAACTGTTTCTTTGATGATTCCTCTATAGAAAAAACTATGAAAAACACTCCAGGGGTTTTGCCAGTTTGCAAATAAATCTCTTTTAAATAATTCATAGTCCTGAATTTGCTTTAAGAATGCATCTTTGTAATGATTGAAATAATCAACATCTTTTGAACGGATTTTATCTTTGATTTCATTTACAAGGGTTTCATTAATGTATTGGCCTTGTAACAGTCTTCGGGCAATTTCAGATCTTAATAAGTTTACCGGTTTAAAATCACGGGCAGGATCTCCGTATTCTTTGAAAATATCTTCTACTACAGGTTTGGGCAAATTATTTATTGCTTCAAACAAGGTATTCGGCTTATCAGAGTAGCCATTATACTGTTTTGCTAAGTCAATTATATATTCAAATTGTGTTTGCATATTTATTATGGCTACACTCTATATTATTATGATGCTAATTTAAGTCTTATATGCCCAATGTCGCACTTCTGCGTTGGCAAATTTGCCTCTTTTACAAGCATGGATTTTGTGTGCCTTGCAAATGTGCCTCACTTGGTGCGTCCGCTCATTTCTTTTGCACTTTGATTTCTCCAAAATTCTTTCGTTCAGGGGAAGTGTAATAAACTCCAGTTAATGTCTTTTCCTTCTTGTTTAGAGTCAACCTGGTCAAGCCCCTATGAATTGTAAGTTTAGGGTCAGCCACTTTACGATGGTCGTTTATGAATTCATAAATTAGTAATGGCCCGTCTGGTTCGTCAACGAGTAATGCCGCCATTTCACTTTTAGAGGTTGATTGGGTCGTATGCAAACTGATCTGAATTTTCGTTAGTGTCTGATTAATTCTTATTTCAATTTTTGTCGATGTTTGCATGTCATCTCTTGAGCTTAAAAGTTCACCTTCATATTCTCCGCTTATATTAGGAGTTTCAAACCAAAAGTTGTAATTCGAAAACCATTTCCAAATATAACTGTCAAAAAGCTGATAGAAAATTGCAAAAAAAGCCAAACCCGAAGAAGGTATATCAGCAATCCAAGAGTATGTTTGATAAATCTCTAAATTTTTTAAGATGCATTCATTTGTCAAATAGCCGCAAAGCAAACTAAGTGGAACTATTATCCAATACACTTTTACTTTATCGTTGATATTTATTGAATATGGATGCATTACCAATTATTCCAAAGATTAGTTATTTGTTGTAAGAAATTATCTGCGTCAGCCTGATTCCAATTTTCAGTTGTATTTCCCCATAATGGTCGAACTCCATTCAAACACATGAAATTGTCTTTGGAGCTTTGAGTAAGATAATTATGGCAGTTAATTATAGTTGTTTGATAATTTGTACCAAATTGATTGTTGGGGATATTTGAGAGCATACACTCTATGAAGTACGATGGAGCAATGGAATTTTGAAAACCATTATTGTTCGCCAAATGATTTTTCATATTCTTAAAAATCCGAACAGTTGGTTTAAACCATTGACTTGTTCCTTGATGTTTCATTGTTGCATTATCCGAATGCTTTTTAGGAAAATTGTAAATCTTTTGATTAGTGTTTCTAGTTGTAAATACAATCCCTTTTTGATGGTTGTTAGCATTCAATGTCCCATAATAAAGTCGATATTGGGTACAAACTAAAACATCAGCTTCTAGTCGGTTTGTTGTTGGGTTAATTTTGATTACCTTATTCCCAAGAGTAATATTGTTAGCACCATAATATGCACTAATGCAAGCTTCAACATTATTCCTAAAATCCGACAAGCCATAATTTGCTGAAGTGAAACCTAATGCATCTTTTTGGTCTTGTGTTAAGTTGTTTTGAAATGATGAAGTCAATTCTACGACTACGTCAACATCGCTTTCACCGTAAACATTGGTGTCGTTTTTATATGAACCTGATAAATATACATCGAAGGATACGCCATCTGGAAAACCTGTATAAGAATCCAAGGCATTTTTAACTGAATTGCCCGTATTTGCAGAATTGGTTATTGAACCTTGATGGCTCCAAGTATCAAGTTGTGATTCAGGTATAGCCATTATTTAATTATTAAATCAATTATTTTACTTGTATCGATACCTAATATGTCCACTACTTTAACCATCACTTTATACTTTCCTGATGATTTGTATTCGTGGGCTATGCTTGTGAATTCAAGTATCGGTGTTTTCTTGGTTCGGAAACTTTGCCATTCGTTTTCAAACAAATAATTACCAGTCCATTTTTCTTCTATTTCGCCTTTCTCATTTTTTATTTTGATGATTTCTTTTTTGTCTTCATAGTTGAAGTCAATTGCCCAATAGTCAACCCAATCAAACCAGTTTTTGGTAAGGACAGTTCGTGTGATAATTCCGTTTTTGTCTTTCTCTATTTTGTAGATCTGTCCGTCTTCAATTACCACTTTGCTTCCCGCTCTCATTGTCTGTTGCAGTTCTTCAATATCATCTTGTGTGTAATGTGTAACAAAGTCGGTGAGGTCAATCGTTATAGTTTTACCTTTTATTTTTTCTTTGGAGTTTAAATACGCTACATCAAAGAATTTCACCTGTCCTTTTTCAACGGCTCGTTTGTCAAATACATCTTTCGGAATGTATTTGAGTGTAATAGATACACCTTTCTCTTTTAGTTCCTGAATGAATTGAGGTGTTAATCCCATTTCAAATTCAAAGCCTAATACATCAACTTGGGTATAGAGTTTCTGGCGGCACTCTTCAAAAATATCCATCAATCGGCTTTGTGTTACCGGAACATCTAAAGGGCCAACATTTACGAAACGACCAGCCTTACTACCGTGCAAGGTGCTGTGTCCGTCTATGCGTCTTGCTTTGTATGCTTCTAAAATTAAATCTACATATAAATCTTCTTTGGCTTTGCGTTTTCCATTGGTAAGATCGTCCATAAAAAACTGACGTTCATATTTACCAAGGTTGAGTAATTCAAAGGCTCTGAAATCTTTACCGCTTGCTTGTAATTCTCTCTGTACCCCAATTAAACGTTTTCTAGCTGTGTGAACTGAAAATCTACCCAAGTCAGATGTAATCCATTTACGTCCTAATTTTTCTGCAACTGAAGCAGTGGTACCACTACCACAAAAGAAATCTGCAATTAAATCACCATCGTTGCTACTTGCCTTAATAATACGTTCTAAAAGAGCTTCTGGTTTTTGTGTTGGATAGTCTAATCTTTCTTGTGCAGCTCTGTTTATAAAAGGAATATCAGCCCACCAATCTCTAGGTCTTATTCCTTCTTTTTCATCAAGATAATCTCTATAGACCCATTCAGGATTTGTTTTCTCAACCTCAGATGGAATTCCATGCTTACCTTTCCAAGGACTACCTTTTACGTTCACGCCACGAAGCTGATATAGCCTTCCATCTTCATCTGTCAATTTAAATTTGCCTATTGTGCCTTCTGAGTAATCGTGTGCTACTTCCTGCCAATTAAATGTTCTTGTTTTATCTTCACTGTCTTTTGCATAAAAAAGTATGTCATCGTGTTTTCTATTCCAGTATTCTGTAGATAATTCTCTTTCTGAATAGCACCAAACTAATTCATTTAAAAAATTTTCCTTTCCAAAAACATCGTCTAAAATTAAACGCATAACAGCACTTACTCTCCAATCACAATGCACATAAATACTACCATTTGAATCCAAAAGTTTATGCATCAATTTTAACCTGTCATACATCATTGTTAAATAGGACGAAATTCCTTTCCCCCAAGTATCTCTATATGCAATTTCTTCAATGATGCTTTGCTTTTTTTCCGCTGTTTCTTCTCCAATTTCAATACTAAAGCCAAAATCAGAGCCCACAGCAAAAGGTGGGTCAATGTATATGAGTTTTAAGCCACCCTCTTTTTCAATCTCATCTCTAATTGGGCCATTTGCCAATGATGAAAGAATAAGTTTGTTATCGCCCCAAATTAGTTTGTTTGTCCAGCCTTTCAGTTGTCTTCCTCTAAAATCAGTTTCAAACATTGCTGATTGTGCTTTATCTTTTTCCTTTCTTGGCTCATCAATATGTTCTATGCTGTGAAAAGGTAAAGCAACATTAGTCACATCCTCTTTCCTTCCGTTCCAAAAAAGAAAAACATCTTCTTCATCAGAAAAAAGTTTATAGATAAACTCTTTCGGCAGTTTTTCGCCTGCTTTAACTAGCTCAATCATTTTCTTTTTATCAGTATCGCTTAAATTCATTTGCCCAATGGGTTTGTAATGTTGATAGATGGGAGATGTTTGAAATCATCAACATTCCTTGTAATTAATTCCGCAGAGTTCAATAATGCTGTGGCGGCAATAATAGCGTCGCCAACTTTTACATTCTTGCCTTGCCTTATTTCTATGGCTTTGTCTATAACAGTTTTATCAACTTCAATGATTTGTACTAAAGCAAAAATTGCATTAAAGAACTTCTTTTGGTCTTCGGTAATTCTATGATAACCCAATACTTCGAGTCTTGAAATATTTGATACCGCCACATCATTTCCTTGAAGTAGTGCCTTTAATATTAGATGTTCCGGCTGAGCGGCATAAATTAAAATATTGCTATCTACTAATTTCATACGCTAATCAATTTTTCTGTCTTCTCTCACCTTCTTTTGCCACTCAACTGGGTCGCCAAAATTTGAGACGTCAACACCCTTGTTTAATAACTTTATTGCTTCTTCTTTTGATAATTCCACGTTTAATTCTTTAACTGCAAAAAGTAAAAGCAAGTCTTTGAATGATTTCAAATTATTCTTTGTCTCTTCCCATTTCTCTTGCTTTACATAAACTGGGTTATATGAATAGTCATTCTGTGCGGAATTGATGTCATTACACCAACTTATAAGTCTCTTAATTTTTCGGATATCGTCCAAATCTTCCCTTCCTTTCGTTTCTAAAATAAAGAAAGTAGTTGGAGAAGTTTTAATGAAGAAATCAGGAAAGTATGGGGCAATATTTCCATCTTCCCTTTGATATTCTATGCTGAAATTAATACCGCCTTCTCCTCTTGTATTTGTAGCATAAGATACAACATCATCAAAACGACTTTCTAGATAGGAAGCCATTTCTAATTCAAAAGGGTTTTCACCAATTATTTTATTAAATACTGATTTCTTTGGAACAAGGAAGGGTTGGTTTTCTGCAACTTTAGGTTTTGTCAATTTTAATGAAATAAAATTTTTTACTTCGGCTGTTCCTTTGTCTGTTACTGTTAATTCATCAATAGCTTTCTTGAAAGTTGTTTTCAAAATTTCCTTTGGATGAACTTCTGAAAGATTACGCATTGTTTGTGGGTCGCCCAATTCCACTTCTCCGGAAAATAGTTGGTATTTGATAAAGCTTTCCACTTTTGGATAAAGAATATTGAAACCACTAACCAATCGACTGTCTTTTAAAATGGCAGAAGTAAAAAAGCTTATTACATTCCTATAATCGGGTGTAGTGTCTTTGAAAATTGTTTTGTGTGAAAAATCTCCGTCAATATCAGTGAAAACAATTTCCTTCAATTCATCTTTATTAAATTTCTTTGGCGTTACCTTTTCGTTTTTGAATTTACCAACTTCAATCAATTCCAAGTTTTTAAATTCTCTATATATTCTTGGGCTCATTTGGGGAATCGGAATATCCAATACATCTAAATCTTTATTAGGATTTTCTTTATCAACTTCCACAATTACAGGTGCTTTACCTTTGGACCCTTTGCCCATCGGGCTGTATTGAAATTCTACTCCTTCTGATTTCAGGCTTTCAACAAATTCTAAAAACGCTGGTGTCCCAACCACAACTAATTTTTCAGGAATATCTAATGAAAACATTTTTCTCAGGCCTCTACCAATGGTTTGCTCGGGAAGAATTTTAGAATCTGCACCAAATGGTCGAAGCCCAACAATGGTGCTTACATTTCTAACGTCCCAACCTTCACGAAGCATTAAAACCGAAACGACTGCTTTATATGGTGAATGGTCTGAGTCTATTTCGTCTGCCGCTTTTCGTAAATATCTCCAATTCCTCCTTATCTTTTTTGCTTGATGTAGTTTCTTTTATTTCGCCTGAATTGTTAGTATGAATCGTAAGAATAGAATTTTTTAATGAAGGATAACTGCTTTCCAAAAATGCAGCTGCCTGGTCTGCTTCTCTGGTACTCATTGTCATAATGAAGAGGATAGGCGTTTTATAGTTTTTTAACTCATTATATTGCTTTTCCCATTCTAAATAACCCAAATGAATATAATCTCTGTAACGCTCCACAAAATCAGAAGAATCTTTTTCTTGAATTTTTTGCCTTGATACTTCATCAGGTAAGACTGGCGACTTAACAACATTTTGTTTGATGGCTTCTACCAAAGGATAGTCGCAAATAGTTTGGACGAAAATGGCGCCGTTGTTATGTTTCGGAGTAGCGGAAAAATCTGCTTGGAGACTTATTCCTTTTCCGGTTTTTAATTTCAATTTGTTACTAATGTCTTCAATGCTTTTAAACCAAGCTAAAGAACTGTCATGTATGTGATGTGCTTCATCATTCAATACAACCAAATCTTTTATCTTATCGCTTCTCATTACTTTTCCAAGGTCTAAGCCTTTTGAAGTATCAGCATCGGGTTTTGGTTTTAATCCTAAAAAAGTTGTTTCAAAATCTTGTTCGGATTCTTCGTTAAAAAATACTCGGTGAATGTTAGTCAGGAAATATGTTACCTGATTCTGTAATTGGTTTTAAGTCATCTTGAATGTGAAGCGACAATTGAAAATCGTTTTTCCAGTCTTTGTCATCATAGCCGTTGTCAGGAAAGAACGGTTCATTAAAAAACATTTTCAAACCATCAAAGTCTTTGCGTAATCGGTTTAGCACAATGATATTGGGAGCGATAACTAAAAAGTCTTTTGATAATGTGCTGTCTGCTTCGTAGAGTTTATGAAAGTAAGACCACACCAAGGTCAAGCCCATTACTTTTGTCTTGCCTGCACCAGTTGCCATTTTAACAACATAACGTGTCCAGTTTTCGTCAAACATACCGGTGCTGACACGTTGCGAAGAGTCGAAACGCATTAACTCGTATTTGTCCCTCGCCTTGGCTATTTCATACAAGTAAATTATTGATTCAATGGCTTCACGTTGAGAAAAGAAAAAACTGAATTTTGTCTTTGCAATAAGATGCTCTTGGTTGAACCAAAAATTGAGCAAAGATTTTGAAGTATTCGAAGCACCTTGATAACCCTCGTCTCTCCACTTAGCTACTGCAAGTCTGATTTTGTAAACCAACGGTGGCAATAGCTTTTCGTAGGCATTTTGAAAAGCGTCCATTTGGCTTTGTGTCGGCGCCCATCTTTTGTTGGGTGGTAATATTTTAAATGGGTCTGAAAACTTCATCTCCTTATTTTGAATCGTTCCAAAGTTAATATTAATGTTTCTAAAATTACCATTAGGTACTGATTGTCAATTGTCAACCTGTTATACTTGTTTGTTGATGATTATAATTGTTAGCTGATGTTTATGGTGAAGTTCATATAAATTCCGTCAGTTGGGTGGTGGGTGGGCTTGGGTGCTGAGTAATGATATATTGCTGAAGTGTCGAACAAATGATGATAGATATTCGTCAGCCGGGGTGGGCGGGCTGTGCGATGGTATTTTTAGCTCTTTGCAAGGTTGGCTTTGTGTAGGGGTTTTGTGTGCCTTGCAATGTGCTAAAAATAGCGTTGGGCAGCATGGCAACGTTTTTGGTCTTGTCAAATAGGTACGCTGTGTCTAAATAGGGTGACATACAACGAGCAGGGCTTTGTGCAGGTTGGATATTCAGTGTTCCTGTCGTTCGCTTGGCCGTAACTTTTTTCTTATCACAGCCAAGTTACTGAAGTTGATTAGAATTACAAATGTTGATTGGCTTTATTCATCAGCCCAACTTGCGCAAAGCCAAATGTGCTTGTTGCGCAACTCACATCTTGTTCATAAAGATATTTGTTTTTGCCTTTGTGAAGGAAGTAACTTAAGGTATGCAAGGCAAAAAAAATTATTCTGAAAAACTGTTTAAGCAATTCCAGCTATCAGATCGTGTGCCGCCGGATAATTTCTACCGGCGCTTAAAAGAAATGCTGAAACTGCACTGGCTGTATAAAGCCACGGAAAAGTATTATGGCACCGAAGGTCAGCAGAGCATTGACCCCGTTGTGTTCTTCAAGCTGATGCTCATTGGATATTTGGAAAACCTGGGCAGTGACAGAAGAATAATGAACACAGTAAGTATGCGACTGGACATGTTATTTTTTATTGGATATGATATAGATGAACCGTTGCCCTGGCACAGCACATTAAGCAGAACAAGACAATTATACGGAGAAGAATTATTCAAACAATTATTTAAAGAAGTATTGAAACAGTGTATAGATAAAGGTATGGTAGCGGGCCGCCGGCAGGTGATGGATAGTGTAGCAGTGAAAGCCAATGCAAGCATGGATAGCTTAACAGAAAAAGAAATTCTGGATGATACATCAGCGTATGCCGATGAATTGAAAAATGAAGAACAGCAAAGTGAAGAAGATGATAAAGAAAATAAAACAGTAAGTGCAACAAGATATAAAGCTGTAGAGCTTCATCACCAGTGGAAAGCCAAAGCGTACAAGGATATGCCCAAAGGAAGTACCCAACGACAGCAACGGGCAAAGTTTGTGAGCAACCATACGCATTACAGTACAACGGATCCTGATGCAAGAGTAAGTGTAAAACCCGGTAAGCCACGGCAGTTGAATTATACAGCGCAGGTAAGTGTGGATACAGCACATCATGTTATTACGCAGATACAAACGGATCATGCAGATAAAAAAGACAGCCAGTGCCTACCGTCCTTATTAAACAATACTATTGATAATTTAAAACAAGAAGGATTGCAAATAGAAGAGGTGTTTGCGGATGCGGGTTATAGCAGTGGTGAAGCATTAAAGTCATTGGAAGAAAATAACATTACTGGTTATATTCCCAACTTTGGACAGTACAAACCATCGAGAGAAGGATTTACTTACGATAAAGAAAATGACCGCTATGTTTGTCAACAGGGAAAATTTTTACCCTTCAAAAAACTTATTACTACATCGCTGGGTTATAAAATGAAAGTATATCGCAGTAGCAGCAAAGATTGCAGGCATTGTGCATTAAGAAGTGTGTGTATCGGTAAAAGCGATTTTAAAAAGATTGATGACAGCATAGACAAACCGTATTATGACCGGATGCATGCAAGAATGGAAACAATGAACCGGCAAAATATAAAGCGGTTGCGCAGTTCAACAGTAGAACCTGTATTAGGAACGCTGGTAAATTATCTGGCGATGCGGCGGGTGAATACAAGAGGAATCAAACAGGCAGCCAAATGCATACTCATGTCCGCCATTGCTTATAACCTGAAGAAATTATTGAAATGGGAAAGCAGAAAAATAAAAGTAATGGCAATGGTAAAGATGAAAGAGATCAAGAACAACTTAGGGAAGCTTTGTTTTTTTATTTTTCATTCAGTCCGGCGTTATCCGGCACGGTAATACCCAAAAGCAAAAAAAGAAGCATAGAAAATTGGTTTCAAAAAAACCAGAAAGTCATTGCTGATTTATTTTTTGGGAGTGTAGTTGTGCATCAGTCACCCAATGTGCTTGTTGCGCAACTCACATCTTGTTCATAAAGATATTTGTTTTTGCCTTTGTGAAGGAAGTAACTTAAGGTATGCAAGGCAAAAAAAATTATTCTGAAAAACTGTTTAAGCAATTCCAGCTATCAGATCGTGTGCCGCCGGATAATTTCTACCGGCGCTTAAAAGAAATGCTGAAACTGCACTGGCTGTATAAAGCCACGGAAAAGTATTATGGCACCGAAGGTCAGCAGAGCATTGACCCCGTTGTGTTCTTCAAGCTGATGCTCATTGGATATTTGGAAAACCTGGGCAGTGACAGAAGAATAATGAACACAGTAAGTATGCGACTGGACATGTTATTTTTTATTGGATATGATATAGATGAACCGTTGCCCTGGCACAGCACATTAAGCAGAACAAGACAATTATACGGAGAAGAATTATTCAAACAATTATTTAAAGAAGTATTGAAACAGTGTATAGATAAAGGTATGGTAGCGGGCCGCCGGCAGGTGATGGATAGTGTAGCAGTGAAAGCCAATGCAAGCATGGATAGCTTAACAGAAAAAGAAATTCTGGATGATACATCAGCGTATGCCGATGAATTGAAAAATGAAGAACAGCAAAGTGAAGAAGATGATAAAGAAAATAAAACAGTAAGTGCAACAAGATATAAAGCTGTAGAGCTTCATCACCAGTGGAAAGCCAAAGCGTACAAGGATATGCCCAAAGGAAGTACCCAACGACAGCAACGGGCAAAGTTTGTGAGCAACCATACGCATTACAGTACAACGGATCCTGATGCAAGAGCAAGTGTAAAACCCGGTAAGCCACGGCAGTTGAATTATACAGCGCAGGTAAGTGTGGATACAGCACATCATGTTATTACGCAGATACAAACGGATCATGCAGATAAAAAAGACAGCCAGTGCCTACCGTCCTTATTAAACAATACTATTGATAATTTAAAACAAGAAGGATTGCAAATAGAAGAGGTGTTTGCGGATGCGGGTTATAGCAGTGGTGAAGCATTAAAGTCATTGGAAGAAAATAACATTACTGGTTATATTCCCAACTTTGGACAGTACAAACCATCGAGAGAAGGATTTACTTACGATAAAGAAAATGACCGCTATGTTTGTCAACAGGGAAAATTTTTACCCTTCAAAAAACTTATTACTACATCGCTGGGTTATAAAATGAAAGTATATCGCAGTAGCAGCAAAGATTGCAGGCATTGTGCATTAAGAAGTGTGTGTATCGGTAAAAGCGATTTTAAAAAGATTGATGACAGCATAGACAAACCGTATTATGACCGGATGCATGCAAGAATGGAAACAATGAACCGGCAAAATATAAAGCGGTTGCGCAGTTCAACAGTAGAACCTGTATTAGGAACGCTGGTAAATTATCTGGCGATGCGGCGGGTGAATACAAGAGGAATCAAACAGGCAGCCAAATGCATACTCATGTCCGCCATTGCTTATAACCTGAAGAAATTATTGAAATGGGAAAGCAGAAAAATAAAAGTAATGGCAATGGTAAAGATGAAAGAGATCAAGAACAACTTAGGGAAGCTTTGTTTTTTTATTTTTCATTCAGTCCGGCGTTATCCGGCACGGTAATACCCAAAAGCAAAAAAAGAAGCATAGAAAATTGGTTTCAAAAAAACCAGAAAGTCATTGCTGATTTATTTTTTGGGAGTGTAGTTGTGCATCAGTCACCAATGTTAGCTGCATGTGCTTCAAATCATCTGAAAATCTAATGAATAAGAAAATTTAAATTGTTATAAACCCAATGAACAGCTTCTGTTACATGATGACTTAAAACTAAATTCTCCAAAATTCCTTTTGTTGTAGATAGCCATTTGAAAATTTTTGATTTGTCTGGCTTTTCTTCCAAAACTTCTTCTCTGACTTTGTCAAAGTTTGTAATTAGCGATTGCTTTTGCTCATCCCTAATATTTTGTTCATTCCTAATTAGGTTGATTAAATCCGTGATTTTGTCGGCAGTGTCGTTTTTGCCATTTAACGAGTCCGATATTTTTATATCCTTGCCAATAATAATTTGTCCTGAGTTATTGGTTATATCGCCAACTTCAATTTTGTGACCCATAAATATTTCATTTTTTATATTAGGCAATTGAGGTAGATACTGTTTTATATTTTGATAATCAAAAAGGCTTTCTTGAGGTATTTCAAAGCGAACATTCCTTTCTTTATTCTCCATGAAGCCTTTTACAGCATCTTTAATGTTATCAACTTTAATTGTTTTAGTTTCAAAACTTTCAAATTCATTTTGATTAGTGTCCTTAAAAAAATCGAAAAGCTCTTTTAGAATCTCATCTAGATTACTAAATATAAATTGCAAGCAAAGAAAATTGCTATTAGTTTCATTTCTAAAGCTTAAATACTTTTGCTTGTAAATCTTTATTTTATCAGCATCTTCTGATGTGAAATGTTCTTTAAAATCATGGATTGCAGAAGCGTTTTTATTCCATATACTCGTGAAAACATCATCGCCATCCCATATTTCCAATTCTTTCAGTTTGTTTAAAACTGGAATGTAAATGTTTTGTGTAATCGGTAGAAATTTTTCTGATATTTCCTTTTGTATGTCATCATACTGCTGTTTATCGATGTAATTATTCTTAGGTTTTAATTTTGACCTTTGGATGTCTAGATTTTTGAGTTCGTCACAAAGCGGAATGTATTTTTCAATATATTCAATTTTCTTCGTGTCTAAATAATCTATGAATTTAAATAGTGCTTGTATTTCTTCAGGTATCATAATTTCGTCTTTGTTTCGAAGTATTGGGTCGTTGGGCGCATTGCAGCTAACACATAAATATACGACACTGTTTGAGCAGTATGAAAAACTTAGTGTCTGAAATTGAACCTATTGCAATTCGCAATCTTCATTGCAGTTAGGGTAATGATATCGAAGTTTTTTTTCAATTCGCAATTCTTATTGCAGAAAACTTTAGTAGTGCCCAATTAATTTTTCTTTCCACAAAATCTCTCTTAGCGGAATTCATACTTTACACAAGAACTTTTTTTTCTTTGCCTTGGTTCCTGTCTTCAAACCGAAAATCCAAAACCTTTCAACTCAAAATCACCCTTTGAATTCCCGGAATTTCCATCACTAAGTTTTCTCCATAAGCACTGGCGGGTGTTTGATAACCCGGAGTAAAATTTCCATTCAATATTTTTTTCACCATGATCAATGAGCTATGAGTGGTTAAAGTATATCCTTCAGGGCCGCTTAACCGTGCAGTAGCTGTTTTGCCTTCAGCATTTGTTACCTGTCCCCATACTAAGCTGGTGGCTTTGCTTCGTTGTTCATCGGTGGGGCCTGCAGGTCGTTGGTTTATTTTCTTTCTTAATATAATTACGAACAAAATTTGTCCGAAGCAACCAGTTAAACAGGGGTTGCAACTTTAATATGGAATATACTTTTTTAGACATGCCGGTATACGTTTCTATATCTGGTATGCCAGTAGTAAAATAAGCAGTGGAAATATCACCCCAGGGAATACTCATCACAAATAATTTTTTTACACCAAAATCAACCCACATTCCTTTTTGTCCAAGCGGTTTACGAATTATTTTTCCATCTTTTCTTACTGCACCCCCTTCACCTAATTTACTAGCCATGGTGATTGCAGTGCCATGAGACAGTCCACCACCCAATGTGGCAAATGCTAATTGCAGGGCAACAGCATCGGGTAACAATTTTTTTAATTGCAAGGCCACGCAATCGGTAGGCACTACATCAAAGCCTGCACCCGGCAGCAGCATGATTCCGGCTTTTTTGGCAGCATCATCATATCGCTTTATCATTTCAAACACAGCAATATCTCCGTTTATATCCAGATAATGTGTTCCCGTTTGCAAACAGGCTTCTACCATTTGCTTTGCTGTAAATTGAAAAGGGCCTGCTGCATGTATTACTACTTTCACTTCTTTCAATGCTGCTAGTAAAGCAACTCTATCATTCAGATCAAAAATTCTGTATGGAAACTGGAGCTTGTTTGCCAAGCGGTTCTATTGCTTCTTTTCGCCTGCCGGCAAGGATGGGTTGCAGATCATATTGCTTTGCATAACGGGCAATTAATTCGCCGGTATAGCCATTGGCGCCATATAGCAGGAATGAGTTTGATTGCATCTTGAAAAGTACAACAGAAGAAGGAAATGGGTTTTTGTTTACTTCAACTGGCTTTTGCCATAATTTGAAGCAGCAATCTTTTCAGCAAGTCTAATTAATAGGGGCCTGTCTTTTATTACCAAATCATCATTCAATTTATTTGACCTATATGCTTCTGCAAGCAAATTGTCTGATCGTTCATTTTTTCCCATCAGGTCATAAATACGATATTGAATTGCAACTTTCATTATTTCATCCGAGAGGCTAAATTTGGATGAATATGGAATATTTTCAGTCTGCACTTGATTAAAGGCTCCTTTCTTTGCCTTATGTTTTCTCGCCATGAAAATGTCTGCATAGTACTTCCAGTCCTTTTGGAGATCAGAAAAAGCCTTCCCTTTAGTATTGTTATATTGACAAAATTTCCTGGCGACGTCTTCCGTAAATCCATTGAGGGCGAAATATTTATTAATTGTTGGAAAATCAGGCATCGTAGGAGTGATTTGTTCCGGGATATTTTCAAACTGTCCCAAATTTGTGACACCGGCTTCAAGGTTTATATTCTTTTCCCTATTTATTTTTTCTGAAAAATTGCTATTGTAAGTATTTATTTGTTTAATGTTTTCTTGTTTTATTATTGGTAACTGATATGGGACACTTAAGGTATTGTTTTGGGGATTATTTATTCCCGGTTCTGTGACAATTGGTGTCCCACTTTGGGATTTGAGTAACTCGTTATTGCTACCCGTTTCATTTTTATCGAGCCGTGTCATTGTTATTTCTGCTAATATTGTATTATACCTTCCAGGCTTATAATTTATATAACCAGCATTGTGGAGTCTCCTTAATGATGGCGCATAGCGGTTCTTTGAGAGTATAAAGGGAACGAATTGTTTGCGATTAATTGAAATTGGATTATTAAAGAAGTTTCGGTTCCAGATAAAAAACAGCTTGCAGTATACGCTGATATCAATCCCTTTAAGCCTACTGTCACTAAACATTAATGGCCATATTGAGTTTAGGTGTGCGATAAAATTTACAGCAATTTTTGCTTTCATCACCAACATTTAAAAGATTAATCAGATTGTTGATTACTCTGAATATTTTTATCCAGAAGCATTGTGATGGAATCCCTCAGAATGAATTTTCGTTTACCAACTTTGGTAACGATCAATTCTCCGGATTTTTCCAGACTAGCCATTTGTGTTGGCGCATAATTAAAAAATTGCATTACTTGGCTTCGTGACACCCATTTCTCAGATACTGTGGGAGGAAGGACCGGCTTAAGCAGACCTTTCTTAAGTTCAGCGATGTCTTGCTGGATTGTTTGGAGGATTTCTTCTTGGGTTTTCATTTTGTTTTATTTTAAATCAAAATGAAAACAAATTCTTTTATACAAATGAACCAATAAATTCCGCTTGATGTTATTACTTCTTGTAAATCAGTTTTCTAAGCTTCTTATATTTGTAGTCCTCATAGTCCCCATCGTAATAAGTTTTTTCAGATTTCTGGTTAATTTTCATTTCAGTGCGATCATTAAATTCTGCCTCACTTAATAAATCTTCATCCTTACAAATCAATCTAAAGAGGTCATAAATCTTACAAAAAAATTGTCGTTTTGAAATATTGCGGTGTTCATAATAACAACTCTGGAGGATGTCCTTTAAATAGTTATATTCAGTCTTACCTGCAATGATCGAAAGAAAACATTCAGAAAACTGGTCCCAATCGGGAAAAAGGGATCGCATTTCTAAAATTTCATTTTCAATCTGCCTTTCTATTTCATTTTTATAAGTTCTAAGTCTTCCGTTGCCATCCTTAATCCTGCGAAAAATTAGCTTGTAATAATGTTTTAAGTCAAATTTCATTTTTGATTTGACGATTTGGTTTCCCCAGAGGAAGATTTCATTTCTTATTTTACTTTTGAGATGCAAATGGATAAAGTGGATAATATTCTTCTTTATTAGCAAAATCTCTCCATTATTTTCAATATTAGAAAACACATTCAAAATGTTCTCCAAGGGTATAATCCATTTAAGTTTGGGTAATGGAATTCCAAGTTCTCGAAATTTCAAAATAATTTTCTCACTATTTGAGAATGCTAACTCAGAATAGACTTTGCTTATTTCGTAAAGTTGGATTGGAAATAAAATTTCGTTGCGATTATAGGCGAAATCAGATTGAAGAAATTCTAGTTCACTGATCTTTAATTGTTGGTTGATTCTTTTTATTTCATCATTAAAGGGCTGTTCAACTTCCTCGAGAAGATCGAATGTCATAAATTTTGATTTAAATAATATTCAAATTTCGTCTTTGCCTCAAGCAACCTGTTTTCTGTAACTTCATAATACACTTCATCTACATCACCCCTTCTGCTTTGGCCCATCATTCTTTTTATAACGCCATAATCCGCAATTCCGGCCTCCGCTAATAATTGGCGGAAAGTGTGGCGTGCAGTATGAGTAGTTAATTTTATCGGAATTCCAGTCATATTAGCAATTGTCTTTAATTGTGAATTGACCTCTTTATTTGATCTCTTAGGTAATACATTATGCCTGATCTCGCATTCTGCAGTTGTTTGGTATTTCTTTGCAATGTCAATGGCATAAGAAGGAAGAAAACTTTCAGTTATAACTTCACTCTTTTGCCGGTTAATTGTCAATTTAATATTTCCATCATCCCTTCTTTCTAAATTAAGCCATGTCAGCGACATGGCATCGTTATAGGCTAAGCCGGTAAATACGCAAAAGAGGAATATATCCCTGTAGGGCTGCTGGTAGGGGAAATCGTTCAGATCAAGCTTCCAGATGAATTTTACCTGGTGAACTGTAAGCCTTTCTTTTCTTGGTGACTTTGTTCTGATTTTCACTAACTTAAATGGATTCTTAAGAAGGAGTTCCTGGGCTACCGCTTGAGAAAATATTGACCTGAATTTTTTGATTATTACGGCCGCTGAAGCCTCTGTCATTCCAAATTTATTTAGCGGCAGGTTGGTGTTCACGAGATAATTTTTAAAATCACTTGCAAAAATGTAATCCAAATGTTCAAAGGTTAGCGTTTTTTGCTTTCTGAATCCAAGAAACTTAACCAGATGATTGATGGCCCTTTTATATGTTTTTATTGTTCCAGGTGATTTGTTTGCGTTTTTAGCGATGCCATTTTGAAAATAATCATCTACAAACTGCAACACACTTCTTTGTTGGGAGTTAATCTTTCCAAGAACATAGTCCTTTATCCATTCTGCAGTGATGGAAGGCATAGTGGTGGAATTCAGGATCAGGCAATCCTGAAATTTTTGGTTGAGTCTTTCCAGGATGTGGTTGATTGCGCAATTACCTCCTGATAGCCGCATAGTAATTGAATCCCATCTAATGAGTTCCAGAGATGTAATTTCTGCATTTAGTCTGGATTCACATTTTAATCGCCGATGGCAGATCCGCATATAAACCGGAATCTTACCTGTTTTTTGATTCTTTTTAGCTTCATTAGGGAAGAAAACAATAGACGCTTTCATAATTAATTAATTTTTTGGTGAAACAATGCATTTTGGTGAAACATTGGTGAACCAAAAAGTGACGAAAAGCGTTTCGAATCGGAGAGTAGTGAAAATATAAATCCCCGCCAATCAATTATTTGCGGGGATTCGTGACGAATTGGGCAGTACTGAGACTGTTTTTGTGATCCCGCTGGGACTCGAACCCAGGGCCCCAACATTAAAAGTGTTGTGCTCTACCAACTGAGCTACGAGATCAACCTTTTTGCTTTTTTGGGAGTGCAAAAATACATTTCTGCACCCTTCATGCCAAAACTTTTCTCATCGGAGGACCATTACTTCCTTCGTTTAGACTAATTCTTCTTTCATTTTTCGCAGCACTTTTTTCTCAAGCATTTTTTGTGCAACATTGATCATATTCTTAAAGGCTTTTGCATTGGAAATACCATGACCGATGATTACAGGTTTGGCTACACCCAATACGGGTGTTCCGCCATAAATTTCAAAATTGAAACGTTCAAAATATTCGTGCTTGATATTTCCTTCCGGCTGAGATACTCATAAAGTGATTCAGCCAATTTTAGAATGATATTACCGGTAAATCCTTCACAAACCATTACATCTGCTTTATCCATTAAAATATCACGGCCTTCAATATTGCCAATAAAATTAATATGCTTATTTTCTTTCAACAGCGGATAGGTGGCCTGCGCCAAGAATATTTCCTTTTCCTTCTTCTTCTCCTACATTTATTAATCCCACTTTGGGATTTTCAATACCCAGGATCAATTGAGCATATACAGAACCCATCACAGCAAACTGGTTCAGATGTTCAGGTTTGCAATCTGCATTCAAACCAACATCCAGCAATAAACCTGTGCCGCCATTTTCTTTGGGAATAATAGTAGAAATAGTTGGTCGTAATACTCCTTCAATTGCTTTAATGCTGAATAATGCACCTACCAGCATGGCGCCGGTATTTCCTGCACTGATAAATGCATCTATTTTTCCGGATGCCAGCAAATGAAATCCAATTGCAATGGAAGATTGTTGTTTTTCCTTTAATGCTTTGGTGGGATGTTCATGCATTCCAATTACCTGTTCTGCATGAATGATCTTTAATATGATCCTGTAGGATACTTTATGTTCTGCTAATAGTTGTTCAATCTGTTGTTGATCACCAATCAAGGATAAGGTCAGCGGAATTGTTTTGTTCAGATAAATATTGCGATACTCCTTTTACTGCTTCCAGCGGGGCAAAATCGCCACCCATCATATCTAATCCAATATTCATAGTAATTCTAAAATTAAAATTCCAAAATTCCAAATTCCAAGCTAAACAGATTCACTAATGGATTTTGGAATTCAGATATTGTAAAATAGTCAGTTACTTTTTGACCGGAGCTTTTTCAGCAACCACTTTACCTTTATAGTAAAGTTTTCCTTCACTTACATGGGCACGATGACGAACATGTGTTTCACCGGTAGTGCTGTCAGTGGTCAAAGTAGCAGCAGTAGCTTTATAATGTGTTCTGCGTTTTGCGCTTCTTTGCTGACTATGTCTGCGTTTCGGATTTGGCATAATTAAAAATATTTAAATATTTCATCTAATAATCATATTATTCAAGATCTTTAAATTTTTCCAATCCTTTCCAGATCGGGTTTGTAGTTTTCTTCTTTTTTTGCATCTAATTTTTTCAGCACATCCATCGCTGCAGGGTTACAATAAGGTCCATCCATTTTTTCATAATCGCAGGTCTTCTGCATCGGAATGCTCAGGTTGATGAATTCATAGATCCAGTTGGCCACATCAATATGACTTTCACCACGGCCGATATAATACACATCCGGATCTTCTTCCTGTTCATTCATCACTTCAGGTTCTTCCACCATTTTTACCGTAATATTAAATTCATCCCATAATTCCAATGGAAGATTATTATTGCAACGGTCACAGGTTACTTCCAGACTGCCGCCGATTTCAAACTTCAGCAAGCATAAAACTGCATTTTCTTATCCAGGGTCAGTTTTACATTGGCTTTGCAGTTCCGAAAATCCTGCTGCTGAAATGCCTCAAAGAACTTATCACTTTATTTCATAATCGATACTCATGAATACCGGGTTTTAATCCCACAAAAGCTATTTCAAATTCCCGGCGATGACTCATGACTCAACTTTTACCTAAAATTAATTCAGGGACGCAAAGGTAGGGGAATAATGCCGAAAATTTAGAGCTGATTTTGGATTATTTTCGACTGCCTTGCATTAATTTAATGGCTTGATTTGAAGATATTTAAAATTTGACAGTTTGCAAAAATTTCTTTCCCGTTTGTTTGCCCGGCTAATGAAAAGCTGGAGTTGGGTTTTACTGATTCGTTTTGGCTATTGCTATCAAATGGGTTTCTTTTTATCCGGAATGGGTGGAAAAAAATTATACACTATGGTATTTATCCGGTCATTTCAAAAGTTCAGCGCTTCTTTTTGGATGGATACCTTTCAGCATCGGTGATATTTTTTATGCGTTTCTTGATCCTTGTCATTCTTTTCAGAACTTTTCAGTTTTTCAAATTGCTTTTTAAAAAAAGAATCACCCGGAAATATTTTATTTCAGGATTGCAGCAGATCATTTTCTTCTTTCTGTTCCTCTATGTTGTTTTTAACCTGCTGTGGGGACTTAAATTATAACCGCAAGGGTATTGCTACTCAGTTAAAACTGGAAGTGAAACCATATATCGTTTAGCAGACCTTGATACTTAACGACAGTTATTCAAAGCCGGCTGAATCAATATGCGGTACTTGGTAAATGAATCAGCAAAGAGATTCATTGGATAAAAAGAAAAACTTATTTAATGAAAGTTATGAAGCGTATAAAAATGTGGCAGAACAATATCCTTTTTTAAAATATCATCCGAACAGTCTGTCAAACCATCCTATCTACAGTTATGCAGGAAATTATCTTGGATTTCAGGGTTATTACAATCCTTTTTCCGGCGAAGCACAGGTGAATACAACTATTCCCCGTTTTCTGGAACCTTTTGTAACAACACATGAAATGGCACATCAGCTTGGTTATGCAAAAGAAAATGAAGCCAACTTTGTTGCTTTTCTTGCCTGCAGATCTTATCCTTCCAATGAATTTCGTTATTCTATGTATTTTGATATGTATAATTATGCTATCAGCGAAGTATATCGGAGGGATAGCGTGCTGGCAAAAGAATTTCAGAAAAAATTACATCCACAGGTGATAAAAGATATCAAAGAATACTGGAGATTTTTATCAAAAATATAAAAATCCAATTGAACCGGTCATTATGTGGTTTTACGGACATTATCTGAAAGCCAATAATCAACCTGCGGGAAAAGAAACTTATAATGAAGTGGTGGCCTGGCTGATTGCTTATTATAAGAAATTTGGAGTATGAAATGCTTTGATAGAAATTCGCTTTCAACTTAGCTATCAATTTCGTGGCTAAAATTTATTCTTCCACATCATACTCTCAACCGGTTTATCAGGCTGACCGCTGTATTTGGCATCTTTCTTTTGATTGTATTTTACTTCAATTTCACCTTCTACAGGAAAATAAATTAGTTGACCAATCGGCATTCCTTTATACACTTTTACCGGTTGCTTTACGGAAATTTCCAAGTGTCCAGTGACCGCAAAAACCAACATCACCTTTACCGGCTGTAGCATGAATATCAATTCCCAAACGGCCGGTTGATGATTTGCCTTCCAGGAAAGGAACATGGGCATGCGTTTCGGTATATTCTTCTGTAACGCCGAGATAAAATATATGCGGTATAAGAACAAATCCTTCTTCAGGTATTTCAAAATATTCAATCTTATTATGTTTTTTTGCATCCAGTATATGATCTTTATATGTTGCCAGCCATTTGCCGAGATGCACATCATAGGAATTACTGCCAAGGCATTCTCTGCTGTAAGGTTCAATTTTAATAGTGCCTTTTTCTATTTCTTCAAGAATTCGTTTGTCGGATAGAATCATTTGGTATTATTATTGATGATTGAATGTCAATTTATACACTGTTGCAATATGCAATTTTAAATCTTAAATTGGTTTTGTGCCGATTTTTTTTCAACATCCAATCAACGATACAACAAGGCTCGGTATCTGGAAGATAGAAGAAACGGAAGAATTCTTTAAAGGAAATGTGCCACAGCACCGGGATGTAACACATCCGCATAAACGACTACAGCATCTGGCCGGACGATTTTTGCTGCAATTCCTGTTTCCCGATTTTCCTTATGAACTGATAAAGATCGCTGATACCCGAAAACCTTTTTTGCCCGATGAACAATATCATTTTTCCATTTCTCATTGCGGCGATTATGCAGCAGCAATTGTTAGCAAAGACAGAAGGGTAGGGATTGATATTGAAATCCCAACAGAAAAGATTGATAAAGATCCGGCATAAATTTTTATCAGAGGAGGAAAGAAACAATTTTCAATAAGCAACTCCCGAGTCCCGACTCCCGACTCCTGACTCTTCTCTGGTCTGCAAAAGAAGCCGTCTTTAAATGGTATGGCGATGGAGAAGTAGATTTTATAGAGCATATTCAATTAAAGGATATACATGAAAGCGAGGAAACTATTCATTGTTTTTTTTCAAAATTAGATCAGAACTTAATCATTCATTACAGACAGTTTGAGCACCTGATGCTGACATGGGTGGTTGCAGGATAAATAATACATCATTTAAATATTTATTTTTTTTTAATTAAGTTTGTTTCCCTAAACCATATTGTTATGAAAAAAATATTTTCATTTCTGATCATCAGTTTATTTGCAATAGCTGCATTTTCGCAAACAAATGATAAAATGTATAAACATGACGGAGAGACCGTTGACGTAAAAATTACCAAAGTAGGTGACGTAAGTATTGCTTACACTTATCCTAATGAGACAGCTGAACAGACAATTAGTCGTTATGCGGTTGCCAAAATTGTTTACGGTAGTGGCCGGACCGAGACTATCACACCTAAAATTGTGGTTACATCGGAAAGTGATTGGGAGAATGTGGTTATTTTAACTGATCCTGCTGCTGTAACCGGGTTAAAAAAAGGGGACGAGGTCCATGGAAAAACATCAGGCCTGTTATCATACCAGACTTTTGGATCAGCAGATAAAAAAGCTACGAAAAAAATCAGAGAAGCTGCTGCTGCAATGGGTGCTCCATTCATACTACTTTCTTCTGAGAAAAGCAACCAGTTTACCGGTCAAAGTGTGAAAAAGGGGATAGCCTATTTTTATAAGTGATTTTTTTTTGTTTACTAAGGCTGGCTGATCTCTTCCCAAATTTTGGGATTGGATTTTATTCTTCTGATGATGCATCATCATTGCTGCTCTCCAACAAGTTCAGATCCACTGAATCCATTCCTGCAATTCCTTCTATGGAGCCTTTAACATGAGCTGCATTCAGTAAAACTTTTTCTAATTGCTTCTCCCGTGCTTTCCATAATTTTTCCATTGCATCTCTTTCTTTCTGGATAGAAAGTTTCATGCTCATGAATCCTTCCCGGATCGCTTTCCATTGCTCGGCAAATTCCGAGCTTGTCAGGTAATCGTAGAGCAAATGCATTTTGTCACCTTTATTTTCATGTGTCTTTGCAGTGTGAAATACTTTGATGATTCCATCCCGCAACACATGGGCAAGAGCTTTCACTTCCGTAAAACTGCAGATCCACACACCATCTTTGATCCCAAATGAGTTCATGTCTTTAGGCATTGCTTGCGTGACAATAACAGCAACATCAGCATTTTGATTTCGCATATCTGCTTTTAGTTTTTCGATCCAGTCGCCAGCAAAATCTTTCGTTCTTTTGCTTTCATAAATTATTTTACCACATTCCTGGCCAAAATTGTTCCTGACTGTTTGAATACAATCAGCGCCACGAACTCCTTTACCTACTTCACTGATCATATCAAAAGGAAAAGTTACTTTCAGCATTTCTTCCAGCGCAAGTTCCTGCACTTCCCCCTGTAATTGCATAGATCCCTGTTCAGCTTTTCGTCTCATTTCTTCTGCCAGTTTTTTCTGATCATCCAGTTGTTTTTCCAGCTCTTTTAATTTTAACTGGTATTCGTTTTCTTTCGAAGCTATTTTTTGTTCTTCGATTTTCCGGATTTCTGAAGAAAGTTTTTCTCTTTCGCTTTGCAATCTTTTTTGGACTGTTAGTTCTAATTCTGCTTCTTTCGTTTTTAATGTTTGTTCTTTTTGTAAAAATTCTAATTCTTTTTGGCGGGCAGATTTCAGTTTTTCTTCATTATCCTTGTTGGTCTGTTCAAGCAGGCGGAGTTTTGTTTCAAAATCAGTACTAATATTTTTCCGAAGGCTTTCTTCCAGTTCTTTTTCTTTTTTCTTTTTCCATTCTTCGGCTTTCTTGTTACTTCTTTTGAATTTCTTCACGAATAGATTCATTAGGTTCAAATTCATGTGCCACACTCCGGGCATTTAATAGTAGAAGGCATCTTTATTGTTTGTTTCAAATCTACAATATACAAGTCATGCAAGAACATCTCTACTAAACGAGTAGAAGCGGTTACATTTTTCAGAGATATAAAAATAAACGAAGTACACAATAAAAAAAGCGACTCAATTTACTGAATCGCTTAAAGTGCCCCAGGCGGGAGTTGAACCCGCACAGACCTTGCGGCCCACAGGATTTTAAGTCCTGCGTGTCTACCAGTTCCACCACCAGGGCATGATGAAGAAATAAAGTTAAAAAAAATCCACCAGCGATGAACTGATGGACGCTGAGCGGAAGACCGGGCTCGAACCGGCCACCCCGACCTTGGCAAGGTCGTGCTCTACCAAATGAGCTACTTCCGCATATTTAAAGAACTTGATTTCGTTGACATTCACTTTATAAAGAACTAAAGGGCTGCAAAAATAAGGATTGAGCCCTTTTGAAAAAAATTTTGAACCTGCTTATTTATACTTTGGCGTATACAAAGTGCTTTCCTGAACTTTTACATCGGGCTTTTCAAAACGCTTGGTGTATAAGCATATAACAACCACCCAATACAAATGCAACAATACAGGCAACCTGCAGGTAAAAAAGAAATGCAGAAGAAGAAACCCAGTTGTGAGTAAAATCTTTGTCCTGTACTTTTTGTAGTTCCTGTTGATATTCCTGTTGATTGATCCATAATTGCAATTTTGTGATGCAAAAATAAGGGTTCAATATAAAAAATCAGTTTGATTTTCTCACAATTTCTGAGAAATACTTTTTCTTTTTTACAAAATGCTGCCAGGCCATGTTTTTTTGCAAGATAACCTGATAAGGTTCCTTTCTTTGTTACTGGGAAAACACTTTTCTTTTTGATAAAACAGCCACCATTTTACAAAAGCCAAATGTGCCCTGACAATGGCAATAAAATAACCGCCATCCCCAGTCAATAATCCTTTCCATGCAGATATGCTATCCAACAAACTTCTGAGCAGGCATTACCCATAATTTTTTTAAAAAAGGAAGGTTTTTTGACAGCATGATCCGGTTATTTCGGAAATTGAGATATGTTTTTAATGAATTGCCTCTTGGCAAAGTGCCACCGCCAACATGATAAACGACAGACGCAGGACAGGAATAAATTTTATATCCGGCCAGCTGAATTCGCCAGCACAGATCAATTTCTTCCTGGTGGGCAAAAAAATATTCATCAAACCCTTTCATTTCATGAAAAACTTTTGCCCGGATAAATAAGGCAGCACCGCTTGCCCAAAAGATAGGTTCAGCCTGATCATATTGCCCATGATCTTCTTCGCAAATATCAAATACTCTTCCTTTGGCAAAAGGATAACCATATTTATCCAGCCAGCCACCGGCAGCGCCGGCATATTCAAATATGTTTTTTATTGTTATACGAAAGAATTTTGGGTTGGCAGGCAGCAATGGATTTATCACTTTCCAGTAGACTCAACCATCGGTTCCAGCCAACCGTGTCTGCACTTCTACATCTGAATTCAAGAAGAACATAATAATCCGCTTCAACCTGTTTCAATGCTTCATTATATCCTTTGGCAAATCCATAATTTTTATCAAAGCAGATAATACGGATGGCAGGATAATTTTGTTTCAAGAAAAGAAACTGAATCATCTGTTGAGCCATTATCAGCAACAATTATTTCAAAATTGGGATAAGTGGAAGCAAGTACAGATGGAAGAAATTTTTCAAGATATTTTCTTCCATTCCAGTTCAGTATTACAACGGCAACTTTGGGTGATGAGCTCAAGGCGTTTAAAATATTTATTCAAAAATAAGGGAAGCCGGTTTATCCTTGTTAAATTCGAAACATGTTTCAACAAATATTTAACTGGAGAACCGGCATTGGCAGTTGTAGCAATTCTGATTGTAACCGGTACTATTTTTTATTCCAGATACCTGGCCAGAAAAATTGCAAAGGAAGAAAAACAAAAAGTAGAGCAATGGGTAGAGGCAAGTAAATCACTGCTGAACCGCGAATGATGCCGTGAATACCGATCTTGCTTCTACGATTACTGCAGAAAACAACGATATTCCTATCATTGAAACAGATGAGAAAGATAGTCCATTCGGAGTATTATGTAATCTTGATTCTGCAAGATGCAGCGGAAGTAAAATTATCTGCAGAAAAACGTTGAAAAATTTAAATCATATTCATGAACCGATTGATATGGAGTGATCCAATTACATCCTGATACAATCAATCGATATTATTATGGACGATATCAAAACTGCTGAATGAAGTCCGTTATTACCCGTTGGTACAATTATTCATTGTTGGTTTATTTATCATTGTTACTCTGCTTGCATTGCGCAGCAGCTATCGTTCTGTACAAAACCAGGTATGGGCTGGTATGGCTAAAGAAACAGCTCATCAGTTGGGCACTCCTGTTTCTTCTTTGGAAGGTTGGGTGGAAATGCTGAAAGAAAAACCCGGAAATGAAAAAATTGTTCAGGAACTGGAAAAAGATGTAGACCGTCTGCGGTTGGTTTCTGATCGTTTTGGAAAGATCGGCAGCACACCGCAACTTGGAAGAAGATGGACCTGGTACAACAGATCAACAACATGGTTGATTATATAAGAAAAAGAGCTACAGGAAAAGTCAATTTTTCAGTGAATACTCATGGTCAGGAACAAGATGTCCAGCTCATGATCTCAGCGCCTTTATTTGACTGGGTAATTGAAAATCTTTTAAAAAATGCATTGGATGCTATGGAAGGAAAGGGTAGTATCACTAGTTGATATTCAAGAATGAAAACGATACAGTTACTATTGATGTTACCGATACCGGCAAAGGAATCAGCAAGGCAAAATATTTCAAAAGTCTTTAAACCGGGATTTACAACCAAAAAAAGAGGCTGGGGTTTAGGGCTTCAGTCTTTCCAAACGAATTATTGAGCAATATCATAAAGGAGAAATATTTGTAAAACATTCAGAACCGGGAAAAGGAACTACTTTCAGAATTGTTTTGAAGAAATAAAAGCACTTAAATTTGCACTCCTCAGCCGGGTGATTCGCCTCGGCGAGCAGACGCATCAGATATATTGCAGTTCTTACAAAAGTTTTCAGAAATAAATGCCCGGGTGGCGAAATTGGTAGACGCACTACTTTGAGGTGGTAGCGCTGGAAACGGTGTGCTGGTTCGAATCCAGTCTCGGGCACTAACCGCACTGATCTTTTCGGGGCGGTTTTTATTTTTATGAAATGGTACATATCTATGTAATAGAAAGTTTATTGGATCAGACTTGGTACACTGGAATTTCTTTAAACATCAATAATCGATTAAAAGAGCATAACGCAGGGAAAAACAGATTTACAAAAGGACATAGGCAATGGAAAATCATTTATTCAGAAACTAGCATTGATTGGAAAGCAGCACGAGTGCGAGAAAAATATTTAAAATCAGCAGCAGGCAAAAGATGGTTGAAAAATGAATTGAAACGGCGTACTGGTTCCCTGCCCGACTGACGTCGGTCAGGCGGGGAATCTGTCCCGGGCACTAACCGCTCCGATCTTTTCGGGGCGGTTTTTTTATTTCGAAACCAATTCCTTCAGGTTAATTTTTATTTTGTTGAACAGTAAAGCTTGCTCTTTTTTAGCAGCTTCGCTGCAAATTTTAAGAACTTTAGATTCTTCATTTTTTTTTACGAGGAATTCCTTTTTATAAAGAGCAATTTTTTTTAAAAAAATAAAATGATCCTGCCAGGCGCCTAAATTGTCAAGAAGTTTACCGAAAAGCTTTATATTGAATGAGTCGCCTGAAACGTTTTCAGGAAGTGCAATTATCCAGTAATACGGATCCTTCAGCAGCTTCCTGATCTGATGGACATTTTTTTTGAGATGAGTTGAAAGTTTTTCAGCTTTCTTATAAATTTTGTTTACCAGTGTTTCTATTTTTTGTATCATTTCTTCACCAGTGAAACCAGATAATGAAGAATTGATTTCTTCGCTCAATCTTTGCAGGCAATCTTCATTAAAATTTTGTGCAGCCTGCTTCGACCATTTTCGGGTCAGCCGGCAATTAAGCTGCAGTATTTTTCTGAAATGAATTAAGATGATGTTTTCTTTTCGACGATATCTGGATAACAGCGAAGCACTCATTTCAAAATCACGTTGGCGCCCTGTTGTTTTGAATAGAATATCTATGTTTTCAAATTCTTTGCTTATGGGAATGCCTTTGATTTCTTTGCTGAGCCGTAGATAGCTTCTTAATTTTTTTATAGACACCCGGAGATCATGTACGGCTTTTTTTGTGGGTCGTATTCTGAGGATATGCAAATTGTGATTAAAAACAATTATTTGCTCTTGCCAGTTTTTCAATATGAAAAGTTCTTCTGCCATGAACTAACAACTTATTCTCAGGCCGCCGCTTTCTATGCTAAGGAACTAAATTATCTGCTCATAATAAATGACGAGGATCAGAAAAATACTTGATGAATCCCATTTTTTTACTTAATTGGAAAAACTGTAGGTATATTCAATTTTCCCGGTCATCACTTTGTCTTTATTATAAAGTGCTTCCTTTGTCTTTAGTCCTTTGTCATTAAAAGCATATCTCCAGATAAGATAACCTAAATGAAGGTTGGATAAAGTAGTCAGTTTTTGAAGTACATGATCGTTCTCGTCGTATTCAAACATGTAATCCGGCAACAATTTTTTCAACCGCTCGTTATACCGCACAATATCCGTCATCCGGTTCTTATCGTCGTAATAATAATAGATTATTTCTCCTGCATTACCATTCCTGAAAGATTGCTCATCAATTACATTACCTTTTTCATCTGTGTGAAATTTATATTCCGTGCTATCAGTTCCACTCACAATTTGAAGCATTTTTTGCGGCTGGCCCGTTGTATTGTAAAACCAATAATGGATCTCAGTGGAGTTGATCTCGTCACTGGTATCTTTGGTAATATTTTTTATAGATATGATTTTTCCGGAAACATCATAATTATAAGTAGTGATGCTTGTCAGACCAGTACTGGAATCGATCACTTCTATGAGCCTTGACTGGTCATCAAAGCGGGAAATGCTGACCGTAATATCCGTGTTTTGCCGGGTAATAGTTCTTAGCAGCATTCCATTTTGAAGCACTTCTTTTTGCTCTGAGAAATCATTGGTCTTTACACCATCAGCATCATAGCCTGTAGCGGTTATTGAAGTTACTTTATTCAAGACATACGTTCTCATGGTGCGGCTGTCTTCTCCGGAACTGACAAGGTCTTTATAATAATATTGTGCAAAAGATGAAAGAGGGCCGGATAGGAGGAGAAACAGGAAGAGATTTTTCATTGGTTGGTAGTATTACAATTCAAAAATAGCTGAATTGTTCAGTAACGAAAAAGAAAAGAAGCTTGTATTTTTCTACTTACTTTTAAGAAAAATTTATTGTGTCTCATGCTCCTGAAAGAAAAGAAAAAGATTGCCTGAACTGTGGCGCTACCATTTATGGAAGGTATTGTCATGTTTGTGGCCAGGAAAACGTTGTCCCCAAAGAGACTTTCTGGGGTATGTTTCTTCATTTTTTTTACGACATCACGCACTTTGATAGTAAATTTTTTGAAACGGTAAAAGACCTGGTTTTTCGTCCCGGTTTTTTATCTAAAGAATTTATTAAGGGCAGAAGGGCAAGCTACCTGCACCCGGTGCGTATGTATGTATTCACTTCGGCAATTTTCTTTTTATTGTTCTTTAGTTTATTTAAATCCAGCGAAACTTTTAAGACCAATATAAATACCTACGCTACCCCGGATTTACGGGGAGACTATATTAAAGCACTTGAAGAAAAGTTGTCAAAAGATACTGCTAATGTAACTTTGAAATTAAAATTGCTTTGCGCAAAGGATACCTCTTGCAAAGTGACGATCAAAGATGTAGTTGAAGAAGAAAGTGACGGATTCAGAATCACTATTGGCGGCTCAAGCTATAGAACAGCAGAAGAATACGACTCAGTTCAGCGGAGTTTACCTGAATCGAAACGGGATGGCTGGTTCAAGCGAAGGTTGGCTAAAAAATCAATTGAATTGAATACCCGGTTTAAGGAAAACCCGGATGTGGCTACAAAAGAATTTGGGGAAAGTGTGTTGCACCGGTTACCATATATGCTTTTTATTTCCCTGCCACTCTTTGCGCTGCTACTGAAACTTGTGTATGTGCGGCGAAAGCAATTTTATTTTATGGATCATAGCATCTTCACGATCCATTTTTATGTATTCAGTTTCTTATTGCTGCTTGCTGTATTTGGTATCAGCAAAATGGGTAAAGCTTTTAACTGGGGTTTTACCGGGTTGATAATCGCAATACTTTTCATCGCTCTGTTTTTTTATCTGTACAAAGCAATGCGAAACTTTTATGGGCAACGAAGGTTTAAGACCTTTATCAAATTTCTGATCGTAGCGTTGTTTTCTTTAATAATGATGGCAATATTATTTTCATTGTTCATATTTTTTTCGGCAGTAACATTTTAATATTTAAGTATGGAAAACAAAATAAGCAATGCTTTTCTCAGGCTGGTTTCTATTATGGATGACCTGCGGGAAAAATGTCCTTGGGATAAAAAGCAAACCATTCAATCGCTTCGGCAAATGACCATCGAAGAAACTTATGAATTGGCTGATGCAATTACTGATGAAGACTGGAAAGGCATTAAAGAAGAATTGGGCGATCTGTTGTTGCATATTGTTTTTTATGCAAAGATCGGGAATGAGAAAAAACAATTTACGCTTGATGAAGTGATCAATGGAATTTGTGATAAACTGATTGCCCGGCATCCACATGTTTATGGAGATGTAAAGGTCAATAATGAAGAAGATGTTAAAAAGAATTGGGAAAAATTAAAATTGAAAGAAGGGAAAAAATCTGTATTGAGCGGAGTTCCACAGTCATTGCCTTCATTAGTAAAAGCAATGCGGCTGCAGGAAAAAGCACGGCAGGTTGGCTTTGAATGGGAAAATAAGGAACAGGTTTGGGAGAAGGTGGAAGAGGAAATGCAGGAACTGCAATTGCAGCGATAGGCGCCGGCGACAGCATCGAAAGATAGAAGAAGAATTTGGTGATCTTATTTTTTTCATTGGTTAATTATGCACGGTTTTTGCAGTTAGATGCTGATAATGCACTGGAAAGAACCAACAAAAAATTCATCCACCGGTTTACCCAGATGGAACAGCAGGCACTTCAGCAGCGGAAAAGACCTCAACAAAATGACCCTTGAGGAAATGGATGCCATCTGGAATACGATCAAACAGCATAACAAGATTGTGAAGAAAAAATTTGTAAATATCTTTTTCCGTGAATACGGATTACTACTGCTCGCAGCATTGCTGTTCGTTCTTTCTCTTTTTTTTAATACGCTTTATTCCAACAAATCTTCTGTAAGCAAGAGAAGTGAGGTTGCTGGAAAAATATTTGCACCAACAGCAAAATGATTTTAATCCGGATTTCTCGAAGACACTTCACTTAATTCGACAGCTATATGAGAAAAAAGAATCGTTGAAAGACTTTGACCGGGTTGTAGCAAAGAAGTATGGCATCTTTATCATTTCGGAAAATATTTTTGACGATGCAGATATAAAATTCTGGAGTAACCAGGTCGTACTTCCCCCGGCAGAGACTTATGCATCAGATGATGGCGAATATGGTGAGCATCTTGCTAACGGTTATTATCTCGCTGTAAAAAAGACCATTTCATTTTCAGACATCAATAACCGGGTATTAGTTTATGCTATGATCCCGGTAGAGTCCGACTTTTTTATTGAAACAGATTATTTGCCGCAACGATTTTCTTATAGTCAGTACTGCTGCAAACCGGGTAATGATCAGCGATTCGCAAACCGATTTTCCTGTTCGGCCCTTAAACGGTAAGACGGTGTTTTATCTTGATAAAAAATGAAAACATCCGGCGCGGTTCCTTTTAATGATAAACTTACGATCTTACTCAGGCTTGAGTGCGGTTTTCTTCCTGCTTGTTTTTTTTCATTTCCTGGCTGAATCAGTCTCGAGGAAATATGGTGCATTAAAAGGCAGTGAGTTTACTGACCGGGCTTTTAGTGGCATTGAGATTGGCGATTTATTTTTTCCCTTCTGTATTAAATCTCCGGCAATTTGAATTATTTGATCCTTCCATTTATGGTTCTAACATGGTACAGCGATCTCTTGGCGACCTGTTGATCAATGCTGTATTTTTTTGCTGGATCATTCTTTTTGCCTGGTCCAAATTGCAGCACCGGGAAAATATTGTGAGAAATCTTCCCATTCGGTTCCGATGGCTTATTGGAATTGTTTCTTTGTGCCTGCTTGATCCTTTCTACATTTCTTTTGTCCACAGTGATCCGCAGTATGGTCTCCGATTCCAAAATATCATTTGATGTGACTGATTTTTTCAGTTTGAATGAATACACTGTTGTTGGATTTGTTGTGCTGGCCTGTCTTTCTTTTTCTTATTATTATTTTACCCAGCTTTTATTCCGGTTCATCTTTCCATTTTTTCATCGGACAGAACGATGATCGTTTATTTCAGCATTGGCTTGGCAGGACTTGGCTTATCTGACCTATCGTTCCGACGATCCAACAGTTTTGTTTTATATTCCTGTGCTTGCCTGGTTATTATTGTACACCTGGCTGGTAAACTGGCAGGGTATTCTGTTGAATCGTTTCCGCATCAACATTGCAGGAATTCTTTTCTGGATATTTATTTTTTCAGGTTCTATTTCTATCATTATGCTGGCGGAAAATAAAAAAGCAGAATGGGAGAAAAGAAAAGTTTATGCAGAACGGCTGGTTGAGCAAACTGATCCTTCCAGCGAACGATTACTCAGCATTGCATTGCAATATCTTGATAAAAATTTTCTTTCGGATAATTTTTATCGTTTCACCGATAATGAGATTGGGAAAAATATTCAGGGACAGTATTATCACCGAAAATTATCGTGGATACCTGAATAAATATGATACCAAGCTCTATGTGTATGATCAGCGACAGGCCGGGGTATCAACAATGATGACCCAACCACTTACGAGGCATTGAATACGATCCTACGGCCAATCCCAACTCACTAACATTCCTGATATCTATTATTATGAAACTTCTTTTGACAAATTCACTTACATCACGAAAAGAGAAGTAGAGAATGATGCAGGACAAAAGATGGGTTCTTTATTCATTATTTCCAATCCTAAAAAATACAGCAGCGATGCTTTGTTCCCGGAATTGTTTAAACAACTGGAGCAGAGACGATGCTGAGAATTCTCCTATTTATTCTTATGCTATCTACAATAATAAAAGGCTGGTTTCACCGTCCAATAAATATCCTTTTGCAACTTCTATAACGGATGATGAAGTTCCCAACGCAGGAATATGAAAAAAGAATCAACGGCGATTATGATGAATTATGGTACCGTGCCAGCAATGAAAAAGTAGTGGTAATGGCCCGAAAAAGGGATACTGTTATTGAAACTATCACTTTGTTTTCTTATATTTTTTGTTCTTTTCTTTTTTTAGTGGCGTTTGTACAATTGATCTCCAGCTTATTAAAGAACAGGTTATTACCGGAAAGGATTTCAAAAACTCTTTCAGCTTAATATCCGTACGCAGGTGCACAGCACAATCATTTTCATCAGCATATTTTCTTTTCTCGTTATCGGTATTGCTACCATTTCATTTTTTAAAAGCCGGTACAACCGCAACAACAATGATAAGCTGAGCCGTACGATGAAGATCATGGTGAATGAAATGCAGAAGAAGCAGTCGGATCACAGCACCTTTGATGATGTAGTGAAGATCTATGATACGGTTAGCAATTTTGATTTACAGAAACTGGTAGATGAGGTTTCTGATATTCATGATGTGGATGTGAATGTGTATGACCTTGATGGAAACTTAAAAGTTTCTTCCGAGCCAAATGTGTATCGCAAAGGAGTATTGAGCACAAAAATGAATCCTATTGCTTTTTATCATTTCAGCCGCTTGCGCCAGGTGCAGCATGCACAGGAAGAACAGATCGCTAATTTTTCTTATCTTAGTATTTATGCGCCGGTACGGGATGAAGATGGAAATGTTTATGCTTATCTCAATATTCCTTATTTCGCATCGCAACAGGAACTAAACCAGGAAATATCCAATTTCCTTGTTACGATTATTAATCTGAATGCATTTATCTTTCTTGATTGCCGGTGTTATTGCATTATTCATCACTAACCGCATCACCCGTTCTTTTTCCCTGATCAGTGATAAAATGAAAGAAGTGAACCTGGGCACAGAATAAATGAAGAGATTGTATGGAACCGGGATGATGAAATTGGTGAGTTGGTGAAAGAATATAATAAAATGGTGACCAAGCTTGGAGAAAGCGCAACGGCATTGGCAAAAAGCGAAAGGGAAGGAGCCTGGCGAGAAATGGCAAGACAGGTGGCGCATGAAATAAAAAACCCGCTGACACCGATGAAGCTGAGTATTCAATATTTGCAGAAAGCTATTGATAATAACCAACCCAATGTAAAAGAACTCTCAGGCAATGTAGCAAGAACATTGGTGGAGCAAATCGATCATTTGTCGAAGATCGCAGCAGACTTTTCTCAATTTGCCAATATCGGTAATAGTGAATGTGGAGCAGTTTGATCTGCATGAGGTCATCGGTTCTTTAAAAGACCTGTATCGAACCAATCCAAATATTGAAATTGACTGGGAACCTATTCATGATAAAAGTTTGCTCCAGGCAGATAAAACGCAGATGAATCGTCTTTTTACAAATCTTTTTGCTAATGCTGTGGAAGCTTGTAACGGGAATGATCTATGCAGGATCGAAGTAAAAGAAGAACAAAATGACGGTATGATCCGGGTAAGCATTAAAGACAATGGTGAAGGCATTCCTCCTGAGACGCAATCCAAAATATTCATTCCGAATTTCACTACCAAATCATCAGGTACCGGTTTAGGACTGGCAATGTGCAAAGGAATAGTGGAACAAGCCAAAGGAAAGATCTGGTTCGAAACGACACAAGGCAGCGGAACCACTTTTCATGTAGAACTACCACTGACGGATTAGGAATTATTTTTGTAAGAACCGACAATTATTCTCCGGCAGCCCAATCATTCAATTGCTTCAAATCACTACCATTCTCAGAATATTTTTTTACCTGATCGTCTTCTCGTATTCCGGCGTATAGTACATTTTTTGAGAGATCTGCTAAAATAATAAAATTGGTAGAGCTGCAATTATGAGCCTCGCATGCAGAAGCTTTAAAAATATTATCTTTTACTTCTATCGGTATTTCTACATTCCAGGTATCCTTAAAAAATTTGTACCTGTTCCCAAGTAATTTTTTAAGTCTTTTTGTCAAAACCGGGTTGTCCAATAATTTTACTTTATAAGGATATTTCCCGTCATAATTTCTTAAAAAGCTTAGATCACCCTTTGCAGAAGTATCTGAAGTTGGCAAATTTGTTCTTTGAACAGAGACGTTAATAACAATAGATTTTTGATCTGACGTCAGATTCGTAATTAAAGCAGACTTGTCTGCCTCACTGGTTTTTCCCGATTGATTACAGAATATCAAAATAAGCGCCGTGAAGCAAAATGTGATTATCGTAAAATGTGGCCTATGTCGCATATGACTGTTTTTTAAAATGTGCTGACCTTTTTGGATGATATCAGCTTTTCGTTACAGCTCTCATCGGGTGAACTTCATAGCTATTTAAACCATTTGCAGGATCTTTAGCGATCATTTCATTCAATTGATCTTTGCTTTCTACTCGTACAACAGCGATACCATATCCACCTTTGGAATCCATAACGGGCCCCAGGACGATCACAGTACCATCATCAACATAAGGCTTCCAGTATTCTACATGTTTGAGCATGATATTTCTTTCTTCTTCCGTCATATCATACATAAAAGAAGACCGGGGTGGGTTCAGTTTCAAAAAGAAATCTTTTCGTTCAGTACTCATAAAAAAGGTAATAGAAATTGTACTTTCACTCTTCTGCAGATAGTGATCAGCTAATCTAAGTTATTGAGAAAAGATTGATTTGATGAAAACCCTTTATTTTGCAGTTCCTGGACGTTGTGACATATTACAATCTTAAATACTTCAATATTTTTTTATGAGCAAATTCTTTATCGCTTTCATTTTTTTTGCAACAACATTGCCTGCAACTGCGCAGCAAAGCAATGCACTTACTGTAAAAGATTATGAACATGCCGAAGATTTCCTTGGATACGGTACCCAGGAGTATGTTGACCGGGCTAATGTGAGTCCGAACTGGATGGCTGATGATAAATTCTGGTATCGTGTATTAGTTCCGAATGGCAGTGAATTTATTTTGGTGGATCCTTCCAAGGGAACCCGGAAGCCTGCATTTGATCAGCAAAAATTAGCGACGGCTTTGTCAACCGCTGCGGGAAAAACTTATTCTGCGCTAATGTTACCATTCCAGTACTTTAATTATTCTGAAGATGGCAACTCGATTTCGTTCTATGCTGACGGTCAACAATGGAACTGCAATCTTCAAAGCTACGTTTGTATCAAGGATAATTCTGCTGAAAATAACAATCGCCCGAGAAGAGGTTTTGGTGGCGGCGGTTTCAGAGGAAGGGGTGGTAACGAAGTGCTTTCACCTGACGGATCAAAAGCCGCATTCATCAAAGATTATAATTTGTGGGTAAAAGATGTAAAGACCGGCGACCAAAAACAATTGACAACTGACGGCATCAAAGATTTTGGTTATGCTACCGATAATGCAGGTTGGACAGGAAGTGATCGTCCGGTACTTCGCTGGTCTCCTGATTCAAAAAAGATCGCCACATTCAAAGATGATCAGAGAGAAGTCGGCGATATGTATCTCGCATTTACCAATGTCGGTCATCCTACATTGAAAGCATGGAAATATCCGTTGCCCGGTGATAAAGATATTCCCATGATCTCCCGTTGCATCATTAATGTGGATGAACCTAAAGTGATCTTCTTTAATATGCCTCCCGATCCGCATCGTGCTACATTGAGTGATGATATTGCCAGCAGCGGAACTTTTGATGATGTTGATTGGAACCCGGATGGTTCGGAACTCGCATTTGTTTCCACTTCAAGAGATCATAAACATGAAAAGTTTCGCATCGCTAATGCACTGACCGGCGAAATTCGTGATGTGTTTGAAGAAACAGTTCCTACTCAATATGAATCAGGACAAGGAGCTATCAACTGGAGATATTTGCCGGCTACCAAAGAAATCATCTGGTATTCTGAAAGAGATAATTGGGGACATCTTTATTTATATGATGCAACAACAGGGAAATTAAAAAACCAGATCACTAAAGGTGATTGGGTCGTGACCCGGATGTTGAAAGTAGATGAAAAAAATCGCATGATTTATTTTCTTGCCGATGGTCAGCAAACAGAGAATCCTTATTTCACACAGTTTTGCAAAATCGGATTTGATGGAAGAAATTTTGCAGTACTGACTCCCAATCCCGGTACTCACCAGGTTAATTTTTCTCCTTATGAAAATTATTTCGTAGACACTTATTCCAAACCAGAGGTCCCACCTGTTTCCGTATTACGGGACATGAATGGCAAACAAATCGTCGAATTGGAAAAGGCAGATGTATCAAGATTGAAAGCGACCGGATGGAAGCCGCCAATGCCTTTTTCTGTAAAAGCACATGATGGCAAGACAGATATTTATGGATTGATGTTCACACCATCGAATATGGATCCGAAAATGAAATATCCGGTGATTGATTATATCTATCCCGGTCCACAGGGTGGAAGTGTCGGTAGCTGGGCATTCAGTGCAGCACGAGGAGATAACCAGGCGCTTGCTGAATTAGGATTTGTTGTTGTATTGATCGAAGGAACCAGTAATCCTGATCGTTCCAAAAGTTTTCATGACATGTATTATCCAAATATGAGTGAGAATACATTGCCGGACCAGGTGACGGGCATTCGTCAGTTGGCAGCAAGATATTCTTATATGGATACAACCCGTGTTGGAATTTGGGGACATTCCGGCGGAGGCTTTGCAACTGCTGCAGCGATGTTCCGATATCCTGATTTTTTTAAAGTTGGTATTTCTGAATCCGGTAATCATGATAATCGCAATTACGAAGATGATTGGGGTGAACGTTATATTGGTTTGCTGACAAAGAATTCTGACGGTACAGATAATTATACAGCACAGGCCAATGAAACTTATGCAAAAAACCTGAAAGGGAAACTGATGCTGGCGCATGGCCTGATGGATAATAATGTGCCGCCCTATAATACCATGTTAGTAGTACAAGCATTGGAAAAAGCCAATAAAGATTATGACCTTGTCATTTTTCCTAATGCAACACATGGCTACGGTGCTGATGCTCCATACATGATGCGCCGTCGTTGGGATTATTTTGTAAAAAATTTGTTGGGTAAAGAACCTCCCAAAGAATATGAGTTGCATTCAAAATCAGATCCGAGAAATGGCGGACAGCAATTGGGATTTTAGATGAATGTGATTTTGTATTTCAAGACATTCCTTTGATCCATCCTCCATCTACGGGAAGTGAAATGCCTGTGATATAACTGGCACGTTCGCTGGCTAAGAATGCAGCAGCAGCTGCAAATTCTTCCGGTTTCCCAAAACGTCCCAGAGGAATTTCATTTTTTACTGAAAGGGCCGCAGGATTTTTGCTCGTCAATTCTTTCAGCCTGTTTGTTTCTGTATAGCCGGGAATAATATTATTGACAGTGATATTATATGCGCCAAGATCATTCGATAAAGTTTTCATCAGTCCTACAACTGACATCCGAACGGAGTTAGATAATATCAGGTTGCCGACCGGTTGTTTGACGGTGATGGAAGTGATACAAATGATACGTCCCCATTTCTTTTGTTTCATTCCAGGTAAAAAACCTTTGATCAAACCAACTGCGCTTGACAATAAACTATTGTATGTTTTATCCCAATCTTCCTGTTTGAAATCTTCGAACTTTCCGGCCGGAGGGCCGCCGGTATTGGTAACAAGAATATCTATGCTGTTATGCTCTTTTAGCGCAGCTTGAATAATTTTTTCTCTTACATCGGGAATAGAAAGATCTCCCGGCAGAGCGAGGACTTTATCATGAGTTAATTCTTCTATTTCTTCTTTGGTTTTTTCAAGATCTTCTTTGTTGCGTCCATTGATAATTACTTTGACGCCTTCCTTCGCTAATTCGGTGGCAACACTTTTGCCAAGCCCTTTACTGGAAGCAGCAATAAAAGCCACTTTATTTTTAAGTCCGAGTTCCATAAATTATTTTCTTAAATAATTATCTGTTTTATCCAACCAATCCTGGCGGGGAGGAGCCCATGTATCCACTTCTTCCACATCTCCGATCATCAACGCCTCATGCGGCAGGTTGGATGGAATAACGATCACATCACCGGGATAAAGATCCATCACCTGTTCTTTATTTTCTCCAAACCAAAAACGCATTTGCCCCGAGATCAACTGCGTGACCTGTTCATGTACATGATGATGCAATGGCACAACAAAGCCATCTTTAAATTTCATTTTCGCTATCATCAGTTTTTCTCCTGAAACAATTTTTCTTGCCATAGATGGATTCACTTGTTCCGAAGGCACCGATTCCCAATTCATTTTTTCAAGCATAGACTATTTTTCTGTTTAATAAAAAGAGGATTGCAGCAAACTAAGTTATTCCTTTATCCCGGTAATTAAAATGGATTCCCATTTTAATTTCAATTTACCGTCTTCCATAAAATTTTTTGTTTTGTCGAATACGGTTTTCCTGACATCATCGATCACTGGCTGCGGAGCTTTTTTCAAAGCTTCCATCAAAGGGCCGGCTACATCACAGGACAATTCCCAAAACTGTTCAGGAGATTCATAGATCATTTGTCCTTTAATATTCATCTCGTTCACATTTCTCAGTCCCACATCGATCAATAATTGTTTTGCCAAACCTGGTTTTGCAAACCGGAATACACCTGGAGCATCGGTAGGAGCGGGAGGCAAATTGATTTTTTCCATAATGGTCTTACCCATCAAAGAAAGAAATGGATTCAATTCAGGCGCAGCCCAAGCAAAGACTGCCAGTTTTCCGCCCGGTTTCAATACTCTAATCATTTCAGTCAGGCCTGCTTTTACATCCGGGAAAAACATGATACCGTAACGGCAAATGACATGATCAAAATGATTATTGCCAAAAGGCATGTCGGAAGCATCAGCTGCCTGGCTCTGGTAATTGCTGATACCCAGTTGGCGGGCATGTTCATTAGCGATCAAAACCATTTTTTCTGAAAGGTCAATGGCGGATATGGATCCCCGGGGTAATAATTTACTCAATGAAAGTCCCGGCTCACCCGGCCCCGCCGCTACATCCAGTATATTTTCAAATCCTCTTAGCTCCAATAGTTCGATCAAAATCTCTGTAGTTGGGTTCATAGCAGCCGTCATCAGGTCATTCCACTTTTTCCAGCCGACCGAATACTTACCCCATAGTTCTCTCTGCTGCTCTAATTGCAGTCGTTGGGCTTCGTTCATAACAATGATTTAATGATGGACGGTTTGCCAAAGTTCGGACTTTAAAATAAATTGCTTTTATCATTCCTTCTATTTGGTTCATTGAACAAATAATGAAAGGGATTCAAAAAAAAATTGTAACCAACTTAAAAAAACTTTTATGAACCCCGTAATACATTTTGAAATGCCGTATGAGAAAGGCGAACGTTTAGTGAAATTTTATTCCGATGCTTTTGGCTGGCAAATGCAAATGACCGGACCCGATATGGGTAATTATGTTTTAGCCCACACGGCAGAAACAGATGAGAAGGGAATGGTGACAACTCCGGGAACTATCAATGGCGGTTTCTTTGAAAAAAATCCGCAATGGCCGGCACAGACATCAGTAGTGATTTCTGTCACGGATATAAATGAAGCAATAAAAAAGATTACCGACGCAGGAGGAAAAGTTTTAGGTGAACCCATGGATATTCCGGGTGTAGGGAAATATGTTTCCTTTCACGATACCGAAGGGAATCGTGCAAGTATTTTACAACCGATAGCTATGTAAGGAATCGTCATTGCTTCTCTCACTTAAGGTAAGATTGCAATGACGTTTGGAAGAAATCAGCTCAGTCTGGAAATTTAATTGACCGCCTTCTGAACATCTTTATAACTCATCGCCTCCAATTCATCCTTGGTATAAGTTTGTCCGTTTGCCCGGCTGACGAGAATCGTTCCTTTGATGATCACATAGCGGTATAAAAAATCGCTGTAGTCAAATAAGGAATATAGATTGATCTTGCCTACAAACATTTCTTGTGAAATAGGACCATAGAGTGTCGCAGCTTCAGCCACTGTCAACACAGAAGTATCGCTGCCGTTAGGCACACCGATATACGATAAAACAATGCCGCTGTCCAGTATCGGTGCAGTGATAGAAGCTGCATTGATCGTTTCTTCATACAAAGAATCAGTGCTGTTGAACGGAGTGTTCAGTACTATCCATCCGGAATGCATGACACTGTCTGGCCCGGCAGGGCCTGTAGCGCCGGTGTCGCCCTTTTTACAACTCATCACCGCTATTGTTGCGATCACAGCAACCATAAGAAGGATCTTCAAATTTTTCATAATGTGAATTTTTGGATTAAAAAAATAGTTGATGGCATTGGAACGATCTGTGCAATGAGAGTTTAAAAAAGAAATGCGTTTGAAATAAATATAAAATCCTTTAATTTGATTGAAGCTGAAAGATGGATCACTTTAGATATTCAGATAATCGATTAAATAATGAAATATTATGACTAAGAATATTGCTACTCCGACGAAGAAGGAGTCTCAGACGCTTCGTTTTTCAGCTTGACAAAAACGAACAGATTGAAATATCTTTAACGATTCGATACCGTTACTTTGATTTGCAAAACACTAATCAGGGCATGGGACATTCAAATCATCAATCAACACATGAAACTCTCACTAACATTTATAAGTTTAATTGTATTTGGTAATTCTTTAACAGCACAGGATACCTGCCTTCCAAAATACGATCTTCCTGTAAAGACTATTCAGCTTTCTACTGGTAAGTTGGCTTATGTTGAAACCGGGAAAGGACAAACGATCATTTTCATTCACGGACTTGGCGCTAATCTTTCCCATTGGTTGAAAGTGGTTCATGAATTAACTACATCATACCACTGTATTGCTATCGATCTTCCGGGCTATGGATGGTCGCAACGGGAAGTAAATACGCACGGTGAAGATCATATTCAATTCTATGCGGAAGCGGTAAATGAATTTATAAAAAAGAAAAAAATAAAAGATCCCATCATTGCCGGTCACTCGATGGGAGGTCATGTTGCTATGGTGATGGCATTGCAGAATAAAGAAATAAAAAAATTAATATTAGTAGCACCGGGTGGGGGATTGGAAAATTATTCTGAGAGTGAAAAGCAATCCATTGTCAACTCTTTGTCCGTCTCCTATTTTGAAGACCAGGATGAAGCTGCTATAAGAAGTAATCTGAAAAGAGTTTTTTACAACGAACCTGCCGATGCCGAACAGTTGGCGCAATACCGCATACAAATGAGGAATTGCAGCAATTTCAAATTGTATTGTGAGAACGTTGTGTTAGGAGTGAAAGGAGCCATGAAACATACTGTAAGAGATTCTTTGAAATTTTTATCCATTCCGGTATTGTTGGTATATGGCGCTAATGATGCAGCGATACCAAATAAAACATTTCGCCCCGATGAAACAACAGAGGAAGTTGGAAAAGAGGCTGCCGCATTAATTCCTGATTGCAAATTGGAAATAATACCCGAAGCCGGACATATGGTTTTATATGAGAAGAATAAAGAACTGTGTGAAGCGATCAGGAAATTTCTGAACTGACGTAGTTATTGTTGATCAAGGATACCAACAACAATGTAAGTTTTAATCACAAATTAATTCATGACGCCAGCAGGAATCCGTTCAGCAATTCTTTCTGCTTCCTTCTTTAGGTCAGAAGCATATTTTTGAAATATCAATCTGAAATCCGGGAATCGGTTTTTCATGATTGCGAACATTAAACCGCTAAATTTCTCTTCCATTATGAAATCGGTAGATCCATCTTTACCCTTTCTTAATTCAAAGGTTCGTGTTCCTTTAAAAATTGGAGCAAAGCCATTACTCCACACCATACTTTTATTTGTCACCACATTCGATATTTTGGGCTTGAAAGTGCGATCAGTGCCTGGAACATGAATTCGTATGCGTTCGCCTTCACGTATATTGCCATCAATCCCGGTAACTGTGAAATTCCATCGGGGAAAACCTTTGGCATCCGTCAATAGATCCCATATAACTTCCGGATCTGCTTGGATCTTTGCTTTTACTGTGCATTTCATCGAAAATGTTCTTTTCACTTGCACAAATTCAATCTCTTTCATTTTTTAAAAAGTTTAATTTACTTTTTAAACCGCAAAACAGATGCCATAGAGAAAAATTAAGGATTGACTAAGTGAATAGTGCATATTTTGTCGGCAAGCAAGCGATTCTTTCGGTGAATACAGAAGAAACGTTTATAAAATTAATTGTTCTTGCCTTTCTTTTATTTGCTTCTTAAGTTTTTCAATAAAGATTATCAAACCAAGCGCAACAAAATTAAAATTAACCAGCATTTGCTGTGATCCATCATTTATATAGAAGTTTAATGAAGATATACCAAGTCCGAAATGTAAAACAAATGATTGGGTCAAATCAAGCCCTGCTGTAAGATAAACACCCGCAATATATTGAAATGAAATGCCAAATATAGCAAAGCCGATCACCTGTAGAATCTGGTTAATCAGGGAAAGTCTTAGAGCAATCCTATGTTTCTTTAAACAAAGGATGCCGCAATAAATCGAAAAAGAAAAAAACAGGAGCATGAATAAATAAAGCAGCAAAACAATTACTGCTGATTGCTGGCTCCATTCCTGGTTTGTTACTGCTGCCCATAATAGCAGAATCACTCCTATACCGCCACCGGCGATTTGATAAATTCCTAATCCTTTCAATTTCGAAATTATGCTTGGAGTAAGATTGGTCATTAGCTTTGGTTTAACTGCAACCGATTCATAAAAGTAAAATAAAATAAAATTTAAAACCCCGGGGTCGCACACTTCGGCGTTTAGTAATTCTATTCAGCAATATTCGAAAACCTTCATTGTCCCGTAGGGACTTTTGATGGGTAACCAAACAAATGAATAATGGAAACGTTCCGTAGGAACGTCTGCTGCGATACATACTTCGAAAATCAACACCATGCGTTCCTATGGAACGCTACGAAATATAAATCGTCTTTCTACCTAAGATGTGCTCCGATGGAACACATCAATCATTGTAATGTTTATAATTATGTTTTGCGGGACACGAACTTTTTTGTTTCGACGGGGCCTTTTGCAAAAGATCCCGTCACGACATAAACATTATCCTACCAGATATGTATCCTTTTATCATCAGGCAAATACATTTTATCTCCCGGCTGTATATTAAATGCTTTGTAAAAATGTATGTTGTTCATCAGGGGACCATTCACCCGCCACATAGGGGGGGAATGCGGGTTGTTGTTTATCCAAAGTCTCAGAAATTCATCTTTCATTTTTACTCTCCATATCCGTGCAATGGATAAAAAGAAACGCTGATCGGGTGTGAAGCCTCCGATCTTTGTACTGTCCTGTCCTTCCTTAGTCATTTTAAACGCATCATAGGCAACAGCCACGCCGCTGACATCTGCCGTGTTTTCTCCCACTGTCATAGCACCTTTCACATGCAAAGTATCCAATACTGTAAATGAATTATACAGATCGATTACCTGCTGCGTCTTTGCTTTGAACTTTTCATAATCATCTTTTGTCCACCAGTTTTTTACGTTGCCGTCTTTATCATACTGCGCTCCCTGGTCATCAAACGTATGAGTCATTTCGTGCCCGATCACCATTCCAATGCCACCATAGTTAAGCGCATCATCTGCATTGTTATCAAAATAGGGAGGTTGTAAAATACCTGCCGGAAACACAATTTCATTTGCGGAAGGATTATTATAAGCAGTAACTGTTGAAGGTGTAGTAAACCATTCTGTTTTATCAACGGGTTTACCCAATTTTGCCAATTGATATTGATAATCGTTAGCATCAGCCGAAACTACATTTTCAAAATATTTATCCCGCACAACAGTCACATTGCTGTAGTCTCTCCATTTATCCGGGTAACCTATTTTCTTGGTGATGGCGAATAGTTTCTCTTTGGCTTTTTGTTTTGTGCTGTCACTCATCCAGTCCAGTTTGTCTATTCTTGCCGCATATGCTTTTTGTAGATTATTCACTAATTCCAACATTCGCTGCCTGGCATCTTCAGGAAAATATATTTTCACATACAATTGTCCTAATGCCATACCCAGTGTGCCATCTACAGCGCTTGCCATTATTTCACCACGGGATTTTTGCACAGCCTGGCCTGATAAGACTTTAGTGTATTCAAATTGAGCATCAACAAAAGGTTTGCTCAGCACATTTGCATAGTTACCTATAGTTTTAGCCTTCAGATAAACTTTCCAGTCACTGACCGGAATGGATCTTAAAAGCGCATTGAGCTTATCATAATAGGCAGGCTGACCAACATCAATGGAATCTGTTTTGGCGCCTAAATTTTCCAATAACTTCGCCCATCCGATATTAGGCTGTTTTTTTTCAAGATCTGCAACAGCCATCTTATTGTAATTCGCTTTTACATCCCGCAGTTCAATTCTTGTTCTATGCGAAGAGGCAAGTTGTTTATCAATATCGTAAACCAGGTCAGCATCCCTTTTAGCATCTGCAGCATTGCTGCCAGTCAGCTCAAATAAGGAAGCAAGATATTTTTTGTATGCTTCCTGTATAGCGACGGTTGACGAATCCGATTTGAAATAATAATCCCTGTCCGGCAGGCCAATTCCTGTCTGGTAGGCTTTAGCAATATTCATACTGCTGTTCTTGTCATCCGGCCCCACTCCAAAGCCCATGATAGAAGAGTTGCCAACCCTTTCCTCATCAGCCACAAATTTCATTAAAGAAGGAACATCGCTGATGGCCTCAATTCTGTTAAGCACCGATTTAATAGGATTATAACCACGTTTGTTGATGGTAGCCGTATCCATTCCCGAAGCATAGAAATCACCAACCTTTTGCTCAATGCTTCCTTCAGCGTTCTTGGTTTGTGAAACACTATCCAGTATATTTTGCAATCGTATCCGCTGCGGATAATTCATAAACATATAAGCGCCTACTCCCGCCTGGGTAGCTGGTATCTGCGCTGTATCGTACCATTTACCATCTACATACAGAAAGAAATTATCTCCCGGCTTCAGCGTAGAGTCTATTCCCTGTATGTCAACAAACTTTTTGTCCGTTGAAGTCTTGCATGCGGTTAATGACAGCAATACAAGAAAAAAGAAAAAGAAATTTTTCATGAATGAACTTTTTTAATCAAAATGAAATGACCATCACCTGCAAATAGGCATTTTGTGCCGGCAAACAGTATTACCAAAGAAAGCAATATTTTCCAAATCGATTTCAATTATTTTAAGAAGGTGAAGATATTATCGTTAAGCGGCGAACTTCCGGAGCACTTGTTGCCATTGCTTAGCGTCCCGTCCCGATAACTATCGGGATCGGGATGTTTTGCAGCATTATAATATTGCCTGAAGCGATGATATTATGTCTTGAAACTGCAAGTTTCGAAGAGCAGGGTTCATCGTCTTTGCGAGGATCCCGCCTGAGGCAGGAGACGAAGCAATCTGATTTGATGAGTAGGCCTCGATAGTTATTTGGTTACTGAACATATCGCTCTGCAAAACATTTTGTTTCGCCGCATTTTTATATCGCTTTCAGCAATGAAATAAATCTTGGGAGCTGCAAGTTTCGAAGTGCTTTAGACCGCTGAAAAATTTATTTATATGAATATACAGCATATCCCCAGGGTCCAATTTTCCATTTTGAACTGTCAACTTTCGCAGTCTTGCCTGTGAACACATTTTCGGGCATTCCAAATAACGAAGGATCCTTCACCAACACAATTTGTTCTGACGGTGAAAGATTCAGAATGACAAATACTTTTTTGCCCTTAGCTTCCCTTGTATATGCGTACAAAGCTTTTTCATCTCCTACTTTGATCTTTTTAAAAAAAGCATCAGCGGATAATGCAGGATTATCTTTTCTTAAGTGTAATAAAATGCTATAAAATGATTGCCGTTCAAACTTTCCGAACACAATGGTATCTTTTTCAAAAAAAGATAATGGCCTTAATAATGGTTCTTCCTGGCCACTATAAATTAATGGAACTGTTCCTGCCATAGTTTGTGTAAAAACTGCGAAAGGCGCATGAACGGCTCCCGGAAAGGTTCCATAATCAGACTTGTTCCAGCTATTTTCATCATGATTGCTGGTGAAATACATTGGGATCGCATTGGAAGGATAAGTTGTATCATATTTGTTCTTTACACTATCCAATGCAAAGGCCGGTCTCTTTCCGGCGGCTACCTGTATCATTTTATGAAACATTTCCCATGGATAAAATGCATTGAATCCGCTTTTCAGCAAATAAGGTTTATCTCCTTCCGCCAACATGAAAATATTTTTATTCAGCTCTTTCAATTGAGGAATGCATTTATTCCAAAATTCAGCCGGAATATTCCAGGCAACATCCACACGAAATCCATCAATGCCTGTATTGGTTATCCAGAATTTCATCGCAGCTATCATGCTGTCCTGCATCTCTGTGTTTTTATAGTCTAATTGACGAACATCATCCCAATCAAAGGCAACAGCAGCTTTGCCGGTACTGTCTTTTACATAAAAATCCGGATGATCCGTGAGCCAGCGATTATCAGCGCCTGTATGATTAGGCACCCAATCGATCAGAACTTTCATTCCTTTTTTATGAATGGTTTCAACTAATTTTTCCCAATCGGCCATTGTGCCGTATTCGGGATTGATAGCTTTATAATCAGCCACAGCATAATAACTGCCCAAAGTACCTTTGCGATCTTTTTTACTGATAGGATTAACTGGCATGAACCAAAGAGTTTGTACTCCCATTTCTTTTAAGCGATCCAAATGTTTGGCAAAAGCATTGAATGTTCCTTCAGGAGTGTATTGACGGATGTTCACTTCATAAATGTTTCCCTGCATGATCCATCCAGGTTGTGAGATAAGGGGAAGTTTATCTGAAGTTTCATTTTTAGAGCCATTGTTCCTGAAGGAAAAAAAAGATACAAGTAATAGCAGCGAAAAAAAGAAATTTCTCATATTACCAAGTGGGCTTTAAATAAAGAATAAATTTTGATAAGTTTATTTGCCGGCACAAAAATCGGAAGTTTACAGTATCTAAAGCCTCGCTTCGTGTCGACACGAACCAAAACAGGGGGAGACAGGGCTGCGAAGTAAAAACATTTACACAATTAATTGTTCCTGCTTTTCTTTTATCTGTTTCCTAAGTTTTTCAATAAAAATTATTAAACCAAGCGCCACGAAATTAAAAGTAACCAGCAATTGATGTGATCCATCATTTATATAAAATTTGAATGTAGGTATGCCGAGTCCGAAATTTAAATTGAATGACTGGGTTAAATCAAGCCCTACCGTAAAATAAATACCCGCCACATATTGAAATGAGACTCCAAACATGGCAAAGCCTATTACCTGGAGAATCTGGTTAATGAGAGAAAGTTTTAAGGCAATACTATGTTTCTTTAAGCAAAGTATACCGCAATAAATGGAAAAGGCAAAGAATAAAAGCATGAATGAATAAAGCAGCAAAACAAGTACTATTGATTGTTGACTCCATTCTTGGATTATTAATGCTGCCCATAGTATAAGGATCACTCCAACTGCGCCACCGGCGATTTGATAAATTCCTAAGCCTTTTAATTTCGAAATTATGTTTGGAGTAAGGTTGTTCATTGGTTTTAGTTAAGCAGCAAGTGAGTATAAAAAAAAATTTGCACAGCAGAATTTTGTGTTTGTTTCTCCAAACCTGAAGGTTCGTGTCGAACGAATCAAGGCAGGGGAAAAGATTTTTTTACTCAAAACAAAAAATAACTCATTATTTAAAAATTTATCGTCCTATTGTTTTTTTGCGGGAGTGGAATAAGGCGGATGCTCAACTGCGGGCCATGGTTCTTTTGTCAGCAGTTGCATGCATTCTTCCGCTGCTTTGTTAAGTTGCAGATCTTCTCCCTTTGATACAGCAAGCGCAGTGATCTTTTGTTCCACATCGGGTGGAATGCCCATATTCTCTGCCACCCATTTATTGGTATAAGGATTAAAGATGCCATTATCGGGAGCAGTCATGGCGCCGCCATCCACGAAAGCATAATGAACACTTGATTTTACCAATCCGCCCCAGGTACGGGTACCAACTAATGGCCCTACTTTCTGTTGACGAAAGATCCAGGGAAAAAAGTCTCCACCGGAGCCAGCCATTTCATTAATGAGCAAAACCTTTGGCCCCAATACGCCCCCGGGCAAGCGCATAGCTTTGCCTCCCGGTACTTCGTTTGTGACAGCAGCACGCAAACGGCGAACCATCAGGTCAACCATGTAATCATCTAACAAACCACCGCCATTAAATCGTTCATCTATTACGGCGCCTTCTTTGTCCTGCTGTGCAAAATAATAACGGTTAAAGTTGTTGAAACCTGCACCTCCCGTATTGGGCACCCATACATAAGCAAGTTTACCATGAGACAATTCATCCACCTTGCGACGGTTGTCTTCTATCCATGCAATACGACGCAAAGCAGTTTCATTTTCCTCTGGTAAAACATTTATGGTCCATGCAGCTTCTTTAGTTGGTTTACTGTTTACGAGAAGAAGAGTTTGCATATTCGCTGTACCATTCAGTAATTGGTAAGGATCCATATCCGCAGTTAAATTTTCTCCGTTCACGCCGATAATATAATCTCCTTCCCTTACATTCAAAGCAGGTTGTGCAAGTGGCGCCACTACACCGGGATTCCAGCTTTCAGCAGTGTAGATCCTTTTTATTCTCCATCGTCCGTTATCAGCTATAAGGTCTGCTCCCAACACACCTACACGTGAAGTATCAACTGCGGGATAATCGCCACCGAAAACAAAACTGTGTCCTACTGACAATTCTCCACCCAGCATGTCCAGCAGATAAGTAAGATCGCAACGATGTCGTATATAGGGAACAAGCGGCGCATATTCATTCCATACTTCCTGCCAGTCTCTGCCGTGTAAATTCCGGTCGTAGAAATAATCATGCTCGTACCGCCATGCTTCATAAAATATCTGTTTCCATTCTGCGAGCCTGTTTAGTTCCATATGCAATGTCATATTTACTACTCCTTCCATTGGCCCGGCAGGTTTTGCAGTAGAAACCACTCTCCATTTTGGTCCCGATTTGAATAACAACTTTTCGCCATTGGCAGATACGGCGTATTGATTGCCGTGTTCAACCAGTGCTTCCATCTTTTTATCCGCAATCGTGTATTTGCTGAGTTTATCTCCTGCTACAATCAGAACGCTGCCTTTTGGACCGGTCAACATTCCATCGTATTCTCCTACAGGTACCGGCATTGCGATGATGCGCTGATCTATATTTTCAAAATCTATCTTAACGTCTTTGTATGTAGATGTATCTTTTTTGGATGACTTAGTGGCAGTGTCGGGTTCTTCATCCGATTTCAATGGAAACGGGTTAGCATCCTCTTTACGCAGAACAGTAAGATAAGCACCAAAAGTAGGTTTTGCTTCCTGTGAACTGGTGTTTGCCCAACCGGAGCCTAATCCAATATTCGTACTTGCAATGAAGTAAAGGTATCTTCCATTCAGATCCCATACAGGAGATATGGCATCAGCCATTGGATCGCTTATCGGTTCTGTTTTTTTATTATCAACAGACCATGCCATGATGCGCCTGAAATTATTGGAGGCTGATTTATTATAAGCTAACCATTTGCTATCGGGAGACCATATAAGATTCATCCTGCCCCGATCTAAATTGTTTCCGGCAGTATCAATGGTCATTATTTTACCGGTTGCCAATTCAATAATTTTCACCGTTACACGGTTATCATCAAATGCTATAAATTTTCCGTCGGGTGACCATACAGGTTCCCAACCTAATTTACTTTCGCCAATAGATATTTTTTTAGGAGCATTTATGCCTTCCTGGTCCGTAACGTAGAGTGCATACGCAGAGTCTTTATCGGAAAACCATGCTATTTGTTTTCCGTCGGGTGACCATATTGGTGCACGGTCGGCAGCATCGGAACTGCGGGTTAAATTTCTCGGATCACCATTTTCTACAGGCACTGTAAATATTTCACCTCTTGCTTCCACTGAAAATTCGTTTCCCGGTTGGAGAAAGTGATGTGTTTCTTATATCATCTGTTACATTTTCGATACGTGTTTCCGCCCAGGGAAAATCTCCGGTAACAGTAATATTAAGTTGTTTAGTGATTTTTGTTGCAGGGTCAATCAGGTTCAAATATCCGTTGTGTTCATATACCAGTTCTTTCCCATTTCCATCCAACCATTTCACATCGCCTTTTTCTTCATTCGTAATTTTGCTGACAGCATTTGTAGCAGGGTCATAAGCCCAGATATTCATAATGAAGTCGCGGTCTGATAGAAAATAGATCATGTTGTTCATCCATATCGGCTGCTTGTCCATGCTTCCTTCGGTAGGTATTGTTTTCTCCGCCAGTGTTTTCAGATCAAGTATTTGTAATGGCGTATTTTGCCCGCCACGATAATGACGCCATTCTACATCCCATCTCGAAACTCTGTCAATGGTTAACCGGTTTCCGTCGGAAGAAAATTTTCCGTCAAAACCCCAAGGAGCAGGAAGTAATGTTGAAGGGCCACCGGTAACCGGGACTTTCCAAAGGCGGTCGTACCCGGTAGGAGCACTTTCTCTTGATGATGCATACAATACTTGTTTACCATCCGGCGTCCAGCCTCGTGGAAATGATGGAGCAGGATACCAGGTAAGACGGGTAGGCATTCCGCCTTCTGCAGGAACAATATATACCTGGTCAATACCAGAACGGTTTGAACTGAAAGCAATCCATTTGCCATCGGGTGAAAAGTGTGGGTTGCCTTCCACTGCTGCTGTACTGGTAATGCGTCGTGCTTCGCCGCCTTCTTTGGTTACTACCCAAATATCTCCTCCATGCTCAAAAGCAATTTGTGTAGCACTAATGGTAGGTTGTCGCAGGAGTCTTGCGCCCTGGGCAAACAAATGCGTTGGTGCAATAATAATGTACACGATAAATAGAGACTGAATAATTTTTTTTACAGGTATCATGGTGTGATTGATTTTACGCCGCAGTTGTTTTTTGCTAACTGCATTAAATAAAAATTTTTACTACAGGATCATCTCGTAAGTCTTAAAGGGGTAGTGGAAGAGAGTAATAAAGCTAAATCATATTTTGAAATTACCAAGCTTCAATTACCCTTATGATCACTTGCTTTTTTAAATACATGGTACAGGAAATAAAATGAAGGCGTTACTAACAATAATCCTGCAATTAAAGCGATCAGCAGTTGATAAAGCGTAGCATACGGCGCTTGTGTATTATAAAAAGTTAGATGGCTGCCATCTTTTTCATAAACTAATGTTGGAAACTGTATAGCGAACCAGCCTAAAATCACGAGAGATACCTGTATGCCTGCCACTACACGCAGGTAGACAATATTGGGATGACGGAAAAGATAAAATACTAAAGGAACGAGAAGAACAACAATGCTTAGGGAGATAATACTTAATCTTGAATGAAAGAATTCATAAAAAAGATGGTGCCGGTATCCCTTCCGCAACAACAAATACCAATAAGCCTGTTATCGCCATGACGGTTGTAAATATCCTCGCAAGTCGAATGTATCTTTTTTGTTCTATGGAGTAATTCGCTTCACCGATCATAAAAACAGCAGCAATATATCCGAACAGGGAAGTGGTGAATAATCCCATCGTCAGGCAAAACCAGTTGAGCCAGGGATGTAAAAATTTTTCATAAAAACTTGACGGGACATCAGGATTAATATCGCCGAAGATCATAGCTCCTAATGTAACACCTAAAAAGAAAGGAGTGATGAAACTGGAAATTCTGAAGAACAGGGTATAGTATTTATGAGTAATGCCATGCGATACATCATAATGACGGAATGTAAATGATCGAACCACGCAACACGATCCCGATCAATACGATCATTAAAGGGATATAGCAATACGTGG
>CAVUXD010000007.1:0-169836 GCA_963745445.1 uncultured Bacteroidota bacterium
GCCACGTATTGCTCCTCCGAGAGTGAATTTTTCCGTACGAGGTATTGGGTACTTTTGAACGACTTCCAATTTAGAAGCAAAAAGTCTAGCCCGCAAAACCAAGTCGCCAACGACACGGGTAAAATAGCGTCCATCAAGTTCGGAGCGAAACCATTTTTTATCCCCGCCCAGACCCGTATACTCGGTACTGCCACTTATGTAGTGACCACCTGTCGGCTCAAAACGATTGTTGCGTTTATCATAGACGATGGTTGTTTCAACTGAAGAGGCAACGCCATTCTCGGTCTTCGCATCAACTCGAAGATCATTGATGGCCTTGACGGTAGTATCTTCATATTTATAAGTTACAAGAGACGGGTGTAGCTTGTAAATGGGGTAACCCACTCTAAGATCAAACCCCTCTTTCTTGTAACTAAGGGATGAGCTTGATTCATTGGTGGTGGAAGAGGTCTCCACCCGCGGTCCATTTGGTATCGAAAAGATAGGGTTCGGTGAACCCTAGGTTGAAAGTATTTTGCTGGTGAGAAAGATTGACGGAAAATGAAAGATTCTGTCCTAGACTCGAAAGTTGGTTTGGGCGATCGATGCCTGCATGAAGGCACCCATGGCCGTAGAATATCCAGCACCAAGAGAGATCTGGCCGGTACTTCTCCTTCTTTAATCTCAATTTCGACATCAAGAACGTCATCTTTTCCCTTGGGCGTAACCGTATTAAAAATAACGCTTCCGGGTTCGAAGAAACCAAGACGATTAACATTTTCCTTGGATCGGCGAAGATCGGTTCCTGAGAATCTCGCTCCCTCACGAATCAGCAATTCGCGACGGACGACCTTATCTCTAGTTTTGGTATTGCCCTTGACGGAAATTTTTCCAAAATGGGCGATCTTTCCTTTTTCGAAGGAGAATTCAATATCGACTTTATTTTCGCCAGGTACCACGTTCAAGGTTCGAAGAACGTTCGCAAAGGCGTAGCCCTCATCCGGGCATCTCCGTCAGCGTCTGGATATCCAGCCGGAGTGTCTCCTCAGAGTAGGTCTCGCCTGGTTTCAGGGCAATTTTCTCTCGCATCGTTTTTTCAGGAAAGAGAATCTCCCCTTGAAAGAAAATCTCATTGACGGAAAACTTGGACCTTCACTCACTTTGATCGTGATGAAAACCCAGCGCTTATATCTTCACTGACCGTGATATCGGGGGCACCCATATTCACGAGCAAGTAACCTTTTGTCTTGTAAAAATATTTCAACTTTTCAATGTCGGTCTGGAAATTAAATTCCTTGAAATTTCCGGAATTGCTCATGAAGGAGAAAAATCCCTCTTCGCGGGTATCCATGATATCTTTGAGTTCATTATCGCTGAAAGCTTTATTGCCAAGAAAAATGATGTTTTTGACTCTGATTTTATCGAATTCCTTGATCTTGAAAGTGAGTTCAATTTTTTCTGGTGAGAGTTCCTTGATCGCGTAATCGATGGCAGCAATGTAGTAACCTTTATCTTCATACAACTTCTGCAGGGCCACCACATCCAGCTTCACCGTATTGACATCGAGAATAGAGAAAGCTTTGGTTTTAAGTTGGGAAGTGATGTCGCTGGTATCAACTTCGCTATTGCCTTCGATGTTGATCTTGGTAACGATGGGCTTTTCTTTTACTTTGAAAATCAGGACATTTTTTTTGTCGATAGTCTCCTGATTAGCTTCAACGTAATCAAAATATTTAAGCTCATAAATTTTTTGTAAATCTTTTTGAGCAGATAGTTGTCGAGAACCATCCCGGTCTTCACTGAAATTCTCTCAAGAACGGCTTCTTTTTCAACTTTCTTCAAACCCTCAATCCGGATTTCATCAACCTTGAACAAATCTTTGGTGGGACCGAGATCACTGGTCTTCTGAAAAACCGAGTGCCGGCAGGAGAATTAATAAAAAATATAAGGGGATTTTGGTAGAGAAAATTCTCAAAAACATAGCTCCAATGTCATCCTCAAACTCAAAAGTCAATTAATTGGATATAGAAGGTATCAGCAAATAAGCGAACTTAAAAGCATATTATAAGGCGCGCTTGGTCAAACGACTAACCGTCCATCCTGCATCATAAACTCTTTGCTGAAATGAGACGCGACTTTTTCGTCGTGAGTGACCACAACGAGAGTTGAATTATAATGTTTCGCAAGCTGCTTGATGATCGAAGTGACATTCTGGGAATTTTTCGAATCAAGACTTCCCGTTGGTTCATCACAAGGAGAAGACGCGGTTTGAGTGAGAGGGCGCGAATAACATTGATTCGCTGCAACTCTCCCCCGGAAAGTTCATAAGGAAATTTAAGCAGACAGTGGCCACACCCAAATCTTTGGCCAAGGTCATGACTTCTGCCTGAAGCTCTGCGGTAAAGCGATTCCCAATTCTCGCCGGCAAGAGAATGTTGTCAATACAGTGCATTGTAGAGAGCAGATAATGAAATTGAAAAACAAAACCGACAAATTGATTTCGTAAAGGGCCAGCGATTCATCATCGAGAGTGGTGAGCCTCCTGATCCCCGATATGAATCATCCCCTCGGACGATCAAGACCGCCTAAAAGATAAAGAAGTGTGGATTTGCCGGAGCCTGAAGCACCACGAACCACGTACTGTTCACCCAGGGTGAGTTCAAAACTCACCCCACGCAGGGCCTGAACTTTTCCAAAATTTCTCACCAGACCACTGGCACGAACTAATTTGTTATCAATCACTCGCATATATTTTTCCTAGATAAATTCTTTTCTAATTCCTTTCAAAAGTGGTTCCCTTCGCGTTCTCCAAATTCCCACCCAGGAAATGATGAGTAACCAGAAAAAGGCCTGGATAAAAACAAGCAGGTAATCCATAAAGCTCAGTGATATGGATAAATTTCCCAAATAATAAATCTCCCCCGGTAATCGAAAAATCGCCACATGATTCAGAATCCAATCAAAAAAATGGACAAAAACGATACTCAGCAGACAGGAGAAAACCCAGATGGACACCAAAAGCACACCCCAGACTTTGATCAAAGCCTTGGGGGAGAGACCCAGTGCCTGGAAAAGAAAAATATCCTTGGCATTTTTTTCCTTTAAAAAAATAATGAAGGCGAGAATATTGAAGATGGAGATGACCACAATCAGTTGAAGAATCAGCTGTATCATGAATTTTTCTATCTGCACGGCTTCAATGAGGCTGGAAAATTCTGACCAGAAGGGTTTGACCGCAAACTCCACGGGCAGAAAATCTTCTAATTGTGTTTTGATGCTTTTCACTCTCTCCATGTAATGTTCACTGCCATTTTTTTCGTTGATGTTAAGAGCGACAACATTCACCCTTCCTTCTGTGCCAATGATATTGGAAAGTGTTTCTTGATTGATGTAAACAAACCTCAAATCTTTTTGGTAAATTCCATGCACCACCACATCGGTCACTTTGAATCTTCGCAGAAAGGGCATCCCATTGTTGTAACCCTCACTGACACTCATGGCGAGGACCACTTCATCGCCAATTTTGATTCCAAACTGCAGGGCCAGTTCGCGCCCGATCACGATTTCGTCGCCCTTGGGATTGATATGTAATTCTGTCACGAGGCCAAAGGTTTTTCCGTCAACACCACGGATAAGAACTCCCTTGGAATTTTCTCCTGAGATGAGAAATCCCTCCGTCTGAATAATAGGAGTGTATTGATAAATCCGAAATTTCTCCATGATCCCTTTCAACGATTCATCAAATTTAAAAAAGCCTTCCTTGGAATAGAAAATGAGATCTCCCATGGCCCGCTTTAGACCATTTTTGAGAGAGTAATCAAACCCATCCATGATTCCGACCGTCGAAAGAATAACGGAAATGGAGAAAGCAAAACCGAGAACCACACCCGCCAGAAATTTAATCGAGGAACTCCCAATGCAATAGCTTCTACAAAAAATGCAGTTCCTTCCCATGAGAAGGGCATCCCGATGATGGCGCCGGCATGTTTCATAAAACCTGGAAACAATAATCCTAATTAAAGATAATACCGTACCAGATACAGCGCCGACTGCAAAAAAAATCGCAGCGCCTTTGGCCCATGCTTTGGCCCACATCTAAATATTCCTGCTTTTTAGTGCGCAGCCATTTCCATTCGCTGAATGCCATCAGGATGGGCATGGTCATGCCGATGCAGGCAAAGACGATGTGAAATCCGAGGGAAACAGCCATTTGTAGCCGTGCTGCAAAAAGCTCATTCATGGCGTCGGTTTACTGCAAAGTTCTGAGAATATGATGAGATAATGATGCTGAAGTTTGAAGCTGTATTTTTTATTTTGCTTTCCTCGTAGTTGGTGTTCTCAGGTAACTATAATAAATTCTTTTACTCTATTATTGCCTTGGAAAGTCTAAAAGGGATAGCGGAAGAAAGTTAATAGAGTTACTTTTTTAAGTCGTCAGATTATATACTAATGTCTCAATGAATCTATAGAACAATTTATATTCTTACTTGTACTCTCTCAATTTATCAATCGCATCAGCATATTTTTTTAATAATTCAGGCACCCTGTCAACTGCCCACGCATGATAATTATCCCGTACAAGAATCAGAGTTGTTCTTAAATTTTCAGGTTTTCGGGATTCCCAGGATAATAATACATTACCAATTTCATCTTCCGATTTGGTAATTCGTTGTTGGTTATCATACGACATATCTGTCAGTAGACTGTAGGTATTCAGATTGATCTTTGCAAAAACATTGTTTTGTTTTGCTTCTGCCAGGCAAAGTCATTCATATCATGTAGCAAAACCCCGTGAGGAGCTAATACAGAAAGGTGTATCACACCGTCATGGCTGAATTGTTGTGCGAAAGAAGTATTATTTAATGCAGAATCTATATTTTTTAAATACAGACAAATGATACTGGTATTGTTCTTCTTCCTGTTGTTTGTTATTGATGAGTTCATTTCGTAATTGGCGAAGCACCTGTCTTGTCTCGTTTTCTTCATGTATCTTATTTAATTTTTCGGATAAAAATAATGCAAGTATCACACTGAAAATGATCAGGAGTGATTCGCCTAAATACTCTTTCCAGTCTCGGACTGTAAACACTTCATGACGATTTTTTTTTGGTTTATTAGATTCTTCCATATACAAATTATCATTTAGCAATTCATATTCAGAAAGGTTATTTAGAACTAAGTTATTGCAATCGGGTAATATCAATTAAAAAATGATATATTTATTAATCCTTCACCAAAAAGCCTTACCATGATAACCGCAGCGCCTAAGACTCCTGAGTCCATGATCATATCCTATATGACGCTGAGAAAAATTCTCGGCTTCCTTGGAATTTCATTAGTGCCAGTCATGATCATTGGCGCAGTGGCAATCGATCATTCGAATCATATTGAAATATCGGTGAGTGCTTATTATTATACCAGTATGCGGAATGCTTTAGTTGGAATATTGTGTGGCATGTCTTTATTTCTGCTTTCGTATCATGGCTATGAAAGAATAGATTCTGTCATCAGTAAACTGGCAGGTGTATTTGCGTTGGGCATTGCTTTCTTTCCGACATCACCTGGCGATAGCAAAGGCGACCTGGTGAGCATACTGCATTATGTTTGCTCCGGTATTTTCTTCGCTCTGTTATCTTATATGTCTGTTTTTCTTTTTACTAAAAGTTCGGGCCATAAGACGAAAGAAAAAAAGAAAAGGAATCGCATTTACCGGGTTTGCGGTATTATCATGGCGGCTTCAGTCATCTGCATTCCATTGGATGGCATTTCGGCAATTCATGATACAATCAGTTTTCTAAAACCTACGCTGATCTTCGAAACACTGGCTTTATCTTCTTTTGGTTTTTCCTGGCTGATCAAAGGAGAGTTTATATTGGGAGATAAAACAGAATAAAATTTGCTGGAAATCCGTGCCACGGTTTGGAACCGTGGCACGGATATCTTCTCTCAATTTATACCAGAATTCAACGCTGATAAGAACTGATCTTGCCGTACCTTTGCAGCCCTAAAAAATATCTATTAATGATCAGTGTAAAAGATCTAAAACTGGCTTACGGCAAACGGGTTTTGTTTGAAGAAGTGAATCTCAATTTCACTAAAGGGAATTGTTATGGTGTTATCGGTGCCAACGGCGCCGGCAAAAGTACTTTCCTGAAAATATTGAGCGGTGAAATAGAACCCAATAAAGGAACGGTGAAATTACTCCCGGTGAACGAATGGCTGTACTGAAACAAAACCAGTTTGAATTTGATGAAGCAAACGGTATTGAATACGGTGATGATGGGACATACCAACTTGTGGAATATGACGAAGGAACGGGAAACTATTTATGCACTGGCTGATTTTACTGAAGAAGATGGAATGAGGGCCGCTGAACTGGAAGGCGAATTTGGTGAAATGGGTGGTTATACAGCCGAAAGTGATGCAGCTACTTTGTTAGGTGAACTGGGTGTAAAAGAAGAATATCATAAGTCTTGATGAAAGATATTCCTTCCAATTTAAAAGTTCGGGTGTTGCTGGCGCAGGCATTATTTGGTAATCCGGATATTTTATTACTGGATGAGCCTACCAACGGACTGGATATTGAAACGATCGGCTGGCTGGAAAATTTCCTGGCCGATTATGAAAATATTGTTTTGGTAGTGAGCCATGACCGTCACTTTCTCGATGCAGTATGTACACATGTAGCAGATGTGGATCAGGCAGAAAATAAAAATATTTACCGGTAACTATACTTTCTGGTATGAAAGTTCACAATTGATGGCCCGCCAGATAAATGATAAGAATAAAAAGACAGAAGAAAAACGACAGGCATTGATCGATTTCATTGCACGATTCAGCGCCAATGCATCAAAAAGCAAGCAGGCTACTTCAAGGAAAAAAGCATTGGAAAAATTAACTATTGAAGAAATTGAACCGAGTTACCGAAAATATCCCGGTATTATTTTTCAGCCATTGCGTGAAGTAGGTAACCAGATATTGAATGTTGAAAAACTGAGCAAGTCTGTTGATGGCCGTATACTATTTAAAGATGTCACTTTCACTGTTAATAAAGGAGATAAGATCGCATTACTGAGCCGTGATCCATTGGCAGTGACCAGCTTTCTTTAATATCATTACTGCAGAAACAATGGCTGACAGCGGCTCTTATGAATGGGGCACTACCGTTACACATGCTTACCTGCCGCAGGAAAACAGTGAATTTTTTACCGGCAGGGATTAACCTGATGGATTGGTTACGCCAGTATGTTCCCGATCATGTAACAGATGTGGATGAACCATTTCTTCGTGGCTTTTTGGGAAAGATGTTATTCAGCGGTGATGATGTGTTGAAGAAAACAAATGTATTGAGTGGTGGTGAAAAAGTACGTTGTATGATCAGCCGTATGATGCTGCAAAATCCAAATGTTATTTTGCTGGATCAGCCTACCAATCATCTTGACCTGGAAAGTATTCAAAGCTTCAATGAACAATGTACAGATTATCAAAGGCATTGTTTTATTGACCAGTCATGACCATACATTTATGCAAACAGTTGCCAACCGTGTTATTGAACTAACACCAAACGGGATCATTGACCGGCTGATGAAATTTGATGAATACCTGGAAGATGAAAGAGTGAAGGCATTGAGAGAGGATATGTATCATTAAAATAGTTGACCTGTAGCGCTATTATTATACTCTCGTCTTTAGTGTATGTTCCTAAAACTGAATAAGTATATATCCTTGCTCAAGAAAAGTTGTTATCGCAGTGAGACCTGAGCTTGCCACCTTTGCCTCTGGTACCAATTTGTCCCATGCAATTTTGGCTTTCGTCATCGTTTGTCCACAGACATAAAACTCTGTGCCCGCATCATGCAGTTCTTTGATCAGCTCAAGATTTGGATTGTCAACTTTGAATTTTTTTTGAAACAATTCGTTCCCAAAAACTCCATAGATTGCCATTTTGCGAAGCACAACCACTACATGAATGTTTTCTTTTGGCACACCTTCGGCTGCATGAAGGTTGATCAGCGTAGCAACGGCTTCCAGCCATTCATTCAATGAATCAGGCTTCGAAGCATTTTCTGTTAATTCAACCAATAATTTGTATTGGATCTTTGGATCTGGCTTCTGAGCAGCATCTGGCAACTCATAAACTCCTCCATAAGATTTGATGACAGGAAAAACTTTTGTTTGAGCCTGTGTAGCAATTTGCAAAAACAAAATGCAGAGCAGAACAGCAATGTTTTTCATATTTTTTATTTTGAAAGTAGAAAAACATTACGATGTAAGTTTTCAAAATAAATAAGCGGTAATTTACCTGTTTGTACGGAGACCCGGCATGAGATTAAGAGTTAGGAAATGGTTTACAAAAAGTTCTTTAAGAAGTCATCAGAACAGCTTTGATGCAATTGTCCAGCTTTTTATCAAAAACATTGTATGCAGTGGCTCCTTCTGATAAAGAGAACGAATGAGTAATGATATCTTCAATGGCATAACGTTGCGGCACTTCTTCCTGTAACAATTTTTCGGCATAATAATGAGCGGGGCAACGGCCACTTTTATAAACAAGATTTTTATCATAAGCTTCAGCAGGAGAAAAAGAAAAATGCTTTGCTGTATGTACACCAACGGATGAAATCGTTCCACCAGGGCGAAGCAGATCAATAGACATTTTCAATGTGGCATCACTGCCTACCACTTCCATGACTGCGTCGGCGCCACGACCTTGAGTGGCATTCAAAATTTCTTCTTTCACATTTTGTACTGAGGCATTTATCGGAATAGCACCAAACTCTTTTGCCCTGGCTAATCTTTCTGGAATAGTGTCAATGGCATATAAAGTTTCGGCGCCAAGATGTTTGGCGGCAATGATGGTCATCAACCCGACTGGCCCGCAACCGATCACTGCATAAACATTCTTTGATTTTATTCCGGCATTATCTGCACAGTAATACCCGGTTGAAAAAACATCGCCGAGTAATAATCCTTTTTTCTCATTGAGATCATCGCTCAATGGAAGCAGCGTACTATCTGCCATTGGTACCCGGATATAATTCGCTTGTGCTCCATGCAGGCCATGTCCTTTTTCTACCCATCCGAACAGGTTTCCTTTTTCACAGCGACAGGTGAGGCCAATGCGACAATAGAAACATTCGCCGCAGGAGGTAGTAAAAGGGCTTAACACTTTAGATCCTTTCCTAAATTTTTTTACATCGCTTCCTGTTTCTACTATGATGCCGGTAAACTCATGTCCCATTACTGTTCCGTAATCCAACCCGGTTTCCCTTCCATGATAAACATGCAGGTCAGAACCACAGATGCCTGCCATCGTTATTTGTATGATCGCATCCGTAGGATGAATTAATCCCGGATCTTTTACACTGCTGTATTCGATAATTTCTTTTCCGCCGAATGTGAGGGCATGCATGTCGTGAATGTAAGAGTTTTGCAGGGATTTGTTTTTAATAAATACTGTAGCGGTTATTTAATCATTTAATCAGCAGGCGGTCTTTTCATTGAGTTAAGTCCTTTTTCTTTAGTCAGCATTCCATAATTCACCAAACGATATTTTGGATCGTGTAAGAGTTGCTGAAATTTCGGAGAGATCAATGAATTCAGTTCTGCATTACGATGCTTACTCATTTCTTTTGGACCGAAAGGATTCAGGTCTGTCATCGCACTCATTTCGGGAGTATCGAGGCCTACATGTATTACTAACAATTTGATTCCACCGGGCTTGGCCGTTTTTAATTTGTACAACATTGTATCTGCCTTTTGAGCAGGAGGAGTGAAGTACCATCCTTCCACTTCGTCTTCATTATAATACCAGGAAATGGCGAGATGATATTCTGCTGCGAGTTTTTCAACGATGGCTCTTGTCTCAGGAGTTTGTACTGCTGCGCCCATGTGGTAATCGAGATAATCAATTTTCAATCCTGCATGGATCGCTTTTTCTATTTGTGCACGGAGCTCTGTTTCTATCTCGGAAAGTTTGGGATTATTTCCAAAAAGCAAACTGCGGGACGGAAAAAATAATCCGACTGAATCAACCAATGACGGGACTGTTTTTGCTCCCGCTACAGGTCCCCAGCGATATTGTTTCCATTCGGAATTTAAGGTCAAATGAATTCCAATGGACGCATTGGGATATTTTTTTAAAATTTCAACCGCTTCGCTGAACCAGGGGCAGGGAACCATGACCGATGTAGAGACAGGTATTCCTGTCTCTAAAACTTTTTGGATCGCCATATTTACTGAATGACACATGCCAATATCATCGCAACGGATGAGCACTTCCGTTTTCTCATTTTGCGCATATAGAACAGATGAAAATAAAATGAAGATGAGTAGCAGGCTTTTTTTCATGATGAGTGGTATTTACCGATGTTGAATTGCAGCAACTAAATTATTGCATTCAGTTAATATTTATTTAACAGATTTTTGATGGCTTTAACCATTCAACAGAAATTTCTTTCGAAGATTTTTGCGAAGCAACCCTGCAAGACCGGGCTGCGATATAGCTGTACAAATTATAGCCATGAAAAAAAAATTAACCCTTATTGGTACGATCCTGAGTTGTATTGTAGTTGCAACATCCTGTAGTAAGCAGTATACATCCTCAGGCGGAAATTATCCGCCTACCGAAAGAAAGATACCGCTTTCAATTGTACACCAACCAGGATTTTTCAAATGATAATGCTGTCATTCATTTTTCAATATTCATCAAAAACGGCAGCACAGTACTCCTGGATTCGGCTTTAGCTACCATGCAGATAAAAGATATTCCTGATGCGGCTCATAAAATTGTTATTGAAAAATCGGTGACCGGGTATGATAATGCAGATTTATCAGCAGGCTTTCAGTATGAAATTGAAAATGTCGGCTTTTCCTGGTTTACTGATACCAGCAAAGCCGGGAACAGCCTGAAAATAATTGATTATGCTTTTCAGTAACAAGAATTTTTGTTGCAGGAATGTGTCAGCTTCATTTATAAAGGTCCCCGTTAAGATATTTCAAACCTGAATCTACGATCACAGTCACGATCTTTTTGCCGGCGCCAATGATCCTGGCTCGTTGAATAGCAACCCAAACATTGGCGCCAGATGTGGCGCCTCCGAAAATCCCTTCGGTCGTTGCCAATTTTCTTGCTGTTGAATAAGCATCTTCATCTTTCACTGCAATGATCTCATCTGCTAAATCAAGTCGTGTGATTGAAGGCACGAATCCTGATCCGATCCCTTCTAATTTATGTTTACCGGAAATGCCTCCGCCTGAAAGAGCACGAACATAAAAAGGTTCGATAGCAATGCAACGGATTCCGTTAACTTTTTCTTTAAATACTTCTGCATTTCCGGAAAAGCAACCACCGGTGCCAACACCCATAATGAATTCATCAATATCATTTCCCAATACATCGATGATCTCTTTGGCCATTTCGTGATAAGCATTCCGGTTATCAATATTATTAAATTGATCGGTCCAGAATGTATTAGGCTCTTTACTTAATTCTCTAGCTCTTGATACCATGCTATCGATCAATTTGGCAGTGATCTTTCCGTCGCCACTTGGAAATATTTCAAGTGTGGCGCCGAATGCTTTCATGGTTTGCAACTTCTCCAGTGCAAATGCATCAGAAGAAACGAAATGAGCCTGGTAGCCTTTTGTGGCGCAGACCATCGCTAATGAACTCCCGGTGCTTCCACCAGTATAATCCACCACTTTTCCTCTTGGTTTGAGTTGTCCTCTTCGTTCTGCTTCTTCGATCATGGAAAGCGCCATACGATCTTTCATACTTCCGGTTGGATTTCCTCCTTCATATTTTACGTAGATGTCAGCGGAACCGGGCTCAGACAACCGTTCTAATTTTATTAAAGGAGTATTTCCTATTGATGGCATTGAATTAAATGTTTTACGGTTTAATTATTTTAGTGAAGGCTGATCACCCGGCTTATTATCCATTTATCATCTTTGTTTTGCCAGATAATAATGAACTTACTTGCTTTGGGTACGGCATTTTTTTCCTGGTTGTTATGAAATTTGTGAAGCCCCATCTCAACAGCGCCATATCCATTGATAGGGTAGACCTCAATGCTTCCTTTGACAAGTTCACGGGTTACTTTTCCACAAATATTTTTTTTGGTTGCATCCAGGATATCTTTTTTTGAAGTCATCAGGCCGCCTTTATCATGATAAAATTCAATGCTGTCAGAATAAACCGATGCCTGGGTAGCTATATCACAAGTGTTATATGCATGAAAGAAAACACTGTCCATTTGAACAATTGCTTTGTATAATTCTTTTGATTGGGCATGAACCGTAAAAGAAAATAAAATCAGGAAGATCGAAATGATAATTTGGTTTGTTTTAAACATAGCGATTTAGTTGAATAATGTATTTATATCTTTTTTATTTTTTTTGTTTTTGTCAGCCAGTCTTCAAACTGCTTTAATGAAAAACTGCTGAGATTTTGTTCTTTGGTCAATCCACCTTTTTGTGCAGCCAGCACTCCATATTTCACATCATCAAACCCATCCAAAGCATGTGCATCGGGATCAATGGAGAGTCAAAACTCCTTTTTCAATGGCATAGTCAATCCATTTCCAGTCCATATCCAAGTCTTCGGGGGTGGGCATTCAGTTCTATGACGACATGATTGGCAGCACAGGCATCAATTATTTTTTTATGATCAACCGGGTAACCATTACGGCTTAGCAACAGTCGGCCGGTCATGTGGCCGAGAATAGTGGTGTAAGGATTTTCAATGGCTTTTATCAATCGTATCATGGCTTTTTCTTCAGTCATCTTCAGGTTGCTGTGTACAGAAGCAATGACCAGGTCAAATGTTGAAAGAATTTTGTCACTGTAATCCAGGCTGCCATCATTCAGAATATCACATTCAATGCTTTTGAAAATTTTAAAGGGTTTGAGTTTTGAATTCAATTCATCCACATAGCGGTGTTGTTCTTTTATTCTTTCTTCTGTCAGTCCATTGGCATAAAAAGCAGATTTGGAGTGATCGGAGATAACCAGGTATTCAAACCCTCTTTTAATACATTCATTCGCCATTTCTTCAATCGTATTGCCGCCATCACTCCAGTTGCTATGGCTGAGTGGATGAGTCGCTTTCACATCTTCAGGCTGTATCAGTTCGGGCAATGAATTCTTTTTTGCTTTTTCAATAATGTCTGCTGATTCTCTCAGGCAGGGGGGAATGATATGGAATCTTTGCTTGTGAAAAAATAGTTTCATCAGTTGTTGCATCGTTTATTGATATTTTATTGAAGGAAAAGATTGTTTGAAATGCTTCAGTAAATTCTTCGCTGCCGGTTGTGAGAAATAATTTTTCCTCCATTGAGCCTTTGCCTGTATAAAGACGAAGTTTCAATCCGTTCTTTAACTTGTATAATAAAGTATCTTCTTTTTCTTCCAGTAATTCAGGCGGCTGTGCAGTTTGAAATTTTGGTTTTATCACTTCATTGTTTTCAAGCACCACAAATTCCAATTCTTCAATGATCAGTTCCTGTCTTCTGTAAGCTCCGGTGATATGAACTGTTTCCGAGGAGAAAATATTTTTTCAAGATAAGTATCTGATCTGTGGAAAGATAGCTTCATGCTTCTGCATACAAAAAATGTCCCTGGTTCTGAGTATAAAATTCTATTGCTTCCTGTACATTCTTTTGTGTTTTTTCACCAAAACCTTTGAAAAGTGTTAGCCGGTTCTCATTGCAGGCATATAATAATTCACCAATCGATTCTATCTCCATTTCTTTCCAGATGGTATGTATTTTTTTTGGACCAATACCTTTTATATTCAGCATTTCTATCACACCCGGCGGAGTTTTTTGAATATATTCATCCAACACTGCCAGTTTGCCGGTATCCAGCATTTCAATGATCTTTTTGCCCACACTTTCACCAATACCTTTTATGGAAAATAGTTTATCTCTTGGTGTATCTTTCAGTGCACCGGAAGCTTTTCGATATTGAAAGCCGCAACGGAATAGGTTTTTGTCTTAAAAGAATTTTCACCATGTATGTCCATCAGTTTGGCAAGCAGCGAAAAATTATCGGCAATGGCAGCAGTTATCCATACTGCAATTTAAGATTTTAGACACGAATTACACGAATGACATGAATTTTACGAATAAGATTGGGATGAGGTTGAAAAAAAAGTCCCGCCGACATTCGGAGGACTTTCTATTACAGTTTAAAAAGTTCAAACTTACTTTTTCTTTTTAGCTGCTTTCTTCTTTGAGCTGCTTTTTTCTTTGGAGCAGCTTTTTTCTTTGTAGCCATTTTGTTTGAATTTAATGGTTAGTAAAAATGGGTTAACGACAGTAAAAATAATAATTATTTTATACTACCCAAATTTTTTTTCCACAAAATGCAAAAATGGAAAATCAAATTATGCTTCAGCTGCAGTTACAGAAACATAAGTTCTGTTGTTTCTTCCTTTTCGAAATTCAACAACACCATCAGTTAATGCAAACAAAGTAAAATCTTTTCCAACACCAACATTTTTTCCGGGATGATAAACAGTACCACGTTGACGAATGATAATGTTACCTGCAATAGCAGGCTTGACCACCAAAAATTTTTACACCAAGACGTTTGCTTTGTGAGTCACGACCATTCTTTACACTGCCTTCACCTTTTTTATGTGCCATGATTAAAATTTTTAAATTTATGAAATTTTGAATTGATTCTGAAATTTTCAATTCAGATTTTAATTTATGCAATACTTGTTACTTTGATTTTTGTATAAGCAGTACGATGTCCTTTCTTTTTGTGAAAACCTTTTCTTCTTTTTTGTTTGTAGGCAATCACTGTATCACCTTTTACCTGGTCAACTATTTCTGCTTTTACTTTTGTTTTAACCGAAGAACCGACAGATAATTTACCATCTGCATCAGCCAGCAATACTTCCAAGTTCTACTTTATCACCGGCTTTTCCTTCCAGATGGGGAACATATAAAGTCTGGTCTTTTTCCACTTTAAATTGCTGTCCGGCTATTTTTACTACTGCTATCATAATGTTTGAAAATTAGGGAGGCAAAGGTAAGGGGAAAACTTCAACCGGCAAACGGAAAATCAAAGTTTTATAGCACTTAAAATAATATGGTTTGCTCCTGCTTCCTTTATATTTGCAGCCATTTGGTTGTCTATTTGCATGAAATCATGAAAATCAAGTCATTCTTAGCCAAGCCCTTTGCTTCCTATATATATAAAGGTATCCGTAAAGGTATGGCTACGGCAGTGGCTGACCAGGAAAACATTCTGAAAACGCTGATCAAAATTGGCCGAACGACAGAATTTGGAAAAGAAGCCAGGCTTGGATAAGGTAAATACTTACGAGGAATTCAGGCAGGCGGTTCCCATCCGGGATTATGAGCAGATGCAAGCCCTATATTGACCGGATCAAAGAAGGCAAGCATAATGTTTTATGGAAAGGCAAGCCGATCTATTTTGCCAAAACATCCGGCACTACCAGCGGAACCAAATATATTCCTATTACCAAAGATTCTATTCCCAATCATATTAATACTGCCCGTAATGCACTGCTTTGTTATATGGCAGAAACCGGAAATACCAAATTTGCTGATGGCAAAATGATCTTTCTTTCCGGTTCACCTGAACTGGAAAGAGTAGGAGGCATACCAACCGGAAGGTTAAGCGGTATTGTGAATCATCATGTGCCCAAATATCTGCGCACCAACCAACTTCCTTCTTATGAAACCAATTGTATTGAAGATTGGGAAACCAAGTTGAGTAAAATAGTTGATGAAACGATTGATAAGAGATATGACACTGATCAGCGGTATTCCACCATGGATGCAGATGTATTTTGATGAATTGATCAAAAGAAGTGGAAAAAAGATAGAAGATATTTTCCCGAATTTTTCAGTGTGATGGTTCAGGGTGGTGTGAATTTTGAACCTTATAAGGCAAAATTGTTTGAAAGTATCGGAAAAAAAATTGATGGGATTGAACTGTTTCCTGCCAGTGAAGGTTTTTTTGCATTCCAGGATTCACAGAGAAGCGGAAGGCTTATTGCTGAATACCAACAGCGGTATTTTCTTTGAATTTGTTCCTGCAGGAGAAATTTTTAATGAAAACCCAACACGGTTATCATTGAAAGATGTGAAAGTGGGAGAGAACTATGCACTGATCATTAACAGCAATGCCGGTCTTTGGGGATATAATCTTGGTGATACCGTAAAGTTTGTTTCTACTGATCCTTACCGGTTGGTAGTAACTGGAAGAACAAAACATTTTATTTCTGCATTTGGCGAACATGTGATCGGTGAAGAAGTGGAATATAGTATGCTGAAAACAGCTGAAGAAGAAAATGTTCATATTACTGAATTTACTGTGGCTCCTTATTGTCAGCGAAGGATGAAGGAAAATCTTATCATGAATGGTTTATTGAATTTGAAAATAAACCGGCTAATATGCATGAATTTGCAAGGAAACTGGATCAACATCTTCAGAAAAAGAATGTTTATTATGATGATCTTGATCGGCGGCAATATTCTTACTCCCTTAAAAATAACTCCGGTCCGAAAGAATGGATTTATTGATTACATGAAATCAATTGGTAAATTAGGCGGACAGAATAAAGTACCCCGGTTGAGTAATGACCGGAAAATTGCTGATGAATTGATGAAATGGACAGAAAATTAGCTAGATTTGCTGAATAATACTGATATTTGATCTACATAATGACTGATCAATCAAAATACAATTTGAACTCAGATTACTTCTTGAACGAACGGACGTAAAACGAATTGCCATTTTTGGTTCTACCGGTTCCATCGGCACACAGGCATTGGAAGTGATTGCTAGCTAATCCTGATAAATTTTCTGCAGAAGTACTTACTGCTCAGAATAATGAAGAATTACTGATCCAGCAGGCACTGAAGTTCAATCCTAATATTGTTGTCATTGGTGATGAAAAAAAATATCTAAAAGTAAAAGAAGCACTTTCATCAACAGATATAAAAGTTTTTGCCGGTGAAAAAGCACTGGAAGAAGTAGCAGCAATGGATTGTTATGACCTGATGCTGGCTGCTATTGTTGGTTATGCCGGATTAAAACCAACATTAAAAGCTATCGGCAACGGAAAAGCCGATTGCATTAGCCAATAAAGAAACATTGGTGGTAGCCGGTGATATTGTAATGAGAAAAGCAGTGGAAAACCGAGTGCCGGTTATTCCGGTTGATTCAGAACATTCTGCCATTTTTCAATGCCTGGTTGGAGAAACAAGAAACAAGATCGAAAAAGTAATTCTTACTGCATCCGGCGGGCCTTTTCTTGGCCGCAAACCCAATTATCTGGTGAATGTAAAAAGAGAACATGCTTTGCAGCATCCCAACTGGAATATGGGTGCCAAAATCACTATTGATTCTGCTACATTGATGAATAAAGGACTGGAGATGATCGAAGCAAAATGGTTGTTTAATCTGAAGCCCGAACAGATACAGGTGGTCGTTCATCCGCAAAGCATCATTCATAGTATGGTGCAGTTTGAAGATGGAAGTATCAAAGCACAAATGGGATTGCCGGATATGAAATTGCCGATTCAGTATGCACTGGCATTTCCCAAAACGAATTCAGAATGATTTTCCCCGCTATGATTTTAAAAAAGTAAGCACACTCACTTTTGAAGAACCGGATATAAAAACTTTCAGAAATCTTGCATTGGCAATAGAAGCATTGAATAAAGGCGGCAATCTTCCCTGCGTCATGAATGCTGCCAATGAAATTGCTGTGTATGCATTTCTTCGCAACCGGATCAGATTTCTTGGATATGACTGATGTGATTGAAAAAACCATGCAAAAAGTTACTTTTATTGACAAAGCCCACACTGGAGGAATATTTTGAAAGCGATGGAGAGGCCCGCACTTTTGCTGCTGATATTATTAAACTCTGATACTACTTCTTAAGGATTTTCAAATAATTGACCAGTGGCTAGAAAAATGACTGATTTCACGGATATTTGCAGATTCTTTTAAAATAAAGATCGCTCTGGTTTCAGAAGTTGTTTTATGAATATCTATTAGCAATTAATTGGTCAAATGTGGGCTTGCAGGCAGGACAATTGCTGCTGGCTTTATCTATACTTGATTATTACTTCATGAATTTGGGCATTATATCACTGCCCGCTGGTTCAAGTGCCGGGTAGAAAAATTCTTTTTATTCTTTGATCCCTGGTTTTCATTGGTAAAAAAGAAAGTAGGTGATACAGTATATGGTATTGGCTGGTTTCCCTTGGGCGGATATGTAAAAATATCCGGGATGATTGATGAAAGTATGGATAAAGAAGCCATGAAGCAACCTCCAAAAGAATGGGAATTCAGAAGTAAACCAGCCTGGCAACGGCTGATCATCATGCTGGGTGGTATTATTATGAATGTGTTGACTGCATTTGTGATCTATGCTTTTATACTGATGACCTGGGGAGAGAAAAAAATGCCGATGAGTTCTTTGAAATATGGGATCTGGACAACAGATAGTTTAATGAATGAAATCGGGTTACAAAATGGAGATAAGATCATTGCTGTTAATGATGACACCATTAAGTATTACGAGGATCTTCCGGCCAAAGTTATACTGGGCAGAAAAATTCTTATTGAAAGAGACGGTCAACAAAAAGAGATCAATCTCCCGATAAATCTTATTGGCAAACTTGTTGAAAGCAAAAGAAAAAGAGCTTTGTTGTTAGCACCTCGTATTCCATCTTATGTTGGGAAGTATTCAAAGAATGATACTTCCTATGGTAAAAAAGCCGGCTTGCAGGAAATGGACAGAATTGTTGCAATTGATTCAACCCCTATTCAGTTTTATGATGAAATGACCGGTGTATTGAGAGATCACAAGAACGGGCAGGTAGTTCTTACTATTGATCGAAAGGGGAAAACAATAAAACTAAATTCGAAAGTAAATAGTGAAGGTAGAATTGGTATACCCTATCTCGAAGATGAACAATATGCTTCATTAGGAGTCTATCAATTAGAAAAGAAAGAATACGGTTTTTTTGCAGCATTTCCGGCAGGTGTTCAGAAAGCAGGACAAAGATTGAAATCATATATTGATCAGTTCAAAATGCTGTTGAATCCCAAAACAGAAGCATATAAGGCTCTGGGTGGATTCAAAGCGATAGGATCAGTGTTTCCAACCTATTGGAGTTGGGAAGCATTTTGGAACATCACAGCTTTTCTTTCTATAATTCTTGCATTCATGAATCTGCTTCCAATACCTGCATTAGATGGCGGTCATGTTCTTTTTACTTTGTACGAGATGATCACCGGCAGGAAGCCCAGTGACAAATTCCTGGAATATGCACAGCTCGTAGGGATGGTCATCCTGATCGCACTGATGTTATATGCCAACGGGAATGATTGGTTTGGCTGGGGGAAATAAAAACTACAATTCAATTCCGATCTTTTTCATCAGTAGTGATGCATTCATACTCTGGCAGATCCCTTCTTTTATTTTGTAATCAAAATAAAGCTCTTCATTTTTTACCTGCACATCAAAATGATAATTATGAACGAAGTCGGGATATTCATTAGCTAATTTCGCCAGTTCCAGATCATGCGTCGCAACGATACATGAAGCATTTTCCCGGATCAATTGTTTCAGCAACGCAATAGAACCAGTGTGCCGGTCAGCAGAATTAGTGCCTCGCAAGATTTCATCTAAGAGAATAAATACAGGTTCTTTTCGCTGCACCGCTTCAATGATCTCTTTTAATTTTTTTAATTCAGCATAAAAAGTAGAAGTATTTTCCTCGAGATTATCATTCACCCGCATTGAACTCATTACTTTCATTGCCGAGAGAGTTAATTGTTTACAACAAGCCGGCGCACCCATCATAGCTAAAATAATATTCACTCCGACACTTCGAAGAAAAGTGCTCTTGCCAGCCATGTTCGACCCTGTCACCAGGTTGATCTGTTTTTCCCCTTTGGTGGAAAATGAATTGACGACTCTTTTTGATCGTGGAATTAATGGATGCCCCATTTCGTTTGCTATAAAGACGTCTTTATCCGAACTGAATTCGGGATCACACCAATCGGGATGATTAAATTTTAATGTGGCAAGGCTTACTAATGCTTCTGTTTCTACAAGTGCATCAAACCACAAAGGAATTTGCTGATGATGATTTTCTTTCCATTTCATTAATGCAAAACTTTGCTGCAGGTCCCAAAGAAGAAAACTATTCAGGGGAATATAGATTATCAGGTTATACCGATAATCCAGCCGGGCTAATATTTTTTTCAATTTTTCAATAGAACCAGAAGCTGCGATTGAAGAAGTGCCCAGGTTGTTTTTTAATTGTTGGAGTAAAACATTTGTTGAAGAATTTTCTTCGATCATGCGGATGCTGTTTTCCAAAGTATCCAATTCAGGTACTATTTTGTTTAATCGGCTATATTGCTGCTGTATGGATCTACTGATCCCAGAAGCTATACCGAAGAAAGCGACCAATAAGAAAGTAAAAATTGATCCTGGAATAGTATTGAATATAAAAAGAGCCAGGCTGCCGATGGTAACGATAGGAAAAGCTATTCGAAGCATTTTTAACCATGAAATATTCGGGAGTGAGTCATTTTCCTGCAGCCACTCATTGATTTTATTTTCTGAAGCCAATGTGACCGGTTGGCTGATGCCATGAGCCCGGAATTGATGTCTCCATTCCAATTGTGTACTTAATTCATTCGAAGCTTCCTGCCTTTGAAGTATTATTTTTACTTCGGCAGGATGCAATAACCAATTCGCCATTCTTTGATTTCCCTGCTGAGATATTGTCCTATTGATATATTGGTACAACGAAGATTTTCCGAATATATCAAGATCGCTTGAGTATTCGTGATGCGGAGGCTCTAACTCTTTTCCATCTTGCAGATTTGTGAAGCGATGTTGTAATATATCCAGTTCCTGTTTACATATCCTTATCAGCAGTTGTGTGTTTTCAATTGCTTCTTTATTTTTCAGGTCCCTGAGAACTGTAAAAACGAAAAGGCTAAAAAAAATAATAAAACCGGCAAAGACAATAATTATAGAAATTGGCCAGAGTTTCCATAAAACGATGAAAGCAAGAAGAACAAATGCAAATCTTTGAAGCGACAACATGCTTTTTCTTTTAAGCATTTTTTTCTCACTAGCGACAAGCTGATTTATCTGTTGTTTATAACTGTTTTCCGGGCTGATCAATTGCATGGCATAAAACTAATTTATTCGGAGCAGTTGTTTCTGTGTCGGCAAAATAATTTATCGTATTTTTACCGGCTGTTTCAGAAAGATTTCTGATAAATAAGAAATCTGAAATTGTAAATAGAATGGGGGTGTTTGGTTCCCGATAGCTATCGGGAGACAGCATAGATCTTTAATCTTTGGCATTTAAGTATATTTAAAGGTATATAAATGCATTTTATGGCCTATGTTTATGTACTCTATTCAAAAAAGTTAGATAGGTATTACATTGGGAGTTGCTTGGATTTGAAAAAAAGATTGGAGGAGCATCAATCAGGTAAATACAAAAAAAGTTTCACAGCTAAAGCAACCGATTGGGAGCTGATTTTTAATATTGATGCTTTAAATTATAAGCAGGCGAGAAAAGTTGAAGTGCATATAAAGAAAATGAAAAGCAGAAAATTTATAGTGGATTTAATAAAATATCCTGAGATTAGGGATCGCTTGATTGATAGTTATAAATAAGTTGGGGGTGTTTGGTTTTGACAGCATAGATCTTTGAGAGTGTAAGCATGTCCTGCGTTGCGTAATTAGCAGGTAAATCTGAATACGCAAAACACAAATGGCAATACACAATTTGCCATGGCTGCTTAATCAGTGATTAGGTAGTCATTATGGCCGGGTGAAGGGTAGGCTTGTAACCAGTTGCCCCGCCCAATCAAAAACAATACAGGCTGCTGCAACCGAAGGCTGTGACGGTTGCTTAAGACGATTCAGCTAAGGAAATAATCGGTTGTCTGTTCCCAGTTATTTCCCGACAACCTCAAAACAGAATAAGCATGTAGAAAGCTTTTGAAGAATATGTTTGGACACCGGTTCGACTCCGGTCACCTCCACAATAATGTAATATAAGAATCATTTGATCTTGCATGATTCTAAATTCCGTAACTCAAATTATAAAAGCTATCATAAGCTTTCTTGAATCTTGTTTTAATGGAACCACTTACGGTGATGGGCTAAATTAATAATTTGTGCTTTTGAATTTACATGCAGCTTTTCATAAATGTTGGCAATATGTTTTCGAACAGTCAATACACTAATATCAAGTAGCGAAGCTATTTTCTTTGCATCTAATCCATTTATGGTATGTTGTAAAATCTCTTTTTCTCTTTCCGATAGCATCGTATCTACTTCATTCGGGGCTTTTCCTGTCGGCTTATTTAGTTCTGATCTGGACAAAAGCGCTAAAGATTTTCGGGCAATTGCGGGACTCATCGGGGCGCCACCAAACTCCAAAACATTTACAATGGCATCTCTTAATACTGGTGATGGTTCATGCTTAAGTAAATACCCGGAAGCGCCGGCTTTTATTGCCTCGAAAATGCTTTCATCGTCATCAAATACCGTGAGAACAATGAATTTTATTTGGGGATAAAGCGATTTCGCAATTCCTATGGTTTGAATTCCATTCATTTCAGGCATCTCCAGGTCGATGAAAACTACCTGGGGCAGACCGGATTGGGGTAATCCTTTTAATTCTTCTAAACATTCATTCCCATTAACTGCTGTAAAAAGTAATTTCAGGTCATTGAATAAACTGATCTTTTGCAGAAAAGTATTCCGGCTTACTTTGTTATCTTCCGCTAATGCAAGGGATATAGCCATAATAATGCTTATAAAACTATCGAAATAATTTTTTCAATCAATACTTAATTTGTAGTAGATGGTTGTATTACTACGCTGGTACCGGTTGGATGATTTTTTCCCCAGTTGATTTTCCAACCGGCTTCATTTGCCCTGCTGACCATATTCGAAAGTCCATTGCCTTTTTCGGTGAATAAGTCTTCTGTTGGCATCCCTTTGCCATTATCTGTAATAATTATTTTCCATTCATTTTTTCCTTCAATGTATATAGTAACAAGAGTGCATTGACTATGTCGTAAGGAGTTGTTGATAGCTTCCTGGATAATTTGTAAAAGATGGAACGCCTGAGAAGAAGGCAAAATTTGATCAATATCGATCTGTTCAGATATTTCCATTTTGACATCCGGGTAACTCAATTGGATCTTTTGAATAAATACTTTAATACGGTCGCTAATTGCTGTAAGTGATAGAGCATCTTTTTTCAATGCCCAGATTGTATCGCTTAACTGTGATACGATTGAACGGGAATTACTTCTCAATTCTTCCATTGCTGTTTCACTACTAAGATCACTGTTTGGGATGTTGATGTGATCGATATTTGACGCAATAGACGCCGCATAGGCTCCAAGGCTATCATGCAGATCCCTGCTGATTCGCTCTCTTTCATGCTGAATTTCCTGCTGTACCTGGAGGGTTCTTAATTTTTGTTGATATTTTCTGCGATTATACACCTGAAGTAATAAGGCAATTACAGCGATGGACAAAATAACCCCAATTATTCTGAACGAACTGGTTTGCCACCACGGAGGGGCAATTGTAATTGCAATTATTTTTTTAGTAATGTTTTGGGAAGAAAATATAGGTGTGCAAGTGATCTCTAAAGAATAATTGCCGGGCTGTAATACATATTTAATTCCCAGCGGAGTGCGGGTGGTATGCCATTTTTCTTCAAAACTTCTTAGGCGATACTTGTATTCATATTCGTCGGCATTCAAAAGACCCAAAGCAGCTACATCGAATTGCAAATGGTTTTGCTTGTAATTTAAGCTGATAGAATCGTTTCGCCAGATGCCTGACGCAAAATTGCAAAGTGAGTCATTAACGGTTAAACTGATGATATCTAAAACAGGATTGTCGCTTAATTCAGAAAGGTTGGAGGGATAAAAGGCGGTAATGCCATTAATACCTCCAAAGTAAAATTTGCCATTAGATGTTTTAATAGCAGATTCTGTATTGAATTCGTTTTCCTGGAGGCCTAATTCCTTCGTGTAATTTTTTATTTGACCGTTTAATGGTACATAAGATAAACCAAGTTTGCTACTGCAGAACATAGCGTCTGTGTTATCTAAAGGGAGCATTGCATAAATAAAATCATTAAGTAATCCCGATCGGGTATCAATGGTTTTTATCAGAACCCCGGTTGAAGTAAATACAGTAATTCCTTTATCAGTGCCTACCCAGATATCATGTGAGGCATCTTCAGCAAAACATCTTATTATATAATTACCTGCGACTGAAAACGTTTGCAGGCTCCCATCTTTTTGCAACCTATAAAGAGTTCCTCCATAGGTGCCAGCCCATATATTTTTTTCAGATGTATAAATAAAGCAACTAATGACATTTGAGTTGCTGCCGTTTAAAGGCAATACAGGTTTGATGGATTGTACCCTTTTATTTTTAAATACACAACGAAATATATTGATAGAGCTGCATACTAAGATTGTACTATCGTTAACACGTTGCAGATTGTTTGGCCACACGGTAGTATTCAACTGAAATTGAGTTTTCTTGTCAGTGGGCCAGTTTATTTTTTCAAGTTGTTTTTGTGGTAGTTTCAGTAGATACCATCCCCGTTGGTCTGAAGTAATAATCAGGAAATTTCCTTCCTTCAATTTTTCAATGCTTTGTATGTTTCTGACCTCATTTGTAAAAAAAGGTTTGAACCACAAAGGCTTTCCAGTACTATCAAACAAACGGATTCCACCATTACGACCTTTACTGATATCAATTGAGCCTGCAAGTATTGTATTTGTGATAGAATCATAATAAATACATCGAACAATATCGCTTTTTTCATTTTTATAGGTAAAGTGGACGAATGGTATATTTATGTTCTGAATGATTCGAATATCATTGTCAGTTAAAATCCACAGCCTGGCAAATGAGTCTGAATAAATATGGTGTATATTGCCACTAGGGACAACAGGATCCTCGTCCAACGTTGAAAGCTCATTCCAAAAAGTTAAACTGCTATCGATTTCATATATATGTCCGTTAAGGCATATAATTAACTTGCCATTGCTTTCGGGTTGAATACAACTGAAATTAATTGGTTCTTTTAAAATTTTTGCTAATGAAAATGTTTTGCGGAGATTCTCATCTTGGATCCCAACTGCCAGTAGCGATTGGCCGGTGTTGATAAATAGTTTTTCCTCGTTGCAACCTATTCCAATAATATTTTTATATGAATTGATATATTGAGTGCTATGGTCAATTGTATTTATTTTCAATAGCTGATTCTCTGAAACACGAATAAAAATATATTTAGTATTGGCAGCTATAATCGATTTTTGAATAAGATCATTGGATTTAATAAGTTCATTTATATCGTTTACATTTATTTGTAGGCTGCTTTTTAGGTTTTCGTTATAAAGTACAATCCCTTTGCCATATTGCATACACCAGACTCCTTCTTTTGTTTCGAGCAAAGGCGCTATTGGAAAAAAGTAACTTCCTGTAACAGGGACTGAGATAATTTTTGTAAATAAATTAGTAGACGGGTTATAAGACAAAACACCTTTTTTGTAACAGATCCATATATCGCCTTTTTTTTGGGCAAATAAATAAACTGGCGAGTTAATAAATATAGTATCCTTCCCGATGACCGGGTTGATTATATCCAGGCTGTATCCATTATAACGTTGCAAGCCTGACCTCGTAGAGACCCAGGTAAAGCCGTTTAAATCTGTAACTATTCCTGCTGTTTCATTATTCATAAGGCCCTGTTCAAAATTGATTGTTTTAACAGGGCATCTTTTAAATTTTTCTGTTGATATGGTTTGTGAATTGCTGTGGAATTGGGCAATAATTCCTGCAGTCAAAAAAAGTATGTATTTGGGCCACAACATTTAGAAATGGTCTTGCAATTTTTAATACCCCATTGATATGCCCCTTTTTACTACTACAAATTAAGTATTGTTTCGATTCTTTCAATGACGAACCTTCACAAACAATATTTTCCGGGAGGCTTCAAAAAAAAATTATATGAAAAGAAACTTTTTTATATCCTTGATAGCTGTTTTTACAACTTTCGCAGCAAGGTCTCAGTCAACTTATATGGTTAACAACATCCCTGGATCAGCGGCAGATTATCATGTATTACAACATGCGTTGGATAGTGTGCCTGCGGGCAGCATCATCCTGCTCCAAAATTCAGGATTGAATTATGGCAGTGCCAAAATCAATAAGCCGGTAGTGATCTATGGAGCCGGGTATTTTCTTGGGCAAAACGCAGCTCCGGCTACCCAGGCCAATACCGCGGAATCTATAGTTAACCTTATTGCATTTAATACCGGTTCTCAGGGAAGTATTGTTTCAGGCCTGCATATCAAAGACAGTGCAAATGATCAAAGCGTTGTTAACGCCAGGGTGGTCTTTGATCATACCAATAATATAACATTGTCCCGCTGTGAGATTGAGTCTGCTGTAGCCGGCTCTTATCGGACATCAATGTCTTTCACGTCTTCGTCGAACATAACAGTGGAGCAATGTGATATATTATGCTCTGTTCCTATACTTGGGCTTAGTTCATCAACGTCTCTTATAATTTCCAACAACCTGTTTTTTAATTTTCCTTCCCTGTGGGCGGAGGGATTTGATTTTCAAAGAGGGAATGATGTGAACTCTTCATACACTTTCAAAAACAATACGGTTTACGCTAGATTCGGCGGTACTTTTGACGGCGCCCAATGCCAGCTATTTGAAAACAATATCCTCTTGACAGTTGATACCACAAGAGCTACAACATCGAACAGTGGGCTAAGTAACTATCCCCTGTTTAACGCAGATCATAACATTTCAAATATTAAATTACTTTTTCAATACGATGGCAGCGCTAACAATACCAACATCATTAATACCCGTTTGACAATAGACAGTATTTTCCTGTACTATTCCAATCCGGTCGTCAGCAGCACTGATGGTATTTTTCAAATGAAATCAAATTCTATTGCAATAAATGAAGGTAATGACGGCACCGATGCAGGAGCTTATGGCGGCAGCCAGCCTTATCAGCTAAGTGGAATACCTGCTATTCCATACGCCTACAGTATTACTGTACCATCTCAGGGTTCAGGCACAATAAGTGTTCATTTAAAAGCAAAAGCTTCTAATTAATTATTTAAACTTTTTATGAAAAAAAGACTACTACTATATGTTGCTGCGTTATCGTTCCCATACACTCTTATAGCCCAGATTTATACAGTGTGCAATGTCAATGGCATAGTAGCTGATTATAAAACATTGCAGGGTGCAATTGATAGTGTGTCCGTCGGCAGTACTCTTTATGTTTTCCCCAGCCCCAACGATTATGGAAATATAACCATTGCTAAAAGAATATATATCGTTGGGATTGGTTTCATGTTAGATCAAAATTCAAATCCATATGCCAGTCCGAATAAAACAGGAGTGACCCTCACTTCTGTTACTTTGAATGGCGGCAGTGATTTTAGCTACCTGCTGGGATTACAGTTAACAGGGCATACTAATCCGCATGGAAATAATCGGATACTCTATTAGAGGAGCAAGTAATATTACAATTAGCAGGTGTATGCTGGATGAACTTGGTGGCTTTGAAATTTCTACTACTAATACTATTAATTGTACAGTCATTCAATGTTATATTTTTCTGAACTCGCTTTTAGCTCCTACAGATACTTATGCGTTTTACCAGGATCAGGGTTCGCAGAATTTTCTTTTTACAAACAATATTATAGATGACAGGTACGGTTTCAATGTTGTTACTATCGACAGAGGTACAGCAGATAATCTTGTTTCGTTTAATAATAACACTTTTATTGCCCAGCTTTCAAATTCCAATTTTGGCAATTTTAATTACACGAACAATATTTTTGTGAATTCACACCCGGGGAATACGTACACAATGTCTGATGTGTCAATGAACGGGTTGGCCTTTAATAATATCGTAACCGATAGTTTTTTGTTTTCCGGGAACACTCACAACTTCATTGGGGCAAAACCAGACTCAATATTTACGGGATTCACTTTCGGATATCACTCCTGGGATCAGAAATGGCAAATAGTCCCGGGTAGTTTTGTGAATACATATGCTGCGGATGGGGGACAGGCAGGCGCTTTTGGAACAGCTAATCCATATGTCTTATCAGGCATTCCCAACTTGCCTTCAGTTTATGGGGTCAGTATTGCACCAGATCCTGTTAATCATGGTAACGTATTGCTGCATATCCAGGCCAAAGCTTCTTTCAAGTAAAACCAAAATCGACTTTTGTGAGAAGAAAATATTTATTCATCCTTTTTTTGCTGCTGACATCCAATTTGGTGAATGCGCAGCAATTAAGTGTTGTAGAATATTTTTTTGACACCGACCCTGGTTTTGGTAGCGGAAGGACAATAACACTTTCGGGTTCTTTAGTTGATACTTCTCTCTCACTTGATCTTACCGGCCTTGCTCCAGGCTTGCATACTTTATATGTTAGGTGTAAGAATGATAATGGTAAATGGGGTTTATCCTATCAAAGTTCTCTGCAGGTAAATAGCGGGTCTGGCAATGGAAACGGATCGGTACAGTTAACAATGGCAGAATATTATTTTGACTGGTTCTGGATTAGGTAATGGCAGACAAATCATTCTTATTGGTACGGAAATCGATTCTTTAGTCAATCTTGATCTTACAGGTGTGTCTCCGGGGCTGCATACTTTATATATCCGGTTAAAAAATAGTAATGGTACATGGGGTTTATCATATCCCAATTCATTGCTGGTAAATAGTGGCTCTGGTAATGGAGGCGGGCCAATTCAGTTAACAATGGGAGAATATTATTTTGACACAGATCCCGGGATAGGTAATGGCAAACAAATAATTCTTGTTGGTTCAACACTTGATTCTTTGGTATATCTTGATCTTACTGGTGTGTCTCCGGGGCTACACACTTTATATATCCGGTTAAAAAACAGTAATGGTACATGGAGTTTATCATATCCCAATTCTGTGCAGGTAAGCAATGGTACATCGTCATTATTATCTTTTACAAAAGCGGAATACTTTTTTGATACTGACCCGGCGCGTTGGACATGGCCACATGATTGACCTGAACGGATCATTAATAGATACAACTCTTAATTTTGATGTAACCGGTTTGCAACCCGGCGGGCATGTGTTATATATAAGACTGCAGAATTCTTTTAATTACTGGAGCATTAATTATCAGCAAAATATTTTTTTACCACTCAATGCTGATTCCATCCACGGGCTGAGCTATTTTGTTGATAGTGTACAAAACAGGATTTCATTGCCACTAAGAAGCACTGCGCTTTTAGATACTGTTGTTTCTATACACATCCCTGACAATGGAGCAAACAGCCGCATGCTGGGTCTGCAATTGACCGGCCCCAATGGACTTATCGGTAATGCACAGTTAGATACGGTAAACTTATGTGATTTGTATAAGCCCGTAGCAGGATTCCGCTATTCACAGTATGGCGCTATTTTTACAATGATAGATACCAGCAAGTTCAATACATCGGGCAAAATAAAATGGTTGGTAAATAATACCGTGCTGGATAGCAGTTACACTGTAAACTATCTGTATCCGGATACTGCATTTGCAACCAACACTACAATAAGTGAAGCAATAGGAACTGGTTGCCGTGCAGACACAGTAAGTAAATTACTGAACGTATCGGGTGTAGAGTATTTTTATCCATTTATTGGCTCATACAACAGCGACTTTGATCTTGATATTTATGGCGGAGGATTAGATACAAGCCTGAATATATTTCTTCAGAGAGCAGGCAAAACAGTTTATCCATATCTTAAGATCAGCCAGGATGGAGGAAGACACCTGATCGCAGTGTTTGATTTTCATTCAGACAGTCTCGTGAATAATTCTCCTGTATTTCTCTCAGATGGATATAAATTGCATGTTCAATATTCCATTCCTTCTTACGAATATACCAGCCCTGATTCCATTTATTTCGTAAAAGCTTTTGATGCGGCCGCCTGTTCTCAAATTAGTGCAGCCTTTCTTAAAGCACATATTGATTTTACGGGTGGGGCACCTATTTGGCAATTAGCAGAGGACTATAATCAGGTACAAAACTTAGAATCAAGATGCCCTCCGGCTGTTAAAACAGTTACTAATAATAGCAGTGAGCCCAATTTTGCTACAGATCTTACAGGCCCAAGTGATATTCGTGTGGGTGAATGGAACAATTTTACACTTAGTATTACCAATACCGGGACGGTAGTGGCCAAAGGCATTCCTTTTTATTTTCTTGTTCCAGCTTTTTTTGATATTGATACTACGCAATGGAATATTCTTACCAACGATCCTGCCATGAGAGATTCAATAAGTGTTATCGTCAACATAGATACATTGATTGACGGGCAACCTTTTCAATATAAATTGATCCCAATGATTTACCCTGTACTGGCCCCGGGTGAAACAGGATATTTTCCGCTTCGTATAAGAGCAACAACCGATAATTCATATAATATTTTCTATGGTGTGCAAAGTAGAATATTTGGTTCACCCATGACGGACGATTTTGGCCCCTGCTGGGGTGCAGTAATTGATTTTGCACTTGGGTTCGTTCCCGGTGTAAGTTGTGTATATTCATTTGGCAATCTGATCAATGATGGGGTTAATGCACATTATGGAGTATCATCCCCAAGTGGTTTTTCGTGGACGTTGAGCATTGCAGGTACTTTGGTTTCTTGTATACCAGGCGGTGGTCCCGTTAAACAAATCGCCACCGCCGGTGCAAAGGGGTTTGCCGAAGCAGTTTTGGGTTCAGCGCAAGATATAATAAACATAATTGACAAACATTTGAACGTGATATCAAATGTCACTTCAGCTTCCACCAGTTCCGACCCCTGTAAAAAAACAAATCAAGGCTCAAAAGATAAAAATGGTAAAACAGGTACTGCCCGTGATCCGAATAATATTGTTGGAAACAGCGACTATGATTCCACTAAAAATTATATCAATAATTATTCTCCCCAGTTTTATACGGTGAATTTTGAAAATAAACCTTCTGCCACAGCCGATGCACAGCATGTATATGTTACCGATACACTGGAAAAGGATAAACTCAATTTCCTGAGTTTTAATCTCAGTCAGTTTTATATTGGCGATTCTATTTATAGTCTGCCTCCCAATAGAAATACAATAACAGAAGATGTGTGGCTCAAAGGTCGCAATGATATGAAGGTCCGGTTTAGTGCAGCTTTTGATACGGCAAAAGGAATATTGCAGGCAGATTTTTTCAGCATAGATACTTCCGGTCATGTTCTGCCAACTGATTCGCTTGCAGGATTTTTACCTCCGGATATTGATGGTAATTCCGGTAGGGCTGGGCTCTCTTACTTATTATATGCAAGAAACCTGAATACCCTAGATAGTTTTTCCAATAAAGCCTCAATTTATTTTGACAATAATGACCCGATAACCACCAATACGTGGATCAACACAATAGATACCACTGGCCCGCAAACAAAAATTCTTTCTGCAATTCCATTAAATGATTCTACGGTTAAATTGGTGATTCAGCAATCAGATGTCGGCTCAGGTAATAAGTTCAATGATTTATATGGTAAACTGAGCACCGATACTGTATTTAATGATTTGGGAATTGCATATGGTGACACTGTTCTTTTTAAATCGACACCAGGCGCAACATATCAACTCTATGTACTGGGGACTGACAATGTAAATAATAAAGAATCAAAAAATCCAACTGGAGAAGTAACTTATACATTCGGTTCGAATCCGCTTCCATTGTCATGGCTGTCTTTTACAGGTAAAAAGGTTGGAAGCAGGGTGCAACTGAACTGGACCACAGCCAATGAAATTAATACTTCACATTTCGATATCGAAAAAGCTACTGACAGCAGCGGCTATGTACTTATAGGCACAGAAATGGCAAAGGGGAATACCGGCCACAATAATGATTACGTTTCATTTGATGATCACCCGGTTTATGGAAATAATTTTTATCGGCTTAAAGAATTCGATATAGATGGCAAATTTATCTATAGTAGCATTGTATTGGTACGTTATGATCAAAATGGTTACGTCATTATAGCGCCGAATCCTGCAAAAGATTATGTGAGTATAAAATCAAATGAGATTTTTTCACAGATCCAATTGATCGATATGAATGGAAGGATAATACGGACTTATAGCAATTCAACGAATAATATTTATTCACTATCGGGTATCAGCAAAGGATTGTATTATCTGAGATTAATTGGCACTACTGATTCTCAAACTCACAAATTATTAATACAATGATTTTGAGATCCGGATACACAGCATCCGAATATCCCGGCATCAACGAGAAATTCATCTTTCATACTGCTACTACAAATTAAGTATTGTTTGGAGCCTTCTTGGAAACAATCTTTGTTGACAAATCAACCAAAAAAAATAACAGTATATGAAGAAAATTATTCTTGCTTTCACAGTTTTGGGCATTGCAACAATTGCGAAAGCTCAATTTACTTTTGGCCCCAAAGCCGGTATCAATTCCTCAAAAGAAACTGCATTTTTTAGTAATCCACGTAACAGCAGGACACGTTTTTATCTGGGAGCTTTTATGAACTTCAAATTATCAAAATCATTCTCTATCGGACCTGAATTTATTTATTCAGCCGAAGGTTCTACCTACACTTATAGCGGTGATTCTACGGGCCATACTAAAACAAGTTATTTTTTGTTGCCCTTGTTAGTAAGATATACAACCCATGCCGGTCTTTATGCGGAAACTGCGATTGAACTCCGGCAAAAATTAAATTACTATAATATTCAGGGAAGCCTAAAAGTTTCGAATCCCTATGTAAGGTCAACTGGTTTTGACTGGTGCTTTGGTATCGGGTACAATGCGGATAAAATAGCAAAGGGTCTTGGAATTAATACCCGGTATATCACAGGGCTTAATGGTTTGGAAAAAAAGGGACTTGGAAACACATATACATACATACGAGTAATTGCAATAGGGTTAACTTATTCAATTGAGACGAAACACAAAAAGGAACATCATTAATGTCTGACCCTTCCTAAAGAATGGATGGAGTATAGATACTCCCTAGTAACGCCCTATATAGTAGCACCTGAGTAGCACTTTTTAGTAATTCTACTCGTTTTTCGAAGTTTTACGAATGGAATATAGGAAAGTAGCTTTATTATTTTTTCTGTTTTTGTAGAAAAATTTTGAGTAAGGGCAAAGACACTTTCAGCAAATAGTACAACAAAAAATCCTCACAAAATTTTGTGGGGATTTCATCATTACAATAACATTTTTGTAGCCGTGCCAGATTCGAACCCGCACATAATTTAAATAATTACCAATGTTTTTTCCCTCAATTGATTTAAGAGGAGAAAATTTGGAGAAACGATAACATTCGAACTTATTTGGGAACTCTACTACTATTACTTAGTATCACCTCGCTGATATTATATATAAATTTAGCAGTTTAGATTACCAGTTCATTATTTTTTTAATATATGAAGCTAATTTCTTCGCAATTTCTTTGTGCTCTAGTATATCAGGATGATCTCCACAGCCGTTATGATATCTCTTTGAAAAGAAATACTTGTAAATATTTTTATCTCCGCTATTATTTTCGTGCCAAACGATTGAAGAAAGATAATTTTTCAAGACTATCGTCAACGATGAGTCGGCCATAGGGCTGGTAAGACAGAAAATAGCTGCTTTCGGATAATAACTTCTCAACCTTTTTATAAAATCTATATAGGCACTGCAGAATTTAGTTGAATCCTGAATTCCGTCGTTTTGACCAAGACAAACTGTCACTACATCCGGCTGATAGTTCTTAAAGTCCCAATTAATTGAATCATTGCGAAGATTTACTTTATCATAAACTTGTGGCATTGTAATAGTCATGTTACAACAGCTATGGATCAAACCTATTCCGGAGACAGCGCTTAGTGACCACTGGGCATTCAACTCTCTCGCTGTTATTGGTCCATAACTCATGTAAGCGTTATGCTGATCATACCACTGTCCGGTATTGCAGGCAATTGATGACACATCATTGCCAAAGCCGCAGGTAATTGAATTACCGATGAATTCGATTTTGCGAAATGGCTTTGCCGGAAGTGCTAATAAACTATTACAACGAATACCGCCAAATTCGATATAACCGATCCCTGATTCTGTATTTTTACAAATGGTTAGTAGATGCTCTTTATTCTTAAGGCCAGATATTTTAATGTAATTGATTTTTTGTTTTGTTTGTATTCTGGTTGTGTGATTATCGACAACCAGTTCGAGATAATTATGATAGCTTCAGTATAATTGTTCATCAATGATTTTTATTTCGCATGAGGGGCTGGAGAATTTAGCATTAATATAAATACCCGGTGACCAAAATCTTGGTTGTTCAGGATTACTAAAGTCTATTCTGCCTGTGTATTGTACCCGATGATCTGATGGACTAAATAAAGAATAACCGGGTTCATGCGATACAGAATCAATAGTAACAGAGTATTCTTGTGCACATAGCTTTGTTGAAATAAAAAGAAAAAATAACGCTATCGATATATTTTTCATTACAAAATTGGTTTAAATAAATGTACGAATACCCGAAGAAGCATAGGTCTCACGAAATTCTTTTGGAGTACAATCCTTCTTTTTTTTAAAGATCCTGTTGAAATTGGACATATTATTGAAGCCGCATTTGTAGGCGACCTCGTTAATTCTTTGCGTTGTTTCAATAAGCATGCGGGATGCATGGCCGAGTCGTATTTCATTCAAAGCATCGACAAATGTTTTCCCCGTTTTCAATTTAAAAAACCTGCTGAACGAAACTTCTGTCATAGAAGCGATTTTTGCCGCTTCACCTAATGAGACCGTTCTATCAAAATTTGAATTAAGGTATTTCATCACATTTTCAATACGACGGCTGCTATAGGAAAACGACTCAATATTTGAAAAAGAAGAGTCCGATAACATTCTCATGTTCCTGGATATAGACAGATCATGAAGTATGGACATTAATTCTAAAACAGAATCAAACCCTCTTTTTTGTGTGAGAGTTATTAGTCTCGGCATAATAGAACGAATCGTTTCTTTTGAAAATAAAATCCCACGTGACGAATGTTCAAACATTTTCCGGATAAAACTCATTTGGTTTCGGTCAAGAAATTTTTCGTCAAATAAATCCCTGTGAAACTGGATTGTGATCTCTTTGATTTCTTTTCCTTTTGATTTGTGCGTGAACCAGGCATGTTGCAGGTTAGTACCAACCAATACTAATTCCAGGTCATCTATTTCTTCAATGTGATCTCCGATAACCCGTTTGGCGCCTTTTGCATTTTGAATAAAATTTAATTCAAATTCTTCGTGATAATGAAGCGGGAAATCAAATTCATATTTCACTCTCGAGAACACCGTAAAGCAATCGCTTTGAGTTAGGGGAGTTATTTCTCTCAATATTTTGCTACTAAGTTTCATTTATGCTCCAAAATTTCTGGTTTTATACGGTAAAAATAGTACAATAGTTTGTCAAAAAAATACATATTAATATAATTGAAATCCTGTTCTAAATATCAATATAAATAAGGAACATTTTAAAAATGTGACTAAAAAAACACTTTGAATGGATAAAAAAGTATCAATATAGTGTTGAAGAAGTTAATACATTTGGTTAAACATTATTGCTATATGGGAAAAACGATAATTGCCAGAGTAATGCTTTTATTAGTATGCACTCTCTCCTTCACTCTTATTTCATTTGCACAAACAAGAAAGGTTTCGGGAACTGTTAAGGATGATAAAGGAGATCCTCTTTCCGGAGCGACAGTTGCCATCAAGGGCACAAAGATTGCAACAGCTACAAATGCAAATGGGATTTTTAATCTTGATCTGCCTTCAAATGCAAACACTTTAGTCGTTAGCTATGTAGGCATGATCACCAGTGAAGTAACAGTAGGAAATAAAAGTGTACTCCAGGTTACTTTAACACCTACTACCGGTAATTTAATGAACGTAGTTGTAATCGGCTATGGAACTCAAAGGCGACGGGATGTAAATGGCGCTATTTCATCCGTGACTGCGAAAGACATTCAAAATATTCCTCAGCCAAGTATTGACCAGATGCTTCAGGGTAAAGCTGCTGGTGTAACCGTCACACAAAATTCAGGGGCGCCGGGTGCTGCAGTTTCAGTTCGGGTTCGGGGTATCACTGCCTTTACTGGGAGTGAGCCATTGTATGTAGTTGATGGAGTAGCGATAGATGGTAATGCTCCGGCACAATTATCTTCAAACGACAAAAATATTGGTGGCTTATCTCCAAGTGAGCAGGAAAGAAAACCAAGTGTGCTTGCAAGTCTCAATCCTAATGATATCGAATCTATCGATGTATTAAAAGATGCTTCAGCTACTGCTATTTATGGTAGTCGCGGAGCTAACGGTGTAGTTATCATCACTACTAAGAAAGGCAGAGTTGGTGAAGCTAAAATAAATTACGATGCCTATTACGGAGCACAGGATCAGGGGAAGTTTTTAAAGATGATGGATCTTCCTCAATATGCTACTTTTGAAAACACACTTGCTGATGAATTTGGGTTGAATGGACGAGTAGAATTTGCTGATCCTTCAAAACTCGGTCCCGGAACGAATTGGCAGCATGCGATATTCCGTCATGGCTCACCCCAAACCAGTCACACTGTTTCAGTTTCTGGTTCAAATGGTAAAACCGATTATTATATATCAGGTGGATTTTTCTACCAGGAAGGAACTGTGATCGGATCTGATTTTAATCGTTATTCATTTCACACGAATATCAATTCACAGGTAAATGATTGGTTCAAGATTGGAACGAGTGTTTCAGCCAATCGCAATAAATCTGATATTGGATTGGGGAACTCATATGGTATTATTTATAATGCTCTTTTGCAAGCTCCGGATGCTGCAGTTTATAATGCCGATGGTTCTTATGCAGGACCTGCAGTAGTGAATGGAACAGTATTGGGAGGTCAAAACCCGGTACAGCAGGCTTTAAGCATTACAAATTTTTTGACAAGAGGTAATGTACAGGGTAACGTATATGCGGATATAAAGTTTATCAAAGATTTTACTTTGCATTCTGAAATTGATGGGAACTTCGACTGGAGCAATGGAAAAGTATTTAAGCCAACTTATTCTTACGGCGCTACCGGATCTGCTCCGGCTTATGTAAATACACAAGCTGCTTTACTTGAAAATAATAATTTCGATTCGTACTGGAACTGGCTGGAGCATTTGAATTACAATCACACTTTTGCTGGTAAGCATTCGGTATCCGCATTAGTTGGTCATGAAGTATGGGAATCCAATTATGATGGTATTAATGCCAGCACAAAAGGATTTACTGCCGGGAATACCATTCAGACGTTAAACTTAGGAACACAATCCAGCAATACATTGGATGAGCCCAAAGGAAGTACATCAATGGAATCATGGATAGTTCGTGTTATTTACACCTATAATAATAAATATAGTATTACGGCAACTGATCGCAGAGATCGTTCTTCCAACTTTGCTCCCGGACACCAGGTTGGCTATTTTCCAGGTGTCGCAGTATCGTGGAGAATATCAGATGAACCTTTTATGGATAAACTAAACAAAATAGTCAGCAATCTTAAAATCAGGTTAGGCTATGGAACTACCGGTAACTCAAATACAGGCGGAGGTTATAAATATGGTTCAGCAATTACACCCGTAGTTACAGGAATAGGAACTGGTTTTAGTTTTGCTAATTTTAGTAATCCCAATCTGACATGGGAGACTGCGATTCAGCAAAATGCTGGTATTGATTTTAGTCTTATTCATAATCGTATCGATGCTTCTATTGATGTTTATAAGAAAACTTCAAAGAATTTCCTTTTTCAACAACCTTTACCAGCTTTTCTCGGAGGCGGTACTGCTGAATACTCCAATGCAGCCGTTGTTCAACCACCGTGGGTAAATGCAGGTAAAATTCAAAATACCGGTATTGAATTGAGCGTTACCAGCCGCAATATTGTCAAAAAAGATTTTACGTGGACCACCAATGTGATCTTCTCACACTACGCCAATAAAGTAATTTCATTGAATGGTTTCCCTGCTTTGATCGGGAATGTTTCTACAGGATTTGGTCCTCAGATTCCCGCTACTTATACTCAGGTTGGTGGACCGATTGGAGAATTTTACGGATATAGAACAATGGGTATAATTAAAACTCAAAGTGATTTAAACAATTTAGCTACACATCCGCAAAATGTTATTGGTCAGCCTGAACCCATCAGCAGTGACAGAACTCTTAGCAATGCTATTTACCTTGGTGATATCTTATATGATGGTAACGATGGGAAAGGCGATCCGAATCAGCAATATGCTTTAGGAAATCCCAATCCTGATTTTACTTATAGTATTACCAATTCGTTTACCTACAAAGATTTTGATTTGTCGATATTTTTAAGAGGATCTTATGGAGGTAAAATATTAAATGCTCTTTCTTTTCAAACAGAAGGAATGTATGGTTTATATCAGAATCAAAGGACTGATGTATTCAACTTCTGGACACCATCTAATCCGAATTCGAACATTCCGACGCCAAGAGCAGGTTTTGGAAATAATAACTTAGTAATGTCTGACCGGTTTTTAGAAAATGCATCTTATTTAAGGATTCAAAATGTTCGCCTGGGATATAATTTACCTGAACAGTGGGCTAAACGTGTTAAAATGGATCATTTAAAACTTTATGTAAGCGGACAAAATTTATATGTATTTACAAAATACAGCGGATTAGATCCTGAAGTCGGATCATTAAACCAAAATCCAATTCTTCAGAACATAGATTATGGAAGGTATCCTGTGCCGAGGGTAATTACTTTTGGTCTGAATGCTGAATTTTAATTACTCAATTCATTAAAAAAATTAAAAATGAAATCACAAATAAAATATATAATCGGGTTGGGAGCTTTAATTGCTATAGCTTCTACAGGCTGCAAGAAAGATTTTTTTAATCGTCCGCCGGAAAATGCCTCCACTGTTGGCACTTATTATCAAACAGTCGACCAGGTTAATTCAAGCACTAATATATTGTACGCAGCGCCCTGGTTTGGATTAAACGGAAAAGCTTTTCTGGCGATTGGCGAACTTCAAAGTGGCAACGCAGTTTGTTACGCAGGAGCCGATGGTTCTTTTGATGCATTCCGTAATTTTTCGGAAGGGAACGCTACTCAAACTGTTGCAAGCGCCTGGAATTCGCTTTTTACAGTTGTTGCCCAGGCTAATTCATTATTAAATAATTTACCCGCTGCTGTTCCGGCTTCTGTACCGAGTGATGTTGTTAATAATGCATTAGGTGAAGCACACTTGATGCGAGCTGCAGCATATTTTTATTTAGTACGTCTTTTCGGAAATGTTCCAATAATAACTGATCCTGCGCCATTTGTTGGTAGCTTTTCAACTGTTCCAGTTAATCCAATTAGTGATGTTTACAAGTTCATAACAATGGATCTGCAATTTGCAGAAGCAAATTGTAAAGCCAATGTAGCAACTACTGGCCATGTGTCCAGCGGATCTGCTTCAGGCTTGCTGGCAAAAGTATATTTGTATCAACAGAAATATGATAGTGCCAAAATAGAAGCGGAAAAAGTAATTCAAAGTGGTGAATTTGGTTTGATGGGTCTTGATGTTTCCGGCAGCTATACTCAAATGTTTGAAAGATCCGGAAATAATTGCAAAGAATCTATGATTGCATTGCAATGGACATCAAACAGCGGGTACGGCTTCGGCAACCAGATACAATCTGTTATTTCACCTAATACTGATATTACAGGCACAGGCGATGGTTGGGCTGAATTAGGACCAAGCTGGGATTTGCAGGATGCATTTAAAAACACAGGTGATTCAATTCGCAGGCATGGTTGCATTATGTTGGGCGGTGATTTTTATTCTGAATTGCATAAGAGCACAGGAGGATATACGGCTCCTCTCTCTATTAATGCGCAAGGTGTTCACGCAGGTATGAAAAAATATGTAGTGGGTACGCCGGATGACAATGCTGGATATAGCGCTTTTCAGGCTACTTCCGTTAATACCTATCTTCTTCGCTATGCTGACATGTACCTGATTGCAGCGGAAGCTATTTTAGGAAAAACAGCCAACGTTCAGCCCGGTACTGGTATTGATACAAATGCTGTTTGCTCCGATGCAACGGCTTTGGGTTATTTGAATAAAATACGCCAGAGAGCGGGGCTATCAGCTTTAACAGGAAGTTTTACATATAAACAATTACTCAATGAAAGAAGACTTGAGTTTGCTATTGAAGGTGATTATTGGTATGACCTGCAACGGTTGGATGGATACCAGCCTGATGTAAAAACCGGCAATAGTCCTGTACCAGGTCATCATCCTGTTGCCATATCAATTATTTCCAAACAAAACAGGGGCGATTCCAACGGTGCGGGTACAGCAGCTAATAATTATACCGATTATCAACGTAATATTTTAAATATTACACCAGCAAACGACAAGTTTTTGTTACCTATTCCGGCAACAGAAATTGCTGCTGATCCAAACTTAATGAATGACCCGGTGCCATATAAATTTTAACTTATAACGATAATAGTATGAAAAAGAAAACCATTATATCAAAAAAATTTTGCTGGATATTAAGTGTACTGGTAGTAATGATATTTGCATCCTGCAAAAAATATAATATCATTGGATTTACTCCTGGTAGTGGTGCTCCCGCAATCTCTTCGGTACATACCTGGAATAAAACTGATACTGCAGTTTACTATGACACCGTAACAACTTATGACGCTTCCGGGAATATTACTCAGACAATCGTGGCAAGGTCAAACAGGATAGAACCATTTGATTCGGTCACTGCTGCTGGCAATCTTGGATGGTATTATGCCATTCATGGTACAAACCTTGGCAGCACTTCTTCCATAACATTTAATGGCCTCTCTGCATATTTCAACCGTGCTTTAATTACAGACACTACACTTATTGTACAGGTGCCTTCAAAAACACCTTATTACGGACCTCAGGCAAATGATAGTCTTGTTGTAACAACTCTGCATGGCAAGGCCTACTATCTATTTACTATTTTGCCCCCGCCACCAACACCAACTTCTTATTCCAATTTTAATTTTTCAGCAGGTTCTCAAATTACAGTAACCGGTGTTGGATTTTCCTCTGTTACTTCCGTGAATGTTGTGGGAGCAAGCGGCAGCGGTACTACTAGTATCATAAGTCAAAACGATTCTGTATTAGTTCTTCAATTTAATGCTACAACAATTACCCGTGGGAATTTGGTATTTACTTATAATTCGGGAGGAACCAGTACCATGGAACCAGCCACCCAGGAACTGGTAGATCTGGATAATAACTATCAGGTTTTTATTGATAATTCTCTCAATGGATGGGGTAGTTGGTCTTGGGGGCCTGCCGGAACAAGTACAGCGAAAGCAAAAAGCGGGAGCGCTTCTTTTGGCGCCCAATATGGAGCAAACAGTTGGTGGATTGATGGATTCAGAAATGGCGGCGGCGGCGCTACGGATGGCCTTGCGTATTCTCCGGACTATAAATATTTATCTTTCTGGGTGTATGGCGGCAGCGCAGATGAGAAAATATATGTTGAATTTGGAGGAGGACCGGCAGCAGGATTTAATCAAAACCAGGTTGCCGCAAATCAATATGATGTTCCGCCGGGAGTATGGACTTATTACAAAATACCTATCGGCGATTTAGTATGGAATAATATCGCCAGTTCAGGAAACTGGGCTGCCAATAGCTCTCAGCCATTAAGTACAGTAGCGTTTTTTATGAATAGCAATAGTGTTGTCGAACAATTGTATTTTGATGACATAATTTTAATTAAATAGAATTCTTGCAAGAGAACATTTTCTTTTTTTAAAGAAGCTAAATCTTATCAAGTTGTTTTTTATAAAAAGTATTTGTAATTGATGAATTCATATAAATGAAAGGAAATACTCTGCAAGCCATATTGTTTTGCAGAGTTTTTTATTTAATAATTTAATGAGGATGTTGTTCAAGAGATTAAAATATTCTGCAGCAGTTATTCTTATTTGCACTGCTTTCAATTCTTTTTCACAAATAGCTCTTCCGGCAGATAAGAAGGCTACGAAAGAAACAGTAGCTCTCTATAACAACCTGAAAAAATTATTGAATAAAGAGATCATGTTTGGTCACCAGGATGATCTGGCTTATGGAGTAGGGTGGAAATATGAGCCCGGCAGAAGCGACATAAAAGATGTGACCGGCGATTATCCTGCCGTATATGGTTTGGAATTAGGTCGCCTGGAACTGGATCATACGGTGAATATTGACAGTGTGCCTTTCGATAAAATGAAAAAATTTATTCGTGAAGTGTATGATCGGGGAGGAGTAATTACCCTAAGCTGGCATCTTAATAATCCACTTACAGGAAAAACTGCATGGGACCCAGCTCCCGGTACAGTTGCTTCTGTTTTACCGGGTGGAGAAAAAAATGATCTGTATAAAAGCTGGCTCGATAAAGTAGCAAACTTCATTCTTGATCTGAAGGGTAAGCATGGTGAATATATTCCTGTTATTTTTCGTCCATTTCATGAATTGAATGGCAGTTGGTTCTGGTGGGGAGGGAAAAATTGTACACCTGATGAAACAAAACAACTTTATCATTTTACTGAATCATACTTGCGGGATGAAAAGCATGTCCATCATCTTTTGTATGCTTATAATACAGATAAATTTTATTCAAGGGATGAATACATGGAAAGATACCCCGGAGATGATTGGGTAGATATAATGGGCTTTGATATTTACCAAGCGTACAACACTGCAAAAAATAATGACTTTATTAAATACACCAGGATGATGTTAGGGATGCTGGATTCTGTTGCCTCTATGCACAATAAAATTCCTGCCTTGACTGAATTTGGAAATGTTGGTCTGAAAGACAGCATGTGGTGGACAGATACTTTTCTTAAAGCTCTTGATTCTTTCAAAATATCTTATGCGTTAGCATGGCGCAATGCCGGATATAAAGGTGGCAATGAATATGAGTATTATGTGCCGTACGGGGGGCAGGCAAGTGCGGCTGATTTTGAGAAATTCTATAATGAAAAGAAGTTTTTATTTCAAAAAGAAGTGACAAAAGAAAAATTGTATAAATGAGGGTTGAGTAGTGGGTTCGATTTGTGAGCGACATTCCCACTGGTTATTATCAATTATAAAAGGCGATTGAAAATCACATGAAATTACAGGCTGTTGATATAGCCATTCTTCTTTCGTACCTGGCAGCAATGCTGATGATCGGTTGGTTGTTGCGAAAGAAAGCGAGGCTGAATAAAGAAAGTTATTTACTCGGTGGTAAAAAATTGCCGTGGTATCTGCTTGGCCTTAGCGATGCATCAGATATGTTCGACATTAGTGGAACTATGTGGATGGTAGCTCTTTGTTTTGTTTACGGTATGAAAAGTATCTGGATCCCCTGGCTGTGGCCGGTTTTCAACCAGGTATTTAATATGATGTTTTTGGCAAAATGGCTGCGACGTTCTAATGCAAGTACCGGAGCAGAATGGCTGGCAACACGATTTGGTTTAAGTGGGAAAGGAGTAAAAGGCTCTCATAATATTGTTGTAGCATTTGCTTTGATTGGTTGTTTGGGTTTTTTGGCATATGGTTTTATTGGCTTGGGAAAATTTATTGAAATATTTGTTCCGTGGAATTTAGTGCAGCCCTATATCCCTTTTCATGTTGCACCGCAATATGCAGCGCATTTTTATGGAATAGTATTTACCCTCTTTGCTATGTTCTATTCCATTTTGGGCGGAATGCGAAGTATTGTTCTCGGCGACCTGATCAAATATAGTATAATGACCATTGGCTGCATTTCGATTGGAATTATTGCCATGACACATTTGAAGAGTAGTACATTAAATGTTCCCAAAGGCTGGAGTAACCCTTTTTTCGGCTGGCATTTAAACATGGATTGGAAAAATATAATTCCTGCGGCTAATAAAAAGATAACCGATGATGGATTTGGTTTGTTTGGATTCTTTTTTATGATGATGTTATTCAAAGGGGTATTTGCCAGTCTTGCAGGTCCTGCGCCTAATTATGATATGCAGAAGATACTTTCCTCCCGTTCTCCCAAAGAAGCTTCGAAGATGACTGGTTTTGTTTCTATCATTTTATTGCCCGTTCGGTATTCAATGGTAATCGGATTAACTGTATTAGGATTACTTTATTTCAATCAACTGAATTTGGATAATGGCGCAGGTGGCGTCGATTTTGAAAAAGTTTTGCCAGGCGCTATCAATAGTTTTTTACCGGTTGGAATTTTAGGAATTGTTTTAACCGGTTTGCTTGGCGCTTTTATGGGAACCTTTTCCGGAACAGTAAATGCTGCACAGGCATATATTACAAACGATATCTACCTTAAATATGTTAATCCTGTCGCATCGAACAGGAAGATCATGATCGTTAATTATTCGTCCGGAATTGTGATCGTCTCAATTGGAGTGATGCTTGGATTTTTTACAAAAGACGTGAATAGTATTTTACAATGGATCGTTTCTGGTTTGTATGGAGGATATATTGCAGCTAATGTTTTCAAATGGTATTGGTGGCGGTTTAATGCAAATGGTTTTTTCTGGGGTATGTTATCGGGCATTGCGGGTGCATTGATTTTTTCAAGATTTTTTGGAGGCGTACAATTTCTGTATTATTTCCCGCTGTTGTTTTTATTATCTGTAGCCGGATGCCTGATAGGAACTTATTCTGCACCACCAACTGACCCAGTAATTCTAAAAAAATTTTATAGTACTGTAAGGCCATGGGGGTTTTGGAAACCCATACATCAGCAGGTAGTAGCAGAAGATCCTTCTTTTGTGCCAAACAAAAGATTCAAACTTGATATGTTCAATGTGGTGTTAGGAATAATTGCACAATGCTGCCTGACCATTTTACCGATGTATATCGTGCTGTGGTTAAAACTTCCGTTATTGATCACAGTCATAATATTGATTGTAATTGTGATGATTTTAAAAAAGACCTGGTGGAATAAATTAGAGAATTGATGTTTTCTGTAGAGGTATGGTTTCATGAGATTGAAATAAGACTAATATGATAGAATATTTATAAGAAGCCGAAAGGCTGTTAAATTGAAAAATAATGAATACAAATTTTGAAAAACGCCTGAAAGCATTAAAAAAAATGCATAACGAATTATTGGAAAGGCAAAATGAAAAAGAGGAATTAGGTAATGGAGTGTTTGATCGGTATCGTTATCCAATTCTTACAGCACAACATACTCCTTTATTCTGGAGATATGATCTGAATCCTCAAACAAACCCGTATCTGATGGAACGGTTTGGCATCAATGCAGTCTTTAATTCGGGGGCCATAAAACTGGATGACAGGTATTGCTTGGTAGCAAGAGTAGAGGGAGTGGACAGAAAATCTTTTTTTGCCATTGCTGAAAGCAATAATGGTATTGACCAATTTCAATTCCGTGATTATCCCATTGAGATTCCATCTTTACAAGATCCCGAAACAAATATTTATGATATGCGTATCGTAAAGCATGAGGATGGATGGATCTATGGAACATTCTGCACTGAACGCCGCAATCCCAAAGCTTTATCGGATGATCAATCTGCTGCTATGGCGCAATGTGGGATTGTGCGAACAAAAGATCTGATCTCATGGGAGCGGCTTGCTGATCTGAAAACACCTTCACCTCAACAGCGAAATGTAGTACTGCATCCTGAATTTGTAAATGGTAAATATGCCTTTTATACCCGTCCACAAGATGAATTTATCAATACCGGAAAAGGTGGAGGTATTGGATTTGGCTTAAGTGATTGTATTGAGTGCGCTGTTATCGAAAAGGAAATTGTAATTGATCCAAGAGTTTATCATACCGTTTATGAAGCAAAGAATGGGTTAGGTCCTACGCCGATTAAAACCAAATATGGATGGATGCATCTTGCGCATGGCGTACGTAATACTGCAGCCGGGCTGCGGTATACGTTATATATGTTTATGACTGATCTTGCTGATCTCACTAATGTAATTCATAAGCCTGCTGGTTATTTCATGGCCCCAGAAGGGGAAGAAAGGGTTGGAGACGTATCCAATGTTTTATTCAGCAACGGTTGGATATCAGATGATGATGAAAATGTCTTTATTTATTATGCTTCCTCTGATTCAAGACAGCATGTAGCTACTTCAACAATAGATAAGCTCTTGGATTATGTGATGAACAGCCCTAAAGATGGATTAACTTCTGCGGCTTCTGTTCAAACTCTAAAAAAGATTATTGATAAAAATCATGGATACCGGGAGCAAGTATCTAATATAACAGCGGGAAAGAAAATTAATATCTGAAAGGATTACAGAAAACCTTTCGATACGATTATTCTTTAAAGTTTTTTAATGAAAAGTGTATTAGAGCAATATAAAAAAGAAATGGAGGATGAGTTACAAAATATTCTTGCTTACTGGATGAAATTTGCCGTTGATACAAAAAACGGAGGCTTTGCAGGAAGAATTGATCGCCATAATAAAATATATCGAGATGCCCCCAAAGGCTCAGTTTTAAATAGCCGCATTCTCTGGACATTTTCTGCAGCCTATAATCTGGAAGGGAAAAAGGAATATTTTGAAATTGCTGAGAGAGCTTTTTATTATTTAATTGAAAATTTTATTGATAAAGAGTTTGGCGGCGTTTGCTGGACAGTGGATCATAAAGGGCTACCACTGGATACTAAAAAACAAATCTATGCCTTAGCATTTGCCTTATACGGGCTAAGTGAATTTTACCGAAGCTCAGAGAATAAAAAAGCAAAAGAAGCAGCTCTTGATATGTATGATAGTATAGTAAAACATAGTTATGATGATAAGAATGGTGGCTATATCGAAGCGCTGACAAGAGACTGGAAAGAGATCAGAGATCTTCGCCTCAGTATAAAAGATGCCAATGAAAAAAAATCGATGAACACACATTTGCATTTGCTGGAAGCGTTTACAAATTTATTCCGTATCAGTCCTTCAGGAACATTAAAGCAAAAGATCGGTGAGTTGATTACTCTTTTCCTGGAACATATTATTTCTGAAAAAAACGATCATCTTGTTTTATTTTTTGGTGAAGAATGGAATGAACGATCCCGGGTTATTTCTTACGGCCATGATATAGAAGCGTCGTGGCTTCTGCAGGAAGCAGCTGAAGCAATAGGAGACCAGGAATTATTACTGCAGGCAAAAAAGCGTTGTGTGGATTTAGCAAAAGCTACTTTAGAGGGCTTAGATAACGATGGCGGATTATGGTATGAATACGATTTGGTGCAAAAACATTTGATCCGGCAAAAACATTCATGGCCGCAGGCAGAAGCAATGGTTGGTTTTTTTAATGCCTGGCAGAATACAGGTGATGATTCTTTTTTGAACCAGTCTCTAAAGAGCTGGCAATTCATCAAAACTTACATACACGATAAAAATTACGGTGAATGGTATTGGGGCGTAAATGAAGATTATTCACCAATGGAGGATGAAGATAAAGTGGGAATATGGAAATGCCCATATCATAATAGCCGGGCCTGCATTGAAATAATAAATCGAATAAACAGTTTACCAAATTAATTTGTATGAGCAGACAAATGAATTATATAATCGCTTTTATTTTTATTTCATTTATCATTTCAAGCCAAATGCAGGCGCAACAAAAATTAAACCCGGTGATTGAAAAGAAAGTAGATAAGCTACTAAAGCAAATGACGCTGGAAGAAAAAGTGGGTCAGATGGCGCAGGTGGCCATTGATGAAATTGGCCATGTAGATAATTCCAAACAAACTTTTGTGGTTGACCCGGATAAGCTCAATGACATTGTAGTAAATTATAAAGCAGGTTCTCTGTTGAATACGCCACCCGGAGTACTTCTGACTGCTCAACAATGGAATGAGATAATGGAAGATATTCAAACTGCAGCACAGAAAACAAGATTGAAAATTCCGGTGCTCTATGGACTGGATGATATCCATGGAGTAAATTATGTTGCAGGTACAACCATTTTCCCTCAGGAAATTGCTCAGGCTGCTACATGGAACCGTGATCTGATCAATAAAGTAGGTGTGGTATCTGCTTATGAAGGAAGAGCTGCAGGAGTACCATGGACATTTTCTCCTGTATTGGATTTAGGTGTAAATCCTTTATGGCCGAGGCTATGGGAAGGATATGGTGAAGATCCATATTTGTCAGGAGAATTAGGGGCTCAATTTGTAAAAGGCGTTCAGGATCCTTTAGGGAGTAAAGACAAATTGATTGTGAGTCTGAAACATTACATGGCTTATTCCGATCCGAAATCAGGTCATGATAGAACTGATGCCTGGATTCCTGAAAATTATTTGCGTGAATATCATTTGCCTCCATTTGCTGCTGCAGTAGAAGCAGGTGCAAGAACGGTGATGGTCAACTCAGCACTCATTAACGGAATTCCGACACACGTTAATAAACATGTATTGACAGATATTTTAAAAAACGAATTAGGCTTTACCGGGTTCGTTGTTTCCGATTGGGGAGATATTGAAAACGTTTATAAAAGGGATAAAATCACAAATAGCATTAAAGATGCCATTGCCTTAGCTATTAATGCAGGCATTGATATGTCCATGATTCCTTTTGATTATAAAGGTTTTTGTGAGGATTTGATTTCGTTAGTAAAAGAAGGAAAAGTTTCGCAGGCAAGAATTGATGATGCGGTGAGAAGAATTTTACGGGTGAAATATGAGATCAATCTTTTTACTACTCCTCTTACATATTTAAAGGATTATCCCAAATTTGGCAGTGCTGAATTCCAAAAAGCAGCTTATAACACAGCCGCTGAATCTATCACTTTACTTAAGAATGTCAATAATACGTTGCCGCTTTCAAAAAATGCAAAAATTTTAGTGGCTGGGCCCAATGCCAATTCCATGCGTTGTCTTGATGGTGGATGGACTTACACCTGGCAGGGAGATAAAACAGATCAGTATGCACAACAATACAATACGATCCTGGAAGCAGTGACAAATAAATTCGGCAAAGAAAATGTGAACTATGTTCCTGGGGTACTTTATAATGAAAAAGGAAAATATTTTGAAGATTCGGTTGTCAGTATTGATGCTGCAGTGCAGGCGACTCTGAAAGCTGACTATATATTATTATGTATTGGTGAAAATAGTTACACTGAAACTCCCGGTAATACTACCGACCTTAATTTGTCAGACAATCAGCTTGCTCTGGCTAATGCATTGATCAAAACCGGTAAGCCTGTTATTTTTATTTTGAACGAAGGTCGCCCAAGGATCATTAATCGAATTGAATCCGGAGCTTCTGCTATTTTAGATATTTTTTTGCCGGGAAATTATGGAGCTGATGCATTGGCAGATATACTCACAGGTGATATTAACCCCAGCGGTAAATTACCGATCACCTATCCACGTTATACTAATGACCTGGTAGGTAATATTCATAAACCATCGGAAGGAAGTGGCAATCCACAAGGAGGTGAAACTGATCCGCAATATTCATTCGGATTTGGTTTATCCTACACGAGTTTTTCCTATAGTAATTTATCTGTGAACAAAAAAAGTTTTGATCCCGGTGAAACTGCAACTATTTCTGTGACGGTTACAAATAATGGGAACCGTGAAGGAAAAGAAGTGGTACAATTATTTATTTCAGATATGATAGCATCGTTTACACCGGATGTGAAACGATTAAGAGGTTTTGAAAAAGTAGATCTGAAACCCGGTGAATCGAGAAATGTTTCTTTTAAAATCCCGTTGAAACAATTGGCGTTTGTAGGTCCCGATAACAAGAAGCACCTGGAAGACGGAGAATTCAATATCCAGGTTGCTGATCAAACAGCCGTATTTAGTGTGAATAGAACAATCGTTTTTTGAATGAAACAACCCGTAGCTGCTTTGAGGTATAATCAAAAATGAAGAGTATGAAAAGAAAGTTGTTTTTATTTCTATTATTGGTTTCGATTATTTCCTGTAAAAAGAGTTCTGATAATTCAGGTAATAATGGGGGTAATGGTAACGGGGGCGGAGGTGGCGGAAATAATACACCCCCCACTGATCCTGCTGTGGCGAATACCATTGGTTTTTTTCTTAATGACTGGACGCCGAAATCTTTTGCAGTTCCTTCTTACAAAGACACGACACTTCCTGCCGGAACAGTTACAGGTTCTGTTGCTATTGATGCATCAACCATTCTTACAAAAGTCCCGAAATCAATCTTTGGACAAAATTCCAATAGCTGGATGGGGCAGATCGTTACAGTACCCACATTAATGACAAACATCAACAATCTTCATTCTGGTGTTATTCGTTTTCCCGGTGGCAGCATCAGTGATATGTACTTCTGGAATAAACCATACAATACTCCGCCTTCTGATGCTCCATCTCAATTGCTGGATGCTAACGGCGTTGCATCAGCTGCTGGTTATTGGGGTGGGATGACAAATGACAGCTGGACAATTTCAATTGATAGTTATTATCAGCTTTTGCAACAGACAGGAAATAACGGAATGATCACAGTGAATTATGGATATGCCCGATATGGAACAGGACCCAATCCAGTAGCTGTAGCAGCACATCTTGCCGCTGATTGGGTTCGTTATGACAATGGCCGTACAAAATATTGGGAGATCGGAAATGAATGTAACGGTACCTGGGAAGCAGGTTACAGAATTAATACAGCTACCAACCAGGATGGACAACCGCAAATAATTACCGGGGCACTATATGGCCAACATATAAAAGTATTTTCGGATTCTATGAGAAAAGCGGCGCAGGAGATCGGGAAAACAATTTATATCGGTGCTTATTTATTGGAAGCACAACCGCAGTCATGGCAAACGGCAACAGACCAATCCTGGAATTCCGGAGTATTGGCACAAAGCAATAACACAGCAGATTTTTATATTATTCACAGTTACTACACTCCATATCAAACCAACTCAGATGCAGATGTCATTTTGAATTCTGCAGTTGATAATACATCCGCAATGATGAGTTATGTGCAATCAAGCATTAACAGTGCAGGAGCAACTGTCAAACCAATTGCATTAACTGAATGGAATATAAATGCAGAGGGCTCTATGCAAAAAGTGTCTTATATTAATGGAATGCATGCCGCCATTCTGTTGGGAGAAGCAATAAAAAATAAATATGGCGAAGCAAGCCGATGGGATTTGGCGAATGCGTGGAGCAATGGAAATGACCACGGATTATTTAATATAGGAGACGAACCTAACGTAAGCATCTGGAATCCCCGTCCCGCATTTTATTACATGTATTATTTTCAAAAAATGATCGGTGACAGGCTATTGAGAACAACGATAACAGGGAATTTGTTAGCGTATGCCTCGTCTTTCTCTTCAGGAGAAAAAGGAGTGATTTTAGTTAATAGAACTACAAGTTCACAAATAATCCAGGTCACTTTGCAAAATGCAACAGCAGGTAGTCGTTTTTACTGGTACACTTTACTTGGAGGGACCGACAACGGAGAATTTTCAGGTAAGGTATTCGTAAATGGAACAGGACCTGATGAAGCAACCGGCGGACCTGCATCAGAATATACTTCTATAAAAGCATATTCGGTAACTACACAAAATGGAATTAAAGTGGGGATGCCTCCCCGTTCAGTAATTTATGTCGTAATTGATAAACAATAACTGTCATGAAAAAAATAATGTTGCTTACTGTTTCTTTTTTTATTTCTATTTCTGTTTTTGCTCAGAAATTCGAAGGACTTGCATTAACACCACCAATGGGCTGGAATAGCTGGAATACTTTTCAAACCAATATTAATGAACAGTTGGTAAAAGATATTGCCGATGTGATGGTATCTTCCGGAATGAAAGATGCAGGATACGCTTATATTGTATTAGATGATGGCTGGATGGCTATGGAGCGGGATCCGAAAACCGGTGACCTGATTCCTGATCCAAAAAAATTTCCAAACGGAATAAAAGCAGTTGCGGACTATATTCATTCAAAAGGATTAAAATTCGGATTATATAATTGCGCCGGGACCAAAACCTGCGCCGGTTATCCCGGTACAAGAGGATATGAATACCAGGATGCCCGCTTTTATGCTTCGGTAGGAGTTGATTATTTAAAATTTGATTGGTGCAACACAGAAGGCATTAACGCTAAGGAAGCATATACTACAATGAGTAAAGCCCTGAAAGTTGCGGGAAGGCCGATTGTTTTTAGTTTATGCGAATGGGGAAATAATAAACCATGGAATTGGGCCGCACTCGTTGGACATTTGTGGAGAACAACGGGGGACATCACCAATAAGTTTGATGGTTTCCTGGATCACAAAACATGGTACCAGTTAGGTGTGATGAAAATTGTTGACTTACAAGATACACTCCGCAAATTTGCGGGCCCGGGACATTGGAATGATCCCGATATGTTAGAAGTAGGTAATGGATTAACTGCTGCTGAAAACAGAAGTCATTTTTCAATGTGGGCAATGTTAGCAGCGCCTTTGATTGCAGGAAATAATCTGAGGAAAATGTCTGAGGAAACGAGATCTGTTTTAACTAATAAAGACGTAATTGCTGTTGACCAGGATTCACTGGGCATAGAAGGGTTTAAATACAGTGATAAAGACAGTTTGCAAACATGGTTTCGTCCTTTGCAAAATGGTGATTGGGCCGTTTGTTTTGTAAACCGGAGTTCTGTTCCAGAGACAATTGATTTTAACTGGAGAAATGAAACTATTCTTGATACACTTTCAAAAAGAGAATTGAATAAAAAATTCATCTTTCAGATTCATGACCTTTGGTTAAAAAAGGAAATGGGTGATACAAAAACTCCATTAAAAGCATCTATAGATGCTCATGATGTTTTGATGCTTCGATTAAGTTCACAGAATTAAAACTTTATTGCAAATGAAGCTCATTCTTGTTTCTTTGATCCTGTTCACGTCTGCCACCCATGCAAATATTACTTTACCTGCTGTGATCGGAAGTAACATGGTTTTGCAGCAAAGATCATCGGTTAAGCTATGGGGATGGGGAAATCCTACTGAGAAAGTATTGGTAACTGACTCATGGGATGGAAAGACAGATTCAACAGTCGTTAACGCAAATGCGAAATGGGAAGTAATGATCAATACAGCAGCTGCAGGAGGGCCTTACACAATAACAATTAAAGGTTACAACACTATTGTATTGGAGAATGTCTTAATCGGTGAAGTATGGATTTGCTCTGGTCAGTCAAACATGGAGTATAATTATTATTGGGGATTGCCTCAGATGAATGCAGATTTGCCCAACGCAGCCAACACGAATATTCGTTTTTTTAAAATCCCAAGAACAACCGCCGAATATCCTCAGGATGATTGCAAGGCCAAATGGGATCAATGCGATTCAAATACTGTAAAATCTTTCAGTGCGGTTGGTTATTATTTCGGCAAGAAATTAAATAGTGAATTAAATGTTCCGATTGGGCTGATTGATGCAAGCTGGGGAGGAACTCCTGCTGAAACGTGGACACCTGCTGAACTTGTAAATAATGATCCTCTTTTGAAACAGGCTTCTCTTAATCTGACTTTTTCGACTGGCTGGCCGATCACTCCGGGCTATACCTATAATGGAATGATTGCACCGTTGACCAATTATTCAATTGCAGGAACAATTTGGTACCAGGGAGAAAGTAACACAGGTACCGCAGCAACTTATCATCAATTATTCAGTACTATGATAGATGCCTGGAGAAAAAAATGGAATAAACAATTTTCTTTTTACTACGTTCAAATAGCTCCTTACAGGTATGGGAATAAAAATATAGCAGCATTACTTCGGGAGGCACAGTTAAAAACATTATCAATGCCAAATGTGGGAATGGTAGTTATAACGGATCTTACAGATGATACGACAAACATTCATCCTAAAGATAAACGTGATGTTGGATTCAGACTTGCCGAACTTGCTCTTGCTGATACTTATGGACATACTTCACCGGGAGCAAAAAGCCCGATTTTTAAAAGCATGGAAATTGAAAATGGCAAGCTTGTTCTTTCATTTAATGACGTCGAGAATGGTTTCGCTTTAAAAGGCAATGCAGTTACCGGTTTATTTGTAGCCGGAGCAAATAAACAATTTTATCCTGCACTTGCAGAATTTAAAGAAAACAAAATGATAGTATGGAGTGATAAGGTTTCGGAACCAGTTGCTGTACGCTATGCCTTCAGCAATACGGCCGTGGGAAATATTTTCAACAAAGAAGGACTTCCGCTTAGTTCATTTCGCAGTGATGATTGGGAAGTAGATACTTCAAAGGAATAAATAAGTAAATGTTGTTCATTTTAAATTAGTTTAAAAATGAAAAAATTGATTTCAGGCCTGATCGCCCTCGCCTCAATTTCACTGTTGTATTCTCAACCTGTAAAATTGCACGGACAATTATCTGTAAAGGGAACGCAGTTAGTAGACCAGAAAGGACAACCTGTTGTTCTCAGGGGAATGAGTTTCGGTTGGCATAATTTCTGGCCACGATTTTACAATGCTGATGTTGTTGATTGGCTCTACAAGGATTGGGATTGTTCAATAGTTCGTGCTGCAATGGGTGTTGAACCGGATAGCGGCTATCTTAAAGATCCTGTATGGTCCAAAAACAAGGTTAAAGCAGTGGTTGATGCAGCGATAAAAGAAGGTATTTATGTGATAATTGATTGGCATAGCCATAATATAAATATGCCACAGGCAAAAGATTTTTTTATTGAAATGGCTAAAGAATATGGTTCTTATCCCAATGTGATCTACGAACTATTTAATGAACCTGCTCATAATTCATGGCCCGAAGTAAAAGCTTATGCAATTGAGATAATTACAGCCATCAGAGCAATTGATCCGGATAATATTATCTTCGTTGGAAGCCCTCATTGGGATCAGGATATCAATCTTCCTGCAGATGACCCGATCGTTGGGTTTAAAAATATAATGTACACGATGCATTTTTATGCGGCAACTCATAAGCAATGGCTTCGGGACAGAACGGATTCTGCATTAAAAAAAGGCTTGCCGGTTTTTATTTCTGAATCTGCAGGGATGGAAGCAAGCGGCGATGGCAAGATTGATGATGAGGAATGGAAGAAATGGTTGGACTGGGCCGAGAAAAATAAATTGAGCTGGATCATATGGTCCGTATCAGATAAAGATGAAACCTGTTCGGTATTGAAAAAAAGCGCAAGTAGCAAAGGGAAATGGAGCGATAGTGACCTAAAAGAATCGGGTATCAAAAGCCGGAATTATATCAGGTATTTTAATGCAAAGTGATTCTGTGTAATTCCAAATTATAAAAATGTAAATCCAGGAGAAAGTTGGAGGGCATTGGCTCCTTCTTTCTTCAGATGCTACAAGAAATTGGCCCAATAAAATTATATTCTTAAAATAAACTTACAATATTCAATATTCTGAGCGGGGTGAATAGGCCAAGAATATTCTTAAGCCATCTAATTTTATGGATTTCAAATCCGTTTACCTCCATAATTAGAAATGAAAGCCCTTTATGAAAAAAAGTCCTGCCGGTAATAAAATGTTTTGCACTTTGCATGCCTTGGAATGTTGAAAACATGAATTGGCGGATTGTCACCGCTATCGTTATTTTATAACATGGAACAGAGGTATGCTACGTTAAAAACTATCTATGAAATTGTAAAGAACGAATCTAAACCCACTACCTATAACATTACAACCCGGCAAATCATACTGAGACAAATGCGACCCTGGGATAACATTATGCAGCATTTAGAAGAGTTAGCTTCGGAAGAACTTATTATTCTGCAACAGCCTGGAATGACGATCTGTATTACCGAGAAGGGGATAGAAAAGGCAAAATCTACAGATGTAACTGCCGGGAATTGATTTTTCTGTTAGATCCCTCCTTTGATTTTGTGCCCATTCTGAATGTTGTAATCTCCTTCACTATTAAGATAGCGTATATAAAAGACCATTGCCACTGTTGGGTCTGCGGGAAAAGCTTGTAAAAGGACAGCAATGACTGTTTAGTTGATCTTTGATGTAAAATCTGAAGCATTACTGAGTTCTAACTTAAAATTGCTTCCGTCTAATTTCACACTATAAATATTGTCAAACTTCGATTTCGATTTTGAACAAGTAAAATAGATCATTGCTCCTTTCAGAAATGGCTGCGAACACCAATAACCTTTCGGAGTGATCCTTTTTGTAGTTTTTGTTTTTCGGTCAAAGACAAAAATGGCTCCCGGGGGTTCCTTAAATCCCGGTTCATCCACCGAACAATTGAACACTATTTTGCTTTCATCACTGGTCAACATGAATTTCGAATCGCTTGTTATGTCATTTTGATCAGCCATTCTGGAAATTGGGATCTTTTCAATTAAACCAGCTTGTGTTGAAAATACAAAAACTGTATCCATATTCTGGACAAGAATCTTTTTACTGTCAGCACTCCAGGTCGGTGAAAAACTCCCGCTCCCATAGTTCAGGCTTTTCGTAATTACAACCGGGTTATGATTGCCTTTGTCAATAATGCATATATACCAGATATTGCCGATAAAAGCATTATAGGCAATAAATTGTCCATCCGGAGACCACACGGGTCCATAACAATTGCTATTCTTTGTATGTAGAAGAGTTTTTTGTTTTGTTGCCAGGTTCATTACTTCTACCTGCCTGTCTCCTTTGGGGTTATTAACTGTGTAAGCCAGATTGTTGCCATCCGGCGAGATATATGGATCGGTTTGTTTTGAAACCAGGTGGGCCATTTTTTTTGAAACCGAATAAATATATATGCCTCCATTACGACTATAACAAAAATCAAAAGATTTGATGTCTTGTCCGTAGGACGTGTAAGCAGCGAAGACCAGGATCAAAAAATATATGTATCGCATATAACTAAATTTAAAAATGATTGTGGAGATTTAGATCTGATAATATCTTGCAGAAGAAAGCGATTTTATTTTTCAACGCTAAGTTCTCCGTGCAAAGATATGTGGGGTGCGGGATACATCAGGTGATGTATGACCTATTTATTTACTACTCATGTCTTGACGCCAAAACTTTTATCACATCATTTAGCTGGTGATCTTTTGCTTTTAATAAAACGAGGTAATGATACATCAGATCGGCAGCTTCATTTAAGAATTTAGCGTCATCACTTCCTGTGCTTTCAATGACCAATTCCACCGCTTCTTCACCTACTTTCTGCGCTATTTTATTGATGCCTTTGGCAAACAAGGAAGATGTATAAGAGGAGGTTGAGGGATTGTTTTTACGGTCGCTGATGATTTCTTCCAGTCTTTCCAATGAAAAAGAGCTATTATTTTCATTAAAGCAGGTATCGGCACCGGTATGACAGACAGGCCCGGCGGGAGTAACTTTGATAAGCAATGTATCATTATCGCAGTCAGAAAGAACTTCTTTGATCAAAAGAAAATGGCCCGATGTTTCTCCCTTTGTCCATAGGCGTTGCTTGCTTCGGCTGAAAAAAGTTACTTTCTTTTCTGTATTACTTTTTACAAAAGCCTCTTCATTCATAAATCCAAGCATTAAAACTTTATTGCTGACAGCATCCTGGATAATAGCAGGCACTAATCCATCGGGATATTTTGAAAAATCAGGTTTCATATTCTTACAGGAATTTTTTGATTTGATAAATATTTTTTCAGATCGTGAATGGCAATTTCTTTAAAATGAAAAATACTGGCGGCCAATGCTGCATGAGCAGAAGCATTTTTAAATACGTCGGAAAAATGCTCCATCGTTCCGGCGCCTCCGGAAGCGATCACTGGTACTGGTAAGTTTTCCGAGAGCAATTTGATAATGTCAATGGCAAAACCATTTTTTGTACCATCGTGATTCATTGAGGTCAGTAAAATTTCTCCTGCTCCAAGATCAACTGCCTGCTTCGCCCATTCAAAACACTTCGTTGTTGTTTTGGTTCTTCCACCATTTAAATAGACGTAACATTTTCCATCGTCTTCTTTTTTTGTATCTATGGCAAGAACGACACACTGGCTTCCGAATTCTTTTGCCAGTTCATTGATAAGATCAGGTTTTTTGAATGCTGCAGTATTAATGGATATCTTATCGGCTCCATTTTGCAGCAACACATTCACATCTTCAATAGTGCTGATACCTCCACCTACTGTAAAAGGTATATTGACATGATGAGCGATCTTATTCACCAATTCATAAAGAGTCTTTCTTTTTTCAATAGTGGCCGTAATGTCGAGAAAAACTAATTCATCTGCTCCCTGCAGTGCATAGAATTCACCAAGTTCCACCGGATCACCGGCATCACGAAGATTAATAAAATTTGTTCCTTTCACCGTTCTTCCATCCTTTATATCGAGGCAGGGTATGATTCGTCTTGTTAACCCCCTCCGCCCCCTGAAGGAGGAACTTTCCTGATTCTTTATATCCGATACTTGTTTCATTGGTTAGTAAATGCTTGTAATTCTTTCAATGAAATTTTATTTTCATAAATGGCTTTTCCGACAATGGCAGCGCTGCAACCGATATTTTTTAATTCTTCCAAATCTTTTAATGAACTGATACCGCCGCTGGCAACGAAATACAGATCCGGGAATTTTTCAAGAATCTTTTTGTATAAATCGAGAGACGGACCCTGTAGCTTCCCATCTTTATTTACATCTGTACAAAAAATCTGTGTGATCTTTTTATCGAGGTATTTTTTGATGAAATCATGAATATCAATATCCATTATCTTTTGCCAGCCATGTATGGCGATCTTTTCGTTCTTTACGTCAGCGCCTAAAAAGAATTTTGCTGCACCGAATTTTTGTATCCAGTTCAGGAGCTCCTTTTCATTTTCTGTCGCAATACTTCCAATTGTTGCGAGAGCAGCTTCGGAATCAAAAACAATTTGCACATCTTTTTCTGTCTTGATACCTCCGCCGAAATCTATAATGAGATTTGTTTTGCCGGCGATTGTTTCTAATACTTTCCAGTTCTTGACTGACCCTGCTTTTGCTCCGTCAAGATCTACAAGGTGTAATCTTTTCAGTCCCACATCTTCAAACTGCCTGGCAACATCCAGAGGATTTTTGCTGTATAAAGTGATCTTCGAATAATCTCCCTCTTCCAGCCGGACACAATTCCCTTCGATAATATCAATTGCAGGTATGATGATCATCTTACAAATTCAGAAAGTTTTTTAATATTTTTTCTCCTATGGCTGCACTTTTCTCAGGATGAAACTGCACGCCATAAAAATTATTTTTATTCAATCCGCTACTGTAAGGCTGAATGTAATCAGTAGTTGCAATAGTATGTTCCCCCTTTGAAGCGTAATAGCCATGCACGAAATAGCAATAGCTGTTTTCTGCTACATTATTGAATAATGATGTTTTTAAATTATAAATATTATTCCAACCTATCTGTGGAATCTTGTTTTGAGAACCGGAAGCAGAGAATCTTTTTACTTGCTCATTAAAAATTCCAAGACAGGTGGTGTCATTTTCTTCCGAATATTTGCACAGTAACTGCATCCCCAAACAAATACCCAGCACCGGTTGTGTCAATGAAGCAATCAGTTTATCAAGATTTCTTTCTCTTAAGTACTTCATAGCGGAATTAGCTTCACCTACACCGGGGAAGATCACTTTATCGGCAGATGCAATTTCTTTCGGATCTTCTGTCACCAGTGCTGAATAACCGATCCGTTCAAGAGCATACAGCACTGATTGAATATTGCCCGCATTATATTTTATGATCGCCAATTTCGGCCTCCTTCCCCCAGCCCCTTCCTCCGAAAGAGGAAGGGGAGGAGCGTCTTCATTAAATGAATCGAATTTATTTGTGATCATTTTATATTATTCCTTTTGTGGTGGGCAGCTGCATATTTCCCGGATCTCTTTTAATTGCCATTTTAATTGTCTTTGCCAATGCTTTAAAAATGGATTCGATCTTATGATGTTCATTTGTTCCTTCTGCTTTAATATTCAGATTACATTTTGCTGCATCACAGAATGATTTAAAAAAGTGATAAAACATCTCGGTGGGTACATCGCCGATCTTTTCTCTTGAGAAACTAGCATCCCAAACCAGCCAACTTCTTCCGCCAAAATCAATGGCGACCTGCGCCAGGCAATCATCCATTGGTAAAACAAAACCATAGCGTTCAATGCCGGCTTTATTTCCCAATGCTTTTGCAAATGCTTCTCCCAATGCAATGCCGGTATCTTCAATGGTATGATGTTCGTCAACATGCAGATCGCCTTTCACTTTTATTTTCAGATCAATGCCGCTATGAAGTCCAAACTGATCCAGCATGTGATCAAAGAAATTCAAGCCCGTACTGATCTCAGTTTTACCAGAACCGTCAAGATCGAGATCAATTGTAATTTGTGTTTCATTAGTATTTCTTTCGAAATGAATTTGCCTGCTTCCAGCTTTCAGAAATTCATATATTTTTTTCCATTCGGTAGTTTCCATCGCAATAGATGATTGAAGGTGTTCCATTTGATCTACGTTTTCATTGTGGCCAAGTCTTGGATCATTGTTCAACCAAAATGCTTTGCAGCCTAAATTTTTGGCCAGTTGAACATCTGTGATCCTGTCACCAATAACATAGGAATTAGCAATATCAAATGAAGGATTATCCAGGTAGCTAACAAGCATTCCTATACCGGGTTTTCGGGTGGATTGATTCTCATGAACAAAACTTTTGTCAATATGGATCGCTTCAAAATAAATCCCTTCATTCTCAAAACATTTCAGGATATAGTTATGTATGGGCCAAAAGTTTTCTTCAGGAAAAGACGGAGTTCCCAATCCATCCTGGTTGGTGACCATCACTAACGTATAATCGAGCTCACGAACAATTCTGCCAAGGAATTGAAATGCATGAGGATAAAATTCCACTTTCTCCCAACCATCTACCCGGTAAGTAGGGGGCGCTTCTTTGATCAATGTACCATCACGATCAACGAAAAGAATTTTTTTGCCCCTTGTCCCCCCAAAGGGAATACTTAAATTTGACGATCCCATTTAATTTGTTTTATATTCACTTAATACGGTTAATAATTTTTGATTTTCTTCAGGAGTTCCTATGGTGATACGCAAACAATCATCACAGAGGATCACATTGCTTCGATCTCTTACAATAATTCCACGGGAACTTAGAAATTCATAAATACTTCTTGCCGTAATCATTTTTACAAGCAGAAAATTTGCATCAGAAGGATAAATGATCTCAGTAAAGGAAAGAGTTGATAAATTATTGCTGAGCTTTTCTTTTTCTGTAGCTGTTATCTGGATATGTTCATTCACCCAATCCATTTCGTTCAATGCATCCAATGCCAGTTGTTGAGTAGCAGCATTGATGTTGTAAGGATATTTCACTTTATTCATCAACTCAATGATCGGCTGAGAAGTAAAGGCCATTCCCAGTCTCAATCCTGCAAGCCCCCATGCTTTACTCAGTGTTTGCATCACCACAAGATTTGGGTATTCTGTAAGCTCAGGTATAAATGATCTCTGCCGGGAGTAATTAATGTATGCCTCATCAATGGCAACGATTCCATTAAAATTATTCAGGATGATCTCAATATCATTTCGGTTGATGCTGTTCCCTGTCGGATTATTTGGCGAGCAAATAAAAATAAGTTTGGTGAAAGGATCAATTGCTTGCTCTATTGCATCAATGTCCAATTGAAAATCTTTTGTCAGTGGATTTTTTTTTGTTTTCACGTTATTTATTTCGGCACAAACTTCATACATGCCATAGGTAGGAGGGAAGAGCAGAACATTATCACGACCCGGTTCACAAAATATCCGGAACAACAAATCTATCGCTTCATCGCTTCCATTTCCTAAAAAAATATTCTGTACGGGAACTCCTTTGATGTTACTCAGTTTTTCTTTGACCTGTATTTGTAAAGGATCCGGATATCGATTAAATGATTCCGGTAATGGTGAACCAAATGCGTTTTCATTTGCATCCAAAAAAACAGAAGCTGACCCACTGAATTCATGCCTTGCGGATGAATAGGGAGTCATCTTTTTTATATTTTTTCTGACCAGTATATCTAAATTGAATTCCATGATCAATTTTTTAACCGGATTGAAACGGCATTGGCATGTGCTTTCAATCCTTCGGCTTCTGCCATCAATTCAATGGTACGGCCGATTTGTTTTAATCCTTCTTTACTTAAAGTTTGATAAGTGATCTTTTTCACAAAACTATCTACTGAAACACCACTATACATAGCAGCATATCCATTTGTTGGTAATGTGTGATTGGTGCCGCTGGCATAATCACCGGCACTTTCGGGAGAATAATTGCCGATGAACACAGATCCTGCTGCAATAACCTGCTGCGATCGAGCATCAGCATTTTCACAAGCGAGTATCAAATGCTCCGGTGCATACAGGTTTGAAAATTCGATCGCTTCTTCTATATTTTTTAATAAAAGAATTTTGCTATTAGATAAAGCTCTCTCGATAATTTTTTTTCTCGGAAGATCGTTTAACTGTTCTTCAATTGCAGATTGAACTTTTTCAGCAAGAATTTCATTATCGGTCACTAACAAAACCTGTGAATCGGGACCATGTTCTGCCTGTGATAAAAGATCAGCGGCGACAAATTCAGGAACAGCAGAATCATCTGCAATGATCAATAATTCTGAAGGCCCTGCGGGCATGTCAATCGCCACAGCTTCTTGTTGTACCAATTGTTTGGCACAGGTCACAAATTGATTGCCCGGTCCGAAGATTTTGAGAACTTTCGGAATGGTTTCCGTTCCGTAAGCCATGGCGCCAATAGCCTGTGCGCCGCCGACTTTAAAAATTTTTGTGATGCCGCAAAGATTTGCTGTATATAAAATAGCAGGATGAATTGAGCCATCTTTCAATGGCGGTGTGCATAAAACAATTTCTTTACATCCTGCAATAGATGCCGGAATAGCTAACATGAGGACAGTTGAAAACAAAGGAGCGGAGCCTCCGGGAATATAGATGCCGACTTTTTCAATCCCCACTGATCTCCTCCAGCATTTTATACCGGGCATTGTTTCAATTTCTTTTATTTCCTCCTTCTGAGCGCTGTGAAATCTTTCAATATTTGTTTTTGCCTGTTGAATTGCTTCTTTCAATTCAAGTGTTATTAATTTTTCTGCAGCACTGATCTCTTTTTCAGTAACAGAAAGTTTTCTCAATTTTACCCCGTCAAGATCTTTAGTGAATTTCTTTAATGCCTTATCACCTTTTGCTTTTACTTTATCCAATATCTTCTTCACCATTTTATCCAGGAAGCTATTTTCAATGACAGGACGTTTGATCATTTCGCTCCAGTCATTTTTATCGGGATATTTTATTACGTTGATCATCTGTATCATTTAATCTTTTTAAACACTAATTCTATATAATCATTTTTTCAATTGGCACGATCAAAATACCCTGGGCTCCGGCTGCTTTCAGTTGTTCAATGATATTCCAAAAATCACTTTCGCTGATTACCGAATGAACGGAGCTCCATCCGGACTCAGCCAGTGGTAAAACCGTTGGGCTTTTCATTCCTGGCAATAATTTAAAAATGGTCCCGAGTTTATCATTCGGTGCATTCAGTAAAACATATTTATTATTATTTGCTTTTTTTACGGACCGAATCCGGAATAAAAGTTTATTCAGCAAGTTTTGTTTCTCTGAACTCAAATTTTTATTACTGATAAGAACTGCTTCTGATTCTAAAACTATTTCCAGCTCTTCCAATTCATTACTGAATAATGTACTACCTGAACTCACCAGGTCGCAGATCGCATCGGCTAATCCGATCTTCGGCGCAATTTCAACAGAGCCACTGATCTCATGAATGCTCGCTTTTACGTGTTGCTTTTTAAAATACTCAGAAAGAATAGATGGATAACTGGTAGCAATGCGTTTCCCATCGAGATCTTTTATCGAACGGATATTCCCGTTTTTTGGAACAGCGATTGAAAGCCGGCATTTGCCGAATTCCAATTTTTCAGCGATCATCACTTCTTTATTTTTTTCTGCCACTACATTTTCACCGGCAAAGCCAATATCTGCTACAGCATCCTGAACATATTCAGGAATATCATCGTCTCTCAGGAAAAAAACTTCAAGCGGAAAATTAGATGACCGAACTCTCAACTGGTTGTTTCCGTTACTGACCTGGATGCCGCATTCTTTCAGCAGTTTCATTGAGCCTTCATGCAGACGTCCCGATTTTTGAATAGCAATTTTTAATTCCATATCATTAAAATAAGAAAGGCTTACCGTTGGGTAAGCCTTTGTGAAAAATAGAATGCTTTATTATTGCATACGATCATCCCGGCTTACCAGTTTGATAAGATGAGCATGATGATGTATGTGAAATTTTTGAATCATTTTGTCAGGAACAAAGATACCCCAACGATGTTTATTGCCCAATATTTTCAATAGTTATTTTAAATGCAGTTGTTAAAAGTTGAAATTTTAATAACACTTGTTAGTTACGTCACATCCTCATTCCAATTGTCGGGCATCAAACAAGATAATTGAACAGGGTCTCATTCTTATTTAATTCGGTGTAATTGATCCGGTGGTGATTCAAACTGGCCAATAAGTGGCTGTAATTTTCTTTACTGGTCAATTCAATTCCTACCAATGCAGGCCCGGCTTCTTTATTTGATTTTTGCATGTATTCAAATCTTGTAATGTCGTCAGTAGGTCCAAGGACATTATTGACAAATTCTTTCAAAGCGCCGGGACGTTGTGCAAAATTTACAAGGAAATAATGTTTGAGTCCCTCATATTGCAAACTTCGTTCTTTGATCTCTTGCATCCGTTCAATATCATTATTACTGCCGCTGACAATGCACACAATTGTTTTTCCTATGATCTCATCTGCAAAATCATCTAACACAGCAATAGATAATGCGCCGGCAGGTTCTACTACTATTGCGTCTTCATTATATAATTTTAATATTGTAGAACAGACTTTTCCTTCGGGTACCAGCCGCATATCATCCAACACTTCTTTGCAAATGGAGAAAGTCAATTCGCCAACTCTTTTTACAGCAGCTCCATCTACGAATCTTTCAATAGAATCCAATGTAACAGGATGTCCTGCTTTCAATGCTTCGAACATGGAAGGAGCACCTTCCGGTTCCACACCAACGATCTTTGTTTTTGGAGCATACGTTTTAAAATAGGATCCAACTCCTGCACTTAATCCACCTCCGCCAACAGGAACAAATAAATAATCAATATCAGGTTGGTCTTCGAGAATTTCAACAGCTACTGTTCCCTGTCCTTCAATGATACGATAATCATCAAACGGTGGAATGAAAGTCATCCCATTCTCTTCCGTGAATTGTTTGGCAGCAACGGCACAATCGTCGAAAGTATCACCTACTAATCTTATCCCGACATGATCATCTCCAAACATTTTAGTTTGGTTGATCTTTTGATGAGGTGTGATCACCGGCATAAAAACCACTCCGGTCACTCCTAATTTTTTACAACTGTATGCAAATCCCTGCGCATGATTGCCGGCACTGGCACAGACTACTCCTTTTTGCAATTGTTCTTTCAGTAATGAACTCATCATATTGTATGCGCCACGGAGTTTATAAGAACGAACTACCTGCAGGTCTTCTCTTTTCAAAAAAACATGGCACTGATATTTTTTTGAAAGATTATGGTTGTAAGTAAGAGGGGTTCGGTTCGCCACTTTCTTTAAACGTTCTGTGGCGTCATGAAATGAGAGTTCATATTTTGTATGAGTTGTTATATTCATGTTCGGGATTATTTAGTCAATGCTCTCAGGATTTTCTACCATTTTTTTCAGTAGTTCTGCTGTCTTGTCATCTTTGCGTGGAGCAAGAGTGACTTCCTTTTGATTTTCCGGTCTCAGGCTTCTTACAGTCTTTCCTGCCTGCCATAATTCACTTTCACGCAATTCTTTCAATTCTGCTTCGAGTTTTTCACGATAATCCGGCTGACAATTCGAATCAATAGAACGTTGCGATTCTTTTCCTGCAACTACGCTTTCATAGATCTCATTAAAAACGGGCTTTGTGACATCATGGAATTTTTTCCACCAATCCAATGCGCCACGTTGTGCGGTAGTGGAACAGTTAGCATACATCCAATCCATTCCGTTTTCAGCTACCAATGGCATCAATGATTGAGTTAGTTCTTCAACAGTTTCATTGAATGCTTCAGAAGGAGAGTGGCCTTTTGAACGAAGTACTTCATATTGCGCAGCAAAAATTCCTTGTATAGCTCCCATCAATGTTCCTCTTTCACCGGTAAGATCGGAATACACTTCTTTCTTAAAATCTGTTTCAAATAAATAACCACTGCCGACAGCAATTCCCAATGCAATCACTCTTTCAAATGCTTTTCCTGTTGCATCCTGGAAAATAGCATAAGAACTGTTCAAGCCACGGCCTTGCAAAAACATTCTGCGCAAAGAAGTTCCGGATCCTTTCGGAGCTACGAGGAATACATCCACATCTTTCGGCGGAACAATACCTGTTTGTTCGTTGAATGTAATGCCAAACCCATGGGAAAAATATAAGGCCTTTCCTGTGGTAAGATGTTTTTTTACAGTGGGCCACAATGTTAATTTGTGCAGCATCGCTTAGGAGATAGCAAATGATGGTTCCTCTCTGCAATGCTTCTTCAATTTCAAACAAAGTTTCACCGGGTACAAACCCGTCTTTAACTGCTTTATCCCAATGTCTTGGAATTTTTTCTCTGACCAACAATCACATTGAATGCCATTGTCTCTTTGATTCAACGCCTGCCCTGGTCCCTGAACACCATAGCCGATCACTGCGATAGTTTCTTTTTTTAACACCTGTTGTGCTTTGCTGAGAGGAAATTCTTCACTGGTTACTACGTTTTCTAGTAACACCGCCGAAATTTAATTTTGCCATAATTGTTTGTTTTATTGGTATGTTAGGTTAAATGAGATTTTTTGTTCTTTATAATTTATTACATAGTAAAAATTTCTTCTTGTTTATCCAGATATTCATTTTCAATTACTTCTTCGCCCGGTTCTTTTTTCTCAAATTCTTTTAAACTTTCATGAAAATCATGGCTGCCTTTAATGATAGCAACTCTTGCACTTCTCACAAATTCAATCAAACCATAGGGCTCCAGTGCTTTGATCAGTTTATCTGTTTCTTCACGATGGCCGGTGGTTTCAAAAACAGTGTAATCTTTTCGAATGGCCACAGCTCTTGCACCAAATTCCCTCAGTAATCTTTCCACTTTTACTTTTTCTGCAATGGCATCTGTACTTACTTTATATAAAGCCATTTCCTGCCATACGATCTCATCTTCGGTATTATAATATGCTTTTAATACTTCCACTTGTTTTTCAATCTGGCGGCAAAGCTTACTTACTACTTCTTCCGTTTCATTGATCAGGATCGTGAAACGATGAACACTTTCCACTTCGGTAGGAGAAGTGTTGAGACTTTCGATATTGATCTTTCTTCTCGAAAAAATAATAGCGATTCGATTCAGAATACCAATCTGGTTTTCTGTGTAAACGGTAAGTGTAAATTCTTTTTTACTCATAAAAATTATTTTAAACGTATTTCACTTACACTGCAACCTTGTGGCACCATCGGGAAAACATTATTTTCTTTTCCGACCATTACTTCCAGTAAATAACTACCCTTATGATCCAGCATTTCTTTGAAGGCATTCTTTAATTCTTTTCTTTGTGAAACACTTTTTCCGTTGATGCCATATCCTTTTGCTACCTGAACAAAATCAGGACTTTCAATGTCAACAAACGAATATCTTTTGTCATGAAAAATTGTTGCCATTGACGAACCATTCCGAGGAACTGTTATTCAGGATTAAAATTTTTACATCCACTTTGCTTTGCATGATCGTTCCGAGTTCCTGAATGGTCATTTGAAAACCGCCATCACCGATAATTGCAACTACTGTTCTTTCCGGAGCACCAAATTTTGCGCCAATAGCAGCCGGCAATGCAAATCCCATTGTGCCTAATCCGCCAGAAGTGATATTACTTTTTGTTTGGTTGAATTTTGCATAGCGGCAAGCTACCATCTGGTGCTGACCAACATCTGTTACAATGACAGCATTACCATTTGTGAATTCATTTAATAAGTTTATCACTTCACCCATGGTCAGTGTTTCACCAGTGGGATTTAATTCAGGAATGATGCATTGCTGTTCTTCTTCTTTTGCTGATATTCTTTGAATTTTTGCAACCATTCTGGTATGATTTTTTTTCTCAACCAATTCTGTCAGCAAAGGTAATGTTTCTTTACAATCACCCCAAACAGGAACCGTTGTTTTTACATTTTTATCAATTTCTGAAGGATCAATATCGAGATGAATCACTTTTGCTTGTTTCGCATATTTATCCAAACGGCCTGTAACACGATCATCGAATCGCATACCGATTGCGATCAAAACATCGCATTCATTGGTCAATACATTCGGGCCATAATTTCCATGCATTCCCAACATGCCCACTGCTAAAGGATGATCAGTTGGAATAGCACTCATACCCATAATAGTCCATGCTGCGGGAATGCCTGTTTTCTCAATGAAATTTTTGAATTCTTTTTCTGCTCTTCCCAATATTACACCCTGTCCGAAGATTACAAATGGTTTTTCTGCTTCATTGATTAATTTGGCTGCCTCTTCAATGTATTCTTTTCTTACAATTGGCTTAGGACGATAACTTCTTATATGATCACATTTTTCATAACCGGCATAATCAAATTTTTGCAACTGTGCATTCTTAGTAATGTCAATCAAAACAGGACCGGGTCTTCCGCTCTTTGCGATATAAAATGCTTTTGCTAATACCGAAGGAATTTCTGTTGCATCTGTAACCTGGTAATTCCATTTGGTGATTGGCGTGGTGATATTGATCACATCTGTTTCCTGGAAAGCATCTGTACCGAGCAAATGTGCATATACCTGTCCGGTAATACAAACAACAGGAGTGGAGTCGATCATTGCATCTGCTAAACCAGTAACAAGATTAGTTGCACCGGGACCACTTGTTGCAAATACAACACCGGTTCTTCCGGAAGATCTTGCATATCCCTGTGCTGCATGTATCGCTCCTTGTTCATGACGAACAAGAATATGATTTAGTTTATCATGATAATCATACAATGCATCATAGATGGGCATGATGGCGCCACCGGGATAACCAAAAATAGTATCCACATTTTCGGCAATAAAAGCTTCTAGCAAGGCTTCACTACCGGAGATCGTATCCACTTTCCCCTTTTGGTTTACTTTTTTTTCAGCAACTAATTCCATAATAATTATTAATTACTAATTATAAATTATTCATTCATTCCTCATCGGTCACACAACCTTCTGCTGCTGACTTCACATATTTAGCATATTTATACAAAATTCCTTTTGTTGCTTTCAGATCTGGTTGTTTCCAGTTTGCTTTTCTTTTTTCAATTTCTTCTTCACTTACTTTTAAAGTGATCGTATTTTTTGTAACATCAATTTCAATCATATCATCATCTTTTACCAATGCAATCAGATCCACCTTCATATGCTTCGGGTGTAATATGTCCCACAACAAATCCATGTGTGCCTCCGCTAAATCTTCCGTCAGTAATCAATGCAACTGATTTTCCCAAACCTGCACCAATAATGCAGAAGTTGGTTTCAGCATTTCAGGCATACCCGGTGCACCTTTAGGTCCTACATGACGAATCACAACCACATCGCCTTCTTTCACTTTTTTATTTTGAATGCCCTCGATCAATTCAAATTCTCCATCAAACACTCTTGCAGGTCCTTCAAATTTTTCTCCTTCTTTACCGGAAATCTTTGCTACACTTCCTTTTTCAGCAAGATTGCCATACAGAATTTGTAAATGCCCTGTTGCTTTAATTGGTTTTTCCAATGGATAAATAATATCCTGTTTTTTAAAATCAAGATCAGGAATACTTTCTAAATTTTCTGCTATCGTTTTACCTGTTACTGTTAAACAATCGCCATGCAATAATTTATTTTTCAATAAATATTTCATTACTGCCGGAACACCGCCATGTTCATGCAGATCCTGCATTAAATATTTTCCGCTGGGTTTGAAATCTGCTAATACAGGAATTTTATCACTTATTTTTTGAAAATCATCCTGCGTCAATTTTACATCCACACTTTTTGCCATTGCGATAAGATGTAATACAGCATTGGTACTTCCGCCTAATACCATCACAACAGTTATTGCATTTTCAAATGCTTTCCTCGTCATGATATCAGATGGCTTGATATCTTTTTCCAGTAATAAACGAATCGCTTTTCCTGCTGCTAAACATTCTTTTTGTTTTTCTTCACTCAATGCAGGATTAGAAGAAGAATAGGGTAAACTCATTCCCAATGCTTCAATAGCACTTGCCATTGTATTGGCAGTGTACATTCCACCGCAGGCACCGGCGCCCGGACAGCTATTCATAACAATGCCTTTGAAATCTTCATCGTTCAATTGCCCTGCAATTTTTTTACCCAATGCTTCAAATGCAGAAACAATATTCAAATCTTCACCTTTATAATGACCGGGTGCAATGGTTCCTCCATAGACCATAATGGCACGGACGATTCAATCTTCCCATTGCCATTATCGAGCCCGGCATATTTTTATCACAACCGGGAACAGCAATCAATCCATCATAATATTGTGCACCGCAAACTGCTTCGATAGAATCAGCAATAATATCACGGCTCACCAATGAATATCTCATGCCATCTGTTCCCATGCTCATGCCATCACTTACACCAATGGTATTAAATATCAATCCTACCAGGTCATTATCCCAAACACCTTGCTTCACTATTTTTGCGAGATCATTCAGATGCATGTTGCAGGTGTTTCCATCATAACCCATACTTACAATTCCTACCTGTGCTTTTTTCAAATCATCATCTGTCAATCCAATGCCATAGAGCATAGCTTGTGCAGCAGGTTGTGTCGGATCCTGTGTTATGGTTTTACTGTATTTATTAAGCCCCATCCCGACCTTCCCCGAAGGGGAAGGAGTAAAGTCGTTTCTATTTGTTATTTCTTCACTCATGCCAGTTCTAAAGAAGGTTTATATTCTTTTTCTATTACTAAATGTTTATACGCATCCTGAATTTGTTTCGACTAATGTTTTATTCCAGGGCATTGGAAATTTTACATCATCCAGGCTTTCAAAACCAATAACTTCTGCTGCTGTACCACAGAAAAAAACTGCATCAGCTTTTTTCAATTCATCAGGTGAGAAAAATTTTTCTTCTACTTCTATACCCAGTTCATCGCATATTTCCAAAACAGTTGCTCTTGTTATGCCCGGGAAGTATATTTCCAGGTGCAGGAGTAAATAGTTTTCCATCTTTTTCATAGAACAGATTTGCTCCCGGAGCTTCAGCAACATTGTTATTCATATCCAGCAACAGCGCTTCATCATAATCCTTTTGCTTTTGCTTCCTGGCTGGCAAGAATAGAATTTACATAATGCCCGGTTGCTTTGGCATGTATTTTAAATCCTTTTGGATTGGGCCGTTGAAAAGAAGATGTCATTACTCTCAGCAATTTTTCTCCAAGAAAAGGTTCCATTTCCCAAACTTCAATTACAATAAACGATTCACTGTTTTTGTCAAAACTCATATTGGCCGGAGCATAAACTACCGGACGGATATAAGCATCCTGCAAATTATTTTTTTTTAATAGTTCATATGTAATTGCAATCAGTTCTTCAGTACTCCATGTGTAAGGCATATTCAATGCCAGGGCAGATTGCTGCAAGCGGTCATAATGTTCAACGGCTTTGAATATTCGTGTTTCTCCATTAACAGTTTTATAGGAACGAATACCTTCAAAAACAGAATAGCCATAATGAAGTGACTGACTGTAGAAATCCATTTTTGCTTCAGTCGCTTTTACAAAATCTCCGTTTAACCAGAGGATTGTATTTTCATTATAATATGAAGCCATTTTCATTTTCTCTCTTTATAATATTTAAAAAAAAAACCCGCCTTTTTGGAGGCGGGTTGCTATATATTTGTTTTTTTATTTAAAACTTATGCACCACCTCCTGTTGAAGAAGATATAATAATGACCACCACAATAATAATTGTGGCTACAGAAGTGATAACATTATATATTTTATTCTTCAACATGAAGGATGTATGTTTTGTAAATATACACCCGCCGTTTCAAAAAAAAGAACTCAGCAAGCAATTTTTTTCAAATCAACAAACAAACGTTATTTCATTTACTGAATGAAATACTTCTATATGATCGTTGATTTTCTCAACTCAATATTTTCTTTATTCACCGACCCGGTATTTTATCCGCTGACATAATCACTGATCAATTCACCAATAGTGGAAGTGAAATAAAAATTCACCGGGTCAATATCTTTTGTTACAAAACCATTTTGCAAGGTCCAGTTCACTGCTTCACGGACTAAGGTTGCTTCTTCTTTCAGTCCAAGATATTCCAGCATCATGGCAGCAGATAAAATAGAACCGATTGGATTAGCAATATCTTTTCCTGCCGCCTGCGGATAAGAACCATGAATGGGTTCAAACAAAGCAATTCCTTTTCCAACAGATGCGGAAGGTAACAAGCCAAGTGAACCGCTAATCACACTGGCTTCATCACTGATGATATCGCCAAACATATTTTCTGTAAGTATTACATCAAATTGTTTCGGATTCAGAATGATCTGCATGGCTGCATTGTCCACAAACATATAATCAACTGTTACATCAGAATATTGTAGCAGCCATTTCCTGTACTACTTTTCTCCAAAGCCTGGATGTTTCCAGTACATTGGCTTTATCAACCAGGGTTAGTTTTTTTCTTCTTTCCGGTTTTTGTGCAAAATGAAAAGCCAGATGTGCTATTCGTTCAATTTCTTCTTTTGTATAAACACATTCATCAGATGCTTGTGTTCCATCTTCGCATTAATTTCTTTTTTACCAAAATAAATACCACCTGTCAATTCACGGAAAATGATGAAATCAACTCCTTCAATATTTTTTGTTTTTCAACGGCGATAAATGATGCAGGGAAGGATAAGTATTGATCGGACGGATATTGGCAAACAGTTGTAATGATTTTCTCAATTTCAGCAAACCTTGTTCCGGTCTTACTTTTGCAGTAGGGATCATTATCATATTTCGGATGACCGATCGCTCCGAATAAAATAGCATCACTGTTCAGGCATGCTTCAATGGTTTCATCAGGCAAAGGATTACCTGTTTTATCAATGGCATCAGCACCCATCAGGCAATACGTATAATTAAATTCATGACCGAATCTTTCGGCAATTGCATTCAATACTTTTACTGATTGCCTTGTTACTTCCGGGCCGATGCCATCTCCTTCTATTACTGCAATATTTTTTTTCATATTTACCAATCTGCTGTAGCGGACTATTAATTTATTTAAAATGCTTTTCTATTTCAAATTTTCAATATCTTCTTTTATGCTTAACAAATAATCAATATCATCATATCCATTCAGCAAGACATGTTTTTTTATAAGCATTTATTTCAAATGCTTCCTGTTCGCCGGTAGCAATTATTGTATATGTTTGTTTGTTCAAGATCAATCGTTCAATTCGCGAGTCTTTTTCAACCTGCTCAAATATTTTTTGCAAAAAATCATCACTTACCTGTACCGGCAGTACACCATTATTCAGCGAATTGTTTTTAAAAATATCGGCAAAAAAACTGGACTACCACTACATCAAATCCATAATCCTGTAATCGCCCATGCTGCATGTTCCCTTGAAGAACCACAACCAAAATTTTTTCCAGCTACCAAAATTTCTCCATTGTAAACAGGATTATTTAAGAACAAAATCTTTTTTTGGTTTTGATTTCATCATCATTCTCATATCGCCAGTCACGAAAAAGATTTTTTCCAAAACCATCTCTGGTTGTTGCTTTTAAAAAACGGGCAGGAATGATCTGATCTGTATCTACATTTTCCATCTGTTCAGCGGAACAGAATGTGCTTTGTATATGTTATCTTTACTCATAATTGTCTGAATCAATTATTAATTTAATTCAGTTTCTCTATAACATTCTCTGATATCACCAACTTCTCCGGTGATAGCTGCAGCAGCAGCTGTCAACGGACTTGCCAAAAATGTTCTTGCATCCGGCTCCCTGTCTTCCTTCAAAATTTCTGTTGCAAGTAGAAATACAATATTTACCTGCAGGAATTTTATCTTCATTCATTCCCAGACAAGCAGAACATCCCGGCTGACGCAATATGAAAACCTGCTTCTGCAAAAATTTTATCAATGCCTTCTTCAATAGCTTGTTTTTCTACCTGCTTGCTTCCGGGCACAATCCATACTTCTACATCATTTGCTTTCTTTTTTCCTTTTACAAATGAAGCCACCATTCTCAGATCTTCAATTCTTGAATTGGTGCAACTGCCAATAAAAACATAATCTACTTTTTTTCCTTTGATAGCTAGCTCCTGGTTGCAAGTCCCATATAGGCTAATGATTTTTCAAACGATGATTTTTCTTTTTCATCAACTTCATTCAACCGCTGGAATATTTCCTGGTTACACCAATGCCCATTCCCGGGTTGGTACCATAAGTGATCATCGGTTCAATATCTGCTGCATTAATATTTATTTCTTTATCAAAAATTGCATCTTCATCGCTGTATAATGTTTTCCAGTAAGCTAATTCTTTATCCCATTCTTCACCTTGCGGAGCAAATTTTCTTCCTTTTATATAATTGAAAGTTGTTTCATCCGGAGCGATCATACCACCACGTGCACCCATTTCAATACTCATATTGCAAATGGTCATTCTTGCTTCCATCGATAAGTGAACGAATAGCAGAACCTGCATATTCAACAAAATAACCTGTAGCACCGCTTGCATGATATTTTTGAAATGATATAAAGAATAATATCTTTTGATAACCACTCCTTTATTCAATTTACCATCTATATTGATGCGCATCAGTTTGGGTTTGCTTTGCAATAAACATTGTGTGGCCAAAACCATTTCCACTTCACTGGTACCGATACCAAAAGCAATAGCACCAAATGCACCATGAGTAGAAGTATGACTATCACCGCAAACAATCGTCATGCCCGGTTGAGTAATTCCTAATTCAGGTCCAATCACATGAACAATGCCCTGGTATGGATGACCAAGTCCATATAATTCAATACCATGTTCTGCGCAATTTTTTTTCAATGCTTCAACCTGAATCTGCTGAATTCTTCTTTGATCGGTAAATGCTGATTAAGTGTAGGTACATTATGATCGGCTGTGGCCACTAGTTTGTTGCGGACGAAAAACTTTAATTCCTCTTTTATTCAAACCGTAAATGCCTGCGGGCTGGTTACTTCATGAATAAAATGTTTATCAATATATAAAACAGAAGGACCACCGTCAATTGTTTTGACAACATGTTTTTCCCAGATCTTTTCAAATAATGTTTTTCCCATTAATTCACTTTACACAGTTACTGCATATCTGTTGACTTGATATTGTTTTGCTCAATGATAACTTGCAAGGTCTGCATCTTCCACTTCTTTCTTTTTATCAGCTACTTCCAGAAAATTATTATACAATACATCAATATCATTTCGGTCAAACTGGATAACCTAGTTTTTGAAAACGATAAGCCAATGCACTTCTTCCACTTCTTGCTGTCAATACAATCTTTGAACTATCAGCGCCAACTTCTTCAGGATTAATGATTTCATAGGTCAGTGCATTTTTCAAAAATCCATCCTGGTGAATACCGGATGAATGAGAAAATGCATTGCTGCCAACAATTGCTTTATTGGGTTGTACCGGCATTCGCATGGTATCAGATACCAGCCGGCTCATTGGATTCAATTGTTCTGTTTTAATATTTGTATAAAAACCAAGATGCTTTATGTTGTTTGATGATCATCACCACTTCTTCCAATGAAGTATTACCTGCTCTTTCACCAAGACCATTGATGGTACATTCAATTTGTCTTGCACCTGCAATAACACCGGTAATAGAATTTGCAGTTGCCAATCCAAGATCATTATGACAATGACAGGAGATAACTGCTTTATCAATATTGGGAACATTATTAACGAGGTAAGCGATTTTTTCACCATATTGATAAGGCAGACAATAACCGGTTGTATCAGGAATATTTACAACCGTTGCACCTGCTTTTATAACTGCTTCTATCACGGTAGCGAGGTAATCATTATCGGTACGTCCTGCATCTTCTGCATAAAACTCTACATCATCGGTAAAATTTCTTGCCCATTTCACACATTGAATAGCTCTTTGCAAAATTTCTTCTCTTGTTGAATTGAATTTTGATTTGATATGAAAATCAGAAGTACCGATGCCTGTATGTATTCTTGGGCGGGCTGCATATTTCAATGCCTGCGCTGCGGTTTCAATATCTTTTTGAACAGCACGGCTCAATCCGCAAACTGTTGCATTTTTAATGACTTTTGCAATCTGGCTTACTGATTCAAAATCGCCGGGAGAGGAAATGGGAAAACCGGCTTCAATAATATCAACTCCCAAATCTTCCAGTCGCAAGTGCCAATTCAATTTTTTCTTTTGTATTCAGCTTGCAGCCGGGCACCTGTTCTCCATCCCGGAGCGTGGTGTCAAAAATGTCAACTTTATTTTTAGCCATAATTAATTGATAAATTACAGATGATAAAAAATGCAGGCTGCTTATTTTTGTGTTGCTTGCTATTGACCCAAAGGATAAACAACCTGCCTGTACTAAGTTACCTGCATGAAAGCGGGAGTGGAAAATCAAAATGGTAACTGATTTTACACTCCTTAAAGAGGGGTCATTCCGCTGAAATGCTTTACAGGTAAGGATTTTAAACAAAAGGAATTACGATGCCCAACCGTTCTACAGATGCACTATTTCAACTGGTAAAATCGCTTGAAAAGTCCGAAAAACGGAATTTTAAGCTTTTTGTAAAGCGAAATTCTTCTGCCGATGACCTGAAGACCATCCAGCTTTTTGATGCATTGGACAAAATGAATGAGTACGATGAGAAGCAATTATTGCTAAAAAAAACAAGGCGATCAAAAAAAAGCAACTTTCCAATATCAAAGCCAGTTTATACCGCCAGATACTTTCAAGTCTTCGCATCATAAAAGATGAGGATAATATTGATATCCAGTTGCACGAACAAATGGATCATGCACGGATTCTTTATAATAAAGGACTTTACCTGCAAAGCCTTGAAGGTACTGGACCGGATGAAGGAAATGGCGCAAGAAGCATATCACCAGCTTACTTATCTGCAGCAGGTTTTATTTTTTGAAAAAAAGATCGAAGCATTATATATCACCCGCAGCATGCAGAACCGGGCTGAAGCAACTTTCTAATGAATCGGATACGGTAAATGATCAACTTTCATTGGTCAATCAATTATCAAATCTTTCTCTTCAATTATATGGCTGGTATATAAAACATGGACATGCAAGAAATGAAAAGGATGTGAAGAGTATCCGTTCTTTTTTTGAAACAACATCTTCCGCCAGATGCAAATAAGGCTAGAAGGTTTTTATGAAAAATTATATCTCTACCAGAGTTATTGCTGGTATGCTTTTATCCGCCAGGATTTTTTACAATACTATCGTTATTCAAAAAAATGGGTTGATCTTTTTGAAGAATAGCCCGGCATGTTGAGTGTAGAAACGCCAGTCTATATAAAGGCAATGCACAACCTGATGGGTGCACATTTTGATCTGCTGAATCATCAAAAGCTACAAGAAACAATAAAACAGTTTGAAAAATTTGCACATCTAGATCTTGTTGAACAAAATGAAAATAACCGAATTCTTACCTATGTTTATTTATATACAGCAAGGATCAATCTTTATTTTTTAAGAGGCACTTTTACCAAAGGCTTGCGGCTGGTTCCTTTCTTGGAAGATATGCTGAAGAAATATGGCATTTATCTGATGACACATCGTGTGTTGGTATTTTATTATAAAATTGCCTGTTTGTATTTTGGTAGTGGCAATAATGAAAAAGCAATTGAATATCTGAATAAGATAATCAATCAAAAAGTGATCTGCGGACTGATCTGCAATGTTATTCAAGGTTGCTTGCATCTGATTGCTCATTATGAATTGGGAAATTTTGATTTGCTGGAATACCTTATCAAATCGGTTTATCGTTTTATGGCAAAAATGGAAAATCTGAGTAAGGTAGAAGAAGAGATGTTTGTCATTTTTAAGACATTCATTTCATGTTGGCGCACATGCATTAAAACCGGAATTTGAAAAATTGTTGAAAAATTAAAGACATATGAAGGTAATCCGTTGGAAAGCAGTGCTTTTGCTTATCTCGATGTGATCTCGTGGCTGGAAAGCAAGATCAATAGGTGTGAATGTGCAGGATATTATTGCTCAAAAAGCAAAACTGTCACGGAGAAAATAGAGATTGGCTGAAGAAATATTATGCCAACTCTTTTGGTTTTATCTTTTTCTTTTTTGATGATTCACGGATGATCAGTTCGCTGGCCAATACTTTTGTTTCAAAATCGGTGACCGGTCTTTTACTTTCGATCAGCTGAATAAGAAGGTAGTGGCGATTTCTCCCATTTCAAATGCAGGTTGACGGATAGTTGTAAGTGGTGGTTCAAACAATCCGTTAGATCAGAATTTGAAAATCCTATTAAACCCATATCATCCGGTACAGAAAATTCTCTTGCTTTTCAATATGCGCAGACATCCTGTTGTAAGTTTATCAGATGTAGCAAGTATAGCATCAGGCAGCGGTTTTAATTTCAACAGATCATTTACCACGTCTTCAACTTCTGAAAGTAACATACCTCCATGATCGCAGTAACCTATAAGAGAGTCATCCGCAGCAATTCCATTATCAGCTAATGCAGCTTTGTATCCGGCCAGCCTTTCTTTTGATATAGAAAGAAATTCAGCATTTGCAATAGTGGCAATTCTTCTGTAACCGTTATTTATCAGATGAGCGGTTGCATTATAAGCTCCTTTAAAATTATCTACGATTACTTTATGCGTTTGATGTCATTGACTATACGGTCAAAAAAAACTATCGGTAATCCTTTTTCATGCAGTTCTTTTAAATGGCTGAAGTCTTTTGTTTCGGTAGATACAGAAATAATCAGTCCATCAATTGACCGTGAAGTTAAAAACTGAAGATTTATTACTTCTCTTTCGAAAGATTCACGGCTTTGAGCGATGATCACATTATATCCGTTATTATAAGCGATGGATTCAATGCCATTAATTGCTTGGGAAAAAAAACTGTTGGCAATTTCACAAACAATAACACCGATGGAACGGCTTCTTCTTTCTTTTAGGCTAAGAGCAATCGGGTTGGGGTGATAATTGATCTTTTCAGCGTATTCAAGAACCAGTTTTTTTGTTTCAGGGCTGATCTCATAGCTGTCTCTTAAAGCACGGGAAACAGTAGAAGTGGATAAGCCCAAGGCTTTGGCAATATCTTTTATAGTTACGGCTTCAAACTTCATGTTGCAATTGTTTATCGAGTTTTCATAAGAATACAGAATATATAAAGTTAATGATTTTCACGCTTATTTGATGTAATCAAATTGCTATTACTACAAGATGTGTAAGACTTGAATATGAAAGTGATGCTTGCTTTTTTATTTTCGGAAATTTTAATTATTATAAAATGATTCATTAAGAAAATTTTTCATAGAATTTATAAAAGCTATGAGTCAAGACATTCAAAATGATTGAACGTTACCGGGAACGATTGCGTAAAAAAATACTACGAAACGCTTCTGCAAAAAGGAAGTTCTATGTAGCATTGTTAGTGATTTCTTTGTCAGACGGATAAAAATTGCAGCGATAATAAATTAGCTACAGAAAATTGCTTGCGGAATGAAAAGATTGCTCAGCCATTTACATGAACTTGATGAGGAAGATATCAATTCCTTCATGATGTCTTTTATTTATCAACTTCTCAGATAAGAGTGCATTCTTACAGCAAATTGTCAATCCTTTTGCAAATTTAGTTTTCCAAATCTCAAGTATTCCTTTTTCATACTCAGATCGAGTTGAATATTTTGTTCAGTACCCGCAATATATTGCATATACCTAGGCAAGAACTGATGTGCTAGTGAAATTGAGAGCCACCAGCTGCAAAGGTTCAGATTTTTAATAAAATTTCAAACACGCTTTCATAAAAAAACTGGATTATGACAAGAATTTGCAAAAAACACGGCGGTGTTGTTCCTTATTGCTGTTAGCAGCATTTATTACCCCCAGCCAAGTGTATGCACAAGGAAGGCAGATCACAGGTACTGTTACTTCTTCTGAAAATAAACAGCCTGTTCAGGGAGTAACTGTATACTGTAAAAGGCACAAAGACATGCAACTATAACCGATGCACAAGGGAAATTTTAAAATAACTGTGGATAGCAAAGCAACTACTTTGGTTTTTACCAGCGTGTCATTCACAACTTATGAAGCGGCTATCGGCAACGGTGCTACTGTAAATGTAGAGCTGACTCCTGATGTAAAAGATCCTGGGTGATGTTGTAGTGATCGGTTATCAAACCGTATTAAGAGAAAGGATTTGCTTGCATCTGTTTCTTCTATTAGTGCAAAAGATCTTAAAGATATTCCTATCAATTCTGCTGCAGAAGCATTGAATGGAAGACTTGGCTGGTGTTACAGCTACCACTGCTGAAGGTTCACCCGATGCAGAATATACGATAAGGGTTCGTGGTGGAATGTCAATTACGGAGGACAATTCTCCACTATATGTTATTGATGGTGTGCAAATGGAAAATGCGCTCTCAATAATGCTCTCCGCAGGATATTCAGTCTATCGATGTATTGAAAGATGCAGCTGCTACTGCTATTTATGGAGCAAGAGGAGCGAATGGTGTAATGTAATTACAACACAAAAGCGGAAGCCTGGAAAGACAGGGTTAGCTACAATGGGTTTATCGGTATAAAAAATTTGACTAAAAACTTTAGATGTGTTGAGTCCTTATGATTATGTGATCTATCAATCAGAAAGATCAAGAGGCAGCAGCACTGACAGCACCACTTTTACTAACCAATTTTGGTACAACATGGGATACACTTATCTAATTACAAAAATGTAATCCGGTAGACTGGCAGGATAAAGTATTTGGAAGAACCGGATTACTAACACTCAGTAATGTTTCTGTTTCCGGAGGAAGTAAAAAGATACTTACAATTTTGGTTATACTTATAATGATGATAAAGCGATTGTTATTAATTCAAGCTATAAAAGGCATTTACTTGAGCTTAAAACCGATATAATATCTTAAAAATCTGAAGCTGTCTCATTGGGCAAGATATACTCACAGGATGTTTATGGTGCAGGTGTTTCTGATGATAAAGGCTCTTCTTATAATAGACTTGCGCAATGCAGTAAAATATAGACCTTTCCTATCGCCCAACCAAAGCATTACTGATGAAGACGCTCTTGCCGATCCCAATGTCGGTAACGGTTTGAGTGCTTTACAATCCTATAGATCTGGCAAATTCTGAATACCGCCATAGATCAACGGATGAATTCAATGGGTTCGCAAGTTTGACATATAATTTTCTTGGGAATTTCTCTTTCCGTTCAACTTTCGGTTATGACAGAGGAAATGCGATAAACCGTCAATTCTATGATTCAATCACACCTTATGCAATTATTCAGGGAGGAAGAATACCCATTGCAAGTCTTGACACTATCCATACAACTACTATTAGCAACTCAAATGTGTTAACCTATTCGGTTAAGAACTGGAAGAACAAACATGATTTTACTGTTTTAGTGGGGGAAGAAACTTATGATTATAAAACAGAAACCAGGAAGAGCTTTTCAAAGGCTATCCATTGATGACCTCGCCCAACGACGCATTTAAGAACACCAATCTTGGCACAAGCTTTACAGGGTATCCCAGGTTAACCAAAACACGTTATACGAATCTTTCATTCTTCGGGAGAATTAATTATTCTTATGAAGATAAGTACTTCTCTCTTTCAATGTGCGAGCGGATGGTGCTTCTAAATTTGCTCCTGGCAAACAATGGGGGTATTTTCCGGCAGGTTCTGCTGCCTGGAGAATAAAGAATGAAAAATTCATGAAAAATGTGGACTTTATAAATGATCTTAAAGTTCAGAGCAGGTATAGGAACTGTGGGTAATAATCGTATTCCCGATTATCTTTACTTACCAACATTTAGTAATGACGGAGCTTATTATTATGGTTTGAATAACCAGGCAATTTATGGGTATTATCCAACTCGCTTCCAAATCCAGATCTTCAATGGGAGTCGACTTTAAGCAGGAACCTCGGTATTGATATAAGTATATTAAAAAACCGACTTAATCTAAGCGTTGATGTTTATAATAACTCTTCGAAACATCTGTTGCTAAACGTACCTATTGCATCTACATATGGCTATCCTACTCAGATACAGAACGTTGGTAAAACGTCTAATAAAGGTGTAGAATTTCAACTAAATACAGTTATTATTCAAAAACCGAAAAATAATTTCAGATATATTGTCGATTTCAATCTTTCATTTAACAGAAACAAAGTACTCGCTTTAGGTCCTAATCAAACATCGTTTACTACCCAGGGATGGTCAGGTGTTTCCGGACAACCGACAGATTATATTATACAAGTGGGCAGCCCTGTTAGTTCAATGTGGGGATTGGTAACAGACGGATTTTATAAAGTTGATGATTTTGATTATAACAGCAGTACCGGGCAATACACTTTAAAATCAGGAGTTGTTTCAGATGGCTCAATTATAGGAACGCTAATGTGATGCCCGGAGCAATTAAATTCAAAGATCTGAATAATGATGGTGTTGTAGATATTGATAATGACCGCACCATTATTGGTAATCCAAATCCCAAAGTCTACAGGCGGTATTAATCAGCAGTCTGACATATAAACGTTGGGATGTGAGCCTGTTTGTGAATTTCTCAATAGGAAATGATGTTTACAATGCGAATAAAGTAGAGTTTACTAATGGCTATACTCCCAATGCTAATTTACTTGCAATAATGGGTGATCGTTGGAAAGTTGTGACTCCTACTGGAGAAACTGCGGAATGGATCAATGGAACTAATGTATATGGTATTGCTCCAGATCAACTTAAGTGCATTGAATGCAAATGCTAAGATCTGGCAGCCAATAAAAGGTGCTGGTGCATTTTATCCCAGTTCATGGGCAATTGAAGATGGATCATTCCTTCGGTTTAATAATTTAACAATAGGTTATACATTGCCGGTAAAAAATGGCATTTTCAAATGACTGATCGGTTTTATCTCACGGCTAATAATCTTGCTATTATTACAAACTATTCGGGATATGATCCTGAAGTAAGTGTAAGAGACAGCAACCCTTTAACACCAGGTCTTGATTATTCAGCATACCCCAAAAGCCGGAGTTTCATTTTTGGTGTAAATGCACATTCTAGATAAACAATTTAAAACCTATATATGAATACTAAACTTTTTAATAAACTGACACCCTGGTTGCAATTTGTTTGATGCTGTTTTTTAGTAGTTGTAAAAAATACCTTGATCAACAACCGATAACTGAGGTGGGCCCGAATGTAGTGTTTAGTGATGTAGCGCAAGCGCAACAAGGCATTGGTCGCTGTATACAGCCGGCTTGTTGGTGATCAGGGTTATGGCATCCGTTTAAGTTTGTATTATCCTGTGGATAATGATGAAATGCAGGGCCCTACAGGAGCTGCTGATAATGACCGGAGAGATATTGCCCGTTATTCTGCTACATCGGGCAATGCACAGTTCACAAATCCATTTAATCAATTATTCCAGGGTATTGAATATGCCAATATCTGTATTGATAATATTCCCAATATGGATTTGTACTCTAATGGGTCAGATCAGGAGAAAAAACAATTACAGAGAATGTATGGAGAAGCATTGACATTAAGAGCCCAATTTTATTTTGAAGCTATAAGAAATTGGGGCGATCTGCCAGCACAATTTCAACCAGCAGCTAAACTTGCAATAAGCAATCCGTTTCCATCAAGAACAAGCACCGATTCGTTGTATGATCAAATACTTACTGATTTAAAAACTGCAGAAGATCTTGTGCCCTGGCGAAATGAAATCAGCGGAATTGGAGATCCGAATGATGAAAGGATCACTAAAGCCGCTGTAAAAGGATTACGTGCAAGAATCGCATTGTTTAGAGGCGGCTATTCTTTGCATCAGGATGGTGCCATGAAAAGAAGTTCTGATTATCAGACGTATTACCAGATCGCAAGAGATGAATGCAATGATATTATAGCATCTGGGCAACATGCGTTAAATCCAAGCTTTAAATCTCTTTGGAAGGACCAGGTCTGCGCACATGCAGTTAATGATCCGGACGGAGAACTTATTTTCCAGGCAAGTGCTATTGGACAATCAGGTACTGAGGATACAAAACTTGGATATTATGACGGTCCACGTGTAAACAATAAAGGCAATAGCAGTGTGAATCCCCTACCTACATACCTTTATCTTTTTGATTCGACCGATTTGAGAAGAGATGTTACAATATGCCATTATTTTACAAATTCCAATGGGACCCGTGCAGCACAAGTAATTACAAACATGAACGATGGAAAATACAGGAGAGATTGGATTACGAATCCTGCTATTAGTCCTTCTGATGCTATTCAGTATTTTAGTTTGAAATGGCAAATCCTCAGATACTCCGATGTGCTTTTAATGTTTGCGGAAGCAGAAAACGAAATTAATAATGGCCCAACGGCTGCTGCTTTTAATGCAATCAATATGGTAAGAAGAAGAGGATATGGCAAGCCGATCAGCACCCCTGATCCAACTGTTGATATTCCTTCCGGGTTATCTCAATCTGATTTCTTTAAATATATAGTGAAAGAAAGGGCATTGGAGTTTGGTAGTGAAGGCATCAGAAAATATGATCTGATAAGATGGAATTTATTAGCAACAGCAATCAATGAAACCCGTGCGAACTTGATTAACATGTCAACGAGTACATCATTAGTAGATCCTTCTTATATGGCAGGGTATCCAAGTTATAGCAAAGTCACGACTTTGCCGACATCTATGTATATGATCAATAGCACGACTTCTGATGATAATAATATTGGAGGACTATGGTACAATTCCCTTTATAATGCAGCACCCTCTTCAACCCCCTCAGGAACTACGAAAGTGACATGGGTCGGCTCTGCTATCAACACTACTGCGGCATCAAGATTTGCAACTGGATTTACTACTGGGAAAGGAGAACTGTTACCGCTACCACAAGGTGCAAGAGATGCTAATTTTAATTTAACCCAGAATCCGGGCTATTAAAATGAATGACGAATCTTTGATATAAGGATGTTTTACCAAAACAGCCTTTCCTTTTTTTGCGATAAAATTTTCCAAATGAAAAATATTTTTACAGCTGGTTTATTTGTCGCTCTTTTATCTTTTCTTCCACAGAAAAAAATGATCACTATTTGGCTCATTGGAGATTCAACGATGAGTATTAAAGAAACAAAAGCCTTTCCTGAAACGGGTTGGGGAATGCCATTTGTTTATTTCTGGGACAGCACTGTTAAAGTAGATAACCGTGCAAAGAACGGACGCAGCACTTCTTCATTTATGAAAGAGGGTTTATGGAAACCGGTAATGGAACAGATGCAGGAAGGCGACTATGTCTTTATTCAGTTCGGACATAATGATGAAGTTCCAACCAAAAAAACATATACTACAGAAGCGGAGTTCAAAACCAATTTAGAAAAATATGTAGATGATACAAGATCAAAAAAAGCAAATCCTATTTTGCTTACACCTGTTGCGAGAAGAAAGTTTGTTGCAGCAGGAAAAGTAGTGGGGACACACGATGTATATGCACAGATCGTGAGAGATGTGGCTAAAGAAAAGAATGTTCCGCTGATTGACCTGGACAAAGAGGGGCAGGAATTATTGCAAAGTTTTGGAGTGGAAAACTCAAAACTCTTATTTAACCAGTTAAAACCCGGGGAAAATCCGAATTACCCCGAAGGAAAAGAAGACAATACGCATTTCAATGAACTGGGTGCAAGATTAATAGCCGAGATAGTGCTACATGAGATACAATCACTGCATCTGGATATCGAGAATAGAATTGTTAATCATAAATGAGAATAAAAAAATCGAAAGAGCACCTCTTAATATTTTCGTGATACTCCACTTTGAATCCTTTTATTAAAGAACGATTTGATCGTTTATGATAAGATTATGCAATGAGTCAATTCTGATCTCAGAAATTGGGATGAGTATATAATAATGATTGGTTTCTTTCGTATCTGAAGGCAATAGGATAGGCATAAAAGAGTTATGCAACAGATGAACTGTTGCATAACTCAGATAACTAAATAAATCAGGTACTTAATTTTTGATCTTATCAGTAACCAGGATTTTGCATAGCTTGTTTTTGGGTAGCGGACAAGAACTGTCCATTAGCCTGAATACTGTTAAGAAATGTTTGCGGAATAGGACGTAAGTTATTTTTATCTGCAACATTAGCTGCGGCATCAGGATTAAATATCTTCGTTCTTGAAACTAATGTCATCGTTCTTGATAGATCTTCCCAACGATGATATTCTCCCATCAATTCGCGGGAACGTTCATCTAATACAAGGCATAACATTCTATCATATGGGGTAGACAAACCTAAAGTACTAATGATGTATTCATCCTGAGGATCTAAATTATTAATATCAGTAATAGCCAAACTTGCAGAGGCTGCAGTAGTTACAGGAATATTATTTGATTCATAGTAGGAATTTCCTGCATAAAAAGAATTCGTAACACCTGACGGTTGTAGAGATGCAGACTGCAATGTATTACCTCCATCATTATATGCTGCCCTGTTTTCCCCATTTTTGTACTGCCCCCGGGCACGAATTGCGTTAATATAAGGTAATGCATCAGCATAAGTACCTGTGCCTGCTTTGGCCAACCTGATTTTTATCTCAGCAGCCATTAAATACGTGTCAGCTGAACGGGCTAAAGTAAAATCTCTATGACCAACGACATCATTTAAAGTATTCCTGGAGCCATCAAGGTATTTACTTAAAGATGGGAAAGCCTGATAAGCCGTTGTCAAATCCGTATTCAATGCACCATCAGTTGCTCTGCCATTTGGATAAGCTACATAGGTAGTTGGTATGGGTCTATTAGTACCATTAACATCCATAACGAGATTAGATCCTGATGTGCCTTTACAAATTTTTGATAGAGGAAATCGTGTATCACCCGGCTGATCAATTACAAACATTATTCCCAGGTCCCCTTTAATATTTGGAGCAACAGGCGATGCACCATTTATAGCGCTTTTAGTTCTGAAGGATTTCCAAAACCTGGAATCATTTACCATGTCGTATAAATGGTAATCGTAGTAAGTAGTCGCTAATCTGCTAAAAGGCCTATCACCGGTCAGATCTCGGGCCAATTGGTCCTGGATATCATATCTTGAAACGAAATACAAATGTTGAGTATTTCCATTAGCAAGATTCGTAGTTACATCATTCGTAAATTGAGCGGATAGAATGATTTCCGGCAACTTTTCGTTTGCTGAATTGATACCGGTGAAATTCCATAGATCCCCAAAATTTGTAGCTAACGGGTGATTGGCGATCACCTGGTCACAAAGAGCAGCAGCAGCAGTTAAATCGGAAGTTACCGTCGAAGCGTTCCAGGAACTATTTATTTCACTAGATCTATACAGATATGCTTTTGCTAAATAATGTTTAGCGGCATCCTGGGTAATATGATAAGGCCCGCCTGAGTTAGGCAACAAGATTACAGCACTATCCAGGTCAGAAATAATTTGAGCGTATACGTCTTTAGGGGCTGCTCTCGTAAATTCCAGGTAAACTGTTGAAAGCGGTTTAAGCTGCAAAGGCACACCACCGTATTGAGAAACCAACCTTAGATAATTATATCCCCGAAAAAAATATCCTTCTCCTAAAGAAGTGCTCTTAACGGCTGCTGAAGTGGAACTGCTGTTCAAACAGTTTTGAATTAATAAATTGGCATCTCCGATTCCTGTATATAAGTTATCCCATTGAACATTCATTCCTTGCAAATTACCATTAGTAGCCAATGCGGGATTAAAGGTTGGATCATAATTGTTCCAGGGTGAATTGGATGGGTCACCACCGACATGGAACTCATCGGTTCCATAATTGGTCGCACAATAATACCATTCTCCGTTTGGAGGAGAAGCAAAAACCTGGTAATAAGTGCCTGCTGCTAATTGTAATATACCAGCATCTGTGGTATAAAAAGCATTACCCTGCGACGTTGTAAGGGTTTCGTTCAAAAAGCTCTTTTTGCAGGACGCAGTAGCAAAAAGAACTGCCGCAGCGATGATCAGTTTATTTAAGTTATTATACTTATTCATATAATTCAAGTTTATTAATTATTAAAATGAGGCATTCATTCCGAGTGTAAAGCCCCTGTTCCAGGTCGGGCCAAGGACATCCATATCAAGGAATTTAACCTTAGAGAACAACATACCGGGATTTTGTACTTGTAAATAAAGCCTCAGATTAGATACCCCTGAATTAGCTAATTTTTCGCTGTTAAAATTGTATCCCAATGACATATTTCTAATTTTTATAAATGAACCATTCAAATAACCTAATGCAGCATAATAGACATCAAGTGCCGCACCGCCAGCATTGAAAATCGGCTTTTGGAATTGAGCATTTGTTGTATTATTCTCATTATAATAGTTAACGGCCCTGGTAAGATATCGTGCCGGCTCTGTTTCACCTCCATAACTATACATGTAGTGCAAACGCCCATACAGAAAGATCGAGAAAGCCCAATGTTTATAATTGACTTCGTTTGACATACCTACAACCCAACGAGGCCGGGTCCAGCCAAGGATCTCCTGGTCATTGTTTGGGTCAATTTTATTATCACCGTTAAGATCTTGCACTCTCACATTACCGGCATGAAACGCATTACCGTTTGAATTAAATTTGTTGAAAAGTGTTGAATCGGATGCCTGCCATAGGCCAAGCGCTTTATAACCGTAAATTACACTGATCGGATTTCCAGGAAACCAACCATTACCAATATCAGCTTGAGTACCGCTAACTAATGACACAATATGATCTTTTTGCCATGAAGCATTTAGTGTAGTCGTCCAGGTCAGATTCTTTAGCTTGATGTTGGTAGTTGTTATAGAAATATCAATGCCCACGTTGGCAGTTTTACCAACATTTTCATAGGTGGCAGTGTAACCAGTAACACTTGGAAGAGTTCTAAGCTGTAACAAATTTGATGTATTGGACTTATACACGTCTATACTTCCTGATATTCTCCTTTTAAGTAACACATAGTCAATACCCAGGTTATATTGGGTTGTTTTCTCCCAAGCCAGGTTCTGGTTTGCCAAAGTTGCATTTGGAATTGAGCCTGAAGTGTTGGTAGCAAGAAAAGGGTAAAAAAGCGATGTTACCCCGCCTTGTGTTGCATAAGGTGAAATAGATGAATTACCGGTAACGCCGGCACCAACTCTTAATTTCAGGTCGTTTACCCAACTTACATTCATGAATTTTTCTTTAGTGATCACCCAAGCCAATGCTGCAGAAGGGAACCATGAATATTTATGACCTGCTGCAAGAACAGAAGAACCATCTTCCCTTGCTGAAACCGTCGCCAAATATTTAGCCCTGTAACTGTAGTTAATTCTTCCCATGTAGGACGCCAGTTGTTGCTGGGTAAGACCAGAAGATGCACTTAGTGAACCGGTAACCACACCACTTGATAAATTATTCCACAATTGAGAAGTATAAGGAACTCCAAGACCTGTTATGTTACTTGTTTCTTGCCTATAAGCAGTGGCACTTTGTAATAGAGTTACTCCGATTGTATGATCACCAAAGGACCTGTCATAATATAGCAAATTGTCTAATGTATATGAATAGGTATTGGTTTTGGTAAGTGCAGCATAGCTACTGCTACCTCCATTGGCCACTGAATTTTTATCAATGTAAACACCATCACGATAATAGGACAGGTCCGGTCCAAAATTCAGCCGATACTTCAGTCCTTTCAAAATAGGAGAAATTTCACCAAAATTTACCTGGGCAGATAAACTGGCAAAAGCTCTCAGTGTTATTCTTTCATCTGTATTATATTTCCATTCGTCAACAATGGTCTTAATGGCATTATCTCCCCCCGGAAATGAGATCCTGTTACCGGCAGAATCATAAGGTACTGCAAAAGGAAATACCGCTCTTGCGGACTCATATAATCCCCCCTGAGGATTACCGACTGTTCCTACCCCGGAATTCGACTGCCCATATTCTTGTTTTCCATAACTAATATTGATATTAGTTCCAAATGTCAGCCACTTAGTGGCAGCAATATCAACTTTTGTATTGGCAGTATATCTTTCAAAGGATTGTCCTTTTATGGTTCCTTTATTATTCAAATAACCGAAAGATCCATACGCTTTAATTTTGTCTGTTCCTCCACTTACGCTTAGGATATTATCTGTAGTCACTGATTGTTGTTTGACCATGCCTCTCCAGTCTGTGGTTTTTACTTTAGAAGGATCCCAGGTACCGGAAGCCCAACCCTGTGCGATATTGGCCCATGCATATGGATCTGCAGTGGCACTGAAAAAAGTCTTGTCTTGTGCCAGAGTTGGCTGATCCCCCCTGGTATAACTGCTGGTATGAGTTGTATAATTATACCCCGCATAATAATATGCCCAGCGACGGAATGTAATGAAATCACCAGCATTAAACATGTTTTCATTATCAACTATATTTTCAAGAGTAGTGGAGCTATTGAGGCTTAACGTCACTTTTCCTGCTTTTGCTTGTTTTGTAGTGATAATAACAACTCCATTGGCGCCACGGGAACCGTAAATTGCCGTAGCAGAAGCGTCTTTCAGGATATCAATTGATTCAATATCCTGGGGGTCAATATTATCAATACCACCACTTATTAGTGGGATATTATCAACCACAAATAAAGGAGAATTGGATGCACCAGTTACAACTGTCCCTGTTGATGTGCCTAAAGAACGAACTCCCCGAATGGTCATAGAGCCAAGAGTACCGGGACGCTCATTGGAACTAACATCAACACCTGCAACTTTACCTTGGATTGCTTGCAAAGTATTGTCGACAGGCCTTGATTTGATATCTTGTTCACCAATTGTTCCAACAGCTCCAGTTACGTCACGTTTCTTTACTGTTGTGTAGCCTATTGTTACAACAACGTCGTCCAAACCTTTGACTGCAACAGTCATTACAACATTGATAGTAGTAGTGGATTCATTGAAGGCAACAGTTTGGTCAGCATAGCCAACAAATGTTATCAACAACACACCCTTTCCTTTTGCAGAAATCGAGTACTTCCCTGACGCATCGACCAGGCTTCTTTGATTAGTACCCATCACTTCAACAACGGCACCCTGCAGAACCTCACCTTTTTCATTGGTAACCGTACCCTTGATGACATACGAAGCACCTTTCTGTGCATGTACATATTGGATAGAACCGGTTACCAGGAGAACACTTACTATAAGCAAGCGCATTAATAGCAAACAGTTTCGTTTCATAATTCAGTTTTGTTTTGGTAATTAAAAAATAGTTGAGTTGCAAAAGGGAAGTATATACTACGTAGAGTTGTACATGTGGCAAGCTTTGGTATGAATATATAGCTCAGTTTTCGTTTACAAAATATCTCTTTGCTGTGTTGATTGCGTCCTACCCCGTCCTGAAAAAGATATTTTTAAAGGCTCTAAAGAGATCTGTTGCAATAAAATATCTCTGGAAGAGATGAGTTTAAGACAAACAAATCGTTCTAAGCCGAACAAAAATTAAATAAATCCCTTATTGCATCAACAAGGTTAAGCATAATTATTTACGCAATCGTTCCCATAAATAAATGAATGCCTTTTTTGATTTAGCAAATACCTTTATTATTAGCCATATTTAATGCATCTCCGTATGAGACAGTACTTCTCGCAGCGTCCTCTTTTTATAGGGTGTTACCTTTTTCGTTTTCTAATGCCTGCCATCATGATAATATTTACGAATCTTGGTTGGACATTTAATCTTTATTCCCAGTCAACTGCAGGTATAACAAACCGGCCCGACACATCTTATACAACCTACAGCGCTTATATTAATACCAAAAAGGACTATCCTGATATCAAAATTGTCAACGAGTTTAAAACCAATAAAATATCTGAATCGAGAGGGAATACGTATTGTGATATAAATGGACGACAACTTAAAATAGATGCTTTCTATCCTAAGGCAAAAGTCATTTCATTCAGGACTGCAATTATTATTATACATGGAGGAGGATGGCGTTCCGGAAACCGAACACAACATTATCCGCTTGCACAAAAACTTGCTTTGTTAGGTTACGTTTGTTTTACTCCCGAATACAGATTGTCAACTGAAGCATTATACCCAGCTGCAGTGAATGATATCAAAGCAGCAATACGATGGGTTAAGGCAACATGCAAAAGAATATAATATTGATACTTCTAAAATTGCCGTACTGGGGTTTTCAGCAGGAGGTGAACTGGCAGCATTTATGGGTTCAACAAATGAATATTCAAAGATTCGAATGGAAACAGCAATTGCAATACTACTGATCATTCTAATGTTAATGCTGTAATTGATATTGATGGCATACTGGCTTTTATTCATCCTGAATCAGGAGAGGGGGATGATAGTAAAAGAACATCAGCTGCAACATATTGGTTTGGCTATTCCAAAGACGGAAAACCCTGAATTATGGAAAGAAGCGGTCATCACTTACGTATGCAGGTAAACAAAATCCTCCGACATTATTTATTAATAGCAGTGTAGCAAGAATGCATGCAGGACGAGAATGATTATATTAAGACCATGAATGAATATAATATTTACACGGAAGTACATGAATTTGAAAATGCGCCACATTCGTTTTGTTTATTTGATCCGTGGTTTGAATCCGACGGTAAAATACATTGACAATTTTTTGAAAAAAGTATTTAATGACAATGAAAAAAAATAAAGCCCTTTTACTGATTGTTTTTGCTTCTTTAGCTATTATCATAATGGCATTCAAAGACAAACCTAAGCAAGTGGTTTGTTTCGGCGATTCAATCACCTATGGTGCAAGAGTAGATGGTCATAGCTGGGTATGGTTTCTGTCGGAGCAGCATCACGATATCAATTTTGTGAATGCGGGTAGAAGCGGAAGAAAGACTTCAGATAAGAAAGAATTGTTGCCGGTTTTGGAGAAATACCCTGGTGCTGATTACTATCTTATTTTCCTTGGCGTTAATGATCTGAAAGATGGAACCGATTCGATGGTAAATAATTGTGTTTCAAATATGAAATGGATGATTGACGAGATAAGAAAAGTGAACAATAAAGCAGAGATTATCTTCTTGGCTCCGTCAGATATTAATCTTAAAAACGATGGATGAGGTGAATATAACTAAGAAGTATAATGAAAACACGAAACATTCGCTCTATACGCTTGGAGAAGAAGATATAGAGAACTTTCAAAAGAAGAGCATACAGGTTTTATATCGCTGCTACATGCTGGTATCAAAACCTAATTATGTGGATGGACTGCATCCTAATGAGAAAGGGCAAAAGGAAATAGCGAAGGCGGTGTGGAAAGGGTTGAAAAATTTTAATTGATCGAAACAAGAAAGATGAATTTGAAAATATTTAATATTCTGGTTGTTTGTTGCATTGGTTTGGTTTCGTTTGTTTCAAAGCCAGGTCCCACTGACAAATATGATTACGTAGTTGCACAGGATGGCAGCGGAGATTTTAGAACCATTCAATCTGCCATTGATGCCAGTAAAGCGTTTCCTTATCAAAGAATAAAAATATTGATCAAGAATGGAGTGTATCATGAAAAGATACTTATCCCTTCATGTAATACAATGCTTTCTTTGATCGGTGAAAGTAAGGACAGTACTATCATTACCTATGGTGATTACTTTACTAAGTTAAACAGGGGCCGCAACAGTACTTTTTATACAGCTACAGTATTGGTTCAGGCAAATGATTTTCAGGCAGAGAATTTAACAATTGAAAATAGTGCCGGTCCGGTTGGGCAAGCCTTGGCATTAGCCGTGGAAGCAGACAGGTGTTCTTTTAAAAATTGTAAACTGCTCGGCAACCAGGATACATTATATGTCGCCGGAGAAAATGCCAGGCAATACTTCAGCGATTGCTATATCGAAGGAACAACAGATTTTATTTTTGGCGAAGCCACTGTATTATTTGAAAACTGCGTGATAAAAAGTAAGGCTGATTCTTACATTACCGCCGCCTCTACTCCACAAAATGTTTCCTTTGGCTTTGTTTTTAAGAACTGTACTATACAGGCTGGTGCTAACGTAAATAAAGTATTTCTTGGCAGGCCCTGGCGTAATTATGCAAAAACTGTTTTTATTAATTGCAAAATGGGAAGTTTCATTTTGCCTGAAGGTTGGGATAATTGGAAATGATCCGGAAAATGAAAAAACAGTTTTTTATGCAGAATATAAAAACACCGGTGAAGGTGCTGACTACAGCAAACGGGTTTCATGGAGCCGGCAACTGACAGCCAAAGAAGCGAAAAGATATACTCCTGAAAATATTTTTAAGAAAACCAGTTCAGATGCGCAGGAAGATTCAGATTGGTTCCGGAAAATTTTTTAAAAATAAATTCAATGAAACTTATTTTACTATTATATGCTTTCTTTTTACCTGTTATGGTTTTTTGTCAGCAAAAGATCATTGTAGCGCAGAATGGCAGTGGAAATTATAAAACAGTACAGGCTGCCCTGGATGAGGTTCCATCAAAAAATAAAAAGCCCATTACGATCTATGTCAAAAATGGGGTTTATAAAGAAAAACTTCATTTGGATTCCACAAAGGATTTTGTAACACTGATCGGAGAAGATAAATTCAAAACTATTCTGACTTATGATGATCATCCCGGAAAGAATTCTGCTAACGGCGAGCCGATCAATACAAGGACATCGTGGAGTTTTAAAGTAATGGCTGATAATTTTACGGCAAAGAATATTACTTTTCAAAACGATGCCGGCTTTGCAGCAGGACAGGCTGTTGCCATGGAATCAGATGGCGATAAAGCTGTATTCAGAAATTGTCGTTTCATCGGCAACCAGGATATCTTATTTACAAATAACCCGGACAGCAGACAATACTATGAAGATTGTTATATAGAAGGAACAACCGATTTCATATTCGGCTCTTCCACTGTATGGTTTGAAAGATGCCATATTCACAGTAAGAAGAATTCACATGTCACCGCAGCTTCCACACCGCAGGATCATCCATTCGGATATGTTCTTTATGATTGTGTGTTGACCGGTGATACAAGTTTGCACAATGTTTCATTGGGAAGGCCCTGGCGACCTTACGCCAGCGTCACATATATTCATTGTTATATCGGACAACATATAAAGCCAGAAGGATGGTCGAATTGGAACAACACTGATAATTATAAAACGACACGTTTTGCAGAATATGAAAATTATGGTCCCGGCGCTGATCCAACAACTCGGGTTTCCTGGTCCCGTCAATTAAATGATGAAGAAATAAAACAATACACTTTGAAAAATGTTTTTGGCGATTGGGTACCTTTGCGGCAATGAAACATACGGATCACTCCCTGAACAATTATTCAGCATTTTTATTTGATCTTAATGGCACTATGATTAACGACATGTCCTATCATATCCGGGCATGGTATCGCATTCTCAATGAACTTGGCGCCAACATCAGTATGGAAAGAACCAAAGAAGAATGTTATGGAAAAAATCATGAGCTGCTGGAACGGATTTTCCCGGGACGATTCACTATGGAAGAAAAAGACCGCATGAGTTTCGAAAAAGAAAAACAATACCAGAAGGATTTTGCTCCCGTTTTGAAACTTACCAATGGACTTGAAGATTTTTTAAAACAGTCTTATAACTCCGGTATTAAAATGGCAATTGGCTCTGCAGCTATTCGTTTCAATATTGATTTTGTATTGGACGGATTGAATATCAGGAATTATTTCGATGCGATTGTCAGCGCTGATGATGTAGCTCGCAGCAAACCCGATCCTGAAACATGGCTCCGATGTGCAGATGCATTAAATGTTTCCCCGGATGAATGCCTCATTTTTGAAGATGCTCCGAAAGGTGTAGAATCTGCACTGAATGCAGATATGAAAGCCATAGTCATAACGACCATGCATAAGCCGGAAGAATTTGTTCAATATAAAAATGTCATCGGTTTTATAGATGATTTTACCGATATTTCTGTCACCAATCTTCTTAAAGCGGTTTAAATTTTATGGAGAGCAAATCATTTGTAATAGGAGTAGATTTCGGTACGGATTCTGTTCGTTCCATTATTATAGATGCTTCAAATGGCAACGAAATTGCCTCTTCTGTTTTTTATTATCCCCGCTGGAAAGATGGCTTGTATTGCAATCCTTCCATCAACCAATTTCGTCAGCATCCGCTGGATTATATGGAAGGTCTGGAAACTACTATCAAAGATTGTTTGAAACGGGCAGATAACAATGTTGCAGCAAATATAAAAGCCATTTCAGTTGATACAACGGGCTCAACTCCGGTTGCTGTAAATAAAAACGGAGTACCGCTTTCTCTTTTACCTGAGTTTGAAAAATAATCCCAATGCCATGTTTGTCTTGTGGAAAGATCATACAGCTACAAAGGAAGCAGCGGAGATAAATGAACATGGCAGAAAAATTTTCTACAAATTATTTGCAATTTGTTGGAGGTATTTATTCTTCTGAATGGTTTTGGGCAAAATTGCTGCACATACTACGGAATGATGAAGCTGTGAGAAATGCCTGTTATTCCTGGGTAGAACATTGCGACTGGATTCCATTCTTATTAACTGGGGGTAACTGATGTTCATCAAATGAAAAGAGGTGTTTGCTCTGCAGGACATAAAGCTTTGTGGGCAGAAGAATTTGGGGGTCTTCCTCCCAATGATTTTTTTTCTTCACTGGATCCTTGCTAATGGATTTACCTTCAAGATTATTTACTGAAACATATCACTGCTGATAAACCTGCAGGGAATCTTTCAGAATGAATGGGCAGAGCGATTAGGATTGATCACAGATGTAATTATTGGTGTTGGCGCTTTTGATGCACATATGGGTGCAGTTGGTGGACAGATTGAACCTTATTACTTGAGTAAAGTAATGGGTACATCCACCTGCGATATGCTGGTAGCGCCATTGGATGAAGTGAAAGGAATTTTGGTAAAAGGAATTTGCGGACAGGTACCTGGTTCTGTTATTCCGGGCATGATGGGAATGGAAGCAGGTCAAAGCGCTTTTGGTGATGTGTATGCGTGGTTCCGGAATTTATTAAGCTGGCCACTAAATAAATTTTTACATGAATGAAAAAATGCGGCAGGAAATTAAAAGATAAAATAATTGCAGGATTATCTGCCGAAGCTGAAAAACTTTCACTACATTAAAACGATGAACTAGCAATTGACTGGCTGAATGGCAGACGAACACCGGATGCTAATCAATTACTAAAAGGCTGCGATTACCAATTTGAATCTTGGCAGCGATGCCCCCACAATTTTTAAAGCCTTGGTAGAAGCAACATGTTTTGGAGCAAAAGCAATTGTTGATCGTTTCATAGACCAGGGAATTCCTGTTAAAGGTTTGATTGGTATGGGTGGTGTTGCTAAAAAATCTCCATACATCATGCAGGTGATGGCGGATGTGATGAATATGCCGATTCGCATTCATCAGATCCGAACAAACCTGTGCTATGGGAGCTGCTATGTTTGCTGCGACTGCAGCAGGCATTTATACAAAAGTGGAAGATGCTATGAATGCAATGGGAAGAGGATTTGACAAAGAATATAAACCTGATTTGTCGAGAACTCAATATTATGATCAACGCTACGAAAAATACAAACAACTGGGAACATTTATAGAACAACAAACGCATGGCTAAATACGATCACATCAAAGAAGAAGCATACGCAGCGAATATGCAATTGCCAAAATACGGGTTGGTGATATTTACATTTGGCAATGTAAGTGCTGCCGACAGAAGCCTCGGTGTTTTTGCTATCAAGCCAAGCGGCGTCTCTTACGAAAAACTTTCTCCGGAAAAAATGGTTGTAGTAGATTTTGATGGGAATATAGTTAAAGGAAAATTGCATCCGTCATCAGATACAAAAACTCATGCAGTGCTATATAAAGAATGGGAAGATATAGGTGGAATTTCGCATACACATTCATTGTATGCAACAGCATGGGCACAAGCAAAAAGAGACATTCCGATATATGGGACCACTCATGCCGATCATACTACTTCAGATATTCCCTGCGCTGCACCGATGAATGATGAAATGATCAAAGGTGATTATGAATATGAGACCGGTTTTCAGATCATCAATTGTTTCAAAGAAAAAAAATTGGATTATCGAAGAAACGGAAATGATCCTCGTAGGCAACCATGCGCCATTTACCTGGGGTAAAACTGCTGAGAAAGCAGTATATAATAGTGCGGTCCTGGAAAATATTGCGCAAATGGCCTGGCTGACAGAGCAGATCAATTCGAATGCAAGCCGGTTAAAAGAATCATTGATCAAAAAACATTTTGAACGCAAACACGGACCCGATTCTTATTATGGACAATAAACATCACAATAATGAAGAGAACAATTCAATTTGTATTGGCAACACTTGCCTTCGCATCGATTGGGTGCAACAATAAAAGCAAATCAGGAAACAATGAAACCGCTGCTATGAAACCCGGCATTACAGAACAATCGTTCGGCATGTATGAAAGCAAACCGGTGACGGAATACACGATTACGAATGCTTCGGGAATGCAGGTCAGCATTATTAATTATGGAGGAACAGTCACCAAACTCATTACTCCGGATAAAGATGGAAAAATGGGAGATGTGGTTCTGGGTTTTGATTCTTTGTCAGGCTATCTTCAAAAAGGTGATCCGTATTTCGGAGCATTGATCGGAAGATATGGCAACCGAATTGCGAATGGAAAATTTACCTTGGATGGGAAACAATATACTTTGGCGCAAAACGACCATGGTAATAGTTTGCATGGAGGCAATAAAGGTTTTGATAAAGTGTATTGGGATATTGAAAAAATGCCCGGCGACAGCAGTCTGAAACTTACCTATATCAATAAAGATGGTGAAGAAGGTTATCCCGGAAATCTGAATGTGCAGGTGATCTACACATTGAGTTCTGATAATTCTTTGAAGATAGATTATTCAGCCACTACGGATAAACCAACGCCGGTGAATCTTACTAATCATTGCTATTTTAATTTATCAGCAGGAAAAGATTCCACTATACTTGATCATGAGCTGAGTTTGAATGCTGACCAATATACTCCGGTAAATGATGGGTTGATTCCTACAGGCAAAATAGAGCCTGTGAAAGGAACAGTAATGGATTTTACAGCAGCAAAGAAGATCGGTCGTGATATTGATTCGGTGAAAGGTGGTTACGATCATAACTGGATATTAAATAAAAAAAGTAATGACCTGGAAGAAGCAGCAACTGTCTATGATGCCGGAAGCGGACGATTTATGGAAGTTTTCACCACCGAACCCGGTTTGCAATTTTATTCGGGAAATTTTTTGGATGGCACTTTGACCAACACTAAAAATAGTTTGCGTTATGTGAAACATGGAGCATTATGCCTCGAGGCACAGCATTATCCCGACAGTCCGAATGAACCTTCGTTTCCAAATACTATTTTGAAACCGGGAGAAACGTATCATCAAACAACAGTGTATAAATTTTCAATAAAATAATGATCAAAGATTTAAAAGAACTGGAAGTTTGGTTTGTCACCGGCAGCCAGCATTTGTATGGTGAAAAGACATTGAAACAGGTGGCGCAACATTCCCGGGAGATCGTTCTTTTTCTAAATAATGCAAGACAAATTTCTGTACGTGTTGTTTTCAAGCCGGTAGTAAAAACACCGGAAGAAATTTTTTCTATTTGCCAGGAAGCTAACAATACAACAAAATGTATCGGCATTGTTGCATGGATGCATACTTTTTCTCCGGGTAAGATGTGGATCGGCGGATTAAAAATTTTACAAAAACCATTATTGCATTTGCATACACAATTCAATCGTGATATCCCATGGAGTGAGATTGACATGGACTTTATGAATTTAAATCAATCAGCACATGGTGATCGTGAATTCGGATTTATCATGAGTCGTATGCGAATGAATAGAAAAGTTGTAGTAGGTTATTGGCAGGAGCAAAACGTATTGGAAAAAATTGACACCTGGGTTCGTGCAGCAGCTGGATGGAATGATTGGCAGGGAGCAAAATTTATTCGCTTTGGTGACAATATGCGGCAAGTAGCAGTTACGGAAGGTGATAAAGTGGAAGCAGAAATAAAATTTGGTTACTCAGTAAATACGCATGGAATAGGAGACCTTGTAAAATTAATTAATAGTGTAAGCGATGGAGAGATCATAAAACTGTGTGCAGTATATGAAGATCAGTATAAAGTCACAAAAGATTTAAAGAAGGGCGGAACAAAGCATAGCTCATTGAGAGATGCTGCAAGAATTGAGATCGGGCTTCGATATTTTTTGAAACAGGGAAATTTCAAAGGATTTACGGATACGTTTGAAGATTTGCATGGATTAGTTCAATTGCCAGGCATTGCAGTGCAGCGATTAATGGCAGAGGGTTATGGTTTTGCTGCAGAAGGTGATTGGAAAACTGCAGCATTGGTAAGAGCGATGAAAGTGATGGCAACGGGATTGAAAGGTGGAAATTCTTTTATGGAAGATTACACATATCATTTTGAGCCCGGCAATGAAATGGTTTTGGGTGCTCACATGCTTGAAATTTGCGAGAGCATTGCGGATAAAAAGCCTTCCTGCGAAATTCATCCTTTGGGTATCGGAGGAAAAGCCGATCCGGTTCGGTTGGTATTTAATTCTGCAGCTGGCCCGGCATTGAATGCTTCAATGATCGATCTTGGTAATCGGTTTAGATTATTGCTAAATGAAGTGAAAGCGGTGAAACCTCCACATGATTTACCAAAACTTCCCGTCGCAAGAGTATTGTGGAAGCCGTTACCCGATATGCAAACTGGTTGTGCGGCCTGGATATTGGCAGGAGGAGCGCATCATACATGTTACAGTCAAAATCTTACAAGCAATCATCTGGAAGATTTTGCAGAAATAACAGGTATCGAATATGTGAAGATCGATAAGAGCACCGACCTGTATCATTTCAAAAACGAATTAAAGTGGAATGACGCATCTTATCAGTCAGGTCGTTTATAAAGTTCAGGATCAATTAAAGTTTATTTCATGTTGTTATTAGGAATCGATATTGGCACTTCATCTATTAAAGTTTCAGTTGTAGATTTATCAACACAAAAAACTATTGCTTCAGCACAGTATCCCGAAAAAGAAAGAGAGATCATTGCGTTAAAACCCGGTTGGGCGGAGCAGTCTCCATTGCAGTGGTGGGAAGATGTAAAGCAAACGATCCTGAAAGCTCATGCTACAAAAAATTATCAGCCTTCTGATATCAGTGCGATTGGAATCGCTTACCAGATGCACGGACTGGTAATTGTTGATAAAAACAAAAATAATTTACGCCACAGCATCATCTGGTGTGATAGCCGTGCAGTTCCTTTCGGAGAAAAAGCCTTTGAAAAGATCGGGGAGAAAAGATGCTTATCTCATCTGCTGAATTCACCCGGAAATTTTACTGCGGCCAAGTTAGCCTGGGTGAAAAAAAATGAACCATCGGTTTATAAACAGATCGACAAAATAATGTTGCCCGGTGATTTCATTACACTACAGCTTACAGGCGACGTTACAACCAGCATTTCTGCATTGTCAGAAGGAATTTTCTGGGATTTTAAGAAAGATCGTTTGTCAAAAGATGTGTTTGATTATTTTGATTTCGATACTTCTTTTGTTCCTCCTATAAAAAATGTTTTTGAAAGACATGGAGAGCTTCTGTCTTCTGTTGCCGCCGAATTACAATTGACAGCGGGTATTCCTGTCAGTTACAAAGCCGGTGATCAACCAAACAATGCATTATCATTAAATGTTCTTGAGCCTGGCGAGTTTGCAGCAACTGCCGGTACTTCAGGTGTTATTTATGGAGTAACGAATGAACTTCAATACGACAAGCAATCCAGGATCAACAGTTTTGCTCATGTAAATTATAGTCTTGAGCAAAAAAGGATAGGAGTGTTGTTGTGTATTAACGGAGCCGGTATTCTGAATCGTTGGGTAAAAGATAACATAGGTAATCTGACTTATGAAGAAATGAATGCACTTTCTGCAAAGATCCAGCCCGGGTCTGATGGTTTGTTAGTATTACCATTTGGAAACGGAGCCGAGCGAATACTCAACAATAAAATAACAGGAGTTCAGATCAGTAATCTCGATCTTAACCTGCATTCAAAAGCTCATTTATTGCGAGCTGTTCAGGAAGGAATCGTATTTGCATTTCGATATGGTTTTGATATAATGAAAGAAAATGGAATGAATGGAGAAATCATCCGGGCAGGAAGAACTAATTTATTTTTAAGTGATGTATTTACTCAATCATTTGTTGATACTATAGGCATACCTGTTGAGCTGTATCAGTGCGATGGAAGTGTTGGCGCTGCGATCGGAGCAGGAATTGGGATGGGATATTACAAGGATCGCAAAGAAGCTTTCCTGAATCTGAAAGCTGATAAAAAGATTGAACCATCAGGGGAAGAGAAATATAAAGAACTTTATGAGCGATGGAAAAAACAGCTTGAGTTGCAGCTCTCGGCTATAGATTAACGAGTCTTTCAATTCTTCCACTTCTATTCAGTGATTTCAATTCTTTTTTGAAGCATTTTTTACATGATTTACAATTCAAGCTGTTTTTTTGAAATCTCTGACATTGAGTATTTTAGTCTTCTTTAATAAACTATTAAAAAAGCGACATCGTTACCGGTAACGTTTGCGTAAAAAAAGAGCTTTAATCCTTGTTTCATTCGTGAATATCTGCGTAGCATTGTTATACTAAAATGATTTGTTGAACTATTGTGCCTTAATAGTTTATCATGGTTTCAAAACGATTGATTTACCAGGCAGCCTTTAAAGGCATTTATCAAAAAAATGGACTGTTTTTTATTCGACGGTTCCTGCCTTTCTATAATCTATCTATAAACTCTTTCAGTTTAAAGTTAATAAGCATTGTAAAAAACGACATGAATAGCAAGCAGTCGTTTAGCAAAAGCTACGCCCCGGTTTGTTCCGGGGTGTAGCTTCTTTTTTAATTAAGAAGCAGAACTAAAAAAAATCTGATGAAAGCTGCTATAAGAATAACCTCTTTTTTCTTTTTCACTTTCTTAGTGTTTAAAGAGATTTCTTTTGCACAACCTCTTCCCAAAATCCAATCCCCCAACTTTAAAAGTGATACACTTAACATTGTTTCATTTGGCGCCGTTGCTGACGGAATTACATTAAACACAAAAAGTATTAACGACGCCATAAATGCCTGTCATCAGAAAGGCGGTGGTGTAGTGTTAATACCAGAGGGTATGTGGATGACCGGTCCGGTCATATTGCAGAGCAATGTAAATCTTCATTTAGCAAAAAATGCATTGCTCCAATTCTCAAAAGATTTTAATCAATATCCATTGATCAAAGGGAACTGGGAAGGGCTACCCCAAATGAGAAATCAATCTCCGATCTCAGCTAATAATGCCGTAAACATTGCGATCACCGGTTATGGAATTATTGATGGAAATGGTGATGCCTGGCGAATGGTGCGAAAAGATAAATTGAATGAAACCCAGTGGAAAAAACTATTGGCATCAGGCGGTGTGCTGAGTGAGGATAAAAAGACCTGGTATCCTTCAGAGAAATCACTCAAAGGTTCTCAATTAAAAAACCCAGGTGTAATTAGTGAAGACAAAACAGCAGCGTTCTACGATTCTGTAAAAGATTTTCTTCGTCCTAATTTATTAGTATTAGAAAGTTGTAAAAGAGTTTTGCTCGAAGGAGTCACATTTCAAAATTCCCCAGCCTGGTGTTTACATCCATTGATATGTGAGGATCTGACCTTAAGAAATGTTTATGCAAAAAATCCCTGGTATGCACAAAATGGCGATGGCATTGATGTTGAGAGTTGCAAGAATGTTTTGATAGAAGGCAGCACATTTGATGTAGGTGATGACGGCATTTGCGTAAAATCTGGAAGAGATGAAGTCGGGCGAAAAAGAAGGATGCCGACAGAAAATATGATCGTTCGCAATTGTATCGTTTATCATGCACATGGTGGATTTGTGATCGGTAGCGAAATGAGTGGTGGCGCCAGGAATATATATGTATCTGATTGCACTTTCATGGGCACAGATGTGGGACTTCGTTTTAAAACTACCCGTGGACGTGGCGGCATTGTAGAAAAGATATTTATAAAGAATATCACAATGAAAGATATTGTCACCCAGGCAATACTTTTTGATATGTATTACATGGCAGTAGACCCGGTACAATTATCCGGCGAAAAAAGAGAACCACCCAAAGTCGAAACATTTCCGGTAACTGAAGCGACACCACAGTTCAGGGATTTTCATATCAGCAATATTATTTGTAACGGAGCACAGCAAGCCATCTTTGTGCGTGGACTTCCTGAAATGAATATACAGGATGTTTATCTTGAAAATATGGTCTTGCAATCAAAAGAAGGATTGAATTGTACAGAAGCAACAGGTTTGCATTTAAAAAATGTGAAACTTATAACTGATAATACCAACCCGGTGATGAACATTCACAATAGCAAAGACATTACGTTGGACAATATTGGTTATAAAAATGGAGCAGAGCTATTATTGAATGTAAGTGGAGAAAAGAGCAGTAATATTAAGTTGATAAATACAGATGCATCAAAAGCAAAGAATAAAGTGGAGTTTAGTTATGGTGCATCTGAAAAAAGCCTGAGTATTAAATGAGAAAACTAATTTTCATATCCATCATTACGCTGATTTTTTCTGATGTATCAGGTCAGGTTTCACAAAGAGAATTTGATCCTTCCTATTATGCAAAAGGAATTGCAACGACAATAATGAATACCTGGAAAGATTCATTTGCTCTTGTCGGAAAACCTGCGAAGTTGAGCTATGATATGGGAGTTATTTTGAAGGGAATGGAAGGGCTTTGGGAAAATACAGGCGATGCAAAATATTTTAATTACATCCAGCAGCAGATGGATTTTTTTGTGAAAGATGACGGAAGCATCAATGGATATAAAGCGGATGAATATACACTGGATAATATCAACAATGGAAAACTGCTGTTGTTGTTGTATCAGGTGACCTTGAAAGAAAAATATTTGAAGGCAGCAAATTTATTGCGGGAACAATTGCGCCGGCAGCCGAGAACAAAGGAAGGCGGGTTCTGGCATAAGAAAATTTATCCGAATCAAATGTGGCTGGATGGATTGTATATGGCGGGGCCATTTTATGCAGAGTATGCCTGGTTGTCGCATGAGGATACCTCCTTCAATGATATAGCGAACCAATTTATCCGGATGGAAAAACATGCGAGAGATCCGAAGACAGGTTTATTGTATCACGCATGGGATGAAAGCAAGCAAATGAAATGGGCAAATGCAAGAACTGGTGATTCACCAAATTTTTGGGCAAGAGCAATGGGTTGGTATGCCTGTGCATTGGTGGATGCATTAGATTATTTTCCTGTTAGTCATCCGAAGAAAAAAGCATTGATTGATATTTTGAATCGCTTGGTGAATGCATTGGAGAAACAACAGGATAAACAAACAGGGTTGTGGTATGATGTGATGAATTATAACGGGCCGGGAAAAGAAAAAAATTATTTTGAAGCATCTGCGTCGTCACAATTTGTTTATGCAATTGCAAAAGGTGTGAGGATGGGGTATTTGCCGGCTGCAAAAATTACAATTGCAGAAAAGGGATATGAAGGACTCATTAGCAAGTTTGTCAAAATTGAAAATGGACAAATGAATTTGTACGGTACGGTAAAAGTTTCAGGACTTGGAGGTAATCCCTATCGTGACGGAAGTTTTGAATATTATATGAGTGAACCGGTGGAAATGAACGACCCGAAAGGTATTGGTGCTTTTTTACTGGCGAGTATTGAAATGGAAATGCAGAGAGCGTTATCAGGCGGAAAAGGAAAAACTGTTTTGTTGGATAATTTTTTCAATCATGAATTGAAACAGGATGCTTTCGGCAGGGAGATCACCTGGCATTATGTATGGGATGAAATGGATAATGGAGGTTATTCTTTATTTGGCCACGTGTTCCATAAATACGGTGTGCAAACAAAAACATTAGCTGCTGCGCCTACTGCTGATAATTTAAGAGGAGCAAATATTTATCTCATCGTTGATCCGGATACAGATAAGGAAACAAAATTTCCCAACTATGTTCAGCAAAAGGATGTGGATGTTATTGCTAATTGGGTAAAAGCAGGCGGTGTCTTATTATTATTGAGCAATGACCTCGGCAATGCTGAGTTTACACATTTTAATAAGCTGGCTGAGAAATTCGGGATCCATTTTGACGAGAACAGCAAAAATCATGTTGAAGGAAATCATTTTGAGCAAGGCGCAATAATGATTTCTACCGACAATCCTATTTTTAAGAACAGCACAAAAGTTTATATCAAAGAATTGAGTACAGTGACGGTAACATCTCCTGCGACGATCATATTGAAAAATAAAGATGATAATATAATTGCTGTTTCAAAATATGGAAAAGGAACTGTGTTTGCTGTAGGTGATCCCTGGTTTTATAATGAGTACCTCGACGGTAGAAAATTACCCAAAGAATATGAGAACTATGAGGCGGCTGAAGATTTAGTAAAATGGTGCATTGACCAAATCAAAAAGAAATGAATTGGATGAGATTCAGAGCAGGCTTTTTTTTCCTGGGAATAATTTTTCTGTTATCAGATAAATTTTTTGCACAGGATCCTGTTGCGGACAATATGCTTCTGTATCAGCGTAGTGTTGGCGGTTGGCCGAAACATATCGGAGAACAAAGAATTGATTATACCAAACAATTAACTCCTGCGGAAAAAGCGGACCTGCTGGATAATAAAGGACTCAACGACGCAACCATTGACAATAATGCCACTTCGAAAGAGATCCGCTATCTCGTTAGTGCATTTAAAAAAACAGGAAATAAAAACTATCTCGATGCGGCGGAAAAAGGAATTCGTTATTTGCTGATAATGCAGGAAAGTAATGGTGGTTGGCCACAATTTTATCCGGATTCAAGCCTTTACAGAAGTGAGATCACTTATAACGATAATGCCATGATCAATGCGATGAATGTGCTTTGGGATGTTGTTCATCATGCCAGCAATTTTGATGTAGTGGATCCTTCATTGATTGAGTCTTCTCAAAAAGCAATTGATGCCGGAGTACAATGTATTCTTAAGACACAGATCAAAGTGCATGGGAAATTAACAGCGTGGTGTGCTCAATATGATAAAACAACATTGCAACCTGCCAAGGCAAGAAGCTATGAGTTACCCTCGATCAGCGGAGAAGAAAGTGTGGGCATTGTTGAATTCCTGATGAAGATTAACAATCCTTCATCTGCCATTAAAAAAGCTATTACGTCTGCTGTTGATTGGTTTCAAAATTCAAAGATTGAAGGCTATCGGGTGGTTACTATTGTTGACAAGTCTCAACCAAACGGAATCGATCGTGTATTGAAGTCGGATTCAAGCTCTGTTTTATGGGCAAGATTTTATGATATTGAAACCAATAAGCCATTTTTCTCTGGAAGAGATGGTATTAAAAAATGGTCTTTGGCAGAGATTGAGAATGAAAGAAGAACGGGCTACGCATGGTATGGTACCTGGCCCAAAAATTTAATTGAAAAAGAATATGCTGAATGGAAGAAGAAAAACCCATGAATTGAACCTGAAAATAAAAGCTGAAACAAACGAATGATTTTATCGAAGCAAAATATAAAGAATATTAAACCGCAAACCGGGTTGATCATCCCGGATGAAAAAATATTTTCATTGCCGGAAAAAGTTTTGCAGTTCGGGACGGGTGTGTTGTTGCGTGGTTTACCTGATTATTTCATTGATAAAGCGAATCGCCATGAAATTTTTAACGGAAGGATCGTAGTGGTGAAATCAACCGGTGCAGGAAAAACAGATGCATTTGATCAGCAGGATGGATTATATACTTTATGCGTTCGTGGAGTTGAGAATGGAGTAAAGCAGGAAGAAACCATCATCAATTCATCTATCAGCCGGGTCATTTCTGCAAGAGAAGATTGGAAAGAAGTTTTGGCATGCGCTCACGATCCGAATTTGCAGATAGTTATATCCAATACTACGGAAGTCGGAATTACTCTGGTCGAGGACGATATTCACTCAAATCCGCCACAATCTTTCCCCGGTAAATTGTTGGCTTTTTTGCATGAAAGATATCATGAGTTCAATGGAAGTGAAGAAAACGGTTTGGTGATTATTCCAACCGAATTAATCACTGATAATGCATTTCAGCTTCGCTCCATCATGGTTGAACTTGCCAGGTTGAATAAACTGGATGAAAAATTTATTCATTGGCTTCAAACCGCAAATCATTTTTGCAATTCCCTGGTGGATCGTATCGTTCCGGGCAAATTGCCGGAAAAAGATAAGAATGTCGTGGAGCAGCAATTGAGATACAAAGACGAATTGATGATCATGGCAGAGTCATTTCGATTATGGGCCATTGAAACCGGAAATGAAAAAGTAAAAGATATATTATCGTTCAGCGGAGCAGATGATGGTGTTTTGATCGCAGCCGACATTCAAAGATTCAGAGTACTCAAATTACGACTGTTGAATGCTACTCATTCCTTTATTTGTGGTTTAGCAAATTTATCCGGTTTACAAACGGTAAAGGAAACTGTAAATGACAGTTTGTTCTCTTCATTTATCCATCGTCTCATGGTAAATGAAATTGCAGAAACCATTACAAGTGATGACATTTCTTACGAAGATGCCTGTAACTTTGCAGCTCAAGTGATGGATCGTTTCAGAAATCCTTACATTGATCATCGTTGGACCAGCATTGCGGTTCAGTATTCATCAAAAATGAAAATGCGGACGGTGCCCTTGTTGATTCAGCATTATAGCAAAACAGACCAGGTGCCTGAATTGATGACACTTGGATTTGCAGGCTATCTCTTATTTATGAAATGTCATTCCAATGAAGCAGGGGGATATTCCGGTTCGGCCAATGGAAAAGAATACACTATCCAGGATGATTATGCTGATTATTTCGCAAAAAGATGGAGATCAGACAGTATCAATGAAGTTGTGGATTCTATTTTGGCAGACAAAAATTTCTGGGGTTCAAACCTGGATCTATTGAATGGATTTACAGATCGTGTAACGTTTTATATCAGCTCGTTGATGAAAAAAGGAATAACAGCAACACTCAGCGAGCTTGAAATGCAAAAAGTAAAAGTGTGAATATGCAGCAACGTGTTTTGAAAGTTCATCCTAATGATAATGTGCTGGTGGCATTGAGAAATCTTGCGAAAGGGGAAAAGATTGTCTATGATGGAGACGAATATATTTTACCGGATGTAGTTCCCGCTAAACATAAATTTTTTACACAAACCATGAATGAAGGTGATAAAGTGATCATGTATAGTGTATTGGTGGGAAAAGCGCAACATTTTATTCCTGCAGGAGGATTGATGACTACTGAAAATGTGAAGCATGCAACAGAACCTTACGGATACCGTCCCTCTCATTACGAGTGGCATGCACCGAATGTTTCAAAATTTATTGGCAAAACTTTCAACGGTTATCATCGGAGCGATGGAAGAGTAGGCACAGCGAATTACTGGTTGTTCATGCCGACTGTTTTTTGTGAGAACAGGAACCTCGATGTGATTCGGGAGGCATTGCATAATGAGTTGGGTTATGCTGTAACGGATAAATACAAACAAAAGACTCATCATTTACTCGAACTATATAAGAGCGGTGCGGATGTTTCCACTGCTGACCTGGAAATAAAAGAATCTGAAGTGAATACCAACCGCATTTTTAAAAATGTGGATGGTATCAAATTTTTGAATCATAATGGTGGTTGCGGCGGTACCAGGCAGGATGCTGCTACATTAAGCAAATTGCTGGCTGCTTATGCTGACCATCCGAATGTTGCAGGAGTAACAGTTTTAAGCCTCGGCTGTCAGAATTTACAGGTCCCGGATTTTTTAAATGATCTGAAACAAAGAAACCCTGCTTTTGATAAACCACTTTATATTTTTGAGCAACAACAATCACAAAGTGAAGAGCAACTCATTACGGAAGCGATACGAAAAACATTTTTGGGTTTAGTTGAGATCAATAAGCTGGAAAGAAAACCGGCATCATTGGATAAATTGGTCATTGGAGTTAAATGCGGCGGCAGTGATGGTTTCAGCGGTATATCTGCTAATCCTGCTGTTGGATATTGTTCCGATCTGTTAGTGGCATTGGGAGGTAAGGTATTGTTAGCGGAGTTTCCGGAATTATGTGGGGCAGAACAACAATTAATTGACCGCACTAAAAATGAGGCGGCCGCAAAAAAATTCATCCACCTGATGATGACGTATAATGCAGAAGCTCATAAAGTGGGCTCAGGGTTTGAAATGAATCCCTCTCCCGGAAATATCAAAGATGGTCTGATCACCGATGCAATAAAAAGTAACGGTGCTGCTAAGAAAGGAGGCACTTCTCCGGTAGTAGATGTTTTGGATTATACAGAGCCGGCTACAAAACCAGGATTGAGTTTAGTTTGTACACCGGGAAATGATGTGGAAGCAACAACAGGAAAAGCAGCATCCGGGGCGACATTAATATTATTTACTACCGGATTGGGAACACCAACCGGAAACCCGGTTTGTCCTGTGATAAAAATTTCGAGTAATTCTGCATTGATGAAAAGAATGGGTGATGTGATTGACATTAATACAGGTCCGATTATCGATGGAGAAAAAACCATTGAGCAAATGGGTGAAGAGATTCTCGAATATTGTATCAAAGCGGCAAGTGGTGAAGTGATACCCAAAGCAGTTCAGTTAAATCAGGATGATTTTATCCCATGGAAACGTGGGGTAAGTTTATAATTTTAAAAATTGGTTTATGAAAAAATTTCTAGGTGAAAATTTTTTGCTGAAAACAAAAACAGCACAACGTCTTTTTCATGAATATGCAAAGGACATGCCGATCATTGACTATCATTGCCACCTGCCGCCGCAGCAGATCGCCGATGACCATCAATTTAAAAACCTGACACAAATCTGGCTGTATGGCGATCATTATAAATGGCGTGCCATGCGTACCAACGGGGTCAGCGAAGATTACTGCACCGGTACAAAAAGTGATTGGGAGAAATTTAAGAAATGGGCAGAGACCGTTTCTTACACGCTAAGAAATCCGTTATATCATTGGACTCATCTTGAATTGCAGCGTTATTTTGGGATAAAAAATGCACTGAATGCTGATACAGCAAAAAAAATATATGAGGATTGCAATGCTTTGTTGCGAACTAAAGAATATTCTGTTCGTAACCTGTTGCGCAAAATGAATGTAAAGTTGGTTTGTACTACAGATGACCCGGTTGATTCGCTGGAATATCATCTTAAAATCAAGAATGATGGATTTGAAATTCCGATCCTGCCTGCATTTCGCCCGGACAATGCAATGAACGTTAGTGACCCGGCAAAATTTTCTGCATATATCAAGCAATTAGAAAAAGTGACTGATATCGCCGTTTCATCTTTTGATGATTTTCTTTATGCTTTGCAAAACCGCCATGATTTTTTTGCATCTATGGGTTGCAGCGTTTCTGATCATGGTTTGGAAGAAATTTACGCCGAAGACTTTACAGGTTCTGAGATCGACAGCATATTTAATAAAGTATATGGAGGAAAGAAATTAAATGATGCCGAGCAGCGCAAATTCAAATCCGCAATGCTGGTGCATTTTGCAGAATGGGATTGGGAAAAAGGATGGGTGCAGCAATATCATATCGGTGCATTACGAAATAATAATTCCAGGATGTTGCAAACCTTAGGGCCTGATACGGGTTGGGATTCCATCGGTGATTTTTCACAGGGTCAGGTCATTGGCTAAATTTTTGGACAAACTGGATAGCAATAATAAACTTGCAAAAACAATTTTATACAATTTGAATCCTGCCGATAATGAACTGATGGCAACTATGGTCGGGAATTTTAATGATGGTTCAGTCAGCTGGTAAAGTTCAATGGGGATCTGCCTGGTGGTTTTTGGATCAGAAAGATGGCATGACCAAACAGATCAATGCACTTATCCAATATGAGTTTGCTCAGTCGTTTTGTTGGAATGCTTACTGATTCAAGAAGTTTTCTTTCATATCCGCGGCATGAATATTTTCGCCGGATTCTGTGCGACTTGTTCGGCGACTGAAATGGAAAATGGTGAAATACCCAATGATATTACATGGGTTGGAAAGATCATACAGGATATTTGCTATAATAATGCTAAAAATTATTTTAACTGGCAATTGGATCAAAAACCCAAGCCCAAAAAAGTACCAGTATAAACGACGGTAATGGGAGTGCTTCAGCAATTTGATCTATCAGGAAAAACTGCATTGGTTACGGGTTGCAATAAAGGCATTGGTAAAGCAATGGCATTGGGTCTTGGCTGAAGCAGGCGCTGATATTGTTGGTGTTTCTGCGACTTTGGAATTATCCGGTAGCGCAGTTGAAAAAGAAGTGATGCGTTGGGAAAAAAATTTAAAGCTTACCAGGCTGATTTCAGTGACAGAGAAAGCTGTTTATTCTTTTTTAAAAAAAGTTGTTGCAGAAAATAATGCCATAGACATTCTGGTCAACAATGCCGGCACCATCATGAGGTCGCCTGCTGCAGAACATCCGGATGAATATTGGGATAAAGTGATGGCAATAAATCTCGATTCACAATTTATTTTAGCAAGAGAAATTGGAAAGCACATGTTGCAGCGTGGAAAAGGGAAAATAATTTTCACTTGTTCTTTGCTGAGTTTCCAGGGAGGGATAATTGTTCCCGGTTATACAGCAAGTAAAAGTGCCATTGCGGGTTTGGTAAAAGCATTGGCAAATGAATGGGCGGCAAAAGGCATCAATGTTAATGGTATAGCGCCGGGATATATTGTCTACTGACAATACTGAAGCATTGAGAAATGATCCCGTTCGAAGTAAATCAATTCTCGATCGCATTCCTGCAGGACGATGGGGCGAGCCGGACGATTTTAAAGGAGCAATAGTATATCTTGCTTCTGATGCTTCGAAGTATGTGCATGGCGAAATATTAACGGTGGATGGTGGATGGATGGGGAGATAAAATTTTTAATTTAAAATTTCAAATTGAAAATTGATTATGCAAATACGTTTTCAAAATAGTCCTGAAGAAACAATGCAAATGAATACGCAGCAATTGCGTAAACATTTTCTTGTTGAAAATCTGATGCAGGATGACACGGTACAGTTAGTGTATTCTCATTATGACCGCATGATCGTTGGCGGCGCTAAAGCCGGTAAGTAAAACATTGCAATTGCCCAATCATCATGAATTAAAAGCGGATTATTTTTTAGAAAGGAGGGAATTGGGAATTATAAATGTAGGAGCAAAAGGTATTGTCAATGCTGACGGGAAAAAATATGAGCTCAATAAATTAGATTGTCTTTATCTCGGAAAAGGAACAAAGAAAGTGAGTTTTGCTTCTGCCAATAGAAAAGAAGCAGCTGTGTTTTATTTATTATCTGCTCCCGCACATCATAAATATGCAAACCGGCTGATGAAAAAGGGAAAAGCATCACCTGTAAATTTGGGAGATGTTGCGACATCTAATAAAAGAACAATTTATAAATACATTCATCTGGATGGAATAAAAAGTTGCCAGTTGGTAATGGGATTGACAGTGCTGGAACCGGGAAGCGTTTGGAATTCTGTTCCGCCACATACGCATACCCGACGTATGGAAGTCTATTTTTATTTTGACGTTCCGGACTCGCAAAGAGTATTTCATTTTATGGGCCAGCCGCAGGAGACAAGACATTTGGTTATGAAAAATCATGAAGCCGTGATCTCGCCACCCTGGTCTGTGCATTATGGATGCGGCACTTCTAATTATGGATTTATTTGGGGAATGGCCGGGGAGAACCAGGTATTCAGTGATATGGATGTGAAACCGGTGTATGAATTAAAATAAAAAATAAAATCAGAATCAATATGTCAAAAAAAGTAGTCACTCTGGGAGAAATAATGTTGCGATTATCTACTCCGGATTTTAAACGATTTGTACAGGCTGATACACTTTGATGTCACTTATGGCGGCGGTGAGGCCAATGTAACCGCAGCCGCTTTGCAATTACGGATTGAATGGGACATTTGTTACCAAAGTTCCAAACAATCCCATCGGTCAATCAGCTATCAATCATTTGCGTCGTTATGGTGTAGATACACAATTCATCGTAAGAGGTGGAGAACGGTTGGGAATTTATTTTTTAGAAACCGGCGCTTCTATGCGAGCATCGCAGGTTGTTTATGACAGGGCACATGCTTCCATTGCAGAAGTGGAGCTGAGCGAATTTGATTTTGATAAAATTTTAGATGGAGCTATCTTGGTTTCATACAACCGGAATCACTCCTGCATTAAGTGATAAAGCTGCAGCATCTTGCTGAAGTTGCATTGAAAACAGCCAAAGCAAAAGGCATTACTACAAGCATTGATCTGAATTACAGAAAAAAATTGTGGAGCAAAGAAAAAGCAAGAGAAGTGATGACGAAGCTTTGTCAATATGTTGATGTTTGTATCGGTAATGAAGAAGATGCGGACACAACGCTTGGGTTCAAAGCAAAAGATACCGATGTAACAAAAGGTGAATTGAACCTCGAAGGATTTAAAGATGTATTCAGGCAAATGAAAGAAAAATTCGGTTTCAAATATATCGCTTCATCACTTCGTGAAAGTCACAGTGCCAGCGACAATGGATGGAGTGCTTTGGTGTATGATGGAAATGATTTTTACCATACAAAAAAATATGAAGTGAGAATTGTAGATCGTGTAGGAAGCGGAGATAGTTTTGCGAGTGGATTTATTTATGGATTGGTGACAGGTATGCCAATGAAAGAAGCTGCAGAATTTGGAGTAGCTGCTTCTGCCCTGAAACATACCATTCCCGGTGATTTGAATCATGCTACGCTGAATGAAGTGAAGGATTTGATGAAAGGCGATGGAAGCGGAAGAGTACAGAGATAATTGATAATTCAAAAAAAAGATCATTATGATTGTAGATGTAATACAAAATGCAAGTCGGTATTTTTCAATACATCCTTTATTTGAAAAAGCATTCGCTTACATCCGGAAAACTGATTTGGATAATGTAGAAATGGGCCGTTATGAAATTGACGGTGAGAATTTGAAAGCAATCTATTCGAACAAAAAGGGAATGACTGCTGCTGAATCGATAGCGAAATTTGAATGTCACGATGAATATATTGACATACAGCTTTGCATTCAAGGTAAAGAAAAGATAGGCTGGAAGCCGAGGGAAAAATGTATTCAGTTCAAAGGAGATTATAATCCTGAAAAAGATGTTCGTTTTTTTGATGATGAGCCGGACATGTATTTTCAATTGACCGACGGGCAATTTGCCATTTTCTTTCCGGAAGATGTTCATGCACCGATGATCGGCGAGAATGAAATAAAAAAATTAGTTATTAAGGTTAAAATTTAAAATATGAGCATCACTAAAGAACAGGCAGTTAATGTTATCGTAGGTCAGGGCATTCTACCATTATATTTTAATTCGGATGAAACAATTAGTATTGAAGTATTGAGAGCCATTTACAGAGCAGGGATAAAAGCAGTGGAATATACCAATCGTGGAGAAGCCGCTTTGAAAAATTTCAAAAAATTAGTTGAGGTAAGAAATGCTGAGATGGCAGGATTGCTTTTAGGTGTTGGTACGATTAAAAATCTTCAACATGCAGAAAATTATATGAGTGCAGGGGCAGATTTCTTGGTTAGTCCGGGCTTTGTTCCTGAAGTTGCATCTTTTGCAAATGGCAAAAATATCTTTTATGCTCCGGGTTGTATGACCCCGAGTGAGATCATTGCTGCAGAGAATGGTGGTATCCGGTTCATCAAACTTTTCCCGGGCAATTTATTAGGACCGGAATTTCTTACCAGTATCAAAGATATTTTTCCACAGTTATTATTTATGCCGACCGGTGGTGTGGATACTTCCAAAGAAAACCTGGAAGGATGGTTCAAAGCCGGTGTCTGTGCAGTAGGTATGGGAAGTAAACTCATCAGTAAAAAACTGATGGAACAAAAAGACTATCTTACTATTGAAAGAATGACAAAGGAAGTATTGGAACTAATCGCTTCTATAAAGAAATAAACAATAAAAACGATATGATGCAGCAAGCCATAGGAAAATACAGGTGGACGATTGTTACTCTTTTACTTTTTTCTACAACGATCAATTATATGGATCGCCAGGTAATTTCTTACCTGAAGGAATTTTTTTGTACCCCAACAGAAAAAGGCGGATTTGGTTGGACAAATACTCAGTTTTCCTATGTCACTTCTTTTTTTACGGGTTTTTATGCTGGTGTTACAATCATAGCGGGCTGGGTAATAGATAAAATCGGAACCAAATTGGGATTAGCTCTTTCATTGATTACATGGTCCATTTTCGGAATGCTGAATGCATTTGCTGGCAGAACGGTGGCTTTTCATGTAGCAATTCGTAGCTTATTTGGAATTGGGGAAGCTGGTAATTTCCCCGCTTCTATTAAAACAGTAGCTGAATGGTTCCCAAAAAAAGAACGAGCCTTTGCAACCGGAATCTTCAATAGTGGTTCCAATCTTGGAGCCATGATCTCTGCCTTGTTCGTCCCTTGGTGCGTGGTCACTTTTGGATGGAGAGCTGCTTTCATTATCACAGGCGCTTTAGGTTTTATCTGGTTATTCTTTTGGTTTCGGTTGTATGATTCGCCGCTCAAACAAAAGAGATTGACAAAACCAGAATACGATTATATCCATAGTGATGACGATCTGGCAATGCATGTGGCTCCTTCAGAAGATGTAGCAGTGAGAGAGAAGATGCCCTGGACAAAATTGTTTTGGTATCGGCAAACATGGTCCTTTTTTGCAGGTAAATTCATGACGGATGGCATTTGGTGGTTCTTGTTATTCTGGTTACCGGATTATTTGAAAAAACAATTTGGAATGACAGGTGAGCAGGTAATGTGGCCTACATTTATTGTGTATGGAGTTGCGATCATCGGTAGTATCTACGGAGGACGCCTGCCAATGAATTTCATTAACAAAGGAATGCCGGTTTATAAAGCTCGTATGACAGCGATGTTTGTCATTGCATTGTTCCCGGTTTTATTATTGTCCACACAATTTTTTGCAAACCGTGAGATGTTTGGCATCTACGCTTCTTCTCTATCCGTGGCTGTGATCTGTATCGGAGCAGCTGCGCACCAGGCATGGTCTGCTAATTTATTCACTACAGTATCAGATATGTTTCCTAAGAAAGCCGTGGGCTCTGTAACTGGTATTGGAGGAATGGCAGGAGGAATTGGTGGCGTGTTGCTTCAGTTATTAGCAGGAAGAATGACTGATCACTACATAAACACACCACAAACAGCTTATGCGATCATGTTTGGAGTTTGTGCTTTCGCTTATCTTATTGCCTGGTTTATCATTTACTTGCTGGTTCCGAAAATGAAGGTGATAGAAATGTAATTTTTTTAGCAGCTCTGATTTATTCAACGATCATTTGAAAGCCTTCTTTCAGTTTCTACAGAATTGTAGATGCTTATTGATAAGTAAATTTACTTATCAATTTCAGTAAATTTACCATTTAAAGCTTATTCATTAAGACAAAACTGTCTATTTATGCACAGTTGGTACTAACTTGATTCTTGTGTTAAATGAATGAATTGAAACTTTGTAAGACTTAAGTGAGGCTTTTGATTACAACTTTTTTACAAGCGTTAGCCAGGCATGGAAAAGATCACCATCCTTTTAGTTGATGACCATAAATTAATTAGAGATTCATGGTCATTCATCCTTAACAGCGATCCCCGATTTGAAGTGATCGGCGAAACAAGCACCGGTGACGAAGCTGTTGAAATTTCAAAAAATAAAAGACCCGATGTTGTCCTGATGGACATTAATATGACACCTCTTAATGGGTTTGAGGCTACCAAACTTATTCGAAAGTACTCACCTTCTTCTAAGATCATTGGTGTCTCTATGCATAGTATGCCAGCTTATGCAAAGCGGATGTTGCAATCCGGAGCAACAGGGTATGTGACTAAGAATTCTTCAAAAGAGGAGCTGATTGAAGCAATCATTGAAGTAAGTAAAGGCCAGAAGTATATCTGCAGTGAAGTAAAAAATATTCTTGCTCAGCAAGAATTGGAAGAAGGAGGCCAGCCGGATCTTAATATTTTGTCCCGCCGGGAATTGGACATTACAAAATTGATAAAGGAAGGACTTTCTTCCCGTGAAATAGCATTGAAGCTTGATATTTCTTTAAAGACTGTGGAAGTGCATCGGTATAATATTTTGAAAAAGCTTCACCTGAAAAATACAGCCGCCCTGGTGAATTTTATTAATATTCATGGGCTGTAAAAAAGCGCTTTTGAAGCATACTTTTTATCAGTATGATCATTGGGTGAAATCACTTCTTTTAAGTTGTTCCTATGAAAATTTTATTTTATCAAACCTTCTCTGTAATTTATCCCCGCCAATATTCTCAGACTTTAAAAAACCTGGGAACAAGTTTAGCAAGTTGTTCTTATGAAAAAAAAACGTAGCAGGATACTGCCATTAACAATAGCTTTATTAGTAGTCGTAGTCATCTTTATTTTAACTCTTTCGGTTGAGCAGAGAAAAAAAGAGAATCATATTGTTTCCCGTGTTAATTCCAGCTGGCTTTTGCTCTCACAGTTGAATAAATTACACAACTCTGTTCAGAAGCATGTAGTTACTATTGCTGACTATGTACATGGAACAGATAAAAACAATATATCACCAGTTCAATCTTCTGATTCGCTCATCTTACAACGGCTCGATTCTGTAAAAGTGCTGTTTACAAATGAATCTGCAGTGCAACCTGTGATTGATTCATTGTCAGATTATGTAAAAAACAGAGTTGAACTTTCCAATCAGATAGTTTCTTTAGGCAAGGAAAAAGGCCTTGAAGAGGCGGCTGCTTTTTTTCTGAAAGCCCCCGGGAGCAAATATTCCAACCGGATATTTTCTGTCATCGATCAAATGGGGCAAAAAGAGATGACCAGCCTTCAAAAAGATGAGCAGACAACTACTGATACGATCAAAAATCTCAGCACAATTCTTACAGTATTACGATTATTCACTTTGCTTTTGGTTTTCTTTATCGTGCGGAAGGTCTTATTGGATTTTTCTGTAAGAAAAAGATTAGAAAAACATCTTGAGGATCTCAATAAGCAATTGTTGGAGACAGTAGAGCAGAAAACCGTTGAGATCCGGAAAAACGAAGAGCAATATCGAATGGTTGTTGAAAATAAGATACTGGGTGTGGCTTGGGCCTCTACTGAAGGTAAGGTGCTGAATGCAAACCAGGCATTTTGTGATATGTTGGGATATACGCTGGGAGAAATAAAAGGTATTTATTTTGGAGATTTTACTCATCCTGATGATGCTGCGAAAGAAGTGCAACTGATCGGAAAAATGGAGAAAGGAGAGATTGATAATTATGTGATTGAAAAAAGATATTGTGACAAAAACGGGAACTATTTCTGGGTAGAGCTTAATCTTACCTGCTACCGTGATCTGCAATCGGGTAAGATCGAGTTTTTCATAGGTATAGTACAAGACATACAGGAGCAAAAGCAATTTGAAGAGGCATTAAAAGCTTCTGAAAAGAAACTTCGCCAGGTATTATCGAGCTACGGAGACGTTTTTTACGTAATTGATAATAATTACCAGATCATTTTGATCAATGAGATCGCTGAGAAAAATCTTTCATTGGCGTGGGGAAAGCCTGTAACATTGGGTGCAAATCTTCTGGAGCTGATACCCAAACAATCGGATGAGCCGATAAAAAGAAGTTTCGAAAAAGTGTTTGCAGGTGAAAAAGTAGAATACGAATTAAAACTTTCAGTCAAAGGGTTGCCTGCCTGGTCTTTGGTGACCTATACTCCGGTCAAAGACTACGATGGAAAAGTAATCGGAGCTTATATTATTACCAAAGATATTTCTATACGTAAAAAAGCTCAGGAAGATCTGCAACAATCCTTTAATCGGTTTGAGTTGATCAGTCGTACTACCAACGATGCAATCTGGGAATGGGATCTTGAAACCGGCCAGCTGTGGAGTAATGAAACTCACCAGCAATTGTATGAATTAACGATGGAAGACCCGGTTCCGACAGAAGGGATGTGGGAACAAAGAATGCATCCTGATGACAAAGAGGAAATCGTAAACAGGCAACAGGCAGCTCTTGATTCTGACAAAAATGTATTTATATCAGAATATAGATTTAATGTGGAAGGTAAGGGTTATAGAAATATCTACGACCGCTGTTATATTGTACGGAATCAAACAGGAAAGGCAGTTCGTATGATGGGAAGTATGATGGATGTTACCGAAAGAAAGAAGATGGAAGATGACTTAAGAAAGAGTGAAGAACGATACCGGATTTTGGTAGAAACTGCGACTGAAGCGTTGGTAGTATTCGACGTGCAAGAAAGAAAGTTTGTTAGCGTAAGTGAAAGTGCCAGCCGACTTTTCAGAATGTCGAAAGAGGAATTATTAAAGATTGGCCCGGTTGAGGTCAGCCCCGAATATCAACCCAATGGCGCCTTGTCCAATGAAGCAGCAGCAGCATTTATCAGTAGAGCAGTAAAAGGCGAAAAAACTTCTTTTGAATGGACACATTGTGACAGGAATGGAAACTTAATTCCATGCGAAGTATGGCTGGTACGTTTGCCTGCCGGGAACCAGATTCTGGTTCGGGGTACAATCATTGATATTACAGAACGGAAAAAAGCCGAGGCGGCAATCAAAGAAAGCGAAGCAAAATTCAGAGCTTTCTTTGAAAGCAGTATGGACGGTATTCTGCTTACTGTGCCAGATGGAAGAATATTAGCAGCTAACCCAGCTGCCTGTTCAATTTTTGGAATGACAGAAGAAGAAATTTGCGCAGCGGGCAGATACGGTTTGGTGGATGAATCTGACCCGAAATTGCAAGATTATCTTGACGAACGTAAACGTATAGGTAAAACAAAAGGGGAATTAACCATGTTGCGAAAAGATGGTACAAAGTTTCCGGCTGATATTACTACTTCTGTTTTCAGAGATGCTAAAGGAGACGAAAGAACCAGTATGATCATTCGAGATATAACTGAACGTAAAAGAATAGAACAGGAATTAAAAGAAGCGGAAATAAAATTCAGAAACCTTGTGGAACAGTCGCTGGTGGGGGTTTATATTATTCAGAACGGAAAGTTTGCTTATGTGAATCCAAGGTTTGCAGAAATATTCGGATATAACCAGCAAGAATTGATTAATTCATATCCGGTTGAGAAAGTAGTTCATCCTGATGACCGTGCATTAGTGACTGAAAATGTCCGTGTCCGTCTTCAAGGAGAAAAAGACAGTGTTCATTACGAAGCAAACGGGCAAAAAAAGAACGGCGAAATAATCCGGGCAGAAATTTTTGGAAGCAGAACTGAATATGCGGGCAAGCCGGCTATTATAGGAACATTATTGGATATTTCCCATCGGAAACAAGATGAAGAACAGATAAAACAATCTTATAATCAAATCCGCCTGCTGACCGAACATCTTCAAAATATTCGTGAAGAAGAAAGAACGCATATTGCCCGTGAGATACATGATGAATTAGGGCAACAACTTACTGTATTAAAGATGGATGCTTCCTGGCTGAATAAAAAATTGAATGCTGCTGATGACAATGTAAAACAAAAGCTCAAAGATCTTCTTGAATTGATGGACAGCACAGTAAAAACAGTAAGGAGAATTTCTTCCGAACTTAGGCCCAGTTTATTGGATGATATGGGCCTGGTGCCGGCAATGGAATGGCATTTAAAAGAATTTGAGAAAAGAGCTTCTATAAAAACAAGTTTCAAATTTCCCGATTACGAGCTGAATTTGCAGGATTCTGTTAAGACGGGGCTTTTCCGTATTTTTCAGGAATCTCTTACTAATGTAGTCCGTCATGCCAATGCTAAAAAGGTTGAAGTAAATTTGAAAAAGGAAAATGAAAATATAGTCTTGAGTATAAAAGATGATGGCAAGGGTTTTGATAAAAAGAAGGAAAAGAACAAAAAGACTTTAGGTATTTTAGGCATGCAGGAGCGTAGCTTTATGATGGGAGGAACTTACCAGATCGATAGTAAACCCGGTAAAGGGACCCTGGTGGTGGTTTCAGTTCCTGGTCCGGATAAATAAAAAATTCAACTAAACCTGTTTCTATGATCCGTGTTTTAATTGCGGATGATCATGCAATAGTCCGAAAAGGATTAAAGCAAATTTTGCTCGAAGAATATCCTACTGCCAAGATTGGTGAAGTTGCAGATGCAGAAAGCCTGGTAACAGAAGTGATGAACGAACAATGGGATGTAGTGATCTGTGATATGAACATGCCGGGCCGAAGCGGGCTGGATGCTTTAAGCCAGATACGTCAATCAAACCCGAAACTTCCTGTCCTGATCATGAGTATGTATCCACGGGATCAATACGCATTGAGAGTGTTAAAAGCCGGTGCATCCGGATATCTTGCGAAAGAAACAGTGCATGACGAATTGATCAAAGCCATACATACAGTTTTAGTAGGTAGAAAATATATCACTCCTGATGTCGCAGAAAAACTTGCAGAATCTTTTGACATGGATGCCGAAAAACAACCTCATGAACTTTTATCAGACAGGGAATTTGATGTTTTCAAATTATTAGCGTCCGGCAAATCAGTTTCTGAAATTGCTGAACAACTTTCTTTAAGCGTAACTACTATAAGCACCTATCGCTCACGGATCATGGAAAAGATGAGTATGCGATCTAACGCAGAGCTTGCCCGGTATGCGATTGAGAACAATCTGCTTTAAAATAAGTGTCTTGTAGTACAAATTCTACGTATATAAAATTCACCACCCTACAAGTATTCTTTTCAACGAGTAATATTTTTAGACATTGTCAGATATGTCTCTGAAATCAAAGACCGCTTTATTCATTAAACAAAATTTCCTATGCTACGTTTCCTGGTTGCGGATGACTATGAAATTGTGCGAAGAGGATTAAAGCAGATCCTGGTAGAAGAATTCCCAGAGATTCAAATAGAAGAAGCCTGCGATGTGCCGGACTTGCTTGGTAAAGCATTGAAGGGGCATTGGGATTTAATTATTACTGATATACTGATGCCGGGTGGCAACGGTTTGGAAACACTAAAAGAAATTAAAGCTCATTCTTCCTCCTTGCCTGTTCTTGTTGTCAGCTTATATCCCGAAGATCAATATTCCTCTTATTCAATGACAGCAGGTGCTGATGGATATCTTAATAAGAACACGATCCCCGAACAATTAATAAAAGCAGTGAAGCAAATTCTTTCCGGAAAAAAATATATTAGTAGTGATTTTCCTTCAGGACAAGGGCCGGAAAATCTTTCTTAAACGAATATCAAATTTGAAAAAAAAGTGATCTGTTTGTCTAAGAATGATTCTCTCATTCAGTAGCAGATCTTCGACGCAAACGATTGTTATTGATCCGCATCAAAATTTTTTATCTATTGTAGAACTAATACTACATCCCCTCCCTGCGATTCAGTACATCATAATACTTCTGCGTTCTATTTAGCATTAAGCGATGCTTCTTTTTCTTTGCAGCACAAATTAGAACGATGGAAAACGAAAAATTGATCATACTCATCGTTGACGACAACATGAATTTTGTAAAAAGAATTATCGGCTTGCTGGAAGATCTGAATAACATCGGGTATATCAATGTGGCAACGGATTATAACCAGGCAGTAAAATTCCTGGATGAGGAGAAACCTGACCTTGTTTTATTAGACATTAATCTGCCCGGTAAAAGCGGTATAGAGTTACTTCGTAAGATCAAAGGATCAGAGAATAATTGCGAAGTGATTATGATCACCAACCATGCAGATGATTATTACAGGAAGATTTGCAGTGATCTTGGCGCTAAATATTTTTTAGATAAATCTATTGAGTTTGCAATGGTGCCGGAGATTATCGACAGTTTTCATCTGAACTGATTTTAATACTAACCGATTAACCTTTTCGATACCCTTTGAAAGACGTGCCCTTGAATTGTGGGAATTATCAATTTATGATTATGAAGAAAAGGTGGGAGACCCTGAAGCGGATTATCGGACCTGACCGTCCTCAACAGATCTTTCTTTCTCTGATTGATGAAGAGGGTTATATTCTTAATGCCAATGCTAATATGGTTCGTGAGCTTGATTTCAAAAACCCTAAGCTGGTCAAACTTAATTTTTTTGATCTCATTCATCCGGCCCATGTTGGAGGTTTTAAAAACATCATTCGTTTGGTGGGAGAAGAAGGAACTCCCGGTTGTATGGAATTGTATGTCCGTAATGGATATTATCATCCAATGAAATGGGAAGTGAATCTTTTAGACAAGAATCTTGCAGAATCAAAAAAATTTCTTTGTGTAGGTTATAAGCTTATTGACGATGAACGGTTGAATAAATTTAACCAGCTTGGAATTAAGAATTATCAACTCATTTTCGAAGGATTGAATGCCGGGATTCTTTTCCAGGATACAAAAGGCGAACTTATTGCAGCTAATCAAAAAGCAGCTGAGATGTTTAATGTATCGATGGAACGTTTATACCAGCTTAATGATATTAAAAACCTATGGAATACTAAATGGGATATCACAACAGAAAAGGGCGAGTCCATACCTTTTGAAGAAACACCTTTTATGAAAGCCCTGCAAACGGGCAGTTCTCAAAAAAAAACGCTGGTCATCCGGGTTCGTAACGGTGACAAGCGATGGATTCTTTTTGATTCACAACCTTTATTTGAGTCTGATCAAACGCTCCCTTTTTCTTTTGTTTCCAACATCGTAGATGTAACGAACGAAAAAAAACTATCTATTGAATTAAGAGAATTGGATGCCACACTCAAAGCTTTTGTGGACAAAACTCCCAACCTGGCCTGGGTTGTAGATGAAGAAGAAAACCTGGTTTTTGCCAGCCATTCTTTTTATCAATATTATGGTTTGGATCAGAAAGAATCAATTGGGAAAAAATTAGTTGATCTGGTACCCCGAGCCGTTGCTAACGCTCTTTATGAAAAACACGTTCAGGTTCTTAGAACCGGCATGCCAGTAGAAACGGAAGAAAAAATAAAGTGGGCTGATGGAACGAACCTCATCTTTCACATTAATATTTTTCCCATCGAAGGCCTTTCCGGAAAAAAACTGGTGGGTGGGCATGCCGTGAACCTGGCGGATAAGTATTTAATTGAAAAGCAGCTTAGGGAAGCCAATGATCGCTTGTTGAATTTTAGCCGTGCTGCCAATAACGCTATTTGGGAATGGGATATGCAGACCGCAAAGATATTCCGAAACGAAAACCTCCTCGACATGATCGGGTACCCGGTTGAAGAAACCAAGGGACTTTCGTGGTGGTTCCGTCGCATACATCCTGAAGATCGTGACCGTGTCAGTGATAAGATCAAGGATAGCACAGATAAAGGCAATATATCCTGGGAAGATGAGTACCGGTTCAAATGTGGTGACGGGACGTACAAACACATTCATGATCGTGGGTTCATCGTCTATGAGAATGGTCTGCCGGTGAAAATGATCGGTTCTTTACAGGACGTTACAAATTTGAAAGAACTAAGAGATCAATTGATAGAAGAAAAACTTCAGCGTCAAAGGGAAATTTCAGAGACTGTGATACGTGTGCAGGAAAGGGAAAGAAGGAGGATCGGCCATGAACTTCATGATAATGTAAATCAAATTTTGACTACCACAAGACTCTTTGTTGAAATGATTACTCCTGCCAATAAAGACGAGCAGGATATCAAGAAGAAAAGTATTGAATATATTCTGACAGCAATTGAAGAGATCAGGAAATTGTCAAGAGAACTTGCAGTACCTGAGCTCAAAGAAAAAAGCCTTGTAGAAACTATTCGAAAAATGATAGATGATATCAATATTTCCAACGCACTGAAAATAAAATTTGTTCATGATAGCGAAAGTGATCTGCTGAGTCCCGGGAAGAAAGTGACTCTCTTCCGTATTTTCCAGGAACAGATGAAGAATATTCTGAAATACAGCAAGGCTAAAGAAGTGAATGTTTACCTTGATTGTAAGACAGACGTGGCGCAACTTATCATCCGGGATAATGGAATAGGCTTTGATGCCAAACAAACTCAAACCGGTGTAGGACTTTCAAGTATCTATGACCGTGCAAATTTTTATAACGGTTCCGTAAATATTGAAACATCTCCCGGCCGGGGTTGTGCCCTGACTGTCAAGATACCCCTCTTATAGAAATAACTCAAAGAAGAAATATTTTGAGATGTTCTTAGAATATAAGATAAGAATACTGCTCTTTTAAAATGAAAAGCGATTTACCGGATAGACCCAGTAACTACTATTATATAAAGGAGAATAACTTTAAATGTTATTATCCTCTGTAGCGGCTACTATATTGGGCATTTGCAGGGCAACCATATTTGTTGCGTGAAGAATAGCAAGAAGTCACGGCTAAAACCACTATGATAAGCAAAATTGCTGCAATAGATTTATTTTTCATTTTCAAGGTGGATGTTTGCAGTTAAAACGTTTTTGAGTAACAATTATTTTGTAAAGATAGTAGCGATTTTTATGATAGGCAATAAATGTTGCTGGTTTGTGCAACTTGACATTTCTACACTTCAATTAGAGCATAATCAATTAACTTTGCGCTTCAAATTGAATATATTAAGAGTAATTACTGACCCATGTTGCAACTTAAAAAACCCCTGGCCTTTATTGACCTTGAAACCACCGGCGTTAACCTTGGCACTGACCGGATTGTTGAGATAGCTATCGTGAAAATCCTGACAGATGGCACTAAAAGCATAAAAAGAAAGATCATTAATCCCGAAATGCCGATTCCGGCAGGCGCCAGCGATGTACATGGCATTACGGATGATATGGTAAAAGATGCTCCCACTTTTAAGCAAGTAGCCAATGAGCTCAAACAAATGTTGGATGGATGCGATATTGCAGGGTATAATTCTAATCGTTTTGATATTCCTTTATTGATGGAAGAGTTTCTCCGGGTACAGGTAGAGTTTGATATGAAAGGAAGACGGATGATGGATGTCCAGAAGATATTTCACCAAATGGAACAACGAACACTAAGCGCTGCTTATAAATTCTATTGTAATAAGAAGCTTGAAGGAGCACATGGCGCCGAAGTGGATGCTTCTGCCACTCATGAAATCTTGTTGGCACAATTGGAACGATATCCGGCTTTGGGAAATACTGTTGATTCTATTTTAAAAACAATCGGCGATGAAACGGTAGTTGATTTTGCCCGACGATTTGTCTTGGAAAATGGGGTAGAAGTATTCAATTTCGGAAAGTATAAAGGACGCCCGGTGGCCGATGTGCTGAAAGCAGAGCCACAATATTACGATTGGATGATGAAAGGCGATTTCCCTCAACACACCAAACAAAAACTTACTGAAATATATACCCGGACTATGCTGAAAAAAGGATGATTGATTTAAAACAATCTTGAAAAGTTTAACAGCATATCAATATTGATTTTTTGTAAATTCGTAGATTGCAATGTTGATTTTCATTTGGAAAAATTAGTTGTTATACCAACCTATAACGAAAAGGAGAATATCAGCAATATTCTTCATGCAATTTTTGGTCTGAACGATGGATTTCATGTGTTGGTCATTGATGATGGATCGCCAGATGGAACTGCACAAATTGTAAAAGAATTGCAATTAAAATTCCCTGGACAGTTATTTATAGAAGAGCGAAAAGGAAAACTGGGGCTAGGTACAGCCTATATTCACGGTTTTAAATGGGCTATTGCAAATGATTATCGTTTCATTTTTGAAATGGATGCTGATTTTTCTCATAACCCGAATGATCTTCCCCGACTATATAATGCCTGTAAAAATGAAGGCGCTGATCTGGCAGTAGGTTCCCGTTATATAAAAGGCGGAGGCGTTATTAACTGGCCAAGAAACCGTATTCTTTTATCAAAAGGAGCTTCTCTTTATACAAGAATGATCACCTGGATGCCGGTTAAAGATCCTACGGCTGGTTTTATGTGCTATAAGAAAGAAGTTTTGGAAACTATTAATCTTGATGAAATTCATTTTGTGGGATATGCTTTCCAGATCGAAATGAAATTTGCTGCATGGAAACTTCATTTCAAAATAAAAGAAGTTCCCATTATTTTCCAGGATCGCACTTCAGGTATTTCCAAAATGAATAAAGGGATCGTGAAGGAAGGTATCCTTGGAGTACTTAAAGCTCCGCTGGCATAGCTGGTTTACTAATTATCGCAAAAGAGTAAAGAATACAGAAACTAGTTCTCAGGCAATTCAATCTAATGAGATGTTGGCAGAAACTGATTAAAGTCCAGCCATTTTTTCTTTTTCAAAAAACAATATTATTCTCACTCAGATTCATAAAATTTGATTTTATGATGATTTAAAAATTCTTTGACCTTATCTACGTGAATACAATGCCCAACATGTAAAAAAGGATAATTGGAGACTTTACTTTTTTTACCATCATGAATAATCTCTTTATCCTTTATGTCAAAGCCCAGATAAAGATGATTGGTGGCATACTGCATTCCATATACTGATCCTTCTGTGTCGAAAAGCGGTCCGCCGCTTTGCCCTCTCAATCCGGGAGTGCTCAATTCAATACCTGTAATGCCACCTGTTGGATCACCGATAAACCGGGTGATGATCCCGTCTATTGGAAAAGCCGGTGAATTCGGATTGCCGGTGTTGGTCCATTCAATATCATCAGTATCGGGATTATGTCTGAAGTTGCTATACTCAGGAAATGGGAAACCGATGCGGCATAAATATTTTCCTTGTTTTATAGAGCTACTGTCTTTTATAAATGTAGCATAAGATTGATAGAATATTTTGTTGAACCCTTTGAATTCAAGAATGGCAAGATCCAATGTTGAATGAGCATGGCCCGTTATCTGTTCGATTTTATCAAAGCAATTCAAAAAATTATTTTTTAATTGAACGGCCGTTTCTTTGCTGTACTTATATTTTATTTCCAGTCCCTTTAAATTCTTTTGATATTTACTGTCTTTGGGAAGTTTATCCCTTTCTCCTCTGAATTGCATCCATTTTTTATTTGAATTATCTGCCGTCGGTATCAGATTCAAGACATGTTTGCAGGTAACGGCTACTCCATTCTCATTTACAAAGAAGAAAGTTGAAGTGCCGGGAGATACCAGGCCTCCGTAGGTTCTTGAAATAGTATGCAGTGGCCTTGTAAATTTTAAAACCTTTTCAATAGCTGACTCGAACATAAAGAGAATGATTGCTGTGAATGTACGCCAATATTTCAGTTCGGACCATTCCGGGCATGAGGCAAACTTTATTTGTTTGTTTTCTGTATCTCCGTAGTTTGCATTCTTAATGAGAAAATCTTTCATACAACTTCATATTGCAGTCTTCCTGGCTGGTTTTACAGGCCCATTGGGGAAACTCATTCATTTGAATGAAGGCTTGCTGGTATGGTATCGATTACTGATTACTTCAGTTTCAATGTGGATATTGTTTGCAGTTACAAAAAAATTGCAAAAAATATCCTGGCAGGATATTATGAAGCTCTCGGCGGTAGGTTTTCTTTCGGCTATGCATTGGGTTACTTTTTATGGTTCCATAAAACAATCAAATGTATCTGTGGCTCTTGTTTGCTTTTCATCGGTTAGCTTTTTTACTGCATTGTTTGAACCTTTTATTCTTCGGAAAAAAATGAATTGGACAGAATTGGCTTTGGGGATTCTCGTTATTGCAGGCATTTATGTGATTTTTCATTTTGATCCAAAATATAAAACAGGCATTATGCTGGGTGTAATCTGTGCCATATTACTGGCCATTGCGATCATCTTTCTTCGTGGTTTTATTCAGCGGATAAATCCAGAAACAGTTCTTACTTATCAATTGAGTGGTGGCCTGGTTGCCCTGACTCTCATTATGCCAATTTATTTAAATAAGTTTCCTACGGATTATATCTTTCCAAATTTCAATGATTGGATATGGTTGCTGATTCTTGGATGGATTTGTTCCGTACTTGCTTTTCAGCTTACAGCCCATGCGTTAAAAAGGCTTTCAGCATTTACAGTGAATCTCTCCTTCAACCTTGAACCGGTATATGGAATAATCCTGGCTTTCGCCATTTTTGGAGAAAGCAAAGAATTAAGCTGGTCTTTTTTCCTGGGACTTTCATTGATTGCTGCCTCATTGATCATTCATGTGATCCTTTTATTAAAAGAAGAACAAAAAGCAGAAACTCAAATTGCCATTGACGAATTACCATAAGAACATAGTGGAGTATTACAAAGCCAGTGAAAATGCGTACAAAGATTCCTGGGATCTGAATAAGAGTCTTGCCATTCATTATGGATATTGGGATGAAACAGTCCGATCATTCCGGCAATCTCTTTCAAAGATGAATGAAGTGATGGCAATTGCAGCGCAGATCAGGCCATCAGATAGAGTTTTAGATGCAGGCTGTGGAGTAGGAGGCAGCAGTATTTTTCTTGCCACCATGATCGGTTGCAGTGTGACCGGCATTACTTTGAGCGAAGACCAGGTACAGCAAGCGATTGAAAATGCAAAAAAGAAAGATGCAAAGCAATTGGTTGATTTCAGAACGATGGATTATTGCAACACCGATTTTCCTGATGAAAGTTTTGATGTAGTGTGGGGTTGCGAAAGTATTTGTTATGCTGAGGATAAAGAAAAATTTATTAAAGAAGCATTTCGTTTATTGAAACCGGGTGGAAGACTTGTAGTGGCTGATGGATTTGTAACGAAGTTTGAAAATAACGATCACCCAATCATTCGTCAGTGGTTAGATGGCTGGCAGGTAAATTATCTGGAAACAATGGAACGGTTTTGCGGCTTTATGCAGCAGGCAGGTCTTTCAAACATTTTATATAGAGATATTTCAACATACACTGCTAATTCATCCGGTCGCCTGTACCGGTTTTATTATCTCGCTTCCTTGTATATGTGGTTGAAAAAAATGTTTTTCCGCCGACGCTTTTCTGATATGCAAAAGAAAAATATAGCAGCCTGTAAATACCAATATCTCGGCATGAATAAAAAATTATGGCAATATGGATTGATAGTAGGAACGAAATCATAAAGAATTTTCATCTTATCTTTAACAGTATGCAGATCATTAAACAATTTCACAATGAAAAAATATTTTTTCTCTCTTTTACTCTTTTCTCCTTTTTTTCTCTTAGCTCAAAAAAAACCTCTCGATCATTCAGTATATGATAGCTGGCAAAGTATTGGTGAACGAATGATCAGCAACGATGGCAAGTGGGTCGTTTATACAGTTTGCCCGCAGGTGGGAGATACTACCTTAGTTATTCAATCATCTGATGGAAAGTATAAGAAAGATATTGAGCATAGCAAAAATGCTGTGATCACAGAAGATAGTCGCTTTGTTATTTTTAAAATTCGTCCCTGGTATAAGGATTTAAGAGAAGGATGGATCAAAAAGAACCTGCCTGCCGGCAGGCAGGGAAAACCTGATGAAATGCCGAAAGATTCTTTGGGTATTGTTGAATTAGGAAAAGATAATGTCTTGAAACTACCCAATATAAAAAGTTATAAAACTCCTGAAAAAGCAGCGGGCTGGGTAGCCTGGCAAATGGAAAAAGAAAAAAGTGCTTCCAAAGAAAATGAAACTGCTGCAGGGTCAGATTTGATACTTCGGCAAACAACAAGTGGTAAAGAGAAAATTTTTAATAATATAAGCGAATATTATTTCAATAAGACCGGGAGAAAATTATTGTTGCTCACTTCAAAGACCTCAAAAGATTCCTTAAGTAAAATTTATGTACTACTATACGATCTAAGAGTGGGAGTGATTGACACATTAAGCCGTGGAGGAAATGAATTTCGAAATTTTACAATGACGGATGATGGTTCACAAATAGCTTATCTAGCAGAACGAGATGCATCGCCAAAAGCTTTACAGAAATTTTATAAACTCTGGTATTTTAAAGACGGAATGGACAGTGCCACGATGCTGGCAGATAAAAATTCTGTTGGCATGATGCTTGGCATGACGGTCAGCGAATATGGCAATCCTGATTTCAGTAAAAGCGGGAAACGATTATTCTTTGGAACTGCCCCGATTCAACCACCGAAAGACACTTCGTTGATCGATATTGACCTTGTGAAAGTAGATATCTGGAATTACAAGGATGATTATTTGCAGACAGTGCAAACCAATCCCAGCCCGTTTACGAAATGATTTGCAGAAAAATTTTCTTGCTGTATATGATCTTGAAACTAACACGATTCATCAATTGGGAGTCAAAAGAAATGCCACAGATCATTCAAACCAATGAAGGAGATGGCGACACATTTGTTGGCGTAACTGATTATGGCAAACGAATCGAAAGTCAATGGCTGGGCGAAACCAGAAAAGATATTTATGCGATTGATGTAAAAACCGGAAAAAAAAAACTGGTAAAAGAGAATCTTCACGGGATTTATTTATCCTTCTTCCACCGGAAAATATATCATGTGGTATGACCGTCCGACAAAAAATTATTTTGTTTGGGATGGAAAGACAACAAGAAATATTACTGCAAAAATAAAAGTGCCTTTATGGAATGAAGATGTTCAACAATCCAGATGATCCACCGCCTTATGGAGTGATGGGCTGGCATGAGGGAGATTCGGCAGTTTATGTGTATGACAAGTATGATATCTGGAAAGTTGATCCTTTTGCAAAATTCTCTCCTAAAATTATTTTAACAACGGAAGAAAACAACAATTGATTAGACGATATGTCTTTACTTGACCCCGAACAAAAGTTTATAAAATCTAGTGTTCCATTGGTGATTCGGGTTTTTAATGATATTACCAAAAACGTGAGTTTGGAGACTTACAATCTTCTTAGTTCAAAGTAATGGTCTTCCATATGTTTCAATGAACCTATTAGTATAAGCAATCCAATAAAGGCAAGGAACACAAATGATTTAATTTTTACAAAAGAAAGCTTTAAAGCATCGCCTGATTTGTATGTTTCATCCTTTGTAAAGAAAGGGTCCAAATTTCGGGATGTGTTAGAACCATTTTCTTCAGATATGACAGTCCAGAATAAACTTTCTTCTATCAATCCTCAGCAAAAAGATTACAACTGGGGCACAGCAGAATTATTTCATTGGAAAACATTTAAAGGAAAACAGGCAACAGGCATTGTATATAAACCAGAAAATTTTGATCCAAAGAAAAAATACCCAATGATCTGTTATTTCTATGAAGAATTAGATAATACGTTGAACACTTATATACCACCTGCACCAATTCGCAGCGCTATCAATATTTCATTTTTTGTCAGCCGGGGTTATATCATTTTTGTTCCGGGTATCAAATATACAATAGGTCATCCGGGAAAAAGCGCTTATGATTATATGGTAAGTGGCGCAAAAGCATTAATTGCAAAAGGATTTGTATGATCCAAAGAATATTGCTATACAGGGACATAGTTGGGGTGGTATACCAGGTGGCATATCTGATCACATGTACCAATATGTTCAAAGCAGCATGGGCCGGTGCACCGGTGGCAAATATGACCAGCGCTTATGGTGGCATAAGATGGGAGAGTGGTGTGAGCCGCCAGTTTCAATATGAAAAAACACAAAGCCGGATTGGCGCAACTTTATGGGATAAGCCACAATTTATATATTGAAAATTCTCCTTTGTTTCATTTGAAGAATGTAACAACACCGTTGGTCATTATGGCAAATGATGCTGATGGCGCTGTGCCCTGGTACCAGGGAATTGAATTGTTTACTGCAATGAGAAGATTGGGAAAAAAAGTATGGATGTTTAATTATAATGGAGAAGGGCATGGGCTTACAGAACGAAAAGATAAACTGGATTACCAGATAAGAGATGCAACAATTCTTTGATTGGATATTGAAAGGAGAAAAACCTGCCAAATGGATCACAGATGGAGTGCCTGCTGTAAAGAAAGGAAAAGATTGGGGATTGGAAGTCTATTGACTCACCCCTTTATTACTATTTTCAAATTTGATGACTCTACGCTCCCCCTCTCCATGTGGAGGGGGATATGGAAACTCCGATAATATAGATTCTTATTAGGGGGTGAGGTCTTATGCTGCTTGCGCAGAAATATATTTCACCAAACTTCTTTTTGCTATCGGCAATAAGGTTTCATCAACCGGAAAATTTAATCCTGTTTCAATAGAATAGACGGCCGGATTAGGTAATTCATTGCGATTGCGGATCAGTTCTGATTTGATATGTTCATAAGTGGTAGCAATACTTCGCTGCCACTTATCAATGATAAGATGTTTTAATGCTCCGGTATTTTTCATCATGTTTTTCAAAAAATGAAAGCCGATAATGATATACTCTTGTGCTTTTGCTTTTGCCGCTGCTTAAAAAGAAATAACCTTCTGCATATCCAAGCGGGATAATGCCAACAGGAGTAATGTTGATCTTTTCTTCCACAAATTCATAGATCTCTGTTCCGTTATTAATAGTACTTTTTATTTTCCCGGCAGAGTAATTGATAATATCTTCCAGTTCCTGCATCAGTTCATCGTCTTCTATCATTTGCTCATACAGCAATCTGCAGTTTTTCCATTTGAATACCTGTTAACTTTTTTGGAAAATGTTCCTGTAAGAATTTTTTATTTTCCCGGAAAGCGACAATGATTGTTGTAGTGAAAGATCACATCTGCCAATTGCGGGTAAAGTTTGTTTTCATTAAAATATTTGTTGACTTCCTGCAGGTAGGCGAGAAGGGTGTATTTTTTTAGTTCAAAATCAATATAGCCTTCAGCAAACCAGGTTTCGGATAATGATTTCATAGCTGCGTGGGTTTAGTATTTACTAATTTACAAAAAAGACTCAGAAAATTGAAAGTAGAAGTTTAATTTTAGGTTGTTAAATCAATACATATGAAGAATATCTATTTTAGTATTGCTGCTATTAGTATTTGTCTTCCTGCAGCCATACGTATTATATCGTTCGTCATGCAGAAAAAGCATCTACTGCAGGAGCCAATATGAGCAGTGATGTCCCTTTATCAGATAAAGGAAAGGAAAGAGCTGAAGCATTGAAAGAGGTTTTGAAAAACAAAAAGATCGCTTATGTTTTTTCAACCAATACAATCCGTACCAAATCTACAGCACAACCTACTGCTGATTATTTTGGACTGCAAACTGAGAATTTATGGACCAACACCGGATTCTGTCATTTATCAGAAATTATAAAAATCTAGAAAAGGAAATGCATTGATTGTAGGACATTCCAATACAGTGGATGATATTGTGAATATGCTTTGCGGTGAAAAGAAAGTACCGGGAGATCTGAAAGATTCGGAATACGATAATTTATTTATTGTAAAGAGAAAAGGGAAGACATTATATTTTTACAAAGAAAAATTACGGTTCAGCGACTCACTAAATAAATTTCTGGCAAGGATCAGTTAAATATCGTCCGTCAATATAATTACGCGGTCAAAATTCTCTCTCCGCATTAAAATTTTCCAGTTCATTTGCCACAGCAGTTAGGAAAGTAGCGCCAAGGCTTCCATCAACAATACGATGATCATAGCTCATGGACAAATACATCATGTGACGGATGGCAATGCTGTCACCATGCGGAGTTTCAACAACTACCGGACGTTTCTTGATAGCGCCAACAGCAAGTATTGCTACCTGTGGTTGATTAATGATAGGTGTTCCCATCAGGCTGCCAAATGTACCTACATTGGTCAAGTGTAAATGTGCCGCCTTGTGTATCATCAGGTTTCAACCGTTGTTGCGTGCATTATCGGCAAGATTATTTACTTGTTTGGCTAAACCAACTAAGTTCAATTGATCAGCATTTTTAATGACAGGAACAATCAGATTTCCCGATGGCAGTGCGGTGGCCATACCAATATTAATATCTTTTTTTATAATTATTTTATCACCATCCACAGAACTATTTAATCAAAGGGAATTTTTTAATACACTTCACAATGGCTTCAATGAACAAGGAGTATAAGTGATCTTTGTTCCTTCTCTTTTTTCAAAATCTTTTTTCACCCGGTCTCTCCACATTACCAGATTGCTCACATCTGCTTCTGTAAAACTGGTAACATGCGGACTGGTATGTTTGCTTCTGCACCATGTGTTCAGCGATCAGTTTACGCATTCTGTCCATTTCAATAATTTCAACATTGCCGCTATAAGTAGTCAGTGCTGTTGATTGTGTGGATTGTTCCACTTTTGAAACTGGGATCACCATCGCTTCTTCCTGGCTTCGTGACTCCTGACTCCTGACTCCTGACTCTTCCACTGCTTCTTCTCACTCACATATTGCAGAATATCTTTTTTGGTCACTCTTCCTTCATTACCGGTTCCGGGAATATTTTCCAGTTCGGTCATGCTTACACCTTCACTGGCTGCAATGTTTAATACTAGTGGAGAATAAAAACGATTGCCTGATCCATTTGATGTTGTATGTTGAATATTAGAAGTTGCTGGCCTGATCGTTTCGTAAACCACAGATTCCTCTTGCATTTTGTTTCCTGATTCCTTTGTTGCAGATGGCGGTGGAGAAAAGGTTTGCTGGCTTTCAGATTGTTCAGCATCTGTTTTTATTCTGGCAATTACTGTTCCGACCGGCACCACATCATTTACATTAAATAAAATTTCTTCAATCACACCTCCGGCAGTACTTGGCACTTCACTATCCACTTTATCAGTAGCAATTTCCAGTACTGTTTCATCCATTTTCACAGAATCGCCGGGCTGTTTATGCCATTTCAATATGGTGGCTTCCATGATGCTTTCGCCCAGTTTCGGCATTATCAGATCAACAATAGCCATATAAGAATTTCAGATTTTCAAATGAAGATTTAAGATTTATTTCAGTCGACTTCAAAGGTAAAGTTTTCCTCCTAATCTTTTAATCTATTCAAATCATGGTTCAGCAATATAAATTTTCTCAGCATATTCAATGCCGTCAATGCATGTCTGTATGTATATTTCGTTCCCGATCAAACCGGAAACTGAATTTGTTTTGCTTCTGATTTTCTCTTTATTACCTACAGCTATCCAAACTGTTCCCACAGGTTTTTCATCGGCGTGCCGCCATCTGGTCCCATAATACCGGAAGTAGCAATTGCATAATCCACGTTCAGTTTTTCGATCACTCCTTTCACCATTTGCAGAACGGTTTCTTCACTTACGGCGCCAAGACTGATTCAATGTTTCATGTTTTACTCCCAGAATATTTTCTTTTATCTCATTGGCATAACTTACTACACTGATCCTTTATAATATTCCGAAGAACCAGGAACAGAAGTGATCAGGTGAGCAATATATCCACCGGTACAACTTTCGGCGGTTGCCATTGTTTTTCCTTTTGCCTTTAAGTATTTTCCCAATCACCACTTCCAGTAAACCTTCGTCTTCATCAGTTACAAAAAAATCTTTTACCAGTTCTTTCACTTGTTCAAAATAAGGGAACAATTCTTTTTCAATCATCATTATTATGATCACCACTGGAAGTCAGTCTCAATTTCACCATACCATAATCCTGGCAAGTAGGCCAGTTTGATATGCTTAGGAAGTGAGGCTTCAAAATCTTTTAATCTTTCAGCGATAAAAGATTCACCTTGCCCGGCAGTGAAATATGTTTTATGAACAATAATGCGGCAACACAAATGTTTTTTGCAATCGTGGCAATCACTTCATCAGTCATCAATCCTTTCATTTCATGAGGTACTCCGGGCAAGGAAATAAAAGATTTTATTGCTTTTTTTAAACCACATACCGGGAGCAGTTCCTCTTGCATTATGTAACACGGTACAAACATCGGGGACCTCAGCTTGCTTGCAGTTTCTTTCCAGCAATGGCATCGGACGATTAAAAACTTTTTCAAAAAGATATTTTACATGTGTCCAGCACTTTTTCATTCACGATTAGATTTACCACCAAAATATTTACACAATAAAGGTTTGGTAATATCATCGGCTGTTGGGCCAAGTCCGCCCGTGATTATAATAATATCTGATTCCTCACTTTCTTCATCAAGAGCATTCCATATATCATCCCACACATCTCCCACAGCCACCCGTCGCCTTACCCAAATGCCGATTTTATTTAATTCCTGTGCAATAAAAGCGCTGTTGGTATCAATGGTTTGGCCAATCAGAAGTTCATCGCCGATTGTAATAATAGAAGCGTTAACAATCTTGCATAACAACAAAGGTAGGAGATGGTTAAATTTGTAGAATGTATATGTTGAATTTTAAATTATAAATGTTGAATGAAAAAGACAATTCTTCTTTTAAGCTTTTGCATTTTGGCTTTTGCAGTATCTGCCCAAACCGTTACAGCAAAACTTGCAAGTGGCTTTTCAAAAATTTGAAAATGACCCGCAACTCAAACATGCTATCAGTTCACTTGTATGTGATTGATGCTAAAACCGGAAAAGTGGTATTTGATAAAAATTCACAGATCGGTTTAGCGGGAGCTTCCACTCAAAAAATTTTTACAGCTACTACTGCTTTTGAATTATTGGGAAAGGATTATCGTTATAAAACGGACCTGGGATATGATGGTGAAATAAACAACGGTACTCTTAACTGGCAATTTATATGTAATCGGAAGTGGTGATCCGACATTAGGAAGCTGGCGGTATTCTGTTACAAACCGGGATAGCGTTGTTTTGCGAAATGATTTCAATTTTAAAAGGAAAATGGAGATTAAAAAAATTAAAGGTGATATAATAATTAATAATCAAAATTTTGTTATCAGCCTATTACCAGATGGATGGATCTGGCAGGATATTGGCAATTATTATGGCGCCGGAGCCTATGGCATCTAACTGGAATGAAAATCAATATGACCTACTGTTAAAACCGGGAGCCATCGAAGGTGATACTGTGAAATTAAAGGTACTGAACCGACTTAGCAGTTTTTTCACTGATGTAATGAATTGAAGATCGGCGCCAAGATGGGAAGCGGTGATAATGCATACATATATATGCCGCCCTACTCGATCAGCGGATTTTGGAAGGAACTATTCCGGCTAGGTGAAAGAAATTTTACTGTTTCAGGGTCAACGCCTTTCCACTGACCGGATCTGACTGCTCTCAGATTTTGATCCATTTCTTTTCTGAAAACAATTTTCAGATTTGAAGTGGAACTATAAACTTATCTGAGGCAATGGTTTACGAAGTTCAAAGAACTAAAAAAGATACACCTTTTTTATACGTATTATTCTCCCACTTTGGATTCTATTATTTACTGGTTTCTGAAAAAAAGTATCAATCTTTATGGCGAAGCTTTGGTAAAAACTTTTGCTTATGAAAAAAATGGATTTGGTTCAACGGATTCCGGTGTTGCCATCGTAAAAAATTTCTGGAAACAAAAAGGTTTGGATGAAAATGAAATTCAATATTTGTGATGGTTCCGGTCTTTCACCACAAAATCGTGTCACTACTCATGCGCAGGTGGAAGTTTTGAAATATGCAAAAAAACAATCATGGTTTCCGTATTTCTATGATGCATTGCCTGAATACAATAAGATGAAGATGAAAAGTGGTACTATCAATGGCGTGAAAGGGTTTGCGGGTTATCATACTTCCAAGAAAAGGGAAGGAGTATATTTTTTCTTTTTTGGTAAATAATTATAACGGGTCACCCTCTGCATTGGTGGAGAAGATGTACAAAGTGCTGAACACACTCAAATAACAATGTAATAATATTTATTAATCACTGGAGAAATCTTTATCTTCAAATTATAAAAACAAAACTTAATCTAACTAAATTATGAAAGAACAAAATTATAAAAACCATGTACGTCATTGTTCCTATGTTTGGCATATTGTAACAGGTTTAGCTAGCTATTGCCGTTATTATCGGCAGCATTATAAATCTTGTACATTCATCCAAAGAACAATCTATTATTCTGCTTCTTTGCTGGTAGTGGTTTCTCTGATTTTATTAAGTTTATTATGGTATGCCGGAGCATTTGCACTCCGGGCACAGGACAGAGCTATTCGTGCCGAAGAGAATTTCCGTCATTTTATTCTTACAGGTAAGCCACTGGATAGTCGTTTGCAGGCTTGGACAAATCATCGGCCTTCGTTTTGCAAGTGATGAGGAATTTCCCGGCCTTGCAAAAAAAGCTGTTGAAGAAAATCTGAATATAGACACAATTAAGAAGTCTGTCAAAAACTGGAGATCAGATTTTCACCGGGCATAAAATATTGAATGTTGAATACTATTTCAATACTTTATATTCAGTTTAAAATATTCTTAACGGTAGCCCAATCATTGAAGGCGCTGTAAAACAACCGATCCAGAGAACAAGGATAGATAGTTTGACTGCTATTGAAAGATCCTGCACCAGTGTTCTTTGCAACAGATTTTCCATCATGTTTTTTATTTGTTCCTCTTTATGTTGAATATTCATATGGCGGAGCTTCCTGTATATTTCTGAAAGGCAAATGATACCGGATAAGCAAATTCCGGATCTTCCAGTAGTTCTCGTCGCTTAATTCTTCATAGGTAGTATTCAGATCAATGCCTTCCTTTTCAATTTTTTTTGTTAGTTTATCAAACTGAACATCACCTATCATTCTCGTCAACAGAAACAGAGGCAGAATAAGTAAAGGGTAAAAAGGTCTTTGCATTCCATATAATGCAAACCAATGATAAAGCCGGTACGAAAGCAGAATAAATATTTTTCCGATAATCTGACTGTCACCCAGAAACAATCGTTCAATAATTGTCCGCCATCTAAAGGATACACGGGCAAGAGATTAAAAAGATTGAGATAAATAAGTATCCACGCAATGCGATCCAGTAATATAGATCTGGAAAAAATCATTTGTAAAATACGGAGCAAGTAAATGAAGGATTATTCCCAGCAATAATTCCAGGAACCGGGCCTGCCAACAGAATGACCGCTGATTGCAATTGTGATACTTCATGTTTTTTGCCCGAAGCGTAAGCACCAACCAATGGAATAAAAAAAATACCAAGGTCTTTGTAATTATAAAATTTCATCGCAAGAAAATGCCCAAGCTCATGAAAGATAACAACGCCGGTAAAGCCAGTACCAATGTCCAGTTCTGCTGAAAAAATAATATCCGACTGCTAAATACAATGCAAGACTGGTTATGGACCGCAACCAAATATTAGCCTGCTTTTTGGTTCATCCGCCGGAAACTTGGGAGGAAAAGCAAAATTATTTTCTGAAACCTGTGATTGTTCTCGGGATTCTGTTCGTATGGTGTGCGGAAATTATTCTCCATATCTATGATCGAAGAAGCAAGATAGTAGACTATTTTCCTATCATTCTGTCCAGGCTCCATCTTGCCGGGGCCACAAAATAAGATAGTAACAGATAGCCAGTAGAATAAAGAATGGCAAGTTCGAATCATGCACAGGCTGGTTCTTAAAAACAAAGAAGATAATGACCAGGAAAAAGATCACACAGTACTAAAGAAACTAAACGGGTCAATAATCCCAATATCAATCAAACCGGAGTACATAATACTTCTGCAACTATTGCCAGCGTCAGGCTTGCAGTATGTCCTACATGCAGAGGATCGGAAAATGAATTTTTCATTTGGGAAAATTTGTCAGTTTCGCCAAACCATGATTAAGAAATAAAGACCTCCGAATCCTGCTCGGAGCAGAAACATAGCTGAGGTTAAAAGAAAATTCAGAATAGCGGGTGCTGAAAAATTTTTTCATTGATTAGATCTTTGATTTGCAATGATAAGAAAGAAATTTTATCGTGAATATTTTAAAATAAAGATGAATGAAATGTTAAATCATTTCATAATGAACACTTATCCACACCTGTTTGGAATGATGTTTGGTCAACCTTGAAATAATTTGAATATTCGCAACGTTAATCCCACCAACGGTTAAAGGACAACTCACATGAAGAATAAAAGTTTTCTTGCTATAGCCATTGTTATCAGTATTTCCGCTTTTTCACAGCAAACCCGGTTTTATTCAGATCCCAGGAAAAATTCAAAGAAGCCAAAGAATATTTTCAAAAAGAACAATACAGCCTTGCTTATCCCTATTCAAAGAATTACAGCAATCACTTCGGGAAACGGATAAAGCCAATAATCCAATTACAGTTCAGGAAATCAATTATTATACTATTGTTTGTGCATTAAAACAAAATGAAGGCAGGGCAGAAGATCAGGCGCTTGAATTTATTGACCTGGAAAAAAATACTGCCAGGGTGCAAATGATGAGTTTTCATCTGGGGGAATATTATTTCCGCAAGCAGGAATTTGCTCAATGCAGCACAACAATATGAACAGACCAATATTGCCAATCTCAGCAACCGGGAAATTGCTGATATGAAATTTCACCAGGGGTATTCTTATTTCACCTTGCAGCGATTTGCCCAGGCCAAACCTTTATTCAATACGATCCGGACCATGAAAGATGATCCCAATTATATTGATGCAAATTATTATTATGGATTTCTTTCTTTCCGGGACGGACAATATAGTGATGCACTTGGAAAGTTTTAAGATCGTGGAGAATGAAAAGAATTATGCAACAGTAGTTCCTTATTACATCGCACAGATATATTATATACAGGGGAAAAAAGATGAAGCGATCACTTATGTTCAGAATAAATTAAAAGGTGGCAATTCACAATATTATGACCTGGAATTAAAACAACTGATCGGTCATGCTTATTTTGAAAGAAAAGAGTATGCAAAAGCATTGCCTTACCTGGAAGATTATGTGAACCGTTCCAAAAAAGGTTCGCCGTGAAGATCTGTATGAACTTTCTTATTGTTATTACCAGGCCAATCAATTGACAAAAGCCATTGATGGATTCAAGCAATTGAGTGGAAAAGAAGATTCATTGAGCAAGCATGCCATGTATCTGCTCGGTGATGCTTACCTGAAAACCGGACAAAAGACCAATGCAAGAAATGCCTTTCTTTTTTGCGCATCCAACAGCAGCAATTCAACACAAAAAGAGATTTCAAGATATCAGTATGCCAAACTTTCTTATGAACTCGGTTACCAGGATGAAGCTTTGAATAGTTTGAAATCATTTCTGAATGATTATCCAAATTCAACCTATAATACTGAAGCAAAAGACTTGTTGGTATCTGTTCTTGGCCAATACCAATAATTACCGTGATGCTCAGTCGTTGCTGGAAAGTTTGAAGAGCCCTTCACCCAATGCAAAAAAATTATATCCACAGAATTTTATATGGTCGTGCTACTGAATTGATCAATGATGGAAGATTAGCCGATGCAGATGCTTTACTGGATAAAGCATTAAAAGATCCGAATAATGGTTCGGTACTGCCATTATGTAGATTTCTGGAAAGGGGAAATTGCTTACCGCAATAATAAACTTGGATGATGCGATTAAATATTACAATGCTTATATAAGTGCCGGTACTCCGGCCAGCGGTGAAGCCAATGCTCACCAATGCCAGATATAATCTTGGATATTGTTATTTGCGAAAAGAAAATTATCCGGCTGCATTGGGTTTTTTTGAACCAATCGGGAAAAATCCTGCCTTAAATTCAAATGAATTGACACAGGATGCTTATATCCGCACAGCAGATTGTTATTTCATGAACCGGGATTATAGCAAAGGCAAAAACGATGTATGATAATGTGATAAAATTTTCCTGGCCGGCTGAAGATTATGCTACTTTCCAGAATGCAATGATCACCGGTATCAAGAATTCTAACTGAAAAGATCAGCTTGCTGAATACAATGAACAGGAAATTTCCAACTTCTTCATTGGTGACGGATGCCAATATGGAAATTGCGAATACATATATGGCTGATGAACAGTTTCAATGAAGCAATACCTTATCTAAATAATGTATTGAAAGGAAGTGGTAATGCCAGCCTGAAACCACAGGCTTATCTTAAAATTGGGTATGGCTTATTACAATCTGAATAATAATACAGAAGCCTTAAAACAATATAAGACACTTGATCACTCAATATCCCAATTCACCGGAAGCGGAGAATGCATTGGATAATGTAAAAATAATTTATATAGAAGATGGGAAGCCGGATGAATATGCAGATTTTATGCGACAGGCAGGTCGGCCGATCAGTGTCAGCTCTGAAGATTCATTGACTTATGCTGCAGCAGAAACGCAATATGAAAATGGGAATACCTCAGCAGCGCTAAACGCATTCAACACTTATCTCCAAAGATTTCCTGATGGTGTATATGCACTTGATGCCAATTTTTATCAAGGTGAAATTTATAACAGCAAAAAAGACTGGAACAATGCATTGACAGGATATGAAGCAGTGGCTGCGAATGCTCCGAATAAGTATGCAGAAAGAGCCATACTGACTGCTGCACGAATTTATTTCTTTGAACTAGAAGAATTATGCAAAAGCAGAAACCTATTATGCCCAGTTAAAACAGATCACTTCCAGCCAGGAAAATAAACTGGAAGCAATGCGTGGTTTGCTGCGTTGCCAGTACCAGTTACAAAAATGGGATGATGCGTTGGATAATGCTAAAGAATTGGCCGAAGCAAAAGGAAGCAGTGCTGATGATAAAGCGCTGGCCAATATGGCTATTGCTAAATCGTACGAAGTAAAACGGCAATATGACCTGGCAATTGCAAATTTCAAAACTGTTGTGCAATTGAATAAAGCGAGCCCTTGGCTGCAGAAGCCCGTTATGAGATTGCCAATTGCTGGTTTGCTGTCAATAAACTAAGCGATGCAGAAAAAGCGGCATTTGAAACGATCAATAAATCGGGCTCTTATGATTATCTGGGTAACGAAAGCTTATATTTTGCTCGGAGATATTTATTTTAAACAAAAAGATTATTTCAATGCAAAAGCTACTTACCAGAGTATTGTGAATAATAGCATTAACCTGGATTGAAAAAAGAAGCACAGACAAAATTGAATAAGGTAACGGATGAGGAAAGTGGTAACAGTAAGGTGAATAATTAACAAAAGAAATGAAAACGATGAAGCGGCCACTCGTATAAAATAATTCTTATCAGCATTGCTGTTGTAACGTTCGGAATTTCTGCTCATGCACAGGATACAACAAAAAAACGTTCTGTAGATATTACTTCTACTTTCAAACCTGTGTTGAAAGAAGCGGCCAAGATCAATTTTAATGCAACACCACCGGCTGCGGATACTTCAAGACCGAATTTGAAATATGATATTCCCAATCAGAATTTATTATTTGGATACCAACCCGGATCATTAAAACCATTGGCATTGCAGATTGATTCTGGTGGTAGATGGGATAACAGCAATTATATCAAAGCAGGTTTTGGTAGTTTGAAAACTCCTTATGTACAGGCAGGTTTTTCATTTGGTGATGGTAAAACAGCTGGTTTAAATATTTATGCCAAACATGTTTCATCGAAGGGAAAAGGGAATTTCAGAAATTTACCAATACCGATGTAAAACTGGATGGTTTTTTTCAAACAGCAAAAACTTGAATGGAATGCCAGCCTTGAAAGTCAAACAGGATAGAACTTATAAATATGGTTTTGAACCGGAGACACTTAAGTTTTCCAAGTGATTCATTGAAACAAAATTTTCAAACTTATGCCGGCACGGTTAGGCTTTCATAATATTAATAAAACAGAGTTTGGATTAACCTATTCACCTGACATTAAAATAGATGTATTCAGCGATAACCTGAAAAATACTGAAAGCAATACAGTTGTTAATCTTCCTTTGCAAAAAACGATAGGAAAAGTTTTTGCTGTTAATCTCGGTCTTACTTTTGATCTTACCCGTCTTTCTCCCAAAGGAAAATCAGCATTCAATAATACGATGTATTATATTTCACCTATCATTTTATTTAAAACTCCAAACATCAATTTACAGGCAGGTATCCGTCCATCATGGGATAATAAAACTTTCAAAATGTTCCCGAATATTCTGGCTGAAATCGGAACAGATGATACACGATTTACTTTCCAGGCAGGATGGACAGGTTATATCCGAAAAACAACTTATCAATATTTAGCTTCACAAAATCCATGGCTATGGTTGCCTGCTACTTTTAAGAATACATGGATCGAAGAAAGATATGCAGGATTTAAAGGTTCGGTCGGAGATCATTTCAGTTATAGCGCCAAAGTCGGTTTTAATAAATTGAATAATCAGCCTTTATTTGTAAATGATACAACTACCGGGATGTCGGTGGAAAATCTTTTGTGGTGGTAAATGAGCCACAGATCAATGTGCTGACCTTCGGTGGTGAATTGGGATATACCATTCCAGGAAAAATTTTCATTGATAACCAGTCTGAATTTTAATCAGTATACAGGCATTGAAAGTAAATAAAGCAGCATGGGGTTTGCTTCCGGTTGAATTAAATACAGCCTTGCGGTTGCAGGTAATAAAAGATCTTTGGTTGAAAACTGATCTTTTTGCATGGAGCGGACCAAAATACATGAAAAAAGATGGTAGCGCCGGAGAGTTAGATGGTGCATTTGATCTTAATGCAGGATTGGAATTCAAGATCACCAAATACCTCAATCTCTGGACACAGTTCAATAATATTCTTCAACAAGGAATACCAGCGCTGGAACCAATATCCGGTTTATGGATTTAACTTTATCGGCGGAGTCGTATTTTCGTTCGATCAAAAGAACTGATGATGTACGATGAGCTGTATCAATTTCTCATTCTGGATAAACAATTAAGTATTCCGGGTATCGGAACTTTTTATTGAACAGAAAACCTGCGAAGCTAGATTTTCTAAATAAATGTGATTAATCCTCCTGTTTATTCAATTTCATTAACAAATGAGCTGGCAATTCCTTCTAAAGAATTTTTTTTATGTCTTGCTGAATCATTAAATATATCAGATAGAGAAGCTGTGGTTCGTTTCAATGATTTTGCATTTGATCTGAAAAAAAAGATTGTTGCGGGAAATGAGATAGTATGGAATGGATCGGCACTCTTAACTATGAGTAACAGCGGAAAATAAAATTTATTCCTTTACAGATACAAAGCAATTTGACGAACCTGTTGCTGTTGAAAAAGATAATTCGGGAACATGCAGAACATATGGTAATGGTAGGAGAGAAGGAAAGAACTTCGTCGAAATGACAGAATTGCTTACGAAAACCGAAGAGAAAAGAAATATATTGGTGGGCTTACTGCTTGGTTATCGGCATTGTGCTGATCGCATATTCATCGTCTGGTATTTTTCAGAAAATGGATTAGAGGCTTCATCTGCCGCTGCTAATCAACAATTATTGTCTCCGAACCAAGTGGCGCCTACTTATAGCAACACTTCAATAAGTTTCATGTATTTATTTTATTAATTTGATTTTACTTTGCTTTTCTTAGTATGAGTGGAATGAATTCATTATACAAATTGCCCTGTTTGCGGATCAGCAGAGATAAAAAATGTTTTATCAGTAAAAGATTATACTGTGAGCGGCGAAACATTTGATATTGCTGAATGTAGTTCCTGTTCATTACGATTTACGCAGGATGTTCCGATGCAGTTTCTATTTCTCCTTATTATAAATCGGAAGATTATATTTCTCATACCAGATGACGTCAAAAGGATTGATCAACCGTCTTTATATAAAAAGGTTCGTAAAAGAACATTGATGAAGAAAAAGAAAATTGATAGAAAAGGACACCGGAATTACAAAAGGAAGTTTGCTTGATATTGGAAGCGGAACCGGCGCTTTTGTCAACGAAATGAAACAAAAAGGCTGGAAGGGAGCAGGACTGGAACCGGATGCAGGTGCAAGAGGAGTTGCAAAAAAATTATATGACCTTGATCTGAAAGATGAAAACGAATTTTATCATTTAGCAAAAACTTCTTTTGATGCTATTACTCTCTGGCATGTATTGGAGCATGTTCATGATCTTCCAGGTTATGTGCAACAATTAAAAACTTTATTGAAAGAAGGATGGAAAATTATTTATTGCAGTTCCCAATTATACTTCCTCGATGCGAAAATATTTAAAGAATATTGGGCAGCTTATGATGTGCCGAGACATTTGTATCATTTTTCTCCGTAATCTATGCAAAGGCTAATGGAAAAAAACGGATTTAAAGATTATTCAATATAAACCTATGTGGTATGATAGTTTTTATATTTCTCTGTTGAGCAGTAAATATAAAAACGGAAAAACAAAATGGATTTCTGCATTCTGGAATGGTTTTCGTTCCAATATCAGAGCAATAAGAAATGTAAAGAAATGCAGTTCTGTGATTTATGTTATAAGTAAATAAGAACTTTATTGACCGAATTGAATCTCATACAATTCAGGCCAGAATTTCCCGGTGATATAGATTTTTTTTGTAGCTGCATCATAAGCAATACCATTAGGAACATCAGCTTCGGGATCTTTTGCTTTTACCCGGTTCCATACATCGTTGAGATCAGCTTTCGCTACAACCTCTCCACTCAGAAGGATCAATTTTCAAAATATATGGATATTGCCATTGATTTGCATAAACAAAACCATCAATATATTCCAGTTCATTCAGATTATGGGAAAGACTTCCACCTTCTGTTACTTCCTGTGTTTTTAATAAATGGAAAGTAGAGGATCATAATAATAAAGATTGCTGCTGCCGTCGCTTACAATCAATTCTTTTCCATCCGTAGTAATTCCCCATCCTTGAGTATTGATGGAAAATTGATTTATTTTTTTAAAATCTTTTAATGTATAGACAAAAACTGTTTTTTCTTTCCAGGTCAATTGGTAAACTGTGTCACGCAATATTGTAATCCCTTCTCCAAAATATTTTTGCTTATCAATGTAAGCAAGTTTTTGATTCTTACCTGTTTTCAGGTCCACCTTCATGATCTGGTTGGCATTATCATTCTCATCGCCGGTGCTTTCATAAAGTTCTCCTTTATAAATCAGAAGCCCTTGCGTAAATGAAGAAGTATCGTGAGGGTAGCTGTTAACAATCGAATAACTTATATTCTTCGGTTCATCAGATTGCTGTCCACCACCATTTTCATTTTTGTCTTTGTTTTTGCAGGCAATTATTGACAGCACAAGGATAAATGGGATAAGTTTTTTCATTAATCGACTACTTTTTTACAAAAATAGGCTTTGAAAAGATTGAATTCTGTTAAAGCAAATAAAACCTCATCATCGGGAAAATACGCTTCGCAGGATTATGATTACTGAAATTTATGGCTTATATTTGAACTATTGGATCACCTTATCCATCCCTGAAACATATTTTCTTCCGTATCCCTGGAATTCCTGATTTAATTCCCCTATATCCTTCTTATTCATATTCCAATTCCCGAGAAAGCTCTTGGCTATAAATTTATTTGGCCATGCCTGATGAATAATATCTGGAATTATGAAAATAAGGCTTGGTTTAATTTTTTTTGTTGCACTTTTTGGTAAACAACTTGCGGCTCAGCGAGCCTGTTCTACATTTGAATATCAGCAGAAACAATTACAATTGAATCCTTCACTTCAGGATAAAATAAATGCTGTTGAGGCGTTTACAAAGAAAAGTATTGCTGCTTCTCATAATACACTTGCCAGGTTGGATGAAAATTATGTTATCCGCATACCTGTAGTAGTTCATATTCTTTACCATGACCCCAGCCAGGATATCAGTGACAGCCGGGTGATGGAACAAATTGCTGCATTGAATCGGGATTATCGCCGTTTAAATGCTGATACAGTTAATACGCCTTCTTATTTTAGATCTGTCGCAGCAGATTGTGATATTGAATTTCAATTGGCCACTTCAGATCCCTTTCAAAGATCAACAACCGGTATTATCAGAAAATATACTCCAATTTCTTTATGGGAAGAAGATGATAATATGAAATTTTCTTCCTCTTTGGGCGATGATGCCTGGGACCCGAATAGCTATCTCAATATATGGGTATGTAATATCGATGGCGTTCTGGGATATTCCAGTTTTGTTGGCGGCCCCGAAAATGTAGATGGAATAGTGATCACAACCGGCGCTTTTGGTCAATCCAACACTATTTCCGCTTATGATAAAGGCCGTACCGGTGTTCATGAAGTAGGGCATTGGCTTAACTTAAGACATACATGGGGTGATGCAGATTGCGGGGATGATTTTGTGGATGATACTCCTAAACAAAGCACTTATACTACAGGTTGTCCATCCGGCATTCGTATTTCATGTGGCAATGGGCCGAATGGAAATATGTATATGGATTATATGGATTTCACTTACGACGATTGTATGAATATGTTTACAGAAGGCCAGAAAGAGAGAATGAGGGCTTTATTTGAACCCGGGGGCCTCCGATATTCCATTCTTTCATCCAAAGGGCTCAACACCCCATTGGTTTACCAGTCACCTGCGCCTGATGATCCTCCACAATGGTTGCATCCGCAGATTTACCCTAACCCTGCAAGCAATGAATTGAATCTCGATTTAGCGTATGATGTTCGCTGGATCGGTAAGACAGTTTCTATGTTGAATCTCCAAGGACAAATAGTAATGCAGGTAATGATCACTTCAAAAGTTCAGGCAATAAATATCAGCCGGCTTGCGAGCGGGATGTATATCCTTGCAGCCAAAAAAGAAGACGGAACAAGTATCCGGGAGAAATTTGTCAAGCAAAAATAAATTTCATCTCTTTCCCGATTAATTTTTTATATAATCCTACTGACAGCCAGTGATCTGAAATGATCTTTGAAAATTATTCGTCAATTAAATATGAATCGCTTCACCATAAGCTACTTCAATGGCATCTTTAACGCTTTCACTGATGGTCGGATGAGGATGAATGCTATTCAATACTTCCTGGTAAGTGGTTTCAAGTTTTCGGGCCGTTACTGTTTCAGCAATTATTTCTGTTACGTTATAACCGATCATGTGTGTGCCCAGCCATTCTCCGTATTTCGCATCAAATATCACTTTTATAAAACCTTCGGTATGACCGGCAGCAGATGCTTTACCACTTGCACTCAATGGAAACTTACCCACTTTGATTTCATAGCCTGCATCTTTGGCTTGTTTTTCAGTATAACCAACTGATGCAATTTCCGGATAGCAATAAGTACAACCCGGCACGTTATTATAATCAATCGGCTCCGGTTTATGATTATATTTTTTTTCGTTGTAAGCAATATTTTCTACGCAAATAATTCCTTCTTTAGAGGCCACATGTGCCAATGCCTGTCCGGGTGAACAATCACCGATAGCATAAATTCCCGGAACATTTGTTTGGCTAGAATTTATCAACCATGATTTTTCCTTTATCAGTTTTAATACCGAGTTCTTCCAGACCAATTCCTTCAATGTTGGCGAAACTCCAACAGCACTTAATAAAATATCAGCTTCTAATATTACTTCACCGTCAGGCGTTTTTACTTTTGCTTTCACACCATTACCGGAAGTATCAACAGATGTCACTTCGCTGCTGGTCATTATCGGTAATTCCTTGCTTTTTAAAATTCTTTTCCAATTCTTTACAAATTTCTTCATCTTCAACCGGAACAACCCGTGGTAAAAATTCAACAATGGTGACTTTTGTTCCCATAGCTATTATAGAAATATCCAAATTCAACACCAATTGCACCGCTACCAACAATGATCATACTTTTTGGTTGTTTCGGTAATACCATTGCTTCACGATAACCAATTATTTTTTTACCATCAATTTTCATAGAAGGCAATTCACGGCTGCGGCCACCGGTTGCAATAATAATATGTTTTGCTTCTACTGTTTTTTTACTTCCATCTGCTGCAGTTACTTCTATTTGTCCTTTTGCTTTTAATTTCCCAAAACCCATTATCACATCAATCTTATTTTTCCTCATCAGGAACTGAACACCTTTGCTCATTTTATCAGCTACACCACGGCTTCTTTTTATGATTGCTTCAAAATTGGGTGTACCGCTGGCTTCAATACCAAAATCTTTTGAATGTTTGATGTCTTCATATACCTGGGCGCTTTTCAATAATGCTTTGGTAGGAATACAGCCCCAGTTCAGGCAAATACCACCCAAAGCTTTCTTTTTCAATAATTGCTGTTTTAAAACCTAATTGAGCTGCCCGGATTGCAGCTACATAACCACCCGGGCCGCTTCCAATTACAACTACATCGTATGCCATTATTTTAGATTTAAGATTTATGGATTAAAGTTCAGGATTGAATTAGAGGCTGCGAAGCTACTTGAAAATGAAGAATGTCAAAAGATCGTAAAGATGACTCAGCGGAAATCGGGTATGTTTAATAAATTCAAGCAATTATTTGATACATAACGTTCAGGACTGGACATACCTTCGTAATCTTTCTATAGGAGTAACTCATTGAAATGAGTGCAAAAAATCAACAATTTGCAATTCAAAAATCTAAAATTCTTTCCTTACCTTTGCCTCCCGAATTTTTCGGGATTAAATTTGAACAATCATGGCAAGAGTATGTCAGGTTACAGGTAAAATACCAATGGGTGGAAATAAAGTTTCTCACTCCAACATTAAGACCAAGCGTCGGTTTCTGCCCAACCTGCAGAAAAAGCGTTATTACCTGGCCGAAGAAGATAAATGGATTACTCTTAAAGTTATCAACGGAAGCTATCCGTACGATCAATAAGAATGGACTTTATACTGTAGTAAAAGAATTGAGAGCAGAGGGCAGCATATTTAGATTAATCATGATTTGAATACGATAATCTAAATTATAAACATAGAAAATGGCAAAGAAAGGAAATCGTGTACAGGTAATTTTGGAATGTACTGAGCATAAAACAAGTGGTAAGCCCGGCACCAGCCGTTACATCACGACAAAAAACAAAAAGAACAATCCTGAAAGATTGGAGTTGAAGAAATACAACCCGATCTTAAAGAAGATGACTGTTCATAAAGAGATTAAATAATTAAAACGATGTGAATATGCAAATGCAATTGGCAAATTGCTAAATCTACAAATCATCAAATCAAACAATCATGGCAAAAGCAGCTAAAACGGCGATCAAAACGAAAGATCCAAAAGCAGCAGCAGAAGCAAAGAACTGGACCAAAGTGATTAAAGCTGTTCGCAGTCCGAAAACAGGCGCTTATACTTTTAAAGAACAGATCATTCACAAGGATAAAATAAAAGAATTTCTGGCACAGAAATAAATCAATCGTTCTGAAATATATATTTAAAAGCTATCACTGCTATCTTGGTAGATGGCTTTTTTATTTTAAATAATGCATTGAAAACAATTTTGAGATGATTCTATAAGACTATGGGATTCTTCAATAAACTATTTGGCAAAAAAGAAAAAGAAAGTCTTGACCAGGGTTTGCAAAAAACCAAGGAAGGTTTTTTTGCCAAAATCACAAAAGCAATTGCCGGTAAAAGCACGGTGGATGAAGAAGTGCTGGATAACCTGGAAGAAGCATTGGTAGGCGCTGATGTGGGTATTGAAACAACTGTAAAGATCATTGAAAGAATTGAAAAAAGAGTAGCAAAAGATAAATATCTCAATACTTCTGAGCTGAATAAAATGTTGCAGGAGGAAATTGAAGCAATATTAGTAGATGCTACCGGAATCAAATAGTTATGCTTTTGATTCAGATCTTGCCGGCAAAACCTTATATAATCTTAGTAGTAGGAGTAAATGGAGTTGGAAAAACAACAACTATTGGTAAACTGGCATATAATTTTAAAAAAGCCGGTAAATCTGTTTTACTGGGTGCTGCAGATACATTTCGTGCAGCAGCGGTTGATCAATTGACTATCTGGAGTGAAAGAGCGGGTGTGCCGATTGTAAAACAGGATATGGGTTCTGATCCTGCTGCTGTTGCTTTTGATACAGTACAAAGTGCTGTGCCAAACAAAGTGATGTAGTATTAATTGATACAGCAGGCCGTTTGCATAACAAAGCTCATCTGATGGAAGAACTGAGTAAGATAAAAAGAGTGATTCAAAAAGTAATTCCCGATGCGCCGCATGAAGTATTGCTGGTATTGGATGGAAGCACCGGGCAAAATGCATTGGAACAGGCAAAACATTTTACTGCAGCTACCGATGTAACTGCATTGGCGATTACAAAATTAGATGGTACTGCAAAAGGTGGAGTGGTACTGGCAATTGCTAATCAGTTTAAAATACCGGTAAAGTTTATTGGTGTTGGAGAAAAGATGGAAGATCTTTTGGTTTTTGATAAACATGAATTTGTTGATAGCCTTTTATTTGGCTGATTAATAAGGATCATTTCATCGAGAGTATATTAGCCCATGTACCACCACAACATGCACAGAGACGCATGTCTCATATAATTCATATTTAGCGCAAACGGACAAACCGTCCTGTGGAAATTCTGTTGGAATATTTCCTGAAGAGTACTTGGTTCCGTTGACTACTATTCCCCATCCGCCGCAACCCGGAGCACTGCTGGTAATAGTCATCGTTGAGCAATCCGTTTTATTCTTATGGCAGGCAGTATTTTGTAATGCCAGGCAAGTAAGAATTATAAATAAGTATTTCATCACGGATGCTTTAATAATAGACACAAATGTTAAAGTAAATGTTGCGCCAATTCTCAAAGGAATATTAATGTATTTAAGGGAGAAATGATTAAGATTGAAATTCAAGGCTGTGAACTTTTCTAATACTTAACTTTGCGGCTCATTTATGAAAACAAAAACACTAAAAAAAGATAAAGTCAACATCATCACTCTTGGGTGCAGCAAGAATATGGTGGACAGCGAAGTGCTTGAGCGGCCAGTTGCAGGCCAATGATATTGATGTGGTGCATGAGAATAAAAAATCGGATCACAATATTGTTATTGTAAATACCTGCGGTTTTATTGAAAAAGCAAAAGAAGAATCTATCAATACCATTCTTGACCAGGTAGAATTGAAACAAAAAGGAAAGCTGGATAAAGTATATGTGACCGGTTGCCTGAGCCAACGCTACAGGGATGATCTGGAAAAAGAAATTCCCGAAGTGGATGCATGGTTCGGTACGATGGAACTTCCACTGATCTTAAAACAATTTGAAGCGGATTATAAAACTGAATTGATTGGTGAACGATTACTGGCTACTCCTCAGCATTATGCTTATTTAAAAATTTCTGAAGGCTGCAACCGTACCTGTGCTTTTTGTGCCATTCCGTTAATGCGTGGTCAGCATGTAAGCAAAACAATGGAAGAAATGGTAAAAGAAGCAGAAGGATTGGTAAAGAAGAGGTGTAAAAGAAATAATGCTGATTGCACAGGAACTTACTTATTATGGTCTCGATATTTATAAAAAAAGAATGTTGCCCGATCTTGTTGCATCGGCTGGCTGATGTAAAAGGATTGGAATGGATCCGGCTTGCATTATGCCTATCCTTCTAAATTTCCATTGGAGATATTGGATGTAATGCAAGAAAGAGAAAATATCTGCAACTATCTCGATATGCCTTTGCAACATGCTGCCAACAATATGCTGAAAGCAATGAAGCGGCAGATCACAAGAGAAGAAATGGAAGAATTGATCATGGCTATTCGTGAAAAAGTTCCGGGTATTTGTTTGCGTACTACTTTGATCGCAGGTTTTCCCGGAGAAACACGAAGATGATGTGGAAGAATTGAAAATCATTTTTGCAAAAACAACGCTTTGATCGGGTAGGCATTTTTACCTATTCACATGAAGAAGGAACTATCGGCTTATGATTTAAAAGATGATGTTCCGCAGGAAGAAAAAGAGAGAAGAGCACAGGAAATTATGGAAGTGCAGCAGGAAATTTCTTTTGAAATGAATCAGGAAAAAGTCGGTAAAGTATTTAAAACGATCATTGATAAAAAAGAAGCAGGCCGTTATCTTGGCCGTACTGAATTTGATAGTGTGGAAGTGGATAATGAAGTGGTGATTCATTCTGATAAAAAACTTCCGATTGGGGATTTTTACAATGTAAAGATCACCAAAGCCTATGATTACGATATTGAAGGGGAGGTGGTCTGAATTTATTTGTTAACTTTACAGCATTTTTCTCTACGTTTTTCCCCCAGAATTATTGCTGAAGATAAATTGTGTAAATCAGTTCCCGTGATCGTAATTCTTGAAACATTTTCTTTTGCAGTTAAAAAGGTTTCAGTTTTTTCAGGAAGATAACCGTTAATGATCTGTACATTATTGATATTACTCATTGTATAAACAGGTCCTTTGCCGGGAGTGATCATTACATTTTTCAATTCAATATCTGCTGCAGCATTCATATTGGCTCCGCTATTTGCAGTGATATGCATGTTCTCAAAAAATATTTTATGCACCGGCATTTCAGGCAGACCGTTTATGTAGATAGCTGACCTGGCGCCTTCACAATTAATATTATTGATATGAAAATCACGAAAGTCAGGAATCTTATCACGGATCCTGCCCGCAGTGTCCAGCGTTACTCCCACCTGCAGGTTTTCATAATATGTATCAAAAGATATAGCTGCGTTCACAATGTCCTTCATGTTTATATTCTGCACATAAATATCTTTCACGATGCCGCCACGTCCGGCATTACTTTTTACCCGAATGCCAATATCACTGCCGATAAAATCGCAATTCGTTACAAATATATTTCTCATACCTCCATCAGTGTTACTGCCTATAACAAACCCGCCGTGGGATTGATAAACGAAACAATTAGCGATCAGCACATTTTCCAATTCAAAATCATCAGGGCCTTTCCCCCCGCTTGATTTCATGCAGATTCCATCATCTCCGGCACTCACTGTAGTTTTATAAATGATCACTCCCTTGCAAGCACTGATATCAATGCCGTCGCCATTCTGCGCCCAGTATTCATTATGAACGGTCACATTCCTGATCGTGAGATTAGTACAATGATTCGGATAAAAAATGTACATCGGGGAATTTCTGAACGTCGGCCCATCCAATAAAACATTATTGCAAGTAGTGAATACGATCAGCCTTGGCCTTAGAAAATCTCTCGCCGGTAAATAATCTTTTTCTGTAAGATCTTTTTTGCCCTTCAAAGATTTTAGATAGGCATCACCATTCATAGCTTCCTCACTCGGCCACCATGTTTTTCCGTCTGATGTTAATACGCCCCCGGATGAAACAAATTTTTCCCATTGTTCTGCTGTGACTTTTGATTTCTTTACAGGCCTCCAACTTTCACCACTGCCATCAAAGATCCCTTCACCCGTGATAGCAATATTTTGAAGGTCATTTCCGGATATAGGTGATTGCACAAAAAAACCGTTACTTCCTTTAGAAGCATGGATAAGAGGATATTGAGTGCGGTCAGGTGTAAACAAAACCAAAGCATTTTTTTCTGTATGCAGATTTACATTACTCTTCATTACAATCGGGCCAGTAAGCCAGGTGCCGGCAGGAATAATGACAGTGCCACCTCCAGCATTTTCACATGCATCAATTGCATTTGCAAAGGCCGATGTATTCAGCGTTTTTCCATCGTCGATAGCGCCATAATCTTTTATTGAAAATGTTTTTTCCGGAAAAGTTGGTACTGTTACCGTGGGCATCTTAAATGGTGCACTGGGGAATATAATAATTCAAATCTTTCTCCTGGGAATAAGTGGCAAACCCGACAATGAATAAAAGCAGAATGACAAGTGATCGCTTCATAAAAAAGATTGAGATCCAAAACTAATCCATCCTTTCAGCTATGATGATTTTTTTTACGAAATCGTTGCCGGAAAATTTTATTTTAATAATAATTATTGCCGTTTATACTTCATGTTATCTCTGCAAGCTGTTATCATCTTAAATTGCACTCAATATTTATGACATATGAAAAAAATACTTTTTTTATTCGGTACGCTTGCAACTTTAATAGTAGCTGCTCAAAACACTTTACCAACACCCCGAAATATCCAGAAAACCTATGATAAAGGCACCCGTTCAATTACAGGTGCTCCAGGGAAAAATTATTGGCAAAATTCAGCCGACTATTCCATTCATGTGAACTTTTTTCCTGCTACAAGATTATTATCGGGGAATGAAGACATCGTTTATACTAATAATGGTCCGGATGCCTTGAGACAGATCTGGTTTAAACTCTATCCTAATTTTTATAAAAAAGGTTCTCCACGGGATCGAAGAATTGCGCCTGATGATGTGTCCGATGGACTGATCATCGACCAAATGAGTATTGATGACAAACCTTTTGATATTTCAAGATTGCGTGAAAATGGAACCAACATGTCGGTGCAAATTCCGCAACTGGCGAATGGGAAAACAATTCATTTTAATATCAGCTATCATTATGTTTTGAATAAAGGATCACATAACCGTACCGGCGAGATTGAACCGAATGCAGATTTTGTAGCTTACTTTTTCCCACGCATCGCCGTGTATGATGATATTGATGGATGGAATACAAATCCATATGTTGGCTCACAGGAATTTTATAATGATTTCTGTCATTTCAATGCTTTTATAACCGTGCCGCAGAATTTTGTTGTATGGGCAACCGGTGATCTGAAAAATTGCAGTGAAGTATTTACTCCCGCTATTTGCCAACGAATTCAACAAGCAGAACAAAATGATGGGATAACAACCATTATTGACAGTACGGATTTGAAAAGAAACGGAATTACAATTAATGCGCAAGCCTGAGAATACCTGGCATTTTGAAGCAAATGATGTTACTGATTTTGTTTTTGCAGTCAGCGATCATTATATCTGGAAATCTACCAGCCTTGTAGTAGACCCCAAAACAGGAAGAAGAACAAGGGTAGATGCTGCATTTAATCCAAAACATAAAGATTATTTCAGAGTGATCAACGATGCAAGGAAAACGATAGAAGCCATGAGCTACACATTTCCCGCATGGCCATATCCTTACCCACATGAAACGGTTGTTGACGGACTGGATCAGATGGAATACCCGATGATGGTGAATGATAACCCTGTGGAAGATGTGGCAGAAAGCATTGAGCTTACCGATCACGAAATATTTCACACGATGTTTCCTTTTTATATGGGTATTAATGAAACCAAACATGCATGGATGGATGAAGGCTGGGCAACTATTGGCGAATGGGTGATTTCTCCAATGATAGATAGCAGCATTATTGATCTGTATGGAGTATCTGCTGTGTCTGCATCATCAGGTGATGAAAATGATCTGCCGATTGTTACTCCCAGCACCGAGATCAGCCGTAGTTATTTTACTAATTCATATCCTAAACCGGCAATGGGTTATTTGTATGTGAAAGATATGTTGGGTGATTCACTTTTTACAAAAGCAATACATAATTATATTGAACAATGGCATGGTAAACACCCGATGCCGAACGATTTTTTCTACAGCATGAATGAAGGAGCAGGGCAAAATCTCAACTGGTTCTGGAAAAAATGGTTCTTTGATAATGGCTATCCTGATCTGGCTATTACTTCAGTGAAGAAAAAAGGAAAAGAATATTCAGTGCTGATCACTTCAAAAGGTAACAAACCCGTTCCTGTTGATTTGACCATTTTCTATAGTGATAATAGCTCTGAAAAGATCCATAGAAACGTAGGAGTATGGGGAAAAGGAAATACTACAGTAACGATTAATTTTAATTCATCAAAAACAGTTAATAAAATTCAGTTAGGTGGCGCTCATGTGCCCGATGTCAACAAAGAAGACAATCAGTGGTCAGCAAAATGACCTTGTATTATGTCCGAAGATGATCATTGGGCGGGTATCAATTCCTTAAATATATCCTTCCCCTCGGTAGTCGACCCGGCGGGAGAAAACCTGGGGGAACAATATCATTATCCGGGTGAGCAGGTCAAAAATGCCAGGGACGGATGGATGGTCGAATACCCATTTTCCCTCGGAAAAAGTGGATAAATACCAATAACCCTCATCATTTTCCCAATGGAAATCCTATATATTTGCTTCCGACAGGGGGAAACCCATTCAAATTCAAATCAAAAATTAATAACACAATGGCTACTAAAAAAGCAAAGAAACCTGCCAAGAAAAAATCTACTCGCAAACCTTCTGCTGCATTTATGAAACCTCTTACTCCCAGCGCTGCGCTGGCTGAAGTAGTAGGTAGCAAAGCAATGCCCCGCACTGAAGTTGTAAAAAAGATGTGGGTTTACATTAAAAAGAATAAGCTACAGGACAGCAAAAACAGACGCATGATCAATGCGGATGCAAAACTGAAACCCATCTTTGGTGGCAAAAGCCAGGTATCCATGTTTGACATGGCGAAACATCTGGCCAAAAATCTTAAGTAGATTTTTTTTTAGCAGTACTAAAGGCTTCTCACCGAGAAGCCTTTTTTGTTTGATGAAGGTCTTGACTAAAATTCCTTATCTTAACTCGTTCTTATCACAGCATTTTTTTCAAACATGACCGAGCGTTCCTCAATAAACGATTTTAGCAATCTTCTGTTTCGCATACACCTTATTCATCGTATTGCATTTGGTTTGATCTTTTCTGCAGTGATCTTTTTACTGGTCTATCATAGCAGACTCGACCGGTTGGTTATTGCAACCATTACCTGGAATGCTTTTGCATTTGCTTTCATACTGATCAGTTGGTTGATATTTCTCAGTCGTTCACCAGAGCAAATGAGGGCGAGAGCAAGAGAAGAAGATGGCAGCAGGTTGTTTGTGTTTTTCATGATCCTGCTTTCCTGCTTTGCCAGCATGTTCGCCGTTTTACTTTTGATACTGACGCAGGACTCTGTCTCAACACCAAGGATCATTTATGTGCCTTTAGCTATCTGTACCATGCTTTTTTCCTGGGTGATGGTGCATACAACATTTTGTTTTCACTATGCCCATTTGTATTACGACGATATGGAAGGAGATTCTGCCCTTCATGCCGGGGGATTGGAATTTCCGGGTGAAGGACTCCCGGAATATCTTGACTTTGTCTATTTTTCTTTTGTGATCGGCATGACCTTCCAGGTATCTGATGTAGATATTTCTTCACGCATCATTCGCCGGCTTGCATTATTACATGGGTTAGTTTCCTTCGGCCTTAATACATTTGTAGTGGCACTGACCATTAATTTGATTGCTGGGCTGAAAGGTTGAAAAGTATTTTCGGATGATACACGGTCAACAAAATGAAAAACGGCTGTGTCAAAACCTGTTTATTGAGGTTGATTCATGAAATTAAACATCCAACGGATACCATACTTATCCAAACAACATCCCCAATAGCCCCAAAATTCCTGGCGCATCGGTGCAATACTGGAACCTCCATCAGATAATAATTTGAAAAGACGGTCAGTCTCTTCTTTGCTGTCGGGTTCCAATGAGATCGTTGTATTATTGCCGACAACAACTTTGTGCCCCATACTTTCCAAAAAATCGGTACCCATGATTACAGTTCCGCCCAATATAGGCAGGCTGACATGCATCACTGCATTCAGCTCATTTTCCGGCAAAGCCGGTGCGTTAGGGTGAGGCGGTGCATCTTTCATACGCATCATCGGGCTTAAAAATTCAGTTTTAAAAACCGATTTGTAGAAATTGAAGGCTTCTTCTGTCTTGCGTTGAAAATTTAAATAGATGGATACTTTTGCCATAACGTTATTATTTTATTGTTATTTGATGATACAAAGATGAATAATCTTCCTGGAATAAACCGTGTGCAAAAGCGACAAGTTCAATGGTAAATTCCGACAATCTGAATACTTTTTTTATCGATCTCCCTCTTGTAAGAGAGTTACTAAGATAATTCAAATAAAGGTTTACGATCTTAGTATAATCTATAAAAATGCCTTTTCACATGTACGTCGGGACCACCTGTACTTATATCATGGATTTGCCATAACTTTAATTAGAAAGAAAACTAACTCTCTTTTTATTCAAATCTTCACAGAGAGTTTTAATTACGAAAAAATCTGTCCTGTTGACGGTGATACATTGGTGAAATAATATTGTTGTTGAAATGTATTTTTTTAAATAAAACAAAGTGGCAAAACGGACTTGCCATCCAACGTCGTCAAAGCCGGACAGCGACACCAAACAATTACGCAGGCCAGGGATGCTGAAAACTGTATAGAGTAAGCGATAATATTAAATTTTTTAAAATGCCAACAATTGTAGTTCGCCATAGAGTAGGAAATTTTGATACCTGGTTAAAAGGACACCAGGACCGGGTAGAATTATTTTCAAAATTCGCATCCGGATTTGAAACATACCAGGATACCGACGATCCAAACTCAGTTGTAATTGTTGCCGAAGTTTTTGATCTAGACGGAATGCAAGCTGTAATGACTGACCCGGAAGTAATGGTGAAAGTTGCCAAAGAAAAACATACGGTACTTGACCCCATTACTGTTTCAATGCCTGTGGATGTAAACGTGAATGCATAAGACGGTTTTAAGCTATTATAATAATTGTGAACAGATAATTCGTCTATCATTGATTTATTTGCTAAGGCGAGCCTTCACAGAGACTCGTCTTAGTTTATCATTTGTGTTGAACCGGCTCATTGCACATTGGAGCGGAACGAGATTCAGTTGAGAAGAAGGTTTTTGAGATTTCATCCGGGTTTGGGTTTGGTATTTTTTTTCACGAAATTAAAATTCCGAAATTTTACTAACTTCAGATACCTAAAATTAACAGCAATGAAAAAAGCTCTTATCCTTGTAACAATTGCCACTGCTTTCTCTCAATTGGCAAAGTCTCAAAAAACAATTTTCTCTGATGATTTCAGTTCTAATGCGAACAAATGGCCAACCTATACCGCTAACAACATCAATTATCTCGTCTATAATGGTAAATATGTTGTGGACATTGATGATTCTCTTACCTATTGTATGACAATACCAGTAAAGATTGATACTACTAAAAATTATACTATCAGCGCTACGATGGTTCATACCAGCGGGGCACTTAACGCCGGCTACGGTATCTATTTCGGCGGGAGTGACCTGAAGAATTATTATACACTGGATATTTCAGGTAATGGTTATTATCGCCTGGACCTGACAACCGCTGCTGCCGGCTACAGTACTATCGTGCCATGGACGTCCAGCGCTGCGATCAAGCAGGGAAATTACGTGGAGAATGAAGTGAAGCTTGTAAAAGATGGCGCTTCTTGGAAAATAATGATAAATGGACAATTAGTTAATACTGTTCCCTGCAGATCGTTCATGGGAAATTTGATCGGGTTTGTCAAAAACCTTCCTCTCCGAATTGAATTTGATAACCTGAAAGTGGAGCAATAACCTACTTCGTTGTTGCCGTTTGCTTCAGGAATTTCTTTTTTTCAGCAATTCCTCCTATAGTGAGGTTGCACCATTGCTAATTATGATTGTGATTTTCTTTCGTTCCTTCCTTGCCTTCGTGGAGATATAAAAGATAAAATCACAATCATATTCATTCCAATATCAAAAATTTTTGTCCCGACAGATTTATTCGATAATATTTTTCTCCTTCTATCAGCAAAGCTTCAGACTTTCCCCCGTTATCATGTACGTCGAGATCAATCACTTTTCCTCCATACCAGGTGCTGATCGTATCTGCAGCGACAGTATGACCCGTGATAATATGTGTAATATCAAAACCGGAAACAACGTTGTTCACATCATCCTGTGTTGCTTTGTTATTACCATTATAATAACCCCGGTACCAGAAAGGACTCATTTTACTACTTAGTATGGTATTGGTGGTTGGATTAGAAAAATCATCCATACTGTTTGCATAATAAGGCCTTGCACCCTGGTTGATGCGGGTAACTGAGAGATTCAGATTATTTACTTCGTCCGATATACCCCCGTGAGCAAAGAGTAGTTTCCCGATCTTTTCTACAATGTTTTTTGTCCGCAGCCATCTGCCTATTTCTGAATTGGCGTCATATAATCTTTCATATTGCATCCGCAATAATTTGACATTCTCTATATACTTTGGATTCACATAGCGCAGGTCGCTGCTTAAGTTCATGATCTCATGATTACCGAGTATGTAATGAACATAGCCGCCTGCAGCTTTTGCTTTTTCCTCCAACGAATAAATAAGCCAGAGTACTTCAGTGACCTGGCTGCCCCTGTCCAGGAAATCACCCACTAATACCAACTGCCCGTTGCCGAAAGTCCAGTTGAAATTATTATCTATCACCCCGGCTGCCTGTAACAATTTTCTGAAAGAGGCGAAGTCACCTTCCATATCAGAAATTGCCAATAGCTTATCTGCCTTATCAAATTCAGAATTCTCATTTTGCAAATGATCTTTCAGTGATACTGAAAATGTTTCGCCGGGAATATCAGTACCCACATGCAGTACCATGTCTTTTTTATTATTAAGAGCCGCAGTATCTGTCTGCACCCACTTTGTTCCGTTACTGTCCAGGATATATTTTGCCAGTACTTTATCTTTTTTGTAGAATACATATGGCCCATCCACCTGTGACTGCTGTTCTTTTGAAATAGGGGAGCCATGATCATTGCCATTCCGGTGAGTAATCATCCCGATGAGAGAAAAAGGAAGAATAGCTATAATGGATTTTTTCATAACCAGTGAAATAATAGAGTAGTCCATTTTTTGTGAATGCTGAAGTCTATCTTATTATCCAAATTAAGTTTTTTTTTCTTAGCCTTGTTTTTATTTATGAAACAATGCAACAAATAAAAAGCAATTAAGCAAGTGTCTTTACAAACGAATTATTGCAAAACCATTTCTCATATCTTTCAAATACGGAATGGCTAATTCATTAGCTGAGATCTGCCGGGCTTTTTGAAAAACAAGTGTATTATTTATTTTCCAGTATTCAAGACCTTCATCTATAGAATTACCTTTTTCATTCAGCACGGTGGCGCTGCCCAATTGAAACTCGTTCCTGTAAAAACTGTTATAAAGAAAAAATAGTTTGTCCTGCCGGGGAAGAAAAACATAAGAAAGATAAGACCGGCCTAATTCCGTTACCTGTTCCTTATTGATAATGCCGCTCCAGCAACTATCATTGGGTTGGGCAGGAAAATAATACAAGGTCAGATCGCCCCGGTCAAAATTCTTCCTGGTTCCTGCAAGATTATCATACCGGGTGTAATCGTCCTTGTTCAAAAAACCGTTTCCATCATTAAGATCAAGATTGGCATAGTCAATGTTCGGCTGATCGTTATTGATCGTTTCATCTTTGTAAACTTCAGTCGGAAGCACTTTACCATATTCTTTTAGAAACATAAAACCTTTTCCGGGTACGGTCAGGAAGTATTCTTCAAAAATATTTTCATTCTTGTTTTTGTTGCCCGCAAGCGCATTAAAAAAATAAGAAGTATCAAAGTCAATATGAAAATCAGTAAGGGTGTAGCATGCTATCCGGACATTTTTAACGGCAGGCCTGCGAATTCCCGATATCACCCCGGCAAAGCCTTCTTGTTTTTCATTGTCAAAATACAACCCCACATCTTCTACTTCTGCGGAAGGAGAGAGTTTTACTTCCTGGCATTCCGGATCTTCTTCAGCTCCTTTGAAATGAAACAATACATAATTATGATCCGATGCCGATGAAACCATCATCAGCCAATCACCGTTATTGGATAATTTGACAGGAGCGCTGTTATAATCTTCCAACGGGTATTCAACAAGATCATATTGAACCAATGGTTTGCTGATATTGGGATTTGAATATTCATTTTGACAAAGCAGGTTCCAGTCATTATCGTACAACATTGCATGTAAGCGAGGCAGTGAATCAACGATGTTTTCAAAACCTAAGAGGAGTATTTTAGATTTATCCTGTGAACGTACCAACAAAAAATCTTCACACTTCATTTTACCGGAAAACTCACCCACTATGTGATTAGCTTCATTAATGTTCCCATCAGGAGAATAGCGATTCAATGAAACTATTATTTTTTGATCGCCGGGTTGGAAAGTCAGTTGATCAAAATATTCATCGCCGGCTATCAGGTATTCTTTAATAACATTTTCTGAAAGAATATAAGGAACTGTTCTCACCGGGTTCATCCTTGCATCATAAATTTCAAAGCGAAACTCCTGGTCATTTAATTGGGGTTCTCTTTTTTTTCGATACCGGGATTCCGGCCTGCTTGTTTGTATCCAATAATAATCTCCGGCTTTGCCTGCCACTTCAAACCGGGTAGCCGATTCATTACTCAGATAAGGAGAATATAAAACTCTTTGTGCACGCAGATAACCGGCGCTGCAAAAAAAGAAAAAGCTGATAAGTAATCCTGCTCTCATAACACGATCCCTTCCTTAAGTTACAATTTTTTCTATTACCAAATTTTTACTCTGATTTTTTCATCAGCTTCCGGGTTTTTTATATCAGCGGTAGGTTATCAATATAGGCTTTAGCGTAACTTGATTGATTAGTCAAAGAACAATCAATCTTTATCGGTTATGAATTATATTATGTCGTTACTCAAAACCTGCTTTTGCTTTTTTGCCTTGCTTTGCGCTGTGCAGAGCATGGGTCAACAGGCATACAATTTTTCATATTCGGAGCAGCAACCATCAGGAACAGCGGTACAGTTGTCTCATCCATCATTTTTTGATCTTACGTTATCCCCCAACGGAGAAAGAATGCTGTACATCGAATTTGTGAACGGGCATGAACAATTATTTTTAAGCTCAGCCCATTTCGCCCATTCCAGCCAGATCACTTTTGATGATGCCGACCATGAAGATCCTGCATGGTCACCCGATGGAAAACATATTGCTTTTGTAAAGATTAGCGATTCATCAGAAGTGATCTATATGATGGATACGCTGGGCAGGAACATTCAAAGATTGAGTCCGGAAGGAATGAAAACGATTCACGCAAGCTGGAGCCCCGACTCAAAGCTTGTATTATTTTGCACTGATGACGACCTGGCGCCACCCAAAAAGAATTCCTCTGACATTTATTCGATCAACATCAGTACCGGCGATTTGAAAAAGATCATATCCGGCGGCACTAACACTTTCCCGGTGCTATCACCAGATGGAAAGAAACTTGCTTTCAGAAAAATGATCGGCGAAAAAAACTCTGAAATCTTTATCGCCGATGCGGATGGTAGCAACCAGCAAAACATCAGCAACCATCCAGCCTTCGATGGCTGGCCTTGCTGGTCGCCCGACGGCAACTGGATCGCTTTTGCATCCAACCGGAATTCTAACTACCAGGAGACGGCCCGGAACACCTACCAGATCTTTGTGATGGATAAAGATGGAAATCATGTTAGCCTCATTGCCAATACTACAGGCAGGGCCACTGCTCCTAAATGGTCACCCGATGGCCGCTATATTTATATGACGAATTGCGTGCAGGTAGGTTCAGGGTTTGATTGCAACCTTTATATGGTTAATGTGAGTAAAAATATTACGGGTAGTTGAGTAATGGTTTTCGTATTATCAATATGACATCTATTGAGAAATACAATACATGGCCATTATAAATTATGCTTGAGATTTTCTTTAACTTGAAAATAAATGATGCGCAGTTGATATAGTAAGACTCAGCTTATAAAAAAACAAGCCTCCTTCCGGAGGCTCGCTTATCAATCACCCTTAGAATTATTAAAGAACAAAGCTGCTGATGATGTCGCTGTATTCACGCACATCGCTAGCGCCGATAGGCACTACACGAAACTGGTATTCTTTACCGCTCTCTAATTCTGTCAATAGTATTCTTGTCTTAGTGGACATGAACAAAGTCCACTCGGCAACAGTGGTTTGTTTATATTCAAACTGGTAAGTTTTAGCTCCATCTATTCTTTCCAGTTCCACTTTTGCTTCGCCCTTTCCCTTAGGAGTTACTTTAAAACCTTCCGGCTTGGGCAGCGGCCCCACTGGTGATGGCGTCTTGCTGATGCCGAAACCGGAGCTCATCATTACGGCCGCATCGCCGCCGCTTTGCATTTCTACATAAAGGCCCAGTTCTGCCAGCACTTCTTCCAGGTTTTGCCGCTGCTGATCTTTTATCTCCACAGCAGTGTGGTCACCCGTTGCCGCCTGGGTGAGTGCTTCCTGGTAAGAAGAGATGGCATCGCTCACTACAGTGAGGGCGGGCACGGGTGTGGTGAAATTAGCATTGCCTGTCATGGCAACTACGATGGCTTGCGCCTGCTGATCCAACTTTGAATCGGTGGATTTGCTGAAATCGATGATCACTTTTGGAATTCTCATAATCTTGATTTTTTATGATTAATGAATAAAGGGGATTGACGACCCGAAGACTTGATTTTCGTACACGAACTGCGGCGTTTCTTGTACGCAATGACTCGTTTCGTGTACACGATGCGGCGGTTCTTACACGCTTTGAGTTATTTCTTATACGGATCGGCGAAAAGTTGATACGCTTTTGGATAAACCGTACACACTTTGCGCTGAAGCGTGCAAGCATTGCGGCATTTCTTACTCACGGCGGCTCATTTCGTGTACGAAATGCGGCGTCTCTTATAAGAAACGGCTTGTTTCTTATAAGAAATTGCAAGCTGTGTTACCAGTAATCTATTGATTGTAAGCGAAAAAAGGGGTGGAGGGGCAGCACCGGGCGGTGGGAAACAAGACTCTCATACGTTAAGGTTAAGGGGTTAAACAATAAGGTTTCAACAAATTTAAGGAGACATGAAATATGAAAAAATTAGAATGTGATTAGAAAATGGGGGGAGGAAAACGAAGGGGTGGTCAATGCCGAAGCGAAGAGTTTACAAGCCCGATCTTCAGTCTTTCGTTATATAGCTTTATACATTTCATTTGTTCCCCGCCCATATAGTCGGGCAGGCGATTGCTCTTGAAAATTAGGTAAATTTGGAACAAGACATTGCGCATATTAATTAGTTGGTGGTAATTTCAAAAGAACAACAGTTCCAAAACATTTACTTATGGAGAGACAACTACAAAAGCTTGACGAATGCTTAACGAAACTTTTCAATTGGCGAAAACTCATAGAGAAATTTCCCAAATAGATATTACCGAATACAATGAATTTCACAAGAGAATCTGTACAGAGCATCAAGATGGCGAAAAATATTTTGGCTCATTTCAAAAACTTGTACAAGACTACAATCAGGACAAGACCAAATTCAACGATGAATTAAAACAGATAAAATCATTATTGTTAGACGCATTAAACAACTTAGAGACTTTATCCGCCGAAAAGCTACCAGCATTTACAGAATCAAAATTTGGAAGTCGTTTGGGAGAGCCTAATGATAATTTTTTGAGGCTTCTAATCAAAATATTTTAACGACTAACACCAAAATATACGTGGAGTCGACGGGAAAAAGGGTATATGGAAGTTTTTCTTCTGACGGATATTTCAAATTAGATTTGAACGACAAACTTTTTTCATCACTCACAACGGCAGCTTCTTATGTTTGTAATAAGCCAAAAGCAAATGGATGGC
>CAVUXD010000008.1:0-318362 GCA_963745445.1 uncultured Bacteroidota bacterium
GCAGCCGCGACGGTAGCAGGTTTATTTCCATTTACTATCGGAACAGAAACATTAGGTTCTATTGTATCTCCTTCCAACGTTGCGGAGCAACAGGTTTGCGGCCAACATTTGGTTCTGTCAGCCGTTCAGGCGCAATGGTACTTTGCTGGAGCTTAGATAAAGCCGGGCCTATTTGCAGAAGCGCTGAAGATGATGCTATTGTTTTTTCATTATCTCAAAGGAACAGATGGAAAAGATCCCGGTGCGGTTGATCATGCATTCAATTACAATCCAAAAAGCTGATCTTAAAAAATTAAAAATTGCTTATGCAGAAAATTATTTCAGAAGACTTGAGTAAAGATGCGCCGAATGGAAAGTGATTGATTTTTATAAATCACAGGGAGTAAATGTGGAGGCAGTAACATTTTCCTGATTCTACTTTATATCCCGGTCAATCTTATCAGCATTATATTGAATGCAGAAAGCGCCGCTGCTTTTGATGAACTGACAAGAACCAACCGTGATGACCTGATAGAAAGACAGGATAAGGATTTCTGGCCGAATAGTTTTCGTGCTGCACGATTGATTCCTGCTGTTGAATATATCAATGCCAACCGTTATCGCTATAATCTTTGCAAAGGCATGTATGATTTCATGAAGAATTATGATGTGCTGATCGTTCCTACATTTGCAGGCAGGCAATTAGCGATCACCAACCTTACCGGCAATCCTGTTGTATGTATGCCGATTGGTTTTAACAATAATGGTAGCCCGCTAAGTATTACACTGATCGGTAAATTATATGATGAAGCCACTATCTTAGCGGCTGCAAAAGCATTCCAGGATAAAACAGATCATAATAAAAAACATCCTGAATTAAATTCATGAATATAGAACCATGATTCCTTGGATTAAAATAGATTTTAATGAAAAAATTATATTTCAGTTATCACAGTATTTGCTTTAGCTTGATCTTCCTGTTCGCAAAAAGAAAAAGTTGATCTGCTTGTTTATAATGCTACTATTTATACTGTTGATTCTTCTTTTTCTACTGCTGAAGCAATGGCAGTAAAAGATGGAAAGATTGTTGCAACAGGTAAAACAGCTGATCTTGAAAAAAAATATGACGCAAAAGAAAAAATAGATGCACAAGGAAAATTCATTTATCCCGGTTTTATTGATGCACATGCTCATTTTGTAGGATATGGCAATCAGTTTACAAAGAGTAAATCTTGTTGACACCAAAAGCTGGGATGAAGTAATTGAAAGAGTAAAAGAATTTGCAGCAGAAAATCCGAATGGACTGGATACTGGGACGAGGCTGGGATCAGAATGACTGGGCGGTAAAAGAATTCCCCACCAATGAAAAACTAAATGAATTATTTCCGGATCGACCTGTTTTGCTTGACAAGAATAGATGGCCATGCTGCTATTGCCAATCAAAAAGCATTGGACATGGCAGGAATAAAAGCAGGAGATAAATTGACTGGTGGAGAAATGGAAGTAAAAAATGGCAAACTGACCGGTATTTTAATTGACAATGCAGTTGATCTTGTTTCTTCAAAAATTCCCGGCCACACACAAAGAACAATTTAAAGAAGCATTGATAGGATGCTCAAAAAAATTGTTTTGCCGTCGGCCTTACAACTATTGATGATTGTGGTTTGGCTTATGAAGCAGTAGTTAATTATTGAAAGCCATGCAGAAAAGCGGCGAATTGAAAATGCGTATTGTATGTAATGCTGAGTGATAATAAAGCAAATTATGATTATCTTTGAAAAACGGGAATCATTAAAACAGATCAGGTTGAATGTAAGAAGCATTTAAAGTATATGCTGATGGCGCATTGGGTTCAAGAGGAGCCTGTTTGCTGCAACCTTATTCTGATAAACCCGGACTGGTCTGGATTTTTATTAAGTTCACAAGCACATTTTGATTCTGTTGCCAATATAATTTCATCAAAAAGGATGGCAGATGTGTACACATGCTATTGGCGACAGCGGCAACAGAACGATGCTGAATATTTATGCAAAATATTTAAAAGGTAAAAATGATCTGCGCTGGCGAATTGAACATGCACAGGTGATCAATCAAAATGATTTTAATTTGTTTGGTGATTACATTCATTATTCCTTCTGTACAGCCAACACATGCTACATCAGTGATATGTATTGGGCAGGCGATCGTTTGGGAAAAGAAAGAGTAAAAGGCGCTTATGCCTATAAACAATTATTGCAACAAAACGGATGGATACCATTGGGAACTGATTTTCCTGTAGAAGATATTTCTCCATTCAAAACATTTTATGCAGCCGTTGTTCGAAAAGATGCAAAAGGCTGGCCGGATGGCGGTTATCAAATGGAAAATGCATTGACAAGAGAAGAAACATTAAGAGGTATGACCATCTGGGCAGCAAAAGCAAATTTTGAAGAAAATGAAAAAGGTTCTTTGGAAAAAGGAAAGTTTGCTGACTTTATTATTCTGGATAAAGACCTGATGAAAGAAGATCGAGAAAGAATTATTGCAGGTAAAAGTGTTGAAAACTTTTTTGGGTGGAGAGAAAGTTTATGAAAGAAATAGTCTAACGATTTAGATTAAGTGATTTATAGAATAAAAATCTATTATCTACACCATCTTGACATTGAATACGATGCAGCAAAAGCTGAAGTACGATGCAGAAGCTGATAGTCTAGCCGGTACATAATTCTACTTACTACAATCAAACAATCCACATTTGTAGGAATTTGTCAATTATGACTATGACCGTCGTTAAATATTATTATTTTTGCCGAATGAACAATGGAAGAAAAACCATCCGTATTGCGATCCTCGACCTCTATGAAGGCAAGCCCAACCAGGGCATGCGTTGTATCCGTGAGATCATCAGATCAATGGGTAAATGGCTAATGACCTGAATGTGCAGAAAGATGAATTTGATGTGAGATTAAAAAATGAATTGCCCGATACTTCTTATGACATTTATATTTCCAGCGGCGGCCCCGGCGAGTCCCATTGGCAACCCGTTTTGAAGACTGGGATATTGCCTGGAGCCATTGGCTGAATGAAATGCAACGCTGGAATAACAACCCTTCTAACACACAGAAAAAATATATTTTTTTTATTTGCCATTCTTTTCAATTAGCCAGCCGTTATTTCAATGCAGGTATTGTTCGGAAAAGAAGATCCACAGCCTTTGGTGTTTTTCCTGTTCACATGCTGGAAGCAGGCAAAAGATGAACCTGTCTTTGATGGCCTCAATGATCCTTTTTATGCAGTTGACAGCCGGGATTACCAGGTGGTTCAACCCAATCATGATGTACTGAACAAAATGGGAGCCAAAATTCTTTGTATTGAAAAAGAACGTCCACATGTACCTTATGAAAGAGCTGTGATGGGAATTCGTTTCAATGAATATATGATCGGCACACAGTTTCATCCGGAAGCTGATCCAATTGGTATGAATATCCACCTGCAAACAGAAGAAAAAAAGAAAACAGTGATCGAAAATTATGGTGAAGAAAAACTGAACAGTATGCTGGAACAATTGAATGATCCGGATAAAATCATGTGGACCTATTCATCATGTACTTCCCAATTTTTTGAACCAGGCTGTCGAACATTTCATGCCAACGGTGTAACAGTTCATTGCATCAATTATCGTTATTCTTTCCAATGCTAAAGAGGTATCTTATATTAATATCATCTATTACTCATAATCCCTTCAACTACTCACACTCATTTCATACTCGCTACTACTATTCCTTCATTCATACTTTCCGTTAAAACCAAGGGACATGATCCCATCCATCCGAAAGAGTATAATGCAGCATTTACCAAAGAAAAATATGAAGCGTTTTTAAAAGACCTGAATGATGTTCATCCCGGTGCTATTGAATTCAGAGTAGCAGAAACTCCGGTATTTGTTCCAAAAGATTTTACAAGAAAAAATGCTGGCACGCCTGCGAAAGCATCGTTGATATTATCGTTGATCCAAAATTTAAGGAGCTTACAAAAAATGCTATTCCCAAAAACCTGGCAGTACCCAATGAAAATGATCATTCGCATTTCATTTGTTTTGATTTCGGCATTTGCATTAATGAAAATGGTGAATACGAACCTCAATTGGTCGAGATGCAGGGCTTCGCCAGTCTCTTTGCCTACGAAGCGTTAGTACCGGAAATTCATCCGGAAACATTTTTATACTCCACCATGGATTTTCAAAGTTATCTGAATGGCTATCACAAAGAAACTTATATCCAGTTATTAAAAGAAATCATTCTTGCGGATGAAAAACCTGAAAATGTGATACTTGCTGGAAATATTTCCCAAAAAACAAAAAACAAGAATTGATTTTTATTGCACACGAAGATTATCTCGGCATTCAAAATGGTTTGTCTGACTGAACTGATCAAAGAAGGTAAGAAAACTGTTTTACCTGAATGAATGGAAAGAAAACAGAAGTAAAACGCATTTACAACCGCATCATCTTTGATGACCTGCAGCACCAGACGTCCTGAAGTGCAGGAAAAAGGAAAGATCATGTTTGAAGAATTGGATGTGGAATGGATCGCTCATCCCAACTGGTTTTATCGCATCAGTAAATACACATTGCCTTTCATCCATCATCCTTATGTGCCCCAAACTTATTTTCTGAATGAAGTAAAACAAATTCCTGCTGACCTGGAGAATTATGTTTTGAAACCATTATTCTCATTTGCCGGACAAGGTGTGGTAATTGATGTTGACCAAAGAAGATATTGAAAATGTAAAAGACCCTGAGAACTGGATACTGCAACGTAAAGTAAAATATGCGGATGTGATTCGAAACACCGGATATTCCTGCCAAAGCTGAAATAAGAATTTTTTATTTCTGGAAAGACGGAGCGGCAAGACCTGTAGCCGCTAATAATCTTGCCCGTATCAGCAAAGGAAAGATGATCGGCGTTCGTTATAACAAAGATAAAGAATGGGTGGGCGGAAGTTTTTGTTTATTTGAAGAATAAATAACAGCCTCTCTATGCAACAAATAAAAAACATTAAACCAAAAGAGCTTGTTCCAGGCATCACCGGGTATTATGCACATGGTCAAAATATGACCTTTGGATATGTTGAACTTTTGGAAGGAGTCAGCATTCCCATGCATCATCACATACAAGAACAGATCACTTATATCATCGAAGGACAACTGGATATGATCATTGACGGCAAGCCTTGCTCATTAACATCCGGCATGTATCATGTCATTCCTTCCAATACGCCACACACTGCAGTAGCAAAAACTTTTTGCAAATTAATTGATGCCTTCAGCCCGGTAAGAGAAGATTACAGGCAATAATCCTTTTTTCATTTTTATTTTTTCAAATAATGTAAATGGCTTATTTTTGAAATATTTTTAGGCTTGTCTAAATTTTATTTTTAATATGGCTAAAATAAAGAGGTTGAATTGTGTCGCCGCGCCTTTGTGTTTGCTGCAGGTTTTTCTTATTGCAAGCCATATCGCCTGCAGCCAGTCTGCTTCCATACAGGGAAAAATAATATCCAACAACAAACCACTGGAATTTGCGAATATTGTTTTAACCGGCTCGCCCTTTGGCGCTTCAGCAGACAGTGCAGGCAACTACTCCATAAAAAACATTCAGGCCGGTTCCTTTATGCTTCATGTTTCCTGTGTTGGTTATATGGATGTACAAAAAATAATTTCACTGAAAGCCGGAGAAAATATAGTATTGGATTTTAATCTTGCCAAAGAAGAAACAACTCTCACGGAAATAGTTGTCACCGGCGTTTCAAAAGCGACAGAAGTGAGAGAAAATCCTGTTGCAATAGCAAGTGTTTCTGCAAAAGCCCTTGAACAAACAAGCGCAGGTAACCTGATCGATGCATTAGTGAAAAATGTTCCCGGGTTGAATGCAATAAAAACGGGACCAAATATTTCAAAACCATCTATCCGGGGACTTGGCTATAATCGTGTGCTTGTTTTATACGATGGCATCCGGCAGGAAGGACAGCAATGGGGTGATGAGCATGGAATTGAAATGGATGAATACAACATTACCAAAGCAGAGGTAATCAAAGGCCCCGCCAGCCTAATGTATGGCTCAGATGCATTGGCAGGTGTGGTAAGTTTGTTTCCGTATGTGCCGGACGACAATGATAAAAAACTTCACGGAAAATTTATTTCTGATTACCAGGCAAACAACAATTTATTCGGAGAGGCTTTGCGGCTTGGATATAGTGACAAACATTTCCTGTTTGCCGTTTCAGGATCTTACCGCTTTGCAAAAAATTACCGCAACGCAGTTGATGGCAGGGTTTATAATACCAACTTTAATGAAAAAAATTTTTCAACTCTTATTGGTTATAAAAGATCAACGGGATATTCACATTTAAGTTTCACATTGTATGATGACCTGCAGGGCATTCCTGATGGCAGCCGTGATTCACTCACAAGAAAATTTACCAACCAAATTTCCGAGGGCAGCAATGACGACATAAAGAACCGCCCGATCGTTTCTGACGATGAATTAAATACCTACCGGCTTTCACCATTGCACCAGCATATTCAGCACTACAGAATTTATACACATCATTTTTATCAAATAGGAAATGGAAATGTAGATGCACTGCTGAGTTTTCAACAAAATATCCGGAGAGAATACAGCCATCCTACTGCACCTGCACAACCGGGGATGTATGTACGGTTAAATACATGGAATTACGGGTTACGTTATAATGCGCCGGAATTTTTCAATCTGGAAACAACTATTGGCATTAATGGCATGCTGCAAAAAAACAAAAGTATTGATGCCACCGATTTCCCGATACCAGATTACAATTTGCTGGATGCAGGGGTCTATTTGTATGAAAAATGGCAGCATAATAAATGGAACATCAGCGGCGGAATTCGTTTTGATATACGATCCGTACAATGGAAAAATCTCTATTTAAGAACAGATGCAGCAACTGGATTTAATGAACATGTCAGCTTCCCCGATACTGCAAATGCCATTCTACAATTTCCCGGTTATAGAAAAATGTTCAATGGTACATCGGCAAGTTTAGGGCTCACTTATGAACTGAGTAAGAATATCAGCCTTAAAGCGAATATTGCGAGAGGTTACCGGGCTCCGAATATTACTGAAATGGCTTCCAACGGGCTTGACCCCGGCGCTCATATCATCTATCTTGGTAACAGAAATTTTATTCCGGAATTTTCATGGCAAGAAGACATTGGCGCTATCATGGATTTTAAAAATTTTTCTTCTTCGCTTAGCCTATTCAATAACAACATACAAAACTACATATACCTCACACAATTGACAGATGCCAATGATAACCCGATCACGGATCAGCAAGGCAATAAAACCTATCAATACCAGCAGGCATCTGCACAATTGTACGGAATAGAGTCAACACTCACCTTTCATCCTGAAAAATTAAATGGCTTTAGTTTCAGCAATGATCTTGAACTCATTTATGGGTTTAACCGGAAAAACGATTATAAAAACAAAGGCAGGTATGGACAATTTTTACCCATGATTCCTCCATTGAAATTAAAGAGCAGCATCACTCAAAAAAAAGAAATAAAATCAAAATTTTTGGCTACTCTTACTGCCAAAGCGGAGATAGAATGGAACGGTGCTCAAAAAAGATATTTAGCGCTCAACAATACCGAAACATACACGCCGGGATATGTATTGTTTAACATGGGAATGATCGTTGAATTTAAATATTTGAAAGACGAAGTAGCACAACTGCAGTTCCAGGTAAACAATCTTTTTGACAAAGTATATCAGTCCAACCTGAGCAGGCTGAAATACTTTGAATATTACTCCCAATCTCCAAACGGGCATTTGGGAATGTATAATATGGGAAGAAATATTTGCCTGAAAATGATATTGCCCTTTTAAGCCTCTTCAGGATGCATAAATGTCTTTCTGTAAAATATCCAGTAAACAATGGGGAAAATCAGTAACGTTAAGATAGTTGCCGTGATCAATCCGCCAATAATTACAATTGCCAATGGTCTTTGAGATTCAGAGCCGATACCGTGCGATAATGCAGCAGGTAATAATCCCAATGCCGCCATCATTGCTGTCATTACTACGGGTCTCGTTCTTACTTTTACTCCTTCAATTATCGCATTATGCAGAGATAATTTTTGTCTTAGTCTCTTATTGAATTCAGAGATCAAGATCACGCCATTTTGCACACAAATGCCAAATAATGCAATAAACCCAACCCCTGCTGATATCCCGAAATTAATTCCGCTGATATGCAAAGCCAGAATTCCCCCGATAAGAGCAAAGGGAACATTCATCAATACCAATGCTGCATCTTTGATATTTCCAAAAGTGATAAATAACAAAATGAATATCGCAACAAGGCTGATAGGAACTACCTGGCTCAAACGTTTAGTGGCTCTCACCTGGTTTTCAAATTCGCCTGCCCATTCAAAAGAATAACCCGGGGAAGCTTCACATTGGCTTTTACTCTATTCTGTGCTTCTTTAATAGTGCTGCCAAGATCCCTATCCCGGACAGTAAATTTCACACCAATAAATCTTTTCGTTTGATCCCGGTAAATAAATGCTGCGCCAGTGACTGTTTGAATAGTTCCAATCTCTTTAAGAGGAATTTTTCCGCCTCTCAAAGTTGGTACCATGATATTACCAATATCCTGTTCATTTTTCCTGTATTCCTTTGGGTAACGAATTCGTATGTCAAACTTTTTTTCCCCTTCATATTTTACAGTAGCTGTTTTACCTCCTATTGCCATTTCGATCACGGCTTGTGCATCAGATTTACTCACTCCATAGATCGCCATCTTTTGTTCATCCAGGTCTACACTGATCTCCGGCTGGCCAATATTTCTCATCACACCATAATCATTAACACCTCTTACTTGTTTTATCTGTTCCAATACAGCATCAGCAAGAGTATCCAGGGTATGAAGATCATCTCCAAATATTTTTACAGCATCATCACAGTTCATACCTGCTACCGCTTCATGAACGTTATCAATGATGGGTTGAGAATAATTATAAACAATTCCCTGGTAATTCTTTAACTTTTTGTCTATCTCATCTATCAGTTGATCTTTACTTAATTTTCTTTTCCATTCTTTCTCTGGCTTTAAATTCACATCCATCTGCACGTAATAAAACCCACTCGGATCGGTACCATCATTAGGCCGTCCTGATTGCGACAAAACCCCGGATACTTCCGGGAAACTCAAAATATCTTTTCGCAAGAGGCTTTCCATCTTTACAGTTTCTGCCAATGAAGTACTCATGGGAAATTCTGCTTCCACCCATAAGGCTCCTTCATTCAACTCCGGTAAAAATTCTGTCCCCAACCATCTTACAGAAAATAATGTTCCCGCCAGTAAAAGAAATGCGAGGGTAAGACTCAACTTCTTATTGTGAAAAGTCCAATTAAAAGCACGGCCTACTGTCTTATTAAAGAAATTGGCAACCACATTTTTTTTCTCATGTACATTTTTTTTCAATAAGAAAGAACTCAAAACAGGAACTAGTGTCAATGTAAATAATAGAGCTCCCAATAAAGCAAATCCCAATGTCCATGCCAGTGGAGAAAACATTTTACCTTCCACTTTCTCAAAAGAAAAGATCGGCAACAGTGCTGTTATGATGATCAGCTTTGAGAAAAAGACGGCCTTTCCCATTTCTGTTCCAGTTCGTTTGATCAGCCCCAGCTTCGCCAACTTGTTGAATTTTTCCATTCCATTTTTGCTCGCCATGTGATCCAAGGCAACAAACAATCCTTCTACCATCACTACGGCCCCATCAATGATGATCCCGAAATCAACGGCGCCAAGAGAAAGAAGATTGGCGCTCATTCCTTTTAATTTCAAACACAAAAAAGCAAACAACAATGCCAATGGAATAATGATCGAAACGATAAGTGTCGTTCGCCAATCTGCCATGAACAGGAAAACAACTACAGTTACAAAAATGATCCCTTCAATAAGATTATGAAGAATGGTGTGAGTACAATAATCCATCAGGTTATCCCGATCATAAAAAGCGACCATCTTGACATCCGGGGGCAGCACTTTTGTGTTAAGCTCTTCGATCTTTGCTTTTAATGCTTTCAACACTTCTCGGGGATTCTCTCCTTTTCGCATCACCACTATTCCTTCCACGGCATCATCATTATCATTCAATCCCACCTGTCCCACTCTTGGAGCACTAGACTCTTCGACTTTTGCAACATTTTTCACCAAGACAGGATTTCCACCTTTACTATCAATAATCGTATTTTCTATATCAGAAATAGAAGTGAGTAGTCCTAATCCCCGCACCACATACGCTTGTCCATTTTTTTCGATTACATCCCCTCCCACATTCAAATTGCTTTGCGATACCCGTTCATAAACCTGCAACGGGGTCAGATCAAATTTTTGTAACTGGACAGGGTCAACACTTATTTCATAAATTTTTTGCTGGCCGCCAAAAGCATTGATGTCTGCTACACCAGGTACAGAACGTAGCTGACGATCTATTACCCAATTTTGCAAAGTCAACAGATCACGACTATCCCTGTCTTTGCTTTGCAATGTGTATCGGAATATTTCGCCGGTAGGTCCGTACGGCGGTTCTACTTCCGGATCCACCTCATCTGGTAGCTGCACATTTCGCAATTGATTATTCACCTGTTGTCTTGCATAAAAATCATCCACACCATCATCAAAAATTATTTTGACGACCGATAAACCAAACATGGTGATTGAACGGACATTACTTTTTTTCTGAACTCCATTCATTGCTATTTCGATAGGAGTGGTAACAAACCGCTCGATTTCTTCAGCACTTCTTCCGTTCCATTGCGTAATGATAACGATCTGCGTATTGGTGATGTCCGGAAATGCTTCAACCGGTATCTTGATGTAGCTCACAATGCCGGCGATAACAACTATTCCCACCCAGAAAAAAGTAAAGACCCTGTTCTTTAGTGAGAAAGCAATAATATTTTTAATAAACCTGTTCATAAATTTTTTTTAATGATGAACCGATCCGTTAATCATTTAATGCATCGTAGATCAGCATTTGGTTTTGAGTGATCACCGTCTCCCCTTCTTTTAAACCGTCACTTATATAAGTAAGATCACCCACCTGGTTGTACACTGTTACAAGCCTAGTCTCAATGTGGCTGCGATCGTGGTATACCATAACCCAATCTTTACTTTTATCAAATATGACCGCCGAAGAAGGAATTCCGATGAGTTTCCTGTTTTCATCATAGCCAAGAGTAACGGTAGCACTCATTCCTGGTTTCAGAGCCAGGTCAGGATTGGGAATGCGAATGCGAACCTTCATGGTCTTTGTATCGGGATCAAGGATATTAAAAATGCGGTCCACTTTCCCTTTAAAAATTTTGTCAGGATAGCTGATCGTTTTTATAGAGGCATCCATTCCCTGGGTGATCAAACGAATATCAGACTCGTTTACATTGGCCATTATCCATACTTCATTTATATCAGCGATAGAAAAAAGATTGCTGAGATTACTGTTCGTCAGAATGATATTCGGGTTTATGTTCTTCTCTACTATAAAACCGCTGATAGGAGCTGTCACATTATAAATCGCTCCTTGCTTTAAACTATATATACTATATAGCTGGTTGATCCTGTCCAGAGAAGCCTTAGCTTTTTCAAGTTCCGTTTGTGCTTCGATTACGTCCTGTTGTGTATTCAGTTTACTTTGTGCCAGATCTTTGGCTACTTGCAGGTTCTTCTCTGCAACGGTTACATCATTCAATGCATCCATTCTCTGTTGTTCATAATCGGCAACTTCGCCACTGCGGATAACCGCAAGCACTTGTCCTTTTTTTACATAATCACCCAATTCTACATTCACCTTTTCCACATTTCCTCCCACTATCGGGAATACCTGTGCCGATTTGCTGTTATCCGCTGTTACATTTCCATACAGCTTCAATTCACTTTTTACATCCTGCAATTTTGCATCGGCAAACTTTGTCCTCACCAGCATGGTATCAGTAAGGCTAAAACTGGTTTCCTGCGGATCAACTGGCTTTGCATGATGACAGGAAGCCAGTATCAGCATCCCTGTCATAAAAAGAAAAATATTTTTCATACTGCTGTTATTTATTAATAAACTGGAAATTCAACTGAATAATTGATTGATTCTCCCGACAGGGCTAATTGTTTTTGGACCCGGTTCACTTCAGCAATACCAGAATTATAAGATTCAAAAAAATCAACAAATTCAAGGATGCTGATATTACGTTTCAAAAAATTAGTGGTCATGCCATCAAATACAGTTGCAAAATCTGCATCGTACATCTTTTTTGTTTTCTGAAATTCAGCAATGCTTCGCTGCATATTGCTCCACGCTGCAGTTACCTCACTGGTCACAGTAGATTGCCGTTGTTGTTGATTAACAGCCGCCACATTACTTTGTACCTCCGCCGCCTTGATATTTCCCTGGTTGTGATTCCAGAATGGCAAGGGAATGCCGAGCGTCAACATGTATTGGTCAATAAAAGCATTTCCCCGCTGGTCGTAAGATGCTCCCACCGTAAGATCCGGAGCAGCCAAGCTTTTTTGATAATGAATATTAAGATCAGCAACCGATCTATTCAACACAGCTTCCTGCAGATCGGAGCGATGTTGCTGTGCCAGATTCACCAGCGAGTCCAATACAGGCAATCGCTCATATTTGCTCCAGGATGCATCATCATATTGCGGCAATACAAATTGGTTGGTCTGCAACAACAGGCGCAGATTTTTTTGTTCTTCTTCAATGTTATCGAGTAGTTCTGTTCTGTCATTATTCAAACTCATATAGGCAGTTTTCAACCTCACCACTTCTTTAAGTGCAATATTTCCTTTTGCTGCCTGCTCCTCGTAACCGGTAATGATCGAATCGAGCTGCTGCAAATGCTGATTGTATTGCTGCACGGTCAGCAGATCGAAATGACAGTGAAAGCAGGTTGTTGTGCAATTGGTATTTCAGGTTTCGCAACAGGTCTTCCAGTTCCAACTTGTGCCTGTTTGGTATTTTGTTTTGCCAGTTCTACGAGGTTCTTTCTTTTTCCACCCAGCAGGATCAGCTGATCAAATTCAAAACTCTTTTCTCCATTTTGGCCGGTATAAAAAAGTTTTTTGTTTTGAGAATCATAGGCATTCAATCCGATGCTGAATTGCGGGTTGGGATACAGCCTTGCCTGTACTTCCAAGCCTTTTGTGCATCGACATTCAGCTGCGCCTGCGATCATGAGCAGATTTTTTTGCAGGAATATTTTATCTGCCGCATCTGTCGTGATACGCAAACTGTCCTGTGCGGTGCAAAGCCCTGTAATAAGTACAGCAAAGACTGTAAGCAAATACTTACAGTAATACATACTTCTATGGTTTTGAAAAATGAATTGAGTTTTTAAAAGTCTGGCGGATAATCTGTAGTAAATACTCAAACCCTGGGAGGAGGAAACTTAATTTCTAAAAAACGGGAGAAAGCCATTTATTTTCTTTAAAAAGAGAATATTCTTTCTTTTTTTCAACCATCAAATCTTCTGGAGAAGTCTTTACTTTATATTGATGAGAATCAAAAAGAGGCATTGTAACGATCTGGAAATAACGGGCATTATCATCGTCCTCATCGGGACGGGGTTTGTTGGAATGATGCAATAGCATATCATGAATGTATTCTCCTAGTGTATTGATATCGTTTTGTGGCCTTCCTTTTGCATCATAAGTATCCACTTCATCCACCTGTGCGATGAACATGGTGACATTGACATGTGCTGCCAAAAAAATAATTGCAAAAACATTGCGCCACATAACGGCGGCAAATTTAGACAATCGGCATTGAGCTGAGGGGCTGTTTGTATTTGATTAACATGATAAAAGCAGCTTTTGGCAATTCCTGTATAAAGACCCGGTAAAGTCAAAGAAAAACAAGAGAGATCTACTTCGAAAATTTTCTTGTAGACGCTATTTCACTTTAAACCGTAATCCTGCATAAAACATTCTGCCCGAAACCGGCCCCCAAACCAACGACGCATCAAAATATTGACTGAAAGGCTGATCGGCCGCAATGATGGCGTCTTTCTGATAAAAGCCAGTAAGATTTTCTCCACCTAAATAAACATCAAAAGCTTGTTTCTTTCCGAGAGTCTTTGTCACCTGTGCATTCATCAACACATAAGAAGGAGAATAAATTCCTCTTTGATAAGGTACTGGATTAGCGGTGGTATTCGGGATTCTTTTTCTGCCATTATAATTAAAAGTGTAATCCAGTTTCCATCCTTTCACTTCGTAAGCTGCATTGGCAAATGCCCTGTCTTTTGAAATAAGTGGTTTTTGTAATAATTGGTTGCCAAATGTTTCTTTCACATCAAAGAAACGATATGCCAGTCTCAGATCCAGTTTGTTCAACGGCTCTATATCCAATTCCGATTGCAAACTGTTAGAATATGATTTTCCATTAAGTTCATAAAACTGCACTTTCCGGGGATCTTCCATATCTACTATTACTTGTTTACGAAAATCATTTCTGAAATAATCAACACTGAATGAAGCATCTCTATTGAAGAGTTTGAATTTCTGATCCACGCTGATCCCTTTATTCCAGGCAACTTCCGGATCAAATCCATAAGCTTTTCCATTGGAACTTGAAATAATATTTAATTGTCTTGAACTGACCAATACGCTGTTGTTCTCTGCAAAGATGTTTGCAGTCCGTTGGCCACGTCCGGCACTCAAACGAATAGTAGTTCCTTTTACCGGTTCATATCGTATATGCAGTCTTGGCGTTGTGAACCAGCCGAACAAATTATTATGATCTTCTCTGAGGCCTGCTACCACATTGAATTTGTCAACGGGAGTAAAAGTGTATTCAAAAAAAACGCCGGGAACGGTTTCAGTTCTTTTATAGTCTATTGAATTAAATTCTTCATTGTAATTATCGGAAACAACACTTAATCCCGTTCTGAATTTATGTGCTGTAGTTCTGATTATGGATTGATAAATAAGATTTCCATAAAAATTCTGTTGGCGGGCATTGTATTTCGTCATTCCGAAATAAGAATCCTGCTGATGATCGAAGGCTGATAACTGCAGGCCTATGCTTTTATATTTTTTGCCGGGAAATACGTAGCCGATCTTTGAGAATCCTTCATACCGTTTGGTATCAATGCCCAGGCCATAATGATTAGTAGTGAATTTATCTGCAGAGGGATTAAAATCCACTTCTCCGCCAGTTCTATGGTCGTTTAAAATTTTAAACCCAAATTGTGTCATGAAACCTTTTCCATCGTCATATTTCCAACGATTCATGGCATTAAACTGATGACCGGTTGGAAGATCACGGAAACCATCTTTATTAAAATCAATACTCTTATTATTAAAAAAATCACCATGCAACAATAAACCTGTACTCCATTTCGTATTGATCTTTTGAGCCATGTTGAAGTTGAGATCAGTCTTTCCCTGGTCATTCACATAGAGATTGGAAAAAAACTTTTCGCTATTCTCCGGCTTTTTCAATTCCACATTGATTTGTCCGGCAATGCTTTCATAACCATTGGCAACTGATCCTACTCCTTTGGAAAGTTGAATTGATTCAACCCATGTGCCCGGAATGGAATTCAAACCCCATGCTGTTGCAATGCCTCTCGGGCCGGGAAGGTTCTCAACTGTTAATTGTGTATAATTACCTGCCAAACCCAGCAATTGTATTTGCTTGGATCCGGTCACCGCATCATTGTAAGAAACATCAACAGACGCATTGGTTTCAAAACTCTCACTCAGATTGCAACAGGCTGCTTTGAACAATTCTCTATCAGTTATCACTTGTGTTCGAACGGGGTTAATAGCAGACAAATAAGAAGAACGTTGCCGGGCAGTTATGGTCACTTCACTCAACTGTTTTCCAGAAGCCAATATCACTTTCAATTCTCCAATATCTGAAACAGTTAAGGTATCAGGTTGATAACCCGCATAACTGATCAGCAGCCTGCCATTCATTTGATGAGGAATAGAAAAAAGACCCGTAGTATCTGTCATTGTTCCTTTCTTCGTACCAAGCCAGACTACAGAAGCTCCTGCCAAAGGTTTGAACGAACCATTATTATCTTCTTCCAATACAATCCCTTTAACCACAGAATTTGTTGTTTCAGTTTGATCCATTTTCATTTCCCCATCTTTCATAGAAGACATATCATCCATTTTCATTTCTTCCGGTTGTTTTTGATTTTCCCGGTAGTGACAACACTGGGGAAGGCTTGCGTATACAGCGTCATCAGCTTTTTTATTTTCAAGGTCATGACCCACAGCCACGATACGATCCTGAACTTTCTCTACAGAAGTTAGCCTGGGATTAAATTCCAACAAAAGCATCTTACTGTCAATGCCCCAAACAGCAGATTTTACGCCTTTGACTTTTGCAGCTTTCTCGATACGGGCCTTGCATTGTTCACAGTTTCCAAATACTTTGAATGTAACAACGGTATCTTTTGAAAGGGTATTATTTTGTGAATACATAAGTTGGGAAAGTAAAAGCATCACTATAACACCAACTATATATTGAAACGATTTCATGATTTTACATTTTAAATTTTAAAAGATCAACCGGATTGACCCGGTTATTACAACCACGATAAATTATCAGGGCAAAATCAAATTCTGAAAGAAATAAAACCGATCCGGTTTTCAGTTTAAGAAGGAGATATGTAAGTTGAGGGCAAGCTTTCTATATAAATTATTCTTCAAGTAATGTAGTCAAAATTTTTTCCAGTTCCTTTACAGAGGGATCGACTGCAATCACTCTCCCATTTTTATCGATCAAAAAAGAAGTAGGAATAGCATCGATTCTCCATTTCACAGGAGTTGGTGCGTACCACCCACCCTTATCGATTACTTCAAGCCAGCTCACTTTATCTTTTAGAATAGCTCTCTTCCAATCTTTCATATCATCATCGATGGAAATGCTTAATATTTCGAAGCCTTTGTCTCTGTATTTTGGATAAAATTTTACCAGCCTTTTGTTCGAAGCTCTGCATGGCGGACACCAGGATGCCCAAAAATCCAGCAGTACTATTTTTCCCCGCAATGATGAAAGCCTGACCGTATCTCCATCTACCGAAGGCAACGCCACTTCATAAGCAGCCTGCCCATAACCGGGTTGTGCTTTCAACGTATACGATGAAACCAGGATCATCCCCAAAAACACTATTTTTTTTATTCCTGTCATATTCATCATATCAAATGATACCTGTTTCAAAACGTAAACGCTGAAAATTTATGTCTTTTACTGCCCTGTTTTTTTCTGGCAACAGTTTTTATCATCAGAACAATTCATTGCCATCTTTCCATTAGCTCCTTTTTGCGAACCGTTCATCTTTCCATTCATAGACATTCCATTACCACTACATCCCATCTCCTTGCATTTTTCCGTATCCTTACAACAACCTTTTTCCTTGCAAGCAGCTTCGTTAATGCATTTCCCGTCTTTCATTTCACATTGAACAGAATTGCTATTCTCCTCTTTGTTCACTGATTCACGATCATACTGGCAACATTGTTCCAGTTTATTATATGCATCATCTGTAGCTCTGAATTTCGGAGTATCATATCCCACATCAGCGATCTTTTGTTGAATTTTTGCTGAATTGGTAGAAAGACTGTTGTAGCGAATTGTCAATACTTTGGTTTGTGTACTCCATACGGCATAAGTGGCGCCAGCATCTTTAGCAGCTTTTTCGATCTTCTTCTTGCACATGCCGCATTCGCCGGAAACTTTTACTGTTTCGGTTTTTACATTCTGTGCAAAACTGAAATTAGTTACAGTTGCCAGCAAAACGATGAAAGAAAATATTCTTAAAGTCTTCATGATTTATCAATTTTATTTTTTGTAATTGTAAGTGTATTGCAAAGTTATCATCACATCAATGAATTATTCATTAATGGATATAATCTCATATCCGGAATACGCAATGAAGCAGGCAAGCGTCCTGCCCGGTAAGTAAAGGTGGTGAATGAACTTCCTGTTGCAACCAGATATTTGGATTAATGACGAAAGCTGCTATGAATCCGGAAGGAATTATAACAGGAGTTTCCACATTTTTTATTTCGTAAGAAACGGTGGATTTATTCTGGTCATCCTGCAGTTTAACGATCTTTACTTCATCCTTGCAGCAACCATGTGCCTTATTCATGGGCATGCCGCACTTACTGCAATCATTTTTTTCAACAGAATAAAGATCGAAAGATTGAAAACGGCCCATGCAATAGTGTAAGTTGATCATCACGCCACAGCTCATGACAACATACAGAAGAATAGTGATGCCGCTTAAAATCTTTTTCATTTAGCCATAAAGATAATACAGAAAGTCAGATTTTTTTAGCTGATTTTCGTCAGGTAAGAAACAGCTAAGGAATCGTAAGCAGGCATGGCACAGTTATTTAAGATATTTTTAATCCTGCAAGACTGATATTTATCTGTGGTACGCCTTTTTTAATTAACAAAGCTCCAATAGATCCCTAAGCGGAACAAAAGGCCCGGGTATGCATAGCCCGGAGCAGCAAGATTATTATTGGTAAAAGTGCCGCCTTTCTTTATGGTGTTCAGATTTTCAATTCGGACAAAAGCTTTGAACGGCCGGATACGGAAATGAAGATAAATATCAATGTCAGGAGTTTTATCGCTGATACTGGCACTGTCTTGAGTAAAAAACTGACCTAACGCCGGGGAATATCCATCTGCTTTATAAGGTGTGTGATAACGTATCTCAGTTCCGAATGCAATGTCAAGATTTTTAAGTCCGAAATTTCCTTCATACGCAATACGGTTCCGGGTAAAGATCAGAGGAACATTCACCGGCGCATTACCGACCGTCTGCTGAAAATAAATATCAGCATGCCAGTTCCAGTGTTTGCCGAGCTTTATTGTTTTTTCCAGTGAGATCTGCAGAAGATTAAACAAAGAATTTTGTTGCTGCAATTTGTAATAATCGGTGATATAAGTATAATTGGTCATCAGGTAATAATGACCAGACAGCTTTAATTTAAAAGCAGGTTGAAATATCGAAGCAAAAAAATGAGTATTATTTTCTTTCTTAAAGCTTTGACCGGCAGACAATAAATAAAAACTACTGCGGCTGTCAAAAATAAAAGAAGGAGTACGGTTCGCATTTTCAAAACCTAATTGCACATAACCGATTTTTTTTCCTGCATAACGTTGAAGACTTGCATAGGCTTCATAATCCCCGGCATTCAATCCGGCTAAATATAATTTACCATTAGCTTCCACATCCCATTTCTGATTGCGGGTTTTATTCCGGTATTCAGCATGGCCAAAAAGGTTATAAAATGATTTAATGCCTGAAGAAAATTCTCCATGCAGGTTTTGGATTGTTGCACCTACTCTAATAGAATTGCTGCAGGTTCTTCTCATCCGGGAATTGGTAAATAGAAAAATCATTCTGCAAATTCTTTCCAGCTATCCTGGAATAATATTGTATCGTTAGTTATAGTGTAACCGTATGTATCATAATAATAAGCAGAATCCGGAATGTAAGTAACACTTCCCGTATTCGGATAATCCTGGAACCTGTAACGATCAATACTATAACTGATCGTATGTTCAAACCGGAGCCGGGGATAAAACAATGGAACCACAGTGGAATCGGTGACAAGAGAATCTTTTCTTCCAAGGTCATATTGCTGCCGCAGCAATGCCGTGAATTCGCTGTACTTATTTCCTGTTGTGATCTGTGTAGAGAAAAAATCTCTCCCAAATGCGGGTCACCGCCGATTTGAGTAGGAATATTGAAACGGTCTTTATAAATAGGATTATCCAAATAATTCTGGTCCTGCATGATGCCGCCGCTTTCTCCCGATTGCAGTTTATTGGCCAGAATGACGAAATAATTATTGTATCGCTTCTTTTTGGATTGATACCAGGAAGTGAATAAATAATTATTATGATTGCTTTTCTGGTTTTTGAAAAATCCCGGCGAATTGATCATCCGGTATTGAAACAAAGCATTCCAGTTGGGATCGAATATTCTGTGTATGCAATACTTCAATGATCTGCTCCACACGGCTACCCAACAGATAATTCAATTCCGAATAAGGCCTTGTAGTATTAAAAAACCTGACTTTGTCCAAAGGCCATTTATAAATATCAAATGCATGAAAGCCCGGATCCCAACCGGCATTGAAATGAGGCGAGAATAAAAGAGACTCCGATGCATTACCGGTATTTCCCAAATAAATATTAGTGGCAGGAATCGGAAAACGCCGGGTGAAATCAGAAATGGAAGAATCCAATTTATAATTGCGGGCTGAATCCAAGATAGCGAAAGCTGATAGTAATCGAATCTTCAAATTTATTTCTATGACCAAGACTGTCTGCCTGGCCTCCGCTGTGCAAACCCTGGCCGGGTCCGCCCCTGTTTCTTAAGTTTTGCAGGTTGCGAATAACAGGCTCCTGCGCTGAAGCAGCGAAAGAAATTATGAGCAGGCCAATCAATAACAGGTATGTAAACTTGTTTGCCAGTGTATCGAATTAATTGAACATGCAAATTAGCGAGGCAAAAATACAATTGCCATCTTCAAATTGTTAAATGGCTTCTATCAACCCCTTGAAAATAGCAGCAAATTTAGGCTCGGCATGCTTTTGCAGCTTCCAAAACTTCTTCATGAGTAATGAATTATGCATCCTGCAAACCGATATCCGTGATCACACTCATAGCAAATACATGCATGCCCATGTGATTGGCAACAATTGATTCCTGTGCAGTGCTCATTCCTACTGCATCACCACCGAATATGTGAATCATTTTATATTCAGCCTTCGTTTCAAAGGTGGGGCCTGTTACAGCATAATACACTCCTTCTTTTACATCAATATTCAACCCGGCTGCTACTTCTTTTGCTTTTTCAATCAGGTATTTTTTATACGGTTCACTCATATCAGGAAAACGTGGACCAAGTTCATCAATGTTTTTCCCGATCAAAGGATTGAGTGTATATAAGCTGATGTGATCTTTAATGATCATCAGGTCGCCCACTTTAAAATCAGGATTTACACCGCCGGCTGCATTGGAAAGTAACAACACTTCAACTCCCAGCAATTTCATTACACGGATAGGAAAAACAACTTCTGTCGCATCATATCCTTCATAAAAATGAAATCGGCCGGCCATCAACTACAATCTTTTGTCTCCCAATTTTCCAAAAATGAGTTTTCCTTTATGTCCCGATACCGTAGATACGGGAAAATTGGGAATATCATGATAATCTATTTCCTTTTCTACTTCAATTTCATCAGCAAAATTTCCAAGACCACTGCCCAGTACATTGCCGATCTGTGGCGTGTGTTCATACTGTTTCTTCAGAAACTTTACAGTCTCCTTCAACTGCTTCATTACTTTGGCCATAAAAAAAGAAATAAGGGAGCAAATATAACTTTTGTTCATTAAGAAGCAGAATGTCTACTCACAGATTTCACAGACGAACACAGATTAAGAAAATATATTTCCGTGCAAATCCGTGTAATCTGTGAGCAATTTCTTTTTAATAATTATAACGATAGAAATCACAAAACTCTTCATCGCACAATAATCTTTGCAGATCCGGGTCTTTCAGTACATCAATATAATCCATCCATTTACCTTCTACTTTTATTTTTCGGTAGATCAAACGAATGCCCTGGCTGTAATCCACCCACCAGAAAATATGTCCTGTATATAATGGTTGAATTGGCTTGCCATCTAATTTATGCCAGCCATAAATCGCAACACGATCTGGTTTTGGATCTCTTGAAATTTTCCCACTGATGACTACATCTTTTTGAATACCTGCAATCAACCCCTTTCTTCCCCTTCGTTGTCCTTCTACAATCAGATGATGATGCCACATGGTCGGTGTACTGTCACGAAATGCATATAAAGGAACCGGTTCTAATTTTACTTTCGCAGCTTTGTAAATATCATCCACCATTTTTCTTGTTGGCAAAAAACAATTAAAACTATCAGCAATCTTTTGTGCCGCTATTGGAGTAATATTTATTCTTGCCCAATCCTTATCCGTACCAATGCTCAGATAATCCGGCGCTACATAGTAAGTAGCTTTTATCATTTTTCCTGTTGAAGAATCAGTGATGGAAGTATGAATAGCAACAAATTTTTTCAGAAAGGATGGAACATCGCCTGCTAATACTTCTTTCAGCACAAAGGAATCTCTTGCCTGCCATTTCATAGCAAATGCTTGGTGATAAAATTCATTTCCTGTCATGGAAGAAGTTCTTTCTCTCCATCCGTAGCTACGGATGCATTTTTTTGGAAGACGAACAGGAAATAAGAAAAAGAATGATCAGAACAGCTACTATTGATTTCATAAAAGAAAGGTAAAGAAAAATGCTGAGCAGCATTCGGAAAGATGAATGGAGCGTCGCAAAAGACGATGATTAGAATTACCGTAGCTGGTTACAAAAAACTACTCACGATTGACATCCCGATAGCTATCGGGACACTATTCATAATTCTTTATCTTCGCAAAAATTTTACAGTATGAATCTCCACGAATACCAGGCAAAGGAATTATTGAAAAAATATAATGTACCGGTGCAGGAAGGTTTTGCCTGCAGCACTGTACATGAAGCTGAAGATGCTTATCGCCAGATCAAAGCTTTATATGGTAGCAATTTTGCCGTAGTGAAAGCGCAGATACATGCCGGTGGCCGTGGAAAAGGAACTATAAAAGAAAACGGAATCAATGGAGTGAAAGTTGGAAAATCGCTGGAAGATATTAAAGATATTGCTCAAAAAATATTGGGTGGAACTTTGGTAACAATACAAACCGGGCCTGCCGGAAAAGTGGTGAATAAAATATTGGTAGCGCAGGATATGTATTATGATGGTCCGCAATGAACGAAAAGAATTTTATTTATCTATTTTGCTCGATCGCAGCAAAGGACAAAATGTGATCATGTACAGCACGGAAGGTGGAGTGAACATTGAAGATGTAGCTCATAATACTCCGGAAAAAATTTTCAAAGAATGGGTGCATCCTTCCGGTGGCTTGCTGGCATTCCAGGCAAGAAAGATCGCTTTCAATCTCGGATTGAGCGGGGAAGCATTTAAAAACTGTGTAAAGTTTGTTACCAATCTTTACAATGCTTATGTAGGTTTAGATTGTTCCATGCTGGAAATAAATCCGTTGTTCAAAGCTTCAGATGATAAAATCGTAGCAGTGGATTGCAAAATGAATTTAGATGATAATGCATTAGTTCGTCATCCTGATCTTGCATCGCTGAGAGATGTAACGGAAGAAGATCCAACTGAAGTGGAAGCAGGGAAATACAATCTGAATTTTGTAAAATTGGATGGCAATGTAGGTTGCATGGTAAATGGAGCAGGTCTGGCAATGGCCACAATGGATATGATCAAACTCAGTGGTGGTGAACCTGCCAACTTTCTTGGATGTAGGTGGTACTGCCAATGCACAAACAGTGGAAGCCGGTTTCAAGATCATTTTAAAAGATCCCAATGTAAAAGCAATTCTCATCAATATATTCGGTGGTATTGTTCGTTGCGACCGTGTAGCACAGGGTGTAATTGATGCTTATAAAAATCTTGGCAATATAAAAATTCCGATCATCGTTCGCTTGCAGGGAACCAATGCAGAGGAAGCAAAAAAACTGATTGATGAAAGCGGATTGAAAGTGCAGTCGGCAATTTTATTAAGTGAAGCAGCGGAGTTGGTGAAGAAAGCGGTAGCATGAGGAAATTCTAAGTATGCCATACTTTGAAAGTATGACATACTTATCCGATAAAAAATAAGAAAAATGGCAAAGGTTGCAACACTTATCGGTGCCTCCGGGTTGATCGGCAGTCATCTTTTGCAATTACTCCTCAATGATCCTTATTTTGATACCGTAAGAATTCTCGTCCGGAGATCACTCCATATAGAGCATCCCAAACTGGAAAAAAAGATCGTTGATTTTAATGACAGCGATTCATTGGTTGTCGCAATTGATAACAGTGATGCTCTTTTTTGTACAGTCGGCACTACGCAGAAAAAAGTGAAAGGCGACCTGGAGGCTTATCGCAAAGTGGATTATGATATTCCGGTAAAAGCAGCACGATTTTGTAAAATGACGGGCTGCGAAACTTTTGTACTCGTCTCAGCCGTCGGAGCTAACAGTAAAGCAAAAAATTTTTACCTGAAGTTAAAAGGCGAAGTGGAAGAAACGATAAAAACTGTTGGTATTCGTTCTGTTTATATCATGCGGCCATCAATGTTGATGGGCGACAGAAAAGAATTTCGCATTGGAGAAAAGATCGGCACTCCGGTAATGAAAGCTATTTCTTTTTTACTTCCTTCAAAATACAAACCCATACAGGCAAAGAAAGTAGCGGAAGCTATGCTGGCCGCGGCAAAGAAAAATGAAGAAGGGTTTTTTGTTTGGGAATATAGGGAGATGAGGAATTAAAAAAATTATATTTTTAATAATATCAATTACCAAACAAAACCATATGCGACTAACAACATTCATTGCATTACTGCTTTTTAGTTTTGGCTGCGCCAATCAAAAAAATGAACAGTTAAGCAAACTCAATGGCAATTGGGTGCCCATCCGGCAAGAAATTGGAGGAACAGCATTACCAACTACCTCATTTCAGGGACAAAAGCTTGTTATCAATGACAGCAATTATACGTTCACTGCAGAGAGTGTTGATAAGGGTGTTATAAAATGTTCTGCTGGTAAGATGGACATTTATGGTAAAGAAGGTGTGAACTCCGGAAAACATTTTACTGCTATTTATAAATTAGAAAATGATCAACTGACCATCTGTTATAATCTCTCAGGTGATACTTACCCGGAAGCGTTTGATACAAAGGGAAAGCCGAAGTATTTTATGTGTGTGTTTAAGAAGCAGTAAAAACAAACTTTTCTTAGATTGATGGCGAATAAACAGGTAATGCTAAGGCTGGAGTAAGACTTATTATGAAACAAAAAAAAGCGGTTGCATAAGAGAATTCTACGTATGCCATACTTTGAAAGTATGGCATACGTATCGAACAATTTAATGATAGTTGTATTTGCGCCGTAACAATTGAAATGGCGAACAGTATTGACTTGAAAATCAGCAGCTCTATTTCTTGAGTAGACACGATTAACGGCGTATATTTAAGTGTTATAGGCTAGCAAAGCGGACGACTTCAAAATATCAACACTGACGACAAGAATGACAGCGAAAGAAAAGCAAACAGAGTTTATAAAGACCTACTTGAAGCCGACATTAAAAAACTTCGGTTATCAGACAACTGGGCAAACTTGGTGGAAAGACAAAGGCGATTTCTATGCATTAATCAACTTACAAAACTTTTCATGGAACAGTAAAGACAGCGTTGATTTTTGTTTTAATATAGGCGTTGCTCTAAAAGCGACAATGAAAGACATCACTAAAAAAAAGCCGACTGTTCACGATTTGACAATTTATTTAAGGGAAGGTTATTATTTACCTGATAACAGACAAGAGTATAAATTCAAAAATAAAACTGGTTATACTTTGACAGACCAAGCGGACTTGAATGACTTTGTTACTGAACTTAAATTTGACTTTGAAAATTATATCTTGCCTTACCTGGACAAATTAAATTCACTTCAAGACTGTATAAACTCTTTTGGTGACATAACATTTTGGGGTAACAACTTGAAAAGAGTAATTGAAGAAAATAAACTATTATCACAATGACTAAAAGTATGCCTGCCTATAACATTCGCATTGGCGATAGCAGGGCAGACGTGCATTTCATCAGCTTTTTGTTCGCTATTGGGCTGTTGTCCGGGCTGAAAATTCTCTATTGAGCTATGAATCAAAATATCAACTTTTTGTTCGTTTACTGTACTTTTGTTCGGGCAGAAAATTCATTGAATGTCCCGCCATCGCCGATGCGTGGCCGTTGCAAAATCCATCTCCACTTAATTTATTCCCCCATTAGAAAAAACTAAATCTTCCCAACACACTATCAATAATACCTTGCATCCATTACCGATGAAGGAATAAAAGAAGGACGCTGATCGGTTTGGCCGTTGTTTAATTTGAAATGCATTAAGCCGGCTGTTATCACTATAGAACCCGGCCCGGTATTCACTGGGAAAAAAAGTGTTTGTTCATTATACAGTTCATCCGAATAGGGAATGATGAGTTTCTCCGTAACACTTCCCTGTGCCGTCGCATCCTTCAGAAGACAAGAAGCAACTGTGATGTTGAATTCCACTGAACTGGTATGCGCAGGCGCCGCAATGGAAAGTGCGGGAATAAATGCAGGAATATGTATACGCAGCATGTTGGCATCAGGCTGAGTGATCGTGATGGGAACTTTAAACCGCTCCCCTATTGTAGCGTCATTATTAAAAGAAAAATTTTTTACAAATGGAATACTGTCTGAAGGCTGCATATCCGCCACATTGCTGATGCCGAGCCAAAGGGCAATAGCGCCGGAGAAGCGGCTCTGCATTTTCTTGTCCTTAGGATTGGCAATAGATGCTGCTAATAATTGCCTCAATGTTTTACCTGCAGAAGATGCAATGCCGAAATTGATACTTCGCTGCCGGGTTGCAGGTGATTGTTTTACATGGTCCGGGATTGATCTTGCAATGTAGGTGCCGGAACGTTTGTAAAAAACGATATTCCCCATTTTTCCTTTCAGGTAAGCTGCCGCCTGTATAGCCATAAGATATAGGTTTAAGTTTATAATGGCTTTGGGTTCACAAAAGCCGCCTCCGCATTTTATGCGTTATCTCTGCGTCAACTGACGCACCGGTAACACAGCGGCCCGCAATAAATAACGCATAATAGGAGAGTTTGGTATGTAAAAAACATTACTCAGCAATTTTCATTGATTGAACTATTCGTTTTTTTATTTTTTACGTAAAGACTTCTCCCCCGGTGAATTTTGTATTAGCAGAAACAAAGACATCAATACAAAAGCTGATTCCGGTACAATTTCTATATTTATAAAATGAAAAAGATAATCTTCGTTGTTGCGCTGCTCGTTTCATCAAACTTTTTATTAGCTCAAACATTAACCGAAACCGAAGCCATCAGGTTGGCAAGATTACCGCTTCGTTGTATCACAACTGAATTTCCCAATAAAACTTCTCACACAGCAGACGGCCCGGAAGATGCGGCGCTGTTGCCGGAACAATTGCATCCTGCTTTTTACGGTTGCCTCGATTGGCACAGTTGTGTGCATGGGCACTGGTTATTGGTAAAAGTGTTGAAACTATTTCCCAACATTGCGATAAGGGATAGCATCATGCAAACACTGAGCAATACGTTCCAGTTGGAAAAAATGAAAGCAGAAGCCGCTTATTTTACCAAATATAAAACCACTTCCAGCTATGAACGTACTTATGGCTGGGCATGGCTGCTGAAATTAGATGAAGAATTATATACCTGGAATGATCCAATGGCGAAGCAATGGTATGCTGCATTACAACCACTGACTCAAGAAATAGTTTCATTATGGAAAGCCTATATACCCAAAGAAACTTATCCCAACAGAACAGGTGTGCATCCAAATACCGCATTCGGGTTAGTGTTTGCATTGGATTGGGCAAGAACAATGCATGATACCGCTTTTGAAAAAGCAATTGTCGCTCATGCAAAAAAATTTTACTTAAATAACAAAGCAACTCCTGCTTACTTAGAACCGGATGGAACAGATTTTTTAAGTCCAAGCCTCGAGATCGCCGACCTGATGCGAAGAGTGTTGCCGAAACAAACGTTCATCAACTGGCTGAATCAATTTTATGAGCCCCGCAGCATCAAGCGAATCACCGAAATGCCGGTGGTAAGCGACCGCACGGATATGTACATTGTTCACCTCGATGGATTAACGATCAGCCGTGCCTGGTGCATGAAAGGAATTGCTTCTGCATTACCGGCTTCTCACCCGTGGAAGAAACTTTTCAATATAACTGCCGATACATTTTTAAAAGAAGCATTGGTCCATGTCACCAGTGGCAATTACGGTGGTGATCACTGGCTGGCAAGCTTTGCCTTGTATGCGTTGAGTATGAAATGATCCCGCTTATTTTTCCTTATTTCCAAAATTTTTCAAAAATAATTTGGGTAACTCAAAAGTTACCTATACATTTGAGTAACTTAAAAGTTACCTATTATGCAGAAAGAAATCAACCAAACATGGTTTTTCAAACAATCTCCGAAGGAAGTTTGGGAATACCTTACCAGAGCCGAACTCATTGAGCAATGGCTGATGAAAAACAATTTCAAACCTGAAAAGGGGTACAAATTTCAATTCACCTTCACGCCAAAACCCGGCAGCCCCTATGCAGGCGTAGTCAACTGCGAAGTGAAGGAGATAAAACCTTTTAGCAAACTATCCTATTCATGGAACGGCAGCACACAGGACAAAAGCAGAAACTTCAATTCAATAGTCGTGTGGACACTTGTCCTGAAAAATAATGGAACAGAACTGCAGTTGCAGCATAATGGATTCGAAGTGTTGGAAGATATTCTCAATCACACTAACGGATGGAACAGTTGCTTCAAAAAATTGGAAGAACACATAAACACCGTTACAAAATGAAAGTACAAACATTGGATGCCTTCCAGGTAATTGCTGATCCCAGCCGAAGGCAAATGCTCATGATGCTTTCCAAAAACAGCATGACGATAAACGCTATTGCCGAAAATTTCGATATGAGTCGCCCTGCTGTTTCAAAGCATATCAAAGTAATGCTTTAATGCAGGTTTTATTTCTATTACGGGTATTGGCAGGGAACGCCATTGCGTATTGAAACAAGATGGCTTTGATGAAGTACAGGATTTCATCAACTACTTTGATAAATTCTGGACAAGCAAACTCAGCAAATTGCAATCAATTTTAAATAACAAATCAAAACAGTAATAAAAATGAAAAAGAAAGATTTTCACCGAACGATCACAGTAAATGCTTCCGCAGAAGAAGCAATGAAAAAAATAAGTCAGGTAAACAAGTGGTGGGCAAAGAAGGTTAAAGGCAAGGCCGAAAAACTAAATGATAAATTCACTGTTGATTTTGGCGAAACCTTTGTTGACTTTCAAATCAGTGAATTAGTTCCTAACAAAAAAGTGGTGTGGAAGGTAAACGATTGCAACCTTCATTGGATCAACAACAAAAAGGAATGGAACGGCATTAAGGTCGTCTTTGAGATTTCCGGAAAGAAGAGTTCTACACAAATTGATTTTACTCATTTTGGTTTAGTGCCGGGTGTTGAATGTTATAATGATTGTGAAGTGGGATGGAATGGTCATGTTACAAACAGTTTGGTAAAGTTCATTAATGAAGGAAAAGGAATGCCGGAATAGATGGCCTCATCCTCCGTCTCCTTCTCCGATAGAGAAGGAGCGGTGCTTCAGTACAAAGCCCAACATTAGGTTCTTCCACATCATCTGTTGTGCATTGCCGGACAAATAAGGGATTTCAACTTTTAGCTTTGCGGGTTGATGGCCTCCTCCTTCGGAGGAGGTCGGGAGGAGGTCTTTTGGTTCTACAAATCAGGTGTAGTGCATATCCGAAAAAAAATAAACCGTTTCAACTTTTAGGCTTGTGCGTGGTTGGCCTCCCTTGCGGGAAGGTCGGGTGGGGCTTTTTATATCGCATCCACATCCGGGATAACAGTCACACTCCGAAAACTTTTTTCATTATGAAGAATAGCGATCTGTTCCAGCAAGTCTTTTTTACATTGGGCAATCGTTTTTGTATCTCTTGGCAATTTCAATAACAATTCCATCAGGTATTGATTGCGGATACGACTGATCACCGGTTCGGCAGGACCTACAATATATTGACCATATTTATTTTGCAATGCATTGGCAAAATGTACAGCTGCCCTTTCCACCACTTCTTTTATCTTATGTTTAAAGCTGAGATGAATGATCCGGGAAAAAGGCGGATAAAAAAATTGTTTTCTTTTTTCCAGTTCTTCAGCAAACATTTTTTTATAATCATGCTGCTGCACATATTTCAAAACAGGATGCGATGGATTGGAAGTTTGTATCAATACCTTTCCGCTTGCTTCTCCGCAGCGGTTGATATAGGTTTCCTGCCTGCTCTCCCACTCACCTGCTCCATCAGTTGAAATGCTCTTTCATTCACCCGGAAATCAGCAAAATGCAATAAGCCATCTGCATCCAATATCCCAACAAGGTCAACATTATCAAAATCCAGTCCTTTTACCACCATTTGTGTTCCTACCAAAATATCAATTCGTCGCTGTTCAAATTGCTGGATCAATACATCATGTGCATTTTTTCCCCGCACCGTATCCATATCCATTCTTGCCACTTTCGCATCCGGAAAAATTTCCTGCAATTGTTCTTCTATTTTTTCCGTTCCAAAATTTCGTTGAACAAAATTATGACTGCCGCAAACCAAACAGGTATGCAACGGCGGATAAGTAGTGCCGCAATAATGACAAACCAGTTTATTCGTTAGTTTATGATAGGTCAGCGATACATCGCAATATTTGCATTGCGGTATCCAGCCGCATACATTGCAAACCTGGTAAGGTGTATAACCCCTCCGGTTTTGAAATAATATCACCTGCTTGTTTCTTGCAATCACTTCCTTTACTGCTTCGATCAATGGCGGCGATAATATCACTTTTGTTTTATCTTTCTGCGGAATCTTTTTTGTGTCAATGATCTCAATAGGCGGTAATTGCAGATCACCATAACGCTGATCAATTCAGCCAATCCATATTTACCGGTGGCAGCATTATAATAACTTTCCAGTGAAGGTGTAGCGCTGCCCAAAATAACTTTTGCCTCAAATAAAGAAGCAAAATAAATAGCAGCATCACGTCCATTATATCTTGGCGCAGGATCCTGTTGTTTAAAAGAAGTATCATGTTCTTCATCGCAGATGATCAAACCGAGATCTGGAGAAAGGTAAAAAAACAGATGACCTTGCACCGAGTATCAATTTTCAGTTCTCCTGTTTTCACTTTGTTCCATATCTCCACTCTTTCATTCTGTGAAAATTTAGAATGATAGATACCAATATAACCGCCAAAATGTTTTTGCAAGCGACGAATGATCTGCGAGGTCAATGCAATTTCCGGCAACATATACAATACCTGTTTGCCCTGCCGGATATATTCTTCAATCAGTTTAATATATATCTGTGTTTTGCCGCTGGAGGTAACTCCATGCAATAAACAAACCTGTTTGAATTGAAAATGATTCCTGTATTTCTTATAAAGCTTTTTGCTGAGTTGCGGATCAGTTCAAAATCAATTTTTATATCTTTTGGTAAATATTGAAAGCCGGTCAACATTTCTTTTCTCTGTCCACAGAATTTTTTTATCAACCAATCCTTTTAATTGTGCATCGGAAGCCCCTGATTTTTTCAGCAATTCTGATTTTGTTACCTCTCCTTCTGTTTTCACCAAATGAAGATAGCTTAGCAGCAATTCCATTTGCTTTTCTGCTCTTTGTAGTTTTTTATCTTCATTCAATAAGTTTTGCCAATTCTTCTTCATTATCATATTGTGGATTCAGCAACACATAAGTTTCTTTTTTGGGAGAATAGGTTTGCTTCAATGATTCCCATACAAAACAAACTTTTTTATTGATCAGCTGGTTGATGACCGGATAGACATGCGATGAATCAAGTATCTGCTGCACTTCGGAAAGTTTCAATTCTTTTTTTATCAGCAGATGCTTCCGCCACCATATATTCATCATGATCGAGTGCAGAAAAATCATCACCGTATTCTTCATTGAACACAACAATTGTTTCACTGGATAATTTAAAATGCGCAGGCAAGGCTGCCGCCATCACTTCGCCTTCGCTGCACATATAATAAGAAGCCATCCATTCCCATAGTTGCAATTGCTGTTCAAAAACAACCGGTTCCACATCCAGCACATTCAGAATTTCTTTCGGTTCAAACAATTCGGGCTTTTCATGATGCAATCGCTTTACAATACCGGCATACTTTTTATTTTTTCCCAGGTTCACTTCCACACGGCAACCCACTTTCACAGTATTCTGTCAAATGATCCGGGAACCAACCATGTATAATTTTTCGGAAGAGCAAGCGGTATGATGATTTCAGCGAATACATCCCCCCGCCCCTAAAGGGGAGTCTATTATTCTGTTATATCAGAAATATTTTTCACTATTAAAACTAAAGATAAGAATGAAAGTAAATGACGTTCAGTTAATTCCCCCTTTAGGGAGTTAGGGGGTATCATCCAACTCACTTTATATTCTCTTAATTTATTTTCCATAATATCCATAAACTTTTTCTTTCAGCTGCAGATATATCAGCAATAGTCAATCCTTCAACAGGTATTTCATCCAGATAAACTATCCGGCATTGGCCGGGAGTCAATGAAAAATATACTTGATAATGCAATCCGGTCATATGCATCCAGGAATAAAACCGGTTTGACCGGAGTTTGCGTTTCAATAGCCACACGAAAAGCGCCGTCATAAAATTCTTTTACCGGTTCATGCTGTCATATTAAAAGTTCCTTCGGGAAAAACCAGCACAGAAATTCCTTTGCTGATAATTGATTTTAGTATCCTCACACTTTTGGCCCTGTTGTCTGCACTGCCACGGTCAACCGTTACAATGGCATTTTTATAAATAAATCCAAACACCGGCACTTTACTCATTTCCACTTTTCCCAAAGGACGAACAGGCTGTCGGTAATGCTTTTACCAAAATAGGTCGCATCAAGATAAGAAATATGATTGCTGACAAAAATGTATGGACTTTCTTTTATCATGTGGGGCTTCATAAATTCTTTTTACCCAGATAAAAATCAAGGAGAACCACATATCAGCCCACAACATACAAAGCCAGTAGATCATATTGCCACCACGGATACGTCCAAACAAACTTGCCATAATGCAAAAGGAAAGATCAGCAGCATGATGCAATAAAAGTGATAAAAGCATAGATACAATAGATCCAATTGAAAAGGCTTCAACAGGTAATGCATCAATTCTTGTTTTCATATTTATCATCATCGCCGGGACAATGACATTCCCATTCGGTATCCAAGATCAATGCAGGTCACCACTTTTGTTTTGTAATCACATTGTGCAAAAACAATTCGCAATCGCTGATTATCTGAAGTGGTTCCTTCTACGGCATAAGTGGGGCAAGGCGTTGCATTCACATCACTTTTGCTATAATTGATACTTCCATCTTGCATAATCTCTTCCACTTCTGCCTGCGTAATATGCCGGCAATCCATCCTGCATTTTGCATGTTCGGTATATTCAAGATACGACATCCGGCGATCAAAACCATGATTGCGGTTCACTTCCTGCGAAGGGTCCTTTTGGCTCGTAGTCGTCTTTTGCCTGGAATTACCGTTGGTGCATTTTCTGATAAAAAGTACGGCAACAGCCAGCAGCAAAAGAAGTATATAAGGAATGGCCTTTTTCATCATAGTGTATAAGTGATCCTGATAAATATCCGAAATGCAATCTCCAATCAAAAATTGTAAATTTGCCGCCCATGGCAGAAGCAAGAACAGTAGCATTTCATACACTCGGTTGTAAGCTCAATTTTTCAGAAACATCTTCTCTTTCCCGCATGCTGGAAAATGAAGGTTTTGAGAAAAAAGAGTTTGACGACATGGCCGATGTGTATGTGATCAATACCTGTTCTGTAACTGATAATGCAGATAAAGAATGCCGCCACATTGTTCGCCGTATTCAACGAAAAGCTCCGGAAAGTTTAGTGGTGATCACCGGTTGCTATGCACAATTAAAACCAAAAGAAATTGCAGATATTCCCGGAGTTGATCTTGTCTTGGGTGCTGCGGAAAAATTCAATATCGCACAACATATCCGTGAATTATCAAAAGGTGATTCTGCAAAAATTTGCACTTGTGATATTGAAGAAGTATCTGGTTTTCATTCTTCCTATTCCATTAATGACCGAACAAGAACTTTTTTGAAAGTGCAGGATGGTTGTGATTACAATTGTTCTTTCTGCACCATTCCGATGGCAAGAGGAAAAAGCAGAAGCGATACTATTGAAAATGTGGTTCACAATGCTGAACATTTAGCAAAACATGGTGTAAAAGAAATTGTATTGACGGGAGTAAATCTTGGAGATTTTAGAACCCCCAACCCCCTAAAGGGGGCTTTAGAAACATTCAAAGGAAGAAAATTTCTTTTCACTTATTAAAGAACTGGAAAAAGTTGAAGGCATTCAGCGTTATCGCATTTCATCTATTGAACCCAACTTACTGACCAATGAAATCATTGAATTTGTTGCGAACAGTGATAAGTTCATGCCGCATTTTCATATTCCGTTGCAAAGCGGCAGCAATCGAATACTTGGTTTGATGCGCCGACGATATAAAAGAGAATTGTATGCCGAAAGAGTCAATCTGATAAAAACATTGATGCCGCATTGCTGCATCGGCGTGGATGTGATCGTTGGTTTCCCCGGTGAAACGGATGAAGATTTCAAAGAAACATTTGATTTTCTTCATTCACTGGATATTTCTTACCTGCATGTGTTTACTTATTCTGAAAGAGATAATACTCATGCATTAAATATAAAACCGGTTGTGCCGATGAATATCCGTCATGAAAGAAATAAAACGCTTCGCAATCTTTCTTATATGAAGATGCAATACTTTACACGAGCAACATGCCGGACAAACAAGGAAAGTATTATTTGAAGGTCATAATAAAAATGGGATGATGGAAGGCTACACGGATAATTATATAAAGATCACCACGTCTTATAAAGAAGAATGGGTGAACCACGTCATTGATTGGAAGATCTAAAAATTTGTACAGAAATTTTTCTTTCTCACTGCAAAAAAGTCATTAACATCGTATCATTAAAATCGTCCAGACAAAATTCGGATATCCAATAATTATTTTACCGACAATAAACTTATAAAATGCCTTCATTCATCTTAGCATTAGACCAGGGCACTACGAGTTGCCGATCTATTCTTTTTGATAAAAGCGGAACGGTTGTTTCCGTTGCACAAAAAGAATTCACACAAATATTCCCTCAGCCGGGCTGGGTGGAACATGATCCCGATGAAATATGGGAAACCCAATTGCAAACGATGAAGGAAGTGATTGCACAGGCAAAAATTGCAGCAACAGATATTGCTGCAATCGGAATTACCAACCAGAGAGAAACAACTATGATCTGGGACCGGAATAGCGGCAAACCTATTTATAATGCAATTGTTTGGCAAGACAGAAGAACAGCATCCTATTGTGATCAATTAAAAGCTAATGGATCAGAAGAAATGATCAGGGAAAAAACGGGATTAGTTGCAGATGCATATTTCAGTGGTACTAAGGTAAAATGGATACTGGATCATGTTGATGGCACCAGGAAAAAAGCGGCCAACGGAGAATTATGTTTTGGTACGATGGATACCTGGCTACTCTGGAAATTGACCAATGGAAAAATTCATGCAACTGATGTGAGCAATGCCAGCCGGACGATGCTTTGTAATATTAAAACCTGTCAATGGGACGGTGAATTAGAAAAATTATTGGATGTTCCGGGAAATATGCTTCCACAAATACGCAACAATAGTGAAGTATACGCTACTACTAATTTGCTTGACGGTAAAACAGAAGTTCCAATTGCAGGTATGGCCGGGGATCAGCAAGCGGCTCTTTTTGGCCAACTATGCATACAACCCGGAATGGTGAAAAACACTTATGGCACCGGTTGCTTCATGCTTATGAATACAGGAGAAGAAATGATTGCATCGAAAAATAATTTGCTGACAACCATCGCCTGGAAAATAAACGGTATTACTCAATATGCATTGGAAGGAAGTGTTTTTATTGCAGGCGCCGTAGTGCAATGGTTGAGAGATGGATTAGGGATCATTAAAACTTCCGCTGAAGTAGAAACTCTTGCAAAAAAAGTAGATACTACCGACGGAGTATTTGTAGTTCCAGCGTTCACAGGTTTGGGGGCACCTTATTGGAATCCACATGCAAGAGGCATTATTACCGGGCTTACGAGAGGAAGTACTGCTGCACATATTGCAAGAGCAGCGGTGGAAAGCATCGCTTATCAAACCATGGATGTTCTAAATGCGATGGAAGCTGACAGTCATATTCACATTAAAGAATTGCGGGTGGATGGAGGCGCTACAAAAAATGATCTGCTGATGCAGTTTCAGAGTGATGTACTGAATACAAAAGTGGTAAGGCCAACAGTAACCGAAACAACTGCATTGGGAGCAGCTTATCTCGCTGGCCTCGCAGTAGGTTTCTGGAAAAATACAGATGAATTACAACAGCAATGGCAGGTTGAAAAAATATTTTCACCTGCTATCACCAATGAAAAGAGAAATGAACTGATAACAGGATGGCAAAACGCTGTCAACGCATCATTGTCAATTGCTAAAAATTAAACTGCTACATGAACCGGCAAGAGCAGTTAAATAAACTTAATGAGCAAAAAGAGTTTGACATCATTATAATTGGCGGTGGTGCCACCGGGTTAGGATGTGCAGTAGAAAGTGCCGTCAGGGGTTACAAAACATTACTCTTAGAGAAAAATGATTTTTCAAAAGGAACTTCAAGCCGCTCTACTAAATTGGTACATGGAGGTGTTCGTTATCTTGCGCAAGGGAATATTCGATTGGTAAAAGAAGCTTTACTGGAAAGAGGAAGACTATTGCGAAATGCTCCACATATTTGTCATACTTTATCCTTTCTTGTTCCAGCTTATTCATGGTGGCAAAGATGGTATTATGGAATTGGTTTATGGATCTATGAATTTCTCTCCGGAAAATTGAGTTTAGGAAAAACAAAACTTCTTTCAAAGAAAAAAACATTAAGTCATCTCTCTGATCTGTCAGCTTCTCATTTGACCGGTGCCGTATTATATTTTGATGGACAGTTTGATGACAGCAGGCTGGCAATAAACCTTGCTCAAACAGCTATTGATAAAGGAGCTGTTGTAATTAATTATTGCGGTGTCAGCAATTTTATTAAAGAAGGAATTTCTATAAAAGGAGTAAAAGCAAAAGATGAAATAAGTGGAAAGGAATTTTCCATTAAAGCAAAAGCGATCATCAACGCAACAGGAGTTTTTGCAGATGAGTTATTGCAATTGGCAGAAGGTCATTCTGAAAAAACCATTGCTCCTTCGCAGGGAATTCACCTCGTTGTTGAAAGAAATTTTTTCAAGGGAGACAGTGCGCTGATGATACCCAAAACAGATGATGGGAGAGTTCTTTTTGCCATTCCCTGGCATGATAAATTATTGTTGGGCACTACGGATACACCCATCGAACACATTACAACAGAACCAAAACCTTTGAAACAAGAAGTAGATTTTATTATCAAACATTTTAATCGCTATTCCGAAACAAAAATCAGTTATCAAGATATCAAAAGTGTCTTTGCGGGTTTACGTCCACTGGCTAAGAAAAGTAAAAGAAAGAAAACCTCTGTAATGCCCAGGGATTATGTAATAAAATTTTTACCCTCAGGCCTGGTACATATCACGGGGGGCAAATGGACAACCTATAGAAAAATGGCCGAGCATACAATTAATAAAGTAATGCAGACAGCAGAACTTAAATCTTCAATCTCACAAACAAAGAATTTAAAAATTCATGGTTGGACAGATATTCAATCAGGAGATCATTTGTCTATTTATGGATCTGATGCAAATCTTATAAAACAAATGTTGATCGATGATCCTTCGTTATCAGAAAAAATTCACGCATCATATCCATATACAAAAGCAGAAGTAAAATACATTATTGAAAATGAAATGGCAATTACTGTAGAAGACGTGCTGGCAAGAAGAATTCGTTTGCTTTTCCTGGATGCGAAAGCTGCAATGGAAACTGCTCCATTAGTTGCTAAGATGCTGGCATCAATAAACGGTTACAATGAACAATGGGAACAAGAACAACTGGAGTTATTTAATAAACTGGCTAATGGTTATTTACTTAATTTGTAAAACAAAATAAATATATGCCACAATTTCTGGCTGAATTCCTGGGCACCATGTTCCTGATCATTTTGGGAAATGGTGCCGTTGCTAATGTAGTTTTATCTAAGACAAAAGGTAATAACAGCGGATGGATCGTCATAACATTTGGATGGGGCATTGCAGTGTTTGCGGGAGTTTATGTTGCTTCACATGGCAGTGGCGCTCATATTAATCCGGCTATAACGATTGCCTTTGCTTCTTCAGGAACATTGCCCTGGAGCCAGGTCCCTATCTATCTTGGCGGACAATTTTCTGGAGCTATGATTGGATCATTCATTGTTTGGCTTGCCTATCGGCAGCATTATGATGAAACAACAGATGCCAGCCTGCAATTAGCTACATTTTGTACGGCTCCGGCTATCAGAAATAAATTCCAGAATCTTATCACAGAAATCATCGGCACATTTATCCTGGTCTTTGGTGTTTTATTTTTAGCAAAACCCACTTCAACATTAGGAAGTCTCGATGCATTGCCGGTAGCATTATTGGTTTTAGGGATTGGGCTTTCCCTCGGCGGACCCACGGGGTATGCTATTAATCCCGCCAGGGACTTAGGGCCGAGAATCATGCATGCAATTCTACCAATGAAAAATAAAGGAACAAATGATTGGAATTATAGTTGGGTGCCTGTAGTTGGTCCTATCCTTGGTGGATTACTGGCTGCTTATATTTTTAAAACATTTATTCATTTATAATAAAACTATCGTTGTAATTAAATATGAAATTCAGAATAAAAGCAAGCAAATTATTCTAAAGCAGAAAACGTATTTTTGAAACCTCGGGACGTTAGCTCAGTTGGTTTAGAGCATTACTTTGACAGAGTAGGGGTCATTGGTTCGAATCCAGTACGTCCCACAGAATTTCCCAAACGGTTTTTTGAGAAACAAGCTCGATTGGTTCATTCCGTCTTTGGCGGATTGACAGAGCAAAGGTCTCCCGATAATTATCGGGAGGTTCGAGCCTGGTACGTTCCACTGCGAAAAATTGCAAATTCGTAGATATAAAATAGCTTTCTCCTTTATCAGTTACTTCGTTTCAATAATCAAGCGCATATTATTTTCTTTAATATGGGGCATTGCCAATAACAATTTATAAGCAGCAACAAGTCTGAGAAAACTGTCTAAAGAATACTTGCAGATTAAAATCATGTTCAACAACTCATAAAAATCGTTACTTTTAATTGCGATTGTGAGAACTGCCGACAATATACGGTTGCTGCAACAGGCTATTGCTTGTTTTGATGATGTGCAGGCTTATAAACAATTATTCCTGCACTTCCAGCCTTCGTTGGAACAATTTGCCTTCTCTATTGTGCGATCCAAAGAATTATCTGAAGAAATAGTTTCCGATGTGTTTATTAAGATATGGGAGAAACGCCATCTGTTGGATAAAGTGGATAATTTGAAATTCTATCTTTTTACTGCTGTAAAGAACAGGGCCATAAATAAAATTAATGAGCAGAAAAAGAGTACTGTGATCAATATTGATGATGCTCCCGTTGAGCTCAGAAGTTTTTATTGTGATCCTGAACAACAATTGATTTCTGCAGAAATGCTAAAGCAGCTTCATGAAATCATTCAACAGCTACCTCCCCGTTGCCGGCTAATCTTTAAACTCGTGAAAGAAGACGAATTGTCTTATAAGGAAGTAGCCGAATTGCTTCATCTTTCGGTAAAAACTGTAGAAAGCCAAATGTCTCTGGCTCTAAAAAAACTGGGCACTGCTATTCATTTCCAACTCTACCACCCGGTAACCGCCTATTCAGAAAATTAAAAAAATTTGCTCCCGTTTTAGGGGTTTATACCAGAATTACTGTCTTATTAATATACATTATTGTTTATGACCTCAATGGCCAACGACAAATTTTGGGACTTACTGGCAAAAAAACTATCCGGCGAGGCCAATGAAACTGAGTTGCAGGAAATAGAAGTATTGCTTGAAAATCCCGGCCTCAAAACCCTTTCTGAAACGTTTTCCTCGATTTGGCATCAGCCGGTTCCGGTTGATAATCATGCGGCCTTAGAAGCATTGGAACAGCATGTTCAGCGAATGAAGGAAAAAAAAATAGAGTTTTCGGATTCGCATAAAGACGAGAATTTTCACAAACAGGGAGCTATCATGAGGCGTATATTCAGGAGAAAGTGGATACTGCCTGTGATTGGTTTTGCGGCTGCCTCTTTGATATTTATTGTTCTGATAAATAATAAAAATGACAACAATGTCAAAGATAAAAAGGTAGCCCCTCCCATCAGCCAGGTGACGACACGACCCGGCTCAAAAACCCAGTTGCGCTTGCCTGATGGCTCTTCCGTATGGCTGAATGCAAGCAGCAATTTAACCTATGATGAAAATTTCGGTAAAGAGTTCAGGGAAGTAAATCTTGTTGGTGAAGCTTTTTTTGATGTTGTTAAAGATCCATCCCGCCCGTTTATAATTCATACCAAAGCAATTAACGTAAAAGTTTTAGGGACTGAGTTCAATGTAAAAGCTTACCCGGAAGACTCTTACACCGAGACCAGCCTGATCCGTGGTAGTGTAGAAGTAACTATAAAAAACAGGCCGGAAGAAAAACATTTTCTGAAACCGAATGAGAAAATGATTGTTGCCAATGACCTGCCACCCGCTGATAAAATCGTGAAAAAAGAAAAGGAAGTGAAGCAGCCATTAGTAACAACAGAAGCGTTAACTTATGACATTATGGATAGTGCGATTGTAGAAACATCGTGGATCAACAACCGGTTGATCTTTCATCAGAATGAAACGTTTGCCGAAATGGCGCCAAAGCTGGAACGGTGGTACGGAGTGCATATCATTTTTGAAAATGAAAAAGCGGCTGACGAATACAAACCTTTTGTAAGTTTTACAAACGAAACCATTACCCAGGCACTGGACGATTTAAAACTGGCATATAAATTCAATTATAAGATAAACGGAAATGAAATTATCATAACACAATAACTCTAACTCTTAAAACGATTGCTTATGTATCCCAACAATACATCTTAAAAAAATGGGATCCCGTTGCAGCGGAATCCCATAAGGTTAAACATTGCGAACTGTCCCGCCTTGCGGCGAGCTCATTTATCTAACCTTTCAAAAGAAATGTATGAATAAAATTTCAATTGCTTATGTTTTTAGCCGAGAACATATTTACAAAAAATTCCTGAGGATTATGAAATTAACCGTTGCTATTTTGCTTATTGCCTGCATGCATGTTGCGGCAGCGGGCCATAGCCAGGACAATATTACATTAAATCTTAAATCGGTTGAGCTGAGAAAAGTGTTGCTTACCATTGAAAAGAAGACCAGCTATCATTTTTTATTCAATGAATCCCTGCTGGCAAATAAGCCACGGGTAGACGTAGTTGCCATAGATAAGCCCGTAACAGAAGTGCTCAATGATATTTTACAAAATACCGGCATCAGCTACAAAGTTTTTGAAAATAAACTGATCGTATTGCGGCCTACAGAACAAGGCGGATTGGATGAACTGCAGGATACCAGGGTGAGCGGACATGTAGCCGGCTCTAATGGCGAATCACTTGTAGGAGTTTCAATAACGGTCAAGGGATCAAGTACGGGAACCGTTACTGATGTAAATGGGAACTATTCAATAACTGTTCCGGATGATGCAGTTCTTGTATTCAGTTATGTTGGATATGAAGACAAGGAAGTTGCTGTAGCGGGCAAATCCACCCTTAATATTACGCTGCAATTATCTACTAAAGTTATCGACCAGGTTGTGATCGTTGGTTATGGAAGTACGAGAAAAATTGATTTGACAGGATCTGTGACACAAATAAAGGGTGATGAAGTGGCAAAACAATCTTCCTTCAGTCCTATCGGAGCTTTGCAGGGCAAAGTAGCAGGTGTGCAAATAACAAATACAGGTGCACCCGGCTCGTCACCTGAAATCAGGATCAGGGGCGTAGGAACTGTTTATGGCAATGCAAATCCTCTATATGTTGTAGATGGGATATGGTACGATGATATCAGTTTCCTGAACAGTAATGATATTGAAAGTATAAGTGTTTTAAAAGATGCTTCTTCAGAATCAATTTATGGGATCAGGGCTGCTAATGGTGTTATCCTCATTACCACTAAAAAAGGAAAAAGAAACGAAGGAAAGCCGACCATTAATTATAATGGTTATATCGGCAACCAGGTAGTCACGAATCAAATCAAAATGGCCACCGGTCCTGAATATGAAACTATGGTCAACGAATTGAATGTGATCAATGGTAACCCTGCTCAATATAGCGATCCTGCGTCTGTGGGTAATACAGATTGGTATCATCAAATATTAAGAAATGCATTGGTAACAAGCCATCAGATCTCTGTTACAGGTGGTGGAGAAAAATCAGATTATAATCTATCCCTGGGATATTATAACCAACAAGGTCTTGTAAAAACAAATACGTTTGACAGGTACAACCTACACATTCAGAATAATTATCAGATAGCAAGTTTCTTAAAAGCCGGTGTAACTGTTAATGGGGTTTTAAATCAATCAAGAGATATTGATGGTTCAATTTTCCATCAATTATATTCTGCCGCACCTAATGTGCCGGTCTATTATGCCGATGGAACATATGGGGACCCCAACGATTTTCATGTTGGAAGTTCTAACCAATTCAATCCCGAGGTTAGCATTGATTTTTATAACAATCACACAAGAACTTATAAGTTGAATGGTAATGGATTTTTAGAATTGAAATTTGCCAAATATTTCACATTACATTCAAGCATTGGTGGTGATTATGAACAGGCAGAAATAAATAATTATGCTCCTGTCTATACAGCAACCATTACTCAAAGAAATACTGTAAGTAAGCTGGCTGTTAGCAGGAATGAGAACAGAAACTGGATCATTGAGAATACTTTGACCTACGACAGAAGAATAAATGATCATTCAATAAAAGTCCTGATCGGCCAGGGTGCACAGGAATATAAATTTTATGGGATCTCTGCTTCAGTACAAAATGTGCCGGCTGGAGACGGAAACCAATATCTTTCTCTGGGTACAGCAAGTACGGCCAATGTATCAGACAATGGTAGCCTGGACAGAGTGAGTTCCTATTTTGGAAGAGTGAATTATTCTTATAAAGATAGATATCTACTTACTGCCAGTATGAGAGCAGATGGTTCATCCAAATTCACTGAATCGAATCGTTGGGGTTATTTCCCTTCAGTTGGAGTAGGTTGGGTGATATCACAGGAAAACTTTATGAAAAGCGTGAAGTTCCTTGACAATTTGAAATTGCGGGGAAGCTGGGGTAAGATCGGTAATATGTCTGTGCCTGCTAATCTATCCGTATTAACAGTGACTCAAAATGCAGGATTCATTTATGTAGGAGGTGATGGCAGTACAGCAACAGGTGCCAGTATCAATACAGTTGTTCCGCCGACTACATATTGGGAAAGAGGTGTTGGTACCGATGTTGGCTTGGAAGCATCTCTGCTGAATAATAAATTGTATGCTGAAATTGATTGGTATAATAAGAAAACCGAAAAAGCCATATTTGATATCCCCATTTTAGGTTCAGTAGGTACCAGCAGTGGTACTATTATTGGTAACCAGGCAACCTTCCAAAACCAGGGAATGGAATTTTTGGTAACATGGAAGGATAGAATTAACAAGGACTGGAATTATTCAATAAGTGCTAATGCAGGTATCAATAAGAATAAGGTCTTAGATGTATCAACCGGGGCAAATCCAATTTATCAACAAGTTGGTCCTACTGGTTCTAACAACTTTAATACAAGGACCATCGTCGGAGAACCGATCGGTGAATTTTTCGGTTACCAGGTTATTGGAATTTTCCAATCAGCTTCGGAAATTGCAAATTATAAATCCTCCGGCGGAGTAGTTGTTCAGCCCACTGCCCTGCCTGGTGATTTTAAATACCAGGATGTAAACGGAGATGGTGTTATTGATGCGAAAGACAAAGTTGTATTAGGCAACCCTAATCCAAAACTTATATTCGGTATTAACACCAATGTCTCTTATAAAGATTTTGATCTGACCCTGGACTTCCAAGGTGTATCCGGAGTACAGATCTACAACGCCAATCTAGGTTTAAGATACGGAACAGAAAACTTCACTGAAGATTTTTATAATAACCGTTGGCATGGTGAGGGTACAAGTAATTTTTATCCTTCCGCTAATATAGGTGGTAGTACGAATTATCTCTCCAATTCATTTTTTGTTGAAGATGGAAGTTATTTCCGGATCAGGAATATGCAATTGGGTTATACTTTGCCTGAACGCTATTTCAGAAATTCAGGGATTTCCAGATTAAGAGTGTATGCGAATGCACAAAATCCTTTCAATTTCTTTAAATACCGGGGCTTTAGTCCTGAAGTAGGTGGTGCACCTACAAAAGCAGGTGTGGATGTAAACGTATATCCATTGTATGCCACTTATAATTTTGGAGTTAATCTTACTTTTTAATTCTTTGAAAAATATTTTTATGAAAGCAAAAATTAAAAGAGTTGATCTAAAAATAACTTTCATCCTTTTCCTTTTGCCATTAATATCAGGGCTCTTAGGAGGATGTAAGAAAAGCTTTTTAGAAGTGCCCCCACAAGGGCAACAACCTACACAACAATTCTGGCAGTCCCAGGACGATGCTACAAAAGCTGTAAATGCCATGTATGCTAATTTGCGCTTTTGGACAGAAACAGCCTTTGCTCCCATTGCAGTTGAAAGTATGGGTTCTGATGATGCAGAAAAAGGAAGTACTCCCAGCGATGCTACGTTTATGAATGATTTTGACAATTTTACTGCAACATCTACTGAAGGCCAGTTAAGTGATTTTTGGAATGGAGAATTCCAGGAGATCAATTTATGTAACCAGGTATTGGATAATATTCCGGGCATAAGTATGGATGCAACTTTAAAAGCCCGTTATTTATTAGAAGCTAAATTTTTGAGGGCTTATTCTTATTTCAGGTTAGTAAGAGCATTTGGAGATGTTCCGCTGAGATTACATGTACCAAAAGATGCAAGTGAGTACAACATTCCCAGAACTCCCAAAGCTGATGTTTACACTGCTATCGAACAGGATCTAACCGATGCAGCTGCCGGACTTCCTGCGTCTTACACAGGTGCTGATGTTGGCAGAATAACAAAATGGGCTGCATTATCATTACATGCAATGGTGGCTTTGTATCAGAAAAAATGGAGTGATGTGGTAACTTATACCAACCAGGTGATACAGTCAAACCAATTTTCTCTTTTCGCCAATTTTGAAGCGATGTACAGAATTCCCAATGAAAACAGTTCAGAATCTATCTTTGAAATTCAATGTGCAGAAACTCCCGGTAACGCATCTGCAGAAACCTCTCAATATTCACAGGTACAAATGCCGAGAAATGTAGCGTGGGGTGGTTGGGGTTTTAATGTGCCTACACAAAATTTGGTGAATGAATTTGAAGCCGGCGATAAACGTTTAGGCGCAACTGTTATTTTCCGGGGAACACCGACTGTTGAAGGCGATTTAGTTCCGGCAAATGCAGATAATCCAATGTATAATTACAAAGCATATGTACCTTCTTCTTACTTTTCAACAGCTTTAGCAAATCCTGGCTGCCAGCAAAATGTAAGAGTAATCAGGTATGCTTCTGTTTTATTGTGGAATGCAGAAGCAAATAATGAATTGGGAAATGCATCAGCTGCGTTGATTTCTCTGGAAAAGGTCAGAGCAAGAGCAAGAGCATATTCCATTGCTAATGGAGCGCCGGCAGGTACTTTACCAGCTGTGACAACAACAGATCAATCAGCTTTACGTACAGCCATTCAGCATGAAAGAAGAGTGGAATTGGCAATGGACTTTTTTGAAAGCCGTTACTTTGATTTGATAAGATGGGGACTGGCTAGCACAAAGTTGGGATCCATGGGTTGGAAGGCCAATAAGAATGAAGTATGGCCTATCCCTCAAAGCGAAATTGACTTGAGTGCAGGTGTACTGACACAAAATCCGGGTTATTAATTTTTTAAAAAATCATACTATGATTATGAAAAAATATATTATAAAAAAAAGCTTACCGCTACTACTGATATGTGGTACGCTTTTAACCTCCTGTTATAAAAAGTTTGATACCAAGTCCTATCAACCAGCATTTACGATAAATGGATATACTTCAGTTGCAGAAATAGGCCAGGGTAGTTTGGTTGGCTATTGGGCTTTTGATGGTAGCTATGTAGATAGCGTATCAGAAACAACGGGAACAGGAGTAGCTACCAGTTTTACTGGGGGTTTTAAAGGACAAGCATTACAGGGAGTCAATAATGGCTATGTCATTTCAGATTTGCCGAATGCCATTAAAAACTTAACCAGTTTTACTATTGATTTTTGGATCAATACTCCTCAAAACACTAGCAGTATGATTGCTCCAATTTGTATTTCCCGTTCCGATCAGTTTTGGGGAGCCTTAGATATGTTTTACGAAAATGGTAGTACTGCTACAAGTGCAAATTTCAAAGCACATTTCTTTGGACAAAGCGAGGTTTGGTTCACAACTGCCTTTTTGGTTAATCCATGGAATAGCTGGCAGAATATTGCATTGACTTATGATGCTACAAGCTCCACGTTCACATTGTTACAGGGAGGAAATGCAGTTGCAACTCAATCAGCAGCCGGATTGGGCAATCTGGTATTCCCAGCTACTGCCACTAAGATTATTTTTGGTACCGAACAATTTGAATGCTCACCAAGTCTTGGAACAGCAGGCGGTACACAACCCTGGGCAGGTTATCTGACCGGTCAAATGGATGAAGTTAGAATTTACAGTAAAGTATTAAGCGCATCAGATATTCAGGCATTGATTGTTTTGCAGGGTAAAGGGAAATAAATCTAATTCATTAACCTATTCATTGTTTATTATGAAAAATAGCATTTATATTTTAGCGATTTTCCTGCTGGGTTTTGCAGTTTCAGGTTGCAAGAAAACCGGCAGTGATACTGGCATAAAGGTCAATGCAGTGCAACCGACAGTATCTACCAATGATGCAACCAATATAAGCGGCACCAGCGCAACTGTTGGCGGCAATATTACCAGCGATGGTGGTTCTATTGTAATGGAATCCGGTATTTGTTACAGTACTACAAGTGGAGTAGATACTTCGAAAAATAAAACTCCCGTTTATAAAATTGCAGGGAATTTTTCAGTTACGCTGAACAATTTATCATTGCTCACCAAGTATTATTATCGTGCCTATGCTATTAACGATAAAGGATTAACTTATGGAGATGAGAAATCATTTTTTGTTCCGGTAAATGGCTATAGCACCTCTTCACAGGTAGCTGCTGCCAATTTAAAGGCCTATTGGGCATTCAATGGTGGTTACATTGACAGTGTATCCCATACAGTAGGTACACCTAATCATGCTACATCGATAAGTTTCGTAACTGGAAAAATTGGGCAGGCAGTTCAGATCGCCAGCCCTGGTTATATCAATTCGAATATAACCAGTACAATAGCCGGGCTAAGCAGTTTTACAATGGCATGCTGGATACAACAACCTGCAAGCTTGAGTAGCGGACCAACTACTTATATGCCTTTTTCGTTAAACCAATCTGGTTATTCCTGGGAGCAAACGAAGCTTTTTATGCTGTTCAATAATGCAGATAATGCAACAAATTCATATGGTAAAGTTTGCTTAATGGATCAGTGGTTTGATGCGGGACAGGTCTGGCCAAAAATGTTAGATGGCAACTGGCATCAAATGGTTATTTCGTATGATGGAACTTCCGGGGCACTGAGAGTGTATGTGGATGGGGCATTATTATCCCAAAGCAGTACAACTGCTTTTGCGCCACAAGCAAATTTTGGTACTGCTGACAGTTTTACATTAGGCGGGCCTGATGATAATGCAAATACAGCAAATGGCTGGATGAATGCTTTAAGTGGAAACCTTGATGAGTTTAAAGTCTTCAACAAAGTTTTATCACTTTCAGAAGTGCAGTCTTTATACGCTTTGCAGAGCCACGGGCTATAAACTTTATTTAAATAATAAAGTGATGGGTGCATTAAATACTAAAACTACTATTACATTTTTTGCACCCTTCACTTTTATACAATGAAAAAGGAGGTAGTATAAAAATATAGGATCGTATAAGTGTGGTATGTAATCAAAATAAATTATGTAATGAGTCGTGTAAAAAAAAGTAGAACGGCATTCAACCTCTTTTTCCTTTTATTAATCATCCTCGTGTTTCCTTTCATTGAATGCAAAAAATCTTCAAGTACTCCTAATCCACCACCTAACCCACCCGCCGGTACTACTTTTGAAACAATCCGGCATACCCTAAATTCAGTAACTTTTAATTCAATTGGAACTTTATATGGAATTACTGTTAACCCGGTCATCCTGATCTCATTTTCTGATAAGGTGGATAAAAATTCTGTTTCATCTGCCATATCGTATTATAATAAAAGCCAAAGCCAGGCCAATGTTGCTTACAACATCTCTTATCAAAATAGCGACAGTACCATTCTGATATCTCCCGCGGCGAATCTGAACCCTTTGAATGAATTTATTTTTTCCTTAACCACTTTGCTGAAATCAGTTTCGGGAAAAAATTTGACGAACAGGTTAGACCTTGACTTTTATACGCAGATTGATTCCACTGATAAGTTTCCACAGATTTCCGATTCTGCTTTGCTCGATCTTGTACAAAGCCAAACCTTCAAATACTTCTGGGATTTTGGTCATCCTGTCTGTGGCATGGCAAGAGAAAGAAATACTTCAGGCGATGTAGTAACAACAGGCGGCACCGGATTCGGCATTATGGCAATCCCGGCTGCTATCAATAGAAATTTTATAACAAGAGCTGATGGTCTTGCAAGAGTGCAAGAGATCGTCAGCTTTTTAAAAAATAGTGCCCAGCATTTTCACGGTGCATTTTCTCATTGGATGAATGGTACAACAGGAGCCGTAGTTCCTTTTGCTACCAATGACGACGGGGCTGACATCGTCGAGACATCTTATATGATGATGGGTTTGCTCACTGCACGACAGTATTTTGATGGAACCGATGCAGGAGAAACGAATTTACGCAACGATATTAATTCTTTATGGAATGCAGTAGAATGGGATTGGTTTAGGCAAAACGGAAAAAAAGTTTTGTATTGGAACTGGAGCCCGGTACATGGTTGGGCAGTAAATGTCCCGGTACAAGGGTGGAATGAAACCCTGATCACTTATGTGCTTGCTGCTTCTTCAACGACACACGGAATTCCAAAAGCTGTGTATGATAGCGGCTTTGCAAGAAATGGAAATATCAGGAATAACAATACTTACTATGGTTACACTTTACCATTAGGCCCTTCATTAGGCGGTCCTTTATTTTTTGAACAATATTCTTTTCTTGGAATCAATCCGAATGGTCTGACAGATGCTTATGCTAATTATCAAACTCAAGCCATCAATCATTCTAAGATCAATTATGAATATTGTAAGGCAGAATCCCCAGGGTTATTACGGATATAGCAATTTATGTTGGGGGCTTACCGCCAGTGATATTCCCAATGGTTACAATGCAAGTTCTCCAACAAATGATGTCGGCGTGATTGCTCCAACAGCAGCGATATCTTCTATCCCGTACACTCCCACTGAATCGTTGCAGGCATTGAAATTTTTTTATTATAAACTTGGTGACAAACTCTGGGGATCATACGGATTTAAAGATGCGTTCAGTCTGAAGGATGGATGGTTTGCAGATTCATATTTAGCTATTGATGAAGGGCCGATTGTTGACATGATAGAAAATTATAGGACAGGATTATTGTGGAATTTATTTATCAGCTGCCCGGAAGTAAAAGCAGGATTGCAGGCCCTGGGTTTCAGCGCTCCTTATTTATAAAGTAAATCGAAATGAGATTTAAAATATTTCCCGCCATACTGGTATTTAGTTTTATTGTAACCAGCTTTTCACAAAATAAAACCAAGTCACTCCATACTTATACTTCAAAATATATTTCTGACTCTGCATTGTCTGACCTGGTAGAAAAACAAACATTTGAATATTTCTGGGACGGAGCTGAACCAAACAGCGGAATGGCAAGAGAACGATTTCATGTAGATAATATTTATCCTGACAATGATAAAAACGTTATAACCACCGGTGGCAGCGGATTTGGCGTTATGGCGATTTTGGTAGCCATCCAAAGAAAATTCATCACAAGAGGAGAAGGAAGAAAAAGACTCGAAAAAATCGTTCATTTTTTAGAAACCTGTGATCGTTTTCACGGAGCCTGGCCGCACTGGATGTATGGCGAAACAGGAAAAGTAAAACCATTCGGCAGAAAAGACGACGGCGGCGATCTTGTAGAAACATCTTATATGATCCAGGGACTTCTTTGTGCCAGGCAATTTTTCAAAGATGGAGATAAAGAAGAAAAAGAACTTGCCGGTAGAATTGATAAACTCTGGAAAGAAGTGGAATATGACTGGTATCGTAATGGGAAAAATGTTTTGTACTGGCATTGGAGCCCTGATTATGGATGGCAAATGAATTTTCCGGTTCATGGTTACAATGAATGCCTGATCCTATATGTACTTGCAGCATCATCGCCTACACATGGTGTTCCTGCAGAAGTCTATCATGAAGGCTGGGCGGAAAATGGAAAGATAAATGATAATCCACCTTCCTATGACGGCTATAAACTGCATTTGCATCACCAGGGAAATCCTCCGCATGGCGGCCCCCTATTCTGGTCGCACTATTCTTACCTTGGTTTAGATCCAAGAGGATTGAAAGATCAATATGCAGATTACTGGGAAGAAAATAAAACACAAACACTAATTAACTATCAATGGTGCATTGACAATCCTGAACATTATAAAGGGTACGGACCTGATGATTGGGGATTAACATCAAGCTATTCTATCAATGGTTATGCGGGACATGCACCTGATGCAAGAAATGATCTTGGAGTTATTGCGACCTACGGCTGCTTTGTCTCATTTCCTTATACACCTGAAAATTCAATGACGGCATTGAAACATTTTTATAATGACTTTGGAAGATAAACTTTGGGGGCCATTTGGTTTTGTGATGCATTCAGTGAAACAACATAACTGGTATGCAAAAGACTCATTTAGCCATTGATGAAGGACCAATTATTGTGATGATAGAAAATTATCGAAGTGGTTTATTGTGGAAATTATTTATGAGTTGCCCGGAAATAAAGAAGGGATTAAAGAAACTTGGTTTTGACAGCCCGTGGCTAAAAAATTAATATATAGAGCAAAGTATTAGTGATTTTTTTACGAATTAAATAAATAAATCGATTGTTTAATTTTAAATGATGAAAACAAATATTCTATTCCTGATTCTTTTGTTTTCTTTTTCTGTTGATGAATTCACAAGAAAAACAAAAAACCTATTGCAATCCGATCAATATCGATTATGGCTATACGCCTATTCCTAATTTTACCGAATGGGGAAAACACCGGGCAACCGCCGATCCTGTTATTGTAAATTACAAAGGAGATTATTATTTGTTCAGCACCAATCAATGGGGTTATTGGTGGAGCAGTGATATGCTGAACTGGAATTTTATTTCAAAAAAATTTTTGCGTCCATGGAATACTAATACATATGATGAACTCTGTGCACCTGCAGTTGGAATTATTGGTGATACCATGATTGTTTTTGGTTCTACTTATACCAAGCAATTTTACAATATGGATGAGTACCAATCCCAAAGCCAATGAATGGAAACCTTTGGTGGATTCATTTGAAATTGGCGGATGGGATCCTGCTTTTTTTACGGATGATGATGGGAGATTGTATATGTATAATGGAAGCAGCAATCGCTATCCAACTTATGGAATTGAATTAAACAGGAAAACATTTCAACCAATTGGTACACGAACGACATGTATTTGTTTGGAAGACTGGCGTTATGGCTGGCAACGTTTTGGCGAATATATGGATAATACTTTTCTTGATCCCTTTATTGAAGGTTCCTGGATGACAAAACATAATGGTAAATATTATTTTCAGTATGGCTGCACCCGGAACAGAAATGAGTGGATATGCAGATGGAGTGGTGGTTGGAAAGTAACCATTGGTTCGATGGATTGAAAACATGCCTCAATCCGATCCTTAAGTTTTAAACCGGGTGGTTTTGCAAGAGGAGCAGGACATGGAGCTACATTTCAGGATAATTGTGAATAATTACTGGCATGTTTCCACGATTGGAATTTGCTGTAAAAAATAATTTTGAAAGAAGAATCGGTATCTGGCCTGCAGGTTTTGATAAAGATGATGTGATGTGGTGCAATACTGCATTTGGAGATTATCCCCATTATTTACCCAAATGGAGTTACTGATCATTTGCAAAGTCGAGTTTACCGGATGGATGTTATTGAATTATAAAAAACCAGTCAGAGTTTCTTCTACACTTGGTGATCATAATGCAAACAATGCTGTGGATGAAAGTATAAAAACATATTGGAGTGCAGCTACTGCTGATAAAGGAGAATGGATACAATCGGATTTGGGAAATATTTCAACAGTAAATGCCATTCAGATAAATTATGCTGACCAGGATGCAGAATTTTTGGGAAAATCATTAGGCGTATTTCACCAGTATATACTTTATTATTCTTTAGATGGAAAAAAATGGAATGTGCTGATTGATAAAAGCAATAATAAAACAGATGTGCCGCATGACTATGTGGAACTTTCAACACCTGTGCAGGCAAGATTTATAAAACTGGAAAACATTCATATGCCAACCGGTAAATTTGCCATCAGCGGTCTTCGTGTTTTTGGAAATGGCAATGGAGCAAAGCCAATTCCGGTAAAACAATTTATGGTATTGCGGACAGAAAAAGATAAACGAAGTGCATGGATTAAAATGGAGCCCGGTTGATAATGCCTATGCATATAATATTTATTATGGCACTGCTCCCGATAAATTATACAATTGTATCATGGTATATGATGCTAATGAATATTGGTTCAAAGCAATGGATAGTCAAAAAACATATTATTTCACCATTGAAGCAATTAATGAGAATGGAGTTTCTGAAAAATTTAAAACTATAAAAATTGAATAATGAAAAACCTATTTAAAGGAATTCTTATTTTTCATCCTCTTACTGAATATTGCAAAATGCACAGGAACAGAAACCTGCTTTCTGGGATGATATTCAAGCTTTCAAAAAGCAAGACAGCGTTCAGTTCCCCGGTAAAGGAAAAATATTATTTGTAGGCAGTTCTTCTTTTACGAAATGGAAAGATGTACAAGATATATTTTCCGGGTCATATCCCATTATTAACCGTGGATTTGGCGGATCAACTTTATCGGATGTGATCCGTTATGAAAATGATATAATTTTCCTTATGCTGCCCAAACAGATTGTTATTTATTGTGGAGAAAATGATATTGCTGCATGCCGATACCATTTCCGGCAAAATTGTTTTTGAGAGATTTAAAAAATTGTTTACTGATATTAGAAAAAAATTCCCGAGCAGTACCTGTCATTTATATTTCGATGAAACCAAGTCCTTCACGCTGGTCAATGAGAGACAGAATGATGAAAGCTAATCTGCTCATTAAAGATTATTTGAAACAAAAAAAGAATGCTGTTTTTATAAATGTATGGGATAGTATGCTGGGTAAAAATGGTGAACCCATTAAGGACATCTTTCTTGAAGATAACCTCCACATGAATGCAAAAGGATATGCAATCTGGCAAAAATTAATTGAACCTCATTTATCGAAATAAAAAAAAATCATGAAATCACTACAAAAAATTATAACTGGCTTATTTATCCTCTGTTCTTTTCAGGCAGTTGCACAAAATGCGCAGGATACAAAATCCGATAGCTATCGGATGAAACCCTTTATTGACGGATTGATGAAGAAAATGACATTGGAAGAAAAGATCGGGCAATTGAATTTACTTGACGCATTGGTGTAGATGTGACAGGTCCTATGCTCAGCAAAGACATTGAACAAAAAATTAAACAGGGAAATGTTGGAGCGCATTTTGAATATCACATGGATCTGCTAGCTAGTTCGGAAATGTGCAGGAAATGGCAGTAAAAAATGCCGGTTGAAAATTCCTTTGCTTTTTGGATTGGATGTAATTCATGGTCATACAACTATGTTTCCTATTCCGTTGGCATTAGCATTGAGCTGGGATATGAACTAATTGAACACAGTGCACGGATTGCAGCCACTGAAGCAAGCAGCTGATGGCATCAACTGGACTTTCAGCCCGATGGTTGATATTGCCCGTGATCCACGCTGGGGAAGAATTGCAGAAGGAGCCGGTGAAGATCCTTATCTCGGTTCGCAAATTGCAAAAGCAATGGTGAAAGGTTACCAGGGAAATGATCTCCAAAAACAATACGTCAATCATGGCCTGCGTAAAACATTTTGCATTATATGGCGCAGCAGAAGCAGGAAGAGATTATAATACGGTTGACATGAGCCAAGTGAAAGAATGTATAATGATTATTTACCTCCTTACAAAGCAGCCGTAGATGCAGGAGTTGGAAGTGTGATGAGTTCATTCAATGAAATAGATGGTATACCAGCAACAGCAAATAAATGGTTGCTGACAGATGTGCTGCGAAAACAATGGGGCTTTAAAGGTTTTGTGGTTACTGATTATACTGCCATAAATGAAATGATCGAACATGGCATGGGTGATCTGCAAACAGTTTCTGCAATTGGCATTAAAAGCAGGTGTTGATATGGATATGGTGGGTGAAGGCTTTCGTAACTAATTTAAAAAAATCATTGAAGGAAGGAAAGAGTAACATTGGACGGCAATAGATACTGCATGCCGAAGAATACTTGAAGCAAAATATAAATTGGGATTGTTTGATGATCCTTATAAGAATCTTGACGATCCTGATTACAAGCAAAAGATTTTTACAACATCAAACAAGGAATATGCAAGAAAAGCAGCACAGGAATCTTTTGTATTGCTAAAAAACATGAACCATATTTTACCTCTGAAGAAATCTGGTACCATTGCCGTGATCGGGCCACTTGCTGATGATAAGAAGGATACATCAGGCCCGCATGGAGCCGCCAGCGATGTTACTACTAATGTGAGTGTAATGGAAGGATTAAAAAACATAACCGGTATAAATATCTTATATGCAAAAGGCGCCAACATTACAGATGACACTTTAATGCTTCACGAATTAAATGCAAATGGCGGAGATATTACAGTAGCCAGTCAATCTCCTCAACAGCTAATTGATGATGCGGTCAATACTGCAAATAAAGCAGATGTCGTTGTTGCCGTATTGGGAGAATCAGAAGGCATGAGTGGAGAAGCAGCAAGCCGCGGTGAAATAGGTTTGCCGCAAAGCCAGGAGAATTTATTGAAAGACCTTGTCGCTACCGGCAAGCCGGTAGTATTGGTATTAATGAATGGAAGACCCTTAACACTTGATTGGGAAAATAAAAATGTAACAGCCATTCTTGAAACATGGTTTGGAGGCACAGAAGCCGGAAATGCAATTGCAGATATTTTATTTGGGAATGTTAATCCGTCAGGAAAATTAACCGTGTCCTTCCCGGTAAATGTTGGCCAAATTCCTATTTACTACAATCATAAAAATACAGGCAGACCTTATAAAGGAGACGTTCTATTCAAATATACTTCTCGTTATCTTGATGTATCAAATGATCCTTTATATCCTTTCGGCTATGGATTGAGCTATACAACTTTTAATTACAGCGATATTAAACTTAGTCAATCAACAATGACCTCCACGGGAAAGATCATTGCTACCGTTACAGTTACCAACACGGGTAATTATGATGGAGATGAAGTAGTGCAACTGTATATCCGGGACATGGTCGGGAGTATCACAAGACCTGTCAGAGAATTGAAAGGGTTTCAAAGGACATTTTTGAAAAAAGGAGAAAGCAAAGAAGTAAGCTTCACCATAGATGTAAACAAACTAAAGTTTTATAACAGTGATCTGAAATATGTAGCAGAGCCGGGAGATTTTAAAGTTTATATTGGCGGAAGTTCGGAAGCGACCAAAGAAGCATCGTTTACACTAAAATAAGGTTAGCGCTACTTTTGAGGTTTTGCAGGTTTATCAGGAAAATATTTTTGAACCAAGGCTTTGAATTCCGGCGTATCCCGGAGAATTGCAAGATCGTTATCGCAAGTGAGCATAAAGTAATTGCCAAATCCCAATTTCAGAGATTTTTCGAGGCTTTCAAGAGCTCCGGTTGTATCTTTTCTTAACGCCTTGTAGCAGGCATTTTGAAACCAGGTGAAATCCTCGTAGGATTTATAAGTAAATAACTGTTGATCGAAAAATAAATCAATGACCTTGGTGCTGTCTAAATGCCCGGGTTCACGTATGTAAGCAAGAAGCATAGAAAGATAGGACACATACTGCATGTTGAAAATGAATGATTCTTTTGCAAGCTTTTGGTATGAAAGCCGATCTGTCGTGTCATAAGTTTTACCAAAATGCAACTGGAGATTTGAAATAAACCCCTCAAGCGAAGCCGGAGAATTTTTGGCAGCTAAATAAAATTCATGTATAGCTTTTCGTAGATTTCCATCCATTTGATCGATTGTACCAAGATTGAAATGGGCAAAGGAAAATGTGCTGTCATGTGATAATATTCGTTGAATATATTTCCGGGCAGAGTCAGTACGGCCGGTCACAAAATAAGCTTGCCCAATATTATTATCACAAAAAGAACAATACCCCGCCATATATTTTCGGGCAAGTTCGTAATAATATACAGCGCTATCAACATTAAACTCCTTCCCGTAAACAAAGCCCTTTTCAAAATATCCAGCTGACTTTGTACTGTCAGTTTTTATCAATTGATCAATAAGAGAATTTGCCTTTTTTGTTTCATTATTATCCAGATATATTTCTATTAGTCGTTCCTCCATATCCAAATCTCCGGAGAATTTCAACAATAGGGTTTCGAATTGCTTTTCCGCTTGATCATATTGTTTTAGCTCTTTGTAAATAATTCCGAGTGAATATTTAGCATAAACACTATTGGGCTGAAGGGCAAGATATTTTTGAAAAGCATCATTTGCCTTTTTATAATCATAAGTCAGGCTATAAAGTATTCCAAGTTGTTCAAACGTATAGGCAGCATTAGGTTCCAACTGGGCAGATTCTTCGAGAAATTTTATGCATTGTAATAGAGTGGGTCTCATGCTAATATTGTATTCTTTTTCATTGATAGCCCATGTATATGCCATAGCTTCCATATACAGTTTTCTTGCTTTCAGATTTTGATACATATAATGCTGTTCCCCCAAAAGTTTCATGCAACTGTCTAACTCCAATTCAGCATAATAGCATTCATCCCTTGTGGAGTAACTTTTTTCCCCTTTCAGCAATGGCTCTACAATTTTATCGAACCGGTTATTCAGACTTGCAGCCAGGTTGCGGCGCATAGTAGTAACAAGCGGATTGTCCGGATATCTATTTTCAAACATCCGGTAATCTCTCATAGCGTTGGTGTCCTTTGGCCAGATCAATTTTTTTTCAGTAACGTTTTCATTGAAAGAAGCATATAATTTTTTTCCAACTGCGTCAAGCGAATCAACATACCTATCGTCATTTCCTTTGGCAGCAACCATACCAAGCATAGGAAATGCTTCTTCCTTTTCTTTTTTTAAAGCTGCCAGCACCGCCGCAACGACCTTTACAAAAGGTTTACTGAGATCACCGGTTATCATTGGGATCTGTTTGCCTTCGCTGTATTTGGCAACATTCGTCTGTATGTAATTCTGCAATTCATACATACTCACTACCCCATCATTATTCATATCGGCCAACCCTTTCATGCCATCTTCGAGTTCATAAGAAAATAATCCTCTTCCTCCACCCCATTCTGAGCCTTCCAATGAAAGCTGGTTTGGCTGGCAGGAAAGTATTTTATATTCTTTGCCCCAGGATGCAGCCAGTGCCGATGCTGTTTGCTCAATTCCCTGCACTCCGCCTTTTAAATTACCGGCATGACAGGCATCCACAATAAATATCATTTCTACTCCCCGCTCTGATAATGGAGAGAGATACCTTTTCAGGTCAAGTATCTCTAGTACATCGTCGTTCATACCGAAATAATTTCCGTTAGGACTGTTATACAATAATAGCAGTCCATTCTCAATCTGCGTCAGGTCCTCCATGTCGCCATGACCGGCAAAGAAAAAATAAACACGATCACCAGGTTTTGCTTTTCTTGCTATCTCAGAAATGGCATCACCAACATTTGTCCGGGTAGCATTTTCGTTCAAAAATTCTTCAACGTTTGCAGCGGGGATCTTGCCACCGGCGTCACTCAACAAGAAATCATCAAAAGCCTGTGCATCTTTATCTGCGTACTGCAGAGAGGTCACATTTTTATACTTGCTGATACCAATAATAATTGCATATGTAGTTCCGTTAGCGACAGTATTGTCTGCTTTTTGAGGTAATCCTCTTGCATTAGTGTTTTGTGAAATTCCCCTAATGGATAAAGCCATGCAAAAGCATGAGATGAAGAATAGGCGGAAGGTCATGGCATATTTTTGCTCACACAAATTAAGAAAGTATAGTTAAGTTACTCCATCCAAGGATAAGTTAAATTTAATTTCCAAAGCAGCTTGCCTTTACAAAAAAGAAAAGTCTGATTATCTTTGTTCAGAACTGACGTTACGGAACTGTACTATTCTCTCACTTGTTACAGCGTGTTGAAAAATAATTAATACCAGCTGCATTTCTGAATTTGCCTTTCCGGGCATCTTTTTCTGTAATCCCTCCCTTTGTAACAGATAGCATATATTATAAAAAAAGAAGTAAATTAGTAACCACGGTATTAATATTATTTGTCAACCCTTTACTTTCACTTAATCAATAAAGTTATGCTGAGAAAACGCATCGTGCTACCACCGGCAATGCTGATTGCGATACTGATTAACGGAACCATTTGTTTCTCACAATCAGAAAATCAAAGTCCCAGAGCCGAAAAATTAGAAATGAGTATTGACACTTCGGCGAACGTATTACCTCTTGATATGATCACGGCTCAGAAGGGATACGCTGCTGGTGAAACGCCTGGGCGTGGGGTCGTTGCATCTTTCCTGATAAACAAGGGAGTGCAGGGCATTCAAAGTATGATCGAAAATCGGAGAAAGAAATATTCCGCCGATTATTCTTTCGCTATAAAAGACGAAAGCTTTTATGATCATATCTCCACTGATGGCCCATTTGATCCTACTGGGATTCGCTTTAAAGGTTTTACGGTTGTAAGAGTAGCACGGGGTGAAAATAAACATGGAGATACTTTATTTGTGGCTAAGTTCAGTATAGACACCAGCTCAAATCGGATCAGAGAAATAATGAATAATGGAATATTCAGGCTGCGGCTGGATAGCTTTGCTATTAAAACTTCCAGAGTCCGATTGCCAAAACATGTGAAAAACCTGAACCTGGATTTTGAAATAAACTTTTTATCATCTTATATCAGTAGCACCGGGCAGATCAACCAGGATGTAACAGTGGGCAAGTTTATTTATTCGATAAGAAATGCACCGCTTGACCCTACTGATCCGTCTTATGATAAATTTTACAGTAACCTTTCGAAAAGACATCCTGAATGCATTGGCCAATGCTTTCTGATACCAAGATCCGCCGGATATTACAAAGATGAAGATACGAGAGTGGTAAAGCCCTGCTGGGGACAAGGCATCTATTCAGTAAAAGTATCTGTCAAAGAATGTTCCAGGAATAGCTTCGTTGACAAACTGATCCTATATAGTTCAGGCGACATATTATCTCTTGGAAATAGTTCTTTACAGAAAAAGTATGGAACTACTGCATCAAGTAGTAAGACAGCAAGTAGTAGCAGTAAAGCTATTCCAACAAAAAAAGCAGGTAATTAATAATCGCCTCCCAAATGAAACGGAATTTTTGTTTCTTTTTGATATTCCTTTTTTCTTTACCAGTCTTTGGCCAGCAACAAAGAGCACTGCTGATCGGAATTAATCATTACGTTCCTCCTCCCGATTATAAACCTTCCACTTCTGAAGGAAGAATGGTTATAGAAGATCTGCATGGCTGCATCAATGATGCCAACGCAATGTATTCGATTATTACTTCAAAATTTGGATTCGAACAGAAGAATATAGATACTCTATTAGATGATTCAGGAACCCGTGATGGCATTTTGAATGCCATGAATAAACTTTTGGAAAACTGTAATGCCGGCGATATCGCATTTATCTTTTATGCAGGACACGGGAGTGAAGTAAGGAACAGTTTATCATTTGAAGCAGATAAGAAAGATCAGTCCATTGTTCCAGCCGATTTCTGGAAAGAAGGAATCCGGGATATCCGGGACAAAGAGCTTTCTAAACTATTCAACGAATTTCTTGATAAGAAAGTGAAACTGACAGTTATATTTGATTGCTGTCATAGCGGCTCCATTTCTCGTGGACCGAACGTTCGTCCTGATGGGCTAAGGTATATGCCGATGGCCAATTGGGATTCGAAAGATCCGAGTAGGTATTCGATTCCTGAAACAAGACCAGGTGATGATTTTCTGATTTTTTCTGCTGCACAATCAAATGAAGAGGCCGCTGAATATACAGACTATGATGGGGTGCATCATGGTGCATTCACTAAGGCGCTCACCGAAGCCCTGAACCAACAATCAGTGGATGCAAGTGCTTTAGATATTTTTACATCTGCACGTGCAATATTAAAAAGTTATGGGAAAAGCCAGGAGCCCATCATCGGAGGAAGCGCAGAACGTCAACAAGAAACTTTGTTCGGGATAAAAAAAGGCAAACTTTCTGATTATTCTTTTGTAGCAGCTTCAGGCATCATCGGCAAGCAGGTTCAATTGCAAGCCGGGTTTGCCCTGGGACTTGCAAAAGAGAACGAATTATCAATGTTTAGTGACAAACAAGATACTCTCTTTAAATTAAGGATTGATACAGTACTTGGAGTTACAAAATCCCTGGCATCGGTAATAAGGGGAAATATTCAGGATATAAAACCCGGCTATCAATTCAGGGTGACTAATTGGGTCTCATCCGGCAGGCCTTTACTAAAATTATACATACCAAAATCCGAATTATCTGATCCTGACGTTGCAAAATTTACCAATGTTGCGAAAGAATTAAAAAGTTCGCCAAAAATTAAATGGATCCCTTTTATAGGAAAAGGAGAGAAAAGTCCCTATGCAACTGTTTTTTGGATGAATGACAAATGTTTTCTGAAAATTGACACAAGTGCTGCCATCGAAATAAAAGATATAACTGCTTCAAACATTTTAAAATCCTGTAAGAAAGATTCTACTTTGTATGTCGAACTACCCCTATCAAAACAAAATGCTGCCGAATACAATAAGCGTTTGATGCAAAATAAAAGCCTGAAATTAGTTGACAGCATTAATGATTCTAATTATACTTTATTCGGTCGGTTAGGCATTAATGGGTTACCTGCTTATGGATTCAGAAAAACGCAAGTATCAGTCCAAGATAGTTTAGAATCAATGCCCATAGAGACCGATTGCTTTGAAATAGCTACACAAAAAGAGAGTAATACAAGAAACATTGCTGATAGCCTGTTTGATATTGCAATGAAACTTTCGAAGATACGAGGTTGGTTAAATCTTACAGGACCTGAAGGCACCAAAAAAGGGTTCGTCTATCACTTAGAGTTTTTCAATGAAGACAAAAAACAAGTTATCTCGGATGGGCATTACCGCATTGGTGATAACATTTCTATCAATTTAGTGCTCGATCAGAATTATTCAGCCAACCTAACCGGGCTCAAATACATTTACATCTTTGCAGTGGATCAATCCGGTGCTATGACTCTTTATTATCCGGATGATGATGGGAATGTGAGTAACAAATTTCCAAAATTTGATAATGACAATATCGTTAAAGAAGTCCCGATCCTTACTAACGCCACTATCCCTGAACCGAGTGGAACTGATAATTATTTTCTGTTAGCTTCCGATGAACCAATACCCAATGCTGTTGCAATTTTTAATCAGAAAGGCGTGTATTCCGGAATAGCATCAAGAGGATTAAGAGATGATTCCAATCCATTAACAGATTTACTGGATATGGGTAATATCGGTAGCAGGGGGAATCCCCCAAAAACTCCGGCTACCTGGAGTATTCAGAAGTTGTCTTTTCGTTGCACTCATTAATTTAAGAGAAACTTTTATTATTTGCCCTTCTTTTCTGCCCACTTAGGTTTTTGACTTAATACTTTTTTGTAAATAGGGCAACTCTCAGTATGTGCTCCCGGTAAATAACCAGTGCTCATCAGGAATTCGTTTACAATTTCACCCCCGGTAAAACGGAATGTGGCTTTGAAAAGTTTTACCCACTCTTCTTTTGCTTTAGGATGATTTTTATCCAGCCATTTCTTAAATGAACCGTGCTCTTTCTGAATCTGTTTGATCTGTTTTGCATTGTGAATAGTCGCTTCGATTTTCAATCGGTTGCGAATAATACCCGCATCCTGTAAAAGTTTATTCTTTTTCTTTGCAGTATAACCGGGAAACTTTATCAATATCAAAATCATCAAAAGCTTTGAAGAAATTATCTTTCTTTTTCAAAATTGTTTCCCAACTCAGGCCAGCCTGATTTATTTCCAATATTAACCTTGCAAAAAGTAGATTGTCATCATGAATCGGAAAACCATATTCATGATCATGATAATGTTTGTGAACTGAATCCTTTCCTCCTTTCAAAACAAATTCGCAGTATGCCATAAGAAAGAACCCCGAAAAATCCGGGGCTTTGTGGGAGTTGACGGGTTCGAACCGCCGACCCTCTGCTTGTAAGGCAGATGCTCTGAACCAGCTGAGCTAAACTCCCTTTTTTCAACAGGGCAGCAAAGATAAGCACTGACCTATTTCTTTCAAACTTTTTCTGATCTTATAACTTTTCATCCGCCGGTTCCCATAGTTTAATCTTTTTTCCTTCCGGACACACGATCCTTCCAAGCTTACCTTATTCCTTCTGAGAAATTTCGTCGTATATCTCCGCTCCTTCTTTTTTCAGTATTTGCATCAATCCTTCGAGATCATGAATGATGAAACGGAGGGTTCAAGATAATTGCTTTCCTCTTTGAAAAAAGAAAATACAGTATTACCGGCAATTTTTAATTTATCTCGTTGATTCATTCAAATATCACATGCTGATTTTCCTCAAAGGAATACCGAGATGCAGTTCAGACCATGCTGCTAACGCTTTGGGGTCTTTGGCTTTAATAAAACTCCGCCAATACCTGTTACTCTTTTCATAATATAATAATTTAAATAAAAAATACAAAAGCATTGTAGAATTACGATACCAGCAAATTTTTTATTTATATTTTTGTATTAAGAATTCACATGATGGGTGATATTAAAAACGATATTAAGACTAATAAACAGGAAGAAACAGAAGTATTTACCAGCTCATGAGTGAACCCTGCCATCTTATTGTATGGAATGATGAGGTAAATACTTTTGAATGGGTCATCGAAACCTTGATGGAAGTCTGCGGCCATAGTTATGAACAGGCAGAACAATGTTCTTATTTCATTCACTTCAAAGGAAAATATGCTGTAAAACAAGGCAGCTATGAAGAATTAAAACCACAATGTGATGCTATTACTGAAAGAGGCATTGGCGCTACTGTAGAAGTAATTGCCGGATAAAATTAATTTCTGATCTCAAATTCTTAATTTCAAGTTTGTAATTTCTGAACAATGTCGCTTTGGGTATTGGATAAAGAATTATCATTTCCTCCCGTTCATACTGCGGAGCCGGATGGATTGCTGGCTATCGGTGGAGATCTTTCACCGGAACGATTACTACTGGCTTATCAGCAATGGCATTTTTCCCTGGTATGAAGGAGATCATATCTTATGGTGGTGTCCTGATCCACGGTTTGTTCTTTTTCCCGCTGAATTAAAAATAAGTAAAACCATAAAGTCATTATTGAAAAAAAATGAATTTGATTTTACACATCAATAAAGCATTTTACAGAAGTTATTCATCAATGCAAAAAAATAATACGTCCCGGCCAGGAAGGAACCTGGATAACTGATGAAGTAGAAAAAGCTTACTTCAAAATGCATGAATTAGGTTATGCCCACAGTGCGGAAGTCTGGAAAAACGGAGAACTGGTAGGTGGTCTATATGGCATCAGGCTCGGAAAAATTTTTTTTGGAGAAAGCATGTTCAGTAAAATAAGCAATGCATCACGATTTGCTTTTATTAAATATGTACAACAGTTAAAAACAGAAGGAATACAATTGATAGACTGCCAGGTTTATACAGAATATCTAGAAAGTTTTGGAGCCAGGATGATCTCAGGAAAGAATTTATCGACATCTGCAAAAATTAATACCGGAAAAATTATTCCGACTTTATATAATAGATCATTAAAATCTTGATCCCAGATAATGCGGCAGCATCGCCCGCCAGGTATTCCAGTCATGCGGCCATTCCGGCCCCCAAACATCCAGTTCATACCAGATGCCTTTATCATAAAGCATCCTGGCAAATTTCCCGCTGGCTGATGGATCTTCATAAGAGCCGCTGCCGGTAAGAATATGAATATGCTTGCTCTTGCGTATCTGTTCCAAGTATAAAATGATCAGTTAAATTCGGCATATAATGTATCGGGACTATTGAAATACACATCATCATCAAAATGTCCTTTGGTATATTCCGTAAGATCATATACGCCGCTCATGGCGATCACTCCATTGATGATATCCGGACGTTTGAGAAAAAAATTCATACTGTGCAAGGCACCAAAAGAAGCACCGCAGGTAATGATGGGTGTTTCAGAGCTGGTACTGTTTCTTATAAAAGGAACTACTTCATTAAACACATAATCATTCCATTGCTGATGCCGAACAGATTTATGACATGGATCCATATTATTATTCAACCAGCTTTCATTATTAATACTGTCGATAGAAAACACTTTTACTTTCCCGCTATCAATAAATGGAGCAATATGATCCATTAATTGAAAACGTTCATATTCCAGGTAATCAGCAGCCGCAGTGGGTACCAATAACAATGCAAAACCATAATCGCCATAAGCAGCGATCGGCATTTCTTTATTTAATGAAGGACTATACCAGGAAGTTAATTCTCTTTTCATGTATTCGGTTTAATTTAAGTGAATATTTATTGCACTTCGGGCAAATAAATGATCCGGCAATTCATTTTTGGCTTTTCACCTTTAGGAACAATAACTATAACCTTCGTTGTAATAGTTTGCCCGTTGCTGATAGCATAACCTACTTCCGCATTGATCATTCTGTATTTATCTTTTGCCTGCTCATCGGGAATCTTCACATTGCAGTACCAGGGTTTGGCGGCTACAATACCCTTTTTTGCAGTCAGTCTTTTACCCGTCGCATTAGTGCAATTGAATTCTGCAATCTGCATCTCATCCTGCGCTGTTGTTATTATTAGCATTCCATCCGTTGCGGAAAGGGATCAGTTTCAAACAACCGCTTTTATTCGTTACATATAAATTTAGTTCGTACCGTTCATAGTCCTCTCCTTTTACTTCTTTAGAACTTTCATTACTGATAAAAAAACCATATTCCAAACCGTTATATGAGTATGGGATATTTTCCTCCAGGCCGACAACCTGCTGGGCAAAAGCAGGAGCCATAAAAATGGTAGCTGCTAAAAACAAATAAGCCTTTCTCATAAATATTTTTTTACGAATATAATTGTAATTCGATAGCAGAAAGGATTTTGTACAAAACCAAATTGATTCCTTGTATCCTAAAATATAGAGTGGTAATTTTGAAGTATAACCGGGCTGGCAATCTCTGGAAAGGTTGGGTTATCCCCATCGTATCCCCAATAAAACCTTTGACATTTATCAAAAAAAGATAGTTTATTTGGTAATTCAACTAAGTATTTTTACTTTGTATTTCAGTATTTTTACTAAGATTGAATAAAACCTATATAAAAAAGTTTATTCAGGTTAAGGCTCTGATTTTTCAATTTTAAATAACTGGTAAATAAGATTTTAAAAAACTATAAGTCAATATCCGTAGATTTTATTCACGACTTATAGTCTTTATTTCTTATGCAACAACTAATACCTGCTTCCAATGAATAATGAAAAGATCCGGATCATGCTGGTTGATGACCATCGCTTGATCCTTGAATCCTGGAAAATTTTGCTTGACAATGATCCGAGATTCAGCATCGTTGCTGAATGTGAAAACGGCATTGAAGCTATCAAAGAAGCTACTGAAACATTACCCGACATCATCCTGATGGACATTAATATGTCCCCCGTCAACGGTTTTGAAGCAACAGAAAAAATTTTAACCACTAACCCTGGTATAAAAATTATCGGAGTCTCCATCAATAATCAACCAAGCTATGCCAACAGGATCTTAAGACTGGGCGCAAAAGGTTTTGTAACTAAAGGTTCTTCTTTCGAAGAATTGACACATGCAATAATAGAAGTACAAAAAGGAGCCCAATACATTTGTGAGGATGTTCGAAAGAATATGAATTAAAACTTCTTAGGTTACTACATTCAACACTTTCATTTTCTATTAGAGTAAAAGCTATTCAGGCTGGTTTATCATTTGCTTAAACCTTAAATTTGCGCTTCATGGAATTAAGCAAAAATTTTGAGCCAAAAGCCATAGAAGAAAAATGGAGCCGGCACTGGAGAGATCAACATTATTTTATCAGCAAAGTTGATCCTGGTAAAAAGCCTTTCACTGTTGTTATTCCCCCTCCTAACGTTACCGGAGTGCTGCACATGGGTCATACATTAAATGAAACAGTGCAGGACATATTGATCCGTCGTGCCAGAATGAATGGTTATAATGCCTGCTGGGTACCCGGCAGTGATCATGCTTCTATTGCCACTGAAGCCAAAGTGGTTCAGATGTTGAAAGAGAAAGGAATTGATAAAAGCAAATTATCCAGGGAAGAATTTTTAAAATATGCTTTTGAATGGAAAGAAAAATATGGAAATATTATTTACAGCCAGATCGAACGCTTAGGATGTAGCGTGGATTGGAACCGGGTCACATTCACAATGGATGATCACTATTACAAAGCAGTGATCAAAGTTTTTGTTGACCTCTACAACAAAGGATTGATCTATCGCGGCGCCAGGATGATCAACTGGGACCCGGATGCTAAAACGGCATTAAGTGACGAAGAAGTAGAATACAAAGAAATTCAGGCAAAACTTTTTTATGTAAAATATAAAGTAGCCGGTAGTGATGAATATGTCACCATTGCAACACAACGTCCTGAAACCATTATGGGTGATACGGCTATTTGTGTACATCCTGCCGACGAAAGATATGTTCATTTAAAAGGAAAGAAAGTTATTATTCCACTTGTCAACCGTGAAGTGCCCGTCATTTTTGATGAATATGTAGATAAAGAATTCGGAACCGGCGTTCTGAAGATCACTCCGGCTCACGACATCAATGATTATAATCTTGGCCTGAAACACAATCTACCAATAATTGATACACTGAATCCTGATGGAACATTGAGTAAAGCTGCCCAGGTATTTGTCGGCATGGATCGCTTTGAAGCAAGAAAAAAAGTAGTAGCTAAATTAAAATCTGAAGGATTATTAGTAAAAGAAGAAGAATACACCTCCCGACTCGGCTTTTCTCAACGCACCAATGCTGTCGTAGAGCCACGCATCTCTACACAATGGTTTGTGAAAATGCGTTCATTAGCCGATAAAGCTTTAAATGAAGTATTAAATGGGAATATAAAAATTCATCCTGAAGAACGTTTTCTCGCCACTTATAAATATTGGCTGGAAAATGTAAAAGACTGGTGCATCTCAAGACAACTATGGTGGGGACAAAGAATTCCAGCATGGTATGATGAAGATGGGAAAATGGCAGTGGCAGAAACGGAAGAAGAAGCGAAGAGAATGTTCAACTCCCAATTTTCAATTTCAAATGCTCAATTAAAACAGGACGAAGATGTTTTGGACACATGGTTTTCTTCCTGGCTATGGCCCATTGAAGTTTTCAAAGGCATTACTGATCCGGGAAATGAAGACATCAACTATTATTACCCAACATCAGTTTTGGTCACCGGGCAGGATATAATTTTTTTCTGGGTAGCCAGGATGATCATGTCAGGAATGGAATACATGAATGAAAAACCGTTCAGTGATGTGTACTTTACCGGGATGGTTCGGGATAAGCAGGGAAGAAAGATGAGCAAAAGTCTTGGCAATTCACCTGACCTGCTGGACCTCATTGATCGTTACGGAGCAGATGCAGTTCGTTTCGGAATTATGATCTCCTCTCCTGCCGGTAATGACCTGCTGTTTGATGAAGCAAGCCTGGAACAAGGAAGAAATTTCAATAATAAGATTTGGAATGCGTTGAAGTTAGTCAGGAGTTGGGAGTTGAGAGTCGGGAGTGATGAGTCGGGAGTGATGAGTCATGAGTCGGGAGAGAATTTTGCTGTTGTGTGGTTTGAAAATCGCTTAAATGAAGTGAAATCAGAATTAGAAAAGATGTTTACTGAGTTTCGATTAAGTGAAGCGTTAAAAACAATCTATTCATTGATATGGGATGATTTCTGCAGTTGGTATTTAGAGTGGGTAAAGCCGGGATTTGAACAGCCGATTGAGAAAAATGTTTATGAAAAAACAGTTGAATTTTTTGAAGAGCTGATGCAGTTACTTCATCCTTTTATGCCGTTTGTTACAGAAGAAATCTACCATTTCCTTAAAAAAAGAGATGACGATCTATGCATAAAGAAATTGAATGTGGCCAGTGCTATTAACCTGCAAATACTTCAAGCCGGCTCTAGATTAAAAAACGATATAACTGTGTTACGGGAAATAAGAGTAAAAAATAAAATGAAAAATACAGAGCGATTTGATTTTTTTGGCGATTCTTCAACACAACATTTTTATAATACATACCCACTTATATCATTTTTACTGCAAAAACAAACAAATTCTGTTAATACAGATTTACATGAAAGAAATGCTTTTAGAACTGGGAGATTGGAAGAACTTACAAAAAATGAGATTCTAGTTGTTTCATCTGAAAGTAAATTTTTTGTTCATTTAAATAAACATATAGATATAAATGCTCAGAAAGAGCAACTTCTTCAAGACCTCGAATATCAAAAAGGTTTTCTAATCTCCGTAGAAAAAAAATTAAGCAACGAACGATTTGTTCAAAATGCAAAACCAGAAGTGATCGAACTGGAAAGAAAGAAAAAAGCTGACGCCGAAGCTAAGATCAAAGCCATTGAAGAAAGTTTAGCTGCTTTATGAGAGTTTTTCTAACTTGAGTCAATAAACAGGCGCCTTTTACGTTCTATTACGATAACCGGGAATTAGTCCACTTAAAAAAATCTAATGCTATTGACTAAGAAAGAATCAGTAACACAAACATTGCAGAGATCGTTCCTTGTTTTTATCCTATCATTTTCTTCTATAATCTCATATGGACAACTGCTGAATACATTTGACAGAAGCACAGAAGAGGATTTTACTGAAGACCGAAGCAAAGGAGTTACCCATTTCATGAAAAATGTTTCCAGCACTACCGGAGCTATCAGTTTGGGTATCCCGGCTGCGTTGATCATCGAAGGCATGATCTCACATGATAAAATCACTGTTCATAAAGGGATGTATATAGTAAAAACGATAGCTGTTTCCACTGCGATCACCTTTATCATGAAATATTCCTTTAACCGGCAACGTCCTTTTACTGCTGATTCTTTAGTAATAAAAGCCAGCAGTGGCGGAGGTCCTTCTTTTCCCTCCGGCCATACTTCGCTGGCATTTGCGGCTGCCACATCTTTATCGTTTGCTTATCCAAAATGGTATGTGATCATCCCCTCTTATCTCTGGGCAGGAACGGTTGCATATTCACGAATGTATCTTGGTGTGCACTACCCGACCGATGTTTGGGTCGGCGCTATGGTTGGAACGCTCAGCGGTTATCTTAGCTATAAACTCAATAACTGGATCCATCATACTAAAAACAGTCCTGTCTTTCCAACGATCAATTGATTATGCCAACAAAAGGAATATTTCATGCCTATATGTTCAATGCAAATAGTCAGCTTCGAAAAATTTTTATTACTCTTGCGGCAACAGTCCTTGTTTTTTCGCAACCACATGCACAGGTCAATAATCAAACGCCGATCAATAATTTTGATTACCGCATCCTACGCAGTATCGCAACAACCAGAACTCCGGACAAAAACGCTTTTTTCAAATTCATTTCAAAATATAATAACCCTGTTTGCCTTGCAGCACCTGCTACACTTTTTGTAACTGGTTTAATAAAAGATGATGTACAAATGAAAAAAAGTTCTTTGTATGTCACGGAAAGTATCGCTTCTGCTTCATTGATGAATTTCATACTTAAAAAAATATTCAAACGCAAAAGGCCATTTGCTCACGATCCTACTTTCATTGCCGTGGTCACTCCTGCCAATGAGTCCTTTCCTTCAGGCCATACATCCGAAGCTTTTTCAATGGCAAGCTCAATGACATTCGCTTATTCCAAATGGTATGTGATCCTTCCTACTTTTGGCTGGGCAAGTCTGGTTGGATATGCAAGAATGTATCTCGGCGTTCATTACCCTACCGATGTGCTCGGCGGAGCCACTATGAGCAGCGGCATGTCCTGGCTATTATATAATGCAAACAAAAATTATTTAAGAAAATAGAATCTCTCCTTCTCCAAATGAAAAAAAGGAAGCTGGGTCTATTTCGGAATAATACTCACCGGCAAAACAAATTCAAAGACCGTTCCTTTGGCATGAGTCGCAAAATCATCATCCAGTAAACGACTGATCCTAAAACCAAATGTCAGTGGGTATTGATTCCACCATTTTGTGTCTATATAAATTTCTGCGCCAACACTGCGTTGATCCCTCGTCAAAGTTTTATCATTGGAATAAACTTTAGTGAAATCATAGAAAATGTTTCCCCGCACCCGCTGCAGGTATAAAATATTTCCGAATCCCCAATCGGGATAGATAATCGGGAAATGATAATTAGCAGAAGCTCTCCACATCCTGGAAAAATAAAATTCATTATATCCTCTCGAATATGGAAACAAGTTAGAGAAGACTAACTGATTTAAAGTATCTCTTTGCTGAAAAGATCCGGTGAGTACCAAACTATGCGTTGAGAGAAGTCCCGGTAGATATAAAGAAGCTCCGGCGAGAAATTGGTACCCGGTGTATTTTGTAATGGCATGGCGATCATTTATAGAAATTGCATAACCGAATCTCGGATAAATATGTTGCACCGCCTGCTGGATCTGCTGGCTCCATGAAAAATAATGATTCAGGTAACTGAAGCTCACCGTACCTAATGAATCTTTATAAAAACCTTTGTTGTATTCATTGCGCCATACATAATCAGTACCGAGATTGAAATTGCTGAAGAATTGTCCTTTGGTCCAACTCAAGGGAATGCTTAATCCTATTCTTGAATCTAATTGTCCCCATTGATGGACACGGTTTCCGATGATTGATTGCTGATCAAATGTATATTGAGTTCCTAAATTCAGATAGGGAAACCATGCTCCATATACTGCACTGAATCCAACCGAATTGGTTTTATCATCCTTGTTATAGAGATAATATAATTCAGTTTGTAATGTGTTCAACACATTTTGTCCATACAGCGAAAAAGTGAATTCCGGATCCTGGTAATAAGGCCTCCAGCTATGAAAATTCAATAATCCTGTTGCCTTATTATACTTACCCGTTGAGAAATTTCTATTCAGAACTTTATTCTGCAGAATGTCATGAAATTCTTCGGAATGACTTACAGGAAAAGGAGGTTGTAATTTTTCCAATGTAGCTGAATCCATTTCTGTCCACAAAATATCTTTTTCATTTAGTTGCTGCAATTGATATCCTTCTGCTGTAAAAACAGACCAGGTGATCTTCCCGTTTCTTGCATTCACAAAATATTTACCCAATGGCCCGTTAGTGATCTTGAAAATTTTATGATCATTCAAGTCCATTGCAAATACATCATCATTTCCTATATAGGAGGCTGTGAAAAATATTTTATCTCCGTTCACACAGGGATAGCCGACCACATTGAATGAAGGAGGCGTTAGCCGAACAGTGCTTCCTGAGTGAATATTGACTTTTGCTAAAGCCATTTTCCCATCATTCAAACGGATCGCTGTCACCAAATAATTTTCATCAATGAATTTCGGATCAGTATATAAGATAATATCGGAAGAGTGGATAGCATTAATGACCTTTCCCGTTGCTGCATCGAGAATATGCAGTTCGCATTTTCCACTGGTGCTCACCTGTACAGCAGCTATAAGACTGCCATCAGCAGAAATATCCGGAGTAAAATATTTGCTGCGATGAGTGAGTGTTTGTTGCTGCCCCGTTTTCACATCCAGTAATTTGATCACTCCATAATCTTTCCAACCCCAGCGGGGATCGGTTTCATAGGCTACATACACAATTTTTCCATTGCGGTAACTGAATTGTTCATCAATAGAAACATCCCGCACTTTCAAGCGGCGTTCGCCGTTGTTATCCTTTATATAAAAAGCAGGGCGGTGACGATAACTCGATTTCAGGTACAACAAAGAATCCTGCCCGATACTGTAAGGGAAATAATAACTGGTCACAAATCTTTCATTCACGGGAAAAATATTTTTTGGGCCAGCTCCGGTTCCTTGATTGATCGTCCCTTGCAGTTTTCCCGACACTGGGCCGTTTAACTGCATATCGCTACTCAGCTTTGTTTGGGAGAGGTCTTTATAATATTCAAATGCCTGCTCATAAAAAGTTTTGTAATCAACTCCTGCATATTTTTTTATTGCATGTCTGAAAAGGATAGAACAAACTTTTAAAAGCGCTGGCATCATGTGTCACTTTTGTCCAGAAATCAGTTCCATATTTTTCTCTTCCATAATTCACCAATAAATAACCGAGATAATAATGATTGGGTACATAATCTTTGTAAGAACCATTGCGCAGCTTCATCCACGAGTAATTTTTTCCTGCCCGCCAGAGAGAAGGATAAGCATTCATAAAAAGCGGTAAGCCGTCCCCTGCCCTGGTTGGTGAGAATGGTTTCATTATATACCGCATCTCCTTCATAAAACCAATTGGGAATAGAAGCATTGATTGCAAGATCCAATCCATCCTGACCGAAGATATCATACATTACTTTACTCAATCCGTTACGAAAATTATTGTACTGCATCACATGCCGGTATTCATGCACTGCCAACTGATCTCCCCATGGTAAACTGCCTTCTTCAAAATTGTTCATATCGGGTGTCAGGAAAAATTCGCTGCGGTAAGGACCCAATGCCACATAGCCATTAGCAATAGTAGTTTGATTTTGCAGAATAATATTGATACGATGTAATTCATTTCCCAATGGTATGGGTTTGTTTGCAGCAAGGTAATGAACCACCGAAGCCACTCTTTGCGCCTCGCTATCCAACCCTGCCGGAAAAATAATTCTTGCCGAATCGGTTTTTATCTGCCGCCATTTCAGAGATGGAGGATTGCCGCCGAAGATTTGTGCGTATGAATAATGAATGATGAGTGATGAGAAAATTACCAGTACAATTTTCCGCATGGGTCAGAATTTAGTGAAAGTTACGGAGGAAAATAACAATCAGAGTTCAGCTCCCTCATCAGTAGTTACTATCAACACAAATCACTGCGATCCGGAGCCTCTGGTTTGAAATAAAAAAAGACCATGAGATCATGGTCTTTTATAATTATCCTATGAACAAAAAAACACTCATAATACTATCCGTGCCATCGGGTCGCTGTACACTATCTGGTCCCTGGCGCCTACTGCTGCTACACGACAATAATATTTCTTGCCCGGTTCCAGTTCGCTGAAAACATATTTGCGCTGGCTGGCTGTCACCGATTGCCAGTTGCCTGCGGCAAAATCTGTTTCGGTGGCATACTCATGCACGTAAGATTTGGCGCCTTTTACTGCATTTACACTCACTACTAGGTCGCCGGCATTCAAGCCATTGGTCACGGTGATGTTTTCAGGTTTGGTGATGATGATTGGCGCTTTTTCTTTACTCACATCATAGCCGGTGGTCAGTAGTTTGCTTCTGTCGCCGGCGGCGGTGAAGTTGATATAAGATGCTAACAGGCGCAGCAGTTCTTCCAGGTCCTGCCGGGCCTGATTCTTCACGGCTATATCTGCACGGTTGCCGGTGCTGGCATTTATCAATGCATCGGTATAAATATCGGATGCCTCGGTTACGGCTGTCATGGCAGGTACCGGTGTGGGAAAATTAGGATTACCGTCCATGTGTTCTACAATGGTGTGTGCTTTTGCTTCAAAGCTGGCATCATTGAAACGAACGAAATTGATTAAAACTTTACTTGACATGTTTAATGGTTTTACTTAATAAATTTGTTTTGCGAATATTGGTTATAACCGATGGCAAAAAAAATAATCAATATTTTTCTATTCAAACAAATCAGGAAAAATTTTTAAAAAAATTTTTTATTTAAGCGTAGCAAAAAGAAATCAACTAAGAAAATTTACGAATACACAACAAACGATGTTGTCACTGTTTTTATCATTTCATGCAGGAGACACTATAATATATAGCGCAGGAAGCAAAAAAGTTGCTTTGCAAAGCCTTTCGTATGGCATGCAAAGGCGATCATCTTCCGTATGAAGTCAATCATCTTCCGTATGAAGGCGATCATCTTCCGTACGAAGGCGATCATCTTCCGTATGAAGCCAAACATCTTCCGTATGAAGCCAAACATCTTCCGTATGAAGCCAAACATCTTCCGTATGAAGCCAAACATCTTCCGTGCAAAGCCTTTCGCATGACGTATGAAGCCGATCATCTGCCATGCGAAAGCGATGCTTTACAATGAAATGTTTCTGATTACCAGTGGTTTTTGATTTTTGTTTTGTGATGATGGAACGATTAAGCCGGTGAAATGGACGAAAAGATTAGAATGTGATTAGAAAATTTGTGATGCCCCTGTTTGTCGCAAGAAGGCACGGTGTTATCTAATGGCTGAGGGATTTAATTGGTTAGTGTATGCGTTTTTTGGGTTGGCTTTTGAGGTTATGAGATTTTCCAACCCAAAAAACGCAATCAATTAAGATTGATTATTGAAGCCTTACCCCCTTTCAAGGAAGGCTACAAGTTGTATTTGCGAAAGTCCTTGTTTGTATTTGCGAAAGTGGTTGTATGAAAAACAATTTTTTTAATTGGTTGAAATTAAGAGCTTTGCCAAAAAAAGCGAAAGTTTGGCGGACGGGGACTTTCGCATATTTATAAGTTGGCGGTCATGCTATTCGACATTCTTTAAATTTGAAACATTATGACTGACGGTTTAACTGCACTTGAAGAACTTCACGCAAAGACAATCGACATACTCCAAGAGTTTGACGACTTACCGGAAAAGGATATCAGAAAAAAACATCTTGAAATAATTTCAAGCCAAGTAGCAGTTGCATTAGTAAATCTTAGAATAAACATGAAGTTTGCGGAAACCTGCAAAGATGAATTTGAAGGTTTCTTTAATGCAGACCCACAGCAAATTGACAATTACATTCATAATTTTATTCAGACACTTAGTGAAAGTATTATTGACACATCATTGTTTCAGACAGAATTAATTTTCCGGTATTATTACTCAAGACTTACGGGCAAAACACCTGGAGAAGAAAGAAGTTTACATAAAATCGTTGCGACAATATATCAAGACACTGAAAATGCATGGACAAAAGAAGAAGCAAAATTGGTTATACTCTTCTGGACATTGCGAAACACAATTCATACTGGCGGAATATATTTTCACAAAACAGCAGGACTAACATTGCAATATAAGGGTAAGGAATATAAGTTTGAATATGGGAAAGCTCCCGAATTTTTAAAAGACGGTTATTCGTTAACAATGGTTTCTGACTTATTGGATTCGTTACGATATTTATTTAATAGTGCCCTTATCAAAAATTTGGGGAGCTTTGAACATCCGTCATACCATGCTTTAGGCTACTAAGCTCATACCCCGAACTCTTATTTTTTGTTCTTGAACGTCCTCATATCATTGAAAATACCCATTTAAATTCCCCAAAAACAATATTCCATACATTTGTTTCATAAACATGGGTGACAAAGCATATATAACTCCAAATGTTCTAAAGTGGGCAAGGGAATCAGCAAGAATGTCTGAGGAGACTGCCGCTGCAAAGATTTCAGTAACAGTCGAAAAGCTGAAAGAATGGGAACTGGGGACTACTCAACCAACTATCAGGCAGGCTCAGACTTTGGCCAAAGCATATAAACGACCATTTGCGTTACTTTTCCTACCAGACATTCCGAGAGACTTTCAACCATTACAGGATTTCAGAAAAAAAGACTCAAAAGAATTAACTACTTCTTCGATTTTTATAATTCGTGAGATTCAACAAAAGCAGGCATGGATAAGTGATGTCTATGCAGAAGACAATGAAGTGAAATTAAGTTTTTATGGACGCTTTACTATTAAAAACAAACCTGAAGAAGTAGCCAAAGACATTTTAAAGACATTAAATATTACTCCGGCAAAGTATAAAACCGAGAACCCAATTAAAGAATGGATTGATGCTGCAGAAACAAATGGGATTTTTGTTTCTCGTACAAGTTTTATTCATTCAAGATTGAAGTTAGACTCTGACGAGTTACAAGGTTTTGCTATTGCAGACCCATATGCTCCATTCGTATTTGTAAATTCTGATGACTGGAATGCTCCACAGTTATTTACTTTAGTTCATGAGCTTGCTCACATATGGATAGCTGAATCCGGGATTTCAAATGAAATAGAACCCGAAATAAAGAATAAGGATAAATTTCATCCTGTAGAGATATTTTGCAATGAAGTTGCTGCAAATGCATTAATGCCAAAAGAAATTATTTTGAGTTATGATATTTCAATATATCAAACCGCACAGGATGTTTTTAAGGCTGCAAAAACTCTTGGTGTAAGTTCTTTCGCTTTATTAGTAAGAGCATTAAACCTCAATCAAATTTCAGCGCAGAAATATCAAAAATTGAAAAAAGAAGCTGAAATTGAATATCAAGCCTTTTTAAAAAGAGAGGCTGAAAAAAAAGCGGCTTTAAAACTAAGACAAAAAGAAAAACCCGGAGGCCCGAATCCCTATTTGTTGCGCTTGAATAAAAACAGTCGACTTTTCACACAAGTCGTTCTTGATGCGCTTAGAAGTGGATATGTACAACCAACTCAAGCAAGTTTTTTACTCGGGACACCTGCAAATAACTTTCACAAATTAGAAGCACAAATTTATAGATGAGTGCAGCGCAACATATCTATTGCATAGATGCAAACGTACTCATCCAATCGTGGCAAAAATATTATTCTCCAGATTTATGTCCTGATTATTGGAACATCCTTAATGAATTAGGCAAACAACAACGTATTTTCATTCCTGAAGAAGTTAAGAACGAAATTGTAGTAGTAGATAACCCTGATAAAACAGAAGATGATTTATCAAAGTGGTTAAAACGTAGTTCAATTCCCATTAATAAGCCAACTGAAAATGTAATTGCTTGCTGGAAAAAAATACTTGAAGCAGACCCAACCCATAAACTTTTAGTCGACAATATTAAAGGCCGTTCACTGGCTGACCCTTGGCTAATAGCCCATGCAATGGACATGAATGCAACGGTAGTAACAAAAGAAAACATCGAAAGTGCTATGAATTCTAAAAGGATTAAAATACCTAATGTCTGTCAAAACATGGGAGTAAGATGTATTGATGATTTTGCATTCATAAAAGAAATCGGAGTAAAGTTTTCTGCGAAATTATAAAGTAATCAAAGTACGAAGCACGAACCGCCAACAAAAGTATTGCTGCAAGTGGGGCTGGACATTGAAACATCAGCTTTGTGCTACTATCAGCAGTAGTTCGGGCTCGACGAATAAAGCCAGCAAAAGTTCTTAACTTCATCAACAAAACAAAGCCAAACTGCAGTACCGGGCTGACAGTTATAAAATATCCCACCTGCAGCAATACCTGGCCGTTGCAAGCAATTTTAAAACAACCTGCATTATGAAAAAGTCAGTTTATATCGCATGCATGCTCTTGCTGACAATCTCTTTTGGTCTTAGTTCGTGCTTAGGAACAAAATATAATTATTCATTCAAACTTTTGGGTTACAACGCACAAACAGACAAGACGTTTAACGACGGTAAAATTCAAGCAGTTTTTATCATTGGTGACAAGCAATTAGACTTCACTCTAAAAAACTTAACAGCCGACCCAATGAAAATCAATTGGGATGAAGCGTCTTTAATTATTTATGGTGAAAGTAAAAGAGTAATGCATAAAGGAGTAAAATACATTGATAGAAATTCGCCGCAAGCTCCGACTGTAATTCCTGGTAATTCATCAATCGACGATTTAGTTTTACCAACAGACAACGTTTATTATAAAGAAGGTTCTTACAGCACTTATTACTCAAGTCCGGGCGGTTGGAAAATAAACGATTTGCTACTATCAAGAGACAGAAATAAGGAAGAAACTAAGCAATTAATTATGAATTCGAAAGGGCAAATACTCAAATTCTTCTTACCAATTGAACAGAACAATCAGAAAACGAACTACACTTTTGAATTTCAAATAACGGACGTAATACCTGTGTCAAATTCATAAGCATTTGAAAAAACTGCTTGCAACAAAGGGTTTGGCAAAATGCGGGCTTGACACAACGCAACATCAACTTTTGTTTTTCTATTGTGCATCAGTTGTCGGGCGAGACGGAACTTTACTCAACAAAAAATTTTATCTTGAACTTTAAATAAAAATCAACAAAAGTTCTCCGCCTTGGATTTCTATGATAAAACAAAAACTATTTTAAGCTGTTTTTTTCACATATTCCTTGTTGTTCTTCACAACGGATACCACCCTTGCTAACAATTTGAATCGAACTGCATTGATAACACTCATTTTAGGTTTTCCATTCAATACTTTCCGTTCATAGTATGCTTTTAGCTCTGGGTCAAATTTGATCGCAGTGAGTGCAGCAAGATGAAGATTCGTTTTAAGTTTTTTGTTAGCCATGTGACTTACCCTTGTCCTGCCTTTGATACTAATGCCAGATTGATATGGGAACGGAGCCACTCCACAATAGCATGCAAGTTTTCTGCTATCACACATTACATTGAATCCTTGCGTATGAACGATAAGATTGATTGCTGTGACAAAACCAATCCCTACGACAGAGGTTATCAAAGCAAATAAATGAGCCAGGCTTGCATCTTCTTTGAGGCATTCCATTATTTTCATTTCGATCTTTTTCAGATCAGCATCAAGAGCATTAATTGACCGTCTAATCGATTTGTGAAGATATTCAGCCATTTTCTCCTGACCTGCATCACGCAATTCTTCTATTGGCGTAACCAATCTTTTTTGTGTTAACACCATCCTTTCTCGTAGCGTTGCCAAATGTTTTATCTTTTCCAATACAACATTCGACGGCTTCCAAAGCCTTACCAACTCTGCATTTTTAAAAGCATACTTAGCAATGCTTATAGAATCGACTTTGTCTGTTTTGCCACGTTTTATTCCAAGGGAACGTTTGATTTGGATAGCATTCTCTACCCAGGCATTTGCTTGCTGGCTTTGAAAAAAATGAAGCAGAGCATTACAATATAGGCCGGTTGCTTCCATACAAAACAACGCTTTGTTACAATTAAATCCCGGCATCATCTCATTTACAAAATTCATCATCTCCTCAAAGCCATTTGCATCATTGGTGAATGCATTGTGAAAAATTTCCTCCGGGTTGTTTGTCGAAAGAATGGCTACATCAAAACTGTGTTTGGAAATGTCCATTCCAATTACATACTGGTATTGCATAAAATTGTTTTGTTACAATCAATTTACAGGCTGTTCATTGAAACCTTAATAATAAGCCTTGAAGCTTGAATTTCTATTTGATGCGTCCTGTAAAAAACTGCAAGGGTCTTTATCCGAGGATAGCTATACAAAGCTGGTTCGTGTCATAGTTCACCCAAACAGTTTTGATTGTTGGTTATTAACATTTTTATATTATCCACAAAGAAAAAGTAGCAAAAAGAAAGGTAATAATAATAGCAAACTAAATTTAGAAGCTAATCTGAAAACAAACCTAAAGGTTCGTGTCCCACGAACCATCTCCTTAAATTACTTCCCACAAATCCTTCAAGAACGAAAAATTTTTCTGATTCAGTTCATAATACCTGGCCGATGAATATTTATAGTCGCACGGATCTTTCACCAATTGCCAATGCTCAGCAACAGGGTTGTTGTGTATGTAGTTGAGTTTTTGTAACGCCACTTCATGACTGTACAAATGAATAGCCAATGAATCCCGTTGCCAAAATTCATGTTTTTTATTTTCAGCATCTACCCGGTAAGAAGCTAATTTTCTTTCTTTGCGTAACATCTTTCTGAACTCATGCGCAGTATATTTTAAAAAAGAGCCTTGTGCTGTTTCTTTACCATTAAGTTCGTTTATTTTCCATATCAGGTGGATGTGGTTGGGCATGATCACAAAAGCAAAAACATCTATTTTCCCTTCCTGGGCTAAATAGTCCAGGGAGCTAACGATAACATCTTTATAAGCATCATCCAGCAACAGTGTTTGCCATTGATTTATGGTGGCAGTCCAGAAAAATAATTCGCCAATCTCGATATATGATTTTCGCTTATAGGCAAGGCTGTTTTCACCCATATTTTAAAGTTAGTAAATTTGGTAAACCTGGTTCGTGAGACACGAACCAAGGTGGTTGCGGTCATTGCAAAGCGACACCTCAAAAATTAATATGATTCTCGACAGAAAACATTTTGACATCAATAATAAATGTGCGATTGAAAAATTAATAATCAAGACACCATTAAGACTTGGCTCAGTTTTTCAGGACGAAGCCTGTTTTACTTACCTTAAGGAAGGGGAAATATCTTTAACTTCCCCAACTGACAACCTATCTATTCAAACAGAGGAAAGTGTTTTACTTCGATGTGGTAACTACTTCACAAACGCAATTCGAAAACTACCTGCTAAGACTTGTGAAGTTTATGCTGTCCATCTATATCCAGACATTTTGAAAGAATTATACAAAAACGAATTTCCAAATTTCATAAAAGACTATGCTATCAAACCCTATATCAGGAAAATAGAAAAACAAAGTGTTATAACCCATTTCATCCAAAGCCTTGATTTTTATTTTGAGAACCCAAACTTGGTTACAGACGATTTGCTTAAATTAAAAATCAAAGAACTCATCCTATTGCTTCTTCAAACAGACAATGCAGAAAATATAATTACTTTATTCTCTCATTTATTTAATCCAAGACAAGCAGGTTTATTTGAGGTAGTAGAAGCACATTTATACTCATCTATTTCTATAGTTGATTTAGCCCGTTTGACTGGGAGGAGCCTCTCAACTTTTAAGAGAGATTTTGAAACACAGTTTAGTGATACACCAGCCAATTTCATTAAAGAAAAGAAATTGGAAAAGGCTCTTGAGCTAATACAATCAACCGAATTATCTGTATCTGAAATTTGTTACGAAGTTGGCTTTCAGGACACTTCACATTTCACAAAGACCTTCAAACAAAAGTATAATCAATCACCTTCTGAGTATCGTAAGAAGTAGTTGAACTGAATTTACCAGTTTTTGAACTTTACTGCCAAGTTTGAATTTATTTTAAGTTTCATTTTTGCATCGTGATTTTTCACTAATAAAAAACGATAAAAAAATGAACGAAAGTATATTAATAACCGGAGCAAATATTGGGCTTGGCAAAGAGACTGCCCGACAGTTAGCATTGAAAAAAGAAACAAAAAAGGTAATTCTTTTCTGCAGAAATCAAGCGAAAGCCGAGGCAGCAAAAAAAGACCTTGAGGAGAAAACGGGAAAAAAGATTTTTGAAATTATTATTGGAGATGTTTCGGATGCAAATTCTGTAAGAAAAGCAGTAGAAAAAATAAAGGAACCTATTGATGCAGTAATTTTAAATGCAGGTGGAATGGTTGGGAAAACGGCTGCGAAAATTACGCCTTCCGGTATGAATGAATTAGCTGCTACGAATATTTTAGGTCATGTGATCTTAGTGGAGGAATTAATTAAACATGATAAGTTAAAAAAAGCAGTACTATCAGTCCAAGTGCGGAAGCTGTACCGGGAGTAAAGATGCTCGGAATGAAACCGGTTGCAATGAAGACTTCTTCTGTAGATGAGTTTGCTGCTGTTCTTGATGGTTCATATTTTGGTAATAAATTTGATGTAACGCAAGCATACGGATATGTCAAATATGCAGCAACGATGTGGACCTTATCAATGGCAAGAAAATATCCTGACCTCAAATTTGTTGTTATGAGTCCCGGGAACACAAAGGGAACTCAGGCACCAAATAATCTTCCCCCGGCAATGAAATTTATGTTGAAGTATTTTATGATGCCTGTTGTATTTCCATTGATAGGAGGAATGGTGCATAAGTTGGAAGTAGGTGCAAAACGCTTTGTAGATGGCATTTCGGATGAGCGATATAAAAGTGGCATTTTTTATGCAAGTAAAGAGGGTAAGTTATCAGGGGACATGGTTGACCAGAGCACTTTTTATACTGATTTGAAAAATACTACATTTCAAGATAACGCTGATAAAGCAATTCACCGTTTTATAAAATAAATAATACGAAATCCAAGGCGGGAGCACTTCTACACTGTAACATTAGGTGGTTTTAAACGTATAACAGTATAACTTGCTATCTTTAAAATGAAACGATTATTAGTCTTACTAACATCCTTAATGTTTTTAAGTAATTTAAACGCACAGCAAACCACAGACACATCTTCTTTGAAAAGTTTGGCAAAAAAATTGGACGAGTTCATCACTTCAAGCTCCGGTGATTTTAAATTTAATGGTTCAGTTCTTATATCTCAAAAAGGTGAAATCATTTTGCAAAAAGGTTACGGATCCGAAAATATTGCTGCTCATTTATTAAATGATTCCAATACCGTTTTTCAAATTGGTTCAATGACTAAGCAATTTACGGCAGCGGTTATATTAAAATTACAGGAAGAAGGTAAACTTTCTGTACAAGACAAACTCAGTAAGTATTTGCCTGACTACCATTATGGAAATAAAATATCATTGGAAGATCTTTTGACACATACGTCGGGGATTTATAATTATACTAATGATATTGATGCTGAAGATTCAGCTATTGTTTGCAATCCTATAAATAAAAAAGTGATATTAGATGCTTTTTATAATAAGTCTTTAGATTTTAAGCCTGGCTCAAAATTCAGTTATGATAATTCAGACTACTATTTATTAGGTTTGATTATTGAAAAAATTACTTCTGAACCTTATGAACAGGTTGTAAGAGAAATAATATTTGAACCAGCGAAAATGACACATTCGGGGTTTAATTTCAGAAACATCAATGATAGCTCTAAAGCTATTGGATACGAAAAGATTTCAGATACACCTATTATTGCCCAACGTTGGGATTCTACGGTTACTTACGCTGCAGGAGGAATTTATAGCACAACCGGAGACTTATATAGATGGGCAAAAGCGATCAGAAATAAACAGATATTATCCGAAAGTTCATGGAAACAAATGTTTATACCACATTTAGCAAATTATGGATATGGTTGGTGGATTAATAACTACTATGATAAAAAATATTTTATGCATAGCGGTGTTTTGCCGGGTTTTACATCTTATTTCATTTATTATCCTGATGAAGATGTAAATGTTATCATACTTCAAAACTCAGGTACGGGTCGCAGTGTTGATTATGCAAACATGATGATAATGGGTACAGGGGTTTCTGCCATTTTGTTCAATAAACCATATACAACAAATAAAGACGCTGTTGAAATAACGCTGCCTGACTCAGTTTTAAAACAATATGTTGGAACATATGCATTAGATAAAAAGCATTTATCTATTGTTACTTTAGAAGATGACCATTTACAGATTGTAACTCCAGCGGGGGCCATACCGAAAAAATCCACCTTGTTTGCAGAAACCGAAAACCATTTTTTTCTCAAAGGAATTAACTTAAAACTTGAATTTGTGAAAGACAGTAATGGAAACGTTACCCAACTCGTATATCATATGAATGGTATTGATGAAATTAATAAAAAAATAAAGTGATAAACTAAAATTACAAACACTTGCACGAACGCACAACAAGAGCTGTGTAAAAAACCAAATAATTTTTTTTGTTTTATGGTTTAGCTGAACAGTAATTTGGTTGATAAAGGCTATTGTTTTTTATCCCGATAGTAATCGGGACAAACACCTGTTTCAAAAGTTTATTACACACCTTCGCCTTGGATTTCTATGATAAAACAAAAATTATTCTTTGATCAACGTATCAATGCAATCGTTCCTTTCAACATCATAGACTTGTTTTGAAAAGTTATAAAGTAAACATAAACTCCGCCGGGCTGGGGAATTCCATGTACGGTTCCATCCCAGGAAACTACTGCTGATGATACATGATAAACCAATTGGCCCCAACGATTGAAAACGCTGACCGTTCCGCCAAAGGAAGGATCTAAGAAAGGAATTTGCCATCGGTCATTTTTGCCATCACCGTTCGGAGTAAATGCAGTAGGAACATATATTCCTGTAACTACTTTTACATTTACATTATCTGAATCGGTACAACCCCATGAAGATTTAGCTGAAAGAGTATAAGTGATATTAGTGGGTGGAGAAACAACCGGGTTCAATTGCCCGGTGTCACTTATATATTCATCCGGAGACCATGAATACGTTATGTCTTCTCCCTCAGCAGTACCTGATAAAGTAATGGGATTATCAACAAGCATAATTCTATCAGGCCCGGCATTGACTACGGGATCAGGATGTACATTTATCATCAACACATCAGAAGCGATCCGGCAGGAACTGATGTTAGCAGCACTGGCTTCCACTACGGTGAGCCTGTACCAATAACTTCCGGCAGTGTGAGCAGCTGGTGTCTGGAAGTTCAGTGTTGTGGCACCGGGAATATCATTCCATGTTGCTCCTTTGTCTGTACTCATTTGCCATTGATACAAAGGAGAGATATACCCGGAAGAAATAGCAGCATTGAATGTGTACGTAAGACTATTATTATCACTTTCACAGACATCAACCGTGTCACTGCCCAATCCCATAATAGTTGCCGATATTTTTGACCCGCAGGGACGAAACGTAATATCATCAAGGGCCAGGTCATTACCAATTCCGCCGGGAGCATGGTTGGTGATACGCAATACGATGACCGGGTTATTTACAGGAGTTGTAAAATAGAAACCGTATTGGTTCCATTGCGGTGAGTTGGTCACCGGTATATTTCCCGTATCGAAGGAATTCAGAACAGTTCCACCTGGTGTTTCAACACTAAAAGTCAGGTTGGGAAGAATGCTGTTAACAGTTTTCATAACGTTCATGACCCATGCAGCAAACTCATAAGTTGTATTCGGACAGAGATCAGTGACTGTCGTTAAAAAGAAATCTCCGGGAGTGTATGATGCATTGACCAGCAAAAATGCCCCATTGCCTGTATGATCTGTCAAGACGGTATGCCATGTATCACCAAAACAATTGGAAGTTGCCGTTGTGATTGTATAATACCCGTCGTTAGGACAAGGAGAAGCTATATAAGTATAACTGCCGGCTGGCACATAGCTGCTGCTTCCGCTGCCGGAACCGAACGTAATATCAACTACCGGATCCCCGAGGCTTCCATTACATAGCTGGGCATGTAATGGAAAAGAAAGAACTACGACAAGCAAGATCAATCCAGATCGTAAAAAGGGGAAAATTCTTAAAACACAAGAGCCTCGCACCAACAAATTATTTAATTAAATATAGGCCAATTTATAGAGAATTAGGTCTTATCCTGACTGTATTTTGTTTGAGAGACGAAGACACAACAAAGAATATTGTAATAACTGACATCGCCGTTCTTTTACTTACTAATAAGAGAGAAAACTTGACTGAAAACAGCTACTTGGATGACGAAGACCATCAGGTTACGCATACCAACTAACCTATCTTCAGCGATAAATTTCATGTTTATGAAAAAAATAATTCTGCGTTTAATCGGGTTGACAATTCTTATTGGTATTTCACAGATGATAATTGCTCAGGTTGCATCAGTAAAAGTTGTAGTGAAAGTGCCGGATGGCACAGCAACCGAAAAGCATGTATACATCGCCGGATCATTCAATAACTGGAATGCAGGTGATTCACTGTATCAATTGCAACCCGGAGATGACGGCCTCTACTCTATTACTCTTCCATTATTCAACAATACTCATTACAAGTATAAATATACATTGGGCAACTGGGGCACTGTGGAAGCCGAAGCAAATGATTCCGATATACAGGACAGGATCTTCATTTCTGCAAACGGTCTTCAAATTACAGATACAGTGGCTGCATGGAAAAAGCCACAAGCAAAGCAAGAACCTTCCCCTCAAATGGTACGTATCAATGCAATGAAAGATTCGACTACCGCTGCACTTCAACCTAAGCTTAATGAAATGCTCAGTCTGCTAAAATCTTATGCAGAAAACTGGCTAAAAGATAAGCCGAGTGCAAGGGTTGAAAAAAAGCTCAATAAAAAAGCAGAAAAAAAACTGAATGGCATTTATGAAACGATCGTTCAGTTACTTGGAAATGCAATGGCCACTCTTAGCCCGGAACAAAAAGCCGCTTTTAGAAAGATCATCGCTAATCCTGATGGCAAGAATAATTTCCTGGATCAATTAGGCTCCGGTTTGCAAAAAGTAACGGACAATTCAAAATAACATTCTTCTAAAATATTTCGTTGTTTGTAAAATGTAACTTCGAAGAGCCAGGAGGTAATCATAATTTTTGATTTGCCAAACACTTATCTTTAATCCTCTTGATTTATCATTAAAATTTCAATTATGCGGTTGCCTCGCTTCAAAACACTTTTGAGTGTATTTGTTTTTTCCTGGATTTTACTCTCCTGTAATTCCAACTCCAAAACAAACAGCGCTGATAATAATTCAGACAGCCTTCAGCGAAAATGGTGGAAAGAAGCTGTTGTCTATCAAATTTATCCACGCAGTTTCAAAGATTCGGATGGAGACGGAGTCGGCGATATTAAAGGCATTATTTCAAAACTTGATTACCTGAAAAGCCTCGGCATTGATGTGATCTGGCTGAACCCGATTTATGCTTCTCCGAATGAAGACAATGGATATGACATCAGCGACTACGAAGCTATCATGAAAGAATTTGGTACGATGCAGGATTTCGATTCATTGCTCAGCGGACTGCATCAACGAAATATCAAACTGGTGATGGACCTTGTGGTAAATCACAGCAGCGAGCAGCACCCCTGGTTCATACAATCAAGAAGCAGCAGGAATAATCCCTATCGGAATTATTATCATTGGTGGAATGCAGAAAGAGGCAAACCTGCACATCGTTATAGTTTTTTTGACGTAAACAATGAAGCATGGAAATATGATTCTTTAACTAATGCTTATTACCTGCATTACTTTGGCGTTTTTCAGCCCGACCTCAATTGGGAAAATCCAACAGTGCGAGAAGCAATATTTAAGATGATGCGTTTCTGGCTGGATAAAGGAGTTGATGGTTTTCGGATGGACGTAATTCCTTTCATCTCGAAAGACACTACGTTTCCCGTCATTGCCAGCAGAATATAACGGAGACTATGTAAAGTATTATGCAAATGGTCCGCATTTGCACGATTACCTGAAAGAAATGGATAGTGAAGTTTTAAGTAAATATGATTGCATGTCTGTTGCCGAAGGAGCTGGTGTTACAGCCGAAACTGCTCATGATTTTGTAGATGCAGACCGTCATGAATTAAATATGTTGTATCATTTTGAAGGTGTGAGTCTCGGTTTTGTTCCCGGAAAGTTTAAAGAAGTACAACCAGGTGGTGTAAAGTTGGTTGATTTTAAAAATCTCTATTCAAAGTGGGATAGCGTATTTGAAGACAAAGGTTGGGGAACAGTTTATCTCGGCAATCATGATCAGCCAAGAATGGTAACACGCTGGGGCAATGATAGTCCTCAATGGCGGGAATTATCTTCTAAAATGCTGACCACTTTTCTACTCACCATGAGAGCAACACCTTATTATTATGCAGGCGATGAATTAGGAATGAGCAATATAAAATTTGACCGGATCGAAGACTACAGAGACGTTGAATCCATCAACATGTATAAACAGATTAAAAATAAAGGCGGTAACCTGCAGGAATTTTTGAATGACCAGAAGATCACTGCAAGAGATAATGGAAGAACACCGTTTCAATGGGATAATAGCAGCAATGCAGGATTTACGAGCGGCAACCCCTGGCTGAAAGTAAATCCGAATTATACAACGATTAATGAATCAGCTGAAGATAAAGACAGTGCCAGTTGCCTGAATTATTTCCGGAGCATGACAAAGCTCAGAAAAGAAAACTTAGTCCTTACTTACGGTAAATACACACTATTCGATAAAGAAAACCCGGATGTTTATGCCTACACAAGAGAACTGAATGGAAAAAAATTCTTGATCCTATTGAATTTTACAACGCATGTCGCTACTGCTAATATAAGTATTGATATAAATAAAGCAAAAATGCTGATTGATAATTATGGAAAAGCAAGCAACAGCAATTCGTTGCAGCCTTATGAAGCGGCGGTGTATGAATTATAAATCTGTTATAAAAAAAGGAGGATTAAAGACTGTATTTCTGGCGGCAATTTCAGTATTTGAAAAATACGAGACAAGGTGGTAACTACGGGATTTTTTAGTGGTAACTACGGGCAGCGGAAACAAAAGCAATGGAAGCTGAAGGAAACGATATTTTCATAATAAAAGGTTTAAGGGTGAATGAAAAAATGATTTCGAAAATAAAGAAGCCCGGAAAAATGAACAATACCACTTTCCGGGTATGTGAAAAACTTGGAAAAAATGTGAATTATGCATTATCCTTAGTTACAAACTAAGGATGGCGTGGGAGATTATTTCCGGTTCGTGAGACACGAACCTGGGCGATAGGAGACGAAATCTACTTTTCATTAAAAAGTTGAATAGTGAACAGAACCCTGAACTAAGGGTTACAACTGTAAATAAACTAAATTTGATTTATTATAAACCTAATCACTAAGTATGAAGAAAATATCAATATCAGTTTGCATGACTTTTATAACTTTTTTTTGTTTTGGTCAATCAGACCAAGTTGAAAACACTTCTTACGACAGTACCCAAAACTTTCTTGGTAAAGAAGTAAATAAATATCTAGGTCAGGAACTTTATTTGAAAGGTAAAGCAGAGAAATTAAGACCGTTTGGTTATGAAGGTTTTTACACAGACTATATAAAAGGAAAAGATTTAATAAAGGTATTAACCGATTCTTCATCTAACAATGGAGTTTATAAATGCTGTGACTTTTTTAACTCAAAGTATGATTCATTAGCCGGAAAATATTTTAAAGTTTTAGAAATTATTAAACACCCAAAAGCAGAGGAAAATGAATCATTATATGGTACAAAGTCTTATTTGAAACTACAAGAAAAAACAAGCAATGAGATTGTTTATTACGAATATGATAACAAATATGAGTGGAATTTTCCATTTATAGTAGTTGGATTTTTTGAAAAATTAAAAAAGCAATGTATTGGACAGACTTATGTTTACGGCAAAAAAAAATTGGAATGTATAGACCTTACAATTGAGGAAGAGTATTATAATTTGTCTTTGATTTTAAAAGATAAAAATGGAAAAACGATAACTGTCGAGTACAACCACTTACTCGCTCTGCAGAAGAATTAGATTGCTTAAAAGATGTTGTTTAATAAGCTAATTTGTCGTAAATATATTTCTGCATAGCATAATCGTTTGGATATTCACGTTTTGCTTGAGCCTTCGCTGAAGCATTAGTTACTGTTTTCATATATTCTTTTGCTGATAGTTGTTTATCATAGGTGTACTTCTGCATAGAATAATCAGAAGGATATTCTCTATAAGCAATTGCTTTTACTTCTGAATCGGTCACTGTTCCCATGTAATTTTTTGCAGATAATTGTTTATCATAGGTGTACTTCTGCATAGAATAATCAGAAGGATATTCTCTATGGGCATTTGCTTTTACTTCTAAATCAGTTACTGTTCCCATATAATTTTTTGCTGATAATTGTTTATCATAGGTGTACTTCTGCATAGAATAATCAGAAGGGTACTCATTCACAGAAAATTCTTTTACTTCTCTATCTGCTACAGTTGTCATGTATTTACAAGCAATAAGTTGCTTATTATAAACATAATCCTGCATTTTTGAATCTGAAGGATATTCATTCATGGCAAATTCTCTTATTTTAGTTTCACTGCATTGAGAATAAGTATTTACGCTAATGAACGCTACTGTCAAAAAAATAAAAAAGTTTTTCATTTTTAATTTTTTAGTTAAGATTACCAGCTAAATCTCGCTCAGTTATTCTTTGTATTGTAAAGCACATAGCCAATTTATATTATCGTTATTCAAACGATTTTGTAATGAAAAATTATGAAAGTAGATATAATCGTTACTATTATTTCTTAGAAAAACACCGCTTACATTTTTCTTCATTTGTTCATTTGTATAGTAAAGACCCAAATGTCCATACAAACAATCATATAAATCCAAAGCGTCATGTCCACTTACAGAATCAAAATAGACACAAATTATAAAAGGTCTATTTGCTGTATCAACTAATGGTCCATACCTTTTTGCTTTGCAAGAAAGTGAACCATTTTCGCCGTATAGCTTTTCAGGTTTAATTGTTATTGAATGGGAGCCACCAATTACAAGGATGCCTGGATTATTTTTTCTAAATTCTTCTATAGCAGCGTCCATAGCTTCTTGTCTTTCTTGGTCTTCCTTTGCAGGATTTAAACGGCACACTTCTAGAATTATATCTTGTCCATTCTTTGTAATTATCCAATCGGGGGTTTTGTCACTTCCCATAAAGACTTTATGATTGTATTTTAATTGAGAACAAGTTTTATCAAAAAAAAGCCCAAAGTATGCTTCTGTTAATTTGGAATTTAAATGTACTATGCTGTCTTCTTTTTTTATTTTTTCCCAAAGACTAAGCTTATGCTTTTGACTAAGTTTAATAATTTCTTCTAACAAATCTTGTTTAATTTTATTAAATAGTTTCATATACCATTATCAATTGCAGTATTTACGAATTTAGAGGAATCTTTTTGATTTCAATAAGATTAAATACTTGAAACGGCAATAACGACACTTCGCAAATGCTGAATAACGAACAGAAAGTACAAGAGTGCGACCCCGAATCGCTTTGCTCTCGGGGCAGGCGCAACAGATCAATAATGCTGATACTTCGTCAAGCTCAGTAGAATCAGAATGATGAAGTGAGCGACACAAGGGACGATGATAGTAGCACTACAGCTTGCTACATAAAGAAATATTTTTTCCCTTTCTCCTTTTATATAAACAGCATATGTGTGCCATTCCTTCTGCTTTTTTATAAAAATCGCCTACAGTAATTACATCATCTATACCTTCATACAAATCTTCTTTTTTGTAATGAAACATATCCATCGCTAATTTGCAGGCCCACAATTTTACACCGGAAGCTGTTAAAATATCAAGGAACTCATGCACATCCGGCATATCAATTTTTTCCATTTCTTTTTTCATCATGTAGTAGCCAGTGCTTCCATACCGGGCAAACCACCCAACATGGTCGGCATGTGCATGGCAGGATTACCTACAGTTGCTACATGCAGATGTTCCAGTTTCTTTTTATGAATTGCTTCCAGTCCAAAAAAAGTAAAAAACATTTCTGCTTCAATGCCTTCCATCCTTGCACCGTTGGCCAATACAAAAGCAGCATATACATTTTCCAGTGTGGCCTTTGAAAGATGATCATCATCTTTTTTATTTCTCCATTATTACGTCGTTCATAGATTAATATTTTTTATTCATTAAAAAATTAAATACAACTGGCAGGTTTAGGTATACCTGCAATTTTTGTTGCAGTTTTTAATGGCGCCATTGGGAAATAACTGATAGAATTCTTTAATATCTACTACACCGCTTTTTCCAACCCGTCTTATACTTAGCGCTACTGCTTTTTTGTATTCATTTTGCAGATAATTCAATACTTCCCAATGCCTTGGGGTTAAATCGATATGTCTGCTTCTGTAGCAATGCTTCTCCATACTTTTCATCCCATTGTTAAAAGTCGGTTAAGTAACCTTCTTCGTTTACGGTAATTGTTTTTCCTGCATATTATTTTTTCCATGATATTTAAATAATGTATTAAAACGGTTAATCAAAATGTTTTCCGCTTCCGACATGGTTGCAGAAACAAATGGTATATGTGTTCCTTTCAATAATACATTCCAGTAGATCCACCTGAAATGCAAGTTTACCCATGTGGTTCATCCTGCTTTCTTTTAACAAACGCAATGGGCCAATGCCCGGGAATGGGAAAACTTCCTTCAACGGGTTCATGGGTGTAATTGAAATCTATCAGCAATGCTTTACCGTTTCCTGTTTCAATAAAGCAGTTGGCATGTCCGTCAAATTCTTCTTTTAACGGTTCTCCTTTTACAAAGGAGAATATTGTCAGTTAATATTTCTGCTTCAAAGTGCGCAACAGAGCCGGCCTTTGAAGCGGGTATATTGCTGGCATCTCCTATCACAAAAATATTTGGATAATCTTTTGATTGCAGTGTTGCTTTATTTGTAGGTACATAATTTAAGTCATCTCCCATACCGGATCTTTCAATTAATTCATCTCCTTTATTGGTGGGCACGGTTACCAGCAGATCAAATGGAATTTTTCTTCCGCCATAATCAACGATCTCTTTCTTTTCATTATCTACTTCTCAATTGCAAAATCACTTTCAATGTTTATATTCTTTTTCTACCAACAAATGATCCAGCGCTTCAGTAGCTTTTGGTTTTGTAAATGCGCCGCTTAAGGGTGTTACATAAGTTATGTCAACCTTATCCCGCATGTGTTTGTGTTTAAAAAATGAATCTGCAAAAAATGCAAACTCCAGCGGAGCCACCGGGCATTTAATCGGCATCTCTGTAATATGCACCACCAGTTTGCCCCCTTCCCAATCTCTTAATTTATTTCGCAATGCCAGTGCACCCTCGAAAGTGTAAAAATCAAAAACAGATTTTTGCCATTCAGTTCCTTTCATTCCTTCTATTTCTTCGGGAGCAATTTTAGCACCGGTGGCAATTATTAGAACATCGTAATGCAATTGGTCGCCATTTCCTAATTTGACCAGGTTGTTTTTCGCATCAACCAATTCAATTTTGTCTGTGAGCAACCGAACTCTTTTAGGAATGAATTCTTTGATGGATTTTACGATATCATCCGGTTCATAAATATCAAAAGGCAGAAACAAATAACCAGGCTGATAATGATGTTCCGTCCTTTCATCAATAATATCTATTTCCCATTCATTTTTGTCTAACTCATGGCTCAGATGATTGGCCATCATGGTTCCGGCTGTTCCCGCTCCTAATATGACTAATCGTTTCATGTTGCTTAATTAAGACTTGTGATTAAATGGTTTTATTTCAATAACCAGGATATCGAAACATGATAAATACTGTTTGATAATCCTGATGTGCTGTTATTATATTGTTCAGCTATATAGCTGTTAGCTGTTGCTGTTTCATTGTTTTTAAATGCATACTCGTAAGCAGCATTTATAATAAATGCCTTCGATGCTTTTAATGAAACGCCGGCAGTAACATGATGTACAACAATCGCTGGAAATACAGGGAAAATAGTAGTTGACGGTACAGGGTTGCTGCCATATACATATCCGCCACGAAGTGTCCATTTACCGTTAACATCCCATTCAGCACCTGTGCGAATGACTATTGTATTTTTCCAGTACATCGGGAATGCCATTGTAATAATGCCATCAGTACCCATCATCGTGTTGATGTTAGCATTTTCACCCCCGCTCAGGGAAATATCCATTTGATCAAAAGCTTTTTTCCAGTTGATCCATTCAGCATCCAAAGCCAGTCTTACTTTTTTTGCGGGAGCAAAATAAATTCCTGCGGCAACTGACTGGGGCAAGCCGAATTTTGCTTTAGCATTGTAAACATCTGTTGCACCCTTGGTAAGATCAATTCCCATTTGAGAAAACATTGTCATTGCCATTTGTTGAGCTTGCTGCGCAGTTTTGTCGGGATTTTGTTGCATAATGCCTGCTACAACTTTTGAAAATGCATCATTCATCTGGTAGGTCATATCCATATCTGCTGTCCCGTTTTTATAAGTAAGATTTACCGGAAGACTATAATTAATACCTAATGAAAATTTATTATTGGGTTTGTAAGCAAGAGCAATTTTTCCATTGAAACCCCATGCGGTAAGAGTATGCATGTTTGCTGAGGCTATAACTTCTGTATATCCTAAGCCGCCTGAAGCCGGAGAAGCAGAAAACATATCTCCGAAAGTGAAACCGGTTTGTGGATTAATTACTCCTTTCAGCATAGATGGAGGCATACTCATGGGCATTTGAAATTCTACCTGGCCGTATACAATATCAGCTGTGATGCCTGCCGAAAATTTATTGGTTAGTTTATAAGCAACGGAGCCACCGCCCTGCATCACCGCAAACTTGGAATGATACGGTTGCAGTACATAATCTCCGGACACATCTTTATATAAAGAATGGTTTAAGTTAAAATCTGCACCCATACCACCTTGAGTGAATATGCCAAAGCCATATGCTATTTTTCCCGAAGAACTGTGAGCATAACTCAAACAGCCCAGCGGAAAAACATTATTCTTACCGGCAGTATTATTAATGCCATTTTTGAAATGCAAAGTTGGCGCCATCAATGATATGCTCAGGTCTGCCTGGGAAGATTTAAGAAATGAAAGACCTGCCGGATTATTCATGATCAAAGAAGGGTTATCAAAAAAGCCTGTGGCTGTGCCGCCACGTCCTGACGTTACAGCATCAAAACCGATGAGGCGGGTTCCGTTTTGGGAAAAGGCCAATACCGAGCTTAGTATTATTCCAACCGCCAATAAAAATTTTTTTGTCATAAAACATAATTTAAAATAATAAAGCCACTTGTGTTTCTTTACAGTAGGGTCAATTAAGAACGGGATCACATCATGAAATCTTCGGCCCGGGTAAGTGGTTTGTGCTTTTACTTTTATGCGTTTTATATTAATCTCCATTGTCTGAAATCTCATTGGGTGAGTACCTGATAATTAACCAGGGCAAAATTACTTTCGATGCAATGACACGGATATGACATATGTCATTCCGGCCACATAGTTTCATGATTGCAATCATTTTGCATACTAACAGCGGTTAACTCATGAGATAACTTGCACAACGTTGAGATTTCAGATACAGCCATCTTAGAAGGGGCAAAAAAACATGCTGATTATTTCAGGTTCTCCAGCATATCTTTTGTCATTGAAGCAAGGTTGTATTCTTCATGCCAGCTCCAATCCTGACGGGCTACCGAGTCGTCAATACTTTGTGGCCAACTGTCGGCAATGGTTTGGCGATAATCAGGATTGTAAGAAACTGTAAAGGCAGGAATATGTTTGCGGATCTCGGCAGCAATTTCTTTTGGAGAAAAACTCATCCCTGATAAATTATAAGAAGTGCGGACAGAAATTTTATTTGCCGGCGCTTCCATCAGCTCAATAGTGGCACGAATAGCATCCGGCATGTACATCATCGGCAGATAGGTATCTTCTTTCAAAAAGCATTCATATTTTTTATGCTCCAGCGCTTCGTGGAAAATTTCCACTGCATAATCTGTAGTGCCGCCGCCGGGAGCAGATTTATAAGAGATCAATCCCGGATAACGCAGGCTTCGCACATCCACATCGTAACGGTGATGATAATAATTGCACCAGAATTCTCCTGCGTATTTGCTGATGCCATAAACTGTGGTAGGCTCAATGATAGTTTGCTGCGGACAATTTTTTTTTGGAGAGGTGGGACCAAACACAGCAATGGAAGAAGGCCAATATACTTTATGCAGTTGTTCTTCTTTCGCCAACTCCAGTATATTCAGCAATCCCTGCATATTCAAATGCCAGGCAAGATTCGGATTTTTTTCCCCGGTCGCAGAAAGAATAGCGGCCAGTAAATAGATCTGTGTTACATTCTGACGGATCACCTGCACATGCAGCATTTCCCGGTTCATCACATCGAGGCTCACATAAGGACCAGTTCCTTTCAGCAATTCATTTTCTTCTCTAAGGTCCGAAGCAACCACAGTGCTGTTGCCATAAATCTTGCGAAGAGTAAGTGTCAGTTCCACTCCTATTTGTCCGGATGCGCCGATTACGAGTATTTTTTCCTTTGCCATTACAGTAGTTTTAGTTGAACCGGATATTACTTATTATATGTCTTAATTGTTCCCGTTGTTCGTCAGTACCGAACGAAATAACGATGGATATTGCAAACCCTTTATCAAGTGTGCAGTAATACATTTGTCCCACTTCTACATCCCCTTTATAAACTGCAGTCAATTCCATAGCGGTGAAATCTTTATTGCCAAGTTTCAATGAAACGAAATCAGTAGGAAATTTGTAAGTGATCCCGGATTTCAGCATAAGCGATTTGGCCTGCTGCAAATAAGCTTCAGGAGTTTTGATAGCAGAATGGGTACCCAGATTCTCCACCGCTATACCAAAAGAAGGATTAAACCGGACTACTACTGAATCATCTTTGTATCTGAAAACTGAAAGAAGCATAGCGGAACTAACATCGCTTGCCTTGATCTTTTCTCCCAATTCTTTGTTGTGTTCTGATATGATCTGTTGTCCTTCTTCACTGATCTTTTTCATTTGTTCTGTATCCTGCACAGCCCATTCAGCAGGGATCGGAAGCTCAAATCCAAAAAAATTATTTTTATAAATACCATTTTCAACTTTTCCGTAATCAAAATTTTCCGGGATTTTGGTGGATTCTTTACACGCAGCCAGTATCAAAAACAAGAAGATAGAAGCAAGCCATTTCATTTGCTAAGTTTCATTAAAAATAAAGTAAAAAAAATTACTGTACGTTTGCTTCATGGAACTATTTCTCAAAGACCTTTTTGCAGGGCAGCAATATGATGATAGCAATTTTTTTCTGATCGCCGGGCCTTGCGTCGTGGAAAATGAAGCGTTGATCATGGAAGTTGCCGGCAAAGTAGCTGCCACTTGCAAAAAACTGGGCATACCCTATATTTTCAAATCTTCTTATCGCAAAGCGAACCGTACCAGCGCCAATTCTTTTTCCGGGATCGGTGATGAAGATGCTTTGAAAATGCTGCAAGCCACTTCCAAAAAATATTCATTGCCTGTCGTTACCGATATTCATTCTGAACCCGAAGCAGCAATGGCGGCGAAGTATGTTGATGTTTTACAAATTCCCGCTTTTCTTTGCCGCCAGACGGAATTATTGATCGCTGCTGCAAAAACGGGCAAGATCGTGAATGTAAAGAAAGGACAATTTGTAAGTGGTGAAGCGATGAAGTTTGCTGTTGACAAAATCTATAAAGCTGGCAATAAAAAAGTAATGCTGACCGAAAGGGGCACTACGTTCGGATACCAGGACCTGGTAGTGGATTACAGGAATATTCCTATCATGAGGTCACATGATGTGCCCGTGATAATGGATGTGACACATTCATTGCAACAGCCTAATCAAACGACAGGAGTAACAGGAGGTAATCCTCAAATGATCGGGACAATTGCGAAAGCTGCAATAGCTGCAGGGGCTGATGGAATTTTCATTGAAACACATCCTGAACCATCCAAAGCATTAAGTGATGGAGCCAACATGCTGCAATTAAACCTGCTTGAAAATTTATTAGAACAATTAATAAAGATCAGGAAAGCTATAGTATAATATCATTCCAGATCCACTACTTCTACCCCGGGATATTTGCTTTTATCGAAAACAAATGACTTATCATCCATTGGCAAATTAGGTTTCAGGCTGGTCACAGTATAACTGTAGCGGTCGCCTGTTTTTTCAAGAACCCGTGTACTGTAAATAGTTTTTGAAGCTTTATCAATGAGTAAATACACCGTATGAAATGATTTGCTTTTATCGGTCGGCGTCATTTGAATTTCCTGCAACGTTTTATTTCCTAGTTTCTTCTCCCCATTCAGGAGGTAAAGAAAATCTTTGTCGTAAAAATTGGTAAAAAGTTTCTGAGGAGTAATAGTACCATTAGCTGCATCGAGTTTACTTACAGTAACTTCATTGGAAGAATTATCATAGTTCCATACTGTGTTACCATCACAAAAGATCTCCTGCCCGTTAAAACTGACCCGGTATTTTGTTCCTTTCATGCTAACGGTTCCTTTTTTGCTGGATAAGGATTTTCCATCAGCGTTTTCTACACTATATGTAAAAGTTGCCTGAACTGTTTTGAACGATTTGAATTTTGCACTGACGCCATCCAGGATCTTCTTTGCATCGGGATCATTCTTTTGAGCCATTGCAATCATTCCAAGTATGAGTAATAAACCGGTAGTATAGAGATTTTTAATCATCGTTTTTTTCTATGCTGCTATATTTTCATAAGTAACTGGCGGGCAAATATAGTCTAATTGCCAAAATAGGATGGAATCTGGTTTTTCGTGGTTGCAAAGAGGAAATTTCTTAACAGGATCCTAACCTAAAGCATCCAGGTGCTGTTGTAATTCCAACTCAGTTTTAATCAACACATCTCTTGCCTTGCTTCCCTGGCTGGGGCCTACAATGCCCGCAGCTTCTAACTGATCCATTAATCTACCGGCACGATTATATCCTAATTTCATGCGACGTTGTAACAATGAAGTAGAACCGACCTGGTTCTGAACAATAAGCCGGGCTGCATCTTCAAACAAAGAATCCCGGTCAGAAAGATCAAAATCTCTTCCTTCCATTTCTTTTTCATCCACATACTCCGGTAACAAAAATGCCTGCGGATAGCCACGCTGATCGCCAATAAATTCAACTACACGTTCTACCTCGGGAGTATCTACAAATACACATTGCAGGCGGGTGATCTCGCCATGAAAGGAAATCAGCATATCTCCTTTACCAATGAGTTGATCCGCTCCCCCGGTATCAAGAATTGTTCTTGAATCAATTTTTGAAGTTACTTTAAATGCGATGCGGCATGGAAAATTTGCTTTGATAGTGCCGGTAATAATATTCACCGAGGGACGCTGAGTTGCTATAATAAGATGAAGACCTACAGCACGTGCCAATTGTGCCAGCCTTGCAATCGGCATTTCAATTTCTTTTCCTGCTGACATGATCAGGTCTGCAAATTCATCGATCACCAGTACAATAAAAGGAAGATACTGATGCCCTTTTTGCGGATTGAGTTTGCGTTTAACAAACTTTTCATTGTACTCTTTGATATTCCGGGCACCTGCTTCTTTTAAAAGATCATAGCGATTATCCATTTCAATACAAAGTGCATTCAAAGTATGAACCACTTTTTTGGTATCAGTAATGATCGCTTCTTCTTCACCGGGAAGTTTAGCGAGAAAATGTTTTTCAATATGCCGGTAAATATTCAATTCTACTTTCTTGGGATCAATAAGTATAAACTTCAGCTGTGATGGATGCTTTTTGTACAACAATGAAACCAGGATTGCATTGATACCGACAGATTTTCCCTGGCCGGTAGCTCCTGCCATCAGCAGGTGCGGCATAGAAGTGAGATCGACAATATAATTATCGTTATCAATCCTTTTACCCAGGGCAATGGGCAAACTAAAATTGTTATGCTGAAATTTTTCAGAAGACAATAATGTTCTCATACTCACTAATGTCTTTTTCACATTAGGCACTTCAATACCAATAGTCCCTTTACCAGGTATAGGCGCAATGATCCGAATACCTAAAGCTGCAAGACTTAATGCAATGTCATCTTCCAGGTTTTTTATTCTCGAAATTCGTAATACCTGCCGAAGGAACAATTTCATAAAGCGTAACGGTAGGACCAACTGTGGCGCTGATCTTTTGTATTTCAATATCATAATTACGCAGGGTGGCAATGATCTGGTTTTTGTTATTCTCCAGTTCATTTGCATCCTGTATAATCTTCTCACTGCCGTGTGTATCCAGCAGGCTGAGTGTAGGATATTTATAGTCTCTCAGATCAAGTGTAGGTTCATAAGGAGGCAGGTTCTCATATATTTTTGCATCAGCAGCCTGGTCTAAACCTGTGCGGATCTCTAACTGTAATTCATCCGGATTATTCTTTTCCTGGTTTTTTGCCGACATCTTATCAGTGATGGAAAGCTCCTCCCCTTCATTGATGTCATGCTGATGCAAAATTTCTTTCACTACTTCTTTTTCCACCGTTGGCTGTTGTTCTTCCATCTTATCGATCTCTTCCGGTGTGGGTTCGTCCCTTTCTATCAATTTTAATTCCGATAGTGCATCATTCGAAGACACTTGTTTGAAAGAACCGGTCTCCTGTTTCAAAAAATTTGCCTTTCCATTTCCTGAATCGGTTTCGGCATACAAATCATTGACTGTTTTTCCTCCCATAGCTGAAACCAGTTCTTTATCCTCCTCTGCAGGAATCGCTTCTTCGGCTTCTTCTGATTCCAATATCGGTTCCTTACTTTTTTCAGGTAAGTTGAATGCCGGATTGAATTGCCATATAAAATAACCCAGCCACAACACAATCAATAATGCAGCTGTACCTATAGTACCTAAAATTCCAACAAGCCATTCGCTTACCATTTTCCCAACGCCGCCGCCGAAGGGGAAACTTCCAATACTTGCAAATGCAAAATGCAATGAGACGGAAAGCACCAACAATCCTATAGTGACATATTTCAGATTCCGGCGAACAGAAAAAACTTTTCGACTGAACAAAAGATTAACACCTGCTACAAAAAAGAAAGTACAGATCAGCAGCGATGCAATACCGAAACCTTTATAAATAAAAAAGTGGGAAAAAAGAGCCCCTAAACGTCCCAGCAGGTTATGAACATGAACATTGTTATTAAAAAGAATGGAAAACCCGGCGTGGAAGACCTCGTTCTGGTCTTCTTTCCAGGTAAAGAAATAGGAAACGAATGCGATCAAAAGAAAAAGTGCAATAGCCAGGGAAACGGAGCCGATGATCTTCCAGGTTCGTTCATCCCGGATGATCTGATTCCAGCTCAGTTTTTCTGTTTTGTCAGCTTTCAATGACGCCGGATAGCCTTTCTTTGGTTTTTTCTTAGGACTTTTTTTAGAAGTCTTTTTCCTCCTGGTAGCCATGGAACAAAGATAATATAGTTTGATCGTAGTGCTTTATCGTTCAGGCCAATTTATGAAATATGAAAGCTGAAAGGTTTTTATTGGAAAAAGCAAAATCCAATTGCTATTTTTGAAAGCCATTTACCAAAACCTTTATGAGATCATCCGGCGCTGTTGTCACGTTGCTTTTATTCATCAGCATACATTTGCTGCCCCATGCAGTGTTTTGCCAGGATAGTTCTTCCAACGGTTGTATTGATATCAGTCACATCAGTCTCATTAAATATATCAATAAAAATATTTCGGGAGTTTATATCAAAAAAAATGAATCGCCTGAAAACAATTTTTCTTCACTCAGTTTTAGCAAGGACTTCATTCAAAAAGATGGCATTCCAAACCAGGATGTTACTAAAAAAATTTTGTTGAAGTTCGATATCTGCAACCCAACAGATTCTAATGCTGCTGCATGGTTTTTCCCCGGATATTTTTATCCTGAAGTTCATCTTTACCGGGCAAACGGTAATGGGCTAAAAGAATTACCTTCTATTCTTCCTGTGGATAAAAAGGAAATTTCTTTCAGGAAGATCATCCTCAAGGCACATGATAGCATGACGATAGTTGTGGAATTGCTCCCATTAAAAACATATACCAATACCATACGTCCCCGGTTGATCCAAACCACTTATCTGAATTCTTTTATCTCCAACCAACATAATGAAGGAGGAACTGAAAATGTTGTTACTTATGTCTTCTGTGGCTTGTTATTAATGATGATCTTTTTTTCTTTAGCCAATTATTTACAAGGCTCCAATCCTGAATTCCTTTACTATTCGGGATATGCTTTTTTCCTGGGCATGATGCTTTTTTTAAAAGCATTACTTAACCTGCATGCCGACAAGATCAATTTTTTCATGGAAGGATACCTTGACTTTGTGATGCAGGGTGTCGGCATTATTTTCTATATGGCGTTCATGAGAAAATTCCTCGACACAAAAAACAAATACCGCTTTCTCTATTTCTTCTACACCTACGGAATCTTTTTCCTGGTCTTCTCTTTATTGCTGTATAGTTATGCTTTTTATTTTACTGATAACTTTTCGTTACAAAACGGAACTGAGAACCTGACTAAGTTAATATTGCTACTTATGGTCGTGGTCTTTCTCATTTACAGTTTGCGTCACAGGCAGGACAGGTTGTTGCGCTATTTATTCTGGGGCAATCTTTGTTTATTCATTTTTTCTCTCCTTTCGCAGTTCAGTATTCTATTCAGTTCGGTGTTTGAAGATATCCGGGGGGTGTGGGGCTCTGGAATTTTTTATTATGAAATCGGGATATTGCTTGAACTTATTTTTTTCCTGCAGGCGCTGAGTTATAAAAATCGCCGCCGGTTGATCGAAGAAACAAAAGAAAAGGAAAGGCTCATCGCAGAAAATAAAGTGATGGAATATGAAAAGGAACTGGTTGTCCTGAAAGCACAGCAGGAAGAACGGGAACGCATTTCTGCAGACATGCATGATGAATTAGGCTCCGGAATGACGGTGATCCGGCTGATGAGTGAGATCGCAAAAAATAAAATGAAAGAACAGGCTCCTGCCGAGATCGAAAAGATATCTGATTCCGCCAATGAAGTGCTCAATAAAATGAATGTGATCATCTGGAGCATGAACAGCAGCAACGATACACTGGACAATCTTATTTATTATATCCGTACTTATGCGCTGGAATATTTTGAGAACACGCCGATTCTCTGCGAAGTGAATATTCCTCCTGAGATTCCGCAACTGGAAATTGCCGGAGATAAAAGACGCAGTGTTTTTCTTTCATTAAAAGAAGCATTGAATAATGTCATGAAGCATTCCAAAGCTTCAAAAATAACAATCAACATTACCATTGACCGCAACCTGCTTATCCAGGTAACTGATAACGGAGCAGGAATTGACCTCGATCATCTCCGCCAATTTGGGAATGGATTAAAAAATATGACCAAAAGAATGGAAAGTATCGGTGGTTATTTTAAAATCGAGAGTGATGAAGGTACTGTGGTAACGCTGGAATTGCCCTTATGATTTCTGAACTCTCAACAGAGTGACGAATAAAAACAACCAGCCCAAAATAAATAAAGTGCCGCCAAGAGGAGTGATCGGTCCAACTATTTTTGCAAAATTTCCGCTATGGCCATTCAATGAAGTCAGCAAATAAAGCGAGCCTGAGAAAAGTATAATGCCGGCAATAAAAAGATTCCCTGCCCATCTTATTAACCTGATGGGAAATCGTTCATATAAAATCCCGGTTGCTAACAATGCTAAAGCATGATACATCTGGTATTGAACACCGGTTTGAAAACCATGCAGCAATTTTTCGTCCGTCACAATGTCCTGCAAAGCATGAGCGCCAAATGCTCCGAATATAATTGACAATAAGCCGAAAAAAGCGCCGAAGATCAAAAATGGTTTATGCATGAAATATTTTTTCAATTAAAAATTCCAACCGCAATGGTTCTTCTTCGATAACAATACCTGCCTGTTCAAAATAAATTTTCCGGTCGGCAAATTTTTTTATGATATATGCTTTCAATTGCTCATCAGATAATTTGCTGATGAGTGGCCGGTGGTTTTTCTCATCGATCAATCGTTCAAATAAAACTTCCATCGGTGTATTGATCCATACGGTCGTTCCGGCTTGATTCATATATTCAATATTGCTGAAGTAGCAGGGCGTGCCGCCGCCGCAAGCCATCACAAAACTTTCGTGACTTTCTGTGATGATATGCAGCATATCTTTTTCAAGAAAACGAAAATATTCTTCTCCTTCTGATGCGAATATCTCTGTAATAAGTTTGCCCTCATGCGTAGCTATTTGTTCATCTAAATCAAAAAAAGGAATACCCAGTTTTTCGCTGAGTTGTTTGCCCCAGTAAGTTTTACCGGAGCCCATAAAACCGATGAGAAAAATTTTCATAACCCCTTTGACAGTTTAATTAATTGAAATTTTCTTATTAATGTAGAATCAAGTAATAAGATCATTCAATTAACTAATAAAAGAACTCAACAAATCAATAAACCTAATCGGCCTAAGTCTTCCCTTTAGGGAGACGGAGGGTTTTTATTTAAACGCATTAAACCCTGTCACATCCATTCCGGTGATCAGTAAGTGAATATCATGAGTGCCTTCATAAGTGATCACACTTTCCAGGTTCATCATGTGACGCATCACAGGATATTCACCGGTAATACCCATACCACCAAGAATTTGTCTTGCATCACGGCAAATATTTGTAGCCAGTTCACAGGAATTTCTTTTTGCCATACTTACTTGCGCCGGTGTAGCTCTGTTTTCAGTCATCAATGCTCCAAGTCGCCAGTTCAACAATTGAGCTTTGGTAATTTCCGTGATCATTTCAGCTAATTTCTTTTGCTGTAATTGAAAAGAACCGATCGGTTTATCAAATTGAATTCTTTCTTTCGAATATCTCAATGCCGTATCATAACAATCCATGGCAGCGCCAATGGTCCCCCAGGCAATGCCATATCTTGCTTTTGTCAAACAACTCAGAGGGCCTTTCAATCCTTTTACATTTGGCAAAATATTTTCTTTCGGCACTTTTACGTTATCAAAAACCAATTCTCCTGTTGCAGAAGCCCGAAGACTCCATTTGCCATGAGTAGCAGGAGCTGAAAATCCTTTCATCCCTCTTTCGAGGATCAGTCCATGAATTTCACCCTGTTCATTTTTTGCCCATACTACTGCAACTTGTGAAAACGGTGCATTGCTGATCCACATTTTAGCTCCGTTCAACACTACATGATCACCTGCATCTTTGAAATTAGAAAGCATCTTGGAAGGATCGCTGCCATGATCGGGTTCTGTTAATCCGAAACAACCCAACCATTCACCACTAGCCAGTTTAGGTAAAAATTTTTTTCGCTGCTCTTCACTTCCGTAAGCATAGATGGGGAACATCACTAATGAACCCTGCACTGATGCAGTTGAGCGAACGCCACTATCTCCCCTTTCCAATTCCTGCATCATCAATCCATAAGAAATATAATCCAATCCGCCTCCGCCATATTCCTCAGGGATAGTAGGCCCAAAACAACCTAATTCTCCCAATTGCTTTACTATCTGTTGCGGAAACTCTGCCCGCTGCGCATAATCTTCAATAATGGGAGAAATTTCTTTCTTTACATAATTACGAACAGCTTCACGAATATGTTTTTGCTCTTCAGTAAGCAATTCATCCAACAAATAATAATCCGGGCTTTGAAAAAGATCGGTTCGTGCAGCCATACCAATTACAATTTGATACTATTAATTGAAAAGTTATTGCAGCAAAGGTAAGGGATTAACTATGTAGCTAAAATGGAAGAGAAAGTACAGTTCCTGAAAAATAATATCTTGCCTAAAATTTTACCGGCGTGAAAAACAAGTTTGCAATCACTACGATCATTTTTCTCTTCGGATTTATTTTTCCGGGTTTCAGCCAGCAGAATAAAAATGATAAATTGGAAAACCAGATCCGTGAATATTGGTTTGTATTGCTGACCAAGGGCCCGAACCGAAACCAGGACTCAGCCACAGCAGCACAAATCCAGAAAGGACATCTTGCTAATATTAACCGGTTATTCCAGGAAGGAAAATTAAAAGTGGCCGGGCCATTTGGTGAAGAAGGTGATTGGCAAGGTATTTTCATCTTCGATTGTAAAAACAAAGAAGAAGCAGAACAATTGCTGAAAACCGATCCGGCTATCTCAGCGGGAAGACTTAATTTTGAAATTCATTCGTGGTGGACCGTTGCGACAGGAAGTTTCGTTCCAGGCAAACCAAAAACAAATTAATGAGTATTAATTCTGACCGGAGTTTCAATAGACATTTCTTCGCTGTAATGGGAGGTGTTTTTGCTTCCATTGCGGCTGCCTTTCTGATTCATCTTATTCTTCAAAAAGTTTTTCATATAGATCTTCTCACTCCATCATCACATCAATACGATGCTGATAATTTTAAAGTCCTTCTCGGATTCGGCATCTGGCTATTTGCCTCTTCGCTTGTAGGCGGACTGGCATGTATTACCATTGCGGGAAAGAACGATGTAAGCCATATTATCATCAGCTCATTGGTAGCGCTGGCATTATATTTCTTCATTTCAGGTGGTGGCATTTTGAAAGGAAGCTCTTTTTCATCATGGTCAATTTTACTCGCTATTCCCTTTGGATATTTTGTGGGAGAATGGATGGGTGCTGGAAAACAAAATAACGGAGTATAGTTGATCTTACTTGCCTAAGTAAGTTTCCATTTCGATCTGATAATTCTTTGCGGCCAATTTCGACTTCTCAGCAAAATCTTCTTTATCCGAAGCATAAATTACAGCCCGGCTGACATTTACCAGCAAGCCGCACTGAGCGATAGACGAAGTGTCTTTGATGATTGCTTTTTCAGAAATCTCTTTCAGGTTTCCGCCCTGTGCTCCCACACCGGGAACAAGATAGAAAATGTTCGGGAATGATTTTTCTGACATTGACAAATTCATCGGCTTGTGTGGCGCCGATAACGAACATCAAATTATCAGGCGTTCCCCATCTTGAAGCTGTTCGTAAAACTTTCTCATATAAAAATTCTTCACCCGATCTCTGTAATTCAAAATCTTTAGCTCCGCCATTTGAAGTAAGCCCTAAAAGGATTGTCCATTTATCTTTATACTCCAGAAAAGGCTTCACACTATCTTCTCCCATGTAAGGAGCCACAGTGATCGCATCAAAATTCAACGTTTCAAAAAAGGCCTTAGCATATTGAGCGGAAGTATTGCCGATGTCTCCTCGTTTGGCATCAGCAATTTTGAAATGAGTGGAAGGAATATAGTTCACCGTTTTCTCCAATGTTTCCCAGCCCTTCACTCCCATTGCTTCGTAAAATGCCGTGTTGATCTTGTAACTAACACAATGATCTTTCGTAGCATCGATGATCTGTTTGTTGAATTCAAAAACCGGGTCGGCAGATGATAAAAGATGTTTGGGGATTTTTGTAATGTCAGTATCCAGCCCAATGCAGAGATAAGAATGTTTTTGAAAAATCTGCTCGACAAGTTGTGGACGGGTCATGATTGCGAAGATAGAATTTTTTGCAGCGTATCGCCAAACGTCCATACTTCTTCAAACGTGTTGTATAAAGGAACCGGGGCAACGCGGATCACATCGGGTTCACGCCAGTCGGCATATATCCCATGCTTCGAAAGTTTGTCAAAAATTTCTTTCCCTCGCTTTAGCATCAACATAGAAACCTGGCAGCCTTTTTCATTTTCATTTTTTGGAGTAATGATCTCAATGATTTTTCCTGTTTGAGACTCATTCACTTTATCCAAAACAAAAAATAAATAATCAGAAAGCAATTTGCTTTTCTTTATAACAGCATCCATTCCTGCTTCTTCAAAAATTTCCAGTGCTGCTTTATGCGCCGCAAACAGAACCGGCGAAGGAGTGCTGAGTTGCCATCCTTCTGCTGTCAGCACAGGCTTAAATCCTTTTTTCATCTGGAAACGGGTAGCCTTATCATATCCCCACCAACCAGCCAATCTCCGAATGGAAGTATCGTGATGATAACGTTCATGAATATAAACTCCGCCGACTGCGCCAGGACCTGAATTCAAATATTTGTAACTACACCAACAGGCAAAGTCAACATTCCAGTTGTGCAGTTGCAACAAAACGTTTCCTGCCGCATGTGCCAAGTCAAATCCCACTTTAGCTCCAACCGACTGCGCTGCTCTGGTTATTGTTTTCATATCAAAGAGCTGACCCGTATAATAATTGACCCCGCCCCATAAAACCAATGCCAGTTCATCTTTGTGTTGTTCGATCTTTGATAAGATATCTTCCAGTTTTACCAATTGTTCTCCCGGCCTTGGTGATATTTCAACAATCACTTCTTCCGGTTTCAATCCGTAATGTTTGATATGCGTTTCAAACATGTATTGGTCACTGGGAAAAGCTTTGGATTCGCAAATAATTTTTTTTCTTTTCCCGGTAGGCTGATAAAAACTTACCATCATCAAATGAAGATTGACGGTAAGCTGGTTCATCACTACCACTTCAAGCGGCAAAGCCCCAACTATTTTTGCTAAAGGATGAATAAGCTGATCGTGATAGTCAATCCAGGGTTGCTTCCCTTTTAAAAATCCCTCTACTCCGTATTGCGCCCATTGATCCAGCACCTGTTTGATATTAGACTGGGCGGTTCTGGGCTGAAGTCCTAATGAATTCCCTAAAAAGTAAATTTGCTCTTTTTCATTTTCAGTTGGATAATAAAAGCGGATCACTGAATTTCTTTAAATCATCTTTTTGATCCAATTGGCGTGCAAAAGATAAGTTGTTCTCAAACTGCATATTAGTTTTTTGGAAATTTTAAAGAGATATTATATCGTTGCGGTCTATGACTATCTATTCTCTTTTCAACTAAAATCATGAATGATCCCTCTGCTGAAAAACAACTGCTTTTCTTTCTTCCATCATTTCTCCTATCATTTTAGCATCGCCATCCTGCTCTTTTAATTCAGTAATAATGTTGTCATAACTTTTTTCATCCCGGTTCTGGCTTAACTTAAAAACGTTATCCAATTCAGTCACTTCTATTTCAAAAGCAACAATCGCTTTTTTTAATTTTTCAAGATAATCAGCCGGCAGATTATCATAAACCGTAGTGGAAGCGGTATTATTATTTTCAAAATGTAGTGATAATTTTTTTAATAGTTCCATGAATTCATCTTCATCCAGAAATTTTATGTTTCCTCTTGCATGAATAGCGATATAATTCCAGGTTGATGCCTGTTGCGGATTGCCTGTATACCACGTACCGCTTACATAAGTATGCGGACCGGTAAATAATGCCAACACTTGTGGATTTTCTTCAAATGCATTATGATGATCTGATTTTCGAGCAATATGGCCATACAAAAAAATCTTTCCATCTTTTTCTTCAACAAATACGGGATTTGTGTGGCTTCAATCCTTCCTTTTTATCAGAACCGATCAATGTAATAAAAGGATGATTGCGCATGAACTCAATCACTCTTTTTCTTGTCTGTTCTTTATAATGAGGATAATTATACATAAAAGTATTGCAGATTAGGGGTTCTCACTGATTACACAGATTTTCTCAATGGCCTGGTTGTAGTCTGTGTAAATCTGTGAAATCAGTGGAAAAAATATCTTATTAAAATTTCAACGCTAAACCATCTCCACAATTTTTGCTGTTTCAACTTCGCATTTCGCATGGCAACACTTCTCACCACATGTGCAGCAAAACCTTCAAATGCTTTTTTGGTAACAGCATCATCACTCATCATAACCGGCACACCTGTATCACCACCTTCACGGATACTTTGCACCAATGGTATTTGTCCAAGAAAAGGAATATCATATTCATCTGCCAATCGTTTGCCGCCATCTTTTCCAAAAATGTAATATTTATTATCGGGCAATTCCGCCGGAGTGAAATAACTCATATTCTCTACCAGCCCGATAATCGGAACATTCATTTGCGCCTGTCCAAACATGGCAATTCCTTTTTTTGCATCGGCCAATGCTACATCCTGCGGAGTGGTAACGATCACTACACCTGTTACCGGTACTGTTTGCATCAATGTTAGATGAATATCACCTGTACCCGGCGGCATATCAACAACCAGGTAATCCAGTTCATCCCAATAAACATCTGTTACAAATTGCTTGATGGCACTGCTGGCCATCGGCCCACTCCATACCACTGCATTTTTTTCATCCACCAGTAAACCAATACTCATCAGTTTGATTCCATATCTTTCTAACGGCGCTATCATTCCTTTTCCATCTCCTACATCCATCATCATTGGTCGTTCACCACGTACACCAAACATGATCGGCACACTGGGCCCATAAATATCAGCATCCATCAATCCTACTTTTGCACCGCCTTGCGAAAGAGCCAATGCAAGATTGGCTGCTACAGTTGATTTACCCACACCGCCTTTTCCACTCACTACAGCAATAATATTTTTTACTTTGGGCAATATTGCACCATTATCCGTTCTTTTAGAAGTGGTATTGGAAGTAAAATTTACTTTTACCACTGCTTCTTTATTCACCAGCAATTTTATCGCATTCACACATGCATTTTTTATCATATCTTTCAACGGACAGGCAGGAGTGGTAAGCACAACGGTAAAGGAAACATAGTTTCCTTCGATCTCAATATCCTTTACCATATTCAGGGTCACAAGATCTTTTCCAAGATCGGGTTCCTGCACATTACTCAAGGCTTCCAGTACTTTTTCTTTTGTCATTTTCAAAGCTTATGTTAAAAAAGAATTCAGGACTGCAAAGTTAACCATTGCCAGCGGTAATTTGTTTTACGATTTAAGCAACTTGTCTTTATTTTTGATGCCGTGAAGAAAATTTTACAATACTTCATTTTGCTGCTTTTTTATACCCTTAGCTGCCAAAGCCCAGTTTGAAACAGCCCGTGATTCAGTTGTTCAATTGTATGGTGTTATTATGACAGCCGATAGTCTTCGTCGGTATTCCTGCTGTAAGTGTAATGGTAAAAGGACAGAACCGCGGAACTATCACCAATAACCAGGGTGTTTTTTCTATTGTTGTGTTGAAAGGCGACCAGGTTGAATTCACCCATGTAAGTTATAAACCAAAAACAATTACCATTCCCCGCAATCTTGAAGGCAATCAATACAGCGTAGTACAACTGATGGTGACGGATACTGTTTATCTTCCAGCGACTATCATTCGTCCCCGACCAACTCCTGAACAATTTGCCCGTGATTTTGTCAATACCAAAGTTCCTGATGATGATATTGAGATAGCCCGAAAAAATACCGATGCTGCCAAACGAAGGATATTGATGCAAACCATTCCGGCAGATGGCGGTGAAGCCACAGCCACTTCAATTCCAGAAAATAGCTAACAAAGCTTTTTATTACGGACAGACTCCTCCCATGAATATCTTCAATCCTGCTGCCTGGGCCGATTTCATCCAGGCATGGAAACGGGGAGATTTTAAGAATAAATAGTACACCCCCTGTCCCCCTAAAGGGAGAACTTAGATCGAACTCACTTTTAATTTGTTTGAAAATTTTTAAGCAGTAAGTTATTATTATGTTACCAGCTTCAGTACTACTATCATCGGTCTGTTGCGTCGCACGCTTCATCGTTCTGTTCGCTATTCAACAAGATCACAATACTGAACTTCTTACATTTGTCCTGATATAAATTTATTTCTTAACACCTTCCACTAAAATGAGTTTTCAAAAACTCCCCTTTAGGGGCAAAGGAAAATTACAACAGTATATGACAATCACCGGGGGTCATTTCCGTCATCGGCGCCGGCACCATGGGCAATGGCATTGCTCATGTATTTGCACAAAATGGTTTTAAAGTAAATCTTGTGGATGTTTCGCTGACGCAATTGGATAAAGCCATTGCAAAACATCAGCAAAAATTTTGACCGGCAGATTGCCAAAGGCATTGCTACGGAAGAACAGAAAAAAGCTGCGCTGGCGAATATTACTATTCATATCCAATCTGCCGGAAGGTGTAAAAAATGCAGAACTGATTGTAGAAGCTGCAACTGAAAATATGGAACTGAAATTGAAAATTTTTGAAGAGTTGGATAAGTGTGCTCCAAAGAATGCAATTCTTGCCACCAATACTTCTTCTATTTCCATTACAAAAATTGCTTCAGCTACAGGACGTGCAGATAAAGTGATCGGCATGCATTTTATGAATCCTGTACCGGTAATGAAATTAGTGGAAATCATCAATGGCTATGCTACCAAAAAAGAAGTAACTGATACAATTGTTGAATTGAGCAAACAATTGGGCAAAGTTCCCTGCGTAGTAAATGATTATCCGGGTTTTATTGCCAACCGTATCTTAATGCCGATGATCAACGAAGCTATTTATAGTTTGTATGAAGGTGTAGCAGGTGTGGAAGAAATTGATACGGTGATGAAATTAGGAATGGCTCACCCGATGGGGCCATTGCAGTTAGCCGATTTTATCGGTTTGGATGTTTGTCTTTCTATTTTAAATGTTTTGCATGATGGATTTGGCAATCCGAAATATGCACCATGTCCTTTGTTAGTGAATATGGTAACTGCGGGTAGATTGGGAGTAAAAAGCGGTGAAGGGTTTTATATTTACGCCCCTGGAACTAAAGAACTTGTTGTGAGTTCAAGATTTTCTTAAATTCAATTTCTAAAACCACCAGTAATGAAAAAGTATTTTTTACAAGCCACGCTGCTCCTGAGTTCTATAGCAGCTTTCGCCCAGGGTGAAGAAGAACATAGTGGAGCTTATAACTTCGGAGAAAAATATGCTGTCGAGATCATCATTGGCGTGATCGTTATCATTGTTGTCATCATTTGGGCAATTGTCAGGAAAAAGAAAAATCCTCCTAAGCCCCCACAACAGTAATCGGATATTAGATGTTGATCATGAGTCAATAGTTGTTGATTGATTAATCAACAACTAAATAGCTATTATTTCTATCTCCTTTATTTCTTTCAGCTTAAAAAGCACTTCATTTATTTTGATACGTGGCACAGCTATCTCCATGATACAAAAAAGTTGTGTTTCCTGTTGCTTTACAGTACAATCATATTGCTTTACAATTTTCATCACGTTATTCATTTGGGTATAATCAAATTGTAGCCAGTATTGAACCAAAACAGGTCTTTCAACAAGAGGAGTTACCTGTAAAGCCAACGCTGCAGAAGTTTTGTATGCATTGATTAATCCAGGCACACCCAGTAATGTGCCGCCAAAATAACGAACAACAATAATCAGGATATTGGTCGCTTGCCTACTGTCAATCTGCCCAAGAATAGGCTTTCCGGCAGTGCCTGACGGTTCACCATCGTCACTAACGCGAAAAACATTTCCATCCGTACCTAAGCGATAAGCAAAACAATGATGTGTAGCTTTTGGATGTTCTTTTTTAACAGCAGCCAGTTTTTCTTTAAACGCATTCGTCGTTTCGATCGGAAAAGCATATGCAATGAATTTGCTGCCTTTATCTTTATACTCAGCCACGGAAGGTCTTTCAATTGTATAATATGAATCCGGAATCATAGCTTCTCAGGCAAAACTAAATGAATTATGTTTGCTTTATGACGATAATGGAAGCAACAAAATATCTTAATGAAAATCTGAAATCTATCTATAGTGACAGAGATGCTGATATTATTGCAGATTGGGTAATTGAAAATATTACTGGCAGCAGAAAAGCTGAACGAATTATTCACAAAGAAAATAAATTAAGTAGTGAGCAGAATGAGAAACTGGAAAAGTTAATGTATCGGTTATTAAATCATGAACCGGTACAATATATATTGAATGAAGCCTGGTTTTGCGGAATGAAATTTTATGTGGATAAAAATGTTTTGATCCCAAGGCCTGAAACAGAAGAATTGGTGGAATGGATCATTGCTGAATGCAAAAATCCAAGTCAAAAATCAAAAATATTCTTGATGTTGGCACCGGTAGCGGCTGTATTGCCATTACATTTAAAAAGAAAATTCCGAAGCTGAAATGTCTGGCTTGTGATATCAGTGAATGCGGCATTGGCAATTGCCAAAAAAAATGCAGTTGATCTTCATGCTTCGAGATTAATTTTATCCAGCTTGATTTTTTAAATCCAGAAGAAGGAAACAATTCCCATCCGTTTGATATTATTGTCAGCAATCCACCCTATGTTCCGGAAAAAGATAAAGAACAAATGCAGCCCAATGTTTTGAAATACGAACCCGCAACTGCATTATTTGTTCCTGATAATGATGTATTGATTTTTTATAAAGCCATTGCTGATTTTGGAAAAGAAAAACTAAATCCAGATGGAAGCATTTATGTGGAAATTCACGAAAACCTTGGCGAAGCAGTTATGCAGCTTTTTCAGCTCAAAAGATTATACAACAGAATTAAAAAAAGATATGCAGCGAAAAGACAGGATGGTAAAAGCAACTATCCTTAAGAGGATAAACTAATAAAATAATAGTTACTCACTATAAGGTTCATTTCACATTCGCCACCACTTTGGCGCGTGATCTCTTTTGGCAACACGCATGATTCGGAATACTTCGCCATAATAAGCAGCAGTATCTGCATTGATCACAACGTTGGTGTATCAACCAGTAGCTTTCATATTTTCTATTTCTGCGGTAAGAAATGAATCAATCATGGTATTATCAACAATCGTGGACCCAATATAATAATTCTGATTTTTATCAATGGAGACCATGATATTCTGTTTGGCTTTTGTATCTTTTGTTCCTTTTGGCAAACCTACTTTCACCACATTGGGATTGGCCAGCGTAGCTAGTAATCAAAAAGAACATCAGCAGAATGAACAAGAATATCATTCAGCGAATCGGTGAAAACTTCTGATTCGTCTCTTATGTTTTTTTCTGAATTTCATTCCTGCGTTGTAGTTTAACGGGTAGGTTCTTGCAAAACATCAGGAAATCAGAAGATGCAGCTTCCATTTTATTGGATGTTTTATCAATCTGTGTATTCAGATAGCTATAAGCCAGGTAAGCAACCAACCCAATGACCAGTCCGGTAATGGAAGTGATCAGTTTTGTATAAATACCCCTGGCAATAGTACCTATTTCAAATTCATTGGCATGATGTAATATTGGAAAATAATTGCATCAACCCGACCAAGGTACCCACAAATCCGAAAATCGGCGCTGCTTTGGAAACAACAGAAAGTACACCGCAAGATTTTTTTCCAGTTTATACATTTCCAATTGACCCACATTATCCATACTTTTTTCAATACTGTCAATCGGTTTGCCGATACGTTGAATTCCTTTATCAATGATCCTGTGCAACCGGATTATTGGTATTTTTTGCAAAACTTCTTGCAGCTGTCACATTTCCGCTGACGATATGATCACGGATAATATTCATGAAATTATTATCAATCTTGGAAGCATGGCGGATAGCAATATATCTTTCTGCAAAAACATAAACAGCCAGCAATAACATTAATCCAAGTGGGATCATGATCCAACCACCCATTGTGATCAGATCAAAAAAACTTAGATGGCTCGCCGTTTGTACCGCCGGTGGTACTTGCTGTGTTGCTTTATTCAGCGTATCAACAATCTGTAAAAGGTCAAACATAATTATTCTCTTTAGGTGCGCAAATGTAATGTATCAGGTGTATACAAGTATTGTCCTGTTTTATCAACAATGTTGTCATTGAACGAAAAAAAGAATGCCACGTTGTGCGTGGCATTCAAGTTTTAGAGTTCTTTAACAAGCTTTTCTTAAAATTATTTTGAAGTTGCAGAAGTCCCTGCCTGTTTTACCATCAACGCCTGTATTTGTTTCATGGTACATTTCCATTCCATCAGGGCTTCCATCGAGGAAGATCACATTGCCTTTTCCAAATTCAGCAAAATTCTTAATCGCTTCTGTCCACATACTGAACAAGAATAACATTTGTATCCAGGTTGGCCTGTTTCATTTGTTCGGCCGCTTCGGTCATTCCTTTTGCTACTTCCTGGCGGAAAAGTGCCACACCTTGTCCACGCAGTCTTGCTGCTTCTTTTTCTGCTTCTGCAGAAATTTTTATAGCATTACCTTCTGCTTCGGCTGCTTTTGTTTTTGTGATCAGTAAAGCCTGTCCTTCATTTTCTGCAGCAGCTTTCAGGTTATTCGATGCAACCACTTTGCTCATCGAATCAAGGATCACTTTATCAAACGTAATATCGTTGATCTGCAGATCCTGCAAATGATAACCCCAGTTTTCCAAAGTATGATCCACCTGTTCTTTTACATATTCAACAATTTCTTTGCGAAGACCCAATACTTCTGCCTGTTTTTTGGAAGCTACATAAGTACGGATAGTACCTTCAATCGTTCTGATCAATGCCTGCATCATGTCTTTATCGCTCACAAATTTGAATGCCACTTTCTTAATGTTTCTTCATCCTGATTTTGTACAGAATACAACAACATGGATTTGAAATAAACATTTGCCTGGTCAGCGGTGATGGCCTGGAATTCCAGTTCCACCGAACGATTCTGGTAAGAAATTTTTTTGAAAACATTTTCAATCAAAGGAAATTTAAACCGTAATCCCGGCCGGACAATACGGCGGTATTTACCAAACATGGTAATGACACCAATAAATCCCTGGTTAATGGTAAAAAAGAGCCAAGAAAAATGATCAGGACGAAAATATCCACCAGTAAATAGCAAAAAAGTTTTGCATAATAGCAAGATTTTTAATTGGAGGAGCAAAGGTAAGATGTAAAACGAGGACTGAAAATTATTCCCGCAGATACATGAAAATTTCAACCCGGCGGTTTTTTTGTCTTCCCTCCGGTGTATTGGTTTTCTGCAATGGGTTTCGATGAACCCCAGCCTCTTGCAATAGTCTGCTTCAGGTTTGTACTATTGCTTTTGCAATAAAATAATCGACTACAGTTTGCGCCCTGTCTGATGAAAGCTTTGCATTTAACTGTACATGTACCAGTGCTATCAGTATGCCCTTCTACTACCAAAGAATCAATTTGTTTTCCGACAATGCTGTTTAGCAAAAACTATCCAGCAACTGGTAGCTGCTTTGTTGAAGAGTGCGCTTTACCTGATGCAAATAAAACATCCGGCAAAACTAATGTATCAATAACAGTAATACTGGTCAGAGAAAGCTGCGGTGATTCAGGAAACCGGGTGGACTCACGATAATATTTGTATTAACCGGTCCAAGATATTCATGCCGTTCATGCTGCTCATAAATTGCTTCTTTCGTCTGTTTGCCAGTCTGAACAAAGTTTTTCATCTGGATCCAACGGTACTAAATGAAAGATCATCAAAAAAATAAAAAAATGATTTTCCTTCGAAATTCCTGTTTGCCCTTAATATCTCGTTTGGAAAAATTTCCCAAGCGTGATATATTGTTCATCTCCTTTTGCCGTATAATCAAGAGTTACTTTTTGCCAGCTGCTGTCTCCTTTTACAAAATTGATTCGGTCCATCAGCTACGTACATAGAGAAGGTACTGTTCTGTAAAACATATCTTTCAAAAAAAGAAAATCATAAGAGGTAAAGATACACTCCAACACTATCCAGGATATTATGCGGCGACTTAATAAAAAAGTCAAGCTGATATTGATGCCTTTCCGCAGTTTACAAAGTAATTGGCTGCGGATAAATGTACGTTCAAAATGAATTTTAGAATGACCTGCTTCGACGGCCATGCAATGAGAACCGTTATGAGCTATGCTTCGGATCTTTAAAATAATTATTGAAACCATTGACAGTGCTGATCCATGCTTCAGGAGCACAATTCACATGATATTCGGTGCAGATATTTTCATCTTCAAAACCTCCGTTAGCCAAAAGCTTTTGTGAGATACACTTGAAGAAAAATAAATAGATGCAACAATAAAAAAGGAAAATTTCATGATTCAAACATGAATCGACAAATCATTGCCGGAATATTTTCAGCTTTTTTCTTCCCAAATATGCACCAAATGCACCATTGTTTCTACTGCTTTATTCATATCCTGAACACTGATAAACTCCAGTTTGGAATGAATGGCCTGTTCGCCGGCAAATAAATTAGGACAAGGCAAACCCATAAATGAGAGCCGGCTTCCATCTGTACCGCCACGAATGCTTTCCATTTTCAATTCCAACCCTGCTCTTGGCAATTGCTTCTTTGGCATTTTCTACAACTGTGGATGCAGATCCAGAACTTCTTTCATGTTGCGGTATTGCTCTGTCACATTAAATTCAAACGATGCTTTCGGATAAGTTCGTCAACAGTTCTTCTATTTGTGTTCGCAGATAATCTTCTTTCTTTTTTAATCCCGGCGTTTCAAAATCACGGATGATAAAATCAATTGTACATTTTTCCGCTATACCTTCCATTCGTACCGGGTGAATGAATCCCCTTTTTCCATCTGTTGATTCAGGAGACAAACGATCTTTTGGCAATGCCGCCAATATTTCTCCGGCAATTTTCATAGCATTTACCATTTTACCTTTTGCATAACCGGGATGTGCTATGACACCATGAATGATCACTTGTACAGCATCGGCGCTGAACGTTTCATCTTCCAATGAGCCGGCTTCACCTCCATCCAATGTATAACCAAAATCAGCACCTAATTTTTTCAGATCAACTTTTGCAGTTCCTTTACCGACTTCTTCATCTGGTGTAAAAAGAATTTTTATTTCTCCGTGTTTCACATCGTTGTTTGTCATTAAAAAATTAGCAAGGTCCATGATCTCAGCCACACCGGCTTTATCATCAGCACCCAATAAGGTTTTTCCTGAAGCAGTAATGATATCATTGCCAATCTTGTTTTTGTAAATAAGGATATTCACTCATCCGCAATACCTGTGAGGAATCATCCGGTAACACAATATCCTGTCCCTGGTAATTATTATGAACGAATCGGTTTCACACCCGTACCGCTACAATCCGGCGCTGTATCCACATGAGCACAAAAACAAATTACTGGTACTTTTTTCTTGGTATTAGATGGAATGGTAGCATAAACATATCCCCACTCATCCATGTGTGCATCAGTAATTCCAATTTGCTTTAATTCTTCTGCTAAAATCCTACTGAGGTCCTTTTGTTTTTCTGATAGTCGGGTGAGAAGAAGAAAGAGGATCGCTTTGAGTATCTATCTGTACATATCGGATAAATCTTTCAGCTGCAGTAAACTTATATTTTTGAAACATATTTATAATTAGGGGCATCGAATATACGACTAAATAAGGCAACTTCATTTAAAACCGTCTTTAAATAACCCTTTATAAACCTGATGTTACCATTAGCAATAAACTATTGGAAATGCCGACAGGAATTTCTACCTTTTCTATTGAACCAAAACAATTCAATATGAAAAAATGGGTTATCGGCTCTTTAGTAGGAGCCATTATTGTCTTTGTATGGCAGTTTCTTTCATGGTCAATTTTACCGGTTCATGATAAGACTGCAAAGTACACGGATAAACAAGATGAGGTCATGGCAGCTATTACTGCTAACATCACTGATGAAGGCATGTATATGATGCCGAGTGCTCGCACTAAAAAAGAACAACAGGATATGATGAAAAGCATGGAAGGCAAACCCTGGGCCACGGTTATTTATCACAAAGCCATGGACACTGATATGACCATGCTGATGATCCGCGGATTTTTGGTGGATTTCTTCCTGGTCATCTCATTGATTTATGTGCTGACCCGCGGAGGTACGCCGATTGCCCGCAGAGCTTTTTTGGGAGCAGTGGCTCTCGGATTATTTTCTTTTATATGGAGCGATTATACAGGTCATATCTGGTTTCAACTTCCCTGGCATATGATCACAGGAGATCTGATTGATTCCTTAGTTGCATGGGGATTTTGTGGTCTATGGATCGGATGGTGGCTGAACAGAGCCGGCAATAAATCTGCAACTGCTTAATTCCTGCAATCGTTAATTAAACAATAAACAAAAAGTTCAAAGTCTAACAACTTTGAACTTTTTTTATTTTCAATTTTATATTCGTGAATTGACGGATGCCAATTCTTTATCGGTTTACGGCATAATAATCAAAGGGCTTCCACCAATTATTTCGACCAATTCAAGATCAAAAACCAGATCTTGCCCTGCCAATGGATGATTAGCATCCAATACTACAGAATCTTCTTTTATCTGCATCACTACTACTTCAAAGTTCTGCCCTGATCCATCACTCATCATTAATGGCATCCCCACTTCCAGTTCCATATCTTTTGGAAAACGGTCTTTAGGCATTTCAATCATCATTTCAGAATTACGTGGGCCGTACGCCTCATCATAGGGAATATTGATGGTCTTCTTTTCACCAACGATCATACCCGTCACTCCATCATCAAAACCTTTGATCACCATTCCGCTGCCGACTTCAAATTCCAAAGGCTCACGACCCGATGAGCTGTCAAAGGTTTCACCACTGGTAAGCTTTCCATGATAATGCACTTTTACTTTGTCACCATTTTTTACTTTTTGCATATTAGTTATTTTAAGTTGATATAAAAACGGGGCGTGCAAGGTAATCGAAAATTCTGAATAGAAGTCTTACTTCAACCTGTGCTATTTGCTTTATTTTCCGGAAATTTACCTTTTCAAATCATCCTTCTAAAATCAATTTCATGAAAAGATTCCTGGCTTTACCATTATTGCTATGGCTTTTAAGTTGTTCCGCTCAAAAATCTGTTTCCAACATCTATCCGACAATCAACAAGAATCATCCCCGGCGCTGAACGGATCAATGTCTATCTTCCGTTTCTCAAAGGCAAACGGGTAGGCATTTTTGCCAATCAAACATCCATGGTTGGGAATACTCACCTTGTTGATACATTAAGAAAATTAGGTATTGATATCAAAGTCATTTTTGGACCCGAACATGGATTCAGAGGTACTGCTGATGCCGGAGAAAAAGTAGGAAACTATGTTGATGAAAAAACAGGAATTCCTGTTGTTTCACTTTATGGTAGCTAAAAGAAAACCCGATGCCAATGATCTAAAAGATATAGATGTGCTCGATTTTTGATCTACAGGATGTCGGCTTGCCGCTTTTATACTTATATCACTTCATGCAGGATTTTTTGGAAAGCTGCATTTGGAAAATCATAAACCGTTATTGCTACTGGACCGTCCCAATCCCAATGGATTTTATGTGGATGGGCCGGTATTGGATATGAAATTCAAAAGTGTTGTGGGCAAGGCAACCTATTCCAATTGTTTATGGAATGACAATTGGTGAATATGCCATGATGCTTTGCGGTGAAAAATGGTTGATCTGAAAAAGCAAATGAAATAAATGCATACAATATAACAACAAAGCCAACTGTGGATACTCCGTTTCATTTTCTGGTGATCAAATGCCAGAATTATACTCATAAAAGCAAATATATTTTGCCGGTAAGACCATCTCCCAATTTCCGGACATGCAATCTATTTATCTCTATCCTTCCACTTGTTTTTTTGAAGGAACTGTTTTGAGTGAAGGACGAGGAACTGATAAACCATTCCAGGTCTTTGGCCATCCTTTATTTCCAAAAAATATGTATTCATTTGTTCCCAAACCAAATGAAGGAGCTAAAAGTTCCAAACATTATTTTGAAACCTGTTATGGTTGGAATCTTTCCGGCAGTACAGAAGAAGTATTGAAAGAAGTCGATAATAAAGTACAATTAAAATGGCTGATAGAAGCGTACAAATTATTTCCCGGAAAAGACACATTCTTCCTGAAAACAAATTCATTTAACCGCTTGGCAGGAAATGATATTCTGATGCAACAAATAAAAGATGGAAAAAGTGAAGAAGAAATAAGAAAAAGCTGGGAGCCGAAATTGAGTGAATTTAAAACCATAAGAAAGAAATATCTTGTTGTACGAGGACTTTGAAATCAAATTATTAAGTTATCTAATCTAATTCAAATTATTGATGAGCGACCGAATTTCAAAGATTCCCCCTGGGGGACAGGGGCTCGATTATTCATGGGCACACCTGATTTTGCTGTTGCGTCGTTGGAAGCATTGGTAAAAGCAAAATGTAATATAGTGGCCGTTGTAACTGCACCGGATAAACCTGCAGGCAGAGGAATGAAATTAAAGGAAAGCGCCGTAAAAAAATATGCTGTCAAACATCACTTAAAAATTTTGCAACCCGAAAAACTAAAGAATCCTGATTTTCTTAATGAATTAAAATCACTGAATGCAGATCTGCAAATTGTAGTTGCATTCCGAATGTTACCGGAAGCTGGTTTGGAATATGCCACCAATGGGAACTGATCAATGTTCATGCTTCCTTGTTACCGCAATACCGTGGCGCTGCTCCTATCAACTGGGCGATTATTAATGGTGAAAAAGAAACAGGCGTCACAACATTTAAACTTGAAACATGAAATTGATACCGGTGATATTTTATTACAGGAAAAAATTGAGATCGGGAAAATGAAACGGCCGGAGAATTACACGACAGCTTAAAAGAGCTTGGAGCGCAAGTGCTGTTGAAAACTGTGGAAGGATTAGCAGAAGGAACGTTGAATTGAAACTCCGCAATCGTCAATTGATGAATTGTGAAAATTCGGAAAGCGACTCACATTCTCACAGACTCACGTACTCACGACTCAAAATCGCTCCAAAAATTTTCACTAAAGACCTGCGAGATAGATTGGAACAAATCAACAGATGAAATACATAATCTTATTCGTGGGCTTTCTCCCTATCCTGGCGCTTTTACGGAATTAGGTGATAAGACGATAAAAGTTTTCAGAAGTGAAAAAGAAATGATCTTACCCACTACAAGAATCGGAAGTTGGGAATCTGATAAAAAAACTTTTTTAAAATTTGCCTGTAAAGACGGATACATTCTTCTGAAAGATGTACAACTGGAAGGAAAGAAAAGAATGCTGATCGAAGAATTTCTCAGAGGTTACCGTTTTAAAGAAGAATGGCATAGCCTTTTTTGACTATGCCATTCTTAATAATTTTTTACTCAAACAACTTTATTTCATATCAAGTTTGTCCAGCAATTCTTTTGACAAAGCAGCTTTAGGTACTACAACACTGATCGTGTTAATAGCAAAATATGCTTCAGATACATTGATATATCCATCGATAAGGCCCAATTTTTCCCCATGAATTTTTTACCACAAAAAAAGTTTTTCCGCCTTTTGATTTTTCAATTCCTGTGATGATGCATCAGGTGATCATCCTGCGTAGTGAGGTTCTCATACAACTCCTGGCGAATCTCAGCATTATAAGGAGCTTCCTGCATATCTGCATTAATCGCATCTTTGGTATAATGATGTTTTATTATCAAGATTTAATGCCAACCCGATATTTTGCCTAAATCCTTTATTACTCACATCTGCATCCCAGGAAACTGTATATCCTTTTTCAATGCATCTTTTACTACGCTGTATCAATTCATCCAGAGGCAGATTATAAAAAGAACCATTGGCAAAATTATCCGGCACCTGCAAAATGAAAGGTTTATAATAAGGTTCATGAGTGAATGAAGTGAGGCTTATATAATCATCTGCATTGAAATGCAGCACATCTTTTGCAAAAGATTATGTGGTGTATATTTTTCCCATCATAATTAAATTTGAAGGAACTGGCCCCAAATTATCATCTAAAATTTTGGTATAGCCGTTCAGCCAATCTGCAGATATTGGTTGTTTTCTCAAAACACTATCCAGATATTTCTGCAATTGCCCAAACATTTTTTGATGATTATACATCTTTTGTCCATTCAGTAAACCTGTATAATCTTCCAGCGGAACAGCTCCATAAGTTGCAACTGCACGAATCTCGTCATGTCCTAAGACCGCCTTCACCAAACTGTGCTTTCGCCCTGTCTTAAAATATAATTTTTTGCTTTTTCGATATAGATATTCCGTACTGTAAACATCTCACTTAAATTTATCTCTTTTTTGTCCTTTCGTATTTCATCGCTCTCTACTAATGAAGTGGTGGAAAAACACCAGCAGGTTCCCGTCATCGCCTGGTTCTTTAACAGGTAGTGGCTTCCAGTTTTTTTACATCAAAGAAACTGGAGGAGATTGTAACGAAGGGATTGATAGATGGTTGAGCAAAAATGACCGCAATACTCAATAAAAAAATAAGCAAACAATAATCTTTTTCATAGTCTTATATATTTATAAAAATTAATATTTCACTTTTACAATAAACTTATCTGAATCGGGAATTTCCAATGCAGAAGCAGCTGCATCGCTGATGCGAAGATCCAAACCCTGGTTTTGGCGAATGCCTTTCATTTCTCCCAGCACTTTTGCATAAATGAATTTATTATTAGAAGGATTGGTCACTTTGATTATAGTTCCGGGTTCAACGCCATCAATCAATGCATAATATTTTGCATCCTGCCATCCACTGTTAGTTTTGAAAGATCCCCGATGTCACTGTTTCATCTTTTGATAAAGGATACGACTTTGATCTGCTGATCAAAATCATTCTTGAAATATCCTGCATCAATCGTTCTTATTGTTTCATCAATTTTGTCAGGGCTTTTTATTCCTCTTCTTTTATGGTTCTTCCTTTACATCTTCTTTATTTTCTTCTATGGCAGATTAATATTGGTCATTGGCATGTCTGCTTAATTATTCAGCTTGTTTTGTTGCAGCTTCCGATTGATCGTAGGTTTCTTCTCTTTTTCGAGTCAACCAGCTAATCTTATTTATTTGTAACTAATTCACCTGAAGCAAGGAATCCTACAATCAGTTTTGTTACCGGCGCCTGCATTATCACCTGAAAGATTATTCCATCTTCTTAGATTTTCTACGGACACTTTATTATTCCCATTGACTGATGTGTAGCAAGACTTTCTTTCTCTCCGGCACTTTAGCATAAACCGGAATTCCTTCATTATTCTTCTGAGAAAAATTAGTGTCGGTGAGAGGAATTCTTATTATCTGTCCGATACTCAATCCTTTTGCCATATCCAATGAATTAAAAGAAGCAATGAATTTGGCTGGAACATTGAACAAACGTCCGATTGAATAAAAATTTTCTTTGGGAGTTATTTTATGCTCTACATAAAGTCCTTTATCACCTGACTTCAGCATAAACAGCTCTTCTGTTTGTGCGAATAAAAAACTTACTACAACAACCTGGAAGAAATAAAAAAAGCAAAGTTCTTCTTCATGATGACTGGATTTGATCTGCAAAGATGAGCAATTTTTTCTGCAGAGGAGTTCATTTAGCTTTCTTTTAAAATTCTTAATTCTTTCGGATAATAATTATTGATGCGGTTCGGCAAGACATTTATCCAGCCAAGATTATGACCTTGAAAATTTCACCAAATGCCAGCCTTTAACTTTTGTTTTTATTTTTAATTCCCTTTTTCTTCAGGTATTCAATCGCATTTTCATAGTCCACATCCTATTGCCGGAATGGAGTTGTTTAACATCATGCTCATTGCCAAAGCATGGTCAGGAATCAGTTTGTCTCGTATGAACTCACCAATAGCAATTCCGAAATATGTACATTCGAAGATGATTGGATAAAATGAAGATCATTCCAAAGTTTTTCCGGAATAGCATTAATGATTCATTGACGCCTGAATAAATTGGATATGAATTTTTCCTGATCCATTTTTCAATCATCTCCGATTCATTTTTATTTAGTAATTCAGGTTTACTTTTTATTTTTTGACAAAATATTCCTCACCACCTGTTTTTTTGAAACAGGCAATAAAAAAACCTTCACCTTTTATTTTATCCGGCCAAAAACGATAACCATCTCAGATTCAACAATTGCCCAATCATTCTCAATCTTCAATTGACAATTTTCAATTGAAAAATTATTCATTATCCATTTGCAAATGTCTTCATCTTCTTCTTTTGAATAAGAACAGGTGGAATAGATCAGGATCCCATCTTTTTTTAAAGCTGGCCAATACATCTGCTAGAATCCTTTGCTGGCGCTGGCTGCAGAGTTGTACATTATTTACACTCCATTCCTCTATTGCTTCCGGTTCACGACGAAACAAACCACTGCCGCTGCAGGGAGCATCCACCACAATAACATCAAAATAATTTTCCAGTCTTGGCAAAATCTTTGGGATCATTATTGGTCACCATCACATTTTCACATCCCCATTTGATGATATTATCTTTTAAAATATTTGCTCTTGATCTGAATCACTTCATTACTTACCAGCAAACTGTCTTTTGAAATCAGCGATTGAATATGTGTTGACTTTCCTCCCGGCGCAGCACAGAGATCAAGAACTTTTAATGGTTTTGAAAGATCAACCGTTTGTTTCAATGCCTGTTCCAGAAACATACTGCTTGCTTCCTGCACATAATAACAACCGGCATGAAAGAGCGGATCGAAAGTGAAAGAAGGACGTTGAGATAAATAATAGCCGTACTTAGTCCATGGAACAGCCTACCCACCTCCCGAAGGGGGGATTTGGGTTTCCGGATAATTTGAATGGATTTATTCGTATTGAAGTTATTTGCTCTCCGGAAGCATGTATTTTTTCAAAAGCTTCTTTATCGAAACCTTATGCTTTCTAAAGAGATAATAATTTTTCGGGTAACACTTATCAAACTTAAAGAATAATGAACTACAAAAATAAAAGCCATGCTATTCATAAATGAAAAGCCCCTCCTAAGGAGGGGTTTGGGGAGGCTTCTATTTCAGCAATGCAATCGCATGCATTCACTTGTTCTGTATAAGTCTTGTATGGTTTTTGAAACGATCTCAATATTTTCCTGTGCTTCTTTCCAGTTTCGTTGCTCAATTGCTTCACGAATGCCCGGCAATGTCTTTACTCCATAACCGGTATAATATCCCGGTGCATAGATCTGATGCTTGTACCAGGGCCGTCGGGGCAATCCGTTTGTCATAGATCAGACTTCTTTCTGCTTTATATAAAATATCATTCAACTGCTTTTTGTTTATCTGCAGACAAGCTGAGTTGACTTGTTATATAGTTTTTGAAATTCTTCACTGCGCATTTTTTAATTGCACCATCGCATTTTCCAGGTTGCTGAAATTAAGAAAAGGAACTGTTCCTTTTGCATTTGGGGGATAATACGTTTTTGTCGGATCTTTTGCCAGGTCATACAATTTATTCTTTGATCATTTTATTCTCCTGTTCGGTTTCGGTTCTGGTATTATCCAGTAATGTTTTTACTTCAGTAACATAATCATTCACTGTTTTATAAAAACTATTGAAATCAATTGGCAATACATCTGCATTTGCCATTCGCATCGTTACTCTTCCTGCTGTTTTTGATAATGCTACTCCATATTGAAATCCCGGATCTTTGAATCGTGTGAAAATGATCATACGAATCATAAATAGAATGATATTCACCACCGGCACCTTCACCACCAAAACCAATATTCATGGATGCAATACCAAGATGTTGTAGAAAAGCAGACCAATCAGAACCTGCACCCAATGCTCCCAATTTGATATTTTTATTTCCAATCAGTTTGCTCGTTGGCTTTATCAGCCTTCACCACAGTTCTTGCATATTGTCGTTCTTTTATTGATAACTCCTGTTTGCGGATCAATCACATCATTGGCTATTTCATTAAAGAAAGGTTCCAATGTATGCGAACCCGCTGCACCAATAAATCCACGACGTTTCCATCCGTATTAATATAAGCACTGCTTTTTGTTTCAATTCCTGCTGGTGATCTTCTGCCCATTCAGTTGAACCAAGCAATGCAGGTTCTTCACCATCCCATGCACAATAAACAAGTGTTCGTTTTAGGTTTAAATCCTTTTTTCACCAATTCACCAATCGCTCTTGCTTCTTCCAATTCTGCCACCATTCCGCTGAGCGGATCAGCAGCACCATTCACCCAACCATCATGATGATTGCCGCGGATGATCCATTCATCCGGCAATTCACTGCCCGGCAATTTTGCAATTACATTATACAATTGTTTTATATCCCAGTTGAATTCTAATTTCAAATGCACTTTTTCTTTACTCGGACCAACATGATAAGTGATCGGCAAACCACCTCTCCATGAAGCAGGCACTACCTGTCCTCCCAATGATTGCAATAAAGGCAATGCATCTTCATACGAAATCGGCAACACAGGAATTTTCATGATCGTTATTGCATCTTTTCTGGCTAATCGTTTTGCATCTTTTGTGGCACCAACACCCGGCGTCAACGGATCACCGGGATAAACCGGCATATCCATCACCGAACCACGTTGCACTCCATCTTTCGGACGAAAAGCTCCTTCGGGATAAACATCGCCCTGCATCATATCCATCATCTTCCGGATCAGAATAAATGATACAACCAATAGCGCCATGTTCATGCAGCCACTTTTGGTTTGATCCCTCTCCACGAACCACCATATTTTGCAATCACAATTTTTCCTTTCACATCCACTCCCATTCTTTCCAGTTCATCATAATCGGCAGGAATACCATGATTCACAAAAACCAATTCAGCCGTTACATCACCATCGGCAGAATAAGCATTATAAGTTGGAAATTGTTCTGCTTTTTGTCCGGATGTTTTATCTCCTGCAACAGTTGATTCTTCCAGTTTTGCTTTATAAGGTTTAGCTGCCTAATAGTTCCAGCAATCTTGTTTTCGGAGTTGGAAACAAGACATAATAAGAAGCTATTTCTGTTTGATAACCCCATGCGGAAAAGATTGGCCATATATTCTGCATTGGCTTTATCCTGCGGACTGCCCACATGATGCGGATGCGAAGAAAGGAACTTCATCCATGTATCCTGGTTCTATGCATTCAGTTGTGCATCAAATTGTTTTTCCCAATCCAATTGTTTAGATGCATTGGCATCAGTAAAGCCCATGAGTTTTTCTGGGCACTGTGTTAATACAAAAAAAAGTGAACCTGCAAGAATTAAAAACAATTTTTTCATGATGCGTGGTTTTTTATTTTATGATGTCGGCTGTATTGCTACTATGATCGCCTGTTGCTACGCTCAGTTCAGGGTTCGGTAATTCTGTTCGGCAATTTTTATGCATAGCCATTTACATGGATATAATAAATCTTTTGTTTTGTAAGATTAATCTTTAAATTAAAAAAACAATTACCCCCATCTTTCACAAAAATCGATTCAGTTTTCCAGTGCATGGGCATTACTTCTTCAGAACAAAATGCATTTATCCAAACTTCTTTTTCTCCCTTTTTATTTAATACGGGAATTAACTGCATTTTATAATGATATTTCATAGTATCAATTCCAAAATATTCAAGGTTTTTGCTTTTTAATGAAGAGTTATATTCTTGAATACCCTGAAATAATAATTTTTTAATTTCAATACAGTCTTGTTCATCTAAATCAACAGAAGAATAGCTACTGTCAAATGCAAAAGAAGCAGATTCCTTTGAATTAATAATTGCATATTTTGAAGTATCCAATATATTATTTATAAATCCTTTACTTACAATTTTTTCTTGGTTGGCAGGTTTTTCATTACATGAGATAAGCAAAATTAGCCCTGTTAAAAAAGCAACTCTTTGTAATCTCATCTTTTTTAAAACAGGTTCTAAATTTACGAGGTTTCGAATAATCAACGGATTTTGTCAATGATGAATGTCCGAAAGTCCCCTTCAGGGGATTTAGGGGTTCAAAGATTTTTTATCTCCCCAATCAGATCCTGCAACACTTTCTTTGCATCACCAAACAACATAGAAGTTTTCTTCTGAAAGAAAAGATCATTTTCGATACCGGCATAACCGGGTTTCATGCTTCTTTTATTTACGATCACATTTTTGGCCAGTTCCACATCCAGTATCGGCATTCCATAAATAGGAGAAGAAGGATCTGTTTTGGCAGCAGGATTCACCACATCATTGGCACCTAGTATCAACACCACATCTGTAGTAGGAAATTCTTCATTGGCCTGTTCCATTTCCAACAGTTTTTCATAACTCACATCTGCTTCGGCCAGCAATACATTCATGTGACCGGGCATACGACCAGCCACCGGATGAATAGCATATTTTACTTCCACTCCTTTTCCTTCCAGTAATTTTTCCAGTTCATGACAGGCATGTTGTGCCTGTGCTACAGCCAATCCATATCCCGGAACGATCATTACTTTATTGGCATAAGCCATTACCATTGCAGCATCACTCAATGAAATTTCTTTATAAGCTCCTTGTTGTTTTGACTCCTGCTGGACCGGCTTTGCTGCCACCAAATGAACCGATCAATACATTAGCCAATGAACGGTTCATCGCTTTACACATTAGTATGGTAAGCAATGTACCTGCAGCACCAACAAGAATACCACCGGTCAGCATTACTTTATTATCATACAAAAAACCACCGCAGGCAGCAGCCACACCGGTAAAAGAATTTAATAAAGAAATAACAACCGGCATATCGGCACCACCGATGGGCAAAACAAAGAAAATTCCATATAGAAATGCAAAGAAAAAATCAGCATAGAAGATAAATGACCTTTAGCGTAAATAAAGCATTTGTTCCATCAAACCAGAATAAGTCATTCACATTTACAAACAAATAGATCGCTAATGCAAATGCTCAACAAAATGACAATATTGAAAATATGCTGTCCTTTAAATAGAAAAATCTTTTATTCTTCCATTTAATTTTCCCCATGCAATCATACTTCCTGCAAAAGAAACTGAGCCAATAATCAAGCCCAAGTAAAATGATCAACAACTCACCCTGGGAAACAGCAGCAGCCAGAAAACTTGATGGAGGCAATGATGTAACCTTGGGATGACTAACTAATATGATTAAATTCAACAATCGAAATCAATGCCGCACAAGCACCACCCATTCCATTGAACATACTCACCATTTCCGGCATCGCCGTCATCTTTACTTTCTTGGCAGCTAATGTTCCAATGATTCCACCAATAACAATTCCTCCAAATATCCAGCCATAATTATGCAGTTTATTTCCTCATCATCTTTATATAAAAAGATAGTTCCGAAAATAGCAATGGTCATACCGACTGCTGCAACAAGATTTCCCCTTCTTGCCGTTGCAGGATTGGAAAGCATTTTCAGTCCCAGAATAAAAGTGACTGAACCGATAAGATAACAAAGTGTAAGTATGTTTAATTCCATATTACCCCCTCTGACTCCCCTTAAAGGGGAAGAATCCACGCACAGCCCTAAGAGCAGTAAGTGGACTACTGTTTTTAAATATTTTCTAAAGAACTAAAGACAAATCAATGTTTAGAAATCTTCGTAAGTCCCTTGAGGGATTTAGGGTTTCTTCTTTTTCTTATAACATTTCCAGCATCCTGTCCGTCACCACAAATCCACCCACCACATTCAGTGTTCCCAATATCACTGCCAGAAATCCTAGTATCAATGCGAGATAATTATCATGCTCTGCTTTTCCCATAACAATGATCGCACCGATGATCACCACACCATGAATGGCATTGGCACCACTCATCAGCGGTGTATGCAATACACTCGGCACACGGCCGATCACTTCAATACCTACAAATATCATCAGGATGACGATGTAGATGATTTGCTGATTATCGTAATCCAGTTCAGAATACTATGCATAAACCCCCTCCAACCTCCCCCTAAAGGGTGAGGCTTCCATTCACAGCATAAAAGCAGTAAATGGTTTATTATTAAAAAATATTGAGCAATAACCGGAAGTTGAAATATGTGTCATTCGCAGCTGCCTGCGAACAAAAAGATGCCATAAAAAACTATCCATATAACACAATTATCAACTAACTATTTAAAGAACTTTTGATTTCATAGAGAATGATCAACCCAAGTTCCCCTTTAGGGGACAGGGGGTTTTATTCGTTCATGAACTATTTCTCCATCATGCGTGATACAACTTCCTTTCACCAGATCATCTTCCCAATTCAAATTCATTTGTCCTTCTTTTGTAATGATCAGTTGTAAAAAATTCAGGACATTTTTTCCATACATCTTACTGGCATCGGAGGGCATGGTAGCAGGTAAATTGGAATTACCCACAATTCTCACTCCATTATAAACAACTGTTTCATTATTTTTTGTAACCGGAGTATTGCCACCGGTAGCAGCAGCAATGTCAATGATCACAGAACCATTTCGCATTGTATTAAGCATTTCTTCTGTAACAAGTACCGGTGCTTTTTTACCGGGTATCTGTGCTGTTGTAATAACAATATCTGCTTTGGCAATGCTCTCTGCGATCTTTGCTTTTTGCCGTTTCATAAAATCCTCACTTTGTTCTACTGCATAACCACCGGCTTTGCTGGCATCTGCTGCGCCTTCCACTTCAATAAATTTTGCACCGAGACTTATTACTTCTTCTTTTACTGCAGGTCTTGTATCAAATACTTCTACTACTGCTCCTAGTCTTCTGGCAGTAGCAATGGCCTGTAATCCGGCAACACCTGCTCCAAGTATCAGCACTTTTGCAGGAGCAATGGTTCCGGCAGCAGTCATGAACATGGGAAAATATCTTGCATATAAATTAGCAGCTATCAATACAGCTTTATATCCGGCAATATTTGCCTGCGAACTCAGTACATCCATCGCCTGTGCACGGGTGGTACGGGGCAACATATCCAGTGAAAAAATAGTGATGCCCAGGTTTGCCCATTCTTGTATCAATGATTGGTTATACAAAGGTTGATAAACCCCAATGATTATTTTAGATTTCAAACTTTCAATCTCTGATTCTGCAGGATGATGAATAGTCAGAACAATATCTGCAGTTTGCAACACTTCCATGCGGCTCTTAATCTGTGCGCCGGCTTTTTCATAATCCTTATCATTCCAGAAAGCTTTTTTCCCGGCATCATTTTCGACAAGACAGGGTAATACTTTTTTTAGTGAGTGTAGCAACGGCTTCGGGGATTAAAGACACTCTTGTTTCGAAATCCGGTTCTTTCAATAAACCAATCGTCATGTACCAAGTATAAATTAGGCGGAAAGGTATTGATTTTTTCCGGAGCAGCATTGAGCTGCTACATGATTTTAATTAGGTTTCATCTGGATTTTTCTCATATGAAAAATCCGGGTCTGTAAGTGTTTTCCTAAAATATTTTAGCTTATATAATCAGGCTTTCGGGATTGACCCGACTAAAAGCGAATCCTGAAATGTTGTTTTTCTAAAATTTCTTTTCTGAAAAATAAAATACCCATAAAGAAAAGATCAATACTTAATGTGACTGAACTCATGATTTTTGCAATAGTCCCATGCCTCTTCCATTTCCTGGCTCCAGTGAATATCATCAAGGATCACAATAGAAAAATTCTTGATTTTAGAAAGTATGGACTGTGAAGTATTGTATCGTTGGCTCTTTCCGATGATTACCGTCAATAAATGCAAAATCAATTGATGACAGATAATTGATGACGTGGATCAACGTTTCATTGAATTTCCCTCTGATCAGTTGAATATTTTGCAAGATTTAAAGATTTAAAATTAGTGTTATGCTATTATCTGCAATAGACTTCAGAGCCTTCCAAAGTCAAATCTTTTGCATCCGGATTTGCTAACGCCAGATAAGCTGTTGTAATTCCCAATGATGTTCCCAACTTCCAGAATATTTTGTGGCTGATAGTTTTTTACCATCCGAAATAACAATTGTCCATAATTTGTTGATTTAACTGCATGTTTTGCAATCGAAGCAAATTGTCCGTTTATAAGTTTTATCTTATCGACCGAACCGGCACCGAAATCTTCAATAGTGAATAAAGTTTTATCATTCAACAACTTTTCTCGTAAATCTTCTACTGTATCGTATTCCGGATAATGATTTTTATCATTCAATACTTTGGTAATAAAATCAAACACAAATGGCGAATGAATACCATGACCTTTGCCATTGGAAGCAGTAAAGTAGTAATGAAGATATTTTAATGCTAATTCAAAGTTGAGAACATCTACCAAAGTAAAAATTCAAAATTAAACAGTAGGAACTGTTTAAGAAATTCTATTGCATATCAGCCCCACACTCACACTTCTTTCCCAAACCTGGAAAGAATAAGCATATTGATTTTTTTCATCTGCCTCATGATCTTGCTGCTGATAAGATTCCACTCTTTTGCATCCAATTGAGGGAAAAAAGTATCTCCTTCCGGTTCTGCATTCACACGGGTTAAGATAAATCCGTTTTGCTTTTTCAAAAGCAAGTCGGTAAATTTCTCCACCACCGATCACAAATACTTCTTTGGCATCAGTTTCTTTGGCAACAAACAAAGCATCATCTAAGATTTTTCACTATGACTATTCCTTCTGCTTTCCAATCGGGTTGGCGTGTAATAACAATATTTTTTCTGCCAGTCAATGGCTTTCCCAAAGATTCAAATGATTTTCGTCCCATGATCACCGGCATGCCCCAGGTGATATTTTTAAAATACTTCATGTCATTGGCTAAATGCCAGGGCATCTGACCATTTTTGCCAATGGTATTGTTGTTTGCAGCAGCGACGATAAGTGATATAATCATAATGAGAAATAAGGAATCAAAAATATGAAATGAGAAAGTTAACGATCATTTCTTTCGTTTTTCATCATTTCCTTTAGCTGTTTCTATACTCTTCAGAAATATTGCCATAAGTTGGTTTGCTTCGTTAAATGCAATGTCCACCTTTTTATGAACTATAACTGGTTTTCTAATAATTATTTTAAGATTGACTCTTGATTCCCTGATTTCTTTCAAAACCATTTTCATCTTATGCAAAAAATCAGCCCGTGATTCAGCAGCCTGAGCTTCTCCATAGATCAATGCCGGGGCAGTACCACTTTTTGATAACTGGTATTCCAGATTCTGCCCAGCCTTGGTATTGGGCAACAATTCACAAACATCTAAGCACATACAACGCAAAGTCAACCAATCTATCTTCCAAGATCAAATTTTTTAATTTTATCTTCCATAGTAAAGGTTTTACTTTTTCATTCCTTATTTCACATTTCTCATTTCTCATTCCTAAACTGCAACCGGTGCTTTTATTGCCGGATGACATTGATAATTCTCTAAAGTGAAATCTTCAAACTGAAAATCAAAAATATTTTTTACAGCAGGATTCAATTTCATCGTTGGCAAAGGATAAGGAGTACGGCTTAATTGAAGTTTCACCTGTTCCATATGATTGTTATAAATATGCACATCACCAAATGTATGAATGAATTCTCCTGGCACTAAGATCACATACCTGTGCAATCATCATTGTCAGCAAAGCATAAGAAGCAATATTAAATGGAACACCAAGAAAAACATCTGCACTTCGTTGATAAATTGACAAGAAAGACTGCTTCTCAACTCGCCCTTTAGGGGATTGGAAGGTGCAACATAAAACTGAAACATTACATGACAAGGCATCAATGCCATGTCCGGCAGTTCAGCTACATTCCATGCACTTACAATCAAACGCCGGCTGTCAGGATTTTTTTTAATCTGATTAATGACATCACTGACCTGATCAATTGTCTTTCCATTGGCACCAGTCCCAGCTTCGCCATTGTTTTCCATAAACAGGACCAAGTTCACCATTTTCATCAGCCCATTCATCCCAGATTCTGACTCCATGTTCTTTTAAATATTTAATATTCGTTTCTCCTTTCAGAAACCAGAGCAATTCATAAATGATACTTTTCAGGTGAAGTTTTTTTGTTGTTACCAATGGAAATCCTTTTTGCAGATCAAAACGCATCTGGTAGCCAAAACAACTTTTTGTACCGGTGCCGGTACGATCCATTTTTGAAACACCATTATCTAAAATATGTTGAAGCAAAGAAAGATATTGTTGCATGGCTGCAAGTTAAGAGAAAGCTACGAGCCATGAGCGTTGAGTTGTAAGCTGTGGGGAAACTGTGAATTGATGACAAACATTTATAACATTGATATTGGTCAGTGTGCCTGAATAAGTGTAATAATATATTTGTTATATGGTTGAAACAAGAAGATTTTACAAAGAGCTTGGTAATCTTTTTTACGCTATTGCTGCATCAGATAAGAAAATCGGACCCGGCGAAATAAAGAAACTGGATGAAGAAGTTCAGTATGGCTGGAGACATTATGATAAAAGTTCCGATCGGTTTGGTACGGACAGAGCATTCCTGATTGAATTTGAATTTGAAACAATGGAGGATGAAATGGTATCAGCTAAAGATGCTTTTAAATCCTTCGAAGATTATTTTTTAGAATTTCAGGATAAAATTAATGAGCAAACACGAAAACGGATATTCAACAGTGCAAAGCACATTGCCGAAAGTGTTCATAAAATAAATGCTGCAGAACACAAATATCTTTCCCTGAAGAAATTGTTGAGCCATTGAATACTTATCTTCGCCCCGATTTTTTATGTCAGGGTTTATTTGAAACACATTTCAAAGTTGAAGGATCAAATTTTCATTGCTATTTCCGGTTTCATTCAACTTCTTAGTGCTCCCACTTCATTAACTTTATATTCCTTTCATGGCAATCACTAAAAAAATTTAAACCAACGAACCAATGAGATACTTATTCATTTTATTGCTGCTTGCATCTGTGGCCAGTTCAAAAGTAAATGCCCAACAAACAAACGGAATACTAAAAAATAAAAAGGTACTTGTCTTCACCAAAAACGGCAAGGGATATGTGCATGAAAATATACCTGCAAGCATTGAAGCTTTTCAAAAATTGGGAAAAGAATGGGATTTTGCTGTAGATACAACAACAAACTCAGCAATATTCACAGATGATCAACTGAAAAAATATGATGCCGTTATTTTTTCTAATACAAACAATAATGTTTTTGACAACGAAGAGCAAAAAATTGCTTTCATGCGTTATATAGAAGCTGGTGGTGGTTTTGTAGGCGTTCATTCTGCATCCGGAACCGAACGAAATTGGAAATGGTTCAAACTTATGTTAGGGGCTACTTTTCTAAGGCACCCGCCTTTTCAACCTTTAACGATCCATGTGCTTGACCCCAAACATCCAGCCACCAAAAATCTTCCTCTGACCTGGGAAACCAGCGATGAATGTTATTATTTTAAAGAGTTCAACCCTGATATAAAAGTTCTGACTATTTACTGACCTGTCAAAAGTAAAAGAGGCTGATAGTAGTAAGAATATTAAACCAGATGTTTTTGGTAACGAAGTATCCTTCAACATGGTGTCACGAATTTGATGGCGGAAGAATCTGGTACACTGCACTTGGGCATGACAAAGGAAACTATTCAAATCCAACCTACCTGGCTCTTATAATTGAGGGTCTTAAATGGGTAATGAATAAAGGCAAGTTGAATTATAAAAAAGCCTATGCTACAAACTCTGAAATTGATGAAATGAAAATATTTTAAGTAGCGAAGCGTTACGAGATTTCTCAAACATGTCTCCTCTTTAATTCCTTTTTTATCAACACCAATTCCCTTCCTGTTTGTCCTTTTACGGAAGTGTTTTCCTGGGCCCTGCGCATCAGGTAAGGTATCACATCTTTGATAGGACCAAAAGGCAGATATTTACTTACACTGACAACCGGCATGAGCCAGGTTGAAAGTAATATTATCACTCATACCATATAACTGGCTCAAGTGAACATGCGGATGATTCAATGGCAACCCTTTTTGCTGCAATAATTGAGTTGCGTACAAGATTACTGTATTCATTATGCGAAGCAACAATCAAGGGCAATGCGATCAATATGTTCAATACAAAATTCTACCGCCGGCATTAAAATCTTTGTCAGTTGATTCTTTATCAGGATGTATCGGTGAAGGATAATTCATTTTCTGCTGCTCTTTTTCTTTCTTTTTCCATATAAGCACCACGAACCAGTTTGGCCCCAAGAATAAAATTTCTTTCTACTGCAGCTTCATAACGAATCTTTTAAAAATTGCAAGCCGGTCGGTACGATAATGCTGAGTGGTATTATAAACAACCGGTCTTTCTTTATTAAAAGTATCCATCATCAGTATTGTCAGTGCATCTACAGGATCCTGTATCCATGTTTCTTCTGCATCAACCAATACTCCAACTTTCTTTCCGCAGCTGCTTCACAAACATGCATCATCCGTTGACGTACCCGGTGCCATTCTTCTTTTTCATCAGCAGATAATTCATCAATAGCTTTTAAATATCTTTTCATCAGGGTGCCTTCCTGCTTTTTCATCATTGCATCCAGTTTTTCCAGCAAACCAAACCTTGCAAAGCCAGTCACTTTCACACTCATAAAAGGAATATTGGGTTGCGTAGCAGCATAATTGATAACCCGGATAAATTCTTCGCAGGCATGTTCAAAATTTTCTTCGCCTTCTTTGCCTTCCACTCCATAATCCAGGATCACCTTTACATTATACTCGCCTAATTTTTTTGCAACAGCTGCAGTTTCTTCCAACGTTTCTCCACCGACAAACTGTGAAAAAATGGTTTTACGGATAATTCCTTTTACCGGTAATCCTATTTTAATAACCCATGGCGTCAGTCGTACGGCTACTTTTACCAACCAAGGGTTACTCATTAGAGAAAAAAGAAAACGGGCTTTTTTAAGTTGCTTATCGGTTTTATATTCAAAAGCAAATTCAGTATTATCAAAAGAAATAGCGGAATTAGGGTCCATGAATGCAATCGTTTTGATATGCCGTGTTAAACAGGCGACGCAAAGGTAAAAGATTGGAGCTAACGAAAAACTGCTGCATGTAAATGGTCGACATGATTTTCCTCAACTCCCTGTCCCCCTTTAAATAGCATTATCTTTGCGCAAATTTTTAATATGGAAGAAAAAAAAGCCAGTGAGAGCCTGACCATGATGACAGAAATTGTGTTGCCAAACGATACCAATACATTTGGCAATCTGATGGGTGGCCGTTTGATGTACTGGATGGATATTGCGGCTGCGATTGCTGCACACAAACATTGTAATGCGCCTGTAGTAACAGCTTCTGTAGATAATATTTCATTTGAAAACCCGATCAAACTGGGAAATGTTGTTCATATTGAAGCAAAAGTTTCAAGAGCTTTTAATACTTCCATGGAAGTCCATCTGAAAGTATGGGGCGAAGATCTTACACAGAAATATAAATATAAAAGTAACGAAGCCTATTACACATTTGTCGCACTTGATCCTCACGGAAAGCCAAAGTCTGTTCCCCAACTGATCCCTGAAACTGAAGGAGAAAAAAAATTATTTGACGGTGCATTACGAAGAAGACAATTACGATTGATTCTTGGAGGAAAATTAAAGCCAGATGAGGCAACTGAATTAAAGGCTCTTTTTGTAAAGGAATAAATTATTCGATTTACAGGGCAGTTTTGTCTTCCGTTTTCCAGTGATGTTTTCCCATCATCATGTATTTTTTACTTTGCTCAATGGCATCCATGATTTGATCAAGTATTACTTCTGACGAAGCATCATAATCAAGCTTCAAAGGCTCTTTAAAAGTTACAGAAAGTATAGTGCCTTTCTTTTTAAATCTCAAGCCTTTTTTATTAAAAGCCCTCCAAAACCCATTGATCACAACAGGGATCACTATTGGTTTATTTTGTTTGATTATAAAAGCGGTTCCTTTTCTACCGGGGGCAAAAGGTTTTGTAGTTCCTTGCGGAAAAGTGATCACCCAGTTTTTTGCCAAAGCTCTTTGAATTTTTCTTGTATCTGAAGGATCCAGATTTTTACGAACCTCAGTTCCTTCCTTTCGCCAGGTTCTTTTGACTGTTAACGCACCGGCCAAAGTAAAAAGTCGACTGACCCAGCTTCCTTTCATGGTTTCTTCCGCCGCTACATAATTCACCCGGGTAAACGGATTCAAAAGATAATACGGGACGCCCAGCCGGTTTTTCTTTCCCCATTTCACAGCTGAAAAAATATGCAGGAAAGTAATCACATCTGCAAAATAAGTCTGATGATTACTGACGAATAAAACATTTTGACGTGGAAGTTTTTTTAATTGTTCTGCGCCAGAAATCTTCAATTTATTAACAATAGCCAATCCGGGAAATGACACAATGCCCACAATGAAATATACCATTTTTCGAATGAGACTGATATTTCTGAGTCGGTCACTGAATGAACTCATCAACAAATCGGTTTAAGCAAGATAATAAAACTGTAAATTAAAGCAATGCAGTCAATATTAGTTACGGAAAAGTTTTATCTGAGACAGGTAGAAAAAATAAAGCCCCAAAAAGGGGCCTTATAATGAGTATCTCAAAATGTATTATACAATTATTTTATCAATGAAAATTTCGCAGCAACCAGCATTTCGCCATCGGAAACCTGAATAGTATAAATTCCAGGTTGCAGCCTTCCCAGGTCATTCAGGGAAATACTATTATTTCCTTCATAAATCTGGTTTTGTTGGCGAAGTACTACTCTTCCTCCAAGATCAACAATGCGTAATTCCACAGAACCGCTTGCCGATGAAGTGAAGCGAATATTCGCCATACCATTAACAATCGGATTTGGAGCTATGCTTATTCCATTAATATTTTTCTCGTCTTTCCTGATCAAAACAACATTGCTATAAACAGCCTTTCCATCAATATCTACCATTTCCAACCTATAATAGAATACATTCCCGTTCACGCCACTCAGATCATCGCTGAATTGATATTCCTGTTTGCTGGACATGTTATTTCCCTGTGCAGCTTTGGTACCAATACTGGCAAAATCGGAGCCATTGGAACTTCTTTGAATTTCATAATGGTCAAAGTCTATTTCATTGGCTGTTTGCCAATTCAAAGTTGTATTTTGACTATGATAAGAACCACTAAAGGTTAATAATTTAACTGGCAAAGGAGACTCTTGCGGGAAATTGAAACAGCCGAATGTTGCTCCATACTGGCGGGTAGTTGCAGAAAGATTCGATGATCCTTTCTTAAAGTCATAACCCATTCTAAAGGTAATAGAACTTCTTCCTACAGAATTGTATCGATATGCAACAGCAACTTCCGAACAAAGTGAAACACCTCCACGTTCATATACTGATCCGGCATATCCCACAAAAGATCCTCCCGGAGTAGTTGTATTGTCTGTATAATTATATGCAACCAACTCAGTAGGAGAGTTAGCAACAACAGTAGGGTTTCCTGATCCATAACTCAACGCATTTCCGGTTTCACGGAACCAAGAAGAAGAGCTACCGTTTCCATCAATATCCAGATGTACAAAATTCAGACTTTGAAGAATTTTCGAGGTAGTAAACCCATTGCCAGAATTATCAAAAAAGGACATTGTAAATTGTACATACCCTCTGGTGCTTGAGCTAGAACTTACACTAGTAATCCTTGGAGCAAAAAAACTCGCAATGGAATTATTATTTTGATCCAAAGCTGCATCATCATCTATTGATGCAAGCGTGGAATTTGAAATTGCATCGATTGCTACTTCTGCATTCACCTGCACTCCACTTACAGTAGTAATATTGGTGAACCGCCAAACGGCTCCTGCGCCAAGATGATTTCCGCTATTGCCACGGTTATATGTGCCCCCGGTAAAGCTTGTAGTAATGCCACTACTATTTGCCGGACAGGTCAAAATGGATGAATTGGTAGTACAATTGTTTGCATTTCCCGAAGCGGGATTAGCTGGTACGGTAGGCTGTGCTACTACGTAATTACTGATCAACAGGCTAATGCCAATCAGAAGTTTGTAATTTTTTTTCATGCTGCTCAGGTTTATGTTTTAAAAAGTTTTCAACAAGTAGTTGAATCTTTCATAGACATACAGGACATCCGGGAATAGTTCTTCCGGAAAACCTTATGAGCTTTTCACAAGCGGGATTTTGCAGTGGAAATTTTTTGGATCAGGAATGTTTAAGCGTAGGATAGTGTGGAAAAAATCTGAATAAGGGAATCAAAAGTAATAACTAAAACCCATAAATGCAAGCTATGCACTAAAAAAGCCCTTGTAAAAAGGGCTTCATTTTAAATAGTATAAAGGCTTGATAACAATTACTCTGCACTAGTTTCTCCGGTGTTCTCTCCGCTTTCCATCTTTCTTTTTCAGATCAGCCAGAACTCCGAGGTCACCTAATGTTGCTTTTTCCACTTTGCTTTGAACATTTTTCACTGCTTTTCTTGTCTTTTCAGCTTCTGTCCTTGCTTCTTTTTTAGCAGCTTCTTTTTCATCTACCTTGCCCTGTTCCCAAATACGTGTATGAGAAAGAACGATACGCTTTTCATTGCGGTCAAATTCAATTACCATGAACTGTGCTGTTTCTTCAGCACCAATACTCTTTCCGTCTTCTTTGGTAAGATGACGGTTAGGAGCAAATCCTTCCAGACCATAAGGCAATTGTACAATTGCGCCTTTATCATCTCTGCGGCTCACAGTTCCTTCATGAATAGTTCCGATAGCAAATGTATCCTGCAAAGTATTCCAGGGATCTTCTTCCAGTTGTTTATGTCCTAATTGCAAGCTTGCGGTTTTCTTTATCAATACCCAGAATCACTACATCAATGTTCTGACCCACTTTCGTATAATCACCCGGATGATTGAATCGTTTCAGCCAGCTCAGATCACTTATATGAATCATACCACCAATACCGGGAGCTAATTCAACAAACACACCATAATTGGTGATATTCTTTACCAAACCGGTATGACGGCTTCCTTCAGGAAATCTTGTTTCAATATCATTCCATGGATCAGGAGAAAGTTGTTTGATAGAAAGACTCATCTTCCGGCTGGCTTTATCCAAGCGTCACAATCTTTGCTTCATGTTCATCGCCCAATTTGAAAAATTCTTTGGCATTGATTGGTGTATTGGCCCAGGTAATTTCGGAAACGTGAACCAGACCTTCAACACCCGGCATGATCTCCAGGAATGCGCCATAATCTTCAATGTTCACCACTTTACCTTTTACAATATTTCCTTCAGCAATATTTTCCGGCAATACATCCCATGGATGCGGAGTCAGTTGTTTCAAACCAAGACTGATACGTTTTTTCTCATCATCAAAATCAAGTACCACTACATTGATCTTCTGATCCAGTTTCAATACTTCTGCTGGATGAGAAATACGTCCCCATGAAATATCAGTGATATATAACAATCCATCCAATCCGCCAAGATCCATGAATGCACCGAAGTCGGTAATATTCTTCACAGTTCCTTCCAGCACCTGTCCTTTTTCCAGTTTGCTCATGATCTCAGCACGTTGTGCTTCAATATCACTTTCAATAAGCGCTTTGTGAGATACAACAGCATTCTTAATCGCTTCATTGATCTTAACCACTTTAAATTCCATGGTCTTACCAACAAACTGATCATAATCAGTTACAGGTTTCACATCAATCTGTGAACCTGGCAAGAATGTTTCCATTCCGAATACATCTACGATCAAACCACCTTTTGTTTTTGAAGTAACAGTACCGGTAATAACTTCGCCGGTTTTATGCACTTCAACAATTCTTTCCCATGCACGGGTAATACGTGCCTGTTTACGGCTAAGGTTCAGATGACCATCTCTGTCTTCTTTTTCTACCACCATTACTTCCACTTCATCACCAATCTTCAGGTTCGGCATATCACGAAATTCATTCAATGAAACCAAACCATCACTTTTAAAACCAATGTTCAGCACCACATCTGTTTTTGTCAAACCAACAACAGTGCCTTTGATCATTTCACCGTCATTGATCTGAACAAAAGTGTTTTCATACACTTTGTCGTACTTTTCTTTTTCATCTTTGGTGTACGAAGTTACATTTCTTTTGTCAATGCTCCAGTCAAAATCATCATGAGCAGTTGCTGTTCAGCAGGCAACTGGTTCTGCAACAGGTGCATTTGTTGTCGCTGTAGTTGCCTCGTCCTGTGTAGCGGACCCGGCAGACTCCTGTGCATCAGCGTTTAAGTGTTTAATAATTAAATTTTCAAACATGATTTTAAAGTCCCGAAGGGTTTTAAATTCGGGGCAGCAAAGATAAGGTTTTTAGTCCGGAGTCAGGAGTCTTAAGTCAGAAGATTTTATATGAAATTGCCGGCTTCAATGCCTTGATTGATCTTCCGTTGCATAGTTTATCCCGATGATTATCAGGACTCCGTTCAAAGTCCCAAATTTATTCAACTTAAGAGGAGTTCACTATATTCACCAAAAAGTTTTAATTGTACCGCATTTTAAAACTCTTTGCCCGGCTGGCAATGCTGATCTTTTGCCGGAAAGTCATTATTAACCGCCCTGAAGATACTAAAAGAAAAAGGTCCTCTACTACTCGCCAGCAATCATCCCAATTCATTTCTTGATGCCGTGATCATTGATACTCTATTTGAACAACCTATCTGGTCACTGGCACGAGGCGATGTTTTTAAAAATTCTTTTTATATCAGATTCTAACTGCACTTAAAATACTTCCTGTGTACCGCACCAGCGAAGGAGTAGAAAATCTCGGCATTAATTACGAAACTTTTGATGCCTGCAAAAAAATATTTCATCAGCAATGGCACTGTGCTCATTTTCAGCGAAGGCAAATGCATTAATGAATGGCATCTGCGTCCTTTAAAAAAAGGAACGGCAAGATTGGCCATAAGAAGCTGGGAAGAAAATATTCCGTTAAAAGTCTTGCCGGTTGGAATCAATTACAGTTCTTTTCGGCGGTTTGGTAAAAATATTTTTATCAATTTCGGGACATCCTATTACTAAAAATGATATTGAATTGAATGTACCCGATGGTTTACGTCATCAGTCCTTCAATGCCCAACTTCAAAATCAATTTCAGCAATTAGTTTTTGAAATAGAAAAAAACGACAAGCAAAAACAAAAAGAATTACTGGAAATAAAAACTTCTTTATTCAAAAAAATAGCCCTCTTTATTCCGGGTTTTATAGGCTGGCTGCTTCATGCACCGTTATATTTTCCCATAAAGAAGTTTGTTTACCAAAAGACAAAAAATAACGATCATTTTGATTCTATCATTATTGCATTGCTGCTTTTCGCTTATCCGATCTATCTTTTATTGATAACAATTCTTCTTTTTGTCCTCATAAAAAATTATTGGATTTTTCTCTTGCTTTTGATCCTTCCTTTTACAGCATGGAGTTATGTGCAGGTAAAAGAGCAATTGGATAGGTAGTTTACCTCATCATCATCAGCGAAGCCATTGTTTCAATACCATCCCATAAATTCTGAATCCGTATATTTTCATTCTCTGCATGCTGGTTGTTATCATGATTGGCAATAGGCACTATGATCGTTTTGGCATTCAGAATTTTTTCAATTAAAAATAATGGAAGACTGCCGCCCATTGTTGGCATCAGCACTACCTGTTCTTTAGTAGTGCTTTTAACGGCATTGATCACATTTTTTGCAATTGGAATATCCAATGAAGTCCGTTGCGCATTGTATCCGTCTTTCCCCGGAATCACTTTAATTATTTTCGGATACTTCATTCGTTCTTCATCCGTAGGTTCATGATTGGTTACATAATATCCTTTACTACTGATAAAATCAATAACCTTTTGTTGTTGCCGTTGCCAGTCACTGCCCGGCACCAGGCGAAGATCAAGCACTGCTGTGGCTGTTGTTGGAATTTGATTGCTAGCCATTTTACCCACATTACCGCTTTGCATTCCATTGATGTTTAAAGAAGGAAGATTGATCGCTTCAACCAAATTTTTTCCTTTCATTTCTGTACTCGTAATGCCCAATTCTCTTTTCATCTGTTCATCCACCGAAGGAACTTCAGCTAACGCTTTTTTCTCTGCAGCGGTCAGCGGGATCACATCATCGTAAAAGCCTTTGATGGTCACCCGACCATTGTCATCTTTCATCGAAGCAAGAAGTTTTGCAAGCATCAATGCAGGATTAGGCGCCCAGTTTCCGTAATGACCGCTATGAAGCGGACGTTTTGATGCATACACCGTAAGATCAAGATGTGCATCGCCCCGAACACCAAATACGATTTGTTTTTTTCCGGATTGATGCACCGGGCCGTCGCAAATGATCCACAGATCAGATTGAAGTAGAGAATTGTATTTTTCAAGTATCTCATTCAAATGAGGAGAGCCGGCTTCTTCTTCTCCTTCGAAAATGAATTTAATATTATAGGTGGGCGTCAAGCCACTTTTTACAATAGCATCATAAGCATTCAAAATAGCGGTCACTCCTGCTTTATCATCAGACGCACCTCGTGCATAAATTCTCCAATCCGTTTTATAAAAATTCACTCCTGAAAAAGGAATGATTGTTCCCCCCTGTCCAATCATACCTGTTACCAAAGATGGATTGAAAGGAGCCAGTCCTGTCTCCCATTGCGCAGGATTCACCGGCTGACCATCGTAGTGAGCATAAAAAACTAATGTTTGCTTTGCTCCCGGCACTATTACTTCTCCATAAATTGCAGGCGGTGCTCCAATTGTTTTAGGAAATAAGAACTGCACATCTCCAATTCCTCTGCTTTTCATCATTCCCATTATAAAAGCAGCATTCTTTTGTATGTTCACCGAATCCGAGGCAATGTTTGGAATGGAAAGAAAAGAAACGAATTCATTAATGATACTTTTTTCATGATCTGACCGGTAATCCCGGATTTTTAAAACATTGGGGGATTGACAATAAACTGAAGTAATGAAAAAAAAATCGGAAACAATATAAGCGTAGTTTTTTTCATCTTAAGCAATAAATAAATTTGTATTTGATTTTTCAGCTTTCTCAATTATAGTGTAATCAGAAAGAATATCTGCTTTGTTTTTTCTTACACAAACATCATGTTCAAAATGTACTGAAGGTTTTCCATCTTTTGTTCTTACGGTCCATCCGTCATCTTCTGTATACACATCTTTTTTCCCAAGATTGATCATCGGCTCAATTGCCAACACCAATCCTTCTTTCATTTTTGGTCCCGTTCCTCTTTTGCCATAATTGGGTACCTGCGGATCTTCATGCATGTTTTTCCCAAGACCATGTCCCACTAATTCTCTCACCACTCCATAACCATGTTTTTTTTCCGTATGTTCCTGTATGGCAAAAGAAATATCACCAATACGATTACCTGCAATTGCTTTTTCAATTCCTTTATACAATGATTCTTTTGTTACACTTATCAATTGCATTACTTCATCACCCGGATCGCCAATTGCAAAAGTATAAGCATGATCACCATGCCATCCATTCAGTATCACACCAATATCAACGGAAATAATATCCCCTTCTTTCAATTCATTTTTATTTGGAAATCCATGTACTACCACATCATTTACAGAAATACAGGAATTAAAAGGATAACCCTGATAATTTAAAAAAGAAGGAATTGCTTTGTGATCACTGAATAAATTCACCGATCATTTTATCCAATGATAAAGTGGTAATGCCCGGCTTAAGCATTTTTGCCACTTCTGTCAATGTTTTACTTACCAGCAAAGCACTTTGCCGCATCATGTTCTACTTCTTCATTTGTTTTATAAATGATCATATCTGCAAATATCCTTTTATAAAAACAAAACCCGGCAAGCATTACTCACCAGGTCTTATATCTAGTTTAAATTCGATTATCAATTTTAATATTGTACTGCTGATGTAGTTTGTCTGTCCCTGTATACGGCCGCTTTTCATCAATCCATCATACTGACGCATCAACAATTGTGTTTCGATCTGCTGTAATGTATCTAGAATAACACCTACCATGATCAGCAATGATGTGCCTCCAAAGAAAGTTGAAAATCCTTGTGTCACTCCAAGTCGTTGTGCAATACCCGGCAAGATACCAACAAATGCCAGCAATATTGCTCCCGGAAAAGTAATCTTGTCCATGATGGTACCGATATAATCTGCTGTTGGCTGTCCCGGTTTTACACCCGGAATAAATCCATTATTTTGTTTCAGGTTATCAGCAATTTGTTTTGGATTAAATATTAAAGCTGTATACAGAAATGTAAATCCAATAACCACAACTGAATAAATAAGCATGTACCAACATTCTGATGATCAGTAAACATTGGCATTCAACTGTCTGTCCGCCACCAAGAGTGATCAATGTAGGAAGAAACATAATTGCCTGTGCAAAGATGATCGGCATTACACCGGCACTGTTTACTTTCAATGGAAGAAATTGCCTGGCACCGCCAAACTGTTTATTACCCACAATTTGTTTGGCATAATTTACCGGTACTTTTCTTGTTCCCTGTATCAACAAAATACAACCAAGAATGATGGCAATAAGAATAGCTATTTCAATAATGAAAATCAAAATATCACCGCTACGAACAGATTTGCTTTGTAACTCCTGTCCGAATGATCTGCGGTAAACGGGCAAGAATACCGATCATGATGATCAGAGAAGTACCATTACCTAATCCTTTATCAGTTATTTTTTCACCCATCCACATTACAAACATGGTACCGGCAGTAAGAATAACTACAGTTGATAACCAGAAATAAGGAGTATAACCTGCCATCATTCCACCCTGTTGTGTCATTCGCTGTAAATAGGTAACATAAGCAGAAGCCTGCAACGCAGTAACAGCAACTGTAAGGTAACGGGTATATTGATTGATCTTTTTTCGGCCACTATCTCCTTCTTTCTGCATTTTTTGAAACTTAGGTACCAGTACCGTCATCAACTGCATAAAGATGGAAGCAGAGATATAAGGCATGATGCCCAATGCAAAAATGGAAGCTTGGTTAAAAGCTCCTCCGGAAAATGCATCAATCAAACCAAGAATACCATTATTGTTGCTAGCTGGTTTTCAGTCTATGTGGGATCAATACCAGGTAATACAATATGTGTACCACACGATAAATAGCAATGAGCAACAGGGTAAAAAGTATTTTACTCCGCAATTCCTCAATGCTCCAGATATTTTTAAGTGTCTTGAATAATTTCTTCACGAGGATTAAAACAATTTAAAAGGCCTTAAAACATAAAAGACGCATTGATAATGCGTCGTTGCAAGTTAATAAAAATTATTTTATAATTTCAACTGATCCGCCGGCTGCTTCAATAGCTGACTTTGCTTTTTCACTCACAGCATTTACTTTGAAAGCTGAATCTTACTTTTCAGTTCACCATTACCCAGAATTTTCACTTTATCATTTTGGCTAATCAGCCCATTGATATAAAGATTTTCCAACGAAAATTCTTTAATACCATATTTTTCTGCCAGTTGCTCAATTTGTCCAGATTGAATACTTTGTATTCAACACGATGAATATTATTGAATCCACGTTTTGGAATACGACGCTGAATAGGCATCTGGCCACCTTCATGTGCCATTTTTCTTTTATAACCTGTACGGCTTTGTCCACCTTTTGTACCTTTTGTAGATGTACCACCATGACCGAACCATCACCACGACCAATTCTTTTTTCTTTGTGTGTTGCTCCTTTTGCAGGTCTTAATTGATGTAATTTCATTTTTTTGATTTTATACTTACGCGCCGGAATCATTCGCCGCTCGCTTTTAAATTAAAATGTAAAATTCAAAATGTCGGATCACTTTTAACTTATTACTTTGGCATTTGAATTTAATTTACTTCTTCCACTTTCACCAGGTGATTCACTTTTCGAACCATACCTAGTATCTGCGGAGTAGCATTCTACTTCTTTTGATGAATTAGTTTTATTCAGACCCAAAGCCTTCAATGTTTGCTTCTGACGCTCTGGTCTGTCAATCGGACTTTTTACTAATGTTATTTTTATCTTTTTCATTACTTAAATCGTTTTAGTTAATCGTTCATTGCATACCGGATTAACTTCGAACTTATCAACTTGATTAACTTTATCCGTTAAATACTTTCTTCAATCCCAAGTGAACGGGTTTTGGCAACATGAATTGGTTCACGTAATAATGCCAATGCTTTAAATGTTGCTTTTACCACATTATGCGGATTAGCAGAACCCAAGTGATTTTGCCAATACATCTGTAACACCGGCGCTTTCCAATACAGCACGCATACTGCCTCCGGCAATTACACCGGTACCATGTGCAGCAGGTTTGATCAACACTTTTGCAGCACCTTCTTTAGCCCATTGATCATGAGGAATAGTTCCATGCATTACCGGAACATTAATCAGGTTCTTCTTTGCATCTTCAATTCCTTTCGTAATTGCTTCCTGCACTTCTTTTGCTTTTCCCAAGACCATGACCTACAACGCCATTTTCATTACCAACAACCACCAATGCAGAAAAACTAAAAGCACGGCCACCTTTGGTTGTTTTTACCACACGGTTGATGGCAACAACTTTTTCTTTCAGTTCCAGGTCACCCGGCTTTAACTCTGTTTACATTATATTTTGCCATTTATCATTTGATATTGAAAGTTTGATTAAATTAAAATTTCAATCCGCCTTCTCTTGCACCATCAGCCACTGCTTTTACACGGCCATGATATAAATAACCACCACGGTCAAAAACAACTTCTTTTAAACCAAGATCCACTGCTTTACGTGCAATTGCCTGTACCTACCAATTTACTTTTTTCACTTTTGTTTCCTTTTTGCGCTTTGATATCTTTATCTCTTGAAGAAGCGGACGCCAAGTGTCACACCTTTGATATCATCAATCAACTGCACATAGATATCATTATTGCTTCTGAAAACAGACAAACGTGGCTTTTGCGCAGTGCCACTCAATTTTTCTGCGAATGGTATAGCGAATTCTTTGTCTTCTTTCTGTTTTTACTTTTGAATTCATATTCTATTTCTGATTTCTTATTCCTTGATACTGCCAAGGTTATCAGTAACTAGTTTCATAACTTATTATTTACCAGCTGCTTTACCTGCTTTCTTACGAACTACTTCACCTACATAACGAACACCTTTTCCTTTGTAGGGTTCAGGTTTACGCAAGACCGCGGAGTTTTGCCGCTACCTGTCCCAACAATTGTCTGTCAATTCCCTCCAATGTAATGATCGGATTCTGTCCTTTTTCCTGAGCAGCTGCCACTTTTAATTCTTTAGGTATTTCAAAAATGATATTGTGCGAATATCCCAAAGAAAGATCCAGCACATTTCCCTGGTTGGCTGCTTTGAAACCCACACCGATCAATTCCAGTCTTTTTTGATACCCATCAGTAACTCCTTTGATCATATTAGCTACCAATGCACGGTACAAACCATGCAATGCACGATGACGTATCTGATCAGTAGGACGTACAAAAGACACATGTCCATCTTTTACTTCTACTTTTATATCACGATCAACTACCTGTTTCAATTCACCTTTTTTTCCTTTTACAGTAACCACATTATCATTGCCAACTGTAATGGTAACACCTTCAGGAATTGTTAATCGATTTTTTTCCTATACGAGACATAAAATTAATTTTAGTTTAGTTAAGTTTTAATTAACAGTTTGTAGCTATTAATACAACACTTATTAATACACATAACAAAGAACTTCACCACCTACATTCTGCACTTTTGCTTCTTTATCTGTCATCACTCCTTTTGAAGTAGAAATAATAGCAACACCCAAACCATTTTTCACACGACGGAAATCAGCAGGTTTTGCATATTGACGCAAACCCGGACGGCTTACTCTTTCCATACTTTGAATAGCCGGCTGCTTTGGTCTGAGGATCATATTTCAAAGCGATCTTGATCACACCTTGTTTGCTATCATCTTCAAATTTGTATTTCAGAATATAGCCCTGGTTATACAAAATCTCAGTCATACGCTTTTTCAGATTAGAAGCAGGTATTTCTACAATACGATGACCTGCCATCTGCGCATTACGGATTCTTGTCAGGAAATCTGCTATAGGATCTGTTACCATAATTATCTTGAATTGATACAGTTTTAATATTTTAAATTGTTTGTCACAGTTACATACGCTTTACTGCAATATTAACATTTACCAGCTTGCTTTTTTCAATCCGGGTATTTTTCCATTCAAGAGCCATATCCCGCAAAGCGATCCTCGAAATACCGAAATAGCGAACATATCCTCTCGGACGTCCACTTATCTGGCAACGGTTTTTCAAACGAACCTTCGAAGAATTCTTTGGCAGTTCATCCAATGCTTTCCAATCGCCGGCTTTTTTCAACGCTTCACGTTTGGCAGCATACTGTGCTACCATTTTTTCTCTTTTTCTCTGCCTGGCCTTTACTGATGTTTTAGCCATAATTGTTTATTCCTTTTTAAATTGTTATTTTTATTTTTTTGCATCTTTAAAAGGCATTCCCAATTCTTTCAGCAATTCATAAGCTTCTTCATCTGTATCGGCTGTTGTTACAAATGTGATATCAAAACCAGTGATCTTATTCACTTTGTCAATATCAATCTCCGGGAAAATGATTTGTTCAGTAACACCTAATGTATAATTACCACGACCATCAAATGATTTTTCATTCACACCTCTGAAGTCACGAACACGGGGCAATGCAACAGCGATCAAACGATCCAAAAATTCATACATTTTATCTCCACGCAATGTAACTCTTGCGCCAATCGGCATGTTCTTACGCAATTTGAAATTGGAAATATCTTTCTTCGACATTGTTGCTACTGCTTTCTGACCGGTAATCGTTGACATTTCTTCTAAAGCAATATCAACCAGTTTCTTATCGTTACAGCTCCATTCACACCACGGTTCAAGGCAGATTTTTTCCAGTTTCGGAGCCTGCATTACAGAAGTGTATCCGAATTTTTTTACCAATGCAGGTACTACTTCTTTTTTGTATTTATCCGCCAGTCTTGGGGTATATGTTTTTGTGCTCATTATTTTTTACCCTCCTGCGATTTTCTTACTTTTTTAAAAACTCTTTCTGGTCTTACCATCTTTTCTTTCTCTTTTCACTCTGGCACCTGACTTTTGCGCCGGATCCCAAAGCATCACATTGCTGATATGAATCGGAGCTTCTTTTTTAATAATACCACCTTGGTATTCTGTGCACTAGGCTTGCTGTGCTGGGTAACCATATTTACACCTTCAACAATCACTTTGTCTTCATCTACCAACACCTATTTTACTGTGCGTGGTTTGGTCAGATCTTTATCTTCACCCAGTAATAACCACTACACTGTCTCCTTTTCTGATGTTATACTTTGGTTTAAATCTTGTTTTCATCTTTCTATGCTTTATATTAAGCTGTTACAACTCAATTTTTAATTGTAATCATAAAGTACTTCCGGCGCCAGTGAAATAATTTTCATATATCCTTTATCACGAAGTTCTCTGGCTACCGGCCCGAAAATACGGGTACCTCTTGGTTCATCTGCCTGGGATCAATAATACAACTGCATTATCATCAAAGCGGATATAAGAACCGTCTTTGCGACGCAGTTTGTTGGTAGTACGAACAATAACTGCTTTTGTAACTGTTCCTTTTTTGATACCACCTGCAGGCAATGCATCTTTTACAGTTACAACAATCTTATCGCCAATCTTTGCATATCGCTGGCCGCTGTTGCCGAGTACACGGATACAAAGCACTTCTTTGGCGCCACTGTTATCCGCAACATTTAACCGGCTTTCCTGCTGAATCATTTTTTTAACTTTTAGCTTTTAGCTTCGAGCTTCGAGCATTTTAAATATTTACTAATTTATTCGTACAACTCGTAGCTCATAGCTCATAGCTTCATTCTTACTTCACTTTCTCCACTACTTCTACCAGTCTCCACCTTTTTGTTTTGCTCAATGGACGAGTTTCCATGATCTTTACGATATCACCAATGCTGCACTCATTTTTTTCATCATGAGCATGGAACTTTGTAGTCTTTCTTTACAAACTTTCCATAGATAGGGTGCTTTACTTTTCTTTCAACCGCAACTGTGATGGTCTTTACTCATTTTGTTGCTGGTAACCACACCTGATTCTTGTTTTTCGTAAATTTCTTTCAGCCATTTTATTAAGCTTTTAATTATACTTGCCTGTTTCTCTTTTTTTCAATTCAGTTTTCAACCGGGCAATATCTCTGCGCAATCCACGAATCGTCATCGGATTTTCCAACGGAGAAATTGCATGAGCAAACTCCAGTTTCTTCAACCGCTGCTTATCTTCCTGCAATCGTGCTTTCAGATCATTTTCATTCATTCCATGAATACTTTTTACAAAATCTGCTTTCTTTGACATCGTTATTTCTATTTATTAATTATTACGCAGTTTCAAGATCTCTGCGTTTAACAAACTTTGTTTTGATCGGCAACTTTCCTGCAGCAAGCGCTAATGAAGCACGGGCTGTTTTTTCATCCACACCATCCACTTCAAATAAAATGCGTCCGGGTTTTACTACAGCAGCCCAGAACTCCAGGTTACCTTTTCCTTTACCCATTCTCACTTCAGCTGGTTTGCGGGTAATTGGTTTATCAGGAAAAATACGGATCCACACATTACCTTCTCGTTTCATTTCACGGGTCAATGCCTGGCGGGCTGCTTCAATCTGGCGATCAGTAAGCCAGTGGCTATCCAATGCTTTCAGTCCATAAGAACCAAAAGCAATGGTAGTTCCTCTTTTAGCATCGCCTTTCATGCGGCCCTTCTGCATTTTCCTGTGCTTCGTTCTTTTCGGTTGTAACATCTTTAGTTCAATTTGAATAATTTGCTCAATTACATTTATCAATTTCATTTTCATCCTACTCTCTATCCTCTACGTTCTCCTTCTATCCACCGCCACCTCTTCTGTCTCCATCCACCTCTTCTGTCATCACGACGATCATCCACGGTCATCTCTTCTGTCTCTTCTGTCACTTACATCACTTTTACCACCAACAAAATTGGGATTCAGATCTCTCTTTGCTAATACTTCACCTTTACAGATCCATACTTTGATACCGATCTTTCCATATACAGTCAAAGCAAATACATTCGCATAATCAATATCCATACGGAAAGTATGCAACGGAACACGACCTTGTTTGATTTCTTCAGTACGGGCAATTTCAGCACCACCCAAACGACCGCTCACTTTTACTTTTATTCCTTCAGCACCCATACGCAGTGCAGAAGCAATAGACATTTTAATAGCTCTTTTGTAATTGATACGATTTTCAATCTGGCGGGCAATGGTATCTGCAACAATCATAGCATCCAGTTCAGGACGACGGATCTCCAGGATATTGATCTGCACATCATCTTTACCGGTTAATTTTTTCAATTCTTCTTTGATACGTCCACTTCACCACCACCTTTACCGATAATGATACCAGGTTTGGAAGTATGAATCGTAATGATCAGTTTACCCAGCGTTCTTTCAATAACGATTTTGGAGATACCGCCTTTGTTGATACGGGCATTCAGGTAAGTCCTGATCTTATTATCCTCGATCAGCTTGCCAGCATAATCTTTTTTGCTGCCGTACCAGTTAGATTCCCATCCACGGATGATGCCTAACCTGTTACCAATCGGATTTGCTTTTTGACCCATATTATTTTTTTAATATTCCGAACTCCGCAAATCTTTTTGTTTCCAGAGCCCGGTTTATTTTTTATTTAGTTTTCTTCTTCGTTGTTTTTTTTGCCGAATCTTTCTTTGCTTTTTTCTCTTCTACCTTTACTTCAGTAAATTCTGTTACTACTTCTTCTTTCTTTGGCTCCTCTTGAACTTGCTGAGGTAATACTGCTGTACCTTTCATATCAACAATCACAGTTACATGATTGCTTCTTTTACGAACCCGGTAACCACGACCCTGCGGAGCAGGACGCATTCGTCTTTAACGTTCTGGCACCATCAACGAAAATGGTTTTTACTACCAATTCACTTTCATCGCCACCTTCATTCTTCTGCTTCCAGTTGTTAATAGCGCTCAATACCAGTTTGCGCAACGGTACTGCCGGATGCTTTGGATTATGTTCCAGTATGGCCAAAGCTTTTTCCACTTTCTTACCACGTATCAGATCAGCCAGCAAACGCATTTTGCGGGGCGATGTGGGATAATTTCTCAGTTTTGCTACTGCTTCCATTTTATTTATTTTCTGTCGTTGTCCGGTTTAGCTGAACAACAATTTCTTTTTATGACTGGTGATGATTCGGTTTCAATTTTCTTACTTGAATGTGCCTTTAAACTGACGGGTCGGTGCAAATTCACCTAACTTATGACCTACCATAAATTCTGTTACATATACCGGAATAAATTTATTACCATTGTGCACCGCAAAAGTGTGTCCGACAAAATCAGGAGTAATCGTAGAACGACGGCTCCAGGTTTTGATCACACTTTTTTTGTTTTTGCCTTCATTCATAGCCAACACCTTTTTTTCAAGATGAGTAGCTACATAAGGACCTTTTTTAATTGAACGAGCCATTTATTTATAGCTTTTAGTTTTAAAATATTTATGATTGCTGTGTTGAAAGTTTGCTTCCACTCTTACGCTGAATGATCAGCTTATCACTTCCTTTTCCTCTGGTTCTTGTTTTCACACCTCTTGCATACTGACCATTCCTGCTTCTCGGCTGACCACCTGAAGCTTTACCTTCACCACCACCCATCGGGTGATCAACAGGGTTCATCGCCACACCACGGTTTCTGGGTCTGAATACCTCTCCACCGTTACGACCAGCTTTACCCATACTTCTGCAAATTGTGATCGCTGTTGCTAACCACACCAACTGTTGCATAACAATTGATCAATACTTTTCTCAATTCACCACAAGGCATTTTCAGTACAGCATATCTTTTCTTCTTTGTTGGTCAGCTGTGCAGATGAACCTGCGCTTCGTGCCAATCTTGCCACCCTGTCCAGGTTGCATTTCAATATTATGCACATTGTACCCAGCGGCATATTTTTCAATTGCAAAGCATTACCAATTTCAGGAGCTACATCATCACCGCTGATCTACTTTAGCACCAACCTGCAAACCCTGCGGAGCAAGGATGTATCTTTTTTCACCATCAGTATATTCAACCAATGCGATGAATGCTGTACGGTTCGGATCATATTCAATAGATCAATACAGTAGCTTCAATATTTTTTTTATTTCTTTTGAAATCAATCATACGATATTTCTTTTTATGACCACCACCTCTATAACGCATGGACAAGTGACCGGAAGAGTTACGACCACCAGTTCTTTTCTTTGGTTTCCACCAAGACTTTTTTCAGGAACATTGGTAGTAACCTCAGCATAGGCATTACCGATTCTCCAACGGGTTCCGGCTGTAATCGGTTTAAATTTTCTTAGTGCCATTTTAATTTCTTGTTTTAATTCAACATTAGCGGCTGTTGAAGCCATTCAATTTTCAAACTGGAATTAAATATTTGAATACAGATCAATAGTTTCACCCTCAGCTACTGTCACATAATGCTTTTTTATAAGAAGGCTTACGGCCCTTGATAATACACCGGCTTTTGTAAAGCGGGTTTTATTTTTCCCGGAGCAATAGCAGTATTCACATCAGTAACAGTAACACCATAAAAGCTTTCAACTGCTTTTTTGATCTCCAGTTTGTTTGCTTTCTTAGCCACTTTGAAAGCATAGCGACGCAGTTTTTCCTGCTGTGCATTTGCTTTTTCAGTCAAAATCGGTTTTATCAATACTTCAGAAAGTTTCATCTTCTCTTTATTTAATCATGTTTATAATTATGCTTCTGCTTTTTCTTCTTCTGAAAAAATCTTTGCTGCACTTTCTGTCAACACCAGTACTTCAGAATTCACAATATCATAAGTATTGATATCGCTGAGTAATATCCCAATACATTAGGAACATTGCGGAAAGACAATTACAACGTTATCATTATACTCAGGCATCACAAACATTGCTTTTTTATCAGCTACTTTCAGATTTGCTCAGGATATCCAGCAAAATCTGTTTGTCTTTGGAGCATCCATAGTAATATCTTCCACCACCACAATGGCATTTTCTTTTGCTTTATAAGAAAGCGCAGAAATTTTAGCCAGGTCTTTTACTTTACGATTCAGTTTGAAATCATAATGCATGGGGCTTAGGTCCGAAAATAGTACCACCACCTTTGTATAATGGGTTACGGATATTACCTTTACGGCTACCACCGGTACCTTTTTGACGATGCAGTTTGCGGCTTGCACCCTGTACTTCAGCACGGGTCTTCACTTTGTGAGTACCCTGGCGCTGCGCAGCCAGGTATTGTTTTACAGCCAGGTAAATAACATGATTATTAGGTTCAGCACCGAAAATCTCTTCGGGCAGTTCAACCGTTCTGCCTGTTTTCTTTCCTTTTATATTTAAAACTTCAACTTGCATTTTATTTCTTTTTAAGACCATGACTTGTCTACGATTATTTCTGAATTAAAACAATTGAACCGTTATGACCCGGTACAGAACCGCTGACCAGAATATAATTCTTATCAGCAAATATTTTTACCACTTTCAAGTCCTTTCAGTTTTACACGGTCATGTACCCAGTACGTCCAGCCATCTTCATACCTTTCATAACACGGCAGCATCAGATGAGTTACCCAATGAACCCGGGGCTCGCTGACGATCATGCTGACCGTGAGATTGCCGACCTACACCATGGAATCCATGACGTTTTACAACACCCTGGAAACCTTTACCTTTTGTAGTACCTACTACTTCAACATTTTCACCTTCAGCGAAAATGTCAACAGTAATGGTTTCACCAATATTTTTTTCGATGGAAAAATCGCGGAATTCTTTTGAGAATTTTTTGGGAGAAGTGCTGGCTTTGGCGAAATGATTTTTTTCGGCGTTATTAGTATGCTTTTCATTTTTGTCGCCAAAAGAAAGCTGAAGAGCATTGTAGCCGTCAGATTCTTTGGTCTTTACCTGGGTAACTACACAGGGACCTGCTTCAATGATCGTACAGGCTGTTTGTTTGCCCGAGGGATCGAAGATGCTTGTCATCCCGATTTTTTTCCCAATAATACCTTTCATGTTTTTACAATTTATGCCTGCAGGATTATTGGGACATTCCTCCAGCTTGTATAAGCACGGAGGGTCAATCCCCGTTTGCCACCGACCTTTTCCTTTATGGGGAAGTACCGGCAGTAAACAAACCCTGAATGGCTTGTTTTTATGTTAATGAGCCAGAGCTCTTTTCAGACTCTTTCCGTTAACAGGAAGATTTTGAGAGATGGCATATATTATAAATTTTATAAGAACTAGTCTCTAGTTCTCCTTTAAAGAATCAGAACTTGTTACGCTTTGATCTCAACTTCTACTCCACTGGGCAAATCCAGTTTACTCAATGCATCCACCGTACGGGAAGAAGAAGTGTAAATATCCAGCAAGACGTTTATGCGTAGCCAATTGGAACTGTTCACGGCTCTTCTTGTTTACGTGTGGTGAACGCAATACAGTAAAAATTTTTCTGCGTGTAGGCAGAGGAATAGGTCCTGTTACTACAGCACCTGTGCTGCGAACTGTTTTTACGATCTTTTCGGCAGATTTATCTACCAGGTTGTGATCGTAAGACTGTAATTTGATTCTGATTCGCTGAGACATGTGTAAAATCCCAATTTTCTTTTGGGAGTGCAAAGGTAGGGTTGAGCATCATATCCTCCAAATAGTTGGGAAAGAATTTTATACGTTTGCAGAAAGACTTAATCCAAAATACAAAAATCATTCGATCCGATTGAGTTTCAGGCTTAGGGTTGCGAATCCGCCCAGTTCAACATGCTCTACTCTAAAATGGTGGTTTCCATCCAACTCCAAACGAACTGTCCTATGAGGTGATTCATCAAAATTGTATAAGGAAGGATTCCATTCATCAATAACCAATTTTCCATCTATGTACACCCTAACAGCATCGTCCCAGGTAACTCCTAATTCATATTTACCTTTCGGAATATTGGCCGTTCCTTCCGCAACCGTAATAAATTGGGTGTACTGATGGTCATCATCTCCTTTTATGCCACCCCACCAGGCATAATCCAGTTTATCGGTCTTTTCAGATTTGAACGCTGTCATTTTCCCATCGGTAAATAAATTTCCCGTTTTAATTGGGTTAGAAGTAGAATCGAATCCGAACCACTTTACCTGCCAATCCATTGGCTGAAAAAATTTTTTAAAAGAAAATTGGTAGGTCTTTCCTGCTGCTACTGTTTCTCCAAATGGAGTTGTTATCATCGATCCGTTATATTCTAATTCAATAACGATATCAGTTCTGTTACTTTTAATTTTCTTCGCTGTAATTGATGCTGGAAATTCACCCGACATTGAAGAAATATTCTCTACGCCCCGGAATGATTTTATTTTCCATTTTCCTTTTGGTCCAAGCAAATCGAACTTCAATAAATCGCTTGTGTCAGTGGGATTTGTATTCCAGATGATCGGTGACCGAAAATCATAAGGTCCCCATTCAGTGATCAAAATTTTTTTTCTTCCGGCTAATTCATTAACTCCTTTAAAAGGATTATTGGGATTTTTTATAACAGGTATTGTAATGCTACTATCTGAAGAAAGTTTTTCCGACAATTCATCATTGAAAGTTGAATCTAAATTTACTACAGTTGAATCTGTTTTATATAATTGGTCACAGTTGAAAAAATTGTTATTGAAGATATTCAAGCTTTCAGTGTGACTGATATTGAAAGCTATCGGGATTTTGTTGATACTATTGGCTACAATCACATAATCTTTGCTCCGGGTATCTCGATATTTTGGATAACCCCAATCTGAAGGTTCTTCTTTATTTCCCCACAAGACGAATGGCTTCTTTATCCTGATAAAAAATATTGTAAGTAATCTTGTTTTCCTGTCCGTGCTCAATAGCAATCGCAATTCTGTTATTGCGAAATTTATTGTTGCTAATATTAGTTTCATAACTGTAACCACCCCAGATACCATGATCACATTCAAATATCCGGTTGTCAATTATACTGTTTCGGCTAAAAGTCACTTCTACACCATTAGTAGGTGCATAAGAAAAATCATTACTCATGATCACATTATCATTACAACCTCCCTGACCATTATCCATAGTGGTTTGTCCTGCCCAAAGAAAAAATCCATCTCCCCCATGAGTTACAGTATTTTTATAAAATAAATTATCGTTGCTCTGTTCATACACTAAAATGCCTGCACTATCTTGTCCCCGGTTGTATACGCCATCACTATAACCACGCACATTAAAAATAAGCCGGTTGTACATGATCTTATTCCTGCTACTGCGATACATGCCAATGCCAATGCCTGAATTAAAAGAAAAATCATTGTTGTAGATCATTCCGTCATTGCATTCCATCATCATCAAACGCATTTTGTCCCCCGGTAACTTTACAATTTTTATTGTTGCACAATTGCAATTGCCGCAAATACATTGCAGCTCCATATCGCAACCATTCATCTTTTTCATTATGATGATGACTCATCCAATCAGAAATATCTTCTTTTTCCTGTGTACTGTTTAAATGTTGACGATAATTATAACTGAAATCACAATTATCTATGGTAAGGTTTTCAACATTTCTTGCCATTAATGCTATTTTATATCCTTTTGCTTTCAGATTTTTGATAATGACATTCTTGCTGTTTTGAATCAAAATTGCAACTCCAAAAAATTCATCGGGATTCTTTTTTCTATTACTTCCCTGCAGAGTTGAATTATTAAAATCAATTGTGATATTATTCCCTTCGACAATTATAACCGGCTCGTTCAAGATCATCTGCAGCATCAATTTTATAAATATTCTTTTTGAACTTCATGGAATGACTGGAATTTTCATTCCATTTTCACTATTTTTTGCTGGGCTTGCAAACAATTTAATAAAAATCAGTGAAACACAAATACTGAAATTTGTTTTATCATACTTGCTGAACAAAACTTTTATTACAGAATAAATTTAGCATCATCCGGTGAGAGTAGCTTGAAAAAGAAAAGGACTCAATACTGAGTCCCTAACCTTTGGACATTGTTTTTCATAGATAGCACAACGGCCGGTTTTTCAGGATAAAAACGGAGTACTTCTTCTTATTATCAGCAAAGCAAATGCCATTGAACATTCTATTTCAGGTTGATTTGAATTAATAATTTATCTGCAAATGAAAAATCCCGTCAATAACGGGGTTGGATTCATTAGTAGATTTTTCTAATTAATGTTTATGCATTCACTTTCCCTTTCACCTTTGCTATCACTTCTTCAGCAATATTAGTTGGTGCAGGAGAATAATGAGAAAATTCCATTGTGGAAGATGCACGACCGGAACTTAATGAACGAAGTTGTGTTACATAACCAAACATTTCACTCAATGGCACTTTGGCTTTGATCACCTGTGCACCGGCACGGCTATCCATACCTTCCAGCATACCACGACGACGGTTAAGGTCACCTGTTACATCACCCATGTATTGATCAGGTGTTACTACTTCTACTTTCATGATCGGTTCCAGCAAAACAGGTTTTGCTTTTCTTGCTGCTTCACGGAAACCTGCTTTGGCACAAAGTTCAAAAGACATGGAATCAGAGTCAACCGCATGGAAGCTTCCATCAAATACACGGATCTTCATATTGTCAACAGGATAACTGGCCAATACACCGTTGATCATTGACTTGTTCAAAACCTTTTTGAATAGCAGGAACAAATTCACGGGGAATAGATCCACCAAAAAGATCATTTACAAACTGGAAATGTTTATCAGGATTTTCTGTTTTCCATTCTGCATCAACAGGGCCTAAGTTCAAAAACAATATCAGCAAATTTACCACGACCACCGGTTTGCTTTTTCAATATTTCACGATGTTCAATGGTTGCTTGAAATGCTTCTTTATAAGCCACCTGCGGCGCACCCTGGTTTACTTCCACTTTAAATTCACGTTTCATACGATCAACAATGATCTCCAGGTGCAATTCACCCATTCCCGAAAGAATGGTTTGACCTGTTTCTTCATCTGTTTTTACTCGCAGTGTAGGATCTTCTTCGACCAATTTTGCAATAGCCATTCCCATTTTGTCAACGTCAGCCTGTGTTTTTGGTTCAACCGCTACAGAGATAACCGGCTCAGGAATAAACATATTTTCCAAAGCGATCGGATGATCTTCATCACAAAGTGTATCACCGGTTTTTATTTCTTTAAAACCAACTGCAGCGCCAATATCACCTGCTTCAATAAAATCAATCGGGTTTTGTTTATTGGCAAACATCTTCATGATACGGCTGATACGTTCTTTCTTTCCACTTCTTACATTCAATACATAAGAACCTGCATCCAAGTGACCGGAATAACACCGGAAGAATGCCAGACGACCCACAAAAGGATCGGTCATGATCTTAAATGCCAGAGCAGCAAAAGGTTCTTTTGCATCCGGTTTACGTGATTTCTTTTCACCTGTATCAGGATTGATTCCTTTTACCGCTGCAATATCCATCGGGCATGGCAGGTAACGGCAAACCGCATCCAATGCAGTTTGAACACCTTTATTTTTAAAGGAAGAACCGCAAATCATCGGAACAATACTCAGATCAATCGTTGCTTTACGGATTGCTTCATGTATTTCATCTTCAGTGATGGTATTAGGATCTTCAAAAAATTTTTCCATCAGTTTATCATCATATTCAGCAACTGCTTCCACCAGGCTGGCTCTCCATTCTTTTGCTTCTTCCATCATATCATCAGGAACAGGAATTTCATCAAAGGTCATTCCTTCTGTTTCCATATGCCAGATAATACCTTTCATTTTGATCAGGTCAACCACACCTTTGAAATCATCTTCAGCACCAATAGGTAATTGCAAAGGCACGGCTTTGGAACCAAGCATTTCTTTTACCTGCTTTACTACATTCAGAAAATCAGCACCGGCACGATCCATTTTATTTACAAAACCAATACGGGGAACATTATAACGGTTGGCCTGGCGCCAAACAGTTTCAGATTGTGGTTCTACACCATCAACTGCAGAAAACAAAGCAATCAAACCATCCAATACACGCATTGAACGTTCTACCTCTACAGTAAAGTCAACGTGACCGGGAGTATCAATGATATTGAAATAATATTTTTTTGTATCAGCTGTCGGCTTTACCCTTTATCAGTCGGAAAATTCCAACTGACAGCTTACAGCAGCAGAAGTAATGGTAATACCTCTTTCCTTTTCCTGCTCCATCCAGTCGGTGGTAGCAGCACCATCATGCACTTCACCAATTTTATGGATCATACCGGTATAACGAAGGATACGTTCTGTAGTAGTGGTTTTACCGGCATCAATGTGAGCCGCAATACCAAAGTTTCTTTGAAATTTTAAGTCTGCCATGACTCGTTTATTTTCAGGTGTTTATTGATTAATTAAAATCCTCCCGTTTGAATTGGGTGCGCAAAGGTAATAAAAAGCAGGGGAAAAAGAGGACTTTAGGATTTATTAATCCGGTTTGTGGATAATCATCAAAGCTTAGTGATTGCAGCTATTAGCTATTATTTTATCAAAAGCAATCGATTAAGAACCGAATTCTGAATATCGATAACTTATGGTTGGAATAACCAAATGCTTCCTTGTTCATGTCGGATCTGGTCCTGCCAACTTTATAAGTCATGAACCATTCCTTACCAAAAGGTGTCTATACAATGAGTCGCATTATGACGACGACCTATTGCGACTCGTTTACTTCTTTATAGAAAAATATCGATTAAATCCCAGTAGTAAATTTTGTTATTGAATTTTGAATCATTGTAATTTCATCATCCCGTAAAAAATATTTCAATAAAATTCTTAACCTCCAAATTGTTATTTATGGCCTCTAAGAAAGAAATCAAAGACACAGCCCGCAAAAAAGCTAGCAGCAAGAAAGCTGCTCCCGAAGAGAAAGGCTGCTAAAAAGAAAGTAGCCGTCAGAAAAAAAGCTGCTCCGAAAAAGAAAGCTGCTACCAAAAAGAAAAAAGCAGCTCCGAAAGAAAAAAGCAGCTCCTAAAAAAGTTGCAAATAAAAAAGTAGCTGCTAAAAAAACCTGCCCGAAGCCGGTAGCAAAGCTAGTTCCTCAACCGGTAGCTCCATCCGAAGCCACAGCCAGAACCCGAACCAGTAATGGAAACACCGGTAGCTGAAACTCCAGTCAACAGATAGCTCTGATAACGGAAGCGGGATGACAATGTAAAACAAACACTAGCTAAGATAAAAGCCATTCCATAGATGGGATGGCTTTTTTTCAGAGATTAAGAGATTTGCTATTAGATTCAAAAGCCGTTCACATACCTGTTTAAAGAATATACACATATCCTCAATAAAATTTCAAAGCCGCTCGATACTATTTCAGTAAAAAGCGGCTTATGAACGGATCAGATCTATCTCTTGTATCTTTACATCCTGAAGTGAGCAAAAGCTTTATTGGCTTCTGCCATACGGTGTGTATCTTCTTTCTTTTTAAATGCAGCGCCTTCACCTTTGGCGGCTGCTACAATTTCACCAGCTAATTTATCAGCCATGCTACGACCATTCCTGTCACGGCTGTAACGGATCAGCCATTTCATGCTCAATGATATTTTTCTGTCAGGACGAACTTCAGCAGGTATCTGAAAAGTAGCACCACCAATACGACGGCTACGTACTTCAACAGAAGGAGTAACATTGGCCAATGCTTTTTTCCAAACTTCATATCCATCTTCATTGGTTTGCTTGGATACTTTATCAAGAGCATCATAAAAAATATTAAAAGCTCCGCTCTTTTTCCCCTGCCACATCAGGTTGTTGACAAAACGGGTAACCAGTTTATCATTAAACTTTGGGTCTGGTGCTAAAGGAAGTTTTTTTGCTTGTGCTTTACGCATGATCTTGTGAAATTAATTTTACTTTATTATGGAATTATTTTTTTACAGTTTGTTTTTCTCTTTTAGTTCCGTATTTAGAACGGCTCTTTTTTCGGTCTTTTACACCGGCAGTATCCAATGAACCACGAACAATATGATAACGAACACCAGGTAAATCTTTAACACGACCACCACGGATCAGATACAATTGAGTGTTCCTGAAGATTATGTCCTTCACCCGGAATATAAGCAATCACTTCTACTTTATTAGTAAGACGAACCTTGGCAACTTTACGTAAAGCAGAGTTTGGTTTTTTAGGAGTAGTTGTATACACACGGGTACATACACCACGACGCTGCGGACATTGATCCAAAGCCCTTGATTTACTTTTGGCCCTGATAATTTCTCTTCCTTTACGTACTAATTGTTGAATTGTAGGCATTCTAAACTTTATTTGTCCCTTATTTTTGGGAGGGCAAAGGTAGGGGAAAGATTTCAGATTTACGAATTGCAGATTTTAGATTTTTTATAACGTCTATAAGATAGTCCGACTACTAGAAAATTCATGTGCATCAAGCACTACACTTTCCACATCCAGCCATACTTATCTTCTCTCCTGCCTTCCCGGATATCAGCAAGCCATTTTTTTAAGGTCGGCGCTGTTTTCCATTTATCCACATCAAATTCCATTACATAATCTTTATATCGAAGTTCTTTGATCATTGAAATTGTAGCTGCAGTGCCTGTACCAAATACTTCACGCAAAATACCTGCTTTATAAGCATCAATTATTTCATCAATGCTCAACGGTCTTTCTTCAACTTTAAAACCCATTTCTTTTAATAAAGTAATAGAACTGGCACGGGTTACACCACCTAAAATAGTTCCCTGTTCAAGGTTAGGCGTAATTGCAGTATTGCCAATGATAAAAAATACATTCATCGTTCCAATTTCCTGCACATACTTATGTTCAATCGCATCCATCCACAATACCTGGTCATATCCTTTTTTCTTTGCCTCTGCTGTGGCCAGCATCGCACGCTCCATAATTACCGGCAGCTTTTGCAAAACCAACACCACCCGGTGCAGCACGAACATATTTTTCTTCTACATAAATACGCATCGGTGCACATAATATGGTCCGGTAGGGCTTAGAATTATCAAGAAACTTATAATTTTCAGATGGACGTACACCAATCAATTCATCCGATGAAAACATAAAAGGACGGATATATAATGAATGATCTTCTTTAAAAGGAATCCAGTTTTTATCCAATGCTATTAATTGACGCATTCCTTCCATAAATATTTCTTCCGGAACTGATGGCATTTGCATCCGTTCTGCAGAAATATTAAAACGCTTGAAATTATCATGCGGCCTGAAAATATAAGGATGTTCCTTCCCTGTCTTTGTATGCTTTTATTCCTTCAAAAATGGCCTGACCATAATGCAGAGCTGCTACGGAAGGACTAAGCAATAAAGGTTGATAAGGTTTAATTTCAACATTTTTCCATTCTCCATTTTCATAATCTGCTTCCAGCATGTGGTCGCTGAAATAACGTCCAAACGGAAGATTATCAAGATCTAAGATCCTGTAATTTGCTTCGTTCTGCTTTTGTGATTAAAATATCCATAGCTGCAATCATAAAGATTTATTTTTACGTTGCAAAGAAACAAAAAAAACTAACACTCATTAGTGATATAATACAGTAATTCTATGGACCTTAAATCATATTGAATTAACGCCAGCATTTAATAGCGGATCTCTATAATCTTCTATTTAGTTGAGCAAAAGGAAACATCTGCAAATTCCCACCTATGAAATCTATCAAGAGGAAACGATAGTTGGAAATATGTTGGTAATAATGAAAAAAATATTTTATTACTTGTAAATTATCCGGAACAGAATGAATTTGACCAATGAACAACTTTCATTTTTTAACATAATATGCTTACTGCTTGTAAGATCAGCCTTGCTGATGTAGCATTAATAAACTTGAACAATAATCCAGATATTGATCATAAATGATTTACTGAATCATTTTAAAAGTCAAATCATTTTTTTATTTGGTATCGAGCCTATCGCATTGGGATTGCCATTAAGTTTTCCTCATTTCCAGGTGCAAACATTTGCAAACTGTACTTTTTTATTTACACCGGCCTTGGAAGAATTGGAAAAAGATAAAATATTGAAAAGCAAACTTTGGGTTTGCCTGCGGCGCATCTTTGGCATTTAAAATTCTTTTCCTTTATCTTGAATCATGAAATTGATCTTTGCCAGCAATAATCAGCATAAGGTTGACGAAATAAGGTCGGTTATTGGAAATGAATTTGAAATTTTAATACTGAAGGAAGCGGGCATCAATATTGATATTCCGGAACCGCATGATACATTGGAAGCAAATGCCAGCGAAAAATCAAAAACTATTTATAAGCTTACCGGCATATAATTGTTTCAGCGAAGATACAGGGCTTGGAAGTAGAAGCATTGAATGGAGAGCCAGGGGTAAAAAGTGCCCGGTATGCCGGAGAAGGAAAATTCTTTGATAAAAACATTGAAAAACTTTTAGATAAAGTTAAAAGGACAAGCTAACCGAAGTGCAAGGTTTCAGAGCCGTGATTTCATTGATCATGGATGGAAAAGAGACATTATTTGAAGGAATATCTGAAGGAAAAATAATTAATGAAAAAAGAGGTGCTCTGGGTTTTGGCTATGATCCGGTGTTTGTACCTGATGGATCATCAAAAACATTTGCAGAAATGAGACATGCAGGAAAAAAATTTATATAGCCATCGCCGAAAGGCAACAGAAAAACTGGTAGCATTTTTGAACAATCTTGAAACCAAATCAGTTGAAATTGATCCCAGAACGCAACCAAAATATCTCCGAAAGCGACTTAATCAATGGATGCATTGAAGGTAACCGGCGAATGCAGGAAGAATTGTACCGCCGTTTTTCTCCCAAAATGTATGCTGTTTGCCTCCGCTATGCCTCCAATGCCGAAGAAGCTGAGGATATTTTACAGGAAGGATTTATTAAGGTCTTTAAAAAATTGACAAGTTTCCGGGGCGATGGCTCTTTTGAAGGTTGGATCCGCCGCATATTTGTAAATACAGCCATAGAGCATTTCCGACGCAGACGTTATCTGCAACCGGTGACGGAAAAAGAAGAAAATAGCATTGAAGGAAAATATTTATCAGTGTTGGATGAACTGGCGGAAAAAGATATTCTGGCTTTGATCCGGCAATTATCTCCCGGATACCGAACCGTTTTTAATATGTATGTGATCGAAGGATATTCGCATAAAGAGATCGGAGAAATGCTGGGTATCAGTGAGGGAACCAGCAAATCACAATTGTCAAGAGCCAAAGTTATTTTGCAGGAATTGGTGAGAGAATTTATTGAACATCAAAACGAGAGAAAGACAAAGCCATGAACGACCCGTTAAAAGAAAAGATGTTTGGCTATGAAGTGAACCCTCCTAAAGAGGTTTGGGAAAAAATTGTAACTGCCCTGGCTGATGAGGAACAAAAAACCGAATTCTCTTCAAAGCTTTATGAACTGGAAGTCCCACCACCAATTGACACATGGCAGAAAATAAAAAATTCATTAGATAACGAATCGGAAAAATCAATACCTAGTCAAAGAAAGATATCCCATCTGTTTCTTTATGCTGCGGCTGTCGTACTTATTGGTGTGATTGTGGTTGGAGGGATCCAATTGATCAATAAAAATTCAGGCAAAAAAGAAATTGCTGCAAAAGAAAATAATTCTCCTGCAAAAGATTCGATTCATCCATTAACAAATGAATCTGCTGCATCTGCCGCGACAAATAACTCTACAGAAGCCGAAGAAAAAAGAGATGATGCGGCATTGGAGGCCAGCAAACAAACTGTTGCAAAAAATGATTTTACTATTACAGAAAAAATAAAACTTTCTAAAGAAGAGTATTTATCTGCACCTGCTCACTATATTGAAAATATTAATGGATCAGAGAATAATTATCCGAATCTTCACTATTCTGAGCTAATGCAGCCTGTTTTTATAAATGAATCAACTACGGATAATGTTTCCGATCGCTACATCATGCTGATGACACCGGATGGTAATTTTATCAGGATGTCAAAAAAATGGGCAGATCTTGCTTGTTGTGTTTCGGGAGAAGATCAGGACAGTGGTTGTAAAGATCAATTACAAAAATGGAGAGAAAAAATCGCTTGTTCTCCGGTAGCTCCTTCTCCCGGAAATTTTATGGATATTCTAAATTTAATTAACTCCCTACAGAGACAATAAAGACTAAGATGTTCCTGTTTTCCTAATTTTATTCCAAACTAATCTTCTTATGTCAAGAATAAAAATTGAATTGCCTTCCGTCTTTTCATTTTCTACTAAAATTCCTGTTCGAATAACTGATCTTAATTATGGCGGTCATGTCGGGAATGATACAATACTCACATTTATTCATGAAGCAAGAATACAGTTTCTAAAAAAATTCGGCTATACCGAAATGGAATTCGCAGGTGCTGGAATGATCATGAGTGATGTAATGATTGAATTTAAAAACGAATTGTTTTATGGTGATGAAATAATTGCTTCTGTGTCCGTTGGTGAATTCAGCAAAGTAAGTTTTGATCTTTTTTACAAACTGGAAAAAGAACAAAACGGCAATAAAATATTGGTGGCAATCGCTAAAACCGGAATGGTTTGTTATGATTATCAAAAAAAGAAGATTGTAGCAATACCAGAAGAAGCAAAAGTAAAATTAAGAGCAACCTGATTTAACTATTCCATATTCTCCAGCTCTCGTCTGCCTGAATCACCAGCATTTCATAACCATTTTTTATCGTTGCTCCTTTCTCTTCACCTTTTTCCAGAAATAAAGTTTTTGCAGGATTATAGATCAGGTCAAAAAGAAAATGCTTAATCGTTAAAGCATCATACGGAATAAATGGTGCTTCAGCAATGTTAGGATACATACCCAGAGGAGTGGTATTGATGATAAGCAAATGTTCAGCAAGAATTGCGGGAGTTATTTGCTCATAGGATAAATGTTGAGCTGAATGCTTTCGGGATACCAATTCGTATTCAATTTGCAATTCCTCCAAAACAAATTCGACGGCTTTAGCAGCTCCGCCTGTTCCCAAAATCAACGCCTTTGTATGATATGGCTTCAAATCTTTTTTTAATGAACGTTCAAACGCAATTATATCCGTGTTATATCCCGATAATCTTTCATCGGATATTTTAATACAGTTACAGGCTTTTATTTTTTGTACTGTATCATCCATCTCGGCTAAAAAAGGAATGACTTGTTCTTTATAAGGAATGGTAACGTTCAGTCCTTTCAATTCGGGGTTTAGTTGCAGAACTGTTTTTAGTTTTTCAATGGATACAATGGGAAAATTTTCATACCGGCAGTTAACAATCCTTCCTTTTCAAATTTTTCTGTAAAATATTTTTTTGAAAAAGAATGAGTTAAAGGATAACCGATCAAGTCCAAAGAGCCTCATCAGGCATTTTCTTTTTTGTCAAGATATAAACTGAATGTATCACCTCGTAAGACCAATACGCATTGCTTCCAGCGGAATCACTTCTGTTGGAGCAATATTTCCAAGATTTACATTACAGCCAAGCAATTCAATAAAATATAATTGTTGTGCTTTTTGCGGAGCTTCCCAAATAATTTTTTCACCCGGTATTTGTGTCAAAATTTCCTGTACCAATCCTTCTCTTACTTCACCGCTACCCCGATAAATACCAACATTACCAGCTTCTCTTGCTTCTGCAATTACATAAGTAGAACCTGCTTCTAATTCAGCCCTCATCAGTTCAATCCATTTATAGGGCGGAATTATATGTGTTGCATCTTTACTACCTACTTCACTTAACACAGTTCCATGTTTGGTAAGTTTTTCAATATAGCCGCATTTTTCAGCATGAGGAATGGTAATGGAACCATCACTCACTTCCATATATGTTATTCCAAAATCTTTACAAACTTTAATATAATCATCAAATTGGTTACGGATAAGAAATGCTTCAAATAAAGTACCACCAAAATAAATAGGAATATTGTATGATCGATACACTTCCAGTTTTTCTGCAAATTAGGAGTAACAAATGAAGTCCCGAAACCAAGTTTCACAATATCAACATGCGGATGAGAAACACTTAAAAAATTTTTTGCTTCATTTACACTCAAGCCCTTTGTCCATTACCATAGTAATTCCGGAGGTACGGGGTTTTTGATTCCGATCAGGAATTTGCGACAGATTAAAATTCATTATCTCATAAATTTGAGTTCGAAAAAATAGCACTCTATTTAAAACCGGCGCAAAAATAGGGAAGAATCAGCAGAGTAACCCTGATTTGAATGAAAGCAAACAACTGTAAGCATCAGATCGATTTTCTTTCGTTTGAATCTGGACGAGAACATCAACCACTTGTTGGTTTTGTAAAATGGAAGGATTCAGTTCAATAAATTTTTTAAGAAGTTTTGGAGACTTCTCCATCGCTTTTTCCAGTTGAAGAAATAGCTTCCTTTTATTTTGCCATTGCTGAATAAAATGGAGCTTTTATAAAACAAGAATAATGGTTTCCCCTGTGTGAACTGCAAGCGCTGCATCTACCTGTTCCAGGGCTTCTTCAAAAAATTCTGCTTTATACAGACAACGTATCAATGCTTCCCATCCAGCTGCATTGCGGGGACGCAGACGAACCACATTGGAAAAATATTGAATAGCATCTTTAAAAAGACCCAATTGCATTTTACATTCACCCATCAGCAAATTATATTCAGGCTTAAGGCGATGAATTTTTAATGCAGCATCGAGTTGTCTTGATACAGCTTTCCCATTGTCCTTCGTTAAAATAAGTGCAGGCAATTTTATAAAAAAGTTTGCTTTCTCCCTGATTCAGATGGGATGCTTTACGATAATAAAATCTTGCCTGCGCATAATTATGCAATCTGTCATAGCAATGACCAATCGCTTCATAAGATCACAGCTTCCGGTTTAGCAAGCTCAATTACTTTTTCCAGGACTTCAATTGCCTCTTTGTATTTTCTTAGCCTGATATAGGCATCACCCATATTGCGGTAAGCATAATCAAATTTTTCATCAATAGTAATGGCATATTGATATGCATCAATAGCTTTTTCATACAACTTTAATCCCTGGTAAGCTGCAGCAAGGTTAAACCAGGCCAGTTCATTATAGGGAAAATCATCAATAATCTGCTGGTGAAGACGAATACTTTCTTCACTTCGTCCAGTGAAATCTGTCCAGAAACAAATTTTATATAAAGCTTCTTCGTTATTAGGATCATCTTCAAGTACCATTTTCAGACAATCAAATACTTTATCAAATTCTTCATAATCATCATATACATCTGCCAGTTCAAAAAGTAGTTCAATTCTTTCCTCTCCTTCAAATAATGCAAAGCTTTTTCCAAAAGAATGACTGCTTTTTCCTGCTGGTCCAATGCCAGATAAGCATCTGTTTTAAGAATATAAAGGTTAATATTCCCTCTGATCTAATAGTTCGGCCTGATCAAGAATCAGTCAACGCTTCTTTATAATTTCGGTAGACCAAGTAGTATATCAGCCTTTTTTATAAGCAAAACGGAAGAATAGGGATATTGATCAACGGCCAATTTGAGCTAGCTTCCATAGCCTTCTGTAAATTCTTCTTTTTCCTCAAAATAGTTGATGATTTTTTCAAAAGCGTCTTCTTCGATAAAGGAATGGGTGCGGCCATGTTTTAGATTTTCATATTGTTTAAGCAATTCCTGCATCTGTTCCCGATCTTCCCGGTAAGGATTTTCTTTCATGAATTCCGGATATTTTGGCTAGTAAAGGACTTGAAGAACTTATAATATTTCAGCTGCGAATATCACCTGAAATACCTTATTCTAAACAAGTTAAACTAAATCAATCGTATCCATACGAGATATTTTTTCCCCAAATGTGCAAAATCGTCCAATTTTTATGGGATTTGCGTAACAATTCCCTCCTTTCGTCGTTAAATAAGTACTAAAATTCTGGACAAACGGTTTGTTTTATTATCACTTTTATTCTTAAATTTGTATGCAATTGACCAACTAACAACATTAACAATGTTAAAAATGCTTGGAAAAAAGTTGACCGTTTTTGCGTTACTGGCAGGTACTGCGGTAGCTGCTTTTGCTACTTTAGGCGATGGGAAAGTAAGAAACAATAATTCTAAGAAATCACTTCTTTCCAACAAAACCGTTTTGACACCCGGTACATTTTCTTTGAAATCAGGTTATAATTTTCGTGGCAATGAAGTTATTGACTTTTGAAAAAGGAAGATACATCAATCTTAATACTGTAATTACTTATCAAAAAGGTAACACCACTTATATCATGCCTCTAAAAAAGAAAGTGTTGTTGGATAAAATTACATTCAATCCTAATCCGGCAACCCGGAATTAATTAAACTAAAGTCCGCCGGTAACTCCTTTGCTTTCTTCATACCTCATTACCCGATAGCCTGATTTGGGCAAATCAAACTTTGAAGCAGGCACAGGATTAAAATTGATACTGGAAACTGTATAAGTAACTTTCAATTTCCCTAAAGATGCTTCATATTGCATAGCCAAGCCCGGGAAGATTCTTATTCAGGTATTGAAAATCTTTATTGATCGGTTCTAGATCTTTGGTAAAATAAACGGTGAAAGTAGATGTATCACTCAGCTTGCCAATTGCTTTCTGGCATTTATAGCCAGCTATAGTTTTATATTCATCTTCGATAAGTAAAAGTGATGCCTTCATATTTTTTGTTGGATTGTTTCCAGTTGTCAGCTGTCATTTTGATCATGTATTTCTGCTCACCATAATCTTTCAATATCAGTTACATTGCCTGTTTTACCGTCAATGATCGTAGATTGTGTTCCAAGGAACTGATCATTTCTGAACGAGCTTGAATTTCCTTTCAGATAAATGATACTTGTAGCTCCATCCAGCAGATCAGCAGCCTGGGGGCTTTTATTATTAGTATTAATCACAATATCATACGAAATAGTAGCTTCTGTTAGTTTCTTCTGTCCGAGAAGATGTGTTGAAAGAAACAAAAAAGCTAAAAGTGAACTCAATATTTGAACCTTCTTTTTCATTTCATGGTTACTAACATAACAAAAAGACGTGCCAATTTAACTCAATAAGTTGCTTATCGAGAAAGGTCCTGCCTGTAAATGAATATTGCCAGGCGCTCTTAATAAAATATTTAACTTACTTTTTTCCTTTCTGTTGCATTTCCTTTACCCGCTTTTGCTGCTCCTGCATTTGCTCAAATCGTTCCTGCCATTTTGATTTTGTCTTTGGCTTCTTACGGTTCTGCTTCCATTTTGGCAAGTATCTTATCATGATCAATGATGTAAGTTCTGTATCACATATTGAATTGCTAAAGTAATAAGATTAGAAACCGTATAATACCATGTTAAAGCCGAAGGAAGACGATTGAAAATAAATAATAGAAAAACAGGAAAAATATACGGCATGTACTTTAGAACCGGGTTGCTTTGATCAGGTGTCATGCTCATACTGTACAAAGAAATCAAGAAGACTTGTTATTACCGCTGTGATGGTAAAAAGACTAAGATGACTGCCAAGTAAAGGTACTTTTGTCCCAAAATTGATAAACACATCATAAGCTGACAGATCTTTTGCCCACAAAAAGCTTTCTCCTCTCAATGCGACATCAGAATTAAAAAAACTATACAGGGCAAAGAATATAGGTATTTGCAACAAAGCAGGAATACATCCTCCAAGAGGATTCACACCAGCCTCTCTGAATAATTTCATTTGTTCCATCTGCATTTGCTGCTGGTCACCTCCATATTTTGCTTTTAGTGCAGCAATTTCCGGGCGCAATACTTTCATTTTAGCTCCGCTTAAATAACTCGTATAAGTAAGCGGCGAGATCAGTAACCTGATAATGATAGTAAGTAAAGCAATTGCCAAACCATAACTTCCTACAAATCCTTTCATGAAATCAAAAATGGGCATAATCAAAAACCGATTCACCGGGCGAACAAATGCATAGAGTCCTTGGCCCAGGTTGATCAGTTTATCAAACTTCATGTCATACTTCTTCAGAATATGATAATCGGCAGGGCCATAGTATATACTAAATGGTATCACCTCCGACGTCGCCGGTGGAAGTTTGATTTGCATATTCGCAGTCGAGCGAAGAATAGTTTTTTCACTATCGGGCGGAATCACCCAATTCATTTTCCCGGAAGTAAAATCATTTTTGGCCACAAAGATGGTATTGAAAAAGCGTTGCCTCACTCCGATCCATTGTACCGGTTTATTAAAATCTTCATCACTGTGTCTAAGCACGGTGTTATAATCAAAATCACCGTTCATGCTATAACCAACCTGCGTGTTTTGCTTTTCAAATGCAAGGTCAGATTCTTGCTGGACTGCCTTGTATTGCCAGGTCAGATTCATGGTGCTTTGAGTCAATAATTTGTCAGCGCCATTCATCTGTATCGTAAAATCCAACATATAATCGTCCTTTCTCAACACAAATCTGTGGGTGATCGTGACATGCGAAGCACTGTCTTTTGATTTCAAAACAAAAGTTATTACTGTACTATCCGGAGTTTTCACCGGATCCGTTTCTGAAAAAAACATATCAGAAATCGGAGCACTGCTATTTTGACTTGTATTGATAGAATAATCTATCTTATCAAAATCAGTAGAAGCTAATCTCACAAAATTGCTATCCTGGTTTTTAAATTTTTTCAATTCGACCCACTTGGGTTGGCCTCCTTTGTTGGTGAATGCTATTTTGACAAGGTCATTTTCTGCATAAACAAGCTTTTCAGAATCGATTCCGGCATTTTTAAAGATTCCTTCATTACTCTTCCGGTTGATAGAATCAATCTTCGCTGAATCTGTTTTAGACGTCAAGGTATCAAATCGAGGTTTTGGGTGTTGCGCATTCTCGATTGAGTCTTCAATCGCTTTCTTTTTCATAACCGCAGCCTGTTCTTTGCTGGTATAAACAAAGTAGCCAATAAACAATATTGCCAAAACCACAAAACCAATAATCGTGTTCCGATCAAACTTCATCTGGTTAAAAATTTGAGGGGCAAAGATAAGGCAAACAGGATTGTTTCTATGAACCAGAAAATATACGAGAATAAACGACGGATATCGGTAAATAACAGTGTTTCACTCATAATAATTTGATTAAATTTGATTCATCATTTTATGGAAACCTACGGGAAAATTTTATTGATTGCAATGCCTGCTTTTCTCTTCCTGGTATTGTTTGAAAAATGGTACGGATGGTACCGGGGAAAAGATACTATCCGGAACGTCGACATGATCTCCAGCCTGAGCAGTGGCATTACCAATGTGACCAAAGATGTATTAGGTCTCAGCATTACCATATTGCCTACGGCTGGATAGAAGAAAGAGTAGCCATTATTCATATTAAAACAACATGGCTGACCTATGTTATAGGATTTTTTGCAATCGATTTTGCAGGTTATTGGGTGCATCGACTGCAGCATAAGGTCAACTTTTTCTGGAATGGACATATTATTCATCACAGTAGTGAAGAATTTAATCTCGCCTGTGCTTTGCGGCAAAGCATTTCTTCTGTCGTTAAGATATTTGCTTTTCTTTTATTACCTGCGGCACTTATGGGAGTTCCTGCAAAAGTCATAGCAGTCATTGCTCCGCTGCAATTATTCGCACAGTTCTGGTATCATACCCGCCACATAAACAAAATGGGTTTCCTGGAAAAAATAATTGTAACTCCATCGCATCACCGGGTACATCATGCTATCAACCCTGAATATATTGATAAAAATTTTTCTCAGATCTTTATCTTTTGGGATAAATTATTCGGTTCTTTCCAGGAAGAATTACCTGAATCACCTCCTGTCTATGGCATCACACGGCCTGCAAAAACTTGGAACCCGATAAAAATAAATTTTCTGCACCTCTGGCTATTGATCCGGGATGCATGGCATGCAAAAAACTGGAAAGATAAACTCCGCATATGGTTCATGCCGACAGGCTGGCGACCAGAAGATGTAATAGAAAAATACCCTGTTGAAAAAATTCAGGATGTTTATCATTTCGAAAAATATGACCCTAAATCTTCAAAGGGATTGATGTTTTGGTCCTGGGTGCAAATGGTAATTTTATTATTACTCATCAGTTATTTATTTGGAAGTATAGCAAGTATTGGGAGTCCTGATATGTTCGTATATGGCGCCTTTGTGTTTCTTAGTGTTTATGCATACTCAGAATTAATGGACCGGAATCGTTATGCAATTATTTGGGAGGGTTTTAAAAATATTTTTGGATTACTTATTATTTACAAACAAGACGATTGGTTTGGGATCGATCAACTGATCCCGTATGCCAGTTATTTTCTCATTACTTATTTTATTCTCGCTACTCTTATCACAGGATGGTTTGTAAACCGACACGAAAAAGAAGACAGACAATTGACCATCACTTAAACTCCAAAACAAAAAAAAGCCGCCGCAAAATGCGACGGCTGCAAATAGGCCAACTACCGATTAAAAGTGCCTGACATTGTCTTTTGTTACATGATCATTTTTGTCATTTCTGTAATCCTTTCCAAAACCTTTATCCTGATCTTTTTTATCCCAACTGTAATCATCACGGTCTTTCACAATTTTTGATTCATTCACCTGGATTTTCCTAAACATGTTCACAAAAATGTTGATGTCGCTTCCACGGAGCATAAATGTTGAAGATGAAATAACCTTTTTGTTTCTGTTGAAAAACCCTTTCTGAACGTCATACACGGCAACTGTATGATATCCCTCACGAAGACTGGCAATGCTGATGCTGCCGGCATTAGAGCTAAAATAGCTTTTACCATCAATTACTATTTCAAATTTTTTATTTGCCTGGATAGTTACTGAAGGTCTGCGATCCGCAGCAAATGAGGCCATAGTAAGTAAACTGGCAGCGACGATTGTAAAGATCTTTTTCATTTTAGTAAGTTTTATTTTTTGGTCCTCCGAAATTTACCGGGTGAAATTCCATCAGACCTGATTTTGTTTTATTCCCGGTTAGTGAACTTTTTATTTTCGGTTCTGCCTATACAATTTCAAAGCAAATGCCATCGTGCCAAAAACAACTAAAGAAACTGTTAAGGGAAGAATTCAAATGACAAAATTTAAAACCACCAACCTACAGAATACCCTACAGGCAAGCATTCCAGACATTTGTTATTTAAGGTTAATGAACCTGAGGAATCGTTAAATGAAGGAATTTTTTTACTGAACTGCAGCAATTCAGCCCGTTGAAGTAAGCCCGGAGGCCATTTTATTAGAAAGATTTTTGAACAGAAAAGATTATATGGCTATTTCAATTGGTTTGCGATATAACGATCCACCATTTGCTCCAGTATATTCATCGTTACAGTGCCTTCAGATAAAATAAGATCATGAAATTCCCGTATGTCAAATCTATCTTTCAATGCATCTTCTGCTTTTTTTCGCAGTCTTCTAATCGTTAACTCTCCTATCTTATATGCCAATGCTTGTCCCGGCCATGAAATATACCGGTTGATCTCCGTGTTGACCTCGTGCAAAGACAAAGCAGTATTTTCTGAAAGATAAGTTACCGCTTGTTCTCTTGTCCATCCTTTAGCATGCAAACCCACATCAATTACAAGCCGGCAAGCTCTCCACATTTCATACGTTAATCTTCCGAAATGCGAATAAGGATCTTTATAAATTCCCATCTCGGTTCCAAGGTATTCACAATACAATCCCCAACCCTCACCAAAGACATTGACATAAAGATTTCTCCGAAATGCAGGAAGACTATCGAGTTCCTGTGTCAATGCGATCTGCAAATGATGTCCCGGAACTGCTTCATGTAAAGTGAGCGATTCCAAAACATATAAAGGACGACTCTTCAGGTCATAAGTATTCACCCAATACTCACCTGCTCTTTTACTGTGGATCGGCGCACCGGAATATCTTCCACCCGTATAAGTCGGCGCCAGGTCAGCAGGCACTGGTTCTACTCCATAAGGCTGACGTGGAAGTTTGCCAAAATATTGTGGCAACAGGCCATCAATTTTTTTTGCGATGTATGAGGCTTCTTTTAATAATTGCTCTGGCGTCGTGACATAAAATTTCGGATCAGTACGCAAATAGGTTATAAAATCTTTAAGCGTTCCTTTGAAATGAACTTCTTTTAATACATCCAGCATTTGTTTTTTTATTCTGGCCACTTCACTAAGTCCTAACTGGTAAATCTCTTCATAAGATAGATCAGTGGTTGTATAATGCTTCACCCTGTCCTGGTAATAAGCCAGTCCATCGGGGAAATTAGAAACTCCGATCGTTGTCCTTGTTTTTGGTAAATATTCTTCATCAAAAAATTTCTTGATCTTCCTGAATCCTTCAATGGCATATTGCTGCACCGCAATTTTTTCCTCATCGGTGATTTTTTTCCAGTCATCATCACTGATTCCAAAAGGTTTTTTCAAAAAAGGTCTCCAGAAGACACTTTTAGTAATATCACTTACAATATGTTGTTCGTATGTATTCTGATACCCATTCAAAATAACACGGGGCTGGCAGATCCCTAATTGTAATCCTCGGCGTATCAAAGCAAGATTCTCGTCAACATAACGTGGAATATCCTTAAGATCACTGATATAATCTTCAAATTCTTTCTTGGATGATAAGACCCTGGAACCCATGGATGCAATTTCAGTATGAAAGCCTTCATCAGATAAAATAGGATTCAAATAAGATTTGTATTTATAAGAAGAAATTTCATCTTCCATCTCGTATTTCAACAATTCAAGATTGATCTGCCCTTCAAAAGATAAAGAAGAAGTATCAATTTTATTCAAAACAGAATAGATCGAGTCGTGAAAAGTATAACGCCTTAAAAAATCCTCCTCGCTGTTTGAACCTAAAGGATGATTCAAAATGCTATCCCTTTTCCTTTCCTCGCTTCGGAAATTGTTGATAGACTTTAGTACATCGTTGATAGCAACATCATGTGTTTGAGCTGAAGGCTTTATTCCTAAGCTCAAGAAAAAAAGAAACAGCCATGTTATACGTCTCATATAGCAGCTTTGGTGATTTCGTTATTGATCGTTCGCCAAATTTTCAACGGATTTTCATTTTTCAATTCGTCCGGTAACAGGTCATTGGTCCAGTTTTGAAAACAGATCGGTCTTGAAAATCTTTTGATACCATCAGCGCCTACAGAAGTAAATCTTGAATCTGTTGTAGCAGGAAAAGGCCCGCCATGTTGCATGCTTAGACAAACTTCCACACCGGTAGGAACGCCATTTATAATAAGGCGACCGCAAATATTTTTTACATTCTCAACAAGGTCAGTTTGGTTTTTTACATCTTCGTCAGTTGCCATTAATGTCGCTGTCAATTGTCCTTCGATATGTTTAGCTACTTTCGACATTTCGTTTGCATCTTTACAACGGATCACTATTGAAAAAGGTCCAAAAACCTCGTGATGAAGAATCGGGTTATTGAAAAAAGCTTGTGCAGATGCAGATGCAATGGTCGGTGCTCCCTGGTTCACTATCGGATCTTGCTCAGACACGGCTATAGTTTCTACTTCCTCTTGTGAAAGAGCAGTGGCTCTTTTTTCAACATAATTCTTAAAAATAGCGGGATTGAGCATATTACCTGGTGCTGTTTTGCGGATCTCTTCTGAAAGAACATTTATAAAATTGTTCAGATCATCATTGTCAATTCCGATGATCAGGCCGGGATTGGTACAAAATTGTCCCACTCCTAAAGTAATTGAGCCCGCATACATTTTTGCAACTTCTGCCGCAGATTGTTTCATTTTCTCCGGCAATAAAAAAACTGGATTGACACTACTCATTTCTGCGAAAACAGGAATGGGCTCTTTGCGTTGATTGGCCCAATCAAATAATTGTTTTCCTCCTGCAAAAGATCCGGTAAATCCAACTGCTTTTGTATGCGAATGCATCACCAAAGCTTTACCCACTTCAAAAGAAAAACCATGCAGGTGTGTAAAAATTCCGGCAGGCATATAACAATTGGCAGCTGCTTTCAAAATTGCACTCGCTACCATTTCACTCGTTCTTGTATGTGCCGGATGAGCTTTAACGATTACCGGGCAACCAGCAGCAAAAGCACAAGCTGTATCACCACCAGCAGTAGAATACGCATAAGGAAAATTAGCTGCTCCAAAAACAACTACTGGTCCCAATGGAATCAACATCTTTCTAAAGTCAGGCTTAGGTGGATTTTTATCGGGCATTGCTGTATCAATTCTTGCTTCCAGCCAATCTCCTTTTTCGCAAGCATCGGCATAACTATTCAACTGAAAAATAGTCCTTGCTCTTTCATTGCGTAATCTTGCCTCCGGCAAAGAAGTTTCTTCATGCGTCACTTTTATCAACTCATCGGCAAGATTTTCAATTTCCTTTCCAATAGCTCTCATAAAATCTGCCCGCTGCTTCAAACTCATTTTACGGTATATATGAAATGCTTTCCACGCTTGTTGCATTGCATCGTCTATTTCCATCATTTTGGCATCCTGGTACATAAAATCAGTTTTAAGTTATTTTCAATACACTTTTATCTTATTTACAAAACTACAACGATTGAAAGAAAACCATCGTCGCAAAAACTAAAAGAATAAATGTATGGCTAAATAAATCCCAGAGTTGACTTTTTCGTTACTTTGACTTTATGAATTCTAATGTGCCGTTAGCGGAACGAATCCGGCCTGTATCGCTGGATGAATTGGTGGGACAAGAACATCTTGTCGGAAAGGAAAGTATTTTGAGAACATCCATTGAAAATGGGAAGATACCTTCAATGATTTTCTGGGGACCTCCCGGCACAGGCAAGACAACTATTGCCAACATCATTGCACATACATTAGATGTTCCATTCTTTCAACTCAGCGCTATCAGTTCCGGAGTAAAAGAAGTAAGAGAAGTAATTGAAGAAGCAAAATCAAAACCGGGTTCTATTTTATTTATTGATGAAATTCATCGTTTCAACAAAGGACAACAGGATGCATTACTAGGAGCTGTGGAAAAAGGAATTATTACACTGATCGGCGCTACAACTGAAAATCCTTCTTTTGAAGTAATCAGCGCTTTGCTAAGCCGATGCCAGCGTATATGTATTAAAACCATTGGAAGAAAAAGATCTGATCAGGTTGTTGCATGTTGCAATTGAAAAAGATGAATTTCTTAAAAAGAAAAAAATTGAATTAAAAGAAACCGAAGCCCTGATCAATATTTCCGGGGGTGATGCCAGGAAATTATTGAATCTACTTGGAGATTGTTTGCGATGCTTCCGGGAAGGCGGTGACGATAACAGATAAATATGTAATGGATGTTGCACAAAAAAGAATTGCACTTTACGACAAAAGTGGCGAGCAGCATTATGATATTATTTCTGCATTCATCAAATCACTTCGGGGCAGTGATCCAAATGCCGCTGTTTATTGGCTGGCACGAATGATCGAAGGTGGTGAAGATGTAAAATTCATTGCAAGAAGAATGGTGATATTAGCCAGTGAAGATATTGGAAATGCCAACCCAACCGCTTTGGTAATGGCAAATGCAACATTTGAAGCAGTAAATAAGATCGGTTATCCTGAATCAATGTTGATCTTATCGCAATGTGCTATTTACCTTGCTTCCAGTGCAAAAAGTAATTCGGCTACTGTTGCTATTGGCGCTGCCATGAATGCTGTAAAAGAAAACGGTGATCTTTCGGTGCCATTGCATATTCGTAATGCGCCAACAAGGATGATGAAAAATATGGGTTATGGAAAAGGTTATGAATATTCTCATAGCTATGAAAAAAATTTTTCACCTCAGGAATATTTGCCTAAAGAAATTATCCGGCAATAAATTTTATGATCCGGGCAAAAATGCAAGGGAAGAAGAATTGAGAAAATTCTTAAAGAATTTATGGAAAGATAAATATGGCTATTAATTATTTCTATTGATTGTTCGGGTTATACAACAATGGGAAAAATTGTCCGCACATTTTTTCTCCTTTTCGGATCACGGGAACTCCTTCCAGTAAGGTTTCATTAGAATCAGAAACCACTCCATCTGCAAAAACATTTATAACAAAAGCTCTTCTGGGTTTTACTGATCTATTAGCTCCTGAACCATGTAAGGTAAGTGAATGATGAAAGATCGCTTCGCCTGCTTTTACTTCAGCATATTGTGGATTTTCAAACTGTTCTTTTTGTTCATCATTCAAAAAATCTTTTATTCCATGCAATTCACCTGCAATAACCGGTTTAGGTAGCAGCCCCCATTGGTGACTTCCCGGAATGTATTGCAAACAGCCATTTTCTTTCGTTGAATCATCCAATCCGCACCAGCAGGTAAGATGAGCAACAGGTTTGGTCCTTGTCCAGTAAGAATAATCCTGGTGCCAGGCTACAACTCCACCTTGCTTCGGAGGTTTCCAAAAAATTTGATCATGCCAGAAACGAACCGGAACATTCCCGAGCAGTTGACTCGCAGCGATCACAAACCTTGGATTCCACAAAACATCATGCAAACCGGGAGTAATACGCCATGCGCCTAATGCATGGAAAAGATATCTGTATCGGGATCGGAAGACTCATTGGAATGAAATTCATAAAACAAATGATGAGCCGGGATGTTTAGGATCAGCTATTTCAGCTAGGTCCTTTTTAATTCTTTCAATTTGTTTTTCATCCAGCAGTTTAATTCCGGCGAGAAAACCATTCTTATTAAAAAAGTCAATTTGTTCATCACTTAATTTATATTCCAACCATTCTTCAATACAGCGGGGCCATTGAAACAAATCACTCACCAACTGATGCATGCAACTGAGATCTTTTGTCATATTACAAAACCTCTTTATTTAAAATTACATTTTTTATCAGGTCAAACATCAGGATTCCATTAAATTTATTCTTCCAAAAAACCAAACAATGAAAAAGCTTTTCGTATTTGCCTGCTCGTGTCTTCTTAACACAAGTTATATTCCCGCAAGTAATTATTCAAAAAGATCCTGAAATAGAAAAGATGGTAAGTGAAGTTTCAAAAGATTCACTTGAAATCTTATATCACCAAACTGGTAAGTTTTGGAACAAGAAATACTTTAAGTACCCAAACCGATCCCAATCGAGGAATCGGTGCTGCCCGGAAATGGGTATTGAGCAAGTTCAATGAATTTGCCAAACAATCTGGCGGACGTTTAACTGCTTTTATTGATACAACTATATATAAAAATGACGGACGCAGAGTGAATCGGGATATTGTTTTGGGAAATGTAGTGGCTACTTTAAAAGGAACTGATCCGAATGATGATCGCATTTTTATTATCAGCGGCCATTTGGATAATATGCGGACAAATGTAATGGACAGTACGGGTGATGCACCGGGAGCTGATGATGATGGCAGTGGCACAGCTGCAGTATATAGAATGTGCAAGGATCATGAGTAAACATTCTTTTCCTGCCACTATCATTTTTGTAGCAGTAAGTGGTGAAGAACAGGGATTACTTGGGTTCCACTTATATGGCAGAAAAAGCAAAAAAAGAAAACTGGAATATAGAAGCGGTATTGAACAATGATATCATGGGCAGCAATAACAGCAGTGAAACGAATATCATCAATAATACACAAGATCAGGGTATTCAGTGAAGGACTTTCAATGCTGGATACCGGAAGGGCACTTTCAACTATTCGTAACCTTGGTTTGGAAAATGATGGTAAAGCAAGGCAATTGGCCCGTTATGTAAAAGAAACCGGCGAACGATATGTAGATAATCTTGAAGTAGTAATGATATATCGAAATGATCGTTTTCTTCGTGGTGGTGATCATACTCCTTATGTGCAACGGGGTTATGCTGCAGTTCGCATTACAGAAATGAATGAAAATTATTATCACCAGCACCAGGATGTAAGAATGGAAAATGGCATTCAATATGGCGATTTACCTGAATTCATGGATTTTGAATACCTGAGAAAGAATACTTGCCTGAATCTTTGCAATCTTGCCAATCTTGCCAAATCACCATCCATGCCACAGGAAGTGAAAGTAGAAACAAGAAGGTTGACCAATTTTACCAACCTAAGCTGGAAAGCTCCAAAAACAGGAAAAGTAAAAGGTTATTATGTATTAATGCGAGAAACAACCAGTGCATTCTGGCAAAAGAAATTCTTTACAACAGATACTAAAATGGATCTACCTTATTCAAAAGATAATTATTTTTTTGCTGTGCAATCAGTAAGTGAAGATGGAAATGAAAGTCTTGCAGTTGTTCCGGCACCGCCAGGAAGATAATTGAACTAAATTCATTCACTAGTCCTGATTATTATATGACATTGGATATTAAAAAAATTTGACGAGCTGACTCCACATGAACTCTACGCAATTCTCCAATTGAGAAATGAAGTATTTGTAGTAGAACAGAATTGTGTTTTCCAGGATGCAGATAATAAAGATCAACAATCTTATCATTTTATGGGATGGCAAAATGAAAAATTAGTTGCTTATACACGGCTTGTTCCACCCGGAATTGCCTATGATAAAGCCTTCTATTGGCCGAGTAGTTACTTCACCATCAGCCAGAAGACACCGGAATTGGAAAAGAGCTTATGAAAAAATCCATTGAAAAAACAGAACAATTTTTGGCAATGATCCATTCAGATCGGCGCACAGCTGTATCTGAAAAAATTTTATGAATCATTCGGTTTTCAACAAACCAGTGAAATATATATCTCGAAGATGGCATTGAACATATTGAAATGATACTTTCCTGAAACTATTTTCGTAAAATCACTAAGTAGAAAGACTTTTAATAAAGGTTTCAATTAAAAAAAACCGGTGCTTATCATTGTATCTGCATTTTTCTTTTTCTATTTTGTTACCTGAAATCCAATAGTAGAAAACCAGAAATCTGATACCATGAGAACCCATGTTCTGACAGTACGTATTGTTGTACTGATTTTAGCGTTCACAATTTTTTCTTTCCAGTCATTTTCTCAATCCATTAGTGCAGCCAATGGAAAAGTGGAAATTGGCGCTGGTATAGGTCCAGTTTTTTTCTTGGCGATCTTGGCGGAACCGGGGGAAGGAAGAACTTTTGTCAAAGACCTAAATTTCCCTCTTACCAAATTAATGAAAGGATTTTATTTGAATGTCTATCCTACCGAATGGTTAGGTTTTCGTTTAGCGGCCAATCTTGGTGAATTAGAAGCATTCGACAGCATAATCGCTAATCATGGTGGTGAAGAAATGTATCGAAAGAACAGAAATCTTGATTTCAGATCTAAACTATCCGAAGCATACGTAGCCATTGAAATTTATCCAACTGTATTTTTTGAAAAATATGATGGGCTTCTTCATAAACTTCAGACCTTATGGTGTATTCGGTATCGGAATGTTTCATTTTAATCCCAAGGCAATATACATCGCATCCAAATGGAACCAGTAGCTGGGTAGATCTGAAACCACTTAGAGTTGGAAGGACAGGGAATGGCAGAATATCCAGACAGAAAACCATATTCATTGACACAAATGGAAATCCCGATGGGATTTGGTTTTAAATATTACATCAAAGAAAATATGTATATCGGTTTTGAAATATTACATCGAAAAATTATTTACTGATTATATTGATGATGTAAGTACCACTTATATTGATCCGGCACTATTTGATCATTACTTAACTCCTTCACAGGCTGTCATTGCACAGCCAATTGATGTATCGTGAAAACCTGGCAAACCCATCGGTGAACCGTCCATATATCAATGAACAACGTGGCGATCCTAAACAAAATGATGCTTTTTCTCCGGCATTATTCGTTTTGGATGGAGACTTGGAGGTGGTTTGCAAGATAGCCGAATCAAAAAGCAATTAAAATGTCCGCATTTCTTTTAATCTAAATAATAACCCTAAAACCCGAACCTTATGAAACCAAAATCTACTTTTACAAAGTTCCTGCAAATTTCAGTATCTGTTATTGCATTTGGATTACTGCTGATGCAACCGGTCTTTTCATTAGCAGCACCGGTTAAAAAAAAAGCGGAGGTAGTAAAAAAAGATCCCAATGAGGATACGCCAGCTAAAAAGAGCAAAGCCGCTTCAAAGAACAATGCATCTGTAAAAATTTATCCCGATCCTTTGAAGAAGATCATGCACGTAGTAGCCCACCAGAATAAAGGAAAAGAGATGGATTTTTTTGTTTTTGATCTCGAGGGAACACTGGTGCTTAATTATAAAATGAAATCAAAAGACCATCAGCGTATCACTGGTTTGCCGAAAGGCTCTTATGTGTATAATGTTTTTTGCGGGGATAAAGAAACAGCCAGCGGCAACTTTGAAATCAAAATAAAATTTACAAACCCAAAATCAAACTTCTGTTCCGATAAGCGCAGAGAGCTTAATAAAATCTGATACCTGGTTGATTAAAAACCTAATCCGTTCTCTATTGGTACTCTCATAGTATGTATCCATTTTATTAAATACTCTCTGCCCGCTTATTGGACATTTCCCAAAATATTACCCAAGCACAAACGCAGTTCTTTTCATTGCCATAACTAAGAAACCGTAAATGCTGCCAGGCAGGGCAGGAAAAATTGAGAAAATCCGGTATCCGGGTGAAAAACCAGCAGAAAAGCTGGCCACCTCATACTAAAAAGATTTTTTCAATTATTTCCTGCCATTATTTACGGGTATTTTCATTGCTGACAATTCAATCCCTGATCGATTCCTCTTTATATCTCTATTATTTTTTCATGATCCTGTTATTAACCCGTTTATAAAAATTTTGCTTCAACTGTGTGATTCTTAAAAAACTGTCTTATTTTAGTTTAACTTATCTTCTAACAAGATCCTGATTCCTGAAAACAAGGGCGTATTGCCGAAAAGCCATACGAGTAGGTTTAACCAAAACTAATTTAGATTAAAATGGATCAACAACCAACACCTCCAAGTCAGCCCCGCCACCGTCCACCACCGTCATCATCACCAGGGAATCAACATAGTTGACCGAGCAAAAAATATTTTAATTACTCCAAAAAATGAATGGGCGTTGTTGATAAAGAACCAGGAAATGTTGGTACTATTTTAACTGCGTTATGTTCTTCCTATGTTAGTTATTGGTGCTTTAGCAACTTTTATCGGACAAGGTTTAATTGGCACGAAAGCCTTGGGCCATTGGTGGATCTACAGCAAATGTAAAAGCAGGGCTTATTGGTGCACTTTTATTTGTTGTTTTTACCATCGCTTACTGTTTTTATTGTAGCCTTAGCTATTGATGCTCTTAGCGCAATCATTTGGATCAGAAAAAAATTGGAGTAAATCATTTCAGTTGGCGGCTTATTCATTAACTGCTCGTATATTGGAGCATTTTTCCTGATATTTCCCGGCGCTTAAACATTCTTGTTATTCTTTGTACCTTATATTGTATTTATCAACTTTATACAGGAATTCCTGTTATGAAAAAAACAACAGTGGATAAACAGGTGGCTTATCTTGCAGTGGTCATTTTGATAACCGTTGTGTTGTTTATACTTGTTGGGAATTATGGAAAGTAAGATAATTAAAAGCATTAAACAGACCCACAGGCATAAACCTGCCGGAACTTGTTTCGGTAATGCTACTTTTAATAAAAATCTTTATTGGGAATCAAAAAATTAACTGTTCATATTAAAATAGGCGGATGCCGAAAAGCCAAAAGAGTAGGCCGAACCAAAATCAAACAACAATTATGGAAAATTTAAATCTTCACAAGCAAAGACTAATTGCATTAGGTACATGCAATAGTTGCATTAATCTCAATGTTACTTCCCTGGCAAACTTATAAAGTCCTTGCTGACTTTTTTGGTAATACCAAAAATGGTTCAATTACCGGATTTAACGGCTGGGGCTGGATTTCTCTTCTAGGCATCACTGGCTGTAGTGATTGCCTCTTTTTTGGGAGATAAAATGAAACCATATGATGCCAACTCCAAAATGATTGCCTTGGGTGGTTTTGGTGGTGTAGTATTAGGGGCATTGATCTTTATGATTCGAGTAATGTCAGCCACGGGAACATCTATGTGGCTTTGGATTATTTATCTGTATTGTTGCAGGTCTTGTGGGTCTTGCATTGGTAAGTGGAATTTTAAATCAGCTTATACAGCAAAAACTTCATCGCCCGGATCAACGGCGCCCCTCCTCCACCTCCAGCATCACCAAAATAAATTGGTTGTCAAAAAAATTATAAAAAAGCACTCTGAGGAGTGCTTTTTTATTTTGCAGTTCGGTTTCAGAAATTCTGCCGTATAACTTTCTTTATTTTTTATTAATTCTTCCGGTGTTCCTTCAAATAATATTCTTCCACCACCATCACCACCTTCCGGACCAAGATCAATAATATGATCTGCCACTTTTATCACATCCATATTGTGTTCTATCACCAATACAGTATTGCCCCTGTCCACTAATTTATTCAGTACATCCAGCAAATGCTGAATATCTTCAAAATGCAAACCGGTTGTTGGTTCATCCAGAATATAAAATGTTTTACCGGTATCTCTTTTGGAAAGTTCTGTTGATAGTTTTACCCGTTGTGCTTCTCCCCCGCTCAATGTTACAGCTGATTGTCCCAAGGTGATATAACCCAGACCCACTTCTTCCAATACTTTTATTTTCCGGTAGATATAAGGAACGTTCTGAAAAAATTCAACTGCTTCTTCCACTGTCATATCCAGCACATCGGCAATGGATTTTCCTTTATACCGGATCTCCAGTGTTTCCCTGTTATATCTTTTGCCATTGCATTTTTCACAATGCACATATACATCCGGTAAAAAATTCATTTCAATCACCCTCATGCCACCGCCTTCACATACTTCACATCGCCCGCTTTTTACATTAAATGAAAAACGACCTGCATTATATCCTCTGATCTTTGCTTCGGGAATGGAAGCAAACAATGTTCTTATATCTGTAAAAAATCCACAATAGGTTGCCGGGTTACTTCTTGGTGTTCTGCCAATCGGCGATTGATCAATTTCAATTACTTTATCAATATGCTCCAATCCTTTTATGGATTTATATTCCAGCGGTGTCACTTTGGAATCATAAGCATGTTTTGAAAGAATAGGATATAATGTTTCATTGATCAAGTGTGGATTTACCACTGCCGCTTACTCCTGTTACAACAATAAATTTTCCCAACGGAAATTTTACATCTACATTTTGCAGGTTATTTCCTTTTGCTCCTTTCAGTTCAATAAATTTTCCATTTCCTTTTCTTCTTTCTTTTGGCACTGCAATATTTCTATGCCCGTTCAGATAACCTGAAGTAAGTGTATCCAATTTCAATAAATGTTTGGGGTACCTTCTGCTACAATTTTTCCTCCATGATAACCGCCTTGGGCCAATATCAATCAAATGATCAGCAGCAAGCATAATATCTTTATCATGTTCCACCACCAAAACACTATTGCCAATATCCCGAAGATTTTTCAATGCATCTATCAACCGATGATTATCCCGTTGATGCAAACCAATAGAAGGTTCATCCAAAATATAAGTGATGCCCTGCAATTGCGAACCGATCTGTGTAGCCAGTCGTATCCGTTGCGATTCACCACCACTCAGGGTTTTGGAAGGACGGTCTAATGTAAGATAAGTTAATCCAACATCCAGCAAAAATTGTAACCGTTCCCTTATTTCTTTCAATACATCTTTTGCAATAGCTCTTTGTTTATTGATCTATTCTTAATTCAATACCATCAAACCAGGCAGCAAGATTATCAAGATTCATTTTGCTTAGTTCGGCAATATTTCTTCCGTCTATTTTAAACCAAAGGCTTTCTTTTTTTAACCTTGCACCATTACAGCATTCACAAGGTTTCAATGATCATATAATCTTCTGCCCATTCTCGGATCGCTTCACTGTATGGGTTAGCAAACCAGCGTTTCAGCATATTCACAATACCTTCAAACGGGGCATGCCGGATCAAATTTCATCGTTTTCAAAATCCAGGTCTTCCTGTTGTCCTTCTTCATTTCCATATAACAATAATATTCAAGCTGCTTCTTTGATAAGTTTATTGACCGGTATTGTCAACGAAATTTTATGTTTTTTTGCAGCTTCCTGTGCCTGACGATATACCCATGCATCTCTTTCTTCTCCCAACGGAGCAATCCCTCCTTCGCTGATACTTAGTGTCGGATCAGCAATCACGGCTTCCATATTAATATGATGCATGGTACCCAAGCCCTTTGCAGACCGGGCAGGCACCATAAGGAGAATTAAATGAAAAAGCATTGGGTGAAGGTTCTTCATAACTGATACCTGTATCTTCACACATCAATTGTTTGGAATACTGCACAAGACTTTTTGTCATCATTGATCAATGCAAAAACATCAGGTCTTTTCCAATCTTCAATGTTTGCTGCACACTCTGGCTTAATCTTGCTTTCAAATCATCTGTTACCTGCAAGCGGTCAACCACCAATTCAATATCATGAATTTTATAACGGTCTACCTGCATTTTCGGAACCAGATCTTTTATTTCACCATCCACTCTTACTTTTAAAAATCCTTTTTTTCTTACATCTTCAAACAATTCCCGGTAATGTCCTTTTCGTCCACGAACCAGCGGCGCCAGCAAGGCGATTTTTTTATTCTTGATATTTTTTAAAAATATTTTCTACAATTTCTTCTTCACTCCATTTCACCATTCTTTTCCCGGTATTGTAAGAATAGGCTTCGCCGATCCTGGCAAACAACAAGCGCAGAAAATCATAGATCTCTGTAACCGTACCAACCGTTGAACGTGGGATTTTTATTGGTGGTTTTTTGTTCAATGGAAATAACCGGTGAAAGGCCGGTGATCTTGTCTACATCAGGTCTTTCCATATCGCCGATAAATTGCGGGCATAGGCGCCAAATGTTTCCATATAACGGCGCTGGCCTTCGCATAAATCGTATCAAATGCCAGTGAAGATTTTCCGCTGCCGCTGATCCCGGTAATAACGACCAATTTGTTTTTCGGAATAGAAATATCAATATTTTTCAGATTATGAACCCTTGCCCCAAATACTTCAATCGTTTCAGTTTCATGAATTACTGCATCTAATTCCATTTTCGTTTCTTTATTACCATATAAAATAAGAAATGCAAAGATAAGAACCGGCTTAAGCATCAGCTGTATTAAACAAGAAATGTATTAGAACCCGGTGGAAAACTTCGTTTATTACTTATCCACAAAAACCTGATTTTGGCATAATATTTTAAAGTTACTCTTCAGAACGGTAACAATAATTTGATCACAAAAAAAATACTGTATGAAAAAGAGCCCTTATAATAATAATGGGAGGAATTCTGTATTGTCCCTGACTTTTGTTTCTGCAAAGCTCAAGCAACACTATGGGATGCCGAAAAAGAATCCTACTGTGGAATCTATCAATCTCGAAGTATGAAGGCAATCATTATCACTGCCGACTCAATCAGCAGTAACATCAGAAGATGTATTTCCGGTATTCGGAACATATCAATCTTCTATCAAACACTGACGCACTCTACGGTAATAGTCATTACTTGATGAAGAAAATAAAGGTATTGTTTGGATAGAAGGATTGCCACAGGGAAAAATTAAAGGGTATGTTAAGAAAATCACCTGCCACTTACAAAATACCGGCACAGAAAACTGAAGACGGAAAGGATGTAGCCGAAGGAACCATGATCTTTGATAAAGATGCCAACAAACTTAAGCATTTGTATCGGCAGGCCTTACAACGATGAAAATCCGGCCAAGCGCGTTTGCACCAATGCCCAGGTAATGAAGAACCAGGTCGTTGCAGAAACATAAAACCAGGAAATTGAAAACAAAAGAAAAGCACAACTACAGGAGTGAAGCCTGGATTTATACAGGTTCTAAAGTGGAAAACACAACAGCAATGCTGCAGTAACGAAAAATTATACATATGGTTCATGGTGACAAAGAGAGGTTGCAGCGAATTGCAGCCTCTTTCTTCTTATTTTAGCTGCTTAAACTATCAGCATGTTTCATCTTTTCAAAAAGAAAGAACCTCCGATAAAAATAATTGACAAAATATGGATGATTGAATCCAGCCAAATTGCAATCGATAGAAAAAGAATTAGAAAAAAATAAGGAAACAGTTTTCATCTTCTGGTTTGAAGAAACATTACAGCGGGCCAAAAACATTTTACCAGAAAAAGGCCAGGAGCAATACCCGTTATTTAATACAAAAGAAGTTTCTTCGGTACGGCTGGCCGGGAAAAAAGTAATTTTTGGAGAACATTACCCCCTTTCACAAAAAGAAAAAGGGCTTTTTGAACAATTGCAATTACCAGAAGTTCAAATATGGTCTGCAATGGATGAACCTTTATTCAAAGAATTCGGCAGTGATAAAATTGTCCAAATGATGAAACAGTTCGGCATGAAAGAAGACCAGGTCATTGAACACAATATGATCAGCAAAGCCATACATAACGCACAGGAAAAAATTGAAAAAAAAGTATTTGTGGACCAAACTTCTTCTTCACAGGAAGAATGGCTTCGCAAAAATTGGAGAACCGCACTATAAGTAAACTAAAAGCTAACGGTCATTTGTAGCAAAAAAATAAATATCAAAATATTTTTGGAAGTTTGAAAATGCTGCGCCTATCTTTGTTGCAGTTCTTTAAACGATCACTTATCAAGAAAGGCTGAGGGAAATGGCCCGATGAAGCCTTGACAACCTGTCTCGCCAATAGCGGGGCAAGGTGCCAATTCCAGCCCAGACCTATAAGGTCGGGGTAGATAAGTCAGATTCATAGCTTCGTAATATCTTCTTAAAATATTCAAAGCTCATCTGATTTATCGGATGAGCTTTTTTATTTCCTGTTTGCGGTGAAATAAGAAACTCTCCGGTAAAATTTCTCTCCTCTCTTGGTAAGTGCTCATAACAAAAAACATTTTAAACATCTCTGTACAAGGGAAAAAAACTTTTATGAGCTACAACTCAACCCAGTTAATTCACAGTATCCCCGTTGATCCGCTTACCGGATCTATCGTTGTTCCGATCTATCAAACCAGCACATTTGTTCAGGAAGCACCCGGAGTCAACAAAGGTTTTGATTATTCAAGAACCAATAACCCTACCCGTGCTATCCTCGAAGAGATCATTGCAAAACTGGAACATGGAAGTACAGGGATCGCTTTTGCCAGCGGCCTCGCAGCCATTGATGCCGTTGTAAAATTACTTGAAAGCGGAGATGAAATTCTTGCCGTGGATGATATTTACGGCGGAGCGTTTCGTCTCTTCACTCATATTTACCAGAAATTCGGAATTAAAATAAACTATATTGACACTACCAATATTGAAAATGTTTTCAATGCTGTCACGGAAAAAACAAAACTGATATGGATTGAAACGCCGACCAATCCAACTTTAAAAATATCAGACATCGAAGCCATTGCTAAAATCGCAAAAGCCAATCGTTGTTTGCTTTGCGTGGACAACACTTTTGCTTCACCGGCATTGCAACAACCTATTTTGTTGGGAGCTGATATCGTCATTCATTCTGCCACCAAATATCTTGGCGGGCATAGTGATCTCATTGCCGGACTTGTAGTGACAAAAGAAAAAGAGATCGGTGAAAAAATAAAATTCATCCAGAATGCAAGTGGCGCTATCCTCTCCCCTTTTGACAGTTGGCTGGTGATCCGTGGCATTGAAACTTTATCATTAAGAATAAAACAACATTGCATCAATGCCCGGGCCGTTGCAGAATATCTTGAAACACATCCATTGGTCAACAAGGTCTTTTATCCTGGTTTGAAAAACCATTTTAATCATGAAATAGCAGCAAAACAAAGTAAAGGCTTTGGTGGAATTGTTTCATTCACATTAAAAAAAGATACAGAATTAACAGCAACAACATTTGTCACATCAACAAAATTGTTCAAGCTGGCAGAAAGTTTGGGAGGAGTAAAGAGTTTATTATGTCATCCGGCACAAATGACGCATAAAGCAATTCCTGCAGACAGAAGAAGAGCTGCAGGTGTATCAGACAGTTTAATACGACTATCAGTAGGATTGGAAGAAACTAACGATTTGATAAATGATCTTGAACAAGCTTTCGAAAAAGTGAAAGTGAAAGACAAACAATCGTTGGAAAAAAAGTTCTTTAACATTTAATTGCAAGTTCATGACAAAGAATATTTGGCTGCAACTACAAAACCCTACTAACTTTATGGGCAATTATTATAACAATGAACAAATCCTATATAAAATTTTTCATCTTTCACAGAGCAATTACTTGTTGCCATTGTTGTATGCCGAAAGGCATACAATAATTATTTCTCGACAAGGCTCATTGCCTTTTTACAATTACCCATTCTTCCTGTTAACCAGATTTTAAATCTTAAAAATTTTATTATTATGAGCAACAATCTTCATTTCGAAACACTGCAGCTTCATGCAGGCCAGCAAATTGATCCGACAACAAAATCAAGGGCTGTTCCTATTTATCAAACTACTTCTTACGGTTTTGACAATTCCGAACACGCAGCCAATCTTTTTGGATTAAAGCAATTTGGAAATATCTATACACGCATCATGAATCCGACCACTGATGTTTTTGAACAACGAATCGCTGCACTCGAAGGTGGAGTGGCAGCATTGGCAACTGCATCGGGACAGGCAGCACAATTCCTTGCACTAAATAATATTCTGCAGGCCGGTGATAATTTTATCAGTACAACTTATTTATATGGCGGAACATACAATCAGTTTAAAGTTTCATTCAAACGATTAGGCATTGATGTTCGTTTTGCAGATGGTGATAATGTTGAAAGATTTGTTCCGTAAATTGATAAAAATACAAAAGCGATTTACCTGGAAACAATTGGTAATCCCCGTTTGAATATTCCTGATTTTGAAAAATTTGTTGCACTGGCAAAAGAATATGATCTGCCATTGATCGTTGACAATACATTTGGCGCCGGAGGTTATTTATTCAAGCCGATTGGAATGCGGCGCAAACGTTGTGGTAGAACTCTACTACAAAATGGATCGGTGGACATGGCACTACCATTGGCGGTGTTATCGTAGATGGCGGCAATTATAATTGGGGCAATGGAAAGTTTCCTCAATTCACTGAACCGAGTGAAGGTTATCATGGTTTTAAATTCTGGGAGGTATTTGGAGAAGGAAATCCTTTAGGTCTTCCTAATATTGCATTTATCATTCGTGCAAGAGTTGAAGGTCTTCGTGATTTCGGCCCTTGCCAGGCTCCATTCAATTCATTCCTGAATTTGCAGGGATTGGAAACTTTAAGTCTTCGTGTACAACGCCAGGTTGACAATGCACTGGAATTAGCTCAATGGTTAGAAGCACATCCGCAAGTGGAATTTGTTTGGTATCCCGGTTTGAAAAGCAGCCCTTATAATGACCTTGCAAAAAAATATCTGACCAATGGTTTTGGTGGCATATTACAATTTGGTATCAAAGGTGGCGTGGAAACAGGGCGTAAATTTATTGATTCATTGAAACTGGTGAGTCATCTTGCCAATGTCGGCGATGCAAAAACATTAGCGATTCATCCTGCTTCTACAACTCATGAACAATTGAGTGAAAAAGAAAGACAAGCTGCAGGTGTTTTGCCCAACCTGGTTCGTATCAGCGCAGGTATTGAACACATTGACGATATCAAAGCAGATTTTGAACAGGCATTTGAACAGGTATTTGCAAAAGAATTGGTATCGTAAATGGTCATCTGTTTATAAACACGAACATCCTTTTCAATTAGAGTCAGGTGAGACCCTTCCGGGTTATCACCTGGCTTATACTACGCATGGCAAATTAAATGAAACAAAAGATAATGTAGTCTGGATATTTCATGCACTGACCGCTAATAGTGATCCGGTAGAATGGTGGGATGGATTAACCGGGGAAGGAAAATTATTTGATCCATCCAAATATTTTATGGTTTGTGTTAACATGCCCGGAAGTTGTTATGGAAGTTTTGGACCTCTTGATATAAATCCGGAAACAAATAGAACCCTATTATCATCAATTCCCCTTTTTTACTATCCGTGATATGATAAAGGCTTACCAGCCATTGAGAATTTTTTTAGGAATTGAAAAAATCTATATCGGCATTGGTGGAAGTATGGGCGGGCAGCAATTACTGGAATGGGCCATTGAAGAACCTGAATTATTTGAACACATTGTTCCATTGGCAACCAATGCATTTCATTCGCCCTGGGGAATTGCTTTCAATGCATCACAAAGATTTTGTATTGAAACATGATTCAACCTGGAAAGAAAAAAATGAAAAAGCCGGGTTGGAAGGAATGAAAGTCGCAAGAGGATTAGCGCTTATTTCCTATCGTCATTATGAAACATATTGCGAATGCACAATCAGAAGAAACAGTCCTGATAAGTTTGACAATTTTAAAAGTGAATCATACCAGCGTTACCAGGGAGAAAAGTTAGGAAAAAGATTCAATGCATTCAGCTATTATTTTCTGAGTCAGTCTATGGATTCACACAATGTGGGACGAGACCGGGAATCGGTGGAAACAGCTTTGAAAAAAATAAAAGCAAAAACACTGGTGATTGGTATCACAACCGATATTCTATTTCCCATTGAGAGAACAGCAATATCTCGCAGATGTAATTCCGGAAGCTCAATTCCAGTTCCATCCATTCCTCTTACGGGCATGATGGTTTTTTGCTGGAATATGAAAAGATCGAAAATGTAATAACAGATTTTGTTGAGAAAAAAACTGCAGGAAGTTTTACTACGAAAACATGTATCTGCCCCTAATTCAAATCTATGACAGCGCATAAGGAATTAACAATAGGATTATTTGGATTTGGAGTGGTCGGCGAAGGACTTTACAAAGTGCTGGAAAAAACTCCGTCACTGAAAGCACAGAATCAAAAAAGTGTGTATCAAAAATCCCGAAGAAAAAACGACATGCTCCGGCATCACTTTTTACAACCGATAAGATATGAATTACTGAACGACCCAACCATAAATGTCATTGTAGAAGTGATCGATGATGCCGATGCAGCATTTCGAAATTGTTTCAACTGCACTGAAAAACGGGAAAGATGTGGTAAGTGCCAGCAAAAAAATGATCGCCGAACATTTGCCTGAATTATTAAAACTCCAGCAGCAAACCGGCCAGTCATTTCTTTATGAATCTGCTGCCTGCGCTTCGATTCCCGTCATCCGAAATCTGGAAGAATATTATGATAATGACCTGTTGCATTCCATTAAAGCAATCGTAAATGGTTCTACCAATTTTATTCTAACCAAAATGTTTGAAGAAAATCTTGATTTCAAACAGGCTCTGCTCATGGCACAGCAATTGGGCTTTGCAGAAAGCAATCCAAAGTTAGATGTGGAAGGTTATGATGCTGTAAATAAATGGACATTCTTACTTACCCATGCCTATGGCATCATTGAAAAGCCGGAAGATATTTTATTTACAGGCATACAAAATATAAATGCAGGTGATGCTATAGTAGCAAGAGAAAAAAATCAACAGATCAAATTAGTAGCGCAGGCAAAAAAATTGCAAAACGGAAAAGTAGCCGCCTTTGTTTTACCACAATTTGTCAACCACGATGATCATCTTGCTTTTGTAAAAAATGAATATAACGGAGTAGTGATCGAAAGTGGTTTTGCTGACAAACAATTTTTTTATGGCAAAGGAGCCGGCAGTTTCCCTACTGCTTCTGCGGTGTTGAGTGATATTTCAGCGTTGCGTTATGATTACCATTATGAATATAAAAAACTGTATCATCATCGCCCTCATGAATTGAGTAATGAAGTTTACTTACGCACATATATCAGTTTCGACGATTGGGAATTTGTTCCTCGCGATGATTTTGAATGGATCGAAGAATGGCATGCCGGAGAAGAAAGAAAATACCTGGTCGGTGTTATCGCATTTGAAAAACTTCAGAAAAATTCCTGGTGGAAAGAAAATAATACTTCATTGATCCTTACTCCCGATCCCATAATTGAAAATATTGAGCTGAGAAATCTGAAAAAGAAAAGCCTTGAATTAGCTGGCATTATATAATATTCCCTATTTGCGAAAATAAAGGGGCTGCTTATAGCCCTTTTTTCATTTCATACCTCTTCAAAAAACATTTCCCAACTTCTATTTTTGGAAGAATGGCAACCTAACGGGTATTAGTGTCGATTTAACAAAGTTTATAAGATGTAAACAACCATTGCTTAAACAAGGTGTCCCAATAAAACTTTTTGTTGATGCTCATGTATTTGACAAAGAATACCAGGGCAGCAGAACTTTTATCAAAGAAATCTATTCTCAGCTTGCCGGGAAAAAAGATCTGGCAATTTATCTGGGCGCCTGCAATATTGATATACTAAAAGATACTTTCTCCGACTCAGGCAACATCAATTTTATTAAATACAAAAGTCAATCTTCGGTCAAACGATTGTTATATGACATTCCTTCCATTCTTGAAAAATATAAAATAGACTATGCGCATTTTCAGTATATCGTTCCTCCGGTAAAAAAATGCCGTTACATCGTGACTATTCATGATGCCCTGTTTTACGACTATCCCGATGAATTTCCATGGAGATATAAGCTATCAAAAAAAATTTTGTTTAAACAGGCGGCTTCAAAGGCAGATATACTCACTACAGTCTCCTCCCATTCAAAAAAAGCAATTGAAAAATACCTGCGGCCTGGTAATAAAAGTGTCCATGTTATTCCCAATGGGGTGAACAAAAAATATTTCTTGCCTTATAACAAGAGCTATTCTCAAAAATTAATTAAAGAAAAATACGGAATTGAAAAATTCATTCTCTATGTCAGTCGCTTTGAGCCACGCAAAAATCATATCAGTCTTTTAAAAGCCTATCTTGACTTGAAATTATTTCAGCAGCAGTATTTCCTGGTGTTTCTTGGCCATAAAAGCCTTAGCATTCCGGAATTTGAAAGTGCTTTCGCCGGTGTTCCTGAAGAAATCAGGAAATTCATTTTTATCAGCAGCCAAATCAATGATGAAGAGTTACTTGAATTTTATCGAGCTGCCTCTGTTTTTGTTTATCCTTCCCTTGCCGAGGGATTTGGAATATCCCCTCTTGAAGCAGGAGCATTAAAGATACCGGTGATCTGCTCAAATACATCTGCTATGGCAGAATTTTCATTTTTTGATGCAACGCATATTGACCCTTCAAATACAGACTTGCTCAAAAGAAAATTATTTGAGTTGATTTCGGATCCACCCGATAAAAAACACCTCAGCTCTGTTTCAAATATCATTTATCAAAAATATTCTTGGGAAGAATCTGCGGAAACATTTCACAAGGTTTTATTGGACAATAAAAATCTTACAGCTACAAAATTGAGTAACTCAATGATCATGGAACAGAAAATCTAAATATCAATAGTTATGAAAATCGGAATCATCGGCACAAGGGGAATCCCCAATCATTACGGGGGCTTTGAACAAACGGCACAATATCTTTCTGCAGGACTCGTGAATAGAGGGCATGAAGTGTTTGTGTACAGCCCGCATGATCATCCTTATCCTCACAAAAAATGGAATAGTGTAAACATCATCCACTGTTACGATCCCGAAAACAAATGGGGAACTTTTGGTCAGTTCATTTATGATCTGAATTGCATCAATGATGCCCGAAAAAGAAATTTCGAGATCCTGCTGCATTTGGGTTACAGCAGCGATTCCGTTTGGTTCTGGCGCTGGCCAAAAAAAGCCATTAACATAATGAATATGGATGGGCTGGAATGGAAACGCAGCAAATACAACAAGCCTACAAGAAATTTTCTGAAAAAAGCAGAATGGCTTGCCGCCAAAAATTCGGACATTCTTATTGCCGATTCATTCAAGATACAGCAGCATCTGATGAAACAATACGGAAAACGTTCAACATTTATTCCTTATGGCGCTGATCTTTTCCAGGATAGTGATGCATCTGTTTTGAAAAACTTCGACCTCAACCCACATAAATATTATTTACTGGTGGCCAGAATGGAACCTGAAAATAATATTGAAATGGTGATCAATGGTTATCTCGCAACACAAAAAAAGGAGCCATTAGTGGTAGTGGGCAGTGTGAGCAATAAATACGGAAAACACCTATTAAAGCATTACAGGCATCCCAATGTTATGTTCATGGGTGCTGTTTATGAACCTCAACTTATCAACAATTTGAGATATTTCACCTTATGCTATTTCCACGGACATTCGGTGGGTGGTACCAACCCTTCATTGTTGGAAGCGATGGCTTGCGGTTGTAATATTGCGGCACACAAAAATGTTTTCAATAAATCAGTGTTGCAAAGAGAGGGCGATTATTTTTCTTCAGAATATGAGATCAGTGACCTGATCAATTTTCCTGTAAATGCAGAGATCATTCAGGAGAGAAAACAGGTAAATTTTGAAAAGATCAGGACCATTTATAATTGGGATAACATCATTGATAAATATGAGACGCTTATGGTAGAAGCTCTTTATCCAAATCAAAAAGCAATATTGGAAGTTCGTCTCGCTGCTTCAAAGTCCGCTACCGGATAAATACAATACTTCCTGCTTTTTTCTTTGCACATCAAATTGCCGGAACACATTGGTAAAAGCCAGTATCCAGATCACATACTCCGCAATATTAGTGATAAAACTTCCTGTGAACTGGTAAATAAAAATGAAAAAGAAAAGCATCAGGCGGTAATAATTATTCCAGACACGAGTATAAAAGAAAAAAAATATTTCTAAGGAAAGTTTGAGTATAAGACCCGTCCAGCCAAAAATGGCTAAAGTTTCGGCCATAGCATTGGGAATAGAAACCGGGTAATCCGGCGGATATTGATAATAGTTCCTGATAATGTCTTCACCGAGAATTTTCGCCTGTCCTAGCCCGATTCCCCAGTACTGATCTTTTTCATTGAGCATTTTACCGGCGATCATAAATGCATCTATAGTTCTGCCTTTCCCGGATAGATCTTGACCTGAAAAAATATTCCCGATCCGTGTAAAAAGCGGGTTATGCCTGAAAAATAAAACAACAATGGTCATTACTGTTCCAAGAGTAGCACCTGTTGAAACAATAAGATTCAAAACTCTTTTTTTACCGGTGAGTTCTGAGAAATGAATAAGCCATGTAATAAATCCGGCAAGAATAATGCAGGAGATCACACCGATTGAAAAAGAAAGTATATATGGCAGAAAGTTCATCAGCAATAGCCATCCGCTCCGAATGGTATTTTGCCTGAGCAGATATTGCAGGAAAAAAAAGAAAAATATTGGAGTAAACAAAGTAGCATAGTAAGAGGCTTCGTATGTAAATAATTTCATTCTACTGAAATTTGTAATGCCTTGTGTAAGATTCTGTTCAATCCACAGGATCTTATAATACGGCGTGAAATATATAATGATCGCAATTAAACAAAGGATGAAATTGATGATCAACAAAAGATGAAATATTTTCCCAGGTTCTCTGCAAGTTTTTAAAAAAGTATAAACTGCCTGGCAAAATATATATACAGCCAGCAAATTGAGCAACGAAATGAAATAGCTGTTAATATCCACTCCTACAAAAAGCACCTGGATCAAAACAAAAGGACAAAGAATGGTTATGAAAGGCAGCAATAATTCTTTTCTTCTTGTAAGTAGGATCCAGATGTAAAAAAAAGGAGCGAGTAATGCCGTATAAGTAAGCCCAAATGGCAAAGCAACTGAATTCACAAAAAAATAAATCAGTACAAATGGAAAATATTTATTGATACGCATCAGTGACTCTAAATAATTTCATCGTAAAAATATAAAGCATCTTTATGCAGAAGTGCCAGGGGCAACTATATTTTTTGTTTCATGGCTACGGGCAACCTGAGGTAAAAAAAATACGATTGATGTGTTACTCCAAAAAATCATTTTATGAATGATGCCCCTCCTGCTGTTGATAACTGGCCGTCTGAAGATATAGATCTGCTGATGCTGCTGGAAAGAAGTTTACTCTTTTTTAAACAATACAGAATAATTTTTATCATCGCATTTTTGGTCGGAACAGGCTGGGGTCTTTACCGGTATTTCACAACTCCGAAAGTTTATTCCTCCCGCTTGATCGCTCATTCGGCAGTACTTACTAACCAGGAAGAGATCCAGATCATTGACAACTGGAATGACCTTATAAAAAAACATGAGTACTCAGAAGTAGCTGGAGCTTTTCATTGCCCCGAAAGTATTCTGCGCAAAGTAAAAAATATTGAGGGCACAGAAATTCAAAAAGTGTTTTCAGCTACCAATCCTAATGGGTTCTATATCGATGTCAATGTGACTGACAATTCGATTCTTGAAGAACTCCAAAAAGGGATCGTCTATGGATTTGAAAATGGTGATTATGTAAAAGGCAGATTGGATTTTAAACGAAGCCGGTTAAAAGAGATGATCGATAAAACCAATATTGAAATTCTCAAACTCGATTCGAATAAAGCAGAGGTAGAAAAGATTATCATGGGGAAAGAAAAACCGTCTTCTTCGCTCATCGTTGACGGCTCCAGCATCAACCGTCAAATGATCGACATGAATGAAAAACTTCTCTACTGGCAGGAAGAGCTCAATTTCACAAATGGGATACAGGTATTGCAGGGTTTCAGCAAATTCGATAAGCCCATCGGGCCAAAATTACTTGTACTATTAGTATTGGGATGGATACTTTGTCTTTCACTTGCCTATATCTACGCCCTGGTCAGTTCGATAAATAAAAAATTAAAAGCCCGTTCACAGCACCGAACCGCCGCGGCCAAATAATAAGCTTCAATCTTTCAAGAATTTAAGCTGATGAAAGCCTCATTGCAGAAAAACAAAATATTTTCATCACTCCTTTTCAGCTTCTACCTCATTTTTTTTATCAGCCTCGTATGCTGTTTCAGGGCCATAACAAGTATTTGTATCGGAGGTATATTATTATCAAGCATTCTGAAAAACCGGGTTGAACACAAATCTTTTTTCCATAAAAAGGATCTAAATCTTTTTGTTATTTCTTGCTTTGTATATTATGTGCTGCAATGGGTCGGCTTAATATATACTCATGATATACATGCTGCATGGAGGGATATACAGTTAAAAAGCGCATTAATATTCGTTCCTCTTGCCGTTTGCAATTCAGATTATATCAATTTTACTACGGGGAAAAGTTTATTGAATTATTTGGTACTTATCCTCGCTGCTGCCTCTCTGTATTGTTTTATAATTTCATTGATCCACTATTTTCATGATCATCATATTGCCGACCTTTTTTATCACAACCTGGTTAAACCATTATCACAACACGCAGTGTATTTTTCCGTACTCGTTTTTATCGGGTTGATTTTTTTGATCGAAAATGCAGGGAATAAAAATTATTTACTCAACAAAATCTTTCATTGGTTCCTTATTGTTTATTTTTCATTTTTTATTTTCCTTCTTTCTTCCAAGCTGGTAATCTGTTTCTACCTTCTTTCAATTCTTTATTATGTCATACTGTGGGCTAAAAACCAAAAAAGAATCCAAAAAGGAATCCTGTTACTCGTAGTTGTAGCTACAGGTAACAGCGGCCTGTTGATCATCGTACGAAACCCGGTCAGTAATAGATTCACTGAACTATTTAAAGGTGATATGACTCTTTTCGAAAAAGATCAATACAATCCTGGAATTTATTTCAATGGTGCACAGTTCAGGCTGGTCGAATGGAAATTTGTCAAAGAAATTTTGAATGAAAACAATCGCTGGTGGGTAGGCACAAGTCCGGGCGATAGTCAATCCCTTCTCAACCAAAAATATATTTCAAGTGGAATGTATACCGGAGACCCGGGACGGGGCGATCATGGGTTTCTCAACTACAATACTCATAATGAATTTCTCGAATCGGTGCTGGAGACAGGTATCATCGGTGGAATGCTGTTCATTTTTATTTTTCTGGCACTGATCCGTTTAGTAAGAAAAAGTAATAATAAGCTGGTTTTCCTGTTTGTTTTGCTCCTGCTTGCATTTTCTCTTACCGAAGCTGTATTTGAAACGCAATATTGCCTGGTGATCTTTACATTTTTTCCATTATTTCTAATGCGAATGAAAGAGCCGGAACCTGATCCCGCTTCCCCCTTTTTAAGCAACCATCTTGCAAATAAAACCGATTGAATCAATAGAAAGAACTTTCTATGAGCCACTCCGTCGTTCCAGAGAATTATGCAGCCACATCTGAAGGAGACTCCGGCCTGACAGTTATAAAAATGGAGAATCACAATATGACCGCCTCTCCATTAAGTTCTGTATCCTATGGTGAATTGTTGTTGAATAAGTATTATTCTACTGCTAAACTCACTGTTACTGTCCCCTTAGACGATTCTTCTGCCCGTTTCCTAAAAAGAACTCTTGATATTTTCATTGCTTCTGTAGTCATTCTAATCCTGTTAAGTTGGCTGACTCCCGTAATTGCTTTGCTCATTAAACTTACTTCAAAGGGGCCGGTGTTCTTTGTACAAAAAAGAAGTGGCCGTTATAACAAACTCTTTACCTGCATCAAATTCCGCTCGATGATCGTAAATCCGCAAGCCGACTTGAAAGCAGCTACAGCAAACGATGAGCGGATCACTGGTATCGGAAAATTTTTGCGACGGTATTATTTAGATGAGCTACCACAATTTTTTAATGTATGGGCTGGCGATATGTCAATAGTGGGGCCTCGTCCGCACATGATCAGCGATGACCCGAGATATGAAGATCTGATCCGACATTATGATTTCAGGCGGCGGATAAAGCCCGGCATCACAGGACTGGCACAGGTTTTAGGCTATGCAGGACTCGCAGATGATACTCAAAAAATGAAAAACAGGGTGCAACTTGATTTCTTTTATATCCGGTATTGGTCATTGAAACTGGATTCTATGATCCTGTTCCGTACATTCTGTAAAGCAACAGGAATTCACTTTCTATTCAAAAAACTAACAGCCTGATTTAAATTTTTTCATTTGTCAAACTACGTCAACGAAACAGTCGCAGCTGATTTACAACTGAACCGAACCAAAACGGATGAGCCTTTGATTTCTGTAATCATTCCCACCTACAATCGCCTTCCTTTACTTAAAGAGGCTGTTGCATCCGTATTGAAACAAACTTATACTAACTGGGAACTGATCATTGTGGATGACGGTTCTACTGATGGGACAGTGGAAGCAATTCAAAAAATTGACGATCCGAGAATTCAGTTAGTAGTATTATCTCATACCGGACATATCAACGAGGTAATGAATGCCGGTACAAAGATCAGTAAAGGAGAATGGCTGGCATTTTTGGATTCTGATGATCTGTGGATGGCTGAAAAATTAGATCTACAACTTAACACTTTAAAAAAAAAGACCAGGTGGATATATGGCGGCTATGAATTGATGGATGAAAACAGGAAAACTATATATAAAAGCAGTGCAAGATTTACGCCTTTATCAGGTTGGATATTGAAGGAAATAATTTTGACCAGGGCAGGAATTACAATTTGCTCCGTCATGATCGAAAAAAAATTCTTTGAAGAAATCGGACGTTTTTCTGATGATCCAAATATCCGGGGAGATTATGAATTTACATTGCGAATGGCAGCAAAGGCAGAAGGAGCAGTAATTCCGGAGATAGTAACTCGTGTGAGAGAACACAGCGGCCGCATCACCAAATCAAGGGTCTTTCCTTTTGAACGAACGGCCCGGACTTATGAAACTTTTATAAGAAGCAAGCCAGGAAGAGAATTTGAAAAGCTTGCCAGGAAAAGGCTGTCATATTTGCTTGCTGAAGCTTCTGTATTTCGTTTTGCAAACGGAGATCACCGGATGGCCATAAGACAACTTCTGCAATCTTTTTGGATGAGGGACAAATTCCGTCATTGGTTGTCTGCTTTAAAAAGAGGAACCCATGCAGCTTTTAAAAAATATTTTATTCATTCTGCAAAAAAGAGAAAGACAAAAAGTGTTTCAGTTTATACTACTTGATGTAATTATAAGCATACTGGATATTGTCTTTCTGATTGCTTTGCTGTTTCTGGTGGACTATTATACAAGTCCTGACAAATCGCATTTAAAAATATTATGGATTACAAAATTTCTAAGTCATCAGTCACTTTTGCCAATAGGTATTTTTACTTTATTACTTGCGGGCAAAAACGGTTTGGCCTATTTTATATCAAAAAAGCAATTCCATTTCATCTATGGAGTTGCTTCCCGCATTTCAGCAGAAAAAATGTCTGACTATCTTGACGGTAATTATCTTGATCATGTAAATACTGATTCTTCGGTGCACTTACGATCGATCAACCATGATCCTATTGATTTTTGCCACTATGTTCTACGGGGAGTTCAGCAGATCACAGGTCAATCTATACTTATTCTCTTTGCGATCATACCAATCCTCATATTTAAACCGGTATTATTTTCTTTGCTTTTAGTCATACTGCTTCCACCCGTTTTAATTATTGCCTTACTTTCCAGGAAAAGATCTTCCTCCGTTCATGATGCCGCAAAAAACATCCATCGGAAACTCATTCAGTACTCGAAAGAAGCCATAATGGGTTTTATTGAAAGTAATGTCTTTCAAAAAAAACATTTCTTCCTGGATCGTTTTACTACACTCCAGGAAAGACAAAGCAATCACCTGGCGCAGCAGCAGATTGCCCAGGTACTGCCTTCAAGACTGATCGAAATTTTTGCTGTTTTTGGGTTGTTTGTCCTGATCAGTATCAACTTTTTCACCCAGGGAAAATCTATAGATTTGATCACCATTGGAGCTTTTACAGCTGCTGCTTATAAGATCATACCCGGCATTGTGAAAATTTTAAATAGCATCAGCCAGGTAAAAGCATATTCATTCACTGTTACTAACCTGTTCAATCATAAATCAAGACATTCATCCAAACAACTCAATGGAAATGCAAGTATTGATTCTATAGAATTCTGCAGTATTTACTTTAGTTATAAGAAAGAGGCGCTTCTGAATAATTTTAGTCTCAGTTTAAAAAAAGGTGATTTTATAGGCATTACAGGTATGTCTGGCAGAGGAAAAACAACCATGTTAAACCTGTTGCTTGGGTTTTTAGAACCAGACCGGGGTTCAATATTAATTAATACCGCCATTAAAAATTCTGAAGAACTTCAGTGTCTTTGGAAAAATATCACTTATGTACCGCAAAGGACTTTTTTGATCAATGACACAATTTTGAAAAATATAACTCTCCAGGAAAAAGTCCCGGACGTTGTAAAACTGGAAGAAGTAATACAAGTAACGGGTCTCCGGCAATTGTCAACCGAATCTTCCGATTGTTTAAATAAAATAATATCCGAAAATGGGAAAAATATCAGCGGGGGTCAACGGCAACGCATTGCACTTGCAAGAGCTTTATATAAAAATGCTGATACCATTATTCTCGATGAACCTTTTAATGAATTGGATAGAAAATCTGAAAACTGTATGCTGAATCAATTGAAGACATTAGCTCGTTCCGGCAAAATCATTATACTCATTACCCATGATAAAGAAAGTCTTTCTTTTTGCAGCAAAACGGTATCATTAGATGAAGTATAAACAAAAAACATTGATCATTCTTGCTCCCGGTTTTGCCGCAAGCGAATCAGACAGTACATGTTTGCCGCTATTGCAAACTATTCTTAAAAGTTTAAAAGAAACCTTCTCTGAATTAAATATTGTTGTTCTTGCATTTCAATATCCGCACCGGAAAGGGTCATATATGTGGAAGGGGATAGAAGTTATTAGTTTCGATGGCCGCAATCGAAAAAAATTGTATAAACCAATATTATGGAGAAGGATTCTCAATAAACTTCAACAATTAAATCGTGACAATAATATCATTGGCCTGCTTAGCCTCTGGTGCCATGAATGTGCCTGGGTAGGAAAAAAATTCAGTAAAAAAAATAAATTGAAACATTATTGCTGGATCTGGGGGCAAGATGCAAGACAGGGAAATAAATATATCAAAAGAATCCAACCTTCAGAAAAAGAGCTGATCGCTCTATCTGATTTTCTGCAATCTGAATTTGAAAAAAATTATTCGGTGCGGCCGGCATACCTTATTCCCCCGGGCATTGATGGCGGGCTATTTCAGGAAGAGAATACAAGCAGGAGTATTGAGGTATTGGGAGCAGGGTCCCTGATCCCTTTGAAACGATATGATATATTCCTCGATACAGTAAAGGAGCTAAAAAAGAATTTTCCAAATATAAAAGCCATTCTTTGTGGCAAAGGACCGGATGAAAACAAAATACGTTATCTGATAGACCAGTATCAGTTACATGAAAACATTTCATTGATCGGGGAAGTTCCGCACCAGGAAGTATTATGGCTGATGCAGCATAGCAAAATATTGCTTCATCCATCTTCTTATGAAGGTTTTAGCGGTGTTTGCCAGGAAGCATTATTTGCAGGAGCGCATGTTATTAGTTTTTGCAGAGCAATGAACAGAAAGATCAACCATTGGCATATTGTAAACAACGCCGAGGAGATGAAAGCAAAAGCAATCGAATTATTAACTTCGCCTATAAACTACGATCCAATAGAAGTAAACCCAATCAGTAATTCAGTAAGATTAGTAATGAAGTTGTTTGATTATAATGAAGTAATAACTCCCTGAATCTTCCTGCCTATAGCTTCGAAAGAAAGTTCTTCTTTAAATTGCCGCAATACTTTTTTTCGTTCTTCATTTATATTCAGTGAAACTGACTTGCACAAAACAGAAAACAAGGCATCTGCATTGCCCGCTTCATAAAGCGATCCACATATTCCGGGGCCTGAAAACTTCCGAAAAGAAATTATATCAGTCATGATCGGAATACAACCACAAGACATTGCTTCACATATGGCGATACCCCCACCCTCATAATGAGAACCAGAAATAATAAAATCTGCGGCATTGTACCAAGCCTCCATTCGTTGATGCGGAACCCGACCAATCAGAAGAATCGAACTGCTTAGTTTATTATCGGCCTCGATTAATTGCCTGACCTCCCGAAGCAGCTCTTTTGTTTGGTAGATCATATACAATTTTGCCAGGGGCTGAATGTCCAGAAACCGAATGAAAGCTTTTACAACAGTAACCGGGTCTTTATTTTCATTCAAACGCCCAACCCATAAAAAAATAGGCGAGCCAGTAACCGATAATGAAACTTTTGCTTCTGCCCTATTTCCGGAAACAAAAAAAGAAGAACCATGCATGGCTTCATGAATTTTTTTAAGGCTGCTGATATTCCCATTACTCACCCACTGCTCTCCGAACTCCAGGGAAGGGAAAAGATAAGCATTGATGTATCGATCAGCCAATCGCTGCCAATATTTTTTCAATCCCTTGAATGGTTTCTCTGAACGATTAATGACAATGATTTTAATTCTTTTGCCCAATTTCAGCCGCAATTGAATTATTTGTAATGGGAAGATAAATCCGCTGACAAAAACTATATCAGGTTTAAGTCTTTTAATGAACCGATGTAATCGAAAAGGAAAGTATAGTTTTTTCCCCTTGAACTGGAGAAAATGATATTTTACCTCTTTTCGTTTGAGTTCACCCTTGTAATTGATCTTTTCAATACTTGATACTTCATTTTGTTTCGCCAATTCTTCCAAAACGCCAGTATAAAAACTAAGCCTGTCAAGCCAGGCCTCCGGATCATCGAATTCCGGCACAACGATATAGTTTGTGTGAACGATCTTCATGCAGTATGAAAAGGGAAAATAGCTTTAGGATAATAATATCGAACCTGTTGTATCAGCTCATTGATATTTCCTCGCAGGAATTTTATGTGGCCGCTCATCTCAATCCACTCAAAAGCATTTGTATCAAAATTTCTCATTTGTTTATTAATGCTTTCATCCGTCAACAGGGCTTTTCCATGAACCATTACTAATAAAATGTCTTCTGGATTCAGATCAAAAAAATTACTCTTTTTACTCATTACAATTATGTCAGCACTTTTCCCGGCTGTTACTTCCCCAACATCATTTAAACCCCATAACTCTGCAGGCTTTGTAGTAAGCATTGCGATCAATTCACTTTCAGTCACAGCTCCAGATCGTTTGGTTGCACGAAAATGCTCCCATATATTCCATGAAGCAGTCAAGGTAGAATCCGTACCAAAAACAATTGTTGCTTTATTTTTCATTTTTTCAACTTCCACTGTTTGATTTAGCAAAAAATAATTAGATGCCGGACACCACACCAAACCATGAAAAGAATTCGTCTGTTCTTCATTCATCGCTACTCCATGTACAGCAACGATCTTTTTTTTCTGAAAATTCCATCTTATAACTTCATTAATCTCTTTCTCTGCAGTGGCGTCTGTTCCCTCTCCAATATGCATAACCACTGCTTGTTTTAAAAAAGGGTTATTCAATTTCCACCTCCAATGTTTTTCAAATTGAGGCGAATGAAGTGAAACAGGTTGTATCACATTGATGAGGTCATCTTCAACCGGCAACTTTTCTCCATGATTCACAACGGTTGTCACTCCATTCAAAAGGTTCTTATATAATCCCCATTTTACACGAAGATTCTGTGGAACTTTCAAAACTTCGTTGATCGTCTCTTTATTTTGCTGATGAATATCCCTCCCCCACTCTGTATAGTTGTGATAAGCCCTACTGCCTAATTGAGGAAATAAATTAAAATCGAGATGATCATGTGAGTTAATAAAACCCGGAAAAGCAATTGCTCCTTCAAAGTCGATCAGTAAATCGTCAGGGTTCTCCGGAAATGAAGCCGTATTATCTGTTACGGATTGTATTTTCCCATTTTCTATGTGAATATTTTTTCTGCTTTCAGCTCCATAAATACTAAGGTTGCGCAGGATCATCCTGATTTTTTAAAATGAATTCCGTAAATCACAGCTGTGCCTTTGAATTTCTCGTAAAGCGAAAGAGCATATTGATTTTCGTAATACTCTTTTACAGCTTCATCGATCTTCTCCTCTGCAAAACGGATTTCATTCCAGCCCAGTTGCCTTGCCAGCGCCTTGATCTTTTCTATGGGATGAATAAAATTTTGAATAGCAATGGTTTTATTCCGATACTTAAAAGTTCGTTTACCCCCTTTGGCCAAAAGTTCGGGATGATAGTCAGTGATTATTATTTCGCCGCCGGGCTTCAATACCCGGTCCCATTCTGATAAAGCCTGATCCGGGTTTTCTATATGTGCAATTGTTAATGTAGAAACTATAATATCACATGAACTATTTTCAGTTCCATGCAAGTGTTCACCTGTAAGGAGGTGAGTGACTGCCATTGGATATTTTTCCTGCAATCGTTTCAGCATCTCAACTGACACATCATACCCAATAATTTTTTGTGGATTTTTATCGAGGATTTTTTCCCAATGCCGGCCCGTTCCACAGCCTACATCCATCACAATTTTCCCGGTAAGATTCATATCTTCCAAAAAAGAACCGAAAATTTCTTCATCAAGATCCATCATCAGGTTGCCCGGCTGATCATCATAACCTGAAGCCCACAGATCGTAGGCCACAGCAGGGCTTTTTTCTTTTTTCAAATACAAGCCGGATAGGTATTCAATGAATTCTCTCAACATAACCCTGGCAAAAAAATTTTGATATCTAAAAGTAAGAATAAACAGGTTGCAAAAACAGGCAACCTGCAAGAGTCTTTGCCCGTTTTGAAAACAGTATGGGCAAAGTACTCCTCTTCAATCCCAAAAGCGCTATTGCAAAACACAGGGTCCCGAATTCGCTCATGAATATAGCTGCTTCGATTGACAGCGCCCATGATTGGGTCATCGTGGACGGGAACCGTGAAAAAGACCCGTATTCAGCGATCAGCCATTATTTATCTGCAGGAGATATAAAATATATTGGTTTTACTGTAATGCCCGGGCCTCAGACCAGGCAAGCCATCCCTTTTGCCAAAAAGATCAAAGAAGATTTTCCCGAAACGACCATGATCTGGGGCGGTTATTTTCCCACCAATCATTACAAGGTTATCCTGAATTCGGGTTATGTAGACTTTGTAATTAACGGGCCGGGTGATCATGCATTTCCATCATTGATCGATGCCCTTGAAAATAATAAGCCATATGAACTGATCAAAAATCTCATTTACAGATCCGGAGATAAAATAATCAGGAATGCAAAGGAAGACCTGATTGAACAGGATAATTTACCCCGGCTTCCTTATGATAAACTGGATCGTTTTTATTCCATTGAAAAATACTTGGGCAAAACATATCTCGGCAATCATACATTGGCCTATCATTCCAGTATTGGTTGTCCTTTTACCTGTTCCTTCTGTGCAGTAGTTCCCACTTATGAAGCAAGATGGAAAGGAAAATCTGCCCAAGTGGTTTACAACGATATCAAATACGTAAAAGATAAATGGGGAGCTGATGCAATAGAATTTCACGATAATAATTTTTTTGTCTCAGAAAAAAGAACTGTTGAATTCGCAAGATTGATCAGGCCTGAAAAAATGCATTGGTGGGGAATGGCAAGAATTGATACGATGGATCGCTTCAAAGATGAATCTCTCGCATTAATAAGAGAAGCAGGCTGTAAAATAATTTTTTTCGGGGCAGAAAGCGGTAATGATAAAGTGCTTCACCAATTGGATAAAGGCGGCACTCAAACAGGGGCGCAAATCCTTCGATTTGCCGAGCGAATGAAAAAGTTCGATATTATTCCTGAATATTCGTTTGTGCTTGGTACGCCTGCTCCTTCTCCCGAACAAGTGATGGAACAAATAGAATTCGATATTCATTTCATCAAACAGGTGAAGGCCATTAATCCAAAAACGGAGATCGTTTTATACACGTATAGTCCTGTACCTACCGAAGGTTCTGATTTATTTAATGAAGTATTGCAGAGTGGTTTTGAATACCCGAAAAAACTGGAAGACTGGATCACTCCGCAATGGGAACGTTTTGATCTCAGAAAAAATCCGCTGACTCCCTGGCTTAAGCCGGAAATGATTGACAAGATCAGAAATTTTGAAACCGTCTTGAATGGCTATTATCCCACTGTATCAGATATACGTTTGAATACTATCAAAAGGCAGCTTATGAAAATAGCAGCAGGATTCCGTTACAAAATGAGTTTTTATAAATATCCTTATGAAATAAAGTTGTTACAACGACTATGGAAATATCGACAGCCCGAAATACAGGGATTCTGAAAAATGAATTCAAATAATACCATACCACCCGATCCGGATCCGACTTTTGAAAACTTAGATGCATTATTCGGGGAGCTGTATTTAAAGATCCGTAAAAAAGAATGCCGGCTATATTCTGACGTAGAAGTTGTTCAACTGCCCGTTATACCGCCCGAACATCTTCATGCAAAGGAATGGGAGATCAGGAAACGTTCTTCTCAGCAATTGATTCGATATTTTATCCGGCAAAAAAAAACTATGGAGATCCTTGAAGTTGGGTGCGGCAACGGATGGCTCAGTGCAAAGCTTGCGGCAATCCCTTCAAATTATGTCACAGGAATTGATATCAATCATGCGGAGATCATACAGGCAAAAAGAGTTTTTAAAAAAATGAAAAACCTTCGGTTTGAATACGGAGATATTTTACAAAATACATTGCAGGATCTGCAGTTTGACAGGATTGTATTTGCTGCATCTATACAATACTTCTCTTCATTTCAAAAAATAATTCAAAAAGCGCTTTCATTGCTACGATTGAACGGAGAAATACACATAATGGACTCACATTTCTACAAACCAACTGAGATCGAAGCTGCCAGATTACGGACAAGGGAATATTTTGAATCGATCGGTCATACTGAAATGAGCCGGCATTATTTTCATCATTGTACTGATGAATTAAAAACTTTCAATTGTAAAATATTGCGTAAACCAGGTTTCATCCGTGATGTTTTATTCAGGAATAAAAATCCATTTTACTGGGTGTGTATCCAAAATTTATAAACGAGGCATGAGCAGCCAATCACTATATCACACTTATAAAAGGTTCCGGACGCTGCAAACCGGCAGAATAATGGCTTTGCCCATTGTGATATTGATGCCACACAGCGCCTGCAATTGTCGTTGTGTCATGTGTGATATCTGGAAAGACAATCACAATCTGAAACAACTAACAAAAGAGGATATTCAAGATTTACTAATAACATTCAAAAAATTTGACACGAGACAAGTTGTGATGTCCGGAGGAGAAGCATTATTAAACCCTAACTTTTTCAGGTTTTGTGAGCTGCTTAAAAACCAGGACATAAAAGTAACTCTTCTCTCCACGGGCCTCACACTGAAAAAAAATGCTGAACAGGTAACGGAGTGGGTCAACGATATCATTGTCTCACTTGATGGCGATGAACCACTACATGACGGTATCCGGAACATCAAAGGAGCTTATCAAAAATTGAAAGATGGAGTTCAAACTATAAAATCAATCCGGCCAAATTTTCGAATCACCGGAAGATCGGTAATTCATCGGCTGAATTTCAGGCAATGGCCTGGAATCATAGAAAGTTCAAAAGAAATTGGTCTTGATCAGATCAGTTTTCTTCCTGCAGATGTAAGCAGTCATGCCTTCAACCGGCAAGTATTATGGAGTAATGCAAGACAGGATGAGATTATGCCATCACAGGAAGAGTTACGGGAGCTGGAATCAGTTACTGCAAATTTGATCATTGACTATAAAGAAGAATTTGATAAAAATTTCATTGCGGAGTCCCCGGAAAAAATTAAAAAAATCTACAAGTATTATGCGGCTTTCTATGGATTAAATCCTTTCCCTTATAAAAAATGTAATGCACCCTGGGTTTCTACCGTCATTGAAGCAGATGGAACTGTTCGACCTTGTTTTTTTCATGAGGCCATTGGGAATATCCGCCATAAAAGACTTGATGAAATTTTAAATGGACAACCCGCTATTGATTTCAGGAAAAACCTTGATATGGACACTAATAGCATTTGCGAAAAATGTGTTTGTTTTTTGAACCTTCCTCCAACAATGAACCCGGCAGCAGTAAACTGAACAAACATGAAAAGAATTCTTTTTACACACTCTTATTTTCTGCGCTTTGATCCCAAGCAATGGAAGACAGGGCAACCCTACGCACCATTGGGAACTCTTTATGCTGCGGCCTTGATGAGACAAAACGGTTATGCCGTTTCACTATTTGATACCATGTTTGCGAGATCCCCCGAAGAAATTTTAACAGCGTTGGAATCTCTGCCGGATTTTTTGGTGATCTACGACGATGGCTTCAATTATCTCACCAAGATGTGCCTTACTAATATGCGTGAGGCAGCATTCAGAATGATTCATTTCGCCAAAGAAAAAGGATGCACCGTGATCGTCTCCAGTTCTGATTCCACAGATCATTACGAAAAATATTTGAGTGAAGGAGCTGATTTTATTTTATTAGGTGAAGCAGAAATGACTTTACTCGAATTAACCAACACTATTTCCAGGAAAGAAAATGATTTCCTAAATATTTCAGGACTTGCATTCAAAACAGGAAGTGCAATAGTGAAAACTCAGAAAAGAAATGTACTTCGTGAACTCGACTCACTTCCATTTCCTGCCTGTGACCTTGTGGATATGGAACCTTACCGGAGAATGTGGTTAAAACATGCCGGCTTTTTTTCAATCAACATGAGCACTACAAGAGGTTGTCCTTTTAAATGCAACTGGTGTGCAAAACCGATCTATGGAAACCGGTACAACTCAAGATCCCCGCAAAATGTAGTGCAGGAACTGAAACTCCTGAAAGAAAAATATCAATTCGATCATATCTGGTTCTGTGATGACATCTTTGGACTCAAACCGGGTTGGGTGTATGAATTTGCCAACCTGATCGGAAAAGAGAATTTGAAATTCAAATTCAAAATACAGGCCCGGGTGGATTTAATGTTGCATGAAAATTATATCCGTGACCTTGCCCGTTCCGGCTGCAATACGGTCTGGATGGGAGCTGAAAGTGGTTCTCAAAAAATTCTTGATGCTATGGATAAAGGAACCACTGTTGAACAGATCTGCGAGGCATCAAGGCTACTGAAGAAAAATAATATTAAACCATGTTTTTTCATCCAGTTCGGTTATCCGGGAGAAACTCATGAAGACATTTTACTCACGATAAAAATGATCAACGAGCTTTTGCCTCATGAGATTGGTATTTCTGTTTCCTATCCTTTACCCGGAACCTTATTTTATGAAAAAGTAAAAGCCAGCATGCAGGAAAAAACCAATTGGACCGATTCGGATGAGCTGGCCCTGATGTTTCGCAATACCTATCAACCGGCTTTTTATAAACAGTTGCACCGGTATGTTCATAAAACTTACCGAAAGCATATTGCTTTTGATCACTTGAAACAGTTGCTGTCTCATCCGGGAAAAATAAGCTGGCAAAAAATTAAAAAAGCACTTTCAGGAGTTTATTATTTGCCAACCGCATTTATTGCAAAAAAAAAATTAAATCGCCTGGAAATCGCATCATGAACGAAACTTTTGTAAATATTAATGAAAAAAGAGCAGCTGCAGCTTTTACAAAGCAATCCCTTGTTTTTGATGAGCTCTACTCAAACAATGAGATAATTCAATATAAAAGGGCAAGAGTTCGGGATCATCTTGTGAAATACCTCAAACCAGGCAGTCATGTTTTGGAATTGAATTGTGGCACCGGCGAAGATGCTATCTGGCTTGCAGAAAATGGCCATACTGTTCATGCCACTGATATTTCTTCCGGAATGTTGAACATACTTCAACAAAAAATCAAAGCCCGAAGCATTGACTATAAAGTGAGCTATGAATTATGCTCCTTTACAGAATTAAATAAACTTCATGATAAAGGCCATTATGATCTGATCTTTTCAAATTTTGCCGGTCTCAATTGCACTAATGAATTGGATAAAGTTTTAGCTTCTTTTTCTGTTTTGCTCAAAATGAATGGGATCGTTACCCTGGTGTTATTACCCAAATTTTGCCTTTGGGAGTTTTTGTTACTGTTTAAAGGAAAATTCAAACCAGCATTCAGGAGATTTTTCAGTAAAAATGGAAAGACCGCACATATCGAGGGCACTTATTTCAAATGTTGGTATTACAATCCAAAATATTTAATTCGAATGATGAAAAAAGAATTTGATCTGCTGAATATCGAAGGGCTTTGCAGCATTGTCCCGCCCTCTTATATCGAAAATTTTGCAGGAAAACATTCAAAAATTTATCGATTTCTGAAAGCAAAAGAAGACAAATGGAAAAACAAATGGCCATGGAAATATATCGGGGACTACTATATCATCTCATTCAAAAAAATCAAATAGCTTCTGCCGAAGAAACCGTTCCCAAACGCTGAAATACTCTGTCTTTATTAAAATTAAATTGTCGCAATACTTGTTCCTGGAAAATTTTAGGGTCAGCTTTTGAATAATGTTTTCCCGCATCCATTCCCATCAATAAGCCTTGCTTGTTTTTCTTTTGTCTCTCTGTCTTCCGGTGCCAACGTCTTGATGTTATTTTCATCAGCCATGAGTCCAGTTGTTCTCCTATTCTATTATTAAATAAAAATTCAATAGCAGGTTTTATAAATCCTTTTTTAATTCTTTTTAGTACGTTAGACTCTGGTAAATAATGAGGATAAAATTTCAAGGCCCATTCATTGGCAGTCATAAAATTCCGGAAAGCTTCCTCACCCTGGAAACGCAACACGGTAACCACCTCAGTGGCCGTGAAAATATTCTTTTCTCTTATCTCCAATGCACTCTCATCAATATAATAATTCATACAAAACCAGTGTTGCTTCCCGACGAAATAAGTCAGTTTCTTGAACAAGTGCATAAAAGTCCTGGCGATCCATAGACGATCTTTTTTTGTGATGATAAAAAAATCAATATCTGATTGTTTATCCGCAAAATTCTTGGAAAGCGAACCTGACACAGCTACGCCTCTCACAAATGGAAATCGGGAGAGAAATCCTGCCAATCTTTTAGCTATCCGGAGTTGTTTTGCTGCTCTTTCATTTCCTTTTTTTCTTCTATGTACCAATGAAATCTCATTGGATAGAGAATAATATCTATCTAAAAGAAAAATCAATTTCTCATCTATCAGAAATTGAAAGCTTTCATTAATCTGTTCTGGATTGTATACAGAATCTAAGAACAAAGTAATTTCTTCTTTTGTCAGCGGGTAATTGAAAATGTCAAAATACGCCAGGACTTTTAATATGGAATGTGAAGCAGAATGCAACTAAAATCGATTAAATATGTCTTTAGCTAAAATCGAAAGAATCGTCTTTGAAGTTGCTTGCTACAGCTGGTACCCCGAAATAGATTTGAAGTTTATGGATTAGTAAACTTTTTTACCATTGGAAACAGGATATGATTTTCCAGGTGTACATGCTGATGAAGGTCTTCTTCAAATTCCTTTAATTCTGCAAGACTTACTTTAAAGGTAGTGCAGGCTCCTTCGGGTGGCGTGTAATCGTTAGTGAGCGAACGGATGCGGTATAATATTTCTCCTGCCCTGTCGTGCTCAATTTCCATTACCTGGATAGGACCGTTGAAAAAAGCATCAGAAATTGTCGCTCTTTCATTTTGATTAAATAGCCGTTCCGCTTCCTTGATGCGTGGGAATAGTATCTTCTCTTCTTTTTCCATGTGCTGTGTCATATCGTCGTTCACTTCAGCAAATAATTCAAACACCTCCCGCATATACGGAAACCGATCTCCGTGTTTGACCGCTACTTTTTGAATATGATATTGTATCTGGGGCATACTTTGTTTTACATAAAAATGATGTTTTACCAAGATGTGGCTGATCAACTGTTCAGCGGTCATCTCAGCAAAAGGCATTTGTTTCTTAGTTTCAGATTGAATGATCGTACTAAGTTCATGGGCTACTGTAGTTGCGTCAATGGATCTTTCATTGCAAGCTTCTTCAAGTGTTCTTTTCCCCTTGCAGCAAAAATCAAGATGGTGTTTTTCAAATATGCTTACCGCCTGGTGATTATTTGTCACTATCCCGGCTAATGTTTGTTGAAGTAGGTTTGTCATAATGTTTTATTTCCACAAAGATCATTCATCTAATTTTTTAAATTTATGAGCAGACGCATAACCGGAGCGGAAGGAGCCAAAATTCAATAAAAGCATCCCGCTGAAAAGAATAAAAGCAGCAGCCAGTAACAGCAAATCAGCATAAGGCATGGCTGAATACCGGATATCTCCGGTTCCTTGTAACATTAAAATGATTTCATTTAAAATAACGCCGGCAATAAAAATAAATAGGCCGCAATAAACGGTTTTGTTGGAAGGCAGATATCGTTGTGAAAAGATATAACCCAGGATAAATAATGTGATTACTCCAAGTAGCACAAGATGTAAATAACCAATTACGATTGGCCGGAAGCCAAATGCCAGTTTGCTTAAAGAAGGTATAACTGACAGAGCTTGCAAAATCAGTTTGGCTGTCAAAGCAATTGCTGCAAAAACAAAAATGAGGTGTAAAGATTTGGGTACATCTTTTTTTAAACGAAGAACATATGCTCTCATATTTAGCACAAGTACTATCCAGCCATATAATTGCAATAGCGCTGCAATTACCACTATCCAATAGAGCCAGTCCGGTAAAGAAAGCCATAATGTGGAAAGAAGGTAAGCGGGTATACATGCAATGAAAAATAGCCAGAATAATTGCCTGAGTTTTTTATCGGGAAAACCGGCTTTGATTAACTGATAATTCAAAAGTCCCATGCAGGCAAAAAAGAACCAGCCGTTATATTGGAAATGCAGGAAGAAATAAATAGCTTCCAGGTATATATGCTCATTAGTTTGTTTTGTTGCCAGCATAAATGCCAGTGTGAAAGCGCCAAGTGATGAAAGTGCATTGAAAAAGATTGCTGATTTAAACCAAAGCTGAGAACTGCTTTTTACCGGCAGCTTATTCAAATCTCTAAAATAAAAGACCGTAAAGACATAAGCCACAAAAATTGAAAGGGTGGAAAATATAATGGAGAATAAAGCATAGCCCTCTAAAGGAAAACTTATCAGCATACCATACGCCGTGAACAAATTGGCGTATAATAACCAGCGATACTTTTTAAAAACTGATGATTGGCCATTCTCCGCAAGATATTGAACGAGCAAACTCATTAATGCCTGCGTAACCCATCCTGCAAATGCAAAATGAGAATGTCCGTGCAGGAGGTATCCCTGGTCAATGCCGGGTAATGGAAAAACGATCTTGTAGCGCAGCGTTACGCCGATGCCTGCAACAAGTAATAAATTAAATAAGGAAACCCGCAACCATTTTTTCAGCGAAACACTCATCTTTTATATTTAGGCAAAATAACTCAGAGTGTTACCGACGCTTTATGATTGCAATCATAATATCAGCAGAACACTTTTCCTTTATTAATAGTGACAGTTCCTTTATCCTGCAAATTCCGGATGGTTCGAATGACTGTTTCAACACGAAGCCCGGTCATATCAGCAATTTGTTGACGGGTAAGTTGCACTTGATTGCAATGAAGGCAGATGTGTCGTTTGCTTTCTTTAAAGTAATTGAATAAAGTAAGAATGGTATGTTCCGGATCAGCACTGGCCAGTTCTTGAATGAACAGAAACTTAAAACGAAGACGTTCTGTAAGAGTTCTTGAAAATTTAAAATGTATTTCAGGATGTTCTCTTAATAATTGATGAAAAACAGTTTTGTGGAGGCGGAGAACAACAGAGTCTTTGTTGGCAATGGCAGATGCTGCATAAGGATAATCATCAAACAGGGGAAATTCTCCAAAACATTCCCCTGGCTCAATCATATTTTGGATAAATTCTTTTCCTTCATCTGTGATGTTTAGCCATCTTACCGAGCCACTTTCCAATTGATAATAAAAATGACCTTCTGTTCCTTCTCTGAATATGATTTCTTCGGCAGCTACTTTTTTATAAGTAGCACCCCATGCCAGCAATATATCTGTATCAATCATCATTTCAGCTCAAAATGAAATTTGGCCAAATTTAAAGACACGGATGTCCACTAAGTTATGATTTTTAAAAGTGCTTCTCATGACGAAAATCATGTTATTACAAGCTTTGAAAAACATTTTTCACCGAAAACCGCTGCTGGCTTGACTTCCGGGAAATGAGCCTGCTACTTGTTCCTGGTGCTTTTTTGATTTTGATTCTCAAAATATGACTGAACGCATAAAACTGCAAAAAAGCCATTTCTAATCTTGTGCCATAATAAAAAAGAAGTTTATGAAAAAAATACTCATTCTTGCCCTTTTTGCCGCAGGCTTGTTTGCCTGCGGCAACAATTCCGGTTCCGGAGAAAAAAATTCATCGGATGCACAAAATACAGGCGATAACGGAAACCCCTCTTATGATCCGCAAAGAGGAGAAGGAAGATTTACTCATGTAGATATCAGTCCTTCGCTGGATGTCGCAAAAGCGGAAGCTGGTGAAAAAGTGTATTCAGTCAAATGTAGCCCCTGCCACAAACTGACAAATGAAAAATTGGTGGGCCCCGGTTGGAAAGGTGTTACAAGCCGCCATGCTCCGGAGTGGATTATGAATTTCGCTACTAACACGGATGCAATGCTGAATAAAGATCCCAAAGCACAGGCGTTACTGGAGATCTGTTTAGTGCGTATGCCCAATCAAAATTTATCTGACGATGACGCAAGAGATGTGTACGAGTTCATGCGTAAGAATGATGGAGTGAAATAAACTATCCAATCGCATCTATAAAAAAAAGTAAATCACGATTTATGAAAAAAGATCAACAAATACTACTGGTAGCTATCTTATTGGCAGTTGCAAGTATGTATTCCTGCAAACCAAAAAATGCAGGCAATGCTGTAAGTGCTGATGCTGCATCAAAAACATATGTAGCACCTGGAAAATATGATGAGTTTTACAATTTTGTATCGGGCGGCTTTAGCGGACAAATGACTGTGTATGGTTTACCATCCGGAAGGCTGCTCAAGATCGTTCCCGTTTTTTCTGTTTATCCCGAAAACGGATATGGTTATAGTGAAGAAACAAAACCAATGCTTGAATACTTCACATGGTTTTGTTCCCTGGGATGATCTGCATCATCTCGAACTTTCTCAAACAAATGGACAGATTGATGGACGTTGGATCTTTGCCAATGGCAATAACACTCCACGTGTTGCAAGGATCGATTTGACAACATTCAGAACTGCAGAAATTATCGAATTACCCAACAGTGCAGGTAACCACTCTTCCCCATTTATTACTGAAAATACAGAGTATGTAGTAGCAGGTACCCGGTTTGCCGTACCAATGGATAATGATAATGGAGATGTTCCGATCAATACTTATCGCAAAAATTTCAAAGGCTTCGATCAGCTTTATTAGTGTTGACAAGAATTCCGGCAATATGAATATTGCTTTCCAGTTACTGTGCCTCCTAGTTGATTTTGATTTAAGCCATGCTGGAAAAGGAAAATCCCATGGCTGGTTTTTCTTCAGTTGTTATAATACCGAACAGGCAAATACATTACTGGAAGTAAATGCTTCGCAGCGGGATAAAGATTTTATTCTTGCAGTGAACTGGAAGAAAGTGGAAGAATATGTAAGCAGGGAAAAGGGAAAAAAGAATCAGTGCAATATGCACATAATGTATATGATGAAAAAACACATTCTGCAACTTCTACCATTGAGAAAGAAGTAACCGTCTTAGATGCAAAAGACCTGACTGATGTTTGTTACTTTATTCCTTGTCCTAAATCACCACATGGTTGTGATGTAGATCCTACCGGTGAATATATTGTAGGCAGCGGAAAACTCGCAGCATTGATCCCTGTTTTTAGCTTTGATAAAATCCAAAAAGCAATTGCTGATAAAAAATTTATTGGCGATTATGATGGTATTCCTGTAATTAAATACGAATGCTGCTTTATATGGTGAAGTAAAAAAACCCGGACTTGGACCTTTGCATACAGAATTTGATGGTAATGGTAATGCCATCACCTCCATGTTTGTTTCATCTGAAATTGTAAAATGGAATATTAAAGATTTAAAAGTAATCGATCGACAGCCTACTTATTATTCACTCGGTCACCTGTGCATTCCCGGTGGTGATACAAGAAAGCCAAATGGTAAATATGTGATTGCTTATAACAAAATCACAAAAGACCGGTATTTACCAACCGGTCCTGAATTAGCTCAAGCTGCACAGTTGTATGATATCAGCGGAGATAAAATGCAATTTGATGCTGGATTTCCCAACAATCGGAGAACCACACTATGGACAAGCAGTTGAAGCTTCGCTGATCCGTGATAAGTCAGTTAAGTTTTTTAACATTGAAGAAAATAAAAATCCTTATGTAACAAAAGGCGAAGGCGAATCAAAAGTGGTGCGTAAAGGTAAAAGAGTAGATGTCTATATGACACCAATACGTTCTCATTTGTCCCTGATAATATTGAAGGAATTAAAATGGGTGATGAAGTGTACTTCCATGTTACCAACCTGGAGCAGGATTGGGATGTGCCGCATGGTTTTGCCATAAAAGGAGCGCCAAATATTGCTGAGTTGTTGGTAATGCCCGGTGAAACACAAACCTTAAAATGGAGTCCTGAAAAAGCGGGGATCTATCCATTCTATTGTACTGATTTCTGTAGTGCACTACACCAGGAAATGCAAGGTTACATCCGTGTATCGCCAGCGGGAAGTACTGTGCCGATAAGTTTTAGTACAGGCAAAAACTTACCAGATTCATCCACTGCTCCACCACTGTTGGATAATTAGATTCAAAAGACTGCCGGAAGCAGCCACTCCCGGCAGTCTTCTAATGGTTATTTATGGAAAACAAACATACTATACATAGGATAAACAGGTTACTGTTGCTCTTATTAGCCATTGTAATGCTGATAGTGATCAAGGTTCCTATGTGGCGAATTGATCTTACAGCGCCGCAATATCCTGAAGGGTTAAAGCTTCTTATTTATCCCGGCCATTTAGGCGGAAATGTTGAAATTATCAGCGGCTTAAACCATTATATAGGAATGAAGGCGTTGCATACGGAAGATTTCTATGAGTTTCGGATACTACCGGGAATTTTCACAGCATTTGCAGTGCTGTTGGCAATTGGAGCAGCATGGAACAGGAAATGGATGTTGCGGGCACTTTTCCTTTTGTTCCTTGTATTTAGCATTATAGCAATGATCGATTTCTGGAAATGGGAATATAACTACGGCCATAATTTGAATCCGGATGCTCCGATCATTGTGCCGGGCATGTCCTATCAACCTCCGCTGATTGGATTTAAACAGTTATTGAATTTTACTGCTTACTCCATTCCGGCAATAGGTGGCTGGTTATTTGCGGGAGTGAGTTTGTCTTTGTTGTTAATGAATATTAGAGAATATTATTGGTTCAGAAAAGTAACAAAGAAAATAAATCGGAAAGTGACTGCTGCTGCAACTGTTATTCTTTTGCTTCTATTTTTTTCATCCTGTAACAGTTCTACCACACCAATTGCTTTAGGAAAAGACAATTGCAGTTTTTGTAAAATGCCGATAAGTGATGCTCGTTTCGGCGGAGAGCTTGTTACAGGAAAAGGAAAGGTTTATAAATTCGACGATGCCCATTGCCTGTTAAGTTTTCTCCAATCAGCAGAATTAAAAGATGAAAAAAAGACTTCAGTTTACTTTGTAAATTTTTCGGGCTCTCACTCATTTATTCCTGCAGCCAAGGCTCTGTTTCTCAAAAGCGATACACTAAGAAGTCCCATGAATGGAAATGTAGCAGCATTTGATAATGCGGATAGTTTACAAGCTGCTTTACAAAAATTCCCTGGTGCCATTCTGCATTGGGAAGAATTGAATAAATAATGAAAAAAAGATGTTGCATATTATTTTCTTTATTTTTTTTACTGCATACAAGCGTATGGAGTAAAACAATAATAGTTGGGGAAGTAGCCGACTACCATTCTATCAGAACAGCGATACAGGATGCACAGCCCGGCGATACAATTCAAGTGCTAAAAGGCCTGTACAAAGAAAAAAACATTGTGGTTGATAAATCTTTGTTTTTACAGGGTATCAATTTTCCCATATTAGATGGAGAACATAAATATGAAATACTTTCCATAAAAGCAGATAACGTTACCATAAGCGGTTTTCTTCTTCGCAACTCAGGAATATCAAGCCTGATTGATATTGCCGGAATAAAAATTTACGACCGTAAAAATGTAACTATCGTCAATAATAAATTAGAAGGAACTTTTTTTGGCATATATCTTCAAAATGCGACGAATTGCAGAGTTGAAAATAATGAACTGACGGCTTATGCTGCCAGCGATCAGCAAAGTGGCAATGGTATTCATTGCTGGAAATGTGATAGTCTGTGCATCATTGGGAATTCCATTACCGGTCATAGAGATGGTATTTATTTCGAGTTCGTAACCAACTCGGTTATCTGGCGCAATCATTCCTTTAATAATATCAGGTATGGATTGCATTTTATGTTTTCCCACAATGACGCCTATATCTCCAATGTATTTCATAACAACAGCGCCGGTGTATCAGTAATGTTTACCCATGGAGTAAAAATGTTTAATAATGTATTTGAAGATAACTGGGGCGATGGATGTTATGGTATTTTTTTAAAAGAAATATCTGATAGTTACATCATAGGCAATCATTTTTTGCGTAACACAACAGCGATTTTTGCCGAAGGCGGCACACGCATTCAGATGCAGAAGAATAGTTTTATTGATAATGGCTGGGGATTAAAAATTCAGGCAAGTTGCCAGGATGTTGCTATTCAGAATAACAATTTTATTGGAAATACGTTCGACGTAGGCACAAATGGTACGCTGGTGCTGAATACGTTTAATAATAATTACTGGGATAAATATGAAGGTTATGACCTGAATAAAGACGGTGAAGGAGATGTGCCTTATCACCCGGTGAGTCTTTATTCCATGATCGTAGAAAAAAACCCGCCCGCAATGATCTTGTTCAGAAGTTTTATCACGACACTGATGGACAAGACAGAAAAAGTGATTCCCAGTCTCACACCGGAAAATTTAAAAGATGATCATCCATTAATGAAACCTTTACCACTATGATCATTGCAAATAATGTTAATAAAAAATTTGGCCGGTTAAAAGCCCTCGATAATGTGTCGATGACCTGCAACAAAGGAGAATGTATTGCATTGGTAGGGCCAAACGGAAGTGGGAAAACAACTTTAATAAAATGCATTTTAGGAATGGTGGTGCCGGATAGTGGTTTCATCACTTTCAATGGAAATAATATTCTGCATCATTGGAAATACAGGATTCAAATTGGCTATATGCCTCAGATTGGTCGCTACCCGGATAATATGACAATTGGCCAGGTGCTGGATATGATGAAAGATATACGACAAGAAAAGCAAACATGTGACGAAGATCTTATCAATGCTTTTCAACTACGGCCTTTATATAAAAAAAGAATGAGGACACTTTCAGGAGGCACAAGACAGAAAGTAAGTGCCTGTATTGCTTTTTTATTTGATCCTGATGTACTGATATTGGATGAACCTACGGCGGGATTAGACCCCATTGCTTCTGAACAACTGAAAGAAAAGATAATTCTTGAAAAAAAGAAAGGCAAATTGGTGTTGATCACTACACATGTGTTGAGTGAACTGGATGACCTCATAACGCAGGTAATTTATATGCAGGATGGCAATCTTTTGTTTCATAAAAAACTCAGCGATCTGCAAAAAGATACAGGTGAACAAAAATTATCAAAAGCGATTCCGGCAATCATGTTAAAAAAATAAACAATCATAAAATGAATACAAAAAAATTTCAACCCCAGAAAAACGGTGTGGCTTGTATTTTAAATTCATTTTTGGTAATCATAGTTGTGCTATGGTTTGCTGCATGCAGGAATACCGGCTCAACCTCAGTAATTGACGAAAAATTTGAAGGAGATGGTGATAACCTTGAAAAAGTAACACAGGTAATGGTGCCACCTCCATTATTGCCCAAATTTGACCAGGTAGATAAAGGTGCTCCTAAAGTAGTGCAGGTTACATTTGAGATTCAGGAAAAGAAAATAGAAGTAGCTCCGGGTGATTCTATCTGGGCATTTGCTTATAATGGAACTATACCCGGACCTATGATCGTGGTGCATCAAAACGATTTTGTTGAATTAACGCTAAAGAATCCATCCACCAATACTCAAACACATAATATAGATTTTCATGCTGCAACTGGTGCATTAGGCGGGGGAGAGATTTCTCTCGTAAATCCCGGACAACAGGTAACATTCAGATTCAGATGTACCAAAGCGGGAGTATTTGTTTATCACTGTGCCCCCGGAAGTGTTATGGTACCGATCCATGTTACTTCTGGTATGAATGGTGCCATAATGGTTTTGCCAAGAGAAGGCTTAAAAGATGAAAATGGTAATTTGGTAAAGTTTGACAGGGCTTATTATATAGCCGAGCAGGATTATTATCTTCCAAAGGACAAAAACGGGATAATTAAAAATATTGCTACTCCTCAAGAAAGCATCCAGGAAATTGCTGAATCTATTAAAACACTTATGCCGACACATATTGTTTTTAACGGAAAGCAAGGTTCTTTATTAGGCAAAAATGCTCTTACAGCTAACGTAGGTGAAAAAGTTTTATTTATTACTTCACAAGCTAACCGTGATACCCGTATTCACCTGATTGGAGGGCATGCAGATTTATACTGGCCTGGCGGAAAATTTGATAATAAACCGCTCACTAATTATGAAACCTGGCCTGTTCCGGCAGGTTCTGCTGCTGCAGTGATATACAAATTCAGGGAGCCCGGAACTTATTTACTTTTAAATCATAACCTGATCGAAGCTTTTGATTTTGGCACCATGGCCCAAATAAAAGTAACCGGTACCTGGGATAGCAGCCTGATGAAACAAGTGCAAAAGCCGCAACCCATAAAATAATGGTCCGCAATATTTTTATAGATACAAATAGAAATTATCAAATGTGATCTCAGCAATTATAAATGATGCTAAGAAAATAAACTGATGAAAAAAATCACCAAATATGTAATTACCGATATTCTTCGTAACAAAATCATGCTGGCATACACAGTGTTTCTGCTGGCATTATCATTTAGTATTTTCAGTTTAGAAGACAATCCCTCCAAAGGATTGCTCAGCATGCTGAATATCGTACTAATCATTGTTCCATTGATGAGTATTATTTTTTCTACCATTTATATATATAACAGTTCAGAGTTTGTAGAATTACTGGTGAGCCAGCCGCTCCGCCGCAAAACGATCTGGCTGAGTTTATTTGGGGGCCTTTCTTGTTCACTTAGTATCGCTTACCTGGCCGGTGCGGGCATAGCAGTGCTGATTTATGAGCCTTCGGTTACCGGCGTAATGATAATATGCGTAGGCGTTTTTTTATCTGTAATATTTTCAGCGATCGCAATGCTGGCAGCTGTCTTCACCCGTGATAAAGCAAAGGGGATTGGTATTGCAATATTATTATGGCTTTACTTTTCATTATTGTTTGATGGGTTGGTATTGTTTCTGCTTTTCCAGTTTTCTGATTACCCGATGGAAAAACCCATGATAGCAATCAGCATGCTCAATCCAATTGATCTTTCCAGAATCCTTATCCTTTTGAAAATGGATATATCTGCCATGATGGGATATACCGGAGCTGTATTCAAAGATTTCTTTGGTACAAGTACTGGCATCGTCGTTTCATTTTCTGTTTTATTTCTCTGGATTGTTTTACCCGTTTGGTTTTCAGTAAGAAGGTTCAATCGTAAAGACCTATAAAATGAGCCATTGAATTAAAGTAATTGTATGAAAAAAGATATCGAGTCTGTTGAAGATATACGTAAGCTTGTGGAATTTTTTTATGATAAAGTAAAACAGGATGCTTTATTAGCTCCTTTTTTTGTTCAAAAAATAAAAGTGAACTGGAAAAGACATTTATCAACCATGACCGCTTTCTGGGAAAATGCTATTTTCTACAATGGTGCTTATGCAGGTAACCCTATTCAGACACACCGGCGCCTGCACCAGCTTTATTCAATAACGGAAGCTCATTTTAATCAATGGCTATTGTTGTTTAATAATACCGTGGATGAGTTATTTGAAGGAGATAAAGCTGAACAGATCAAACATAAAGCAATGAACATTGCTACTATAATGAAAATTAAGATTGTTGGTATTTATCAAAAATAAAGGTCTGTAAAGAATTCTTTACAGACCTTGTCGGGAGGACAGGATTCGAACCTGCGACCCCGTGGTCCCAAACCACGTATTCTACCGGGCTGAACTACCTCCCGTTTCCTTTCCTATAGCTTTGGTAAAGCAAATCAAGGATGCGGAATTTTCAAAAGTAATTGTTTTCATCAAGGTTTCGGTAATTAACTGCGATGAGGGAGGGATTCGATCCGCCTCTGGCGGAACAACTTTAGGGTTGTACAGTTTTTATCTGTCAAATATCCTCTCTCATTTGCTGCGGTGAGGGAGGGATTCGAACCCTCGGTACAACTTTAAGGTCGTACGACGGTTTAGCAAACCGTTGATTTCAGCCACTCATCCACCTCACCTTTTTATTGCTGAATTACAAAATAAAAATATTGATAAGAACTATTTTGTTGACCCGGGATTCGATCCGCTTCGGCGGAACAACTTTAAGGTCGTACGTCCCGATTACTATCGGGATGATTTCAGCCACTTCCCGAAATATCGGGACAAGCTATCCACCTCACCGGCTGAATTAAAGGACGGCAAAAATAAACATTAACAGCAAGAAATTCTAAAAAACAAAGCCCAAATCTGAGTCAGATCCGGGCTTTCTTTCCTGAAGTTATCAGGACTGAACAAAATATCATTACATGGCTGCCAGTTGCACTTTTTGTTGCAATTCCAATACATTTTCACGGAATACGCTGTCGGTATCCATCAGGTCTTTTACAGTTTGGCAGGAATGGATGACCGTAGTATGATCACTTCCGCCAAAATGTTCACCGATTGTTTTCAATGAATTTTTTGTAAAAGCTTTTGCCAGGTACATAGTGATCTGTCTTGCCTGTACAATTTCTCTTTTGCGGGTTTTCTGCAATAAGTTTATCGTACGAGACATCAAAATATTCGCATACCATTCGCTGAATGGTTTCGATGGTGATTTCTTTGCTGGATGATTTTACAAAATTGCGTAACACTTTTTTGGCTAAATCTAAATCAATCTCTCTTCTGTTTAAGCGAAGATTGTGCCAACAGTGATATCAAAGCTCCTTCCAGTTCCCGTACATTACTATTGATATTATAGGCAATATATTTTACCACTTCTTTCGGCATTTCCAATCCATCATTCTTCATTTTCCTTTCCAATATATCAATGCGGGTATCATAATCCGGTATCTGCAGATCGGCACTTAGATCCCCAGCGGAAACGGCTCAACAATCTTTCCTGTACACCTTCCAGGTCTTTCGGTGGTTTGTCGGAAGTCAGTATCAGTTGTTTGCCTGATTGATGCAAGATGATTGAAAATAGCAAAAAATGCATCCTGGGATTTTTCGGCTTTGTTAAAAAACTGAACATCATCAATGATCAACACATCAATCAACTGGTAAAAATGAATAAAATCATTGATTGCATTGTTCCGGCTATGATCCATGAACTGGTTGATGAACTTTTCAGAGCTTACATATAAAACAACTTTATTAGGATGCAAGTCTTTTTACTTCATTTCCAATGGCCTGGGCCAAGTGTGTTTTACCCAAACCAACACCGCCATATATAACCAATGGATTAAAAGAATTAGCTCCCGGTTTTTCAGCTACTGTTTTACCGGCACGACGGGCTACCCGGTTACAATCCCCTTCAATAAATGCTTCGAATGTATAAATAGGATTTAGCTGCGGGTCGATCTGCATTTTTTTCAAACCCGGAATGACAAAAGGATTTTTTACAGGATTTGATATGACAAGAGGAAAATCCATTTCGTTATTTGAAAAAGTTTTAAAACCCTGACCAGTTACATCCATGGTAAGCGGTTTGTTTTTACTGTTACCGCTGTCCACCATTATGCGATATTCCAGCCGTGCATCTTTACCCAATTCTCTCTTCAAAGTCTTCGCTAATAAATTTACGTAATGTTCTTCCAGATATTCGAAAAAAAATTGGCTGGGAACCTGGATGACGAGAATATTATTTTTTAATGATACCGGTTTGATCGGTTCAAACCATGTTTTGTAATGCTGCCACTCAACAATATCCTTGATGATCTTCAAACAATTGGTCCAAACTTTTTCAGCATTTTTCTCCATCAGTCAGTAGCAGTTTATATAGTCAGGTTAACTATAGTGATTGAAAGGTGTCCAAAAAATCACTCACACAATATCATTAAAAAAGTTGGACAGGAAGGCGAATATCTACAATTCTTTGATAAAAAAAAATTTTTATTCGCTTGTTTTTTTCGTAACTGTAGTGAAGATAGATTTTTTCGGTTCTTTTAAGCCAAAATTCATTAAATTTAATCTTTCTCCCGCCTTATTAAGATATTTTCACAAACAAGTGTTTCTAAAATTTTTTCTATATCGGGTTTTAATGCTGATCAAAATCATGAATTGTGAAAATAATTATTGTTATTGAATAAGCAGTCAATCGAACTTGAATTATGAGGCTTCTTAAATATCAATATTGGTTATATATTCTTCACTAAAGTATTTTATTAAAGCTATATTAGCTATCTTAAAATTTACAAACAGAAAGAAAATATTTTTTAGTTGCATCTTTACAAAAATTTCAGGATAAAAACCTGACTCAATGCAAAAAAATCTCTATTTTAAATTATTGCCTTCTGAAGCGGCAGATGAACATCGTAATCAAAAAGCGAATTGCACATGAATCTGGTACCGATTTAACTTCAGTCAACGGTTATTTTATTCACCAAACAATCTATTGATGCCAGAGACAAGCAGGTTTTGATAAATCTTTCACTGAAAGCATTTATAAATGAACCATTTCGAGACAGGAATGCTTATGCGATTTCGACTTTACAGATGTCAGCTAACGCCGATAAAAGAGTTATAATTATTGGTGCAGGCCCTGCCGGTTTATTTGCAGCATTAAAATTGATTGAATCAGGTATCAAACCAATAATCTTGGAACGAGGAAAAGATGTAAAAGCCCGACGAAGAGATCTTGCTATATTAAATAAAGAGGGAATTGTAAACCCGGAAAGCAATTATTGTTTTGGTGAAGGTGGCGCCGGCACTTACAGCGATGGTAAATTATATACCCGGAGCAGCAAACGAGGTGATGTGAACCGTATCCTGAATCTTATTTGTTCATTTCGGCGCAGATGAAAACATTCTTATATGAATCGCATCCCCATATTGGAACCAATAAACTTCCCAGTATCATTACTGCTATGCGAAAAAAGATCCTTGATTGTGGCGGCGAATATTCATTTTGAAAAAAAAGTAGTTGACTTTATTCAATTAAAAAATGAAAAAATCATCGGAGTAAAAACTGCTGATGGTGATCATGTTATGAAGGTGATGCTGTGATATCTGGCTACCGGTCATTCCGCCCGGGATATTTTTCAATTGCTACATTCAAAAAAGATCCAGATCGAATTCAAACCATTTGCATTCGGAGTCAGAGTGGAACATCCGCAATCACTTAATTGATAGTGCACAATATCACTGCAGTTCCCGCGGAGAATTTCTTCCTCCAGCTTCATATAATTTGGTGCAGCAAGTGGATGGTAAAGGAGTGTTTTCATTTTGTATGTGCCCTGGTGGTATCATTGCACCTGCAGCCACAGCTCCGGGAGAAATCGTTGTCAACGGATGGTCACCATCCAAACGAAATAATCCTTATGCCAATAGTGGTATTGTAGTTTCCAGTAGAAGAAAAAGATGTCATAGCTTTCAATAAATATGGGCCACTTGCCGGAATGTTCTTTCAACAGGAAGATAGAACAAAAGGCTTTCCAGACAGGTGGTGGAAATTTAGTAGCTCCGGCACAACGTCTCATTGATTTTACTGAAAATAAAATATCATCTTCACTACCAGACTGTTCTTACTTGCCCGGAATACAATCAACTTGCCTTAAAAGAAGTATTACCAGCATTTATTCACAAAAGACTACAGGCAGCTTTTAAAGAATTCGGGAAAAAAATGCGCCACGCTATGGCAGCAAAGGATATTTTACCAATGATGCAGTGGTTGTAGCTACTGAATCCAGAACATCGTCGCCGGTGCGAATTCCAAGAGACAAAGAAACATTACAACATCCGCAAATAAAAAATCTTATACCCATGCGGTGAAGGAGCCGGTTATGCCGGAGGTATTGTCAGCGCTGCCATGGATGGCGAAAAAGTTGCTAGCAGCATAGCACAAATCTTGGTTTGAGATTATTTTTATATTATCCGCTGAAATAAAATAAAGAAAATTTTACCTGTAACTAACTTCCATTCACCGATAAAAATCCCTTTACATAATAGATAATCTTTCATTCATCGTTTTCCTGCTTTGACTTGCATTTGTATGCTATCTTTGAAAAATAAATTATCGCTATGCCTCTTCTTGGAATTACAAAACCTGAAAAAATATTTTGCCACTCAAAAAGCTGTTGATGATGTCAGCCTTTCCATTGAAAAAGGAAGTATTTTTGGATTATTAGGACCCAATGGCGCTGGCAAAACCACATTGATACGAATGATCACAGGCATTTTTTTTCCTGATGAAGGAAAGATAATTCTTGATGGCAAAAAATTTGATCCATTAAATGATGTGATCCATATTGGTTATATGCCGGAAGAAAGAGGCTTGTATAAAAAAATGAAAATTGGTGAGCAAGCTTTATACCTGGCTCAATTAAAAGGTTTGAGCAGAAGCGAAGCAATGACAAGGATCAAAGAATGGTTTGTAAAATTTGAAATGCAAAGCTGGTGGAATAAAAAAGTAGAAGATCTGTCAAAGGGAATGAGTCAGAAACTGCAATTTGTGATCACTGTATTACATGAACCCAAACTGATCATATCTGGATGAACCTTTCAGCGGGCTTGATCCTGTAAACAGTAACCTGATAAAGGATGAAATATTTGAACTATCACAAAAGGGATCTACAATTATTTTCAGTACCCATCGTATGGAACAGGTAGAAGAAATCTGTGATCATATCTGTTTGGTGAATAAAGGAAAAAAAATATCTGGATGGGACGGTGAAAGATATGAAACAGGATTTTAAGGAAAATCTTTTTAGTATAGGGTTTGAAACAAATGCCTGGCTCAATGAATGGAAATGCTCCATTTGAATTATTGAATACAAATGATAATCATTCTGTGGTACGGATCAAAGAAGGGAATAAACCAAATGATGTGTTGAAGTACCTGATTCAACAAGGCGCTACGATTAATTCTTTTAATGAAATTCTTCCTTCTCTGAATGATATTTTTATCCGATTGGTAGAAGGAACTCCTTCTGCCCGGCAGTTTCAGACGGTTATAACTGTATTTAAATTATTAAAACATATTTACCATGCATAAAATCTGGCTCATCATAAAAAGAGAATACCTGACAAGGGTAAGGAAACGTACATTTATTATTTCTACTTTATTATTTCCTCTTCTTTACGTGTTGCTGATTTTTGGTACAGGGTATTTATCGGCAAAAAGCCAAACAAAATCTCCACGTAGCTATTATTGATTCCTCGGCTATTTTACAGATGCCATGTTAGATAATCAAAACTGCAATTGATAAGACTTCCGTATTGACATTAATAAAAATACCATAATGTCAATGAATTCAACTACGATTCTGCAGGATATGATGCTTATATTATTATCCCACCGGCATTAGATTGGGAAAAAGGATATAATGGCCTTCTCTTGAAAGCAAAAAAATCATATGGCAATACATTCCACGGCTTTAGTTGAATCAAAATTGAACCATGTTTGGGACTGAGTAAAAAATGAAAGACTTAGGAATAGATTCTGCAAAAAGAGAAATACTTACAAACAGTCGACTCGGATTGGCATCAAGCAATATCAGAGACCCAAAAGCAAACGCTCAAACTAGCTAACGGAATTGGTTATGCCTGCGGTTTTCTTATTTATTTTATCATTCTTATTTATGGCTCACAGGTAATGATGGGAGTAATGGAAGAAAAAACCAACCGCATTGCAGAAATCATTGTTTCTTCCGTAAAACCTTTCCAAATGATGGTGGGGAAAATCATTGGAATTGGATTGGTGGCACTCACCCAGTTTTTTTTATGGATCACATTTATATTTATCATTTATAATGTAACCAAAGTATCCGGAGGCAGGTAGTACTGCGAATGTTATTGTAGGCAGTATTCAGCAAATATTTACCAGCGTCAATGTCCCGTTGATACTTATTTTGTTTTGCCTTTTATTTTCTTGGAGGGTTCTTTTTTTACTCATCCATATATGGAGCTATTGGCAGTGCCATTAATGAAGATATAAGAGAAGCACAATCGTTGAGTTTTCCGGTTACTATGTTGGTCATTATTTCAATTGTTTTGATGACGTAGTGCTATAAATGATCCCACAGGCCCTGTTGCTTTCTGGGGAAGTATCATTCCTTTTAGTTCTCCTATTGTAATGATGGCACGGATACCATATGGTGTTCCGGGTACGGTTCCCTGGTGGCAATTAGGATTAAGTATGGGGCTTCTTATAGCAGGTTTCATTTTCACACATGGTTTGCAGGAAAAATTTACCGTACCGGAATTTTGATGTACGGCAAAAAGCCAAGTTGGAAAGAAATGATCAAATGGGCTTTCCGAAAAAATTAGCCATATTCACTGAATGAATTATACAGGTCATTCTGCTTTGCAATGGCTTTTTTGTTAAAATTTTCTTTAAACGAAAAATAATATTTTGAATTACGAAATCAATCGTATATTTGATACGAAGTTTTTCGTGAATCAAATCAGATTTTAATTTTTAAAACTAAAATGTATGAAACCGAAACCATTTAATGCCGCACAGCCCGGTATTGCGTGTCTTTTTATCACCGCTCTTTCAATTACATTGTTATCCTGGGATTTTAAACAATCTCCATCTCCGTTTTCAGCAAAAACTCGACCGGCAACTGATACTGTCCCTGTTGAAAAAAAGATCGATCGGGATAAAAAGATCCGTGATCTTGACGACGTATTAGACGATTTGAACAGTGCAGAAATGAAAGTGAATATGGAAAAGGTGCAGAAAGAAATTACAGAGGCAATGAAGAATATAGATAAGATCATGGATAAAATCAAGATGGAAATAGACAAAGCCATGAAAGAAGTGGATATGGAAAAAATAAAAAGAGACGTACAAGAGTCCGTAGCAAAAATCGATTGGGAGAAAATGAAAGAACGAAATGGATGAAGTAAAAAAAATAAACCTAGACAAGATGCAGGATCAAATGAAAGAAGTAGAAAAGAACCTTGGAAAAAATGGGGCCGGAGATCCAAAAAGAAATGGAAAAGGCCAAAGAAAAGATCGAAAAAGCAAAAGCAGAAATGAATGAATATAAAGAATTTGTAGATGGTCTTGAAAAAGATGGCCTGATCAATAACAAGGAAGATTATACCATCAAACATAAAGACGGAGAACTTATTAATCAATGGGAAGAAAGTGTCTGATGACGTTTATAACAAATACCGCAGCTTCCTGGAAAAACATAAAACTTTTACGATTGAAAAAAGTGATGATGATTTTAATATTCACCTCAACAACCATGTCACAGTTATTTAAGCCCTTGCCATAAGAAGTATAGCCATGACTAATCGAAACTGTCCCGCCAAGAGCGGGACAGTTTATTTTTGTGATATGGAAATGTACTTTATTGCTTTGGTAGCCCCGGAAGATATTAATCAGCAATTATTAAAATGGAAAATATGGATGCTGGAAAAATATCAATGCGAAGCGGCTTTAAGATCGCCGGCCCATATTACTTTGATCCCTCCATTCTGGATGAAACCAGAACTGGAAAAGGATCTCGTCTGATTCAATTACAGAATTTTCTGCCGCACAAAATCCTTTCCTTATCCATCTCCTTAATTTCTCCTGTTTCAAACCCAGAGTCATTATTTGTTGATGTAGTCGAAAATATCCGTTTGAAACATAGCATGACGAGCTTGAAGTTTTTTTACTCCGAATGGAAAAATTTTCCATGATCAAGGAAGATCGGCCATTTCATCCTCATCTGACCATAGCTACAAGAGATCTTCGAAAAAAAGCCTTTTATGAAGCCTGGGAGCATTTTAAGAAAAAGGAATATGCAGCTGAATGGATTACGGAAGGGATTTCATTATTAAGGCACAATAAAAAAAATTGGGATGTGTTGTTCACATCCCAATTCCAATCCGTTTAAAATGACTTATTTCACACTGATAAAATGAAAAGGAGAAGGCATCAGGTCAAAATCATTGCTCTCAATCATTTCAATATTCAATTGAAAAGCTTCATCCGTTTTCACCACCACTTTCTCTTTAGTGACTTTTTTGAACCCGGCTTTTTCAAAAATAAATTTATAAGTACCCGGCTTCAGTTCATCAAAAGCAAAATTGCCATCTTCATCTGTTACCACTACTTTTTCTTTTTTAGAAGCACAGATAAGCAGTAACACTTACATCTTTCAATGGCTTTTTACTTTCTGAATGAATAACTATACCAATCAAGTTCATCTTTCTTACCTTCGCTGATCATAGGGATCAATTGCATTGGCTTTTGCAACAACAAAACCCAACAGGCAAACTGTCAGCAGAAGGAATTTTCGGTTTCATGTGACATGCTTTTAATGGTTTAAAAAAGGCTATACAACATATCAACGTCACAACGTATGATAAAATTAAAGCATTTTCACCGGATTTGCCAAAGCCTCATTAAACTCTTTCCACACATTTTTTACAATTTCTGCCTGCCGGTAAAATACCGTCCAATAATGGCGCTTACCTGTCCTATTTCCAGTTCTCCTTCATCCAGATTTCCTTCAAACATTCCTTTTTTTGCCCTTGCCCTTCCTAATAATGTTTTTAATTCTTCAATCGTTGCCCCTTTCAATTCTGCTTCCTGCACCTGTCTGATAAAATTTATTTTTCATCATTCGTACCGGTGTTAGTTGTTTCAATGTAAGAACTGTATCTCCTTCCTGTGAATTGATCACCGCTTTTTTAAATTCAATATGAGAAGATGCTTCTTCACTTGCAACAAAACGGCTGCCCATTTGCACTCCTTCTGCTCCCATCACCATTGCTGCCAGCATTTGTCTTCCTGTTGCAATTCCTCCTGCAGCTATAACAGGAATCTTAACCGCATTAACAACAGCCGGAATCAAAACCATTGTGGTTGTTTCTTCTCTTCCATTATGACCGCCCGCTTCAAAACCTTCTGCTACTACTGCATCACATCCTGCTTCTTCAGCTTTTTTTGCAAATTTTGAAGAACTGACCACATGAACAACAGTAATTCCTTTTTCTTTTAAGACGCTTGTCCATGTCTTTAGGGTTACCGGCAGAAGTAAAAACAATTTTTACTCCTTCTTCAATAATAATCTGTATATGCTTATCAATATCAGGATAAAGTAAGGGTACATTTACTCCAAAGGGACGGGAAGTAGCGGATTTGCATTTTTGGATATGTTCTTTTAAGACATCCGGATACATAGATCCGCTGCCTATCAAACCCAATCCGCCGGCATTACTTACTGCACTTGCCAATCGCCAACCACTTGCCCAGATCATTCCGGCCTGAATGATGGGATAATCAATGTTGAATAATTCTGTAATTCTGTTTTTGAATAGCTGGCATTAAAAAATGTAAGTTGCACAAAGATAAAAGAGTAAGAAACAGCAAGCATAAGCTGGATCGAGACAATTGTCAATCTATCCCAAGATCAATGTTTGTATTATCACCGATATTCAGCGTCCTTGTTTCACCCCGAAGGCCGGTATCACTGCCGATAAGGGAATCATCCAACACAATATCAAAAAGATTGGAAAAAGAACCGATGATAGAATTCTTGATAATAGAATAATCAATCGTTGTATTCTCGCCGATAGCCACATTAGGACCGATGATAGAATTTTTGATATTACAACCTGCGCCAATGCTTACCGGCTGAATGATGACTGTATTTTCAAATTTGTTTTTCATTTTCAATTCGTGGGCCAAATTTTTTCAGCAAAGTGGCATTCGATTCCAGCAAAGTTTCTTTTCTGCCACAATCAAACCAGTTCTCTACTTTAAACGATTTGAACTTTGCTCCTAATTGAATCATACAATCCAATGCATCGGTCAGGCTATATTCACCATGACTGCGCAATCCCTGCCGTATATTATTTTCCAGGCATTGAAACATCTGTTCACTTTCTTTGATCTTATAAATTCCCACCAGTGCCATATTTGATTTTGGTATCTGTGGCTTTTCCACCACATGATTGATAAACCCATCTTCATCAATTTCTGCCACACCAAAATCCCTGGGATCATCTACTTTTCTCACTCCGAGCATAGAATGTTGGACTTTTCACCACTTCTTTTACATCATATTCGCAGATCGTATCTCCCAGCACCACAAACACTTCATCATTGTTCACAATACTTTTGGTCAAGTCTGATCGCATGACCGATACCTTGCCGGTCAGTCTGGTGAACATAATGAGCTTTCAGATCCGGGTATTTTGCTTTTACATAATCCTGAATTTTATCACCCAGATAACCAACAATAAAAATAAATTCATTGATACCAGCTTCCTTTAAGTGGGTCAATAATAATACTCAAAACAGTTTTTCCGGCCAGCGGAATCAGAGCCTTGGGTTGCGTATAAGTATGTGGACGCAGTTTGGTACCTGCTCCTGCTACTGGATATATTGCCTTCATGTTGTTGTAAAAAGCCAACGAATGTAATGAATTTAGAATAAACAAAAACTTCAGTCAGAGTTCGCTATTACAATGACTCGCCTCGCTTATTTTTGCAAACGATGATGTGTCCAACTGCAGTACTACTATGATACTTCTGTTGCGTTGCACTACTTAAGCGTTAACAACTTCATTCAGCTCATAAAAATAATCTGCTTCAGGCAGAGACTGAAAACAACATGCAAAAAGATACTCAGGTTTTTGATCTGATCAACCAGGAACTGGAACGCCAGCGTAATGGTATTGAACTGATCGCTTCTGAAAATTTTACTTCATTGCAGGTTATGCAGGCAATGGGTACATGTGCCCACCAATAAATATGCAGAAGGTTATCCCGGCAAAAGATATTATGGCGGTTGTGAAGTGGTAGATGAAATAGAAACATTGGCAATTGAAGGCTTAAAAAAAGTTTTCAACTGCCATGGGCCAATGTGCAACCACATAGCGGCGCACAGGCCAATGGCGCTGTTTTCCTAGCTGGTAATTGAAACCCGGTGAAAAATTCTTAGGACTTGATCTGAGCATGGGAGGTCATCTTACACATGGTAGTCCGGCCAACTTCAGTGGTAAAACATACCAGGCACTATTCATTATGGTGTAAAAAAAGAAACGGGCATTGTTGATTATGACCAATTGGAAGCAAAAGCACATGAACAGAAAAACCAAAAATGATCATCTGCGGTGCTTCTGCTTATAGTCGTGATTGGGATTATAAACGTATCCGTGCAATTGCTGATGAAGTTGGCGCGTTGTATTTGGCTGATATTGCACATCCTGCCGGTTTGATTGCAACAGGTTTATTAAATGATCCTTTTGATCATTGTCATATTGTTACTTCCACAACACATAAAACATTACGTGGACCAAGGGGTGGTATTATTATGCTTCGTCATGATTTTGAAAATCCATGGGGGATAAAAGATCCAAAAGGAAATATAAGAATGATGAGCTCAGTTACTTGATCTGGCTGTGTTTCCCGGCACACAAGGCGGACCATTGGAACATGTGATTGCAGCAAAAGCAGTTGCTTTTGGTGAAATACTTTCAGATGATTTTACAGCTTATGGCAAACAAATCATCAGCAATGCACAGGCAATGGCCAAAGCATTTGTAAACCGCGGATACAACCTGATCAGCGGCGGAACAGATAATCATTTAATGCTGATCGATCTGCGAAATAAAAATCTTACGGGTAAAAAAGCACAGGAAACTTTAGACAAAGCACATATTACTCTCAATAAAAATGCTGTTCCATTTGATGATAAAGTCACCGTTTGTTACATCGGGCATTCGTGTAGGTGTACCTGCAGTTACAACAAGAGGAATGAAAGAAGAACACATGGAAACTGTAGTAGCATGATTGATAAAGTGCTTGATGAATATTGATGATGAAAATATTACTGTCGAAGTCAGCAACGAAGTGAGAGAATTCATGAACCAGTTTCCGCTCTACCCTGAATTAGGTTAAATAAAAAATCCCGATCTTAGGATTTCAAAAAATCAATTATGATCCAACGCCAACAGACCCTTTGGTTGCTCCTGTCGACTATCTGTGGAGTTTTGTCTTATGTGCTTCCTTTTTATTCAGGAACCCGGCAAGGCAATAACGGTATCGAAAAAGCCATCATTGATGCCAGTAGTACTTATGCCTTAATGATATTGACAGGAATATCAGTTCTCCTTTCATTCATTACCATCTTTCTTTATAAAAACAGAAAACTGCAGTTCAGGCTTTGTTTGGGCGGAGTTTTATTATCCGTACTTATAGTGGTGCTTTATTTTATCGAGATCAAAAGTTTATCAGGAAGCATTTCACTCTATGCTGTCTTTGTTTTTGCAATGCTGATAAGTTATATCATGGCTGTAATTGGTATCCGAAAAGATGAAAAACTGGTCAAGGCCCTGGATCGGTTGAGATAACTATTTTAATAACCATTATTGATTTTAAACAAAATGCCGCCGGTTTATAATTCCAGGCGGCATCTATATATTCAAATCCCTAAAACGCTTTTATTTCACAATAAAAGATTTTAATAAGTTGAGTCCATTTCCATTGATTCGCATACTGTAAATTCCTTTGGTCATGTCTTCAGGCAATTGAATCATCTGGCTGAAGATACCGCCATGATGATCAAAGTTCCGGCTATATAAATTGCGGCCATTATTATCAAAGATCTGTACAGAATAAGTACCCGGGTTGATATTGTTAACCTGTATTGAAACTTGTTTACCAAGCACCGGATTGGGATACAATGCAAACTGAGGTGTAGCAGACTGGCTGGGATCGATTTTCATTATGGTACTATAGGTGTATTTATCATTAACATCAACCGATTTGATTCTGTAGAAAGTCGTTTTACCATCATAATTCATATCAACCCAACTATAGCTTGCATCAGAAGAATTATTTGCTGTCGGCGCCATTTGCCCGATTGTATCGAAATATTGTCCGTCCTTTGAGCTTTCAATTTCATAATTCTTCACATTTTCTTCCGTAAGAACACGCCAATCGATCTGTACTGAATTGCTGTTTTTCTCAGTTGCTTTTGCATAATCAAATTTTACAGGTAATGGATTTGCTCCGGGACTATTACTACCAAAGGAGAAAGGACTAAAAGTGGATACATGTTTCCACGTCACTGTCCCGCTGCTAACATTACCCGTATATCCGCCATCATTTCCAAAAGCATTCCAACTGGTACCATTGAAATGCGCTACGACTAATTGGCTGGGATCAGTTACATAACTTGCGGCACTACAGGGACTGGAGCCACTCCATGATAAAGTAACATCAACGCCTGAGTTTCCATTAGCACGTTCCACTTTCCAGTATTCACATGCACTCACAAATACAAGTCCGGAAGCTGAAATGGGACCTAATGCTTTTGCACTAGCTCTCATATATTCTGCAGTAAATGCATCAGAACTAGTAGAAGGAGCCGAAATGCTTACCGGGGCATAAACGGAAGATTTGCCAACAGGAAAAGTGAACGCCGTATTCCCAATTTTTTTCATGGGGCCATTGACGAATTTGTCTAAACCGGCTCCTGATATACTTGAACCTGCATTCAAAGTCAGCAAATCAGAATCTGAAGTAGTAATCAACCCGTGTGTAAAAGTCAGTACACCATTAATGGATACATCTTTGGACAATGTGAGTCCTGCTGTGTTATCAATCGTAATGTTTTTGAATGCAGATGAAACATTACCTCCAACTGTCTGTGCAGAGGAGCCGTTAAAAATAACTGTTCCATTATGAGACGTAAAGGAACCGTTATTGATCCAATTTCCGGTTAATGAGATCCCATAATTATTCGAAGAAAGGTCTAAAGTAGTTCCGCTATTTATAGTGATATCTCCATTGATTGTAATTGCGCCGCTTAATGTTTTTACTCCAGAGCCTGATGTTTTCAATTCTCCATAAGTACCTGCAATGATTGATTGATCTGTACCGGCGAAATCTGTTATACTGTTACTTCCAAGCAATTGATTCAAAAAGCCGGTAGGAGGAATACTGGTTCCGCTTAAACGAAAAGTAGCGCCGTCTGCAACTTGAAATGTTTTAAGAGGATTTCCAACAATCAGTTTGCCACCATTGTCAAACGTACCGCTCTGCACCAACACATTACCTGTTACATTTAATAAAGTAATATTTCCATCAAGAACCGCTCCATCTGAACTCGTATTGTTTGTATAGATATTATTATAAACGACATCGCTTACGCTTACAGGAATTGTTTGAGCAGTAGTGCCGTTAAAATTTATTGTGCTTGAATTGCCCGATAGTATCATTCCGCTATTATGTTTCATATTTAAACTACCAGAAACGTTTAATGTACCAGCACCTCCGCTCATATCCAGCACAGCCGAAGAAGAATTGGACGATGATGAATTAAAACTAAAATCTTCTGATGCCGTAAGTGTTCCTGATGTAATAACCACTTTAGCTATACGAGTGATATTATTATTGGTGCCACCCAGTGTAATATTTCCTCCTACAGAAGCAGTTCCGCTATTAATATTCCATGAAGTAGTTACCAGGCTTGAGCTTGGTTGTTTAATAGTCACATCACCTGATACAGACAGATCAACTCCGCTATTTTGTGTCAGAGAAGTTGAAGAATTTGCTGCATCTAAAGTAAGTGACGTTGCTGTTGCATTCCTATTAAGAGTGACAATCGCCCCTGAATTCAGGTCGATATCAGGAAAGGCTGTTGAGGCGCTTCCACCGATAGATTGAGTGGTTCCATCAAAGGTCACAGTGCTACTACCTCCATTAAAACTGCCTCCATTATTAGACCAGTTACCCTGTAAAGTAAAGTTGCTATTATTATCACCAGCACTGAATACCCCCTGTGTAATTGTAAGATCGCCGGAAATAGTCGTATTAGAATTAAGAGTAACTATATTATTACCTGATGCTCCTGTATTAGCTATTGTAATATTTGCCGGTGTATTTTGTGACAATGCATTTCCAACATCCTGACTTTGATTTCCGTTATAAATAAAATTTACCCCATCGGAAAATGTCCGTGTTCCGGATACTTGCACAGAACCATTTGAGCCACTTTTGGCGAACCCACCAGAATTAGCAGTTTTTATTGTGGCTCCGGAATTAGCTGTAAAACTTGGCCCTGATCCATCCAAAACCGAAGTTCCGAAATCAACTGTAGCGCCGCTGTTCACATAAAATTTTATAGAGCCGGTTATATTGCCACCGGTTTTTGTAATTGTTTGCGTATCTGTTCCTGCGAAATTAAAGTTATCAGTGCCTCCGTTTCTCTTTAATGTACCACCGCTCATATTGAAATTGCCTTTTAAATCTACCTCTCCGGTATGAGAGCTCTTTACGATGGTCAGGGTACCACCGGATTGATTATAATTTCCACTGATGGTAGTAGTAAAATCAGTATTGTTTCCTAATTGCAGATTACCGGTCCCTGTACTTACTATATTAAAGTCTCCATTAATAGTTGTGAGATCGCCGTCAAGATTAATCCCATTGCTATTTGATTGATTTGGGCAATTCCAGGTGAGATTATAAAAATCCTGGTCGAAGCCTGCACTGATAGTACCTGAAAGACTTGTATAACCATCTATTTCGCAGGTAGAGCCTGTAGACCAAGTTGCTGTCGGGATCGTTCCTGCTGTACTGGTAAAACCATGTTGATAAGTGCTGCCATTTTCAAACGCCATTGTGCTCCCGGAATTTTGTGTGATCGTTCCACCTGCTCCGTTTGATGTGCCTGTTCCATTTCTGAAAATTCCATATACATCGAAGTCAGTTCCGCTTCCATTAGAAATTGTAAGATTGACTCCATTTGCCAGAGTCACTTGTCCTCCTGCAGCTATCACAACCTCGTTAATGGTAACATCTGAATTGATAGTTACAGTATGTCCATTTTGTATTGTGATAGTATACGCATTAGAATACGTTGGAGTAGATGACGCATTATTCCAGTTTACACCATTACCGGAAGACTCCCAGGTGGATGTGCTATTCCAGTTACCACTTGTTTTAGAACGATAGTAAGACTGGGTAAAAGCCGGTTTCACCAATAATAAAATAAGCAGAGACAGAACAAATTTGTATCCGATCCTTCTTGTAAAACCTTTTAAGGTACAAGCACAATTTTCTAAAATGTGTTGAAATTTGTTAAGTAAGTAAGAGGGTACAAAATTTTTCATGAGATATGAATTAATCGGTGGTTTATATATGGTTTATTGGACTTTAATTGTTTTCACTTAATTGCATAAATGTGAAAACTTAGCGGATAAAATGAGTCAGAAGTAGTAAAACTTGACGGGAAAAAATAAGTGTCGATTTTAGGTAAACAACCTGATGAAAATGATTTAAGTAGGTTTTTTTTCATTCGAATTGGATTTAATGAGATGATAAAAATATTTAGGTAGTTTCACTTATACAAGAAGAAGTAGAAATTGTAATGCGTATTTAATCAGATTTTAATCTGATTTTAATCTGATTTACTAAGTAAAAGGCCTTAAAACATTATCAGTAAGAAGACTTATCAAGTAGATTTACGAACTCGTTATTGCCTGCAACAAACTGGTCTTTAAAAAGAAAGTAGTAAATAGAATTATTCAGTCACGCCTTTATTAGAAAAATCCCTATCCAAAAATGAAAGATTACGAAAAAAGTGTTCCGTAATAAACGAAATCGAAGTAATCATGCATAGCTTTTCATTTTCTAAATAAATTTTCCGGTCCAGCTGTCTTTTATTTTTTTCAATCCTTCAGGCTTACCTGCATAAACAATATTACCCCCATTTTCTCCAGCTTCTGGCCCAAGGTCAATGATCCAATCTGCACTTCGGATTACTTCCATATTATGTTCAATGACAATAATCGAATGCCCTTGTTCAATCAGGAAATTAAAAGAAGTCAGTAATTTTTTGATATCATGAAAATGAAGCCCAGTAGTAGGTTCATCAAAAATGAAAAGTATTTTATTTGTGCTTTTTCCTTTGCCCAGAAAAGAAGCCAATTTCACCCTTTGTGCTTCACCACCGGATAAGTGTATCGGATGATTGTCCCAATTTAATATAACCTAATCCCACATCACTTAATGGTTGGATCGCTTTCGACTAAATTCTTTTCCTCCTAAAAAAATCTATGGCTTCATCCACACTCAATTCCAATACATCATAAATATTTTTTTCCTTATACTTCACTTCCAGTACTTCTTCTTTAAATCTTTTCCCACCACATACTTCACAGGTCAGATGTACATCTGCCAGAAACTGCATTTCCACTACTTGTTCTCCTTCACCTTTGCAGGTATCGCATCTTCCTCCATCCACATTAAATGAAAAATGTTTTGGTTGAAAGCCTCTCATTTTACTCAATGGTTGCTTGGCAAAAAGATCTCTTATTTCATCATAAGCTTTGATATAAGTAACCGGGTTACTTCTTGATGATTTGCCTATCGGATTTTGATCAACCATTTCTATTTGTGCAATACTTTCAATATCCCCGCTTATGGCTTTATGCATACCAACCTTATCTGCAAATTCTCCTTTTATTTTTTTCAATGCAGGATAAAGAATTTGTTTTACCAAAGTTGTTTTACCACTCCCGCTAACACCACTGACCACACATAAAACATTTAAAGGAAATTCAACAGTAATATTTTTCAGATTATGCTGCCTTGCTCCTTCCACTTTTATCGAACTGTTCCATTTACGTACTGTTTTCGGTGGTTCAATTTTTAATTCTCCATTCAGGTATTTTCCTGTCAGGCTTTGATGATTTGAAATAATATCATCATAATTTCCTTCTGCAACTACTTCTCCACCAAGATGTGATGCCAACGGCCCCATATCAATAATATGATCTGCTTCCCGCATCATCATTTCATCATGTTCTACTACAACAACTGTATTACCAAGATCACGTAAGTTCTTTTAATACACGTAATCAGGTTTGCTGTATCTCTTGAATGCAAGCCGATAGAAGGTTCATCCAATATATATAAAGAGTTTGTAAGATTACTTCCAAGACTTCTTGTCAATTGAATCCGCTGGCTTTCACCGCCACTTAGTGAATTGGCCAGACGGTTCAAAGTTAGATATCCTAATCCAACATTTAATAATGTATTTAACCTGTTGTGTATTTCGATCAGGATTCTTTTTGCAACCTGCTTATCATGATCACTTAGTTTTTCTTCCAACTCATCAAACCAAGATTTTAAGATCTTTTACCGGCAATTCACTCAATTCTCCGATATGTTTATCATCGATTTTTACATACAAAGCTTCTTTGCGTAAACGATAGCCTTTACAATCGGGACATGCGTTCTTCCACGATAGCGACTTAATAAAACACTGTATTGAACTTTATATAAGTTGTTGTTCTACATCTTTAAAAAAATCATCAATACCATAAACATGTTCATTTCCTTCCCAAAGAATTTGATATTGTTTATCAGTAAGATCAGCAATTGGTTTATGTATCGGGAAATTGAATTTCTTTGCACCTTTAATAAATTGTTGCCTCCACCAATCCAATTTCTCTCCTTTCCAGGGCGCTACCGCTCCTTCATATACACTCAATCGACTGATCAGGAATCACCAGATCACTGTCAATTCCAAGCACCTGGGAAAATCCTTCGCAGGTAGGACAAGCCCCAAACGGATTATTAAACGAAAATAAATTGGGAACCGGTTCTTCAAACTGTATTCCATCTAATTCAAACCGGTTATTGAAATGTAATTGTTCTTTTCTGCCATTAACTTCTATATAAACATCGCCTTCTCCTTCATAAAAAGCTGTACCGATCGAATCAGCCAATGCGATGCTTATCATCTTCATCAAAATCTTTTACCACAATCCTGTCTACCAAAACATGAACATTGATCATTGATTATTGAATACTTGATCACTTGATTCTAGAATATCTTCTATACGAATAATTTCTCCCTTTCTTGATAGAATCCGGCTGAAAATCCTTTTTGCAGAAGAATATTCAATTCTTCCTTTACATCCCGGTTCTTATGTTGTTTAAATGCAGATCAGAATAAAAACCTTGTCTCCTTCATTTAAACTGCAGATCGCATTCACTACATCTGTTACATCATCTTTTTTTACTTCTTTTCCGGAAACCGGTGAAATAGTTTTTCCAATCCTTGCAAATAAGCAGCCGCAGGTAATCATAAATTTCCGTCATGCTGCCCACAGTACTGCGGGGTGTTCTGGTGATCACTTTTTGTTCAATTGCAATAGCCGGACATAGGCCTTTAATATAATCCACATCCGGTTTATTCATCCGTGTTCAGAAACTGGCGGGCATAGGCACTAAGGCTTTCTGCATAACGCCGTTGTCCTTCTGCATATAAGAGTATCAATGGTAAGTGAAGATTTTCCTGAACCGGAAACACCGGTAACAACCACCAGTTTATTTCGGGGAATTTCGTACAGTCAATATTCTTCAGGTTATGAACCCTTGCACCTTTAATAAAGATATTTTCTGCGGAATTTACGGTCGTACTTTTATCGGGTTTTTTCCCTTTTATTAAATTTTCCATTATATGGTCTGCAAATGTAAACCCTTATTCCATCTTAATTTTCAGACGGATGATTAACAGTTTTTTAGGAAAATGATTATAGCTTTATGACGCACTAAATGTTTGGTCGTTTCAGAAAATGCTCTATTTTTAAAGTCCAATATCCAAAAAATGAATAACCAAAAACATAACTCGCCTATCGCATAAACTTCTACTTGAATTTATTTTATTACCAATTTTTATTAACCAATATCCATTGAACATTCGCCTCCGGCGAATCAACCTAAACCTGTAGGAGTTTATGAAAGCTTTTAACAAGAAAACCGACCATGAACTGATCCATCTTTTTACAGATGGAAATCCTGGACGCTTTGGAAGCCCTGGTGCTTCGTCACAAGGACAAACTTGTACACGTCTATTCTTTTCCTCGTTAAAGACAAATACCTGGCTGAAGATATTTTCCAGGATGTTTTTATCCGCATTATTGATACCATGCGCAGCGGCCGCTATACGGAGGAAGGAAAGTTTCTTCCCTGGGCCATGCGGATTGCACACAATCTTTGTGTGGATCATTTCCGTAAAGTAAAACGTACACCAACCATCCGTAACGGTGAGGACAAAGACATTTTTGAAGTGCTGAATTTTTCTGAAGACAGCGCTGAGACTACAATGATGAAAAGACAAAGCCATGACCGTGTTCGTGAAATGCTGCAACGCCTGCCGGAAGATCAGCGTGAAGTAATCATATTGCGTCATTATGCTGATATGAGTTTTAAAGAAATTGCAGCAGCTACTAATTGCAGTATCAATACAGCTCTGGGCCGTATGCGTTATGGTCTTATTAACCTGCGAAAGTTGATGATGCAAAAACAAATTGCTTTATAGGAAACAAGTTCTTGTCATTCTGTATCTCCAACCCCGACCGGAAAAGTTCTTACTTCGAAAAAGAATTTTTCCATATTGCTTGCCGAGTGTAGGCTGCTACAGAATGACACCAAATTAAAATGTCCCGAAAATTTTTCGGGATATTTTTTATCTGCAATATTTCTAAATCTATTTGTCTGACTCTTCTTAAACGCATCCAGCCCACATTGAAGCCATGCAGCAAATTCATGTGCATCCGGAGTATAAAATTTTGTTTTGGCCAACGCTTTTTCATCAGGGCTTATAATAGCATATTGCGGTTGAGATGTCGCATTAAAATTATCAATCTGAAAAGTTGTCCATTTATCACCAACAGTTATAATAGATTTTTCACTCCCGTTTTTTGCTTTATAAACTGTTTGCTGGGCAGTCGGCAATTTTGTTCTTTCATCTACATATAACGAAACGACAATAAAATCATTTCGCATCAGCTTTTCAACATCCGGCTTGGTCCAAACCTTTTCTTCCATTCTTCTGCAATTGACACAAGCCCATCCGGTAAAGTCGATCAATACAGGTTTATTTTCTTTTCTTGCTAATTGCAATGCCTGCTCATAGTCTAACAAAGGTTTATCGCAATTCACGGGTTGTTTATAAATACTATAACAAACCGGCGGCGGAAATCCGCTGATCAGTTTCAGTTTTGCCCAATTAGTATTAGTAATACCCGGAATAAGATATAAAGTAGCTGCAGTGAAAATTACAAGGAAAGCAATCCTGTCTTGCTGAATTTTGTTACCGGTGAACTATGAGAAAACTTTAATAAGCCCAGAAGATATAATACGATCAGAATCCCTATCAGGATCCAGAGTCCAATAAACATTTCTCTTTTCAACAATCCCCATTGTTTTACAATATCTGCATTGGACAAGAAATTTAACTGCCAACGCCAATTCAATAAAGCCCAATACCACTTTTACATCGGTCATCCATCCTCCTGATTTTGGAATCGAATGCAGCCAGTTGGGAAACATAGCAAACAATGCGAACGGCAAGCCTAAGGCCAATCCAAAACCTGCAGCGCCAACAGTAAGTGGCCATGCCCCTTGCTCTGCAACTCCCGCCAATAAAGTTCCCAGTATAGGACCCGTACAGGAAAATGAAACAATTGCCAATGTGAGTGCCATAAAAAATATTCCTGCAAAATTTCCTATCCCGGATTTGGCACCCATTTTATTGGCTAATCCTGATGGCAAAGCAATTTCAAAATACCCAAAGAATGAAATGGCAAACACCACAAATATGGCAAAAAAGAAAAGATTCAGCCACACGTTTGTTGAAATGTTATTGAAAATATCAGGGCTTATGTCTTACCTGGCAATATGAAAAGGAACTGTTATCAGAACATAAATCAGGAAAATAAAAAAACCATAAAGCATTGCCCCTTGTATTCCTTTCTTCTTCTGTTCGGTTCTTTTTGTAAAGAAAGATAACCGTCACTGGGATCATGGGAAAAACACAAGGCGTTAATAATGCAATGAGGCCTCCTAAAAGTCCAAGAAGAAAAATAACAAAAAGATTGCTGTTCTTTTTAACGGTATCGCCACAATCATTCACCGGGTTGTTGATATCAATTGAGGGAATCATTATTCTTGTGGTGGAAGCAACGCCTCCTTCCAGATTTACAGCAAATGAAAAACTAGTTGGAAGGATAAAATTCATCGTTTTTCCCATAAGAGTAGTACAGTTTTCCCTGTAGTTGAGCGGGAACAATCCCTGCAATATGAATGATGGCTTTCCATTGAGTGGCTCCCTCGAAAACTTTGATATCCTCGTTTCCGAAAATTGTTAATATTCCGGGATGTTCCTGATTCAGTAAAATCCTGAATTTGCCGGATGCTTGAATCAGTAAAAATCAATTCAGCCATTTTTACTTCGTTCAGCACTTTGTTAGGGTGCATATAATTGCCATCCGGCAACATTATCAGAAGAAAAAGTAAGTTCGTAAATACCATCTCCCGTTTTCCTGGCAGACACTTTCCAATGATAAGGTGAAGCTACTTCCTGGGAAAAGCTTTTGATAGCGAAACAAAGCAACAGAGAAAAAAAGACTGTGATTCGGGCTTTGAAAAACATTCTTGTATTATTTAAAAAAAACAACGAGTTCTTTTTACAAGAACTCGTTATATAGTCACATGAATTCAATCATTTTATTTAATCGCAACGCTAAAATTAACCGTTTTAGGCGGAAGGCATTTTTTATCATCGCAGGTTTGATATTCCACACTGCCGCTGATATTTGTTTTTGCATTAGCTTTTAGTTTAATCACCTGAACAAAATCTACTTTGTTAGAATATTGATTGGCGGAAAGTTTAAGGTTGTCATCATGGAATTTTTCCATTTTGCCGACTTCTTTCACTTTCTTATCATAAGTCAAGATTGGGTTTGCATTAAACGTGATCCCGGTTGGGATCGCAATCGCATCTTCAGGCTGTGTCTGAGAATATAAATGCCAGCCTGATTCTATAGTTGCTGTCAGGTGAATTTCGTAAGTCTTATCACCGGTTTTTTTAGCAGAAAAAGTCCAGCTAACGGGATTCAAACTAATGTTTGTGCCTGTAAAGAAGTAACCGCAAAAACTATAACAATGGTGAGTATCTTTTTCATATTGATTTTCCAAAATATCATGCTTACAAAAATCTGAATTAATAAGAATAGTAACTGTTAAAATTAAATTCAAGTCAATTTATGTTTAAAGAAAAAGGACGAACCGGATAATTCAGTGATAAGATGGCATTTTAATAAACGAGTTGCTCTGCCATCAACAAGTTTTTAATTATTTCCCGCCCATCTGTATTGCCCAATGCCACAGAACAGGCTCTTTCGGGATGAGGCATCATACCAAATACATTACGGTTGGCATTACAAATGCCGGCAATATTTCTCATGGACCCATTGGGATTGGACTGCATCAGTAATGTTTCCATTTTCATCACAATACTGAAAATCACCTGGCCATTTGCTTCCAGTTCATTCAATGTTTTTTCATCAGCATAATATCTTCCTTCACCATGTGCAACCGGAATTTTATAAATTTTTCCGGGCTCGTTAGTGATAAAAACATTTTTGCAAACAAATTGCTGATTCCCGTTTCGTAATAATGCTCCGGGTAATAAATGTGATTCACATAATATCTGGAAACCGTTACATACCCCAAATACTTTTCCACCTGCATTGGCAAATTCAATCACACTTTGCATCATTGGGCTAAAACGGGCAATGGCACCGCAACGCAGATAATCGCCATATGAAAATCCACCCGGTAAGAATGATACAATCTTCCTGTGATTAAATTGACTCAGGTCCTTATCCTTATGCCAGAGCATGATCACTTCCTGTTCCAGATCATAAGTCAAGTGCATCATACATATCTCTGTCGCAATTGGAACCGGGAAAAACAACAACGCCAAATTTCATATTTTAATTTATTAATGAGAAACGCACAAAGATAAAATACAGCATTGGCTAAGCTTGATTGCAACGATTTACCAACCCGGCCCATAATACTGATAGGCAATCACAAAAGCTACCGTTAGCCAGAATAGCATCAAAGGAAATAATTTGCAAGTTTGAATAGAGATAAGTGCAGGCATGAAAAGCAGCAAACGGGACCATGGCCATAATCCAATTTTCAAAACTGTCGCTGGTATTGACAAAGGGAACAACAATGGCTGCCAACAAATATAAGCAGTAATAAGGCTCCATCCTTTCCGAACCTTTATCAGCATCTTCCGCAGGTTATCCTGCACATAATATCCGCCCACCAGAAATGGAACAGCTAATCAGAAAAGACACTGCCCGCCAGCCAGGCAGATTGTTGCATAGAAGGAACACCAATAGAGATATGAGGCACAGATGCGTCCCAGCTCCATTGATCAGTAATAAAAAGATAAACAGCATAAAAATAAAAAGGTGTTGTGATTCCCAGTATGCAAAGCACCCATTCATTCAGCCGGAATGGTCGCATGACCGCAAGAGCCAGAAATATCCAGATAATAAAGGTCAATGATGAAAGAAACAGGAAACCTGCAATACCCAATGCAAGACCGATATTAAAAATGGTGCCTTTTGCATTTTGTTGATTATAAATTCTGAATAAACCGGATAAAACAAATAAGTAAAATCGTATTGATAAGCAGTGGCGCTGAAAAATAATTCCATTCCGGAAATAAGAGAAGTGATCAGCATATAGGCCATTCCCGGACAGGTAAGTTGGACCGGTTCATCATTCGCTGGTTATTGATAAACTGGTTAATGATAATGGCCTGAAGAAATAACAAGGCAAAGGCAAGCAGAGGATAAATGATCGGAGTAGATTACCTGATAGGCTTGTCAAGAAACCTTAATATCGCATTAAAAAGTGCTCCATCGCTGTTACGGATAACCGGGATATGCGGATGCAAGAACATCGGGCAGCTTAATCAGTACCCCGAATACCAGCAGTAAAATAATATTAGCCGGAGTTTTTTTGTTTAAATATTCCGATCACGGATAATGGATTAATTAAACTTGGTTTAGTTATAATCAATTTTTGCAAAGCAAATAAGATTTCTGTATAGACAAGGAATTATTATTTGCCTTGCACTGACCTGTTTGCCATATTTTGGCATAAACTCATATCCTCTGTCCAGGTTTTTGAGGGTTGGATTCCGGTTGATCTGCCCATCGGGGGTAATGCTGATAATCATTTAAGAAGGTTAATTCTTCTTTCCATGTTATTAAAAAGAAAATGTAGTTGACCGCCTGTATTCATGACCTGGTAAGATATCAGATCATCTGATCTCATCATCAAACTGTCCTTTGCCGATTACATTTGCTCCATTCAAGTTTGCCATTGCTATCAAAAGAAAAAACTAGCAATATTATCGGCATGGTATCGGACATTCTGACTAGTTATTACCGATCTTGAGTTCCACCAATAGTTGTTGTAATAAGGTGAATAATAATAGTAATCCAACAGGGCGAATAAAAGGAGAACCATACAGATAATCCCACCGGTTCCAGTTATTATACCGGGAAGTGGTATAATAAGCATTCGCTCCCGATAATAAATCCACCATCCCTTCGTGTAATGATATTCCGGATAAAATAATCATTGAATGCCATTTTCATACTGCATTGCCCCTTGCTTCTTTGCGCAATTCATCACTGAAGATAATGGTATCTTCCATTATCAGTCTTGACCTGCTTGTTTATCCCAGATATAAAAATAAAATCCATCAATATTTCCTCGTCTTTGCTTTATAATAAAAAGAAGTAAGGAAATATCGTTTATTAAAATTATCCACTTTGATGTGAATCTCATCCAGGTAGGTTTTTTCAAGGTTGCAGATCTGTTTACCAAAGAGTATCTGCCTGTGCATATTTTATAACAAATGCAGCTTCAGCGATATTCTCATTGTTGCTTCTGTAGAAATTTTGTAAAAACAAGATCGCCATCATTGTCCAGTTGAAATTCATTCAGATAATCATCTCGGTCTTCCATGGGCATTGTCAAGCGGCTTTTTTTCAGTAATTCCAGCTTATCATCATACAGTATGGTGGTGATAGTGTAAAGTCTCCTGTTCTTGCTATTTATCTTAAAAACAATGATCTTGCTTTTATCTTCGCTTGATAAGCACTGTATAGATTTTATTATTGGCAGCAAAACCAATCTGGGTGGTATCCAATTGCATCACATCGCCTATTTTTTTTCCATTACCATCAATTTTTACAGCCATGCAATACACCATATTTCTTTTCTGGTATTGATAGATCATGTAGCAAAAATCATTGTAAGGGAAAAAATCAACATTGATCATCCTGTCATTATCGGGTACATAGTCCTGCTCTACTTTAGCGATTTGCTGCATATCATTATCCAATACCGTTATCCAGTTTCTGTTCCGGATATTTTTATAGATAAGAAAATTGCCATCGATCTTTCCGACAATTTCAAAATTCATCCGGCGGGTATCATCTTTATCCGGTTCGGAATAAACTATTTTTTGGGCGGAAGCCGAAAGACCGGCCATGCAATACATGACAATAGTAAAAACCATTTTCCACGAGATCATAATATTCTGATTTTTTGCTTATTAAAGTTACAAGTTGCCTGCCAAAACCTGCAGCTTTTATTTTAACCAGATGCCCAATCGAATGTCTATTACATGAACAACGTTAAAAAAATTCAGAAAGCTGCATCAGGTAATCATTATCCCGACCATCGACAAGATAATGCAATAGTTTTAACATCTGTTCGTTGTAATTGAATTTTGCATATACCTTTGCAGGCATTATCCTACAGAATAAAAATCTGTACCAGGACCCAAACCACAACTCCAGAAAGTGAAAATACCGACCAATAAAGTCACCGCCGCAGGATTAATTATTGCCTTAGGAATTATTTACGGAGATATTGGCACTTCGCCACTTTATGTATTAAATGCTATCACTAAAGGCAAAGATCATCAGTGAAGAACTAATTCTGGGTGCCTTATCCTGTATTATCTGGACACTTACTCTTCAAACCACCATTAAATATGTGATTCTTACTCTTAAGAGCAGATAACCGGGGTGAAGGTGGCATTTTTTCTTTATATGCATTGGTACGAAGGCAAAAAAAATGGCTGGTAATTCCGGCCATGATCGGCGGTGCTGCCTTCTTGCCGATGGTATGATCACTCCGCCTATCTCTGTTACTTCTGCCGTTGAAGGATTGCGCCAGATTACCTGTTTTCAGAGATATGGCGACTGGACGATTGTTTATATTGTACTGGCATTCTTCACTGTTTTTTTTTCCTGCAGCAATTTGGTACTGCATCTATCGGAAAACTTTTTGGCCCGATCATGACTATCTGGTTTTTGATGCTGGCTATTCTGGGAGCTGTACATCTGTTTGATGATCTCGGAATTTTTAAAGCATTCAGTCCCATTATGCCATTGAACTTTTGACCACTTATCCCGAAAGGATTTTGGATACTTGGGGCTGTTTTCTTTGTACAACCGGTGCTGAAGCATTGTATTCTGATCTGGGTCATTGTGGCAAAGAGAATATCCGCTATTCATGGATATTTGTAAAAACCTGCTTACTTCTTAATTATTTTGGACAGGGCGCCTGGTTACTGGCACATTATAATGGGCAAGTAATTTCGGCCGATATGATCGAATCAGGTGGGTTTAATGCTTTTTATGGAATGATGCCTCAATGGTTCAAACTTATCGGATTATTATTGCAACATCTGCAGCCATTATTGCCAGCCAGGCATTGATCTCCGGTTCATTTACCCTGATCAGTGAAGCCATGCGATTGAATCTATGGCCAAAAATGAAAATCACGTTATCCTACAGAAGAAAGAGGACAATTATATATACCGGGGTTAATCTGTTACTGTTTTTCGGTTGTATCGGTATTGTTCTTTATTTCCAGAAATCAACCAATATGGAAGCGGCCTATGGACTTGCTATTACTCTTATGTATGATCGCCACTCTATCTTGTTTGCCAATTATCCTGGTATTGCACCGGGTCAAAATCGTTTTGGATTTATGTTTACCTGATCGTTTATTTCACTATTGAATTCAGTTTTCTTGTTGCCAATCTTGATAAATTTCCTCATGGTGGTTATGTAGCCCTGATCGTTGGAGGGTTATTGTTCCTGGTCATGTACATATGGTACCGGGCCAGAAAGATCAAGAACCGCTATGTGGAATTTGTACGGATGGAACATTATATTCCCAAAATACAGGAATTGAGTAATGATCAAATCTGTTCCCAAATATGCTACACACCTTGTTTACCTGACCAGCGCCAATAATCCAAAAGAAATTGAGCATAAGATCATTTATTCTATTCTGAATAAAAAACCCAAACGGGCAGATATTTATTGGTTTGTGCATGTGGATACGATGGATGATCCTTATACCTGCGAATACAAAGTGGAACATATTATTCCCAATGATATCATCCGGGTTGATTTCAGGCTTAGGATTCCGGATGGAGCCACGCATCAACCTGATGTTCCGAAAAGTGGTGGAAGACCTGGTGGCCAATAAAGAAGTGAATATTATCAGCCGTTATGAAAGCCTTGCCAGCAGCAATACGGTTGGCGATTTCCAGTTTATGGTAATGGAAAAATACCTGAGCCAGGATAATGAACTTCCTTTTATGGAACGAGTGATCATGAAACTCCATTTCTGGCTGAAAGAACATCAGTCTTTCTGAAGAAAGAGGATTTGGCCTTGATGTCGCGAATGTAACCGTTGAAAAATTCCCACTGATTGTTGCACCGGTTACTAATCTGAAACTGAAAAGGGTAGAAGACTGAGATACAGTTAATAGTCTGATTCCGAATAGACAGTAAGTTTTTATAACTTCAGCTTATTATCTCATGACTACCAAAACGAAACTCTTGCCTGTCTTCATCTGGTATATCATCGCCGGGATTATTCTGCTGTCTATCTCTCGCTTATTTTTTCCAGGAAAAATTCATTTTCAAACCTGAAAAACTAAAACAGGATTTTCAATTCAAATACGATATTCCTTTCAAAGAATATTTTTTTGATGTGGAACCCGGTGTCCGGATCAATGGACTTGCATTTTTACCGGGAAAACCCACAGGGCTTGATTCTTTATTTTCATGGCAATACCCGAAGTATAAAAGGCTGGGCCAAATATGCCAGAGATTTTTACCGGTATGATTATGATGTGGTGCTGGTAGACTACCGAGGATTTGGAAAAAGCACCGGCAAACGAAGTGAAAAAGATATGCTGAATGATATGCAATATGTCTATGAACGCTTGGCAGAAAAATATCCGGAACACCATATCATTGTCTATGGCCGAAGTATCGGCAGCGGCTTTGCCACTAAAATGGCCTCAGATAATAAGCCCCGCTATCTCATTCTTGATTCACCTTATTATAGTTTCATAAAAGTAGTAGAACGGTTTCTTCCCATTTTACCCGTTCGGATTGTATTGCGCTTTCACCTGCGGACTGACAAATGGATACAGCAAGTAAATTGCCATACCTATATTATTCATGGCACAAAAGACTGGCTTATCCCGATCCGGCACAGTGAAGCATTACAAAAAATCAATCCCGGAAAAATTACACTGATCCGAATTCATGGAGGCGGGCATAACAATCTTCCTTCTTTTGACGAGTACCATAATTTTGTCAGGGATATTCTGAAATATTGATAATATCAGGTAAGTAATTTCCCTATCGCCGATCCGTGATTTACTATACAATTTTTCTCTTGTTAATTAAAGTATAATTCCGCTTCTTGCAATTTAATTGGAGACCTTTTTGAAAATCCAATACCTAAACAGAGGTATTTATGAAAAACAAACTTTACACAATTTTTATTTTATCAGTTGTAACATTTCTGATAAGCTGTAAATCCGCCAGCAAGCTTTATCAAAAAGGTAACTATGATGAGGCCGTAACTGTAGCCGCAAAAAAATTGCAGAAAGACCCAAACGATAAACAGCTGCAGAGCACTATCATGGATGCCTATCATTTTGCTGTAGACGATCATGAAAAAAATATTGCCAATTATTCATCCAGCAATAATGATCTGAAATGGGAATGGATATACAATGAATATTCTTCGCTGCAAAACATGTATGAAGCTATTTACAGATCGCCGCAAGTTTATAAATTAGTGAATCCAACTGATTATTCTTCTTATCTTATTACTTACGCTGAAAAGGCAGGCGATGCTCATTATGAAAGAGGATTGACATGGATGGAAAAAAACGATAAGCAAAGTTTTGAGAATGCTTATGGTGAATTCCAGGCAGCTCTGAGATTTAAACCTGGTAACATTGAGGTGTTAGATAAAATGAACGAAGCATACAATGATGCTGTGACCAACATTGTGTTGCTTCCAATGAACCACTACGATTTCAGGTTTAGCTCTTACAATTATGATTATAATAATGTAGATGGCCAATTACTTCGTAATCTCAAGAGCAATAGCGGTAATCAGTTTGTGAAATTTTACTCTGACGCAGAAGCAAGAAGCCTGAATATTCGTGTTGATAATTTTGTTGAAATGCAGTTTATGAATATGAATATTGGCGGATTCTATGATACAAAAAAGACAAGAGAAGTATCCCAAAATGTAGTTACAAAAGAGATTGTGTATAAACCTGACTCCACGTTAAAAGTTTATGGCACTGTAAAGGCTAAGATCACAACTATCCAGAGATCTATGCATTCAGAAGGATCATTGCAGATAACTGTCAGGGATGCAGAAGGCAACAGGTTGTGGTCTGATATTTTAAAGAGCAATGATGATTGGTATACCGAGTTTGCCACCTACACCGGTGATGAAAGAGCTTTAAGTGATAGTGATAAACAACTTGTAAATCGCAAACAAGAACGTCCACCCTCTGCAGATGAAATTATAAATTGCATGACAGAAGAAATGAATAGCAACCTGCCTTACAAAATAAGAGATTATTTCAACCGTTTCTGATCTTACTCTTTCATAGGGACATGTTCGCATGTCCCTTTTTTATTTCTTACTATTCTTCCAACAGCACTTTGCTTTTTGTGACTTTTAGTTTATATCCTACTCCTATTTTCAAAGCATAATTTTCTTTTTCGTGGCTAACCGGGAAACCAAAACAAACCGGGTAATCGTAGTCACTCACAACATCCCTGATAATTTCATAAGCAGTTTTTCCGAAAGGTCGTTCTGTGTCTTTAATATCTGTGAATCCGCCAACGATCAATCCGGCCAGTCTGGATAGCTTCCCGCTTCGCTTCAGCTGATACATCATCCGGTCGATATTATAAAGGTATTCGCCGGTATCTTCAATAAATAAGATCCTTCCTTTTGTTTTAATATCGGAATCCGTTCCGATCAAATGTGTCAATAAAGCCAGGTTGCCGCCAATCAATTCGCCAATACCTTCTCCCTTCCTATTGAATTCATGAACGGCACAGTGGTGTCGTGTCTTTTTCCCTTCCAATGCATTCTTCAGTGATAATATAAACTCATTTTCTGAGCCGCCATTACTGAAAGCTGACGCCATCGGTGCATGGAGAGATGAAATATAATAATTGGAATATAAATGTGAATGTAAGACTGTGATATCGCTGAACCCGATTATCCATTTAGGCTGTTCTTCAAATTTCTTGAACCGGAGCCCATCAATGATCCGTGTAGTTCCATAGCCGCCCCGTGCACAAAGAACCGCTTTTACCTCATCGTCATCTAACATTTCCTGGAAATCATTCAACCGTTCTTCGTCAGTTCCGGAAAAATAATTTTCAGAATTGCTTCCCACCGTCGCTCCCACTTTCACATGATAGCCCCAGTCATGTAAAGTCTGAATACAGGCTTCTGCCTTTTCCAAAGGCATGAAACCGGCAGGACAAACCAACCCGATCGTGTCTCCTTTTTGCAAATAAGGCGGAATCGTTATCATTCTTAAATTGTTATGAGCAAGTTACTGATATGATTGCAATCAATCAACGACATTACTAAAATCAAGCAATAAGTATTAATTGCTCAATATTTTTAACTCTTAAAATATTGTCATGCCTGAATTATCTGTAAAGCCGGTACTCGAAACAGCGGCTTATCTTGGTTTAGATCCGGACGAGATCGTTACTTATGGAAAATACAAAGCGAAAATTGATATTAAAGTATTTGACGAAGAAAAAATAAAAAAAAGCAAATTAATACTTGTTACTTCTATTACTCCTACAAAAGCTGGTAATGGCAAAACAACAACTTCAATAGGTTTGGCAGATGGACTGACAAGAATTGGTAAAAAAGCAATTCTCGCTTTGCGTGAACCTTCTTTAGGACCTTGTTTCGGAATGAAGGGAGGTGCGACCGGAGGTGGAAAATCAAAATTGTATCCGTCTGCCGACATCAATCTTCATTTCAATGGAGATTTTCATATGATCAGTGCAGCCAATAATATGCTGGCTGCTTTGCTGGATAATTACAACTATCACAAAAAAGGATCGCCTGATGAAATGAAAGATGTGTATTGGAGAAGGGTGCTGGATGTAAATGATCGTTCCTTACGATTTATTGTTACCGGCCTGCACGGAGAAAAGAATGGATTGCCGGCTGAAACCGGCTTTGATATTACTCCCGCATCAGAACTTATGGCCATTCTTTGTTTATCGCATGACATTAATGAACTGAGAAAAAAAATTGATTCAATATTGTTAGGCTATACTGCCGGTGACAAGATTTTTACCACCAAAGATCTCAAAGTAGGCGGTGCCATTACTGCACTATTAATAGATGCTATAAAACCCAACCTTGTTCAAACATTAGAATCTACGCCTGCTATTGTGCATGGCGGCCCTTTTGCAAATATTGCGCATGGATGCAATTCAATCATCGCTACCAAGACTGCTATGCAATATGGGGACTATGTTTTGACAGAAGCTGGTTTCGGCAGTGATCTGGGCGCAGAAAAATTTTTCAATATTAAATGCAGGACTGCAGGTCTGACTCCGTCATTATGTGTATTAGTTATAACGACACAATCCCTGAAACTTCATGGTGAAAGTTTGCAAAATAATATTAAACAGCCTAACACAATCGCCTTAATCAAAGGAATGAGAAATGTGGAAAGGCATTTGCATATTTTAAAATCATTTGATCAACAGGTGTTGGTTGTCCTGAATAAATTTGATTTTGATGATGCCGCAGAAATTGATTTAATAAAAAAATGGTGTGACGAAAGAAAGATACCATTTGCTGTCAATGAAGCATTTGCTCTCGGAAGTGAAGGCACTATTGAAGCTGCCAGGAAAATTGTTGAACTAACTAAGGAGGAACCCAAACCCGTTCGTTATACGTATGACTTATCAGATAGCATAGAAGATAAGATCAGGAAGATCGTAAAAAAAATCTATGGAGGCCGGGATGTGATCTTTGAAAAAAAGGCCCGGCAACATTTGAAAAGAATAATCAGGTTGGGATTTAGTAACCTGCCCGTTTGCATTGCTAAAACACAATTTTCTTTTACGGATATACCAGAAGACATCTACACCTATGACAACTTTGACATTTCCGTTGATGATGTAATTGTAAATGCCGGAGCTGGCTTTATTGTGGCAGTATGTGGAGAAATGACCCGCATGCCCGGTTTGCCCGAAATACCTGCTGCCAACACAATAGATGTGATCAATAATGAAATCGTCGGGTTAGGTTAGTGTTATACTTCTTTCAGAATGGTGTTTGTTTCTGTAACTGATAAACTGTGCCTGCATCCGCATTTCAATGCAAAATTGTTTTTTTGATGGCCTACAGGAAAATCAAAACAAACAGGGTATTTATAATTCTTGATTTTTTCCAGAACAATTTGTTCCAATGTCTCTCCAAAATCTTCTGTGTCGGGATCGGTCTTTACTTTAAATCCGCCAACAATCAATCCTTTCAGGCGAGATAATTTTCCCGTTCTTTTTAAACTCCAGAACATACGATCGATGCTATACATATACTCACCTGTGTCTTCTACAAATAAAATTTTACCGGTAGTATTCAGATCGGAAACAGAACCTGCCAACGTTTCTAATGTCTTCAAGTTTCCGCCAACCAAAGTCCCTTCACAGGTTCCCAAACGATTATTTGCATTTAAAGTCGCTTCATATTTCATTTTTTCTCCGTTCAACGCTTTGTGAATAGATTCGATAGTTTCTACCTGTATTGGCTCTGCCTTGCTCCAGTCATCAGGAAAACTGTTACACATTTTGGAATGAATGGTAGCAATTCCAAAATTCCGGTTAATATGCGCATGCAATACAGTAATGTCGCTGAAACCGATGATCCATTTTGGTTTTGTTTTGAAACGAGTCCAATTAATTTTATCTAAGATTCTGATGGAACCATACCCTCCTCTTGCACACATGATGGCTTTTACTTTCGGATCATCCAGCATTTTTTGGAAATCTGTCAATCGTTCTTCATCAGTTCCGGCAAATGTGAAATCTTTTTTCCCAATCGTATCGCCAACCTTTATCTGGTAACCCCAATTCTCCATCAGTTGAACCGATGGAGCAATTTCTTCGGCAGTTATATAACCTGCGGGAGCAGTGATCCCGATCATATCTCCTTTCTTCAGATACCGTGGTATAACAGATGCAACAGGTATCCGGATCATTATTATCAGCACTCGCCGATAAAGATGGCAATGCAGTGGCTGCAAGCAAAGTAGCGGCTGAATTAATGAATTGTTTTCGCTTCATGTTTTAAAGATATTAGAAATCGGTCATTTTGGGCAATGACTCTTATTACGGTATTTTTGCACACTTAATTGCCGAATAGAATTGTTGTCGCTGAAGAGTGCGACGCAAGGGACGATGATAGTAGCACAGGCGATGACAACAAACAAATATTTAGACAAAGAAATGCCAGATTTTAAAAGAATATTAGTTACGGCAGCATTACCTTATGCCAATGGGCCGGTACATATCGGTCACATGGCCGGTGTATATATCCCTGCAGATATTTATGTACGATACCAACGGTCACAAAAACGGGACATTATATTTGTTTGCGGTAGCGATGAACATGGCGTTCCTATCACCATCCGTGCGATGAAAGAAGGTGTAAGTCCTCAACAGATCGTGGATAAATATCATGCCATCATCAAAGACAGTTTTGCGCAGATGGGAATTTCATTTGACATCTATTCCCGAACTTCCAATAAAGTACATCATGAAACTGCTGCCGGGTTTTTTAAAAAAATGTATGATGATGGTTTGTTTGAAGAAAAAGAAACGGAACAATATTATGATGAAAAAGCAAAAACATTTTTGGCTGATCGCTATATCACCGGCACTTGCCCTGTTTGCGGTAATCCAAGTGCCTACGGCGATCAATGTGAACGATGCGGATCTTCATTAAGTCCGGAACAATTGATCAATCCAAAAAGTACGTTGAGTGATGCAGTTCCTGTAAAAAAGAAAACCAAACATTGGTATTTCCCATTGCAGAATTATGAAGCCTGGCTGAAAGAATGGATATTAGAAGATCATAAAGAATGGAAGAATAATGTGTATGGCCAATGCAAAAGTTGGCTGGATAATGGCTTGCAATCACGAGCCATGACAAGAGACAGCAATTGGGGAGTAAAGGTTCCCCTCCCCGATGCCGAAGGAAAAGTTTTGTATGTATGGTTTGATGCACCGATCGGTTATATCAGCGCCACAAAAGAACTGACCGATAAATGGGCTGACTATTGGTGCAAAGAAGATACCAAGCTTCTCCATTTTATTGGCAAAGACAATATCGTTTTTCATTGCATCATTTTTCCTGCCATGCTGAGAGCACATGGAAATTTTGTATTGCCTGATAATGTACCTGCCAATGAATTTTTAAATATTGAAGGAGATAAAGTTTCCACTTCCCGCAACTGGGCTGTGTGGGTAAATGAATATGTAAATGATTTTCCCGGTTGTGAAGATGTTTTGCGTTATGTGCTTTGCGCCAATGCGCCTGAAACAAAAGACAATGATTTTACATGGAAAGATTTCCAGGACAGGAATAACAGTGAACTGGTCGCCATCTTCGGAAATTTTGTGAACAGAACTTTTGTTTTGATGCATAAATTATGCGGGGGAAAAGTGCCCAAGCTGCATGAAGATGTGTTGGATGATATTGACAGAAAACTAATCGAAGAAATAAAAAATTCAAAAGTCAAAGTTGAAAAGGCGATTGAAGAATTTCAATTTCGTGATGCCTTGTTTGAAGTGATCGACCTGGCAAGAAAAGGAAATAAATATTTACAGGAAAAAGAACCGTGGAAGAAAGCCAGTGAGTCAGGAGTCGGTAGTCAGGAGTCGGTAGTCAATCAAAAATTAATTGATAATTGCTTACATCATATGTCTGCAATTGACAGCGAATCTCGCCATCCTTATCAATCCGTTTTTACCCAATACTTCGAAGAAAATGCTGTACATGATGAAAGTGGTGGATAAAATGCTGGATTGGGAAAATGCCGGCAAACTGAAATTGCTGAGTGTAGGATACAGTTTGAGGCCACCGGAATTGCTATTTAGAAAAATAGAAGATGATGAGATAAAAATGCAGGTTGAAAAATTGAAAGCTAATTCTAAAAGTCAAAACTCAAAAATCCAAATGGAAGAGAAAAAGTCAGGAGTCGGGAGTCAGGAGTCAGTACCTAAGGCCCAAATTCAATACGATGATTTTGCAAAACTGGAATTAAAAGCCGGTACAGTTATCGCCTGCGAAAAAGTGGAAAAAGCTGATAAGCTCTTGAAATTAGAAGTGGACCTTGGTTCTGAGAAAAGAACAATTGTTTCAGGCATTGCACAACATTATAAACCAGAAGAAATAGTTGGTAAACAAGTAATCGTAGTCGTAAACCTTGCTCCGAGAAAAATGAGAGGAATCGAAAGCCAGGGAATGATCCTGACCGCTGAAGATAAAGACGGGAAATTATTTTTATTGAAACCAGAAAACAATGTAGAACCCGGTTCTTCGGTTAGTTAATGATCCTCAAAGCTTTTATTCCTTAAAATAAATAACGCAACCTTTTCGTTTCAAAACACGATTAAACTTCGTAAAAATCCCTGAAAATTTTATGCTACTTCCGTTATCACTAAAAATAATCGCAGGCATAACCATTCTCGTGCTAATCTTATTTTTTGCATTGAAACGGCAAAGGAAATTCATTGGGCTGCTCATCGTTATTACAATAGGTATTGGCATCTGGCAGGGATTAAAAGAATATAACCGGACAAATAAAGACATTGCAGATGTTAAGGCTGACATAAAAATTTCAGCAACTGATCTTATTCATGAATACGAAAAGAACGATTCTCTCGCCAATAAAAAATATCTCGGCAAGATTATTGAAATAAATGGAGCTATCAAAAAACTGGACAATGATGGCTCCGGGGGCTATGTGGTAGTGTTGGGTGATACAACGAGTCTTTCTTCAGTCCGCTGTGCAATGGATTCTACTCATAACCAGGATGCAGCCGTTTTAAAAACAGGATCGTCTGCAATTCTACGGGGCCACTGCTCGGGTTTTAATAAAGATGATATGGGTTTAGGCTCTGACGTAATATTAGATCGTTGTGCCCTCATAAAAAAATGAAAACTGAAGTCATGAAAAAAATCGGATTTTTTCTTAATGTGATTTGTCTTTTTATATCTGCATGTGCAAATGCACAGGATAAATTTTATACTAAAAATGGCAAGATATCTTTATTCTCTGCTACAAATATGGAAAACATTGATGCAGTCAACAAAAACGCTGTAGCAGTATTGGATACTAAAACCGGTGACCTCCAGTTTGCTGTTCTACTGAAAGGTTTTGAATTTAAAAAAGCTTTGATGCAGGAACATTTCAATACCGATTATGTGGAAAGTGATAAATTCCCGAAATCTGAATTTAAGGGGCAGATCATTAATAACAGCGAGATCAATTATACTTCAAATGGAACTTATACTGCAAAGGTAAAAGGTCAATTGTCTATTCATGGAGAAACAAAAGATGTCGAAACCACAGGTACCATTGCTGTAAAAGACGGAAAACTCCAAGCCAATTCGGTCTTCAACATTTTATTGGATGATTATAAAATAACAGTTCCAAATATTGTCAGAGATAATATCTCAAAAACAATAAAGATAACAGTCGATTGCGGACTGGAGCCCCTGAAACAATAATCATATCATCATCTCCCGAACAAGAAAAATCGCTTAATTTCGGCATAGGAATTAGTTGTTTAACTAACTACTTGTGTTTTCTCACAGATTGCACGGATTTGCACAGAATGGATTTGAACGATCTGACATATAAAATAAGAGGATGCATATTTAAAGTCCATTCAAAATTGGGCCCAGGCCTTCTGGAAAGCGTATATGAAGCAGCGTTAGCCTATGAATTATCCCAACTAAATCTGATGGTTCAGACACAGGTTGGATTGCCAGTAAATTATAATGATATAAAATTGGAATTAGGATTCAGATTAGATATTCTCGTCGAAGATGCCGTCATAGTTGAAATAAAATCAGTTGATACGTTACATGATGTGCATAAAAAGCAATTGTTGACCTATTTAAAATTATCAGGAAAGAAAATTGGAATACTGGTTAATTTTAACGTCAGTTCATTAAAAGATAAAGAAAGTATTATCAGGATAATAAATTAAAAGAATGAATTAATCCGTGTCAATCTGTGAAATCTGTGAGAAATTATGAACAGAACAATTAAAAAAGTAGCTGTATTGGGAAGCGGGGTCATGGGATCAAGGATCGCCTGTCATTTTGCAGGAATTGGGATCCAGGTTTTACTTCTTGATATCGTACCCAAAGATGCTGTGGAAAGTAAAGACCCGAAAGCAAGAAATAAAATCGTAAATGATTCTTTAACCGCAGCCGTAAAATCAAACCCCTCTCCTCTTTATCATAAAGATGCTTTGAAAAAAATCACTACCGGCAATTTTGATGACGACATGAAAGATATTGCCAACTGTGATTGGATAATTGAAGTAGTTGTAGAACGATTGGACATCAAAAAATCTGTTTACGAAAAAGTAGAACAATTCCGCAAGCCTGGAACATTAATTACTTCCAACACTTCTGGCATTCCCATTCATTTGTTGAATGAAGGAAGAAGCGATGATTTTAAAAAGAATTTTTGCGGAACACATTTTTTCAATCCCCCACGCTATTTAAGATTGCTGGAAATTATCCCAACACCGGATACCGATCCTGCAATTGTTGATTTCCTGATGCACTATGGTGATCTGTATCTGGGAAAAACAACTGTTTTATGTAAAGACACTCCTGCTTTCATTGCTAATCGTATTGGCGTGTATGGCATCATGTCCATATTTGATCTCGTAGATAAACTAGGATTGACCATTGATGAAGTGGATGCATTAACCGGCCCGATCATCGGCCGTCCAAAATCTGCTACATTCAGAACAGCCGATGTAGTCGGCATTGATACATTGGTAAAAGTTGCGAACGGAGTTCATGATAATTGTCCGAATGATGAAGCGAAAGAAATTTTCAAGATTCCCGCATGGCTGGATAAAATGGTCGCCAATAACTGGCTGGGTGATAAAACAGGACAAGGTTTTTTTAAGAAAACAAAAGGTGCCGGTGGTGAAACAGAAATTCTGACACTTGATCTGAAAACATTTGAATATAAACCAAGAGTAAAACCAAAATTTGCAACTGTTGAAACTGCGAAACCGATCGATGATCTGCAGCAGCGATTAAAAATGCTTATGCGCCGGACAAGATAAAGCCGGAGAATTTTATCGTCATTTTCATTACGGATTATTCTCTTATATCTCGCATCGCATTCCGGAGATCAGCGATGAAATTTATCGTGTGGATGATGCAATGATGGCCGGCTTTGGTTGGGAGATCGGCGCTTTTGAAAGCTGGGATGTATTGGGAGTTGAGAAAACTGTAAAAGCAATGAAAGATGCCGGGTACAAAGTGGCTTCATGGGTAGATGAAATGCTTGCAAAAGGAATTAAATCGTTTTATAAAATAGAAAATGGTAAAACTTGTTTCTACTATTCAATCCAATCGGGTACTAAGATCTCCCCTTCGGGGAGCGGGGGGGCTTCCTTTATCGTAATGAGCAACTACCAGGATAAACTCATTTGGAAAAATGCGAGTTGCAAATTGTATGATCTTGGTGATGATGTATTAGGATTACAATGGTTCACAAAAATGGGAAGCATCGGCGGTGATGTGTTGAGCGGAATTCAAACTTCGATTGAAAAAGCAGAAAAAGGTTATAAAGGATTAGTGATCGCCAATGAAGGTGCTAATTTTTCTGCCGGCGCCAATGTGGGAATGATCTTCATGCTCGCCATTGAACAGGAATATGATGAACTGGATATGGCGATACGTTTTTTTCAGAATACAATGATGCGGGCAAGATATTCTTCTATTCCTGTGGTTGTAGCTCCGCATGGTTTGGCATTAGGTGGCGCTTGCGAATTGAGTTTACATTCAGATAAATGTTGTCCGGCAGCAGAAACATATACCGGTTTGGTGGAATTGGGCGTTGGTTTGATTCCCGGTGGCGGTGGCACCAAGGAATTTACATTGAGAGCTTCTGATGAAATGCATGAAGATGAACCGGAAACCATCACGTTGAAAAATCGTTTCTTCACTATCGCTACGGCAAAAGTGGGCACATCTGCTTTTGAAGGATTTGATATCGGTGTTTATAGAAAAGGACACGATGAAGTAGTGATCAATCAGAAATCGCAGGATCGCAGAAGCCAAAAAATCAGTGATTGAAATTTTTGATGGCGGTTATCTGACACCGGTACAAAGAAAAGATATCAAAGTTTTGGGACGTTCTGCTCTTGGTGCTTTGTATGCCGGCATCAATGGAATGTGGAGAGCACAACTATGCAACAGATCATGATGTGGTCGTAGCTAAAAAACTGGCTTATGTAATGTGCGGTGGAGATCTTACCGAGCCCAGTTTAGTTTCTGAACAATATTTGCTCGATCTGGAACGAGAAGCTTTTCTTTCTTTATGCGGCGAAAAGAAAACTTTGGAAAGAATTCAATCGGTTCTTAAAGAGGGAAAGCCCGTCCGGAATTAAAATATCATAAATATTCTCCTGCTGCAAATAAAAAGGATAAACATCTACCTGACTTGTATAGCGAAATATACCTATATTAGCAGTCTTAGTTTGACATCGCATTGAAATTTTCCTTCCCCTGAAATACTACATTATTTTTTGAGCTTCAGATATCTTGTGCAAATTTTTATTCTTAATTGTATCTCAAAATTTTTTTCTATGTTAAAAAATTGTTTAACTATTCTCAGCTTTGGAGTTGCTATTGCTGCTACAGCCCAACCCCGGTTGCCAAAAAATTATTATTGGCAAAAAATGGATAATGGTCTTGAAGTAGTAGTGATCGAAAATCACAAAGTGCCGCTTGCTACTATTGAAATTGCAGTAAAAAATGGCGCCTATACCGAAGGACCGGAATACAGCGGACTTTCACATATGTTCGAACACATGTTTTTTAAAGCCAATAAAGATTATCCCGACCAGGAAAAATTCATTAAGAGAACAGAGGAATTAGGAATGATCTGGAACGGAACCACCGATGTAGAAAGAGTGAATTATTTTTTTACGTTTGATAAGGACAGTCTTGGAGCAGGCCTGAAATTCATGAATGCGGCGATACGTTTCCCTATTTACCGTATAGAAGATATGCAAAAAGAAAGGCCCGTTGTAGATGGAGAATTTCAAAGAGGTGAAAGTGACCCGTTTTTTCAATTGTGGCTCGAAACACAAAAAAGATGCTGGGGCGATCTTGTTACAAGAAAAAATGCAATTGGTATTCATGAAGTCATCAATACGGCTACACCGGAAAAAATGATGGTCATTAAAGACAAATATTATTTCCCCAATAATTCAATACTGGTTATTTGCGGTGATGTGAATCCTTCCGACGCTTTTGCCGAAGCAAAACAGATATTTGGTGATTGGAAAAGCAGCGGCTTTGATCCGCAGCAGAAATACCCGATCCCTGAATTCAAACCACTTGAAAAAAATGATTACTTCGTTAAAGAATCTTCTATTGCGCAAACTCCTTATATAATGCTGCAATGGGAAGGACCTGATTTTCGCAATGACTCTGCTAATACAGTTGTTGCTGATGTCTTTTCCACAGCCCTTGGATTAAATTCTTCCAAATGGCAACAGGCTTTGGTTGATAAAGGTCTCGCAACTTTCGCAAGTATTAATTACTCAACTTGCAGGTACGTCGGCCCGATACAAATATTTGCTGTGCCCAATCCGATGAAATTAAAAGAGTATTATACGGAAATGATGAACCAGATCAGTCATTTTGCCGACGCTGATTATTTCACGGATGAACAACTGGCAACAGCTAAGGAAGTCATGCACCGGAATGATATTCGGAATAATGAAAAACCATCTACGCTTTCATCACAACTCACTTACCAATGGTGCAGTACGTCGCTGAATTACTTTACAGATTATACTGATGCCTGTAAGAAAGTAACAAGAGAAGACCTTCAGCAATATGCAAAAAAATATATTGTAAACAAACCTTTTGTAGCCGGTATGATCATCAATGCTGACATGAACAAACAATTTGATCCGGGCGAATACTTCAAAAACTAAAATCATTTACTATGCAAAAAATTATCAAACATATATTTCTTCTTATCGTAATAGCCATACCTGCAAGTTTATTAGCACAACTAGGCAAAGCTTATGATATGAATATTAATGGTGTAAAGGTGATTGTTCAGCCCAGTGGAAATGACATTGTAGTCATCCAGACGATTATTAAAGGGGGTGTGCGAAATTATCCTGCTAATAAAGCAGGTATCGAAAGTATTGCGATGAGCGCCTTGACAGAATGTGGAAACACAAAGGATGACAAGAATACTTTCAAGAATAAACTGGATAAAGTAAGTGCACAGGTTTATGGCTATACAGGCATGGATTATGCAACCTTCGAAATGAATTGTATAAAAAATGATCTTGAAACAGTTTGGCCTCTATATGTTGATGCCTTGGTCACTCCACGTTTTGATAGCAAAGAATTTGATCGCATTAAGCAAGATGCTATCAATTTTATCAGAGCGAATGAAGCCAGCCCTGATTTTGCTATTGATAAAATGGCAAAACAAACAGCTTTTGCAGGAAAAGATTATGCAAAAGATCCGCAAGGTTCGCTGGAAACAGTTAGCAAGCTGACTGCTGTCGGTACAAAAAAATATTATCAATCTATTCTTACAAGATCAAGATTAGTGATAGTGGTAGTAGGTGATCTTGACAAAGCAACCATTGAAAGTAAAGTAAAAGCCTTGCTGGCAAAAATCCCCGCAGGAACACCTTACAAACAAAAGACGGAAAACTATTCCCCGGTTGCAAATAATTTTAAATCGCAACAAAGAGATAATGCAACCAACTATGTACAGGGAATTACTGCCGGCCCGCAACCCGGCACTCCTGACTACAATGCATTTGTGCTTGCGATGAGAATTTTTGCAAGTCGCCATTTCATTGATATCAGAACAAAAAATGGTTTATCCTATGCTCCTCAAGCATGGTTCACCGGAGGTACGACTTCCTATGCAAATATCTCTGTGTCCACAACGGACCCGGATAAATATATTGCTGTTGCCCGCCAACTGATTGATAAAATTAAAGCCGAAGGCTTTACTGCCGATGAATTAAAAAACATGAAAACAGAATATCTGACCAATGTATATTACCGCCAGGAAACGAACGATGCACAGGCAAGCTCCCTGGCCAGCAACGAAGTGATAAATGGCAACTGGAAAAGATCAGTTGAAATAAAAGATGATATGAAAAAAGTAACACTGGATGATTTGAATAATGTTTTCAGAAAATATATCAACAATATTGTCTGGAGCTATCAGGGCGATCCTAAAAAAGTAAATGCTGTATTATACACGCAAAAAGAAACACCTAAAATTCCCGAAGAAAAGAAAGCCTTTTGATGAATAATGAAAGCCCCTTAACTGGGACTTTCTTTTGGGTTCCTGAAATAATTTATCAATAGATGAAAATTGCAGCAATATTTGTTGGATCCGGAGAAAAGCATCCCATTCTCTATTAAGCGAAAAACCGGTAAGGGATTAATTCATATATTTAATTAATAATCAAAACCTGCTTTTATGAATTTTACCGTAGCCGAAGCCGCCAAAGATCATGTTTTTTATAGCTTCTCTAATTGTACAAGGGAAGAATTAGACAACAGGCTGAACCTGTTCTTTACCGCAGAGGGATATAATTATAAAGAGGAAACAGAAAATGGGAAAATATACGTAAAGGGGAACCAGGTATTGCGTGTTATCCTGGGGGCTTTCTGGAAATATTTTAAAATACTACTCCTGGTCAGGCCTCAAGGCGATACTTTTTCAGTTTTAGTAAGAAGAGATGCGAGTGGCCTTATGGGCGGAGCTATTGGAATATCCCAGGTTCACAAAGAATTTGCAAGGGTCAATGATGCATTCAAGGTTTATTTTAGCAAATAACGATTAACTGAGCAATTGTTTCAATGCCACCTCAAGGTTGCGGTATTGAAATTGAAATCCCTGTCTATTTATTTTCTCGGAACTAACTGTTGCACTTTTCAACACTTCAATACTCATCTCACCCAATACTATTTTCAAAACAAAAGCAGGGATTCGTACGGGAATATAAAATTTGTTTCTCTCTTTCACCAATGTCAAAACAAATTCTTTATTTGAAACGGGGTTGGGTGCAACAGCATTATAAACACCGGATAACTTCTCATTTTCGATTGAATAGATGTAAAGATTCACCAAGTCATCAATATGGATCCAGCTGATAATTTGTTTTCCCTTTCCTAAAACAGTAGCAAACCCGAATTTCAAAGCATTTAAAAATTTTGGAAAAGCTCCTCCATCTTTACTCAGTACAATTCCCGCCCTTAATAACACCAATCTTTTTCCCAGTTGAGTAACTGGTTGAATACTTTCTTCCCATTGCTTGCAGGTGCTTCCCAAAAAATCAGTAAAGGCAGGATCGGTTTCTTTAAACCCAGGATTATTTTCTCTATCTGGTCCATAGTACCCCATTGCTGAAGCACTGATGACTGCTTTCACTTTATTCGGAATATTTCTCAAGCTATCCACAATAAGTTTACTGCTATCCACCCGGCTGCTGACAATTTCCTGCTTTCTTTTTTTTGTCCATCGTTTTTCTCCTACATTGGCACCGGCGAGATGAATAATATAGTCGGCTTTTGCAATTGCATTTTCATCTATGAGCTTTTTTGCCACATTCCATTCAGTATAATCAACCTTTAATTTCTCATTTTTAATTTTTAATTGCTTTACGTTTCTTGTCAGAATAATAACCTCATAACCCTTTTCCAGCAAAGCTTTGGTCAGCGCTTTGCCGATCATTCCTGTGCCTCCCGTAATTAGAACAATTGCCATATGAATAAGAATTTGCAAATCTCATCAATTATTTTCTTCAGGATAAATATGAAAACATATTTTTGATGATTATTTAAAAATTGACCGATCATGAGTTCAGTTCTATCCCTTCATAATATCACCAAATACTACGGCCCTGTCCGTGCATTGAACAATGTTTCATTTGAAGTGCCCGAAGGAAGTGTGTTTGGAATTCTTGGCCCTAACGGTAGCGGCAAAACCACTTTGCTGAGTATCATCCTCGATGTATTGAAAGCAAATAACGGAACTTTTTCCTGGTTCGGACATCCCGGATCTCCTGAACAAAGAAAGAAGATCGGTTCCTTACTGGAAACGCCGAATTTTTATCATTACCTATCTGCATCTGATAATTTGAAAATCACACAAGCCATCAGCGGCAGAGGTGTCACTTCGGATATTGATCTTGTTTTAAAGAAAGTGAATTTATATGAGCGACGCAAAAGCAGTTTTAAAACTTTTAGCCTCGGTATGAAGCAACGGCTTGCTGTTGGAGCAGCACTATTAGGTGATCCGCAGGTGCTGGTACTCGATGAACCAACTAATGGATTGGATCCGGTGGGCATTGCAGAGATCAGGCAACTGATCATTGAATTACGAAAAAATGGACACACTATTATTATGGCAAGTCATTTGTTGGATGAAGTTGAAAAAGTTTGTACGCATGTAGCTATTTTAAAAACAGGAGCTCTTCTCACCACAGGTGATGTGGAAGAAGTATTAATGGATGAAGATGTTGTAGAAGCAAGCGCAGCTAACCTGGAAGCTCTATCAAAAGTATTACAACAGGTCAGCAAGAATGTGACGATTGATGAAGCAACAAAAACAGTTCATGCCATATTGCCGAAAGGCACAGCGAAACTGGATGAGATCAATAGTTATTGTTTCCAAAACGGCGTGGTGCTGAATCATCTTTTACTGAAAAAGAAAAGACTGGAAGCAAGATTCTTTGAATTAACCAACAATTAATTTTTCAAACGCTTTTATGAATAACCTGATAAGAACGGAATGGCTTAAAATAAGAAAGTACAAAGCATTTTGGTGGGTACTTGGAGTAACGGCGCTATCCTATCCCGGTATCAATTATATTTTTCATGATGCTTATCAACATATAATTACCCGGCCGGGAAATGCAGCAAGAGTAGCGCAAATGCTGATCGGCAATCCTTTCAGTTTTCCCGAAGCGTGGCATACGGTAGCTTACTTTTCATCATGGTTCGTTTTTATTCCTGCTGTTGTCGTGATTATGCTCATCACGAATGAATACACCTATAAAACACACCGTCAAAATGTAATTGATGGCTGGAGCCGCAGTGAATTCATGACAAGCAAGATGATAGATGTATTACTGGTATCATTATTAATAACTATTCTCTATATCGCCGTTTGTATTGTTACAGGGTTTACGAATGCAGATGCCAGTAGCGGCAATATGACCGAAATGTCTTATTACACAGGTTTGTTTGCACTGCAAACTTTTTCTCAATTATCCCTTGCGTTTTTAATCGGGTTCCTGCTGAGAAAAGCTTTTATTGCCTTGGGGATCTTTATCTTTTATTTCCTGATATTGGAAAATATTCTTGTAGGCCTTGCCAAGTGGAAAGCAAATGATATCGGAGAATTCTTGCCGCTGGAAATATCAGACCGTTTGATCCCGGTGCCTGCATTCCTGGGAAGAATTGATAAAGAATCATACGATCATGCTTTGGCTTCCATCAACATTCACATTCTCTATACGGTTATTCTTACTTCTCTTATATGGTGGATCTGTTTCAGGATAAATAACCGAAGAGACTTATAGCACTCACCTTTCTAATTTGAAATTCGGATCAACTGCCGGACGTTTTGCTGCATTAGCCACTTTCCATCCGGTGCGATACATCCATTCTGTCATCTTTTTTAATTTTTTATAATCAATCCTGTTGGCCTCATCCATTGGTGTGTGATAATCGGGATGCAATAAAATGATCCTGCAAAATAGCAGATTCTATTGCTATGGTATATTTTATTAAGGAACGAATGTAAAATGAAAACCAATAATTGATTTTTCCTGAAATTGTTTCCCGCATTTTATGACAAACCAAAGGAAATTTAAAAATATATGTTGGCAGATTAGTTTTTTTTAATCATCTTGGGGTGTGTTTCGAATAAACAAGTACATCTTTAGCCTCTGGACCTTACTTGTTGTTATTATTTTTCACAACCCAACCTGTGCTCAGCAAAAAGATAGTATCTACTTTACTCTGTCAATTGATAAGCCTGCATTGCATTTGATACACGTAAGCATGGATTCTAAAACAGGGGGAAAAGACAGTTTAATTTTCAAAATGCCTCAATGGACACCGGGTTATTACCAGATAATGAATTATGGTGATAACGTAATCAACTTTAGTGCGAAAGATTCTCATGGCTCATCACTTATCTGGAATAAAATCAACAACTATACCTGGGTGGTAAAAACTCTCGGTACGGGCAATGTTGTTTTAAATTATGATGTTGTTGCGAAAAGGGCCTTTGTTGCAAATAGCTTTACAGACTCAGCTCATGCTTACATAACTCCTGCAAGCGCTTTTTTATATATTGATAAGCATATTCAAACTCCGGTTTCATTAGTGATCAACTCTTATAAAGGTTGGAGCAGAGTGGCAACCGGCCTCGATTCATTAGCAGATAAAATATATTCTTACACTGCACCTGATTTTGATGTCTTGTACGATTGCCCTATACTTGCCGGCAACCTTGAAGAACTTTCTTCTTTCACAGTAAAAGGTATCTCTCACAGGTTTATTGGATATCAGTTAGGTGATTTTGATAAAACTTCGTTCATGCATGATATGAAGCGAATAGTAGAAACTGCTGTAAGTATGATGGGGGACATTCCTTATAAACATTATACTTTCCTTGGTATAGGTCATGGCAGGGGTGGCATAGAACATTTAACTTCATCGGCAAACAGCTTTAATGGCAGCGAGTTGAACACAGAAGACGGCCGCAAAAGAATGCTTAGCTTTCTGGCCCATGAATATTTTCATAATTATAATGTAAAACGGGTACGGCCAATTGAACTGGGGCCTTTCAATTATGACAGTGGCAGCAAAACGAGACAGCTTTGGATTGCCGAAGGCTGGACAGTTTATTACGAATACATGATCCTGAGGCGGGCGGGTATTATGAACGATACCGATTTATACAGTGCTTTCAGGAAAAATATCCTGGCTTACGAAACACATAACAGCAGGCACATGCAGAGCCTGGCACAGGCAAGCGCAGAAACCTGGAGCGACGGGCCTTTTGGCAACGATCCGGAGAAAACAATTTCGTATTATGACAAAGGGCCGATTGTTGCACTAATGCTCGATTTTGCCATACGGCACTATACAAACAACAAGAAATCGTTGGATGACGTAATGCGCAGGTTATATAATGAGTTTTACAAACAAAAAAAACGAGGATTTACTGAGACCGAGCTTCGAAGCGTATGCAAAAAAATCGCAGGCAATCCGCTCACAGAAATCTTTAACTACGTTTATACAACAAACGAATTGAACTATAAAAAATATTTCAATTACGGCGGTCTTGATATTGATACCAGCGGCCGCTCTTTCACAATTAATCCCAGCCAACATCCCAATGCATTACAGGAGGCTATCCGACAAAGTTGGGTACACAAATAGGATGTATTAATATTAAACCAAATCAATTCTCTAAAAAAGATAATAAACCATGAGATTATAATGATGTAAGTTAAAGGACGATGCTGTTGCTCTATTTTCAAACAAACTTTCTACACGCATAACGTTATGGCAATCGTTTACACAAGGTCCCTAACGGAGACATTAAGAAAAAATCTATGATCTTTTATCGTTCCAATTTGAAATTCGGATCCGTTGCCGGACGTTTTGCTGCATTAGCCACTTTCCATCCGGTGCGGTACATCCATTCTGTCATCTTTTTTAATTTTTCATAATCGATCCTGTTGGCCTCATCCATCGGTGTGTGATAGTCAGGATGAAGCAAAGTGGAATAAAAGATCGCAGGAATGCCTTCTACGGCATACGATAAATGATCACTGCGGAAATACCAGGCTTCAATATGTTCCGGCTTATCCCACATAGTATCTAATTTAAATTTCGGGCCTTCATTATTTGCTTCCATTGCCATTGCTACTAAATCGGAAGAATTTCTGTGCGGTGGTTGAGCGCCGATCAATGCAGCGCTGTCGGGATTATTTCTTCCTATCATATCACCATTCAATACTGCCACAATGGATGACCGGGGAACTGTGGGATGATACACATACCATTTTGAACCCAATAAACCTCTCTCCTCCGCTCCATGCCAAATAAATAAAGCCGAACGCTTGCCGGGATTTTTTTTGAATGCTCTTGCAATGGCCAGTAATGCTACACATACACTCCCATTATCATCCGCACCATTATATATAGAGTCATCGCCGTAAGGTTGCCGCACACCATCATGATCGGTGTGACCGCTGAATAAAACATATTCTTTGGACAAGACCGGGTCGGTTCCTTCTATTTTACCAATGATATTTACCGAAGGATATTCAAAATGTTCTACATTGATCGTTGCATTCAAAGTCAATCCTCCCGATATTAACCAATTGAGTACATCGCTATGCAGCCAAAGAACGGGTACCCGCCGGTGCACCGCAGCATTGAATCCCCCTTCAATATCATAAGTGCCGCGGCTCATAGCAGGCACTACCTGGCTCCAGCATTTTTCTCCATAACTATCGGCGATAAAAATAATAGCTGCTACTCCTTTTGCTGAAAGATCAGTACTGTATCTCCGTTGCACATAGCCGGGATAGCGTCTTTCCGCCAATGAAACATTGAAATCAAATCCATCGGTTGATGCGGTAATGACCACTGCTTTTCCTTTGATATCAGCTTTTTCAATTTCAGCTTTTGTTGGCCTGCCCATAAAAACCACCGGCACAGAGATGGAAGCAGTGCCCGTTTGCGCAATCAATACATCTTTCCATAAAGAAAAAAAACGGTTACCTATATTAATAGCAGAGTTGGGTGCAATGCGGTTTCGTTGCAAAGAAAAAAATTGAAAATAGGTTCCGTCATCACCGGCGGGTTGAACGCCGGCAGCCCGCAATTGATCGGCCCACCACATAGAAGCTTTCAATTCATCTAATGTGCCTGCTTCCCTGCCACGAAAATTATCAGCGGCCAATGCATAGAGATCCGTTTTCAGATCTTCAATTTTAATAGCAGTTAACCCGGGAGGGCTTGTTTGTGAAAAACTGCTCAGGGGAAGAATAAGCAAAAAAATAATGGAGCATTTATTTTTCATGTTGATGATTTAGGTTTTGAAGTTAACGGAAAAACAGTTTCGGATGCAACATGATAATAGTATTGATCTTAAATAATTAATATTGCCGAAAGAAATACTATTATGTAAATAGAATAAATTGTTCTAAACTTTTTATATGAATATTGAGATCAATGAAAAAGCACCGGCAGTTTCCAAACAAAATATTCTCATTCATGCACCGATAGAAAAAGTATGGTCAGTGCTTACAAACATCAATAATTGGCCATCATGGCAATCGGCTGTAAAAGAAGCAAAGCTAAAAGGAACACTGGCGGAAGGAACCGAATTCGTCTGGAAAGCCGGGGGACTGACCTTTCATTCTAAAATTCATACCTGCAATGAAAATCATTCTTTCGGGTGGACAGGAAAAACCATCGGCGCACAAGCAATACACAACTGGAAATTTGAAACAAAAGAAAATGGAGTGCTTGTTTCGGTAGAAGAAAGCCTGCAAGGTCTTTTTCCTTCATTAATGAAAAAACAATCTAAAAAAAGTTTGTCAGAAGGGATGAGTAAAAATCTGAATGAGTTGAAAGCGGCTTGTGAAAAGCTATAATCTCACTCGATGTCAGATTAACTCATTAAATCAACTAATGCTGCAAAATAAAATGTTTCGCAGAACTGGATAAAAAAAACAAGAAGCCGGTTTTTGAAAAACCAGCTTCTTTTCAAGCCACCCAAACCGTCCCTGTTATATATGGAACTTTGCCAATTTAAGGAAGTACCGAAGTAACCGTCGCATTTGCCGTTACCGTTGCCCCAGTGCTCACCGATAAGCCAAGAAGATCTAAACCTCCCGCCCCCGTAACAACGAGGGTTCCTGCAAGTTCAAATTCTCCATCGCTGTTGGTATCCTTATAACTGACGAAGTGAATTTCGTAATCACCACTTTCTAAAAAATGTAATTGATAAGAGCCGTTTGTGCCGACCAGCGAACTGCTCACAGCATTTTTAAATTGTATATTACTCGTGCCCTGGCCCTGCATCTCTGTTGTTCTGTCAAAAGTTCCTGTCTTATAAGCATAGGCAACGATCTTTCCGGACCCGGAAACATTATCGGTCAATGTTCCTGAAATAGTGCCCGTATTATTTTCTGAAACTAAACGGATCGAAGTCGCCAGTTCATCAGCCGTAGCGAAATTATAATCGGCCTGGCGGATGATCATTTTACGAAGATCAAAATCAGCGACCACGGAATTATTTGTGTTGTTCTGTATCGTAATGCTCTTGCTGACCGTGATACTATCGGAAGTGCTTTGCAATTTATGCTTTACTGCACCTGTAGTAAGCACATAACAGCCCGGTGCATTTCCATCTGCATCCGTATCATAATCGAGAACGAATGTAATAGTGCTGTAGGTCCTGCTTTGCAGGTTAAAATTCCCGAGTGTTTTTGTTGCACCATTCTGGTAAGCGTTCAGGTCCACCGTTGTTTTGGTAAATCCCTGCACACTTTGTCCATCCAGTTTTATATCTGTAATGGTAACAAACGCACCCGTTACCGAGGCATCATCAATAGGTGCATCTGTTATTTTAAATGTAGCAGAGGCGGTACCGGAGCCTGAGCTATTATCTTTATTGCAGGCAAAAAATGAAATAATAGCTGCTGTAAAAATTATCGGAAGGGCCAGGAGATTGTTTTTTAGTTTCATAAAGAAGAAAATTTAGTTGTTAGAGATTAGATTTATATGATCTGAAAAAAATTGAATAATATAATTGGTTTCCCGTTTTTCTGATTAATACAACATAACACGTTACAGCGAACACAAAGATTCCTGTCCTGTCTCATTTCAACAACGAAACAATTCTTCAATAAAAGCAAGTCATGCGCTGTTTGAAACTCCCGGATGGATCTTCTTCTTATAATCATTTTCCCTGCGGATGTACTGTTGGGCGATGAATGGATATGAGGTGTCCATTCATAATAATATCCCAGGTCTATTCCGCTAATTGGGAAAACTACCGGATAGTGGTTAATAACGATTATTAAAATTCATGCCGGAAATGTTTTTCTAATCAAAAATTAATGGCTATTGAATTCATTTCCGTTTTAAATGTGGAAAAAAAATCAGGAATGGTTCCAGAGCGGTGGTTCGTGATTTTGATTTTTAATATATTGCTTGAAGTGATATATTAAAATTGAATAGAATTATTAAAGTACAAGAGTGCGAACGATGATACCTGCCTGACGGAAGGCAGGGTAACAATGCAGCTTAGTGCAAAATCGCACTTCGGCAAGCTCACACTTCGGCAAGCTCACACTTCGGCAAGCTCACACTTCGGCAAGCTCACACTTCGGCAAGCTCACACTTCGGCAAGCTCAGTGTGATAGATAAAAAAAACCTCCCGATGGAAATCGGGAGGAACAACTAAAAACACTAGCTAAATGCTGAGCGGCTTCATTGGAACGAACTATCAGAATCGGCCTTTCATCAGGCAGAATATGACAATAATTATCTAATCCGGTTTCTTTCCGTCTAAAAAAGTATTGATGGTGCTGATGTGTGATTGATTGTTGTCGTCGGTCTTGACCTCGTAATTGCTGTAGAAATTTTCAGCTGCAGAACTGTTGCTGTATAATTCCATATTGCGGCGGATATAAGCCGGCACAGTTTCAAACTCATTATTGGGGTCAGCCGCATTCACGTTGAACGATAAGTTGCGCAACTTTTGTAATCGTTCTGCCGCCCTACGTTTTTGTTCTTCAGCTTCGTCCAGCAGAGCCGGGTCCTCAACGTCAGGAAACAAAGGTGTTTGAGCCTGATAAGCCAACGGCATATCCGCCGCAGGAATGTCATCCCGTTCTACAATCTGCATCTGAAGATTGAGGAGTTCCTCTTCTTCTGCGTTTGCATTTTGTGAAGGGACCGGTTCTTCTGCAGAAGGCTTTGAGGTAGATACCTCTGCTTTTGTTTCTGCGTAGATATTGGAAGGCCTTGCAAGGTAGCCTCCCGATGCTGCAGACAGCGGGGCGGCACTATCTTTCAGTTTTATTTCTTCTTGTTTTTTTGAGGGAGTTGCGGATTGATGTAGCTGCGGCGAATTTAGTTGCTCTTCTTTCTTCTCCATCCACAATTTGCTCACCGTAGTTGTACCTGTAGTTTCTACTATTTTTTTAGACGACTTAGGTTCTTCCATTTCCAATTCCCAATGAATGACCGGGCTTTTTTCATCTGCACTGATCATATCAATCATCGTGGGCATCGGCGCATCTGTGATCAGATCTTCTTCCACCAATTTCGGCATCAGCAGATTTTCTTTTTTTGAAGGCTTCACAGCAACTTGTTTTTCTTCTTTGATCTCTTCTTTCGGTTTTTCTTCTTCCTTCTGACCCAATACCATTACAATTTTTTCTTCTTTTTTCTCTTTCCTCAAATTCGCTTTGTCGAAAGGATCTTTATGATGAAAACCTGTTGCGATCAATGTGATGCCGAGTTTATCATCCAGGTTGTTGTCATATCCCAAACCTAAAATGACATCGGTATTTTCTCCTGTCTGTGACAAAAGATAATTCTGGATCACTTCCACTTCGTCCATGCTGAATTCATGTTCGCCTTCGGAAGAATTAATATTGATCAATATCCATTTTGCTCCCTGGATGTCGTTATCATTGAGCAATGGAGAATTCAATGCTTCTTCAATAGCATTTTGTGCCCTATCTTCCCCGGATGCGGTAGCGCTGCCGAGTATGGCCACACCTCCGTTGCGCATGACCGTGCATACGTCTGCAAAGTCCACATTGATCTGGCCTGTACTGCTGATGACATCAGTGATACATTTTGCAGCGGTTGCCAATACATTGTCTGCTTTGGCAAATGCTTCCCGCATTTTCAGATTACCAAACTGGTGGCGCAACTTATCATTACTGATGACCAGTAATGTGTCCACGTATTGCTTCATGGTCTTGATGCCTTCTTCTGCCTGTAGCTGGCGTTTCTTTCCTTCATAAGTAAAAGGAGTAGTAACAATGCCGACGGTAAGAATGCTGAGGTCTTTACAAATTTTTGCGATGATCGGTGCACCTCCTGTTCCGGTGCCACCGCCCATGCCTACCGTGATAAACGCCATCTTGGTGTTTACTTCAAGGATGCGTTTGATCTCTTCCAAAGATTCTTCCGTTGCCTGGCGGCCAATTTCAGGATTGGCTCCTGCACCTAAACCCTGCGTCAGGTGGGGTCCGAGCTGAACCCGGTTCGGAATATGACTATTTGCCAATGCCTGTGCATCGGTATTGCAAATAATAAAATTGACACCATCAATTCCCTGGCTGAACATATAGTTCACTGCGTTGCCACCGCCACCGCCTACACCAATCACTTTGATGATGGATGATTTTTCTTTTGGCAGATCAAAATGTATCATAGATTAAAGATTTTGGGCCCCATCTAAGTCTTCCCCTTTGGGGAAGACTTACGAACCCGTTTTTAAAATTGGATTTGTATTTATTTCACATACAGTTTAAAAGAACTCTTCAAATTATCCGGCTCTCCGAAAGTCCTTCCTATTGGGAAGGATTTAGGATGGGCCTATAAATGTTTGTCTTCTTCTTCTTTGAACAGATCAATAATACCGTCTTTGAATTTGCCCCAGAAGTTGCTGAGCCCTCTTCTTTGTCTCACTTTTTCCTGGCTTATTTCTCCTTCTGCATCTACCAGCACTTCTTCTCCTTCAGATCTCCTCAATCCATCAGGTACTTCCACTTTTTTGTATTCTTTTTCAAATTGCTTGCGGTTGTGCTCGTAATCATCATATCCTTTTAAAATAAGACCGATACAGGTAGAGTAAGTGGGTTTTGCCAATTCTTCAATATGGCCTGCAGCTAAATGTTCATTCGGGAAACCAATTCTTGCAGGTAAACCGGTAACATATTCCGTAAGCTGGATCAAATGTTTTAACTGTGCTCCGCCACCAGTGAGCACCACTCCACCATTCAATGCTTTGTTATCAAGTCCTACTTGTTTGAGATGATATGTGACAAAATCAAGTATCTCATTCATTCTTGCCTGGATGATATTCGCCAGGTTTTTTACACTGATCTCTTTGGCGGGCATTCCACGTAATCCCGGGATTGTGATATAAGCATTTGCTTTAGCTTCATTGGCTAATGCACTCCCGAACTGAACCTTCATCGCTTCAGCCTGTGTCTTCAACACACCCAAACCGGTTTTGATATCGTTGGTAATATTTTCTCCTGCAAAAGGAATAACGGCAGTATGTTTCAAAATGCCTTCGTAGAAAACAGCAAGGTCTGTGGTGCCACCGCCGATATCTACAATGGCCACTCCCGATTCAAGATCTTCCTGTCCCATGACAGCGGAAGAAGAAGCCAGTGGTTGCAATACGAGATCTTTTGTCATTAACCCCGCTTTCATTACACTGCGGTTAATATTTTTAATGGCATTCTTATCACCGGTGATGATATGAAAGTTTGCTCCCACTTTCACACCGCCATACCCGATGGGGTTGGGAATGTTTTGGAAATTATCTACTGTGAATTCCTGCGGGATCACATCAATGATCTGGTCACCGGCTGGAATATAAGTTTTGTATTGATCCTCGATGAGCTGATCAATTTCACTCTGCGTAATTTCATTTTCGGTGTTTTGCCGAACAATATCTCCTCTCGTCTGCAGGCTTTTAATATGGTGCCCGGCAACGCCGACATATACTTCTTTGAAACTAAGATTCGGATTGGATGCGAGGCAATCTTCCAAAGATGTCTTTATCGCTTTGATGGTTTCGTCAATGTTCAGCACCTGCCCGTGCTTCACTCCGTTGCTGTTGGCACGGCCAAATCCGAGTATTTCCAATTTGCCGAATTCATTTTTTCTCCCGGCAATGACAGCGATCTTGGTAGTTCCGATATCAAGACCGACAATAATGGGTTGTTCGTTGTTCATAGTATGCTATTTTTAGTTGTTTACAATTGCATCCATTGCTGATAAAATTTTTTAATTCTTTTTCGGCATTACTGCCTTTGGTTTATTTTGTTTTTCACCGGGTTTAGATTTTAGGGTAGATTTCAAAGGGACAGGATCGGGGGTTTTATCACTACTGTTATTATCGCTCAATTTGTCTTCGTTTCCAGGTAAAGTATCTTTTGTCATCGCTGGTTTTTCAATAGGCTGGTTAGTAGTAAAAGCAGTATCGCTCTGCATCTGTTGTGCTTCCTGCAAAAGCTTCTCAACATTTTTTCTTAATTGAACAGAATCCACTTTCGTCATTGTTTTTCCTTTTACTGTGATCACTTGCCCGGCATACTGCACATCAATACCGGCATATTTATCGAAACCCGTTTTGCTTAATACATCTTTATAAAATACCATCAGGCGATTGAATTTTTCTTCTATATTATTTCCATTGCCCAATTCAACTGTATGATTACCGATCACCGGAATCATTTCAAACTTGCGGTCAGCATTAATATCGACCTGTGCTACCTGGGACATCCAGAAAGAATTATTCAAAATAAATTCTGCAATATTTTTAACATCGTTCATCAAGGCGCTGTCTTTTGAAGCTGTGACCTTTTCCGGGTAATCTGTAAATACCGGCACTTTGGCGCTGACCTGGTCGGACAAAGGCAATCTTTTTAAAGTATTGTCGATATAGAAAGACTTATCGCTGGTAGTAAATATTCTTGCAACAGGTTCTCTTTCGGTTACTGTCACATGCAATACGTCTTTGTTATCGAAATAAAGCCGGGCATCTTTTATCCATACATTGTTTTCCAATACGCCTTCCAACTGATGCAGGTTTACTGTTGACATAGCCTGGCCTTTGATCTTTCCATGAGTAGCTGTTGTTAAAAGCTGGAGAACATCTTTGTCTTCAATGAAAAAATGTCCCTGATCGCTTTTCACCGTAACCTGGAAATCCCTGCAGAGCTCTTTATTCTTTTTACCGATCGCAGCTGCCAGCAAGATCACCATACCTGCGCCGATCGTCAGCCAAACGGTTGTAAACAAAATTTTCCGTATCGTTCTTTTTGTGTCCACTATTTATTTTCAATTATTTTTTTTATTGGTTCCACCAGCATATCAATATCTCCGGCGCCTGCTGTGATCAAAATTTTTTTTCCCGGTGAATTAGAAAAATTCTTTGTCCAATTCATTAACTCCTCTTTGCTCATCACTTTTTTATTCTTGTTCTTCATTCTATCCAGTATCATTTCGCTGCTTACCCCCTCTATCGGTAATTCTCTTGCCGGGTAAATGGGCAACAGGATCACTTCATCTACTCCATCGAGCACTTCTGCAAAGCCATCGGCCAGGTCTCTTGTCCTTGTATATAAATGCGGTTGAAAAATGACCGTACATTTTCTTCCACTAAACAAGGTTTGCGCTCCATGAATGAGTGCTCTTAATTCCTCCGGATGATGAGCATAATCATCAATAAAAACCACTTCATCATTTTTGATGATATACTCAAATCTTCGCTTTACGCCTTTGAAAGAACTAATTGCTTTTTTTATTTTATTTTCTTCTATTCCTAAATAACTTGCTATCGTTACAGCCGCCACTGCATTCTCCACATTATGCAACCCGCCGATATGCAGTTCCAGGTCTTTGATCATTTTTTTTTCGATCATCATATCAAACCGGTAACTACCATTCATCATCCGGATATTTGTTGCATACGTATTCGCTTTTTCATTTTGTAAACTGTAGGTCCAATGCTGATCTGCTTTTAATTCCTTTTCTCTTTTTAATCCTGATTTGCTCAGCAATAAACCTCCCGGTTTTACTTTGCGACTGAATTCAACGAATGCATTTTCCATTGCTTCTGCGGTGCCATAAATATCCAGGTGATCCGCATCCATCGCAGTGATGACAGCTACATCCGGACTTAATTTCAAAAAGCTTCTGTCGTATTCATCTGCTTCGATGACACAGACATTTTTTTCACTACTCCAAAAATTAGTTCCATAATTCACCGAGATGCCACCGAGAAAAGCATTACAACCATAGTCGCTGTCCCGCAACAAATGAGCAACCATTGTAGTGATCGTTGTTTTGCCATGTGTACCCGCAATGCATATATTAAAAGAACTTTTTGTGATCATCTGCAGCACATCACTTCTCTTCACCACTTTATATCCATTCTGCTTATAAAAAATCAATTCTTTGTGATCCTTCGGAATGGCTGGGGTATAAACTACCAGTTGAATATCTTTGGGGATCAATTCCACATCTTCACTGTAATGAACTTCAATTCCGCTCTGCTGCAATTCTTTCGTCAACGTTGTTTCTGTCTTGTCGTATCCTGATACTTTCGTTCCTTGTGAATGAAAGTATCTCGCCAAAGCACTCATTCCAATTCCGCCGATCCCGATAAAATAAACCGAACCCCCAACCCCTAAAGGGGAGTTTGGGGACATTTTCTTGTTCAACTGTTCATCCATTTATTTATTCAGTTCATTTTTGATTTCCCTAAAGTCTCCCTTTAGGGAGATTTAGAGGGTTTCTACACCCCCCGAAGGGGGAATTCATAAGGACAGTATTGTTTGGACCTTCTTATGCCTGTCTCCTGTTACGAAGCCAGAGTTTTTAAAATCTCTTCTGCTATTTTTTGGTCTGCATCAGTTATAGCTAACGCAGCAATATTTTTTTTCATTTCGTTCTGCTTGTTCTCATCTTTTGCCAACTCAATGATCATCGGTACCAGTTTTTCTTTTGCTTCACTGTCTTTCACCATCATCGCCGCATTTTTATTCACCAGTTGCATCGCATTTACCGTTTGATGATCTTCTGCAGCAAAAGGATAGGGTACAAATAAAACGGGCTTTTTAGCTACACATAATTCTGCAACTGTCATTGCACCTGAACGGGACACCACAACATCAGCCGCTGCATAAGCATATTCCATCTGCGTAATGAATTCACTTACCCAAACTGAATTCTTTCCTGCAACTCGTTCCTTTGCCTTTTCTGCATAAGGTTTACCGGTTTGCCAGATCAACTGTAATCCTGCGTTCAACAACTCATCCAAATTTTTATCGATCGCTTCATTAATAGATCTGGCGCCAAGGCTTCCACCAAAAACAAGAACTATTTTTTTGCTGTCATCCAACGAAAAGAATTTTAATCCTTCGCTCCTTGTGATCACCGATCGAGAAATAGCTGTACGAACAGGGTTGCCGGTCACTACGATCTTGTCTTTGGGGAAAAATTTTTCCATTCCAGCTGTTGCAACAAAAATCCTGATCGCTTTTTTTCCCAATAAAATATTCGACTTACCGGCAAACGAATTCGATTCATGAATGAACGTCGGGATTCCTTTTGATTGCGCAACCCTCAATACCGGAAAACTGGAATAGCCTCCTACACCAATCGCCGCATCCGGTTTGAATCTTTTCATGATCGATCGAACCTGGAAAAAACTTTTCAAAAGTTTAAATAGCAACCCAATGTTTTTTATCAAAGAACTGCGATTGAATCCTGCTATATTGAGCCCTTCAATTTTATATCCCGCTTGCGGGACCTTTTCCATTTCCATTTTTCCTTTCGCACCGACAAACAAAATTTCTATATCCGGTTCTTTTTTTTTCAAGGCATTCGCTATCGCAATTGCCGGAAAAATATGTCCTCCTGTTCCTCCACCCGCTATTATTATTTTCTTACTCACTTATAAAAATTTTCATTGAGCATTGACGGGTTCAACCTGTCCTTCCTGCTGTTCCACATTTCTTGCTACGCTTAAAATAATTCCTATGGAAAGACAAGTAAAAATGAAACTCGTTCCTCCCATACTCACTAATGGCAATGTCACACCTGTAACCGGAAATAAATTCACTGTGACTGCCATATTGATTATTGCCTGTATTGCCAGCGTAAAACTCAGCCCCAATGCCAGAAATGCACCGAATGCATACGGGCATTTTTTGAATATCCTTATACAGCGATATAGAAAAACGAGATAGATAAATAAAATAAATGCCCCTCCAAACAATCCGTACTCTTCAATTATAATAGCGAAAATGAAATCATTGTAAGCTTGCGGCAAATAATCTCTTGTAGTGCTGTTCCCCGGCCCAACTCCAAAAACACCTCCTTTAGCAATAGCGATCTTTGCCTGGTCCACCTGGTATGCATCATCATTGTCTGCTTCTTTGGTGTCATAAATAAAATTCTCAACTCTGCTCACCCATGTATCTACTCTTCCGAAAATTCCTGCAGAAGCTTTCTTTGTAACTGCAACATCATCATTTCCTGATCTGTGACGGATTACAGCTGCCATCACTAATAGTAATACGGGTATCAATGCAATTCCAATGGTGACAAGAATATGTCTTACCCTTGCACGGCCGATGAATAATAACAATAAACAGCTGGCGCCAAGTAATAAAGCAGTTGAAAGATTAGCCGGAGCGATCAATAAACAAGTGATTGCAACCGGTATCATAACCGGGAGAAATCCTTTTTTAAAATCCTTGATCACATCTTGTCTCTTGCTGATCAAGCGGGCCAGGTACATGAACAAAGCCAGTTTCGCAAGATCAGATGTCTGCATGGTCATATTAATAAATGGCAAGCGAATCCATCTGCTGCCTTCATTCATTCTGACACCAAAGAATAATGTGTAGACTAAAAGGGGTATGGAGAGAATAAATAAGATCTGTGCAACTTTTGAATAGAATGTATAATTGATGCGATGAGCAAAATAAATTACCAAAATTCCAAAAACGATAAAGCCGATCTGTTTGAATAAATAGATCTCTGTATTTCCTCTATAATTCTTATAAGCCAGAGAGCCAGTGGCACTGTACACAGCAAGTAATGAAACTAATGTCAGCAACACTACTAATGCCCAGATCACTTTATCACCTTTGGTATGATGATGAAGATTCTGACGCCATCCTTTCAGCGGATTTTGTAAAACCTGTATGTTCGTTTGTTCTATTCATTACAATTCTTTCACTGCTTTCTTAAACTGGTTTCCCCTGTCTTCATAATTTTTAAATAAATCAAAACTGGCACAAGCAGGACTTAATAAAACCATATCACCTTTGTTTGCAAAATGAAAGGCAGCATGTACGGCTTCCAGGGCGCTGCCCGTGTTTACAATAGGGCTAATAATATTTTCCAAATGCTTCATGAATTTTTCTATTATCGCACCCAAGACAAATGATCGCTTTTACTTTTTCTTTTACCAGGTCGGTGATCAATGAATAATCATTTCCTTTGTCAACTCCTCCAAGAATTAGTATGGTTGGCTTAGTCATACTTTCCAATGCATACCAGGTTGAATTCACATTGGTGGCTTTGCTGTCATTGATGAATTCCACTCCACGAACCGTAGCCACATATTCCATACGGTGTTCAAGGCTTTGAAAATTCTGTACAGCTTCACGGATCTTTTCTTTACGGATGTCCATAGTAACCGCCGCCAGGCAGGCTGCCATAGTGTTGTATTGATTATGCTTTCCTTTCAATGCAAAATCAAATACACTCATCATCTGTAAAATCACTTCCTGTTCTTATGTACATATCCCCGTCTTTAATAAATGCTCCATTTGGTAGTTCTTTTTTCATACTAATTGGCAGTTGGTTTAGATTGAATATTGAATTGTTTTATATATTTCATAGTTACTTCATCATCTTCGCAGTAAATGAAATAATCATTTGGCTGCTGGTTCATCGTGATCCGGAATTTGCTCCGGATATAATTCTCAAAATTGTAATCGTAACGATCCAGGTGATCTTCAGTGATGTTGGTCAGCACGGCAATATCCGGCCTGAATGTTTTGATATCATCTAATTGAAAACTGCTGATCTCTGCTACATAGAGTTGTTTCGGATCCATCGCTACCTGCCTTGCAAATGAAAAACCAATATTTCCTACCATCGCACAATCCAAACCTGCTGTTTTACAGATATGATAAGTCAAGTGCCGTAGTAGTTGTTTTTCCATTGCTGCCGGTGATCGCAATGATCTTACTGTTTCCTTTGAAGCGATACGCCAATTCGATTTCACTGATGATCTCAATTCCTTTTTCCCTGATCTTTTTCACTATTTCATTTTTTTCCGGAATACCCGGGCTTTTCATCACTTCATCAGCATTGAGAATTTTTTCTTCGTCATGACTTCCTTCTTCAAAATCAATTCCTGCTTTCAGCAGTTCGTTACGATAATTTTCTTTCAAAGAACTTCCGTCGGAAACGAATACGTCATACGCTTTTTGTTTTGCCAGCAGCGCAGCACCTACACCGCTTTCGCCGCCGCCCAATATGACCATTCGTTTGCCCATAGTTTCATTCGAGTGTACGGAGGTTTGGTTCTTCACAAGCATTAGTTTCTCAACTGCACCACAATACGATTTGGATCAACCCGATTATTTTCAGGTTCGGTTTCTTTTACAGGATTTGGAATTGGTTTTTCAATAATGATTTTCACTAACCGTCCAAAGTGAAAAATCTATCTTACTAAACCTTTTCATCTTTATCTTAATTTCAATGTCACTATACTTGCCAACACACAGAGCACTGATACGATCCAGAATCTTGTTACGATCTTTGCTTCATGCAATCCCATCTTCTGGTAATGATGATGAAGCGGACTCATTAAAAAAATTCTTTTCCCTGCACCAAATTTCTTCTTCGTGTATTTGAAATACCCAACCTGCAACATCACACTCATATTTTCTACCAGGAACACACCGCAGAAAATCGGTATCAATAATTCTTTATGAACAATGATCGCCAGCGCTGCAATGATTCCTCCCAATGTCAGGCTTCCTGTATCTCCCATAAACACCTGCGCCGGGTATGAATTGTACCAGAGAAACCCGATACAGGCCCCGATCATTGCAGCAATAAAAATGGACAGTTCATCCAGATCAGGGATGTACATGATGTTCAGGTAATCGGCAAACAAAAAATTACCACTGGCAGTAAGCAAAAATGCCAAGACACACTCCTATCAATGCCGATGTTCCTGATGCCAATCCATCCAACCCATCTGTGATATTAGCGCCATTGGAAACCGCTGTAATAATGAATATCACGATCAATATGTAAAGAACCCATGTATAATCTCTCCAACCTGCCGGTAACAATTTTGAATAATTGAACTCATGTGTTTTCACAAAGGGAATGGTAGTGACGGGTACTTTTGATTCAACAAAATATTTTGTTTTACCATTCACCTGTTTTGCAATAACTGTTGTATCATTTGTTGCCGGTGTTCCGATAAACTCTCTCCATATTTTCACATTGCTGTTGAAATAAAGTGTTGCTCCGACTATAATTCCCAATCCTATTTGTCCTAAGTATTTTAAACCTACCAGCCAATCCATGCTTTATCACTTTTTTTATAAGTTTCTCCTTTTTGCTGCGCAATCCTTTTGGCCCTGAGTTTTAAATAATCATCAATAAAACCAATCATGCCCAACCAGATCGTACTTATTATCATCAGGCGGATATACGCTTTGTTCAGATTGGCCAGCAATAAGGTTGGGATCAATATGGCCAGGATAATTATGATCCCTCCCATTGTCGGCGTCCCTTTTTTCATTTCTTCACCAGCCAAACCCAGGTCACGAACATCTTCGCCTACCTGTTTTCTTTTCAGGATACGTGATCAGTTTTTTTCCATAGATCATGGTGATCACCAACGATAACAACATTGCCATTAAAACCCGGAATGTGACAAACTCGAACAAACCGCTTCCCGGAAACTTGTGTCCCTGTTCTGTTCAACCAATGAAATAAATGATACAGCATTGCTGGTTATTGGTTTGTTGTTTTATGTTTTCTATTTATCTAATTGTTCAAACATTTCTCTTCACTACTTCTTTATCATCAAAATGATTTCTTACTCCTTTTATCTCCTGGTATTTCTCATGTCCTTTTCCTGCTACCAGTATTATGTCTTCTTGTTTTGCCAGGCTGATCGCTGTTTTTATCGCTTCTTTTCTATCTACAATTGAGATATACTTTTCTTCTTGCGGCAGCGACTAACTCCTGTTTCCATATCTTTTATGATCTGCGCCGGATCTTCACTTCTCGGATTATCACTGGTGAAAATCACTTTGTCACTATGCTCACAGGCTACTTCTGCCATCACCGGTCGTTTTGTTTTATCCCTGTCACCTCCGCATCCCACTACTGTTATCACCTGTTCAAATCCTTTTTTTAATTTTTTTATGGTTGCCAGTACATTCAGCAATGCATCCGGTGTATGAGCATAATCCACAATCGCTATCAGCTTTTCTTTTGCGGAAATCATATAATCAAATCTTCCTTCAGCTCCTGTCAATACACTCAGGCATCTCAGTACTTCCTGTTTTTCTTCTCCCAAACAAATCGCTGCTCCATAAACAGCCAGCAGATTATAGGCATTGAATTCACCGATCAATCTGAAATGCACTTCCTGGTCATTCACATTCATCACAAGGCCAGTCAGATTATTTTCCAGGATCTTTCCTTTGAACTCTGCCATTGTTTTCAGACTATAGAAATACTTTTTGGCATTTGTATTCTGCAGCATCACCGTTCCTCTTTTATCATCTGCATTGCTGATGGCAAATGCATCAGAAGGCAATGAATCAAAAAAGGATTTTTTTACCCGGATATATTCATCAAATGTTTTATGATAGTCCAGGTGATCATGAGTGATATTGCTGAAAATGCCTCCGGTAAACTTCAAGCCTGTAATACGGTGCTGTTGTATCGCATGTGAGCTTGCTTCCATGAAAACATGAGAGCAACCTTCATCGAGCATCTGCTTCAACAAACTATTCAGGCTGATCGCATCCGGTGTAGTATGTGTAGCCGAAACAATTTTATCGCCTATCCGGTTTTCAACAGTACTCAGCAATCCGCATTTATATCCCAATGATGTAAAGAGCTTATATAATAAGGTTGCAATTGTTGTTTTTCCATTGGTGCCCGTCACTCCCACTACTTTCATTTTCTCCGAAGGTGATCCAAAAAAATTATGAGCGATATAACCAGCCGCAGCAGCACTGTTCTCCACTTGCACGTAGGTAATTCCATCTTTGGTTGACGATGGAATTATTTCACACACAATAACCACTGCTCCTGACCCAATTGCTTTATCAATGAACTGATGACCATCCGCCGTTGTTCCTTTCACTGCAATAAACACCGAATCGCTTTTCACTTTTCTCGAATCGATCTGCACATCATTTACATTCACATCCCGTATTTCCTACCACAGACCGGATACTCACCTTATATAATATATCCTGCAACTTCATATCAGCTTAACTGCAGGTACACGGTCAATCCTTTTGTTACCGCACTTCCTGCTGAAAGCGATTGACCCATCACTTTTCCTTTTCCATTCGGAACAACTTTTAATCCCATATTCTCCAATAAATACAATGCATCTTTCAATCCCATTCCTTTCACATCAGGCATTGTTTGCTGTTTCACTTCATTTGGTTTTACAATGGGTTCATAATTTTTAGCATATACACCGGCCCAAACATTTTGCAGAGAAGAATCAGTATAAGTAATATTTAATTGCTTAAATACATTTTTGATATCGCCTGTATTGCCTGCATAGAAATAATCAGAACTGTCTTTCACTGCTGCATATAAAGAAGAATTTATTTTGTCAACATACATTGCATAAAGACGTGTAGCAATATCCTTGAAAACAGGAGCGGCCAATTGTCCGCCGTAATGCAGATCATGCATGTGGCTTTGTACGGATCACATACGATGCAGCTATATTGAGGATTATCCGCAGGAAAGTAACCAACAAAGGTTGCCTGGTAAACTCCATCACTGTACTTTAATTTTCCGTCTGCTACATGTGCCGTACCTGTTTTACCAGCAACCTGGAAAGGCATATCCTTAAATACAGGCCTGCCTGTTCCTTCTTTTACTACATCTTCCATGCACTCTTTTGCTGAACGGATCACTGAAGGAGAGCAAAAATTATCCGTCAGCACTACAGGTTGATTTTGTTTCAGCGCCACACCATTGCTTTGCACATCATCTACGAGATAGGGTTTCATCATTTTGCCATCATTCGCAACAGCATTATATAATGTCAGTGTTTGTAAAGGACTTACTTCAATTGCATAGCCAAAAAACATAGTAACGAGATCTTTCAGGTTTCCGCCGGGACCAAGTTTGGCCATGCGTGGTTTGTCTTCTCCCATCAAGTCAATGCCTGTTACTGTGTCGAGACGAAAACGATGTAAATATTCTTTGAACTTTTCCGGCTGGTTGGCAAAGGTTTTAAATCCAACCTTGCTCATACCGATGTTTGAGCTATGAGCAAAACATTCTTTCACGGTTAAAATAGGTTTGGGTGCTCGTTCTGCATCAGTCACGTCACGAACCCCGACAAATGCTTTTCCGGTATTACCAACTTCCACCAGATCTTCTGTTGTAGTTTTTCCTTCGCTTAATACACTTAATAATGTTGCCAGTTTGAAAGTGGAGCCCGGCTCAGTAGTTAGCATTGCATAATTATAATCTTCATCATAAGTTCCGTCCGGTCTGCGGCCCAGGTTTGCGATTGCTTTTATTTTTCCAGTTTTAGTTTCCATTACAATGCAGGTACCATAGCGGGATTCACTTTGAGTCATCATATTCCTTAAAGAAGTTTCAGCGATGTCCTGAATGTTTACATCCAGTGTAGTGATAATGTCTTTCCCGTTTTCCGGGTCAATTTCATATCCATCTATTGGTACTGCAACACCACCTGTAATGTAACGAACCAGTCTTTTTCCCTTTTCACCTTTTAATAAAGAATCATAAGTTCTTTCCAGACCGATGTTCTGTGCATTTTCCCGATAAAGGCCAATAGTTCTTTTAGCCATCATCATATAAGGATTCTTGCGGAACGATTTCACTTCTGTGATCACACCACTTTTATTTCTGCCCAGTTTTACCAATGGAAAATCACGGAATACTTTGTATTGTTCAAAACTTAATTTCTTTTTAAGAGGATAGTAACGATCCTTGCTTTTGTAAGCGGCTAATAATTCTTTCTTGTATTGATCTGCAGATTTGTCGCCGAAGAAGTCAGCGAGCGATTTTGAAAAAGCATCTACATTTTCTTTGAATACTTTTCCATTCTTTTCACGAAGACCATCCGCCATGAAATCGATGTAAATATTGAATTGAGGAAGCGAAGTGCTGAGCATCTGGCCATCTTCACTATAGATAGTTCCTCTTTCTGCATCCAGTGGAATAAAACGCTGATGCATACTGTCACCCATACTGCGCCAATAGCTTCCCTGGAAACGCTGAATGTAAAAAGCCCGGCCAAGTACAAGGCAACTTAATACGACAATACCTAAAAAGCTCAGGTAGACCCGCCACAATATGTCACGCCGTACTTCCAATGTTCGTTCTGTAATTTTTAGTTGTTGCTATATTCTGAATCTCCGAAGAGATGTTACCTGTTGTCGTTCCTTTCCTGATCTTATTTTATCTTCCTTGTACTATCGAAACTGAATTCATCTTTTATTATCCAATCTTTATTGTTCATTTTTTAATGAGTCCGAAAGAATGACCGGTGATACTACCAGTTCTTTCAAACCCAATGGTGCCACTGCTTTTGCTAATTCACTTTCCTGGCTTCGAAACATCACTTCGCTTTTTACAGTTTTGTATTCATATTGCAACTCTTTCACTTCTTTGCCGGTAGTATTAATTGCCCTGATCATTTTATCAGCATAGTGGCCGTTGTAGATATAAATGACCGCCAACAAAGCGAGGAACAAAAAGAAGGGCACCTGTTTCACAATGGAATGATAATTCAGCCATTTTTTCCATCCGATAGAAATCGGCTCCTGCTTCAAATCCCGCTCTTTGTTGTATTGATTTTCCTGCATAAAAATTGATCAGCCTGTTTTGATTTTTCATTCCTGGGTAAGTGCCACGATCCAGATACGTGGCACTTTTATCCAGGGTTCATTTCAAGGGATATAGATTTTCCGGATTTATACCCTTACGTTTACTGTCGAAAAGAACTTTTAAAATATTTTTCAAACCATCATTACTTTTTCTGCGACCCTGAGCTTTGCGCTTCTGGCTCTTGGATTCTCTTTAATTTCTTCTTTCGATGGTATAATTGGTTTTTTGGTAATTATTTTCAATTCATTTACTGGTTCATCTTTGATAAAAGGATTCCTTTCCGGTTCATCGAATGTTCCATGACGGAAAAAATTTTTCACCAACCTGTCTTCCAGAGAATGAAATGTGATTACCACAATCCTGCCTCCGGGTTTTAGGAGTGCCGGTACCTGCAGGAGCATTTCTTTCAGCGAACCTAATTCATCATTCACTTCTATACGTAAAGCCTGAAACACCTGGGCGAAGTACTTGTCTGGATTTCCTTTTACAATACTGCGGGTCGCATTCTGAAGTTCGTCAGTAGTTTGAATTGATCTTGATTTCCGTGCCTGAACAATTGTTTTGGCAAGGGTCCTGGAATTCGTCACTTCGCCATACTGTTCAAATAATTTATGCAACTTGGTTTCAGTATAGGTATTTACGATATCAGAAGCTTTTATCGCCTGCCGTTGATCCATCCTCATATCCAACGATGTCTTAAACCGGGTTGAAAAACCTCTATGCGCTTCGTCGAATTGATGACTGCTAACGCCGAGATCAGCCAAGATTCCATTTACTGCTGTAACCTGATGCAAACGAAGAAACCGCTGGAGATGACGAAAATTTTGAAGAATGAAAATGATCCGTGAATCGGCAGGCAGGTTTTTTTGAGCATCTTTATCCTGATCAAATGCAATTAATCTTCCATTGGGTCCCAGTTTTTCAAGAATTGCCTTAGAATGCCCGCCACCTCCGAATGTGCAATCTACATACACACCATCGGGTTCTATATTCAATCCATCTACTGATTCTTTTAAAAGAACAGGTATATGGTATGTGTTTTTCAAAAAATCAATAATTAAATAATTAATGATTATTCGTTGCCTTTTGCCATTACGTCTTTTGCCAGGTCACTGAATGTCTCCGCAGAGAATGAGTCAAAGAGCTGTTTGTACTTATTACTATCCCAGATTTCAATTTTATTGACGGCCGCCACTAACACAATATCCTTTTTCAACTCCGCATGTTCTTTCAGATTAGGTGGTATCAGCAAGCGACCTGCACTATCCGGCTCCACTTGAGTTGCTCCGTTTAAATAATACCGGAGAAACTGCCGGACCTTAGGATCAAAATCATTGAGCTTACTGATGTTTGCAAAGAGCGGCTCCCAATTTTTCAGGGGGTAAAGACTCAGACATTTTTCAAATCCCCTGTTAATAACAAAATGAGTGGAATCCACTTCCGGCATCTGCTTTTTGAAACCTGCCGGAAGGAGAAACCGCCCTTTGGCGTCTAACGTCGCTTCGTATTCGCCTAGAAAACCTGTCATTATCAGGGATTTGAATCAAATTTTTAATAAATTGACACAAAATAACACATTTTCCCACTTCACCAACAAATTTTTCTATTTTTATTTTTTCCACAGAGTTTTTTCCCACGAAACTCAGTACAGTAAAGGGTTTATAAAAAGGTGGAAATTTTTTTGAAAGAAAGGAAGTGAATTAGCTGTGGATTGATGTGAAAAAGCTGTGGATAACCACAAGACGGAGTTGCTACTAAGAATTGGAATTTGTAAAAAATTATCGAAATGCCACCAACAGGTTATTCAGGCACTCCATTAATAAATAAACTGGGAATTAAGCCACCAATGAAACTAAAATTAGTCAACGACCCGGATGATTATTTTCAATTGCTTGAAACAAATATCAGAGATCAATTATCCAAAAAAAATGAAACCCCCGATTTCATTCACCTTTTTGCAAAAGACCGGAAAGAGTTTGAAATGGAGATGAAAAAAATAAGACCTCTTTATAGAAAGAATCCGAAGATGCTGATCTGGGTTTCCTGGTATAAGAAAAGTTCAAAGATACCAACCGACCTGACTGAAGATGTGATAAGAAATTATGCTTTAAAAAATGATCTTGTGGATGTAAAAGTCTGTGCTGTGAGTGAGACATGGAGTGGATTGAAATTGGTAGTGCCTGTTTCAAAACGATAGTATCTTTGCCTTTAATAAACTGCGACAGTTGGTCGTAATTGTTATGCATCCTAAAAATCTTTCCATCAGGGATTATACTTATATGCTTCCGGTTGAGCGAATTGCCAAATATCCATTACCTGAACGGGATGCTTCGAAATTGCTTATTTATCAGCAAGGAAAAATTACAGAAGACATATATTGCAATATTGCGGATCATATTCCCGAAAATGCACTGTTGATCTTCAATGACACCAAAGTGATTGAAGCAAGATTGTTGTTTCAAAAACCGTCAGGTGGAATCATTGAAATTTTTTGCCTTGCTCCTGACATGTTCTTATCCTGATATTACAACAGCATTATCGCAACATGGAAAAGTTTTGTGGCAATGTCTTATTGGCGGAGCTTCCAAATGGAAACCAGGACAAGCACTGGAAAAGAAAATTAATTCCATAAAGCTTTTTGCAAAATATATATCAAAGCAATCTGGATACTTTATCATTGAATTATCCTGGACACCGTCTGATTTAAGTTTTGCTGAAATATTGCATCATGCCGGAGCCATACCGCTACCACCTTATATCAAAAGAGAAATAGAACCATCGGATGCGGAACGGTACCAAACGATTTATGCTCATTTTGACGGATCCGTAGCAGCTCCCACTGCAGGATTACATTTTACCCCGTTGATCTTTAAAAAACTAAAAGAAAATAATATTCAAACTGATTTTGTAACACTTCAAGTTGGTGTCGGGACTTTTATGCCCGTGAAAAGTGAAAACATGGCAGCACACGAAATGCATGCAGAATATATTGATGTTTCAAAAAAAACTATTGAACATATTTCTGAAAATCTTCATCGCACAATTATCGCTATTGGTACTACTTCTCTAAGAACTATCGAAAGCTTATATGGCTTAGGATTAAAAATAAAACCCAATCCGTCAATTAAACCTTCTGATCTATTATTATCTCAATGGGAGATCTATGATCACCTGTGGGAAAATATTTCCATTGAAGAATCATTGCAATCTCTTCTTAACTGGATGAATAAATATGATCTCACCAGATTAGTAACGACAACTCAACTCATTATTGCTCCCGGATATAAAATGAAAATTGCCAGAGGGCTTGTTACCAATTTTCACCAGCCGCAATCAACTTTATTATTACTTGTCGCAGCATTGATCGGAGAGGATTGGAAAAAAGTTTATGATTATGCACTTGCAAATAATTTCCGTTTCCTCAGTTATGGTGATGGATGTCTTTTGTGGAATAACGAGGTCTTATCCGGCAAGTGAACTTTTTTTCAACGGAATTTCAATGGTAAAAATGCTGCCTTTTCCTAAAGTACTATCTGCTTTGATTGTACCTCCGTGACCTTCTACCATTGTTTTCACATAACTCAATCCCAAGCCGAATCCTTTTACGTTATGAATATTTCCGGTATGTGCCCGGTAGAATTTCTCAAAGATCTTTTTCAGTGTTTCCCGATTCATACCGATCCCATTATCTTCTATTGTAATCACCAGGTTTTTGGCATTGGATAGTGTAGTGATCTTTACCATCGGTGGCACATTTTCTTTGGAATATTTGATGGCATTATCGATCAGATTGTTGACCAGGTTAGGGAAATGTATCTCATCGGCATCGATCAGATCGTTATGAGCATTCAGCAATAATTCAGCTTTACCGTGCTTTTCTTCTAATTGCAATGTAAAATTATCTGCCACTTCTTTTATCATTTCATGGGCATGAACTGGTTTGAGGTTCAGATCCGTTTCCTGTTTCTCCAATTGCGACGCTTTCAATATTGTTTCCACCTGCCGGTTCATCCGTTGATTCTCTTCCTTAATGATAGCATTGAAATAACTGATCTTTTCCCTGTCATGAATTACTTTTTCATTACGCATGGCATCAACTGCCAGTGATATAGTCGCAATAGGCGTTTTGAATTCATGTGTCATATTATTGATAAAATCATTCTTGATGTCTCCTAATTTTTTCTGTCGTATCATAGTGCGAACAGTCAGGTAAAAGGCAGCAATGATAATAATGCTGAATAAAGCTGCCATTGAAATATTCCAACGCAACGATTGTAAAACAATATTTTTTACCGCGGGGATCACTATGATAAGCATTTCATCAGGAGAAAGATTTTCACCGGGAGTGCCTGTAGGCGGCAGCAAGGGGGCTATATAAGAAAAATTGTGAACAGTATCCGCATAAAAAGTATCAAAATGTTCTGAACGTTTTTCAAAGTAATCAATACCACCATAGTAATTCAAAGTAGAAAGGCCAAATTCAAATTTTACATCTTTCAGATTATTGACATAAAAAGCCCTCCGGATCTTTTCTTTAATTTCAGATACGGTGAAACGTTGACCGATTGTCGGAGCTTTGAACATATCCAAAGTCAACGGATCAACTTGAGCATTCAATCGATTAAGACCTGTAGCAGATGAGTAATTCCCCTTACGAAGTGCCAGATCCTCCCCCACCATTTTGGTAGCATCCTCGACATTGTGTTTGACCTGTGCTTCCCTTAGTAAAACCATATTTCTTATCCAGGATATCTGGATTAAAATAATGCCGACCAGTGAAAGGCTGATTAAGATGGTGATAATTGTAAATATTTTTTTCACTGCCAATCAGAGTTGCTGCGTAAGATAATTGTTTTTCGAATCCCGGCGCAACGGCAAAAATAATAAGCAGGACTTGCATCAACCATAACGAAAGTAAATGGCTTGTCATTTTAACGTGTTTTTTAGAAGAACCACATGATTTGCAGCAAAATGCTGATAAATTTTGCCTGTAAACTACAGACAAACCTTAAAAACTTGTTTTACAAAACAAGTTTTCATATTAAATTGAAGTATGATTGACTTAGCTCCTGGAATATTGCTGATTGCTGATCCTTTTCTGAAAGACCCTAATTTTCTCAGAACAGTTGTCTTTATGTGCGAACATAAAGATGAAGGCAGCTTCGGATTTGTATTGAATCGTAAATATGAAAATACCTTGGATGATCTGGTTTCCGAATTAGAAGGTTATAAAATTCCGGTTTATTATGGAGGACCCGTTCAGATGGATACGGTTCATTTCCTCCATCAGTATCCGACAGAAATTCCCGGTGGAATGGAAATAATAAAAGGTGTGTACTGGGGCGGCGATTTTACTGCGGTATTAAAAATGATAAAAAACAACCAACTCGATTTTAATAAAATCCGGTTTTATATCGGGTACTCCGGTTGGAGCGACGGACAATTGCAAAACGAAATGGATGAGAAAACATGGCTTACTGCAAAAGCATCAAGAAAGATTATTTTCCATCCTGATCATAATCAAATATGGAAAGATTCTCTCCGGCAATTAGGCGGGGACTATGAGATCATGATCAATTTCCCCATTGATCCACAATTGAATTAATAGAAGGTTGAATTATTGGTCTCATTCGTTTTACATTCGTGAAATAGTTCTTGCATTTTATTCAGACTTTCATTGGCTAAACTGAAGTAATACCTGAAAATAAAAAACCCTCAGCTTTTAATTGAGGGTAGTCATTTCACAAATCCGGATACTTCCGATTTTTCACGAAATTCATTCTTGTACAGGTACCGCTCCTTCTACCAATACTGTCACTTTATTGTTCAGTACTTCCACAAACCCTCCCTGTATATCAAAGTGAGTAAAGTCTGATTTTGTTTGTTTTTCAAAACTTTTAAACGTCCGGCTTTTAATGCACTGACCAGTGGTGCATGTTTTTCCAATACTTCAAAGCTGCCACTGATGCCAGGCATCTGAACGCCGTATACTTCACCGCTGAAGAGTTTTTTTTCTGGAGTTAATATTTCAAGATTCATATATCCAGCCTCCCTAAATCCCTCCCAAGGAGGGACTTCGCCACTCACAGCCCTTAGAGCAGTAAGTGCACTATTAATTTTTATCTGTTGAATTAGGAACAGAAAGTTGAAGTGTGTGACGCAACAGACGATGATAGCATTACTACTGCTGACAACACAACCATTCAACTAACTATTATAAAGAACTTATTAATAAAAAAATCACTGATGATCCTAAGTTCCCCCTTCGGGGGATAGGGGCCCTATCCCTGTGCTGCTGCCATCAATTTTTTACCTTTCTCAATCGCATCATCAATGCTACCTACCAGGTTGAATGCTGCTTCAGGATATTCATCTACTTCACCATCCATGATCATATTGAATCCACGGATCGTTTCTTCAATCGGAACCAATACACCTTTCAAACCGGTAAATGCTTCAGCCACATGGAAAGGCTGAGACAAGAAACGTTGTACTTTACGTGCACGTGCTACCGTCATTTTATCTTCATCACTCAATTCATCCAAACCAAGGATGGCAATGATATCCTGTAATTCTTTATAACGTTGCAAAATTAGTTTTACCCTGTTGGCACAATTATAATGTGCATCACCAACAATCTGCGGAGTAAGAATTCTTGAAGTAGAATCCAACGGATCCACCGCAGGATAAATACCTAGGTCAGCAATCTTACTGGACAATACTGTTGTTGCATCCAGGTGAGCAAATGTTGTTGCAGGAGCCGGATCGGTCAGGTCATCCGCAGGTACATATACCGCCTGTACAGATGTGATAGAACCATTTTTGGTAGAAGTAATTCTTTCCTGCATCAATCCCATTTCTGTTGCCAGTGTTGGCTGATAACCCACCGCAGATGGCATACGACCCAACAAAGCTGATACTTCAGAACCTGCCTGTGTAAAACGGAAGATATTATCAACGAAGAAAAGAATATCACGTCCTTTACCTTGTCCATCACCATCACGAAAATATTCAGCAACTGTCAAACCGCTCAATGCCACACGTGCACGTGCTCCGGGAGGTTCATTCATCTGTCCGAATACGAAAGTTGCTTTTGATTCAGCCAGTTCTTTCATATCCACTTTGCTCAGATCCCATCCACCTTCTTCCATGCTATGTTTAAACTCATCGCCATATTTCATGATACCTGCTTCGATCATTTCACGCATCAGGTCATTTCCTTCACGGGTTCTTTCACCCACACCGGCAAATACAGATACACCGGCATATGCTTTTGCAATATTGTTGATCAATTCCTGGATCAATACTGTTTTACCTACACCGGCACCACCAAACAAACCGATCTTACCACCTTTTGCATAAGGTTCGATCAGGTCAATAACTTTAATACCGGTAAATAATATTTCAGAAGCAGTACTCAGGTTTTCAAATAAGGGCGGCTTACTGTGAATGGGGCGGCCATCTTACTTTGGAAACTGCAGGCAAACCATCGATCGGATCACCGGTTACATTAAACAAACGTCCTTTAATGGCTTCACCAACCGGCATTGCAATCGCAATACCTGTATCAATTACTTCGGTGCCACGCACCAAGCCTTCGGTTCCGTCCATCGCAATGCAACGAACACTGTCTTCACCAAGATGCTGTTGTACTTCCAGCACCAGTGTATCGCCATTTTCTCTTTTTAATTCTAATGCATTATAAATTTCAGGAAGTGTGCCATCAAATTGAACGTCAACTACGGCGCCGATAATCTGTTTTACCTTACCATTTTTTTTCATTGAAGAGGGTATTTATTTCAGGCGGCAAAGGTAAGGGTGTGGAGGTAATTTCCCAATTGAAAATTACCACTCTTTTCCCCGTCAGGGATTACACGGAGAGGGACAGTTTTTACACCATCCATAAGAAATATAATCATTGACTTTTGAAGCAATATCGGTCATAATTTTCCCGGGACTAAGAACGCTGCCGTTCAGATCATCTATATTATAATTTGTACTTAATGTGAAGGAAAAGTCTCCATCATAAACGTACCCGGTTATAGTCGCTCCATAATGCTGATAGCTATCAGTATTATAAGTCACATATAAGTTCAGATTGGGAGTCTGTCCCGAGGTCAATTGATATTTATTCGGATTTATTCTGTTCAGTTCAGAAATTATTTCTTCAGGATCATTTTGCTGGGCGCCTTGTAAATCCTTTAATGAATAAGAGCCGCTGATAAAAAATTTAACCAGTACAGGACTATAAGCAAGTCCTTTATGAGTGATACACGGTTGTGGTTTAGGTTTATGATAAGTAGTATGCTGGGGTGGCGTGCTTGCTAGAGCCAATGCAAAAAAAAGGATGAAAGTAGCAATTGGCCAGAAATGCGGTTTAAGATTTTTCATGTTTATTAAATATTAATTGTGGGAAAAAAAGGAGAAAGATTGCCAATACAATCAGGTAGGTGAACATATCATACCAATCAAATGTGCCATAGACAAGATGAAATCCCTGCAAGATCTCAGTGAGAAAAGGCAAAAACAAGAGAGCAAGTTTGTCCGGAATTTTCAGCCCGAATTTTTCCGCCAAAGCCAATACGCATAAATAAAGTGAAATACACCAGGCAATATCAGATAAATGACCGCTTAAAAATTTCTGAAACAAAATTTGATCAGTATTATATCCTGAAGGCTTTATGTTCAAAAAAACAAATAAAGAAATACCTGGCTGAAACAAGATGTAATTAATCAACCCGAGGAAAAGAGACAAAGCTGCTATAGTCAAATAGATTCTTTGGCGGCTTGATTGTTTTGTTGCTAACATTGGGTAAGGAGTTTTGGCTCAACTTCATACTAAAAGTAAACATATTGCAGCCTTTTTGCAAGCCCTGAAAAATATCGGATTAAAAATAACAAACTACCCGCCGATCCTTTTATCAATAAAAATCTCCTTTGGCTTACATTTGTAACATTCAAAGCAGATGGATGCAACTCATCGAAGTCATCGATAAAAAATCAGCCGAGGAATTTTTGCTTGTCAATGTTGAGATCAATAAAAATGATCCCAATTATATCCGCCCGCTGGATAAGGATATCAATGAAGTCTTTGATCCAAACAAAAATAAAACTTTTCGTTCTGGCGAAGCAATACGATGGATACTGAAAGATGATTCTTCGACTGGCTCAGAAGGAAAGCTGATTGGCCGTATTGCTGCTTTTACCAATAAAAAATATAAAAATAAAGGCGATGATGTACCCGTTGGCGGTATTGGTTTTTTTGATTGCATCAATGACCAGGATGCCGCTGATATGCTATTTGATGTAGCAAAACACTGGCTGATACAAAAGGGAATGGAGGCGATGGATGGACCTATCAATTTTGGAGAAAGGGACCGCTGGTGGGGCTTAGTCGTAAAGGGTTTTGAACCGCCATTGTATTGTATGAATTATTAATCCCCCTTATTACCAGCAATTGTTTGAGAACTTATGGTTTCAAAAATTTTTTCAACCAGGTCTGTTTTTCATTGACAAGCAAAAGACCGTGTTGCAACAAAAATTTTTTGATCGTCATGCTGAATGTGCCAAAGATCCGAACTTCAGTTCAGCACATATCAAAAAGAACCAACTGGAAAAATTTGCAACTGATTTTACCATCGTTTATAACAAAGCATGGGCCGGACATGGCGGCTTGAAACAACTGGAAGAAAAAGTAGTACTGAAAATGTTTCAAAACTATGAAACCGGTGATGGATGAAAAGCATCAGTTGGTTTGTTTATTATAAAGACGAACCCATCGGTATTTGGATCAACCTGCCCGACCTGAACCAATGGTTCAAATACCTGAATGGAAAATTTGGTTTGTGGCATAAACTGAAATTTCTCTGGATCAAATCAACCGTAAAAAATAAAAAATTCTACGGGTCTGGTATTTGGCATTGTACCGGAATTCCAGGGCAAAGGTGTGGACAGTTATATGATAATTGAAGGTGCAATGGTAATTCAGAGATTACATATTGAAAACGGAGAATACCAGATCGGCAAACTGATTTATGACGATTATGAAATGCAGTGGATCGGTGAATTCAATCCCAAAATGATCAATGTGGCGGAAGCTCTTGGTACTTACCGCAGCCGGATACTCACTACTTACCGGTATTTATTTGACAGAACAAAAGAATTTAAGCCGCATCCGATCTTCTTGTAAAAATCTTGAGTCAGCAAGATCTTAAATCATTTTCCCGAGTTTGAATTGCTAAATTTGTCTGGTATTCATTAAGAACTATAATTCAGAACTAGGCTTCATGGACAAATTCATCGTTTCAGCAAGAAAATACAGACCACAGACTTTTGATACGGTTGTGGGGCAGTCGCATATTACCACTACTTTAAAAAATGCGATCAAAAATAACCAGCTGGCTCATGCTTTTTTATTTTGCGGACCAAGAGGTGTTGGCAAAACCACCTGTGCCCGGATTTTAGCCAAGACCATCAATTGCGAAAACCAGACCAAAGATGGCGAAGCCTGTAATAAATGCAATTCCTGTATTTCTTTTAATGAAGGCACTTCCTGAATATTCATGAACTGGATGCTGCTTCCAATAATTCGGTAGATGATATCCGGACATTGGTGGACCAGGTTCGCTTTGCTCCACAGACCGGCAAATACAAAGTATATATGATAGATGAGGTACACATGCTCAGTTCTTCTGCTTTCAATGCATTTTTAAAAACACTGGAAGAGCCCCCACCCTATGCCATTTTTATTTTAGCCACTACAGAAAAACATAAAATACTTCCTACTATTCTCAGCCGTTGCCAGATATTCGATTTCAAACGCATCACTATCAATGATACGGTTGAACACCTGCAGGAAATATGTGAAAAAGAAGAAATAAAAGCAGATAAAGCAGCACTGCAGGTAATTGCACAAAAAAGCGAAGGCTGTATGCGGGATGCACTGAGCATTCTGGATAAGATTGTCAGCTTTACCAATGGCGAAATTGAATTATACCAATACACTGGAACATCTGAATATTCTTGATGCTGATTATTATTTCAAACTGCTGGATTGTATGCTGCAGCAGGATCTTTCCGGAGCACTGCTATTGTATGATGATATTAACCGCAAAGGATTTGAAGGTGACCTGGTGTTGAATGGTCTTTGCAGAATTTATCCGCAACCTGCTGGTATGTAAAGATGAAAAAGTAGCCGTCCTGCTGGAAGTAGTGGAAAGTTTCAAAGAGAAATATATTGAGACGGCTAAAAAAGTTTCTCCTGCTGTTCTTATCAGCGCTTTGAATATTCTGAATGAAGCAGAAATCAATTATAAAGCAGCCCGAAATAAAAGACTGCATGTAGAATTGGCCATTATCAAACTTTGCTACCTGCAACAGGCAATTGAACTCACTGCAGAAGGACAATGTGATCAGTAAAAAAAAACTAGTTGATGCACCGGTTGCTTTTCGGATCGCAGCTATTAAATCTTTCAAAGCAGAAAGTCAAAACCCGATAACTATCGGGTCAAAGGTCAAAAGTGAAAAGTCGGAAGCGAAGCTGATTATTGAAACAGCAGCAGTCAATAGCCCATCTACTGTGCAGGAGCAGCAAGGCGGATATTCCACTTCAAAGCTTACTGCTCTTGATAAGATCCGGAAACAATACCGAAACAACGGTTCTTCTTCCAATGGCAACACTACTCACCCCTTGCAAACTGAAACTTTGCAAAAAGCATGGAAAGATTATATACAAATTTTAAAAAAGACAAAGAACTCCGCAGTGCAAAGTTTTGAACGGTCTGAGCTTCGTATCAAAGATGCCAATTCCTTTGAAGTAGTAAGCACCAACAACCTGGAACAAAAATTCATCGAACGGGAACGCAACAAACTTTTTTCTTTCCTGCAAAAACAATTAGAAAACGATCTTCTTCAGTTCAATGTGATCGTTGAAGAAAACTCCACGGAACAGGTCAGGCCGGAAATCTCTTTGACCGCAAGAGAACAATTTCAGAAAATGTCAGAACAATATCCGATGGTAAAAGAACTGAAAGACCGGCTGGGACTGGAACTGGATTATTGATATTTCTCAAATCACACCGGAAAATTCCTGAACTGCATTTAATCGTAAACTTACTTCCAAAATAGAGTACTTGTGATATTGACTGCGATTTGAAAACGAAGTTGCTTTGTATCGTGAATCCAGTTACTATGAAACTCATGATGTATATCGGCAACGACCTGATCGAATCTGTTCCGCTTGAATTAGGTCGCATTTCCAAGCCCGGCTATTTAGGAAGTTTCAAAAGAGCTTTGAAAGTAAAATATAACGAACTGATCCTTCAGCATGGTGAAAAACCGGAATTTCCTGGTGATCGAACCTGTCATTGAAACAAACCACCAGGTTGCAAAATCAGAGAAATAGATACCTATCTATTCTAAGCAGGATCGCAGACGAAATACTTTTCAGAAAAGCACTTTTGTTATCATTTGCTTTTTTCCTCAAGCAATTTCAACACTTCGTCCATCTTTAATTGCAGGCGCATGATCTCTGCCTGTGCTTTCAGATTCACCTGGTATTCGATCTCCGCCCTTATCCTGTCCTGCTCTGCAAGTCCACGCTGACTGGTGAGTACTAAAATGGTAAACAGGAAAGATGAAAGGGTAAGCACAAATCCTAAAACAAAAAATGTCGGAGGACTGTCTGCAAAATTTACACCGCCGATATGATGCCGGCTGTAATACCATGTTTGAACAGCAATCCAGCATACAAGAAAAATAATTGCAAACACCAAAAAGCGACTGCTGGATATAAAATGCGCTGCTCTGTCAACAAAGCGGCGAAATGAAGCCGGCTGGTGCGGAATATCCTGTGTGCCGGTCATGTGTTGACGCATTTTCACCGTGCTGGTTCGCAGGCGATCAACCAACACTGCCAGCAAAGTGCGGGAAAATTGCGGATGTTTATCGAGGTATTTATAAAATGCAGAGCGATGAATGGTAAGCACCGTTGTTTCCTTTACTGTTCTCGCAGTAGCGGTATGCGGTCCGCCATCCAACAGCGATAACTCGCCGAAAAAAGTTCCTTCTCCTAAAAGAGCCAGCGTAAATTCTTTTCCATCTTTATCACTGGAGTTGATGCGTACCTCTCCTTTTTCAACTACATACAGTTTGTCGCCGGGTTCATCCATCCAGAAAATAACAGTATGAGGTGGATATTTTTCTGTTTCCAATTGCTTCAACAGGTCTTCTAATTCTTCGGGAGCCAATGTTGCAAACAAGGGAATCTCCCTGAGTGTTTCGGCAGTCATATAAATAGTTTTAAGTGATGGCGGTTTTCGTTGAAAAAAGTAACTACTAAAGGTAAAGCAAGAAGAGAATAATATTGAAAACCCCTGCGTCATCATCCCAAGGACGGAACTCCGATACAGAAGCAATTTTCAAAGTATCATACCGTTCGTCTTTGCGAGGCGAGGCTTTTTTACCACCCCCAATTTGCAGAGACAATTAGTACGAAGTGCCTCCCCCGCCTGCGGGGGATAAAGAACAGCTTGCGATTTGAAGAAATAAGAGTCAGGTTAGTTTGAAATTTCTTTACGCAAATCGAAAAAAGGAATCTCCGATTTCCCTCTCGCCTGAGGCGAGAGGGACGGATGTAACAAACAGGAGAAAATTTGAAATGGGGGTGGATGAAATCTCTTCCTGAGAACAATCGGGATCGCAAGGACGGAGACACTCCAAATAAAAGCCCGTCCGATTAGCGTCAGTCGGGCGGGCAATCAATTAAACGTTTCGTGAGGAACACTAAGCAAAGCAACGGCCCTTTCATTAAAATCTTCTGTCATAGTTTTTCACTGATAAATACAAATTATGACAGCGCTTCTTCTACTTTGCCATTAACCTTTTCCACGACTTCTTTAATTTGTTCTTTCATTTCGTTCTTGCCATGTTTTATTTTGCGGCCAAACTCATCTCTTAGTTTTTTACCGCTTTGGGCAATTTTGTTACGGGTTTCAGATCCTTTGTCCGGAGCAAATAAAACTCCGAGGATAGCGCCGACAGCTAACCCGGCGCCTACTGCTATCAATACTTTCGATGTATTTTTCATAATCTTGATTTTAAGGATGAATGAATGATTTACTATCGGGGCAAATGTAAATGGCAGAAGAGACGCAAAGAATGATGACGTTCATGCAAAACGATGATAGCAATCACTGTTGCAGGTGGTATGCAGTGGTGAAATTTATTTTCCTGTTGTGTGTGCTGCCGTGAGACAGGGCAGAGAAGACGACTGCGTTGTACATGTTGAGTTTTGCTTCCCGAGAACTGTTCATAGTTTTTAGTTTAGGGCCTCATCCTGACGAACTAAAGAAGAAAGATTCACTTAACTCGCCTTCTCTCCCGATATTCATCGGGACAAGCCAAAGAAGGTGGTCGTTTCAATTTCTGAAAGAAAAGGACGGTTAAGGAATAAATGTTTATTGTCGGATAAGAGCTATCAGTTGATGAAAAAACCTGTTCGGCTGCTGCGGCAATGAATGCGATTGCTACCGGATAGTTGTCGAATGTTTGAGTTGAATTTGCCAATGTTGCAGTTGAAATGGCTTCTGTTTTAGTTACGAGTTGGGTCAGCTTTACCTGAAATTGTCAATGTTTGATTTGAAAAGCGCTTTGCTAAGATTGAATTGGCCTGAGCTTTAGATGAAATGGGGAATGTTTGACCTGAATTGGCCTCTGCTGAAGGTGAAGTATGGAATGTTTTACCTGAAATATGCTTTGTTTGCATTGCTCCTGCTTTGGCTTCAATAAGTTATGGGTGTGTGTATAGCGTCCTAAAAAAACTTGACAGTTTTGAGGTGTTAGTACTGTTATTTTCAACACCTTTTGTTGTTAATCCTGATTCAGTTGACAGGATGGTGTTCTTAATCCTGCTTTGATCAACAACTGTTAAGAGTAGTCCTGCAATTTAAGACAACCCATTCTTTTTAATCCGGGTTTTCTGTACAGGCTTTTCTCTTTGTCCTGATTTGGTGGACTGTGGTTGCGCTTAGTCCTGTTTTTACAGACTAAACAATTTCTTGTTCCTGATTTGTTATACATACTTTTTATAGTTTTTCCAGTTACGCTTGATAATGCCTGTAAGATGATGTGCCTGGTTTGGAGTTAAATAATTTAGTGAACTGTGTGGCCGTTTGCTATTGTACATCTCTACTGCATTTATTACAGCCTCATTTGCTTTTTCTATACTCTCAAAACTCTTATGTAATCCAAACTCAGTTTTCAAGATTCCATTTACTCTTTCTGCTATTGCATTCTGATAAGGATCGCCGTTATAGCTCATACTGATTTGTATGCTATAAGCTTTTAGTCTTTGCACATAGTCTGAACAACAGTATTGAACACCACGATCTGAATGATGAATAAGCTGTTTTAATAGCCTGGGGTGCCCGATTTGCTCTAATGCCATATCCAGTGCATTGATGCATCCTTGTGCTGCAAGTGTTGGCCACAAACAATAACCAACTACTTTTCTGCTAAAGGCATCGGTAACGAGACTTAAATAAGCAAAGCCTTCCTTCAAACAGATGTAGGTGATATCAGAGACCCATAATTGATTTTTACAGAATAGCTTTAGTTGTTGTATCAGGTTATCATATTTGTAAAATGGATGGTTGCTGTTGGTTGTTATCGCTTTTCGTTTGCGATAACGTATCAGCAATCCATAGCGTTCTAAAATTTCAAAGAGCTTGTCACGACCTATTTTAATTTTATGTTCCTGCAGTTTTGGTGTTAGCAGATGATACAATTTGCGGGTCCCGATTCTCGGTTGTTCTTCCCTTATTTCTTTTATCAATTTAACTACCAAACCGTCTGTCATATCCTGCTGCTCATTGCGGCTGGCACTGTAATACCATGCCTGCCGTGATTTGCCAAACACCGTACAGAACCGCTCCACTGCTATTTGCGGATACAGTTCTGTTAGCAGCGTCACTGTTTGGCCCCAGGCTTTTTTCTGATCGGAATTTTAAATTCCTTTTCTGCTACATCCACCAATGTTTCCAACGCAATGTTCTTTATCTGCGCATCTTCCAGTTTTTTTTCCAGCTCTTTGATGCGCTGTTGCTGCTTTTCCAGTTTCTTTTTTTCTGCTTCTGTCATAACAGGTAAAGTTAACTCAACCTGTCCCGCATAATCTTTTGCCACTTTCCAAACAAAATTGTGGGGTAACCCCAGTTCCTTTGCAGCTTCAGCTATTGTCATCCGTTCATTAGCTATCTCTTGGGCTAACCATCGCTTAAAACTCTCTTCATATTTGTGCAACTCTTCTTTTTCTGTAACCAATGGAGCTATCCGGTATTTAATTCTTTGCTCTTGTTTTTTTGTTTTCATTCGTAATTTTTTTAGCTCAAAATGTGTCAAGCTATTTCAGGACGAGACAGTGAGCTATAAGCTCTGAAATTCTGACAGGCTATTTAAGGACGAGACAGGAAGGAATTAGATTGAGGTAGTACAATTCAAGTACTCTTAGTTTGTTGATGCAAGAAAGATGTAAGCCCTGCCTCTACTTTTGATTTAATATTTCCGGTGCGTGGAGACATACACAGGGCGGGGGAACAAGTGAAGTACACTTAGTTTGATAAAGCTAAATAGTTGAAGACTCACGCCAACAAGGATTTCGGTGCGTGGAGACACGCACCGAGGCTTTTTATTTTTTTACGGACACGAACGCAGGCAAAGGTGGAGATATGCATTAGGGTAAAGGGGGAAAAAATAGGCTATTTCAGAATCAAATCAAAAGCAAATTCATGGTTGTCGCTATTGAGAATCGCAATCATAAATCTTTCACCTTGCCTGCAATGTTTATAAAGATTAATTGCTTCTCTGAAATATGTCAACAATCTTTCGTGTTCATACTCATGAGCGTAACATATCATTAATCTGTGACCTGCATTGGCAATAAGCAGTTTTTCAAAATCATATTTGATAGATGTGAAATATGGCATCCACTCGCATTCAACTACAAGAGCAACATTTATTAATCGTCTATTATCGCCATCTCCAATTTCCTCGTACCATACAAGATCATAAAGCCATTCAGGATCATAAATATCTCTAAAGCCAGATGCGCAAATTTTATATTTCTGTGCTTTTCCTAAATTACCAAGACTTTCTTTTAAAAAAAAAGTCCAATCTCTATTGCTGCTCAGTCTTTTTTCGGCGGCAAATTGAGAATATTTTTCTAAAGATGATTTAACCAGCAATTCAATGTCATCAAAAGCAATCATTTTAAAATTTATTTACTTTTCGAATTAACTCTTAATTCACTACCGTGTCTCTCGATACAAGATACGACGAGGAAAGAATTATTTAGGCTCTTTATTGGGAATTTTACTTTTAGTTTCAGGAATTAGATAATAATTAAACGCTTTCTTCAAAAATTCATGTCTTCTTCTAATAGAAGATTCTTCGACCGAAGCTTGCAGAATGTATTTTTGAAAGCCTTCAAGTACATAGGAGTTTTTAGGCTTTTCGTATCTACTTAAAAGCTCCATGTCAGTCTCTATTTCGTTAAGTAACTTTATATAGAATTTTGCAAAATCAGGAATTAGGCCTGATTCGTCATTTACATATAATTCTTCACAAAATAAGTATGCAGTTACAGCAATCGCCCTGCTAGAAATTTTAGAAGCATTTTTCCCAAAACCTTTATCCATTAGATTTAGAACCTTTCTAATTCTCTCAAGGTTTTCATCTTTTTTATCCAAATTTCTGTTTTCGAAAAAAAAGTCTTCAATTGCAAGAAACCTAGCTCTCACAAATCCACCTTCAGGTTCAGATTTAGCTTTCGCAAAAGAATTAATACATATTTGTGCTAAGGTGAATGGTCGGGAAAATCTTTTAATTGATAATTTGGTTTTTCTGAAAAATGGCCCTTCATTTCCAATTTCTTTATAAATAAAATCTCGAATTGTACCCATTTTTGTTTTTAATAATTCTCCTGAATTTAGTCTTATTCCAAGTTGCAGTCGTCTAAATATTTCTCTAACGTCCATATCATCAAGAGATTTATAGACCGTAAAATGTAATACAAAATCTTCCATCTTCTTTGCAATAGATGGATGCTCCTTTTTAAGTTTCTTGTAAGTATATTTCTTATCCAAAAATTTTAACATTAAAGGAGTCTCTTCGGAAGATTCAGGCTTAAAAAATCTTAACAGTGATGTCATTCGTTGTTTCCCGTCAATTCAATCATAATCGAAAGGCTTGTTATCAACTACTTCTAGAAGATACATTTTGGGAATATCAATGTCTCTTACAATAGAGTCAAGTAATTCTTCTTGTTGATCTCTTCCCCAAACTTTTTCACGTTGATAATCTGCGTCTAAATCAATTCTATATATATATTCGTCGATAAATTCTTTTACCGTCAGTGAAAGTAAATATCTCGACTCGGTATATTTTGATTTTTTAGTTGGCATTATGCTTTCATTTTAAGAATTCCCAAAAATTTAGAGTCTCCCATTTCATCTCCTAACATTTTATCAGCTTTGGCTTTCAACCAAGATTTAAATGGATTACCGGGTGGTTCTTTTAATGTATCCGGCACAAGTCCATTTTCAACTTGATTAATAGGAAATATATTTTGCAGCGGTATGTTTTTTGATCCAGACTCGCCAAAAAAACCATAATTGTCTTTTATTCTTACTCCCGTTGTTTGGAAATCTATTATTTCCATTTTAATAGTTTGGTTTCTTTCCAAATGGGCTTTAAATAACTATCTATCAATCCAAGGTCATTTTGATTTAGAGAACACCCAATAACACGAAGTATATCACATTTGACCAATATCTCGAAAGCTCGGCCCCATATGAAATTGTATGGTGGTATTAAATAATTTTTTCTTATCCCTAAAGGAATAATTGAAATCTTTTTTCTTTT
>CAVUXD010000009.1:0-656491 GCA_963745445.1 uncultured Bacteroidota bacterium
CACAATCATTTTCGCAAAACCCATTATCCTGTTTTTTTTGTATTGCAAAGTTTGTTTAGGATTGGGTTTTGATTCAACCATTACTAAAACTTTTGACTGACGTTCAGAACCTCGCCCCTTTGTTAACCCTCCCCGTGCAAAACTCTCAATATCCTTTTCTGTTATCTCCCCTCCTAAAATCATTTCCTTTGGCAAATCAACAGTTTCAAAAAACGCATCGTCAATTTCAATATCTCCCTGTAATCTGTAACGAGCATCTCGTTTACCCATTGTGATGCGAATTTTTTGCATCATGTACCAAATTGGTTCATAAAACTTAGTTTCAACCTGTCGTTGCATTTCTAATGCTGAAAATGCTTTTTTAGTTGAAGTCATAAGATGAATAACCTGAAACCATATTTTCAAAGAAACTTTTGTTTTTTCCATCATTGTGCCAGCTTTCAAATTTTCTGTCATTCCACAATTAGCACATTTCCATTTTTTCAATGATTCAATCCAGTAATGTTTTGATTCATGGCACTTAGCACAAACAATACCTTCTTCTTCACGCTTCATTTTTAAATATTCCTCACAAGCTGCTTCATTTGGAAATCGTTCATTGAAATTGAATAAATTCACTTTTTTTAATCAATTTATGCTATTTTGTCATTAACATTTTATTTGTGTTCGACATCCTGATAGTCATTAATTCTTTTTTGAGCAGAACAGCGCTTACATCCAGTTCAGTTTTAGCAAATGAACATGTAAAGCCTGAAAGGCAAAAAGAATTGGAGATCGGAACCGACATGTCATTTTTTAAAGATCGAATTGCATTGACCTTTAACTGGTATCGTAAACGTGTGGAAGATATGCTGTTCAACCGGGTCATAGCACCCACCAACGGTTTCTCCAGCCTGCTTGATAATTTTGGTTCATTGGAAAATAAAGGTTTTGAGATCTTGTTAAAAGGTACCCCGGTAAGAAATAAAGATCTTCAATGGGATGTAACTCTTGTTTACAATCACAATCGGAATAAAGTGCTGGAGGTTGGATCTTCATTGACTCTATTGGAGCTAATGCCGGCACACCAATTTCTTTATTGGAAGGATATCCGGTTGGAATATTTTACGGGACTTTCTTTGCTGTAGATGCCAGTGGTAATCCGGTAAAAAATTCATCAGGAATTCCACAAATTGAAAAAGGCGTTCAAAATTCACCTCTTTCCTATACGCCACAACGGGATGTTAGTGGATTACCTACGGGAACCACGTTAAGAAAAGTGATCGGTGATCCTAACCCGAATTATACTGCTTCACTGACCAACGATCTGAATTATAAAAAATTTGGTCTTCATGTACAATTTGATGCGGTGCAGGGAGTAGATGTATTCAATGCTGACTTCAGAACAAGGCAGGGAGTGGGTAATGGTATAGTAGCCGAACAGGAAGATCTTGGACAAATACCAAGAGGATATATTCTTGGCGTTTACCAGATTGAACAATGGCGTGTGGATGACGGCTCGTTTGTAAAACTCAGAGAAGTGGCTTTAAGTTATGATTTCGGAAAGTTCAAATTCTTTAAAGATCTATCCGTAAGTCTTAGCGGCCGCAATCTGATCTCTTTGGATAATTATAAAGGATACGATCCTGAAGTGAATGCAGGAGGACAAAGCACTTTATTACGGGGTATTGATTTTGGTTCAGTGCCGATTCCCCGGACTTTTAAATTAGGAATCGCAGCTAAATTTTAACCTCAAAAAACTATTAACATGAAAAAGCAATTTATCAAAATAGCATTTTATGGATTATCAGCCATTGTGCTTTTATTCCAGACATCCTGCACAAAAAATTATATAAACCCTACTGCAGCTACTGACCAACAGGTTTTCAGTTCACCTCAGGGATTAACCGGAGTAGCTATAGGTTTGCAGCGTGTTTACACCGCAGGAAGAGCCAGTTCTTTGTATAACCGGGTTAATATAAATGGCTTGATTACATCAGAAATGATCGTATTAAACCAAGGTAACACCGGAGAATACCAGTTACAATTGGGCGGAGGATCAGTGGATGGTACTAATACATTAGATGGCGGATTGTGGACATCCAGCAATAAGATCATTTATGACGCTGATAATGTAATTACAGGTGCACAAGGTCTTTCCGACAAAGGTTATGCCAGTGGATTGATCGGATATGCTTCTATTTTTAAGGCACTTGCAATTGCGGATTTATCGATGTTTTGGCAAAAAATTCCTTCGGATGTCGGAATGAATGTAACATTTGTCGACCGCACCCAAGGATTCACAATGGCCATTTCGGTAATAGATAATGCATTAACTGCAATCAGCTCTAATGCGATCTCGGCTGCATTTTTAACTAACATTCCCGCCGGGATTGATATTGTTAATACTTTGCATGCTTTGAAGGCGAGGTTTTCTTTATTTGCCGGCAATTATTCTCAGGCTATGACTGAAGCTAATGCCGCAAGTCTTACTCTAAAATCAACTTTCAATTTTACTACAGTAAACCTCAATCCAATTTTTGAAACAGTGACATCCACTAATAATGTGACTGCTGCAACAGATACTACTACATTAGGATTGCCTGCAGCTTTACAACCTGATCCAAATGATTTACGCTTGAAATTTTATACCACTTCTAAATACGCTTCCAAAGTACTTGGATTTGGGGCAGGAACCACAACCCCTTGGCCGGCTTATTTGCCAGGAGAGATGATTCTTATTAAAGCAGAAGCGTATGCTCGTCAGAGTACCCCTGATCTTACAAATGCTTTGGCACAGTTGAACCTTATTGTAACAAAAACTCCTGCAAGCGATCCATATGGAGTTGGCGCTAATTTGCCGGCATTGGTAGGTCCATATACTCAGGCGCAGCTTTTGGACCAAATCTATAAGCACAGATCCATTGAGTTATATATGGCAGGGTTTAAATTGGAAGATATGCGGAGATTTGGGAGACCGGATGCTGAAAAGAAAAGAAATTTCCTTCCATATCCATTCCAGGAACGTGATAATAATCCCAACACCCCCCCGGATCCTACGTTCTAATTATAGTTTAATAGTTGTTTTAAAGGGTCGCTTATTAAGCGACTCTTTTTTGTAACTATGAATAAAGGAAAAACCATTCTTGATGCATGGCTTTGCGGAGTGATCTCAATTTTTTAATTCTTCTATAGGCAATGTTGTAATTTTAGATATAAAACTGTTTTTTATGAAGCCATCACTCCATTTTTTTTTGGTAAGCGCTTTTTCATTGTTATCCGTTTCTTCTTCAGCCAATGATTTTTTTCAACAGCCAAGCCAGGATACCATAATAGATTCGGATTATTGTTATGATAAATTTTTTAAAAAAGCCGAGCCAGTTCAGCACCCCGAAAAAGTAATGTTGATTTTAAAAAACATGAAAACTGTTTCGTTGAAAAGTTTTTTGAGATCGAGCGATGCAGATACGTCTATGGGCAGCCCCCCGGAACAAGGGTTTGCCGATCTCGATAATGATGGAAAGAAAGAATTGGTTTTGTATGATTACACCGGTGGTGCTCATTGCTGTGATGAATTTTATATCTTCAAAAACATAGCACCTGATAAATACCAATATGTAGCCAAAACTTTTGCCGGCGACGTATGCATTAACGATAAAAATGAATTCATTTATAGTTTTTATCAACAGTACGGTTATTTTTTCACTTGCTTTGCCTGTGAGTATGACGATACTTCTGATGCCGCTCCACGGGCAGTCGATTCAATTATTCTGAAGTATAATAAGGGAAAGGTATTAGTAGTTCCGGGCGACCAGGAATTAAAAAATACGATCACGGATAACCTGGGAAAATTAAAGGAGCAACCATATCAAAAATTGCAGGATGAAGCAGACCAGGATGATGGATTACGTAAAGAATTTGCTTTGAACCTCGTTGTATATTATTATTCTTTCGGAAGAAACCTGGTTCAGACAAAAGCGCTTTTCGATAAGTATTATAAGTTTCCTGATGCTAAAAAAGTTTGGACAGATTTTGTGCGAATACTGAATGGAATAAAAAAGGACAGTGATTTTTAATTAGACGGAAGATATAAACTTCAGATTTCGTTGAATTCCTTCCCATTTAGAACGGCTGATTGCTGAATCACTGAATATTTTTTTAAATGATTCTTGGGACATCGCTTCCCATTCTTTGGTAGAAAGATTCAGGACTTCGGGAATAGGAGCGAATTCAGTTTCAGAATGAGGCTTGCTGAAACGATTCCAGGGACAAACATCCTGGCAAATATCACAGCCAAACATCCAGCCTTCAAATTTTCCCTTCATTTCATCAGGTATGAGCTGCTCCTTTAATTCAATTGTGAAATAAGAAATGCATTTGCTTCCATCAACAACTTTGCCGGGTAAAATAGCATCAGTAGGGCAGGCTTCTATACAGCGATTGCAGGTACCACAGTAATCCTTAGCAAAAGGATCATCATATTCAAGTTCCAGGTCAGTGATCAGGGTCGCTATAAAAAAGAAAGAACCATTTTGTTTTGTAATTAAATTTCCGTTCTTCCCGATCCAGCCCAATCCGCTTCTCTGGGCCCAGCTTCTTTCCAGCACAGGTGCTGAGTCTACAAAACCTCTCCCTTGAATTTCTCCTGCATTTGATTTGATGACAGTCAACAGCTCAACCAGTTTTTTCCGGATCACATCGTGATAATCTTGTCCATAAGCATATTTTGAAATTTTTGGTGCTGCATCTTTTTGTTGAGTTGAAGGGAAATAATTTTTTAATAAAGTAATGACTGATTTTGCACCTGGTACGAGCTTAGCGGGATCTACCCTGAGTTCGAAATGATTTTCCATGTAGCGCATGGTTCCATGCATTTTTTTCCCAAGCCATTCTTCCAGGCGAGTGGCATCCTCTTCTAATTTTATGGCTTTTGCAATACCGCAATAATCAAAACCAAGCTGAACAGCGGTATTTTTTATTAACTGAGTATTTTTTTCAGAAGGATTCAGAAACTTGTTTTAGCAAACTTAATATTTTCATAGAGTAAGCAAGACATTAGTGTAATCTCTTATTTCTAAAATAAAAAATTGTTTTATTTTCTATGTAAATACAGAAAATCTCAGTAAGTTGGTAGTGATCTATTCCACCACCAAACTTTAAACTATGAATTCGAAATTCTTCTTTCTTCTTATTTCATTTTTATCTGTTATAGTATTCTCATCGGCTCAGGATCAAAAAACCAGCAATGTCAAATATGGAAAGATTTCTGTAGAGGATTTCAGCCCGAAAGTTTACAGTATTGACAGTAATGCCAGCGCAGTTGTTCTGGCTGATATTGGTAGCACTGATATAATTGGAAACTCCAAAGGCTGGTTTTCTCTTGAATTCACCCATTTCAAAAGGGTACACATATTGAATAAAAATGGGTATGATATTGCCAATGTTGAAATAGACCTTTACAAAGACGGCGACGATGAAGAAGAGTTGGAAAGCCTGAAAGCAGTCACATATAATTTAGAAAATGGAAAAATTTCAGAGACCAAACTTGATACAAAAAGCAGTGTGTTTAAAGATGTGATCAATAAGCATGAAGTGGACAAAAAATTCACTTTCCCAAACATTAAAGAAGGATCTATTGTTGAGTTCCAGTACAAGATTAAATCTGATTTTTTATTCAACCTGCAACCCTGGGAATTCCAGGGAGAATTCCCGGTTTTATGGAGCGAATATAATTTGTCTTGCCCCGAATTTTTAGGTTATGTTTTTTTAAGCCAGGGTTACCAGTCATTTTATATCCGGGAACAGAGCGACCGCCAGGATAAATTCCGTGTGTCTGATAGTTACACTACAGACAGAACAGAAACGGAAGATTTTGATGCTAAGGTTACTGATCATCGCTGGGTAATGAGAAATGTTCCTGCGTTGAAAGAAGAAAGTTTCACTTCTACCATCAGTAATCATATTTCAAAAATAAATTTTCAGTTATCTGATTACCGGTACCCGCTGCCGCCGACTAATGTAATGGGCACCTGGCCTGCGGTATGTGATAAATTATTAAAAGCTGATTATTTTGGAGCCGATCTCGATCGGAATAATGGATGGTTGAGTGATATTGTGAAACCTTTGATCAATGGAGCAGGAACTGAAACAGAAAAAGCAAAACGGATTTTCACTTATGTGCGAGATAATTTTACCTGCACTTCTCACAACAGGTGGGATATGGATCAAACTCTAAAAAATGTTTTGAAGACGAGAAACGGAAGTGTGGCAGAGATCAATTTATTATTGACAGCGATGCTGAAATATGCAAATCTCAAAGCAGACCCGGTGATCCTGAGCACACGTTCGCATGGGTACACTTATTCTTTGTACCCGGTACTGGATCGTTTCAATTATGTGGTCTGTTTGGTGCATCCGGACGGAAAAGATATTTTTTTGGATGCGAGTCAACCCCGGTTAGGCTTTGGCAGATTAACTCCTGATTGCTTCAATGGGCATGCGAGAGTTGTAAACCAGGAAGCCACAGCTTTGGAATTTTCTGCTGATTCACTGCTGGAGAAAAAAGTTACATCTGTTTTTCTTAACCAGGACGATAAAGGCCAGATAGTTGGGTCTTTTCAGCAAACTCCCGGTTATTATGAATCTCATTCCATTCGTGAAGATGTAAAAGAAAAAGGGAAAGATGAATTTTTTAACACGGTGAAAAAAACATACGGGCAAGATGTTACTGATCTTACCGATACTAAAATTGATTCACTCGACAACCTGGAGCAAAGTATTAATATTAGCTATAATTTTAAGATGAACCAGGCAAGCGATGACATTATTTATCTTAATCCAATGATGGAAGAAGGATATAAACAGAATCCTTTTAAATCTGCAGAACGTTTTTATCCGGTGGAGATGCCCTATACAATGGATGAAACATATATCTTCAGCATGTTGGTACCTGAAGGTTACCAGGTGGATGAACTGCCTAAATCCACGATTGTAAAGTATAATGAGGAAGGCGATGGACAGTTTGAATATCGTATTTCTGAATCAGGTGGAATAATCTCCCTCCGCTCACGGATTGTTATAAAAAGAACATTTTTTCAGCCCGAGGAATATGATATCCTCCGGGAGTTTTTCAATATGATTGTAAAAAAACAAAACGAACAAGTTGTTTTAAAAAAGAAGAAGTAACTCTATGATAAAATATTTTTTCCTTTTTATTTCCTTCGGCTTTTCTGCAACTGTTGTTTTTGCACAAGACGGAGATTATGCTGTGTCAAAGGTTGCCCCGGAACTTTTGAAAAATGCCAATGTGGTGCTCCGGTTGGAAGATATACGATTTCAGGTGCTGAGTACAAAGGAAGCGATGGAATGGAATCATTATGTGATCACGGTGTTGAATGAAAATGGTGATAATTGGTCAAGGTTTGTTGATTATTATGATAAGATGCGGGATATCGTGTCCGTGGAAGGAGTTTTATATGACGCCAATGGAAAAGAATTGAAGAAGATGAAGACGAAAGACCTGGAAGATGTCAGTGGCGTAGATGATAATAGTTTAATTGACGATAACCGGATAAAACGACACAGTTTTTTTTACAAAGTGTATCCTTATACTATTGAATACAATGAAGTGATCCGGTATAAAAACACACTTTTGTTCCCTTATTGGATGCCGCAAGGCGGTGAAAAATTTTCCGTAGAGCGCAGCCAATATTCCATGATCTGCCCAAACGGATATAAGTTCCGTTATCGAGCTTTTAATTATACCGGCGATCCGATCGTTTCAATCGATAAAGACAATACAATCAGCAGTTGGTCTGCTCATGACCTGCCCGCCATTCTCAAAGAATCGAATTCACCTGACTGGAATGAATTGACAATTTGTGTTTTTTTCGCTCCCACCGATTTTCAGGTAGATAATTATAGTGGTAATATGACCAGCTGGCAGGATTTTGGAAAATTTGTTTATGCACTCAAACAAGGAAGAGATGCCTTACCAGATAATATAAAGAGTACGATCCACCAATTATCTGACGGGATCAATGATGTGAAAAAAAAGATCCAGGTATTGTATGAGTATATGCAAAAAAATACCCGATACATCAGCATTCAATTAGGCATCGGTAGCTGGCAGCCTTTTGATGCCACTTATGTTGCAAATAAAGGTTATGGCGATTGCAAAGCATTATCCAATTATATGTATAGTATTTTGAAAGAAGCCGGCATTCCATCTTATTACACATTAATTGAAGCAGGAAGAAATGCGAGACATATTTTGGATGATTTCCCTTCGCAGCAATTTGATCATGTGATATTATGCGTGCCACTTTCCAAGGATACTGTCTGGTTGGAATGTACCAGCCAGACCTTGCCTGCTGGCTATTTAAGCGATTTTACCTGTGATCGCAATGCTTTGCTGATTGATGAAAACGGGGGAAAGCTGGTACATACTCCAAAATACGGTTTGAATGAAAACACACAGATAAGAAAAGTGACTGCTGTTTTAGATGAAGATGCAACGCTGAATGTAAAATCCTTAACCCAATACAGGGCGATGCAGGAAGACATGCTGCACCAGGTTGTTCATTTCCTTTCTAAAGACAAGGTGAAAGAATTTCTTCATGAACAACTTGATTTTGGTACCTATGATGTAAACAATTTTGAATATAACGAAGAAAAATCTTCTCTTCCTGTGATGCAGGAATCACTTGACCTGACAGTAAGCAACTACGCTACTATCACTGGGAAGCGTTTATTTATTGTTCCAGATATAATGACCCGGTCTACCCGGAAGTTAACTGCTGATGAGAAAAGAAAATATGATATGGTTCTTCATACAGAGTACAGGGATATTGATTCGGTAGAGATCAGCATTCCCGATGGCTATACAGGTGAATCAATTCCTCAGCCGGTTCAGATTGAAAGCAAATTTGGGAAGTATTCCAATTCATTAAAACTGGAAGGGAACAAGATCTTTTATTACCGTACTATGGAACAATACAGCGGACGGTTTCCTGCAAAAGATTATTCTGACATGGTGCAATTCTATGATAATATCTATCGGGCAGACCGAAACAGAATAGTATTGGTGAAAAACAGCTCTTCGGAGCAAAAAGGTTTTTGATCGTTATTTTTCCAGGTTCAGTCGGTGAAACATCCGGTGTGCTACCGGCGCTAATATAATCCCGATATTGGTAATGAAAACCACTCCTGAGAATAATGCGTAGAAAGAAGAAAACCATTTTCCAATATTTGTTTTTATCTCTACTACCGGTCCCATTCCTGCCAGGATCATGGAGGCATTATGCAGTGAGTCCAGCCAGGGAATATTTGCACTATAATGATAGCCGAGTATTCCGATCATCAGGCAAATGAAAATGATTACAGAAGAGAGCAATATGTTTCTCAACACTCTTTTATAGAAGACATTCATTGGCGCCAATGGCTTCTTTTTATGTTCGTACATGGGCGGTAAAATAAATTGTAAATAATTATTGGCAAGATGAAGGTATTTGCTGATCTATTACTTTTTTGATCTCGATATTAGCATCAGCTCTGTCTTCAGTTATAAGATTTTTTACAAAAACAATATAGGCGTAGCCCCGGCAAAAATCAACCAAAGGCCAGGTACCAAACAATCCCGGGCTGGTTAATGCAATAGCTTTACTATTTTTACTTTCTTCCTCAACCCAACTACCTAATGCATAATTGTAGCCTTGTGCTACTTTAGGGGCATATTTGATTTTATCCAGTGTTGTCTGAGGTTCCATCATTTGTTCTACTGCGGATTCGCTTAATATTTGCTGTCCGTTATATTTCCCTTTGTTCAATAGCATCACCAGGAATTTCATATAATCATCCGGTGTTGATTGAGCACCACCGGAAGGATTTACAGCACTTCCATCCATAGTAGTGAAAGTAGTTCTTCTCATGCCTAACGGGTTGAATAATTTTTGTTTGATCAGCAAATCGAATCTTCGTTTGCTAACGATTTCAAGAATGCGTCCCGCAATATTTAACCCGATCTCACTGTATCGGAATTCTGTACCAGGATTGGCCTGAATGTCTTTTGCAGCAAAAGAATTCACTTCATCTTCTAATGAAGTGTATTTTTTTCTTTCCAAAATTCTTTTAAAAACATTTTCATCTGATTTGATACCGGTAAGATGTGAAAGACATTGACGAATGGTGATGTAGTTTTTGAAATAATTTCCAAAGATTGGAATATACTTTACAACCGGATCGTCCAACGATATTTTTCCTTCATCCACAAACATCATAACCAAAGCAGCAGTAAGCCATTTGCTGCAACTCGCTATCGGGGCCTGGGTTTTACTGTTGAAATCTCCCATCTCTTTCTTATATAGAAGAGAGTCTTTATTCCATAAAAGGAACACCACATTATTGCCTAAAGTCTTTTGGTTATTGGTTAGCGTTTCATTCAATTCGGAAAAATTATACTGGCTGAATAAGGGCTGCAACAATAACAGAAAGGCCAGCAGCAAGCTGCTTTTCAGACAGATAGATTTAACTTTATATGACATTGTTTCTGAATTTGGGTCTTGGATTATGATTTGATTTATCAGTTTAATTTTAAAGGAGGTTTTAGACTATGAATTTAAGCAACTTTACTATAAAGGCCGCCGAAGCTGTGCAGCAAGCACAGCAATTGGCATTTAATTCACAGAATCCTAATATTGAGACCGAACATATTTTGAAAGCATTGATTGGAACAGCAGGATTCTCCTGTGGAATATTTGCTGAAAAAAAATAATGTCACCTTGAATTTGCTGGAAAGCAAACTGCAGGAAGCTATTAATAAATTACCCAAAGTTTCAGGAGAAGCAGCACAATCCATCAGCCGGGATGCGAATAACGTTGTATTAAGAGCCGGTTCCTCATTAAAACAGTTTAATGATGAGTTTGTAACGCCGGAGCATTTGCTCATGGCATTGGTACAAGGAAATGATGCTACAGGTAAATTATTGAAAAGCGCGGGTCTTACTGAAAAAGGTTTGATCGCAGCGATCAAGGACTTACGGAAGGGAGAAAAAGTAACTTCCCAAACACAATCCCAGGAATTCAATGCCCTGAATAAATATGCCAAGAACCTGAATGAAATGGCCAGACAGGGAAAACTGGATCCGGTGATTGGAAGAGATGAGGAAATAAGACGGACACTTCATATTTTATCACGTCGCACAAAAAATAATCCCATTCTTGTTGGTGAACCGGGAGTTGGTAAAACTGCTATTGCAGAAGGCATTGCTCACCGTATTGTCAATGGCGATGTTCCGGAAAATTTAAAATCAAAGATCATTTATGCACTTGACATGGGTCAGTTGATTGCCGGAGCTAAATATAAAGGAGAATTTGAAGAACGTTTGAAAGGTGTAGTGAAAGAAGTAAGTAGTAGTGATGGAGAAATCATTTTGTTTATTGATGAAATACATACGATAGTAGGAGCAGGTGGTGGAGAAGGAGCAATGGATGCTGCTAATATTCTGAAGCCGGCATTAAGTCGTGGCGAATTGAGAGCTATTGGAGCCACAACGTTAAATGAGTACCAGAAATTTTTTGAAAAAGATAAAGCGCTTGAAAGAAGATTTCAGACAGGTGATGATTGACGAACCGAATGTGGAAGATGCTATTTCCATTCTTCGTGGCTTGAAAGATCGTTATGAAACGCACCACCATGTTCGCATCAAAGACGAAGCCATCATTGCAGCTGTGGAATTATCTCATCGATATATTACCGATAGATTTTTACCTGACAAAGCGATTGACCTGATTGATGAAAGTGCTGCAAAACTCCGCCTGGAAATGAATTCCATGCCGGAAGAACTGGATACATTGGAAAGGCAGATCCGCCAATTGGAAATAGAACGGGAAGCGATCAAAAGAGAAAACGACGAAGTCAAACTAAAAGAATTAAATACGGAGATCGCTAATCTCAGTGTGGAGAGAGACACATTGAAAGCAAAATGGAAAGAAGAAAAAGAACTGGTAGAAAAAGTTCAAAATGCTAAAGCAGAGATTGAAAACCTGAAACAACAGGCTGAAAGAGCAGAACGGGAAGGTGATTATGGAAAAGTGGCAGAGATACGTTATGGCAAAATAAAAGAGCAGGAAAAGATTATTGCGGATACAAGCAAAATATTAGAAGCAACTGGTGAAAAACGTTTGCTGAAAGAAGAAGTAGATGCAGAGGACATAGCAGAAAGTGTTGCTAAAACGACCGGAATTCCTGTTACAAGAATGATGCAAAGTGATAAAGAAAAATTATTGCATCTCGAAGCGCATTTGCATGAAAGAGTGGTGGGACAAGACGAAGCGATCACAGCTGTAGCTGATGCTATTCGCAGAAGCAGGGCTGGTTTGCAGGACCCCAAAAAACCGATTGGTTCATTCATCTTTTTAGGAACTACAGGTGTGGGAAAGACTGAATTGGCCAAAGCCCTTGCTGAATATTTGTTTGACGATGAAAGCATGATGACCCGTATTGATATGAGTGAGTACCAGGAAAAACATACTGTTTCAAGATTGGTCGGTGCTCCTCCGGGATATGTGGGTTATGATGAAGGCGGGCAGCTTAACAGAAGCTGTTCGTCGCAAACCCTATAGCGTTGTACTGTTAGATGAGATTGAAAAAGCACATCCCGATGTATGGAACGTATTGTTGCAGGTATTGGATGATGGAAGACTGACCGATAATAAAGGAAGAGTGGTGAATTTTAAAAACACTATTATTATCATGACCAGCAATATTGGCAGCCACCTGATCATGGATGCATTTGAAAACCTGCCTGCCGACAGGCATGGTGTGAATGAGAGGAATATTGAAGAAGCCACGGAAAAGGCTAAGGTCGAGGTCATGAATTTATTGAGACAGACCATTCGTCCTGAATTTTTGAACCGGGTGGATGAGATCATCATGTTCCAGCCTTTGCTGAAGAAAGAGATCATGGGAATTGTAAAGATCCAGTTGAACAATTTGAAACAACTGATTGCAAAAAGCGGCATTGACTTAAGATTCAGCGATTATGCTTTAGAATTTCTGGCAGACCAGGGGTTTGACCCACAGTTTGGTGCAAGACCTTTGAAGCGATTGATCCAAAAGGAGATTGTCAATCAATTGAGCAAAAAGATTCTGGCTGGGGACATTGATAAATCACATCCTGTGCTGGTAGATGTGTTTGATAACACAGTAGTATTCAGGAATGAAAAGCCTGAACTGGAAAAGGTAAATGGGAAAAAGAGTAAATAAAAGCTGCTTTATTCCATTACTGCATAAATTTTGTTAATCTTAAGTTTGTAAGAAGATAGCAATTCTAATTTCCTGATTCTCATAATTGGGGTTTTCGTGTTAGGAAATTAGTTGTGAACGGCCTTTGCCAGGTGAAAAAATATATTACCTTCAGCCGCCTGGGAAGAAATAGAAAATGTTCAAATTATTATAAACTTAATAGCCCGGTTTTTGTTTAATAACTAAACTTATCGGTAAAAGAAATTAAAAGGAGAATAGAAATGGCATTCAAGAAAGAAATAGTAGAGATCATTGAACCTAAAGATGTCTTTGTTGGCGATGCAGATGCGCCTGTAACATTAATGGAATTTGGTGAATACGAAAATGAAGATTGCGCTAAAGCCCATGAAATCGTGAAGCAATTGCTGGACGAATATGAGGGGAAAATAAAATTTAATTTCCGTCATTTTCCATTGACACGCATTCACCAGCGCAGTATGAAGGCCAGCGAATCCGCAGTAGCAGCTGCTCAGTCGGGCAAGTTTTGGGAAATGCACAATGTTCTTTTCAGCAACCGTCGTCACTTGGGTACAGTAAGTTTGAAGCTTCATTCCAAAGAAGCGGGTATTTCTGATAAGAAATTCCTGGAAGACCTGGTTAATGGTACTTATGGATGGCAAGTACAGGATGACCTGAAGGAAGGTTTGGGCAGGGGTGTAAAACAATTACCTGCATTTTTCATTAATGGGGAACCGTTTACCGGCAAGCCAACTTTTGATAATTTAAGTGAAGCGATTGATGAGGCTTTGCACAAATCAAAGAGAAAATCGACAGCTAAAAAGAGAGCATAAATAGAAGCGTAATTAATTTTTTTTAAGGACCTTAAGGCCCTTTTTTATTTTAGTAATTTCATAAAAGAGCTTCATTTGCAAAGAGTTAACTATTAGTCCTCCCAAAAAAATTCTTTCTATTTTTCTAAACATAAGAGCCTGTTTTGCCAAATATTATTTTTCAATTGCCGAAAAAAACTTAACATTGGAATGAAACGCTAACCATTAAATTTGTATTAATTAATTATTAATAACAAAATTTAGAACCTGTATGGGAAAGAAACAGGAAACCAAAAAGATCAAGGTGAAAGAGCTACGCAAAGAAGTGCAGCAGAAACTGGCAGTTGCACTTGCTGATTATAAAAACGGGTGGCCTGATGAAAAGTATAATAAGACTTTGAAAAGGGCCAGCAAGCTTTTTGTAACTGATCTTGCAAGGGTAGAAGAAAAGGTAAGAACGAAAAAGAAAAAAACGGAACAGAACGCTGAAGGCACAGCCAATAGCGAGTAAATCCCTTTTTCCATTTTTCTGAAGAATATTGATGGCCGTCTTTAGGACGGCTTTTTCGACTTATTATTTCTTATGTCAGGAGTCTTACTGTGAATCCAGATCAGGGAATTTATTTTCTTCTTTCTCTTTTTTCCGGATACCAAAACTGTAGCGGATGTTGATGCCGGCACGGCGACTATCGGTTTGTCTTTGTCCATAAGCATTGACACTACCCTGGTTTATCGTAAAGCTATTCTTATTGGTAAAGAAAATATCGATCATGCTTAATGTCACTGTCAATTTATCTTTCAAAAATTTTCGATTGACGCTGGCATTTAATGAACCAAACGGACTCAGTTCATAAAATTGCTGTTGCCCTTTCAACCGCATAAATCCATGGATGGAGAACTGGGAATGCTTTCCCAACTTGAGTGACTGATAAGTGAAAAATGTCCAACTACCTTTTTTGAAAGATAGTGGTTGATTCTCATATTGACCCTGGTAAAAATTGTGATTGTATTGTACCACTACAACAAAGAAATATCTTTTGCCCGGTGGAATGGCGCCTAATACCCGTGCATATACTTCTTTATTTGTTCCTAAGTTATCATAGGTTCTGTAAGCGATACTGCGGCTACTATCAGATTGATAGATCACATTGGTAAAAATATCTTTGGTATTATTCATACCGATCGCCACGATGGGACGTTCATCTATACTGATATTGGCTTCATAATTTTTAGTGAATTGCGGACGCAGGGAAGGATTACCTATTTCAGATAAATATTGATCCACGTATCGGGGAAAGGGATTCAGGTAATCATAAGCAGGCCGGCTGATAGTGCGACGATACACAAGGTAAGCACGGAGATCATAGCCGGCGATTTTCATGATTTTTTTGCTCAGGTAGACATAAGGAAACAGATCGGTCCGGTGTATGGCAAAAGATGTATCAAATGGAATAATTTGTTTGCCAACCATGTTGGTATTTTCCAGACGTGTCCCGATCTTTATTACAGCGTCTTTACCGAAGGTTTGAGAACCTTGTACATAAGCAGCATTGATGTTTTCGGTATAATGAAATGTATTGGTTCGGTTATAATCTTTTGTCCGGCTGCCGCCTGATTCAGTAAAATAGTTCGTACCATTCTCAAAATGGTGAACTGAAGATTTGATCCCGGTTTCAAATGTGAACCTCTTTATTGTTTTCAGTTTCAGATCGGAAGTTACATAAAAAAAATTTCGTTTGTTGTCTCCGGTTCCATCGCCACCAGTAGCAGGTACAGAAGGAAAAAAATAATCAGTTGAAAATACCTGGTCCGATTTATTATGGGCATAACTGTAAAATAATGTATTGTCCCATTCGGAGCCAAGAGTATCAATTTTCAATTTAGCTTCTATACCGTTACCGATCACCAGTGAATTTCCCGTATTATTTACGAGGTTGAGATTGTTCGCTAAGAGCTGTGAAGTGCTGATCTTTTTTATGGTACTTTGGTTATCCGTATTATTATTAAAATCATTATAGGAAACACTACCGGAAAAATCGAAATCCCAGTTTTTTCCCAATGAATCATCAAAGCCATAGCCGGCGTAATAAGAATGGGCAGGATAGGTAGTGTAGGCATCTTGACTTAAAAGAGAATCAACTGCAAATAATCGGTTCGTGGTGATTTCTTCATAGCTATTCCGGTTACCATAATTGAGATTAATATAAGAGTTTTTCTTTCCATCATTATTATTCAGATTAAAACCGATAAACTGGTTTCCATAAGTGCCCTGCTGCATGCCGGTATTAATACTTCCTGTTTTTCCGATCTTTATTCCACGTTTTAAGACTACGTTTACAATTCCACCTGAACTTGTTGCATCATATTTAGCAGAAGGAGTGCGAAGTATTTCAATCTTTGAAATTGCATTAGGAGGAAGATTTTTCAGTAATGTCGCCATATCAGCTGCACTCATTTTCATATCACGACCATTGATGTAAACTGTAGCAGGCGTCATACTACTGATATAAATATTTCCATCCTGGTCAACAAATAAGCCGGGAGTTTTTTCCAGTACTTCATATCCACTTGTAGACATAGTTACCAGGTTCTCGGATCTATTATTGTTTTATCATCTTCTTGCCGCATCAGCGGTTTTGATGAAGTAATTGTAACAGTGTTTAATGTTTTTGGCAAAGGCTCTAAAGTGAAAACAAAATTCTTTTGATTGCCGTTAATTGTAATATTCTTTTCAAAAGGTTGATAATTTATTGAACTGACACGGATGAGATATTGAATTCCTTTTTTCAACCTGAAATCTGCTTTCCCACTGCTGTCGGCGACTTTGTTCAGACTTTGAGTCGTATCAGTACGGTTGATCATAACAATTGTGGCAAAAGGAACAGATTCATTTTTGGAGTTCACTATTTTTATCGTCATCGGGACATCTTGCGCCTGTAACTGTTGGTAGCCGAGCAAACCCGTAAAGAAAGAAAAAAGAAAGATGCTACGTTTTTGAAACAGGGTCAATAAGGATCTCATGCGATCAATATTATCGGGTTTAGGCTTGTCTGTAAAAATAGCGAATATAGAGTGCGGGATGTTACCGATTTTATAATGTTGCGATATTATAGGAGGAATGGCGGATATGATGAATTTTGAAGATTTGCCGATCCCATCTTAAGTTTGTTTAAGGGCTTATATTATGATCCGATTTACTGCAATAATATATCAATTTGCCGAACAAGGTGAGAAGACTGGCTGGACGTATATTGAAATTCCGGTTGACCTGGCATCGAAGCTCAAGCCCGGTAACAAAAAATCTTTCCGGGTGAAAGGTAAGTTAGATCAGTTTTCTATAAAAGGAATTGCATTGCTGCCCATGGGTGGCGGACGTTTCATCATGGCATTGAATAAAGCGATGAGAAAAGGTATTAGCAAAAAAAAGGGTGCCATGTTGAAAGTGCAACTGGAAGAAGATACTCAGTCTTACCAACTCAATAAAGAATTTGCAGCATGTTTGAAAGATGAACCAGCCGCTGAAATTTTTTTTGGCACACTTCCTAAATCACACCAGAATTATTTTAGCAAATGGATTGAAGCCGCTAAAACAGAACCCACAAAAACCAAACGTATAGCTCAGGCTGTTTCTGCATTGGCAAAACGCCAGGGATTTGGAGAAATGCTGCGTAGCCAGCAACAAAACAGAAATCTGTAAGAGGATAGATTATCTTTTCTTTGCAAGATGATCTCTTCACTCAACGATTTTAAAAATCCTTTTTTTATTGGCATCGCCGGCAGCGGTATGAGTGCTTTGGCACAATACCTGAAAGGTGTTGGAAAAAATGTTTCAGGCAGTGATCGTTTTTTTAAAATGGGTGAATATAATGAGGCGCAGGCAAAACTGGAAGCAGAGGGAATTCATTGCTTTTTACAGAATGGGGAAGGTATTACCCAGGGAACAGATCTCATTGTTGTTTCTACAGCGGTTGAAGATACTGTTTTGGAAGTTCAAAGAGCTAAGCATTTGAATATTCCGATTTTAAAAAGAGCAGAGCTACTATCGTTGATCGCAATCAGTAAAAAAACAATTGCAATCGGCGGCACCAGCGGAAAAAGCACTACCAGTGCCATGCTATTTGAAATTTTAGAATTTGCAGGGATGGAACCGGGGATCATCAACGGAGCAGGATTGGTCAGCCTTATGAAGAAAGGAAAAATTGGAAATGCAAAAGTTGGTGCTGGTGATTGGCTCGTGATTGAAGCAGATGAAAGCGATGGCTCTATTATTCAATATCATCCTGAGATCGGTGTGCTATTGAATGTCGATAAAGATCATAAGGAAATAGAAACACTGATGGATATCTTCACTACTTTTAAAAACAATAGCCGGCTTTTCATCGTCAATCAATCCAATCCGCTGGCAAAGACTACTTTCTCAAAATAGTCAACAAGATTTTTCATCCAATCCTGGTATACATGGCGGCTACCAGGCAGAAGGATTTATTCAAATGGGATTGACGATCTTCTTCACAATAAATGGAGTGCCATTTGATCTGAAGTTGCTGGGAAAACATAATATGGAGAATGCAACCGCAGCTGTTACAGTAGCCAATCAATTAGGGGTAGATCTTAAAATTTGTGCGGAGGCCTTAAGAAAATATGAAGGCATTTACCGGCGTCACCAGGTATTGGGGAATAAAAATGGGGTGTGGGTGATCGATGATTATGCACACAACCCGGTTAAATGTGCTGCGGCAATACAGGCTTGTCAGCCCATTGCTTCAAAAGTTATTGCATGGTTTCAACCACATGGATATGGCCCCACCAGGTTTTTGAGAAATGATTTTGTAAATGAAATTGCTAAAGTACTTCGTCCGCAGGATGAGATATGGATGAGTGAAATATTTTATGCCGGCGGTACTGCTGAGAAAAATATTTCTGCGAATGATCTTATCCAGGATATTAAAGCATTGGGTAAGCCAGCTTTTTTTGTAGAAGATAGAAATGATTTTCTGACTGAAGTCAGAGTCATCATCTCACTAATAATTGTGTAGTACTACTTATGGGTGCCAGGGATCCTTCCCTGGAACAATTTGCAAAAAAAATATGGAACGATTTATAGAAAAAACTTTATTACTACACAGCCAATTGTTTTTCTTTCTCTCTTAAAACAGGCATCATGAGATACCAGCATAATGAAAGTAAGAGTCCCGACTCTAAACTGGCAGGTAGGTTTTTATTTTTTGTGAAGTGGGTTGAATCAATATTCAGGGAGCACACCATAAAAGGTTTTTCTTTTGATTCCTTATATATCACTATCTCCGGGACGAGATCTTCCCGGATAGTGTAAAAAAATTTCTCCTCATCTATCTCTACGAAATTTTCTTTGTTTTCGGAGCGAAGCTGCCCTATACGAATACCATATTCTGTTCTCATGACGGTTTTGTTCCTGCGAAAACCTTCATTACGGATCAGGAAGACCCTTTTTTCTTTTGCTGATTCCAACCTGGCTGAATTGGTAGCCGGATGAAAGGTCAAGGTCAGTACTTTTTTACTATTATGCCACAAAGCATATTCTTGTTGGCCGGTTGTAGACTTAACAGATTCCCATTGCATAACAGAAACTTTAAGGATGAATGATGCTATAAAGTACAAAACTTTGGGGCGATAAAAAGTGACCAACAAAAAAATTAATATAAATTCATATTAGAGCTGAAAATAGTGGAAAACCCGTGTAAAATTTAGAGAAGAGTCATATTAGATGGCAACACTTAGCAAAAATTTGATATTCATATATTGAGTTACCCTGGGATGTTTGCATCCCGATAGTTGCTATTCCATCAGTTTGCGGATTACAATGTAACTAATAACAATTAAAAGGATAATTATGAGAAGGGTAATATAAAGCCATGGTTGATCTTTCAGTTTCAGTTTTTCTCTACGCTTTTTTTTACGCTCCAGCTTTTTCTTCAGGTCACGATTCAGGATTTCAACGGTGTAAGCGATCTGTTGCTTGTCTTTGAATTGCTGTAATCCTTCCAAAGCCTCACCGGCAAAGTCATTTTCCAGCAATTTTTTTTCCACTTCATGCTTTTTTTCATCCGAGAGTTTTCCCTGCAGGTACAGCAACAGAGTTTCCTGGTCAATTTCAGTAGAAAGATGGGATAATATGTCTTTATAATTGTCCTGCATTCAGGTGCGATTCTTTTCGTCTTTTATTTTTTTTTCGATCAGGTTCCTCAGGTTTCTTTTTCCATTCTGAATATAACTTTTTACCTGGAGCATGGAAAAGCCGGTTACTTCACTTATTTCCTGGTAGCTTTTTTTATTCAGGTAAAACAAAGTTACACATTGCTGCTGCTCAGGGTTTAGTTCTTTCAATGCTGTTTCCATTAAATCTAGTGCATGATCATTTTGTATCAGCGTTTGCCGATCCTGCTCTTCTTCAGCCTGTATCTTTAATCGTTCTGTCAATTCAGTTGGAATTTTTCCTTGCCGGTCTCTTAGTATCATCAGGCAATGATTTTTTGCCACCATATAGATCCATGACTTAAAATATTCCACTTTGTATTTCTGACCTCAGTGATCACTTTCAAAAAGATCTGCTGTACACTGTCTTTTGCTTCTTCTTCATTTTTCAGATATTTCATACAAACACCCAGTAAAAGCAGTGTATATCGCTGCAGTAAAATGCCGAGCCATTCATTATTATGATCGGCATAAAAATGCTCAAGCAGTTGCTGATCGGTCAGTATGCTGGTATTTGTCTGCATTCACCAACGGAAAGTAATCATTTTGTCTTTAAATAGATGCAGCCTTGATCCGATTTCACAGTATTTTACCCCGACTTTTTATATATTACGTCAAACAATTAATCATGGAATATGCTGCCTGTAAAGTGCCGGCTGCCCCGGTTAGAAGAAAAGCTTCTCATAAAAGTGAAATGGTGAACCAGCTATTGTTTGGTGAAACAATGATCATCTTGAGAGAAAAAAAGAAATGGGCAAAGATCAAAACCATTTCAGATAATTATGAAGGTTGGATCACGGTAACACAATTGGAAGAAATAGATAAAGAACTTGCTACGAAATTTAATCCCTGGGTAACAGCGGATCTTCTAAATCGAATTGAGATTGGGAATCAATCCATGCACATTTCAGCCGGGTCTTCTTTATTGGGCTTTGATGGGTTAGGTGGAAAATTCGGGAATATTGAATACCGTTACTCCGGGAATAAAATAAAACGAGACGAAATTATTCCCAACGCAGAGATTGTTGAAAAATTCTCGGCACAATGGCTTAATGCACCTTATCTGTGGGGAGGAAGGACTCCTTTGGGTATCGATTGCAGTGGGTTTGCAAAAACTATTTTCAAAATGCTCGGTATCGATCTGCCCCGTGATGCATGGCAACAGGCACAGGAAGGGAAAAGAATAAAGAAACTAAAAGATGCTTTGACAGGTGACCTGGCATTTTTCAATGATAAAGAAGAAATTGTTCATGTTGGCATATTGTTGAACAATGAACAGATCATTCATGCATCAGGAAAAGTAAGAATTGATCCGATCACTAAAAGGGGAATCATCAATTCTGATACAGGAAATAGAACTCACCGGTTAAGGGCTATCCGGCGTTACTGGTAACACTGCTACATCTCCACTTATCTTAAAGCGTAATGTGATCACAAAAACATTTTCATGACTTGTTCCTATACGTTGCCAGGCAACTGATAACGGCGATAAAAAGGAAAAATCCAGGTAATAATTACGGATAGCGCCATATACTCCACCATCAGACTTTAATTCCTTGAGATCATTCTTGACGAATTTCTTGATGTATTTGCGATCAAATTTTTCAAATTCCTGCTTTACATCATCTTCTCCTTCTTTACCTTCTTCAGTGTAACCTGCTATCTGGTATATGATGATTGTATCAATGAGATGTAAGGAATCATTCAAAACCGTTTCACTTTCCGCCAGCACAGCCTGTGTTTCTTTGGCTTTAAAGAAAAAAGGGTTGTAATGTTTATAATCTCCTCTCAAATAAAATAGAGAGGTATCGGTACGTTTAAGAATTGATTGATTGATAAGAATAGGGTCATTGATCAATCGTTGAAGGAACTGACCGATCGTCTGGTCAAACGGATTAATCCGGAAATAATACTTTGCTACCTGCGTTAGTACCTGCTGCGCCTCACTCACATTGGACAAAAAAATAATGGCAATAAATAAAACTATTTTTTTCATACTTAAATAGTATTAAAAAATACTTTTTACCCATTTAAAGATAACCAGGTCCCAGCCCAACATTTTAAAAGCAGTATAAAAAAGAACTATGGCAAATATTTTCTTTAATGTTTCCTGTGATACAGAGATCGCAATCTTGCTTCCCAGCCATCCACCTATAACAAAGGCAAGGGTCATGACTGCTACTGCTTTAATGTCAACATAACCTTGTTTATAATAATTAATAACTGCAAGGATTCCGATTGGAAGTAATAACAAACCTAAAGAAGTTCCCTGGGCCTGGTGCTGGGTGTATCCCAAAGCATAAACGAGTGCCGGCACTATGATTAACCCGCCGCCCACACCTACCAATCCGCTGAGGATGCCGGCAAAAAGGCCGATCAATAGCAACAAAAAAATAGTTTGAATGCTCATCTTGGAAAATTTGTATTGATAAATTTTTTTTTGAACTGTTTCGGATGAGAATGATCTATCCTTTAACGCCTAAAGCCATGCTTGTGATGATAATGCCGAGGACGATCAGTGCAATGAAAATATATAAAAAATCTTTTTCCCGGACAAAACCGATGATCGAAAAGACAATTCTCGCAACCGGAGTGGCGATCAGCAATATCACGCCTAATTGAACGATCGCTTCTCCTCTCAGGTCTTTAACGCCGTCGAAAATACTGGATAGGCTATGGTAGGGTTGCAGCAGACCATGAAAAGTTTTATAGTCTGGTGAAGTTCCGCCAAAGTGTATTAAATAAATAATTCCACCGATCAGTACAACGATTGAAGAAAGTATAACACCCCAGCGGAGCAAATTACCCAATGCTACTTCTATGTCTTTATCCTGCCAGTATTTTTTCATTTTTTATATTTTATCAGAGACGATGAGTAGCGCCGTTATAAATCATTTCTACGGCGAGAATAGTAATTACAATTGCAAACACGACACGAAGCCCTTTAGTTTGTGCCTTCGTCAGTATCCTTGACCCTAATGAAGCTCCGACCAGTACACCCAGCGTAACGGGAAGACAAAGTCCCGGATCAATGTAGCCTCTTTGGAAATACACTACAGCACTTGTAGCTGCTGTTACTCCGATCATGAAATTGCTGGTAGTAGTAGAAACTTTAAAAGGTATCCGCATGATGTTATCCATAGCCAGCACTTTCAATGCACCAGAGCCGATTCCCAATAGTCCCGACAAGATACCAGCCACCCACATCATCACAAATCCTCCCGCAACATTTTTTACTGAATAATCCACTTTGCTCCCACTATAATCCGGATAGTTGCTGCTTAACTTTAATGCCTTCGCCCACCCCCTGGCAGGTTCGTTTTTTATATAATGGATCTTCTTCTGAAAAGAAAGAATAGCTGATATAATCAGAATGCCTCCAAAAATAATTGCAATAAGGTGTGTAGGAGAATACACAGCCAGGAACGCTCCCACAATAGCACCGAGAGTAGTTGCTATTTCCAAAAACATTCCCAACCGGATATTCGTGATACCCTCTTTTACATAAGCAGCAGCTGCACCCGATGAAGTAGCAATAACCGCCACAATAGAGGTACCAATAGCATAACGTATGTCAATTCCGAATGCAAGAGAGAGCATCGGGATGATCACAATGCCGCCCCCAAGCCCGGTCAAAGAACCCAGGAAGCCGGCTAGCATAGAACCTAAAAAAATGATCAGGGTTATAGTAAGTATCGTCATGAGTTAGTTTTAAAAATCCTGTTGAAGAAAGATCAACGTTATTTTTTAGAGTAATATTTTTTATTTCCTGGTTGTCTTGAAGTGCTCTGCATAACTGGCAATAGCTTCTTCAATAATTTTCAGGGCCTCCAATTTATTTTGAAAATTATCGATCTCCACTTTTTTATTTTCCAACACTTTATACTGTTCAAAAAAATTCCGAAGCTCTAATAAAAAATGCTGCGGCAGATCTTCCATTCTGGAAAAATGATTTACAGAAGGATCTTTAGCAGCCACTGCAATGATCTTGTCATCGGGAATTCCGTTATCGATCATCTGCATGTTGCCGATCACATTCGCTTCTACGATGCAAAGCGATTGTATGGATTGTGAGCAAAGCACCAGGATATCCAACGGATCATTGTCTTTGGCTAATGTCTGTGGAATGAAACCATAATTAACGGGATAATGGAAAGAAGAATAGATCACCCGGTCTAATTTCAATAATCCACTCGATTTGTCTACCTCATATTTTGATCGTGATCCCTGTGGTATTTCGATCAATGCATTCACAGTAAGCGGCGCTTTTTCTCCATAATGAACACCATGCCAGGGATGATTAACGGTGAGCATAGAAATTTTGTAGATGCAAAGGTATTGGTTCTGTCGTTTCTATTTGAACAGGCGGTACATAATAATTGCAATGACCAAAGTCAAAACGAAGAAAAAAATAAATGAAACTATAGCGCTTTTAAACGATTCTTTGAATGGTCGGTTTCCTTTTAAATGATGCTGGTATTCATTATAGTGAATAACATAAGCCATTAGCCCGGCGATAAAGCCGACAACAAGCGCCGCAATAATCAGCACAAATAGCAGCATACATAAAATTAAAACTTTCTTTTACTGCAATTTTTTTTTGAATCATTTAATCCTGAAGTATGTTGTAAGGAATGGACATTCAAATATATTATCCTCCGGTATAGGGATGTTTTCCACTGCATAGAATACTAAACGTTTGTGAAGCGCTGGAACTATCACCAACAGAATTTTTTACTGTTAAAGTAATAGTATATACCCTGCCACAAGGAGCTAAGAAAATATTGGAAGGAATTTTGTCATCAGAAGAAACGCCGTTATCGAAATCCCAGCGGTATGAAACTGCGTTGGTAGATTGGTTGTCAAAATCCAGAATATTACCTTCTAAAATCAAATTGCTATCTACCGGATTAAGGATTGTAAATCGGGCAACAGGTTTTGGGACAGAATTCGAATTAGATGTTGTATTTGGGTTTACAGCATTGTTATTCTTTTGGCACCCTAAAATCACTAAGGCGAATAAAGCTGCGGCGCTTAATAACTGTTTCATGGACAAAATTTTTATTAAGTTACAAAATATCGGTCTCTTATTTAAAAGTTGTTTTGTTATTGGTCGGTTAACCGGGTTTAATTCTTTTTTTGGAAACAGTTCAAATACTTCTATTTTGTAAAGTGTTATCAGCAGCCACTTTTAAATCTCCGTGCTTGCATACTGCGTTTTCAGGCCATATTAGTTCATTTACGGAATTTGAAATTTCTTTTATTGTAGACCAGATGAGCCACACTCCAATGCCGATAGCGATTATAGGATCAAAGAAGGTTTTACCTGTAAGAAGCACCAGTATCCCTGCTGCAACCGGAGCAAGGGATACATATATATCACCGAGATTATGGAGATAAGCCAACCGGATAGCGGCATTCTGATTTCTTATCTTATATAAAATTTTTGCCACACCCCAATTGGCAAGAGCTGCCAGAAGGCCAACTATAAGAGGAATATACCCAATTGTAGGTTTGGGATTGATAACCCTGCCAACGGATTGCCACACTAATATTCCGCTGATCGCAATCAGACCTATTGAGTTCAGCACATTGGCTGTACGTTGAAAATTTCTTGACATGGTAATAGGTAATGCATAAGCAAGAAAAAGGCAGATCATTGCCAGTTCATCCGAAAAATTATGAATGCCATCCATCATCAAACTGTTGCTATGTCCTTTTATGCCTCCATATCCTTCGGCAATAAATATGGTAGTATTCAGCGCTGCTGCAATAGCCAGCGGCCTTTTTACATGTGACATAAAAAAGTTTTAAATAGTTTTTAAAAAATTTTTTTGACATAAGCGATCAGTTCTTACATGTCTTACAAATACCACTTATCCATATCATCATATTTTGTTGTGAGTATCCTTTTGGTAATTTGACCCGGGCAGGTGCAATGGTTTTTATAAGGATCACTTTTTTACAATTGCGACATATGAAATAAGAATATGCTGTTTTATCATCCTCCTGTAGCACATATCGGTTAATACGATCTGCACCTGGTATGCGCAGTATGATTCCTTTTTCAGTAAAAAGATTTAGATTTCTGAAAACGCTTACTCTGCTTAGAGCTGGGTGGGATTTATTTAGAAGGTCTTTTTGAGAAATTATTCTATTCGCTTTTATAAAAGTATTCAGTATGATCAGCCTGTTTTTTGTTACGGGTATATTATAAGACTTCAATATTGTTTTCAGGTCTTGGTTCATGGATCAGGACGAGTATAAATTTGACTTTCCTGAAAAAGCCCGGCGGCTGACACCGGGCTTTCAATCTTACAGCTGTGAGAGATTATTTCAAATTAAAGTCCAGGGGGAAGTCTATTTTAAACTGAATATTTCTTCCCATATTATAAATACCATAAGTGCCTTTCGGTGATGGAATAGTATTACCTGAATCAGTTTGCCATGTAAAATATTTTAATCTGTTCAGGTGATCCTGGTAAGCCTTATCAAATAAATTATTGCCAAAAATATAAATATTAAATATTGTCTTCCCCTTCTTATCAGTAAACCCGGCTCCAATTCCTGCATTAAAGAGTGCATAGCCCGGTGTCGGCGTTTCGGTATCATCCGTAAGATAAACTCGGTTCTGTGCAGCAGTATAATCCAATTGCACCTTTATAAATCCATTTACTATATGTTTTGATTTAGATTCAAAATCATATCTCAATTCTGAAGTGCCATGCAGGGGAGGAATGAAAGGAAGGTATTTGTTGCTGTCTGATTGCAATTTGGGATCAATTCCACCTGTTTTTCCATACACTGCAGCTAAACTATTCTCAAAATGTAAAGCCTCCACAGGATGAATATCAATACTGAATTCACCTCCATAAAGTTTGCCTTTTCCTTGCTGGAATTTGTAAGTCTGATTACCAGCCACAATGACTGAATCTCCGCCATTCACACTTAATAATCGTTCATTAAAAATGAAATTATTGATGTTATTATTAAACAGACTAAGGTTTACTACAACTTGTTTGGATGTATATGACATTCCGATGTCCTGCTGAAAACTGAATTCAGGTTTGAAGGCCGAATTTCCAATTTGATAAATATTCGTTCCCGGATGTACACCATTGGCTGAAATCTCTGCTATATTCGGCGCACGGTAGCCATTTGAAATATTTGCTTTAACAGAAAATTTATCTGTGAAATTATAAGTGGCACCGATACTGCTGGAGAATCCTGTAAAAGTATGGCTGTAATTGTAAAATGGATGATCGGCATTTACAGTATCCACCCCATACGCCGGCGTATCGAAACCTGAAACAGGATCTGGTTTTGTATATAATTCCTTATTAGTAAAAGAACGACTGTCAAATCTCAAGCCTCCGGCAAGATCTAATTTATCAAATGTTTTTTTAAGCAAAACAAAAGGTCCGATATCAAATTGATGATAAGATGGAATTATAAACTCAGTACCTTTAGTTACATCATCGGTTTGATACATACCATTCACACCCGTTGTTAGGTTCCAGCCATTTTTTTCAGCGAAATTATATTTGACGTCATATGTATAGGTATTCAATTGCAGATACAAACCCGCTACATCCTGAAATGGATCTTCAGGATGGCTGAATTCACGACGTACACTTCTTTGGAAACCAAGATTAAATATCAACCGTCCTGTTCCTAAAGTGAAACTATTAGCTGAATAGACCCGGTAATTCTGTATATGCTGATGAAGAACTGTAATTTTATAGGATTTCAATTCTTCATCAGTCACAATAGGACGATACAGATCATCTTCAGTAATTTGTTGGGTAAACTTTCCTGTTGCAGAATCACGGCTGCCATCCGGTATTTCCTGGAGATCGTTAAACAACATCAAATTCAAATGGGAGTATCCCCAATTGCCATGAAAGCCTAATGACGCACTGGCATCTGTTTCATTGAATGCCGTTTGGTAAACTCTGCCATCATATTTATCCCTGTAATTGGTAGCTTGTTTGTGAGAAATTCTTCCCATCCACTCAAAACCGCTGTTGGCGCCACTCAGCATCGCCGATCCTCCGAACATTCCATTGTTGGTTTGATATTCCCCTAAAATTTCTCCTTTGATTTTTCCTTGAGGAGCGGCCTGGTAGGGAATTAAATTCACAACACCGGCCAATGCATCTGAACCATAACTTAAACTGGCAGGACCTTTTATAACTTCTATTCTGTCGACGCCATATTGATCCACTTCTATTCCATGTTCATCACCCCATTGTTCTCCTTCATGCCTCAGACCGTCATATAAAACAAGAATGCGATTGAAGCCTAAACCACGAATGAAGGGTTTAGAAACATTCGGCCCTGTAGTTAGTGTATTCACTCCGGGAACTTTTGAAATCGCATCAATAATATTGGTGCTTAGGTTTTTTTCGATATAATCATGACTAATAGCCACAATTGGTATAGGGCTTCTTCTTATTTGGGTCGCTTTGGATAAACCCGTTATCACTACTTCACTTTCTTCTATAGCGCTTATTTCGAGTTCAAAATTTTCAACGGTAGCGTTTGTGATGGTAACATTTCTTGTTATTGACTTATAGCCTATCAGTCTTGCTTCCACCAGGAAATTTCCTGAGGGTAAAGATTTAAAGGAATAATTACCATTGTCATCTGTTGCGGCGCCCATTTGCAGATCGGGAATATATACGGTGGCTCCTGCCAAAGGAGTTCCTTTACTTTTGTCCGTCACTTTACCGGATAGGGAGCCTGTGAATAGGTGATTCGTTTTTTTCGGGTTATCGGCATCTATTCCCTGTGCTCTTACAGATTGAGAAGCTGCTAATATGAAAAGCGTAGCAATACTCAATAATATATTTTTCATCATTTATTTTTTAGTTGATAAAAGCTGATCTATTTTTTTATATAGAAAACGTACAACTATACCCACAATATCGTCGTAGATTTTTTGAAACAAACCGGCGACATAGTAAACCTGTGGCCGTGTTACAAACGATTGAAGTAATCAATCAATCAACCAATAGTAGGAGGACCCCTGAGGTCAGTAAATAAAAAAGGAGAGTAAGAAAAACTACTTACGTTTTTTGAATAGTAAATGGAATGGAGCAGCGGTGCTTTTGGTTCAACATAACTAACATCAGAAACAAATGTAGATAGCACGACAATATTATCCAGCTCACAATGAAAGCCTGACTGATGAAGATGATTTCTTGTACTGCCATCTGTACAAATAGTATAAACATCTTTGTGATGAAATAAAATGTCGTGAATCCATTGTTTGGGAGTGGTGCTGAATGCAAAAAGCAAAAGAAGAAAAAGGCTTATGAATCTTTTTATTGCCGGCTGTTTATGCATTCGAAGATGAAATAATGCTGCAAAATAGAGTTTTTTATGTGTTTTTGAAACATTTTGACTTTAATAATTGATAGACGGCATCCGTAAGTGTCAAAGTATCAGAAAAGAAGGAGCTTGTTAATAGTAAGTAAAGGATATTTTTTATTTCTCATGACATTCACAAGACATATACTTAATACCCGGAATGATTTCTATTGGCAGATCACTACAAAGAATGTAAAAGCAGCCATTCAATTGCTGTTATCTTAACCGGTGGGTTTATTCTTTGCTTTATAATACAACACATCCACTTTTTCAACAGTGATCAAACCACCTTTACCGCACTGTTCGAATAACTGATTAACTACCTCAAGAAAAGAATCAATTTTTTTAGAAGTATCAACTATTTCAACAACGATGGGCAGGTCTTCAGATAGCTCAATTAATCTCGCCCTATGAATACGGGTGCTGGCGCCAAAGGACATCACGCCTTTCAAAACGGTTCCTCCTGCCATTCCTTTTTCCTTGGCAGCAATCAATATTTCTTCATACAGCAAGCGATGACCGATACGATCAGCTTCACCGAGAAAGATGCGTAATAATTTGGATTGTCCCTGCAGTTCCATATTATAATAATTTGATCAGGCCAATACCGGCAAATACTGCCGTAATACCGAGCACTACACTTGCAGTAACATAGAGCAATACATAAAGTATATCTCCGCTCCGCAACAAGCTCATGTTCTCAAATGCGAAAGTTGAAAAAGTAGTGAACCCGCCACAGAGACCTGTGATCAGCAACAATCTTGTCTGCGGTGACAGCAAAGTACTTTTTTCTGTAATTCCATAGATAAGGCCGATCAGAAAACAACCTGCTATGTTCACAAGAAATGTTCCCCATGGAAAGGGATGCTGAATATTTTCAGCAAACCATTTCTGGCAAAAATAACGGGCAATGCTGCCAACACCGCCGCCCAATCCTATCAATAAAACACCTTTGATCATTGTACCGTATCGATCCGGTTTATCTTGTTATTAAAAGTGTCCCTGTCGTGTTCAAAAATATATTTCAGATCCACCACCCATTGCTGGTTGCTTTTTATCACACGAAGTGTGTCCTTGTCATTCTTAAATGAATTGGAATAAATAATTATTGTTGTGGAATCATTCAAAGGATCTACCCTGTGAATATTGATGGAAGATTCACTATACCCGTTTTTCGTACTGTCATCGTACTTTTGATAATTGCGTTCTACAGCATCGAGATATTGAATATTTGAAGAATCCTGCAGCATATAAGTTTTTGCCTGGTCAAATTTCCCATCCAGTGCCGCACGGATAAAATCCCGGGCTGCATCAATATCGTTCTCAGGTTTTTTTTCTTCGTTGGAATTATTGGTACAACCGGCTGCAAAAAAAAGCAGGAATAAAAAGAATAGGTGGTTTTTCCTTTTCATTCCTGCAATTTACAGAATCTTTTGTGAGAACTATTTGTTTCCACCTTCACTTTGAGAAGAAGGCTCAGAGTGATCGTCTTTTCTTTCTTTTTCGTAAGCTCTCAAAATGGCTTTTACCAGTTTGTGGCGCACTACATCGTCCTCGTCCAGTTCAATATGTGCGATGCCATCGATATTTTTCAAAATTTTCGCAGCAGTTTGCAAGCCGCTTTTCTGGTGTCTGGGCAGATCAACCTGCGTAACATCGCCGGTAATGATTGCTTTTGCATTAGCTCCGATGCGGGTCAAAAACATTTTTAATTGCAGATTGGTTGCATTCTGTGCTTCATCTAAAATGATAAAAGCATTATCAAGAGTGCGTCCCCGCATATAAGCCAATGGTGCAATCTCAATAGCTCTTGTACTCATATAATAACCGAGCTTGTCGGCCGGGATCATATCATCCAGCGCATCATATAGCGGGCGCAGATAAGGATCAATTTTTTCTTTCAGATCGCCGGGCAAAAACCCTAAGCTTTCACCAGCCTCTACTGCAGGCCGGGTAAGAATGATCTTCTTAACCTGTTTATTTTTTAAAGCTCTTACTGCTAATGCTACAGCAGTATAAGTTTTACCGGTGCCGGCAGGGCCGATCGCAAAAACGATATCGTTTCGTTCTGCCATATGCACCAATCGTTTCTGATTGGAGGTTCGGGCACGAACAGTCTTGCCGTTGGGGCCAAACACGAGGATGTCGTTCGGGTTGCGTTCAATAAAATGATCAATCGTTTCTGCATCATCTCCGCCGAGGATCTGCTCGAAATAATTTTCACTCATGTGCCCGTTTCGTTCGAGATACTGCACAATAAGTTCAATTTTTTCTTTGGCATTCTCTACCTGCTCGGGAGCGCCGCTTAACTTGAGCTGGGTGCCGCGGGAAAGGATTTTGAGCAGTGGAAATTTTTTCTTGAGGATGTCGAGTTTTCCATTATTAACTCCGAAAAACTCAATAGGGTTGACGGTTTCAAGGTTAATGATCGTTTCAGTCAATGCTTTTCAATTTAGCTGGCCGATCCGCATTTACGGTGGACGGATTCAAACCATATTTCACAAAGCCGGCGAAGGGTTGTCCGGATTACTATTGCGTCTTCTGAGTTCCTGTACAGAAGCCTCCCTTCATTTTCAAATATAACTTAACACGGTTATACTTACCTAAAGTTAATTATTAACAGTTGTGAAAAGAAATCCAGGTAGTGTCTCAGTTTGTCATTCCGACAAAGGAGGAATCTCAAAATTTTGCTGCTTTTAGAATAATGAAGCATATGAGATTCTTCGCTTCGCTCAGAATGACAGAACAAACTAAGACACTACCGAAATCCAGACAAATAAAATTTGATCAGTCCTGTTGTACAATAGGTGGAATTTGCATAATGACTTTATAACCATTTTGATTAAAATCATCGAAAATTCTGTTGCAAGTCAGCTAAAATACTTATCAGGCAAATTATCATTGTGTCATGTCACGGGAAATACATCCTATCAAACGAAGTCCTCAACTGGCGCCGCTCAGCCGGGAACATCATGAAGGATTATTGCTGGTATGGAAAATATACCAGGGCTTGAAAAATAATGTCGATCCCGAACGTATCAGGAAATATATTCTCTGGTATTGGCAAAACCATATTAAACCGCATTTTTATCAGGAAGAAAAAATATTGCTGCCCTACCTGCCGCCAAATCATGAACTGGCACGTCGATTAAAAACAGAACACGAACAGATCCGTGAAATGATCTTAAGCCTGGATAAAGAGGTTGACAAAAACATATTGCCTGCATTGTCAAAATTTCTCGATGATCATATCCGCTTCGAAGAGCGGGAGCTTTTTGGTTACCTCGAACAAATACTTTCCAAGGACCAACTCGACGTAATTTCCATACAGCTGGATGAGCACCCCGTACTTGAAGGCGAATGGGCGGATGAGTTTTGGTTAAAAACAAGATAGAAACTGCCTGCTCATTCAGACCAATAAAGTTTATTCAAAATCCTCCTTCTTTACAGAGCTTTCAGGGTATTTTGTTAAATTACTCCGAAAAGAAAATACAACAAGGGCATATCGGTCGAATAATTACAATTTTTACAGTCAAATTCTGCCTAAGAAAATGAAGCTTCGTTTTCGGTTTCCGATCTTTTTATTTTTAATGCTGTTGATATTGGCTGCTCATGTGCAGGCTCAATATTATAAAGTGAGCGGAGTAGTGATGAATGTCAGCAAAGAACCTTTACCTCTGGCCAGTGTCGGGATCAGGGAACTGCATACCGGCATTATCACAAAAGACGATGGCAGTTTTGAATTTTCATTGGAAAGAGGCAAGTATGAATTTGTCATCACTATGGTTGGCTATCAAACCAAAGTGGTCAGCATTCAGGTAAACAATGCCGACGTAGTACAGGATGTTATTATGGAAATCGATTCCAGTGATCTTTCTGAAGTAGTAATAAGAGTGAAAGCAAAAGACCGGGCTGAGGAAATCATCAAAAATGTGATTCAGAATAAAGATGCGATACAGCCATCAGCCGCTTATTCCTGCTCTGTCTATATCAAAGCTTCTCAAATTGATTCTTCATCTGCTAAAAGAAAAAACGTCGGGCTTGCAGACACTTCCGCAAATGTTCCTGATTTTAATGCTATGTCATTAGCAGAAATTTCTCTTCGCTTTGATAAAAATTCAAACGGACAAATGAAAGAAGAGAAATTAGGCGTGAAGAAAGAAGGCGATATGCGAAGCTTATTTTATCTCTCCGCTACAGAATCTGATTTGAATATTTATAATAACCTGTTGAAAGCTCCTTCTATTTCTGCTATACCTTTCGTTTCACCACTTAGTTATAGCGGACTCGTTGCATATCGTTTTAAAACTTTGAAAATTGATCGGACGGGGAAAAGAAAAATTTACACCATTGCAGTAAGGCCAAGATTATTGAGTAATGCTACTGTAGAAGGGGAATTGACAATCATAGATAGTCTTTGGGTAGTTACAAAAGCAGAATTCAGGTTGCCGCCGGCGCATCTTCCCGAATACGATTATTTTGAAGTGCAACAACAATTCGATAAAGTCGGAGATTCCATATGGATGATGAGCCGCCAGCAATTCGATTATTACAGCAAAACAAAAATGGGAAAGAATTACGGCCAGACAGTAGCTGTGTATTCGAATTATCAACTTAATAAAAGATTTAAGAAGGGATATTTTGGAAATGAGATCAGCAGTACTTCCATAAAGGCTTATGAAAAAGATAGTGCATTCTGGAATTCGGTTCGTGCTGAACCTTTATCCCGGCAGGAACTTTTATATTCCCGTTATCAGGACAGTTTGTTTACCCTGATGCATACTGAAGCGTATTTGGATTCTATGGACCGGATGCTGAATAAAATTACCTGGAAACGGATGCTTGTGTTCGGCCAGATCATCAGCGATCACAAAAAACAACGAACCTGGATATTGCCACCGGTGACAACAATTTTTCTTCCATTCCAGTTTGGCGGCAGCCGCATCGCATTACATGTTTTATATAAAAAGATTTATCCTTCAAGAAAAGATATCACGATTGATTTTAAGACCAGTTATGGATTTCGTAATAAAGATGTAAATGGAAGTTTTGACCTGCGACGAATGTACAATCCATTCAACAGAGGTTATTTCCGTGTCTCCGGGGGCCGTGAATTTAATTATATCTATGGCGGTGATGCATGGATCAACATGCTTAAGCGAAGCAATATTTATTTGGATAATTATTTTTCTGTAGGACATGGATTGGAATTGGTGAACGGCCTTTATCTCTCCAATGACCTTGAGATCGCATTGAACCGATCTGTGAGTGACTATAAGATCAATCCGAAAGTGGACAGCATATTCGGAGATTTTCTCACCGATAATCAGCCACAAAGTTTCCAGGCGTACAATGCATTTTATTCAAAAGTGAAATTAGAGTTCACACCATTCCAGAAATACATGCGGGAACCGAAAGAAAAAATTATTCTCGGCTCTAAATGGCCAAGTTTTTATGTACTCTGGCGCAAAGGCATTCCGGGAGTTTTTAAAAGTGAGATAAATTTTGATTACCTCGAGTATGGCATGTATCAAAAGATCAATATGGGTGTGGCGGGAGTTTCTACCTACACGATCAAATCAGGAAGTTTTCCGAATATGAAAGATCTGCGCCTGATCGATTATACTTACCAGCGCCGCGGTGACCCGATCTATTTTCATGATCCGTATAAATTATTCCAGGCATTGGATTCTACATTCCCGGTATTCAAGCGTTTTTACCAGGGAAATTATGTTCATGAGTTCAATGGAGCGTTGATCAATAAAATTCCATTCATGAAAAAATTGCAATTGAGTGAAATTGCCGGCGCCGGGTTTTTGATCTCCCAGGAAAGAAGTCTTCGTTATTTTGAAGCATTTGCGGGATTAGAAAGAGTTTTCAAATTTCCTTTGAATCCTTTATCCAAATTTAAAATAGGAGTGTATGTGGTAGGGTCTGACGCCAATCAATTCAGAAACCCGGTTGAATTCAAGATCGGACTCACTACCTGGGATCGGTATACGAATAAATGGAAATGACGGGAGTGTGAAATTCAAAAGTTAAAAGTCAAAATCTTAAACGTTTTACAGTATAGCACATTTTCATGAATCTCAATTTTCAATTTACAATTTTAAATTCCAAAATCCCATCACCATCTTGCAACAATTTTAAAATTGATCAATCTTGGAGTCAAACGATTCGGCATTAAAAAAGTAGTGTTAGAAAAATCTTTGATCAACTGGTAGGAAATGGTATTAGCCCGGTCAATCAGGTTAAAAATTTCCAGCGTTGCCCAGATATTATCAAAATTCCGGAAAGGGCTATGGCTTCTGCGATCACTTTTTTCTGAATCCAGCAATAAAGCGCTGAAACCGATATCGGCACGAATATATGGATCGATCACTAATGCATTTCTGTATTTCACACTGCCGGGAATATTGTAAGGAAGATTACTTCCATACAATAAGTTCAGATACATTTTAAAATTTTTATTCGTTGCCAGATAATCCTGGAAAAACATTCCGAATGTGATCAAACGATCTGTTGGTCTTCGTACCCATCCTTTTTGTTTAATGACACTATCGATAGGTTGATTCAATGAATCCAATGTATAATCGGTGTAATAATCCCCGTTGATATTCTCACGGGTTCTCATGATGCCCAAACTGATCCAGCTTTCCGCATCTTTTACCAGTTCGCCAAACAAACGCATTTCAATGCCGGTGGCATAAGCTTTGGCGTTGTTTTCTCCATAGTAACGCAACCTTACATTGTCAATATCGTAAGGTACTACATCGGTCATGTGTTTATAATAAGCTTCTGTAGTAAAACGCATCGCTCTTCCCCATCCGCTGAAATTGTAGTCAAAGCCCAAAACTCCCTGCAAACTTTTCTGTGATTTCAAGTTGGTATTGACAGTACCATCATATCTACGCATTTCTCTATAAAAAGGTGGTTGATCATATACGCCTGCGGCAGCACGAAACACAATATCTTTTTTCCATGCCGGTTTCCAACTGGCGCCGAGGCGGGGAGAAATAATAAATTCCTGGTTGAGTGAATTATAATTAAACCGTACTCCGGCTTGCAGTGTAGTGGAATGCGAAGAATCCCCGAGCAATATATTATCCTGCACGTAACCTGAATATTTATTGACATTAAGATCAGCGGATGAATTGAGCACACTGCTTAACTGCAATTGATTGGGATTGTATGGCAATGAATAACCGGCAGAATCTTCGTATTCCCATTCATGCAGCTTATCATTGATGATGGTTCTATCATAACCGATTCCCCATTGATAAAAATTTTTTCCCTGGTCATAACTTCCTTTATGAGAAATATTCCAGTTGTCAATATTCAATTTGTCTCTTGTGAAATTTTGATAGAGACCTGCGCCCAATGGATTTACAATAGTTCCGTAAGTAGCGTCATTTTTATCAAAATCTCTTTCACCAAATAAATAAGCGCCGGTGATATCAGTATTTTCTTTTTCGTTATCGCCAAAATGGGAAAGCATCCATTTCAATTTCAGTTTCCGGTTCACCTGGTTGATGAAGGCAAGTCCCTGCATGTTGGTTTGGTATTGATCTTTTTCCTGTCCATCGAAGAAAATATCCAAACCAAGATTAGCACTGAAAAAAGGAGAGAAGACCGAGGATGTCAGTTCACTCGATTGCGGGATCAATGTGAATTTTGTCTGGGAAATATTTCCCAGGAATTCTGCCATCCATTTCTTGCTGATCTGGTAATCGATCAATGCCTGCAGATCCGCTGAAGAAGGAATATAATTCCCTTTGGTATCCTGGCGACTCAGCAAATTCCGGTTGCTGCGGTTACGAACACCGATGAGATAACTGAGTTTATTATTTTTTGATAAACCTTCTACATGTAATCCTTGTTCAAGAATGCTGACATACGCTGAGCCACCAAATTGTTTTGGTTTTTTATATTGAATATCCAGAACGCTACTCATTTTGTCTCCATACTTCGCCTGGAATCCGCCGGTATAAAAACTGATATTGCGAACTAACTCAGGATTGATAAAACTTAAACCTTCCTGTTGACCACTATTGGTGAGATAAGGACGGAAAATTTCAAAATCATTTACATAGATCAGATTCTCGTCGTAGCTTCCGCCGCGGACAGAATACTGAGAAGTAAGTTCATTATTCGAGCCAACAAAAATTTTGATGAGACTTTCCACTCCGGTTACTGCCGAAGGAAGATTCAATACTGATTTCGGGTTCGGTTTGATCAACCCCGCTTCTCTCCGGTCTCTTTGATCAGTCACAACCACTTCGGGCAATACGGCAATTCCTTTTTCCAAACGGATAGTGACCGTTTCTTCTTCATTTTCGCTTAATAAAAAATTTTTTTGTTCTGTCTTTCTGCCTGTATAGCTGAATACAAGAGCGAACGCTTTATCTGCTGCGACCTTCAACCGGAAATAACCGGAATCGTTGGTGGTGATGCCGTTCGTTTTGCCGAGAATAACTACAGAAACATTTGAAAGTGGGTTTTCATTTTCATCCAACACCTTCCCGGAAACGTAAGCGAATTTTTTTTGGGAGAAAGAAAGTACTGCAAGCAAAAGACAAATTGCAGTCAAGGATATTTGGCGGAAGAGGATTTTCATAAGCGAATTCAATACAAGATACGGATTTGTTTTGGCGATTTTTCTATTTCCGTCTTTTAAGCCAAAGCTTGTCCGCTGTTCTTTAGTTTTTTGATTGCTCCTTTTGGATCGTTCGATTTGAAAACTGCATTTCCGGCTACCAATACATCTGCTCCGGCTTTAATAATATCGGAAGCATTTTCAATTGTAACGCCACCATCAATTTCTATCAAAGCCTTTGAACCTTTTTCATCAATCAATTTTCGGAGTTGCCTGATCTTTTCCATTGTATGTGGAATAAATTTCTGTCCACCGAATCCGGGATTCACTCCCATTACATTTACCAGGTCAACATCCCGTATCACTTCGCTCAGTTTGTTCACGGGGCTATGCGGATTGATAGCAACACCGGCTTTCATGCCCAAAGATTTTATTTGCTGAATATTCCTGTGCAAGTGTGGGCAGGCTTCAATATGAACAGTAAGTTGATCGGCTCCGGCATTTTTAAATTGTTCTGCAAATTTTTCCGGTTCAACGATCATCAGGTGCACATCACACAGTTTGGAAGTTGTCTTTCGTATAAACTCAATGATCATCGGGCCGAAGCTGATATTGGGAACGAATCGTCCATCCATCACGTCAAGATGAAACCAATCGGCCTCACTTTCATTCAGCATTTGGCAATCTCTTTCCAGGTGTAAAAAATTGGCGAATAAAAGAGAAGGGGCAATAAGGGGCATGAAGTAAAATTTGTGACGCAAGATACAAAGCCAGCTATAATTCCTGACTCTTAATTTTAATTCTTAATTCTATCTGCAGCTTCCTTCGCTTCAGTGAGTGTCTTATCCAAACCGTAGGCTCTTTCATAATTCAGTTGGGCTTGATCTTTTTGCCCCAATGCTTCCTCGCATTTTCCCATCCAGAAATAGGCATCGGCATAAGTGGACTGAACATTCAACGCCAGCCGGTACACTTTGATCGCATCGTTATATTTTTTCTGATCATACAGGATCTTTCCTTTGTTCATGTAAGCATCCAGGAAAGTATAATCACGAACAATAGCTTGGTTCAAAAAATTCAGTGCTTTATTTTTATCACCTATGTTTTCGTAATACACGCCTTTGAAATAAAGCGGTTCGGCATGTTCGTTCAATGAATCTTTTTTCAAAAGCGTATCGCAAAAAGCAAGCGTCTTCGGATTTTTCGTGGACGCATATTTATAAGCCAGGTTATAATCTAATTCTTCAATCGCTGGATTGACGGCATAAGCCTGTTCCAGGGTAGCAATGGCCGCAGTAGTATTATTTTGCCGATCCAGCAGGTCTGCTTTCAACATGAGTGCATCTAATTGTTGTGGATTGATCTGGAGAATTTTATCACAAACATTCAATGCATCGGTAATTTTATTTTGTGCCTCGTAAGCTCTTGCAAGGCTCAGGTGCAGTAAAATACTTTGCGGAAATTCTTTTAATGCATCATTTAGAAATTCCACCGCAGAATCTGGTTTTTTATTTAGCAAAATGGTGCTGATACCTAAAGCATATTGTTCATTCTTTTTTAAGGACCATGCTTTTTTAAAATCGGCTAGAGCAGGTTCGGGGAAATTATTTTTATTCAAGAGTATAGCCCGACGGAAATACAGTTCATCCCCTTTGGGCTCTTTTTTGATACTATCTGTCAGGGGAGCAAAAGGCGATTGGGAAAGTATTTCATTATAGGGAGACGTTTCATCCCGGTTATTGCAGGAAGTGAGAAAAAAAATAGCGTTTAATAATATTCCAGCTATTATTTTTGACAATTGTCTCATAATCATCGGAAGGATTATAGGCAAAACTAAAGGTTTTACAGGGCTGAAACATTACACTAAACTGACAAACCCCAGTTTTAACGAAAATACTTTTGCAATCTTATAATAAACGTTCCAACATGAAGAAACATGCTGTAGTCCTTATTTATTTTATTGCTTTGATCGGAATCTTTTCTTTTCGAAATAACGAACAGAGATCTAGTTTTTATTCACGACTCACAACTCACGACTCATCACTCATCACTCATCACTCATCTGTCGGCGACACCATTCTTTACCCCGAAGAAAAACATTTCAAAAATATTCAGCAGCTCACATTTGGGGGTGACAATGCCGAAGCATATTGGAGTTTTGACGGCAAGTATATTGTGTTTCAGCATCGCAATCCGGCAGAAGGATTTCAGTGTGACCAGATCTTTTATGGGAAAGTACCTCAGAAACCGGGAGAAAAGTTTGAACCTAAATTGTTGAGTGGTGGCAAAGGAAGAACCACCTGTGCTTTTTTCACCAAAGATGGCAAACACATTATTTATGCTTCTACTTATCTTGATGCAGATACTTGTCCTCCCGTTCCGGATCGCAGCAAATATGATAATAAATATATCTGGCCTGTTTATGCAGGGTATGATATTTTCATAGCGGATCTAAATGGAAAAATTGTAAAGAGGCTGACCAATACTCAGGGTTATGATGCAGAAGCAACACTTTCTCCCGATGGGAAAAAAATGATCTTCACTTCCATGCGTGATGGTGATCTTGATCTGTACATCATGGATCTCGCTACGCAAAAAGTAAAACGCATTACTCATGAATTGGGCTATGACGGCGGCGCCTGGTTCAGCCCCGATGGGAAAAAAATTGTCTGGAGGGCCAGCCGTCCGAAAACCAAAGAAGAAATTGCAGAATACAAAAGTTTATTGAAGGATAACCTGGTAATACCGTTGCAGATGGAAGTTTTTACAGCCAATGTAGATGGAACAAATGTAAAACAGATCACTCACCTGGGCGAAGCGAATTGGGCTCCAAATTATCTGCACGACGGAAGCATCATTTTCTGCAGCAATCATGAATACCCGAGAGGATTTCCATTTAATATGTACACGATAAATTCAGATGGAACTCATATGGAGAAAATTAGTCATGACAACAGCTTTGATGCGTTTCCTATGTATTCTCCAGATGGAAAGAAAATTGTTTTTTGCAGCACCCGTAATAACGGCGGCGGACATGATATCAATATTTTTATTGCTGATTGGGTGAATTAAGATTTCGGATTTACGAAATACGATTTTAGATTTGTAATAAATCCTCATTTATGTATAATGTCATTCTTCATTTACACAGTAGCCTGCGTTGGGTAGTGTTGTTGTTATTGCTTATCGTAGTATATCGAAGTGCAACTGCAGGTAAACGTCCATTTAATGAAGCAGATAAAAAGTATGGATTATTTACAATGATTGTCTGCGACATTATGCTGTTGATCGGCATTTATCAATGGATCGCCGGCGGTTGGGGATTGACCAGTATTCAGAACAACGGGATGAAAGAGATCATGCATCATCCCACACTTCGTTTCTTTGCCATCGAGCATCCTATCGGTATGCTCATTGCGATTATCATGGTACATATTGGCCGGGCTTATTCCAAGAAAAGTATCCCCGATCTGGTAAAGCATAAAAGAACCTTGTTGTTCTTCGGCCTTGCATTACTTATTATTCTCATTTCATTGCCCTGGCCTTTTCGTGAAGCAGGAGCGGGGAGAGGATGGTTTTAAGAAAGTTATTGTTCTCAGACTTCCTGTCCTTTTAAGACTTTGCAGAACTGCTGCATTTCTTCCATCGTTCCGATACTAACCCTTGCCCATTGACCATCGGCATATTTATTCGAATGCATGAGTATCTTATGATTGGTCAACATGTCAGCAGCATAATCCCCAGAATAATTTTTTACAGAATAAAAAATGAAATTGGTAAAAGAGGGAATGTGCTCAATACCCAGTTGTTTCATTTGATCTATTGTGTACTGGCGGGCTGCTGCATTTTTTTCCTTACTCATTTTTTTATGTTCTTCATCCGTCAGGCTTGCCATGGCTGCATTCAGGCTGAGATTGCTAACCGCCAGTTGAGAGTTTTGAAAATAATTAGGTTGGATCTTGCTGATCAGTGAAAGATGTCCGATGGTAAACCCGATCCGAAGTCCCGCCATCGCATGGATCTTTGAAAAAGTTTTTATCACCAATACATTGGGATGATCCTCGATCAGGCCGATCATGGATTCATTATAAGGAGCATCTAAAAAATCAAGATAAGCTTCATCAATAAGCACCACAGCTTTTTTCGACGCTTCGATACAAAAATCTTTCAGCGCATCAGGTTTTACAATAGTAGCAGTAGGATTAGCCGGGTTGCAGATATACACTAATCTTGTTTCATCATTGATAGCCGCCAGCATTGCCGGCAGATCATGCACTTTATCTTTTGTGAGAGGAATTTCTATCACTTTGCTGCCGATCTTTTTTGCTGTGCCAGGAAGAATACCGAAAGTAACATCAGCCGTTACCACATTGCCATCGCTGAAATGCCTGGGTAATAATGCTAATCCTTCTCCCGATCCTGCCGTGACGATAATTTGCTTTTCATCTACTTTATAATAATCGCCTAACTTTTTTTTGAATGATTTCAGCGAAGGCACATTGAATTGATAGCGGTTGGCTTCTCCCATCATATCTATTATTGCTTGTCGGGCTTTATCAGAAATGCCATAAGGATTTTCATTTGCTCCAAGATTGATCAACCCATATTCATCATCAATAAATTTCCCGATCCCTTCTTCATTACCCATAGAGCGAAGAGAGAATCCCAAACCCAAAGCAGCGAATGCAGTTTGCTGCAGCCATTGACGGCGGGAAGTATGAGTTGACATAAGCGAAGATTTTGGTTATAGAAAAGCTACGCCAATTTTCCATGATGGAAAATAAATTTTATCCGGAAGCCGCATCAGGTAACTGAGGAGCTTAAAATCACTGGCATCAAAATGCAGTATCTATGTTTAAATTCAGTAAATAATAATTTTTGACACCCGTGCATGCCAGAAATATTTTAAAACTGTAGCTTCCATATATTGGTACCGTTATCATCCGTACCTCCCGCAACATAGATTATATTGTTTACAGAAATGATTGTTGCACCATATAGGCTTTGATTTAACACAACTGTTGACCATGTATCAGTAGTTATATTATATATCTCGAAATGATTGCCGTCAAGAGATAAATCATTTCCAAACCCTGTAAAAAAAACAATATTATCGTTTTTCATCGCGGCCATAAATTGATATCTGGGAAGCATACATGCAAAGGAAGAAACTCCGGTATTTATATCTCTTATTTCAACCTGGTCAGATAGAGTTATACCACCAGGTGATGAGGCAGAATTCATACCACTGGCCCAGTATATTTTATTATCAGCCGCAATACTTGCCATGGAACTTTTGCCTTCCTTTAATTCAGAAGTTGTCCAGGAATTAGTTGAAGCATCAAAAATATCTATCCTTGTTGAAATATTAGTGGACCCTGGCCCTCTGGATCCTCCGGCAAAATATATTTTATTTCCAGCTGAAGTTGCAGAAAGATAGGATCTGCCTTCGGTTAAAGTAGCCGTCGACCATGTATTGGTTGAATTGTCATAAATATCTACTACATCAGAGCCCACATAATAAGGTTCCCAGGAACCGCCTCCTGCAAAAAAAACTTTATTACCAATTGTTGTAGCAGCAAGATACTCTCTGGCTTTGCTTAATTCGGCAATAGACCATGTATTAGTTGAAACATCGTATATATCTACCCTGGATGTTACAATCCCATTATCATTATCCCCTCCGCCCGCAAAAAGAATCTTGTTTCCAACAGATGCAGCAACCATTCCTTGCCTGTCACCATTGCTTAGTTCAGCGGTAGACCATGTATTGGTTGTAATATCATAAATATCTACTCTTGAAGTATATCCAGAGCCTCTTATTCCGCCTGCAAACAGAATTTTGTTACCTGCTGTTGCACTAACTAAGCCAGTACCTTCTTCAGAAAGCGAACCTATTGGCACCAAAGTGGCGTTAATAACCGGCCTATTATTACAAAGAGATATAATACTGGTTGCATTTACAGTTACCTGCATTGTGTCTTTTGAAAATAATCCACCAGCATCCGTTACTTTCAATTCAAACTGATAAACACCCTGAACAAGATTCGTTAACTGTGTTTGTACAGTATTTGCATTTGCTATATTGAATGTTGCAGGGCCCGATATTTTTGCCCATGCATAAGTAGTAATATTATTATCCGGGTCTGAAGAACCATTGCCATTAAGAGTTACTGTGTTAATAGGTAACGTAATTATTGTATCATTTCCTGCATTGGCAATGGGCGGATGGGTTGTTATTATTACTGAATTTACAGTAACCCGAATTGTATCCTTTGAAAATAATCCTCCGGCGTCAGAAACTTTTAGCTCAAATTGATAGATGCCAGCGACAAGTTGATTGACAAGAGTTTTAACAGTAGAAGACCTAAGAATATTTGATGAGGATGGCCCGGAAATTTTGGTCCATATATAACTTGTAATATTATTATCAGGATCGCTGGAGGCACTTCCATTAAGAATGGCACTGTCTGCAGGCAATAAGACAGCCGTGTCTTTTCCTGCATTAGCAACAGGCTTACTGTTTGGAAAATGCAATTCTCTTTGACAGGAAATGTTAAAGAAGATGCCTGTGGATAAAACAAAAACTGCAAATTTTAGGATTGGTTTCATGATTGAAAAGTTTGTATGAAGAAGGATCTTTTTTAATTGTTAAACTTAAGTAATGATAAAGTATCTTTTTGACGCTTTTATCAGGCGGAGCCGCAATTAAGGTGAGATGTATAATCGATTGAGTGAGGCAATAAATCAGCCCTTTCTTTTGATGTATAAAGTGACTCTTGTTCCTGTGGGGTTGCCATTATCAGCAAATAAATCTTCGAAAATTATTGGGACTCGATTTTTATCTTCATTAAAATCTATCAATCGCTTGATACTAATATCTATAGCCTTGGATTGGTAATAACCGGTGTTTTGCGTTTTCAAGGCAGCGGCTTTTGCCCGGCCAATGCCATTATCCTGAATGGCGCATACCAGCCAGTCATTATGAATGCTAACGGTGATATCAATTTTTTTGCCCCCTTCTTTTTTACTGAGCCCATGCCACAATGCGTTTTCTGCAAATGGTTGTAATATAAGAGGCGGGATTTTTTCAGAATCTGTTTGTACGTCTTTATCAATATGTAAAGTGTAGGTTGGCTGTATATCTAAACGCAATGCATCCAGGTTGATATAGAGCTCAAGTGTTTGTAATTCTTTTTGGAGTGTTATTACATTTCTTTCAGAATTTTCCAATACCTGTCGCAGCAATCTTGAAAAAGTTCCGATATAATGAACAGCCTCATCTTTTTTTTCTTCAACCACTAATGCCTGGATACTGTTGAGGGCATTATAAATAAAATGGGGATTCATCTGAGCTTTCAAAGCTGTCATTTCCAATTCTACTAATTGATTACGGATTAAAGCTTGTTGCCCGATCTTCTTAATCCTGTTTCGGTAAAAAACTATAATTAAAGAAGCGGCCATTGTAATAATTATCAAACGGAACCACCATATATTCCAGAAAGGGGGCCTGATGGTAAATGAAAATATAGATGCCTCACTCCATCCGCTGTTTCTTGTTTTGCATTTTACGCTGAACTTATATTTACCAGGTAATAATTTAGCAAACAAAACAAAATTACTGGCTGAGGGGCTACTCCAATTTGTATCAATCCCTTCTAAGCGATAAGAAAAAAGAAACTCTTCAGAAGAAGTAAATGAAATTCCTGTGAAATTAATCTGAAGTGTGTTATCATTATATTTCATAACCGGGTTTACAGGCATTTGCCAGTAGCCAAAGAATGAATCCGTATAATTTTTCCAGTTAGGATTTTTTTGGTTCAGGTGTATATTCTCAATGCTTATTCCCGGTATTGATGAATTAAAAGCTATTTTCCAGGGTTCGAACCTGTAGATACTATTATACCCGGTAAGCCAGATGTGACCATCGCCGGCACTGTATAAACGAGAATTTACCGGGTTTTCAACTGTTATCTCCATTTCATCAGTCAATGGAAAAACTTGAATTTTTTTAGTGGAAGTATCAATCTTAATAATTGCAGGACCAGCCATTGTACATACCCATAAACGATTTTGTTTATCTATGCACATATCCACAACCATATCATTCGGAAGGCCATCATCTGTTGAAATTTGCAGGTCGTTTACAGGAAAACCATTTTTGTCCCAGCGAAAATGTTTCATACCATCGCCAAGCCCATACATCCAGAAATCGCCTGAAGCTGTTTCAAAAAAACGGCCTCCTCCAATGCTTTTACCAAGGCCAAGTTGTTTGTTGATGTTAAATAAATTATTTTTTTCATCTATCAGTCTGACGCCTGTTGAGGATGAAGTGAAGATCATTTTCCCGTTTTTAAAACAATGAATAAATTCAGGACGTAAAACCACTTGTTGACTATTGGCCGGTTGAAATATTTTTATCTCCTGTGCAGTAGCTGTTTTTAATGTATCCTGACTGGTGAATAGTTTTTTAGTAACGGGATTGTAACTTATCCAGAAGAGAAAATTCCCTTTTGCAGGGATAAAGCGGGAATAGTTAATAAGTTTTCTCTTATCAATACAAAAAAGCCTGCTTTCCCGGGTAGCCAACCATAGCCGGTTCTTATCATCAATAGTATAAGAATCTGGAAAATCATTTCTTCCTACTTTATTTGTTTGATAAAATTGTATAGAGGCTTTTACAAAATTATTGTTGTTGAATTGCAGAATGCCATTTTCCCTGGAGAAAGCAAAAGTGGTTTTATCAGGGCTTTCTATAATGTTTCTGATATCATTGATCAATGGATTTTTTTCAATGTTGTACTCAGTTCTAATTTGAGTCTGTACCTTCAGCAACCCTTCGCCTGAGGCAATCCAGATATTATGATCTTTATCTTCAAAACTAAAAGAGACAAGAGGTATGGTTAATGATATAGAATCTGTGAGATCTTGTTTGTTGCCTGGTTCAGATATTAAAACATGGGCCCGGTCAATTTCGGTTATCCAAAAGCGATTTTTGGAATCAACAAAAAAACCTCTCCAGCGCTTTTCCTGCAAACGATCAACAAAAAGTTTTGTAAAAATTTTATTCCCGGTCATCTGGTATATGCCATCGTAATTGGCGATATAGAGAGTATCATTGAACATCTGTATAAGACTAAAATACATGCCCCGGTTTACTACTTCATGATCCCATAGATGAGAAATATTCCCGTTTTTGTCTTTAAAAATTATAGACGCCCTGTAATTATAATAGGTGCCTTTTTCGGTTTCGATCATTTGCAGACAAATCTGGTTTTCAAATCCGGTAAGCAATATTCTTTTTTCCCAGTGATCATTTTTAAAGAGAAACGTTCCTGCATCAGTTAATATCCATAGCTCACCATTTTTTAAGTGCTTTATCTGATATAAATATTCATATGTGGCTGAATCGCTGAAAGGGTATTCTATAAACTGGTCATTTATAAACCGGAATATTTTATTTTTTGTCCCAACCCAGAAACGTCCTTCGTTGTCTTCAGTCAAATGGTTAACATAAGAGCTTGTTAATCCCTGGCGTATTCCATAGTTCACAAATTTTTTTCCGTCAAATCGGTTCAGGCCGTTTACCGTTCCGATCCATAGGAAACTGCGGCTGTCCTGGTAAATACCAGTTATGTATAGATCGGGTAATCCATCTTTGATCGTATATTTCTTTACTATATAACTTCCCTGTTGTGCAAAACTTTCACGCTGCCAGGCAATCATGACAGTCAACAGGAGCAATTGATATATGAATTTTAAATAACGCAACAGGGAAACTGTATTTTATTGTCCTTTGAACAAATGCATGAAATTAGTTTTATGATTGCGGGCTAGTTCAACTTCATCGCCGTTACTCATGATGATATAACCGCCTTCTCCCTTTTTATAAGAAGTTACATGGGGCAGATTTATCAGGTAGGATCGGTGTGTTCTGAAAAAAGTACTTTCTGTTAAAAGCTCTTCATAATAACCCAGCGTCTGACTGGAAGTTATTTTTTTCTTATCAGCCAGGTGAATGATGGTGTAATTATCGCTGGCCTGGCAGTACACAATATCCCGGATCTTTATTACATGGAAACCTTCCAATGTAGAAATCGTAATGCTATTGGTCAATTCTTTACTATTATACATTTGCTGGTACAGGCGTTTGATATTATCGCGATAATTAGCGGAATAATTATCCAGTTTTTTTATCGCTTTCTCTGTTGCTTCCTTTAATTCATTAACTATGACAGGTTTTAATAAGTAGTCAACGGCGTTGAAGCGAAATGCTTTAATGGCATAATGATCATGAGCCGTAATAAATATAACTTCAAAATTATAATCCCCGATTTGCTGAAGCAGGTCAAATCCTGTTTCGCCCTGCATTTGTATGTCTAAAAAAATAATTTGGGGATGATATTCATTTATCAGCAGAATTGCTTGTTTAACTGTATCGGCCTGGTAAATGGTACTGATCTCTGGCTTATGCTGCACAAGCATTTTTTCCAATACAATGCGGTTGTGGAGTTCATCATCTACGATCAGCGCTGTTAATTGACCTTGCATCTTTGTAGGATTAATGCGATACTAAGAGATACAATATATTGATTTAAGTTAAGAAAAGAATTTAATACGGTACTACATGAATGATTGAATATGCATAGAGTTGCTTTGAAAGATAGCTGCCACTGAGGGAAGGGCTTTAATCAATCAAGTCATCTGATCGCAGTTGTTGTAGTATCATCACAGCTCCGGGAGCCTGGTTGTTTTCCTGCAAATATTCATCCAAAGAAAAATATTTCAGTTCCCCGATCTCTGCTGAAGCGACCGGTTGTATTTTTTTATTCAGAAAAAAACATTCTTGTTCCATGATGGTGCCGTTCATTTCTCCGTAAGCCGGAGCTATGATATGAGTATAAAACTGCAGATCGCTTTCTTCAAGATCAACATTCATTTCTTCAGCAATTTCCCGGCACAAAGCATCCTTAGCAGTTTCACCTTCATCAATTTTTCCTCCGGGTAAATAAAAACATTGCTTGTTCCGGCTATAAGCCAGTAATAATTTCCTGTTCTCTATTACTAATAATCCCGCTGTTGGTAGTTGCATTTAATAAAGTTCGGAGTTGCAAACTTAATTGCAAACCCAGAGTTTCGGCATCTTGTCATACCGAGACGACGAAATAAATAGATGTTGTCCTGTAGGAAAAATTAGTCGAGGTATCTCAAAGACCATCGGACATGAGATACCTTATCGCCTTTGGCGACCCGGTATGACACGACAAGAACAAAGAATCTCTTTACATTTGTATATGCTCTTTCATAGAAATTTTACATACTGGGTTGATAAAAGAAAGTGATGCCCCCTCCAACCTCCCCCGTAAGGGGAGGCTTCAGAAAACTCACTAACTTTGATATATGCCCTTTCATAGAAACTTCACATACTGGATCGATAAACGAAAATGGAAATATATTTTCCTTCTGGCGACCTTAGAACTATCAGTAGCTGAGTAGTATTGTTGTCGCTGAAGAGTGCGACGCAACTAAAGTATCATAGCAGTACTACAGTTGGGTAACTAAAAATCTTAAATCGTAAATCTGAAATCTTAAATCATTTATGCCTCACTATCATAAACTCGGAAACATTCCTCATAAACGCCACACCCAGTTTCGCAAACCCGATGGTGAATTGTATTCGGAACAATTATTTTCCACCGAAGGTTTTTCCAATGATTATTCATTGATGTATCATATTTATCCACCGACACAGATCATAAAAACGGAACCACAGGTAAGTGTTGCTCCTGCTGTTGCTGAAGAAAAAATGCTAAAGCACCGCAGCTTCGAAGGCTTCAATATCAAACCCGAAAAAGATTTTCTGCAAAGCCGCAAGCCCGTTCTGGTGAATAATGATTGCCATATCGTACTCGCAGCGCCGCAGCAGAGTATGAAAGAATATTTTTACAAGAACACCGATGCAGATGAACTCATCTTTGTACATGAAGGCAAAGGAGTGCTCCGCACCATGTATGGCGAACTGCCTTTTGATTACGGCGATTACCTGCTCATACCAAGAGGAACCATTTATCAAATTGAGTTTGCTGATGAACACAATCGTTTATTCATTGTAGAATCTTTCAGTCCCATTCGCTATCCGAAAAAATATCTGAGCAAATACGGACAATTGCTGGAACATTCACCTTATTGCGAACGGGATATTCGGCCGCCGCAAAACCTGCCCACCTTTGATGAGAAAGGAGATTTTCTCATTCGTGCCAAAAAGAAAGGTGTGTTATACGGATTGCATTACGGCACGCATCCGTTTGATATTGTCGGCTGGGATGGTTATTGTTATCCATTTGCATTTTCCATTCATGATTTTGAACCGATCACCGGCAGGGTGCATCAGCCGCCGCCCGTGCATCAGACTTTTGAAGCCCACAATTTTGTCGTTTGTTCCTTTGTGCCCCGCTTGTTTGATTATCATCCGCAAGCCATACCGGCGCCGTACAATCACAGCAATATTGATAGCGATGAAGTGATCTATTATGTAGATGGCGATTTCATGAGTCGAAAAAATGTAACAAGGGGTATGATCACTCTGCATCCCGCCGGTATTCCGCATGGTCCGCATCCGGGAGCGGTGCAAAAAAGTATCGGCGCCAAAGAAACTAAAGAACTTGCCGTGATGGTGGATACTTTTCATCCATTGATGTTGACGAAAGAAGCATTGGATATCGAGAATCCGGATTATGTTATGAGTTGGGCGGAGTGAGAATAGAAAGTCCGGAGTTGGGATAGGTCTTTCAACTTTTGTACTACTCTACTATCAATTGCAGTTTCGGATGCTTGAGGCATACGAAAGCAACAAAGCATCTTCTAAAATACATCGGTATACTATTCCTATATTACAGGTCATTTTAGAAAAACGGTTTTAAATTTTCCCGCATCATGAGATCATTTTTATTAATCCTGCTATCAGTTTGCTTGCTGCATACTACAGTCAACGCACAGTTTACTAAGAATGAGAAAGAAAAGGCGGAGCTTATTGCAACTATTGATAGCATTCTCAACGGAGCCGTTACTCATGAAGAAATTCCCGGCGCTGTGATACAGGTAAAACAAGACGGAAAAATCATTTGCAAACAGGCATACGGTTATTCGCAGAAGTATGATTTCAGTCATCATCTTTTAGCGGATCCGCCAAAGATGAATACGGAAACATTATTTGACATGGCTTCGCTTACCAAAGTGATCGGCACCACTACTTCCATCATGCTGTTGGTGGATAGAGGACTGATCCATGTGGATGACCCCGTGGGAAAATATATCAAAGGTTTCGATACATTACCTAAAAGCGCCATCACCATCCGCCACCTGCTCACACACACTGCCGGTTTGATCGAGTGGTATCCTTTGTTCTATCGATCTTCAAAAAGACAAACTACTTATGATGTCATTCATTCATTGCCCTTGAAATATCCCGTGGGCCAGCGGCGCAGTTACAGCGATCTCGGTTTTATGTTACTCGGCGAGATCGTTGAAAAAGTTTCCGGCCTTCCTCTCGATGCATTTGAAAAGAAAAATATTTTCATTCCGCTCGGCATGACGCATACCATGTATAAGCCATTGCAACATGGAAGAACCGCCAACATCGCTGCCACTTCATTGGGTAACCCTTATGAAAAGCGAATGGTCTATGATTCTTCTTTGGGTTTTACTGTAAAAGAAATTGATCCCGCATCATGGAATGGATGGAGGAACTATGTGTTGAAAGGAGAAGTGAATGATGGCAATGCCTGGTATGCCCTCGAAGGTATTTCAGGTCATGCGGGTTTGTTTTCCACTGTGGATGATGTACAAAAACTGGTGGATATGCTGATGAATAAAGGAAAGCTGGGCAATAAACAATTCATTGCTGAAGCTGTTATTGATTCTTTTTTTGTGGAAGATCGTTTTCACAATGGTCTCGGCTGGATGATGGACAGCGCCAATTCATTTATGAAAGATGGACCTGCAGAAACATTTGGTCACACCGGTTTTACCGGGACCAGCATCGCCGTAGTGCCGCAATATCATCTTTCCATTATTCTTTTCATCAATCGCCAGAATATGGGATTGCTGAGGTCAGGTCAGTATTATAACCCCAATTCTTTGCGGCTGGAAATTTTTAAAGCGGTGATGAAGTATGTGAGATGAGATTGTTGCCTGTGGAAACAAAAAAAAATATCTATTTCGCTTTCGAAGCCAGTTTAATGATTTTACCATCTACTGCAAAAACACCCCGGCCACGATGGTGTATCATGCGGGGATTCTTTATGGCTGGGTTTATCCATGCTTTGCATACTTCCAGAACAAAGAAATTGTATTTATTCACCCAACTCGTATCAACCACTTTGCATTCCAAATTGGCATAACATTCTTTGATCAGCGGCGCTGCTACAAAAGAAGCAGGCAGCATCGTCAACCTGAATTTTTTGAACTTATCTGTTTTCTTTCCGGAACTATTGCCAACTTTTACGGTGGCGCCGGCCAGCCCAACAGTAGGTATTGCGATCACACATTCTTTTGTTGCTATCAGCATATCAAAACTATAATGCCGGCCGCTGATGACGCAACCTATAAGCGGCGGCTCAAATTCCATCATTGTATGCCATGACATGGACATTACGTTGGCTTTTTGTTTTTGCTTTGTTGTTACCATCACCACCGGCCCCGGTTCCAGTAATCCATATACTTTGGATAAGGGAAACGATTTTAATTTGAAAGTGCTCATGGCTCGTTTTTTGGTACTGCTAAGTATTACATATTAAAATTAGAATCTTGGTTTTTATTTCAACCTGACTTTGCTCATATGAGCAGGAGTGTATCATTCATTGCGTTTCTTCAGAGGCAGGCGGCAAACGAACAACCTAAAACATTTAAACACGAGAATCCTTTCATTTACCTATTAGAGAAGCTGCTTTACCGAAAATTAATTTGACAATTAAAAAAGGTTTCCTACTTTTGTCAACCATTTGGTTAAACTACATGGTTAAAAAAACAAAAGATACTGGGACGCAGAAGCGGATATTCACAGCGGCCAAAAAAGTGTTTCTACGGAAGGGCATGGCCGGGGCGAGGATGCAGGACATTGCCGACGAAGCAGGCATCAACAAAGCGATGCTTCATTATTATTTCCGGGATAAAGACAAATTGTTTGAAATGATCTTTCAGCAGGAGGCACAAAAATTTTTCCCCAAGATCGCCATGATCTTTCAGTCGGATACTCCTTTGTTTGAAAAAATCGAAATTTTCGTGAATGAGTACATTGATGAAATGCTCGCTAATCCTTACCTGCCCTGGTTTGTAATGAATGAGATCAACCGGGACCCAGGCCAGTTCTTAAGCAAAATGCTGCGCAGCACTCATTTTCCCCAGCCCGTAAAATTTATGGAGCAGATCGAACGGGAAATGAAGAAAGGAACGATCAAAAGAGTGAATCCGCTGCATTTATTATTAAATCTTTTATCCATGACTATTTTTCCCTTTATCGCCAAACCCATGATCACTCATAACCTTCGGTTGGATGAATCACATTTCAGGCAGGTAATGGAGCAAAGAAGAAAGGAGATACCAAAATTTATTATTGATTCGATAAAGAAATAATTCAACAATGAAACGACTCATCACTGTAATTATTAATTATTCATTATTAATTATTAATTGCACTGCATCAGCGCAACAAAGTCTCAGCCTGCAGCAAGCGTACGACCTTGCGCAAAAAAATTATCCGCTCATTAAGCAAAGAGAACTGGTGAAGCAAACCACGGGGCTTACCATCGATAACCTGAACAAAGGTTATCTGCCGCAGTTTTCACTTGGCGGACAAGCAACGTATCAATCAGAAGTTACGAGTATTGATGTTCCGATACCGGGATTTACATTCAATCCTCCGAGTAAAGACCAGTATAAAGTGCTGGCTGATCTGAGCCAGGTGATCTACGATGGCGGTATGATCAAACAGCAAAAGAATATTCAGGAGATGAATGAAGACGTAGATGAACAGAAGATTGAAGTGGACCTATATAATATTAAGGACCGCATCAATCAGTTATTTCTCGGTGTGATCTATTTTGATGAACAGCTGAAACAAATTGATCTTATTAAAGCAGATCTGAATGATGCCATAAAAAAAGTTGAAGCGCAGGTGAGCAATGGGGTAGCACTAAAATCTAATCTCAATTTGTTGCAGGCGCAATTATTGACAACCGATCAGCGGGGTATTGAACTGAAAGCTTCCCGAAAAGGATTGATCGATGTATTGTCACTTTTTATTAATCAGCAGTTGCCGGAAACTGTTCAATTAGAAAAACCATTTGTGCAAGCAGTTGTTCCCGGCGATATTCAGAGGCCGGAATTAAAATTATTTTCATACGAGAATCAACTATTGAGTAGTCAAACGAAACTGATTGATGCAAAGAATTTGCCCAGGGCCAATTTTTTTGTAGAAGGTGGTTACGGAAAACCCGGATTGAATTTTTTGAAAAACCAGTTTGATTTTTTTTATACCACCGGTGTTCGCTTTAACTGGTCCTTCGGAGGTTTATATACTCAGAAAAGAGAGAAGAAACTGATCGATATCAATAAAAAGATCGTAGATATTCAGAAAGAAACTTTCTTGCTGAATACCAATACGGCTTTGAAACAGCAGGAGTCGGAGATCAATAAATACCAGCAACTGATCGCTGCTGATCAACAGATCATTGATCTGAGAGTAAAAGTGAAACAGGCAGCGAATGCACAACTGGAGAATGGTGTGATCACTACTATTGATTTTTTGCAGGATGTAAATGCAGAGGACCAGGCAAGACAAAATCTCATTATTCACCAGATACAATTATTACAGTCGCAGATCAATTATAAGACGCTGGCTGGAAAGCAGTAGAGGATGAGTCGTGAGAATGTAGTTGGATAGTAAAAAATAAAAGCGTTATTAAATAAATTAATCAAAATGAAATTTCAATTTACCAGTTTGATTGTAACCGCTGTAGCACTTGCAGCATGTAATGGAAACGGAAACGGGTATGATGCTTCAGGAACTTTTGAAACCGATGAAGTGATCGTTTCTTCATTAGCCAATGGAAGGATTATGTCTTTGAACGTTGAGGAAGGTTCTCAATTAAAAAAAGACAGTATCGTTGGCCTGGTTGATCCCAGCGATCTTTCCTTACAAAAAGATCAGGTGGTTGCTACCATTCAATCTTTGAATGAGCAAACATTGAACGTTCAGCCGCAGATCAAGTTATTACAGGATCAGCTTACTGTACAGCAATCGCAGCTGGACAATCTCTTGTATGAAAGAACAAGAACTGAGAATCTTTTGAAACAAGATGCGGCTACCGGCAAACAGTTAGATGATATCAATGCACAGATCGACGTAGTAAAAAAACAAATGGATGTAACGCAACAGCAGATCAATGTGCAACAAAATAATGTATCCACACAAAACCGCAGCATCCTGAGCCAGGGCAAACCATTGCAAAAAAAAGTGGCACAAATAGAAGATCAATTAAATAAAACAAATATTCTTAATCCTATTGACGGCACAGTGCTTACCAAATATGCGGAGGCGGGAGAGATCACTTCTATTGGAAAAGCGTTGTATAAGATCGCCGACCTTTCATCTCTGAATTTGAGGGCTTATATTACCGGAGTGCAATTAGCCGAGATAAAACTGGGGCAACAGGTGAAAGTGTATATAGACAATGGAAAAAATAAATACAAAGAATATAGCTGGCACGATCATTTGGATATCGGATAAAGCAGAATTCACTCCAAAGACAATTCAAACAAAAGAAGAAAGAGCCAACCTTGTGTATGCAATTAAAGTGAAAGTAAAAAATGATGGGTATCTGAAGATCGGGATGTATGGGGAAGTGGAATTTTAGTCGTGAGTTGTGAGCTATGAGTCGGAAGTCAGGAGTCAGGAGTCGGGAGTCAATAAATCAGAATGCCTGGAACTAAAAGCTAAAATATGAGTGCTGTTCTTGCGGAAAATATTATCAAAACTTACGGAAAGAAAAAAGAAGTTAAAGCATTAACCGATGTTTCTTTCAATGTACAAAAGGGAGAAATATTTGGCATCATTGGTCCTGATGGCGCAGGAAAAACTTCTTTGTTCCGCATTCTTACAACATTGTTATTAGCGGATAGCGGAAAAGCAACAGTGGAAGATTTGGATGTGGTGAAAGATTACAAAGCAATTCGTCAAACGGTTGGTTATATGCCGGGAAGATTTTCATTATACCAGGACTTAACTGTAGAAGAGAACTTAGATTTTTTTGCTACTATCTTCAATACTACTATTCGAAGCAGAATTATGACCTGATAAAAGATATTTATGGACAGATCGAGCCGTTCAAAAAACGAAGGGCAGGAAAATTATCGGGCGGAATGAAACAAAAGTTGGCATTGAGTTGTGCTCTGATTCATCGTCCCACAGTTTTGTTTTTGGATGAACCTACTACCGGCGTTGATGCGGTTTCACGAAAAGAATTTTGGGAAATGCTGAAGAACTTAAAGAGCAGGGCATCACCATCTTCGTTTCTACTCCTTATATGGATGAAGCGAGCCTATGTGACAGGATCGCTTTGATACAAAATGGAAAAATACTTTCTATCAATACACCGCAGGGTGTTGTGAAAGAATTTCAGAAACCACTTTTTGCTGTCCGTTCACCTCACATGCTCTCCTTGCTGAATACGCTTAAAGAATTTGATGAAGTGGAAGATGCTTATCCTTTCGGGCAATATCATCATGTAGTGATGAGGAAAGATGGTAGTGAAGAAAAGCTTCATTCATTTTTAGATAAAAAGCTAAATGAAGGGTATGAATTGAATAGTACAAACCGGATATCGAAGATTGTTTTATTGCATTTAATGAAAGAAAGCTGATGGGTATTATGAATAATAAAATAATAACAACGGATAAACTGACGAAAAAGTTTGGTGATTTCACTGCAGTGGATGCATTTCAGCTTTGAAGTGAACAAAGGAGAAATATTTGGTTTTCTCGGAGCGAATGGTGCCGGAAAAACAACAGCAATGCGGATGTTATGTGGTTTATCGATGCCTACTTCGGGCAAAGCTACTGTTGCGGGCTATGATGTATATCAGCAAAATGAAAAAATAAAACAGCAATATTGGTTACATGAGCCAGAAGTTTTCCTTGTATGAAGACCTCACGGTAAAAGAAAATATGCGATTCTACGGAGGAATTTACGGAAAGAGTGATGCATTCATAAAAGAAAAAACTGAGGTCATACTCGAGCAATTGCATCTCAAGGCAGAAGCAGATAAGTTGGTAAGATCATTACCATTGGGGTGGAAACAAAAACTTGCATTTTCTGTAGCCATTTTTCATGAACCACAGAATTGTTTTTCTTGATGAGCCTACCGGTGGTGTTGATCCTGTGACAAGAAGGGAATTCTGGAATATGATCTACCAAGCGGCTGATTCGGGCATTACAGTTTTTGTAACCACGCATTATATGGACGAAGCGGAGTATTGCAATCGTGTCACCATCATGGTGGATGGAAGGATTGATGCATTGGATACACCAGGACAATTAAAGAAAACATATGAATGCAGCATTCGATGGATGAAGTGTTTTTAAAATTGGCGAGAAAGGCGGTGAGGACAGGAGATTAATTGACAGGTTGAGAAGTTAAGTCGGACAGACTTCTTTTCAACTTATCAACGTATAAACTAGTCAACTTAACAATGAAACAATTTATTGCATTTGTAAAAAAAGAATTTCATCACATCTGGCGGGATAAACGAACTATGTTCATCCTGCTGGGCATGCCCATTGTGCAGATCATCATTTTCGGATTTGCATTGACCAATGAAGTCAAGAATTCAAAGATCGCTGTATTGGATCAATTCAAAAGATGCAGCTACTGCCTCGTTGACCACTGAAATGGATGCCAGCCGATATTTTGATATTGAAAAAAATCTTTATTCATATAAAGAGATCGATGAAGAATTTCAAAAGGGGAAAATAAAACTGGCTGTTGTTTTTCCCCAGCATTTCAATGATGATCTTCAGCATTTCAACAAAGCGCAGGTACAGTTGATCGCTGATGCATCTGATCCCAATGTGGCCAATACATTGACGAATTATGCTACTGCCATCATCATGGATTACCAGGATCGTATCACCAACAACCGCAAACTTCCTTATACAATCAATACTGAAATGAGAATGCTCTACAACCCGCAATTGAAAGGAGCCTTCAATTTTGTTCCGGGAGTGATGGCGATGGTGTTGCTGTTGGTTTGTACCATGATGACCGCAATTACTATTGTCAGGGAAAAAGAAATGGGAACGATGGAAGTATTACTGGTATCGCCTATGCGTCCGCAGATGGTAGTTTTGGCCAAAGCTGTTCCTTATCTCGTTTTATCTATGGTGAATATTACGAGCATATTATTATTAAGTGTGTTTGTGCTGGAAGTGCCGATCAATGGCAGCCTTGTTTTGCTGATGGGGGAAAGTATTTTATTTACGGTGGTATCCTTATCATTAGGCTTGCTGATCTCATCGGCTACTGATTCGCAACAGACAGCTATGTTTATTTCATTAGTTGCATTGTTTCTGCCAACAGTGATGTTGAGCGGATTTATGTTCCCGATTGAAAATATGCCTTTGCCCTTACGGATCGTTTCAAATATTGTTCCGGCCAAATGGTATTATAATATTGTAAAGGCAGTAATGATTAAAGGTGTTGGCTTGAATGCAATATGGAAAGAAACATTGATACTGGCGGGAATGATGTTATTTTTCCTGACAGTGGCTATTAAAAGATTTAAAATACGACTGGCATGAGAACCTTACGTTTTTTATTGCAAAAAGAATTCAAACAAATATTCCGGGACCCTTCTATTATCCGGATCATCCTGATCATGCCGGTTGATTCAATTACTGATTCTTCCGTGGGCAGCGGATTATGAGATCAAAAGAATAAAACTGGCAGTGGTAGATCATGATCATTCGGAATATTCCCGGCAAATGATCAACAAGATCACTTCGTCCGGATATTTTGTTTTGACAGATCATCAGTAGCTCCTATCAGTCTGCTTTAAGTGATGTAGAAAAAGATAAAGCGGATTTGATATTACAAATACCGGCGAATTTTGAAAAAGATCTGGTGAAAGAAATGAGGCAAAGCTTTTTATTGCTATCAATGCGATCAATGGAGTAAAAGCAAATCTTGGAGGGGCTTACCTGCAAAATATAATACAGAATTATAACCGGGAAGTACGATTGCAATGGATCCAGTTTCCCCGGTTCAATCCGGAAACGCAGATAGAAGTCACTTCTTCCAATTGGTACAACCCATTGATGAATTATAAATATTTTATGGTGCCGGGAATATTAGTTTTATTGCTCACCATGGTAGGCACTAATCTTACAGCAGTGAATATTGTTCGGGAAAAAGAGATCGGAACGATTGAGCAGATCAATGTGACACCGATCAATAAGTATCATTTTATTCTTGGAAAACTGATTCCATTCTGGATATTAGGATTGGTGGTTTTAACAATCGGCTTTGGTATTTCAGCTTTTGTTTATGGTATTATTCCGGTCGGAAGCTTCGTGACCATTTATGTTTTTGCAGCAGTTTACCTGCTGGCAGTATTAGGATTGGGATTATTATTATCTACTTTTTCTAGTCCAGCAGCAGGCAATGCTTCATTTCATTTTTTATGATGATGATCTTTATTTTAATGAGTGGATTATATACTTCTATAGACAGCATGCCGGGCTGGGCACAGGTGATCACGAAATTCAATCCTGTTTCTTATTTCATTGAAGTGATGCGAATGGTAGTGTTGAAAGGAAGTGCCTTAGCAGATATCAAAAATCATTTACTGATAATTGGTAGGTTTTGCAGTAGCATTGAATGGTTGGGCGGTGATTAGTTACAGGAAAAGGACTAGTTCATAAGATTCGTATGCATAATTCCTGTGATTAATTCTTGGAAAAGTCTTTTCCTGTGTTTAAACTTTCTTAAATTCAATAATTAAAAAACGTCTTGCTATGCTAAAAATTGGGGAATTAAAACAAGGCGATATTATCATGGTAAATGATGAAGGTGTGATGAGAGAAGGAATTGTTGTCAAAAGTGAGCCATGAAGAACATCAGGCTTTGGTGGATAACGGTGTCCAGGAATTCTGGTACGAGCTCAGAAGAAATGTTTCCACTCCCCGTGGATGAGAAGCCAGTTGATGAAACTGGGATTTGAAAAACAGGAAATGGACGGGGCTGTAAAGTATATGAAAGGCGCATTTCGCCTGGTTACTCCTCAAGAAGGGAGATTTCTCCAACGTTGAGATGTGGTACCGGGAAGACCGACGTCATTTCAGCGTTCCGCTCAGTGTTCATGAACTTGCAAAATCTGCACCTGGATATGACCAAAGTACACCTGGAACCGCCGTGATAAAGGCAGTTTTCCCCAGCTTTTCTGAGAATCAATGACTCTTTTGGCCCCGACCATCCAAAAAATGTGGGCCTTTTTTCTTTTTTAAGGCTGTTCCGCTTATCTTTGCGCTCCCAAAAATTGTATGTCAAAACAACCCCTAATTAAACAGGATGGTACTATTATAGAGGCCCTTTCAAATGCGATGTTCAGGGTGAAGCTGGAAAATGGGCACGAAATACTGGCAACCATCTCGGGGAAAATGAGAATGAACTATATACGGATATTGCCGGGCGATAAAGTGGGAGTGGAAATGAGTCCATACGATTTGACAAGGGGAAGAATAATTTTTAGATATAAATAAATTCGATAATAGCCAAAAGCAAGAAAAATGAAAGTAAGAGCATCCATTAAGAAACGTAGCGTCGATTGCAAGATCGTTCGTCGCAAGGGCAAACTGTATGTGATCAACAAAAAGAATCCTCGTTTTAAGCAAAGACAGGGATAAAATTCGATAATATTCATAAATCGCATTCAAAATTGAATAAACATAAACTAAACTATGGCTCGTATTGCCGGTGTTGATTTACCAAAAAATAAAAGAGGAGAAATAGGTCTTACCTATATATATGGTATTGGCCCTTCTACTGCAAAATATATTCTGGACAAGAATAATATCAGCCGTGATAAAAAAGTGAATGATTGGAATGATGATGATCTGAATGCTATCCGTAATACTATTACTGATGAGTTGAAAGTAGAAGGTCAGCTCTGCGTTCTGAAGTGCAGATGAGCATTAAGCGTTTATTGGATATTGCCTGTTATCGTGGAATTCGTCATCGTAAAGGATTACCGGTTCGTGGACAGCGTACACGTACCAATAGCCGTACCCGAAAAGGAAAACGTAAGACAGTTGCCGGTAAGAAGAAAGCAGCTAAGAAATAATAGTCAGATCAGAATGGAGTCAAGTGACATTAAGAAGCAATTTTGAATCAACACCAGATCGTCGCATCGCAGGAGGATTGATTCAGTCCGTGAACCGGGATGATTTTAAAATAAAGATTACCTCGGAAGACAAATTATGGCAAAAGCACAAGCAGCAGCACCACAGCGCAAAAGCTGCCGCAAGAAAAAGAGTAGTAAAAGTGGATGCGTATGGCGATGCACACATCACTGCCAGTTTCAACAACATCATTATCAGTTTAACCAACAAAACCGGCCAGGTTATTTCCTGGAGCAGTGCCGGCAAAATGGGATTTCAAAGGTTCTAAGAAGAATACTCCTTATGCTGCACAGATGGCAGCTGCCGATGCTGCAAAGACAGCTTTTGATGCAGGTCTGAAAAGAGTGGATGTGTATGTAAAAGGTCCGGGTGCAGGACGTGAAAGTGCTATCCGTGCTCTTTCTCAAAATGGTATTGAAGTAGTGATGATCAAAGACGTGACTCCGTTGCCGCACAATGGTTGCCGTCCGCCGAAGAAGAGAAGAGTTTATGGAATACAGAGTGCAGATTATGCACGATAGTTTATAGGCGGAGGTATCATCATGCTGTCAGTTATAGTAGCTTATATCACTGATCGATCGAAGACATAGAAAGTCATAATTGTCTGAAAGGATCAGTGCAATTCATTTTAACAAAGGGTGTCCGATTAATTTTTTACAGATTTTTTACCGATCGTAGACACCGATTTTAAAAAAACTCGAAATGAATAAACAATTATGGCACGTTACACTGGTCCAAAGACCAAGATTTCCCGCATTTTCGGTGAGCCTATTTTAGGCAATGGTAAATGGCTGGATAAAAACAGCAATCCTCCCGGTCAGCATGGCGCTACCAACAAAGCGTAAAACTTTAGGTGAATATGCCTTGCAGCTTCGTGAAAAACAAAAAGCCAAATACACTTATGGTGTTTTGGAAAAACAATTCCGCAAAACATTTGAAGAAGCAGCCCGCCGCAAAGGTGTAACCGGTGAAAACACTGATCAAATTACTGGAAGCACGTTTGGATAATACGGTTTTCCGTTTGGGTATTGCTCCTTCACGTCCTGCAGCCCGTCAGTTGGTAAGCCACAAACACATTGAAGTAAATGGTGATGTAGTGAATTTTCCTTCTTACCAACTTAAAGCCGGTGATGTTATTACGATTAAAGAAGGAAGCAAAGGAAGAACTTCTATTACCAGTGTAGTGCGTGGAAAGAATCCGAAGTTCAACTGGCTTGGATTGGAATGAAACTGATATGAAAGGTACTTTCATCACTTATCCTGAAAGAGAAAGTGTTCCTGAGAATATTAAGGAGCAGTTGATCGTTGAGTTGTATAGCAAGTAATAGTTCGAAGCTTGCTGAATAGAATGGAACGTGAGTAGTGATCCCGCCAAGCGTGAGCAACTACAACAGGCGATGATAGTAGTACTGAAGCTGATAACATAAATATTAAAAACAATAAATCTTAAATATGGCCATTTTAAATTTCCAAAAACCTGATAAAATCATCTTACAGAAAGCAACAGATTTTGAAGCTCAGTTTGAGTTTCGTCCGTTGGAGCCGGGTTATGGTGTAACCATTGGTAATGCATTGCGCCGAGTATTACTTGAATTCATTGGAAGGCTATGCAATCATAGGTGTGAAGATCGAAGGTGTGGATCATGAATTTGCTACCATGAAAGGAGTCAGCGAAGATGTGGTGGAAATTTTCCTGAACCTGAAACAAGTTCGTTTTAAAAAAGCTGTAGATCATGAAGTAGCAAATGAAAAGATCATGTTGTCATTGAAAAACAGAACTGAATTCACTGCCGGTATGATTGGTGAAGCAACTCATTCTTTCCAGGTCATGAATCCTGACCTGCTGATCTGTACATTGGATTCTTCTGCCAGAATGGACATCGAACTGACTATCGGTAAAGGCCGTGGATATGTTCCTGCGGAAGATAATAAACCAAAAGATGCGCCGCTGGGATATATTCCTATCGATTCTATTTACACCCCGATCAAAAATGTGAAATATACTATTGAGAATACCCGTGTGGAGCAGCGTACCGACTTACGAAAAGCTGATCATGGAAGTTTCTACAGATGGTACTATTCATCCTGAAGAAGCAGTAAAGCAGGCTTCACGTATTTTGATCCAGCATCTGATGATCATTACAGATGAGAATATCACATTTGATAATAAAGAAGAAAAGAAAGAAGACCTGGTAGATGAACAAACATTGCAATTGCGCAAGGTATTGAAGACACCACTGGAAGATCTCGATCTTTCTGTTCGTGCATTCAATTGCTTGAAAGCTGCAAAGATCAATTCACTGAGTGAACTGGTACAATACGAACAGGAAGACCTGATGAAGTTCCGCAACTTCGGTCAGAAATCTCTTGCTGAAATCGAGCAGGTGTTGACCGAAAGAGGATTGCATTTCGGAATGGATCTCCAGAAACTAGGAGTGGATAAAGAAGATCTGTAAAGCCGAAATTGAATTAATATTCTTGTAGTTCTTTAAATATTTATTTTAAAACCGTTTCTGATTTCTTTTTGAAACAAGGACTAAGTCTTGTAATTCCTGACACGGTACAAGGCTCAAAATTTAAACGTCATGCGTCACGGAGACAAAATCAAAAATTTAAGCCGCACCAAAGCTCACAGAGATGCGTTACTGAGTAATCTTGCCTGTCAGTTGATTGCGCACAAAAGAATTGTAACCACAGTGGCAAAAGCAAAAGCTTTGCGTGTATATGTGGAACCATTGATCACAAAAGGAAAAGAGAATACTACACATCAACGTCGTGTTGTATTCAGCTACCTGCAGGATAAAGAAGCAATCAAGGAATTGTTCAGCACCGTATCTGAAAAAGTAGGCTGGCCGTCCCGGTGGATATACACGGATCATTAAATTAGGAACCCGTCCCGGTGATAATGCAGAACTAGCTTTGATCGAGCTGGTTGATTTCAATGAGATCTATGGTAAGGGTAAGGAAGAAGCAAAGGCTGGAGCTAAGAAAACACGTCGTGCAGGAGCGAAAGAAAAAAGCTGAGACCACCGAATCGGAAAAGCCAGAAGAAACAGTGAAAAACAGCCGAATAATTTAATTCATTTTTATTTCAATATGCCTTCCGATCACCGGGAGGCATTTTTGTTTCGATAAGTTGTAATCAATTTTGATAAAATAAATTATATTCACCTACTGTACTGCTTGCTGTATATTTTTATTTTTTTAATCGTATAATCCACGAAGATGAATGATGTGTTCAATATAGCATTGCAGCAGTTCCAGCGACAGCATTGTAATTAAATTCCAGCTTTACAACAGCCTGTTTACTTCGTTGCCCTTTCATCGTATTGAAAAGACAGGTATTCTTCTGTCTTTATTGTTCAATAACTGTGAAGAAGGTTATGCAAAAAAACAAAGCCCTGCCGAGATCATTGAAGATTTTTTCAGCAGGCATACAAGCTTATACAAGTGAGAGTGAAAAAAATGATCTGCTGTTTCGTTTTGTGCAGTATGTAGAAAGGCAGGTAGTTTTATTTGATGCATTGGAGGATGCTGCATTCAAAGACGTGCATGATCTGAATGGTATCGGTACTTTGAAGCACCTGGAATCGGAAGTTTTGGATAACAGGAAAGAAAAAGAACTTATGGAGAAACTAAAAGATTTCTCTGTTCGACTTGGTACTGACAGCACATCCGACTCAATTTTATCCCGGATCTGTATTGGGTATCATCAACGATCTTTCAAAAGCATTGGCAGAAAATAATACAAATCTTGTCAATACTTATTTGCAGCAATTAGGAAAAACTCCTTTTTTCAAAAAGAAAAAGCCTACGCCATACGATGAAGCAATAAGCCTGATATGGTATCTTGAAAATGTTTTTTATCCTGCGGCAGGAAAGATCATTTCAACTTTGAAGAATCAGTTTCCGGATGCAGTAAGTGAAGAAAACCCTGTTGTACGCATGGGATTTTGGCCCGGTGGCGACCGGGATGGCAATCCTTTTGTAACCATGTGATACTACATTACAGGTAGCGGATGCATTGCGGGGCGAGCATCATTAAATGCTATTATCTTGAAGTAAGGAAATTAAAACGGAGGCTGACATTTGAAGGTATAGATGCATTGTTGAGCGAATTGGAAAATAAGTTGTATAAGAATCTTTTTATCCCGGGATATAAAACCAATCTTAATAAAAAGGAGATTCTGCAACCCCTGTTCGAAATAAGGGATATTATCATTCACCAACACAATGGCCTTTTCCTGCACATGGTGAATAATCTTATTAATAAGATCGAATTGTTCGGCTTGTATTTTGCTTCTCTCGATATAAGACAGGAGAGCCATGTTCACGAAAAGATATTTGAAACACTTGCAATAGCACAAAAGGATTTGTTGCCGGGATACGATACGTTGAACGAAGAAGGAAAAATCCAGTTGTTAGCAAGCTTGTCAGGAACAATTAACCCTGAGATTTTTTCCGACCCGGTTCATAAGGATACCTTCAAAACAATCCAGGCTATTCAGTTTCATTCAGCAATACAACGGTGAAGAAGGATGTAATCGCTATATCATCAGCCAATGTAAAAGCGCTTTGAATGCAATGGAAGTGTATGGCTTGTTTTTGTTGAGCGGATGGAAAAAAGAAGAGATCAATATTGACATTATTCCTTTGTTTGAAACTATTGACGACCTGCGAAATGCTGCAGGGGTCATGGAAAAACTTTACACCAATCCTGTTTATAAAGAACATTTGAAACGATTAGCGAAACCGGCAAACGATTATGCTGGGTTTTTCTGATGGTACCAAGGATGGCGGTTACCTGATGGCGAACTGGAGTATTTATAAAGCAAAAGAAGAATTGACGAAAGTGTCCCGAAAATATGGGATAGATGTAATATTTTTTGATGGCAGAGGAGGCCCTCCTTCGAGAGGCGGTGGAAAAACCCATAAGTTTTATGCTTCAATGGGAAAAAATATTTCCAATAAAGAAATCAACTGACCATACAAGGACAAACAGTGAGTTCTAATTTTGGTACGATCGATGCAGCACAGTTCAATATGGAGCAATTATTGAATGCCGGTATTTCGAATGATTTGTTTGCACACAATAAAATAACATTCACTGAAGAGGAAGAAAAATTACTGGCATGAATTATCGGAAGCAAGTTTTGGAGCATACAAAGCACTTAAAGGATCATCCTTATCTTACTGATTATCTTGTTGCAGGTAAGTCCATTGCGTTTTTATAGTGAAACCAATATTGGCAGCAGGCCAATTTCAAGAGGCATCTCATCTGGTTTATCATTAAAAGATCTCAGGGCAATTCCATTTGCCGGATCATGGAGCCAGTTAAAACAAAATGTGACCGGCTATTATGGAGTTGGTTCTGCTTTACAGCAAATGGAAAAGCAGGGAAAGCTGCCGCAATTACAACAATTGTATCAACGATCTTTATTTTTTAAAACATTGCTTGATAATTGTGAAATGGCAATGATGAAATCATTTTTTCCACTGACATCATTCCTGTTGCAATCATAAACAATTCGGGGAGATCTGGAAAATGATCTATGAAGAGTATGAACTGACCAAAAAATACCTGTTTAAGATTAGCGGACATTCCGAGTTGATGGCAGATTATCCTGTTGATCATCTGTCCATACAAATGCGGGAAAGGATCGTATTGCCATTGCTGACCATTCAGCAATATGCTTTGACCAAGATCAGGGAGATAGACGAAGCAATGGTGCAAACCCCTGATAAAAAGATTTATGAAAAGCTGGCGATGAGGTGTTCTTTTGGCATTATCAATGCTGGCCGCAATTCTGCATGATAATTTCAGCAATGCAAATCTTCAATCTGTTATTTTTGCACTTTAATAATTACGAATGAGCAAAATAAAAGTCGGATTGGTACAAATGAGCTGTACCGGAGACAAAGCAGCAAACCTTGCCAAAGCAATTGAAGGAATAAAAAACGCTGCTGCTGATGGAGCCCAGATCGTGTGTCTGCAGGAATTATTTACTTCCTTATACTTCTGCGATGCAGAAAATTATGAAAATTTCAATTTGGCAGAAACAATTCCCGGCCCTTCTACAGATGCGCTTCAACAAGTTGCTAAAAATTCCGGAACGGTGATCGTGGCATCTTTATTCGAAAAAAGAACGCAGGGAATTTATCACAATACTACTGCAGTTATAGATGCTGATGGGACTTATCTCGGAAAATACAGGAAGATGCATATCCCGGATGATCCTGCTTATTATGAAAAATTTTATTTTACTCCCGGAGATTTAGGATATAAAGTTTTCAAAACAAAATTTGCAACAATAGGTGTTTTGATCTGTTGGGATCAATGGTATCCTGAAGCAGCAAGGATCACTTCACTGATGGGAGCAGAAATATTATTTTACCCGACTGCTATTGGATGGGCTACTTCACAGAATGAAGCTACTAATACAGAACAATATGAAGCTTGGCAGACAATACAAAGAAGTCATGCAGTGGCAAACGGCGTTCATGTGGTGAGTGTAAACAGAGTAGGGCTGGAACAAAATGGCGCTATGAAATTCTGGGGCGCTTCTTTTGTTGCCAATCCTTTTGGAACTATTCTTTACAAAGCATCGCATGATAAAGAAGAAGTGAAGGTGGTAGAAATTGATCTTGTCAAAGACTGATCAATATAGAACTCATTGGCCATTTATGAGAGACCGTAGAATTGATTCTTATGAACCGATCACAAAAAGATTTATTGACGGGGAACAATGACTGATACTGCAACTCCTAAACAACTCGGCTATTATTTTCCTGCTGAATTTGCTCCTCATGTGGCTACCTGGCTGAGCTGGCCACATAAAGAAGCATCATGGCCCGGAAAGATTCATACGATCTATCCGTATTATACACAGTTCATAAAAGAATTGACAAAAGGAGAGAAGGTGAATATCAATGTAAATAGTCCGGAGATGAAAGATTTTGCAATTCAACAATTACAAATGATCGATGTCGATCTTTCCAAAATTGAATTCTTCTTTCATCCGACTAACGATGCCTGGTGCAGGGATCATGGACCAGCATTTCTTATTAACTCCAAATGCAAAAGATAAAAAGGTCATTGTCGACTGGAATTATAATGCATGGGGAAATAAATATCCTCCTTATGATTTGGATGATGTGATACCAACATTGATAGCAAAACATTATAACATTCCGGTCTATTATCCCGGTATTATTATGGAAGGCGGTTCAGTTGAGTTCAATGGAAAGGGAACATTGATGACTTCTACAGCTTGTCTTTTAAACCCTAACCGTAATCCTCATTTGAATCAGGAACAAATTGAGGAATATCTTTTCCAATATTATGGAGTTGAGCAGATTCTTTGGATTGATGAGGGAATTGCAGGTGATGATACAGACGGGCACATCGATGATACGGTACGATTTATAAATGAAGAAACCGTTCTTACAGTCGTGGAGGAAAAAGTAAATGATGCCAATTATGAATTGTTGCAAAAAAATTTATCTCAATTAAAGAAAATGCGTTTTCCGGGTGGCAAACAATTAAACATTATTGAGATACCAATGCCGGATGAAGTGATCTATGAAGACCAGCGATTGCCTGCATCGTATGCGAATTTTTATATTGCCAATCAATCTGTGATTGTTCCTACTTATAGATGTGATAAAGATGAAAGAGCTTTGCAAATTATCCAGGATTGTTTCCCGGATAGAAATATAGTTGGGATTGATTCCACTGATCTTATTTGGGGATTGGGAAGTTTTCATTGCCTCAGCCAACAAGAACCCTTAGTTTAAATGAAGAGGCCCTCCGTAAAAACGGAAGGCCGTTAACGATTGCTTGCCATATGAAAGTTCTTTTTGAATTATTCCATTAATGTATTGCAACATTATGCGAATCTGTAACCCGCTGCTGATCGGGAATTCGAACAAGCTGTTTCGCTTTACTTCTCACAGTTGAAAAATTTAGCCAACTTACCAATACGGACGTGACAACACTTATAAGGATCGCAATTTTTGCAATGTCTTTTAATTCTTCGTCTTTGAAAGCCAATGCTGTTGTAAAGATTGACATAGTGAAACCAATACCTGCCAATGTTCCCATGCAAAGGATCGATCTCCAGTTTACATGAGCCGGAAGCTTTGCAATTCCCAGACCCACTAACAAGCGACTGAAAAGAAATATCCCAATCGGTTTTCCTACTACTAATCCGGCAATCACTCCAAGGGCAACGGATGTATTCAATGATTCTAAAATGTTTCCATTGATAGTGATGGATGTATTTGCCAAAGCAAAGAGCGGGATAATAATAAAGTTAACCGGACGGAGTATAATTTTTTCAATTCTTGCCAATATATTCACCGGCATAGCAAATGCTACCAGTACACCGGAAATGCTGGCTTCGATGCCTGCATGAAACATTGTATACCACAATGCAAATGATAGGACAACCTGTATGATACCAAATTTCAACTTGAAGAGATTACATGCCCACAATAAAAGATAAATGACGGTTGCTAACAAAAGAAAGTCAAACTGAATTTTGCCTCCATAAAATAATGCAATCACAATAATGGCGCCCAGATCATCAATGATTGCTAAAGCCATTAAAAGAATTTTCAATCCAACAGGAACTCTTTTTCCAAAAAGGGATAATGCTCCTAATGAAAAAGCAATATCGGTTGCCGTAGGTATTCCCCATCCACGTTCATGACCAGAGCCGAGATTGAACAATAGAAATATTAAAGCAGGTACTAACATTCCACCAAACGCTGCTCCAAATGGTAATACAGCTCTTTTGAATGAAGACAATTCTCCACCTCTTAATTCCCGTTTAATTTCCATTCCTGCCATCAGAAAGAAAAAGGACATAAGAAAATCGTTGATCCAATGACCAAAGCTGGAAGGAAGATAAACTGAGTGAAGTGCTGGTAGAGAATCATTCCATAAACCATGGTACCAATCTCCAAGAAAAGAATTGGACATTACCAAAGAAAACACAGTGCAGAGCAGCAACAACACACCGACAGCCCGGCTGTCATTCAGGAAAAACCTCAGGGGGTTAATTGCTTTTTCAAAAATTCTTTTCATTTGGCTCTTTTAAGAATTAAAAAAGTTAGTGTAAATGGAGTTACCACCGCAGGCGGTAACTCCATAATTCATTTAATCTACATAGCCATGCATTCCCATTTCAGGAATATCCAAACCTGCGATCTCATCTGCTTCTTTTGACCTGATACCAATAGTTGCAGCAAGGATCTTGAAAAAGACATACATTACTGCAAAGACAAACACAAAGCATGTAAGTCCTCCTATCAACTCCGCCAAAAATTGGCTTCCATCACCATAGAATAAACCTTTTACAGTTCCTGATACGCCATTCCATCCATCACCATAGGAGCCATCTGCAAATAATCCTAATGACAGCACACCCCAAAAACCATTTAAACCATGAACTGCAAAAGCACCTACCGGGTCATCAATTTTAAGTTTATGTTCAAGGAACAGTGCGCCGACAATAACAAGGATGCCTGCAATAATTCCAATGATGACTGCTGAAGTTGCATTCACAAATGCGCATGGAGCAGTGATTGCAACAAGGCCAGCCAACATTCCGTTTGCCATCATAGCAGGGTCCCATTTATTTGTTTTTAATTTCATGTAGAATGCTGCTGCAAGAGCACCACTTGCACTGGCTAACATCGTATTTACAGCGATAACTGAGATCCGGAGATCTGTTCCGGCTAATGTAGAACCCGGATTAAATCCAAACCACCCGAAAGCAAGAATGAATGTTCCGATTATTGCCATTGGAATATTGTGACCAGGTATGGTATTAACTGTTCCATCTTTACCATATTTACCAACACGTGGACCAATCACAATGGCGCCGGCTAATGCAGCAACACCACCCACTTCATGCACCACAGAAGATCCGGCAAAATCAACGTGGCCATGACCTAAATGAAACATCGTTCCTAATTGCGAAAGCCAGCCACTTCCCCAAACCCAGTTACCAAATAACGGATAAACAAACATTGAGATAAAGAAACCGTAAACAACAAATGATTTGAATTTCCATCTTTCTGCCATAGCGCCAGTAGGAATAGTAGCAGTAGTATCCATGAACACCAATTGGAACAGGAAGAGCGTAAAGATTCCTACATCATACACTTTGCTGTTGAGAAAATAACCAGCAGTACCCCATAAACCAAAATCATGACCAAATAAATGAATTGCGAATTCATGGCTGGTTACACCTGCAGCTCCTCCCAGGCTGGCAACATTTAAACCACCACCGAACATAAAAGCAAAACCACAGATCCAGAATCCTATAACACCTAATGCATATACCAAAAAATTCATAGCCATTGTATGTGCCACATTCTTTTTTTGTGTGAAACCAGTTTCTACCATGGCGAAACCTGCCTGCATGAACATCACCAGGAAACCTGTGATGAGTGTCCACATAATGTTAATTGCAATTCTATTATGACCTGAAGAATTTCCAATTGTATTTACTGTAGCCACTACTTTATTCAATGTCGTATCCGATGTGTTTGCGACTGTATCAATTCCAAGATCTTTTATTGTACCGGTGTTTACTCCGGATGCATCCTGGCCAAAAGACAGGGCCGGGCTGCATAAAAGAAACAATATAACTGCGAATGCCAGCAAAGCCGGGATTGAATTGTTAAGCCTTAATTTGGAAGCCAGGTGGTTTCTTAATTTCATAACATTAATTTTGGTTGTTTTTGTATTTATGATTTTAGTCTTCATTTTTTTCAGGTTAAGATTTAAAAATGATAAGTAACGCCTAAGATAAATGTGCCGGTACTCTTCGCTGTTGGCGAAAATGTGTCTGTGTTTTTATAGAAAATAGGATCCTTAGCGGAATCAACCCTGAATTCCGGAATAATGGTCAGGTTATCGATGCGGATATTTCCTGATAGCGTTAAATCAAAAATGTTGGTATAGAATCCTGCTACTCCTTTTGAATCACCGAAGTATTCACCTCTTGCTGTTAATCCGAATATTGTTGTCGGATCATAATTCAAATAGAGAGCCGATCCCCACCAGGAATCACTGCTACCACCACTCGGTTTAACTGATTTTACTGTTCCATTGTATCCAATATTGAATTTGCTATTGACTGTTCCTGTTACAACAACATCAAATTGATTGATAGAGGCATCAGTCATGTCTTTGCCTCCAACATAGTTGAGGTATCCATTTACTTTTGTATCTGTAGTTGTCAAATGAACCTGAGCGATAAAAAACTTTTTTGCAAAACTTGCAGTAACCATGTCTGTTGGATTAGCAACACCTATCATAAAAGCAAAGTTGCTGCTTGGGGTTACGTCCATTTTTAATCCTGTATGAGAGAATGGACCATAAGAAAACATATAATCCATACTGTAGTTCCTATTCAGGTAAGCGTCGAGTAACTCATAGCCAACATGGGTTGCCCATTTCCCCATGGTAAATTTTACTTTTGCTGAGGGGGAATAAGAAAGATAGGCTTGCTTAACCGCTGCCAATGTCATGAATCCGTTACCACTTCCTTGCGGTACACCATTTCCATCTGCATAAGAAAACTCTTCGGCTCTTCTGCCAAATCCCAGATCAAGAACTCCTTCTGCTTTACCAATTGTATAATCTGCTTTTAATGATGCCATACCTAATTCAAAAGAGTTTTGCGAATTTGTAAAACTGGTATAGTTGTTCGTCTGTCCGGAATCTTTAGCGTTATTAAAATTGTACCTATAATAGGCATCCACTGATCCGGAAATTGTCAAAGTACCTTTCTTCGTTGAGTCCTGTGCAAAAAGCGGCTCAAAAGCTGTTAATAGAATAACAGTAGTTGTCAGAAATTTTCTTAACATTGCTATAGATTTTAATTGTTAATAAAAGGGTACGGTTTAAAACCATGCTAGTGGAGATTAAAACTGTACCCTTTTTAAATAAAGAACTTCTTTTGTTTAAATTCTTAGTCCAATCTTTCGAATAATTTTTTGTGAATAATTATATTATTAAGTACAAGCAATGTTAGGGGTAAATGTTTCTCAGGATAATTACTATTAATGAAGCCCGGGTTTTCAAATTCTGAATTTGCCAGTAGTGATAACACAAGGTCATAACTGAGCTTAACAGGAAAAATAATTGCCATCACATCATTGAATTTTCCAAAAAGTATATTTCTCGTTTTTTTAGTTCTTGTTGTCATAGTCTTTGCTATTACAAAAACATTAAAGTATTTAATAATTTAAATTATTTTAATCTAAAATAAAGATTAATGCGATTAACGCTTGTTAGTTTTGATTTTTTTTGAATAAAATCTTAATAAATAGTTAGTAAAATCAAAAAAAATATCAAATTAACATATTATTTAATTTATAAAATAAGACATTATTATGGATTCTGAGACATATTAGATATCTACTTCAGAGAGAAGAAGAGTTATCGGTGAGAAACTTATTCACCTGGACGGCGCATTCTCTGCCTTCGTTGATGGCCCATACTACAAGACTCTGGCCTCGCCGCATATCGCCTGCTGTGAAGATTTTTGAAATATTTGTTTGATAGGTTTTGTCAGATGCTTTTGCATTACCACGTTCATCTTTTTCAATTCCTATTTCGTTCAACATTCCTTCATGTTGTGGATGTAAAAAGCCCATTGCTAACAATGCTAATTCACAGGGGATTTCTTTTTCACTTCCCGGCACTTCCACGAAATTGAGCCGGTCTGCCGTCATCTGTACAATCTTCCATTCGAGGTCAACAATTTTCAGTGCTTTCAAATTTCCGTTTTCATCGCCGATGAATTCTTTGGTAGCGATGGCCCATTTGCGATCTGCACCTTCTTCATGCGAAGTGGAAGTTTTCAATGTCATTGGATAAACAGGCCAGGGCATAAACAAGGTTCGTTCTGCCGGAGGTTTTGGTAGTAATTCAAACTGAGTCACTGATTTTGCATGTTGGCGGTTAGAAGTGCCTACACAATCACTTCCGGTATCACCACCTCCGATTACTACCACATTTTTATTTGTTGCAAAAATTTCATCAGAAAAAATATTACTTTCAATTTCTGCTTTTGCAAATTGATCTTTACCGGCATTGCGTTTATTTTGTTGTTTCAAAAATTCCATCGCAAAATACGTTCCGTTCAATTCCCGCCCCGGTACTTTTAAATCCCTTGGAATAGTGGACCCACCGGCTAAAACGATGGCATGATAATTCCTCAAAAGATCTTTGATCGGTATATTCACTCCAACATTTGCATTGCATCTAAATACAATACCTTCTTCTTCCATTAATTTTATTCTTCTGTCAACAACCCATTTTTCCAATTTAAAATCAGGAATGCCATATCGTAACAAACCTCCGGGTGCATCATCTCTTTCAAAGACGGTCACCAGGTGTCCTGCATAATTTAACTGGGCTGCTGCAGCCAATACCTGCATGGACCCGAACCGATGACTGCAACTTTTTTCCCGGAACGAAGATTAGGTTTTCGGGGTTTTACAAAACCTTTTTCAAAAGCAATTTCAATAATATGTTTTTCTATTTCTTCAATGGTAACCGGTGGTTGATTAATACCCAATACACAGGAACTTTCGCAGGGTGCCGGGCAAATGCGGCCAGTGAATTCAGGAAAATTATTGGTTGCATTCAAAATATCATAAGCTTCTTTCCAGTTCTTTCTGATAAACAGCATCATTGAATTCCGGGATAATGTTGCCAAGCGGACAACCATGATGACAAAAAGGAACACCGCAGTTCATGCAACGGGCTGCCTGTTGATTTAATTTTTCTTCAGAATACTGGTCATACAAATTCATTAAAATGCTGAATCCTTTCCTGCACTGGTTTTTTTTCCGGCATTTCTCTCGTAAATTCTAAAAATCCTGTTGGCTTACCCATTAGTGATATTTAGTTTATTGATGTATTATTTGTCTCTGATCTCAACATTTACCCCTTTTTTTGTAAAGAGCTTTTTTATAATCTTTCGGAAATACTTTTACAAAATTCTTCAATTGGTTTTCGAAATCAGTCAAGTATGAATTTCGCAACGGTACTTCCAGTATAATCGATAATGATTATGGATCATTGTTCGCAATAACAAGTCATCTTTCTTCATCACAGTTGGTCAAGGTCAACCATTTCCCTATTGCAATTTTCGGCAAACTTTCCATTTACATCATATACATATGCAATGCCACCACTCATACCTGCAGCAAAATTTCTTCCGGTATCACCCAATGACTACGACTGTACCTCCGGTCATATATTCACAACCGTGATCACCTACACTTTCTACTACGGCATTCACACCGGAGTTCCGCACACAAAAACGTTCACCGGCTTTGCCACGAATGAATACCTCGACCTGATGTAGCTCCGTAGAATGCTACATTGCCAATGATGATATTTTCTTCAGGAATATATTGCACCTGTTTTGGCGGATAAATGATAAGCTTCGCCCCGCTCAATCCTTTGCCAAAATAATCATTGGCATCGCCTTCCAATTCCAGTGTCAAACCTTTTGTATTGAATGCAGCCAAAGCTTTGTCCTGCTGTTCCATTGAATTTGAAATGAATTGTATCTTCCGGCAGGCCGGCACTTCCATATTTTTTTGTGATCTCATTGGAAAGAATAGAACCCACAGTTCTGTCTGTGTTCTGGATTGATAATTCTGCAAAAACTTTTTCTCCTGTCTCTATCGCAGGGTTGGCTAAATCAAGTAATTTCCAATCTAAGACCCCGGCAATATTATGATCCTGTTCTTCTGCTTTATACAAACCAGTGTAAATAGATGCTGGTTCTTTATATAAGTATTGGTGAAAGATCGAGTTTGCTATATTTCCAATGTGTAATATTTTCTCTTAGTTCAAGATTATTGACCTGGCCGATCATTTCATTGACGGTTCTGAAACCCATTTCAGCCATGATTTCTCTGAACTCCTGAGTTATGAATCTAAAAAAGTTGACCACATGATCCGGATTACCGTTAAATCTTTTTCTCAATTCGGGATCTTGGGTGGCTACACCTACAGGACAAGTATTCAAATGGCATTTACGCATCAGAATACATCCTTCCACTACAAGGGCAGCAGTTGCAATACCCCATTCTTCCGCTCCTAATAATGCTGCAATTGCAATATCTCTTCCGGTTTTAACTGTCCATCTGCTTGCACAGTTACTCTGCTTCGCAATTTATTTTTAACCAATGTTTGATGTGTTTCTGCCAAACCCAACTCCCAGGGCAATCCAGCATGCTTGATTGAAGAAACAGGAGAAGCACCCGTGCCACCATCATGACCTGATATCAAAACAACATCTGCTTTAGCTTTGGTCACACCCGCAGCAATAGTTCCTACGCCTGCTTTGCTAACAAGCTTTACGCTGATCCTTGCATTACGGTTTGCATTTTTAAGATCAAAAATTAACTGAGCCAGATCTTCAATCGAATAAATATCATGATGCGGTGGAGGAGAAATCAATCCAACTCCAGGAGTAGAATGACGCACTCTGCCGATCCATTCATCTACTTTATGACCGGGCAATTGGCCGCCTTCACCAGGTTTGGCTCCTTGAGCCATTTTTATTTGTAATTCATCAGCTTCGGTAAGATATAAACTTGTAACACCGAATCTTGCACTTGCAACTTGTTTGATAGCACTGCGCATGGAATCACCATTAGGCAACGGCTTCATATCTTTTTTCGTCTTCGCCACCTTCTCCTGTATTGCTTTTAGCACCAATACGATTCATGGCAATTGCCAATGTAGTATGAGCTTCCCAGGAAATGGAACCAAAACTCATAGCGCCTGTTGCAAATCGTTTATAAATATTTTCTGCAGGCTCTACTTCTTCAATGGAAATAGAAGGGCGATTTTTTTTAAACTGCAACAAACTTCTTAGCGTCGAACTGTTTTCATGAAGTTCGTTGAAAAGAGTTGAGTATTTTTTAAAAATACTATAATCATTCATCCGGGTTGAATACTGCAACAAATGAATGGTTTGAGGATTGAATAGATGAAATTCTCCTTTTCGTTTCCATTGATAAATGCCCCCGGCGGGAATAAGCCGTCTACATGGTTTTCTGTTCTGAATGAAGAAAAATGTTTGGCCAGTGTTTCTTTTGCAATTTCATCCAAGACCCATTCCTTCAATACGGGAAATGGCGCCGGTAAAATATTTTTCAACCACTATCCTGATTCAAGGCCGATGATCTCAAATATCTGGGCGCCTTGGTAAGATTGCAAAGTGGAAATGCCCATTTTTGAAAATACTTTCAGCAAACCATCATTTATCGCTTTTATATAATTCTTTTTTAGTTCTTCTTCCGTAAGTTCTGTTTGCAGTTTTCCACTTTCCTTCATATCACGGATAGAAGACAGAGCGAGATAAGGATTGATGGCAGTAGCACCAAAACCAATCAGGCAGGCAAAATGATGTACTTCCCATACATCACCTGCTTCCACTACGATACCAACCTGTCCCCGCATTCCTTTTCGAATGAGGTGATGATGAACTGCTGCATGTTGCCAATAGAGAAGGGATAGGATGCATGTTCTGAATCAATAGCACGATCCGTGTAAGATCAATACTTCAAATCCATCTTCTACTGCATCGACAGCATACCGGCAAATGCGATCGATCGCTGCTTTCAACGAACCCGGTTTTCCATCAGCCCTGAAATAACATTGCAATGTTTTTGCCTGGAATATTCCTGTGTCAATGCTCCGGATCTTTTCTAATTCAAAATTGGTAAGCACAGGTTGTTTCAAAGCAACGCTGTGACAAGCGAGCGGATCTTCCATCAATAGATTTCCATTGTTACCAACGAAAGTAGAAAGCGACATCACCAATCGTTCCCGTATCGGGTCAATCGGGGGATTGGTAACCTGGGCAAATAATTGTTTGAAATAATGAACTCAGATGTTGTGGCTTATCACTTAAGTACGGCAAGTGGAACATCAGTTCCCATTGAACCAACTGGTTCTTTTCCATCCAGAGCCATCGGTGCAATGATGTGATCGAGATCTTCGGTTGAATAGCCAAACGCTTTTTGATATTTGAATACCTGATCATGTTCCAAGTGAGTAAACATGACTCTCGGTTCGGGCAGTTCTTCCAGCCGGATCTTATATTTATTCAGCCATTCTGCATAGGGTTTGTGCGAACAAATATCTTGTTTCAATTCTTCATCACTGATGATCCTTCCTTGTTCCATGTCCACTACAAACATTTTTCCCGGCTGCAATCTTCCTTTTTCTTTGATCATTGCAGGATCCACAGGAAGCACTCCTGTTTCTGAAGCCATGATCACCCGATCATCAGTAGTGACACAATAGCGGGAAGGACGCAGCCCATTTCTATCTAATGTAGCTCCGATAATTTTTCCATCTGTAAATGAAATTGATGCGGGACCGTCCCACGGCTCCATGAAAGAAGAATGAAATTCATAGAAGGATTTTTTTACAGGATCCATTTGTTCATTTCCATCCCATGCTTCAGGGATCAGCATCATCATGACATGCGGAAGGGAGCGACCGGTGAGCAACAACAATTCGATCATATTATCCAAACATGCAGAATCCGATTGTTCACCTTCTACAATCGGCAGTAACATTTCCATTTCTTCCCTGGTAAAATAGGGAGAAGTGAATCCTTTTTCACTGGATGTCAGCCAGTTCAGATTTCCCTGTAGTGTATTGATCTCGCCATTGTGTGCAATGAAACGAAATGGCTGCGCCAGCTTCCATGAAGGAAAAGTATTGGTGGCAAAACGGGAATGTATCAACCCGAAAGCACTTACCACTCTTTTATTGCTGAGATCAGGAAAATAACTTCTCAACTGCAAACTCGTGAGCTGACCTTTATACACAACTGTTTTGTAAGAAAGCGATGCTACATAAAAACCAATTGCATCTTTTTTTACAGTGCTATTAATAAGATGCGTAGCATGATTGCGCAGCACAAATAATTTTCTTTCGAATTCATCCCGGTTATGAATATGATCCGGGCAGGCAATGAACACCTGCTCCATTTCCGGCTCCACACTTAATGCGGTGATGCCAATCCCTTCGGGATTGACCGGTACTTTCCGGTAAGCCAGAATTTCCAATCCCAGTTTTTCAGCAGCCCGGCTGAAAATATCACGACATTCCTCCCGCAATTTTATTTCTGATGGGAAAAAAATAACACCCACTCCGTATTTTCCAAAAGAGGGTAGATGTACTCCAAGTTTCAGGCATTCTTCAAAGAAAAATTCATGAGGAGTTTGGATCATGATGCCAGCGCCATCGCCTGTATTATTTTCACAGCCGCAGGCGCCGCGATGCTCCATATTTTCGAGCACTGTCAATGCATCCAGAATAGTTTGATGAGATTTATTGCCCTTGATGTTTGCAACAAAGCCAATACCGCATGAATCATGCTCAAAAGAAGATTGATATAAACCCGATTTGCTTGCCATTCCAAGAGTTGATTTCAAAAAATACATAAAAATGTTCAGCCTTGGCTGAACAATAGCAAGCAATGTTGGGAAATTACGGAATAATCACCAGCACGGCTTCAATAATTGTTAGAAATTTTCCACAAAATGCAATAACCTAATGAATGTTAGTAAATGCAATAATTCATTGCTTTGAAACAATTATTTCAAATCAAAAAAAATCAGGGTTATAGCTTTTTTCGGATGAACCGGTTGAAAACGAAAGTAAGTGGATATAAATAAATTCTTCCTGCAAAAAGTTATTTCCTGCTTACTTTTGCCCGATTTATTTAACCCAGTTTTTTTCTACATGACAGAACAATCACCAGCGATCCTCCTGCTACAAGATGGAACTGTTTGTTATGGTAAATCTTTCGGCGCTATCGGTACTACTGCCGGTGAGATTTGTTTCAATACCGGGATGACCGGTTACCAGGAAGTTTTTACTGATCCAAGTTATTTTGGCCAGATACTGATCATGAACAGTGTTCATATCGGCAATTATGGAGTGAAAGATGAAGATGTGGAATCCAGTAATGTGAGGATCCGCGGATTGATCGGTCGCAACTTAGAAGAATTGTATTCGAGGAGACAGGCGAAAGGTTCATTGAATGATTACCTGAAAGCCAACAATATTGTCTCGATAGAAGAAGTGGATACAAGAGCTTTGGTATCTCATATCCGGACCAAAGGGGCTATGAACTGCATCATTTCTTCTGAAATAACTGACCTGGAAATTTTAAAAGAGAAACTGGCTGAAGTTCCTGATATGGCGGGACTTGGAACTGGCTTCACAGGTGAGCACTGATATAGCTTATGAAATGGGCGATGCCAAATCAAATATTCGTATTGCTGTGATGGATTATGGAGTGAAGCAACATATTCTTAGTTGTATGGTGGATAGGGGAGCTTATGTAAAAGTGTTTCCTGCAAAGAGCAAATTGAATGAATTAAAACAATTCAATCCTTCCGGTTATTTTATTTCCAATGGTCCCGGTGATCCTGCGGCGATGGATTATGCAATTGAAACGGTAAAAGATATTTTAAAAGAAGATAAGCCGGTGTTCGGAATTTGTCTTGGACATCAGTTATTAGCTCTGGCTAATGATATTCCTACTTTCAAAATGCACCACGGACATCGGGGATTGAATCATCCAGTAAAAAATCTTATGACCGGAAAATGTGAGATCACAACACAGAACCATGGTTTCGGAGTGGATCCCGAAGCTGTGAAGAAAGCAAAGAATGTAGAGATTACGCATATTAATCTCAACGATCATTCTATCGAAGGTATCCGGTTAAAAAACAAACCTGCTTTTTCAGTGCAGTATCATCCGGAAAGTACGCCCGGCCCGCATGATTCGAGATATTTATTTGATAAGTTCATCGGGATAATTCAATCCCGATAGATATCGGGACAAAATGAAAAAGGTAAAAACACATCTTTGCAGTTTCACTTTTGACTTTTTACTTTTGATTTTATGAAGATTGCAATCATCAATGGCCCCAACCTCAATCTGCTTGGCAAAAGAGAACCGGAGATATATGGCTCCACATCGTTTGAACAATTCCTGGAGCAATTGAAGAAAAAATTTCCGCAGGTTGATTTTTCCTATTTTCAAAGTAATGTAGAAGGCGAACTCATCAATGAAATTCAGCGGGTAGGTTTTGATTATGATGGCATCATTTTTAATCCCGGCGGATATACGCATACCTCTGTCGCCATTGGGGATGCCGTAGCTGCAATAAAAACCCCGGTTATCGAAGTGCATATCTCCAATGTACATGCACGGGAAGACTTCAGAAAAATCTCTCATGTTTCCTGCAAAGCAGCGGGAAGTATTATCGGTCTCGGTTTAAAGGGATATGAATTGGCCGTAGAATGGTTTGTTTCAAAATAACTGCTGATCCTAATCAGTTCCGGGCAAAACAATAATCAATCTTCTTCTACTTTCTCTGATCTATTTTCGCCGAATGAAAGCAAATATTGTTTATAAAACAGCAGAAGAAGCTGTTTCCATCATTCAGTCAGGCAACCGTGTGTACGTTCATGGTAGTGCACAAACACCCGTTTGTTTATTGAAAGAAATGGGAAAACAGGCTAAACGGTTAAAAGACGTCGAACTGGTTTTTATCAGTGTATATGGAGATATTGAAGTAACTAAACCAGAATATGCAGGAAGTTTTCATGTCAATTCTTTATTCGTTTCCAGCAGTGTTCGTGATGCAGTCAACACCGGCCATGCTGATTACGTTCCCGTTTTTCTCAGCGAGATACCGGAATTATTTAAAAGAAAAATCTTAGGGATCGATATTGCGATGGTGCAGGTTTCCCCGCCTGATAAACATGGTTATTGCTCGTTGGGCGTTTCAGTGGATATTGCCCGTTCAGCTGTGAATACGGCAAAACATGTGATCGCTGTCATCAATCCGAATGTGCCCCGCACTCATGGTGATGGATTGATACATAGCAGCCGCTTCGATAGCGCTGTCTGGTCTGAAGAGCCCTTGTATGAAGTCAGATACGGTGATAAAGTGGGGCCTATTGAATTAAAAATCGGACAATATATTGCTTCATTGATCGAAGACCGCAGTTGTTTGCAAATGGGAATAGGTTCTATTCCTGATGCAGTACTGCGTTCCTTGTACAATCATAAAGATCTCGGTATGCATACAGAAATGTGTTCGGACGGGATCATTGATCTCTTTGAAAAAGATATCATCAATAATAAATACAAACAAATTCATCCGAATAAAGCAGTGAGTGCATTTGCATTAGGCACCAGAAGATTGTATGATTATGTGGATGATAACCCTGCATTTCAATTTTTAGATATAGACTATGTAAATGAGCCGCATGTGATCCGGCGCAATAATAAAATGGTGGCCATCAACAGTGCGATAGAAATAGATATCACCGGGCAAATTTGTGCAGATTCCATCGGAACGTATCAATATTCCGGCGTAGGCGGGCAAATGGATTTTATTCGTGGCGCTTCATTAAGTGAAGGAGGAAAACCGATCATTGCGTTGCCGGCAAGAACTGCCAAAGGAGTTCCCCGCATTGTTCCATTTTTGAAACCGGGAGGCGATGTAACCACGACAAGAGCACATGCACATTATATTGTTACCGAATACGGCATTGCATATCTCTTCGGTAAGAATCTGCGACAAAGAGCCAAAGCTCTCATCAACATTGCACATCCTGATGACAGGGAAGCATTGGAGAAATCTTGCTATGAACGATTCAAGATATTTTGATCGTTTCCGGAATTTATAGATGAGTTTTCAAAGGGACTCCTTGTCTTTAATTAATTAATGCCGAACCCCCGGCCTGGAACAAATATCAATCCGTTCATTATTTCATCACGATAGCGCCTTTTTGAAGGAATTTTCTTTGCTATTGTTTTAAAAGAGTTGTCTTTCGATTTAAGTGATTTTGCAATTGCTGAAGCTCACTTGACTATTGTTTTAATATTCTTTGCAATTGTTTGAGTGTGCTTGACTATTGTTTGAATGTTTCTTGCAGTTGTTTAAATGTATCTGACTATTTTTTTAATGCATTTTGCAATTGTTTAAATGTATTTGACTATTGTTTGAAATGAAATGCCTTTTGCGGGGCTGTAAATGGGCTTTGATGAAGTGATTTTGAGGGTTTTTAGCTTTAAAACGACTTTTGAGTGACCCGTGACAGCCCCTGCCTTGCAACCATATAAATCCTTCCCGGGTGAAAAAGATGGTTTTAGTGTGGATTTAAGCTTTGTAAGACAGAAAAGCTTGTTACGAGAGGTTCAAGATATTTTGAATTACTGATATTAATTAAAAATTGATTTTATTTCAGGCAAGGTTTCTATCCAGGATCACTATTTGGTGAAAACGTTACGTCAATCAATAAGCTTCATACCTTTATTCAAATAAAAGGAATGCAATATGGAAATCACAAGAATTGGCTCACAGCCGTCTGCAAAAGGTCCTGAAGATTGGTTTACCGGTGCAGTTCGTATTGATAACTTGTTCCTGCCAAATGATTCAAGACGTGCAGCAGCCGCCAGTGTTACGTTTGAACCCGGGGCAAGAACTGCATGGCATACACATCCGCTGGGTCAGACTTTGATTGTTACTTCAGGTTGTGGCTGGGCACAACATGAAGGAGGACCTGTTGAAGAAATTCATCCTGGAGATATTGTTTGGTTTGCCGCCAATGAAAAACATTGGCATGGCGCAACAGCAACCACAGCCATGACGCATATCGCCGTTCATGAAAGTTTGAACGGCAAAATGGTTGACTGGATGGAGAAAGTTACAGACGAGCAATATCATAAGTGATTTTGCAAATGAGTTTTTGAAAAGATTTGACGTATTTTTTAATTTATTAACGCTGGGCCCACGGCCTACTCCCAAGGCCTTGGATTAGCCTCAGCTTAGAATAAATCTCTTTCTATATATTTTAGCGAAAAGAAATAATTAGTAATCTTGTATAAGTTAATTCATGTGAATCATAGACTGGCTCGCTAATAGTTATCCATATTTTCTTTGATAAATTGTAAATACCGTTTGTACCAGCTTCAGTAATTGAATATTTATAACCAGGATAAAATTTTAGAGCTTCATATATTTTATCTAGGAATTCACCCTTTATCCATTGGTGGCTGACTTTTTCATTTCTCGTCCAGACTTCTACATAGGGATTACATTTTATTAAGTGCTGATCTGAGTTATTAAATTCAAATGTTGGATGCACCCTATATGATTTCAACATTGAATTTTCTTCAAAATATATTTTATTTTCCTTCAGCCTATTAATATATGTTTTGATGCTTGGTTGGGAATCATAATACATAAAATTCCAAGGCCCAATAAATGATTCTATTAAATTTTGGCGATGATCTACAACTTTAGAAATAGTTCTTGATAATAAATCCATCCATTCTTTACTCCAACCCAACGTTAATACGTTAAACAGGTTATTAGTATATATGGTGTACTGATCTTTTGTGGATGATAACGAATTGGGCGAAAACTCTTTGATAATGTCATATATTATTCCGAGGTATATCATTCTTCTTTCGTCAGGAATTTCAGAAACTAGTTTTTTAAAATCTTCGGATAAATAAAACAGAAGGCAAAAAACAAATACAGCATAATCATGGCTCGGATCAAATTGAGATTGACCTCCTAATGATAACTTTAAATAAAAGTCTTCAAACTGTATAGAATTTTCCTTTTTCTGTATTTGTAGTGAGCTAAGAAAAATTTTTTCTAAAATTTCTTTTTGAACGCCCTTGGGTAGTTTGTCTGTGATACGGTTATAAATAGTACAAAAAGGTTTTATTATTTCTTCTAATGTTTCTCTGATTAAATCAGATTCATTTCCCATAAAAGTTTTTTTATTTTTATCAACTATAATTATTTATTTTCTTTCTCCGGCACCATTTCATTTTCATCATCATCATTAAACCTTCTTCTTGTTTCCTGTGGTTTTTCTTTCGGCTTTTTCTTCAACCAATCAGGATCCTGTTTTAATTTTTGTACATCATCCAGTTTACCTACATATAGGCTTCTTCCATGTGTTCCTAGTACCATTTCATTTTCTCTTACCTGTATGGCAATATCATGTATCGGAACAGACACCGGCAAGCCGCCATCCCATTTCATGAAACTATTTCCCTGGTCAAAGCTTACATACAATCCTCCATCACTTCCTACATATAATATGCTGTCGCTTTTCGGATCTTCACGAACCACATTCAATGGTTCCATCGGCAAGTCTTTTCCGAGTTGTTTCCATGTAGCGCCATAATCATCGCTAACAAATAAATAAGGATTGAAATTATCGTTGCGATAGCCATTCAATGTTACATACACTCTTCCTTCTTTGTATTGCGAGGCGATCACTCTTGTTACCCACAGCCCATGAGTCGTGAGTCGGGTCCCGATAGCTATCGGGGCGGGAGTCGAAGAAGTTTTGGATTTCGACTTTTTACTTTTGATTTCTTTCTCGTCTTCCAGTTTACTGATCAGTTCCCATGTATAACCATTGTCTTTGGATATCTGGATATTTCCATCATCGGTACCTACATACAACAAACCAAATCTTGTTGGTGATTCAGCAATGGTGGTAATAGTTCCGAATGGTACATTGCCATCCCGTTTTCCATTGGAGAGATCGCCGCTGATAGCTACCAAACTATCACCTTTGTTCAACGAACGGTATAAACGATCAGCGCCGATATAAAAAATATCCTGGTTGAGTTTGCTCAGCATGATTGGTGTTTGCCAGTTGAAGCGTAGCGGTTTTTCTCCCAACTCATGTTGCGGACGCACTGATTTTCTATCACCTCTTGTCTCCCGATTTAATCTTGTATAAGCTCCGAACTGGGAACCGGCATAAGTAGTAACATTGTCTCTTGTATCAACTTGCACCTGCATGCCATCACCGCCAACCAATGGTTTGTAAGGATAATCACCCGTGCTTTGCCAGCCGACATTATCGCGATTAGTAGAAGGGCCGTACCAAACATTATTATCCTGCAATCCTCCGTAAACGTTATAAGGTTTATCATTGTCTGTGACGACGGAATAATATTGCCCTACTGCGGGAGTATTGGCAAAAAACCAATTTTCACCATCATCATATGTGATGTTGCAACCGCCATCATTACCATCCAGGAAATGACTGTCACGGTTGGGATCGATCCAGATCGCATGATGATCGCCATGAACATTTCTCTGGTCAATATCTTTAAAAGTTTTTCCTCCGTCGGTTGACATTTGCAACGACACACCTGTAATGATCAATTTATTGTCATTGACCGGCGAAACAAAAATTTTCCCGAAGTAATAGCCATAAGTGCTGTAAATGCCTATTTCTTTTTCATTCATTTTTTTCCAGGTCATACCTGCATCTTCACTTCGGTACACTTCACAACCATAGATGCCTGCGTTGGTAAATCCATCATCACTGTCTAAATAATCCCAAACCGCTGTTGGTTTCACCTTATCTGTTGCCACCATTTGTTTTACTGTTTCAGCAGTATATTTTCTCGGGAAGCGATTGCTTCTTAAAAACGAATTGAGCTTTTTGTTATCTAACTGCTGAAATTGTTCTTTAGTAATATTTTTAAAATCATCTTTCCGGTAAACGCTGTCATTTTTTTTAGTTGTATCCGGTTTGATCATATTATTATCAACAATAGCATAAACGATCTGCGGGTTTTTTGGATACACCGCTACACCGATTCTTCCGATCTTATCGCCGATCATAAAACCTGAACCAGGGCCCGAAACTAATTTCCATGTTTCACCTCCGTCGCTGCTTTTATAAATGCCACTGGTTTTTCCGCTCTCTTCAAATTTCCAGAGGCTGCGGGTACGATACCACATGGCAGCATACACTTCACTGGGATTGGATGGATTGATATCCAAATCCACGCAACCGGTATTATCATCTACATACAAAGTCTGCTTCCATGTTTTTCCTCCATCTGTTGTTTTGTACACACCTCTTTCTTTATTGGGAGAATACAAATGCCCGAGCACTGCCACCCATGCTGTATTATTATCGGTGGGGTGCAACAAAATTTTTCCGATATGTTGTGATTCAGGCAAGCCCAAATAGTCCCAATGCTTTCCATTATCTGTGCTTTTATAAACTCCGATTCCCGAATAGGAAGAACGGCTGCTGTTTACTTCACCGGTACCCAGCCAGATTGTCCTGGTTTTCCAGTTCACAGCGACATCACCGATGCCGATCACATCGGCGCTATCAAAAACAGGGATAAAAGATTGACCATTATTATGAGTGTACCACAACCCGCCGGTGGCATACGCTACATAGAATTCAGTGGGGTCATCAGGATTCACATCTATATCATCTACACGGCCACTCATGATATTGGGGCCGATGCTGCGGAATTTAATATCATTAAGCAATGATTTTTTTTCCAGTACTTCCCTCTGCTGCAATCCTTTCAGGCGGTCATCGGCAGCGGTCGGTTGTATTTGTGCCTGGGTTGAAAAGCAAAAGATTACAGGAACAAAAAGGCTGAGAAATTGTTTTAATTTTGATGACATAAACAATCGGTTTTGGCGTTTTATAAAGAATGAAGTGATCTTTTTTTGCGATCTAACTAATGGCAAAAAATTTGTATCTGAAAACTTCAATCAAACTTACTAAACAATGCGATTCGTACTTTTTGTTTTTCTCTTTATTTCTATAAGCGGTTTTGGCCAGTGGAAGAGCTATATCATCAGTGTAAGAGGTGATACGCTGAACCGGGTGGATATGAATGGAAAAAAACAAGGCCCCTGGGTCATTCACCAGGATGAATTGCGTGGTGAACCCGGTTTTGATGAACAAGGCTATTTTGTCGATGGAAAAAAAGACGGATTGTGGCAGCGCTTTTCATTGATGGGAGATAAGATCTCTGAAGAAAATTATCGCTGGGGAAATAAAGACGGAAAATGCTCTTATTATAATATGACCGGTGGTTTGATCCGTGAAGAAAGCTGGAAAGCCGTGAATCCGGATGATCCTTATGATACGGTAGATGTTTATGATCTGCATGATCCTTTAAAAGTAGTGGATAGGAAAGTTGTGAAGCTGGAAGGTTTTTCATTGAAACACGGCACCTGGACCTATTACGATCCTGAAGCAGGAACGATCATCAAAACTGAAAAATACTGGTTGGATAAACCGGCCAATGCTGCCGGAAATGGCGCTGCTAACGATGATGATCTGAAACTCATCGGCATCAACGACAAATCAAAAACAGATACTACTGCGAGTAAAGCTGTTGCCAAACCCAAAGAAGTATTGGATTACGAAAAGAAAAATTCGGGTAAGAAAAAGATCAAAGTGAGAGATGGGAGAACGGGATATTAATTGCCGGTTACCGGTTACTGGTTTTCATTTTATCAAAATAATTTCTAAAAAAAAGCAATTGGTATTGCACTGCATTGCCCCAATAATCCCAATTGTGGGTGCCGGGTCTTTCAGTATAATCATGAGGAATTTTCAGTTGTAGCATTTTTTGATGCAGTTCCCGATTAATTCCTGCAAATGGATCATCATTGCCGCAATCGAAAATAATAGCCAATGAATCTTTTGGATAACGATCAATTACATTGATCACAGAATAGCTTTTCCAGTTGGCAGCATTCTGAATCGTATCTCCAATCCGCTTGATCAGGTCGAATTTGTTTTTAGTGAAATTGAGATCTACAACGCCGCTCATGCTGCCACAGGCGCCAAAAAAATCTGCATGACGAAAACCAAGAAATAAACCACCATGTCCGCCCATGCTCAGTCCAGTAATTGCTCTTGCTTTTCGATCTTTGATCGTGTGGTAATGCGTATCAATATAAACAGGAACTTCTTTCGCAATATAAGTTTCGTATCGGAAAGTGGAATCTATTGGACTGTCCAAATACCAACCGCTGTAATTTCCATCGGGACAAACTATGATCAGTTGCAACTGGTCCACTTCTTCTTTCAGCCTCGGCACTTTTGTGATCCAGTTGGAAAAGTTACCACTGTAACCGTGTAGTAAATAGACTACGGGATATTGACTACTGCTACTTTCATACGAATCAGGCTTGATGACAACGCATTTTATATTCTTATGCATCGCATAGCTGTAAATATTGATCGTATCAACAGTTGCTGCGTTGCAAAAAAATGAAAATACAGAAATGAGAAATAACAGAGATGATTTTTTGTTCATAATCTTTTTTTACCACATAGGATCATAGGCACATAGTAACACATAGTTAGTTTTTGGGTAAAGCAACGTAGTACTCATTTACCAGTGTTTTTTGTCCTTCTTTGAAAATATTAGTGCATTAAAATTTATTTTTTATCAAGGTATTCTCTCCAGCGCCATTTGCAATGAAAAGCAAAAAACGACAACGGATACAAATACCACCCATTCTCTTCTTCTTAGTTTGGTCAAACCAAGCACCAGTGATGCGACGGTCAATAAAATTACAACTACCATAATTTGCCCGGCTTCAAGGCCCAGGTTAAAACCCAATAGATCCCAGCCAAAACTCTGATCTTTTGCCAGCATCATCCGCAAGGCATTGGCAAATCCCATTCCGTGAATCAGACCAAACGAAAGAGCCAGAAAATAATTGATACGTACAGATTTTTTTGTAAAATTTTTTTGGAATAAATTAGTGACAGCAGTTATTACAATAGTGCAGGGGATCAGAAATTCCACCCATTTACTGCTGAAGCGGATGATGTCGAAAACGCTTAAGGCAAGAGTTAATGAATGCCCGATGGTAAAAGCTGTGACCAGTATCAGTACCTGCTTCCAGTCTTTCAATAAATAAATAGCTGATAATGCCGCAATGAACATCAAATGATCCAAGGCGCCCCAATTAATGATATGGTGCCATCCGATCTGGAAATAAAAAATGAAATCCTGCATCTTCTCAACAGTTAGAGCCGTCTTGTGATCAATAAAAATTTTTTGGCGACTGTATTAACGCTTCAAAATAAACCAGACTTTTGTAACAGAAAAAATTATTTGGTCAATGGAGGCATCTGTCTATAAATGGTTGGGGTTTTCACTTATGGCATCATTGTTATATATGAAATCTTCAAACCTGCAGAGCTTTCCTGAATCTCTCCATTGGGGAGGTGGGATTCCTCATCCTTTTCATGTCAGCACTACCGAGATCAATCATAATGCTAAAAACAAAACGCTTGAAATAAGCTGTCGCATTTTCACTGACGATTTTGAAGCCATCCTGGAAAAAAATTATAAAACAAAAGTTGACCTCACTCATCCACCTGCAGCCAATAAAGCAGCAATTGATAAGATCGTTAATGATTATGTGGCGAAACATTTGCAGTTGAAAGCAGATAGTAAACTTGTTACTTTATCCTATCTCGGTTATGAAATTGATAACGATGCTGTGGCTGTTTATCTCGAAGTAGATAATATTCCTTCAGTAAAAAAAGTAGAAACCACTGATTCTATTCTTTACGATCAGTTCAACGACCAGATGAGCATCATTCATGTCATTGTTGGCGGCAACAGGAAAAGCACCAAGCTGGATTATCCGGATACAAATGCCTCATTTGAATTTTAAAATGCTTTCTGCCGAATTGTTGACTATTGATTTAAAACTATGCCCCATGAATTATTAATTCATTATGGCATGGAGTTCATTTTATGGAACAACAAAGAGAAGAGGAAAGTGCTATAGAAAATTGATTAATTTTGTGCTTTAAAATCTAATATCAACATGAAAGAGTTTCGCTATTTTACCGTTTTCCTTTTCGGTATAGAAATACTTTATTCCCGAGACCAGATTCCCCATCCTTTTCATCAGACACACATTCAGGTTAGAGAAGGAACTGGTTATTTTGTTTATGGAAAAATGTTTCCCAAAGGTCAGCAATATGGTACGGCACAACTTGCGACTCAAAGTAGTTTTGCCATTATTGATGAAAAGACATAATAACAAGGCATGTAATATTTGTCTCAATTCTATTTAGGCCTGATCTTCCTCAAGATCATCGTGATCATCTCCGCCGAGACTGTAATAATTGTTTTCTTCATCTTCTTCACCTATCAGTTCGTCTGCGTCGTCCAGTTCTGCTCCCGGTATATCCAAACCTTCGGGGCTAATATCATCTTCTTCTTCCAGCGGTTCTTTTTCGCCTTGCGTATAAATATCCTCCTTTTCAGAGTAGGAAGGATTTCCTGGCAGATTTTTTTCTTCGTCCTCTTTTTCGATTTTCTTTTTGTTTTTACTCATAACAACTCAGGATTTTGACTTAAAGTTCCGAATTAATTTTTTGCTGTACAAAACGATTTAATCAGCCTTTTCTTCCTTGAACTTTTTGCAGAATCCTGCCAATTTCAATTAATTCAAAATAAAATTTACGAGGATTACACTTTCACAAGTATATTATATTGCTTCATTATTTGAATTTACCTTTGCATGAGCAACTGAGGAGTGAGCAATGAATTCCATTCCCCGCCTCTGTCAAAATATATTTTATGGATTACGACCTAATGGATAATACCGACAAAGCATCACAGGCGGCTATTGACTTATTTGATTCATTGAGAGCAAAAGAGTATCCGAATCTCGATATAGATGGTCATGTGTATTTGGATTATACAGGAGGGAACCTGTATTCAAGATGGCAGTTACAAAAACACATGGATTTTCTGGCAAAAGAAGTTTTTGGCAACCCTCATTCCATTAATCCCACTTCTTTTGTTTCAACAAAACATGTTGAAGCCACCCGCAAAGCGGTATTGGATTATTTTAATGCCGGCGATGATTATTTCTGTGTATTCACTGCCAATGCTACGCAGGCATTGAAGATTGTAGGAGAATCCTATCCCTTCGATCATAAAAGCCATTTTCTGTTACTCTTCGATAATCACAATTCCGTAAATGGCATCCGGGAATATGCACGGGGCAAAGGAGCTTCTTTTGAATATTGCCCGGTGTATCTTGAAGACCTCCGGATCGATGAAGAACAATTGCATCGTAAATTGGTTTCTACCAAACATAAGCATAACAAACTTTTTGCTTACCCGGCCCAATCAAATGTTTCCGGCGTCAAGCATGATCTTAAATGGATTGACATTGCACATGAAAACGGTTGGGACGTATTATTGGATACAGCTGCATTTGTTCCCACTAATACATTGAACCTGCAAACTGTTAAACCCGATTATCTATGTATTTCTTTTTATAAGATATTCGGATATCCTACCGGTGTTGGCGCACTGCTCATCAGGAAAAATGCATTTGAAAAATTGGAAAAGCCCTGGTTTGCCGGTGGCACCGTTTCTTACGCATCTGTTACCATGCCTGAATTTTTTTTGACAGATAACCAGGAAAGATTTGAAGAAGGAACTGTAAATTATTTATCCATTCCGGCTGTGCAATTTGGATTAGAATGGCTGAATAAAATTGGAATGAACAACATTCAAAAGAAACTTTCCACTCTAACTGATTATTTGCTGAAGGAATTGCAGAATCTCAAACATAAAAATGATAAGCCGCTGATACATATTTTCGGGCCAACCACCAATGATAGAAGAGGCTCTACGATCATTATGAATTTTTTTGATGATGCCGGAAATAAGATTGATGTGAGTGAAATAGAGTTAAAAGCAAGGGAACGAAAAATATCGCTTCGCACCGGCTGTTTCTGCAATCCCGGCATTGATGAAATAAACAATTGCATTACATCTGAAGAGTTATCATTATTTTATTCTTCAAGAAATGATACGCACTATGATAAAATACATTTCCTGGGAAGAATGAGAGGTGCGATCAGGATTTCCCTGGGCTTGATGACGAATTACCAGGATTGCGAAAAGTATCTTGATTTTTGCAGAGAGTTTTTGAATTAAAATTCAGTAACCGGAAACCGGTAACCATGAACCATCCCTTTACTCTTCCATTTCTTCTTTGATCTCTTTACTGATTTTCACCAATACTTTATCAATGCGGTGCCCATCCATATCCATGATCTCAATACTGAATCCCTTCCATTGTAGTTTGTCGCCGGTCTTGGGAATGCGTTCCAACTCGTGAAGAATAAACCCGGCTAATGTATCAAATTCATGTTCGCCTTCATTCAGCCAATCGGCTTTATCAAAATAAGTGAGAAAATCATAAAAAGGAATTTGTGCATCTACCAGGAAACTGCCATCATCTCTTTTTTTAATTTCATAATCCGGAACGTCCGGTTGCGGAATATCTCCAACAATGGCTTCGAGTATATCATTCAGGGTGATCAATCCTAAAATACTCCCATATTCATCTACGATAAAACAGCAATGCATTTTGGATTGCTTGAATTTTTCAAGCAACTGGTAAGCTGTATTATTTTCCGGCACAAAAAGCGCCGGCTGCATGATGTCTTTAAAAAGTATGCTATCAGGACTCACATAAAGGTCTTTAATAGAAACAACACCTTTAATGTCATCAATGTCTCCATCACAGATGGGATATACAGAATGAGGCTCACTGATGATCTTCTCTTTTATTTTTTCTTCATTATCATGCAGGCCAAACCAAATGATATCGCTTCTGTGTGTCATCATCGAAGTGATATTTCGGTCGCCGAGATGAAATACTCTTTCAATGATCTCCTGTTCTGCTTCTTCAATCGTACCGGCTTCCGTTCCTTCTGTGATCATCGTTTTTATTTCCTCTTCAGTCACTACGTCATCCTTTGAACGTTTGATATTGAAAACGGTAAAGAAAAGATTACTGATTTTATTCAGCAGCCATACAATGGGGTGAGTGAACTTTGCAAAAGCATTCATGGGCCGGGCAACGATCTTAGCTATTTTTTCAGCTCTTAATAACCCGATACGTTTTGGGATTAGTTCTCCGAATATAATTGTAAGAAAAGTAACCAACACTACAACGATCGTAGTGGCGATGGAACCGGCATAAGGTTTCAACGCTGCAAAGTTTTCAAAGAAAGGTCGTAGGTATGGACTGAAACGATCAGCAGAATACACACCGGTCAGGATCGCAATCAAAGTGATCCCGATCTGTGCTGCCGATAAAAATATTTCCGGGTTATTGGAAAGTTCCAACGCTTTCTTTGCGTTCGTATCTCCTTTTTCTGCCATGTTTTCCAGCCGGGCTTTTCGGGCAGAAACCAAGGCAATCTCAGACATAACAAATAAACCATTCACAAAAATCAGCAACAACAGTATAATGAGCGCCATGTATTCGCAGGTTGGATACCGAAGATAACGAATCCCGACTGCTTACAGAATATTCACCGTTTAAAAATTAACAGCAAAGGGTTGCTGATACGCAATAAATTATCTTTTTTTGTTGACCTTTTTTTTGGTAACAGGCATGAGATAATCATTGCAATAATTGTATGCTGGTACGTTTAAAAATACCTAAGACCATCCTTTGGGTGATTCGTCTTTTTCTGATCTTCGTTTTGATCTTCACCGCATTCCGGCTGGCTACTTTTTTTGCATTTCATCCTGCCAACTTTTCTTTGGGTGACCTGGTTCCATCTTTCCTGATGGGTATCCGCTACGATCTGCGTTGGATCTCTATTGTATTATTACCAATCGTAATTGTGAGTATGTTTCCTAAAATGTCTCCTTTCTATTCTTTAAGAACAAAGAAATGGTGGACCTGGTACCTGGCTATTATTACTTTTTTTGTTTTTTTCTTTTTTGCTGCTGATTTTGGAAATTTTTCTTACAACCAAACCCGGCTTGATGCCGGTGCATTGAATTTTGTTGAGGATGCAAATATTTCTCTATCCATGATGTTTCAGACCTACCCGATGGTATGGTTGATACTTGGCCTGGTCATAGCAGTTTTATTTTTTCGCTGGATGTACCGGCAAAGCCATTGGCAGGTAGTAAATAGAACAGAAGGCAAAAGCATTCCTTATAAAAGAAAATATTTTGTCATCACTGCCCTGGTACTTGGTTTTTTTGTTTATGGAAGATTTTCCTGGCCACCGTTGACCTGGAGCGATTCGTTTGTTTTTCATGATAGCTTTAAATCTTATCTCGCATTAAATCCCCTGCAGAATTTTTTTACAACACTGAAATTCCGCAAGCCGGAATACAATGAGCAAAAAGCGAGAGAAGCTTTTCCGCTGATGTCAGAATGGATGCAACTGCCGCAGCAAAAAGAATTTACTTACCGCCGTGAAATTCTTCCCGGCAGTCATTCATTGGAGAGTCGACCCAATATTGTGCTGGTACAATGTGAATCATTCAGCATGTATAAAAGCAGCATGAGCGGCAACCCGCTGGATGCAACGCCTTTTTTTAATTCAATGTCAGAAAAAGGAATTTTTTTTGAACGATGTTTTACGCCGCATTTTTCTACAGCAAGAGGATTGTTTGCCATCCTGACCGGCATTCCGGATGCACAACAATTCAAATTCTCAACCAGGAATCCATTGGCATTGAAACAGCATACTATCATCAATAATTTTGAAGGGTATGATAAGTTTTATTTTCTCGGGGGAGATCCTGAGTTCAATAACTTTAATGGTTTGCTTAGTAATATTCACGACTTACAGATGTATTCAGAGGCACAACATAAGTCGCCCAAACTAAATGTTTGGGGGATCAGCGATAAAGATCTTTTTCTTGAGGCAAACGGCGTTTTTAAAAAAGAAGCGAAACCATTTTTTGCATACATACAGACATCGGATAACCATCGCCCCTACATGATCCCGCAAAGCGACAGCGATTTTGAAAAGAAAGTTGTTTCTGACGATGAATTAAAAGAATATGGATTCGAGTCGCTGGATGAATACAACTCATTTCGCTATTCTGATTATTGTTTTCAGAAATTTATGGAGGCAGCGCAAAAAGAACCCTATTTTACCAATACCATCTTTGTTTTTGTAGGCGATCATGGTGTGGCGGGCAATGCTACAGCAATGTATCCTTCGGTCTGGACCGACCAGCGGTTAACCGATGAACATGTACCCTTGTTGTTTTATGCACCGTTTTTGTTGCAACCTCAACGTAGAAACGAAGTTGTTTCTCAAATTGATGTGTTGCCTACAATTGCCGGCATGGTACATCAGCCTTATGTAAACACTACACTTGGAAGAGATCTGCTGGACCCGGATAAAAAAAATGATTACGCATTTATCACTAATGCCGCGGGTCGAATAGGCATGGTTACCGACGATTTTTATTTTTCAACTAATCTCAATTTCCCTGATGATCATTTATCTCCGATGAAAAATAATGAGTCTTCTTATACTCCGCAACAATTAGATTCAGTACGTCATAAATTATCTGCTTTTACTTCCGCCTTTTTTGAAACAGCGAAATACCTGATCATGAATAATAAGAAAGATTGAAAATTATTTTTTTTGCGAATTCTTGAGGCTACCCGTCGTGTGATTATCATTTTGTCGTCTTTGCGAAGCCAACGAGAAGGTATTCTTGGTTTCCTTTTTTCAATCAAACAATAATTACGATTTTTTTATTTTTTTAGCCACAATGATCATTCTCGGAGTTTTCTCAATATCATAAGGATTCAATTGGTAATCGCCGAAGACAGTAACGACTTGCATGCCCTGGTAACTGAGCATATCGGTGAAATCACCTAAGGTAAACTTTGCCACTTCTTCAGTGAATTCAAGCGGTTTGGATAAAGAAGGATCCTGTATTTCTATTTTTTTGTAAAAATGTGTTTCGTCATCCCAGCGTCGGATGTCATAGGTGGTGCCATTCAAATGTTTCACTTCATCATGCACCAATCTTTTTTCACAATAGTGAACATTCAGGAAATCGATGATGAGCGTTCCGTTTTCTTTCAAACTTTTGCAAAGAGTGCGGATGGCATCATCATGTTCTCTCCGGGTTCTGAAATATCCAAAGCTGGTGAAAAAATTAAAAACATAATCAAAATAATTGATCCAGGACGGCAACCTCATATCATGAATGTAGAATTGGAGGTTTTCTTTCTCAAATTTTTTTGCATAAGCGATAGAGATGGGAGAAATGTCTGTACCGGTTACTTCAAAACCCATTGAAGCCAGCACCCTGCTGTGTCTGCCTCTTCCGCAAGCTACATCCAGCATCCGGCTTGCCGCAGCTGGTTTTAGATAATCAATAAGATTATGCACAAAATCTGCTGCTTCCTTTTCGTCCCGGTCAACATATAAATGATAATAAAAAGGAGAATTGAACCAATCAATGTACCAGGGGTTGCGGGGCATATTAGTGTTTAGACAAATGTAATATTGCTTTTATGAATTCATTGAATTTGAAAGACGTATTTTTGCCGCCCACACAGGCCTTTATTCTATGCCACTTATAAAAAGCATATCCGGGATCAGGGGAACGATAGGCGATAAGCCCGGCGAAAATTTGACCCCCGCTGATGTAGAAAAATTTTCTGCTGCATTTGGAAAATTGCTTTTGGAAAATTTTTCTGTTGAAAAAAGAACTTCCAAAATGGTTATCGGCCGTGATGGCCGTAGCAGCGGAGAGAGCATCCGCAATATTGTTGTAAAGACTCTTGCAGATCTTGGCATCGATGTTATTGATCTTGGATTATCAACCACACCCACGGTAGAGATTGCTGTGAAAATGGAAAATGCAATAGGCGGGATCATTATTACTGCCAGCCATAATCCCGCTGAATGGAATGCATTGAAATTATTGAACAGCGACGGTGAATTTATTTCAGCCGGGTTCGGAAAAAAGGTTTTAGAGAGAGCGGAGAAAAAAATTGCTTCTTTATCAAATCAACCTGGAAAAATAATTACAGATCAAAGCTATTTGCAAAAGCATATTGACGCCGTATTGAATTATCCGTTGGTGAATGCAAAAGCTATTGCAAAAAAGAATTTTAAGATAGTGGTAGATGCGATCAATTCTACCGGCGCCATTTTTGTCCCGGCCTTATTAAAGGCATTAGGAGTAAAAGAGGTAATTGTACTGAATGAGGAAGTGAATGGAAAATTTGGGCATAACCCTGAACCATTACCAGAACATTTGACTCAATTGAGCAATGAAGTTGTCAAACAAAAAGCAGATCTGGGAATTGCTGTGGATCCCGATGTGGATCGTCTTTGTTTTGTTTGTGAAGACGGCAGCATGTTCGGCGAAGAATATACTTTGGTGGCAGTGGCCGATTATATATTGAGTAAAAGAAAAGGGAATACCGTCAGTAACCTGAGCAGCACCAAAGCATTGAAAGAAATTACCATCAAACATGGCTGCGAATATTTTCCATCTGCTGTGGGAGAGGTGAACGTGGTGAATAAAATGAAAGAAGTAAATGCCGTGATTGGAGGAGAAGGAAATGGCGGAATCATTGTCCCGGATTTTCATTACGGCAGGGATGCGCTGATCGGCATTGGATTATTTTTAAGTCACCTGGCCGATTATAAAAAAGGAATTAAATCTCTGCGCAACCTGTATCCCGAATATTTTATCGCCAAGAAAAAAATTGAGTTGCAGAATGGTATTGATCTTAAATTGGTTTTTGATAAGATCAAAAAGAAATATAAAAAGAATCCTGTCAATACGGAAGATGGGTTGAAGATCGAATTCGATGATGATTGGGTGCATCTCCGCAGTTCCAATACCGAACCGATCATTCGCATATATGCAGAAAGTGATTTTGAAATCAAAGCAAATAATATTGCTCAGCGATTAATGCAGGACATTAAGGAGAGTATGTGAGTCGGCAATGATGAATAGTGAGTAGTCAATAGTCAATGAGGATTTTTCATCAAGTCTTTCTATAGAAGATACAGCGGGGAAGCAATGCCGATATTGTGCGCTGTTATGTTGTCAAATAACTTTTCACTTTGTCAGTAAAAGAGTGATCCAAGGGAATAGTCTTCTTATATTCATTTACTTTATTTGCATAGAAATCATCAACAAGAACTTTGAGATTATCCTTCGTTTCCTTTTCTTCATCTGCAATTTTTTGTAAACGATCTTTATTTTCTTCAAACTTTTTCATAAGGGGAAGAAATTGGTCAGTAAGGAAAATCTGATTCTCGATATTGTGCTGTAACAAAAGTAATTTCTCGTCCATCCAACCTTTAAACTCTAAAATGGCAACCCAAAGTTTATTGGATAATGAAACAATATCTTCGTCTTTAACGAGAAGTTTGACTTTCGCTTGAGCTATTCCTGTTTCTCCGTAGAAATTTTCTATATAAATTCTTTTCTCAATTAGATCTTTGAGATTTGTTCTGCTATATGCTCCGTAGTTGATTTCTAGAAGAGCGTATAACCATTGGTTATATTTTGTGTAGAACTCGATAATCGAATTTCTTTCTTCATTTCTATGGGATGTCTCTAAACTGATTAGTTTTTGTAATCTTGATTTTAGGAATTCAGTCTCATGCGAAAATTCGGCCTTAACGCTTTCGATCTTTACAGTAATTTCCTCGATATCTTCCTTTTGTGCCAAAAGTTTCCCTTTTTCGTTGAAATAATTTGGCAAAAAATTTTTAAGCCAAAGCCCTGCGAAGAAAAGAAGCATCGCAGTTATAATATTTGATAATAGTAGCTCCCTATAATGGCGCACAACGGCAGTCTGTGAAAAAACTATTCACAACTGTTGAAATAAAAATAAACATTTCCAGGCAACAAATAAAAGATGTCTTCTGTCCGGATAAATATGAAAATTATTCAAGGCATTTCCCGCCATCAAATACAATTCAATAGTTTGGATGATCACATTGCCGCCGATAATCCTGTTCGCATCATTGATGCGTTTGCAGAGAAATTGGATCCGGTAACTATCGGATTGAACAAGATCGGCATTGAGCAATGCAAGGCAAACCCCGGTGGTGCACCTCGGTTTGATGATAGGTTGCTGCTAAAACTTTACCTCTATGGTTATCTAAACAAGATTCGCAGCAGCCGCAAATTAGAACTGGAATGCAAACGCAATGTGGAGTTGCGCTGGCTGATGCAGGAATTGATCCCGAATTATCACAGTATCGCTGATTTCAGAAAAAATCACAGCCAGGCATTAAAAAATCTTTTTAAACTCTATGTACATTTTTTGAATGAATTGAATTTAATAGGCAAGCAAACCATTGCAGTAGATGGCAGCAAGTTCAGGGCGGTGAACAGCAGCAAGAACAATTACAATCAGCGAAAGATAGACAAGCACCAGGCAATGATCGAAGAGAAAGCCAATAAATATTTAAAGGAACTCGATGAATCAGACAAAGGCCAGACCGATGATAACGGCCCTTCTTATCGCAAAGAAGAAGTGGAAGCAGCGCTGCAAAGATTGACAGAACGAAAGATAAAATATGATGCACTGCAGCAACAGTTAGATAATACCGAAGAAAAACAAATCAGTACTACCGATAAAGACAGCCGTGCACTCATCATCAATAAAAACATAGTAGAAGTAAGTTATAATACACAGGCAGCGGTGGATGCAAAACATAATTTGTTTGTCCATATTGAAGCTACCAGCACCAATGATGGCAAAGCGCTGCATCGTGCCGCTGTACAGGCCAAAGAAAATATGAGTTTGAAAAAAGAAGATGCTATTGATATACTTTCCGACAAAGGTTATCATACCGGTGCAGAGTTGCAGCAGTGCCAGGATGATAACATTCAAACCTATGTTGCATTTAAAGAACAACCTTCGGTAAAACATTTGCAAAAAGAGTTTCTGTCAACACAGTTTATTTATAACAAAGAAGAAGATAGTTACACTTGTCCTGCCGGGCACACATTAACAACATTAAACACCTGGCATAATAAAAAAGGCGAGGCGGGAGAAACGAGTTACCGGTTTAAAACCTATCGTACCAACGGTTGCAAAAAATGTACATTAAAAAAGTTCTGCACCAAACTGAACAAACGAATCATTCACCGCAGCGAATACCAGGACGCCGTAGAAAGAAATAATACAAATATCCGAAACAATCCTGATTATTATAAGCGAAGGCAAAGTATATGTGAGCATCCTTTCGGCACCATCAAACGACAATGGGGCTATACATATACACTCATGAAAGGATTAAAAAAAGTAAATGGAGAAATGAATCTCATTATGCTGGTGTATAATATCAAAAGAACATTATCCATACTGGGGTTTACAAAAATGATGGAAGCATTACAAAACTGGAAACCGGACTATAGCCGGTTTGCTTTTTCTTTTCTATGGCATCAAATAAGAATGATTTGGAGCCAAACAGTAACAATGTTTTTTTCAGAGAATAAAATCACTTCACGATTGAGGGCCGCATAAATTGGATGCAATCAAACTAACAAACACTTTACGAAAACTAATAAAAAGAAAATTTGAGTTTTTTCACAGTCTGACGTTAAGGCATTGGCGATGTGGTGGTATTCTTTGTTCTGTTCGTCCGGTGCCGCTGCTGATTAAAGATACAAAAGCTCATTGTTATTCTGTTGCTCAGCATTATTCGTCTGCCGAAACTGAAGCTGAGTAGCGAGCAAAAAGCTGAGAAAGTATTCGTCACCCACAATGTTGCCAATGCAATAGTAGTAGTCGTTTAGCTTTTTAAGTAACTCACAAATCTTTGTCCTTTTAATGTCAACGAATTTACGACAGGCGATAGCCCATTTGCAGTTACCATATCTTGGAAGTTATTGGAGATTGGTTGAATTAAGCCTAAGAACTCAAGGTCTTTTAGGTTTTCAAGAATTTGTCCGCCTTGCCACCCTGGTAGCAATTTTTGCAATACTCTGCTTAATGTAGTCGTTGACATATTTCCTGTAGGTTTCGGAATAGGTTCGCCAAGAGATAAATTGTACTTTTCTGGGTCAGAGAGAACCTTTAGAAGAAAGATATTATTTTCCGTAGTATTTTCTATAAGTCTTACGCATTGTTCGATATCGTCAAAGCTTGTATTAGCTTGCGTAAGTCCATTAATAATTATGTTTTTGTAGGCAAGCCTTTTTATTTCATTTCTCTCTTCCATTACTTTCTTTGCGGTTAATTCAAAAATGTCTAAAAAATCATCTTTATTAACTATGTTATTATTTAGTTTATCTTTCTGAGTTTCCAAATCATCTTTTAGTTGGGAAAGGAAATCATTTAAACGCTGTTGCTTTCTTTCAGCCATCACGTCAGAAAGTACCGAACCCACAGCTCCGCCAGCAAGAGGAATAAAAGAAATTAACGCCTTAGTAGTTGTCTCTTTGATAAATTCTTTTGTGACTTTCATTTGTCGGGTTTAAATGGCTACTAACACCTAAATTTACGCCACTCCCGTATATTTTGTTTCTGATTATCAATAGAAGTTAATACCAGATCAGATAAACTGATTCCTTATCTGCCATAAGTATTAATTATCTTTGCGCACTAAAATTTATTTTACGTTTTAGGCGGATTAAGGGTATGAACCGCATTTATTTTGATAACGCCGCTACTACGCCACTTGATAAAGAAGTGCTGGAAGCAATGTTGCCTTACATGACCGAAAAATTTGGCAACCCATCTGCTATTTATTCTTATGGAAGAGAAACACGGCTGGCAATCGAAAATGCAAGAAAATCTGTAGCGAGGTTATTGAATGCTCATCCGGGAGAGATCTTTTTTACAAGCGGAGGAACTGAAAGTAATAATACAGCCATCCTCTCGGCTATAAGAGATCTTGGCTGTAAACATATTATCACCTCACCGATTGAACATCATGCCGTACTTCATACAGTTGAGCATTATGATCACACCGGTGATGTCAGCAGCAGTTATGTACAACTTTTAGCTAATGGTCATATAGACCTGGATGACCTGGAAGAACAACTGGCTACACATGAAGAACGCTGTTTGGTTTCATTGATGCATGCAAACAATGAAATTGGAAATCTCTTGGATATTGATGCGGTCGGAAATCTTTGTAAAAGATATAATACAATTTTTCATTCGGATTGTGTGCAAACGGTTGGTCATTATCATTTGGATCTTCGCAAGACTCCGGTGCATTTTATTTCAGCAGCAGGGCATAAGTTTCATGGGCCTAAAGGAGTGGGGATTCTCTATGTGAATGATAATATAAAAGTGCAGCCATTCATTTTTGGCGGAGGCCAGGAAAGAAATATGCGGGCCGGTACAGAAAATTTATATGGTATCGTAGGCTTTGCCAAAGCACTGGAATTGGCGATGGCCAATAATGAAAAAGACAGCGCTTATATCCAGTCCTTAAAAACGTATATGATCGAACAGCTTCGAAAAAACATTAAAGGAATCCAATTCAATGGAGATGCAGAAGGAAGAAGCTTATATACGGTGCTGAGTACTGCTTTTCCCAAGACTGAAAAATCAGAAATGATCCTGTTTAATCTTGATATAAATAATATATGTGCTTCCGGCGGCAGCGCCTGCAGCAGTGGGGCCGACCAGGGGTCGCATGTCATTCGGGCTATCAATAATAATCCTAATCTCGTCACTGTTCGTTTTTCTTTCAGCAGGCATAATACAAAGGAAGAAGTAGATGTTGTAGTAGAGAAGTTGAAAGAATTGATTTAAAGCCCATCCCAACTAACTATTTCTTCATTGGAGAACTCTTCTAAAGCCCTTCCCAAAGGGAAGGGTAGGATTTTTTTTTATTCTGATTAATGCAATTCTGAATTTTGGAATGACTATTCAACTTGAGCCTTCCCTATGGGAAGGGAGGGGATGGGCCTTACAAATAATACCAGGGATTCCTTTTGGCAGACATCATATACTTCCTCATATTTCTCAAAAACGCCAATACCAGGTAAATAATAATAGGCGAACCCATGGTAAGCAAGGAAGTATAAATAAAATATTGGCGAATGCGGGTAGTAGCTATGCCCAATCTTTCACCAATTGCGGTGCACACACCGAAGGCATTCCATTCAACAAAGTTTCTGAATCGGTTCATGGTACTGCTAATTTAAAAAAATCTTTCCAAAATAGAAGAATGTGCTCTTTAAAAATAATCCCTTTATCGTAAATTTGCATCACTTTAAAGGTCAGTACGTCATAAAAGTCATATCAGTCATATTTGCTCTCCACAACTGACCTATTTGACTCATTTGACCTATTGGCAATAAAACGCAAATTATATTCTCATGATATTTGATCTCGATCTCATCAAGAAAATTTATTCAGAACTTCCCGGTAAAATTGATGCAGCAAGAAAATTAGCAGGCAAGCCACTGACGCTTACCGAAAAGATCTTATATGCGCATTTATCTCAACCGGCTTCTAAACCTCATATTCGTGGAAAAGATTATGTGGATTTCGCTCCTGACCGGGTGGCGATGCAGGATGCTACAGCCCAGATGGCTCTGTTGCAATTCATGACTTGCGGCAGAGATAGAGTGGCGGTTCCTTCTACGGTGCATTGTGATCATTTGATACAGGCAAAAGTGGGAGCAAAAAAGGATTTACAGTTAGCATTAGAAACGAATCGTGAGGTATATGATTTCTTAGCTTCTATTTCCAATAAATATGGAATTGGATTTTGGAAACCCGGCGCTGGTATCATTCACCAGGTAGTGTTGGAGAATTATGCGTTTCCAGGTGGCATGATGATAGGAACAGATTCACATACTCCGAATGCAGGAGGATTAGGAATGATAGCAATTGGTGTTGGTGGAGCAGATGCTGTGGATGTAATGGCAGGATTACCCTGGGAATTGAAGATGCCAAAAGTTATCGGGGTAAAATTGACTGGCAAAATAAATGGATGGACCTCTGCAAAAGATGTGATCCTTTGGGTAGCAGGGCAATTGACAGTGAAAGGTGGTACTGGTGCAATCATTGAATATTTCGGAGAAGGCGCCGATAGTTTAAGTGCAACAGGTAAAGGAACGATTTGCAACATGGGTGCCGAAATAGGAGCTACCTGTTCTTTGTTTGCTTATGATGAAAAGATGAATGCTTATCTGAAAGCAACGGGTCGTGAAGAAGTGGCTTTGATGGCAGATAAAATAAAAGAGCATCTTCGCCCTGATGCAGATGTGTATGTCAATCCTGAAAAATGTTATGACCAGGTACTCGAATTGGATCTGAATAAATTGGAACCCTATCTCAATGGGCCATTCACTCCAGATTTGGCGACACCAATTTCTAAATTGAAAGAAGTGGCACAGAAAAACGGGTGGCCCGAAAAAATTGAAGTGGCATTGATCGGTTCATGTACCAACTCTTCTTATGAAGACATTAGTCGAAGCGCTTCAATCGTAAAAGATGCTAAAAGCAAAGGATTGAAAACTGTTTCTGAATTTACCATCACTCCCGGAAGCGAACAGGTTCGTTTTACTATTGAAAGAGATGGTTTCATCAAAGAATTTGAAGATGTAGGCGGAATGGTTTTAGCAAATGCCTGCGGCCCTTGCATTGGTCAGTGGGCAAGACATATTGATGATCCTAATCGCAAGAACACCATTATTACTTCATACAATAGAAATTTTGCAAAAAGAAATGATGGATTGTCCAGTACTCATGCATTTGTTGGTTCACCCGAATTGGTAACTGCATTAGCTATGGCAGGCTCTCTTACTTTTAACCCACTCAAGGATAAATTGAAAAATGCAAAAGGCGAAGAAGTGATGCTGAAAGAACCGACAGGATTTGAATTACCTCCTAAAGGATTTGCTGTAGATGATCCTGGTTACCAGGCTCCGGCAAAAGAAGGAAGCAGTGTGCAGGTAAAAGTAGCGTCGGATTCCAAACGTTTACAATTGCTCGAACCTTTTGCTGCATGGGAAGGAACCGATCTGAAAGGATTAAAATTATTGATCAAGGCAAAAGGTAAATGCACTACTGACCATATTAGTATGGCAGGGCCCTGGTTAAAATTTCGTGGACATTTGGATAACATCAGCAACAACATGCTGATCGGCGCTATTAATTTCTTCAATGATAAAACTGATTCAGTAAAAAATCAATTGGCTGGTGAGTATGGACCTGTTCCTGCTACACAAAGAGCTTATAAAGCAGCCGGCATTGGAAGTATTGTAGTTGGTGATGAGAATTATGGGGAAGGATCATCGAGAGAACATGCGGCAATGGAACCGAGACATCTGGGAGTAAGAGCAATTATTGTAAGAAGCTTTGCAAGAATTCATGAAACCAATCTGAAGAAACAAGGAATGCTGGCATTGACATTTACCAACAAAGATGATTATGATAAAGTGCAGGAAGATGACAGCATTGATATTCTTGGATTAACTTCATTTGCTCCCGGCAAACCATTGAGCGTTGTATTGAATCACAAAGATGGAAGCAAGGATACTATTACTGTGAATCATACTTACAATGAACAGCAGATAGAATGGTTCAGGGCAGGCGGAGCGTTGAATGTTATTCGTAAGCAGTTTGCAAAATAATTTTTTTCCAGTTGGGTTTATTCTTTGCTTACTTCAGCATTTTATAAAATTTTTCCAGTTCAGCCATTTCTACAACTGAAAGGGTTTCATTGTTATCATATTTTGTTTTCAGGAACAAGACTCTTTTGTGTTGCGGAAATTTTTCCAGTATGGCGTTGATCAGCTCCCCGGGTTTAGTGTCTTTTGAATATAACGGTTTGTACTCTGGCAATGGAGATTTATAGCGGGTCGGTTTTTTTAGTATGATGGCTTCAATAGTGGAAAGCTTGGCAGCCGGAATGCTTTTTACATTGACGGCTTTTTTATATAAACCTTCGAGTTGCTTTTTACTAAGCCCTCCTCTTTCAATATACTGGAAAGACAAGCTTTGAATAAAGGTGGAATCGGGATAAGCTGCCAGCGCCATTTTCAGAACATCACTGATCACATCTACATCCGGTTTTTTTCTATCCATGATAAATAGTTCCTGGGTTGAATGTAGGAAAAAATCTTATGGTATTAACAAAACAATTTTCTTTTTTAAAGAACAACCAACACAAAAATTCTACCTTTATAAGTTACTCTTTTTTCTCACAATTAATAAAATAAATGGAGCCTTCATTTATCAATAAAGAAAGAGTTGCAGCGCTCTTGCCGATGGACGAATGTATTGAAGTGATGGAACAAATGTTTCGTTCCTTAGCTAATGGAGAATGTACTCAGCCTTTGCGCTCACTAATGTGGCTGCCTGATAAAACTGGTTTATTGGGAATGATGCCTGGGCAAGCTGTTGGTCTTGGTGTAATGGGAATTAAAGCGATCACAGTCTTTCATGACAACAGGGAAGCGGGTCTTCCTTCTCACCAGGGTGTAGTGATCTTATTTGATGCAAAGCATGGTCAGCCACTCATGATCTTTGATGCCACAGAAATAACAGCGATTCGCACTGCTGCTGCCAGTGCGGTGGCTACAAAATTATTATCAAGAGAAAATTCAAAAATGTTAGCCATTATCGGTTCAGGAGAACAGGCAAAACGTCATATTGAAGCCATGTTGCTGGTAAGAGAAATAAAACAGATCAATCTCTGGAGCCGCACTGAAAAAAATGCTGTTCAGCTTGCTAATGAAATAAAAGGCGAATACAATATTCCTATTCATATTAAAAAAGATGCACAAAAAGCCGTGGAGCATGCTGATATAATTTGTACAGTCACTTCATCACGGGAACCGATAGTAATGGGAGATTGGATTGCTGCAGGCACGCATATCAATGCAGTAGGTTCAAGCACTGCTGCAGCAAGAGAATTAGACAATGCAGCAATTCTTAAGTCAAAACTATTTACAGATTGTTATGAATCGCTTTTTAATGAAGCCGGTGATTTTTTGATTCCTAAAAAAGAAGGAACTGTGACAGATGCTCATGTAAAAGGTGAAATTGGGGAAATATTGACAGGAACAAAAAGAGGAAGAGAGAATAATGGAGAAATCACTTTGTTCAAGTCATTGGGCATTGCAGCGGAAGATATTTTTTCAGCCTGGCATATTTATCAGAAAATAAAGCGAGGTAATGGTAGATGAATTAATAATTCAGCAGAAAGGATTAATAAAATTTTAGTATTACAAATTCATTCAGCACAATATTCTTTCATTTGTAATTATTTCATTTTTCCGTGACCATTTTTTCCTTAGCTTTAAAACATTCTGGATTCTCTTATTAATTTTTTGTATTAAAATCATTGCATATGAAAAAGATTATTGCTTCTTTGATCGCCTGCTCTATTGTTTCTTTAAAATTATTTTCCCAGATTGACGCCGGTCTCTTTCGTTACCCGGATGTCTCTAAAACGCAGATCGTTTTTACTTATGCCAACGATCTTTGGGTGATGCCTAAAGATGGAGGCACAGCGATCAAACTCAGTTCTCCTGCGGGAGTGGAGATCTATCCAAAATTTTCGCCGGATGGTAAAAGCATTGCATTCAGTGGCGATTATGATGGTAATATTGATGTGTATGTCATGCCCGTTACGGGTGGTATTCCGGTTCGCCTGACCAGTCACGGTTATCCTGATCGTGTTGTTGATTGGACCAATGATGGTAAAAGAGTATTATTTGCCTCTTCACGTGAAAGCGGCAAAGCAAGATTTAATCAATTTTATACGGTTGCTGCTACAGGAGGACCGGATGATAAATTACCATTGGCGTATGCAGAGTATGGCTCTTATTCCCCGGATGGAAAACAAATCGCTGTTGTTTTCCGCACACAGGTTGGCCGTAACTGGAAACGTTATCGTGGAGGATGGAAGGCCGACATTAAATTATTCAACCTTGTAACAAAAGAATCAACAAGTGTAGGCGCAGAAGCCGATGCCGGAAATGAATTTCCGATGTGGAGCGGCAACAATATTTATTTCTTATCTGATCGTGGGCCGGAATTGAGAATGAACCTCTGGAAATATGATCTTACCGATAAAACTTATACGCAGCTAACCGATTTCAAAGATTATGATGTGCATTATCCTTCACTGGGCCCTGATGATATCGTTTTTGAAGCGGGCGGAAAATTGTATCTCTATTCTCTTTCCACCGGAAAACAGAAATCAATACAAGTAGATGTCACTACCGATAAAGCCATGTTGAAACCGAAACTGGGATCTGTTTCGAAAGATATACAGGATATTTCTATCAGTCCTGACGGTAACAGGGTATTGATACAAGCCAGAGGTGATGTATTTTCTGTTCCTGCTGAACATGGTTTTATCAAAGACTTGACTCAAACTTCCGGGTCAGCAGAACGTTACCCGACATGGTCACCTGATGGAAAATATATTGCTTACTGGAGCGATCAATCCGGGGAATACGAATTGTGGGTAATGGAACCCGACAAAGAAGGTTCTGCGAAAAAGCTTACTGATTATGGCCCCGGCTATCGTTATCATCCATTCTGGTCTCCCGATAGTAAAAAAATTGCTTTTATAGATAAAGCCATGCGCATCAAAATTTTTGACATGACCACCAATCAAACTATTGATGTTGATCATGCTTTAAGGTACACACATGGAACATTAGAGGGATACAGTATGAACTGGTCGCCGGATAGCAGATGGTTAGCTTATCACCGGGATATGGAGAACCAGCACAATGCTGTTTTCATTTATGATTATCAGAATAAAAAAATAAATCCGGTAACACAAGGTTTTTATGAATGTAACAGCCCTGTATTTGATCCAGATGGAAAATATTTGTACTTGCTCACCAACCAATCACTTAATCCTTCCTACAGCGATCTTGATAACACTTTTATTTATGCAAACACCACAGAAATAGCAGCTATCCCATTGAAAAAGGATACGCCTTCAATAATGGCTCCCAAAAATGATACAGTCGCTGTTAAAGCATCTGAACCTGCTAAAGATGAGAATGAAAAAAATAAAAAAGACAGCACAACGAAGAAAGCAAGTTCCAAACAGGTGGATATTGATTTTGATGGCATCGAACAAAGAATGGAGATACTTCCGATTAAAGCTGGTAATTATGGTGCATTAGCCGCTGCAAAAGGAAAGATCATTTACCTGAAACAACCAAATACCGGTGCAGGAGATGGACAAGGTTCTCTTAAGTATTATGATTTGGATAAAAGAGAAGAGAAAACAATTATAGATAATGTTGATAATGCCCGGTTATCTGCTAATGGACAAAAGATCCTGGTATCGAAATCAGGAAGTTTTGCAGTCATAGCACCCCAGGAAGGACAAAAGTTTGAGAAACCTCTTGACATTGCTGATATGCAAATGATGGTAGATCCTGCAAAAGAATGGAAACAAATTTTCATGGATGTCTGGCGTTTTGAAAGAGATTTCTTCTATGATCCCAATATGCACGGTGTGAATTGGAACCAAGACAAAGAACGTTATTTGAAAATGCTCGATGGCGCTACCACCCGTGAAGAAGTTGATTTTGTAATCGGCGAACTTATTGGTGAATTGAATTCATCACATGCTTATCACGGAGGCGGGGACGTTGAGGTTCCGGAAAGTAAATCTGTCGGATACCTGGGAGTAGATTGGCAGGCTGATGGTGATTATTATAAGATCAAAACGATAATCCGGGGAGCTCCATGGGATGCAGAAGTTCATTCATCATTGGATGAACCGGGAGTGAATATCAAAGAAGGCGATTATATTTTAGCGGTGAACGGTGTGCTGCTTACGACAGCACAAGAACCATTTGCCGCCTTTACCGGACTCTCCAATAAAACGGTAGAGCTTACTTATAATTCAACTCCTTCATGGACCGGGGCAAAAACGGCGATTGTAAAAACAATGAGTAATGAATATCGTCTTCGCAACCTGGCCTGGATAGAAAACATGCGGAAAAAAGTTGATGAAGAAACAAATGGTGACGTTGGATACATTTATGTACCCAGCACCGGTGTTGACGGACAGAATGAATTGATGCGCCAATTCAATGCGCAATGGGATAAAAAAGCATTGATAATTGATGAACGTTTCAATGATGGCGGACAAATTCCTGATCGCTTTATTGAAATGCTGAACAGAGACCCATTGGCCTATTGGGCAATTCGTGATGGCAGTGACTGGCCTTGGCCGCCTTATGCCAATTTTGGTCCGAAGGTGATGCTCATTAATGGATGGAGCGGTTCAGGTGGCGATGCATTCCCCGATTTCTTCCGCAAAAAGAAATTAGGGCCATTGATCGGTGCCAGGACATGGGGCGGATTGATCGGCATCAGTGGAGCCCCGACATTGATTGATGGAGGTGGAGTTACTGTTCCAACTTTCCGGATGTATAATCCTGATGGCACATGGTTCGCTGAAGGACATGGCGTAGACCCAGACATTGATGTGCCGGAAGATCTCAGTGCTATGGCAAAAGGTATCGACCCCCAATTGCAAAAGGCCATTGAAGAAATAAAAAAAGAAATGAAAGAAAAAGGTTATCAAAAACCTAATCGCCCAGCTGCACAAAAGCGGGGATTCTAAAAATAATTATTGATTTAACTGAAAGCAGATCTATAGGGTCTGCTTTTTTTTTGATATAGAAAGAAGTCGTGAATTCAATTTTCAATGCAACGATAGTATCTGTAGATTTGCTGATATGTCATTATACATAGCAGCATTGAATTCCGGTAGTAATGGGAATTGTTATTATATCGGTAATGATCGGGAGGCCGTATCGATCGATGCCGGTTTATCCTTTGCTGAAACAGAGAAAAGGATGAAAAGACTTCAGCTTTCCCTGGCGATGGTGAAAGCAATTTTTGTATCGCATGAACATGTAGATCATATCACAGGTATTCCAACACTTTCAAAAAGATATCAAATACCCGTCTACATCACTGATCTGACCTTAGGGAACAGCAGATTGAAAATTGAGAAGCATCTTATCAATCGTTTTCAAAAAGACAAAACAGTTTCTATTGGTAAATTATCTGTCACAGCATTTCGAAAATCTCATGATGCAAGTGACCCGCATAGTTTCATAGTCTCGGATAATAATGTAAACGTTGGCATCTTTACTGATATTGGTTACCCTGGAAAAGAATTGGTTCGATATTTTAAAAAGTGCCATGCGGCTTTTTTGGAAGCCAATTATTGTGAAGACATGCTTGAGAATGGTTCTTACCCACGACACTTAAAGAAGAGGATCAGCGGAAGAAAAGGACATTTATCCAATTTGCAGGCATTGGAATTGTATAAAAAATATAAACCGCTTCATTTATCGCATCTCATTTTATCACATTTATCGGAAAATAATAATAAACCTGAATTGGTTTATAAATTGTTCAAACCGTATGCAGACATTACAAAGATCATTGTTGCATCGAGATATGAAGAAACAGAACTGTTTACTATAAAAGCCTCCTCTTTGGAAAAAAAGAGGCGAATTGTTCAGCCAGTAAAAGACGAAAATCAATTATCACTTTTTTGATGCGGTGCTTTTTTCAAATCTCCTGTCAGGGATGAACCACATAGCGGCAACCAAAACATAAAGTATAAATGCGATCAGCGGATGAATAAAACAAAGGCCAATTGCAATGGCATAAATGAGAACTGATATTTTCCCTTTACGATCATTACCCAAGGCTCTTGCTAATTCTGAATCTTTGCCATGAATATCGGCGAGACAATGAGCTAAAAAGTAATAAGCAATACCAGCCATAATTAAAACAATACCATACAGGATGACAGGTATTGTGCTGAAATTATTTTCACCCATCCAGGCAGTAGCAAAAGGAACCAATGAAAGCCAGAACAGTAAATGAATATTTGCCCAAAGTACAGAGCCGCTTACCCGGTGTGCGGCATGCAGCATATGATGATGGTTGTTCCAGTAAATGGCGAGGTAGATAAAACTAAGCACATAACTCAGGAAAACATATTTTAATGAAAGCAAAGAATGAAGATCATCGCCATGAGGTACTTTCATTTCCAGTACCATAATAGTAATTAGAATAGCTAATACAGCATCACTGAATGCTTCCAGTCTTCCTTTTCCCATATTGATCGTTTTGGAAATTGTAATTTAATGAGAAAGGATGAGAAATAAGATCGTAGTTTTTTCAATATTAATATCAGCTGATTTCGATTTTTTTCCCGGTTTGCATTGCTTCATAAACAGCTTTGATCAACTTAACGTCTCTCTTTCCCATTTCTCCGGGAACAATAGTAGGACGCTTATTTTTTATCGCCAATGCAAAATCATCCATTTGCCCGGCTTGTTGATTTACCTGCGGCAAATTCAGCACACCATCTGAAGTATCACCTTTTTGCCCGGAATAATTAAAAGCAGAAGTTAATTCAAACCACCCTTTTTCTGCTTCGGCTTTTATCATATTTATCCCATCAGTATAGCTGCATCTGCCTTCTGCCACGCATCCTCCCGGAAATTCAAATTGCCAGGTGACTGATTGCTCTACTTCTTTGAATTTTACAGGATCTGTTTTAGGTCCTTCCTGCGCCGTTACGGAAATTGGTTCTTCTCCGGTGATGTAACAAAAAGCCTGGATACAATAAATTCCAAGGTCAACCATGGGCCCACCGCCGGCAAGATCTTTTTTTAATCGCCATTGCGTTGGATCACCAATGGTAAATCCAAAACCTGCCGATATCTTTTTTACATTGCCATATACTTTTTGCTGGCCTAATCTTGCCATTTCAAGATTATAAGGTTCAAAGTGCAGCCGATAGCCGACAGAAAACATTTTGTTTGCCTTTTTGCAGGCTGCGATCATTTTATCACAATCATCTATTGAATTTGCCAATGGCTTTTCACTGATCAGATGTTTACTGGCTTCAGCAGCACGGATACCGCATTCAGCATGCATTGAATTGGGCAGCACGATGTATATTATATCAATGTCGGGATTGTTTTTTATCTGGTCAAAGGTTGAATAATCATAAATATTAGCATCGGGAATGGAATATTGTTTTTTCCATTTTTTTGCTTTGTCAGGATGGCCGGTAACAATGCCTGCGAGATAACAATGCTCGGTTTGTTGTAAAGCCGGAGCTAACTGACCACCTGCATAGTTTCCTAAGCCTACTAATGCAATGCCTAATTTGCCGGCAGCTTTTTCATTGCGGATTCGTTGCATATTTTTTTCTTCATTTGAATCGTTATTACATTCAGCTAAAATAGATATAGCCGGTATGCTTAAGGTTGCCAGGCTGAGATCATAAATAAATTTTCTTCGTGACGGATCATGTTGAATTACTTTCTTCATAATCTCTTTTCAGAAAGTTATTATTTTTTGAGGAATATCAGGTCATATAAGCGAATTACTTTTCAATTTGATTAACGCTTGTTAGTCGTTGCCTGTTTTGCAATATCAATGTCTTTTGCAACAGCAGACCTTAGTTTCTCCCAATGAAAAAGAAGACTATAGTTTTCTTTCCAGTTTTTTCCATCCTGTTCGCTGTAATGAACCAATGGCATGTCTTTATAAAGAGGCCGGGTGATACTTATAACAACATCCCAATAATGAAGCGATTGCTCCAGGTGTTTTACTGCGGCTTGCTTATTTTCTTCTCCGCCTTTTGTACGATAGGTTTGTAAAGCAACAGCGCCTCTTATTTCTTCGGCAAAGTGTAAACCAAGATTAGCCCAGGTTTTTATGTCGGATATTTCATAGAGTAATGCTTTATTATTATCAGTATGAATATCGTTTATCAATGCCAGCGCTTTTTTACAATCTCTTTCCAGCTGATCAGCCAAAAGCGGAGGGGTGATCATTTTTTTATCAAATAATTTTCCGGACGAAATTTTTTGTACATAGTCTGCTACCGAAACATAATCTGTGTCTAAAGGGGGTTGTTTAATAAGACGATCAACAGAAATATAATCTACCCGTTTTGTCGCTGTATATAGAGCCATCATTCCTTCGCTATATAATGTAAAATCCCATCCGCAATCAAAATCCGAAGCAAGCCGAAGTGCTGTACTGCTTGCTAAAGAAAAAGCTTCAAGTAAATTTTTTCCTTGTTTTCCATAACGACGGTCGAATTCTAACTGGAACACAGCATCAGGTGTGTGAGGATCATACAACAACCTTCCCCATAATTTATAAAAAAGCCATTGCCTTTCGAAAGCATATTTCCAGGGAAGATCGACAGTATCTTTTGTAAAATAATCTTTGGCAGGAATATAAGTTTCTGAGCCGATGCAATATCCTCCGACATAAGAATGTATGTTTTGAAGAATATGCTGACGGATAAATGATGGAACTCCCCAACGCAGACAAAAGAAATCTTCATTGCGGGCAGTCCAAGTGATCTTATATTTTGTTGGTTCTAACTTGAAATAAGTATCGTATAATTTTCCGCCATGCACTTTGATCAGCTTTGTTGTGGAATGTGCATGAGACCAATTGAATTTAAGATCAGCCCATATAGGTCCATCAGTAAAACCCATGTTCGCTTCTTCTTCGATCGCTTTGCGGGTTAACTTTTCAGTTTCTATACTCGTTACACCCAATGACCCGGTAGTACTGGAAAAAGGAATACGATGGATCAATTTTGATTTGCGGTGTGCCAGCTTCATTCCTTCAATGATTGTTTCTTTAATCCAATCTTCCCGTTGTTGCGGAGTCATACCAGCCATTCCTTCGCCAAGAGTGAGGCCAATGCCGGTAAGATCAGGATATTCATCAAGCATTTGGGTAACACATTCCCTCGTGTATTGCTTAATGATAGAAGAAGTATCGCCTCTCACAAAAAAATCATGTTGCAAATTATCCATCGCTACATGATGTGCTTTTGAAAATTCTGCTGTGACGAAAATATTGAACGGCATGATGTAGGTATCAATGGCCCTTTCTTTTGCCATTCTGAAAATGCTGTGAAATAAATTTTGCCATTCTTTCATTTGCTCATCATTCCAGGGACTTGCTTCAGGAAAATTTTTGGGCTTAATGAGAAAAGTATAAGGATGAAGATTCCATAAGGTGAGACTATTGAAGCGGTTTTCGGCCATCATATCTAAAAAAGCTTTCCAGAAACTGGTATCACGGCAGGTTTGGTCATGCAGGTCAAGAGCATAACTATGACGATACGTATCCCAGGGAAGATCGAATTTAATGGCACGAAAAGGAAGAAAAGGTTTTTCCATTTTTGTGTTACAATCTTTCAGTGCAACTCCATTGCTTATATCTTCCATCAATGAAAAGCAGCCATAAATAAGCCCTCTTTCATCACCGCCAACAATGCTGATATTTTTTCCGGCAATTTTTATAGCAAATGCTTCGGCAGCGTATTGTTTTTGATTTATAGTAAGGCCAATTTTATATTCAGCAGCATTTTCTTTAATAGAATATCCTTTTTCTTTTAATTGCTTTTCTATTACTGAAGCAGCATATTGTTGTTGGAGCGATGAATGATTGTATTGAAGGCTTACCGTCTGAGAAAAAGCGACCTGCGAATAAATAAGAAGAGCAACTATAAGAACCCGGCTTCTGATTTTCATGTATTGAAATTAATAAGATGGCTTTACTTCTGTTGATATATTTTTTAACTAAAATGATATACCTTTCTTAAAATTTTTTTTATGAGACAATTAGTGCTTGCTCTTTTTACAACTACTTTGATGATCTCATGTGGTAACAATGATAAATCATCTTCCGGATTTAAGCATATTGATGTGAAATATTCGGTAACGGATAAAGACACAACAGTAAAAGATAATTATTTCGGAACCATTGTGCCTGATCCTTATCGCTGGCTGGAAAACGATACCAGCGCCAAGACGACCGAATGGGTAAAAGCTGAAAGAGAAGTAACAGAAGGCTATTTAAAGCAAATCTCCTTCCGTGATGCGATACGTAAACGTTACGAGAATCTTTATAATTACGAAAAATATTCGGCGCCATTTAAAGAAGGAAAGTATACTTACTATTATAAAAATTCAGGATTGCAAAATCAATCGGTGTTGTATAGAGAAACAGCTGATGGCAAAGAGCCCGAAATTTTTCTTGACCCGAATTCTTTTTCAAAAGACGGCACCACTTCTTTAGCCGGAATTAATTTCAGCAAAGATGGTTCGATGGCTGCTTACAATATTTCAATCGGCGGAAGCGACTGGCAAAAATTAATTGCGATAAATGCATTGACAAAGCAACAAGTTGGAGATACTATCGAAATAAAATTTAGTGGAGCAAGCTGGAAAGGCGACGATGGATTTTTTTATTCTACCTATAAACATTCCAAAGAAGGAAGTTTCCTGGCTGGAATCACCGATAATCAAAAACTATATTATCATAAGTTAGGCACTGCTCAAAAAGATGACAAGCTGGTATTTGGCGATGATAAAAAACATACACGTTATGTTTCTGCAGGCGTTACTGAAGATGAAAAATGGCTGGTTATTTATACAGCTAATGAAACGTATGGAAACGGTTTGTATGTGCTTGATCTTACCAAGCCTAACGCAAAACCGGTTGCGTTGGTAAATGATATGAAAAATTCGCATGGTATCATTGATAATGATGGTCAGTGTTTTTATATACAAACAGACAGAAATGCCCCAACCGGAAAAATAGTCACGGCGCCACTGAAAAACCCTGTTGAAGCGAATTGGAAAACACTTATTGATGCTAAACCGGAAGTTCTTAATGCAACATCTGCAGGAAAGAATATTTTCTGCTCGTACCTGAAAGATGCGGTGAGCAAAGTCTATCAATATGACAGAACAGGTAAACAGATTCGTGAAATCACATTGCCGGGTCTTGGCACTTCAAATGGTTTTTATGCAAAACAAGATGAGAAGGAATTATATTATGGTTTTTCTTCCTATACAATGCCGAACACTATTTACAAACTGGATATTGCGACCGGCAAGAGTGAATTATATAAAGCTTCTAAAGTTCAATTTAATCCGGGCGACTTTGAATCCAAACAAGTTTTTTACAATTCAAAAGACGGGACTAAGATCCCGATGATCATTACTTATAAGAAAGGAACAAAGTTTGATGGAAAAACCCCTTGTTTGTTGTATGCATATGGCGGATTCAGTATCAGCATTACGCCTTTCTTCAGCACATCCAATATTATTCTTTTGGAAAATGGCGGCATCTATGCTGTTCCCAATATTCGGGGTGGTGGTGAATATGGCGAAGAATGGCATCAGCAGGGAATTAAAATGAAAAAGCAAAATGTGTTTGATGATTTCATGGCGGCAGCACAGTATTTGGTGGATAATAAATATACTTCAAGAGATATGTTGGCCATTGAAGGCGCCAGTAACGGCGGTTTGCTAATTGGGGCCTGCATTACACAACAACCCACGATGTGCAAAGTAGCTTTTCCTGAGGTCGGAGTTATGGATATGTTACGTTATAACAAATTCACAGCAGGGGCCGGATGGTCATATGATTATGGAACAGCAGAAGACAGCAAAGAAATGTTTGAGTATTTGTATAAATATTCTCCCGTTCATAATGTTCGTGAGGCAGAATACCCCGCAACACTTATTTCAACTGCTGACCATGATGACAGAGTTGTGCCGGCACATTCATTTAAGTTTGCTGCAAACATGCAGGAAAAACAAAAAGGAACAAATCCTGTTTTGATCAGCATTCAAACAAAAGCCGGGCACGGCGTAATGAATACGCAGCAGGTAATAGATGAAGGAACTGACAAATGGAGTTTCATGTTTTACAATATGGGAATAAAGCCTTCTTACTGATAAAATGATACTGCAAGGCCATGAACTATGTCAAGGCCTTGCAGTTTTTTTATAGCTGCGCTTTTATTTCACGATTGTCATCAATAGTTTCCCTTTAGGAAGTTCTTCCGAAGAATAATAAAGACCAAGAGGATTGTCCTTGTTTCTTTTTTGTAAGTATAAAATATCATTTACTGAACAGGTCATCCCTGTAGCATCGTTAACAGATACATCGCCGAAGCGCCACTCTTTTAATACGCTGTTTTGCGCATCCCGGACAGTTATTTCCCTGTTTTTGCCAGGACTGCCGCAATGATAATATTTGATGGTCAGTTCTGCATTTGAATAACGCTGATCTAATTGGAAGTTTTTCACTGTATTCATGTCTTTACCGAATTGCTGCAATACAAGTTTGTTGTTGATAAAGATCTCAAAACCTTCACCACCCCAGCGGGAAGAAAAAGAAAGTAGCGCCATGCAGATCGCCAGCAGTGAGAGAGGCATCCATGATTTTTGAACATAAATTTTCATGACAATATTTTTTAGATTAATCAATTAAATGCAGATCACTGCATTTTTTGTCAACACAAAAAAAGTGTGTTCGAAGGGTGATATGTAATTACTTTGACAAAATGTAAAGACGGCTTGATATATAGCAGAATAGATTTTCACTTCTATTTCCCTTATTTCAGCGAAACAGAAAATTATTTAACATTTATTCATTTATAATTATTTTGAAGTGTCTGAAAGTGAATGCACAAATAAAGCGTATGGTGCATAAGTTTTCCTTCTATTTTAAAATTCATTGGCCCGGTTTTTTCCGGTTATTAAATGACAGGCTCCATTATTATTGTTCATTAAAATTTTTTTTATGAAAAAACTATTTTGGATTATCCTGTTTGCGGGGGTATTTTCTATGGCCGAAAAGTCAGATGCACAGTTAAGAAAGATACCGGCAAAAGTGACGAACAATTTACACGCAAGGTATCCTGATGCGAAAAACATAGTTTGGAGGGACAAGATCACTTCTTGCCAGGCAAGCTTTGACATGGATGGAATAAAATATAAGGTAAGGTTCAGCAGGAATGGCCATTGGAAAAGCACGGAAGCGTATTTGTCAGAGAATAGTTTGCCGGCTGTGGTGAAGGATGGTTTCAGAAAAAGTAAATACAGGAACTGGAGAATGAGATCATCCTATATTATTTATGCATCGGGACAAAACACAAAATATCATGTGAGGGTGGCTAAAGGCGACCTTAGGCAAAAAGAACTGGTCTTTACATCGCAAGGCCAATTGCTGGCAGATAATATAGCCATATAATTCTCTTAAACAGGATCTGAATTGAATTACCCCGGAATTTTTCCGGGGTTTTTTATTATTATCGCCTGCCAATATGTGATCGATTACTCTTTGTGTATTTTTATAAATCAATCAGTCACTCATATATTTAATCCCGGCATAAAATCAGGTAAATTAAATGAGGAAAGTTCTGTTCACGATATTTTTCATTTTTGTTTTATTTCAATATTCATTTGCACAAAAAAAAGTAATTGATGTTATTGGTTATTTCGCAGGTAGGACTACTGCATTGGATAGTTTTCCTGTAGGAAAGATGACGCATCTTATTTTCAGTTTTTGTCATTTGAATGGAAATAAATTGTGGGTGGCTAATGCTGCTGACACATTACGGATACAAAAAATGGTTTCCTTTAAAGAAAAATATCCTTATCTGAAAATTATCTTATCCTTGGGAGGATGGGGAGGTTGCCGGGATTGTTCAGCGGTATTTTCAACTGACACCGGAAGAATAGAATTTGCTCATTCGACCAAGAACTTATTAAAATACTTCCACGTTGACGGAATAGACCTTGATTGGGAATATCCCGGTATTGCCGGATTTCCGGGACATCCTTATTCTCAAAATGACAAAGAAGATTTCACTTTGCTGATCCGGGCACTCCGAAAAGTACTTGGGAAAAAATATGAGATCAGTTTCGCTGCCGGAGGATTTGACCGTTATATAGATTCATCTATTGAGTGGAAAAAGGTGATGAAAAAAGCGGATAAAGTAAACATTATGAGTTACGACCTGGTAAGCGGTTTCAGTACGGTCAGTGGTCATCATACAGCTTTGTATTCTACTTCTGGTCAAAAGCAATCTACTGACAATGCCGTCAATAAACTTATTGCAAGAGGAGTTCCTGCAAATAAAATTATTATCGGAGCTGCATTTTATGCCCGCATGTTTCTTGTAAATGACACAGCGAACAACGGACTGTACGATTCTGCACGATTTTACAGAGGTATATCTTATTCTCATTTATCTGACAGTATTACGGCTGTTAATGGATTTGTTCCATATTGGGACCCGGTTGCCCAAGCGCCTTATGCGTTTAATGCTGAAAGAAAGATCCTCGTCACGTATGATGATAGTGTTTCTATTCGTTTGAAAACAAAATATGCTATTTCACGAAAATTGGGTGGCATAATGTTCTGGCAACTGATGGATGACAGATTCAGTAATGGACTGTTGGATGTTATTTATGATGCAAAAATGGAAGCGGGAAAATAGATTCTGTTATGCTTATTCACATAAATTCAATGTCTCTGTCGATTTCGTCGTGATCTCCAGGTGATCCACTTTTCCTGCCTTGTTGTAATGCAGTACCAATATTCCGTAAGCCGTTTCAAAGGCATCCCATGTATCGTCTTTCATTTTAGGATGGCCCAGCCATTTGAATAGACTGTTTCTTGCAGCCCCAAGCAAGGGAATACTCATTTTGCCTTTGAATTTATTTTTTATTTCTACATAATCTCTGTCTGTATAGAAATACACGTCTTTGTCTGCGAAAAAAATATTGCTTCCGCAGGCGGAAGCAGTGGAACCTTCCGGGTCGCTGCTTGTAAAGCATGGTAGCTTGTCTTTGATTTGTCCGATTGTAAAATCGGGCCTTACGCCATTCACAGTTCCGTTAAGAACATCTACATAAAACTCATCACACTTAGGTTTGGGCTTTAATTGGGCATTGACAGACAAAAGCCAGACCATCATAACGAAAAAGCAAATTCCCTTTTTCATATTCGGTTTTTTTAAGTGAAAACAATGCTGGTTGAAGGAAGAGGGGGCTATTTTATAAAGCAAATTCCTTGCTAAACATTTAGGAAACGTATTTTATACACTAAGGAAGGATTTTTTGGAGCAGGCTTATAATAAAAATAAAAATTATTTATATTGCTTATTAACCAAAACCAACGATTATGTCAGATCAAACTTATCTTGTTATCCTCCGCCTGCTTCACATCTGTACAGGTGTTTTTTGGGCGGGTGCCACTATTTATCTCGCAGCGTTTATTACTCCGGCAGTTCAGGCCTTAGGTCCGGAAGGGGGAAAATTTATGCAGCAACTGGCGAAAACCAATAAGCTTCCTTCGGTGATGACCATTGCCGCAACCTTAAATGTTTTATGCGGCATTTTGTTGCTCTGGAAATTAACTGACGGATTTCAAAATGAATGGACCTCTACCAGGCAATTTATGATATTGAGTACAGGTGGCGGTTTAGCTTTTATCGCTTACCTGGAAGGTTTGTTGATAACCCGGCCTACCATTCTAAAAATGACCAGGCTCGGACAAAGTATTGCGGCTGCAGGTGGCCCTCCATCAGCAGAACAAACCCAGCAGCTGATGGGATACCGGAAAAAAGTTTTTAAAGCAAACAATTTTGTCGCTTTCGTTTTAGCAATTACAGTAATTTTTATGAGCATTGCGAAATATTTGTAATTTTTTGGTAAACTGAATCAGGAAAATGAAGTTTTTCATTTATTAAGAGCATAATGATTTGATGCCTGAAGAATTGTCCATTAAATTTGCCATCCATGAAATAATATAAAGATGGCAACAAAGAAATGGATTTTAGATAAGGCAAATTCACAGATTCAGTTCAAGGTAAAGCATTTGATGATCACTACTATTACCGGTGGGTTCAGCAGTTTTGATGCTTCGGTTGAAACAGAAGAAGAAGATTTTATGACAGCAAAGATCACTTTCATTGCTGACACGAATTCTGTTTCTACCGGTTACCCGGAAAGAGATAAGCATATTAAGAGCAACGATTTTTTTGATGTGGAAAATTATCCGCAATTAAAGTTTGTCGCTACAAAATATAAAAAGCTTGATGCAGGGGAGAATTATAAACTATATGGTGATCTCACAATCCGAAACGTAACAAAGAATATCGAAATAGACACAGAATTTGCAGGGGTAGTAAAAGATCCGTCGGGAAATACTAAAGCAGGCTTTATTATTTCAGGGCTTGTAAACAGGAAAGATTTCGGTTTAAAATGGAATGTGATCACTGAGGCCGGCAGTTTATTGGTCGGTGAGGAAGTGCGAATAGCCTGTGAAATCCAACTTACAGAGGAGAAGTAATCATTTTTGATATAAAAAAATAAAAGGCTCTTATTGATAAGAGCCTTTTTAAATCAATTCTTTCCGGTTAAGCTGCCGGTTTTTTATTCATACCATATACCCAGCCTACTGCTGCGCCGGCTATTGCTGACATTACAGCTGCAGTAATTGAATCAACTGCGATCGCTTTTAACGAACCTGTACCACCTCCTGTGGCATACATCATCAGGTCAAAGCTCACGGCCATCAATAAGCCAACTACAAATCCAATACCTGCCCCGCTACCCATTGAAGAAACATTGGCTTTTCCTATAATATAGGAAATCAAAAAGCCGAAAACCAAATTGGCGACGATCATAGCCCACCATACCATTTTGCTCATGTCGACTGCCATTCCGTTGTTTGCAAAAAAGTTTTTAAGAAGCAATCCATAGAATAAATAGCCGAGCACGAAGTAAACCACTCCGCCGACTATACCGCCGGTAAAAAATTTGTTTGAGTTCATAAACAATGATTTTGGTGAATAATGAATAACTTATTAAGGTAAGTATTTTGGTTTGTTTTCTGAGTGATAGAGTTCTTTTTATTATTTTTCTACCGAAATCAATGCAAAAAAGATTGTTTCTCAGCGAGAAACGAGGAAGAATCTTCTTTAAGCCGGCCCCGGAAATAATAGTTTTTTACTTATTTTTAAAAAAATAACCAATTTATGAAGTTCTTCCTTTTGGATGGAGGTGGCGCTTTCCTGGTCTTCTCAGCGCTTATTTTATTCATGGCGATAACCATTGTTCTGGAAGGAGTGGTTATAATTCTTTTTAAAATTGAAAAAGGCGGTAAGGCATTTTTATATTCTTTGATAGTCAACCTGGCCTCATTGGGTGTGGGATATATTACTTTGCCACTCGTCCGGCAAATAGGCAATGGCTTGACAACATCTGGCCAGGTGCTTCGGTGGATATTCGCTTTTGCCATCACGGTGTTAGTGGAAGGGTTCCTGTTGATTCTTCTTACAAAAAAGAAACCCAGGGAAAAAGTTTGGCTGGCTGCTGTAGTCATGAATTTATTGAGCTACGCACTTTTATTTTTATTATTCAGAGATACCGGATCTGGTTTTTGATCTGTAGTTCCGGTATCGTGTTCTGGATCGTATAGATATTAAAGAAATTAACATAAAACATTTTTTATGCTCAGTTTTTTATTAGACGCAGGCATTGGTTCAGCAAGTAGTGTTCTCTGGATACTCTTTGTAATCTTGTTACTGGTCATTTTGATTGAGGCAGTTGTGATGTTCCTTTTTAAGCTCAATAATTTCGGGAAGACTTTGCTTCATTCTTCTTTCGTGAACGTTGTTTCTACTATTCTGGGATACATAATAATAAGTTTCCAGGATTCTTATAATAATAAAATTTCATCTTTTGGACAATGGTTCATTTTTTTTGGAGCTACAGTTATTATAGAAGGATTATTACTGATGCTTCTGTATACAAAAACTCCGAAAGGTAAATTATGGCTGGTCACAATTGTGATGAACCTGGCAAGCTATCTGTTCTTATACCTGTTCACGTTTTTAAGATGAAAATATTGAAGAATAATACAGGAATCATTTTGTTTTTAGGCGCAGGTCATGGATTAAACGATATGATCGCAGGTTATTTTTTAGGAATCCTCGTTCAGATCAAAGCCGACCTTCTTCAGATCAGTATTGGATTATTTCTTTACAACCTGCTGGCATTCGGAGGGCAATACCCTGTTGCTTTATTACTTGAAAAAATAAAAAAGCCAAAAGGATTTTTACTTCTCGCATATGGATTAAATATTAGTGCTTTGATTTTTTTCAGATTTGTTCCACAACTTTCAATCGTATTGGCAGGTGTTGCATCGGCTATTTATCATGTTGCAGGGGGAACAGTTTGCGCTGCAAAAAACAAAGCGATCAATATTGGGTTATTTGCCGCTCCGGGAGTGGCTGGTTTGATACTCGGAGGGTATTTCGCTTATGAAAAATTCCTTGTATCGGGATGGTTATTGATGGCTGCAATAATAATTTTTGCTTTTATTCTCTTTTTACTTCCAAAAGAAACCCAAACTGTTGAGTTAAAACAGCAGGAGGCACCAACTAGTCAAAAATTTCAACTGGATCAGCATGATCTCATCATGATCCTTTTGTTGACCTTTATTTCTCTTCGCTCAGTTATATGGGATATATTTCAATTGGTTCATCAAAATAATTATAGCTGGCTTATTGCAATTGCCGTTGCGGCTTTCATTGGAAAAATTACCGGGGGCTGGCTTGCCGATCGAATTGGCTGGAGATTGTATACTTTCATTTCTCTTGGAATAGCTACACCCCTGATCACTTTTTTTAGAGACGAGTTACTGCTGTTTTGCATTGGAATCGGGTTGCTTCAATCCAGTATTCCCCCCACAACTGCTTTGCTGATACAATCATTGAAAGGAAAGACCGAAAGAGCTATCGGGTTATCATTTGGCACCGCCATTATGACAGGGGTTATTTTATTTTATACTCCAATAAGGAATATGTTGCTTTCTAACTTTTTTATCTGGATCACGGGGGTGTTTATGCTTTTATTACTATTTCTTACCTACAGAAAAAAAACTCATACTGCCCTGTAAATCCGGTTTCCATTTACCGCTTGTCAAGCTCAACCTGTTTATGACAAAAGGCCAATAAAATAAATGGTATTTTGGACGGATAAAAGCAACCATCCATACCTGGAAAGCGATTTATAAACGAAAGATTTCAGGCATTGTTATCGGCAGAGGAACTTACGTATCATGTTGGGGCATGCGCCCTGAACAGCAGAGAGAGCCAAAAAGTTTTATACAGCTCTTTTTACGGGTATGTTATGGCTATCTGCGACCGGTACACCAATAACCAGGAAGATGCCATAGAAATTCTCAATGACGGGTTTCTTAAGGTATTCAGGGAAATACACCATTATAAACCGGCTTACGCAGATGTAGTTAGTTCTTTTAAAGGCTGGTTACGTAAGATAATGGTCTATACGGCGATCGATCATTTCCGGAAGAATCATAAGCATCAAATGGTGACGGACCTGGATAATGTGGTATACCAGGTAACGGCAAATGAGGAAGATGCAGTGGATAAATTATCTTATGAAGAGATCATCCGTGCTATACAGGACCTTTCTCCTGCATACAGGACTGTTTTCAATTTATTCGTGATTGAGGGATTAAGTCATGATGAAATTGCCAGGAAGCTCGATATTTCCACCGGAACATCCAAGTCAAATCTTTCAAAAGCAAGAAAGCAATTACAAAAAATATTATTTAAAAAAAATCAGATTGAATTAAGCAGGAATGCAGTTTGAAAACTTTGATAAGAAAGTAAAAGAGGCAGCAGACCGCCATCACCCGGCATACGATGAGAATGCCTGGAAAAAAATGGAAAAACTGCTCGACAAGCATCTTCCTGAAAAGAAAGATGACAAGAGAAGAATTATTTTCTTTCTCTTGTTGTTCATGTTGCTGGGCGGTGGTGCTGCATGGTATTTCATGAGCAACCCGGGACATCCGCAACAAACGATCAGCAAAACCATTCGAAAAAAACAACAATCTGGTACAACTCAGACTAATATCCATTCTGATGTACCCGATGACAATAAAAAAATAAACACTTCTTCAGTTTCAGGTGTCGATGAGAATAATGAAAAGACTTCAGAGCAAAAAAACAGCGATGAAAAAATTCCTGTTGCATTCAACCGTCGGAAATACACACAGGCCTTAGAGAGTATGATCATTGACCGCCTGAAAAAAACGATTCGGGTAAATACAACACAACAAAAAAATAACAACCTGGTTGACAAACAACAAGCAACAGTTTCAGGTATTCCGGATAAAGCTGCCGGCACGGAAACAGGAATTACAAAACCGCAACTAAGCAATACAAATAGCCACATTGTTCAAAATCCAATCACTTCAAACCAGGATGTAGCAATAAATAAAAATATTTCCCAGACAAATAATAATAACTCTGTTACAACAAAACAAGAGACAATAAAAGAAGATGAAAACAAGACTGCAAATTCTGATAAAAAAGATATGCCTCTTACTTCCACTTCTCCAGAAGCAAAAAAGACAAATGGTAAAAATAAAAAGAGCAATTACTTTTTCCTTTCGTTGTCTGCAGGCCCTGATGTAAGCGCCGCGGGTATTAATAGCCTGGGGAGGTTAAAACCGGTTTACGGAGTTGGCGTTGGATTTTCTTTTCATGATAAATTCAGCCTGAAGACCGGGTTTTATTCAGCAAGGAAGGTTTATGATGCATCTCCCGATGAGTATCATCCGCAGTCTAATTTCTGGACCTATTATCCTTATCTGAACAAAGTGGATGCAGATTGCCGGGTTTTTGAGATACCATTACTGTTGAGTTATAATTTTACTCATTCAACTGATCATTCAGTTTTTGGTACTGTCGGAGTATCCTCATACCTGATGAAGAGAGAAACCTATAATTATATTTCCAAGCTTCCTTCCGGTCAAACGATCAGCAAAGAAGTTACTTATAACAATAAGAACAAACATTATTTTTCGGTTCTTACCTTATCAGGCGGTTATCAGAAAAAGATCAATAAATCTGTATATATATCCGCTGAACCTTATGTGAAGATTCCGTTAGACGGTATTGGTATTGGCAAAATGCAACTCAACAGTGCCGGAGTCTTATTTTCATTACAGGTAAAACCATTTAAAGAAAATAAAAAGAAATAGCTTGCTATTTTCTGAGTCACGATCAGTAAAAAAAGGCTTCTTCATGGAGCCTTTTTATTTTCCCCAGCGGAAAGTGCTTATATTAAAACCGGCAAGGTCCAATACTCTGTCCACAACAGTGGCAACGGCTTCTTCTATTGTTTTCGGTTTGCTGTAAAAAGAAGGAGTAGCAGGACAAATGATTCCACCGGCAAGAGTTACTGTTTCCATATTCCGGATATGAATCAGGTTATAAGGAGTATCACGAATAACGCAGATCAGTTTTCTTCTTTCTTTCAACACTACATCGGCTGCTCTTGAAATCAGATCGTTTGAAACGCCGGAAGCAATCCTTCCCAAGGTACCCATGGAACAAGGAACTATCAGCATAGTTTCATATTGACCGGAACCGGAAGCAAAAGGAGCCATGAAATCCTGAGTAGTATAAAATTTTACCTGGTAATCTTTATAAGATTCATTTCCTAATTCTGTTTTCCAGACTTGTCGTGCATTATCAGTCATTACAACTGCTAAGTCAGCCCATTGCTCTTTTAGCAGCGAAAGTTTATCTAATAGAATTTTAGCATATACCGATCCGCTTGCCCCTGTTATTGCTACTACTGTCTTTTTCATAAAATTTTTTCTTTGACAAAGCTGTTAAAACCCCCATGAAGGTAAAAATATTTACGCAAACGTTTGCTTTGACTTTAGCATGACTTTGAGTGAAATCAATTATTTTCAGATTGCATTGTCTTTTTGCCGGATTGTTTAAAAAAAACGCAATGTTTTCTTTGTATTAAATATTTATTACGATATTAGCCCTGAATTTTCATAGGATAAGGTTTAATGGTTAATGGTTTTTGATTAGGGCCCCCCGATTTTAATCGGGGGTTCTTTTTTTCAATGCACTACATTTCTTTCTAAGATATTTTTCAAAAGCTATCAAATAAAAAAGCTCTGATGCGATCAGAGCTTCTCTTATTTAAATATAATGGGTTATTTATTTTTTGGTTTGTCCACCATATAGTCAAATCGTTTACTGCTGACCTCAGCCATATCCGGAATAGCTTCTACCCTATATTCACCTGTATCTAATTTTTTCTTGGTTTCTGAAAATGCTTTTAAGGTGAGTTCAATATCTTCATCAGTATGTGCAGCTGAAGGAATGAGACGATAGATGATATGTCCTTTCGGAATAACAGGATAGACAACGATTGAAGCAAACACTCCGTAATTCTCACGAAGATCCATTACCATAGCAGTAGCTTCAGGTACATCTCCTTTCATATATACAGGAGTCACTACTGAATCTGTCTTGCCGATATCAAATCCTCTTTCTTTCAAACCATTTTGCAGTTTCAATGCATTGGCCCAAAGCTTTTCTTTCAGCTCAGGATGATTGCGGAGCAATTCCAAACGTTTAAGATTACCCACTACCAATGGCATCGGCAAACTCTTGGCGAAGATCTGCGAGCGAATATTGTAGCGGATATAATCAATGACGTCATGCGGACCCGCAATAAACGCTCCGATGGAAGCCATCGATTTCGCAAACGTAGAAAAATAGAGATCGATCTCATCCTGGCAATCTTGTTCTTCACCGGCGCCGGCGCCTGTTTTTCCCAACGTACCGAAACCATGTGCATCATCTACCAGCAATCTGAATTCATATTGTTTCTTCAGCGCTGCAATTTCTTTCAGTTTGCCCTGGTCACCTGCCATTCCAAATACACCTTCCGTAATAACAAGAATGCCGCCGGCATTTTGTTTTTCAATCAAAGCAGTAGCTCTTTGCAATTGCTTGTCGCAATCTTCAATATCATTATGCTTGAAAACATAACGATGTCCCGGGTGTAATCTCAAACCATCAATAATGCAGGCATGGCTTTCTCCATCATACACGATCACATCATGACGGCTACACAATACATCGATCAGGCTTACCATGCCCTGGTAGCCATAATTCAGTAAAATGCAATCTTCTTTTTTCTCAAATGCCGCCAGCTCATTTTCCAGTTGTTCATGAAGTGCAGTGTTTCCGCTCATCATGCGGGCACCCATCGGCAATGCCAAACCATATTTTGCCGCTGCTTCAGCATCAGTCTTACGTACTTCGGGATGATTAGCCAGGCCCAAGATAATTATTCAGGCTCCAAACAATCATTTCTTTGCCGCGGAATTTCATGCGGCTTCCGATCTCACCTTCCAGTTTTGGGAAAGCAAAATAACCATGTGCCCTCTTGCGGTGTTGTCCGATGGGACCGTAATTTTTCAATAAACGTTCAAATATATCTGCCATTCTGATTTACAATTTGAGAATTACAATTTGCGAATGCGACAAAGATAAGGGATTGAGGAAATTATTTAGATGACCGGCTTCGGTGCTACCCTGACTGCCGGCAGGCAGGTATCATCTTCCCTTGCTTCGCACACTTCAACTGTAGTAACCCGATAGCTATCGGGTCTAACCTACTTTTAATAGTTCCCGGATCATAGCTAAATGATGATCGTCATGTTCGGCTACAAAAAATAAAGAGTCGATCAACCTCATAGGTTGTAACAAACGAGGGTGGAGAGCCGTAAGTGCTACTGTATCCGCATCCATTTGTTCCACTTTTTTAATCAGTTTATTTCTTGCTTTGGAAAATTGTTGCAGCAGTTGTTGCATTGTTTTTGAATTATGATCAGCTTCTTTTGTTTTAGTATTGTTCAGATCGGCGACACGAAGCAGTTGATTCCCTGCTAAAAAATCTTCGATGCGTCCATCCCATAAATCTTCAAGGTCATATAAATGCCCACCTGTTCTTTGATGGACCAATAATTACCGTCTTTATGACTCAATTTTTCTTCAGGAATATTTTGAAGCATGAATTCCAATCCTGGTACAGTTCCTCTCAATCGTTCTACGATGATGGGAAACATGCCTACCGGAAAATTGAAATCAAATTTTCTTTCGAACCAGGGCGTAATGCTGATCATCTTACTAAATTATAACCTATTGTGCGATTGAAATTAATTGGAACACAAGAATACCTTCTCTAAAGATAGCTTGTTCGTCTTTGCGAAGCCAACGAAAAGGCATTGTGCATTGGTTGGCTGAAGCAATCTATAGCGAATAAGATTGCTTCGGCGACAATAATATACAAACACAATGAAGCTTTTTTAAGCCGCCTCGCAAAGACGGCAGTATGATAATCGCACAATAGGTAAAATTATAATTTCTCTTGAGCAGAAATATGTATCAGTTTCCTGATTTCTTACCAGTGCACTTTTCAAAGTTTTATTTCTTTTTCAAAACAAACACTGTTCTCTATTCCGGCATATTGTCCATAATTGGGAATGATGCGGTAGCCACTCTTCTGATATAGCTGAATTGCTTCCGGTTGTTTCTTGCCGGTTTCCAAAACACATTTTGTATAAGATAATTCGGCAGCCCATGTTTCCAGTTCACTCAAAACTTTTCCTGCAATTCCTTTTCCTCTATATTCCGGTAAAGTGTACATGCGTTTTACTTCCATGATCTGTGGAGCAAATTCTTTAATAGCGCCGCAGGCAACCGGTTTATCGTTCTCATATGCTACAACTGCGTGACGGATCATATCAATCTTATTAAACTGCGCATAGAAAGAATGATCCTTTCCGTCCCTTTCAGCAAGGTCAGCATCTAATTGTTTCACCAGCTCAATGAAATCCGGGTTGCCTGAATCCGTTCTTAAAATTTTGATCATAGAATTTTTCAATGTGATATAGTGGAGATATAAATGTACAACACGGCAAACTTAGACGATCAACACGATCTTCGAAATTTATTAACCACATCAAAAACAGTGATAAACCGGCTTTCTAAATAGTTAACTTCGGTTACCAAAATTTTCCACATGAAAAATAAAACCGGGCGCAGGTCATTCTTAAAACAAGTTGGTGTAACCGGAACTGCTGCTGCAATTATTCCTACCGGCTTATTGCAATCCGGTTCCGATAAAATAAAAAATTTCATTGGAGGAAATGACAAGGATCCAAAGTCGGGTCATCAATACAATGCTGCATACACGGGCGAATATCTGGATCGGGTTGCTTTTCCGATAGGAGGTATTGGTGCCGGTATGATTTGTATGGAAGGAACTGGTGCAATATCTCATGTTTCTATCAAGAACAAACCGGATGTTTTTAATGAGCCTGGAATGTTCGCAGCTATTGTTGTAAAAGGATCAGCGAACGGCGCTAAATTATTAGAAGGTCCGGTGCCGGATTGGAAAAAATTTGGTCAGCGGATGCAGGAAATGGTTCTGGCGGATTGACGATAGGATTACCTCATTTTCACAATGCTTCTTTCCTTGCAAGATTTCCTTTCGGTTACTTGATCTTTCTGATAGTGATTTGCCATTAAAAGTGAAGGTGACAGGATGGAGTCCTTTTATTCCGACTGATGATGATAATTCCAGTTTGCCGGTAGGTGCAATCGAATATCAGTTTGTCAATACAGGTTCTGAATCAATTGATGCTGTATTTTCTTTCAACAGCAAAAATTTTGTGCAGGTATAACAGGGAAAGAACAACATTGCGCCGGCAAAGAATGGATTTATTTTGACAGAGGAAGGAACAAAAGAAAAACCATTGCAGACAGATTTGAGTTTCTTTACTGATGACGATGCAACTGTAGTGGATCATTGCTGGTTTCGTGGCGGCTGGTGGGATCCTTTTACGATGGCATGGAATGCAGTGAAAAATGGTGAAATAAATTCTATTCCTCCTGTTGAAAACAATGCACCCGGTGCATCATTATATGTTCCGTTCAGGCTGGCACCAGGAAAAGAAAAAACCATCAGGGTAATGATGGCATGGTACACACCTGATTCTGAACAAACCTATGGTGAATTGGGACAACGAAAAGAAAATTGCGATCCTGACAGTGGTTGCTGCAATTCGCCTTCTGATATTTCATTCGATAAATATGACCAGGATTTTAATGGAAAATATTATAAACCCTGGTATAGCAACCGGTTTAAAAATATTGAAGAGCTTATTGATTACTGGCGGCAACATTATGATGATCTGGAGAAAAAAAGTGTATTGTTTCAAGATGCTTTTTACAAAAGCACTTTACCGCCGGAAGTGATGGAAGCGGTCGCTGCTAATCTTACTATTCTAAAATCTCCAACCGTGATGCGGCAGTATGATGGCAGACTGTGGAATTTTGAAGGATGTGGCGATAGCAACGGATGCTGTTACGGTTCCTGTACGCATGTGTGGAATTATGCGCAGGCCATTCCGCATTTGTTTCCTGCATTAGAAAGAAGTCTCCGTGATACAGAATTTTGTGAAAGCCAGGATGAATCGGGTCATCAGAATTTCAGGTCCAATCTCCCGATAGAACCGGCTACGCATAAATTTCATGCAGCCGCCGACGGGCAATTGGGTGGCATCATGAAAGTATATCGTGAATGGCGCATCAGCGGCGATAATGAATGGCTGAAGAAAATGTTTCCGATGGTGAAAACCAGTATGGATTATTGTATCCGCACCTGGGATCCACGAGAAAAAGGAATTATTGAAGAACCTCATCATAATACTTATGATATAGAATTCTGGGGACCCGATGGGATGCACACCAGTTTTTATATCGGCGCATTGAATGCAATGACGGCAATGGGTACATTTTTAGGAAAGGATGTTTCAAAATATCAAACACTGGCGGCATCGGGAAAAAAAATTATGGAGACTGAATTGTACGACGGGGAATATTTTATTCAGAAAATTGAATACAAAGGATTGAATGCAAAAGATCCTACAACGGAACAATCATTCGGCGGTGATTATTCCAAAGAAGCAAAAGAACTTTTGGAAAAAGAAGGACCCAAATATCAATATGGCAAAGGTTGTTTATCGGATGGTGTATTGGGTGCATGGATCGCAAGAATGTGCGGATTAAATGATCCTTTAGATGCATCGAAAATCAAAAGCCATTTGCTGGCGGTACATAAATATAACTTCAAACAAAACCTGAGTGAGCATGCCAACCCGCAGCGGCCAACTTATGCATTGGGTAATGAAGGGGGTTTGCTTTTATGTACCTGGCCCAAAGGTGGAAAACTTTCTTTGCCCTTTGTATACAGTGATGAAGTATGGACCGGTATTGAACACCAGGTAGCCTCACACCTGATGATGATGGGTCATGTGAAAGAAGGCCTCGATATTGTCCGTGCTTCACGCAACCGATATGACGGAAGGATACGGAATCCATTCAATGAATACGAATGCGGTCATTGGTATGCAAGAGCTTTGTCGAGTTATGGTTACCTGCAGGCATTGACGGGTGTGCGATATGATGCGGTTGAGAAAAAATTATATGTGGATTCTAAGATTGGTGATTTTACTTCTTTTGTTTCTTCAGAAACAGGTTTTGGTACTGTTTCTCTTAAAGCAGGAAAAGTTTCAATGAATATCGTTTATGGAAAGATGAATATTGAAACGCTTTCTGTTTCCGGAAAAGAATCGGCATTTATCAAAGCATAAAAATTAAAATTGATTGTATGCAGGTACAAAAAAATACAGTTGTGACCATAAGATATATTATGAAGGACGTACAAGGCAACATTATGGAAGATACCATGAACACTTTTCCTGTTCAGTACTTGCATGGTAGTGGAAACATTCTTGAATCGCTGGAATCAGAATTGGAAGGACTAACAGCCGGTATAGAAAGATCATTTACGGTTAATGAAAAACTATGGAAGAACCCGCTGCACTTTGATCTGATCGTTGATGAAATAAGACTTGCAACAGCCGAAGAAATCGAAAAAGGCCACCCCTTTAAAAATGAATGTGGGCCGGGATGTAGTTGTTAGCGAAAGATTTGATAGTGATTTCATAGGTCCACTTGCAGCAATACTTTTGTTGTCGCTTCGGCTTTAGAGATATTTAATTATGAAATCTCTAACGGACTGAAGCATGTTCTTTACTTGAGCTAAATCATATTCTCCGTATTTTCCATGAGCAACATTATTCCTTAAGTCAAGCCAAGCTGTGACTGACTTTTGTACTAAAATATTATAGATACCATTTTTACACAAATCTACGTTCATTGTCTCCGCTTTGTTTGGTTTCACTTTACCTGTTTTGGGATCGATTGTTGTAATCGCAATTTCATTTCGTAAACATAGTTCTCGAAGATTTTCTTCAAGCACACTTCCTATAATAACAGCAGCTGGGTCTTTGTAGTTTTCTTCTAACAGGTGTTCTGCCATTTCCAAGAAGTCTGAAAACAATTCGGCTGAAACTATTCCTTTTATGGTTTCTAACCAGCCGTCTTCGATGTCCTTTCTGATATTTTGTAGAAGTTCAAATGCAATTGTTAAGTTATAACTCTTGAAATAGATTACTTGATAATCGAAGTCTTTATAATAATTTTCATCCTTTCCGATTGTTTGAGCAAGAAATGATAGAGTTGAGGTTTTAAACACTCTAAATTCTGCCAGACCACTACCGTCGTCTCGAATTGATAGGTTATGTTCGAATTGTTTTGTAAGGTCTAATAGGTCTTTGCATTTAGCTAATAATTCATCAATTTTTTTGAGAAGTCTTTCTTTCATATGAAAGGTCGTTTAAGCTGACCGCCAACTCTTAAATATATGCGGTTTCCCTGAAATTTCCTGAATTCATAACCTTGATTTTCGACGTGAGCTTACTCCATATTCATGTTGGGATGTTTTCATTTATGTGATTGTAAAAATTAATTTCTTAATCTATCATCACTGCTTACTCTTCAACTCCGCCCACTTCTTCTTCAAATCAGCAAATTGTTTTTTCAATTCATTAAAAGCTTGAACAGCTTGAGAAGTAGGTGCTGTATCACTTCCCTGGAACAAACCGAAAAGACCGGCAAAAGAACCACTTAATCTTCCAAAGCTCGGCTCGTTACTTCCCCGCTGTGCATTTTCCAATGCTGCAGCTTCTTTTTCCAGCGGTCCTAATTTTTTAGCTACATCTGCTGAAGCATTTGTCAAAGAAGATTGAAGCCGGGAGCGATAAGCTCTTATGTCTTTCAGAATTTCCGTACACTGTTTTCGTGCTTCATAACATTGCAACGAAAGATCATGCTGCTTTTGAAGATCGGCAACAGATGTTTTTACTCTCGGTATCCATTTTGATCGTGAATGACTGTTTCCATGATTGTCCATCCACTGTTAGCTTCGCTGTATAAACTCCCGGCATCACCCACGGCGATGTTTCAGCAGGCGGAGTATTTTCATACACAGCGGTCATTGGATAGGAGGGTGGTTGATCTAATGGAGTGTAATGCATGTCCCATAAGAAACGATGCGAACCAGTTTCTGCAGAAAGCAATTGTTCGGGACGTATCCAATACAATGGAATATTCACTGCTGGTATTTCGTATGGTTTATTATTGCTGCTATACATGCGGATCAATTTCCCTTTTGCATCCGTGATCTCAAGAGTAACTTCTTTTGCATTTTCTTTCAGGTAATAATCAATGATAGCGCCATCGGGTGGATTTTGTCCTGCCGGTTCTTCCTGCGGAATAGGAGTATCAGTATTCGTACTCCAGCGAACACGATAGGCTGTTTGTGGTTTGTATAAGATTGCAGATTGATTCATCAATTTATTGGAGATCTGCCGAAGTGATGTAATGTTATCCAATATCCAGAATCCACGGCCATGAGTGCCTACTACAATATCATCATCCTTGATCACAAGATCACGAATAGAAGATGCAGGCATATTCAGCCTAAGGCTTTGCCAATGTTCTCCATCATCAAAAGAAACATATACTGCAGTTTCACTTCCGGCAAACAATAATCCTTTGCGCTGTGAATCTTCACGAACCACATTGATGGGATCATCCGGTAATCCGTTTACAATTTCTGTCCATGTTTTTCCACCGTCATGCGTTTTATAAATATGCGGATGCATATCATCGCAGCGAATACGGTTAACTGCTGCATAAGCAGTGTTCACATCAAAATGACCAGCATCTATGATTGAAATTTTACTCCACGAATTAATATCGGGAGGTGTAACATCTTTCCATGTTTTGCCAGCATCTCTTGTCAACTGTATCAATCCATCATCAGTTCCGCACCAGATCGTGTTGATGTCTTTATAAGATGGCGCTACTGCATAGATCACTCCACGGCGTTGCATCGTTTTCATTTCATCGGTCGTATAGGTGCCAACGCTGGATGGAATATCATAATTAGTTCTTGTAAGATCAGGGCTGATCACCTGCCAGTGATCGCCGCCATCTGTTGTTTTAAATAATACATTGCCTGCAAAATATAATGTCTTATTATCTACAGGAGAAAATAAGAGCGGCTCAGTTCTTACATAACGATACTTTCCGCCTCTGAGCACTTCGGGAGAAACATTTTGTGTTTGCCCGGTAAGTTTATTGTACTTCGTAACCTTATCACCATAAATAATATTTGGATTCAAAGGATCCGCTGCCACATAACCGTATTCTTCTGCTCCAACGGGATGCCAGTCACGGAAATTAATTTCACCATCATTGCCACGGGAAGCGATTCCAACTGAACCGCTTTCCTGCTGACCACTGTAAATATGATAAGGAAAATCATTGTCCGTATTTACATGATACACCTGCGCTGTTGGTTGATTATACCAGGATGAAAAAGTTTCTCCGTTATTTACGGTTATAAGTGCACCCTGGTCTCCTGTCAACAAAAATATTTCGGGATGCATTGGATCGATCCAGATGTTCTGATAATCATCTCCACCGGGTGCACCACGAATTCCTGTCCATGTCTTGCCGCCATCTGAAGAACACCAGCAAACGATGCTGGTGCTGTAAACGATCTCAGGATTTTTTGGATCCACAGCGATTTCAGGAACATCTCCACCTCCGATCCGTGCAGCGGGCCTTCCATCTTCTGTTACTTTACGCCAGCTTTCACCGCCATCATCTGAACGATAAATTCCAACGCCACTTCCACCTCCATAAGTGTTAGGTGTAGTAGTAGCAATCGCTGTATATAAAGTTTGAGGAGATGATGCAGCGATAGCAATATGTGCCTGCACTAAATTATCGGGTAAACCTTTTGATATTTTTTTCCATGTCGTTCCTCCATCGGTGGATTTAAAAATGCCGCCATGAGTGCCTGCCCATGCTGCGTTTTCCCAGGGACCTTCACGGGCTTCCCACAATGTTGCATATACGGTGTTGGAGTTGGAAGGATCAATTGCTACATCATCACCTCCGGTGTTTTCATCAATGAAAAAAACTTTTTCGAAATGTTTTCCTCCGTCGGTAGAACGATAAATGCCCCGTTCTTTATTGGGACCATAAGGATGACCCAACACTGCAACAAAAATTCTGTTTGGATCTTTTGGATCAACAGCGATCTTAGGAATTTGCTGACCATCTCCCAAACCCAAATGTGTCCATGTAGCTCCAGCATCATCTGATCTGAAAACTCCTTTGCCTGTAGAAAGATCGGGGCGATGCAATCCTTCGCCGCTTCCTACATAAATAATATTGGGATCAGACGGTGCTACTACCACCGAACCAATGGAGCCCGTAGATTCATGATCAAAAACGGGAAACCAGGTTCTTCCATAGTCTGTAGTTTTCCATACACCACCGTTGTTGACACCGATATAAAATACATTTGGTTGCTGAGCTGAGCCTGCAGCACCTTCCGTTCTTCCTCCACGGAATGGCCCGATATTTCTCCATTGCATGGAATTGAATAAAGAAGAATCTACTGTTTGTGCATGCACCAATATGACCATGCAAAAACTAAGAATGAATGAAAGTGAAGCAGTAATGATTTTTTTCATAATAAAAAACTTATGACCTAAGGTAAGGAATCTATAGCACCTGCAGGAAATCAGCTTATATCAAGATGATAATTCATTCAACAGCTCTTCGGTTTGACGGATTTTTTTGTTATAACTTTTAAATACCCATTTTGAGAAGAAGGCTAAAACTATATAGCCCAAACTGCCCAGTAACAAAACCCAGAAATATTGATCGTTAGAAAATTCTTTTTTCCCAAACAACTTTGGTAATAGAATCAACAGCACAGCTAATAACAGGTAGCTAAGTGTGAAGTTTATTTTTTGTAACCTGTAAAATTTGATCTTTTGAACTGTAAAATCTTTTAATGTATCGGCATAAGTCCTGCTGACATTTCCAACACGGTATAAAGATCTAACGCTCCATAAACTGATCAAAGGAAGTATCACGAATAATAAAATGGATGCTATTCCACAGATTAGGGTAGGAGTGCTATTTAATTTTTCAAAATTAAATATGACGTAAATAGCCGAACCAAAACAAATAATACTTCCGAAAATCTCCGGTAAAAGTATTCCTCTGAGACTTGAATGAAATTTTTGATTGTTCATTTTATCTAAGATTTTGGGGTTAAAATTTTCTTTTTCCTTTAGCTGTCCGCTGATCTCCTGCCAGGTGTTTTTGAAATCGTCGAGTTCCATAAATAATTATTTTATGATTTGTTGCCTTAATTTTTCTTTTATCCTAGAAAGTTTTGTCCCAACATTGCTGGCAGAGATACCAATGATCTGTGCGATCTCTTCATAACTTTTATTTTCCAGGTACAGGATAACGATTCCTTTATCTAACAAATTCAGGTTGTCAATGTGTTGTTTCAACAGTTGCCATTTCTCTTCTGATTCAATAGTGTCTGTTTCATGGATATTGGTAACCTGATCATCCATCGGAATTGCCTTTATTTTTCTTTTGCCGAGTTTGAGATGATAGATGGCAGTATTCATTGCCACCCTGTACATCCAGGTAGTTAAACTTGATCTTTGTCCGAAGCTGTCAAACGATTTCCATAACTGATAGATGATCTCCTGCGATAGATCATTCCTGTCTTCAATGCTATTCGTATAGATTGAAGCAATTTTGATGATCATATCCCGGTGCTCATTTATAGCTGCTAAGAATGCTTCCTTTTTGTCCACGAATAAATTTAAAACTTTGTGCCTCTTTATTAGTGTTCGGCTTTAATAAAAAATCACAATCTGGATAAAGTTTTTTAGCAAAGGCTTGGAACAAGCTTAAGGAAGTTACCGAGGCAGGATTTTATGAACGCTTTTATACAAGTCTATGCTCGCAAGCATACTTCACTAACCCGATTACACTATTAGTACCTGTTTTGCGGAAAATATTTTTCCGATGCGTTTCAACTGCTCTTTCACATATGAGTAATGCTTCAGCGATTTGTTTGTTGTTGTATTCTTTTTCTATCAAATTAATGATCTTATTTTTATGAAACATTGGTCATAGGCTCAGCACATCTTTCATGGAAAATAATCCTTTTTTATCTTTTATAAATTCTGCTGCCATAACTGCGCCAAGAGCAAAACCCTTACGACTATGTGCTGTGTGAATGATCTCAATATCATCAATAGCAGAAGTATATTTTACCATATGTGTGCCCGGTGCTTGGTCGATGCGTTCGCTGATGATCTCGAGGTCTTCTACATTTTCGCTGTTTTCGTTCACCCATCTTTTTTTTCTGTTGTTTCGTTCCAGAATTTGTTCTGCCAAAGTAATAGCGGTTCCACTCGGTGCATCTTTTTTCTCGATGTGATGAATTTCTTTGAGGCCAATCTCATAATCCGGGCGCTGTGTCATCATTAGTGCCAGTTTTTTATTTAGCTCGAAAAAAATATTGACCCCTATACTGAAATTACTGGCATATATGAATGCACCTTTTTTTTCTGAAAGTAATTTTTTGATCTCATCGAATTTATCGAGCCAGCCCGTAGAACCACAAACCAATGGTACACCGAAAGACAATGCTTTCTTCACATTTTCAAAAGCGCTGTGAGGCCCGGTAAATTCAATAGCAGCATCTGCATTTGAAAGATTCTGTGCTGTGAAATCGTCAAGATTATTGATATCAATTTTTAAAATGATCTCATGACTTCTTTGTAAAGCAATCTCTTCAATCGTTTTACCCATTTTGCCATAACCGATCAAAGCAATTTTCATGATTGGAATTATGATTTGGTTGATGAAGTCAAAGGTAATTGATAACTATAAACCCCTGGTGTCAATGAAAAAGATATTACCGGATATTCAAAACGAAACTTAAACCATTAGTGCCCGCCATTTCGCTGTAACCGGGTTTGATTTGAAGACTGAGATCGGGGCTTACATCAAAACTTTTCAAATGAGCATCTACTGTTGCGTCCACTACATTCAATCCCCAGAATAATAAAAAGAGAAGAGCGGAATAATCAATATCCCGCCGGAACTGATCCCGATAAAAACGCAGGGACTCCTCTGACAAAGGTTTCAGATTATCGTTGATTTGTGAATACAAAGAAGAATCTGTTCTGTTAACCCGCATATTGTATATTACCCGGTATGCAAAACGAGTTTCTTTGTAATATTTTAGGTTATAGAAGAAGATGCCGCCCGTAATGCCTAATGCACCATAAACGATCGGAACTTTCCAGTATTTTTTATTATAGATCTGTCCCCAGCCGGGAATGATTGCAGAGCGGATAGCAGCCATACGGGGAATGTAAATTTTTTTGTGTACTGAATCTTTTACAACTTTTTTTACAGCTGTGGAATCGTTAGCAGAAACAGGTTTTGCATCCTGGGCAAAACTGTTTCTGGAAAAAAGTATAGTGAACAGAAATAAAAAAAGAAAAACGATTTTCATTTTATTCGGCCGATATATCCATTTGCCCGAGTATTTTATTCAGTTCATCCGGAGAGTAATATTCAATGATGATCTGTCCTCCGCCATTCCTGCTATGCCTGAGTTTTACCCGGGTACTGAAATGAGAGGCTAAATTATCTTCAATTTTCCGCAATGCGGGGGATAGATGGCTTTTTGAAGTTTTTTTAACAGAGCCTGTTTGTTTGTAAAGATTACGGACCAGGGTTTCTGTTTGTCTTACGGAGAGCCCTTTGTTTTTTATTTCATTGAAAATGTATAACTGTTTGTCAATGGTATCTACATTGATCAATGCTCTTGCATGACCCATGCTAAGTTCACCACTGCGAACGGCCACCTGTATATCCGGGGGCAATTTTAATAAGCGGATAAAATTGGAAACAGTGCTTCGGTCTTTTCCCATTCTTTCAGCTACCTGCTCCTGGGAGTAATGCAATTCATCCATCATTCTTTTATAGCTTAACGAAATTTCCATAGCATTCAGATCTTCCCGTTGCAGGTTTTCAAGTAATGCAAGCTCGAGCAACTGGTCATCGTTTGCCTGCCGGATATATGCAGGAAGATCTTTCAGGCCCGCCATTTTTGCGGCACGCCAGCGTCTTTCTCCGGCAATCAAGCGATATTTTCCGGAAGGAAGCCTGGACAAAGTGACTGGTTGAACTACATCATGCAATTTGATGGATGCAGCCAGTTCCTGCAAAGAATGCTCATCAAAATCATGCCGGGGCTGTCGGGGATTCGTTTCAATGTCTTCAATAGGTATACGGCTGGTGCTCGTCACATTTTCTACTACAGCAGTTTTTAAGTTACCACTACTCGTTTTCAGGTCTGCATCTATACTTTGTAAAAGAGAACGGATCCCTTTTCCAAGCGCTTCTTTATTTTGTTTGGGGTTGATCATCTGCCAATAAAAATTTACAAATACCTGCTGTTTATAATTCCAGTATTCTTTCTTCTTGCTTGATTTTTGTCATATCGTTTTTCTGAAGTATTTCTTTAGCAAGGTTCAGGTAATTCATAGAACCTTTGCTGTTGCCATCATATAAGATCACTGGTTTACCCACACTTGGAGCTTCGGCTAAACGTGCATTGCGGTGAATGATCGTACTAAAAACCATTTCATCAAAATGCCTTCTTACTTCACTCACTACCTGGTTGGATAATCTGAGTCTTCCGTCGTACATGGTCATTAAGATTCCTTCGATCACCAAAGAAGTATTCAAGCGACTCTGAACAATTTTGATCGTATTTAATAATTTTCCCAATCCTTCCAATGCAAAAAACTCACATTGTACAGGAACAATAACAGAATCAGCACCTGATAGTGCGTTTACGGTGATCAAACCCAGAGAAGGAGAGCAGTCGATAATAATGAAATCATATTCATCCCGAATGGGCTCAAGTATATTTTTTAGTACTTTTTCCCTGTTCGGATAATTGATCATTTCAATTTCTGCTCCGACGAGGTCAATATGAGATGGGATCAGATCCAGGTTAGGAATTTCACTTTTCAGGATTACATCTCTTGCTTTTGCTTCATTCACCATGCAATCATATAAGCTGTGAGTGATGTTGTGCAGGTCAAAACCCACGCCGGTAGTACTGTTTGCCTGGGGATCTGCATCTACCAACAAGGTTTTAAACTCCAGCACTGCAAAACTGGCCGCCAGGTTAATGGCAGTGGTTGTTTTTCCCACACCTCCTTTTTGATTAGCTACTCCGATTATTCTTCCCATTCGTTTGAAGTTATGATAACGTAATTGTTTTTCCAATTTCTACCAAGTGCAGATGATAGCCTGCGTCAGCAAACGTTTTTTTTGCTTTTTCGTGATCGATCTTTATAAAACCGAAAGTATCGAAATGTACTCCAACAATCTCCCCACAACCAATCATTTCAGCTGCAAGCAGGGCATCTGCATAGCCCATGGTAAAATTGTCACCTATCGGCAAGACGGCAAAATTTAGTTTTGCCCATTTTGGAATCAATTGCATATCCAATGTCAGAGCAGTATCGCCGCTATAATAAAAATTTCCGTCTTTGCTGTAAACAATAAATCCCATCGGATTACCGCCATAACTGCCATCGGGCAAACCGCTGCTGTGTTGTGCTACTACAGCTTTCACCACAAAATCTGTAAAATCCCATTTTCCTCCTGTGTTTATAGGATGCGTATTATTGACGTTTTGTTTATTTAACCATCCATGAATTTCCCAATTGCAAATCACTTTGGCGCCGGTGCCTTGAGCTATTGCAATACAATCAGCAATGTGATCGACATGTCCATGAGAAAGTAAAATATAATCTGCATCAATTTCTGCTACATTAATGTTTTTTGCCAGCTCGTTGGGAGTGATAAAGGGATCAAAAAGCAATTTCTTCCCATTCATCTCTATAGCAAAACATGAGTGCCCGTAGTAAGTGAATTTCATAAATGATCAGTTGTTTTGCAAAAATAAGCCATCATAAAAATAATTAAGCGTATCATAGCTGATCTTTAATTTTGACATTCGTATGCGCAATTCTCCGTTTTGGTGGGTCTTGATCGGATTTATGGTATTGGTGGATATTTATGTATTCCAGGTAATAAAACATCTTTCACAATCGGCAGGAGTAAAAACGAGACTTATAATTTATACGGTGTATTGGACTATTTCAATTACTGCAATTATTATTTTACTCATTCTTCCCTATTTACAGTTTGAACACCAGGCAAAACTTTTCAGAACAACCATTTTTGCAATAATAGCCGGGCTATTCTTTGCTAAATTGATCGCTTCGGTCTTCTTTTTAGTGGATGATATAAGAAGAGGTGTTCAATGGATAGCAGGAAAAATATTTTTTTCCAACACAGAAGGCGAGACGTTGCAGCAAGGTGAAGGAATTTCAAGATCCGTTTTCCTTAGCTGGACAGGATTGGCTTTCGGCGGTGGATTATTCGGATCGCTTATTTATGGTTTTGGAAATAAATACCGCTACCAGGTTAGAAGACATCAATTGTCTTATCCAAATTTACCATCCGCATTCAAAGGATTGAAGATTGTTCAGATTGCAGACATACATTCCGGGAGTTTTACCAACAAACAAGCAGTTGTAAAAGGGGTAGAAAAAATTTTAAACGAAAAACCCGACCTGGTTCTGTTTGTGGGAGATCTTGTCAACAATGTTACTGATGAAATGGAGGATTATATGGATGTGTTTGATAAGATAAAAGCTCCGATGGGTGTTTATTCTACACTTGGTAATCATGATTACGGAGATTATGTGCATTGGGATAGCCCAGAAGAGAAAAAAATAAACCTGGATCGATTGAAACAAGTGCACGCAGACCTGGGTTGGAAATTATTAATGAACGAAAATATAATTTTAGAAAGAGGTGATGATAAAATAGCGCTGATAGGAGTGGAAAACTGGAGTGCCAAGGCAAGATTTCCTAAGTATGGCGATCTTAAAAAAGCATATGCCGGGTCAGAAAATTATCCGTTTAAAATTCTTATGAGCCATGATCCCTCGCATTGGGATGCTGAGGTTCGAAAACATTATCCTGATATTGATTTGATGCTTTCCGGTCATACACATGGTATGCAATTCGGAGTAGAGATCCCTGGTTTGAAATGGAGCCCGGTTCAATATGTATATAAGGAATGGGCAGGATTGTATGAAGAAGGCAGGCAAAAACTTTATGTGAACAGAGGCTATGGATTTATCGGCTATCCGGGTAGAGTGGGTATTCTTCCTGAAATTACCGTTCTGGAATTCATATAAGCCATTTTGCACCTTGTTTTCAATATTATCAAATGGCTAACGTTCTTATTCTAACTTGCCACCGTATTAAACTTATTTTTAACCTTTAAGTCCAAAAGTTCGTTTACGGGCCAATATCCATGGAGCCAGAATACAACTGCCGGATGCTTAAAAAATGGTTTCTCATATCTGCCTTTTTAATGCCGGGTGCTGCTGTATTATCACAGGGTACACCGGGAGATTCTGTTGTCACTACTTCAATAAAAGAAAAAAAGCCCGCCATTGATACTAACATTAATTACGAAGAACTTTTTAGTGACCTCGATGATTTCATGGATTCTATTTTGATGCCTCACAGTTATTTTCTTGCAAGTATTTCAATGGGAAAAGGTTATTTCGACTTTTCCAGTAAAAACGCAGCGTATCTCGAAACCGCTAAAAAGTTTACCTATCTGCCCACTCTTGCATATTTTCATAAAAGTGGATTGGGGTTGACTGCCACCGGCTATATTGTGAATGATGAAACGAATCTGAATTTTTATCAATTTTCACTTAGCCCCTCTTATGATTATCTTGAAAACCGTGACCTTGCAACCGGCATCGCATATACCCGTTATTTTACAAAAGACTCTCTTCCGTTTTATACTTCGCCTCTTCAAAATGAATTGTCGGGATATTTTACTTATCGCAAATGGTGGATCCGTCCCACCATTTCGTTGAACTATGGCTGGGGAAGCCGTTCTGCATATGACAAGAGACAGGAACTAATTCAATCACTACGATTGAGACCTTATGGCTTTACTTATATTAATTCCACAGAAACGGTGAGTGACTTTTCATTAATGGCTTCGGTACGTCATGATTTTTACTGGTTGGATGTATTTGCCTACAATGATCACATACGACTGACGCCACAGTTAGTTCTTACCAGTGGTACACAAAAGTTTGGTTTTAATCAAAGTACTGCCACTTATGCTCAGGCAGTGAGTACAAGTGCCAACATTTTATTCAGCACAGAAAATGCCTATCTCGACAGTAAGCTCAATTTCCAGCCTCTTTCTCTCACTTTTTATTTGAGAGGAGAGTATTCCATTGGAAAACTCTTCATTCAGCCCCAGGCGATCTTTGATTATTATTTTCCCGCTACCTCAAAGAATTTCAGCGTTCTCGGTTCTGTGAATGCCGGTTTCATGTTTTGATTTTTAAAAACTTTTGCAAACATGAAACAATATATTTTTCACTTTACAGTTTCAATGCTGAAACGTTTTTAGTCGTTAAGAGAATTTAACAACGACATGGTTGCTCTGGCATTATCCTTGAAATTTTTTGAGAATTCAAAAACAAAATTTATGAAAACAAAACTTTTCTCACTCATCGCCGTACTCCTGTTGTCTCAGGCTATGATGGCGCAATTCCATTTAGGCATCAAAGGCGGCGCCAACATCATTAAAGTGGATGGCCAGTCATTCAAAAATGAATTTAAATATGGTTATCATCTCGGCGGTTTTATGGAGATCGGGCTCGGACATAAATGGGGTCTGCAACCAGAAGTATTGTTCAACCAGGTTACAACAACAGTGGACAGCAACTTTAACCATATTTATGAAAATGTTTTCAATCCTTCTTATCAACGAGATGTAAAATTGAATTATATCTCCATCCCGATTTTACTGAATTATAAACTAATCGGGAAATTTCTTTCCTTACAGGCAGGGCCTCAATTCGGGATCCTGATGAATCAAAACAAAACCTTACTTCAGAATGGAGGCGATGCTTTCAAGCATGGAGATTTTTCATTATTGGCAGGAGCACAATTGAAACTGGCCGCATTGCGGATCACAGGACGTTATGCTATAGGCCTCAGTAATATTAATGATATAGATAACCAGGATAAGTGGACATCGCAGGGGTTCCAGGTATCAATCGGTCTATCCATTCTATAAAATAGAAAAGCTACAGTTGGTTTTATCCCTTCCGTTCAGGAAGGGATTTTTATTGCTCTGAATAATCTTGCGAAATTGATTTCAATCATAACAGGTTACTTTTCAAAGGACTCTCTATTGGAAAATATATGGCAGGCACGAATCTTGACTACTATATATTCCGGTTGTATTTTCGCCATTCGCCCAATGCGGATGACAGATTGTCTAATGAAGATATAGTTATGAGTTTTGAAAAATTTTTATTGAAGTCGGAAGATGAAATGGATTTTTTGCCCATCATTCCTTTGAACGAAAGTGATCAGGAAAACCCCAATGGTATTGAGATTCCTTCGGAGATAGCCTTGCTGCCTTTACGTAACACAGTCCTTTTTCCCGGAATGGTTTTGCCTATTACGGTTGGTCGTGATAAAAGTATTAAGGCGGTAAATGATGCTTATAAGACTGACAAATTGATTGGTGTGGTAGCGCAAAAAGACAGTAATGTAGAAGACCCTGAAATAAAAGACCTGGAACAGATCGGTACTGTTGCCAAGATCGTAAAACAGATTAAAATGCCCGATGGCGGGACTACGGTGATCATTCAGGGGAAAGCCCGTTTTTCTATTGAATCTGTCTTTGAAACGGACCCTTATTTCAAAGCAAGGGTACATAAATTGGAAGAGGAAATAACACCTCCAAAAGATGCCGACTTTGAAGCGTATGTTGCCAATATTAAAGATCTTGCAACAGAGATCATCCAGCTTTCTCCCAACATTCCTACTGAAGCTTCGATAATACTTCGCAATATTGAGAACCCTTCATTTTTGATTCATTTTATTTCCAGTAATCTGAGTACGGACATAAAAGAAAAACAACGTTTGCTCGAATTGAATCAAATCCGGCAGAGAGCAGATTTACTAATGAAATTGCTGCAAAAGGAATTACAATTTGCCGAGCTTAAAAATAAAGTAACAAATAAGACAAAAAGTGAGTTAGATAAACAACAGCGGGAATATTTTCTGCAACAACAGTTAAAGAGTATCAAGGACGAATTAGGAGGAGATTCAAATGCGCAGGAAATAAAGGAAATGCAGAAAAAAGGCGAGGCGAAAAAATGGCCCTTGGCAGCTAAGGAAATGTTTCAGAAAGGGATTGAAAAACTGGAGCGGATGCACCCAAGCACTCCGGATTTCTCTGTAGTGTATAATCATCTTGACCTGATGCTCGATCTTCCCTGGGAAGAATACACGGAAGATCATTATGATCTGAAAAAAGCAAAAAAGACTCTGGATACCGATCATTACGGCATGCACAAAATAAAAGAAAGAATATTGGAATACCTCGCTGTGTTGAAATTGAAAGGAGACATGAAAAGCCCCATTCTTTGTTTTGTAGGACCTCCCGGTATCGGCAAAACATCTTTAGGGCGCAGCATTGCCAATGCTATCGGAAGAAAATATGTAAGATTAAGCCTCGGTGGTTTGCATGATGAGAGTGAGATCCGCGGACATCGGAAAACTTATATTGGAGCAATGCCCGGCAGGATACTTCAGTCCATCCGAAAAGTAAAATCATCAAACCCGGTAATGATATTGGATGAAATTGATAAGGTAGGAAATGATTTTCGTGGCGACCCCAGCAGTGCATTATTAGAAGTACTCGACCCTGAACAAAATCATACTTTCTATGACAACTATTTGGAGTTAGAATATGATCTCAGTAAAGTTTTGTTTATCGCTACTGCAAATAATGTTCAAAATATTCAACCGGCTTTGCGGGATCGTTTGGAAATTATTGATCTCAGCGGTTATGCAGTAGAAGAAAAGATCGAAATAGCAAAAACGCATCTTTTTCCCAAACAAAAGGAATTGCATGGGTTAAAGAACAGTAATTTTAAGATCAGTGATAAAGTACTGGAGAAAATCATCCAGGATTATACCCGTGAAAGTGGTGTAAGAGAATTGGATCGTCAATTGGCTTCTATCATGCGTTACCAGGCCAAACAAATGGCTTTAAAAGGCAAACTCAAAGCTTCAATTTCTGATGATGATATCGAAAAGATCCTTGGTAAACCAAAATATAGTAATGAAATCTATAAGACGGCTAATATGGCGGGAGTAGCAGTTGGACTTGCATGGACCTATGTCGGAGGTGATATATTATTTATTGAAACCAGCCTGAGCGATGGAAAGGGAGAATTGAAGATGACAGGTAACCTTGGTAATGTGATGAAAGAAAGTGCGAGCACCGCATTGACCTATCTTCAATCTAATGCTAAGAAATATAATATAGATTCAAAATTGTTTGAAAAAAAGAATATTCATATTCATGTACCTGAAGGGGCTGTGCCCAAAGATGGGCCTAGTGCTGGTATTACGATGATGACCTCTATCGCTTCTGCTGTAACAAAGAAAAGAGTAAAACCGTTTCTTGCCATGACGGGTGAGATTACGCTAAGAGGACAAGTATTACCGGTAGGTGGTATTAAAGAAAAGGTATTGGCTGCCAAGAGAGCCGGCCTGAAAGAGATCATTCTTTGTACACAAAATGAAAAAGATGTTGAAGAAATTGAATCTGATTTTATCAAAGGGATCAAATTTCACTACGTGAAAAACATGAGCCAGGTGCTTGAACTGGCTTTGCAGGACTAATTCAGCATTACTATTTTCTAAAAACTTATTTTCGTATCGCTTTGCGGTTACGAATCTCTATAATTTTTTTGATCTTCTCCTGCAGCGCAGCAGGGCAGACTCTTGGCGGGAATACCGTATTTAATTTTTTGAAACTTCCCAACACTCCACAGTTAACGGCTTTGGGTGGTATCAATGTTTCTAAAATATCTGATGATGCGGGTCTCGCATTTAATAATCCTGCATTGCTGAAACCATCTATGCATTCTCAAATGAATACAGTCTTTAACAGTTTTTATTCTGGGATCAAGGTGTATAGTTTGGCTCTTGGATATTACAGCTCAAAAATTAATACCAGTTTTCAGTGGGGGCTGAATTATTTTAATTACGGAAGTATTCAACAAACAGATGCATCCGGAAATGTGCTGGGATCTTTGCGGCCGGTAGATTGGGTTATGCAGATTTCTGCTTCTCATAAGTATATGGAGAAATGGAATTATGGCACTACTCTCAAATTTATAAATTCTAATTACGGTTTGTATCGTTCCAATGGCATTGCAGTAGATGCAGGAGTCTTGTACAATGATTCAGCGAAATTATTTTCTGCGGCTGTTCTTGCAAAAAACATGGGCTTTCAATTAAAGAAATATGATGGAACTGATGCCCAGGATATTCCTTTTGACCTGGAAATCGGGATTACGAAAAGACTAAAAAATGCCCCATTTGGTTTTTCTTTTACCGCACACCATTTGCAGCAATTTGATATTCGTTTTAATGATACTACTTTTAATAATGAAAATGGCTTTTCGAATGGAAGCAGCAACAAACTTTCATTTGATAAGATCTTTCGCCATTTTGTTTTTGCTACGGATATTTATCTGAGTAATAAAGTTGAGATTACAGGTGGTTACAATTATTTAAGAAGGCAGGAATTAAATATCGGTAATTCCGGTAATGGACTTAATGGTTTCTCATTGGGCGTTGGAGTGTTGTTTAAAAAAATCCAGGTTCGTTACGCTTTGGCTTCATACCAGGATAATACTACTTATAACCAATTAGGTCTTAACCTGCAATTGAATGAGTATTTTGGTTTAGGAAAATTTGGGGAGCGGATCGGTTGGTGAACTTTTTTGTTTTCTACAAATTTATCTTTCTGATAACTACTGCTACTACCTATAAGTATGATAAGTTCGTCCTTGGTGATAAAGTTAGCAAAGTTTCATACATCAGTCGAATGGTATTCTCAATGTCGTCCTTATGGATCATTTCAACTGTAGTGTGCATGTAACGAAGCGGTATTGAAATAAGAACGGAAGGACAACCGTCATTTGCATAAGCAAAAGAGTCTGTATCGGTTCCGGTACTGCGGCTCAATGCTCTCCATTGTACAGGAATTTTTTTACCAGTTGCCACTTTTTCAACCAATGCCAGCAATTTATTATGAACCGCCGGAGCATAAGATAATGACGGGCCTTTACCACATTGCACATCTCCTTCAATATTTTTATTGATCATGGGAGTAGAAGTATCATGGGTTACATCAGTAATGATGGCAATGTCCGGTTTGATCCTTCTTGCTATCATTTCGGCACCACGCAACCCGATCTCTTCCTGCACTGCATTAACGATGTATAATGAGTATGGCAATTTCTTTTTGTTTTCTTTTAATAATCTTGCTACTTCGGCTATCATAAATCCGCCAACACGATTATCAAAAGCTCTTCCAACATAAAAGCCATTAGCAAGCTCATCAAACCCTTCCTGGTACGTAACCACAGCGCCGATATGAACTCCTAATTGTTCCACTTCTTTTCGATTCCTTGCACCGCAATCCAACCAAAGGTTATCCGTTTTAGGTTGCGGCTCTTTTTGATCAGTATTGCCGAGCCGTGTATGGATGGCAGGCCAGCCAAAAACAGCTTTCACCGGACCTTTTTTGCCGTGAATTATTACTCTTTGAGCGGGTGCAGTCTGATAATCCACACCTCCGTTTCTTTTCAAATATAGCAGCCCTTCGGGTGTAACGTAGTTTATAAACCAACTGATCTCATCGGCATGTGCTTCAATTACAACTTTGAAATTATTATTGGAGTTGATAATGCCAACAGCAGTGCCATAGGGATCTATGAAATGTTTGTCAACATATTCGTTCAGATATTCCAGCCAGAGTTTTTGACCGCCTGACTCAAATCCTACAGGGGAAGGATTATTGATATAATTTTTTAAAAACTGAAATGCTTTGTCAGAAATAAAAGATTTTTTTGCTTTTGCTTTTGAAGCCATATCACGCGGATTTTAATGTATTAATAATAGTGCGAAGATAAGAAGTAAGGCCTTAGTCAGCATTAAACCATCATTGCGTACAACAAAAAAAGCCGTGCTTTTCATTGGCGAATAGTATTGATACAAAAAGAACAGAAGAATTATTGGTATTAAAGAAGCAGCATAACAAGCAAGGTTTTTTAAATCAAAATACCAAAGAAGGAGTGAAGTAATTACTGTATTTACAATGGGCATTATCCATTTACCGTACTGAAGACTTTTTTGAGGTCCGAGAATCACCACCAACGTTTTAATGCCATCCATTCTGTCTTCTTCATAATCTTTTATGTTGAACAAAAAGCTGACAGCTGCAACAAAAATGAAACGTTGAAATAACAGCAACAGTATAGAAAGATTTTCTGCATAAAGACCCCGATTGCCGGGTAGCATATAGACAGGAAGTGCAACCGTAGTAAAGCTCCATATAAAACTCAGTGAAGTCATTTTGAGCCACCCGATTTGGCGCAGGCTTTTTCTGTTCCAGGGAATGAATGGATAGGAATAACCCAGAGCCAATATCGGAAGAATGATAAACCAAATCAGATTGTTATAATTAAAATATTCTGCTGTGCCAAAGATTGCCTTAAAATGATAAACTATACCGCCGCCTATGAAGAAAAGGCTTGCGATGATCAGCCATAATACAAGTTTTTTATTTTGCCTGCACCATTGAAGCCGGTCATCTGTTCTGTTTTTTTTCAGTTTTACATAGTAATGCAGGTTGTAAATAAAAACTGTACAAAGAAATATCAGCAATAAATACCAGTTTAGCGAAGAGGGAAGATGCAATAAGAGAAAGCTTTCATAAGTAAAAGCCAATGCACAACATGCGATAAACAGGTTGCTGTAAACAAGAAAATTTATTATAGCTCTCATGCTGGAGCTGCATCAATTTAATTGTGGATCAGTATGGGTTCCGTAGAAACAGTATCGCTTACATTTCCGGCGAGATCACGGGTCCAGAAACTGTAAATTGCTGTGTCTACCTTTACACCTCCACCTGGCGCAAGGCAAGTATTGGCTCCCCGGTGAATCTGGTCAAGTGTAATTGTAACGTCCCCTTCTTTTTTTTTGGTGTCGATAAAATCTTGTGGTAATTGGAACAGAGTTGTGTCCAGGAAATTACTGCCGGGACATGCAGCGACTGTTTTTTTAACACCAAAAAAAGAAGTGAAATCTCCTTCTTTATCGGTCAGGTCCAGGACAATGATGAGAGTCTGTGAGCCCGAAATGTCAGTAGAATTAATAGATTTAACTTTGAGCTGGGGTTTGGTAGTGAATTTATTTTTTGTGCAACCTGCCACAATCACAATAGCAAAAAATACAAAAAGGAAGCGCATTGAAATACTTTTCTCAAATTTACGTGGAAACTGTTTACTATCCTAATGGACTGGAGTGAGCAAAATGATAAAATTTGGGGGGCGGATGAGCAAAACTTTCCGTCACTGGCAAGGAGAATTTTTCATTTTCAATATGAGAATAACCCCGTTTATAGAAGCTTTTCTGAGGTTCTGGGTTTTCATGATGCCGGATCTGCTGCAATAGAAGAAATCCCTTTTTTACCTATAAGTTTTTTTAAATCACAGTTGATTCAAACTACTTCTTTTACAGCAGAAACGGTTTTTGAAAGTAGCGGGACAACACAAAGTATCAATAGCCGGCACTTGATAAAGGACCTTTCATTATACAAAAAAAGTTTTATTAAATGTTTTGAGATATTCTACGGTTCTATCCAAGAATACTGTGTTATTGGGCTATTGCCTTCTTACCTGGAAAGAAAAAATTCTTCATTAGTGTATATGGTAGATCAGCTTATCAGGCTGAGTCGGCATCCTGAGAGCGGCTTTTATCTACGAGAATTTGATCAATTGTCGGCGACCCTGGAAAAATTAGAGCATAATAAGCAAAAAACACTTTTGATCGGAGTAACTTTTGCTTTGCTGGATTTTGCAGATAAAATAATAGCGAGCGGTAAAAACAGACTTTTACAGCATACAATCATTATGGAAACCGGCGGTATGAAAGGCAGGAGAGAAGAAATGGTTCGTGGACAGGTACATGAAATATTGAAAAAAGCTTTTGGAGTATCAGTTATTCATTCAGAATATGGAATGACAGAGCTATTATCGCAAGCGTATTCAAAAAAGGAAGGGATATTTCATTGTCCACCCTGGATGAAAGTACTGGTTCGGGATGAAGAAGATCCTTTACGGGTCAGTCGTTATGGCACAGGGCTTCTCAATATAATTGATCTGGCCAATGTTTATTCCTGCAGCTTCATAGCTACTGATGATGTGGGAAAAGCGCATGAAGATGGCAGATTTGAAGTATTGGGCAGAAAAGATAATAGTGATCTGAGGGGTTGCAGTTTGCTTGTAGCATAAGATCATTCCTTGATATTGAAACGGAATCCCACGTTGTGCACTGTTTCTATATTAACAGAGGGCTCGTTTTTTAAATGCTTACGCAACTTGGTAACGAATACATCCATGCTTCTGCCAAGGAAATAATCGTTTTTCCCCCAAACATGTGTGAGAATATCCTCTCTCTTTAATGCTTTATTTGGATGAGCACAGAAGAATTGTAGCAATTCCGATTCCCGTTGAGTAAGCGAAACATTTTCTTTCCCATTGGTCAATTTCATTTCATCCGGCATGAAGATCAGTTTGCCGATCTTTATTTCACGGCTTTTAGCCGGGAGCAGCATTTTATTCCGGCGTAAAAAGACATTCATACGCAGCAGCAGTTCTTTCATGCTGAAAGGTTTCGTGATGTAATCATCGGCTCCGTTTTCAAAGCCTTTCAGCTTATCTTCTTCCATGGATTTAGCTGTCAGGAAAATGATGGGCACTATATCATTTTTTTGCCGGATTTTTCTAGCAAGACTGTAGCCATCCCGGCTCGGCATGTTCACATCCAGCAAGCAGATATCAGGTTGTTTTTTCTGAAAAAACTCCCAGGCTGTTTCACCATCAGGGCAGTTTATGACTTCATACCCTTCTTCTTCCAGGTTTTCTTTGATCAGGAAGCCGAGTTGAAGATCATCTTCTGCAATCAGTACCATAACAGGTTTATCCATTCAGGATTGGCTTTGGTTAAGGGTAATGACAAAATTACTTCCAATTCCGGGAACGCTATCAACAGATATAGTTCCGTGATGGCTGTCAATAATTTTTTTTACAAAACTAAGGCCTATACCAAACCCTTTTGAAGAGTGAATATCTCCTTTAGGCACCCGGAAAAATTTCTTAAAAATATCACGGACATATTTTTTTTCAATTCCTACACCATTATCCCTGACATTTATTTCAAGATGATGATTGTTGTTATTGGCCCCTATAGTAACTTTTGGTTCTTTGGAAAACTTTAAGGCATTTTCAATAAGATTAATGAAGACGATCAATAGATAATTTTTATCTCCGTTAACGATAGGGTTTTCAGCTTTCAATTCAAAAACGATTTGCGCTTTTTTCTGTTCGATCAACGGTTGAAGATTATTAGCGGCTTCATGAACCAGTTCATGTATGTTCACATTTTCCCGGATAAGCTGAAGCTCCGCTTTTTCTGAGAAAGAATAACGAAGTAACCGATCAATCTGTCCCTGCAGGTATTGACTTTGATTTCTCACCATATCGGCATATTGCAGGATCTTTTCCCGTTTTTCTATAGCTGAATTTTTTTTCAAAGATTCTGCAGCGAGGGAAATAACAGACAAAGGAGTTTTGAATTCATGTGAAAAATTATTTACAAAGTCTCTTTGCAGTTCATTAAGAGATTTTTGCCTGTTAAGATAAAAGAGACTTAGGCCAAGCCATACCAATACTCCCAACAGGATCAAACTGGTCACTATCCAGAAAATCATATTGGAAAGAATATATCTTTCCCGGTGCGGAAAATAAAGAATGATACTGTCATAAGAAATTTTTGCAGCCCGTTCGGGTAAAGCTTTCAGGGAGCTATTGTTGCTGCCGGCAGAATAAATATCTTTTTCAAAAAAGATACCCCGTTTATCATCATATAATGTTAGCCTGCAATCCGTGAAAATTCCTGAAAAGTCCAACTCATGATGAAGATAAAATGAAATGGTATCAACCGGCTCCCATCTTTCAACTGCGGCGATATAAATGTGTGGCTCTGGCTTTGTGACTATATCGTTGAGATATTTTGCTGGATCTTCTACCAATTTTATGTCATCATATAAACCTTTGACTGCACTGATGACTTTTCTGTCAAACTCTTTTTCTTCATAGCGGTACACTTTTCCCAGCCAAAAAGCCTGAATAACTATAATAAGGCCAATTATTATAGTACTGATAAGAATGCTGAGTCTTACAGTTCTCGCCTTAATGATCATATTATTGAATAACCACGGCAATGTAATGCAGGTTTCGTATCACCGCTGCTTAAATGTAGTTAACCAACGGTTAAGGACTATGAGGAAAATTAAACAAAAAATGATAATGTATAACCCAAAGTTTTTTAACCGGGCTCAAATGTGTTAATAATAGAAATCAGCAAACGCAATTCTATGCGTTATACATCCAGTCTTTAAATTCAGGGGCTGTTTCCTGGCTTACAATGATGCAATGATTAAGATCAGTCAATGTCAGATCAACCAATAATTTTACTTTTTCGTAAGCCTTGAATCCTTTGATGTAATTAATGTTGAGTATGTATTGCCTGTTGGCCCGGAAAAACATATTGTCATCCAATTCATGTTCCAATTCAGTCAGATTTTTGTCTACAATATATTTTTTACCGGCATTGTCGATCACATAGACAATTTTATTTTCAGTATAAAAGAAAACAATGTCCTGCAGCCGCAAGGGTATATTTTCAAGGCCCCTTCTGACTAAAAGCCTGTTTCTTTTTCTGACATTGAGATGCTGTATCAGGTTATTTACAGAAGTTTGATTAGTACCAAAATGCCTTTCCAGCATGCGGTATTTCATAAGAGACTTTTCAAGTTCATGCTTGGTTATTGGTTTTAACAGGTAATCAATACCGTTATATTCAAATGCGTTCAGCATGAACTCATCATAGCCGGTGACGAAAATAGCCGGAATGTTCACATTAGTCTGACTGAATATTTCAAAAGAAAGTCCATCAGGAAGCTGCACATCGCTAAATATAATGTCAGCTTCGTTGTCACTGGATAAATAATTAATGCTTTCTCTTACCGTGCCCAATTTGGCTTTGACATTTACCGGCACTGATATTTCGTTGAAAGTGTGCAACAGATTTTCCAAAGAAGGCTTTTCATCTTCAATGATAATTACGTTTAACATGGCTTTAGGTTTATGGGTTTTAAATCAACATATCATTTCTATTCTGTTATTCTATCAGGGGCAGTTTAACCGTAAATCTTTCTGCTGAATTTTCAATTACAATATCTTTATTACACACCAGTTTATACCTGGAACTTAGATTCCTCAATCCAATACCGGTTGATTTGACCAGATAGGGTTTTGGTTTGCTGTTGTTGCTTACTTTCAGGTACTGGCCGTTCATTGCAATTTTGATTTTTAGAGGATTGTTTTGATTAAACTCATTATGTTTTACTGCGTTTTCGACCAAGATCTGAAGAGCGCATGGTAAGATCATTATTTTTCCTTCATTTCCTTTAAGGTCGGTTTCGAGTTCCAGTTTATTGTCATGCCGGATCTGTAATAGGAAAAAATAATTTTCAATGAATTCTAGTTCGTCTTCTAACGAAATAAGTTCTCTTTCTTTATTCAAAAGGAAATATTTATAAACACTTGAAAGTTTGCTGTTGAACTCATGTGCCGTTGGAGGATCATTCAGTATCAGGTGAGACAAAGTGGTTAGCGAATTGAACATAAAATGAGGATCCAATTCATTTTTTAATATGGTCATTTCAGCCTGCACCCGTTCATGATCAAGCTGTTTGACGATTTTGCCGTCCAGTTCTCTTTCCTTGCTAAGAAATAAAATTTCATAAACAAGTGTGAATACAATGATGGCAAGCATACAGAGCACCAGGAATTTGAAAAGATTTGTCCAGTTGAAAATTTCATAAGAGAATTTCAGCCACAGCATTGCAAGAATTCCGCCGATACTGATTCCACAGAGAATAGATAAGAGAGAAATCGAAGTTATTTTTATGAATGGATTTACACCCGTTCTGTATACAGGGCGGAGTTTCATGTGAACCCAGTTGCTACCGGTCCATATTAAAAACGAACAGAAAATAAAATAGAAATTTGCTTCGACAATTTGTAATAAACCGTACTTACTATAGGTGACGATACCGGAAATTATAGGTATAAAAATTCCAAGTAAGGGTATAAATAAGGCTCTCAGGTATCTGTCTCTGATCATAGCAGCAGGGCTCGTTGGTTCACTTAAAAATAATTTCAGGATACAGGATTTCTCATGTGGCTCTCTCATGCCAAATTTTAGAACGAACGGATCTTTCAAAACTATCATTGTACGGCGTTAAGCAATAGTGAATTTTAGTTTCATGGTTTAAATCTTATACAGATGGTAAAAAAATTATCATGACAATTCCATGATAATGCTATTATTAGCTGCAAAAAAAACCTTCTATAAATGATAGAGGATAGGGTTCTTGTTTGTGCTGCTTCATTCATCAAAATTCATTCTTGAGTTTGGAAATACTGCCCTGATCACTTCATTTTATATTTCAGTATTAATGTGAGGACGCAAAAAAACTGCTTCGTACATAAAAATTCATGCTTCAGTAAAAGTCACATCTTTTTTTGAATCATATCAACGCAATTTGTTGCCTTGTTTGTTATAAATAATTAAAAATTTAATCATGAAAAGATTTCTATTAGTTATTATGATGTTTCTGCCTGCGATGTTTGTATTCGCACAAAAAACCATTACAGGCAAGGTAATTGATGAAAATGGCAATCCGGTTGCCAATGCTTCAGTTACTGTCAAAGAAACACAACAGGGCGGTACTACAGACGCAAGTGGTAAGTATTCTATTTCTGTTGACAGAAATGCCCGGACTCTGGTATTTTCCTTTATAGGAAAGGCAAATCAGGAAGTGTCCATTGGAAATAAATCGGTAATTGATGTAACGCTGAAACAACAGGAATCAGTACTGGAAGAAGTAGTATTGGGTTATGGCTCACAGGTAAAACCTAAAGTTGTTTCATCCATTTCTACACTTAAGTCAAAGGATGTCGAGAATCGACCATATACTTCTGTTGACCAGGAATTGCAGGGAAAAGTTGCTGGCTTGCAGGCCCCGGTATCAACTGGTCAACCCGGTGCCTTTCAGTCAATAAGAATAAGAGGAATAGGTTCTGCTACTGCAGGCGCTGATCCTTTATATGTAGTGGATGGAATTATTATTAATGCAGGGGATCTGACTGCTTTTACTGCTAATGGTCTTACAACTACAGCGAACGCTTTGGCCGGTTTGAATCCAAATGACATTGAAAGCATAGCTGTATTAAAAGATGCACAAGCGACTTCTATCTATGGGTCAAGAGGATGCCAACGGTGTTATTGTGATCACGACTAAAAAAGGCCGTGCAGGAAAAACAAAATTCAATGCTGATGCTGAGGTGGGAGGCAATAAAATAGCAAAGCTTCCATCCAATGCCCGGTATTTAAATGCTACCGAATATATAGAGTTATTGCGTGAAGGCGCTGTAAATGCTGGAGTACTCACAATCTGATGTTGATGCTATTGCTGATTATTATGGCGGTAACAATGGAATAAATACTGATTGGTTAAAAACGATTACACGTACGGGCCTTCAGCAGGATTATAATTTATCCGCGAGTGGCGGTGATAGCAAAAATCAGTTTTATGTTTCCGGCGGGCTATTTCACACAGCAGGCTACAGTTGTTGGATCGGATTTCAGAAGATATTCTTTCCGCACTAATTACAAACATGTTGCCAGCGATAAACTGAGCTTTACGGTGAACCTCACAGGTTCGAATTCTATTCAACATGCACCTAATAACGGCGGTGCCTTTGCTAATCCCGTCGGATCACTTCCTTTTCTTCGTCCAACGATCAGTCCTTATAATCCGGATGGTACTTTAAATATCAGCACAGATACTAACGATACTAAAGCATTTAACGATGGACAATATAATCCATTATACATCGCTAAGTATGACAGACATAGCAATAATACTACATTGATCCAGGGAAATGTTGGCGCAGAGTATGCGATCCTGAAAAATTTAAAATTTTCTTCCCGGTTTGGAATTGATTATAACCAGCTTGATGAAATTGATTTTTGGAACCAGTTTCATGGTGATGGTGTAGGGTATGGAGGTCTTTTACAAACTAACAATACCCGCATATTCAACTGGATCAACACTAACCAGTTTAATTATAACACAGGTTTCGGCCCGGAACAAAAGATAAGACTTGAAGCACAGGCAGGTTATGAAGTACAAAAGAGTAAAACCTATGGGGTGTACCAGGCCGGACAAGGCTTTCCCCCAACCAACCAATTATATTATGGAATAAATTCTGCTACTCCAGCCGGAGCAAGTTCTGTTGGTTCTGATTATGATTTTGCTGCGCTTTATTCTTCTGTTACTTTAAGCTATCAAAATAAATATGTATTGAGCGGAAGTTTCAGGAGAGATGGTTCATCACGGTTTAGCCAGGACAACCTTTATGGAAATTTCTGGTCAGTTGGTGGCGCATGGAATATCGATAAAGAGAATTTTTTCAATAATATTCATTTTGTATCCGGGTTGAAACTTCGTGGCTCTTATGGAACCACGGGTAATGCTGTATCGGGGATTATCAATGGAGGCCGCAAATTCAGTATGGTGTAAATTATGCAGGACAACCCGGAGGAATCTTTTACTGTGGTAGGTAACCTGAACCTGACATGGGAGTCAACCAATCAGGCTGATGTTGGCTTGGATGCAAGTTTCTTTAAAGATCGTTTATCATTCATTTTTGATGTATATCGGAGAGTGTCCAATAGATTGCTCTTTGCTAATCCCCTTTCTGCAACTACCGGATTCACTTCTTTTATTGATAATATCGGTAAGGTGGAAAATAAAGGATTTGAATTAACACTTAACGGCACTCCTATCAGGACCAAAGATTTTTCCTGGGATATAAATTTTAATATTTCTCACAATATAAATAAACTGCTGACTTTGCCTGGGCATAAAAACATTGGTGCTTTGAGTGAAGGATATGATATCAATTCTTGGTTTGTTCGTGAATGGGCAGGCGTTGATCCAGCTAATGGAGACCCATTGTGGTGGGTAGATGGAACACATGCGCAAACAACAAATAATTATAATACAGCTCAACGTCAATTCATAGGTTCAGCTTCTCCGAAATATTATGGTGGGCTTACAAGCACAATAACATACAAAGGCATTGAGTTGGCGACCGACTTTGTGTTTAACTATGGCAATCTGGTTCGTGATGCGTGGATCTTCTATGCCATCGATGGCGCTTATCCTGATCTTAACAGGTATGCTATCAATTTGCAACGCTGGCAAAAGCCAGGCGACATTACCAATGTTCCGAAATATGTGTTTGGTTCCGGCAATAACTCCAATGCTTTTTCAACAAGATTTCTTTACAAAGGAGATTTTATAAGACTGAGAAACCTGACTGTTGGTTATAATCTCAACAGTGCTTTAGTGAGCAAGCTGAAAATTTCAGCGTTACGGATATATGTAAGAGGCACTAATCTCTGGACAAAAACTTATGATAAGAACCTGACAATAGATCCTGAACAAGGGATCGCCGGCCAAAGCAATTTAAATATTTTCTATACCAAATCACTTACGGCCGGATTGAATGTAACTTTTTAATAAATAAATAAGATCAGATATGAAGACAACAATTAAAGTATTTATTTTATCCATCATAGTAGCAACGGCGACCACGTCATGTAAGAAAAGTTTTTTCAACCTGGTTCCTTATGATGGATCACCTGCGAATGGAGGCATTTCATCGGATGCTGACCTGAATGTTTTAGCAAACGGAATGTACGCAGGGTTGAGAAACGTCAATCTTTATGGAAGAACTCTTCCGGTAAAGGGTGACCTGGCAGCCGATAATGTATATCTTAAAAATGGTAATTCCGGGAGGTATCTTCCTTTTCGGGATTTCAATGAAACAACAGCTGATGCAACAGTAGCTGCTGTTTGGAATGCTGCTTATGGATCAATTAAAGATGCTAATCAGATCATCAATTCAACATTGGCGAGTACGCCTATTGTGGACGAATTAAGAGGTGAAGCATATGCAGTAAGAGCGTTGATGCATTTTGAATTGGTCCGCAATTTTGCAACACCATATACGGTAGCATCCAAATGCTGCAGGAGTGCCAATCGTTACCGCTTATGACCAGAAGTGCTCTCCCTGCCCGCAATACTGTGAAGGAAGTATATAATCAAATCGTCAATGACCTGAACCAGGCATATTCACTGATTTCATTGAACCAGGGTCAAACGATGACCATCAAGAGCACCAGCTTTACAAGAGAAATGAATTCTGAATTTATTTCTAAATATGCGGCAAAAGGATTGCTGGCTAAAGTGTATATGACCATGGGTGATTGGCAGGATGCAAAAACTGCAGCATTGGATGTAGTTACTAACAGCGGGTTTTCATTAGTGGATGCCAGCAATTATGTGGGTTATTGGGCTGATCCTGCTGCAAGGGATGATCAGGTTGAAACTCTTTTTGAAGTTTCAAGTGATGAAGCTTCCAATCTTTCTTCTAATCAATTGTCTGCTTTTTATCAGCAACCGCCCATTGGATATGGCGATCTTTGGATCACTAATGATTTGTATAGCCAATACAGTGCAACAGATGTAAGAAGAGATGTAATTCTTATAGGAAATAGCAGCGGCAACACCGTTTATTTCAATAACAAATATTCCAATACATCCAACCCTGCGGATAAGGATGATATAAAAGTGCTGCGTTATGCTGATGTAGTATTGATCCTGGCAGAAGCCGATGCCAATTTGAGTGATGAAACCAATGCAAAGGTTTATTTGAATGATGTAGCAGAAGCAAGGGATCCATCTTTTGCTGGCTATACTTCTGCAGGAGCACAGTTAAAAGCATGATATTATCAATGAAAGAAGAAAAGAACTGGCTTTTGAAGGAGACCGTTATTGGGATTTGATGCGCCTGAATCTGCCAATTACCAATCATGTCAAAACGCAAAACCCTTATCAGGCACTTCCAATCGTTACTTCTGACATTCATAGAATTATTCCCGATTCCCCAGGCTGAAGTTGATGTGAATCCGAATATGACTCAAAACGCTGGATACTGAAACACCTTTTGTTAGTTTTAAATATGCAGTCTCAAGAAAGCCGCTTAGCAGAGCGGCTTTCATTTTATAAGCGGGGCTTTATCAGGATATAAGTTGCCTATTACGATTTAGGTATAAAATTTCATGTTTCAGTAGATATTAACAGTTAACCCAGTTTTCTTATAAATACCTTTAGTCTCAATTCTTTAAAAATCCGGTTGGTTTGGATTAAAAATAAAGCAGTTTTCTCATGTGAACGGTCAACAAAGACCAAGCAGGTGGTTGTCTAGCCGACCTGCTTTTTTATTGTAACTATTTAGTCGTTCAATAATGTAGAAGAAATAAAAAAATCTCAACAATTAACAGTTGAGATTTTTAGTGCCCGGGACTGGATTCGAACCAGCACAACCTTTCGGATGCTGCCACCTGAAGACAGTGCGTCTACCAGTTTCGCCACCCGGGCGGGCGGCAAATGTAAATTGAAAAAGGAAAAGTTTAAAATGTAAAATGATTGAACCCGAGCTTTGCTTTTATAGAACAATTCCGGAATCATACACTAACATTAAAATCTCTTAATGCATCATTCAAGCTTGTTTTCAGATCGGTACTTGCCTTTCGCTGACCGATGATCAATGCACAGCTTACTCCATATTCACCTGCTGGAAATTTCTTGGTATAAGATCCAGGTATCACAACACTTCTTGCCGGAATTCTGCCTTTATATTCTTTAGGTTCGTTTTCGCTTACATCAATAATGCGGGTTGACTGAGTCAGCACTACATTGGCGCCGAGCACTGCTTCTTTTTCCACCTTCACACCTTCTACAACAATACTGCGACTACCAATAAAACAACCATCTTCGATAATAACAGGGCTTGCCTGGAGTGGCTCTAATACACCACCAATACCAACGCCACCGCTGAGATGAACACCCTTACCAATCTGTGCACAGCTTCCCACAGTAGCCCAGGTATCTACCATAGTGCCTTCATCTACATATGCACCGATGTTTACATAAGAAGGCATTAGTACTACGTTTTTAGCAATGTAGGCTCCATATCTTGCTACTGCATGGGGAACAGCACGAACTCCAAGGTCTTTATAATTTTTTTTCAACGACATTTTATCGTAAAACTCAAAGGGCTCCAGGCTCCAAGTATGCATCTGCCTGATGGCAAAATACATGAGAATAGATTGTTTTATCCATTGATGCACCTGCCAGCCATTTTCTTCGGGTGAGGCGACACGAAGTTTTCCTTTATCAACTTCTTCAATCACGCATTCTATTGCATTAATGTATTTTTCCTCCCTTAATAACTCCCGATTGGACCATGCTTCTAATATCAAATCTTTCATGCTGTTGAAATTTGAAGCGAAAATAAATGTTATTGCGATACTTCTTTAAAGCTTTTAAAATGGTAATTTGATAAAGAAAATATTTTAATGCAATTAATGCATGGCTTGCCTGTATAGATTTAAAAAGCAATTTTTGTAGTTTCATATATAAAATCAATTCCATGCGCTACATCATTTTATGCTTTCTCCTTCTGACTTCTCTTTTTCTTTCTGCACAATCAGCCCGGAAAATTCATTTCAAAGCTGTCCTGGTAGATACGCACAATGATGTCCTTTCTTCATCTGTCCTGGAAGGAAAAGATATCTCACATCGTATTAATTCTGGCCAGAGCGATCTGGATCGCTGGAAAGAAGGTGGTGTGGATGTACAGTTTTTTTCTGTATGGACCGGGGAGACCCCAAGAAATAAGGAAGGGTTTTTTCAAAGATGCAAACCAGGAAATAGATTCGCTTGAATTTATAATTCTTCGTAATGCTGATCGGATGATGCCGGGATATACTTATCCGTGACGTTAAAAAAGGAATCCGGCAAAAAAAGTTGGTCGCATTGATCGGTGTGGAAGGAGGTCACATGATAGAAGATGATCTAAATAAACTGGATAGCCTGTATAAGCGGGGAATGCGGTATATGACTTTGACCTGGAATAATAGTAACAGTTGGGCTACCAGCGCCATGGATGAAACAGAACATGCAGATACTTTAAAACACAAAGGGCTTACAGAATTTGGGAAGCAGATCGTAAAAAGAATGAATGAGCTGGGAGTAATAGTTGATTTATCACATACTGGTGAACAAACTTTTTACGATGCCATTGCTACCACTACAAAGCCTGTCTTGCTTTCACATAGTTCGGTTTGGAATATTTGTCCTGTCTTCAGGAATGTAAAAGATGATCAGATAAAAGCAGTTGCAAAAAATGGCGGAGTGATCTGTGTGAATTTTTATTCAGGCTTTATCAGCAAAGAATATGATCAGCGATCATCGTGGCTGAATGGACCGGGAAAAAAATTATCCAAGATTCATTGTGGAATCATTTACCATGATTCAACGATTGTAAAAAATAAATTTGAAGAATATCAGAATACTGAATTGAATAAAGTCAGACCGACTATTTCTCAATTGGTTGATCATATTGATTACATCGTAAAATTGGTGGGAGACGATTATGTAGGAATTGGTTCTGATTTCGATGGAGTTTCATCTCTCCCTGTAGGAATGGATGACGTGACCAAATATCCTTTGATTACTGAAGAATTAAGAAAGAAGAGGTTATTCTAGGAAATCAATTAAAAAAATTCTTGGTGGTAATGTGTTGCGAGTCATGAAAGCCAATTTCAAATAAAAGTCAATTAAAAAAGGCACAAGAGAAATAAATTGCCCTTATGCCTTGAATTCTGAATCTTCTTTCTTTTATCTCAAAAACAGCATTTCCCTATACTTTGGGTAAATACCATTCCGTCATCTACCAGCAATTCCAGTTTATCTACATGATACCGGATTTGATCAAAGAATGCTTCTTTTACCTGGCTGCAATAAGCAATTGCTTTGGTTCTGGTATTATCCATGTTATTACAAATCTTTCTTGCCTCGATCATTTTTTCCACCAGTTCACTCACTGAATTAATATGTTCTGAGATTTTTTCCAGTATTTGTTTTTGATTGGCAAAGCAGATTCTTTCATTCCTGCTTCTTTCAAACCCATTATATTATTTGCCAACATATTCTGATAGCGAATGGAGGCAGGTAATATATGGCTGGTTGCTAATTCACCCATGATGCGGCTTTCGATCTGTACTTTTTTAATATATTTTTCCAATTCTATTTCATGACGGGCTTCCAATTCTGCGTGAGTGTAAACATGATTGTTTTCAAATAACGCTTTTGCTTTTTTAGTGACCATTGCATCCAATGCCAAGCGGAGTGGTTTTTACATTGGGCAAACCTCTTTTTTCAGCTTCTTTTTCCCACTCCTGGACTATAGTTATTTCCTTCAAACAAAATTTTTTCACTAGCCACAATGTATTCCCGGATCACATGCATGATCGCAATTTCTTTTTTCTCACCTTTTTCAATCAATGTATCTACGTCTTTTTTGAATTGTTTTAGCGTATCTGCTATGATCACATTCAATATTGTCATTGCATTGGCACAATTGGCAGAAGAACCTACTGCACGGAATTCAAATTTATTTCCGGTGAATGCAAATGGAGAAGTTCTGTTTCTGTCTGTATTATCCAGTCAGCAATTCAGGAATGCTTTTATGAATATCAATTTTCAACATGCTTTCATCCGTCTCATCCATTTTTTCAGATACTCTTGCTTTTACATCCTGCAAGACTTTGGTAAGATATTGACCAATAAAAACAGAAATGATTGCAGGTGGAGCTTCATTAGCGCCCAAGCGATGATCATTTTGTGCAGAAGCAATAGAAGCTCTTAGCACATCTGCATAATCATGAACTGCTTTGATTGTATTTACAAAAAACGTAAGGAACATCAGGTTAGTCTTCGGTGTTTTACCGGGAGCCAACAGATTTACACCTGTATCAGTAGCCATACTCCAGTTGTTGTGTTTGCCACTTCCGTTAATTCCTGCAAAAGGTTTTTCATGCAGCAGTACTCGAAGATTATGACGGCGTTGCCACCCGACTCCATAACATCCATCAACAAAGTATTGTGATCAACAGCCAAGATTTACTTCTTCAAAAATCGGGGCACATTCAAATTGAGCGGGAGCTACTTCATTATGACGGGTACGTAATGGAATTCCAAGTTTGTATGCTTCTTCTTCATAATCTCGCATAAAAGCATAAACTCTTTCAGGAATAGAACCGAAATAATGATCTTCTAATTGCTGTCCTTTAGCAGGTGCATGGCCAAAGACCGTTCGGCCACAAAGCACTAAGATCTGGTCTTGCATTATGCAAACCTTCGTCAATCACAAAATATTCCTGTTCCCATCCCAAGAGTAGCGGTAACTCTTGTAACATTTTTATCAAAGTAATGACAAACATCAACTGCTGCTTTATTCAAAGCTTCCAATGCTTTTAGCAAAGGGGCTTTATAATCCAATGATTCACCGGTATAGGAAACAAAAATGGTGGGAATGCATAAAGTATTTCCTTGACCAATTTCCATAATAAATGCAGGAGATGAAGGATCCCATGCCGTATAACCTCTTGCTTCAAATGTAGCACGCAATCCTCCACTTGGAAATGAAGATGCATCAGGTTCCTGCTGAATCAATGCATCTCCGTCAAATTGTTCAATAGGAGTTCCATCACTTTTAATAGTAAAGAATGAATCATGTTTTTCAGCAGTAGTTCCTGTTAGTGGCTGAAACCAGTGCGTGAAATGAGTGACACCTTTACTTTCTGCCCATGCACGGATACCATTGGCAATTTGGTTAGCCATTGACCGGTCAATTTTTTGACCAGCACTTAATTGATGAGATCAAGACTTTTAAAGCTTCATCACTCAAAAACTTGACGGGCAGTTTTTTGTGTAAATACATTTTCTCCAAAAATTGCGGTGATCTTAGTTGATCCCTGAACATTTATTTCGGAAGTCAGAAGATTACTGATAGCATTAAAACGAAGTGACATGATATTTAATTTTAATGCAAAAAAAATGCTTTCAATACATCAGTCCAACTTTTTTTTGAAAAATGGATGTTTTATGGCACTGTCTGTGGAAAAAAAAATGAGAAAATTGTTATGAAAAGATTAAATAGGAGTTTGCAAAAGCTTAAAATTTTGTCACATTATTTTTTTATTTAATGTTATTAAAGAACACAGTTTCCAAGCTTTCTCCAGTCTATCTGTGCAGCGACCGGGACAATCAAGAAGGGGAATAACTATACTTCTATACCTAACTATTGCGCCAAGAAAATTAACCGTGTAGCCGATAGTCAGCAGAATTGAGAAATGAGAAGAAGACACAGAAATAAATAAAGTTTCGGGATTGAGCTCCGTTTGTTCTGAATAAAAAGAATAAAAGCACAAGTAATAGTAGCAAGTCAATTTCCACTGCTGCAGCTAGATATAAGAATATGTCTTACGTCACCTGGGTAAGGCCTGATTGTAGAAAGAGTGAATGCCTGAGGAACATTTTTTAAAAAACTTATTACGTTAGGTTGAAGTTTTTTTATCGGGACATACGAATTGCCCTGTAGCTTCATAAAAGCTTCTTGCTTATTTACTACCGCCTGCGGGAAATCTAATTTTGGATTGATATATCTTAAAGTAAAGAAGAGAATAATAAAAAGAGTATAAATACCGGTAAAAATTGCTAATCCATATTTTGGCCATTTTGCGGCCAGTAGCCATGCCAGCAATGCAGGAACAATAATTACGATCATAAAATTGCGAAAAACAAGAATGATCAAAAGGCCGAAAAGTATTAATGCAATTTTCTTGAAATCAAATTTTTTTGTTTTGAGACCAAAATAAATATTGTAGATAATGATGGCGATACCAGTAAATACCAAGCCATCTTTATGAATACCGCTGGTCCAGTAAATGAAGGATGGAACGAGGAAGGTAGCAATAATGCCAGAGTAATTTTCCGACCCGGGAATACATCATTCATGACCCTGAAACAACAGATCGGGCCAAACATCGTCACGAATGAATAAAAGATCACATTGACGTAATAATATCCAAAACTAAAAATATCGAAAACAGAAAGAATCTTAATTAGAACATTTGATTTCAGATCGTTCCAGAAAGAATCACTACTGCCGAAGAATTTCAAGATGACCTCCTTCATAAGGATCCCGGAAAAGATTAGTAAAATATTCATGAGGGTTTGACTGTAAGGAGATGATATTCCTGGATGCTGTTATAATGAAAATTCCACGTATCCACCATTTGGGCGAGACTGCCATAATAGATTCCAATCCAGCCATACAAAATACCAGCCATTACTTTCAGCAGGAAAACAATGATGACCTGGGATCTATTCAATCCCGAACGGTTAAAAAACCGGATTTTTGTAACCAGCCATGCAAAAAAAACCAACCATACAACAAAAAGAAGATACTCCAAGCAGCTACTGATTTTATACTCGCAAAATAGAAATTATTATTCAGAAAAAGTTGACAACTTGTTTCCTGCAATGGAATTGCAGTTTGTAAATTTGCTGTTTCTTTCAATGAAAAACTAAGCTATCTCATGCAAGTGACAGTAGAAACAGCAAAACAGCTTCGTCTCACCGAAGAAGAATTTGAACTGATTAAAAAAAAACTAGGCCGTACTCCTAATTTTAATGAGCTCTGTGCTTTTTCAGGAATGTGGAGTGAACATTGTAGTTACAAGAATTCGATCAAATGGCTGAAAACTTTGCCAAGAGAAGGTGGAAGAATGCTGGTAAAAGCCGGCGAAGAAAATGCCGGGCTTATGGATATTGGTGATGGCCTTGGAGTGGTTTTTAAAATTGAATCGCATAATCATCCTTCTGCTATCGAGCCTTTCCAGGGCGCAGCAACCGGAGTGGGAGGAATACACCGTGATATTTTTACTATGGGAGCCAGACCTATTGCATCCCTCAATTCACTTCGTTTCGGTGATCTTGAAGAAGACAAAACACAGCATTTACTGGCTGGCGTTGTACATGGCATTGGTCATTATGGTAATTGTTTTGGCGTACCTACTGTAGGTGGGGAAATTTATTTTGATGAATGTTATCATAGCAATCCTTTAGTGAATGCTATGAGTGTTGGTATTGTTCATGCGAATGAAACTGTTTCAGCTACTGCTAAAGGAAAAGGTAATCCTGTACTGTTTGTCGGTAGCGCTACCGGCAAAGATGGGATTGGCGGCGCCTCGTTTGCTTCGGCAGATATTACTGAAGACAGCATTGAAGATCTGCCTGCAGTGCAGGTGGGTGATCCTTTCCAGGAAAAAAAATTACTGGAAGCCTGCCTTGAAGTAATTCAAACCGGCGCTGTTGTCGGAATGCAGGATATGGGTGCTGCCGGTATTATTTGCTCAACCTCAGAAATGAGCGCAAAAGGAGAAGCGGGGATGAGAATTGATTTGGATAAAGTACCGACCCGCCAAAAGAACATGAAAGCATGGGAACTTTTGCTCAGTGAAAGCCAGGAAAGAATGTTACTGGTTGCACAAAAGGGAAGAGAAGAAGAGATCATTGATATTTTTTCCAAATGGGATCTTCCATGCTCTGTGATCGGAGAAGTAACAGAGGATGGAATGTTACAATTTTTTATGAACGGGAACCTGGAAGCAGAGATTCCTGCTCATGAGTTGGTATTAGGTGGAGGAGCTCCACAATATGAAAGAGAGTACAGAGACCCCAAACATTTTTCAGAAATAAAAAAATTTGATCCCGCTTCCATTCCCGTTCCGGAAGATCTGAAATTGGTTGCAGAAAAAATTATTTGCATTCCCTCCATTGCTTCCAAACGCTGGATCTATACTCAGTATGACAGCACTGTTGGAACAGTGAATGCTTCAACAAATGCCGTGTCCGATGCTGCAATTGTATTGGTAAAGGAAACCAGGAAAGCGTTGGCGCTGACCACTGATTGCAACAGTCGTTATGTGTATGCCGATCCTTATAAAGGAACTATGATCGCAGTGAGCGAAGCTGCAAGAAATATTGTATGCAGCGGAGGTCAACCGTTGGGAGTGACCAATTGCCTCAACTTCGGAAATCCTTTTGATCCTGAAGTGTATTACCAGTTTGTTTATGCAATTAAAGGAATGGGAGAGGCCTGCCGGAAATTTGATACACCAGTCACAGGGGGAAATGTAAGTTTTTACAATCAGAATCCCGAAGGACCTGTATATCCCACACCTACGATCGGGATGGTAGGATTGATTGAAGATCTGGAAAAACAGGATGACACTTGATTTCAAGGAAGAAGGCGATCTTATTTATCTTCTTGGTGTAATCAAAGATGATATTAGCAGCTCTGAATATCTTACATAAAATACATGGAGTAGAATTTTCTCCGGCTCCTTATTTTGATCTGGAAGAAGAGTACAAGCTGCAGCAAAAGCTTTTAGAATTGATACAAAAAAGATTGATTCGTTCTGCACATGATGTAAGTGAGGGAGGTTTATTTGTAACATTAAGCGAAAGCGGCTTTAATAATGAATTGGGATTTTCCATTATAACCAAGGGAGGTTTCAGAAAAGATGCTTTTCTTTTCGGTGAAGCTCAGAGTCGTGTAGTGGTAAGTGTCAGCGTTGATAAAAAAGAAGCGTTTGAAAAAATAATATCCGGACTTCCTTGTGAAAAGATTGGAGTGGTAAGTAGTGGTGAAATGGTAGTAGATGGAAATTTTTGGGGTACGATTGACTGGTGGAAAGATGAATATGATACTTCAATTGAAAATTATTTGTCGAAAGAAAAAGCTGGCTCTGCTTTAAGCTCAATATAAATTATGATTGATAAGAATGCTGAAATAGTTGTAACGGGTGCTGCAGGATTTATCGGCAGTTACATGACGGGGTATTTGAACAACAAAGGTTTTGAAAATCTAACCCTGGTAGATGAATTCGATGAAGAAGACAAAGAATTAAATCTCCATAAAAAAAAATATAAGGCAAGAATAGAACGGGATGATTTTTTTGAATGGCTGGAGAAAGAAAAACCTGCCATTAACTTTATTTTTCATTTGGGTGCAAGAACAGATACTACAGAATTTGATTATTCGATTCATGAAAAGCTGAATGTTGAATATTCTCAAAATATCTGGAATTATTCCTCTGAAAATAATATCCCTCTTGTCTATGCTTCATCAGCTGCTACCTATGGAAGTGGCGAATTAGGATATAAAGATGATCATGCGTTAATTGAAAAGTTACATCCACTGAATCCTTATGGTGTTTCAAAAAATGAACTTGATAAATGGGTGTTAAAGCAATCATCAGCAACCGACATTTTGGGCGGGATTAAAGTTTTTCAATGTATATGGCCCGAATGAATATCATAAAGCAAGAATGGCCAGTGTAGTTTTTCATGCGTTCGACCAAATAAAAGCTACGGGGAAAGTAAAATTGTTCCGGTCATATAAAGAAGATTACAAAGACGGTGAGCAGCTCCGGGATTTTATCTATGTAGAAGATGTATGCAAAGTAATGTTTTGGATCATGGAGTCGATATCAAATGGAGAATGGTCAACGAAAAAAAACGGGATCTATAATCTCGGAACAGGTGAAGCAAGAACTTTCATTGACCTGGTGACACCAATTTTTACCACTCTGAATCTTCCGGTGAATATTGAATTTATAGACATGCCCGAAGACATTCGTGATAAATACCAGTATTTTACTGAAGCAGATATGAATAAATTACAAGCCGCAGGATACCAGGAAGAATTCTTTTCAGTAGAAAAAGGAGTTTCAACCTACGTGAAGGATTTCCTGGTTGAAAAGAAATATTATTAAGAAAATAATTTTACTCAGAACAATTTCCCATTGTCATAATCGAGTTGATAGAAGAGGCGATAAGTTTTGGCGAAGTCTTTGATATTTCCATAAGTGGAGTTCCCGATCATAACATCGCTCATGATGGATTTGTGAATAGTTTGCATCGCCACATCCTGGAGGTCGGCAAGTATGAATTGATTTCCCAATTGACGAAGCCGCATAAAAAAGCCATTACCGGAATTGAGATATAAAAAACGGCCATCAAAATATCCCCAGCATTGGTTGCAGGACTGCAATTCACCCTGGATGTATACACCAAGATTACATCCAACCATTTTCGACTGGTAATAATCATAACTTTTCACTACCTCGACACTATCACTCATGACTTTTTGTTGGATAAAATCATCATAGCTGGCATAAATCCCTTTTTGAAATGTATTTTGAGGTAATCGCTGCTTTTTGTCATTAAGGTATTTGAAAAGTGTAGTACTATCTATTGTTTTGTTTTTCGCTTCCCGAACTTCGTAGTCCGTCTCTGGCAGAACATTTTGTAAGAGTCCAAATAAAGAATCTGTTAGTACCTGGTAAGCAGTTTGCTCATAGAACGTGGTATGAAAATCTCCCTGTAATCTTTTTATGGCAAAATATTGATCATTGAGTCTTGAATAGACCTCCAGATTATAATACAGCCCGATCTGCAATCTTTGTTTTAATAACGAAAATTTTTCATGAGCTTCGGGACTGAACCATAATTTTTGAATTACAATCAGCAATTGTCTTGGCTCCTTTTCATTTCTTGTAAACATTTTTTCGAATTGTGATTGCATCCATAATGGTAGTTCATCGTTTAACCGGATCTTTTTCGGAATTCGTTTATAGATTGGGAAAAAACCAAGAAGTGAAGTATCATAACGATTATCGATAAATTGAATATGGTTGCAAGGAAGAGCAGTTTTTGTTACTGGCTCATCTGCATTCAATAAAAAATATTCATCAGAACCCCGGTAAGATGAAGCAAAAGCAGGGAAACCATACCACTGTGCATCAACATTGGCAATTGTAATCGTCAGGCGTAAAAGGATAAAAAACCGCAGCATCGTAAATTCTTAAAACACCTTAATGAATTTACTGAGAATTATCGTGACATTTCCAAAAATAATACGGGTTCAATGCAAGAATTTCAGGCTTTAGTTTTTTGAAATAAAACTGATGCTTATTGTTTATAGATTTTTCCTTCTTTCATCACAAAAACCACTTTGCCAAAAGCCTGCGGATCCTTCAGAGGATCACCATCTACAGCTACTACGTCAGCAATTTTTCCAGCTTCGATACTTCCCAATTGATCCCGAATACCAAGTAGCTCGGCGGCACTGGTGGTTGCAGCTTTAATTGCATCCATCGGCGTCATGCCGGCTTCGATCATGTAAGTGAATTCAAGCCAGTTTTTCCCATGTTGGTACACTCCGGCATCAGTTCCAAATGCGATCTTCACTCCGGCTTTGTACGCTTTTGCAAAAGTGGCCTGTATTTTAGGCCCCACCTCTATGGCTTTTTTTGCTACAACCGGCGGATAATAATTTGGGATCTTCGCAGAATCCGCAACTGATTTGCCCGCAATAATAGTAGGTACATACCATGCCCCGGTTTTTTTGAATAACTCAATGCATTCATCATCCATGAAAGTTCCATGTTCGATAGAGATCACTCCGGCACGTAAAGCTCTTTTGATCCCTTCAGCACCGTGGGCATGTGCCATTACTTTTAATCCATAATCGTTGGCAGTTTGAACAATAGCCCGCATTTCTTCTTCAGTGAATTGAGCTCCACTGCTGTTGGTAGATACATCCAATACGCCGCCTGTTGCCATAATTTTAATTATATCTGAACCTTCTTTGTATCGTTGACGAACTGCTTTCATGCATTCATCAACACCATTAGCTATACCAACTTTGGGTCCCAGATCACCCATAAGGTCGCTTCTGTATCCATTTGTGGGATCGGTGTGAGAACCAGTAGAACCAATCGGAGTTCCGGCTGCATAAATGCGGGGGCCTTCGATCAAACCCTGGTTGATTGCTTTTTTTAATGATATTACAATAGAACCTCCGGCATCTCTGACAGTAGTAAATCCTGCCATCAGTGTTCTTTTCGCATACACTACGCTTCTGTAAGCATAATCAACATCATTCAATTGAAATCGTTCGAGATAATTATTTGGATTTGTTTCATGAGATAAATGAACGTGTGCATCGATCCAGCCGGGAGTGACTGTTTTCGTTTTCAGATCAATTGCTTTATCGCCGGAACCGGGATTTGAAAAGCCATTTTCTACAGAAATTATTTTGTTTTTCTCAATAACTATGGTCATATTCTTTTTAGCTTCGTTGGAAACTCCATCTATTAAAGTGCCGCACCAGATATAGATTTTTTGTGCTGAAAGTTGGAAAGCAAGAAGACTACAGAATGCAACTATGAATATTTTTCTCATAAATTTTGATTGAAGAGATAAATATAAGAAAAGGAAGTAAACGGATTTCCGGTAGTGTCTCAGTTTGTCATTCCGATACATTCGCTTCGCTCAGTACAAGCTGCGGAGGAATCTCAAAATTTTGCTGCTTTTAGAATAATGAAGCGTATGAGATTCTTCGCTTCGCTCAGAATGACAGAACAAACTGAGACACTACCGGATTTCCCGGGAGTCTTTTCATTCCGAAACGGAGATCGGGCTCCTTAATTTTAAGCCGGAATATTCTTTTTATTGTTGTGTTACAGGCCGCAATGACCTTTAGTGTTTCGCAGTTTCTAAGTTTAAAGAAGCTTGAGCCGGGTCAAAAAAGAGTAAGCGGGTATATTTTATTTCAGATTTAAAGGCAGGCTTAATTTTTTTCCACAAAATGAGGATTACGATTTTATGGAAACGAAAATATCATGTAGCTTTGTATGACCTCTCGGAAAATATTCTTTTTCCTTTCCGCTGGTCAAATAGCTGGGTAATTTTTCAGTTTTTTATTGTTGAGTAGAATTGGCGCAGTACAAGTAAATAATACAACAAAAGTTGAGTTATGTTATTGAGCTTGTACAAAAAACTTTTTTTAAAGATAGAAGACCTATTGGAGTACAAGTATTATGGCTAAGTATATTTTTGTTACCGGTGGTGTTACTTCTTCATTGGGAAAGGGAATTATTGCTGCATCGCTGGCAAAGTTGCTGCAGGCAAGAGGGCTGCGGGTAACCATTCAGAAATTTGATCCTTATATCAATGTTGATCCCGGAACATTGAATCCATATGAACATGGGGAATGTTATGTAACGGAAGATGGCGCTGAAACCGATCTTGATCTTGGTCATTATGAACGATTTCTCAATATTTATACTTCACAGGCCAATAATGTAACTACCGGACGTATTTACCAAACAGTTATTAATAAAGAAAGAGAAGGTGCTTATCTGGGAAAAACAGTACAGGTAGTTCCGCATATCACCGATGAGATAAAAAGAAGAATGCTGGAATTGGGTCAGAACGGTGACGTATGATATTGTGATTACAGAGATCGGTGGAACAGTTGGTGATATTGAAAGTTTACCATTTGTGGAAGCGGTTCGCCAGTTGCAATGGGAATTGCCCGAAGAAGATACGGTTGTTGTTCATCTTACCTTGATACCTTATCTGAAAGCAGCAAAAGAATTAAAAACAAAACCTACTCAGCACAGCGTAAAAATGCTGAGCCAGGAAGGAGTGCATCCTGATATTATTGTTTGCCGAACGGAAAAACCTTTGACACTTGAACTGCGCCGAAAGATTGCCTTGTTCTGTAATGTAAAACAGGAAGCTGTTATAGAAGCTGCCGATGCACCTACTATTTATGAAGTACCACTGGCTGATGATGCGGGAAAAACTGGATCTCATTTGTCTGAAGAAACTGAACATCACTAATTACAATGAACCTGAACTTACCAAATGGAAAGAATTTCTTGATAAATTGAAATATCCAAAGAGCAAAGTAACTATTGGGTTGATCGGAAAATATCTTGAATTGCAGGATGCTTATAAATCTATTCTTGAATCTTTTATACATGCCGGTGCAATGAATGAATGCCAGGTGCAGGTGGTCAATGTGCACAGCGAATTTATTACAGAAGATAATGTAGCTGAAAAACTGGATGGATTGGATGGATTACTGGTGGCTCCCGGTTTTGGTCATCGTGGAGTGGAAGGAAAAATTATTGCAGTAAAATATGCAAGGGAAAATGGTTTACCTTTCTTTGGTATTTGTCTTGGGTATGCAGATGGCAGTTATTGAATTTGCAAGAAATGTTTTAGGATTGAAAGATGCTCATTCCACGGAAATGAATCCGAATACTCCAGATCCTGTTATTGACCTGATGGAAGAACAAAAAAAGATTACTGCAAAAGGAGGCACCATGCGGTTGGGCTCCTATCCCTGTGAAATAAAAGAAGGCACGTTGGCATATAAAATTTATGACAAGGCATTCTATCAGTGAACGTCATCGTCATCGCTGGGAATTCAATAATAAATACCTTGAACAATTTGAAAAAGCAGGTATGATTGCCAGCGGTAAAAATCCAGGCACCAATCTGGTTGAGATTATCGAATTACCGGATCATCCTTTCTTTATTGGCGTGCAATATCACCCGGAACTTAAAAAGCACAGTAGAAAATCCACAGCCCATTTTTCGTTCATTTTATAAAAGCAGCCAAAAAATATAATGAAGAAAAAAGTGCCACCAAATCTTCTTCATTCACTGGCGCCCTGATCTAAAACAAAGTGCTGCATTTAATTTAGCGACCTCACTTCGGTAACGGTTTTCTTTTTACCTTGTCTATTGAATCACACTTCCTCGTATAACAAAAGAATGAAACATATTTTTCATTGTATCGATGCTCATACTTGTGGTAATCCCGTTCGGTTGGTGAAAGAAGGCGGGCCCGCATTACAGGGAAAAAATATGAGCGAAAAACGTCAGCATTTTCTCAGGGAATTTGATTGGATCAGAACCGGGCTGATGTTTGAACCGAGAGGACATGACATGATGAGTGGAAGTATTCTTTATCCCCCGCATGATCCGCAGAATGATGTAGCTGTATTATTCATTGAAACCAGTGGCTGTCTGCCGATGTGCGGACATGGAACTATTGGAACAATCACCATTGCAATTGAGGAAGGAATGACTCAAACCAAAAACACCCGGCATTATAAGAATGGAAACTCCGGCTGGTCTTGTCAATGTAGAATATAAAATGGAGAATGATAAATGCAAAAGTGTAAAGCTCACCAATGTTCCCTCGTTTCTTCACTCATCTGATCTGACTGCTGATTGTCCTGAGTTGGGTGAATTGGTTGTTGATGTGGCTTACGGCGGAAATTTTTATGCTATCGTTGATGTACAAAAAAATTTCAAAGGGATGGAGCATTATTCAGCGGATAAATTAATTGCCTGGGCGAGGCAGCTTCGGAAAAATATTAATGCGAAATATGAATTCGTTCATCCAAATGATGACACGATTCAGGGTTGCTCACATATTTTGTGGACAGGAGCAGTATTAGATAAAACTTCTACTGCAAGAAATGCAGTTTTTTACGGTGACAAAGCAATTGATCGTTCTCCATGCGGCACCGGAACTTCGGCAAGAATGGCGCAATGGTATGCGAAAGGAAAATTGAAGAAAGGCGATGAGTTTATTCATGAAAGTATCATCGGCAGTAAATTTATCGGAAGGATAGAAGAAGAAACTTTGATAGATGGAAAACCTGCCATTCGCCCTTCTATTGAAGGCTGGGCAAAGATCTATGGATATAATACGATCTCGATCGATAAAGAGGATGATCCGTATGCTTATGGGTTTCAGGTGATATAATTAATAATAAGAAACCACCACATGAAAAGGAATTTAATTTTTTTGTGTTCCTTGTTTTTATTCAGCAGCGATTTTGTTATCGCTCAAAATAATTTTTCTCTCGTCGGAAAAATAAAAGGAGTTTCAACCGGGCTTATTTATTTATCTTATGCCTCAGTGAGAGATAGCTCTAAGATAAAGCTGGATGGAAATTTTTCTTTTAAAGGAAAAGTAACTGAACCAACTTCGGCTTATTTGACATTAAAACAGGAGAAAGCAGATGAAAATAATTATACCACTTTTTTTATCGAGCCATCTGCAATGACAGTTTCAGTAGTGTATAATGATTTTAAAGAAGCAAAGTTTAGCGGTTCTAAAACTCAAAAAGAACTTGATCTCTTAAATAAGTTAAAGGCGCCTGTTCAAAAGGAAATGGAACCTTTATTAAGAGAATTTAATGCATCTAATGATGCTTATCGAAAAGTATTAAAGGATAGTGTTGATGAACAAACAATAAAATCCCTCAGAGACAAGACAGAAGCAATTCGTGAAAAGTTTGAACCATTTAATGCAAGGGAAGATTCGATAGATTATAAATTCTTTGCCACTCATCCTCATTCCTATGTAACTGCATTTATGCTGCGTTATCATATTCCTGATTTATCTCTGGATCAAATGCAGCATTATTATTCGGCATTTGGCAACAAACTGCGGCAAAGCAGTTATGGAAAAGAATTAAAAAGTGAAATTGAAAAATTGCAAGGGGGTTCACCCGGAGCTATGGCCAAAGACTTTGCAAAACCGGAATTGAAAGGAGATACTGTCAAATTATCATCGTTCAGGAATTCCAAATATGTGGTTCTTGATTTTTGGGCCAGCTGGTGTGTCCCATGCCGGAGAGGAAATCCTCATTTGAGAGACCTTTATGCAAAGTATAAAGGAAATGGTTTTGAAATCATTGGAGTTTCAGACGATGACAGCAGTCCGGAAAAATGGAAAAAAGCCATTAATGAAGATTCTTTGCCATGGCTGCATGTTTTGAGAGGTCTTGATTGGGAAAAGATCCGCAAAGGAGAAAAAAATGAGAACGATCTCGACGAAAAATATGGCGTATCATCTCTGCCCACTAAAATACTTATAGACAAGGACGGTGTTATAATCGGGAGATACGATGAGAACGAAGATGATAAATTGGATAAAAAATTAAAAGAACTTTTTTCTGATACTATCAATAAATCTAAAAGAGCTTTTTAAAATTAAAACTGCTTATCATGCCATCCAGAAAACAATTTTTACAAAATGCCGCTGCATTAACAACCGGCGGACTGGTTTTGTCCTCATTTGACCAGAATCCTTTTACCATTTTCAAAAACAATATTTTTCCTTCAGATCAGGTGAATATTGCAGCCATTGGTATCAACGGAATGGGCTTTTCTGATCTCAGCGCTTTGCTGAAAAATGAAGGTGTGAATTTAGTAGCGCTTTGCGACATAGATAAAAATGTGCTCGATAAAAGAATGAGCGATCTTGAAAAAATGAAAATTGATGTATCGAAAGTCAAAACTTTTGGTGATTACAGAAAGGTTCTGGATCTGAAAGACGTGGATGCTGTGCTGATCGCTACTCCTGATCACTGGCATTGTAAAATAATGGTGGATGCCTGCATGGCGGGCAAAGATGTGTATTGTGAAAAACCAGTCGGAAATTCTATCGTTGAATGTGCTGCGATGGTAGCAGCGCAAAAAAAATATAATCGTGTGGTGCAGGTAGGCCAATGGCAACACAGCAATAAACATTACCAGGATGCGATGGATTTTGTTCATTCAGGAAAGCTCGGAAATGTTCGGTTGGTAAAAGCATGGGCTTACCAGGGTTGGATGAAACCGATTCCGGTACAGCCTGACAGTGATCCACCAGCTGGTGTAGATTATGAAATGTGGTTGGGACCTGCAAAGAAACGTCCATTTAATCCCAACAGGTTTCATTTTAATTTTCGTTGGTTTTGGGATTATGCAGGCGGATTGATGACTGATTGGGGAGTACATATGATCGATTATGCTTTGCTTGGCGCCAATGCAAAATTTCCGAAGAGCATAATGGCGAGTGGAGGCAAGTTTGCTTATCCAGACGATGCGGAAGAAACTCCGGATACGCTGACCACTGTTTTTGAATTTGATGGATTCAATATGCTTTGGGAACATGCCACCGGCATTAATGATGGCCCTTATCAACGGGATCATGGTGTAGCATTTATCGGTAATAACGGAACACTGGTGGTAGATCGTGGCGGATGGGAAGTGATTCCTGAAAAAATAAATGATGAAGATAAAATGCAGGCGGTGGAAAGACAAAAGAGGGTAGATGATGGCTTAGATCTTCACACAAAAAATTTTATTGAAACAGTTCGGTCGAAAAAAATGGAAAACCTGAGATGCCCGGTGCAGTTGGCAGCACATGTAGCCACTGTTTGTGATATGGGAAATATAGCATTCAGGACCGGAAGAAAAATTTACTGGGATACCGCAGCAAATAAATTTACAGATGAAGAGGCAAATAAATACCTTGCTGCAGAGTATCATAATGGGTACAGTTTGCCGAAAATTTGAAAAAAAAAAAATTCCTTCACATGAAAAAAATAATTTCTTTATTCGTAGTACTGGGAGTGTGTTCCAAAATTTTTTCTCAGACTCCCATGGAAAAATTTGAGTTCGTCAATTTCTCGCAGGTAAACATCACGGATGATTTCTGGAAGCCGAAAATTGATAAAGTAGCTACAGTTACAATGAATGCTTGCATTTACCAGACCGAAGTAAAAACTCCACGCATCCGCAACTTTGAAAAAGTGGCAAGAAATGACGGAGAAAAATTTGAAGGTATTGTATTATGATGACAGTGATGTGTACAAAGCTTTGGAAGCGATGGCGTATGCATTAAAAACACATCCTGATTCCAGCACTAGAAGCAAAAGCGGATGAATGGATCGATAAAATAGCGGCGGCGCAATTGCCGGATGGTTACCTCGATACTTATTTTACGTTGACAGATATAAGCAAGCGATGGACAAATATATCTGCGCATGAAGATTATAATGCCGGCCATTTGATCGAAGCAGCCGTTGCATATTATAATGTAACCGGCAAAAGAAAATTATTGGATGTTGCTATTCGTCTCGCCAATCATATTGATTCTACTTTTCGTTTGGGAAACAAAAAGTGGTTCAGTGGTCATGAAGAAATTGAATTGGCGTTGGTGAAATTGTATAAAGTCACCAAAAATGATCGTTATCTGAAACTGGCTGACTGGTATTTGCAGCAGAGAGGAAAAGGAGGAATTTATACTTATGGAAAGACATGGTTCACTCCCGGTTATTGGCAGGATCTGAAACCGGTGAAAGATCAAACTGAAATTACCGGTCATGCTGTTCGTGCCATGTATCTCTATACCGGCGCAGCGGATGTGGCAGCCCAAACCGGCGATGCGGGATATATGAATGCAATGGAAAAAGTCTGGGAAGATGTAGTGTATCGCAATATGTATATCACTGGCGGTATTGGTTCTGCAGGAGATAATGAAGGATTCAGCAAGGATTATGATCTTCCCAATGAAGAAGCGTATTGCGAAACCTGCGCTTCTGTTGGAATGGTATTGTGGAATCAGAGAATGTGTCAACTCACAGGCGACAGTAAATATATTGATGTGCTTGAAAGAAGTTTATACAATGGCGCTTTGGATGGATTGAGCCTTAGCGGTGATCATTTCTTTTATGATAATGTGTTAGCATCAAATGGCCAGAACCAGAGAAGAGAATGGTTTGGTACGGCATGTTGTCCGGCGAACATTGCAAGGTTGGTGACTTCGGTTGGCAATTATATTTATGGAAAAAGTGATGATGGAATCTGGGTGAATTTATTTGTGGGAAGCAATACTACTATTAATGTGAATAATACAGATGTGTTTGTAAAAACAGAAACGAATTATCCCTGGGAGGGAAATGTGAAGCTGAATATTGATCCTTCAAAAAAAGCAAAATTCAAAATGTACATACGAATTCCCGGATGGTACACAGAAAATCCTGTGCCCGGAAATTTGTACAGTGTTATTAATAAAAGCAACAAAGAAAAACCTGAGTTTAAGCTGAATGGCAAACAAGTTTTTTATACAATTGAAAACGGGTATGCAGTAATAGAAAATAATTGGAACAAAGGAGATGTGTTGGAATTCAATTTCGCAATGGAACCGGAGAAAAATTCAGGCAGAAGCAGAGGTAAAATATGATGCTGGCAGGATAGCACTGCAGCGGGGACCCATCGTTTATTGCGTCGAAGGCGCAGATAATAAAGAAGGAGTCTGGAATTTAATTTTCCCTGAAAACACTTCGTTGAAACCAGTTGAATATAAAGTTCTCAACGAAAATGTAATTGCACTTCAGGGTGAGTTTTCATCAGCTATTCCCAATGAAAAAGCAGATGGAGTGAACATGGTCAACAGAAAAGTGACTGCGATCCCTTATTATTGCTGGGCTAATCGTGGCGCCAATGCGATGCAGGTCTGGTTGCCTACGAAGATCAAGGAAGTGAAAATAAATTATCAGTCGAAATATGAGGATGGAGGGAATTATTAAAAACTGAAAGGAAAAGTTTACATAAAATGAAAGTGACGATCATTGGCGGAGGAGTGATTGGATTATGCTCCGCCTATTATTTGCAGAAAGCAGGATATGAGATAACAGTTATTGAAAGGAATGATATAACAGATGGTTGCTCCTTTGGAAATATGGGTTATATCTCACCCAGTCATTTTATTCCAATTGCTACTCCGGGAATTGTTGCACAAGGTTTACGATGGATGCTGAGATCTTCTTCTCCTTTTTATATCAAGCCAAGACTTAATTGGGATCTGATCCGTTGGGGAATGACATTCTGGAAAAATGCAACTGCAAAAAAAGTTGAACAGAATGCTCCTCACTTAAATCATTTATTGCAATTGAGTCGTCATCTTATGAATGGAATTAAAGATGAATTTCTTGATTCTTTTTCGATGATCGAAAAAGGTTGCTGGATGTTATATAAACAGGAAAAGACCGGCGATCATGAAAAGCATCTTGCGGAGCAGGCTCATAAGTTTGGATTGAAAACGGTATTATGTGATCATCAGCAGGTACAAGTATATGAACCGGAAGTGGAAGTAAATGTAGCCGGCGGCGTATTATATCTTGACGATTGCCATATAGATTCCATTGCATTCATGAAAGCAATGTACCAGCATTTGCAAAATGCAGGAGTGGAGTTCTGGTTAAATACGGAAGTCAAAGGGTTTGAAAAAAACAATGACAGGATCATAGCAGTGATTACGGATAAAACAAAAATGGATTGTGACGAATTGGTCATTGCTAACGGTTCCTGGTTGGGAAAAACTTCAAAACAATTGGGGATACAAATGCCTATGCAGCCGGGAAAAGGGTATAGTATCTCTTATAATGATCTTGCGAAAAATCTACAGTATCCTTCCATTCTTGTAGATGATCGTACTGCTACTACTCCGATCGGTCCATGGCTGCGGATCGGTGGCACTATGGAACTAAGCGGACACAGCGAAAATATTTTACCGAAAAGAGTGATGGCTATTTACAATGCATTTAAAAAATATTACCCGGCAATGAATCTTCCAACCCCGCAGCCGCAAAAAGCATGGTTTGGTTATCGTCCCGTCACTCCGGATGGAATGCCTTATATCGGCAGGCATAATAAATTCAGCAACCTGTCTTATGCAGGAGGTCATGCCATGCTCGGTGTTTCAGCAGCAGCGGGTACAGGGCATCTGGTCGAACAGATCATCAGTAGAAAGTCAACTACAATTGATATCACCGCTTTCGATCCTCAGCGTTTTTCATAAAAGGTTTGAACTAATTTGATTCAATTTGTGTTAGTACCTTTAATATAAATTATCTTTTATGAAAAAACTTTCCTTTTTCCTTATTGCTGTTTTTTCGGTGTTACTGAGTTCAGCGCAGGTGCATCAACTGGTTAAATTGTGGCAGACAGATACTTTACTAAAAACTCCTGAATCTGTTTTGTTCAACCCGAAGAATAATTTTCTGTACGTTTCAAATATCAATGGTCAGGCAGCTGACAAAGATGGAAATGGTTCTATTGGTAAAGTTGGCCTCGATGGAAAAATCATGAATGTAGAATGGGTAAAAGGGCTCAACGCACCCAAAGGAATGGGGTTATATAATGGAATGTTATGGGTTGCAGACATTGACCAGGTTGTAGGCATCAATACAGCAACTGCAACAATTGAGAAACGGATTCCTGTGAAAGGAGCAACTTTTCTTAATGATATTGCTATTGATAGTAAAGGAATCATTTATGTTTCTGATACAAGAGTAAATAAGGTGTATAGTATTGACAACGGGACTGTGAGTACAGTAGCGGATAATATTACGGGGGCAAACGGAGTGTTTTGTGTTGGTGACGATGTTTATGTTCTCAGCAATGGGTCATTATTAAAAATTTCAAAAGACAAAAAAGTAACCAGGATCGCTGATGGAATGGAGTCAAGTACTGATGGCCTGGAAACGGTGGATGGACATGATTTCCTCGCTTCCTGTTGGGCCGGCGCTATTTATTATATAAAAGCAGATGGCACTAAAGAAAAATTGCTGGACACACAGGCACAAAAGATCAATTCTGCTGATATCGGATTCGACCCGGTAAAAAAGATTGTTTACGTTCCCACGTTTTTGAAAAACAGTATTACAGCCTATCAATTAAAGTAAGAGAACGTTAAAATTGATGAAGAACTGAATAAAGCAATATGTAGTTTTTATTTTTAGAATTCCTTATGGACTGTATAGCTACACGAATCCCTTACCGGCAAACAGGTTATTTCAGTAAAACTGCATTGGATTATATTGACCAGTCCGCTTCACTTAAACCTTTTTATATTTATTCGGCATCGTTGCAGGGAATTCAGAAGGCGATTGATACCCGGAGAAAACAGGCAGTGGATAGAAAAATATTGGTACAACAACTCAAAAAACAATATGGATCTGTTGCGACAAGTGAGCCAGTGCAAGTAAATATTGAAGCTTTACTTTCCCCCGATACTTTTACCATTACTACAGCACATCAACCAAACATTTTTACCGGACCGCTGTATTTTATTTATAAGATCCTTCATGCCATCCGGCTGTCTGCTCATTTGAAAAATTCTTTTCCCAATTACAATTTCGTTCCGGTTTTTTGTATGGGTTCTGAAGATGCAGACCTGGATGAATTGGGACACTTGTTTATCAACGGACAAAAGTTGGAATGGAGCACTAAACAGACCGGGGCTGTAGGAAGAATGAAAATAGATAAAGGATTAATTAAGCTTATTTCTGAAATTGAAGGTCAGTTATCAGTTCTTCCGTTCGGCCCGGAGATAATTTCTCTTCTGAAAAAATGTTATAAAGAAAATAGCATCGTCCAGGATGCAACATTTTCTTTTTTGAATGCATTATTTGGTGAATATGGTTTGATCGTCCTTATTCCCGATGATGCAGAACTTAAAAAACAGATGATCCCGGTATTTGAAGATGACCTGGTGAATCAAACGGCTTCGGGCATTGTTGAAAAGACAGTAGAACGATTGCAAACCGCCGGCTACAAGGCACAGGCAAACCCGAGAGAGATCAATTTATTTTATCTGAAAGATGATACCAGGGAAAGAATAGTAAAGCATCATGATGAATACAGGGTTCATAGCACAAGCATCCATTTTTCAAAGGAGGAGTTAAAAAAAGAATTACTGGATCATCCCGAACGTTTTAGCCCGAATGTTATCCTGAGAGGTTTATTCCAGGAAACAATCCTGCCGAATTTGGTCTTTATTGGCGGCGGAGGAGAACTTTCCTACTGGCTTCAATTAAAAGATCTGTTTGAACATTATAATGTTCCTTATCCGTTATTGCTGCTTCGGAATTCTTTTTTGGTAGTAGAAAAGAAATGGAACGAAAAAGCCGGGAAGCTGGGATTTTCTATTGAAGACCTGTTTTTATCAGAACAGGAATTAATGAATCGCCTGATCGAAAAAGAAAGCAAACAAAAAATAAAACTGAACGGAACTTTTACTGATACAGAACAATTATATGAAATCTATAAAAAAACATGCTGCAGCCGTTGACAGCACTTTGGCTCGCCATGTGGATGCTTTAAAATCACAATCACTGCATATAACTGCAGGAACTGGAAAAGAAAATGCGTCGGGCCGAAAAAAGAAAATTTTCTGATCAGCAGCGGCAGATTCATTCGATTAAAGAAAAATTATTTCCTGCAAATGGCCTGCAGGAACGCTACGATAATTTCATGTCTTATTATGCAAAATGGGGAAAGGACTTTATACAGCAGTTGTATCAGAATTCATTAGCAATGGAGCAGGAATTTGTGTTGATAGCCGAACGTTGATCTAATCAAATTTATTTTCCCATCCTTCTTTCTTCAGCTTCTCTATTTTTTCAATTACTTCATTTACGAGAGAGCTTTTATAAGCAGCTACTTTTTGGGAAATGTTTTCATCAGAAGTGCCAAGAATTTCTGCAGCGAGTATCCCGGCATTTTTTGCAGCATTTAATGCAACGGTAGCAACCGGCACTCCATTGGGCATTTGCAAAATTGAAAGCACCGAATCCCAGCCATCAATAGAGTTCGATGATTTAATAGGAACACCAATGACCGGTAATGTTGTTACTGATGCCACCATACCCGGCAAATGTGCAGCGCCGCCGGCACCGGCAATGATCACTTTTAATCCTCTTTCTTTTGCTTTTTGTGCATATTCCACCATTCGCAATGGAGTACGGTGAGCAGATACTACAGTCACTTCGTGAGGGATATCAAATTGTTTTAGAATGTCGGCAGCAGCCTGCATAATGCTGAGATCGCTGTCGCTGCCCATGATGATGCCGATTAATGGATTCATTAACATCCGATTTACATAACAAAGAAAAGATTTATTCTGCAAAAGCGTCAAATTAAATGAAAGTTTGCCAGCATCTGATCAGCAGGCATTTTTTATCATATTATCTTTTTTATTTCTTGCACTTTTCCGGTACTGCCGGTCATCATTTCAGAAATCAAAAAGACATAAAACTGGATTATATTTGACGCTACTTTAAAAAGATATGCATGTTCAGGACGCTATCGGCGGGACTTATTTTACCTGTTTTGATCTGCCACTTTTATTTTTGAGAGTTGTAAAGGGAAAACAGAAGATGTAAAACCCAAGGCAAGACCCACCCACAATTGTAGATGTTATTGTTGCCACACCTCAATCTCTTGTCAAAACTATTGAAGCAAATGGTACGATCGTGGCCAATGAATTTGCAGAACTTACATCCCGAAGTGAATGGACGACTTACCTATCTGAATGTTCAGGAAGGATCACATATTTCACAAGGCACTGTCTTGGCCCGGGTCAATGATGCCGACCTGGTGGCACAAATGGAAAAAAGTAAAGTTCAGTTACAACTCGCTGAACAAACAGAACAGCGATTAAGAAAATTGCTGGCTGTAAACGGGATCAATCAAAGCGACTATGACGCTGCATTGAACCAGGTGAATAGTTTAAAAGCCGACATCGATTATACGCAAACACTTATTGATAAGACCGTGATCAAAGCTCCTTTTAGCGGGGTGATTGGTTTACGCAGGGTAAGCCCGGGACAATATGTTACTTCGAATGATGTGATCGCAAGTATTCAGCAGTTGGATAAAATGAAAGTTGACTTTACTATTCCGGAACAATATAATGATGTTATTAAAAAGGGCAATCTCGTAGATGTAGAATTAGATGCAGCAAATAACATCAGGAAAAAAGCGAGGATTGTTGCTATTGAACCACAAGTCAACCAGGATACAAGAAACCTTGTAGTGAGAGCAGTGCTTGAAAACGGAACTGCTAACCCAGGAGCGTTTGTAAAAGTATATGTGGATGCCGGTGAGAATAAAAAAGCTATAATGGTACCGACCAATTCAATCATTCCTGAAGATCGAAACAATCAGTTGATCCTGGTAAAAAACGGGAAAGCAACTTTCGTGGATGTTCAAACCGGGTATCGGCTGGCTAATAATGTAGAGATCACCAGGGGCGTAAATCCGGGAGATACTGTCATCGTCACGGGTGTATTATTTGCCCGACCCAAATCTGTTGTCAAAATAAGAAGTGTGAAAACCCTGGACCAGCTAAGCAAACCATGATGCAAGTATTAAAACATTTCTTTTGTCTTCAAATATTATTAAGACTACTCCAAAACATATAATTTTTATCAGTGCATGAATATCTCTGAATTATCATTAAGACGGCCAGTACTTGCTACAGTGATGAACCTGATGCTGATCTTATTTGGGGTAGTCGGTTTTACTTTTCTTGCAGTCAGAGATTATCCTGCTATTGATCCGCCGATTATTTCTGTAAGCACTTCTTATACCGGCGCCAATCCTGATATTATTGAAAGCCGGGTAACAGAACCATTGGAAAAACAGATCAACGGTATTCCGGGTATTCGCACTATTACTTCATCCAGTAGTTTAGGTTTTAGCCAGATCAGTGTAGAATTTAATTTAGGCACCGATCTTGAAGCAGCGGCCAGTGATGTAAGAGACAAAGTGAGCCAGGCAGCCCGTGGTTTACCACAGGATATTGATGCTCCGCCTGTCGTTACCAAATCAGATGCCAACAGCGATTTTATTTTGATCCTCGCAGTGCAGAGTAAGACAAAAAATCTTCTTGAGCTCAGTGACTACGCTGAAAATGTATTGCAGCAGCAACTACAAACTATCAGCCAGGTAAGTGCTGTGAATATTTTTGGCCAAAAAAGATATGCTATGCGTATCTGGCTCGATCCGGATAAAATGAATTCTTATAAAGTTGCATTTACCGATATCAACACTTCAATGAACAATGAGAATATCGAATTGCCGCCGGGTAAAATTTATGGAAATAATACCGAGCTTACCATTCGTGTTCTGGGAAGATTGACGACGGAACAGCAATTTCGTGATCTCATCATCAAGGAAGATAGTTCGGGCATTGTAAGGTTAGGCGATGTAGCGAGAGTAGAAGTAGGACCTGAAACGCTGGAACAAAACTGGAAGTATAACGGAGTAAATGCAGTTGGGCTCGCAATTATTCCCCAGCCCGGAGCCAACAATATTGCCATAGCCAATGAATTTTATAAAAAGCTGGACCAGATCGAAAAAGATAACAGGTCAGATATTCAGTTCAATGTTTTAATTGACAATACCATTAATATACGGCAATCTCTCCATGAGGTTGAAAATACTTTGGCTATTGCTTTTGGATTGGTGATACTTGTTATTTTCTTTTTCTTCCGGGACTGGCTTATTGCCATTCGCCCGTTGATTGATATTCCCATTTCCCTGATCGCAACTTTTTTCATCATGTATCTTGCCGGCTTTACTATTAATATATTAACGATGCTTGCAATTGTGTTAGCAACGGGATTGGTGGTGGATGATGGGATTGTGGTCACAGAAAATATTTTCCGGAAGATCGAAAAAGGATTGCCGATCCATAAAGCAGCAGTAGAAGGAAGTAAGGAAATCTTCTTTGCGGTACTTTCCACTTCTATAACACTTGCAATAGTTTTCTTACCGGTGATCTTCCTGCAGGGTTTTGTAGGACGTTTATTCCGTGAGTTTGGAGTAGTGCTGGCTGCAGCAGTATTGATCTCTGCTTTTGTATCGTTAACAATTACGCCGGTGCTGAATGTATTGCTGACAAGAAAAAGGATCGGTCATGGTCGCTTTTATCAGCAAACTGAACCTTTTTTCAGAGGTATTGAAAACGGTTATAAAAGACTTTTGGGTGGATTTATGAAGATTCGTTGGTTTAGTTTGGGTCATCATTGCGGCATGTGTATTACTGATAGTGTTATCCTTCAAAAATTTAAAGAGTGAATTGGCGCCATTGGAAGATAAAAGCAGTATTCGTTTTACCATGTCAGCGCCTGAAGGTACCAGCTATAACTCGATGGTGAAAATTGTTGATCCTTTTGTTGATTATTTATATGATTCTATTCCTGAAAGAGATTTTGTTTTTGCCCGTACTCCGGCCGGAGGCGGCAATAATAGTTCCCAACCTCGTCTCGGATTAATACCACCTAATAAAAGAAGACGTACACAAAATGAGATCGTCAACGATATTCAGCGAAAACTGTCGAGATTCAACGAGGCAAGAATTTTTGCAATTCAGGAGCAAACTATTGCAGTAGGCCTTGGGTCAAGGGCCAGTTTACCGGTACAGTTTATTATTGAAAACCAGGATTTGAACAAGCTGCATGATATCATTCCTAAATTTCTTGGATGAAGTAAGAAAAGATAAAACTTTTGCGAATGTAGATGTGAACCTGAAATTCAATACACCTGAACTGCAGGTTACACGTAGATAGAATGAAAATAAAGGATCTTGGCTTATCTACGGAAGACGTTATTTCAGCATTGCAATCTGCATTCAGTGGAGGCAGGCTGGCTTATTTCATTCAGGACGGTTATCAATATTCTGTAATTGCCCAGGTAGAAAGAAAAGATCGTAACAAGCCCCAGGATATTAATGATCTTTATGTAAGAAACAGCGCTGGTGATCTCATTCCATTAAATGCAGTTGTGCATATGCAGGAGAGTACAAGCCCTGCGACTTTATATCACTTCAACCGTTACAAAGCAGCAACAATCTCAGCATCTTTAGCAGAAGGATATACAATTGGAGATGGAATAAAAGCAATGCAGGTCATTGCTAATCGCTTGCTGGATGAAAGTTATCAAACTTCTCTATCAGGGCCATCAAGAGATTATGCAGAAAGTTCTTCGAACATTGTCTTTGCGTTTATATTGGCATTAATGCTTATTTACCTGATCCTTTCTGCACAGTTTGAAAGTTTCCTGGATCCGTTTACTATCATGGTTACGGTGCCACTGGCGTTGAGTGGAGCTTTGCTTAGCCTTTGGATATTCGGTCAAACATTGAATATCTTTTCTGAGATCGGAATGATCATGCTGATAGGATTAGTAACTAAAAATGGAATCTTGATCGTTGAATTTGCCAATCAAAAACGAGCCAAGGGAATGTCCAAGAGAGAAGCGGTCTTTGAAGCAGCATCTACAACGACTTCGTCCTATCCTGATGACAAGCCTTGCAACATCATTGGGAGCACTTGCCGATTGCATTGAGTCTTAGGTGCTCCTCTACCAGCCGTGTTCCTCTCGGTATTGTAGTGGTTTGCGGTATCTTGTTTTCATTGATATTGACTTTGTTTGTGATACCGGCTGTTTATACATTTATTTCAGGAAAACATAGAACAAGGGAAGAAGTGGATAAGCAAATGCGTGGTGAAACAGACTAATGATTATTTTCAATAAGATATTTTTATGTTGAGAAGAAACGGACTGAAATTTTTCATAGGAATACTGGCATGGAACTCTTTTTTATTTTCCGGCGTTATCGCAGACGCTTAGACTTGCAGGATGCTATCAGTATTGCTTTAAAGAACAGTCTCGATCTTGAAGTACTTCAGAAATAATGTAGAAATCAATTCAATCAATAATTACATTGGAGTGGCAGGAGGATTACCACTGGTCACCGGTTCTGTCGGCGATAATGAGCAGGTATCTAATGTTAATCAGAAACTAAATACCGGTACAATTATCAAACGCAATGGAGCTTCCGGTAATACAATGAACTCAGGCATTACTGCCAGCTTATTGTTATATAATGGTTCCCGTGTAGTAAGTACAAAACAAAGATTGACAGACCTGGAAGTTCAAAGTGAACAATATCTTAATTCAGAAATACAGAATGAAGTTGCAGCAGTGATCACTGCATATTATGATGTTGTTCGCCAGGAAAGCTACATGAGAACCATTGACACGTTCCATTGCTGCTTCAGAAAAGAGACTCGAAATTGTCAAGACCCAGCAAAATGTGGGAATGGCTAATAATGCCGATCTCTTTCAATCGCAACTTGATCTGAATGCATTGATTCAATCAAAGCAATCTCAGCAATTGATAATTGATCAGTCCAAAACAGAATTATTGGTTCTCCTGAACCTGAAACCCGATTCACTGATCAATGTCAGTGATACAATACTGGTAGATAAATCCGTTGTATTAGGTGATATATTGAGTGGCCTGACCAATAATGCAGATATTGCAGCAGCCAATGAGCAGATAAAAATAAATGAACTGATATCAAAAGAAACTGCTGCCCAGCGTTATCCTTCGCTTCGGGTTACCACTTCGTATAATTATAACCGTTCACAGATTGCAGCAGGACAATATTTTGTTGAATCAAAACAATGGTACTTACCAGTGGTCTCAGCCTTACCATTCCTATTTATAATGGATCTATTTATAAGCGGCAACAAAGAGTAGCGGATATAAATACAAAGAATGCTGCTTTGCAAAAAGATATTTTAATGAGAGATTATACGGCCAACGTCATAAAAACGTACCAGGCATACAGCGCCAACTTGCAACAATTAGAAACGCAACAAAAAAATGTAACATTGGCAGATCAATTACTTAGATCTTGTCTTGCTGCGCTTTCAGCTACAGCAGGCCACTATTCTTGAAGTGAAACAGGCACAGCAGAGTTTTGAAGACGCATCGTATACTCTTACCAACCTTGTTTTGCAGCTAAGTCATCCGAAATAGAATTGAAGAGATTAGCTAACCAGATCAAATTTTAGATCAGGATTTTATTTTCACTGTATGTTTGACCAGGTTTGCTTTGTGCAGCAGATCCTGTTTTTCCCGGCTCATAATAGTAACATGTCCCATTTTCCGTCCCGGTCTTGTTTCTTTTTTTCCATATAAATGCACAAAAGCATTTTCCATTTTCAACACTTCATCCAGTCCTTCATATTACGGCGTTGCCATGATAATGATTGCGCCGATAATATTGATCATGACAGAGGGAAGAATAATATCGGTATTTCCTAATGGATATCCAAGCATTATCCTCCACAGCATATCAAACTGCGAACTATAATGTGCTTCAATAGTATGATGGCCGCTGTTATGCACCCTGGGCGCTGTTTCATTTACAAATACATCGCCGTTCTTGTCAACAAACATTTCTACCGCAAATAGACCGGGAGATTTAAAATTTCTTACAACAGATAAAGCAATAGCTTCTACTTTCCATAGAGATACTTGTTATCAATTTCAGCCGGGCATAGCTGGTAGTCCAGTAAATTCAGCACGGGATCAAAAACCATTTCAACCGGAGGATATAAAGCCGTTTCACCTTTTTCATTGATAGCAACCATCTGTGCGATTTCTTTATGAATCGGTGATCAATTTTTCCAGAACGGAGGGTGTATCAAATCCTTTTTTAATCTCATCTTTTGTTTTTATGATCTGAACGCCCCGTCCATCATAGCCACCTTCCCAATTTATGAACAGCCGGTAAGAAAGCTTTCCTGTTTTTTTAATTCTTCAAGATTATTGAGTGATCATAAATTGGGCAGTAGGTATCTGGTGATTGCTGATAATATTGCTTTCTGAAAAATTTTATTCTTGATTGTTCTTAAGCACGGAAGGTTTGGGAAAATTTTTACTCCTTCTGCTTCCAATTTTTCCAACGCCTCTACATTTACATTTTCAATTTCAATGGTAAGGGCATCCAGTCCTTTTCCGAAATTATAAACGTCATCAAAATTTTTTATATCGCCTTTGGTAAAATGATGGCAGAGATGAGCAGCAGGGCATTCCGGATCATTTTCCATTACAAAAGTTTCAACGGGATAATTGGCTGCTGCCTGTAAAAACATTCTTCCTAATTGCCCACCACCAAGAATACCTGATTTTTGCATGGCGCAAAGATAAGGGTAAGGCTTGGAGCAGAAGAGTCGACGATTTAGGATATATGTTGAATACTTTTGTTTAATTTTGTTATCAATGCGTCCCGATTATCCTCATAAAATTTTTCTGATCATCGCATGCAACTTCACATTGCTGATGGAAACACTGGCTATGGATCGCTGATTTTGGAACCTGACTGCTTTGCAGGATGGATTTTCCTGAAATTTTTATTCAACGAAAACCTGCCCGGTGGTATCCGAGTTTCAAAATCATGAAAACAGCAACGATCTCTGATAAAAAAACAACCACCCAACACGATTTTCTTCCTTTGCAGGGAACAGACTATGTAGAATTTTATGTGGGCAATGCCAAACAGGCGGCACATTATTATATGAGTGCATTTGGTTTCCAGGCATTGGCTTATGCAGGTCCTGAAACGGGAGTAAAAGACAGGGCCAGTTATGCGGTTCGTCAGAATAAACTCACTTTTGTTTTAACTACTCCGTTACGAACCGATAATCCAATTGCAGATCATATTTATAAACATGGAGATGGGGTAAAAGCTATTGCGCTTCGGGTAGATGATGCTACCAGTGCATGGAAAGAAACTACACAACGTGGAGCGAAAAGTTATATGGAACCACAGCATTTGAAAGATGATAATGGCGAAGTGGTAATGAGCGGCATTCATACTTATGGCGATACGGTGCATTTGTTTATTGAAAGAAAAAATTACAATGGGGTCTTTATGCCGGGTTACCGGGCATGGAGTAATCCTGCATTTTCAACCTACAGATACGGGTTTGCTTATATGTTGATCATTGTGTCGGCAATGTAGGCTGGAACCAGATGAATCCCTGGGTAAAATTTTATGAGGATGTGATGGGCTTCAAAAATATTCTGACTTTTGATGATAAAGATATTTCTACTGAATATTCTGCACTGATGAGTAAAGTGATGAGCAATGGAAATGGCTTTGTAAAATTTCCCGATCAATGAACCGGCAGAAGGAAAGAAAAAATCGCAGGTGGAAGAATATCTTGGAGTTTTATAATGGGGAAGGTGTGCAGCATGTGGCGCTGGCTACCAATGATATTGTAAAAACAGTACGTGAACTGATGAAACCGGGGTGTTGAATTTTTAAAAGTACCTACTACTTATTATGATGATCTGTGGACCGGGTAGGGAATATTGATGAAGACCTGGAACCATTAAAAGAATTGGGAATTCTGGTGGACCGGGATGAATGAAGGTTACTTACTCCAGGTATTCACCAAACCGGTAGAAGACAGGCCTACACTTATTTTTTGAGATCATTCAGCGAAAAGGGGCAAAAAGTTTTGGCAAAGGAAATTTTAAAGCATTGTTTGAAGCGATTGAAAGAGAGCAGGAAGCGAGAGGGAATTTGTAAGTAGTGAGAGTTACGGGAGTCAGGAGTCGGGAGTCGGAAGTCAGGAGATCAGGATCAGGAATCAGGATTGAGAGTCTTGTTTCTAGACCTTTTGTCTCATACTGCTTACATCTGATCTTCAAATTGTATCTTTACAAATCATTTACTGATTTTGCCGGAAATAAAATCAATTCACTCGTTATCGTTGAAAACTAATAGAAAGTAATAATGAAAAACCTCTTATCCATACCCTGATGATTTGCTTTGGCTGGCATAGTGTCTGCATCAGCTCAGCCGGCACTTCAAAAAGCAGGCACTTCTTTTACTTCATTTATTGATTACCAGAAAACTTTTCCTCATGCCGAGTGAAGCATTGCAAACGTAAAGAAGATACATTGCAAAAACAATTTGAAGCAAAAGAATCTGAAATGGCCGGCAAAATATATTTATATCCGTTCTTTCAAATACGACAGCCAGATGGAAGTATGGGTAAAGAATGAGATCAACGAACCATTTCAGCTTTTTAAAACATATAAGGTTTGTGCATTGGCCGGTACGTTAGGACCAAAAAGAATGGAAGGCGATTACCAGGTGCCGGAAGGATTTTATTATATCAATGAATTCAATCCACAAAGCACTTATTATTTATCACTGGGTATCAATTATCCCAATGCATCTGATAAGATATTGAGTGATTCATTACAGCCCGGCAGTGATATTTATATTCACGGCAGTTGTGTTACTGTTGGTTGTATTCCTATTACCGATCAGCAGATTGATGAATTATATATCCTGGCGGCACATGCTAAAGATCAGGGACAGGATTTTATTCCTGTTCATATTTTCCCGGTACGGTATAATGTTCCAAGAAGTGTAAATTACCTGAATAATTTAACCAAAGATGATCCTTCGTTGAAAAAATTTGCTGCAAGATTGGAAGATGCATTTGATTATTTTGAAAAATACAAACAATTGCCTGTTGTTATGATCGATGATAACGGTGATTATGTTATTAATGGAGTGCCTGCGAAAAAAACACTTTTAGCAAAAGATAATAATAATACAGTAAAGAAAGTTCCGGTACAGCACCGGACAAGAATCATCACTGATCTTGCTGGAAGCCGTTCATCAATGGCCTCAATTTCCTGGTGGCGGAGACGCTTTTATGAAATACCTGGACAAGCTGGGAAAAGAAATGGTTGCTTATTTACCCAAAGGAATCAAGCAAAGCTTATGTGCAGGTGGAATTTATCATTGATAAAGATGGTGTGCCTGTGAATTTCAAAGTACTTCGTGGCATGAATGATGAAGATTTCAATGATGAATTGATTTCCCGCATGGAAAAAATGCCTACATGGCAACCTGCTATTTTAAATGATAAGCCTGTTGCTAAAAAAATGATACAAACAGTAACGGTAGAATGCTCTCTGATCCGGGAATTATTGCATCAGCAATTGTATCGTTTCCGGTGTTTGCTGCCGCAATAATATATTTCTACCCGCAGTAAGTTTTTCAAACAATTCTTTATTGTAATGTCGGATGGTAAGTAAAGACAATTCTTTAGTTACCTGCACATCAAAAGTAGTCGCGGCTTCCAAGGCCATGGTTTTCAATTTTTTCAGAACGATCATCCAGTACACAGTAGTAAAACTGATAGCTCCATTCTGTGTCAGGTTTGGTTTTATTTTCAACCTTTCAAAAACCTGATACAACTGCCGATCAGGTGATGTTCTCCGACAAAAGAAAAATCTTTTGAACTCAGTCTCCAGCATCACCTGTTTTTCTTTCAACACAATGATCGGCGGAAGTTTTTTCAGGGAATGATGATGAATGACTGTTCCGGGCAAGGAGGGATCCAGAAAACATTTTACATACAAGGGAATATTTTTATTCTGCAACGGCTTGATGGTTTTGGGATGAATGACCTGTGCGCCGTAATAAGCCATTTCGATCACTTCGTTATAATTCAGTTCAGCGATTCGTTGCTGCATCGGGAAATTGTTTGGGATCAGCATTCATGACTCCTTCCACATCTTTCCAGATGGTCAGACTTTCTGCATCGAGCATATTGGCAAATACAGCAGCAGTATAATCGCTGCCTTCTCTTCCAAGTGTAGTGCTTTCATTTTCATCTGTAGCGCCAATGAATCCCTGTGTTAAAATAATATTGGAGTGCTGAAACAGCGGGAGAATATTGCTTTTCAATTTTTGATTGGGTAAATTCCCAGTCAATATTCGCATCCCGGAAATTATCATCGGTGCGGATGATATCACGAACATCAATCCACTTATTCAAGATACCTGTTTCATTCAGATAAGCGCTGATGATAGCAGTAGAAAGTAATTCGCCGATGCAAACCACCTGGTCGTAATAATAATCATAACCTCGAACCGGCTTATCGTGCAGCAGCCATTCTGCTTCGGTAAAAAAATCTTTCAATTGTTCTTCACAGGCAAGGTAATGGGTGACGAGCAGATATTTTGCGGTAGTGAGATGTTGTTGTTTTACCTGCTCAAATAATTGAAGGGCACTGTTCTTGTTTCCGTTGAAAAAGGCTTCTGTAACTTTTTCCAGTGCATTGGTGGTTTTACCCATGGCCGAAATAACCACCATGATCTTTTCATCCGGCAAATTGCCGGAGAATGCTTCCCAGGTTTTTAATCCTTTCTACACTATTGACAGAAGCTCCTCCGAATTTGAAAACCTTCATTCAGTTGAAAAATTTAAATTGACCTTCAAAATGAATTTGAAAAAGTTTACAATTCCCTCAACCAAATATTTCTATAGCTGATAGGCTCGCTTGGATCACCATGTGCCTGCAATTTTAATGGAGATGCTCCGTGCATTTTATAAGTTGGTGTCCCTATATATAATGTAGGTCCTTTCAATTCCACATTGTTTTGAACCAACACGCCGTTGTGAAAAGCAGTTACCCGTGCCGGGCTTTTCAATGTTCCGTCTTCATTGAATCTCGGAGCTGTCCAGATAATATCATAGGTCTGCCACTCGCCGGGTTTTTTGCAGGCATTTACCAAAGGAATATATTGTTTATAAATACTTGCAGCTTGCCCGTTCACATAAGTTTCATTATTGTAATTATCCAGTACTTGTATTTCATAACCGGCATCTCCGGGACCGGTGGATGCAAGGAATACACCGCTGTTACCTCTTGCCTGACCTGAACCGGTGATGTCTTCAGGAATACGGTATTCCAGGTGTAGTTGATAATCCATAAATCTTTCTTTGGTCTGGATATTCCCTGTTTTTTTATCAACTGTCATGATCCCATCGGCCACTTTCCATCCGGCTGCTTTGGTAGTATCATTTGCAGATTCCCATTGATCTAAATTTTTTCCATCAAATAAAATGATGGCATCAGAAGGGGCGTCGGCAAAAGTTTTTCCGGGTGTGATCTTTTTTGGTACCGGGCTCCATACTTCTGTGAGTTTGGGGTCGCCTTGCTGGGCAAAAATTTGTTGTGTTGTAAACAGTAATGCGGCAAAAATAATTTTTTTCATATGCGTTGTTTAAAATCTTACAATATTGAAATTGGCGAATTCCTGTAAAGATAAATTCTTAATTTCTATCCCGGTCACATTAGCTTTCGGCGGGCCTTGTTTACACCATTTGATCAGTTGGTCCAGTTGTTCTTTAGTTCCTGTGGCAATGATTGCTACATTTCCATCCGGAAGATTTTTTACTTCTCCGGTAATATTCAATCGCCGGGCAGTTTCTTTAGTGCTATGCCTGAAAAAAACTCCCTGCACCCTGCCACTAATAGTAATGGAGATAGTTTGCAACATATTTAAAAAGGAATGAGAGAAACGATCTCTTCGAGATAGCGCTGATCCGTTCTATCAAATTGATTCAATTCGCTGCTATCAACATCCAACACTCCAATCACATCATTGTTTCGGATTATCGGAACAACGATTTCTGATTTGGATAAACTGCTACAGGCGATATGCCCGGGAAATTTTTCTACGTCAGGAACAATTAATGTTTCGGCTTTTTCCCAACTAGTACCGCAAACGCCTCTTCCTTTTTTTATTCTTGTGCAAGCCACTGGTCCCTGGAACGGGCCAAGTACCAGGTCATTATTTTTTACAAGATAAAATCCAACCCAGAGCCAGTTGAATTGTTCTTTCAATGCGCCGGTTGCATTAGCCAGGTTGGCTATAAGATCGGGCTCGCCTTCCAGTAATCCTTTTATTTGCGGGATCAATGATTCGTACTGTTCTGTTTTATTCCCGCTGATGATGCTTAGATCTTCTGCCATGTGGCAAAGATAAGTTGTAATTAAAAGATGCATCGTTTATGCAGCCTTGCAGCATACACGTAACTTAAGCAGGCGTTGATTGCAGAATGTAATAAATTTTTGAAACAGGTGTTTGTCCCGATTACTATCGGGATAAAAAACAATTGTCTTTATCAACCGAATTGTTGTTCAGCTAAACCATAAAACAAAAAAAATTATTTGCTTTTTTACACAGTTCATGTAAGGCGCAGTATTTGGTAAGCCTATCTATCATGTAGCGGTTTTTGCTGCTCTTGATACCAGGGTTCTGTTACCTCAATAGACTTATTAATAAAGTCCTTGATTGGTTTGGGCAAGTTATCTATCGTCCCGTTAACACAGTATTCAATTTCACATAAAGAAGTATTGTTGCCGAAAGCAATTTTTGCTTTGCAGGTTTGTTTTAAAGTGTCACATGCTGGAGAATGAGAGTTGCAATATTGTAATAACTCGTTAGGTATTTCATTCATCAAACTATCAAAAGCTTTACTGTTTGTCAAGCCCATAAAGAAGTTTTTGTCTTTAGGGTCGAAACTACTACTCCCTTTTCTATTAATGGTGCCATCATTAGCAAGTAATATCGAAAGCCAATTCTTATTTGAAATATCAACTTCAATTGTTACACCATCATATTTTTGAGTGATGTGCTTAATTTCTTTACTACCGCTTGACTCCTTTGATTTATTTTCAGAACAGGAAGTAAGTAAATAAATTGTCAATCCGAACGTAAGAATAAATATCAGCGTTGGTATAAATTTATAATTTATCATACTACTAAATATGGGGTTTTGATATTATCGCACCTTACGACCAGGGCTTTTTTCCAAGCCGTGTCTCCCTGTGCAAAGATATGCGGGGTGCGGGACACGGCGGGGAAGTGCGGAGGTTGGTAATCAAATAAAAGAAAAATCCCGGCTGCTTCCGATAATATCTTTATAACTTAGTAGCGCTCCTGGAATAAATACCCGCTGAACATTCTTTACCGATAAGTTTGAACTGAATAATAATCTCTTTAGAATTTATAACGTAAAACGAAAACAAAATGAACACAACAGCAATGTTCCCCCAGGGACAGAAATTACCAAACGACCAGTTTGCCGGAAATGCTTTTTTAACGCCATTGGTTGGAAGGGACAAAAACAATGATTTTACAGTAGGCAGTCTAACCTATGAACCAAAAACAAGAAGTAATTGGCATACACATCCAAAAGGACAAATATTAATTATCATTGAAGGCGAAGGTTTCTACCAGGAAAAAGGTAAACCGGCACGAGCTTTAAAAAAGGGCGATGTAGTAATTGCTCCCGAAAATGTAGCACATTGGCACGGAGCATCTGCAACAAGTAAGATGGTTGATATTGCAATCACCAATTATAAAGGCGACGATCAGGCGACATGGCTTGAACCTGTAACGGACGAAGAATATAATAGTGTACAATGACCGGGAAAGTTCTAAACAAAAATTACAAATATGGCACAGGTAGCTCCGGATTATTCTGTTGATCCACATCTTTCACCGGCTGTAAAAGCATTTTTAACACCATTGAATGCAGGAGGTCCTGCGGTAGAGTCACTGTCTGAGGAAGATGCACGCAATGTACTGATAGATCTGCAGGCGTCTGTAAAGGTTGATTTATCCGGTATTGATGAAAGTGAAAAAACGATTACTCAGGATGGTTACACTGTAAAACTCAACATCGTTCGTCCAAAAGGAGAGAAAAAAAAATTACCTGTTTTCATTTTCACACATGGCGGAGGCTGGGTACTGGGTGATTATCCCACACATAAACGTTTGGTAAGGGACCTGGTTGTAGCTTCGGATTATGCTGCTGTTTTTGTCAATTATACACTTTCACCCGAAGCACGTTATCCGCAGGCTATTAATGAAATTTACGCAGCGGCCAAATGGGTGTCACAGAATGGTGATGAAATTAATGTGGATGGAAAAAGCATGGCCGCCGCAGGCAACAGTGCGGGTGGCAATATGACTGCTGCATTGTGCATGATGGCAAAAGATAGAGGCGGCCCCGAAATTAAACTGCAAATATTAATGTGGCCGGCTACTGATACCAGTTTCACAGGGGATTCCTATGAAAAGTATGGACAGCAACGCTTTCTTACATTGCCACTGATGAAATGGTCGTGGGACCGTTACATTGCAGATACTGCACAACGTAAAGAAAAATATGCTTCTCCTTTGCGGGCTTCTCTTGTAGAATTGAAAGATTTACCGCCTGCTCTGATACAGGTTGCAGAGAATGATATTTTAAGAGATGAAGGCGAGGCATATGGAAGAAAATTGGAGCAAGCCGGAGTGAAGGTTTTATCCGTCAGATATAACGGGATGATTCATGATTTTGGAATGTTGAATGGGTTGGCTGAAACAGCGCAGGTAAAAGGTTTAATTGAACTCGCAGCTGCTGAATTGAAAAAGCACTTGTAATAAATTGAGCAAACCTTCAGGAATTTTTTTTTCCAAGCCGTGTCTCGCAGCCAATACACAAGCCTTAGGCGAAGACACGGCGGGGAAGTAGATAATGGATGTTGACGAGACACCAACATCAGCTTTCAAAATAATACAGGCTTGCCCGCTTTTATTTGTTATTCACCCTAACCAGTTTATTGACAACATAGCCTCCGCTTGAATAAAGAGGAAAGGGAACATTGGTGGAAGAGTTGACGCTTAATCCCGTCAACACCAATGTATCGCCATTGAATGCATAGCGGAACGTGGCTTCACCATTTACGAAGAAAGGATTGAGCGCAAAATTTGCTTTTGTGGTCAATATGGAATCATTGATGCTGAAGGTGCCGGTATTGACCAGCATCTGGTTCATGCGATCCAGCTTTAAGCTATCGTTCATTTGCCAGCTTTCTGAAGTTGATTGTTGGCTGGTCCAGCAAAAACTATAATTGCTGTCAGCAAACAATACCATGCTTTCTGTCGGGATGGATGTTTTAATAACGCTGTCTTGTTTGATCATTTTTGATTCAACTACTTTCCATGCGCCATCCACTTTTGATTTTGTTTTTTGCGTACAGCTTAAAATTGTTGCCACAAGAATTACCGGGAGAAAAATGAAGGGTGACTTTTTCATATCGCTGGTTTTGATTTAAAATGTAAAATGAAAATAGAATTTGCCTGTGATGTAAAATATTTAAACTTGATGGGCGGTAGTTTTTACTCCATCGGAGCAATGATCGGTTGATGCTGTGTGGGAAACTTTCTTACAACACAAAGCTGCTTATCGTATCGATGTACTCTCTTATAGCGCTTGCGCCAATCGGTACTACCCTGAAAAAAGAGCGCCGTGTCTCGCCGCCAATACACAAGCCTTAGGCGAAGACACGGCGGGGAAGTAATTTTAAGCATGGAAGGATTAAAAAAAAACGTACCAAATAGGAATATGCTTAAAATTAATTTTGTCATTGTTATTACGATAAAACCTGAATTGTCATATAAAGTAATATCAGTCCATAAGCGTTGATTAGGGCAGTTCTAAGCCAATGTGTTTTTAAAATTTTGGCAAGGTAAGGACTTGCAGCGCCTAAGGGATCTTTTGAAAGTTTTGCCTGCCATTGTCCCCAAAGAATTGCTGTAAGAAAATGCGAACTAAATTGAACGATAAATGCAAGCCAAATTTCCCAATTTAGAATTTTGCCCGGGTGATACCAAAATAATGCAATTGCACCAATGAATGAAAGTCCAATAGGAATGAAAACCCAATAAGGAAGTTTTTTCCAGTGAACCTCTTGTACATTATGAAAGCTTTTTTGGTCAAGAAGTTTCCAAGTCCTGAAAATATCTATTTCATGTGCCCAAATTGTCCCAACGTTATAAAATGCGAGCGCTAAGTTTAAGAGAAGAAAAATTTCTTTTGTCATTTTATAAAGTTTATTTTATAGTTGCCGATTAATAATTACGAGTCTGTTGCCTATTATTTTTGTCGTAAGAAACGAATATCTTTTATTTGGTGATGAAGTGTCGAGTTTTTCATTATAAAACTATTGAACAATTGTTGGTGCGTGTCTGCAATAGTTTGTTGTCCCTTGAGTTGCTCACCGAAAAATGTGACATAGTCACAGTCGTCCGTGAAATTAGAAGCGTAAAGTTTCCGTCACCTTTGTCCCACGCAGTTGCTGTGTTTTCAAAAAGTTGTCTGATGAGTTGTTCGTCTGCTGAATTGTCCATAATAATTAGTTTCTATGTTCGATGGTTGTCTGTCCGAAAGAGTTGCCGCTAACGCCCAGGGCCTTCTGCTGTGCTGATATTCCGAGATCCTTCAGCCCGAACCGAAGCTGAGTAAAGTTAATGCAGTTGATGTTATGTTCTTTTTTCCAAGCCGTGTCTCGCCGCCAATACACAAGCCTTAGGCGAAGACACGGCGGGGAAGTAATTTTTTACACAGTTCATGTTGGCTGCTGTAGTTTCTGTCAATTATAAAATTTATTTTTTTACTGTCGTTAACTTTCTTAATAATTGAGTTGTGTCATCCCAGTAAATCCAGTGCTCATTTAGAAATTGTCCACCGTATTTTAGATAAAATGCTTTATATCTATTTTCTGGTTTAATTCCAACACAAAGGCTTTTTGCATTCATTTTGATGACCCACTTGACAAATTCTGTCAAAAGATTTGTTCCAATATTTTGGTTTTGCATTTCTTTTAAAATATAAAACGATTGAATTTCAGCGTCCAGTTCATATCGTGTTGTGAGATGTCCGGCTAGATAACCTATAATTTTACCGTCGTTATTTACCATCTTTAAAACCACCCTTGCTGACTTTGATGTTTGGGGCGATTGTCCATTGAAATATGTTTGCCAACGATAATGTCGTGAAGAATAATCAATTTCGTAGTCTTCGATACATTCTGAAATTGACTGCCTTTTACTATCAATTTCAACTTGTGTCAATTCATCAATATCTGTTTCGCTTGCAAGAAGAATATTCATCTTTATGTCGTCAAGTTTTGCAGTAATCTATGAGAGTTTGAAGCTCGTCACACTATAGCAACCAACGAACAGGGCTTTCTGCTGTGCTGGCATTTATAGCTTGTCAGCCGAATAACAAGTGAAAGTTAGATAGAATTACTAACGATGAGGTTTATTCCGTCAGCCAGCATAGCAGAAAATCTTTTGTTAGCTGCGGTTTTTTAGTCTTTCCACTTCTTTGTCAACAGAGAATAATTTGTCCGTATGAAAAACAGTTAAGTAATGAATCAATATTCCAATGCCCCAACCTAATGTTCCATAAACAGGCCAAATAAGAATCCATTTACTATTATCGTAATTATGAAAAGTAATAGCCCAGGAAACCCAGTTAAGAATAATAACTGCCAGGTATACTGCAAAATGAATTCTAAACCCAATTCTGCGTTTAGCTTGTTCTATTATCTTCTGCTCAATTAAATTGTTCATAAACTTTATATTTTTATACAAAGTTGTTTTGTTAATTTCTTTTGTCCATTCACATAGGTTAACTTTTAGGCTTGGATAGTTTGGCTCTGATCCGGGAAAGGCTTTGCGGCTTTACTCCCAGATAACTGGCAATGTGATAAAGCGGAACGCTTTGAAATAAATGAGGACTTTTATTGATGAGTTTTAAATAACGTGTTTCCAAATCGTCGGTCTGGAATTGTTTTAGTCTTTCGTGAACATCCAAATAACATCGTTCAGCTATTATCCGTCCCAATTTTTCAAGCCGGGGAATTTTCCCGTAGAGTAGTTCCAACGTATCTTTTTTATATTCTGTTACCCTACATTCCGTAAGTGTTTCAAAAAACAAAGGAGTTGGTATATTCAATAAATAACTTTCATAGTCTATAGCAAATTCATTGTCTGCAAAAAAGAAAAATGAATAATCATTACCATCAATTAATCGGAATGACCTGATAATACCGGAATGAATAAACAATAAGCGATCAAACATTTCACCTTCATTAATAAAAATGTTTCTTGCATCAATAGTTTTAGTACGTCCTGCTGAAAGAAATAGCTGAAACTCTTCTTCGGTAAGTTTTACAAGTTTAGAAATAAAGTCTCTCATAAAATCGCAGCTAACGTCCAGGGCTTTCTGCTCCCGCCTGAGTCGGGACAAGTTGTGCTGATATTCTGTGATTCGTTAGCCCGAACCGAAGCTGAGTAAAGTTAATGCAGTTGATGTTATGTTCTTTTTTCCAAGCCGTGTCTCGCCGCCAATACACAAGCCTTAGGCGAAGACACGGCGGGGAAGTAAATAATGGATGTTGACGAGACACCAACATCAGCTTTCAAAATAATACAGGCTTGCCCGCTTTTATTTGTTATTCACCCTGACCAGTTTATTGACCACATAGCCTCCGCTTGAATAAAGAGGAAAGGGAACATTGGTGGAAGAATTGACGCTTAATCCCGTCAACACCAATGTATCGCCATTGAATGCATAGCGGAACGTGGCTTCACCATTTACGAAGAAAGGATTGAGCGCAAAATTTGCTTTTGTGGTCAATATGGAATCATTGATGCTGAAGGTGCCGGTATTGACCAGCATCTGGTTCATGCGATCCAGCTTTAAGCTATCACTCATTTGCCAGCTTTCTGAAGTTGATTGTTGGCTGGTCCAGCAAAAACTATAATTGCTGTCAGCAAACAATACCATGCTTTCTGTCGGGATGGATGTTTTAATAACGCTGTCTTGTTTGATCATTTTTGATTCAACCACTTTCCATGCGCCATCCACTTTTGATTTTGTTTTTTGAGTACAGCTTAAAATTGTTGCCACAAGAATTACCGGGAGAAAAATGAAGGGTGACTTTTTCATATCGCTGGTTTTGATTTAAAATGTAAAATGAAAATAGAATTTGCACGTGATGTAAAATATTTAAACTTGATGGGCGGTAGTTTTTACTCCATCGGAGCAATGATCGGTTGATGCTGTGTAGGACTTTCTTACAACACAAAGCTGCTTATCGTATCGCTGTACTCTCTAATAGCGCTTGCGCCAATCGGTACTACCCTGAAAAAAAAGCGCTGCGTCTCGCCGCCAATACACAAGCCTTAGGCGAAGACACGGCGGGGAAGTAAGCATTGATAGCAGTATGCAATAAACTTTTAAAACAGGTGTTTGTCCCGATTACTATCGGGATAAAAAACAATAGTCTTTATCAGCCAAACTATCGTTCTGCTAAAACTTAAAAACAAAAAAAATTTATTTGGTTTTTTACACAGTTCATGTTGGCTGCTGTTAAATATTCTACGAAATTCTTCTAATGCCTGAAAGCCAGGCAATAGTTCCATATTTTTTCCAGATTTTAGTCGCCCATATCGCTCCTAAAAGAAACCCAAGTGAAATAATTACAAAGCCGATGATTTTAACAGTATCATTTGTCCATATCCAATAAAAAAGAAAAGCAATCAATCCTGCAGCAATAGTGGTTCCTAATACAATGACTAACCAGCCAAAGATTTCAAAGATTATTTCGATAACTTTCATAATACTTTTTAAAGTCTAATGCTCTTGATTAATAGCACACAACGGGCAGGGCTTTTTATTAGGTAGTGGCTTGTTTATCACGTTTGATTTTTCTATAAATAAAAAGTCCGATAATCAAAAATGCTAAAGCTGGTATAACAAACATTAAAAATTTAAAATTGTTCTTTACATCAAATGTTGTGTTTATCAAACTGTTTGGTTTTAAATAAATAGTAGCATTAGGATAGTCAATAATTGCATTAAATCTTTTTAGCACACTATTACCTATTATACCTGCATTTCCAAAAAAACTAATGTCAGTGCTTTGTAATTGAATAGGAACTTCAGGTAATACATATCCTGATATTTTTAACTTCGGCAATAAATCAGTTTCACTATTAAGAGTATTACTTCCCGTGCCACCAGTATTGCTGCTTCCGATTTTTTTCATTGTTCCGTAAAGCCTGTTAACCATAGAAAAATCTCCACCTACTGCAACTGTCAAATTACCTCCTGTATCAAATAAAAACCAGCCACTACAATCTTTTTTACCATTATTTAATGATGCCTGAATGAATGAACCATTTATATTGTGCTGCATCTTGTTTGCGATAAAAACTGATTTATTCATTGGCAATTGACTATGAATTATCAACAGACGCTTGTCGTAGTCAATTTCCACAACTTTATCTTCAAAAACATTGAATCCAATAACACCATCGGCATTTAAAGAACCTTTGTAGTTGATATATAGTAATGGAAGATTTTTCCATTGTAATGCCGAAAGTTGAAGATGATTAGAACTACTTGTTTGTTCAGTTGAAAACCCTCCTGTGCCTTGGTTTTCTGTAAAACCATCTAACTTGACTTTTGCCTTTTTAAGACCATTTTCAGTTAGTAAAACGCAACTTGCGCCCGTGTCAAAAATGAAGTCAAGAGTGTCTGAGTTATTGACTTTCCCATTGATGTGAATATATTGGTCATTGCCAAGAATGAATGGAATTGTATCATTTGTAATAATACAATTGTAACAATCCTTGTAATAGGAAGGAATTACAGTTGATATTTGTGCATAGCAAGTATCTTTTGAATTGAGTAAAACTTTGAAATCATACTTTTTATTTGGCGAAATATCAAGCGAAATGCTATCAATATCGGTGTAAAAAGTAAGTTTTCTTTTTTGATTGTTTTTTGAAATATTATAAACAACTGGTTTGATTGTAGTAGATAAATAGTCCCAATATTTGGTAACGGGTTGTTCGCCATCTTTGATAGCTATTCTTTTAGAATTGGCTTTTATTAAAGGCATTTTTTGTTGAGCAAAACAAATTTGTCCGAACAAGAGTAATATGATTGTGGCGAAGAGTCTATTTCTCATTCTAAAGTTTGTCTAAGTAACATACATAGTTACGATAGGTGTCAGCCTTGCAGCCAACGCCCAGGGCCTTCTGCTGTGCTGATATTCCGAGATCCTTCAGCCCGAACCGAAGCTGAGTAAAGTTAATGCAGTTGATGTTATATTCTTTTTTCCAAGCCGTGTCTCGCCGCCAATACACAAGCCTTAGGCGAAGACACGGTGGGGAAGTAATTTTAAGCATGGAAGGATTAAAAAAAAACGTACCAAATAGGAATATGCTTAAAATTAATTTTGTCATTGTTATTACGATAAAACCTGAATTGTCATATAAAGTAATATCAGTCCATAAGCGTTGATTAGGGCAGTTCTAAGCCAATGTGTTTTTAAAATTTTGGCAAGGTAAGGACTTGCTGCGCCTAAGGGATCTTTTGAAAGTTTTGCCTGCCATTGTCCCCAAAGAATTGCTGTAAGAAAATGCGAACTAAATTGAACGATAAATGCAAGCCAAATTTCCCAATTTAGAATTTTGTCCGGGTGATACCAAAATAATGCAATTGCACCAATGAATGAAAGTCCAACAGGAATGAAAACCCAATAAGGAAGTTTTTTCCAGTGAACCTCTTGTACATTATGAAAGCTTTTTTGGTCAAGAAGTTTCCAAGTCCTGAAAATATCTATTTCATGTGCCCAAATTGTCCCAACGTTATAAAATGCGAGCGCTAAGTTTAAGAGAAGAAAAATTTCTTTTGTCATTTTATAAAGTTTATTTTATAGTTGCCGATTAATAATTACGAGTCTGTTGCCTATTATTTTTGTCGTACACTTTAAAAAGGAATTTTACATGAAGGCCGGTTTTTTAATTCTGCAATTATGAAATGCAGTTACTTTCCATTGCCCATTTTGCCTAACAACAATGTTCGTATTGATTGATTGTCTGTTTTGTGGTACTTTTTTTTGAAAGCGAAGTTTGACCGCACCGATTATATGAATAACTGCAATGTCTGCTTTCAAGAAACGAATATCTTTTATTTGGTGATGAAGTGTCGAGTTTTTCATTATAAAACTATTGAACAATTGTTGGTGCGTGTCTGCAATAGTTTGTTGTCCCTTGAGTTGCTCACCGAAAAATGTGACATAGTCACAGTCGTCCGTGAAATTAGAAGCGTAAAGTTTTCCGTCACCTTTGTCCCACGCAGTTGCTGTGTTTTCAAAAAGTTGTCTGATGAGTTGTTCGTCTGCTGAATTGTCCATAATAATTAGTTTCTATGTTCGATGGTTGTCTGTCCGAAAGAGTTGCCGCTAACGCCCAGGGCCTTCTGCTGTGCTGATATTCCGAGATCCTTCAGCCCGAACCGCTGCTGAGTAAAGTTAATGCAGTTGATGTTATGTTCTTTTTTCCAAGCCGTGTCTCGCCGCCAATACACAAGCCTTAGGCGAAGACACGGCGGGGAAGTAAGCATTGATAGCAGTATGCAATAAACTTTTAAAACAGGTGTTTGTCCCGATTACTATCGGGATAAAAAACAATAGTCTTTATCAGCCAAACTATCGTTCTGCTAAAACTTAAAAACAAAAAAAAATTATTTGGGTTTTTACACAGTTCATGTTGTGTGCTGTTAAATATTCTACGAAATTCTTCTAATGCCTGAAAGCCAGGCAATAGTTCCATATTTTTTCCAGATTTTAGTCGCCCATATCGCTCCTAAAAGAAACCCAAGTGAAATAATTACAAAGCCGATGATTTTAACAGTATCATTTGTCCATATCCAATAAAAAAGAAAAGCAATCAATCCTGCAGCAATAGTGGTTCCTAATACAATGACTAACCAGCCAAAAATTTCAAAGATTATTTCGATCACTTTCATAATACTTTTTAAAGTCTAATGCTCTTGATTAATAACACACAACGTCCACGCATTTGTGCTGTTAGGGGCTTCATCTATTCGTCGCCCCCGGCGACGGCTGCCGAACAAAGAACTAAAGTAGAAAATATATTCTGTTGCTCAATAGTAATTGTTAAGCCCGGACAAAAAGCTGAGCAGCGAACCGGAAGATGAAAGACGCTATTCGTCAGCCCCAATAGCACAAATGCGTTTGTTGGCTGTAGTGTTTATTTCGCACCATAGCTTGTCAACAGTTTAATTTTTGCATTGTCCTTGTTGTATTTTGCAAGTGCAAGAGCAGTCATTCCATCAGTTTGTCTTTTGGTGTTAATGTCTGCTTTATTCTCTAAAAGTAGTTCCATAATTTTTGTGTCGCCAAAAGATGTCGCACCCATAAGAGCAGTCCATCCAACTTTGTTTGTCAAGTTTGGATTTGCTTTATTTTCCAAAAGTATTTTTGTAATGTCAAAGTGATTATGAAGGCAGGCTTCCATTAAAGGTGTCATGCCTTCGTTGTCTGAAAGATTTGGATCAGCGTTGTGTAGCAACAAATAACTTACAGTTTTTGTCTGCCCTTTTTTTACTGCGACTTTCAAGGCTGTCCAACCATTAACATTCTTGCTATTCAAATCTTGTCCATGAGAAAGTAATGAATCAATTCTTAATGTGTCACCTTTATAAGCGAACTTCATTAATGCTGTCCATTTTGATTGGTCTTTGTCCCACGGATCTTTTGTCGCATAGCAAGAAGCGAATGTCAATATATTAAACGATATGAGAAGTAGGGTCTTCATAACATTACAGCCAACGGCAGTCTGTGAAAAAACTATTCACAACTGTTGAAATAAAAATAAACATTTCCAGGCAACAAATAAAAGATGTCTTCTGTCCGGATAAATATGAAAATTATTCAAGGCATTTCCCGCCATCAAATACAATTCAATAGTTTGGATGATCACATTGCCGCCGATAATCCTGTTCGCATCATTGATGCGTTTGCAGAGAAATTGGATCCGGTAACTATCGGATTGAACAAGATCGGCATTGAGCAATGCAAGGCAAACCCCGGTGGTGCACCTCGGTTTGATGATAGGTTGCTGCTAAAACTTTACCTCTATGGTTATCTAAACAAGATTCGCAGCAGCCGCAAATTAGAACTGGAATGCAAACGCAATGTGGAGTTGCGCTGGCTGATGCAGGAATTGATCCCGAATTATCACAGTATCGCTGATTTCAGAAAAAATCACAGCCAGGCATTAAAAAATCTTTTTAAACTCTATGTACATTTTTTGAATGAATTGAATTTAATAGGCAAGCAAACCATTGCAGTAGATGGCAGCAAGTTCAGGGCGGTGAACAGCAGCAAGAACAATTACAATCAGCGAAAGATAGACAAGCACCAGGCAATGATCGAAGAGAAAGCCAATAAATATTTAAAGGAACTCGATGAATCAGACAAAGGCCAGACCGATGATAACGGCCCTTCTTATCGCAAAGAAGAAGTGGAAGCAGCGCTGCAAAGATTGACAGAACGAAAGATAAAATATGATGCACTGCAGCAACAGTTAGATAATACCGAAGAAAAACAAATCAGTACTACCGATAAAGACAGCCGTGCACTCATCATCAATAAAAACATAGTAGAAGTAAGTTATAATACACAGGCAGCGGTGGATGCAAAACATAATTTGTTTGTCCATATTGAAGCTACCAGCACCAATGATGGCAAAGCGCTGCATCGTGCCGCTGTACAGGCCAAAGAAAATATGAGTTTGAAAAAAGAAGATGCTATTGATATACTTTCCGACAAAGGTTATCATACCGGTGCAGAGTTGCAGCAGTGCCAGGATGATAACATTCAAACCTATGTTGCATTTAAAGAACAACCTTCGGTAAAACATTTGCAAAAAGAGTTTCTGTCAACACAGTTTATTTATAACAAAGAAGAAGATAGTTACACTTGTCCTGCCGGGCACACATTAACAACATTAAACACCTGGCATAATAAAAAAGGCGAGGCGGGAGAAACGAGTTACCGGTTTAAAACCTATCGTACCAACGGTTGCAAAAAATGTACATTAAAAAAGTTCTGCACCAAACTGAACAAACGAATCATTCACCGCAGCGAATACCAGGACGCCGTAGAAAGAAATAATACAAATATCCGAAACAATCCTGATTATTATAAGCGAAGGCAAAGTATATGTGAGCATCCTTTCGGCACCATCAAACGACAATGGGGCTATACATATACACTCATGAAAGGATTAAAAAAAGTAAATGGAGAAATGAATCTCATTATGCTGGTGTATAATATCAAAAGAACATTATCCATACTGGGGTTTACAAAAATGATGGAAGCATTACAAAACTGGAAACCGGACTATAGCCGGTTTGCTTTTTCTTTTCTATGGCATCAAATAAGAATGATTTGGAGCCAAACAGTAACAATGTTTTTTTCAGAGAATAAAATCACTTCACGATTGAGGGCCGCATAAATTGGATGCAATCAAACTAACAAACACTTTACGAAAACTAATAAAAAGAAAATTTGAGTTTTTTCACAGTCTGACGGGCAGGGCTTTGTGCAGGTAGGGCATTGTTGATTGTCCAGCCCGGAACTGAAGCCCAATAAAGAAATAAAAGTACAAGATAACAACCAAAAGCCCAACAGAATTCCGTCCAGCCCGAACCAAAGTACAGCGATGCAAACAGCCGAAGTTTGAACGTCCAGCCCTGCTTGCACAAAACCCCAAGTTAGCGGCAGTTTGTCGTCTGCTGTCAGCTACAAATTAAGCCAACCTTTTTATTTTCTTTTATAAAAATATGAATAAGGGGTCTCTTCAAGTTTTGTAATTAATAAATATTCTTTGTCTAAATACATAATTTGAAAAAGAGTAGTGTCACCTTTACTTCCATTGTCATCAAATTCTTTTAGTAGGCAATTAGTACTGTCTAAGATAAATTTACCTTTTGTTTTGTAATCGCCTTGGTCATTAACGTAACTGCCATTTTTATTGTATGTCATAACTGGAGTTCCCCATTCTGATTTGAAGGTCTCTTTCAATAATGGTTTTATGTCGGTCAATTTCCCTTTATAGTAGTTTATAAAAATCCATTCTCCATAAAACTTATCTGAAGGACACTCTTTAGCTGTTTGACTCAATATCGTTAAAGTCAAAAGCATGAAAATAAATAATGGTATAACTTTTCGCATGGTCATAATTGCCGCTAACGGCAGTCTGTGAAAAAACTATTCACAACTGTTGAAATAAAAATAAACATTTCCAGGCAACAAATAAAAGATGTCTTCTGTCCGGATAAATATGAAAATTATTCAAGGCATTTCCCGCCATCAAATACAATTCAATAGTTTGGATGATCACATTGCCGCCGATAATCCTGTTCGCATCATTGATGCGTTTGCAGAGAAATTGGATCCGGTAACTATCGGATTGAACAAGATCGGCATTGAGCAATGCAAGGCAAACCCCGGTGGTGCACCTCGGTTTGATGATAGGTTGCTGCTAAAACTTTACCTCTATGGTTATCTAAACAAGATTCGCAGCAGCCGCAAATTAGAACTGGAATGCAAACGCAATGTGGAGTTGCGCTGGCTGATGCAGGAATTGATCCCGAATTATCACAGTATCGCTGATTTCAGAAAAAATCACAGCCAGGCATTAAAAAATCTTTTTAAACTCTATGTACATTTTTTGAATGAATTGAATTTAATAGGCAAGCAAACCATTGCAGTAGATGGCAGCAAGTTCAGGGCGGTGAACAGCAGCAAGAACAATTACAATCAGCGAAAGATAGACAAGCACCAGGCAATGATCGAAGAGAAAGCCAATAAATATTTAAAGGAACTCGATGAATCAGACAAAGGCCAGACCGATGATAACGGCCCTTCTTATCGCAAAGAAGAAGTGGAAGCAGCGCTGCAAAGATTGACAGAACGAAAGATAAAATATGATGCACTGCAGCAACAGTTAGATAATACCGAAGAAAAACAAATCAGTACTACCGATAAAGACAGCCGTGCACTCATCATCAATAAAAACATAGTAGAAGTAAGTTATAATACACAGGCAGCGGTGGATGCAAAACATAATTTGTTTGTCCATATTGAAGCTACCAGCACCAATGATGGCAAAGCGCTGCATCGTGCCGCTGTACAGGCCAAAGAAAATATGAGTTTGAAAAAAGAAGATGCTATTGATATACTTTCCGACAAAGGTTATCATACCGGTGCAGAGTTGCAGCAGTGCCAGGATGATAACATTCAAACCTATGTTGCATTTAAAGAACAACCTTCGGTAAAACATTTGCAAAAAGAGTTTCTGTCAACACAGTTTATTTATAACAAAGAAGAAGATAGTTACACTTGTCCTGCCGGGCACACATTAACAACATTAAACACCTGGCATAATAAAAAAGGCGAGGCGGGAGAAACGAGTTACCGGTTTAAAACCTATCGTACCAACGGTTGCAAAAAATGTACATTAAAAAAGTTCTGCACCAAACTGAACAAACGAATCATTCACCGCAGCGAATACCAGGACGCCGTAGAAAGAAATAATACAAATATCCGAAACAATCCTGATTATTATAAGCGAAGGCAAAGTATATGTGAGCATCCTTTCGGCACCATCAAACGACAATGGGGCTATACATATACACTCATGAAAGGATTAAAAAAAGTAAATGGAGAAATGAATCTCATTATGCTGGTGTATAATATCAAAAGAACATTATCCATACTGGGGTTTACAAAAATGATGGAAGCATTACAAAACTGGAAACCGGACTATAGCCGGTTTGCTTTTTCTTTTCTATGGCATCAAATAAGAATGATTTGGAGCCAAACAGTAACAATGTTTTTTTCAGAGAATAAAATCACTTCACGATTGAGGGCCGCATAAATTGGATGCAATCAAACTAACAAACACTTTACGAAAACTAATAAAAAGAAAATTTGAGTTTTTTCACAGTCTGACGGCCAGGGCTTTCTGCTGTGCTGATATTCCGTGTTAATTTCAGCCCGAACCGCTGCTGAGTAAAGTTAATGCAGTTGATGTTATATTCTATTGCTCGGCTTTATTCGTCCAGCCCGGACTGCAGATGATAAGCGAACGGGACGATCAGTACATATTCTTCAGCCAGCATAGCAGAAAACCCCATGTTAGCGGTAGTTTTTTTTTGTCGTCATTGTGATTTGTAGATTATTTTAATGTCGTCCCCACAAAAGTATGCTCTGTCGTCCTGCTTTGTAAATACAATGTCTTTGTCGTGTGTTATTTCTAATGTTTTATTGTCAAGCCAAGTTGCTGAAATATTTTTTCCTTGTCCTGTAAAATACAAAACTGAACCGCCGCCTTGTCCCCACATCATTAGTCCGCTTGTGTGAATATATTTTTTGTTTGTATATTCTTCATTTACGCCAAACTTTTTTAGGTTGTCTGGTGCAGCTGCGTCAACAAGATTTATCATTTCAAATTCAAACTTAGGTCTAATTCTCCGTTTAGGTTTTTCTCTGTCTGCCGAAATTTGAGCCAGGAATTTGTCGAGAGTAACCTTGCGTTGCTTTAAAGTCTTTTCATCTGCACCAAGTCGTTTCCAAACTTCAAGGTCGTTGCCAGTTTCAATAATTTTCTTAACTTGTTTGTAGACTATCGGGTCAAGTGATTTTGTCTCCCATTGAGCTAATGCAAGTCCGAATAAACTATTATTTCTGTCGTCATAGTCATTAAACGTTTCAGCAAAATCGTCCTTAATTTGCTTAGAAATGCCAGCAGGATTTTGTCCTTGATTATATAAGTCGAAGAAGTTCTGATATATGTCTTGAAAGGTGTCGTTACCGTTTATTTTGGTGTTCCAAGTTCCCACTTGTCTATTTGTTTGGTTGTGATCTTAAAATTACCGCTAACGAACAGGGCTTTGTGCAGGCAGGGCATTGTTGATTGTCCAGCCCGGAACTGAAGCCCAATAAAGAAATAAAAGTACAAGTTAACAACTAAAAGCCCAACAGCATTCCGTCCGCCCGAACCAAAGTACAGCGATGCAAACAGCCGAAGTTTGAACGTCAAGCCCTGCTTGCACAAAACCCCATGTTAGCGGCTGCTATGTTGGGGTTTGCAGTAATGTTTTTATGTTTTGTTTTCTGTTGTCAAGGTCAATAGAATGGTCATTTGCAATGTTAAAAACATTGTTTATTAAATTGTCCCATTGATTGTGAATTGAAGCAATGCCAATATTTTCTTCTAACCAACATTGTCCCCTAATGTCAACAAGAAAATCTATAATGTCGTCAAAGAGAATGTTTGTCAAATGTTCCCAATTTTTATTTGCTTTTGTTTCGCTAATAAGAACAAGTCTAACTGAAAATTTATTGTCGGTGTCGTGATAAATGCCCTTTTCTGATAAATGAATTGCAACTGCTGAAATTGTCGCTTCTGTTTCTATGAAACCTGCAAAGCGAAGAATATATTCAATTACGGATAATTTTTTTTCAGTCCAAAGTTTGTTGGGCTTACTTTGTCCACCTGTTTTAACTTCTGCAATAACGAAATCAATTGGATTGTCCTGTGGGTTTATAATTTTTTGGTCATTCTGAATGTGTAAAGAGCCTGTAATTTCCTTACTAAACTTGTGTCTAATTGCAAGTATGTCTGTTTCAGTATGATTGCCAACAATGTTTTTTGAAATTCTATTTATGTCGTCGCCTGCGTGGACGATAAAATTGTCAACGATAAAATAACCGTTGAACCTTAGATACCATTTCGCAAGGATTTCTCCTGATGTGCTGTCAATTTTAGGGTCTGTCATATAGTAGCCGCTAACGTCCGGGCATTTGTGCTGTTGGGGCATTTTATATTCGTCGCCCTTGGCAACTGATGCTGAACATTGGTACTAAAGATAAAAATTTATTCTTTTGCTCAATAGAATTACATCGCGCTGGAACAAAAAGCTGAATAGAATTACAAAAGTTGAAAGACACTGTTCATCGTGCCCCAATGGCACAAATGCGATTGTTGTGCGCATGCCATTTAATTAATCATTTTTTTGATATTGAATTATTTTTCCGGTTTTCGCATCCACATATCTAAAAGCATTAAATCCAATATTACCGTAAGCGGATCGACTCTTTTTGTCTTCTGATTTTTCACCTTGGATATACCAATAATATTCACCGTTCTTTGATATTTCAAAATTTGCAGTTAAATTATTGGGAAAGTCTATTGAATCGCTTATTGCAATTTGTATAGCTTCATTTCTAGTAAGTAAATTACAAGTATCATTCTTTTTTATACAGTGAGGAATATAAGAAAGCTCTTCCTTGTTGAGTAATTCTTTTTTTGAATTTAATCTAATGCTAAATAAGAATTTGTCTTTAATAGCTCTGCTATAAAGTGAATACTCGAATACAATTTCTTTTACGGCCCCTCTTCGATTTTTAAAATGGTCATAAGAAGAAAAGGAAATGTCTCCATTGTCTGATGGTTTTACAGAAAACTTATAGCACTCAATAGAACGAGTAAGTGAAGAGTCAAAGACTTGAGATATGATTTTGTCGGCAATTCTTTTGTATGATGAGTAAGGCTCTTGTCCTAAAAGTCCTTGTGTAAAGAGAATAAATAATATCGATATACTGAATTTACGCATATGGTTGCGCACAACGTCACGGCTTTCTGCTGTGCTGATATTCTGTGATCCGTCAGCCGGAACAGAAGCCGATTGAAAAACTGAAGTTGAAGTTAAGAACTAAAGCTGAAAATTGAACGTCGAGCCCGAACTGAAGCTAATAGCGATTTGCAGCCGATTGTTACCACGTCCGCCAGCATAGCAGCAAGCCGAATGTTGGGCGCATGTACTAACCTTTCTTTCGGTTGATAAAATCTTTACTTGCAGGTAATTTGTCCAGGTACTCAAAAAATAATTTTATCATGGGATCTAAAGAACAGCCTTCGCTAAAAATATCTTGACTCCCAATTTTCAACTTAAAATCTTTGGTAGCTCCGTCAATGCCACATCCGTTATGCCGTTCAACGAGACTTAGAATTAGAGAGTCTGTCAATTTGTTTAAAAATTTCTTAAATCCCTCTTTTGAAAAAATTCCAGTCACTCGTGTAACTATTTTATTATTCATTGTTATTTCAGGTGACGGACGATAAATAATATTTCCAATGCTGTCAATCGTCAAACTGTAAGCCGTACCGAAATGATTATTATAATCTAATCTTAGATATTTAAACCTTGAAACAGAACTGTCTGAATACGGTTTATTTTGACAAACAGTTTGTGTGCTTGTCATAAATAATAAAATAGTAATTGAAAGTAAAGTTTTCATCGTATTGCGCCCAACGTTCAGGGCTTTGTGTCTGTACCGGAATTTGAAAAACAAATGTTGAAAATATATTCATAACTTAAATAGAATTACAAATGACACAAACAACCACGTCAGCCGGTATAGCACAAAACCCCGTGTTGGCAGTAGTGCGGTTTTTTCAAAGGTTGTCCGATGAAAGGCTTGCAAAGAAATTGGTAAAAAGGATTTATTCATTACCGAAAGAGGAATGGATAGAAGTTGAACACACTTTTAATAGGTGGCGTTTCCCAATGAAATTTTACGACTTAATGCCAAAATGGTGGGTGAAAAAGTGGGATAAAAGAAAGGGTGATAGGGCTATGAAAATAATATCCCCGGTTATGAATATTGTTCACCATGAGTTTGGTAATAAGGAAGAACTAAGATACCATAATGTTTATGTCGGCAAAATGACAAACGAAGAATTTGAATATTGGTATGATGTTGCAAGGGGTAGTGAAAGCATTTCATCCTACTATGATAAGAAGTTTAATGTTGAAAAAATCAAGTGGTGGGATGAAGATGTTTATAAAAAACTGTCTGAATTAAATGTCTGGTAGCATTACTGCCAACGTCACGGCTTTCTGCTGTGCTGATATTCTGTGATCCGTCAGCCGGAACAGAAGCCGATTGAAAAACTGAAGTTGAAGTTAAGAACTAAAGCTGAAAATTGAACGTCGAGCCCGAACTGAAGCTAATAGCGATTTGCAGCCGATTGTTACCACGTCCGCCAGCATAGCAGCAAGCCGAATGTTGGGCGCATGTACTAACCTTTCTTTCGGTTGATAAAATCTTTACTTGCAGGTAATTTGTCCAGGTACTCAAAAAATAATTTTATCATGGGATTAAAGAACAGCCTTCGCTAAAAATATCTTGACTCCCAATTTTCAACTTAAAATCTTTGGTAGCTCCGTCAATGCCACATCCGTTATGCCGTTCAACGAGACTTAGAATTAGAGAGTCTGTCAATTTGTTTAAAAATTTCTTAAATCCCTCTTTTGAAAAAATTCCAGTCACTCGTGTAACTATTTTATTATTCATTGTTATTTCAGGTGACGGACGATAAATAATATTTCCAATGCTGTCAATCGTCAAACTGTAAGCCGTACCGAAATGATTATTATAATCTAATCTTAGATATTTAAACCTTGAAACAGAACTGTCTGAATACGGTTTATTTTGACAAACAGTTTGTGTGCTTGTCATAAATAATAAAATAGTAATTGAAAGTAAAGTTTTCATCGTATTGCGCCCAACGTATGTATTGTCGAATATACGAACATAATATTTTTTTTTGCTCAAAAATTGTTTATCTGGTTTTCAGCTTCTTAGATTGGTTTATGCAAAATTTTTATTGCTTGCGGGGAGTTGCGACAATACAGCACATCGAATTTAAAAATTGTTACAAAAAATCCTTTATGTCCTCAATTGGGCTCAGGATATTCATCATATCCTTATTGGTAACATGAAGGTAACGCAGTGTAGTTCTTATATCATTATGGCCGAGCAGTTTTTGAATAAACACTACATCAGTTCCCTTCTCAATAAGATGTGTGGCAAAACTATGCCGGAGCATATGCATACTGCCGGTTTTGCTGATACCTGCTTTATTCTTGGCAGCTTTGATAATGGATTCCAGGCTTCTGGTACTATATGCAGTTCCTTTGTACTGACCTTCAAATAAATATTTTTGCGGATTATAGTTTGCTTTGTACTCCCTGATCATAACCAGCATGACCGGACTAAGGCTCACTATCCTGTCTTTTTTACCTTTTGCCCTCCGGATTAATAATAGTCTGCGGTCTTCATCTATGTCTTTTATTTCCAATCCGGTTATTTCGCTTACCCTGAGGCCACAGGCATATCCAAGCATGATCATCGTTTTATGCTTGAGGTTTTCAATGGCTTTAATTAGCCGTATCACTTCTTCTTTGCTAAGAATTTTTGGTAATTGGTTTGCTTTTTTGGGTCTCGGTATATCCCAAAAGAATTTTTCTTTTTTTAAAACCTGCTCATAATAAAATTTCAAGGCATTCATCCTGCTATGAAGCGTATTTTCCGTGAGGCCCAATTTTTCAGCACAGTACTGCAGGTAATCTTTGATTCTTTGTGTGCTGAATTTATCCGCCGGATGATGTTGTATTGTTCGTAAAAAAACCCCTGCCTCATTTAAATAGGTTTTAATTGTGGAAGGACTGTAACCCTTCAGTTTCAGGTGCTGTTGCATAGCCGGAATAACATGTGCATTGACGGGATCTATTTTACCACTTTTATAAACTGTTGATATTTTCTGAAGAGCTGGGGTATTAACTTTTGCAATTTTTTGTGCAGGTGCAATATTGCTGTTGAACTGGTTGTTCTTCTTCTTATTGGCAAGGTATTGATGCAGCGCTGACTGCTCTATTTCAGCGATGCTTTTCAGGGCAAAGAAAAGTTTATTGTAATTCTCTTTACTTAACGGAATCCACCAAACTTTTTTCGTATGACTCCACCGGGCGCCTGCTTGTTTGCGGATGGCTCCGTTGATCTCAGAATTGTGGTCAAAGTAAATGCCGATACATTCCTGTCCCCGGTGATCAAGCGATCTTAATGTTACCTGTTTATTCATATTTCTTCATTTAATGGCGCACTTCGTGCCGCTGAGTCACAGGCAGACAAATGCCCTCAGCTTTTTTTGCCAATATAATCAGTGCTTAACCTTTGCGTGAGTTGTTCAATGGAATGGATATTCTAAGTTAAAAAAAGATAGAATGAAAAATGGTTTTTATTTTCCATTTATATACATACTTCTACTACAGTTACACAGCAGCATTGGAAACAAAAAAAAAGGCTGCCCTTTAGCGGACAGCCTTGCATACAGTTTTTATTTTTAAAACAGACTTACTGTACTATTCTGGAGATGGGTTCGCTATACACACCCTGGCCGTTGATACCGATGGCCATCACACGGCACCAGTATTTTTTTCCGCTTTCCAGGTTGGAAAAACTCACTTTGCGTACCGTGCCCACCTCGCTTTGCCAGTTGCTGCTTTCAGTGATGGGGTCAGGCGTGTACTGGTACATGTAGCTTCTTGCATTGGCTACTTTGTCAAAACTGAAACGAAGTTCGCCGGCATTGGCGCCATCTTCTAATTTTTGATTGGCGGCTGCTACCAGTTCCGGTGCAGGCGAAGGTTCTTTGGCAATAGTATAGCCGGATGATTTTGCAATTACAGTATCTCCGTTGGAAGTAAACAGAACATAATTGCCCAGCGCATGAAGGATTTCGATCAGGTCCTGTCTTTTTTGGTTCTTCACAGCCTTATCATAAGGGCTGCCTGTTTTTGCTATGGCAAGCGCTTCGGTAAATGTTTCAATACCATCCTGCAATACGGTGATCGCAGGAACGGGTGTGGTAAAATTCGGATTGCCGTTCATTGAATTTTCGATGTTGTTTGATCTTACTTCGAGGTCAGCATCGGATAGCTTCTCGAAGCCATTGGTAATTCGAAGAGTCATAGGAAAAAATTTTTGTTTTTAAAAAATTGTTTAAAAGAACTGTTGGTTTCGTTAACGAAGTGGCAAAGATGCTATTGAAAAAAAAATTGGTCAAGGGAGAAATACGGCAAAAGGAATGTGGAGATTACCAATCAAACATTCAATGAATTGATTTTTAAAGACATCCTTTCCCCTCGCAGAAAATGATAAGCAAATGAAAATCAAACAATTTTTTTTTCATTGTTCATAGTGGGATACTTATTCTTGTGAAGTGGCGCTATATTTTTATTAATGACTATTCGTCCCGATAGCTATTGGGATAGCAACCAACAAATTCGTTGGGTGTCGTCTTTGCGAGGCGACAGTTGCAAGCAAAAAATAATGAACTTTTCCTGTGTCGCCTCGCAAAGACGTATCAAATTATTCAAGGTTGCTTCATATGGGTAGTCCTTTTTTCATTAATAAATCCCATATCCTTGTTAAGAAGAGCCACATTCTTGTGAAGAAATCCCACACTCTTGTTAAGGGTCTGCTCATTCTTGTGAAGAAAGCTAACACTCCTGTTAAGGCTTTGCTCATTCTTATGAAGAAAGCTAACACTCCTGTTAAAGGTCTGCACATTCCTGTGAAGAAAATTCACACTCCTGTTAAGGGTCTGCGCATTCCTGTGAAGAAAGCCAACACTCTTGTTAAGGGTCTGCGCATTCTTATGAAGAAAACCCAGGTTCTTGTTTATTCTCAGACAAGCCTCACCTGTATTATAGCGTTAAGCGATAGCATAGTGCTGTGAAAAAAAATAGTTCGTATTGCTGAGGAAAAAATGCTGTTAAATTATCTGTTCCGCATTTGCCAGCAATGCATCCAGATTCTCATGCGCCATGCTGAAGCCTTCCTGGAAGCCCATTTCAACAATGGTTTGCAGATCTTTTTCAGTAGCAAAACTAATTTCAACCAAAACTTTTGTGCCGGTCGCAATTTTTTCAAATTCCACTCTCCATTCCATGCCCGGTGGCTGAGGCATCTTGTTTCCATTATCATCACAGAATGAGTCAAGCCCAATGAACATTTTAAATGGGACAATTTTTTTATACTCTGCAATTGCCCAATGTCTCTCACTCGCAGGGCCAACCATTGCATACAACCAATGACCGCTTTCTTTAAAATCCATTTTTTTTGTTTCAGCTTTCCAGGGTTTTGGCGCCCACCATTTATCCAGTATATCTTTATTGGTCCATGCCTTCCATGTCAGATCAAGCGGCGCCGCAAATTCTCTTGTAACAAAAATTTTTTTGCCGGCAAGGTCTTTTGAAAAAATCGTTTTCATCTTCGTTGATTTTAGTTTTTTTCTAAATATTCTTTTAATGAGATGCCGGTAATATAAGTCCAGCCTTCGGCAAAGTTTTCTTTTGCAAAATCGTTATTCGCTGTTTTGGGGAAGGTCTCTATTCCTTCATGCGTAAGTTTTAACCTCGTTTTTTTGCCTTCATCAAACAATTCAAAGCTTACAAATGAAATGCCTTCATGGCCATCATATCTCCAGCTGTATCTTAGCTTCTTATTTTTTATTGCATCGGTGATCTTGCAGAGATGAATTTTTTTTTCTCCTGTTTTTGTTTGACCGGTAAACTCAAACTCAAATCCAACTTCTGGTTTAAATTCTTTCAGATCAAAATACCATTTCTTCACTTCGTTTTTATCAGTAAGAGCTTTCCAGACCTTTTCAACCGGGGCATCATAGGTTCGTTCTATTATAAATGGTTCATTGGTACTCATAAAAAAGTTTTAATGTGCAGATAAAGAAGATGCTTTTAATTTTTTGTGATAATAGATATATGAGATCACAAGAGGGATGATCCATATAAGCATCAATATCCATCCACCTTGCGGACCCCAGAAGGGCGATTTCACTGCGATCTGGGAATAAACAGCCCCGATCAGATCAAAGAACAATCCGGCATAAGCCCATTCTTTTATTCTTGGATAACCGGGAATAAGAATAGCAATGACGCCTAAGACTTTTGCAACACCGATAAATTGCGTGAAGTAATCAGGGAAATGCATAAAATCTCCCATGAACTTTTTGGCATCGTCAGTTAGCAATACATCGGGAATCGCTGAAAAGAGCATCAGGCCGGCGGCGATGATCGTGGAGATCCAAAAGATCCAATTTATTTTTTTCATGTAGCTGGTTTCGTTTACTGTAATAATGATTGTTTACTTAATTTTTCATTTTGCAATGCAATTTACCATCCAGTTCACACCAAACTTATCAGTACAACTTCCGTAATAAGCTCCAAAAAACATATCCTGCAATGGCATGGTGATCTTGCCGCCTTCGGCAAGCGCATCAAATAATTTTTTTGTTTCTTTTCTTGATTCAGGCTCCAGGCATATATGGCAATTATTGCCAAAGTTGATCTTGAAGCCCAGTGATTCAGGCGCATCGGTGCCCATTAAAACATGACCACCTAATATTTGCAACTGGATATGCAGGATAAGTTTTTTATCTTTTTCTGATAATGGAGGCTGTCCTTCATGGGGTGGGATCTCACCAAAACGCTGAATTCCTTTTCCCGAAAATTCTCCTCCGAAAACTGATCTGTAAAATAGAAATGCTTCTTCTGTATTGCCGGGAAAATTCAGGTAAGTACTCGTTCTTGCTACGTTGGATGTTTTTAATTGCTTGCGGATATTGATCTGTGCGCTGATATATGCTTCCAGTTTGGAGACATTTTGTTTCAATCCTTCATCGGCTTTGAATGTCTTGACTGTTTGGATAAATTCTTCTTTTGTTTCAAACAGCATGTGCCATTTTAAATGAGTTTTGTTCTTCTCACTTTTAAACTCAATAGTAGCAGTGAACTTTGGGCCGGAGACATGTTCATAAACAATTTTTTTATTCTTCACTATTTCTTTGAACAAACTTTTATTTTTATAATCCTTTCCATCGGGGCCGTGCATGATGAGGTTCCATTCACCTCCAGGTTTCAGATCCATTTTACTGATCGTATTGCTGAAACCGTTCGGTCCCCACCAATTCTTTATATGATCGGCGTTTGTCCAGACTTCCCAAACCAATTCGATCGGCGCATTCAATACCCGTGTAATAATGATCTCTCTGTCCGCAGTAGGAGATGAGGAGTTACTTTTTTTTTCTTGTGACATGTTTGTTGGTTTTTTTTATTTTTTTGACATGCCTTCCGGCAGTTTGATTTTGTAATTCATCAAGGTAAACTTCTAATGCATCCAGTTTTTGTTCCCAGAACTGTTTGTATTGTTCCACCCATTCCGAAACCTCATTCAGCTTCTCCAGTTTTGCTTCGCAATAACGATGCCTGCCTTCCTGTTTTATGGTAATGAGTCCGCATTCGGTTAAAATTTTTATATGCTTCGAGATCGCAGGGCGACTCACATCAAATTTTTCGGCTACTAAATTCAAATGCAACGACTGATGAGCGATCATGCTGATGATCTCTCTGCGGGTAGGATCGGCAATAGCCTGGAAAACATCTCTTCTCATTGGTAAAACGATCATTTATGTAACTGATCGGTTACAAATATAGGAAACCTTTTGGTTACACAAAATTTTTTTGCAGATTTTTTTTTGGAACTAAGGATTCATCCTGGCAAATGCCTGTTTCAATTCTTCAGGCCCGGCCTTGATCATATTTTCACTGAATTGATAAGTGATCTCGGTTTTGCCTTCTTTCAATTGGCTAAAAGCAGTTTCTATAAAACCACTGACCGGGGGTGCAAAATCATGAATGCCTTTTCCGCCAAGGTCAGTATTCAATGCGGGTGGGATCAGTTCGATCACTTCAATATTTTTTTCTTTTAGTAAATAACGTAGGGAGAGAGTAAACGAACGCATAAATGCTTTGGTGCCACAATAGACCGGTACTTTAGTAAGCGGAGCAAATGCCAGGCCGGAAGTTATATTGATGATCGTTGTCAAAGATGGCAGATTGATGAACAGGGAACATAGATGAACCGGTGCTGTTATATTGATCGAAATTTCTTCTTCCGCTCTTTGAAAAAAATTATTGTCAGCAATAGACATCCAGTTTTGAATACCGGCGTTATTGACGAGTACATTCAAATCGCTATGTTCTTTTTTAATCCAGTTAAAAAGTTCTTCTCTTCCATCTGCTTTAGACAAATCAAATGCTTTAGTAATAAGTGATGGTAATTTCTCTTTTGCTTCTTTCAATGCCGATTCTCTTCTGCTGCAAATTATAACGGTATTATTTTCTTTAATGAATTGTTCTGTCAGGGCAAAGCCAATACCTGTTGCTCCGCCTGTGACCAGGATCTTATTATTAGAAAGGTTCATATTTTTTGTATGATTTAGGATAACGAAATTAGATCATTTGCAAAAAAAATCAGGATCGGCGAACCGACCCCGATTTTTTGAAGATATTGATCACGATTTTAGGCTACTGCAACCATGATAACCAGGACACTCAGCACACATGCACTGACCAGTACTACCGTTACATCATAATAACCCATATGCCTTGCTTCTCTGCTCAACTGCCTTGCTTCTTTACGGAGATCCTTGCGGTCCGCTTTGCTGAGATCGGATTTGTCCATACTTACGATCTCTTTCACTCTTGCTCGTATCTCAGTGATACGGGCTTCTTTTTGTTCTTTCGTCATTTTCGCAACATTCTCGGTAATGGCGGCTTTATTATTACCGTGATCAATTGTTGTTGCGTTGCCGGTAAATGCTGCTAATGTGAACAGCATCGTCAAGCCCAGCAAAAAGCATTTGACTTTCATAATAATAAAGATTTTAAGTGATGAAATTTTATTTCTATTGTTACTGTTCCAATCTGTAAGCCATATTATCTTTCTTCTCTTGCGATCAATGCCATACCAATTTGTCCAAACATTGTGCCTTTAAAATTTTTTTAAAAAAAGACAGGTCTTACCGAAGTGAGTTACTGTGTTTTATGTCCCTGAAAAAGAAATTCACAATCATTCTGGTACCTGTATTCTATTTTATTTCTGAAAGAAATGTGAAAAATTTCAGAATATCCAATGAGCTACATCTGTTTCACAATTCCAATAGATCAGGGCGAGTGCAGTGAGATCAAATGCAGCATGTGCAATCATTACGATCCAGATTTTTTTGGCTGCTGCGTAAATAACTCCGAAAGCAAAGCCGGTTATTAATGCTTGCTCAACACCGGGAATTCCCTGGCGACTATAATGTGATGATCCAAACAGGATTGAAGTAATAAAAATGATCACCCATTTCATAGTACGGCTATTTCCTAATAATTTCCCTAATCGTTCGAAGAAGTAACCACGAAAAACAGTTTCTTCAGAAAACCCGGCGATTATCATAGCTAAAATGGAAGCAGGAAGCAATTCTTTATTTCCGGCAAGGAAATGATAAGTTTGATTGACAGGATCAGCGCCGAATAATGGAAGAGCGACTGATTTCAATAATAGTTTTAACGCAACACCAAAAGCAATTCCAGTGAGAATTGTAACTGTCCAGCTTTTTGGTTTTGCATAACCGATTGCCGATAAATTTGTTTTTGATAAGCGAACCCATACAAGTACAAGCAATGCACCAACTGGCAAAACGATCATATTATCAAATACGATATTGCCGGTTAAGAGAATAATAAGAATAGCAATAATGCCAATAGGGCCAAAGCCCCGCAGATCTTTGGCAAAAGTGTCAGAGGCTTGTTCAGCAGGTCGCAAGTTTATTCCAGCTTTTTCATTAAGGCTTTTAAGCCATTTAAAGTTCCTTCAAAATATTTCGCTTCTTTGAAATACGGGATAAAATCCGCATCAATAATCTGTTTTGTTTCCTGATCCGTAAGAACACTTTCAATTCCATAACCGTTTTCAATTCTCATATGCCTGTATCCTTTGGATATACCGACCAATATTCCATTGTTTTTATCTTTTTGGCCCACTCCCCAGGTATTCAAAACTTTTAATGTCCAATTCTCCATATCTTTTTCATCAACCATACTTGTATCAATAGTTACTATTGCTATTTGTATTGTAGTCTTTTTTTCAAAATCAGCAATTATTGAATCCAATATTTTAATTTCTTTAGCAGAGTAGATCTTCTCATAATCACTTGTATGTCCAATCCGCTTTGGGACACTTCCCTTTATTTGAGAAAAAGAAGTAACAGAAAACACAACACAATAAAATAGTAAATGAATGCGGCGTAGTAACATAAAAAAATTAATACATGAAATTACAAATTTTCTTAAGTGAAATTACAAGACACTATTTATCCTCTGATTAAAAGCATCCTAACGATTTTTAAAACGCTTTCTGCTCTTTCTTTGCCTCATTCTTATCTGCATTCTTTACATACTTTTCCAACCATTGGTTTTGTTCATAAAGCATCTGCAATAAATTTTCTTTACCACGATAACCATGTGCTTCATACGGCAGGCTTACATAACGCACCGTTCCTCCAAATCCCTTAATAGCATTAAACAACCGTTCACTTTGAATGGGGAATGTTCCGGTATTATCATCTGCATCGCCATGAATGAGTAATAATGGAGTTTTTATCTGATTCGCAAAACTGAATGGGCTCATATCGTAATATAGTTTCGGATCATCCCAGTAGGTGCGGTCTTCATTCTGAAAACCAAATGGAGTGAGAGACCGATTGTAAGCGCCGCTTCTTGCGATTCCTGCTTTGAACAAGTTGGTATGTGCTAAAAGATTTGCAGTCATGAAGGCGCCGTAACTATGTCCGCCTACTGCCATACGATTTTTATCGCCAACACCCATTTCCACTAACTTATTAATGGCGGCTTCAGCATTCATCGTTAATTGATTTACGAAATCATCATTTGGTTTTTTGGTTTTGTCCAATGATACTATTGGCATCTCGGCATTATTCAAAACAGCATAACCCTGTGTAACATAAAAAACAGGAGAGGCCCAATTGATAAGAGTAAAACGATGTTCACTACCACGTACCTGCGCTGCATCAGCAGCAGAATTGTATTCAGCGGGATAAGCCCAAATGAAAACAGGAAGCGGTTTATCTTTTTTCGGATCGAATCCTTTTGGCAAATACAGATCGCCGGTGAGATCAACTCCATCTGCTCTTTTGTAATGGATTTTTTCTTTAGTTACACCATCTAACTGCGGATAAGGATTAGCAAAACCGGTAAGTTGCTTCACATCCTTATTCTTCAGATCCCGCATGTAATAATTCGGCATTTCTTTTTCACTTTCTCTTCTTGTGATCAAAAGGCCTTTATCAACATCCACAACCCGGATCACATTTTCAAAATGATCTTCATCGCAACGCCATTCGATATTCAACTTTTTTTCATTGAGATCAAAACTGGCGAGGAACGGCAGATCACCTTTAGGCGAAGCTCCGGTTAGGTTATTCATTAAAATTTTATTGCCGTTATCAATTACTTTAATGACTTCACGTCCCATCGAATTTCTTTCTGTAACCGGGAAACCGGGATTGGAATAAGCATCGGTAGTATTTCTTGTCATCAATTGTTCCAAGTCTCCCGTTGACGGATTATACCGATCCATTTGTGTGGTTTGTTTGCCGGAAAGAGCCCTTCATTTACTAAAGCCACTGTTGCATTGCCCCACATTATATTGCGGAAACGCATTTTAGTTTTAAATAATTCAACGGGTTCGCCGGTAAACGGGGATTTTAATTCATAAACCGCATCATGATAATCTACATTTTTTTTGATCAGACCACTATCAAGCGGCATGCACCAGGTAACCGTAGCAGGTTCATCATCTCTCCAGTCGAAACCACGGGAAACAAATTGCACATTATCATTTCCGCTTGGTGCTGTTTCAGAAGAAGGAAGATCAGCCAGTTTTTTGATGATTCTTCCATTCATATCAGTGATGACAACGACAGATGCAAAACCCTGGGCAGGCACTGCATAAGAAAATGGTTTTTTCAAAGTGCGGATGATCATATACTTTTTATCGGGAGAAATATTAATGCTGCTATAGATAGCGGGAGAACTGATCTTCGTTTCTACACCATTTACGTTTTTTACTAATTGAGATGTAGCATAAAATTCAAATAGTTCTTCATCATAAGGACTTTTGATCAGGTCTTCGAACGTAGGACGGGGCACGGCTTTGCCAATATTCTCCTGTACAGTCACTCCTTTTGGCATCAATGGTCTTGGTGGGGCTACACTAGCAGGCTTTAATGCCACACGATATAGCAGCGTATTATCATCATACCATTCATAACTTCCGGCTACCAATACATTCAATGGATTTTTATTCACTTTAGTCGCTTTTTGCGAAGCGATATCAATAACATAGAGATCAACACGATTATTGATGGTGTTTGTAAATGCGATCTTTTTATCATTAGGACTCCAGCTCACACTGCCGCCAAACAATGGTGATGGCAAACCACTGATCTTACATTCTTTTCCTGAAGCAATACTTTTTAAATACAGGTTATTGAAATAATTCTGGCGGCTTGGTGCATAATTGGCCGGGTTGATACGCATTCCTGCAATTCTTAATTCGGGCCTTGCCAATTCTTCTACAGAGGGGTAACTGTTGTTTTCTATAAAAAGCATCCACTGTGCTTTTTCATCAATGCTCACATTTGGTGTGGGTTTTGCCAGCAGCATATCCATAATATCTTTTGGCGGCAATTGATAAGAGCCATCTGTCTGAGCTTTTGAAAAACTACTGATCAAAAGAAGGGCAAGGGCGGCAATGAAAGCAATTCGTTTGGTTTGCATATTATAAAATTTTGATGTCTAAGTTGAAAAGATATGAACATTCGTCAGTTCCATTCGTGTAAAATTTTCTCATCGGGAATGGAATTTGATTTTTGCATAGGAGGAAGAATTAAATTTACAAAACAAATCATTCATTATGCCTAAGATTAAATTCAGATCGATAATACTGGTAGCATTGTTTGCAGGAAGTGGTTTAATGTGCAGTTTTGGTACGGATAAAAGAACAGCAGCCGATTTTCAATTGAAATTACCACAAGGCTTCAAGGCAATTACAGTACTGGAACAATTTGGATCCAACCGGCACATTGCAGTGAACAGCAATGGAGATATTTATATAAAACTAAACCGAACCAAAGATGGTAAGGGCATTTATGTGCTTCGGGAAGCAAATGGGAAATATAAAGTGATAAAAAGTTTTGGAAATTATGGGGGCACTGGTATCGCTATTAAGAACGGATACCTCTATGCTTCGTCTAATAGCGAAGTGTTCCGTTATAAATTAAATGCGGGTAATGAAGTCGCTGATCCCGATCATCCTGAAAAAATTGTGACCGGGCTGGTTGACCAGGGTGAGCACAATTCAAAATCTATTGCATTGGATGATGCCGGAAATATTTATGTAAATATCGGTGCACCCTCAAATGCTTGCCAGGTAACTGACAGGACCAAAGGTTCACCGGGACAAGATCCCTGCCCGATCTTACAAAAAGCAGGAGGCGTCTGGCAATTCAAAGTAAATAAGTTGAATCAATCTTATGATGAAGGAGTTCATTATTGTACCGGAACCCGCAATATTGTAGGGTTGGATTGGAACACAACCGTGAATCAATTGTATGCGATGCAACATGGAAGGGATCAGTTATCACAACTTTTTCCGGATATGTACACCGATGCACAAAGCGCTGAATTACCCGGAGAAGAATTTTTGGAGATCAAAAAAGGAAGTGACTTTGGATGGCCCTATTGTTATTATGATGAAATTCAAAAAAAGAAAGTTTTGGGACCTGAATACGGCGGAGATGGGAAAAAACTGGGTAGATGTGCTGATAAAGATCAACCCCTGATGGCATTTCCCGGTCATTGGGCTCCGAACGCATTATTGTTCTATACTGGAAAAATGTTTCCTGCCAAATATCGTAATGGCGCTTTCATTGCTTTTCATGGAAGCTGGAACAGGGCTCCATTGCCGCAAGCAGGATATAAAGTCGTGTTTGTTCCTTTCAAGAATGGAAAACCTTCCGGCGATTATGAAGTATTTGCAGATGGTTTCATGGGAGCTGAAAGTATTGAAGGCCCCGGGCAAGCTATGTATCGTCCTTGTGGATTGGCACAAGGCCCGGACGGTGCCTTATACATTTCCGATGATTCAAAGGGCCGGGTTTGGAAGATCGTATATGGGAAATAAAGTTTCGGGTCGAAATTGTAACTTTAGCGTATGAAATTCCCGAAAGTCATATCAGTAAATGCGCTGGAGAAATACAAAGTTTTTGTTTCATTTGACGATGGAGTATCAGGTGTTTTGGATTTGCAAGAACTTGCTCATAAAGGAGTATTTAATTATTGGGAAGAAGATGATAATTTCAAAAAGGTATTTGTTCATCCCGAATTAAATTGCATAACATGGCCCTGCGAGTTGGATATTGATACAATCAATGCTTATTGTACTATAAAAGGTATTGACCCGGAAGATTTTCTTCATTCGGAAAAAAAGTATGCCTCAAATTAGCAGCTTTTATGGCATTATCATTTTAAATGTATTGGGATGATCATAATCCTCCGCATTTTCATGCGAGGTATGGTGAGTTTGAAATTTTAATTTGTATTACTGACCTTTCCATTTATTCAGGATACATTCCTTCAAGAGCTTTGGGACTTGTTATTGAATGGGCATCATTACATAAAGAAGAGTTGCTGGAAAATTGGAATAATACAAGCAAAAATATCCCTCCACAAAAGATCGAACCACTTAAATAAAAGAAAAGTTATTTTGTTTCATTTCTATAGATCACTCCGTCTTTTATCACCAGTTTTACCTTCCTGATATTTTTTATATCTGCAGAAGGATCATTATCCACAGCAATAATATCTGCAAGCAACCCTTTTTTTATCCGCCCGATTTTATTTCCATAACCGAATACATCTGCATTCACAGATGTTGCTGATCTCAAGACATCAATCGGCTTCATTCCATATTCCACCATCAATTCCATTTCTCTTGCATTATCACCGTGTGTAAATACACCGACATCTCCACCCATGCAGATGGTAACACCCACTTGTAATGCTAACTGAAAACTTTTTCTTTTGTTTGAAATACTTTCAGGTTCGGGATCAATTCCTTTTCTCCATCCCCTGTATTGCATAATGGCAGCGCCGGCAGCGAGAGTAGGGCAGAGGGCAATTCCTTTTTCTTTCATGAATTTAAAAACTTCTTCGGTGCCATCATCACCATGTTCAATGGAATGGACTCCTGCCATGATGGCTCGTTTCATCCCTTCTGCTGTAGTAGCATGAACAGTAACATAGCGACCGCTGCTACTGGCGATCTTCACTGCTTCAGCAATTTCTTCTGTTGTAAAAGTCGGCATAGCTTCTCCATTCAAACCCCAACGATAATCTGCATATACTTTCACCACATCAGCGCCTTTGCTGATCTGTGTTCTCACTTCACTTGCCATTTCATCTACATTGGCAACTTCTGCCGCACCTTGCGGAAGAACAACATCAGCCGAAGGTGATTTCGGGCCGTAGGTTCCTTTGGCAACAATGGCTCTTGTGGCACAGATCATTCTTGGCCCAGGTACCACTCCTTTTTCAATAGCTTTTTTCAAGCCAACATCGTCATACATCGCTCCTTCGGTTCCAAGATCTCTTACCGTTGTAAATCCCGCCATCAAAGTTGAATCGGCATGAGTCACAGCTCTTGCCGTTCTTTCAGCTCTTGATTCTTTTAATACCTGATCATCCCAACTGGTTTCATTATACGGATGAAGAAATAAATGAGAATGGCCTTCTATCAAACCGGGAAGAAGTGTCATTCCTTTTAATTCGACGATCTGTGTGCCGGCAGGAAGTTTAAAATTCATCGCACCTGCTTCTTCGATCTTATGATTTTTTACCAATACCACCCAGCCGGTCTGCATTTGTTCGCCATCAAAGACACGATCTGGTTTCAGTAAAATATATTTATCTGCCGGTTGTGCAATGCATAAGTCAAAAGCCATAAAGGCTACAAGAAAGAAAATTATCTTTTTCATTTTTTATCAGGTTTATAAAGAACATCAGCATATTCGGGTTGTTTCTTAAACATAGAATTTGTAAACGGGCAAAAAGGAACCACCTTGATATTATTGGCTCTTGCATATTCAACCATATAATGGAACAACTGCATGCCAACGTTTTTTCCTTTTAGTGTATCGTCAACTTCTGTATGTTCAACGATCATTTTTTCAGGAGCAGGCATTCTATAGACCATTTTTGCTACAATTTTGCCATCCTGTTCAACATAAAACATTCCTTTGGTACCAACTTTTTTGTTTTGTATCAGCATTTCATGCTATTTTTTTCTTTTCTTTCTGAAGTAAATCTAAAAAGAATTTGCACATAAAGTTTTTGCAGCTATATTTGTGACAGAATGAAACAGCAAATAACAAATAAATCATGGTGGTGGCATACAACTCTTTGGGGTCTGTAATGCTATTACTGTGTTTATTTTTTTATAATAGTGGACCCCGGTTTCCGGGGTTTTTTATTTTACCCCCACCCCCTAAAGGGGCTTTAATAAAAAAATATGATACGATGAGAACAGATTTTAAAGAATTAAAATATTTCAAGTCCTCCCTTTAGGGAGGATTTAGGAGGGCTTATGAGGAAAATAGAACTTAAAACGACATGTAAAAAAATGCTGGCAGATGTATTTACTCCTGTTGGCATTTATCTCCGGTTGCGGGATAGATTTCGTGATACCATTCTGTTGGAAAGCACCGATCATCACGTAGCGGAAAACAGTTATTCTTTTATTTGCATCAATGCTATCGGAGGTATCGAGATTAGTTCCACTAAAAGCATTGAATTCAAATTGCCCAGATCAAAAGCCGGAAAAGGTAAATATTGATGATGTGATGGAAGTGCCGAAGCTGCTTTGGGATTTTATGCAGCACTTTGATGTTCACCCCGGGAATATGAAAGAAGCAAAATTTGCACAGGGATTATTTGGATATACTACTTATGATGCTGTTCAATTTTTTGATACTATACAATTCAAAATCATCTACAGGCGATCTGCAACCGTGCAATTCCACTGATGCGATACCGGTTGTACCAGTATGTGATTGCGATCAATCATTTCAAAGATGAACTTTTCATTTGCGAAAATATAATTCCCGGATTGGAAAGTGAAGTGGCAGTTGTTGAGTCGTTGATAAAAAGTAAAGATGTTCCTGTTTATCCTTTTCATTTAAAAGGGGAAGAAAGTTCGAATATGACTGATGATGATTATAAAGAAATGGTGAAAAAGGGAATTGCAGAGTTGTCATCGTGGCGATGTATTTCAGATTGTACTTGAGCCGGAGGTTTGAGCAAAGTTTTACCGGTGATGAATTCAATGTGTACCGGGCTTTGCGCAATATCAATCCTTCTCCTTATCTTATTTTTCTTTGATTATGGTGATTATAAACTGATGGGTTCTTCACCCGAAGCACAATTGATTATTCAGAATGGAAAAGCCATCGTGCATCCTATTGCAGGAACTTTTAAAAGAACCGGAGATGATGAAATAGATGAACATGGAAACAGAACGTTTATTAAAGGATGCAAAAGAAAATGCAGAGCATGTGATGCTGGTGGACCTGGCAAGAAATGATCTGAGCCGTGTGTGTGATGATGTGGTAGTGACACATTACAGGCAAGTGCAATATTATTCTCATGTCATTCATTTGGTGAGTGAAGTAACAGGTAAGGTGAGAGAAGGAAGTAATCCATTTGAATTGCTGGCAAAAACTTTTCCGGCAGGAACATTGAGCGGTGCACCAAAATTCAAAGCCATGGAACTGATCAATGACTATGAACCGACAGTCAAGAAGTTATTATGGCGGTGCTATCGGCTTTATGGGGTTTGATGGCAGTTGCAATCATGCGATCATGATACGAACTTTTTTAAGCAGGAATAATACATTGATTTACCAGGCAGGTGCCGGAATTGTGGCTGCATCAAAACCGGAAAGTGAATTGCAGGAAGTGAATAATAAATTAGGAGCATTGAAAAAAGCGATTGAGTTTGCGGAAAAAATATGATGAATGTTGAATTATAAATGTTGGGTGTGTCTTCAATCATTCAACATACAACATTCAAAATTTAAAATACTATTAAATGAAAATATTGGTATTCGATAATTACGATTCTTTTACTTACAACCTGGTGCATTTGGTTGAAAAGATTACGCATCAGAAAGTGGATGTGTATCGCAATGACCAGATCCCTTTGGAAAAAGTGAAGGAGTATGATAAGATCATTTTATCACCAGGCCCGGGCATTCCGGAAGAAGCAGGTTTGCTGTTGCCATTGATAAAAGAATATGCATCTACAAAATCTATACTTGGGCGTTTGTCTCGGTCACCAGGCAATTGGTGAAGCATTTGGTGGAAAGTTGGATAAATCTTAGTCACGGTTTATCATGGAGTAGCAACAAATGTCGAATGTTGGAAGTCAGGAGTCGGGAGTCAGGAGTCATGTTATTTGAAGGTTTGCCGGATGAGATTGAAGTAGGTCGTTATCATAGCTGGATCGTTAGTAGAAGAAAATTTTCCTGATGAATTGGAAGTAACAGCAGAGAGATGATAATAGTTATATCATGGCATTGCAACATAAAAAATATGATGTGCAGGGAGTGCAGTTTCATCCGGAGAGTGTGTTGACACCGATGGGGAGAAGATAATGAGGAACTGGTTAAACCCCCAAACCCCCGAAAGGGGGCTTTAGTGAACTAAAGTTCAGAATTTGTTATTGAATTCAGGAACAAAAAAGTTATTCGAAAAATATTATTAACTATAAAACTAAGTTCCCCTTTAGGGGACAGGGGTATGAAAAAAATTCTTACAATACTTATTCGAACACAAAACACTTCAGCCGGCAAATGGCGAAAGAAGTATTGGTGAATATTGGTAAAGGAATTTACAACGAACATGAAGTAACTGCTTTCATGACGGTGTATCCTGATGCGCAGCATTACGATTGAGGAACTGCAGGGATTCCGGGATGCATTGCTGGAACTTTGTGTTCCGGTTGATCTGAATGGATACGAAACGATTGATATTGTTGGTACAGGTGGCGATGGAAAAAATACTTTTAATATTTCTACACTGAGCTTGTTTTATTGTGGCTGGTACAGGACAAAAAGTGGCCAAGCATGGTAATTATGGTGCTTCATCCATCAGCGGCGCCAGCAATGTGATGGAGCAATTAGGATATAAATTTAAAAATGATAATGACAGTTTGAAAAAAGAAGTGGAAGAAGCCAATATTTGTTTTTTGCATGCACCGATGTTTCATCCGGCATTAAAAACAGTCGGGCCGATCAGGAAAAATCTAGGTATGCGAACATTCTTTAATATGCTGGGGCCGATGGTGAATCCTGCAACTCCAAAGTACCAGTTGGTAGGAGTGTATAGTTTGGAAATGGCAAGAATCTATAATTATTTATTGCAGCAAACAGATAAAGCATTCACCATTATTCATAGTCTGGATGGATATGATGAAATTTCTTTGACAAATGATACGAAAGTGATTACTAATGAAGGAGAAAGTATCATGACGGCGGAACAATTGGGAAAAAGAATGGTGAGTCCATCCGATATCAGTGGCGGCAATTCGGTAGAAGAAGCGGCAAAAATATTTATGACCATATTGAAAGGTGAGGGAACCTGGGCACAAAATGCAGTGGTGCTGGCCAATGCTGCAATGGCATTGGACAGCACGGGAAATTATAAAAGCTATGATGATGCGTATAATGCTGCAGTGGAAAGTTTGGAGAGTGGAAGAGCAAATGAGGCTTTGAAGAAACTGATCAGTCTGCAGTGAATGCTCCGGGCTTTAGCCCGGAGAATAAGAAAAACCAAGCCAACACTACCTCAAAGGGGCCGAATATCAATAAAGGGTAAATGAACATTCTCGATAAAATAATTGAAAGCAAAAGAAGGTCTTTGAAAGAAAAGAAAGACTGGTTCAGCATCAAAAAGCTGGAAGCATCGCCTTTTTATGATAGAGATTGTGAGTCGCTGGCCCAAAGATTGAATGAAAGCAGCACAACAGGAATAATAGCAGAGTTCAAAAGAAGATCACCATCCAAAGGGGTTATAAACGATAAAGTAAAGATCGAAGAAGTTGTGAGTGCTTACGAAACTTATGGAGCGGTGGGAATTTCTATATTGACGGATGAAGAATATTTCGGCGGAAGTAATGAAGAATTAATGAAGGCAAGAAAAATAGTTGATATTCCTTTGCTACGTAAAGATTTCATCATTGATGAATACCAGGTGGTGGAAGCAAAGTCTATCGGTGCTGATATAATATTATTGATCGCTGCCTGTTTAACGCCGGCAGAAGTAAAACGATTGGCTGCGATAGCCAGAGAACTTGGGTTGGAAACTTTGCTCGAACTTCATGAAGAAAAGGAATTGGAGCATATTTGTGACGATATTGACCTGATCGGTATCAACAACCGGGACTTAAAGACCTTTGAAGTGGATATTGAAAGAAGTTTACGGATGTCAGAGAAAATTCCGACTAATAAAATTAAAATTGCAGAAAGCGGGATCAGTTCGGTTGAGAATATCCGGTTGTTCAAAGAAAACGGATTCAAAGGATTTCTGATCGGCGAGAATTTTATGAAAGAAGCAGATCCGGGAAAAGCATTTGAGAAATTTGTAAATAAACTAAAACAACAATAATGAATATTAAGGTTTGTGGAATTACACAGCTAAAACAACTGCAACAGCTCGATGGATTGGAAATTGATTTTGTAGGATTGAATTTTTATAAAGGCTCACCACGTTATATGGTGGATAAAATTTCAAAGAAAGAAATTCAGGATGCTGACTTTGATATTAAAAAAGTGGGAGTGTTTGTAGATGCAGATTATGATGAAGTGATGAAGACAATTGGAGATTACAGCCTTGATATCGTTCAGTTGCATGGAAACGAAGAGCCGGGACTTTGCAGACATGCTGGCTGAGGAAATTGAAGTGATCAAAGCGTTCCGGGTAAGCAGCAATTCGGGAAGTATTGATGAAATGGTGAAGGATTTTGATGATGTATGCGATTATTATTTATTTGATGCAGGCGGACAAACAGAAACATTGGGAGGAACAGGAGTAAAGTTTGACTGGGATGTTCTGTTGAAAGCGAAGATCGAAAAACCCTTTTTTCTCAGCGGAGGCATCGGGCCGGATGATGTTGCTAAAATTAAAGCATTTAAGCATCCTGATTTTTTTGCGATAGATATCAACAGCCGGTTTGAGACAACGCCGGGAGTGAAGGATATGGCAAAGCTGCTGAAGTTTTTGAAAGAGTTGAAGAAAGTCTGAACGGGGATTTAGAAAGATTTTTGGGATTATGGAGAAATTGGTAATCTAATAAATCAATTAATCTACCCAAATCATAGTTCAGACAATTACGAGGTAGCTTTTGTAAAAAAATGGGCACTATGATGGAAGAAATTTATTAATCACATGTTTAGGAAAATTTTAAACGGAGTTGTTGTAGTAATACAAATTATACTCATATTGAGTGTGACCGGAATAGGAGTATTTATATCATTGATGTATGCATGGGATGCTGATCACTCTGAAAACGTGAATAAGTATGTGTTTGTTGCAATATGGGCAATAGTTGCAACAGGATTACTTTATGCGATTTTTAAAAACAAAAAAAATAAAACGTGAATTCCTTTGGGGGCTTGGCTGGAAAAAATAGAGGAATATGAACTACAAATATCAATTAGGACACATAAGTGAGGAAAATAAGGAATCTGGATTTTCTTTGGGAGAAGCTATTTCTGATGAATTATTTAAAAAAATTGAAGAAAGTGTTGATGAGATTGTTACTTACCTTGAAACACTAGATTTGTATGGATTGGTGAAACTGAATGAAAGAAATTTATTAGATTTTTTCCCTACAGCATTAGAGGAGGTAAAAACAAAATCGATAAAATGGAATGGGGTGACTGACGATGATTTAAGACGATTGAAATTAGAAGTAAATGGAAGACTATTAAATTACCTAAACTCTATTAGAACGTATCTTGACCATTCAGAGACTTCATTTAAAAGAGAATTTGGTGGAGAGTCTGGAGATTTTAAAGAGTTTAAGACAATTACCTCACACTTATTTGATAATAATTTTGCCTACAGATTTTTTTACAAATTAAGAAACTACGCACAGCATTGCGGTTTACCGGTTCATAGTATCGGATATTCAGTGAATAATAATAATGGTATTATTAGAGTAAACATCAATCCTAGGCTTGTTCGAGTTAAGTTATTGGAAAAATTTGATTGGGGGGCAAAAGTTAGAAAGGATTTAACTGAGATGAATACAGATATAGAACTAATCCCACTTCTTTTAGATTTGGTAAAGCAAATTTCTTTGCTAGACGAAAAGATAAAACGTATCAATTTAGAAAATATTCTTCTGACAGCTAACTATCTCAATGAACAAGCAGGGCACCTAAGAGGAGCTAATCTTAAGGTTTGTTTATTTCATGGTTTTATACAACATGAGGATGGTAGATTAACGTTTTCTGTTAAATATATTCCATTTGATATTATTGATGATATTATACAAAATGACTCTGGCGAAAAGGTACAGATAAGTAGTGCAACAGACGCCATGAAAACGGAACGTACAAGGGAGTGACACAACAGACGATGCCATGAAAAACTGAAGTTGGTAAAAAACAAAATAAAAGGAGATTGCTTTGTCGCTTTGCTCCTCGCAATGAAGAATGGAAACAAAACAATCATATCAACATCCAAACGAACAAGGTTACTACGGAAACTTTGGAGGAGCTTTTATTCCTGAAATGCTGCATCGCAACGTGGAAGAGTTGCGGACAAAATACCTGGACATTATAAATGAGGATTCATTTCAAAAAGAGTTTCGGGAATTGCTAAAAGATTATGCAGGTCGTCCCACACCATTGTATTTTGCAAAACGGCTGAGTGATAAATACCACGTAAACGATTTTTCTGAAACGGGAAGATCTTTGTCATACCGGCGCACATAAGATCAATAATACGATCGGGCAAATATTATTGGCGGAACGATTGGGAAAGAAAAGAATTATTGCAGAGACAGGAGCGGGTCAACATGGTGTCGCAACTGCTACCGTGTGTGCATTGAAAGGAGTGGAGTGCATTGTGTACATGGGAGAAAAAGATATGGAACGGCAGGCGCCGAATGTGGCAAGAATGAAAATGCTGGGAGCAACGGTGATACCGGCCACTATCTGGAAGCAAGACATTGAAAGATGCAACGAATGAAGCGATCCGTGACTGGATCAATCATCCGAACGATACACATTATATAATCGGCAGCGTGGTGGGGCCGCATCCTTATCCGGATATGGTGGCGAGATTTCAAAGTGTGATCAGTGAAGAAATGCGTTGGCAACTTATTAGAAAAAACCGGAAGCGAATTACCAACTCATGTTATTGCATGTGTTGGTGGTGGCAGTAATGCAGCGGGAGCTTTTTATCATTTTTTAGATGAAGCTTCTGTGCAATTGATAGCAGTGGAAGCAGCGGGACTTGGTATCAATAGCGGCATGAGTGCAGCAACAACTCAATTAGGAAAACCGGGAATATTGCATGGCAGTAAAAGCCTGGTGATGCAGACTGAGGATGGACAGGTAGTAGAGCCGCACAGCATTTCAGCGGGATTGGATTATCCGGGCATTGGTCCCTTGCATGCACATTTGTTTGAAACCGGCCGGGCACATTTTTTCAGCGCTACTGATAAAAAAGCATTGGCGGCTGCATTTGAATTGGCAAAACTAGAAGGAATCATTCCGGCATTGGAAAGTGCTCATGCATTACATGCTTTGAAGATGATCAATTTTAAGAAGAGTGATGTGGTGGTAGTTTGTTTGAGTGGGAGAGGAGATAAGGATCTGGATACGTATATGAAATCAATGAACAATGAATAGAATAATTATAAGTGTAGTGTTTATTGCGATTTTCACCTCTTGCAGCAATCCCCCTTATCTGCATCACAAACTCCAATTTGAAAAAGTTGCTGACAATTGTTCCGGCATTTCTCAAAAATTTGAAATGAATTCTAATATCAATGGTGAACGATATGAGTTCAATAAATGTTTGCCCGAGAATTTTACCAAAGAGAATGTCAGTTTCGTCCGCCAGGGCGATACTGTGGTAGTGCATTTTGAAAACAACAACAATCAAAAACAATCAACGTTTCATATTATTATTGATATCGACACCTATCCGAGATATAATTTTCTGACAATTGATAGAGATACATTTATAATTGTTCCGACAAGCGGATAATATATGAGCAGGTTAACGAACTTATTTATAAAGAAACCGAATCGTGTTTTGAATGTGTACTGCACAGCAGGCTATCCGAATTTGAATTCAACTTTGGAAGTGATGAAAGCACTGGAGAAAAGTGGTGCTGACATCATCGAGTTGGGCATGCCTTATAGTGATCCTCTCGCCGACGGACCGGTTATTCAAATGAGTGATGCTGTTGCATTAAAGAACGGAATGACGATTTCTAAACTGTTTGACCAACTAATAAATTTCAGACAAGAAATTTCTATCCCGGTTTTACTAATGGGCTATATGAACCCGATACTTCAATATGGCTTTGAAAAATTTTGTTCTGATGCATTGGAAGCCGGCATTGATGGTTTGATCCTGCCTGATCTGCCCGAATATGAATTTGAAACAGAATACGGAGCCATTATTAAAAAATACGGATTGGATTTTGTCTTTTTGGTGACACCGGAAACCTCAAATGAACGAATTGAAAAACTGGATGAACTTAGTTCCGGTTTTCTTTATGCCGTGTCTTCTTCTTCCACCACGGGTAGTGATAAAAACATTAGCGATGTGGAACAATATTTAAAAAAATTGCAAATCATACAACTTAAGAACCCGGTACTGGTAGGATTTGGAATAAAGGATAAAATCACTTTTGAAGCGGCTTGCAGACAGGCCAACGGAGCTATTATCGGCAGCGCATATATTAAAGCGTTGGAAAAGAGTACTGATATTGCTGCGACCACCCGCTCTTTCCTTTCATCCATTTTGCAGTGAAACGCTTTTATCCTTCGGTTTCATTTCATAAATTTGCATTTGCTTTCAATCAGGCAAATACATGAAAACAATCAAACATTTATCTTTTCTTTTACTATTCGTACCTGTTATTGTTTTTGCACAAAACGGCAATAGTGGTTTTGTTATCACCGGTAAGATCACCGGCCTTGCCAACGGTACTGAAGTCAAGATCATTAACGGGAACACAAAAACTGATTTTACAAAAGGAACTGTTGCAAACGGAACTTTTGTATTGAAAGGTTCTGTTCCTGAGCCGGGATTATATGCTTTGTCGTTGGGCGGCTCCAGCCAGTTTCAATTTTATCTTGAAAACAGTAAGATCACCATTACCGGCGATGCGAAACAAATGGATAAACTGAAAGTCGCAGGTTCATCTTCCCAAAAAGATTTTGCAGATTTCCAAACGATGTTTGATCCGCTGGTGCGCCAACAAAATGCATTGGCTTCTACGATTAATTCTTTGCCCGGCGGAGCAGAGCGGGATTCATTGCTGAAAATATATTATGGAACACAAGGCCAGATACAGCAGGCAGTAGATAATTATATAAAGGCAAAGCCTCATTCCATCGTTTCTCCTTTTGTGCTGTTCGTGACTTCACAATTCTATGATGATATTTCCCTGCTGGAAAAACGTTTCAATACTTTAGACAGCAGTGTACAGCATTCAGACATTGGAACATCATTAGCGCAATACATTGCTTATAATAAAGTAGGCGCCATTGGTACAGACGCTATTGACTTTACTCAACCAGATACCAGCGGGGCTCCGGTTGCTTTGTCTTCATTCAAGGGAAAATATGTATTGGTGGATTTTTGGGCGAGTTGGTGCCGGCCTTGCCGTCTTGAAAACCCGAATGTGGTGGCGAGTTTTAATAAATTCAAAAATAAAAATTTCACAGTGTTAAGCGTTTCGTTGGATAAGCCCGGTGATAAGGACAAATGGATGGAAGCAATCCATAATGACAAACTTAGCTGGACACATGTCAGTGACTTGCAATTCTGGAATAATGCAGCCGCATTATTGTATCATATTCAGCAGATCCCCCAAAATATGCTGATCGATCCGAATGGGAAGATCGTTGCACGGGACCTCAGGGGCACTGAGCTCGACGAAAAGCTTTGCGCAATTTTGGGCTGTAACTAATAAAAAAAATCTCCGCTATGTGGAGATTTTTTAGCTCATACATTATCAACCTCTAATTAATATCTTTTCCATCTTTCAATTTTTGAATAGCGGTTTCCACAGCGGATTTATTAAGTTGGTTGGGCGCCATTGGCAATGCCTGCTGAGCATATTTTAATGCTGTAGTATAATCTCCGTTAGCTGAATATCCTCTCGCCAGGCCTACTATTGTTGTAAACTGATCCGGGTTTTTTTCATAATTCATTTTGAAAATTTCAAGGGCTTCTTTGTTTTTCTTTTGAGAGATCAGTAAACGTCCGTATTGATGTATCTGCTGCATATTGGCAAGCGGTAATGCTTTTTTCATTACTGCAGCTGCTTCATCACTTTTTCCGAGCTTATCCAATATTCCTGCTTTAGTGGTCCATGCCGTAAAGCTTTGATCGCCGCCGAACAATGTGCTCGTGGCAGAATCTGCCCAATGCGATCCTTCTTCGAGATTGGTATTATTTGCGAGACACCATTGCGCTGCCTGGTTCCAGCTTTCCCAGGTAAATCCTTTATCGGTTCTCAATTCACGGCGAAATGATTCCACCTGGTCTTTCATGTAATCTGTTTCTATTTTAAAAGGTATCATCAGCTTTTCCCATTGTAATGCTATAGTTGCTGCATTTTGAGTCTGGTTCATAAATTCATATTTCAACCATTCCACACTTTTATCCAGCGCAACAGGTTTTACTTTTACTCTCAGAGCATCTTCTTGGTCATTATAAAAAAAATGTCCCCATGATGTAGAATTTTTTGAAAAGATCAAAGTACATTCATTGGGATCATAAGCAACAAAGAATCCATACCTGCCAGCAGGCAAAGTTTGTCCCTCGATTTTTACATCATTTGAAAATTCAATAGTGGTGTTTTCATTAGCGCCGGCTCTCCACGGAGATGATTTACTGCTGCCGAATCCGGGATCAGTAAAACCAACGGGTATCAGTTGTCCCCAGATCTTTCCTTCACGGCCTTTTACTCCCGGGCGGTCATAATGAATAGTGACATCTGTAAGCCCTACACGTTCGGAGACAGATGCTTTTTTATTCCCTCCGCTGGGAGTAGTAGTGAGAAACTGGGAGAATGAAATAGTAGAAATAATAATGCTGACCAGAATTGCCATAAGCTTTTTCATATGCAAAAGTTTTAGTGCTGTTAAACTAAATAAGAAAATAAATCCAAACTGAGGATTATTACCAATGAATCGGGGAAATGATGAGCGGAAGAAAACATGCCATCCGGCAAACTACTTCGTATTTTTAATCGATACTATTACACAACCTTTTATCTATGGATATCACCTGAAAAAAAATAAAAAGCCGCTTTAATCGTTTGAGTAATAAGCTGGTCAAATAAAAGCTATCATACATTTTATCGGCTGAATTGTCTTAATTTCAACGCTTTCGGATTTGTATCGCTTATGAAACAAAAACTGAAATCCTTCCTTCTGTTTGCAGCAATGGCATTTATTGCATTTCCGGCTTTTTCCCAGCTTCAGAGTTGCCCGTCCAATATCAATTTTGCTGCAGGCGATATTTCTTCCTGGGCTGCAAGAACGGGATTGGTCAGCGGACCTTCTCAAAATTATCCGGCTCCCAATAGTGGTGTATCAATTATTCAGGAATACAGCATTGGTACTACCGGTATTCAGGTCATTACAACTTCTTCCAATGATCTTTATGGAGGATTTCCCACCATTCCTGTGATCAACGGATATTCTTATGGATCTTCTGTGAAGATCGGTTCGAATGCTACTTCATGGGATCTTCATGGCAATGTTCCCAACCCGGGAGGATTTACCCGTTCCCTGACTTATATTATCAATGTGCCTGCAGGACCTGCAACAGTTCCTTATACAATGACCTATGCATATGCAATGGTTTTGGAAAATGGTACTCATAATTCTAATGAACAACCTTTATTTAAAGCAACATTGAATACACCAGATAGTGTTGTCACCTGTGCTTCTCCTCAATACTATCTCCCAACATTCAATAATGCAGGCGGCGGCGTAGGTTCTACCGGTGCTACTTTGGATACTGCAGCAGCCTTGGCTAATGGATTTTCTTTAAGTCCCGTCCCCTTTTTATCTCATGCAGGTGTTGGCGGTGCAGGAGGAACATTGCTGAATGATGTTTGGACAAAAGGATGGACTGAAGTAACGTTTGACCTTTCCGCATACAGGGGCAGGACAGTGAACCTGACATTTGAGGCAGATAACTGTGCGCCGGGAGCTCATTTCGCATATGCTTACGTTGCATTAAGAAATAATTGCGCCGGCCTCCAGATCAGTGGTAGCCCGGTTGCTTGCACCAACAGTACGTTGGAATATTCTGTTCCGGCTTTGGCTAATGCTGCATACAGCTGGACCGTTCCTGCCGGATGGACAATTAATTCAGGAGGAAGCTCAAACATTATAAAAGTCTCGGTTGGAAATTCCGGCGGTTCCATCATTGTTCATGAAGTAAATGGCTGTGCCGATCTGCGGGATACGATTGATGTAACAACAACTCCACCTACAGTGGCAGGACAAGTCGCCAGTAACAATACTGTTTGTTCGGGAACAAACAGTTCAACTCTTACATTAAACGGAGAGACGGGTATTATCCTTAATTGGTTATCATCCACCGATGGAGTCAGTTGGACGCCGATTGTTAATACTACCAATACTTACACAGCACAGGATCTTACGGCCACTACTCAATTTGCAGCGGTGGTTCAAAATGGAAGCACTTGTAGTATTGATAGCAGCGCAGTTGCTACTGTTACCGTTGATCCGAAAAGTGTCGGTGGAGTTATGGATCCTTCTTCCAGTAGTTTTTGTTTAGGTCAATCCACTAACAGCCTTCTTAGTTTATCCGGAAATACAGGAGCAGTGGTGAACTGGCAACAATCGAATGATGCAGTGAACTGGGCCAATTTTGCTCCTGCCAATACAAATTCATTTTATAATGTAAATTCTATTAATACCACTACATATTACAGAGCCATTGTTCAAAGCGGTGTATGTCCTGCAGATACCAGTGCGGTAGCAATGATCAACTTTGTTAATACACCATACCCCGATGCAACGATCAATCCGCCGGGCGCTTCGATCTGTTATGGACAATCTGTTTCCCTTAATGCTACCATTAATATTGGTACGAGTTATACCTGGTCACATTCAAATACTTTACAAAACCAGGGGCCCGGCTTCGTTAGCACCATTCCATATATTATCAATGCTACAGCTACGCCACCCGGAACCATAGATTATGTTCTTACAGTAAATAATGCCGGATGCCCTAATGCATTCACGGATACATTTCATGTAGTAGTATCGCCACGCATCATTGTGTTTGCGGGAAATGATACTTCAATTGTTGCAGGACAAATGTTGCAGTTGAATGCAACTACGAATACCCCTTCGGCAAATATTTTCAACTGGACACCAGGCTATCGGTTTGAATTTTACGAATATTTCAAATCCTGTAGCCGATCTCGGACCAGAAGCAGGAGGCTCCATCACCTATATTGTTAGGGCAACGGATAGTATCGGTTGTTATGCAGAAGATGATATTAAAGTGACGATCTTTAAAACGGGGCCGGACATTTTTGTTCCTTCTGCTTTTACGCCGAATGGTGACGGAAAAAATGATATCATTAAACCGATCTGCGTTGGCATCTCGCAATTGAATTATTTCCGCATTTATAATCGCTGGGGACAATTGGTGTTCAGCACCAGCCAAATGGGCCGGGGTTGGGATGGAACTATTGGAGGCTCTCTTCAATCCACCGGCAATTTTGTGTACATGGCGCAGGGAATTGATTACACCGGGAAAGTTATTTTCAAGAAGGGGAATGTGGTGTTGATACGTTAGGCTCTTAAAGATTTTAAAAAGAGCTCACATTAACTGCCTCTTATAAAGCTGTATCGCATTTTCAAATCCCAAATAAATTGCATCGCAGATCAACGCATGGCCGATACTTACTTCATCCAGCCAGGGAATATTTTGTTTGAAGTATTTTAAATTATGCAGATCGAGATCATGCCCCGCATTTAATCCCAATCCCAGCTCTCTCGCTTTTTTAGAAGCAGCAACATAAGGAACAATTGCCTGTTCCTCTTCTGCTCAATGCATACTGTTTAGCATAGTTTTCTGTATAAAGTTCAATTCGGTCGGTACCGGTTGCAGCGGCTCCTTCTACCATTTCAATTATCGGGGTCAACAAAAATGGAAACACGAATGCCTGCGTTTTTGAAAACTTTGATAATGTCAATTAAATAATTTTTGTTTTTTATGGTATCCCATCCATGATCGGAAGTAAGTTGTCCCAATGCATCAGGAACCAATGTGACTTGATGTGGTTTTACTTCCAAAACAAGGTCAACAAATTTTTGTTCCGTACAATTTCCTTCAATATTAAATTCTGTTGTGATTATTTTTTTTATTTCCCGAACATCATTATAGCGGATATGCCGTTCATCCGGTCTTGGATGAACTGTGACTCCATCAGCGCCGAAGCGTTGTGCATCAATCGCTGCTTTTACTACATCAGGATTGTTGCCGCCTCTTGAATTGCGCAGTGTTGCGAATTTGTTGATGTTAACTGAAAGTTTTGTCATTTGATATGAGGTATGAAATAAGAAGTATGATGTATGAAGTCGGAAAAGTCATGCGAATTTAAAAAGATTTCCAGTTTTCGAACAGCTTAAAAATTTTGGCTCCCAATTCTTCTGATCTTAGAATAAAATTATCGTAATCTTTTTGATCAATGTATTTACAATCTTTTGCAAACTGCAACCATACTTTTGTTTCTTCTAATGAACCCATTGCATAAATGAGATGTTTTTTAAATTCATTTTCATAAGTTCTTTTGCCCCATCCTTCGGCTATATTGGCCGTAACGGATCTTGATGATCTGATGATCTGATCTGTCAAAGAATATTTCTCTTCTTTCGGAAAATTCCGGGATAAAGAAAAAATATTCATTGCCAAATTGTACAGACAGCTGGAATACATCGAGGTCAGAAACTTTTTTGATCATAGTAAAGGCTTAATCATTCAAAAATCAGCGTTCATATTTCATACTTCATACATCCTACTTCTGCACTCTTATCAAAGTTACTCCATGTGGTGCAACTCTTGTTAGTGAATGAAAATCCGAATGTACCAAGATTCTTTTGTCGCCACAGATCTCTTACTTCACTTCTTGAATCAATGCCCAAATCACCGGAAGCCAACAGAAATATTCTGATAGCCATCACTCAGATTAAAAATTCCGATCGCTTTGCTTCCATCTTCCAGTTCTTTCACCCATACCTGGTAATTATCTTTTTTTACTATTTGCTTTGCCTGTTTTCCCAATGGATCCTGGTCAACTGCAATCACTTCATCGTTCGTCAAAAGATTCACTGTAAAATCATCCATCTTGCTTATATCACAACCGATCAGTAATGGAGCAGATAGCAAACACCATAAACTTATATGTGTATATTGTTCATCAGGTGTCAATCCTGTTGGATGCAGGTTTTCTCCCCAACCCACTTGTCCTACTATCAGCATATCCGGATCATTCCATCTTCCGGGTTTTGCATATGCATATTGAACAGTTTGATTAAAGCCAATATTGTTTAAGACTGTTCCAGTTATCAGTAATGTCGCCGGTTGTTCGCCAGCAATTACCATTCACTGTATCTCCCCATTCCCACACATTTTTCATTCCATACTGGCAAAGGCTGTAATTAATATCTCTTTTTTGTGAACGTAATGCAGCTTCCATTACTTTATATGGTTTTTCATAAGCTGCCAGAGAAGTATCTCCTTTTGCAATACTCTGCATAACTGCACCAATCGTATTTTAAGATAATCAATTCCCCAACTGGCATAAGTAGTGGCATCCTGTTTTTCATGTTGCCATGATACCAAGATAACCGCCGCATGTTTTTGGTCCGGGTGAAGAATAAATACCAAATTTCAATCCGTGATCATGCAACCAGTTTCCTAATACTTTCATATCAGGAAATTTATTGTTAGCAACAATTTCTCCTTTTGTCATTTCTTTTTTCTGCTTCCCAGCCATCATCAATATTCATATAGGTCCATCCATGATCAATAAGTCCTTTATCAATCAAAGCCTGTGCGGAGCTTGTCACTTTTTCTTCGCTTACGCTTAATCCCCAGCAGTTCCAGCTATTCCATCCCATCGGCGGCGTCAAGGATAAAAGATTGCCGCATTTTACCGTGAATTCTTTTTTATCTTTACCCAAATTATTTTTTACAACAAAATTCATTTTATAAGTTCCCGCTTTCAACAATTTTCCGGTTATGATGCCGGTTGCGCATCTACTTTCAAACCGGCTGGTAAATTGTTGAACAGAATATGATAAAGGTTTTTGACCGGTAGCAGGAATTTTAAAAAGAAAAGGAGAACCGGGGCGAACACCAAATACTTTTGCTCCATTTATTCTTGGCGTTGCGAGGAGGCAATGGCGTCAAAATATAAGGAGTGACTTTATGAATGCTGACTGATTTTTTTGTGTTGCCTTCGATAAACTGCATATCAATATCGTATCGCTTATCTTTAGGCACATCTAATTCTGCAACTATATTTTTATCAAATGTTACGATCAATTCACGGTCTTCTGATTTGATGGTTGTACCGTTCTCTGAATCTGTTACCCGAAGTTTTAATAATCCCGGAATGGATTGACGAATATTATTGGTGATTACACAGGGAACAATGAGTTTGTCATCATCACCCTGCTCTGCTGTCTCTGAAACTAAGTTTGATCCCATCAATGAGATCCATCATATTGATAAAAGGAGTGCCGCTGTAAATTCCACCAAGACCTCCGCCATCATATACTTTTATAGCAATAATATTTTCTGCATCCCAATGAATCAGGGAATCATTAGTGCCGAGATGAAATTCTCTTGGTTCATTCCATTTCGTCACATAGCCGCCGGGTTCGTTAGGGAATGAACCATCTTTGCCGATCAATACGCCGTTAAAATAAACTTCATCAGCATCATCAATTTTTGCCAGGTTGATACGAAGCGAATCTTTCCAGAATGAAGAACTTTTGAGTGATGATGGAATAGCGACATGAATACGATACCATCCATATCCATCATAATCTTTATAGCCCTGTTCATCCCAGGCTTCACTTGTTTTGAGTGTTTGCCATTTGCTGTCATCAAGAGAAAACAGGCTGTAATTTTTGTTATCGCCGGTTTTGAAACGGGCTTCAGGCATCGTTATTTGTTGTTGTGCAGAAACAGCATAATAACAAACGAATAAGATCAGGGAAAGAAAAAATGTTCTCATGTTATGATGTATATGATTACCAAAATTAACAAGTAAAGACAAATTGCTAAATGAATTTTAAATATTCAAAGAAGAGGCTGCGATCAACTTTGTTTATTTATTTTTACTATAACAATTTTTCTATGTTACAAAGATCTTTTAGTACGCTATTGTTATTATTGTTTTTGCCGGCTTTGATTCAGGCACAACCCGACCCACCTTCTGCCGATGCTGTGATGGCAGATGCTTATCAGCAAGCGGCAAAAGAAAATAAAAATGTGTTTGTGATCTTCCATGCATCATGGTGTATTTGGTGCCACAGAATGGATAGCAGCATGAGCGATGCTTCCTGTAAAAAATATTTTAATGATAATTATGTGATCCGTCATATGACCGTAGATGAGTCAAAAGATAAAAAGAACCTGGAAAACCCAGGTGCCAATGAATTCCGGAATAAATACGGCGGCGATGGATTGGGAATTCCTTACTGGCTCATTTTTGACCCCAATGGTAAACTACTTGCCGATTCAAGGATAAGAACGGATGGGAATGTAGATAGCACACCTGGCGATAATTCCGGGTGTCCTGCTACTGAAAAAGAGGTTGTTTATTTTATTAAAGTGTTACATCAAACTTCAAAACTCAATGCTTCGGATGAAGCAGTCATTGTGAAACGGTTTAGGCAAAATGAACATTGAGAAATTGTTTTTGAGAGCAAAATAAAATACTCATTTTATGAAGCTATTGTTTTTGATCTTGTTGTTTTTTTATTTTCCTGCTTTTTCCCAGGATTGCAATCTTCAGAAAGATAAAGATCCGATCACCAATGAACCGAAAATTTCTACCGGCTTTTTTAATCTGCAAACAGCCACATTATCCATTGACGCAGACAGTAAGAATATCGATTTTTTTTTCACAGTGGATAATAATGGAAAATGTTTCGATTATGAATCTTCAGTGGTGATTAATTTTGAAGGAGGAAGATTAAAAACCACGCTGAGAAATAGTGGCACTGTGAACTGCGAAGGTTATTTTCATTTTACATTCCGCAATGGGCCTTCTACTCCCACGCAACTGTTGAATCTTTCTACAAAAAAAGTAGTATCCTTGAAATTTACCGGGACCAACAAAGTTGAAACATCTATTACCCTGGTGCCGCAACAACAACAACTCCTGATGGATATTACTGCTTGTATGATCAAAGAATCAAAAACTTTGCTTCCCAATTAAATTAATTACGGCAAGTATTTATCCAGCTTATTAGGGATGAGATAGAGTATTGGTGTAAGGATGAAAATGCCGATACTTACCTGTGGGATGAAAAATGAAAATGCAATGGCTACAGAATATATTGTCGGTGATATCAGAAACAAGGTTTTAGCTTCTTTCTTTACTTCAGCAGGCAATTCTCTTTCCAGTAATGAAGCTCTGCTGATACCGTAAGTCCATTGGGCATATAAACTAAGATTGCATAAACTGAGATTGAGAGCATAGATCAGGATCGTATACCATTTTAAAGTTTCATGTGCCAGGAAACGGGTACTGAAAGGAACGAGACATACAACCATATAAAATAATACTCCCAGGAAGATGAAATAACGATTGGTTTTTCCGATATATTCAAACATCATCCGATGCCCGTACCACATAATACCCAGGACGACAAAACTGATCACATAACAAAGAAAATCGCTGCCGATCACTTTCATTGCGGATAGAAAATCAGTCCAGGAATTTCCTTTTACAGCCGGTAATGCCAGTTCGATTACCATAATGGTCATGGCAATGCTGAAGATCCCGTCGCCAAGAGCTTCGAGGCGGACCGAATCCATATGGAGACGATGTTTCTCTTCGATCATATATCTAAGCTAAATTTTTTTTGAATGAAAATAAAAATGAATCCTGCAATAGCATATTCCGGAATTTGCCGGGTTTCTCTCGTTTCGTGTTAACTTTAAATGTCAAACTGATTCTTATGAGAAACTTTCTTACGATCCCTTTTTTATTGTTTTTAAATTTTTCGCTGATGGCACAGCAAACACAGAAACCGCCATTGCATGGAAAAAACTGGATGGCGATCACCGGCAAACCATTAGCTGCAGAAGCAGGCGCAATGATCTTTCAAAAAGGCGGTAATGCTGTAGATGCAGCCTGTGCGATGCTGGCTGCAGCTGTACCATGTGGGATGTATTGAGCTGGGGAGGAGAAACACAGGCTTTAATTTATAATCCGAAAACAGGAAAAGTAATTGCCATCAATGCACTGGGTATTGCACCAACCGGAGCTACAGCTGAATTTTTTAAAAGCAAAGGATACAATTTTCCTCCGGAATATGGACCATCTTGCAGCTGTCACTCCCGGCACACCCGGTGGACTATGTATAATGCTGGCTGAATATGGAACGATGAGTTTGAAAGAAGTATTGGCAGCCTGCAATGCAACTGGCAGAAGGTTATCCGATGGAAGCACAAACGGCAACAAGTATTGAAAGAAATAAAAATCTTATCAAACAATGGCCTTATTCTAAAACAGTTTTCCTACCACATGCAGGCAAACAATGGGAAGCACCTGAAGCCGGAGAAATTTTCGTACAGAAAGATCTGTTGGAAACATTACAAAAAATGGTGGATGCAGAACAGGAGGCATTGAAAAAAGGAAAGAACCGCAAAGAAGCGATCTATGCAGCCTATGATCGATTTTATAAAGGCGACATTGCAAAAGAATTTGTAAGAGGTTGCCAGGAACAGGGTGGATTAATAACGATGGAAGACTTGGCAAAATGGAAAGTGATGATCGAAGAACCATTGAAAATAAATTATAAAGGCATTGATGTATATAAATTGCAGCAATGGACGCAGGGACCAATGATGCTGCAGGCATTGAACATACTGGAGAATTTTGATCTGAAAAGCATGGGGTATAATTCTGCAAGATATATTCATACACGGTTTACCAGGCTATGAACCTTTCTTTTGCTGACCGTGATTTTTATTATGGCGATCCTTATTTTTCCCCTGATCAACCGATGAAAGGATTGCTTGTCAAAAGAATATGCAAAAGAAAGAGCAAAATTGATCGATCCTGAAAAAAATGATCCGAAGATCGGGTCCCGGTGATCCTTATCCTTTTGAAGGAAAAACAAATCCTTTTCTGCAATTATCTTAAAGAAAGAGGTTTTTCGGATTTAATGATGACCCCGATTGATGAGAATTATCTTAGACATGTTGACGACGAGGAACAACTTCTGTAGAAGCAGCAGATAAAGAAGGCTGGGTTGTTTCTATTACACCGAGCGGTGGATGGGTACCTGCATGTATTGCAGGACATACAGGTGTAGGCATGAGCCAGCGCATGCAAAGTTTTGTACTGGATTCTTCATTCAATCCTTTCAATGTAGTGGAACCGGGCAAAAGGCCACGAGTAACATTGACTCCAACATTGGCAATGAAAGATGGCAAACCATTTTTATCATGGGCAGTGCAGGGCGGCGATACACAGGATCAGAATTTGCTTCAATGCTTTTTGAATATGGTTGAGTTTGGAATGACAGTGCAGGAAGCAGTTGAAGCTCCGAATATCAATACCAATCAACTCTGGCTTTCATTGGGCGGAACAAAATTAGATGACCGCAAACCAAAGCCGGGTTCTATACTTGTTAAACAGCAGCACACCTGATTGGATACGAAAGGAATTGAAAGCAAATGGGATATACATTAAGTTTTGAAGACAGAACATCAGGCCCTATCAATGCTATTTATTTTGACTGGAAGCATGGAACACTTTGGGGTGGTACCAGTAATCATGGAGAAGATTATGGGATAGGATGGTAAATGATTTCGTGGTAAGATTTTCCCGTTTTAGATGCAAATCTTTTAAAACAAGTCACGACAGAAAGGAATCTTCCTTCGGAATTTCCGAAGGAAGAAACAAAATTTTATCTGATCATTGTTTATCGTACACAGCCTTTGTGGTTACATCTCCCTGTTGGGTAGTTCTGACTGAAGTTACAGTAAGAGATTTTCCTCCATCTTCCAATGTCCAGGTTTCTGTAGCAGAAAATGTAACAGTTTGACCATTCCTATCCATGGTTGTGTTGGATGTGATCGCAAAGCTTTGCCCATCATCTGCCCATTTCAATGAAGATTTCCTGGTAGAGTTGCCAAAGCCGGTACTCTGAACTTCTTTTCCGTCGAAAGTAAGTGTTTCGGTATTGGTCACATCATCACCTCCGTGGAAAGAGGGTGTGGTTCTTGAGATGCTGATAGCATCATCTTTTTGATCCACTTTTAATTCTTTGGTAGCAAACCTGGCGCCTCTTTGACCAAAGTCACTTTTTCCTTCGTTCAATTTCCAGTCGCCGGAAAAATTTGCTTTATCAGCAAGAATTGTAAAAGACAAAAGAAGTGCAGGAACAGTAACAAACGCAACTAATTTTTTTGCAAATGAAGTATTCATATAAAATGATTTTGAACTTAAATGTAAGGAGAAGATTTGGAAAATAGACAAGTCAATCTCTTATTAAACATAATTGACAGGCCCGTGAAAAATTTTTGCCAGGTCTGATTGATGAAACCGTAATTATGTGAAATTATTTTAATACTTCGTTTAAAATTTTAGCTAAACGAATACCTCCTTTGAGCAATTGATTATCCAGGTCGTTTTTGAAAATATAATTATAACCGTATCCAAGTTTTGCATTAGCAGGAATTGTTGCATATACTTTATTGGCCAATGTGTATGTATCATAGAACCAATCTTCCAGGGATGATTCCTGCCAGGCTTCTGTTTGTTCTTTGGAGGCGATGTCAAGAATACTGGCATATTCAGTATAACTATACTGTTGAAAATCTACCAAAGCATTATCCCACACGGAATGAAGATTAGTCGGTTTATCAAACCAGGTCACCTGGATCTTATTACCACCCTGATCTTCTTCCCGCCCAACATGAAGCGGCTGGTGCAGGTCGCCTACCAAATGAATTAAAAATTTTAAAGCGATCTGTCTTTGTTCGAGGGACAACGATTGATCGCCGAGTTGTTTTTCCATAGCTTGTATCTGGGTGTAGAGATTTTCTCCGGGCAATTTTTTCAGTGCAATAATGAATTCATCTTTATTAAGATTTCCGGGCAGATCCACATAGTGCCATTTGGAAGCATGATCCCATGTATGAGTAGTGTCTGATTTTATAAAGTCAGCCCAATTGGCCGATTGTGCAAGGGTTTCTTTGCCGATCAGTTTTCGTAATTCTTTTTTTGCTCTTGAGGTCAAATGCCTCTGTGCGATCTCGGCAATAACACGATGCCCTGTTACTCCCCAACAGAATGAAAAAAGTGGAGCAAACAGGGCACCCGTAAGTAAGGGTATTTTAAAATAATTCTGACTAAACTTTTTAAACATGTCCGGTAATTTAATAATCGCAAATTTCAAGGAAAACATTCAACGCATGAAATCGTAATTATTATAATTTGATTACCAGGCTACCGTCAATTGGCATCAGCCGGTTCTTCGGAAGCCACTTCAATCACCGGGTTCATTGTTATTTTTGATTTTATTGAATTGGATATAAGGCAGGCCGCTTCTGATTTTTGCAATACTCTCTCTGCTCTTTCCCTGTCTTTTTCATGTACGATAACGACCTTAGGTTCCAGTATCACTTCGGTCATCAGGAATTTTCCGTCTACCTGGTCCAATTTTCCTTTGGAATGACAATAAAAAGATTGGAACTCGAGTTTTGAATTTTCTGCGATAGCCAAAAAAGTGGTCATCAGGCAACTGCTTACTGCAGCAGTAAACAAATGTTCGGGGGACCATATCCCCGGAATGCCTTTAGGAAATTCCGGCGGGGTAGCCACTTCGATACAGCCATTAGTTCCCGGAGAAATAACATTTAATTCCGGTGAACACATTATTCCTTTGCGTTCACGGCTCCAGCTGATGTCTACATTGTAAAAATGCGATTCCATTTTAAAAAATTTGAAACAAATTTAGAGTTGACGCCAGGCTGATTACATGATACTGGTCATATCAAAATATGATTTTGTTATCGTTGAGATTGACGATGAGATTCAATAACAAACAAAAGCGTTTGAAGAAAAATAATGAATAATTTTTTTATGGATTAATACAAAAAGTTTTAATAGAAACATTCTATATTGCTGTGCTAAAAGTGATAAAATTTATTGCAGACAGGAATGGAGAAAAAGCTTATATTTACGCCTCAATAATTCTAACCCTTTATTCTCTCTCCAAGGACCTGATGAGACGCCATTCTGTGAAGAATAATTAAACTTGTTTTATAAAATTGAATAGATGAAAGTTTGTTTAGCTGTTTTACTTTTAGTTACAAACTATTCTTTTGGACAAAAGGGGTGGGAAGCAGAAATAATGCCCGGCATCTCATCTTATACCGGGGATCTGACCCAAACTACTTTTCCTATACACACTATTCAACCTTCTGTTAATGCCAATTTGAAATATAATACCGGCGATTTTTTGAATGTCCGGCTCGGTTTTGCATGGGGAATTGTTTCAGGAAATGACAAGTATAACCCTGAATGGGATCTTAAAGGAAGAAACCTGAGTTTTAAAAGCACGATCTGGGAAGGGAGTCTTTGCCTGGAACTGAATTTAGCAGACCCGGATGTTTATTATTCATACCCTTATATTTTCGGAGGTGTCGGCGTATTTCATTTCAATCCTTATGCCTACGACAGCAGCAATAAAAAAGTGTACCTGCACCCATTGAGCACTGAGGGGGAAGGTTTGTCACAATACCCTTCGATCAAGAATTATTCTCTGACACAAATTTGTTTGCCCTTTGGTGGCGGATGGAAGATCAAAGTACATGAAAACTTTACTATAAGTTTTGAAGCCGGTATCAGGTATCTTTTTACCGATTACCTTGATGATGTAAGCGGAAAATATGTTGACAGGGAAACTTTACTTTCTGCAAAAGGGCAGGAAGCAGTTCAATTAGCTTTCAGGGCAACTTTCCCTATTACAACCGGAGATCCAAGAGGAAATCCAAAAGTAAAAGACATGTATGCCTTCGGTGGAATCAAGTTTGGTTTTTATTTAGGCAGAAAAAAAGATTAAAGTCTTCTCTTTCAGATTTTAGCCCCGATAAAAAAGCCCTCCCGACGAATCCGGACGGCGTGTACAGCACTATAACCAATCAATTAATTAAGCGGCTTTCATTTCAGCAATTGCCTGTTTTACAAACTCCACATTTGCATTAATAATTACTTCTTCACCCAACAAAATACTTCCTGCTTCAGAAACCATGCTGAAACTGACGCCAAAATCTTTACGATTGATCTTACCGGTTATGTTTGCACCGATACGGGTATTTCCCCAGGGATCCTGGGCAATGCCACCGTATTCTACATTGAGAGTTATTTTTTTGCTCACACCACGCATGGTAAGTGTTCCATAGAGTTTATAGTTTTCATCGTTAATTTTTTCTAGCTTGCTGCTTTCAAAGATCAGTTGAGGATATTTTTCAGCATCAAAAAAATCGCCGGTTCTCAGGTGTGCATCCCGCTGCTCATTATTGGTTGAGATCGAATTAATGTCAGCCGAAAAATTAACCTTCGCTGTACTGATATCATCGCCTTCAGTTTCTGCTGTAGCATTAAACTGTTTAAAGCTTCCGGTTACCCATGAAACCATCAGGTGCCTTACTTTAAAATGAATTTCGGAGTGGCTGTTATCAATTGCCCATTTTGTAGTTGCCATAAAATTATTTTTTTGATTGGTTTAATAATAATTGTCAATACAAAACTACTTGCATAGTGGGGCTATCACCAATGAGGAATGTTAGGAAATTCCATTGATAAAAAGCAAGACAAACCCTTGATGTATGTTAAGAAAAAAGCTCCGAGCCTTCCGGGCAGGTATTGCTGCAGGTGGGATATTTTATAACGTCCAGCCCGGAACCGCTGCCCAATTGAAAATATAAAGTTGAAGTTAACAACAAAAAGCCAAATAGATATTCGTCTGCCCGAACTAAAGTACAGCGATGCAAACAGCCGAAGTTTCAACGTCCAGCCCCACTTGCAGCAATACCAATGTGCTTGTTGCGCAACTCACATCTTGTTCATAAAGATATTTGTTTTTGCCTTTGTGAAGGAAGTAACTTAAGGTATGCAAGGCAAAAAAAATTATTCCGAAAAACTGTTTACGCAATTCCAGCTGAGTCAGATCGTGTGCCGGCCGGATAATTTTTACCGGCGCTTAAAAGAAATGCTGAAACTGCACTGGCTGTATAAAGCCACGGAAAAGTATTATGGCACCGAAGGTCAGCAGAGCATTGACCCGGTTGTGTTCTTCAAGCTGATGCTCATTGGATATTTGGAAAACCTGGGCAGTGACAGAAGAATAATGAACACAGTAAGTATGCGACTGGACATGTTATTTTTTATTGGCTATGATATAGATGAACCGTTGCCCTGGCACAGCACCTTAAGCAGAACAAGACAATTGTACGGAGAAGAATTATTCAAACAATTATTTAAAGAAGTATTGAAACAGTGTATAGATAAAGGCATGGTAGCGGGCCGCCGGCAGGTGATGGATAGTGTAGCAGTGAAAGCCAATGCAAGCATGGATAGCTTAACAGAAAAAGAAATTCTGGATGATACATCAGCGTATGCCGATGAATTGAAAAATGAAGAAGAGCAAAGTGAAGAAGATGATAAAGAAAATAAAACAGTAAGTGCAACAAGATATAAAGCTGTAGAGCTTCATCACCAGTGGAAAGCCAAAGCGTACAAGGATATGCCCGAAGGAAGTACCCAACGACAGCAACGGGCAAAGTTTGTGAGCAACCATACGCATTACAGTACTACGGATCCTGATGCAAGAGTAAGTGTAAAACCCGGTAAGCCACGGCAGTTGAATTATACAGCGCAGGTAAGTGTGGATACAGCACATCATGTTATTACGCAGATACAAACGGATCATGCAGATAAAAAAGACAGCCAGTGCCTACCGTCCTTATTAAACAATACTATTGATAATTTAAAACAAGAAGGATTGCAAATAGAAGAGGTGTTTGCGGATGCGGGTTATAGCAGTGGTGAAGCATTAAAGTCATTGGAAGAAAATAACATTACTGGTTATATTCCCAACTTTGGACAGTACAAACCATCGAGAGAAGGATTTACTTACGATAAAGAAAATGACCGCTATGTTTGTCAACAGGGAAAATTATTTACCCTTCAAAAAACTTATTACTACATCGCTGGGTTATAAAATGAAAGTATATCGCAGTAGCAGCAAAGATTGCAGGCATTGTGCATTAAGAAGTGTGTGTATCGGTAAAAGCGATTTTAAAAAGATTGATGACAGCATAGACAAACCGTATTATGACCGGATGCATGCAAGAATGGAAACAATGAACCGGCAAAATATAAAGCGGTTGCGCAGTTCAACAGTAGAACCTGTATTAGGAACGCTGGTAAATTATCTGGCGATGCGGCGGGTGAATACAAGAGGAATCAAACAGGCAGCCAAATGCATACTCATGTCCGCCATTGCTTATAACCTGAAGAAATTATTGAAATGGGAAAGCAGAAAAATAAAAGTAATGGCAATGGTAAAGATGAAAGAGATCAAGAACAACTTAGGGAAGCTTTGTTTTTTTATTTTTCATTCAGTCCGGCGTTATCCGGCACGGTAATACCCAAAAGCAAAAAAAGAAGCATAGAAAATTGGTTTCAAAAAAACCAGAAAGTCATTGCTGATTTATTTTTTGGGAGTGTAGTTGTGCATCAGTCACCCAATGTTAGCTGCTGCTTTTTTTCTCGGTCATTTGATTTTCAATTCTTTCGTTACCTGTCTTACAAATTTGTCCTTGTCTTTCTTCGCTTCTTTGATTGTCGCTTTTATGTCCGCTGGCATAGTGAAATATTTGTCTGCCCAAATGTAAACTTCCATCATGATTGGCAATAAGTCAATTCCCTTTTGTGTAAGGCGGTACAAAATTTTGGCTTTACTGTCAGGATGTTCTGATTTTTCAATAACACCATTTTCTTCCAAAGCTTTCAGCCTTGATGCCAAAATATTGGTGGCAATACCTTCTGCCGATTTTAAAAAATCATTGTAGGTACTTTTTTTAAAAAACATTAAGTCCCTGATAATAAGCAACGACCACTTGTCGCCAAATACGTCAAGAGAGCAACTCAATGGGCAATCTGACCTTTTTTTATTCGTGTCCATAAAATATACTAAAAATTAACTTGCAATTTGAAAGTTGTTTGTATATTTGCACTTGCAATTTGCAAGCAAATCTACAAATTAAAAAAATAAAACAGGAAAAAATGAAAAAGAATATTTTAGTAACGGGAGCATCTTCGGGCTTTGGTTTGTCATTAGCAAACGAGCTATACAAAAGAGGTTACAATGTAATTGGCACAAGCAGAAACCCTGAAAGAAATCAGTCGTCATTGCCGTTCAAAATGTTGGCATTGGATATTACTGATGATAATTCTATCAAATCTTTTGGCAAACAACTTTTTACCGAAATCAAACAATTAGATGTTTTGATAAATAATGCAGGTTTTTATTTGTCAGGACTTGCTGAAGAAACTTCTATTGAGCAAGGAAAGCAACAATTAGAAACCAACTTCTGGGGAACTGTAAAATTGACCAATGAGTTACTGCCCTATTTTAGAAAGCAACGTTTTGGCAAAATAATTACGGTAGGTTCTATCATGGGCTTAATCAGTCTTCCGGGCGGTGCTTATTATGCTGCTTCTAAGCATGCCCTTGAAGGTTATTTCAGAGCACTCCGTTTTGAGCTAAAAGAATTCAATATAAAAGTAAGTATGGTTGAGCCTGTGGGTTTCAAAACCAATATAGTTACTAACTCTAAAGTTGCAGAAAATAAAATAAGTGATTACGATAAATATCGCACAACACTTGAAGATTATACAAAAGATTTATTTACAAAATCAGAAGAGCCAACCGCTGTTGTTGAAACGCTGTTGAAATTAGTTGAAAATGAAAACCCCAATTTTAATCATCCCGTGGGCAAAGGTTCTACTTTGTTCCCTGCAATACAATATTTTTCATTTAAAACCTTTGAAAATTCTATCATTAAAAATATCAACAAGTTTAAAAAATAACAGATGAAAGCATTTACAATAACCAGATATAGTAAAGAAGGCATCTTACAACTTGTTGATTTGCCCCAACCGATTATAAAGGAAAATGAGGTTTTAGTAGAAATTCATGCTGCAAGTGTCAATCAGTTAGATGTCAAAATAAGCACAGGCGAATTTAAACTGTTACTTCCGTATAAATTTCCTTTGATTTTAGGACATGATGTCGCAGGAATTATTACAAAAGTGGGTTCAAAAGTTAGTCGCTTCAAAGTCGGCGATGAAGTATTTGCCCGACCTGCCGATTTTAAAATTGGCACATTTGCGGAATATATTGCTGTTAATGAAAATGATGTTGCCTTAAAACCTAAAAATATTACAATGGAACAAGCCGCATCTTTTCCCTTGGTTGCTTTAACGGTTTGGCAGGCATTTGTTGAAAAAGCAAAACTCAAAAAGGGTCAAAAAGTATTTATACAAGCAGGTTCGGGAGGTGTTGGAACGATTGCTATTCAGTTGGCAAAACATTTGGGTGCGACTGTCGCCACAACAACAAGTGCCGATAATTTTGATTTGGTGAAAAGTCTTGGTGCTGATATTGTGATTGATTACAAAACACAAGATTTTGAAACTATACTCAAAGATTACGATTTGGTGCTTAATAGTCAGGACGGAAAAACGCTTGAAAAATCCTTGAAAATATTGAAGTCAGGCGGAAAAGTCATTTCTATTTCAGGTCCGCCCGATGCTACTTTCGCAAAAGAAATTGGATTGTCCTGGTTTATGAAAACAGCGGTTTTCTTTTTGAGCAGAAAGGTGAAAAAGCAAGCAAAAAAACTTAATGTAAATTATTCCTTTTTGTTTATGCAAGCTAACGGAAAACAATTATCAGAAATTAGTTCGTTGATTGAAGCAGGTGTTATTCGTCCAATTATAGACAAGGTTTTTCCATTTGAACAAACGAACGAGGCGATGTCTTATGTAGCAAGTGGTCGTGCCAAAGGAAAAGTCATTGTTAAGGTCAAGTAGGTTTGTCTTTGAGGGTGGTGTCGGTAAAGTAGCAGCTAACGAGCAGGGCTTTATGCAGGTTGGGAATTAGAATTCCGTCTGCCGATAACCGCTGCTGATTGAAAATATGTTGATGAAGTTAAGTACAAAAGCTGATAGATATTCGTCTGCTGGAACTGAAGCTGGGATTTGCAATTAGCTGATGTTACAATGTCAAGCCCAACTTGCATAAAACCCAATGTTGTAGGCAGTTTATCTAATCACAATTCCTTTATATCCTTTGATAATGTTTAAAACGTTTCCTGTCGTAGCGTTAATTTCAATCACTTCAAATTCTCCAATATCTTTGCCTGCATCATTTAATACAACTGTCAAGTCGTGTGAAGCAGTATAAATATATTGTTTTATTTTTTTGTCATAAGTAAGGCTTGGAATAGATGTCTTGTAGCTATTAGGCTTACTAATTGATTTTACGATGGTCAAAGCTGAGTCAACAGAAATAAAATCGGAAGGTTTGTTTTCAATAATAAACTTTGGAATAAATTCAAAATTTAAAGTGTCAATTAATTTGAAGTCTTTGTCAACTATTAACCAAAGACCACCTCTGACACCTTTTATGTCGGGATAATCGAAATGATACAAAAAGTTCAATGTCACGAAAGACTTAGGAAGTCGTTTCTTTCCTAAAAATTTTCCTGTCCATTGTTTACCACGTCTGTCTGCGTAACTGTAATAAGAACCTCCAGAAATGCTAAAATATTGAAATAATCTGTCCCCAATTTGCGACTTTAAAATGCTGTCAGCAGTAATGACAGCTTCTTTAGTCTTTGTCGACTGGGAATAAACACTTGATGAAAGGAGTAAGAGTCCAACCAAAATAAACTTTCTCATAATGCCCAAATGATGCAATTCTTAGAGGGTTTACACAAATTGCCTACAACTTATAAATATGCGAAAGTCCCTGTCCACCGAACTTTCGCTTTTTTTGGCAAAGCTCTTAATTTCAGTAAATTAAAAAAATTGTTTTTCATAGACCCACTTTCGCAAATACAAACAAGGACTTTCGCAAATACAACTTTCTGCTATTTTAATTTCAGGTCGTCCAATGGGCTCATCACTTGCAGCATGTCCCGGTTGGTAACATGCAAATACCTCAATGTTGTTTTTATATCATTATGCCCAAGCAGTTTTTGAATCATCGTTACATCCGTTCCTTTTTCCAATAGGTGAGTAGCAAAACTGTGTTGTAATGACGATACTCAAAGAACTGGTTGGTTGCGATTTGCGGATACTCAGTAAAAAAATAGAATGAAAAAACCTTTTATATACATAGTTCCGCCGTCAGTTGCACGGCAGCAATGAAAACAACAGAAGAAAAAAGGCTGCCCTTTAAAGGACAGCCTTACATACAGTTTTTATTTTTAAAAAAACTTACTGTACTATTCTGGAGATGGGTTCGCTATACACACCCTGGCCGTTGATACCGATCGCCATCACACGGCACCAGTATTTTTTTCCGCTTTCCAGATTGGAAAAACTCACTTTGCGTACTGTGCCCACCTCGCTTTGCCAGTTGCTGCTTTCAGTGATGGGGTCAGGCGTGTACTGGTACATGTAGCTTTTTGCATTAGCTACTTTGTCAAAACTGAAACGAAGCTCGCCGGCATTGGCGCCATCTTCTAATTTTTGATTGCTGGCCGCTACCAGTTCCGGTGCAGGCGAAGGCTCTTTGGCAATGGTATAGCCGGATGATTTTGCAATAACAGTATCTCCGTTGGAAGTAAACAGAACATAGTTGCCCAGCGCATGAAGCACTTCGATCAGGTCCTGTCTTTTTTGATTCTTCACCGCTTTATCATAAGGGCTGCCTGTTTTTGCTATGGCAAGCGCTTCGGTAAATGTTGCAATACCATCCTGCAATACGGTGATTGCAGGAACGGGTGTGGTGAAATTCGGATTGCCGTTCATTGAATTTTCGATGTTGTTTGATCTTACTTCGAGGTCAGCATCGGATAGCTTCTCGAAGCCATTGGTAATTCGTAAGGTCATAGGGATAAATTTTTGGTTTAAAAAAATGTTTAAAAGAACTGTTGGTTTCGTATACGAAGTGGCAAAGATGCTATTGAAAAAAAAATTGGTCAAGGGAGAAATACGGGAAAAGGAATGTGGAGATTACCAATCAAACATTCAATGAATTGATTTGTAAAGACATCCTTTCCCCTCGCAGAAAATGATAAGCAAATGAAAATCAAACAAATTTTTTTTTTCATTGTTCATAGCGAGAGCCTTATTCTTGTGAAGAAAGCCCACACTCCTGTTAAGGGTCTGCGCATTCTTAAGAAGAAAATCCACACTCCTGTTAAGGGTCTGCGCATTCTTATGAAGAAAGCCCAAACTCTTGTTACGGGTCTGCGCATTCTTGTGAAGAAAACCCACACTCCTGTTAAGGGTCTGCGCATTCCTGTGAAGAAAATCAACACTCCTGTTAAGGGTCTGCGTATTCTTATGAAGAAAGCTCACACTCCTGTTAAGGGTCTGCACATTCTTGTGAAGAAAGCCCACACTCTTGTCAAGCGAAGCAAAATTCTTAGTAGCGTTCTAAAAAACCTGATGTATGTTACTATGATTATTTATGAGTAGCAATTTTCCTGCGAATACGGCTTAATGTTTCAGGAGTGATGCCAAGAAAAGATGCCAGCATGTGTTGCGGAACTCTGTTCGGCATGGACTCCGGGCAGGCCTCCATGAGTTCACTATACCTTTCTTCTGCAGTTTGACTGAATGTATTGACTAATCTTTTTTGTGCAGCAATCAAACTTCTTTGTAAAAGGATCCGGAAGAATCGTTCAAGCCTGGGAATTTTCTCCAGCATTTCTTCTTCTGCCTGTCGTGTCAGTAAAAGAAGTTCTGAGTCTTCGAGGGCATCAATGTTGTATTCTGAAGGCTCGCCGGTAATGAAACTGAGTTGATCGGAGATCCACCAACCTTCAAATGCAAATTGAGTGATATGTTCATGGCCTTTGCTATCTGTTTTATACAAACGAAGTAATCCGTTTTTAACGAACGCTATTTGTTCACACACTTCTCCCTGCTGAAGTAAATATTGTTTTTTTCGTAATTTTTTGGGAATAAAAAAACTAAAGCTCAACTCCTTTTCAGCATCAGTTAATTCAATTTTTTCATCAAATTTCTGAAACAACAGATCAGACATAAATTATTTTTTATAAAAGTAGTCGATTGGTATGGGATGATAAAATGCTCTCAGCTCTGTACAAAATGCCAGCATACTCCTGCGATGTCAATAATATTTACTTCCCTGCCATAAGGCATATCCGAAGCAGCAGAAACACGAATACCATATTTCTCCGGCAATTTTTTTTCGATCACTTCCTTTCTGAATTCATCGGCGCTTTCTACGCCGATCGTAAGCATAAAGTTTTCAGCAAATTCCTTGTTGTTGAATTTTTGTAAAATGAATTTGCATCCATTATTTTCAAAGCCAACATAATCTCCCGCATCCCAACTAATGCTGAAACCAAGTTCCTGGAAGAGCTGTTTTGATTGTTCAAATTCCGGCCCTGATGGAACAAAGGGCTGTAGAGAAAGAAATTTCATTTGCGATTTTTTATTTTATTAACTGTGGTTTATTTGCTTAAGACAAGGATATCTTTTACCTCGATAATTTGTTTTTCATATCCATCCGAAGCAACCTTGATCATAGAAATACCCAGTTGCTTTAGACTGGAAACCCAATTTGGAGAAAATAGTTTAATAATAGGTATGAGCCAGCTCATGTACCTGTAAAGTTTCAAAGTATTTTTTAATCCTTTCGTCGGCGTCATGATGCCTGGCCGGAAATTATAAACCTTTTTAAATGGGAGCTTCATCAGGTCGTTCTCTGTCTTGCCTTTTACTCTTGCCCACATTGATTTTCCTTTTTCGCTGCTGTCTGTTCCCCTTCCGGAGATATAACAGAATACCATATCAGGGTTATTCTTACTTAACAGTTCAGCAAAATTCATCGTCAGCGTGTAGGTATATTTATAATACATATCTTCTTTCATGCCGACCGATGATATACCCAGGCAAAAGAAACAGGCATTATAACCCTTCAGTTTATCTTGTATTGTTGACAGATCAAAGAAATCTTTGTGTACGATCTCTTTTATTTTGGGATGAGTAATGCAGGAGGGTCTTCTTCCAACTATTAATATTTCTTCCACATCCTCATTCTGAAGACATTCATGCAGTACACCCTCACCCACCATTCCAGTTGCGCCAGTGAGAATTGCTTTCAATTTCATATTGGTTCCGGTTTCATTTCAATATTGAAATTACAAATAAAAAGCCCCGACCCTTCGACAAGCTCAGGATTCGGGGCTTCAATTTCTTACTCCCCTTTAGGGGTTGGGGGTTAATATCTGTAATGTTCCGGCTTGAACGGCCCGTTCTTAGGAATTCCCAAATAGTCTGACTTGTTCCTGCGATAATTCATCTAATTCAACACCAATTTTTTTCAGATGCAGTCTTGCTACTTTTTCATCCAGATGTTTTGGCAAGAACATACACTTTGTTCTCGTAGTTCTTATGATTATTCCAAAGTTCTATTTGTGCCAGAGTTTGATTGGTAAATGAATTACTCATTACAAAAGAAGGATGACCTGTTGCGCAACCAAGATTCACCAAACGTCCTTCAGCTAATAGGATAATTTCTTTGCCATCAATATTATAAATATCAACCTGTGGTTTGATCGTATCTTTTGTATTTCCATAATTATTATTCAACCAGGCAACATCAATTTCAATATCAAAGTGGCCGATATTGCAAACAATCAGCTTTATCTTTCATAGCTACGGAAATGTTTTTCTGTGATCAGGTCACGGCAACCGCTGGCTGTAACAATGATATCAGCTTCTTTTACTGCATCAATCATTTTCTTTACTTCAAATCCATCCATCGCAGCCTGCAATGCACAGATCGGATCAATTTCTGTAACGATCACACGGCAACCTGCTCCACGCAATGAAGCGGCAGAACCTTTACCCACATCACCATAACCACCAACAACAGCAACTTTACCTGCCAGCATTACGTCTGTAGCACGACGAATAGCATCTACCAAACTTTCTTTACATCCGTATTTATTATCAAATTTAGATTTGGTAACAGAATCATTCACATTAATAGCAGGCATGGTAATGTTCCTTTTGCCATTCTTTCATATAAACGATGAACACCGGTAGTTGTTTCTTCAGAAATACCTTTTACATGTTGTACCAGTTCAGGATATTTATCCAAAACCATATTGGTAAGATCGCCACCATCATCCAATATCATATTCAATGGACGATCAGTGCTGCCAAAAAATAATGTTTGTTCAATACACCAGTCAGCTTCTTCCAATGTTTCTCCTTTCCAGGCAAATACACCAATACCTGCAGCAGCAATAGCAGCAGCAGCATGATCTTGTGTAGAGAAAATATTGCAGGAACTCCATTTTACTTCGGCGCCGAGTTCAATCAATGTTTCAATCAGTACAGCAGTTTGAATGGTCATGTGCAAGACAACCGGCAATTCTTGCACCTTTCAAAGGTTTGGATGTGCCGTATTCTTTACGTAGTGCCATAAGACCGGGCATTTCAGCTTCGGCAAGACGTATTTCTTTACGGCCCCATTCAGCAAGTGAAATATCTGTTACTTTATAAGGAAGTTTAAAATCGATCTTTGATAATGTTGTTGACATATATATGGTTTTTAGTTGATACAAAGGTAGAGTTTTAGAATAAAACATAATACATTTGCTAAAATTTGGAATAAAATAGCATTTATTTACGTTATTAATAGAATAAACATCTATTTACGATATGGCAAAGTCAATTAAAAAAGAAGAATCATCTATTCCTGCAAAATTAGATCAAAAAGATATTGCGATTCTTAAATTGTTGCAGGAAAATGCAAGGATACTGTAAAAGAGATTTCTGATAAAGTTCATCTAAGTACAACACCGGTATATGAACGCATCAAACGAATGGAAGAAGCAGGGGTTATCAAACAATATGCAACGCTGGTTGATCACTCGAAGGTTAAAAAAGGATTGATGGTGATCTGTTATGTATCATTGAAACAGCATAATAAAACAGCCGGTGCAAAATTTATTAAAGCCATCAAGGAAATGAATGAAGTGATTGAATGTTATATTATTTCCGGGGAATTTGATTTTATGCTGAAGGTGGTAGCTGAAAATATGAATGCTTATTATGATTTTCATGTAAACAAATTAAGTGAAATGGAGAATATTGGTAATGTGCAGAGTGTTTTTGTGATGGGAGTGGTTAAGCAAACGCATATGATAGTCTGATAAAACGATACATGGCAACTGGAAATGATCGTTAATATTTATGATTACAAAATTTCTAATTCTTAATTTTGAATTATTAATTATTCACTATGTTTAACTATGATACTGTAACAGCAGCGATCAAAGGGTTAAAAGACAGAGGATATATAAAAGATTTTAACCTTCGAGGAAAATTGTATCGTTTGTCATGAAGATAAATATCATCCCGGAGATTTTGAGATCGTTGAAGTTTATCGCTTTGAAGGAGATTCTGACCCTGCTGATGAAGCGGTTGTATATGGCATTGAATCAAAGAGTGGAGCAATGGGTGTATTGGTAAGTGGCTACGGTACTTCCGCTATCGGGTTAGGTGCAGAGATGGCAAGAAAGTTAAGTATTCATAAGTTTTAAAGAAAATTTTATGAGAATAGTAGCCCGGATTTTTTCTTAGTTCTGCTTTTGTTACCTCTTATATTGTTGGGACAGAACAATTCAGGTGGAAATCAAAAAATGATTCTTACTTGTCCTTTCGAACACGGCTCCGGACGTGAACCCAAAGAGGCTTTTACCTGGAATCCACCGGACCAAAAAGTGATCATGATCAGCAAAGTAGATTCAATTGTACGGAGTTGTACAAAAGCCACAGTGGTGAAAGTGGAACCTTCTGAAGACAACAATTACGAGATCGTTATTAATGTAAATAATCTTTATTTCTGGTATCATGGAGTGATCAAACCAATTGTGAAAAGAGGACAAATAGTAACTGCAGGTCAAACATTAGGCATTTATACTTTTGGAACTGAATTGGAATTCCGCATGTATGATGATGAAGACATGCAAGACCCGAGAGATTTATTAGAGTGTAAGATTCCGAAAGCGGAGTGAGAGTGAGGGAGTCAGTGGTCAGGAGTCAGGAGTCAATGTAAGAGTATTTTATTTTTAATTCCTAATTCATAATTCTTAATTCACATTCTTTTCTCCATTACATAATCATTCATAAAATAACCATTGCCAATATCGAGATTGATTTCTTTCAATACAGAAAATCCCAGTTTTTCATAAAAATTTTTTGCTTTGTTATAGCGATTCACCTGCAATTGTAAGGCTTTTGCATTTTTATTTTTTATTTTTTCAATGATATGGTTGATGACGAATTTTCCCGTTCCTTTTCCCTGCTGTGACGGTAGCACATATATCTTATGCAGTTTGAATACCTGTGGTTCTATTTCCTGGAAGGAAGCAAAACCTACCGGTTCTTTATCATCATATACGATTACAAATTGTGAACCTTCTTCCATTTGATTTTTTAAGGAAGCTTCGCTGTACATCATCTCCAGCATATATTCGATCTGCTCGTGAGAAATTATGGCCGCATAAGTTTGCGGCCATACCTTGAAAGTGAGTTCACGGATCAGTGAAATATCATCTATTGTAGCATTACGAATATTATGCATTAGGTGGCGGAGGTGGTTGATGATCTTTGAACATTTGTTTTGAAATTCTTTGGTCTGCAAGGACCATTTTCCGACACAAAATCAATGAAATCATAAATGAGACTACAGCCCCACCTGCCATCATGGTATTGCTGCTGTTAAGGTCGACTCCGGGTTGCTGGCTGAAGAAAATAAAGAAATCAAAAGTGCCATGGAAGAAAATAGCACCAAGCAAGCCTGTAAGCATAAGGACAAAGCTGTTTTTTGAATCGAATTTTGCTTTTCCAACAAAATATCCCATGATGATAGCAAATGTAGCATGTGCCGGCACGCTTAGGAACATTCGCAACACGACTACTCTTCATATCCTGAAATTTCAGAGCATACATAACATTTTCAACAGTGGCAAATCCCATACTTACAATTACTGCATATACAATACCGTCTAACGGTTCATTGAATGCTTTTTGATTATAGCTATATAAGCGCAACCCGAGGAACTTGCTGAATTCTTCGCTAAAACCAACTACACAATATGCAAAGAGAGCAATACCAGAGGTGGTTCCATTATTTACAGAGCTAAGCGATGTTTCAAACCCCATAGCCGGCAAAATGGCCAGACAGCCTAAGATAAAGCTGATAATAAGGTTCTGTATGGGTTCTTTATTATAAAGATCTCTGTAAAAAATAATAAGACAGATCGCAATGCCGGGAGCGGCACCTAATGCAACATATTCCATAATCGGTGGTTTTGTTATGGAAAGATAAAAAAATGATTTTATTTCCCGCTATCCAATTTCCGGCATAAAAAAACCACCTTATTTAAGATGGTTTTTTTATAGATTGTCCAGGACTTTACAAATTCATTTTTTTCTTCAGATTACTGTCAATGGCATCCAGGAATTCTTCGGTATATAAATAATGTTCACCATGATTCACTTTATTTCCATGGATACATACCGCAAGGTCTTTTGTCATTTTTCCTTCTTCTACCGTTTCAACACAAACTGCTTCCAGTGCATGGCAAAATCGATCAAAGGTTGATTATTATCCAGTTTTCCGCGGAAAGCCAATCCTCTTGTCCATGCAAAAATGGAAGCAATAGGATTGGTAGATGTTGGTCTTCCCTTTCTGGTGTTCGCGGTAATGGCGTGTTACAGTTCCATGTGCTGCTTCTGCTTCCATCGTTTTTCCATCAGGAGTAACAAGTACTGATGTCATCAAACCCAAAGAACCAAAACCCTGTGCTACAGTATCACTTTGCACATCGCCATCATAATTTTTACATGCCCATACAAAATTGCCATTCCATTTCAATGCACTGGCAACCATATCATCAATCAGACGATGCTCATAAGTGATACCGGCTGCTTCAAATTTTGATTTGAATTCATTTTCGATAGATCTCCTCGAAAATATCTTTGAAACGGCCATCATATTTTTTCAGGATGGTATTTTTTGTAGAAAGATATAATGGCCATTTTTTCATCAAGCGCCATGTTGAAACAGCATCGAGCAAAACCCTAATACTTTCATCTGTATTGTACATGGCAAGCGCTACACCATCTCCTTTAAATTATATACTTCAAATTCCTGCACGGTTCGCCATCATCTGCCTGCAAATTTCATGGTCAGTTTTCCTTTTCCTTTTGTTACAAAATCTGTAGCACGGTACTGATCACCGAAAGCATGACGACCAATCAATATGGGAGCAGTCCAGTTGGGAACCAGTCGGGGTACATTTTTCATAACAATCGGCTCACGGAAAACAGTTCCATCCAGAATATTGCGGATCGTTCCATTCGGGCTTTTCCACATTTGTTTCAGGTTAAATTCTTTTACTCTTGCTTCATCAGGAGTGATGGTGGCACATTTGATTCCTACACCATATTGTTTGATGGCATTGGCGGCATCAACAGTTACCTGGTCATTGGTCTGCATCACGGTGTTCAATGCCAAGGTCAAAATATTTAATATCAATATCAAGATAGGGGAGAATGAGTTTGTCTTTAATGAATTTCCAGATGATTCGTGTCATTTCATCGCCATCTAATTCCACTACCGGGTTGGCAACTTTGATTTTTTGAGACATAAATCTTTTTATTTAAAATTTAAAATTTTGAAGTGTGCAAAGCTAAGGTTTTGAAAACAGTTTTGACACTGTCAAAAAATCCGTCATATTAATTTTAAAAGGATTTTTCTTAAAAGCTGTGATATGAAGTCAATCTATTTTCGTAACTTTTGTGAGTGTTTAATAATATGGAAACAGTAAACCCGTTTTTTGATTACCTGCGAAAGTTTGTTGATCTTTCTGAACGAGGAGTTCCATGAATACATATATCCCATCATCAAAGTAAGAAAGTTTGCAAAGAAAACGGATTGTAACCAAAGCAGGTGAAGTGGAAAATTATTTCAATTTTATTCTGAAAGGACTGGTCCGTAAATATTATAAGAGGCATAAAGAAGACAGGCACGAGATCAATACGCAGATATCTTGGAAGGTCATATCATATTAAGCCAGGAATCTTTTCACAGCAGGCAGCCATCAGAATATTATTATTGAAACTATTGAACCCACTACATTAGTTTCTATCCAATATGATGACCTGGAAAAAATGTATACCCAGTTCCCATAAAATGGAACATCTGGGCCGGATTGTTGTTACGCATACAATGGTGATTAAAGATCGTTGGCAGATGCAGTTGGTCAAACTTACACCGCGGGAGAGATTTATTGATTTTGTTACTAAGAACCCGGAACTGCTTCAACGGGTACCACAAAAATACCTCGCTTCTTATCTGAATATAAAACCGGAAACTTTTAGCCGTTTCAAGCATTTAGTGGTTAACCATTTGAAAAAAAAGAAAATGTGAATAAAAACAGTTGTCAGGTATTAACTACTAAGTACGGGTATTTTCAATTCATGCCGGACCGATTCGATAGTTTCTCCATACAACCAATCTTTAATACCTGTATGACCATGTCCACCGATGATCAGCATTTCCGCATCTGATTTCTTTTACAATACGAACAATTTCCTTTGTCCTGTCTCCAAATCCAAGCTTTGCTTCGGCATGGAATCCCCTTTCTTTTAACTCCTGGGCATAGAACTCCAGGTGTTCTTTATCTTTTCTTGTTTCCAAATCATCACTTTCCTTTTCATAAATTCTTGCCGGTACACTTTCCACCACATGGATCAAAATATAATTACTTCCGGGGCTTCCCTGCCCGATGGCATGTGATAAAAGCGTTTTATCCTTTTCACTGAAGTCAAATGCAATGGCAATCTTGTTATACGTCGGAATTGATAAGGACTGAAGACTGGCTGCTTCGGGGTGCATTCTTAGTGGAATCGTACGATGTGCTTTTCTCAAAAGAGGGTATACAAATGCAATGAGCAAAAGCAAAACGAATAAGATGCCTGCAATCAATATCACAAATTTCCAGAACATATTGTCAGAACTGATGAAATAATCAATTGCCTGGCCTACCACCATCCGGATATTCAGGTACGCTAATATCAATGACACTGAGCCAGGAAGCAATTTTGGTAAGCGGTTCAATAGCAAAGCTACCCATCGTTTTTTTATCGCTTACAAAATGGATCAGCGGAATGATAGCAAAACTTAGTTGCAGGCTTAGTATCACCTGGCTTAAAACTAAGCAGGCTGTCAATATTTTTTTCCCCATTTATTAAAATGACGATAACAGCCGGGATGATTGCGATCATCCTGGTGAGCAATCGTCGCATCCAGGGATTGATACGCAGACGCAGATATCCTTCCATGACTACTTGTCCGGCAAGTGTTCCGGTGATAGTAGAACTTTGTCCCGGCAGCGATCAATGCAATTGCAAAAAGAATCGGCGCAGCTTTGGTACCCAATAATTGGTCCAGTAAATGATGTGCTTCTTTTATTTCAGCTACATCTGTTCTTCCTGCTTTAATAAAAAACAGTCGCTGCAAGAATCAAGTATTGCGGCATTTACAAAGAAAGCAAGATTCAGTGCAATAGTACTGTCAATGAAATTCAGTTTCAATGCTTTTTTGATTCCTGCTTTATCCCGTTTTATTTTTCTTGTTTGTACCAATGCAGAATGGAGATAAAGATTATGCGGCATTACAGTAGCGCCAATGATTCCAATAGCAATATATAAGTGCGGTATTATTGGGAATATGTAGGAATAAAACCGGACACTACTTCACCAAAATGCACATTATGCCTTGCTAAAAATATTTCAATAAGAAAGGAAAACCCGATGATGAATATTAATCCGATGATAAATGCTTCCATTCTTCGCATTCCCAACCGTTGTAGCAACAATAATAAGAAATGTATCGAATACTGTGATCAAAACTCCCCATAAAAGCGGGATGCCGGTAAGTAATTGAATACCGATAGCCATACCTAATACTTCGGCAAGGTCACAGGCAGCAATAGCTACTTCTGCTAATCCATAAAGTGCATAATTGATGTAAGTGGGATAAGTTTCCCTGTTTGCCTGCGCAAGATCTCTTCCCCGCACAACACCTAATCTTGCTGATAAACTTTGTAGTAACAAGGCCATCAGGTTACTCATCAGCAACACCCAGATCAGTTTATAACCAAACTGGCTGCCACCCTGCAGATCAGTGGCCCAATTGCCCGGGTCCATATAACCAACGCTTACCAGGTATGCCGGGCCAAAAAATGAAAGAATCCTTCTCCATACCGGACGATGCATGGATCGTTGTATCTACGCTTTCATGTACTTCACTCAATGATATATCATAATGCTATCTTATGATCCATATTTTACAAAAATATTTTTTGGCAAGTTGTTCACTGATACTGAATGGTGGTTGTTGCCTGATCTTTATTTCCAGGGAATGATCAAAATCAAATTTTTTTTTTACTTCCAGCTGGTGCCTATACTGATATTTTTATGTTTCAGCAATTCCAGTATTTCAGAAGACTGATCGCTTACATGACAAACCACTGCCGGTTTATTCAAAGGGAGATTCAGCAAGAGCAAACTTGCTTGCTGGTTTCTATTTTTCCCTTGGCTGTCCGGTATCGGGTCACCATGCGGATCAAAGCGGGGAAAGCCAAGAAATTCATCCAGTTTATCAATGAGTTTTTTACTGCTTACATGTTCCAGGTCTTCTGCCACTGCATGTACTTCATCCCAGCTGAATTTTAATTTTTCCGCAAAGAAAATATTCCCACAAGCCGGTGACGGCGGATAATTCCTAACGCAACTTTTTTCCCTTCATTAGTCAACCGGAAACCCTGGTAAGGCTGATAGTGCACCAGTTTTTTTGTTTTCAGTTTTTTCATCATGTCCGTGACGGAAGCAGGCTTGGCCTTTAATTCAGCGGCCAGTTCATTGGTAGTAACGGTTGCCATCTTCCTGCTGCAGATGAAAAATAGCTTTGATATAATTCTCTTCGCTGGTCGAATAATTCAGCATGGCTAAAAATAATTTTAGACAAACCTAAATTAATTATAATGTAATTTCAAAATTAACTGTTGACGGTAAGGCAGGAATCGCTTAAATTCGGCTTAGAATTGGTTGCATGATCACTGATCAGAAAATATCTGTTTTCTTATGGCAGCTCTTGGATTGTACTGGCAGGCTGTAAGCACAAGAAAAAAGCCTTCTGCTTTCCGGCGAAGAGCCGGTTGAGGTCAGTGATTTCATTGATTTTTTTCCGGAAGTCAAACTACCTTACCAGTTTGATGATACCTATGTTGAATAAAAAAGAAAAGGATTCTTTGCTGCATCAGTTATAAAGTATTTACCCAATTTGTTCCGGATTCATTCATTAACAGAATTTTTGGAAAAGGAGTAAAGCCGAAATTTTATCCCATGGGAAAAATAACTGCATCCGAAGAAGAAATTTATTTGTTTGCAAAAGCTGTCATCGCTGGAGATAAAAAGCTGCACTATTGTTGCCTGCTTTGATAAAAAAGAAAAGTTTATTGCTGTAATGTCGCTGTTGCAACCTGATCAAAATTCAGCAACACAGCAATCTCAGGAATTGGACAAGAAACTTTCCATTTATAAAACAGTGCAGCGGAAAAATGCGGATGGAACTATCAGCGAAGGAAAAGATGTGTATGTTCTGAATAATGATGCCCGGAAATTTCATGCTCATCATGACTGATCCGTTGGATGATAAGCCCACAGAACTTATTAATCCGATTGATACTTTGCCCAGGAAAAATAAATTGTCAGCAGATTATACTACCGGGAAAATGAATCTTGTTTCTATCCGTGATGGCAGGAAAAACAGACCGTATTATTTTTTTTATTCACTTTGAAAAGAATAATGGCGAATGTACCGGCGAACTGAAAGGAGAAGCAATCATGAAATCTCCTGCTATTGGCTGAATATCAGAACGGCAGCAGATCCCTGTGTTTTGCAATTCAACTTTACTCCATCTTCAGTTACTATAAAAGAAATGGAAGGCTGTGGCTCACATCGGGGATTGCATTGTGTATTTGAAGGAACATTTGCAAGAAAAAAAGAAACCCCGCAAAGAATAAAAAGCAATGACAGATGATTTTTCAGTTGATCTGATAAAATTCTTTTTCATTTCTGAACAATAAAAATTAATTCGACAATTAAATTTTATCTTGCGCCATCGTGTAAAAAGAACATGACATGAGTTTTACTAATTTCACGGTTCCGTACCCGGTTGATGAACGTTATTCAAAGAAAGTCGCTTACTTCTCTATGGAGTTTGCTATTCATCAGCCGCTGAAAATTTACAGTGGCGGTCTTGGTTTTCTTGCCGGTTCACATTTGCGCAGCGCTTATGAATTACGACAAAATCTTGATTGGTATTGGTATTTTATGGAAATATGGTTATTATGACCAGGCCCGCAACCAGGATCAGACATTGCAGGTGACCTGGATGGAAAAACAATTATTCTTTTCTGGAAGATACCGGCATCAAATTCCAGATCACTGTTCATGAACATCCGGTTTGGGTAAAAGTATTATTACCTGAACCCGGAAACATTTAAAACAGCTCCATTGTTTTTATTAAGCACCGATGTTCCGGAAAACGATTATGTATCACAAACCATCACTCATCGTTTGTACGATGCGAATGTTGCTACAAAAGTGGCGCAGTTTATTTTACTGGGAGTAGGCGGCGCCAAACTGATCGATGAGACTCGGTTTTAATCCCGACTTCTATCATTTGAATGAAGCACATGGCATTTCATGCTGCATTTTATCTTTATAATAAATACAATCAGAAGATTGAAGAAGTAAGAAAGAGATTGGTATTTACTACACATACTCCTGAAGAAGCCGGTAATGAAAAACATGATATTTATCTTTGCCATAAAATGAGTTATTTCTGCGGACTGAGTGTTGATGAAGTAAAAAAACTGACCGGCAATCCGGATGATATGTTCAATCATTCACTTGCTGCATTACGGTTTGCAAAACTGGCCAATGGTGTTTCGCAATTGCATGGAAAAGTATCAAGAGCAATGTGGAGCAAGTATGAAAATATTTGTCCGATCATTTCCATTACCAATGCACAGAACTGGAGGTATTGGTCGGATAAACAACTGTATCGCTTCATGGAAGAAGGAAATGATTGTGGCTTTTGATGACCGGAAAAAATATCTGAAGAAAAGAGCTTTTGAGATCGTTGCCGATCAAACAGGAAAATTATTTGACCCAAATATTTTTACCATTGTCTGGGCACGTCGTTTTGCCGGTTATAAAAGAGCCGGACTTATCACAACCGATGAAGAACGATTTGAAAAACTGGTAAACAATACAAAATACCCGGTACAGATTATTTGGGCAGGAAAACCTTACCCGGTGGATCATCCTGCTATCAGCGAATTCAATCAACTGGTTCATCTGAGCAAACGATATAAAAATGTGGCAGTGCTGATCGGTTATGAACTTGGCTTTATCAAAACGATTGAAACAGGCTGCAGACTGCTGGCTGAATAATCCCCGTGTACCCCGAGAAGCATCCGGTACCAGTGGCATGACTGCTGCCATGAATGGCGCTGTGAATTTTTCTACCGATGATGGATGGATACCGGAATTCATCAATCATGGCCATAATGGTTTTGTGGTGCCCAAAGCTGATTATGCAAACATGACCGTGCAGGAACAGGATGATTATGATCTGAACAAACTATATGAAATTTTAGAAAATGAAATTTTGCCTTTGTATTATGATAATTACTAATACCTGGCGGCAGGTGATGAAAAATGGAATGCGGGATGTACGCTTCCAGTTTGACAGTAACCGGATGGCGCATGAATATTATGAGTTACTGTATAAATGATGCCTAAAGCCGGAAGTGAGACTAAATACCCTACATTTCATTTTTCTCTGAACCCTTCTATCAATTCTTCAATTGTTTTCCTGGCAGGGAAGAAGCTAACTATTTTTTCTATCACTCCTTCCACTAATGCATCGGGGCAGGAAGCTCCACTGGTCATTAAAATTTTTACAGGCTTTTTATCCGGCAGGAAATTTTTTGTCCTTAATTCTTCTTTAATATGAAAATTATAATGCAGGATCTCCGTTGCGGAAAGTATCTTTTCTTCGTTATTGATAAAATAAGTTGGCAATTTTTCTTCGCAAAGTTCTACGAGGTGAGAAGTATTGGAAGAATTATATCCGCCTACAACAATGGCGAGATCAGCGGGAATTTGCAGCATGGCTATAACTGCAGTTTGATTGTCATTCGTGGCATAACAAAGCGTATCACTGGTATCGGCAAATCGTTCTTCAATAGTTTCAGTATTTAACCCGTATTTTTTTATCATCGCTTGTTTCAGAAAATCGGCAATTGCCTGTGTATCGCTGGCGAGCATCGTTGTTTGATTCACTACACCTATGCGTTGCAAATCTTTGCGCACATCAAAGTTTTCAGAATACTGGTCCTTGAATTCTTTATAAAATGTATCCGGATCTTTTTCACCGCTGATGTATTTTGAAAGCTCAATGGCTTGTTTCATGTCTTTCACTATAACAGAAGGAGCATTCAATGATGCATGAGAAAATGTAGCTCTCGTTTCTTCATGCTGCGGCTTGCCGTGAATGATGACCGTGTAATCTTTTTTGGCGATCGCTTCACTGCGGTTCCATACTTTTTCTACGAAAGGGCAGGTGGTGTCATATTTTTCTGTCGGGATGCCCATTCGTTTCAGTTTTTTTTCAATTTCAAGAGTAGTGCCGAATGCGGGAATGAGAACGATATCGTCAGGTTTTACTTTTTCAAATGGAATGAGTTGTCGTGCCATAAGTATCCTGCAAAAATTGTACTCCATGCGCCTGCAGGTCGGCATTTACCTGCGGGTTATGGATCATTTCACTTAACAAAAAAATTCTTTTACCCGGATTTTCATTGACGGTGCGAAAAGCGATCTCAATGGCATTTTCTACACCATAGCAGAAACCAAAATGTCGTGCAAGAAAAATTTGCAGCGGGCCGAAATCCAGCAGGGTGGGGCTGAAGTCTTTCTTTCAAATGATCCTCTTCTTTTCTTTTCTTTTTGATAGCAGAAATAAGCGGACTGCGGTATATGATGGGAACATCAAAACTTTTCATACGAAGAGGCAAAGTTACGAAGTTTAAATAGGGCAGTGGTTATGAAAATGAATTGCTGCTGTTTATCTTTTTTTCTTTTCGATCCTGCTCAGATTTTCTTTCACCCTGAACTTTACAATTTTATTGATCAGTGTCAATGGTAAGGGTTTATTCAGCGGGAACTGAACCGAACCTTTGGCTCCTTTGTATTTCGATAATTCTTTTTTGAAAGCCTGCATGGCTGATATTCTTGGATAAAAACCGATATGTTGTGAATGAGCAGCAAACCAAACCAGCAATCCATGAAATTTGAATGCAGGTATTCTATAACTGATCACTTCTTCTGCCTTCGGCGCTGCTTTTTTGATCGTTGACCTCATTTGACGAAGCAGCTTACGGGTTTGCAAAGGAAATGTTGTGATATATTCAGTGATGTTTTTTGGTTTGGGTGACATAGTTCTTTAAAGATAAAGAAATGATAGGAACCATAGCTATGGGAAACATTTTGTTTCGCAGTTTCGGATGGCATGGGCTTGGTGAAGCTAATTGCTTAAATAGGATAAAGCAAGTTGATGCAATAAGGACCTTCGTCCCGCTTCCTCAAAAGGAATAAATTTTGGTTTAAGTTTTAAGAAGGCCTTATTATGAATACATTCCTGAAAAACATAGCCATTCAATTCACATTCTGAGATAACAAACCTAATTATATCATCATGAGATAGCCCTTCGTTCAATAGTAAGGAAAATAGATTATTGAACGTGAAAATATCAAAGACAATTATTTTGCCTCTACGAGTTTTTCCAAAATATTCAATGAAATCCATTATTCAGAGTATTTGAAGGTTAAATTTATTCTGTTTTTTTCAGAGCCAAGTACTGTTGGTGGCTTCATCTGTATACGCCGTTGTTACTGTTTAATAAATTGGAATTTTCAAATTTAATTCATTACTGCAACAACCAGAAGATAACACGTTTTAGTTCGTTTGTTGGTCTGGACCTCGATATGTGATAGATGCTTGCGAATAAAGACTAACAAAGGCATAATTCTTGTATTGAGTAATGGGATAACTTCATAATCTACTATTTCACATTGGAAGCGGATATTTTTCTTCCTGCATCAATTAGAACAACATTGAGATCATTTTCCATCTTCAATTCTTTGAGCATCTTTGTTACTCTTCTTAATTCACTGTTGTCAAAATAGAGAATAACTTTTATTGATTTATTCGCATTATTTGCGGTTTCGTAAATTTCTACTTGTTTCGCTAAATTTTGTTTCAGTTTTGAATTTGAAGCAAGTTTAAACTCAACAAGTGATTTATCTTTTGACCCTTTTGAAATTTTGTAGTCTACAGGCCCCCTTCCGTTATTGGGCTCTCGATTCACATCAAAATCAGAAGCATACCACGTCAAACGATATATAATTTGTAAATCGTCTTCTCTTTTAATGGGCTTGCCATCAATATAAAAAAGCCTGTACCCGTCATTGTTTTCAATAACCTCTTTTAAATATTTAACTCGCTTCATTGCTTCTTCAAATGAACTTTCAGGATCAATAGTATAGAATTCAGTTTTTCCCAGCAGCGTCTCAACAAATTTGCTTATTTGATGGATAAATATTGTCTCTACTTCTTCGACTTTTTGTTTGGAAATATTTTTTGCTGCCTCCTTGTTCTCTTCTTTCTGTTTTATATACCATTTTATGATTTCTGGAAACTGCCTTATTGTTTCTTGTATTGCCTGTGAAATTTCTTTTTGCGTATTTTTTTTATTCTTTGGTGGTTTAGGAAGCCACTTTTGAAAGTAATTGAAAATTTCATTTCTTAATTGATCATTTGGTATACTATTACAAATTCGTGTAAAGTCGCCTCTCAAATCATTACTATTAATCCAGTTGTCATCTTTTGTTAAGATATCTCTTGGTGTCAAAATAACAAAATCGTCAAAAAGAAAGGGCAATGTAAATTCCCTGGGCATCCAGCGTTCTAGTTCATAGTCGAAATATACTTTTTCGACTTTAACTATTTTAAGTAGTTCAGGTTTGATGTTACTTTTTGCAAATTTCTCTGTGTACGAAAGCAAAAATTCTTTTGTCAAGTTAGTTGTAAAGTCACTTATATTGTCTTTTCCAACTCCAATCTCAAAAAGTCCTGCTTTTTCAAGGTGTGAGGACTGAGTAATTTTCTCTTTCCCCAAATCATCAAATACAATATGCATTGATGAAGACATAGCTTTTCCAAATTTTTCGCCGAGGCCACTACCACTGTTTCCGACCATGCTATAGCCAAACCAATTTTGCTTGACTTCCGGAAACAAATACCATGATTTAATTTGGCCAGTGTCTTTGATTCCGGCTTCTGATTTTGATTTCAGAAAAGAGAGATATTTGAGAATGCTTTTGTGTAATTCTTGATATTCTGGTTTCTTGCTTCCAAACAATAAGAATGGGTCAATGAACAGTGGTAAATCGTTTATAAGTGATACATTAAACCCACCATAGTCCTCAAGTAGTTTTGTGGGGATGTCGAAAAAGTCTGTAAAATAAATTTTCAAGTTAGGCAATAGGTTTATTTGAGTGTCGCATTAATATTGCTGTCAACACATAAATTTATAACATAAACAGCACTAATTAAAAAAATGCCTTTCTGAAAACCAACTGCTTAATGTTATACAATCTGAGGTGTTGTTTGAACTATGATCTAAGCTCCTCATTTTTTTTCCCCTTATTTTTGCTTTTAACTTCAACTTGCTATATGGACGTCAACAGAAAAGTTTTGACGCTGGATGAATTCACGATTCAACAGTTAAGAAATTTCCCTCAGGCTACCGGTGAACTCAGTAGTTTGCTTCGGGATATAGGTCTAGCAGCAAAAAGAGTAAATGTGGAAGTGAACAAAGCTGGGCTGGTAGATATTTTGGGTGACGCCGGTGCGATAAATGTACAGGGAGAAGATGTAAAAAAGCTGGATGTGTATGCCAACAATCAATTTCTTGGAGTATTACATCATGGCATTGCCTGTGCCGGTTTAGGTAGTGAAGAATTGGATGACATTGTAGTATTCGATGATGAGATCAGCAACAATTCCAAATACGTGGTGATGATCGACCCGCTGGATGGCAGCAGTAATATTGATGTGAATGTTTCTATCGGGACCATCTTTGCTGTTTACCGCCGTGTCACTGAAAAAGGGAAACCCTGCGACCGTTCTGATTTTTTACAGAAAGGACGCAACCAGGTGGCTGCCGGATATATTGTGTACGGATCTTCCACCATGCTGGTGTACGCTACCCGCAGAGGTGTGAATGGTTTCACATTGGATCCTTCTATTGGAGAATTTACCCTGAGCCATCCGAATATCAAATGCCCCGAAAGAGGAAAAATTTATTCGGTGAATCACGGAAATTTTTACCAGTACGATGAAAAAGTAAAGAAGTACATTACGACCTGCCAGACAAAAACAAAAGGGGATGGCGGACCTTATACGCAACGGTACATCGGCAGCATGGTATCCGATGTGCATCGCAATTTGATCAAGGGCGGTATTTTCATGTATCCCGGCACAATGGATAGACCGGGAGGCAAGCTTCGTTTATTATATGAATGCAACCCATTTGCATTTATTATGGAAGTGGCAGGTGGAAAAGCTACCAATGGAAAAGAAAGAATATTAGAAATTCAACCAACTGAGCTGCATCAGCGGACTCCATTTTTTATCGGAAGCAAACTGATGATGGAAGAATTAGAAAGTTATATTGCTTAATTATGATTACAATCATTCCTTACGAAGAAAAATATCAAACAGATTTCAGGCAATTAAACCTCGAATGGCTGGATCAATATGATCTTACCGAAAGTCATGACCTGCTGATACTGGATGACCCCAATGGAACTATTCTTGAAAGAGGTGGTTTTATCTGGCTGGCAAAAGATCAGGATGAAATAGTAGGAACGATAGCTTTGATCAATGAAGGCAATGGAATATTTGAATTGGCAAAAATGACAGTGGCAAAAGAATGGCAGGGCAAAGGTATCAGCAAACTGTTGATCGAAACCTGCCTGGAATAAAGCAAAAGAGATCGGGGCGAAAAAAATATTCATTGTTTTCAAATCACCAGTTGCATAGTCGCTTTGAAATTATATGAGAAATATGGCTTTCGTCATGTGGAAGTGATCGACACTCCTTTTTTGACGGCTGATGTAAAAATGGAATTATCTTTATGATCTAATTTTTATGAAATGGCGAATAACAATTATTTCTGTAAAAGACCTGGTAAAGAATTACGGCAATTTCCAGGCAGTGAAAGGGATCAGTTTTGATGTATATGAAGGAGAGATATTTGGTTTGCTTGGCCCCAATGGCGCCGGCAAATCCACTACGCTGGAGATCATTGAAACACTTGCGAGCAAAGAACCAGTGGCGAAGTGATCGTGGATGGGCTTAACCTGGATAAGCAACCGAATGAAATTAAAAAGATCATCGGTGTGCAATTGCAGACGAGCGGATATTATCCGGGATTGAACCTGGTTGAATTGATCGAATTATTTTGCGGATTATACAATCGTTATGTGAGCCGATCTGAATTATTGGAAATGGTGAATCTAAAAGATAAAGCCAAAGCCAAATTCAAAGAATTGAGTGGCGGACAAAAACAACGTTTTTCAGTAGCAACTACCCTGATCAATCAACCAAGGATCATTTTCCTGGATGAACCAACAACGGGTCTTGATCCGCAGGCAAGGAGAAGTTTGTGGGAACTGATTCAGAAAATACGTGAAAAAGGAACGACTGTTATCATCACCACGCATTATATGGATGAAGCGGAATATCTCTGTGACCGAGTAGCGATCATTGATTCCGGTAAGATCGTAGCATTGGATGCCCCTGATATGCTTATTGATAATTTAGTGGCGACTGGATTTGAAAGGATAAAAGAAGTAAAAAAAGCAAACCTGGAAGATGTATTCATTAATCTTACAGGGCATACTTTGAGAGAAGATTAAAAGGTGAATATCTTAGCGTTTAAGTTTGCTAATGATGTTGATCAGAGTTATCATTTTACAATTTGACTTCTATGACCAATATGACTGAGATTGATCCCCGTTATCCCATTGGGAAATATGAGCAACAACCATTTTCCATTGAAAAAAAAATTGAATGGCTTGCCGATTTGAAATTTCTTCCTTACAATTTGGAGAATGCTGTGTTGAATCTGGATGAAGCACAATTGAATACTCCTTATCGTGAAGGCGGATGGAGCGTTCACCAGTTGGTACACCATATTGCCGATAGTCACATGAATGCTTATTGTCGTTTCAAGTTGGGTCTGACAGAAGACAATCCAACTATAAAACCTTATGATGAAAAATTATGGGCTGAAATGAGTGATGTTCAGAAATTGCCGATCAATGTTTCACTTACTTTACTACATGCACTTCACGCAAGATTGAATGAAACTTTAAAATATGTTTCGGATGATGATTGGAACAACAGAACGATCTTTCATCCCGAACAAAAAAGAACTATGCGTTTGTGGTTTTTGTTAGGGCTTTATGCATGGCATAGCAGTCACCATGTGGCTCATATTACTGCTTTACGAGAAAGAATGGGATGGTAATTATGAAATGGAAAATTCTTTCTTCTCAATATCTTTTCAGTGATCTTTGGTTCAAAGTAAGAAAAGATGTTTGTGAAACTCCCGAAGGTAAGATCGTTGATCCTTATTATGTGTATGAATTTCCTACCTGGGTTACTGCGGTGCCCGTTACAGAAGATGGAAGAATTGTAATGGTGCGTCAGTATCGTCATGCATTAGGAGAAGTTTGTATTGAAATTCCCGGTGGCTGTGTGGATGATTCAGATAAAAATTTACAGGATGCTATTGCAAGAGAATTGAAAGAAGAAACCGGCTATTCATTTTCTTCTTATAATTATCTTGGGAAAATTTCTGCCAACCCTTCCACTAACAATAATCTCATGCACATGTTTTTGGCAGAAGGAGGAAAGAAAACTTCAGAGCCCCAGCCTGATGATAATGAAGAACTTGAAGTAGAATTATTTTCGATTGATGAAGTGAAGATGCTATTGAAAGAAAACAAGATTATTCAGTCCATGCATGTCAGCTGCATCTTCTATGCGTTTGAGAAAATGGGGATCCACTTTTAATTTTTCTTTTTAAATAGATCCGGGTATTTATTTATTTCATCTGCTTTGAAATATTTTTCAATGATCGTTTTGAATCCGGGAAGACTGCGAATGTTATCAAGGTCAGTATCTATTGAGATGTGTTCTATGTCTTTATAGCCACTGTTGATGGACCGGTCAAAATAATCCAGTGCTTTATCATTAACGTTCATTCTTGAATAAATACAAGCGAGGTTATATTCATATAAGTTTTTGTTGGCAGTATCTTTTTTGAATACTGTTTCAAAAATTTCAATTGCCTCTTTAAACTTATTCAGTGAAATATAACTTACTCCAAGATTATTCATGGATGTGAACTGTGTACTGTCCAGCTTTATAGCTTCTTTGTAATGATCAACAGCTTTCTGATAGAAGTCAGGATTATCCAGGTATTTTGGAGTTGAAGCAGCATAAAAATATGCATCGCCGGTTTTAGATTGATAGTTTGCTTTTGCGGGTTCTAACTGTATCGCCTTTTCATAATACACAATGGCAGAATCATAATTAGCATCATTCCTGATAGAATCATAATTGGCTTTATAATAATACAACTGGCCTATCTCGTATGGTACCGAGGCGTCAGCCGGCGACAGTGGCAACAGCATTTTAAAATATAACAGGGCAGTGCCGTATTGATACTGGTCAACGTATAAATAGCCAAGATTGGTAAAAGCATCTGCATATGTAGGATCGGTATTCAAAGTTTTTTTGTACCAGTAAATTGCTGAATCCTTTTTGGGCAACCGGTCATAGATAAAGCCGAGGTTATATTCATAAGTACTCTTGTAGAGAATATCTTTTTTGAGAGCTTGTTCAAAAACATCAATAGCTTCTTTATATTCCTTCAGGTAAATATAACATACGCCAAGCCGGTTCATTGAAAGGAACTGGGTACTATCAAGGTTGATTGCTCTTTGATAACGTTCGATTGCTTTCTGGTAAAAGTCAAGACTATCGTGGTGTGTTGGCTTTGGTGCATCTAAATAAGCATCTCCGGCTTTAGACCAGTAATTGGCTTTCGTTGGATCCAGTTGTACTGCTTTTTCATAATAGACGATCGCAGAATCAAAATTGAGTTCATTATTAACAGGATCGTTCTTGGCTTTATAATAATATAACTGGCCTATTTCATACGGTATCGATGCGTCGGTTGGTAATAACGGTAACAGCATTTTATAATAGGTCAATGAAGAATCGTACTTATATAAATCGTTGTAAATAGAAGCAAGATTGTAAATACTCCTTGTAAAAGAAGGATCAATTTTCAAAGCTCTTTTATACCAGTAGATTGCTGAATCAGTTTTGGAGAGTTTGTCATAATTATATCCCAGGTTATTCAAAGCATCTACATATTGAGGATTTGTTTTGACTGCTTTGGAATACCAGTACAATGCTTCTTTTGGTTTATCCTGCGCATCCATGATCCAACCGAGATTATAATAACGCAGGTACAATTCAGTTGTAATTTTTTCCTTTGCGATGCTTTGTTTGTATATCTCTGCCGCCTTGTCAAAATTTTTCAGGTAGGCATAACATAGTGCCAGGTTAAAGTATTCTTTGGTACTGTCAGGATACTTTGTGTTGAAATATTCATAATCGTTTATGGCCTTTTGATATTGCTTGCTGCTATAATAAGCATCTCCCCGGTTTCTGAAAAAATAAGGTTCTTTATCATTGATCAGGATAGCCTTGTCATAATAAACAATTGCACTGTCAAAAGAACTTAGATCATAATACGATAAACCGACCTTATTATACGTATAGGCATCGGGTTGTGGGAGTAACCTGTCTAATTTTTTATAATAGAAAATAGCAGAATCATCTTTGTATGTGTCGAAATAAACGTTTCCAAGGTTGGAGATCGTAGTTGTAAAATCCGGCTTTAGTAGTAAAGCTTTTTGATAATAGGCAACTGCGCTATCATATTTTTTCGTCCTTGCATATATCCAACCAATATTATTTGCGGCCTGGTAATAGTGAGGATTATAAGTAAATGCTTTCAAATACCATTGTAAAGCTTCGGCAGTATGGCCTTCTTTATCTTCTAACCATGCAATTCCGAAATCATAAAAATGAAAATCTGTAGTATCAGTTTTTAATCCGAGTTTATAGATCTCTTTTGCTTTTTCATCATTACCGATCAATTGATAAGTATACCCCCAGGTATATAAATAAGCGAAAGGCATTTTCTTTTCTGCCTGCGCCTTTTCAAACATTTCAATTGCTTTTTTATATAAATAGGTTGCACTATCGGTATTGCCATTTTGAGAATTGGTATATGCCCTGCTATACAAATCATATCCTTCCCTGGCTTCGGAACTTGTCCCCTGATTCAGATCTGGACTCTTTAAACCCGGAGGTAACAGGCCAGCTAACATTGATTCGTCCTTCATTTCTGTATTCCGTATTTGTTTGCCGAGGGAAACGATTTCGTCTTCAGACTTTCTTTCACCGGTCCAAGTTTGTTCAAAACTTTTATCAAGCATCATTGCCTGCTGGTAGTAATAATTAGCAGAATCTTTTTGCTTCAATTGCTTATAGGTCATGGCAAGGTTAAAAAGTGCATAAGCAAATTTTGGTTGCAGGTCAATTGACTGCAAAAAGAAGTCCTGAGCCCGGTTGTATTCCTTATTATGATAATAAATATTCCCGATCATGAATTTTGGGTAACTCCAGCGTGGAGATAACAGGATCGCTTTGTTAAAATACTTTAAAGCTGAATCGGTAGCATTTTGGTTTTCGCTGTAATAACGACCTATCTCGAAATTTATGAATGCCGTGTTCGGCATTAATGAATCTGCTTCATGTAATAGTTGCAAAGCAAGCGGTGTTTTATAAACCGAGGCGATAAAGAAAATCCTTTTAGCTTTTATTTCATTATAGCGGAAATCAGATGTATCGATCAATTCATTCTGAACGATTTTTAATTTCTCATTGGCATCATTGAAAAGACTATCAGGATAATCCTGGAATTCTCCACGGATAAACCTGTTAAGCAATGGCTGTACAGCATCTTCCAGTTTGGCTGCTAGGTCATATTTCATTGAATTCAAAAGATCGATGTTGCTTATTTTTTGCTTTGCGATCTTATATGTTTCGTATGCATTGTTTCCTTTTGGTGTGTTGAGTTGATGAGCTCTTAGCTGATCATAAAATAAATTATAGTAAACGGAGTCGGTCGGGGATATACTGAAGTTCTTTGCTGAAACAGCTCTTTTAGCAATAGAAATACCAGTCCCATCCCTTTTACTTGAGATCATCGCTTGCCTTAGCTCAGGGACAACTACTGTAATTATTTCCGAACTAGGGCCAACTACAACAGGTCTTTGTTGTTCTTTTGTATTATCATAAACGTTTTGCTTTACAAAGTCTTCAATTTTGGATAGTGGAATATATTTAGTACTGTCTGAAACACATAATCCATCCAACGCTTGTAAAAGATAATAAGTAAATACGCCATGACCACCACCAGGAAAATCTTTTTCCTGTGATAACTGATCTTCTTCGCAGGATAATATTTTTGTGACACCTGAAAATCCCGTATTCAGCATTCTCATAGTGAGCAGGGCGCCGGCTTTTTGTCCTGATAGGTTTCCCGATCTGCAGGCATCAGTGATCAATATCACTTTTGCTTTTTCTGCTAAAGCGTTTACTTCAGCTTCTAATTGCGGAATGAATATGGCATCGGAAGATGCGTACGAAGCTTTTTCACAATCGTAAGCCAGCAGGTAACCTTGCCCGGTTCGGCTTTCATTATCACCATGCCCGGCAAAGTAGATGATCACACGGTCATTACTATCCGGCCTGATTTTATCAAAGATTTTATTCAGGTCTGCAAAAAATGCCGACCGGGTAGCATTACTGTCGATCAGGTCATACATATTTTCCCGTCGAACGATCTTTGAATCCAGGAAATAATCCCTGATTGACCTTGCATCGTCGTCGGCATAATTGAGCTGTTCCAGATTTCTATAGCTCGAAATTCCTACTACCAATGCATAAGTATTTCCCCAGAGAATTTTCTCTTTTTGTTTTGCCGGAGGTATGCCCCTGTTGCGAACAGAATCTTGCTGGCAAAAAATGCTTGCAGGAATTAAAATGCTCAGAAAAATCAGTAAGAGTGATCTTGGATGCTGGCGGCACATCTTGTAAAATTTAGATATGTCAGGATGGTACGTGTAATTTACAATTACTTTTTTATGGATACATCTCTGTTTTGATAAATTTTCACTTCATTTCAGTGTTTTAACTTCTCCAACCAGGAATACACTGCCACAAACTATGATCAGGTCATCATTTTCCGCCTGTTGCATTGCATTTTCCAATGATAGGTTAACATCCGGGAAGGCATGACCATTCAGGCCTAAGAGCTTTGCTTTTACAGCAAGTTCATCTTCCGGTATAGCTCTTGGTATCTGCGCTTTGGTAAAATAATAAGTTGCTTCTATTGGCAGAATGGATAAAATTTTTTCCACTTCTTTATCTTTTACCATACCAATTATGATGTGAAGATGATGGGGCTCTGTTAGTTCAATTTGTTCAACTATTTGCTTCATGCCGTCAATATTATGTGCTACATCCAGTACCACTTGCGGCGATTGATGGATCACTTCCCAACGGCCATGCAGGCCCGTCAGTTTTTTGACATGTTGTAATGCTTTTTGAACAATCAACTCATCCGTTCTCCAGCCTTTCTGATATAATTGTGAACAAGCTTCCAGAACGGTCAATAAATTTTTTACCTGGTAGATCCCGATGAGGTCTAAATGGTAGATCTTATGATCGATCTGATGTTGCTCGGCAACTTCTACAATGAGTTCATGTTTTTCCCAATTCCAGTTTACAGTTTGTCTTTTTTGTGAAGCAATAGTAAGAGGAGCTTTTTTTTCTTCTGCAATTTTTTGAAAGACTGTCTTGGTTTCCGGTAAAACTTCACCAATTACTACCGGAATATTTTCTTTGATAATCCCTGCTTTTTCATAAGCGATTTTTTCCAGGCTATCGCCCAACATATTCATGTGATCCCATCCGATATTCGTGATAACAGAAAGTTCGGGAATGATAATATTAGTGCTGTCAAACCTTCCCCCTAATCCGACTTCAATTATAGCAATGTCTACTTTTTGTATGGCAAAATATTCAAATGCCATCGCTACCGTAATTTCAAAAAAACTCGGCTCAATTTCTTCTACAAGCGACTTCATTCTTTCGGTGAAATCAATTACAAATTCTTCTTCTACCATTATACCATTTACTTTAATTCGCTCTCTGAAATCTTTTAGATGCGGAGAAGTGTATAGTCCCGTTTTATATCCTGCGGTTTGCAAAATGGCAGCCAGCATATGACTTACAGAACCTTTTCCATTGGTTCCGGCTACATGAATGCTCTTAAATTTTTTTTGAGGATCACCGAGGTAACTGCAAAGCTTAATTGTATTAGTAAGATCTTTTTTAAATGCAGCGGCGCCTATACGGCTAAACATCGGAAGCCGGCTGAATAAATAATCAATGGTTTGCTGGTAAGTCATGAGGCGCAAAAATAAGAATGCCACTCCGCAATGGAATGGCATTTCAATCACATTTATTTTAGTACTTAACCGCCCAATAAGAAATTGAATTCATATACCACGGTGGATTCTTCGTTGGCTTTGTTGAAGTGGTTTCTCCGCAGCCATTCCCGTATGATATCAACGGCTTGTCCTCCTGTATAAGTAGAACCTCTTGTAGCTCTGACAAAGGTCCCGATACCATCTGGTGATACAGTGATCTCAGCCAAAATTTTTCCTTTCAGGTTTTCACCTGCATCCATTGATTTGGGATTGATCACAACCCGATTGCCGCTTATCCTTCTTGGTCCACCATTTCCATGGCCCGGATTTCCTGTATAAGTAGTAGCATTGGGGCTACCGCCCGGAACACCCTGATCTCCTTTCCCTCCGGCAATCCCTTCATTACTTCCTTTTTGATAACTGTCGGCTCCATTACCGCCTACACCATTACTTCCGACAACCCTGTTGAGTACTGCTTTTGGTTTTTCGGGTTTGGGAATGACCACAGCCTGGGGCTTGGTAGCTTTTACTGTTTGTTTAGTTTCTTTATTAATTTCTTTGGAATCGGGTTTGCTCACCTTTGGTTTCAATACCGCCACAGCTTCCTTGTCTTTGTCCTCATCAAAATCTTTTGCGTCTTTGATGTCAGATTTCTCCTTCTGAGGTACCGAGGTGGCTACAGATTGTTTGGGAGCCGGATCTCCGGGTATCATGGGCTGATCTTTTCCAAAACCCTGGTCACCACTGGTTCCAATATTTACTTCGATGCCTTCATCGGCAACGGGCATAGGAAGCTGAGGTGACGTCCATTTGATAAGGAACATAAGAAGCAACATCATTCCGGCAAACCCTGCCGTGATCATAGTGGCTTGTGAATTTTTTCTGGCTTCAAAGGATGCAGACATGACATAAGAGTTATTCATACAAAATTAAAGTTTGATTTGAAGCGGAAGAAATCTTTATTGTTCACACTGGTTATTAACGTTGCAAACCCTGTGCAACTTGTAAGAAGCCCCATTTATGAAATGTTAAGATTTCTGCAGAGCACAATTTTCTTTTATAATGCCGGGGTTTTGAAGAATAATCAGGCAAATTTTTTATAAAACCAGTATGGTACAGCTCGCATGAGTTTTGCGATCAGCCACCAGCGCCGGCTGATATAGGCTTTTCGTTTCTTTTTTTCAATGGCCCGGATTATCTGCTTTGCTGCCTTTTCCACCGGCACTATCCAGAATTGTTTATTTCCTTTAGCCATTTTGGTATTCACAAAACCAGGCTCAACGCAGGTAACCGAAATATTCTTTTTCATTTTTCCCGCTTTCATAGCCAGCCCTTCGAAATAAATATTTTGAAACGATTTGGAAGCGCTGTAAGCCGGAGCCCAACTGTTTCCTCTTTCAGCGGCAATAGAAGAAATAGTAACCAAATGACCATGTCCTTGCCGAATAAAAAAATTGAAAGCCCAGTTGGCGATCTCAGCAAATCCATTCACATTGGTATCGATCATCAGTTTATCCAGTTCCCATTTTAATTCTCTATCCGGCTCGCCGATACCTGCACTGATAATAAGCAGGTCCAATCCGTTTAATTTATCCGCCATTGATTCTAAATGAAGAATATTTTCATTCTGAGTAACATCAAAACATTCTATAAAAATGTTTTCAGGAAATTGTTGCTGAATTTCATTGAGCAAAGGGTCTCTTCTGCCGCTGATACCAACTTTATTTCCGGCACCGGCATATAGCTCTGCCACCTTTCTTCCAATGCCTGAAGTAGCGCCGACGATTATTATTTTCTTTTCTGTGATCAATGATTTATTTCCCTTTTGCAATAAAAAGTTGAAACGAATAAAGGCTTACAAGCTAATTTTCAAATGTATTTCTTCATGAAAAATAAGAAGATTTATAAAACTAATAATTTACCTGGGCCAACGAAGGTTCGCTAATAATAATCCGGCAAACACCAGCAACATGCTGATGACATGATAAATTGTAAATGCCTCATGGAGATAAAATACTGCTTCGATACTGGTGAAAATGGGAATCAGGTTGCCGAATAAAACAGTTCTCGCTGCGCCGATCTTGTGAATCGCAATATTCCAGATCATAAAACAAATGACCGAAGCCCCGAGCCCAAGATACAGAACAGAAGTTACTGTTCTCAGATTCCATATCACAGGTACTGTATGATTTATTTCCCATATAAAAAAAGGAAGCAACATCAAAGTCCCGCACACGAAAGTGACAAATAAAAAATTGATGGGAGAAATAGCTGCAGGCCTTTTTTTCACCAATATGTTATACACGGCAAAACAAAAAGCGGCTACCAGCATCCAGAGATCACCCTGGTCAAAATGAAGGGCAAGGAGCTTTTGAAAATCCCCTCTGCTTAAGATCAACAAAACACCGACAATGCAAAGAACCAGGCCGATTAATTTTTTCCATCCGATATGTTCTTTCAGAAAAATCCGGGCCATGATGACCGCCATTACAGGTGATGAAGTAGTACCGATCAAAGCAAGATTGATCGCCGTGGTGTAATGTCCACCGATATAAACAAAAGTATTGAATAGAGCAATTCCTGTCAGGGATACGAATAACAGATATTTCCAGTGTCTTTTGACGGCTTGCCATTCTTTTTTGAATGCTTTTATTGCAAATGGAGTAATAATGATCGATGCGGTGAACCAGCGGAAAAAAGCGAGACTGACAGGAGGAATATGTTCTTTCATATCTCTTGCCACGATAAAATTTCCTGACCAGATAAAAACAGCCAGGAGAGCGAAACTAATTCCGGTTATAGAATCTTTTTTTGACAATGGAGTTTTAGTGGTGAGCAAAATCGATTTCAAATTTTCCTTTTATTCTTTCTATCGGAGGATTAAAATAACCGAATTTCAGATCAGGAAATTCTTCCCGGATCAATTGCTGTAATTACATTCACTCCCATGCATTCACCGGTATCTGTTACACCGATCTTTCCAAGATACCAGTCAGGATCAATATTAAAATTTCGCCACTGGATCATACATAGATCAGTTTCACTGATCAATTTGCGCAATGCTTCATATTCGGCAATACTGTCTGTCATACCGGGAAAAACAAAATAGTTGATAGATGTCCAGCCACCATAACTGCGAACTACTTTCAAACTTTCAATGATATCTTCAAAATCGTAATTATTGGGACGATAATAAGGCATGTAAATTTCTCTTCGTGCAGAATTGGTACTGACTCGGATTGAATTTAACCCTGCTTCACACAATGCTTTTACTGCATCTGGATCTGAGCCATTGGTATTGATATTGATGCTTCCTTTTTTTGTATGTTTTCTTATTTCACTAATTGCTTCGCTAATGGTTTCCCACATCAGCAAAGGTTCGCCTTCACAACCCTGCCCAAAACTGATGATGGGAAAGGGAGCTGTTTCCAGATGCGGTACTGTAAATTCAACAATTTCTTCTGCCGTAGGTTTGAATGTCAAACGATCCTGTGTTGAAACAATCGTTTCTTCATCTGGTTGCAATGAAATACATCCAACACAATTTGCATTGCAGGCCGGTGATAGCAGGCACCGGGCATTCCCATCTTCCCAAAAAATAATTTCTTGCGGCAGGACAATGATAAGTCAGAGCACAATTTTCAGCAAGATGTTTTACCAGCCGATTATGCGGATAAGCTTTCAAAATTTGTTGTACACCCAATTCCACTTTTTTTTGATCATAGCCTTCGCAATCCTGCCGGATGTCCGGTTCAATTCTTATTGCAGGAACATAAAATTTCTTATCATACCAACCGGCTGCTGTATAACAAAACAAGGGAAGGGTAGGAGCATCGGGTGCAGTTTCATAAGCGGCCAGATAAAAACCTGTATGTGCAGGCGGAATGAATGCAGCAACAGCCCATCCTTTTTCACACAATCGCATGTCACCTGTCTTTACATCAATGCCAATACCTCTTCTGCCTGGTAATTCGTATAATTAACCGCCGTCGGGTAATTCAATCCATTCTTCTTCAGGAACGGGCACAGCATCCCAGCCGCTTCGGCCGGTCGCAAATAAAGAAGTGTCTTCAAAAATATTTCCTTTACCGTCGGAATAGAGAATGTATGGAGAATGTTTCAACTTAATTGTTTCATGGTTACTGGTTGCAAGTTGCTGCTTGCAAAAATCGTTAAATTCTTTTTCATTTATAGAAGCGCTCAATTCATCAATTTGTTGCTGAATAATCTTATTGTTTTTAAAATCAATTGTAAGAATTCCGTCTTTCAATATGGCATTGTTAAGATCATTCCATAAAAGTGGTCTTATAAACCAAGGATGGGTAATTTTATTTTGTCTGTTATAAAACCAGACACTTAATTTTCTTGTTGCAGCAGATATCCAGAAGAGCAAACAAAAGATTTAATATTCCTACCCACCAGTAATTTGTGACAAACCAGCCAAGGCTGAATATGAAGAAAGGAGTATAAAAAGACAACTTTTCACCATTTGAGGTTTCAAATATTTCAGTAATACAATTATGATTATTGCAAGACAAGCCAGAACAAACGGGATCCATTTCTTGAAATCATACGCACTGGTAAGTAACAGGATCGAGATGAAATTCACAGAAACAAGAAGCCAACCTATGATACGATAAGTTTTTTCTTTTTCATTTTTTAAGACAATCTCATATTGCTGCATATCAGGAATTACTTGCCACCAATAAATTGCACAGCTTGAACAAAACTCTTGCTCCCACATTGGCATTCCAGTCACTTTCGCTAATGCCCACTTCATTCAGATCAAAGCCAATTATTTTTCTTCCACTTTCGAATCACTTTGTTGAAAAAAAAAAATACTTCTTCGGTTTCAAATCCTCCCGGAACAGGCGTGCCGGTATTAGGACAGAGTTTGCGGATCCAGTCCATCAATATCAAAACTGATAAATACTTTTTCGGGAAGTTTGCTTACTATTTCTTCTGCAATATTTTTCCATGTCTCTCCTTCAAATTGCCGGCTTCGAATGTCTTTATCAAAATAGGTAACAACTTTGGTAGAATTACTTTTCTTACATATTCCCATTCACTCTCGCTGAAATCACGAACACCTACCTGCACCAGTTTTTCCACTCCGGAAATTTCATGTAGTGCGTTATACATGATACTGGCATGTGAATAATTAAAACCTTCATACGCTTCTCGCAGGTCACAGTGTGCATCTATCTGTAAAATTCCGAATTCGCCATGCTTTTCTGCAATAGCTTTAAAATAATCCGAATGAAGTACTGTGATCGCCGCCCAATAATCCTACCAGTTTATTTTTCTCCAGCAATGCTTTTGTTTGTTCATAGACCCATTTATTCAGGTGCTCACTTCCTTCATTCACTTCTTTCAAGGGTTTTTGACATGAATTGGTTGGCTTCAAGTCTTCACCTTTTGAAATATAATCAATATAGAATTCCGCTTCTTTGCGCAGGTAATCGCTTTTCATTAAGATCTTTCGGTCGGCCGGCACGCATAAAGAATCCTTGTTTCCATCCTTCAGGTACTTCAGGATCAAATAAGTCGACCTGGTAACTTGCTTTTGAGTATAGCATCAGGGCACGGGCAGTGCCCGCCCCATAACTTACTGTGACTTCCCATGGAACCGGAACAATGATCACCCGGGCATCTGTCTTCAGAGGTAGGTAAGCCGAATATATTATTATCAGGATTGCTGACATTGATTCGGATCATGACTGAATAGGTCGGGCATACAACATCATTAAAAAGCGGTGCAAGTTAAAAGGCTTTGTGGTAGCAGCAAAATCCGAATTCAGTTGTAGCGTTGTTCCTTTCTGAATTCCTGATTCTTTTTAAATAACATCAACGCCTTCCCATTTGTTTTAAAAAGGCTACATGAGATGCAACAGCCTGGTGAACTCTCGGGTACTCTATATAAACAATGCCCATATTCCATGCAAGCTTTTTTAATGATCTTGCTGATAGCGGGATAATGAACATGGGAAATTTTCGGGAACAGATGATGTTCGATTTGAAAATTCAATCCACCAACCAGCCAGCTTACTAATTTATTCCTGGTGGCGAAATTGGCTGTTGTTTTTATCTGGTGAATAGCCCATTCATCTTCCATTTTACCACTCACTTCATTTGCTACGGGGAATGAAGTATGTTCTACTGTATGCGCTAACTGGAAAACAAGGCTAAGTACCAACCCTGCAACACAGGTAAAAATAATAAAGCCAATCAGCCAAGTCGCCAAAACCGACTTTATAAATGGGAACCCCGATAAAGAGAAAATAATGAAACAACTTAAAGCCCCAGAAAATAAAGTGGTCTTTTAGTTTCATATTTTTCAATGGTACACTTCCGATCCTTCCTCTGAAATATTTTGTATAGTCAAGAAGAAAGACCCAAAACACATAAAGCAAAGAATAAAGGACCCAGAAATATAGATGCTGGTATCTGTGAAAGGGATATTTTTTCTGTGTGGAACTCATCCGCATCCAGGGCTGAATATTAATGTCGTCATCTACTCCATCCACATTGGTAAAAGAATGATGAATTACATTATGTTTCATATTCCACATAAAACTGTTTCCGCCCAATATGTTTAATGAAAATGCCGCCATGTGGTTCACCCATTTATATTTGCTGAAACTGCCATGCGCCCCGTCGTGCATTACATTAAAACCAATAGCGGCTACAACACCCCCGAGTAATGCACATTCAAAAGCGGCCCAAAGGACAGGGGGGGTAAAAAATATAAGATGGATATAAATAAACGAAAAGCTAATCATCAGAATTACTGCCTTAATAAAAAGACTGTAATTGCCGGTGGTAGATTTGCCGACTTCTTCAAAGTATTCTCTTATCCTTTTCTTGAGTTCAGTATGGAAAGAATGGGGAACACTGGAAAATTTTGGAACTGACATTAACTAAAATTGAATTTAAAGAGTAACAGTTACAAAGGTACTCTTTATATTCGGGAAGTTTCAGAAAGATTGATCTCAATTAACAATCTATGTCTCATTTTGAATCAGTGCATCAAAATTCCGGATGCCGATCTTTTTTTCTGTGATAAAACCTTCGGCATATTTGACACCGATCCGTTTGCCCAGCATCCTGGCACTGGCAATTACACTTTCCAGAAAATCCGGGGTGGAAATATAAGTTTGAGGCCCTTCTGTGCCCGATTCATTGATACATGAAATTGAGTGGTGTATGCTTTAACCGATTCCATTCTTTGTTCAAATACATCACTGATATCGATCAGCAGATCAGGTTCATGATACCAATCCTGCATAAAATGCAGTACATAACTTGGCTTCCATCTTTGCTGCACTTTTCCATTTTCATCTTTAGTTTCAATTTTTGACAAGCCAGATAAAAAGCAAGCCGTAGTGATAAGATGACCTGCCCTTCCATGATCTGGATGACGGTCGTGTAAAATATTCCCGATGACAATATCCGGCTGATATTTACGGATACCTGGATCAGCTTTATTTGATTTTCTTCATCATTACGGAAAAAACCATCTCTCATTTTCAGATTTTCTCTTACATGCAACCCCAATGATCATGGCCGCTTTTGCTGCTTCTTCATAACGGGTTTCAACGTTGCCACTGGTTCCTAATTCTCCCTGGGTGAGATCAACAATGCCCGCTTTTTTCCCTCTTTTGATCTCATTGATCAATGTTCCTGAGCAACCCAGTTCTACATCATCCGGATGAACACCAATGGCCAGAATATCGAGTTTCATTTTGAATAATGATTTTGAAAAACAAATGTAAAAATTGAAAAAATTAAGAGTCGGAATAACAAATTATACCAGGACGATATCTGAGGATTATTATACCAGACGCCATCAATTTCTTTGACGAAGTTTTCAATCTGGCGGTCAGTCTTATCATTCAGATCCCAGTCTTGTTTCAGACTGCTGCCAAAAAAGAAAGCAACCGTCTGATAAAAACGTGCTGTCAAGCCATTTCGATATTCTTTAATGATATCATAGCAGTTATTACCGGTTTGCCGGTTAATGAGCTTCATCAGAATTTTTCCCTGGTAAACAGAAAGATTGGAAAGTGGATCACTGAATTGTGCTTTCAATTCTTTTTCTCTCGATTTGATATATTCTTTTCTTTCTCTTCGGGAATTGACATTGGTCAAATGAGCATTGATATCATTGATCGTAACCCCCGCAATCCGGGCATAAGGATAAGTAACATAAACGGCATTGCGAAGCCGGTTCCATTCTTCTATGTACTTAGCCAATTTTTTTTCAGACATATTAGACACCCAAACCATTCTCCATTTCTTTATAGGGAAGCATTTCATTATGATACCAGATGGCAGAAACGATTAGAGTGTCATTAGGTCCCCAGTTTTTTGCCCTTTCTGCAACAGAAGGAATCGGAGGTATAGTATCCGTGTTGGCTACCGGGGGATCAATTTGGGCAAAAGAGGAAAACCCTGCCAGTGTAAGTACCAGCAAAATAGCAAACGAAATCCGGTATTTTGAAAACCTGTTCATTCCTCTATAAAATTAAAAAAACATTTCTGTTATTGATACTATAAGACAGCTGAAGTAACCCACCCGCTGTTTGAAAAAAGCCAAAATTATGACTGGGAAGTAGCGATCTGGTTTAGCCGTATGCGGCGGACCAGACTTATAATGATTCCTGTCACTGTAATAATGACACCCAGCCAGAGTAAGTTAATATAGGGGAATTTATAAGCTTTTAAGGTTAAGTATTGTAAAATAGTATCAGTTTCTTTAATGCCCATATTGATTTTTTCTCCTTCAACAGAGTTGATGGCTAAAATGAGATCCTGCGGAAATGACCGTATCAGGAACTGAATACTGTACACCTCTTTGATTCACCAGTAATGGCTGTGCCGTATAAGTAGAATTATTCTGTGAATGCACTTTTACAATGGCCAGGCTTGCTTTCCCAGTAGGATCAATTCCCTGTTCAGTGGGAATACTGTCTTTGGTGATCACTTTTTCCAAAACAAAAAATCCTTTGGAATAGAAGGTGGTGTCACCGACCTGCAGCAATTTATTTTTAAAATGTGAAGTGTCTTTATTCTTGCTTGGATCAGGCAGTGAAGTGATATAAGTAAAAATATCATGGTCCCAATAATGTTTGGAGGAAGGATTGGCCATCAGCCCTTCATTGCCTTTATAATTGACAAATGCATTGGGATGTAATGCGAATTCTTCTTTTCCGTCTTTGCTTTTAAAATGTATATCGTAATACCAAAGTGGTTTTTTGGGGTTTTGCTGTGAACTTTCATAAGTGACCCAATATTTACCCATATCGGTAGGAACACCTTTTACCAGTGTTAGATTTTCGCCGGATTTTTCTTTGCTTCCTTCCCCAAAGTTGACCGCAATACCACTGGTGTTATAAGAAAGAATTTCTTTTTTGGAAGAAGAAATGAGAATGCCCAGTAATACCATACCAAAACCAATATGAGCAATGGAACCTCCTGATAATTTCAAACTTCCTTTTAATCCCAACCAGATATAAGACGCATTGGCAATGATCGTATATACGCTGCAGGCAACCGCCAGCCAGATGGAACCGAGAAATCCGTATCCGTATTTTTTATAATTGATATTTCCGAACGCAAGAATCAGTGAAGCAACAATAACAGAAAGTAAAGTAGGCAGCCATATTTTTTTCCAGAAAAAGCTTGCTGAAGTTTCCTTGTATTTCAGGTATTGGGAAACGGCAGTTAAGATAGCAATGATAATAGCTACATAAACCTGGATACTGGTTATAGGCAAATTCCGGATCTTCAGGCGGAGCTATTTTGTGCCGAATATTTTATTAAAGACAGGTAAAGAAGTTTTTCCAATAATTACCAATCGCAGAGAGAAAGAAAACCAATGAACCAATGAACATCCAGAATTCTCTTGATGATAGCATTTTCTTCTTTTTGAATGTATGGAATTTGTTTGTAACGACTGATAAAAAAGAAGACAAAGCAAGGCACTAACAAAGATACCAGCAGGAAAAGCAAGTCAATTGCCAATTCATACCCAGATCGGTAAAAGCATGAACAGAAGTATCACCCAATACTCCGCTCCGTGGTAAGAAAAGTTGAATAAAGAACTAAACCAAAAGCAAGAATAAAGAACAAATGTGTGGCTCTAAGTGAATGACCGCTATGTTTATAGATCAGTAAAGTAGTGAATGCCGGCGATCATCACCATCCAGGGAACCAATGAAGCATTTTCTACAGGGTCCCATGCCCAATAACCGCCAAAGGTCAGCGATTCATAAGCCCATGCAGCACCCATCATGATACCTACTCCTAATACTGCTGCTGAAAATAATGCCCAGGGCAATGCAGGTTTTGTCCACTCCGCAAATTTCTTTTTCCATAAACCAGCCATCGCAAATGCAAAGGGAACAATGGTGGAAGCAAATCCCATAAACAAAACAGGTGGATGTATCACCATCCAGTAATTCTGTAATAAAGGATTCAGATCATTACCATCTTTTATTGAAGACATAGGTAATCGGGTTTCAATGCCTGGCTGACATCAAAATTAATATGCAGAGCAGGTGCATTATCCAGCACTCCGGAATCTCTTAATAAAATAAAAGGATTGGAACCCATTTTCCAGCCAAAGAATATAAATACCGGCGATCATGGTGGCCAGGCAGAATTGGGCAAAACTAACAACTGGTCATTACCGGCGCTTCCCATTTTTTACTTGTTTTTATCAATATCAACCCAAGAACACAATGCCAGAAGACTCCAGAGCAAAAAACTTCCTTCCTGGCCTTCCCAGAAACAAGCCAGCATATATTTGAATTCAAGGGAAAGGCTGCTATGCTGCCAGGCATATCTGATATTCGAAATAGATGACTGTGGATGATGTAAAATAGAAGTAACGAAGATGGCAAATGACAGAAATCACTTCGGTAATGAAAGCATAACGGGCCAGTTTTTTCCATTGAGCGGCATCATGCTTCATTCGTGAGCTGTGGCAGATTTGAAGATAGGCAAATGTAGCTACCAGCGAAGCAACCAAAGAAAGTACAATAAAAAAATGTCCTAACTGACCGGGTAAAAGATGCTCGCCGATATAATCCATTCTTTTTTAGTATTTTTTTTCTGCGGAATCTGGTTTTCAGCAGGTGTAGTCTCCGTGAGTTTCCTGAATATTTTTTTCAGCAGCTTTCATATCATCTTTGTATTTGGAAGGGCATTTGGTCTGAATCTCTTTGCATTCAAAATGATTGTTTTCATAATCTCCCTTTCAGTACCAAACTTTTCACTGATCTCAAGATTATCAGGTTTCGCATTGTGGTAAACAACTTTCACTGTTTTTCCAAGAGATATCAACAGCGGTAAAACTTAAGATAATTGGGATCTTTTAACGGCATCATATTCTACCGGCTGCGAATGATCCAACTTAGCGATCAGATGCACAAATTTTCCCGGGTTTTGCCATGGCTGAATCAATTGTATCGTAAGTAGTAGAAGCTTTCAAAAAACTGATCAACACCGCAATCGCTCCTGCAATCAGCACCAGTAAAATAATATGAATCTTTTTCATAGTCTTTATTTGCGCCGCAAAGTTAGGCTCAAAAAGACATTGGAAACCGGTTTTTGTCAACCCGCAAATTGATTTTTGTTAGGTTCTTTTAAACATATCTCATGTAAAGTGCGATCATAAGCAATTCATGCGACTATGAATAACAGTTTTAACCTATTTTTACTGCATCAAAATTCAGTTATGTTATTTCAACTGAGCGAAGAACACTTGATGATTCAGAAAGCAGCAAGGGATTTTGCACAAAATGAATGCTTGCCCGGCGTGATTGAAAGAGATGAAAAACAAAAATTTCCCCAAGAACAGGTAATGAAATTGGCTGATCTCGGTTTTTTGGGCATGATGGTAGATCCGAAATATGGTGGCGCCGGTATGGATACGATCAGTTATGTGCTGGCAATGGAAGAAATCAGAAAGTAGATGCAAGTGTAAGTGTGGTGATGAGTGTCAACAATAGTCTGGTTTGTTATGGCTTGCAGGAATATGGCACTGAAGAACAAAAGCAAAAATATTTATCGCCATTGGCACAGGGTAAAAAAGATGGTGAATTATATATCGGCGCTTTTTTGTTAAGCGAACCGGAAGCGGGAAGTGATGCCACTTCTCAACGAACAACGGCTGAAGATAAAGGCGATCATTATTTACTGAATGGAACCAAGAACTGGATCACCAATGGAGGGTACTGCATCTGTTTATTTGGTGATGGCACAAACAGATATTTCCAAAGGCAGCCAGAGGCATCAATACATTGATTGTAGAAAAAAACTGGCCGGGTGTAGTGGTAGGCTGCAAAAGAAAATAAATTGGGAATCCGTGGCAGTGATACACACAGTATTTTATTCAATGATGTAAAAGTGCCAAAAGAAAACAGGATCGGAGAAGATGGATTTGGATTTAAATTTGCCATGAAAACATTGGCCGGCGGAAGAATTGGTATTGCATCACAGGCATTGGGTATTGCCAGCGGCGCTTATGAATTGTCAGTAAAATATTCCAAAGAAAGAAAGGCTTTTGGTACTGAGATCATGAATCACCAGGCCATTGCTTTTAAACTGGCGGATATGGCTACAAGAATCGAAGCGGCAAGGTTACTTTGCTTGAAAGCTGCCTGGGAAAAAGATAATAACCATGGATTATACACTCAGCAGCTCAATGGCAAAAGTATATGCTTCAGAAACAGCAATGTGGACTACAACCGAAGCTGTGCAGATACATGGTGGTTATGGTTTTGTAAAAGAATACCATGTAGAGCGATTAATGCGGGATGCCAAGATCACCCAGATATATGAAGGTACAAGTGAAGTGCAGCGGATTGTGATCAGCAGAAGTATATTGAAATAATGAACTATTTTACAAATAATATATAATGTGCCGGTGAAGTAATTCATTTGCACATTTTTTGTTTACTATTATGCCTGTAAATAAAGAAGCATATCTACCGATTGATTTCTGAACTGCAATTGAAAAATGTAACACTAGTTGCAGTATCAAAAACAAAACCGATTGAAGATATAAAAGAATTATATAATCTGGGGCAAAGGGATTTTGGAGAAAACTATGTGCAGGAATTAACGGAAAAACATGCACAACTTCCTAATGATATTCGCTGGCATTTTATCGGTCATCTGCAGAGCAATAAAGTAAAATTCATTGCTCCTTTTGTGCAACTGATCCATGCTGTTGAAAGTCTTAAACTTCTAAAAGAGATCAATAAGCAGGCTGAAAAAAATAATAGAGCGATTGATTGCCTTTTGCAGGTGCATATTTCGCAGGAAGAAACGAAGTTTGGATTTAGTGAAAAAGAATTGAGTGAGTTTTTTAATACGAATTCCAGCGAATTAAACGAATTGAAAAATGTGAGAATAGTTGGACTGATGGGGATGGGTTCTTTAACAGATGATATGAATAAAGTAAGAAGTGAATTTAAATTTCTAAGAATCTTATTCGAAAAATTTTCGAAATTATCAATTGCCAATTGCCAATTACAAATTCTATCCATGGGTATGACGTCTGATTATAAAGTGGCTCTTGAAGAGGGCAGTACCATGGTCCGCATCGGCAGCCTGATCTTTGGCGAAAGAGAAAAAAAAGCCTGAAATAAATTTATTGGCAGTAATTTTCTCAATTATTCGTATTTTTTATCCTCATAAATCATGGCAATGAAGAAATCCTTTTGGGCAATATTCATTTTATTACTTTCTTTTTCTGCTTCAGCGCAGCATGAGGGAGATACGGTTTTGAGACGCTGCCCGGTCTTCATCACTGATACAGCCGGGTACAACAATTATTTTATTGAAGCATTGCCTGCTACCATTACTGTAGATAAATCCAAAGGAATACTTTCAGTAGTCGTGAATCAAAGAGATCAGTACTTATCATTGTTCTTTGGAAAAAAACATTTGGAAAATAAGAAATACCGCATTGAAAGTAATGCTGACTCTAAAAGTGAAGTGGCTGTAAAATATTCGTTCAGAGCAGACGACCAGGTTTCTTATGTTGTTGTTACCAGTGGTACTGTCACCAGTAGTTTCAATAAAGAAACAAATCTGTGGAATCTGAAAGTAGATGGCGTTCTCTCCAATTATGTGGGTCGCTCCACATCTTATTTCAAAGTGAAGGCTGATCTTTTTATCAGATAGTTTATCGTTTAAAAAATTATTTCAGCGTTTCATCCAACCATTTAAAGAATTCTCTCTGCCAAACGAGAGCATTTTGCGGAGAAAGCACCCAGTGATTTTCATCCGGTAGATACAAAAATTTACTTTTTATTCCTTTTAGTTGAGCCGCCTGGAATGCTTGTTGTCCCTGGCCAACCGGAACTCTGAAATCTTTACCACCTTCCACGATCATGATCGGCGTATTCCATTTATCTACAAAATTGCTGGGCGATTGAGAAAAACTTCTCTGGGCTACAGCATTATTCTTTTCCCAATACGCACCACCTTTTTCCCAATTCTCAAACCACATTTCATCCGTTGTGCCATACTCGCTACGAAAATCAAACACGCCATCATGTGCAATAAAAGTTTTGAAGCGGCCATTGTGCATGCCCGCCAATTCAAAAACAGAAAAGCCACCGAAACTTGCTCCGATACAACCTCTGCGATTTTTATCAACAAACTTTTCTTTACTGATGGCGTCAATAGCAGATAAATAATCCTGCATCACCAATCCTCCCCAATCTTTACTTACCTGTGCATTCCATTTGGTTCCGAATCCGGCCATTCCTCTGCGGTCAGGAGCTACAATAATATATCCCTCCGAAGCCATCAATTGAAAATTCCATCGGAAGGAATAGAACTGGGTCAATGCTACCTGTGGACCACCCTGGCAATAAAGAAGTGTCGGATATTTTTTTGATGGATCAAAATCGGGCGGATAAATAATCCAGACCAGCATCTTCTTATTATCAGTTGTTGTTACAAAACGTCTTTCTGTACGGCACAAGCCAATAGAATTATAGACGTTATCATTTACATGGGTCAGTTGTTTCATGTTTCCATTAGTGATATCTACGGAATATAATTCTGTTGCATGATTCATATCAGATCTGGTTACGATCAATGTATTTCCGGACTGACCAATAATTCCATCTACATCAAAATCACCTTTAGTGATCTGCCTGATGTCAGGAAGTTTCATAGTAGCTCCTGTATAATCCACTTCAAATAACTGGAAAGTACCATTAGTAGCTGCCCACAAGAAAAGATTTTTACCATCTTCTGCCCATCGAAAACCTTCTACATTAATATCGTCTCTATGACCAGTCAGATTCACTACTCCCAAGCCGGTGAAAGCTACTATATCCTGTTTGTCTGCTTCATATCCGGGTGTTTTCATTTGCAGCCATGCTAATGTTCCATTGTTACTGTATTCGGGACTAATATCATAGCCTTTATTTTTTGCAGTCAGGTCTTTTGTAGTTCCATTTTCAATATCATATTCATACAGATCAGTGTTGGTGCTGAGTGTATAAGCGGAACCATATTCTTTCTTGGTGCAATAAACCACATGTTTGCCATCGGGGTTCCATACATAATCTTCATCTCCACCAAATGGTTTTTGAGGACAATCATAAGGTTCGCCAGGCATCAGGTCTTTTTCTTCCGTCGCAATTCCATTTTCCATTTTTGATAAAATCACATGCCCGAATTTTCCATCTTCCCAGGTATCCCAGTGACGATACATCAGGTTATCATAAATGTAAACATTCGATTTTGAAAGATCAGGGTAATAATCTACTCCGGTCACATCTTTTATTTTCACATCTTTACTGCTGATCATATATTTTCCGTCAGGAGAAATATTTTTATCATTGAGCAAACTGTCAGCATTACTGATCTCAGTTGGGGCTCCGCCATCAATCGGAATCATATAATAATACCTGTTACTTTTATTAGCTTCCCAATTAGGGATACTAACCGAATACACTACTGACTTTCCGTCTTTGGTTATTCCCATCCCGGACACTCTTCCGAGCCTCCAGAGTAATTCGGGGGTCATTTTGTCCTGGGAAAAAGAAAATACAGAAACAAAGAAAAGAAGTCCTGCCAGAATTTTTTTTGACATACCAGTTGGTTTTATATCCTGAAAGATACTATTATTTGGTTTTAAAATACCTCCAATGGATTTCAGAAACTTGCCCTTGGTCAAGAAAAAGCCACAGGTGCTGTAATCGGTTTTACCATCAGGAATCTGTAAATTTATTTTAGGTATGGATAAAGTAAAACTTTCATCGAAATACATATTGTTGCATGGGTTTTTCTGGATGCTGATCTTCCTGCTCTGGTTTTATCTCCGTTATCAGGATTACAGCACCTATGCAATTGCGTTAAAGATCACATTGATAAAAGTAGTAGCCCTTGCTGCTGCAGTTTATCTGACCAACATTGTATTGATACCACGGTTGTTGTATCAAAAAAAATATTTCTATTCTATCGCAGCTTTTATCGGGGTGATCCTGGCCAGCAGTATTATAAAAGTATTCCTGATGGCACAGGTCTTGCATCAGCCCGATCTTTTCAGTATTTCAGGAAATCTTAAAACAAAGTTGTACGAGAATCTTATCTCAGATTTTTTCCTGGTTCTTACCGGTGCTTGTTTCAAACTGATATTTGACCAGATCCGGATGCAACGACGGCTGACAGAAATTGCCAAAGAAAAAGCGGAAACAGAATTAAGTTTTTTAAAATCACAGATCAACCCCCATTTCTTATTCAATTCCCTGAACTCTGTTTATTTTTTGATCAATAAAGACAATACCGAAGCCAGGGCAGCGTTGCATAAATTTTCTGATATGCTGCGGTATCAGTTGTACGAAGGGAAGGATACTATGGTGCCTGTGGAAAAAGAATTGAGTTATTTAAAAGATTATGTGGATTTACAAAAATTACGGAAGAATGGAAACTGTTCGGTAGAATTCAATTGTACTACTGATGTAAAAGGATTTTCCATTGAACCATTGCTATTGATACCATTTGTAGAAAATGCATTCAAGCACCTTTCTCATTCCAGTGATAAATTGAATTTTGTGAAATTGGATGTTCGCCGTTCTAATGGAACTTTTTATTTTTTTGTAGAAAATTCAAAAGATAACGGCCACAAGACGACTGAGCAGCCCGGAGGAATTGGACTTACCAATGTAAAAAGAAGGCTCGAGTTGATCTATCCGGGAAAACATGAATTGGAAATACAGGAATCAACAGACAAATATTCTGTAAGTTTAAAACTGGACATTGAGAATTAAATGTATCATAATAGACGATGAGCCCCTGGCGAGAAAGGGTTTGAAAGAATACATTGCTGATGTAGACTTCCTGGAACTTATTGGTGAATTTGATAGTCCGCTTAAGGCAACGGAATTCTTGATGAATGGTGAGGTGCAACTGCTTTTTCTTGATGTACAAATGCCGAAGATCACCGGCCTCGATTTTTTTAAGACATTACATCGGGCCCCGCCCGTAATATTCACAACAGCTTTTCCTCAATATGCTCTGGAAGGGTTTGAGCTGGATGCGTTGGATTACCTGGTTAAACCGATCTCATTTGAACGTTTTCTGAAAGCAGTGATGAGAGCTAAGGAATATTATGAAATAAGAGAGCAAAATGCCAAGGCTTTGGACGAAAACAAACTTGTAAAATATTTTTTTATAAAAGCCGATAATAAGCTGGTTAAAATTTTTTTTGAGGACATTCTTTTTATCGAGGCTTTACAGAATTATGTAATGATCCATACCAAAGACAAAAAATACATTACTTACCTGACTTTTAAATCAGTGGAAGACTATTTGCCAACTGACCAGTTTATCAAAACTCACAAATCCTATATTGTATCTGCGGAAAAAATTACCAGTATTGAAGGAAATGAAATTTTCATTGGTGAACATCGCATTTCCATCAGCCGAAACCTCAAAGATGAAGTAATGGAAAAGATACTTAAAGGGAAATTTTTAAAACGGTAAAATTATCTTTTGTAATCAAACCGCATAAGTACCGGTGGTACTCCATGCTTTCCTTCGGAACTTATGTACAATGTGCCATCAGCTGCAAAACAAATTCCTTCCGGTTGAAGTAAAAGATCTTTGTCGATGAATTGAAAAGATTTTAATTCTCCTTTATAGCCGTACACAGCCATGCACTTGGTTTCTTTTGTTGACAGAACGTAAATATCATGCGTGATGGGGTGCACGGCAACAGCAGAAGGAAAAAATTCCAGCTTTTCGTCAGCTACTTTTTTAAAATCTTTTTTATGGATGAGCATGAAAGGTTCCCTGATCAGGGTGTCCGCTTTCAGATCAAATTCAAAAATGGAACGGGTTGATTTTTTCTGATCTTCCACATCCGATTCATTTTTGCAGGCGATGAGTAAATTCCGGGATACCGGATCGTAACAAAGGCCTTCAGTATTGTTTTCTTTTGATAAAGGTGTTTCCAGTTTTTTTACCTTCGGATCGGTTTGCCAGTCTTTTATTTTATACAGAATGCCATGACTCCACAAAGCATACACTGTGTTTTTCACTATCGCTACATCTTCGATATCCATTTTTTTATCAGAAACTTTTTTGAATGCTGATTGCTTTTCTATCGTTACTTCTTTATCATTCAGTTTGAGGAGATATAAAATAGGATGCAAGTCTTCGATAGCCAATAAATGATTATTATCCATCCATACCTGTCCGGAAATTTCTTTTAATTCCCCAGGTAATGTCCATTTTTTTGAAGGGTGGGAAAGATCATAACTAAAATTCGTTGTTGTTTTGAAAGCCTTTGCTGCTTCAGACGAAGCGGATTGCCTGCCCGGATCAGCGAAATAACAAACTAAAAAGGCAAGCGGAAATATGAGTTGGAAGTTTCTTGATTTCATGTCGGCAGATTTCTGTTTTGTAAAATACAGTAATCGGCATTTCAAATCACAGTTTTAGCGCTGCAAAATGTTATTGGATTGTTATTCACCTTAGCAAAGAAAGAAATGAAGACAATACTGTATGAAATATTCAGATGGCCGAAATGATTATACGCTAAGATCTGCTACGGGTAAAAATTTCGGTGGCATCCGATGCTTAGTGGCTTGTTCAAAAGCAAAAGCTATTTTGATCAATACCGGCTCACTCCATGCTCTTCCGAAAAATGAGATCCCTACCGGTAAACCAAATACCATTCCGGCAGGAACAGTTATATGCGGATAACCGGCTACTGCAGATGGAGTGGAATATCCGCCGGTAAAATGATCGCCATTTATAAGATCAGTAACCCATGCCGGTTCGCCTGTTGGTGCAATGATCGCATCCAGTTTTTCTTTGTTCATGATGGCATCAATTCCTTCTTCTCTTGACAAACGATGATTTTTTGCCAATGCATCTATGTATTCTTTACTTGTCAACGGTCCTTTCTCCTGTGCTTTCAAAAAAGTTTCTTGCCCGAAGTAAGGCATTTCTTTGTCCTTATTTTTTTCATTGAAGTCAATGATCTCTTTCAATGATTTTACAGGAGCATTGGGTCCAAGTGTTGCCAAATAACTATTAAGATCGGCTTTCAGCTCATAAAGAAATACTTCGAATTCAGTATCATCGTATTTTCCAACATTAGGAACATCAGCAGGATCAACGATGACAGCTCCGTTTTGTTTCAGCACATCTATTGCCTGGTTCATTAATTGATCCACTCTGTCATTAAATCCGAAAAATTTTCTTGCCACTCCGATCCTTGCTCCTTTCAATCCATCCTTATCAAGGAATTTGGTATAATCCTTCAAAGTTTTTCCTGCGCTTTCATTCGTTGCAGGATCTCTTGGATCGGTTCCGGTCAATACACCAAGCAATGCAGCAGCATCTGCCACACAACGACACATCGGGCCTGCAGTATCCTGGCTATGAGAAATAGGAACGATGCCGGAACGACTAACTAATCCTACGGTTGGTTTTATTCCTACCAATCCATTATGCGTGGAAGGACAAACAATAGAACCATCGGTTTCAGTGCCGATACCAACTGTTGCAAAATTGGCTGCAATAGATGCGCCGGTTCCCGAACTGGAGCCGCAGGCATTTCGATCTAATGCGTAAGGATTTTTAGTTAATCCTCCACGACCACTCCATCCACTGGTAGAATGATTGGAACGGATATTGGCCCATTCGCTAAGATTTGTTTTTCCAAGAATAACAGCTCCGGCTTCTCTCAATCGCTGCGCCACAAAAGAATCATTTAATGCGATTGAAGTTGCTAAGGCTAATGAACCCGCCGATGTTTTCATTTTATCTGCTGTGTCAATATTATCTTTTATCAAAACGGGTATTCCCTGCAACGGGCTTCTTATTTTCCCGTTTTTTCTTTCTCTATCCATTTCCTTTGCAAAGTTTTTTGCATCGGGATTCAATTCAATAATAGCATTGATAGCCGGACCTTTTTTATCTAATTCATCAATTCGTTGCAGGTACATGTCAGTGATCTGTTCATAAGTGTATTCTCCTTTTTGAACTTTATCCTGTAGTTCAGTAACTGTTATTTCGCTTAGCGCAAAATTTTCGCTGGGCTTTTCAGTTTTCTTATCCTCCTCTTTATTGTTTAAAGGATTGCTGTTGCAGGAAATGGCTAAAGCAGAAGTAAGGCCTGCAGCTGCAAGCGAACTGCTGGTTATAAAATCTCTTCTTTTCATAAAAGTTTTTTTATTTATTCAAAAATTTTCAGACATCAGGTTTGACGATGTGGAGCAAGGTCTTTTAATTTTTCGACCATTTCCTGTTTTCTATCGCCGAGGAGTTCAAGGCAACTCAACTCTTCAATGAGCAATGATTCTCTTCCGATAATTTCAAATCCGCAGTCATTGAAAAATCTTTCAGCTGATTCGAAGTCATCAAATTTATTTTCTTCTGTATGGTGTTGTTGTCTCCATTGCCTGGCAACTTCCGGCATTTCACGGGTTGCTTCTTCATAATCTTTCGTGTAAATATCGCCGGTGATCCAATAACCATCTTTTTGTTTCAAAGCTTTCCGGATATTAGAACACAACAATTTCTTTTCATCGTTTCCAAGGTAGGGTATCAGACCTTCATTGATGATAGTAAGCGGCCCCCCTGGAAATTTTTCAATGACTTTCATAAATGCGGATTCATCCAATGCGTTCAGCGCTACGAGTTCGAAATGGCCTTTGATATTTTTATCGCTGCTCTTCTGCAGTTCATGGATCAAATTCATTTTATTCTCTATCATATCAGGCAAGTCAGTGTCGATAAAATAAATTTTCTTTTCCAGGCAAAGATGAAATCCCCGGCAGGAATAGCCTGAGGATAATTCCATGAGATTGGAAGAATGAAATTCGGATAATAATTTATCAATGGTGCGGTAACGGTTTTCAAAATGGATCAGCGAGCGGAAAAAGAAATTGCGATTAGCCTGTGAAATTTCAGCAGCCTCTGCTACTGCGCCATGGAACAGCAAGGCTGCGGTTTCTTTAGCAAATGGAATAGTGGTTTGAGCTTTTAGCCGGATCAGGAATTCTGCCGAAGGACTGATCAAGCCAAAATCCCGGTTTTGAATTGACATAAAAAGTTTTTCCTTTGAGATCAACTCAATCTTTTGTATTCAGGGAAAAAACTGATCAACTACCTCTCATTCCTCCGGCTTTAGGAGGTCGCTGAGAAAATCCGGCGCTTTTATTGGATTTATTAAAAAATTTGGAACCCTGGTCGCCGGCTTTAGGATTTTTATTATCCTTTTTCCCTTTTTGTTTTTTGTTGTTATTCAGCAGTGACATAAAACACAATTTGTTTTGTAAAGATAAGTTTTGTATCACGAATGACCAGTAATGAAAAACCCCGGTAAAAGCCGGGGTTTTCATAAATGCGAACATTTATTTATGCCTTGGCACAAGTGGACTTGCTGCAGCCACCGTTGTCTTTGCATGCCGGTGTGCACTTCTGTTCTGTGCAATGCTTACAGCTTTTGTGCTTTTTAGGCTTATGCTCATTGGCAAATGCGCCCAGTGTTAATGTGGACAACAATGCCAGCATCATTATATTTTTCATGATGAAATGTTTTTGATTAAATAATTATTTATGCTTTGGGTAAATAATTGTTGGGTGGCTTCCACACGTCGGAGATATATGAGGAGACGTAGTTTGCATATAAAGAAGGGAAACGGAGTTGAAAAAGTTCAGAGGTTAACGGTAGCTCATAATTCGGTTGAAAAACAAAAATGCTGCACACCGGGCAGAGTGAACATTCCGAACTATTACTGCAGTTACCGGAATTTTCTTTGGATTTTTTGCAATCATCTTTCTGGTGAGGACATTTTATGTGTCCCATCATTTTCATACAGGTCATTTTTTTGCAGGCGCCATTTGCCTGCAAAGGAAAACTGATGGTCTCGATAATGAACAATGCGAAGGGTAATAATAATATGATCGCTTTGGCTTTCATTCGTTGTTACTAAAGATAAAAAAAGGAATAGAGATCATTATGGAAATAGGATGAACGGCATTACAGCTGATATTTTCAATGATGATCAGATGCCTGCCTGCGGCCAATGGCAACAAAGATGCCGCCCATTAATACGAATACGATGAGCATGCCGCCTGCATTTAAAAGTGTTTGACTGTATCCCAGCTCTTTTACATTCAAAAAAGGGTAGGGATAAAATCCTTCCACTGCACCCCGGATAAGCATGTACAAAAGATAGAAAACAGGGTAGATGAGCCATTGAAAAACGTTTTTCCATTGCAGCTTTTCTTTCGATGCATAAAAGAACCAATATAAAACGTAAAGTAATGGCACAATCACATGCAACGATTCATCGGCTATTTTTTGCCATCCTTCCGGTTTCCATAATGAGCGCAGCAGAATGTTGTAAATGATCCCGACAATTAGAATATATACTGCTGTTGCAGCAGCGACGGAAGGCTTCGAAAAAAAAAGTCCAATAGCACTTTTGGGAATAATGAGAATTGCAGAAAGACTCACTGCCACCATCAGGTTAGTGAGGATAGTGAAGTAAGCAAAAAATCTTCCAACGGCCTGCAAAGAAGTCAGATGATTAGCGGATGCCGTATTGATCAAAATGATTAACTGCAATATCAATGCGAACCATGCGATCAATGCAGTGAAACCTGCAAGCAGATTGGCGCCTGAAGATTTTTTGTTCATGAGGAAGGAAATATAAACATTTTAACTCAGTAATTGTTTTAATCAGGTTCAATAACTTCGATAAATGTTGATCACCATTTTACAGGTATTAGTCGTCCTGGTCTTTTTGGTTTTGCTGATAAGTATCGTTTTGAAAATAACCAGGAGAGGACGGTTCGTTGATCCGTTGCCGGATCATTTCCCGGGATTACTCAATGAGCATGTCGATTTTTATCGTCAGTTGGACGAGGCCGGAAAGAAAAATTTTGAGCAGAAGCTGCAGCAGTTTTACGCAGATGTCCGGATCACGGGTATAAAGACCGATGTAGAAGATCTGGACCAGGTATTGATCGGCGCCGGGGCAGTCATTCCTATTTATGCATTCAAGGATTGGGAATATACCGACCTGCACGAAGTGTTGTTATATCCAGATGCATTCAGCAGGGATTTTGATCAGGTCGGTTATCACCGCAGCATTACCGGAATGGTAGGCACCGGCCCCATGCAAAATGTGATGATTTTATCAAGGCAAGCGTTGCGGCAGGGATTTTTGGATAAGGAAAGCAAAAGCAATGCGGCTATTCATGAGTTTGCTCACCTGATCGATAAAACAGATGGCACTTTGGATGGCGTTCCTGAAGTCTTATTATCCAGGCAGCAAGTGATGCCCTGGTTGAAGATGATACAGGAAACGATGCAAGCCATGCAAAACGGAGAATCCGATATTGATCTCTATGGGCTCACCAACCAGGCGGAATTTTTTGCAGTGGTGTCTGAATATTTTTTCAAACGGCCTGACCTGTTTCAGCAAAAACATCCGGAACTATTTGCTATGATGGAACAAATGTTTTTGGGAAAAGAACAATACAATAGGCATTCAACTGCTTCACCGAAAAGCTGAAGTATGTTTTCCCATTTGGTAAAATACAGGAGAACCGCCGGAATGTAAAAAACTGCCATTCGACATTTCTATTTCTGCCCGTAAAGAAATATTTCTTAACTATGTAAGACCACCATCAACTGCATACATGGAAAACATCTCCACGGCTTCAACTGATTTGAACAAACGCATTCAGTCCATTGATATAGTGCGGGGGATCGTAATGATCATTATGGCTCTGGATCATATCCGTGACCTGATGCATGTTACTTCATTAACGCAAAGCCCCATTGATCTGAAAACCACAACTCCTATTCTCTTTTTTACGAGATGGATCACTTATCTGTGTGCTCCTACTTTTGTTTTTCTTTCGGGTGTTTCAGCATACTTGTCTATGAAGAGAAGAGGAGATATTGACTCCACAAGGAGATTTTTATTGAAAAGAGGTTTGTGGCTGATACTGATGGAATTTACTTTGGTGAATTTTGCATTGTGGTTCGATTTTCAATTCCGCATATTGATGTTGCAGGTGATCGCTGCCATTGGCGCCGGGTTCATCATTCTTTCTTTTTTATTAAAAGTGAATGTAAGAACTATCGGCATCGTTTCACTGCTGATCATCTTTACCCATAACCTGCTGCAATTTCTTCCACAGGTAAATAACAAATTACTTTCTGTATTGCTGAATATATTTTTCATTCCCGGCCCACAGGCAGTTTCCAAAAATTTTATTTTCTTTACGGCTTACCCGGTTATTCCCTGGGTGGTTCTGTTATTGCTCGGCTTCTCTCTCGGCGGAATATTTGAAAGAGATACAACTTATCAGAAAAAACGCCTGCTGAATTTCGGCATCATTGCATTGCTGCTTTTTGTTGTTCTTCGTTTCATAAATGTTTATGGCGATCCTTTTGCCTGGTCAGCGCAAAAAAATACAGCAATGACCATTGTTTCATTTTTCAACGTCACGAAATATCCGCCGTCGTTGCAATTTGACCTGCTTTTTTTAGGGATCATGTTTTTATTGTTAGCAGTTACTACGAATCTTTCAGGATGGCTACAGAAAGTTTTTTCTGTGTATGGAAAAGTGCCGATGTTTTATTACCTGCTGCATTTATATATTATAAGGCTGGCAGTTTTCATTATGGTATTTGCGCAAGGATTTCACTGGAATGATCTGTTGTTTGGCCCGTTCCAGTTTGGCAGACCGGCGAAAGGTTCAGGCATCAGTTTAATTATGGTATATGTTGTCTGGTTGCTGATCGTTATTCTTCTTTATCCATTATGTAAATGGTATGGGAATTATAAAATGCAGCACAAAGAAAAAGAATGGCTGAGATATTTATAAGAACTATTTTTTATTTCTGTATTCTATAAGATCCCAGAGATTCCCATACAGATCTTCAAATACCGCAACTATTCCATATGGTTCCGTCTTTGGTTCCCGGATAAATTTTATTCCTTTTGACAGGTAGTTATTATAGTCTCTCCAGAAATCATCTGTTCGCAAAAACAAGAATACCCGGCCACCTGTTTGATTGCCGATACGGCTTCTTTGTTCATCTCCAACTCCTTTGGCTAATAACAAAGAACATTCAGCATCGCCGGGTGGCCGCACCAGCACCCATCGTTTGGTTTCGCTTAGTGCGGTATCTTCTATCAACTGAAAGCCGAGTTTTTCTGTATAAAATTGAATGGCTTCGTTATAATCATTTACTATTAGGGCAAGATGAACTATTTGTTGAGGCATTAATGATCTTTTAATTAGAAGGAATAAAAGTAAAATAAAGAAATCACGCACTAAAAGAAACTTGTCATGCCGAACCGTATCCTTTAGGTATTTACAAATTAAATGCAAAGCAGGTGAGGCATCCCGATCATTGCAGACTCGGAGATGCCTCCTACGTCGGTATGACAAGACACTAATTACTTGTAAATTTTTCTTACTCCACCGGAGCAAATGAAGGGTTGAAGTTAATATAAGCTTGCTTATTTGTCCTGAATCATCACTTATTCAGCCAGCGGCAGAAGACTCAGCACAGCTTTTGTAATTTTTTATTTTATTGAATACTACGGGTGGTTGAGGGAACTATGTCTTTTGCTTCCGGATTTTATCCACTTATCTGCCATTTCCAATAGAGTTCCTAACTCATAAGGTTTGACAATATAATCATCAGCGCCAAGGCCCAATGCTTCTGTCCGGTCAACTTTTTCTGACATAGAAGTGCTGAAAATAAAAGGTATATCATGTGTTTTGACAGTATCTAAAAGCAAATGCAGCACCTCATGCCCATCCATTTCCGGCATCTTAACATCACATATGATCAGATCAGGAATAAATTCGCCGGCGAGTTCAATTCCCTTTTTTCCATTATTAGCTATGAGGACCTTGTATCCTTCCAACTCCAGGAATTCAGTCAGATTCTCAAGAATAGCAACATTGTCTTCAATTAATAAAATTGTTTTCATCGTTATTTGAATGACACAATTTGTAAAGCGAGTTGCGAAAGCTTTTGTGCTTATGGAGTAGGGATAGTAAAAAGGTAGTTCTTATTTTCTATCAGGCAATATTTATTCTGTTATATTTAGAATAAATGAAGATTATACTCAGCGTAGTGTATCCTTCATGTTAAAAAATTAAACAATAACTCTGATGGTCTGCGGTGACTCGGAGTGAAACATACGAAGCAGGAGACTTCGCAAGGCAGCAATAATAAAAACCCATTACCGGGTAATAAAGCTTACATTACAGGTATTGCAGATCATTTTTTCTGCGTATGAAACTTAAACATGTCAACTATTTTAGAAATTGCAAAGGCCAACAAGAGTCTCAGTATTTTGGTGAGAAGTCTGAAAGCTGCGGATATGGAAGACGTTTTGAACGGCCCGGGCCCTTTTACCATCTTAGCACCGGTTAATATGGCTTTTTCAAAATTAGAACCCGGCGTATTGGATAACCTCATGAAGCCGGCAAATAAGGAACAACTTTCTGCTATTATGAGTTTTCATGTTGTCACGGGCAAGAATTTAGCGGATATGAACAACGGCCAGAAATTAAAGACAGTAAACGGTCAGGAACTTTCAGTGACTGTAAAAGACGATGAAGTGTATATCAATGGCGCCAAATTATTAGCCCGCAATATGCAAGGCTCTAATGGAGTGGTTCATTCTATGGATGCAGTTAATATTCCTTTGTAATTTTTTTATCTGCATCTTTCCTGCTGACATTGTAAAATGACCCTTATTTCTTGAATCCAATCCTTTCTCTTTCCTCCCATTTTCTTTGTGCTGCCTTTTCATCTAATAGATTTTCCATCGCATCATATATTTGGTTTAATTGGGCATCATGTTCACCAAGTCGTTCTTTTATTTCTTTAAATTGTTGCTTCAGATCATTCTGTTGCAATAAAATCCGTCTCACTTCTACGAAAGCCCTCATGATTGCAATGTTCATTTGAATGGCTTTATCGGAATTCAATACGCCGCTCAACATGGCGACTCCCTGCTCTGTAAATGCATAGGGTAGGTATTTGCTATGTTGTCCTCTGCCTTTCTTTAAGGTTTCATTTTGCAACCTTAAAGGTTTGCTGGTTTTTTCTAAGGTTTCAATTTGAAACCTCAAAGCTTCAAATTCCTCTTTGGTAAGCTGAAACATAAAATCTTTGGGAAACCTCTTGATGTTACGCTTTACTGCAAGGTTCAGGGACTTGGTTTCTGTTTCGTACAAGGCAGCCAGATCTCTGTCAAGCATTACTCTTTCGCCTCTGATTTCATATATCCTGTTTTGTATGCTTCGGATGATATTCATATAGATAGATTTATTGGCAGCTAAATTTATGAAAAAGAATGGGGATGTTTTGCAGAACAGATCCTTCATTGCTCCATCGGAGCAAATGATGGGTTGGTGCTATAGTAAGTTTGCACCAGACCTGCCTGCCGGCAGTGTATTATTTCACAATTTTGGTAACGGGCTTTTAATTTTTTTCAGACACGAACGCAGGTGAAAGAAACAATAAGAACTCATTGTTGAGGATGTCCATTTATGATCTGGATTTTACGGGAATTATCAGTAATTGGATGCAGCAGCTTCGTCATTTGTTGCATTTGGTATAGTTTTCTGAATCGTTCAGCAATTGATGACTGAAGCATTAATGTTTTGTAGTATTGCTCCTGCTCCCCGAAAGATTTGAATATGTGCATCGACTTATTCATATTCAAATTTAATAAATAAAAAAGGTTTGTCATAATGAAGCCAGTGCCTCGAAGGATGGTCTAAAGCTCATGTCGTTCTTTTCTATTGTCCTATCATTAATGGCGGGGCAATTAATGTTACAAAGAATTCGGGCTTTAACTCTGAAGATTATTCTTCATTGCTCCATCAGAGCAAATGATGGGTAGATCAAATAATGATGTTGCACCAAACGTCCCTTCGGGACGTGTCGTGCTATGCGGTTTGTTGTTTACCTATGAGATGTTCCGATGGAACATTAGCCTTTATAATTTTTTATTTTATTGAAGATTACGGATAGGAGGGAAATAAATTTAAATTTTTAAAATTGTTTGATCAAACCAAATATCTTCATATCCTTCATCATCAATTTGAAATCTCCAACCGGCTGGTAAGCCTAAATATTTTAAAACAAGAGGCCGGCTTTCAATCAAATGTTCAAGATGTATTGGTTTGAAAAAATTATTATCATTTGATGGAATTTTATTACCACTCCATAAATACCATCCGTGAATATCTCCATGGTTTGGGTGTCTCAAACCATTTACCGGTTTTGTTTTTGAAAATAATGAGTCGTTGATTGCGATCAGGGAATTTATTTCAAGGGGTATCCATTCAACTTTCATTTTATCACAAAGCGCTTTTTGTTGTTCTTGGAAAAATTTCCAATCGTTCATAAAGCAATCTTACTAATATTTTCTTGAATTGATGTTGCGACAGCGACTCTGTGTAAAAGACCTCCGAGAGGCTTAATTTTTGCATAATAAAAGGTATGTCATTATGCCAATTGCAACAGTCAATATTGTCATTAATATATTTAAGTAATAAATTTTTTTGATAATTTGTCGTTTGATATAGCAACTCGAGCCATCAATGACACCATTCTTTTTTGAGCACTTGCAATATTTTCTAATGGAGTTCGATCAGGGTTATGAATTTCTTCATGGACGTCACATAAAAGCTGTTCGATTTGTTTAGCTAGGTCTCTATTGGTTTCTATTTCTGCAATTTCTCTAAATTTTTTTTCTTTTTTTAAATCGGCTAATTTTTTTTCATCAAAATTCATCCGATTCCATTTTTGATTTGGGTCAGGTGTGTATTCCATACAATGTGTTTATTATTGGAAACAAGTATATCAGCTTTAGCAAAGCTAAATAGAATTGCCAAACGTTGAAGTGAGTGACCGGTTTCCTCTCATTTAAAACGAGGCTACGGACGGGCAGACACAACAGCCGATGCCCAATGAAAGGAACGTTGGCTACAAAACAAAAAAACCTTCTCTTTCAAGAAGGTTTCAATTTTTACTTTTGTCCCGATAGCTATCGGGATTTTAATTTTTTACGCCACCGTAATATCTTTATCCAGATACACATCCTGTATCGCATTGAGAATTTCAACTCCTTCTTTCATCGGTCGCTGAAATGCTTTGCGTCCGGAGATCAATCCCATACCACCGGCACGTTTATTAATAACAGCAGTAGTTACCGCTTCTGCCATATCACTGGCACCGGATGATGCGCCACCGGAATTGATTAACCCGGCACGGCCCATATAACAATTCGCAACCTGGTAGCGGCAGAGATCTATCGGATGATCAGAGGTGAGTTTTGTATAAATAAGCGGATCATTTTTTCCGTAAGCAGATTCTTTTGTGTTCAATGCAAGATAACCGCCATTATTCTCTGGCAGTTTTTGTTTGATGATGTCCGCTTCAATGGTAACACCCAAGATGATTGGCTTGACCAGTAAGGTCGGCAGACACATGGAAATCTTTTTCTTTGGTTTTGAAAGCAGGGTTGCGCAAATAGCACCATAGATATAGTGGCCATTCCTAATTCATGCGCCATTTCAAATGCTTTGCTTACTTCCTGTATTTGCCTTGTTGATTCATCACTGCCGAAATAAATGGTAGCGCCGATAGCAGCAGCGCCAAGGTTCCAGCTTGCTTTTACCGAAGCAAACATGATCTGGTCAAATTTATTGGGATAGGTGAGGAATTCGTTGTGATTGATCTTTACAATGAAAGGAATTTTATGCGCATACTTTCTTGACAGCATTCCCAATCCGCCATAAGTAGTAGCTACTGCATTGCATTCACCTTCTATTGCCAGCTTGATAATATTTTCCGGATCGAAATAAATAGGGTTCTTTGCAAATGATGCTCCGGCGCTGTGTTCAATGCCCTGGTCAACGGGAAGAATGGAAAGATAACCGGTGCCGGCCAATCTTCCATTGTTGTACATGGCCTGTAGGTTGCGCATCACTTGCGGATTGCGGTCGCTGATGGCCCAGATACGATCAACAAAATCAGGGCCGGGTAAATGCAATTGGTCTTTGGAAATAGTTTTTGATTGATGATTAAGCAAAAAATCGGCTTTGTCGCCAAGCAGTTCAAGAATTTTTTTATTAGACATCTGTATTGATTTTATCAGGCCGCAAAGATAAGAAACCTGACCCTCTTGATCGATTACGTTGATCAATAAAGCAATTGCATTTTTTAAATGGGAATAAAAACAGAATAATAAAAAAATCTTCAGGAGATCAGTAAAACGACAAATTGAAACTGGAAATAAAAGAGAGGAGAGAGGCTTTTGTTATCACCGCGCCTCCTGCTATCCTTCGCCAGGCTAGGGATTGCAGGAGGGTTCCGGACCATTAATCTTTTCATTGGATTTGGACACTACGGTGATTGCAGTTAGGTCTTCAAGGAATTGGATGGTTTTCAGGATCTGGATGATTTTCGTACAGGATCTGGATCTTGGTTTTTCGTACGGACTTGGATCGGTTTTTCAAGACTCTTCTAAAAAAAAGAAGAAGTTGACTGATATCGGATTTTTTTGCCGTCCGGATTTAAATCTGGAAAATCGGCTCTGGTTTTTCTAAGGATTGGGTATAGTTAGTCTTTGGATGGTTTATCATTTAGGACATCGGATATCGGATAAGATTGATAACTATCAATCAACTTCTGATGCAAAAGTAATTGTGAGTTCATTAATAATATAGAGCAAAACTTGCTCAAACTTTTATACGACAGAATTTACAGTTTGAATCGTAAAGGGTGAAAGCAATCTTGCGGCAACAACGATTGCTAAATCGTAGTTCTACGAAGAAGAGGGAAGCCTTTGAGAGCACATCTGTTTTGGATCAATAAGATAGAAATAGTAGATTTTCTTTAATGGCTCAATGCCTGTATCACATCGTATTTGGTAACGATATGATAATTGCCAGCATCATCTTTGGCCAAGCACAGCTCCGTTTTCTTTATTTATAAGATGACTGAGCCTTTCCACCGGTGTATCAAATTCCACCATAGGGAAAGAAGGTTCTATGACTTCTGATACTTTGGCATTTTTTATCTCGGGGTTATCAAATATTTTCTGGAATAAACCGCCTTCACTGATAGCACCAACAGGCCCATTGCCATTCATGACAGGTATATGTTCAATATCATATTTCTTCATCAGCTCAACAGCTTCTGCAAACGGTTTGAGACGGATCAACTGTGACAAGTTTTTTGGCAACGCCTCTTGCACTGATAATATCTTTAAATGTTTTTACATCCAGGAAACCTCGTTCTATCATCCATTGATCATTATAAATTTTTGCCACATAACGGCTGCCATGATCATGAAAAATACAAACAACCAGATCATCTTTTTTCAAGCGATTTTTTAATTGCATCAATCCCTGCAGACAGCTTCCGGCACTATAACCGCAAAAGATACCTTCTTCTTTGGCCAGACTTCCTTGCCATTACTGCTCCATCTTTATCTGTCACCTGTTCAAAATGATCAATCACACTCATATCATAATTCTCCGGAACAAAATCTTCACCGAAGCCTTCGCTGACATAAGGATGCACTTCATTCATATCTACTTCACCGGTGCGGAAATATTTTGTGAGCAATGAACCATATACATCAATGGCCCACACCTGTATGTTTGGATTTTTTTCTTTCAGGAACATGGCTGTTCCTGTAATAGTACCGCCTGTGCCTGCTGTACAAACCAAGATGAGTGATCTTTCCATCTGTTTGTTTCCATATTTCAGGACCGGTGGTTTCATAATGTGCCAGACGATTAGCAAGATTATCATATTGGTTGCAATGAAATGAATTGGGAATTTCTTTTGCCAGCCTGCTTGCCACAGCAATAATAACTTCTCGGATCTTCCGGCACCACATTGGTAGGACAAACAATCACTTCTGCTCCAACTGCTTTCAGAATATCCGCTTTTTCTTTTGATTGTTTATCGGTAGTAGTGAAAATGCATTTATATCCTTTCACAACAGCAGCTAAAGCCAGTCCCATTCCGGTATTGCCGCTGAGTGCATTCAATGATGGTACCACCGGGTTTCAGTTTTCCTTCTTTTTCCGCCACTTCGATCATCTTCACAGCCATGCGGTCTTTAATGGAATTGCCGGGATTGAAATAATCCACTTTAGCCAGCAACAGTGCAGGGAAAATCTTTGGTGATCTTATTTAAACGGATCAGCGGAGTATTACCAATGGTTTCAAGGATGTTGTTTTTGATATCCATAGCAGGCATTTTACTGTTACAAAGGTAAGATTTGTTGGGCAGAGCTGGATGTCTGGTGAATGCGTTATGAAATAAAAAAGCCCTCCTGAAAACAGAAGGGCTTACCGGACCTGATGATATGAGATCATCAAGCTTCTTTACGAAATGCTTTTCTTTTATTGCTGAAATAATTGTCGAGCAGGAAAAGTCCCAGCACCACATTGATCATCATAAACATATTCACATAAGTATTATTGAAAAATTTGCTGATATCAACTTTGCTAAGATCAATCGGTAAGTTGTTATCACCTTTTGCATGTCCAGTCTATTTGTCCAAAACCATAAACCAAGAAACCCAATGATAAGGGCAATGAAAAAGAAACCAATTCCCCAGATGATCTTTTTGTTGATATAAGTTTTTGGTAGCCGGTGCAATATGAAATTTCGCAATTTCTTCCATTACATTTTTCGTAAAACGCATAGACGGTGCTTCCAGTTCTGAGGATTGAAGCAAGTTGATGTACTTCCAGCAACTCATGGTATTTTGCTTTCCATTCCATATCGCTTTGCAGCAATTTCTCAATCACGGATTTTTCTTCGGCGGAAGCTGATTCCGTCAATATAATCCCACAGACGTTCTTCCATATGTTTTTGCAGTTTCCATACAATTCTATTTTAAGTTAATTTAAATCTTTTACTTCTTCTGCAAAATGTGTTTCCATTTTTTCTTTCAATCGTTGCCTGGCCCGGTGTAATCTTACTTTCGCTGTTTTGGGATCCAACCCCAGTATTTCGCCAATTTCATCCAGACTTTGTTCAGCTTTATAAAACAAAGTTATGATCTCTGCATCATCCGGACTCAAGCAGAGCAATGGCTTAGTTTACCATATGTCGATCTTGATTTTTGCTCTACCTGGTTTGCCCTGAAAGCCGAATCCTTGCTATCTGCTATTTCAAACACCTTTTCGTTATCCAGCGAATGACGTTTCTAATTTTTTCTTTCTCAAAAAAGTGATGCAGGTTTTATTTACAATTGTATAGAGCCAGGTGCTGAATTTGGAAGCTCCCCTGAAATCTGCCAAAGAACGATAGGCTTTAATAAATATATCCTGCGACACTTCTTCTGCATCTTCCCGGTTTTTGGTAAACCGCAACGTCAAAGTGAAAACATAGTTTTGATAGCGGTTCAACCAACCCTGCATAAGCCTGTTGATCACCATTTAGCACTTTGCTAATGATTTCATTATCACTCAGTCCGGTTGACATTCTTTTAATAAGACTACATAATAATAGTGCAGGTTACAATACAAATTACGGATATTTCAGAGGCTGTAACCTTGTACTAATATCATGTAGTCATAGTATTTGTAAAGTGATTTCGCAAAAGTTCTTTAAAACCGTGTAACCTCAATTAAAAAGAGGTAGTCATAAAAGAACAGGAACAAATTTTTTAAAAATAAAAATTTACAATTATGCATGCTGCGGAAATGTTAGTAGCCGATAGTAATGTCTGCTGGTGTTTTTGCCATGGTATTTGGGATTGTTTATCTGTACAAACCCGACAAAATCTTGCAATGATCGAAAAAGGAATGAACCCAAAAGAGATTTGCGAACAGGCCAGCTCCTTATAAAAATCTGAAATGGGCTTTATTGCTTATCGGAGCGGGAGCAGGGTTGTTTTTAGCTTTTCTACTGGATACCTATCTCCTTAATTCAACAGTGAAAGAAGTGTACAATGGAACTACATATTATCATCACGACGATTCATTCACAGCAGTTTATTTCTCTCTGATAGCTATAGGCGGCGGTCTTGGATTGTTCGGTTCTTACCGCATTGAGAAGAAATGGTGGGACGAGAGTAGAACAAAAGAATAGTCCTGAAAAAATAACCACAGCCCTTATCAAGAAACGATCTGCTTCCCGCAGGTCGTTTTTATTTTTCCATTACTTCCAAAGCTTTTTTGATCACCGCATCATCCGCATTCAGCACTTCATAAAATCCTTCATTTCTCCATTTGAACCGGGCCAGGTTTGCTTTCAATCTTTTTTCCAAAGATTGTTTATCCTCTTCCGGAACAGTTTTGAGGTTCACAGAATCCTTGGAGGCATAGCTGACCAGTTGTTGCCACATTTCATTCACGTTGTTGAAATGCTGAATGAAATCTTCAGGAGAAGCATATTGCTGTACCTGGTTTTTATGCTGGAGGTAATAGGTGTAAACAAAATCGTAGAAGGTTCCATCTATCAGGACCTTGCTGGAACTACGTTGATATGTACTTGTATCAATGGGCACAAAAATATCCGGCATGATACCTCCACCACCATACACGATCCTTCCTTTAGGGGTTTTGTATTCTTTGCCATTGCTGATCTTATTAGAATCAGCATATAATGCTTCTCCATCGGAATATCGTTCCCAGATTTCATCCATATACTCCTTTTTCCCTTTGTCATAAGGACGCTGAATGCTGCGGCCTAACGGTGTATAATAGCGGGCAATGGTCAAACGTATGGCCGATCCATCACTCAATGGATATTGTTGCTGCACCAATCCTTTTCCAAAAGTGCTACGGCCAATGATAGTGGCACGGTCCCAATCCTGCAAAGCACCTGCCAATACTTCGCTGGCGCTTGCAGATAATTCATCTACTAAAACAGTCAGTTTGCCTGTTTCAAAAAGTCCGGGACGCCTGGCTTTGTATTCCTGCTTGGGCGAATTAACGCCTTGCGTGTAAACAATCAGTTTATCATCATCTAAAAATTCATCGGCAATATCTACCGCTTCATTCATAAATCCGCCACCATTATCCCCGAAGTCAAACACGAGTTGCTGCATTCCTTCTTTATGCAGTTCGTCAAGCGCTTTCATGAAATCAATGTAGGTATGCTCCGAAAATTTATTCAGTTTAATGTACCCGGTTTGTTTGTCGATCATGTAAGCAGCATCTACAGAAGAGACAGGAATCATATCTCTTGTTACTGTGGAGTTGAAAACCCGGTTGTCCCTCATGATCTGCAAAACAGTTTTCGATCCCTGTTCACCACGAATCATTTTTTTCACATCATCCGTCGACATGTTTTTTCTGATAAGCGAAGAATCATCAGCTTTTAAGATTTTATCGCCGATCTGCAATCCTGCTTTATCGCCGGGGCCATCCGGTATTACATAAAGAACATTGACTGTATCGCTGAAAATATTGAACTCAACGCCAATACCTTCAAATTTGCCGTCCAGGTCTTCATTGACTTCCTCTAATTTGGATGCCGGTATATAAACTGAATGCGGATCCAGTTCATTCATCATATCCTGAATTGCGTTTCCCTGCAACGTATCCAGGCGAACCGAATCAACGTATTTCAGCCGGATAAGGTCCAATGCTTCCTGCAGGGAATTGCGTTTGCTGGTTTTGAAAAAACCATTTTGACTGCTCATTTCATCGTGCAGCCGATCACCGAAATACATGCCGGCTATCAAAACGATAGCAAAAAGAAGAGGCAGCCAAACCTGTAATTTTTTGTTCTGCATCACTTACCTTTATTTGTATAATGAACGCAAAGTAAGGGATTTGAAGAAAAAGGGTGTTACGTTCATGTAAATCAACATTTTTTTAATGCCGATACATAAGCTTATTGCTGACAGCGGGGCAACAAAAGCGGAATGGTGCCTGATCAGTAATAAAAGAAAGAAAATAATAACAACACAAGGTATCAGCCCTTATTTTCTTGACGAAGAACAAACTTGTAGCTCTATTAAAGAAAGAACTCTTGCCTCAATTACCGGGGGCTCTTACTATAAACGAAATTCATTATTATGGTACCGGCATGAGAAATCCTGACAACGGCAGGATGGTAAAAAAATCCCTGCAACGGGTTATTCAAAATGCAAGTATTGAAATAAATGATGACATGCTTTCAGCTGCCCGTGCATTGAATGGTCACAATAAGGGTATTGCCTGCAACCTCGGCACAGGATCGTTTTGTTGTTTTTATAATGGCAAAAAGATCACCCGGCAAACGCCGGGCATCGGTTATATTTTGGGCGATGAAGGAAGCGGAGCTTATCTTGGAAAAAAAGTGATTCAATATTATCTCTATAAAATTTTTGATAAAGAGCTTCAGGATAAATTTGATAAAAAATATAAAACAAATCCAGTAGAAATTCTGGAAAATGTATATCGCAAACCATTGGCAAATCGTTACCTTGCCTCGTTTTCATTGTTTTTATCTGAAAACCGGGGCCATTACATGATCGAGAATATTATTGAAGATGGGTTGAATGATTTTTTCTTTAATCATTTATGCAAGTACAAAGAAGCCCGAAATTTTCCGGTCCATTTTGTAGGAGGGGTGGCATTTGGATTTAAGGATGTATTGCAAGACCTTTGCAGCACTTACCAGATGAAGTTAGGAAAAGTTTTAAAAAATCCCATGCACGGGTTTGGTTGAATATCACAGTTAAAGAGCGGAATTATGTCATTTGAAAAAATAACAGAGCACCCAAGCAATTACCGCCACCTGGAAAAGATGACGATAAACGAATTGCTCACTTTTATCAACAAGGAAGACCAAACCGTTCCATCTGCAGTAGAAAAAGCCATTCCACAAATTGAAAAATTAGCAGAAGCGATCAGTGATAAAATGCTGATGGGAGGCAGGTTGTTTTATATCGGCGCCGGCACCAGTGGCAGGCTGGGTATTGTAGATGCCAGTGAATGTCCGCCAACTTATGGAGTTCCCTATGGTTTGGTCATTGGTATTATTGCAGGTGGTGAAAAAGCAATCACAACCGCAGTTGAATTTGCCGAAGATGATAAAGAACAGGGATGGAAAGACCTGCAGTCTTATGATGTTTCAGATAAAGATGTGGTGATAGGTATTGCAGCCAGCGGTACCACTCCTTATGTAATCGGAGCATTGGAAGAATGCCGGAAGAGAGGAATTATTACCGGTAGTATTTCCTGTAATCCCGATTCTCCGGTAAGTGCTGCTGCAGATTTTCCGATTGAAGTTGTCGTAGGACCAGAGTTTGTTACCGGCAGTACCCGAATGAAAAGCGGCACTGCACAAAAGCTGGTGTTGAATATGATCTCTACCTCTGTAATGATCCAACTGGGCCGGGTAGAAGATAATAAGATGGTGAATATGCAACTCACCAATGATAAATTAGTTGATCGTGGTGTGAAGATGCTGATGGAGCGGCTTAAAATGAATGATTACGAAAAGCCAAAGAGCTTGTTGCTGAAATACGGAAGTGTAAAAAAAGCTTCTGAATTAGCCGTATTTTAAATAAGCTTTTATTTGTCAGATTCATTCTGTATATTGTGTGATCTGATTTAAGTGTTGTGGTAATTTATACCGATCATATTAATCTTTCCTTAATTACGGCTCCGGCTATAACCGGTTGTTTTGACCCTACCATTACTACTACATCTACAACAATCCCGTAAAACGGGATTGTACATTTTCATATTATCAAATGGGCTATTATGCTGCAGAGACAAATGAAAGTCTTTCGTTATTATTCAATCAATTATTTCATATTCAATCATAATTCATGCAGGTTTTAAAATTCGGGGGCACTTCAGTTGCCAATGCAGAAAATATAAATAAGGTTGTTGCTATTGTCAAAGAAATGCAATTAAAAAAGACAAAACAATTGTAGTGGTATCAGCGCTCGGCGGAGTTACGGATCTTTTACTTGACTGCAGCAGCGCTTGCAGCAGAAGGTAATGAAGAATACAAAGAAAAATTATTACTGATTGAACAACGACATCTGGATGCAGTAAAAGAATTCATCCCGTTAACGCAACAAAGCCAGTTACTGAGCCTGGTAAAAAGATCCTGTAACGAGATCGAAGATATCTGCAATGGAATTTTTCTGCTGGGTGAATTAACTGCAAGGACCAAAAGACCGGATTGCCAGTTATGGCGAATGGATTATCTTCACAAATTATTGCTGCAAAATTGAAAGCAGATGGAATCGATAATGAATGGAAAGATGCAAGAGAACTGATCGTTACTAATTCTATCTTTCACAACAGCCGAAGTGGATTTTGAAGTGACCAACAAAAACACAAAACGATTTTTTTCTGGCTCAAGCTGCTTCATTATTTATTATTCCCGGCTTTATTGCCGCTGATACAAATGGAATCACTACTACATTAGGCAGAGGTGGCTCTGATTATACAGCGGCGATTATTGCTTCTGCATTGAATGCTGATGTACTGGAAATATGGACCGATGTAAGTGGAATGATGACCGCTGATCCGAGATTGACCAGCAATGCCCGCATCATTCCACATATTTCTTACCAGGAAGCAATGGAACTTTCTCATTTCGGGGCTAAAGTCATTTATCCGCCGACGATCCAACCGGTAATGAATAAAAATATCCCGGTTTGGATCAAAAATACATTTGCTCCAACTGATGAAGGCACATTGATTGAATCACAGATACAAAAAGAATGGAAATATTGTAAGAGGAATTTCCAGTATCAATAATATTGCTCTTGATCAGTCTTGGAAGGCAGCGGTATGATCGGTATTCCCGGTTTTTCCAAAAGATTGTTTGAAGCATTAAGCAATGAAAAGATCAATGTTATCCTGATTACTCAAAGTTCATCAGAACATTCTATTTGTGTGGGTATCGAAACTTCTTCTGCAGAAAAAGCAAAACAGTCAGTGGATGCTGCTTTTGCCAATGAGATTGCATTACAAAAAGTGGAACCTTTAAAAGTAGAAGCCGATCTTTCTATTGTGGCATTGGTGGGAGAAAATATGAAAAACCACTCCGGTATCAGCGGCCGCATGTTCAGCGCTATGGGAAGAAATGGTGTGAACATCCGTGCTATTGCACAGGGATCTTCAGAAAAAAATATCTCTGCTGTTATTTCAACCAAAGATGTTCGAAAAGCTATTAACGTTCTTGCATGAAGAATTTTTTGAAACGACTTACAAACAGGTCAATCTTTTTATTGTCGGAACAGGAAATGTAGGTTCAAAACTTATAGCGCAGCTAAATCAGCAATTAGATTTTCTACAAAAACAAATGCACATTACAGGTAAGAGTGGTAGGTTTATGCAATAGCCGAAAAATGCTGATCAGTGAAGAAGGGATTGATCTTTCCAAATGGAAAGAAAAATTACAACAGGGTGAAAAAGCAAATACTTCAAGAATTTGTTGATGAAGATTATTGTACGCAACCTGCGCAATTCTGTTTTTGTAGATGTAACTGCCAATGAAAAGTGGCTGCAGTTTATGATCAGTTATTGAAAAAAAGTATTTCTGTCGTAGCCTGTAATCAAGTGGCAGCTTCTTCAGTCTATATGTCAATTATAAAAAACTGAAAGACCTTGCCACGGGAATTTAACAGTCAGTTTTCTTTTTGAAACCAATGTTGGTGCCGGGTTACCTGTTATCGGTACATTGAATGATCTGTTGAACAGCGGTGACCGGGTTCATCGCATTGAAGCAGTGTTGAGTGGAACATTGAATTTTGTTTTCAATAATTATGATGGAAAAAGAAAATTTGCAGAAGTAGTGAAGCAGGCACAGGATGAAGGTTACACAGAACCAGATCCAAGATTGGATCTCAGCGGCACGGATGTAATGCGAAAGATCATGATACTGGCAAGAGAAGCTGGAGAAAAAATCGAAATGGATGATATTCAGAATAATTCTTTTATGCCAGCAATCCTGTATGAAGGGTAGCGTGGAAGATTTTTATAAAGAAATGGAAAAAGAAGAAGACATTTTAAAAAATTATATGAAAAAGCAACATCGAAGAAATTGTAAATTAAAATTTGTAGCATCTTATAATAATGGGCAGGAAGCTTCAGTCGGTTTACAGCATATTGATCCGAAACATGACCTTTATCATCTGTATGGAAAAGATAATGTGGTATTGTTTTATACTGATCGGTATAAAGAACAACCTTTGGTGGTAAAAGGAGCCGGCGCTGGTGCAGAAGTTACGGCCAGTGGTGTGTTTGCAGATATTTTAAGAGCAGTTAAGCAGTAATTCAAGAATGCAAAAGGTAAAAATAAAGATGTCCGGCTACTGTTGCAAACCTGGTTTGCGGCTTTGATATTCTCGGTATGGCTTTGAATGAACCTTATGATATCATGGAGTTGAAATTGCTGAACGAACCTAAAGTTATCATTCAGAATAAAGATTCATTTTGCTTACCAACAGAACCTGAAAAAAATGTAGCAGGTGTGGTATTGCTTTCCATCATGGAGAGAATGAATAACAACATTGGCTTTGAAGTTGAAATAGAAAAACGTATAAAACCTGGGAGTGGATTAGGTTCCAGTGCGGCCAGTGCTGCAGGTGCAGCGATTGGCTGCCAATCATTTGTTGGGGAATATTTTTTCTAATAATGATCTCATTCAGTTTGCGATGAACGGAGAGAAATTAGCTTCCGGTGTAAAACATGCAGATAATATTGCTCCCTGTATTTCAGGTGGTATCAGTTTGATCCGGTCTATTCATCCATTGGATATCATTTCAATTCCCAGCGCCTGATCTTTTTGTGACAGTAGTTCATCCGCAGATCGAAGTGAAGAACTTCTGATGCAAGACAAATACTAAAAAAACAAATTTTGTTTAAAGATGCAATCAGGCAATGGGGAAATATTGCAGGATTGGTAGCAGGTTTTTTGAAAAATGATTATGATCTGATCGGACGATCACTCGAAGATGTGATCATTGAACCGGTTCGCAGTATTTTAATTCCGGGATTTGATGAAGATAAAATAAAATGTAAAGAAGCTGGTGCTTTGGGTGGTGGAATTTCTGGTTCCGGGCCTTCTGTTTTTATGTTGAGCAAGGATGAAACAACTGCAAAAGCCGTGGAGCAGGTAATGAAAGAGGTTTATAATAAGATCGGAATTGAGTACAATACGTATGTAACGACAATCAATAAAAAAGGAGTGACGGTAGTGAGGGATGAATCGTGAGTCAGGAGTATTCCGGTTTGCGATTTGTATTTTGCAATTGACAATTCAAAATAAACAATAGCAGTGAAGTATTACAGCACAAATAAACAATCATCAATAGTTGATTTCAAAGAAGCAACAATTAAAGGACAGGCTCCGGATAAGGGATTGTATTTCCCTGAAAGAATTCCGCAAGTTGAAAAAGAAATTATTTCCGGGATAGAAAAATTATCAAATGAAGAAATTGCTTTTCGGGTTATTAAACCTTATGTAGATGATACAATTCCGGAAGAAAAACTTTTTCAAATAGTTTCTGAAACGATCAATTTCCGCATACCATTAGTATCAGTTAAACGAAACTATTTTTTCTTTGGAATTATTTCATGGACCTACACTTGCTTTCAAGGATGTTGGTGCAAGATTCATGAGTCGTTGCTTGGCTATTTTTTGAAAGATCATGATAAAGAAAGTTACGGTACTGGTTGCTACTTCAGGCGATACAGGCGGCGCTGTTGCCAATGGATTTTATGAAACAGAAGGAGTGGAAGTGGTTATTCTTTATCCTTCAGGGAAAGTGAGCCCTGTACAGGAAAAACAATTGACCACATTGGGAAAAAATATTCATGCACTGGAAGTGGCAGGCACATTTGATGATTGCCAGCAGATGGTAAAACAAGCTTTTACGGATGAAGAAATAAATAAAAAACGTTTTCTTACTTCTGCAAATTCAATCAATGTAGCGAGATGGCTGCCGCAACAGTTCTATTATTTTTTTGCATACAAACAATGGCCGGATAAAAAAAATCCGCCGGTAGTATCAGTGTGCCCAGCGGAAATTTTGGAAATATCTGTGCCGGAATTTTAGCACAGCAATCCGGTTTGCCGATTAAACATTTTATTGCAGCCTGCAATGCTCAATGATGTAGTAAGTAATTATTTGCAGACAGGAGATTTTAAAACCAAAACAAGCAGTGCCAACATTAAGTAATGCGATGGATGTTGGTAATCCAAGTAATTTTATCCGCATACTGGAAATATTTCATCATCATTTTCCTGAACTGAAAACCAATCTTTCTTCTTTTAGCATCAGCGATGAAGAAACACTCGCAACCATTAAAGAAGTATTTCAAGCAATATAATTATATATTGGATCCGCATGGTGCTGTGGGTTATTTATCCTTGCAACGATACCTTGATCATCATCCCGGAGCAAAAAGGAATTTTTCTGGAAACAGCACATCCGGTAAAATTTCCCGAAGCCGTTGAAAAAGTATCCGGTAAAAAAATTGAAATACCTCCTTCATTAGCTGATCTTAATGAAAGAAAAAAAGCAAAGTATTTTGATCAAGGAATAATTTTGGTCAACTAAAAGAATACCTTCTTCGATAATTTTGCCAACTATTTTATATTTGTGACGGAGAGTTTGTTTATGCATGACATTGAGCCTTTTTATAACTGGCGACATATTTATGTGAGTGAGGAAGATGAGCGGTCACCTTTCTCCGGACGACAATATTCTGAATTTGAATTTTCTCACACCGTTTACAATTATTATATCCATCCGCAATGGGATGATTTTGGCAGCCGCACTTTATATTTGAAAGTGTTGCTGGCTGATTACGATGAAAAATATGCGATCATCGAAATGATCGGCGAATGGAATGATGCTATTGAAAATGATATCATGGAACTGAAACGGGAAGTGTTGGAGAAATTCATGGATGAAGGTATTTATAAATTTATTCTGATTGCGGAAAATGTACTCAACTATCACAGCGATGGAAAAGATTATTATGAGGAACTTTATGAGGAAGTTAATGAGGCAAATGGTTGGGTGGTTTGCCTGAATATGCCGGAGCAAACTCAATATGATTTTAAAAAAGCTCACCTGAATCGTTATATCGAATTAATGGAAATAGATAACTGGCGTACCTATAAGCCATTTCATCTATTCAAAAAAATTGATGGTGAACTAATGGCTCGTCTAAAGGCATAATACCCAAATGATGCAATAACATGCAAATCCTCCTGACTAAAATCAATTAAGTTTTCCGTTTTATTTGGCCTTCGGGTAGTACCTTTGTGCAGGATTTTTAACCCACCTTGATTCATTTTATATGAAATGGTCTGAATTGTTTACTTCGTCAGTCGGGAAAAAATTGGTGATGGGTTTGACGGGTTTGTTTCTTATTTCTTTCCTCGTAGTACATGTTGGTATCAATGCTTGCATCTGGGCGAATGATGGCGGTGTGATGTTCAATAAAGCCGCACATTTTATGGGTTCAATGATCGTAATCAGAATTATTGAAGTAGGATTGTTTGTCGGGTTCTTCATTCATATCATCCAGGGGTTGGTGTTGGAATTTCAAAACCGTAGCAAAAGAGGTATTGCTATACCAGGTAAAGCTCGGCAACAAAGGAAGCAAATGGTACAGCCGGAGCATGGGATTGCTGGGAACTATTTTTTTATTCTTTCTTATTATTCACTGGAAGCAGTTCTGGATTCCTTCACGGTTTACAGGCATTAATGCAACAGTGATTGACGGAAAAGAAATATCAAATTTATATAACCTGATGAAAGTTACTTTCAATCAACTGTGGGTAGTGATCGTTTACCTCGTTGCATGTTTCTCTTTATGCTGGCATTTGATTCACGGTTTTCAAAGTGCTTTCAGAACTTTAGGAGTAAGTAATCAATCGTTATTTGGCAATCATAAATAATGTTGGTATTGGATTTTCTGTGATCGTTTCAATGGCATTTGCTATGATGCCGGTTAGTATGTATTTGGAATGGGTTAAGTAGTGAGTCGGGAGTCGAGAGTCAGGAGTGAATGAAAGGATATTGATCAAAGATTGCTGAATAGAATTGTTGCAGTTGAAGTGTGCGACGCAAGAAATGATGATAGTAGCACAGACGATGACAACATAAAAATATTTATCAACTTAGTTAGTAATGTATGTTAGATTCAAAAATTCCATCAGGGCCATTAGATCAGAAATGGACAAACTACAAAGGCCATTGTAAGCTGGTAAATCCTGCCAATAAACGAAAGCTGGAAATTATTGTTGTAGGAACAGGATTAGCCGGAGCTTCTGCAGCTGCTGCATTGGGTGAATTGGGTTACAAAGTAAAAGCATTTTGTTTCCAGGATTCTCCACGCCGGGCACATAGTATTGCAGCACAGGGTGGAATCAATGCAGCAAAAAATTATCAGAATGATGGTGACAGTGTTTATCGTTTGTTTTATGATACGATAAAAGGTGGCGATTACCGTTCAAGAGAAGCCAATGTGCATCGTCTGGCAGAAGTAAGTGTAAATATTATTGACCAATGTGTTGCGCAGGGAGTTCCTTTTGCAAGAGAATATGGAGGATTACTTTAGCAACCGTTCTTTTGGTGGCACACAGGTGCAACGAACTTTTTATGCAGCCGGACAAACCGGTCAGCAATTATTGATAGGAGCTTACCAGGCATTGGAACGACAAATTGCTTTGGGTAATGTTGAAATGTATTCACGTCATGAAATGCTGGATGTGGTGATGATTGATGGAAAAGCAAGAGGAATTATTGCTCGTGATCTGATCACCGGAGAATTGGAAAGACATTTCGGTCATGCAGTATTATTGTGCACCGGTGGATATGGAAATGTATTTTATCTCTCTACCAATGCAATGGGCTGCAATGTAACTGCAATCTGGAAAGCACATAAAAAAGGAGCCTTGTTTGGCAATCCTTGTTTCACACAAATTCATCCAACTTGTATTCCTGTTACTGGTGATCATCAAAGCAAATTGACTTTAATGTCAGAATCATTGCGCAATGATGGAAGAATATGGGTGCCGAAAAAACAAAATGATACCCGTAAAGCCAATGAAATTCCGGAAGAAGAAAGAGATTATTATCTGGAAAGAAGATATCCTGCATTTGGAAATTTAGTTCCACGAGATGTAGCATCACGTGCTGCAAAAGAAAGATGTGATGCTGGTTATGGAGTAGGTACTTCAAAGCAGGCTGTTTATCCTTGATTTTGCAGATGCGATTGAACGTTATGGAAAAACTGAATGCAGTAAACAAGGAATTCATAATCCTACGGCAGAAGAAATTCGTCATCATGGAAAAGAAGTGGTGAAAGAAAAATATGGTAATCTTTTTGACATGTATGAAAAGATCACCGGCGAAAATCCATATGAAGTGCCAATGAGAATTTATCCTGCTGTGCATTATACAATGGGTGGCTTTGGGTGGATTATGAATTGATGACCACTGTTCCCGGATTGTATGCATTGGGAGAAGCAAATTTTCAGGATCATGGTGCAAATCGTCTCGGCGCTTCTGCATTGATGCAGGGATTGGCTGATGGTTATTTTGTGATTCCTTATACAATCGGAAATTATTTGGCAGATGAAATACGAACAGCAGCAATTCCAACTATCACATCCTGCATTTGAAGAAACAGAAAAAGCAGTTGCAGAACAGGATCAACACAGTTGATGAATATTAAAGGAACACAAACAGTTGAAAGTTTTCATAAGCGTTTGGGAAAGATCATGTGGGAAAAATGCGGTATGGCGAGAAATGCAAAAGGATTGAAAGAAGCTATTGCAGAAATAAGAAAATTGAAAGAAGAATTCTGGAAAGATGTAAGAATACCCGGGAGAATAAATGAAATGAATCCTGAATTGGATAAAGCAAAACGTGTGGCTGATTTTATTGAATTGGGAGAATTGATGTGTATAGATGCCTTGCAACAGAAAAGAAAGTTGCGGCGGACATTTCCGTGAAGAATACCAGACACCGGAGGGAGAAGCACTGACGAAATGATGATGAATTTATGTTTGTAGCTGCATGGGAATATAAAGGCGAAAGTGAATGGGAATTGCATAAAGAAGAATTGAAGTATGAAGAAGTGAAACCGAGTCAAAGGAGTTATAAGTAGATCAAATCCCTAAAGGCTTGAGTTCATAATCAGTCAAGTCGATAATAAACTAAGTTTCGCTTAGTGGAGACATAATATGACATATGAATCTTAACATTGAAAGTTTGGAGGCAAAAAAATGCTGCATCAAAAGGACGATTTGAAACTTATGAAGTAAAAGATATTTCTTCTGAAATGTCTTTTCTTGAAATGTTTGATGTGCTGAATGAAAGACTTATCAACGAGGGGAAAGAACCAATTGCTTTCGATCATGATTGCCGTGAAGGAATTTGTGGCATGTGCTCGATGTACATCAATGGACGTCCGCATGGCCCCTGGCATGGCACTACAACTTGTCAGTTACACATGCGAGCTTTCAAAGATGGCGATACCATTGTAGTAGAACCGTGGAGAGCAAAAGCATTTCCGGTTATTAAAGATCTGATGGTTGACCGCACTGCATTTGATCGCATCATTCAGGCAGGTGGTTTTATTTCAGTAAATACCGGTAATGCTGTAGATGGAAATGCCATTCCAATTGAAAAAGAAAATGCAGATAAATCATTTGCAGCAGCAGCATGTATCGGTTGTGGAGCTTGTGTAGCAGCTTGTAAAAATTCTTCGGCATTATTATTTGTTTCAGCTAAAGTTTCTCACCTCGCATTATTACCTCAAGGCGATCCCGAAAGAAAGACAAGAGTATTGAATATGGTGGCACAAATGGATAAAGAAGGTTTTGGTTCCTGCACCAATACCGGCGCTTGCGAAGCAGTTTGTCCCAAGGAAATTTCTATTACGAATATTGCGAGGTTAAATACAGAATTTACATTAGCTGCATTATCATCTGACAAATAAAACGGTTAATAGCGCTGTCTTCATAAATTGCTACATAACGATTTCTTTTTATTAATTCATTTCGACAAGTATGTTTACGGGTTTCGGTGAGTCCAAACCGGACTCTTTTTCCGGAATTAACAGGATGGGAAAACTTTTGAACAATAAAAAGCCGGATTTTGCGATTTTTAGTTAAACTCACTGCTATTGAGTTGTTTGAGACGAATATCCCTGATCATTTTCATGGTGCTGATATCCCTGTGGAGCAGTGCCCAGCTTCCTGTTTTGAATACCGAACTTCCAATCTTCGTCAAAAAAATTTCAAAGTAACAGCAGACAGTCTCAAGATCGATACAGTAAGTATTATACCCAATACTTTTTCCATTACTTCCGTACCCGCATCTGATTATCGTCTTGATTTTGTAAAGGCAGTCTTACATTGGATAAAAAAACCTGTCTGCTGATAGTGTTATAATCACTTACCGGGTCTTTCCTTACCAGTTGAATTTTGTTACACAGCGACTGAGCTCTTGATAGTGTGTTGAAAAATTTATATGTAATCCCTTATGAATTCAATAATGGACTTAACAAATGATCAAAAAGGAATTTTCAATTTCGGAACACTGAAAGCGGAAGGAAGTTTTGGACGACAGATCGCATTTGGTAACAGCCAGGATGCTGTTATTGAATTCTAGCACTGAATCTTCAATTGAGCGGCATGCTGGGCGACAGTATCGAGATACAGGCAGCTATTACGGATAATAATATTCCGATTCAGCCGGATGGAACTACACAACAGTTAAATGAATTTGACCAGGTTTTCTTACAATTTAAAAAGAAAGGACTGGCAATTGAATCTTGGTGATATTGATATCCGGCAGAACCAAAGTTATTTTCTGAATTTTTATAAACGATTACAGGGAATTTCCTTTCAAACCACCAATCGTATTTCAAAAAATATTATTTCAAAAACATTGGCCAGCGGTTCTATTGCCAAAGGAAAATTTACCAGGAATATTATCCAGGCCTTGGAAGGAAACCAGGGACCTTATCGCTTGACCGGCGCTAACAATGAAATATTTTTTATTGTACTGGCCAATACAGAACGGGTTTTTCTGGACGGAGCAATTATTGCAACGGGGAGAAGACCAGGATTATGTGATCAATTATAATACTGCTGAAGTAACTTTTACTCCCAAGCGAATGATCACAAAAGACAGTCGCATACAGGTGGAATTTGAATATGCCGACCGGAATTTCCTGAATGCAAATCTTTATCTATCCCAGGAATTTGAATTCAATAAAAAATTAAAGTTGCATATTGGTGCATTTCAGTAATAGCGATGCAAAGAATTCACAGATCAACCAGGTACTTGATCCGAAACAGAAACAATTTCTTAGCCAGACTTCGGCGATAGTATTCAAAAAGCATTATTATCCATCTGCTACATTGGATACATTTGCAGCAGGAAAAATATTGTATCAGAAAATTTATTCACTACCGGCAGCGACTTGATTCTTTTTATCAATATTCAACAGATCCGACATTGGCAAAATATAATCTTATCATTTTCTGATGTGGGGCAGGGTAATGGCAATTATGTTCCTGATTTTAATGGGGCTAATGGTAAAGTTTATCAATATGTTGCCCCGGTTGCAGGTAGTAAAACAAGGACAGTTATGAACCGGTACATTATCTGGTCACTCCCAAAAAACAACAGATTGTCAATCTTGGAATCGATTATGCAATTGATAAGAATACATTACTGAAAACAGAAGTGGCTACGAGTAATTATGATGTCAAATACTTTTTCAACAAAAAATAATGGAGATGACAGGGGATGGGCAGCAAAATTTCAATTGACCAATGCAAAACTTTTGAACGCAAAAAATAAACTTGCAATTGAATACAGCACTGGATTATGAATATGTGCAGAATAAATTCAAACCACTGGAAAGATTAAGAACCGTTGAGTTTTCAAGAGATTGGGGTTTGCCCTTAATCAGCTGTCACCAGCTACAGATGAAAATATTATTACGTGCATCAGCAGGTTTAAAAAACAATAAACAACCATTCTTTCACTTACCAGTTTACCAATTATCATCGCAGCGATAATTATAACGGATTTCAAAATTCAATTCTGCATACCGCTGAACTGGAAAGGCTGGCAATTTAATAACCAGTTTGTGATCACCAATTTTAATGACGATGAATGATAAAGGTACTTTCTTCGTCCAACTATTGATATGAGCAAACAATTAAAAACAATTGATAACTGGCGAGTTGGTTTCAACTATGCCTTGGAACAAAATGCAGCAAGGAATAAAATTACAGATACATTAACGCCACTTGCATTTTCATTTGATACCTATTCGTTTATCTGAAATCAGATGAGCAGAAAAAGAATCATTACAATATTACTTTTTTCACCACGTTCTGATAAATACCCGGTGAGCAAAGATTTTATCCGTGGTGACCGGAGTTTAACCTGAATCTTGCAGACAGAACTACTGGCTAATCCCAAACGACAATTTTATCTGAATGCAACATTCCGGAAATTAAAAGTATATAATTCAACCGGTTTCAAAACAAAAAGAAGATGAAACAATTTTCGGCCGAGCAGAATATGTAATGAATGAATGGAAAGGATTACTGACCGGAAATGTTTTGTATGAAGTGGGAGCAGGGCAGGAGCAACACAGGGATTATGCTTATCTGGAAGTGCCGGCAGGAACAGGTCAATATGCCTGGATTGATTATAATAATGATGGGGTACAACAACTGAATGAATTTGAACTGGCCGCTTTTCCTGACCAGGCAAAATTTATCCGCATTTTTACACCAACCAATGATTTTATAAAAGCAAATTATATCACTTTCAATTATAGTTTTAATATCAATCCGAAGATCTGTATTGAACCAATCGGATATAAAAGGAATTAAAAAATTTATTTCAAAACTCAATTTTCTCACTTCATTGCAGATCAATAAAAAATCAATTGCAAAAGGAAATTTTGAATTCAATCCTTTTAAATATGGTGTAAATGATACAGCACTGATCACATTGAATACTACATTGCTGAATACGACTTTCTTTTAATCGTTTCAGCAGTAAATGGGGAATTGATCTGAGCAACCTGCGCAATAATGGCAAATCATTACTTACCTATGGTTATGAAAGCCGTAAGACTAAATGACTGGATAGTCAAGATGGCGATGGAATATCAGCCGAACGTTTTCATTGACTATGAATGGAAAAAAAGGATTAAATGCATTGTATACACCTCAATTTGACAACCGGAATTATGAATTGAATATTTATAGTATTGAACCACAATTAACGTATATACAGGGAACTTCATTTCAGGATGGTCAGCAGGATATAAATTTGACAATAAAAAGAACCTGCCGTTGTATGGTGGAGAAAAATCAATTTCTAATTCACTCAACCTGGAATCTAAATACAATATTCTTCAAAACAGTTCTATTACCGGCAAATTTACCTTTAATAATATTAACTATAATTCCCCGGCCAATACAACGGTCAGCTATATCATGCTGGATGGATTGTTGCCCGGAAAGAATTTTCTCTGGTCTATTAAGATTTTACCAAACGATTGCTTGAATAATCTCGAACTGAATTTTCAGTATGATGGAAGAAAAGCAGGCACATCAAAAACGGTGCATATGGGAAGAGCGGCAATAACGGCGTTGTTCTAATTGAAACCAGCGTTATTGAGTTTCTATACATTAAACCTGAAATGCATCACATCACCATCTTTCACTACATATTCTTTTCCTTCAATCCTTAATTTTCCGGCTTCACGGCAGGCAGCTTCAGAACCATAATGTATAAAATCATCATAAGCTGATCACTTCTGCTTTGATAAATCCTTTTTCAAAATCAGTATGAATAACACCGGCAGCCTGCGGAGCTTTCCATCCTTCGTGAATGGTCCAGGCCCTTACTTCCTGCACACCGGCAGTGAAATAGGTATAAAGATTCAAGTAATTTATAAGCGGAATGGATCAACCGGTTCAATGCAGGTTCTTTCATTTTATATTCTTCCATGAACAATGGCTTTGTCTTCCGGGTTTTCCATTTCAGCGATCTGCGCTTCAATGGAATTGTTCATGATGATCACTTCGGCTTTTTCATTCTTCACCGCTTCTTTCAATGCATCAGAAAATTTATTTCCGGTATGCATGGATGCTTCATCTACATTGGCAACATACAAAACCGGTTTATCGGTCAACAAGAAAAGATCAGCAATGGCAACTTTTTCTTCTTTGTAAAGATCCAGTTCACGGATACTTTTTCCTTTTTCCAGATGTTCTTTGCATCTCAACAAGTACTTCACAGTTCATGTTTTAGATTTCGGATCTCCGGTTTTAGCCAGTTTTTCTATTCTTGAGATTTTCTTTTCTACACTTTCCAGGTCTTTTAGCTGAAGTTCTGTATCAATGATTTCTTTATCACTTACCGGGTTGATAGCACCTTCATCCCGCAAAATATTTTCATCTTCAAAACAACGGATCACATGAATGATGGCATCCACTTCACGGATATTTGCCAAGAAATTTATTACCAATCCTTCGCCTTTGCTGGCGCCACGAACCAGACCGGCAATATCCACAATTTCTATCTGGGTAGGAACAATGCGGTTGGGTATAACCAGTTCTGCCAGTTTATTCAATCTTGGATCCGGTACATCCACCAAACCGATATTCGGTTCAATGGTACAAAAGCGATAATTGCTTGCCTGTGCTTTGGCACTATTGCTGACTGCATTAAATAAAGTTGATTTACCTACATTGGGTAATCCTACAATTCCTGCTTGTAAAGCCATTGTAATTTTAAATTTTCGAGGCGCAAAGATAAGGCAAACAAGACTGTAAGAACACCTAATACTTCATTCGTTTTCCGGGGGAACGTTTATTACCAAATCATTCAGATACATTTTGTTTTTAAGATTATGCGACTCCCAACGAAGATTCCAGATGCCACCATACAATATCTTTACGTTCTTATATCCTTTATCTTTCAATTTATTCGCAGCTTCGTACACTTCTTTTTGAGTATTGAAAACATAAAGAACAATTTGTGCATCTTTCGAACCAGGCAATGACGACAAATTCGTTTCAAATTCTGATGCAGGAATATTGATAGCATTTTTTATTTGACCAATATTTTGCCAATAATTTTTTGATTGATTGGTAAACTCTTCCTTAGTACGTGCATCAATGATAGTGATACTTTTCTTTTAAGGCAGATTGACTAAACTTGTCTGCCGGTATAAGAAAATTATAATCTGAACTCCCGGAATCCATTTGATAACGGGCTTATCTGTTGTGTTTACTGCATATCTTACCCAATCAAGCATTCCACCGAATAATATGTTGACGTCTTTATAACCTTTTTCTACTAATAATTTTGCAGCTTCGGGACTTTCATGCCCCGAATTCATCAATAAGCATGATAGGCTTGTTGGGAAAATTAGAAACTCCCCATGTTCCTCAAATTTTGCAAATGGAATATTGACGGCATTATCAAACTTTCCTTCTGTCTTTGCCCTCTGGTCTGTAGTTGTTTGTTTAAAGAGAGAGTCGCTTCGGATGTCAATAAAAAAGTAATCCATGTTATTTCGAATATTGGCTACCATTTGCTGTGCCGAAACAACTTTATAAGGAATAGAAGTAGTAATCGTGAAAGCAGAGCATGGGTTGATTTCAGTAGACTGATAATAAAAATCGGTCAGCCCTCCATTGATATTAAAGATTTTGGTAAAACCACTGTCGGCAAGCAACCTTGAGGCCCGACGGCTGCGCTGACTATGTGAGCAATAAATAAACAGGGGCTTGTCCTTATACTGCAACACTTCTTTCCAGCGATTTGGAAGCTGGGTAATGTTTATATGAAGCGCATTTTTCAAATGACCAATATTTAAACTTTGGGAAGACGATAATGTATCGTAATATTCTCCGTCACTGCGTACATCAAGAATAGTGTATCCTGGATTTGCCTGTAACGTAATGCAGAGATCTTGTGGGAAAACTGTTTTATATGTTACATTATCATTTTTGAATTGTTGCGATCTTACTGTCAGTGAAGTGATCAAAAACAGACAAAATAGAGAGCGGGTAAGCATGGCGGGTGATTTTGTTTATTAAATCTACATCTATTGATCTGCTGCAGACAAAACAGTTTTGATGAGTGGGATTTTTAGCTTTATGAAATGCAGTGATTGTGAAAATCTCCGATGCTGCTGTGGGCAAGTTCTAAGTCCGGAAAAGATTTTGAATTACATTCACATTCGAAAACTGTCTTCTATGGCTCTTAAGCAGAATATGGTCGGCTTTTATTATTGTTGCAATTATCGTAGCGGCTATTAAATGTTTCTTTTTTGGCAATACAGATATTTTCAACTGGATGATGGTAGGAAAAGCTGATGATCCATTGAATCCGTTTAAAGCAGATGGAATTATTGAAACCTGCTGGACTGCTGTAAATATTTGCCTTAAATTAATTGGTATCATGGCTTTGTTCATGGGATTCATGAATATAGCCGAAAGAGCTGGAGGAATCAGGTTGCTGTCACGCATCATTAGTCCTTTTTTTTCAAGAATATTTCCGGATATTCCAAAGGGCCATCCTGCAACAGGACACATGATGATGAATTTTTCTGCAAACCTTCTTGGCCTCGATAATGCTGCAACTCCTTTTGGTTTGAAAGCTATGGAAAGCCTGCAGGAGTTAAACCCAGATAAAGAAAGAGCTTCCAATTCGCAGATCATGTTTCTTTGTTTGCATGCATGTGGCCCTACACTGATACCTGTAAGTATTATTGCCATCCGGGCTTCGGCTAATGCTGCTAATCCAACGGATATTTTCATTCCTTGTATGATCGTTACGTTTGCTTCTACATTGGCAGCCATGATTATCGTATCCATCAGGCAAAAGATCAATCTTTTTCAGCCGGTAATCTTAGCATGGATACTGGGAATATCTGTATTGATCACATCACTTGTGATCTATCTTGTTTCATTGCAGGCAACTTCTTTACAGTCTTTTTCGGGGTTATTAAGTAATGGTTTGATACTACTGATTTTTCTGTTAATAATATTGGGGGCATTGTATAAAAAAATTGACGTTTTTGCTGCATTTATTGAAGGCGCAAAAGGCGGATTTGAGACAGCTGTAAAAATTATTCCTTATCTCGTGGGGATGTTGGTCGCGATCAGCATGCTGCGTACAAGCGGAACTTTTGATGTAATTATTAACGGGATGAAACATTTTTTTGCTTTGTTTGGAGGAGATACCCGTTTTGTAGAAGGGTTGCCGACTGCATTAGTAAGACCATTAAGTGCAAGCGGAGCAAGAGGCATGATGGTAAGTACAATGACAACATATGGAGCTGATTCTTTTGCAGGGAGATTGGCGAGTATTATGCAGGGTTCATCAGATTCTACGTTTTATGTGGTGGCAGTTTATTTTGGCGCTGTAGGAATAAAAAATACAAGATATTCTATCGGGTCAATGCTGTTGGCCGACCTCGTTGGAATTATTGTTTCCATTATATTAGCCTATTTGTTTTTTGGCTCTTCTGTATAAAATAGAAAGGCTGCTCGAACCGAACAGCCTTTTTTTATCTCATATAAACGGTCTATCAGTAGCTTGTAGTTCTTTACTACTTGAGGTAACCATAATATTCATCATCTGTTGCACAATCCCACCAAACTGGCATACTCCAAATATTCGGATCAGTTGCATGGGGATTTAAGGCAAGTGTATTGATAGAGTTATATTGTATTTCATAGGTTGGAGGTAACGCCCAGCGGCGTATCCAATACCTGACATCTGTTGCGGAGCCGCCTGTCAACTGAGATGAACCTGTAAATAAAGGACCTCGTTGATAACCGGGGTAAACAACTCCAAAACTACCTATGTTACCGGCGCTAAAGTTAAACCGGCGCATATCGTTCCAGTTTTCAAGGCTAAAACCCATGGCAATATATTTTTGCAACATAATGTCTGACATTGTTAATGTACCTGCGCCTTGAGCAACGGCACTACTCGCAAGATAAGTATTAATAGCTGTTTGATCCATTGGGTCCATATCCGGATTAGCAATACCAGAAGAAGTTTTGTCATAAGCGTCTTTCCATTGATTAAGCTTAGCCTGCATCATATCCAGATGCGCCTGGATACCTGCTCTGTATGCTGTATAAGCATTTGCAGGATCGCCTTTTCTCATATAGACTTCCGCTTTAATAAAGCACATTTCATGATATGTCAGGATTTCCATGTCAGAAATCAGGACGAATCTGGAAGGAGCCTGTGGAACCAATAACGCCGGCATTATAAGCGGCTAAACTTGGATACCAGCTTACATCAGTTGAAGGCTGAGCTACGGTTGTTGTGGCAAGTGAATTGCTACGCAAATTTACATAAGCAGTATCACCGGCAAGTACGTAATTAGTGCTGTTTATATATGTGGAACCAGCCGGGTAGGTTACAGTTACTACACTACCATTAACTGAATAAGTCTTTCCGGATGCAGCTACTGCAGCAATAAAATTCGTAAGATCCGTTCCATTGCTAATGGTATAATTTATATTGGTATTTGAAGCAGCATAACTTACTAGTGCAACAGAAGTAGCGCCACCTTTCACTAACCTGTTTGGGAAGCCGGACGGAAGTAGAGGATTATCTTGTGTGTTGTAAGAATTAACACCTATTGAACGGTTCCATGTATAAGACGTTACCCTACCGCTACCATCCAAATGAACATTAGTCATAGAAGCAGGTACAATTTTCGTCATCCTGGGATCAACTACTCCTGAACCACGCAAATTCGTCAGCAGGTTGTAATAAAATTGGGAAATGCGTTGGTTGCTGCCGTAACCCGCAAAATCATAATTTCCATTTGCAGAAATAGGATCACCCTCTAAAAAATCGGTTGTTGTGCTGTTATTTAAATTTTGTTCTACTGTATTGTCGGCATTAGATTGAGGACCTTGGGACAAACAGTATAGAACAGAATCCGCATTAAATAAATCCATTTTTTTTGACAGTTTAAGCATGTAGCGGGCTTTCAATCCCCAGCAAAGTTTTGTCCATTTGCTTACATCGCCGTTATTCCAAATATCGCCGGCAGCAAGCGCCGGAGCACCTGGATCCTGGGTTTTGCCGAAAAGGCTGATAGCTTCATTCAATTTTGCCATACATCCATTGTAAATAGTTTTACCGTCGTCAGGTTTAGGGCTTGGATTCCCCGTTCCTGCTTCTGTGTAAGGCATTTCGCCGTACAAATCCAGCATTTCCATATAACCTAAAGCAGAAAATACGTCAGCCACAGCCATATAATGATAGGCACCCTGTTTCTGAGCAGAATTATATAGATCGGGAATATTGGAAGCTACTCCCACAAACCATGCTTGATATGGTGTTGTTGAATTGCCGTTAGTGCACTGCCATGTGGTGCTAAGCGTATTTTGATTTACTGCAATAGCATATAAAACTCCTGCTATGCATGAAGTACGCATATTGGTAACTCCTACCGATTCCTTAAATTCATTTTCGATCCAGGGCACCCGGTTTTGAATTAATACGCTTGTATTGTTCGGGTTATCCGGATCGGTATTAACATCCAACCACTTTTTACAGGAAGCTGAACTTAATACGACCACGCAGCCCAGAATGATATATTTTATATTTTTCATAATTTATCTTTTTTGCATTAGTTAAAATGTAACATTTACTCCGAATGTGAAACTTGCTACTGCGGGTACTCCCAAATAATCAATACCAGTAGAACCCGAACCTCCTGTTCCGCCTGCTGCACTTACTTCGGGGTCCATTCCTTTGTAATTTGTCCATGTAAACAGATTGGTACCAATTGCTGAAGCAGAGATTCCTTTAATTATTTTTTGACTCTTCAACAAACTGGTAAAATCGTATGTCAATGACAATGAACGTACTTTCAACCAATTTACAGATGTAATAAAATACATGGAATTGGATGCGTAGTTTGCCCAATAACGCTGGATCATGGCCGTACCTGCATACGTTGTACTACCAATAGTATAAGATTGGTTTGCAACATAGGTTTGATTGAAGTCAGCTCCTGTTACACTATTGACTCCGGTTACAGTTACCGATTGCCTGTCATTAAGCACAGTTTTTTTGCTTAAGCCGTTTACCACTAGGGCATACTCTGTACCATTAAATACATCTCCGCCTTTACGAACGTCGAGAAGCAGTGATAAAGTGAATTTCTTGTACCGAACTGTATTATTGATGCCACCAATGAAATCCGGTTCACGGTTACCCACAACAGGATTATTGGGATTGACTTTATATAATCCCGTAGTAGGATCTACCTGGTAGCGTCCGTTGGGAATTTCTTGTCCTTTTGAATCCAGCTCATGGTAAAAAGGACTGCCGGTCATTCCAAGGAAATAGCCACCATTAGGAATCGATGCTGCTTTCACTGTTCCGAATTGGGCATCTGTCGGATAAAAATAAGCTACACCTGGAAGGAATGTTCCTAATCTACCTTTGTTATAGGAGTAGTTAATGGTTACGTCCCATGTAAGATTTTTTTGCGTTATTACCTTGCCTGTAAGCGCTATTTCCATGCCCTTATTAATAACAGAGCCGGTATTCAGTGAGCTAAAAATAAATCCGCCGGATTGAGCCAAACGTGGTTGTGCAATTTGATTCTTAGTTTGACTATGATAGTAAGTATAATCCAAACCGATACGGCCATTCAGGAATCTAAACTCTCCTCCAACTTCCCAGGAATTTTGAACTTCAGGTTTTAAAATAGGATTACCGGCACTCCACTGGTTACCAACTCCGGTGAAAGAGCCAACGGTAATAGGAGACCATTCATAAGTATTCGTAGCATAAGGATTGGCATCTTTACCAACCTGCGCCCAACTTCCCCGGAGTTTACCAAAAGAAAGAATATTACTTTTCGGTAACAATTGTGTAAAAACAAAAGAGCCGCTCACGGAAGGATAAAAATAAGATTGGTTCGCTATCGGTAAAGTGGATGACCAATCGTTGCGGCCTGTTACAGTCAGGTAGGCAATATCTTTATAAGACACGCCAGCTTCTCCATAACCACCTACCAAACGCCTTCTTGTTGTTCCGTCCGTAAAAAATTTATTTGTCGTCGCTATATTATTAAAGCTGATAGTACCGGCAGTAACAAAGTTATATCCCCAAATATTTTGACTTAATATAAGAGTGCTTTCAGAAGTGGTCCCCAACATCAGGTGCGTATCAAAATTTCCAAACGTCTTATGAAAATTACTCATCACGGTTGTTGTAAAATAGGAATAATTATACGGGTCTTTACTCAGGCGTCCTCTCTGATACAATGGAATCACAGCTGAACCCGGAGCTATATAAGTATAATCGTTTGTGCCGTACTGATCATAACCCAAACGTGCTGTAACATCCCACCAGTTTAAGATTTTATAATTAGCATTTATGCCTCCAGTGATGCGCTTGGTTTGTGATGTTAGATTATCTTCATTAATTATCCAGTAAGGATTGTCGATATCGTTTTCTAATGCAAGCGTTCCGGCGAAGGGGCGGTATTGTGTTCCATCCGGATTTATATACTTCTTTATATTAAATGTCTGAGGCCAGTTGTAGAGCGATTGCATACTTCCAACGCCACTTAGATACAAGCCGCCAGTAGTCAGAGTCCTGTTAATTTTGGCAACAGAATAGGCAACATTTGCATCCAAAGTCAAACGACCGTATTTCTGTTCGCCATTAAAACGAAAAGTAGTTTTATCATAACTCGTGTTGGGAACAATACCTGTTTGATCAAAATTGGATCCTGACAAAAAGAAAGAACCATTTTTTGTGCCACCGGATACATTTATATTATTGTCGTACACAATACCGTGTTGGAAGAAATTACCAATATTATCGTATAGCGTATCTGCTGATGTAAGCTTTTGTCCCCATGAATTATAATTATTAGCGTTGCTGAAAACACCATTGGAGGAATAAGCACCCGGCCCAAACTCGGTTTGTACCTCAGGCAACTTGTCTGCCCAGGATGTACTTACTTTACTTGTGAGATCAACTCTTGTAGCGCCTTCTGCGCCTTTTTTTGTAGTAATAACTATAACTCCATCAGCTGCACGAGAACCATACAGGGCTGCTGCTGCAGCTCCTTTCAAAACAGATAGACTTTCGATGTCTTCCGGGTTGATATCCATGATACGATCCGAATAAGTTGTATTGCTGCGAGACAAACCATCGGTACCAGTGTTACCTGTTACTGTAGTGGAGTTATCATAGATAATGCCGTCAATGACAAATAACGGCTGATTTTGCCTGCTTTCTGATGTTGAATTACCACCGCGAATAGTGATAGATGCACCTGCACCTGCCGAACCACTGAACTGCGTAACATTTACACCGGGAGCTTTACCAGCTAAAGAATTGATGAGATTAGTATTTTTATTTTTCATCAATTCCTGTGCACTCAGGTCAGTAACTGAATAGCCTAATGCTTTTCGTTCTTTTTTAATACCCAAAGCTGTTATCACCACTTCGCCCATGGTAGCGTCAGAGGGTTTTAAACTTACCTGCACATTTCCCGTTCCTGCTTTTACCTCAACGGTTTGATACCCCACATAAGTGAACTGAAGGGTTTCATCAGGACTTGCGTTGATGCTGAAAACGCCATGTGCGTCGGTCTGAGTAACACGATTAGTGCCTTTTACCTTTACGGTAACTCCCTGTAGCGGAGTTGTATTGTCCTCGGCTAACACTGTGCCGCTGATCGTTCGTTGCTGTGCATACAGCATTGGAGACGAAATAAGCAGCATTAAGAAAAAAGCAAAAGACAATCGGAGGATTTTTCTCATAATAGCTGTTTTTTATTGTTAATAAGCAATTGCAAAATTTAAATTACAAAACTTGAATACCTGCATCTGAATAAGGTTTGAGTAACGGATCATCGGGTGGTAATTCCGTGATAACGGTATCAATCTTGTTTAATTCACAGATCTGGATCGGTTGAAAAGAGTTCATTTTTTCCGCAATGGTCAAACACACTACCTTTTGAGAAGACTCTATCATGGCCTTCTTTAGCTGCACGACATCCCAATCATTTTCTGTAATTCCGTGTTGCAGGTCAATGGCATTGGTGCCCAAAAAACAAATATCGACCCTCATTTGCCTTATTTTGGCAATGGCTTCAAGACCTACAGTAATCTTTGAGTTTTTGGAGATTTTATCGCCGATCAGAATTACTTCTATATTGGGATGATGCATATATTCCAGTATTGCCGGAATACTTCCGGAAACAAAAGTTGCTCTGAGCTGTGGTGGCAGCGAACGGGCTAATTCAAGTATCGTGGTTCCACCACTGGTCAGAATAAACATGCCGTTGCTGATCAGGTTGATTGCTTTTTGGGCTATTTTCTTTTTGTTGCTTTGAGAATAGACACCATTAGAAGGAAAATGTACTTCGTTGAAAGAATGAGACAAAGCGCCGCCATGTACTTTAATAAGTTTTCCTTCATCTGCTAATTCGTAGAGATCACGGCGAATAGTATCTTCTGAGACATTTATCTCATTGCTAAGCGTGGAAGACAATACTTTATTGTGAAGATTGACCTGGTGTAAAATATATGCCTGCCTTTCTTTCTTAAGCATTAGTTGGTTTTGCGACGTCTAAAATAGCTTAAATTCCGGCACAAAAACGCAAAAACCCGAAAATATTTGCAGAGTTAATAAAAAAGGCTAATGGTCTAATTCAATACAATGAAAAGAACCAGCTTACGGCTGATTCTTTTTTATCAATTGAGTTTTTTTATTTTCCAAAAGTAAATCGGGCGGAGAATCCAATGGCCGAAGGCTCGAAGTTGATATCCGTTACCAGGTTAAGTTCCGGCTTCCAATCAAGGGACAAATTAAGAGGTAAGTTGGCAAATTTGTAATCCAGTCCAAGCACTCCTTGTGCACCGAAATTGGTGTTCGTTTCATTTTTTGCTTTATTCGGATTGTATGTTTTTATAAATGCGAGGTATCCGCCTCCGCCATAATACCAGTTTATTCCACTGCCCGGAATAGGCTTGTTAATTTCAATTAACGCTCCAAGAGCCAGGGGATCTCCGAAAGAAAAAAGGCCTTCAACAGCAGTCTTATCATTCAGAAAGCGCTTTAGAGAAATAGAGTTATTTACCAATGCGCCACTGCTGCTAAGCCTGACACCTAATGCAGTTTTATAATCCTGAGCAGATGCTTTGTTCAATAAACCAAGACCTGCAAGCAGCAGGAATGCGAAGAATATTTTTTTCATGGTGATCGAGTTTATGAGGGTTTAACGAAAATGGTGCCAGCAAATTTTAAATAAAATGCAAAAGTGTGGTTAGTTGCTGAATCTGCACGGCAATCATAAACCAATCAAGGAATTAAGCTGACTACTCTAATTATCTTTTCTTCTGTATTTTTATCCTTGTTGTTTATATGTCTTTTGTCATTATCCTCATATTTATTCTTGGGTATGCAGCCATCGCATTTGAACATACTATCCGCATCAACAAAGCTGCCACAGCATTGGTGACGGGAGTACTTTGTTGGCTGGTATATATATTTTTTACAAACGATAAAGAATTCGTCACAAATCAGCTTTCTCATCATCTTGGTAACCTGTCCCAGATGCTGTTTTTTCTGATGGCAGCTATGGCTATTGTAGAGCTGATTGATGCCCATGATGGTTTTGAAATAATTACACAGCGGATTAAGACTGTTAGAAAAAGAAAGATATTGTGGATTATCGGGTTTCTATCTTTTTTTCTTTCTACTGTTCTTGATAATCTAACTACCGCAATTGTAATGGTATCATTGGTACGTAAACTTGTAGCGGATAAAAATGACAGATGGATGCTGGCGGGAATTATAATTATTGCAGCCAATGCGGGTGGTGCCTGGTCGCCTATAGGAGATGTTACTACTACTATGCTGTGGATAGGAAATCAGGTAACTGCGGCTAATATTAATTCTTGCACTTATTATACCCAGCCTTGTTTGTTTATTAGTACCTGTTTTTTTTATGCAGCTTGTTTTTAAAGGAGAAATAAAAAAACCAGATCAACAGTTAGGAAGGGCTGCTGAAACCCCAACTACGAAAAAAGAAAGGAAAATTGTTTTTTTTACCGGCATTTCTCTTTTGCTGATGGTACCTGTTTTCAAAGCAGTGACACATCTTCCGCCGTTTATGGGAATGTTAGCTGCTTTGGGACTCATGTGGATCATTACAGAAATCATTCATAGCGGTAAAGCTGATGAAGACAGAAAAAATTTTACGGTAAGCTATGCACTTCGAAAAATTGATACACCAAGTATTCTTTTTTTTCTTGGGATTTTATTAGCTATTTCTGCATTGGAATCAACAGAACAATTAAAACTTGTTGCGGAATGGATGGACACTCATCTTAAAGATCAAAACGTCATTGTCGGCAGTTTCGGGCTTATTATCTGCGATAGTTGATAATGTTCCGCTCATGGCGGCAGCGCAAGGAATGTATCATTTAAATTTATATCCGACCGATCATTATTTCTGGGAATTTCTTGCATATTGCACCGGTACCGGTGGAAGTATTTTGATCATTGGTTCGGCTGCCGGGGTAGCAGCAATGGGATTGGAAAGAATCAGTTTCATCTGGTATCTCAAACGAATCGGGTGGCTGGCTTTGGTTGGCTATCTCAGTGGGGGAGTAGTCTATATTTTGCAAAGCAGGCTGTTGGGCTGATTACTGCGAAAACTTTCTTTTCTATTCCATTAAGTCCTCTTTGTTTTTTGGTCTTCGTTCATCGAGCCACTTGAAATTTGTAAGTCTCATTTCCTTAGGATCTTTTTGTCTTATCGGCCAGATAGTTCCAGTGACATCACTTCGGAACACAACCTTTTGTAATTCCTGCCCTGAGAAATATATATCCAATGCATCAGAGGTCGATTGATTGATTCCCGTGAAAGCGCTGTCCTCATCTTGGATATAATAGATACATTCGGCAAATCCTTTGGCCCTTACTGAATCAATCGAACCATCTTTGAAGATATCCATCCATTCGGGTTGATTTGATCTGGTTATAAACTTCAGGTTCTACTTTATTAATGAGAAAACTGTTTTCAAAAACCCTAAGATGATCTGCTTTTTTATTTTTTGTATAAAGAAGAATGGTATCACCGGTGATCTGGCTTTCTTTTGACCAAACCACAGGATTGGTGAATAACCTGAATACAGAATCCTGGAATGAATAAAACATGCTATCGCAAACTGCCTGAAGCGAATCGGAAAAGATCCGAACATGATGAAAAGCCTGGAAATACCGGTTGGTACTGTCTTTATCATTATCTTTTTTTATGTTCACAACTTCTGTGCCTTTGATTGTATCTTTTGTCACTGAATCTTTCTTTTCATACAGATCGCTGAGTCGTGCAGAAAAAAGTGTATCACCGGTTATAAAAATCGAATCATTTTCCTGCTTTATGATCATGAGTGGTTTTTTGGTGGCCAGGAATGAGTTTGCTTTTTTATTGATCGTAATTTCTTCGCCAAATACGGTACGACCTTCAGCCGTATCGATCATGACTCCTTTACCTCTAATGTATATAATACCTGTGCTGTCATCATTATTCACATGATCCCCGGTCACAAATAATTTTCCATCCTTAATTTTTGGCCGGTTTCCAAATTCGCTTGCCCTGATCTTAAGGTTGTAAAACCCATCGGTGGTTTCTATGGTACGGCCACTACTGTCTTTAATAAATGTATATGCGATAAATCGTGCCGTTTCATTTTCTGTATTATAAAGAAGTGAATCAGTTGTCAGGTGATAGGCCGGATCATTCAATACCACATTTTTTTTGAAGTAAACATCTTTCAGGTCGGTATAATAATATCCTTCTTTGCTTGTTAAGCACCGTTTTTTTATTGTTTACAACTTTACCTCCATTCTTATAAATACCGATCTTGGTATCTACATCATATTCGAGATCCGGAGTAGTAAGTGTACCTTTGCCATCGTTAAGTTTTACATTTCCTTTCAGGTAAGCAACTTTTTTGTCATTAGAGGTATTGGAGATAATCAGACCATATATTGGAGGTATCTGAATCATTGATATGTACATGACCAAAAGCTTCAAATATATTTGGGTTCGATTGTTGATCACACAGCTATCGCAATCAAAAAGAGTATTGCCTTGTTTTAATTTTACATTACCTGCCAGAATCTGAAGGCTGGTGGAATCATCAACTCTTCTCAGTTCTAGTTTTTATTACCTGGTAAAATCTCAACTAATTTGTGTAGTATCTTCTTTGGTTTGTAATTGTAGTATCAGGAATTTGTGTTGGTGGCTGAGCAAAAGAAATCATTGGGTTGCAAAATAAACCCGGTAAACAAAAGAGAATAAAAAAATTTTTTATAACTTCATCAGTTACTCTTTGAGGAAAGAGTATCTTTTTTCGCCGGTGAAGTTAGCGGACCGGTTTTATCTTTTCTGTTAAAAATCATATTACCCGAAGTAACGCTTGGGATGCACCCGGATATCATCCATTAATATTTCAGCAGATAGAACGGCATCATTCAGCTTGTTATAAAGTTCTTTGTCATTGATTAATGCACCCAGCGTTCCGTCTATTGCTGGTGATCTTGTTACATGGTGGATTTCAATCTGGGTCAAAACGACTGTAAACTGAATCGATTGCTTGCTGAAGATCCAGTTTGGATAATTTTTCCGTCAGTTTTTTTGCATTGTTGATGATGGCGGTAATGCTGTCGTTATTCTTTTTAAGATTTTCTGTTATCGAACTGACATTATTTAATGATTTCACCAAGCGGGCTGTTTCAGTACTTAATAAAGTTTTTCAATGAATTGCTTGCATCATTCAGGTTGGCAATCGTTTGCTGCAAGTTGCCTTTTGTATCGGAGTTGAAAAGCTTATTTATATTTTTAAATACAGATGTTAATGAATCAAAGGCAGTACGCACTTTGACAAGTGTAGGATTTAATTGCGCCTTCATATCACCCAATAGACCATTATCAACTCTTGTTTCTCAACGTATCGCCGGCTTTCATAGCAGTTGTGTGAATTTCCTTTTTCAATAATGATATATGAAGAGCCGACCAGTGGAGCTAGAAATATAGGCCTGTGAATTATCAGGAATATTTACATCTTTTGTCAAAGTTGATGGTGACTACAATTCCGCTTACATCTTTATCTTTTGCATTATAGTCATACACTTTTCCGATCGGGAGTCCATTGATCTTTACATCATTTGATTTTTCAAGCGATCCGAGGTCAGAAAAAATTGCATATATCTTTTTTCGTTTGTTAAAAACATCTTTCCCCTTCAGGAAATTAAATCCCAGTATCAGAAGGGTGAGGGCCACTAATGGTTAATACACCGACTTTTGTTTCGTTGCTGATCTTCATCCGGTTGTTTTTCTGAAGCCGGTTCTTCCAATGCAGAAAATAACTGGAATTACATTCAGGATAAACGGCTATTCACCGCCAAATTAATTAATTATTTTGAAACGCATCAGCAAGTGTGAATATCAATTGGTTTGCAGCAGTAACTGATTTGGATTCCACTTTTTGTTTATAGATCTTGAAAGCATTCACAATATTGGAAACAATTTCATCCTGACCTTTATCACTGTTGATATATTTTTCTTCTTCCGGATTGGAAATAAACCCGATTTCTACTAGTACACTCGGCATGCCGGCTGCCTGAAGCACCCAGATACCTTTATCGTTTCTTTGTTTGACCCCGCCACGATCCACCCTTCCCTGTGCTTTGAAACCTTTTTCAATGAGATCACCGAACATTATGCTTTTTCTGAAATATTTTTGAGCATAGATCAGCATTCTTGCTTTTTCTGCCGGATCAGAAGGATCGGGCATGGTGAGGTTGGAAGTGGAATCAATTTCACCATAATTCTCATTATTCTGAGAAATGGAATTGATTTTTGCATCATCTTTATTTACTGCCCAGATATAAGTTTCTGTTCCTTTGGCCGGATTCGGTGTGGTCCAATATCGATATTGCGGAATCTTCCGGGTAACTTTTTTTCTTTTTTTACCCTTTCCTACATAAACAGTTCCCATTTTATAGCCAGTAAATTGTTTATGAGTGATCGGTCGGGTTGAGTTGCAATGTATTGCAATGAATAGGTCACCACCTGATGAATTGGCCAAGATCTGCCCGGTAGCCCAGAGTCTTCTTTCAGGATAGGTTTATTTCCTGCGCATTACATCGGTTGTTCTGGTATAAACTATTTTGATATCCGGAAATTCTTTTTGTAATGCTTTACCCAATTTCAGCGCTACACTCAAGAGCTTACATCTGTATTCTTTGGAAAACGATCCTCTTGCACCGGGATCAAATCACCACCATGTCCCGGGTCAATGACAACAGTTTTGATGAGAGTTTGGGGATAATCCTGTTTTTTCCTATAGCCGGTAAAGGATAACAGGAGAAAATGAAAACGAAACAGAAAATAAAAGCAGCAATGATCTTTTCATCATACCGGATTTCTTTTAATGGGTTATGGTAATCTTCACAAATTCTTTAGGGTCTGAAAGATTTATTTTTGCTTCATACCTCATGAAGCAACTGCGCAAATTTAGACCAAATTACCTGTTTACAGGAATATTGACTGTTGCTATATTATGCACACTAACGTGGAAAACATCAGCACATCATACTTCCCCTCTTATTTTTTACAGTCTCTTAACAAGAACAATCGATACACAAAGTTCCTGCTAATTCAAGTGCCGACACCCTCAATAAAAAGCAATTTAATATTTCTGATACTATTCCTGCAAAGGATTCTTCATCGCTTAGGCAAAAGGTGGATACTTTTTCATTAAAACTTTCTAAAGATTCATTGGATGCACCGGTAAAATATGAAGCAGAAGATTCAGCTGTGGTTTTGATAAAAGACAAAAAAATTCTTCTTTATGGTAAAACAAAAACGGAATACAAAAACATCACTTTGACCGCACCAAAGGTTGAGTTGGATCAGCAAACGCAGATCGTTACTGCCGTTAATAAAAAGGATAGCACGGGGGCTGTTATCGAAGATGCACATTTTAAAGATGGCGAAAATGAATTTACCAGCGATACGATCCGGTATAATTTCAAAACGCAAAAAGGGATAACAAAAAATACAATCACACAGCAGGGAGAACTATTTGTTCATGGAGAGGATATCAAAAAAGTGAGTGATAGTATCATTTATGTTCGTAAAGGTATGTTTACCACCTGCAATCTCGATGATCCTCATTTTGCTTTTATAACCAACAAAATGAAAGTGATCAATAAAAAATTGGCGGTGTCAGGTCCTGCTCACCCGGAATTTGAAGGCGTGCCAATTCCTATATATATTCCATTTGGGTTTTATCCGCTTAGCCAGGGCAGTCATTCCGGATTGCTGCCACCTCAATTCACCACGAACGAGCAATATGGTTTGGGTTTAGAAGGTTTGGGATATTATAAAGTTTTGAATGATAACTGGGATGCAAAAGTGTACGGCAATATTTATTCTTACGGCGGATGGTCTGCCAATTTCAATCCTACTTATCGCAAGCGATATCATTACACCGGTTCATTTAACATCAGTATGCAAAGCACCAAGAATAATTTCAAAGGTGATCCGGATTATTCTAAAACCAATACCTATAATATTACCTGGAACCATACTGTTGATAGTAAGGCAAGGCCCGGAACTACTTTTTCTGCAAATGTAAATGCAGGTTCTACCAAGTTTAACCAACTTATACCAAACAATCCGCAACGGAATTTTCAAAACCAGTTGGGTTCTTCTATTTCTTATTCCAAAACCTGGCAGAATAAACCATACAATCTGACCTTAAGTGCCAACCATAACCAGAATAATTTTACGCACTTGATTAATGTAAGTCTGCCCAATGCTGGCTTTACTGTGAGTACATTATATCCTTTTCAGAAAAAAGAAGAAGTCGGAACTCCAAAATGGTATGAAAAACTAGGAGTGGCTTATAACGGGACTTTCCGGAACCAGGTTTCTTTTTATGATACAGCCTTTAGTTTTCACAAGTTGCTTGATACATTACAATGGGGAGCACAACATAATTTTCCGATCACTTTATCATTGCCTCCCATATTAGGAGGTGCCATTATTGTTTCTCCATCTGTTTCGTACAGCCAGGTGTGGATCGCACAGAAGTTTCGCCGGAGTTGGGATCCTGTTGCCAATAAGCTTGATACATCCGTAACGAAAGGACTTTTTATGGATCATTCCACTTCTTTTGGTTTGTCCTTCAGTACGGCCTTGTATGGAACATATCAATTCAAACACTCCAAAATCACCAAGATCCGCCATGTGATTCGTCCTTCTTTATCGTTTAGCTATAAACCTGATTTTTCCAAACAACACTACTATACCACACAGATCGATACGACAGGATACAAAGTCCGTTTCTCAGAATATGAAGGCAGTCTTTATGGATACTATGCCGAAGGAAGATATGGGGGGATGAGTTTTCAACTGGATAATAACCTCGAGATGAAAGTACATTCTAAAAAAGATACGGCTAACGGCGGAGAAAAGAAAGTTACTTTGATTGACGGCTATGGTTTTTCTACCGCTTACAATTTTTTTGCTGATTCGATGAAGTTGACACCGGTTCAATTTTATTTTCGCACTAATCTGTTTAATAAAATAAATATTACTGCTAATACCACATTGGATCCTTACCAGGTAAATTCAAGAGGGCAGGATATCAGCAAATACGCCTGGCAGGGAGCTAAAAAATTTAAGCTGGGTCGTCTTACTACCGGGAGCATTTCTTTAAGCAGCAGTTTTAACAGTAAGGCAAAAGATCCAAAAAAAGAGGAAGAACGGAAGAAAGAGGTGCAGCAACGATTAAATGATCCTACTTTGATTGCCGATCAGCAACGACTGCTCGATTATATGCAGCAGAATCCTTCGGAGTTTGTTGATTTCAATATTCCCTGGCAGATTAGTTTTTCATATTCTCTTTATTTTTCACAACAGTTCAAACCGGATTATAGCGGCTTTACCAAAACGATCAGTTCGAATGTAAGCTTCAACGGGAGTTTTACTTTGACGCCTAAATGGAATTTCAGCACGAATGGGTATTATGATTTTTCTACGCACAAGATCCAGACATTCCAGATGTCTATTTCAAGAGATATGCATTGCTGGCAAATGTCAATCAATGTAACGCCGGTGGGATTGTACCGCTTTTTCAGTTTTACCATCAATCCCAAAGCTTCGGTATTACAGGATCTCCGTATCAATCGCTCCCGTTATTTTTCCAGTTATTGAGGAGAGTGCTGAATGTAATATTCCTTCATCAGTGCAAAGATCTTTTCTTTCAATTGTTCAGCGGTTTGTGATGCCACTTCTACCGGCGGCAAAAAATGCATTTCAATTTTCCCGGGCCAGAGAAAAAATTTTTTATCGTTAGGAAAGATTTTTTTGGTATTGAAAATAATTGCCGGCAGGATTAAGTGGTTTGTATCTGCAGCTAACCGGAATGCACCGTCGTGAAAACGTTGCAAAGGTTCATTCGTTTTATTCCTTGTTCCTTCAGGATAAATACACATGTGAATGCCGAGCTCCAATACCTCTTTCATTTTTGAAAAACTGGCTTTGCGGCTTTCATCGTTTTTCCGGTCCACCAACACGCTGCCTCTTTTATACATCATACCAAAAAACGGAATGCGGGACATTTCAATTTTTGCAATGGTTTTGCTGGCGCCGGGTATGCCGGGAGTGGAAACAGGAACATCCAGCAAGGTGTTGTGATTGCAAACAACAATATAGGTTTCTCCTTTTTTAAAATTCTCTTTTCCTTTTTTCTTCAATCGGAGGCCGGCGATAAAAAAGAAAAACCTCATCCACACCCGGAAAATGTTACAAAGAAAAAGGGTGCGTTTCGGCTCCGGCCAAACACCGATGATCCATATTGGAATAAAAACGATGAGCATGGTGGCGACGAACCAGATCATCGCCCATAGCGCAAATATTCTTCCAAGTATTTCTTTTATGATCTTCACTTAATGATGAGTAAATGATTGTATGTCTTTAAATATAGAATTTCTGATTAGCGGCCATTCTTTTTTGATGATGCTGAAATAAACGGAATCTCTTCTGCGGTAATTTGACATTTTCATATGACTTCGCAAAACACCTTCTTCTGTAGCGCCGATCTTTCTTAATGCCTGTTTCGAACGTTCATTCAGGTTATCAGTTTTTATTTCCACTCTTTCCCAATCCAACACATCGAATGCATAACTCAATAAAGAAAACTTTGCATGAAAATTTATTCCCGTTCCCTGGAATTGTTTGCCGAGCCAGCTCCAGCCGATTTCAATTCGTTGATCAAAATAAGAAATATTGCCAAAGCTGGTGCTGCCACAAACAGCGCCTGTAGTTTTTTCAATAATGGTGAATGGGATTCTTTTTCCTTCCTCTCTTTCCTTCAAAGCGAGCTCCACCCATTGCTGTAATTGTGCCGGGTCATCCAGCAGAAATGTGAAATATTTCCAGAGCGAAGGATCATTCGCAATATTCGAAAATGAAGCGATGTCGAGATGTTGCAAGGGCCGAAGCAACACTTTATCTGTTTCCAATTTTAATTCCGGGGAGATCATTTTTACAAATTATGAACCTGCCCGTCGGCAGGCGGGTTAAAAAGTCAAAAATAAAATACATCAAATGATTATTACTATATCAGTTTTTTGATTTATTGCCTGTTCAGAAGTAATAATTTTTATTAAAATAAACGCAACGTAAACAGTACAGCAGCAAAAGACCACTGGTTTGACTTTTTACATTTGAATTTTAAAGTTTCCAGTCAATCGGATCAATCCCGTTTTTAACAAGATATTCATTGGCTTTGGAAAAATGATGGCATCCAAAAAAACCTGCATTCGCAGAAAGAGGAGAAGGATGAGCTGCTTTTAATATTAAATGTTTTGTTTCATCAATCAATACTCTTTTTTCCTGTGCAAATTTTCCCCAGAGCATGAACACTACATGTTCTTTTAATTCAGAGATCTTGCGGATCACACAATCGGTGAATTCTGCCCAGCCGATCTTTGAATGGCTCATCGGTTCACCGGCACGAACGGTTAAAGATGCATTTAATAAAAAAACTCCTTGTTCTGCCCAATGAGTCAGGTTTCCACTTTTGGGAACGGGGACTCCAACATCATCATGTAGTTCTTTAAAAATATTTACCAGAGAAGGTGGTGGAGGAACTCCATTCGGTACAGAAAAACAAAGGCCATGTGCCTGCCCTGGTCCATGATAAGGATCTTGTCCCAGGATCACCACTTTTACTTTATCAATGGGAGTTGTATTAAATGCATTAAAGATCAAAGCTCCGGGAGGATAAATAATCTTGTTCTGAGATCTTTCTGTTTTTAAATGCAAAACGATTTGTTGAAAATAAGGTTTGTTGAATTCAGGTTTCAAAATTGCTTTCCAGGAAGCTTCGATCTTTACGTCCATACTATTGATGCTTTGGGGCACAAACTTAAAAAACTTATTTTTGCCCCCCAGTTCTTTATAATATGGTCCGGTAGCTCAGCTGGATAGAGCAGCTGCCTTCTAAGCAGCAGGCCATTGGTTCGAATCCAATCCGGATCACTAAGCAAGTGGAGAATAATTCTCTGCTTTTTTTATTTCAAAAAACAATACTTCTCCTTTTTTAGTACTATCAAAATTTATATCCCACTTCCAGCGACCAAAAAAAAGTATTGGAGATTTTTTCAGTAAAGGTTTTCGTAACAGGAATTCCGCCTACGGGCTGCTCGGTTCACTATTTTAATGGGTTTACGAGGAAAAACGAAACCATTTTTTTACCCAAAATTTTTTATATGGAACATACACCTCCACCCATTCCGCCTCACCAGCTTGCCAATGGTGCAATAAGCCGATGGATAATACTGCCGTAAATTGTCCGAATTGCGGCAGGCTGCGAAAAGATATTTATAATAATAAGGTCATGAGCTATATCTTTTGTATCCCTGCCGGTCTCCTGATAGGATTCAGCTTTGTATTTAAGAAGGGGCATGACCAGAATTATAATTTCAATGATTTTAATACCGGTAATTCATCCGGAAGTTCAACGGGCACCATATTATTGGTGATAGGGATTGTATTAGGTTTAATAGGAACTTACTTTTATGTGAAGGCAAGCCAGCAAATGAAAAAGTGGTGGTGGGTATAGCGTCTGAGCATTTATATTTTTATTGCTATCATATTCCCGGGAATCGGAAACTGTTTAAAAAGACATCGATCTTTGTTTCAGGCAATTCTTTTTTGCTGTAAGCATATAAGACACCGATGATCTTTCCATTCGTCCAGGCTTTGATCTTCCAGTTATTGTTATCGCCATCTTTCCAATAGTCCACCACGCCACGGGTGTCTTCCTGGTTATTGAGATGATTTCCTCTTCCGTAACCTACGGCGGACTTGATGTCGAATTCTACTTTCAGGTAATCGAGATAAGAAATCACCATATCCTCCGCCTCTCCGGGATTTTCTGAAGGAGTAAGGAGTTTAACGCAAATAACTCCGTAAGTAAGCTCATCAATATTGCATTCTGCTGTATAAACCCTCGAGGAATCCTCGCTGTAGGATTCTTCAAAACGTCCCGGTGCACAATACATATATACTGAACAACCAGATTGAGCAATATCATATTTTTTAAGTGACTGGCTTTTACCTATCGCCAGGAAAAGAAATGAACAAAATGTCAGAAGAGCTCTTTGCATAAAAAAAATTTAGTAAATATATGCTGTACTCCAAAACACAAATTTTAATTCTTAATTATTCACTTACTTTGAATCCTGAACGAATACTTATGCCGGAGACTTTTCAATACGGAACTGATACTTTAACTGTTGGAAGAACGATTGCCATTGCTTCAGGCAAAATAAAAGCAGCTTTAAGCGATGAGGCGATCAGGAAAATAAAAGCCAGCCAGCAGCATGTTCAGCAGATTGTAAAGAACAACAAAACGGTGTATGGTATCAATACCGGCTTCGGTATTTTATCCAATACAAAAATTTCGGAAGAAGATACTGCCACGTTGCAGTATAAAATATTGCAAAGCCATAGTGTAGGAGTAGGCGATCCCATTCCTGCGGAGATCGCTAAGATCATGCTCATCACAAAAGTGCATGCACTGGCACAGGGTTATACTGGTGTGCAATTGGAAACTATTCAAAGAATCATCTGGCATATTGAAAATGATGTGATACCGGTAGTACCGGAAAGAGGTAGTGTGGGTGCAAGTGGTGACCTGGCTCCATTGGCACATTTGTTTTTACCATTGATTGGATTGGGAGAAGTTTTTTTTCAAAACTGGGAACAGATGCAAGACTCGAGAAACATCTTAAAACAATTTTACTTTACAACCAATACAACTCGGACCCAAAGAAGGATTGGCTCTGATCAATGGTACACAATTCATTTTATCTTTTGCAGTAAAAGCTGTGCAGCGAATGCATAATTGTTTGGAGGCAGCAGATATAATCGGAGCGATGAGTCTGGAAGCATTAACCGGAACCAAAGCTCCATTTGATGAACGATTGACATGAGTTACGACCATTCAATGGAAATAAATTAGTAGCACAACGATTAAGAATATTATTGAAAGATTCTGCTATCATGCAAAGCTCATGTAGATTGCGGAAGTGTGCAGGATCCTTATTCACTTACGTTGTATGCCGCAGGTACATGGTGCCATCCGCAATGCATGGCTGCATTTAAAAGAATTGACCGAAATAGAATTGAATGCAGTAACAGATAATCCCATTATTTTTTCTGCAGATGATACTATCAGTGGTGGCAATTTTCATGGACAACCATTAGCATTGCCATTGGATTATTGTTGTTTTGCTGCTGCGGAAATTGGAAATATCTCCGATCGTCGTTGTTATTTATTATTAGAAGGTAAATGGGGATTGCCGATGTTGCTGATGAAAGATGTTGGATTGAATAGCGGTTTTATGATCCCTCAATACACTACGGCTGCATTGGTAACAGAAAATAAAACGCTTGTGTTTTCCTGCAAGTGCTGATAGTATTCCCACTTCACTCGGACAGGAAGATCATGTAAGCATGGGAAGTATCAGCGGAAGAAAATTGAATAATGTATTGGACAATCTTGAATTTATTCTTGCCATTGAATTACTGACTGCTTGCCAGGCTATTGAATTCCGTCGTCCATTAAAGAGCAGTGCAATTCTGGAATTTGCTCATGACTATGTTCGCAGGTTTGTTGGCTTTGCCGAAGAAGACAGGATTTTTGCTGATGATATCAATAAAGTCAAAGACATCATTCATGATTTTTCTTTTGTAGAAAAAGTGAATGAATTTGCGAAAATAGTCTGAACCAAGATTTTGAAGGATTTAATGGATTTAAAGAAACTCAATCCTGAAATCTCCTTAATCATCTTAGATCGTGCGACATAAGGTTAAGACAGACTCTCCAACGCCAGTCTTGTCATTACCGCCAACGACTTTTCTCTTTCTTCTGCAGAAATCTTTTGATGGGTCACAATATTATCGGATACGGTCAGCAGGGTGGCAGCAGTTTTATTAAAATGTTTTGCATTGGCAAAAAGAGCAAATGCTTCCATCTCCGCTGCCAGGCATTTATTTGCTTTAGCGATTGCCGGCAACTCCCTGTCCACCCGGTAAAATGCATCGCCGGAATGAATAGGGCCGGAAAGGATCGGTGTGTTCAATGATGTAGCTGTCTGGTTGATGATGTCAAATGCTTTTCCCTGGTGATAAAAATGATCTTCGGTATAATTGAATGCCGTCTTTGCATAGGTGGATTCGCTGTAAGCAATATCAGCATTGATCACATTAAAAAGATGAATGGAATCTGAATAGGCTCCGCAAGTGCCGATACGCATGATGCATTCCACATTGTATTCATTATACAATTCATAAGAATAAATGCCGATAGAAGGAATCCCATGCCGCTGGCGCCAATGGTTACTTGTGTCCCTTTATAAGTTCCTGTATAATAGAAAATATTTCTGACGCTGTTTACCTGTTTGATATTTTCCAGATTATTCTCTGCAATGAACCTGGCCCGCAGCGGATCGCCGGGCATTAATACAACTGGTGCGATGTCTTCTTTTAAGGCACTGATATGAATACTCATATGTTTTCGTTTCTGCAATGAAGATATTTATTTTATTGCGACTTTTGCAGAGTATTGTCTGAACCAGGATTGTGAAAGATTTAAAAGATTATGTGGAATACACCAGCTTCAGACTAAATCATGTTAATCCATTAATCTACTCAAATCATGGTTCAGACAACAAAATACGACCCCATCAAATACAAAACCCCCACCGGAAATAAACTTTCCTGCAAAGGATGGATACAGGAAGCAGCATTAAGAATGTTGCTCAATAATCTCAATCCGGATGTAGCAGAAAAACCGGATGAACTTATTGTGTATGGTGGCAGGGGAAAAGCAGCAAGAAACTTTGAAGCCCTCGATAATATCATCAAAGCATTAAAAATTTTAGAGAATGATGAATCACTCCTCATTCAATCCGGCAAACCCGTTGGCATTTTAAAAACACATAAAGATGCACCGAGAATTCTCATCAGTAATTCACAACTCGTTCCCAAATGGGCCACTTGGGAACATTTTGATGAACTGGAGAAAAAAGGATTGATGATGTACGGGCAAATGACAGCAGGCAGTTGGATCTATATCGGAAGCCAGGGAATTGTTCAGGGAACGTATGAAACGTATGCGGCAGTAGCGGATAAACATTTTAGTCAGGAGTCAGGAGTCAGGAGTCAGGAGTCAGCAACTACTCACGGCTCATTAAAAGGAACCTTAAACGTAACAGCCGGCCTCGGCGGCATGGGCGGCGCACAACCACTGGCAATTACTATGAATGAAGGTGTAGCACTCATCGCTGAAGTAGAAGAATGGAGAATTGATAAACGTATTGAAACAAAATATTTGGATGAAAAATATGACTGATATTGATGAAGCTATTGATAGGGCGATAAGAGTACAAGGCACAAGGCCTGGCAAGAAGTATTGGCGTAAAATGTAATGCTGTTCATTTATTAGAAAGATTAGTAGCAAAGAAATATTATTCCCGATACACTCACTGATCAGACCTCTGCGCATGATCCATTGATCGGTTACTGGCCGCATGACATTTCTTATGAACAGGCAAAAATTTTGCGAGAACAAAATCCACAGCAATATATTGAATATGCTTACCACAGCATGTACCGTCATGTGCAGTTGATGTTAGCATTAAGAGACAAAGGTGCTATCACATTCGACTATGGAAATAATATAAGAGCTCGTGCACAAGAGTATGAATCTAAAAATAGCGGAGTGCTTGAAGTTCCCCCTTTAGGGGGCGGAGGGGGTATGTTCCCCGGTTTCGTTCCTGCATACATCCGTCCTCTTTTTTGCGAAGGCAAAGGTCCTTTCCGTTGGGCGGCATTGAGTGGCGATCCCAATGATATTGCTGTTACTGATGAAGTGATCAAAAATTTATTTCCCAATAATACTTCATTGATGCGCTGGTTAAAGTTGGCAAAAGAAAAAATTGCTTTCCAGGGTTTGCCGGCACGTATTTGTTGGTTGGGACAAGGTGAAAGAGAAAAAGCAGGGCTTGCATTTAATGAATTGGTGAGAACAGGAAAAGTAAAAGCTCCTATTGTTATTGGCAGAGATCATTTAGATACAGGTTCTGTTGCTTCTCCTAATCGAGAAACAGAATCTATGCTTGATGGCAGTGATGCCGTTGCTGATTGGCCTATATTGAATGCATTGGTGAATACAGCCGGTGGTGCATCATGGGTTTCATTACATCACGGTGGTGGAGTAGGCATGGGTTACAGCATTCATGCAGGCATGGTGATCGTTTGCGATGGAACGGCTGATGCAGATGAAAGATTGAAACGGGTCTTGCGTAATGATCCGGGAATAGGAGTAATAAGACATGCAGATGCGGGCTATGATATTGCTATTGAAACTGCAAAAGCTCATCATTTAAATATCGCTGATAGATTGAAATAAAATTTTCTACTTGTTTAGTTTAGAAAAATCTGCGGTAAGTCCCGTCATACTTTCAATTGCCTCGCCAAATTCTTGCTGCATGGTTGGTGACATATTTTTTATTCGGGCATAATAATGATTGGCGCCGGGTATTACAAATCTTTTTGCATTCACCTTGTTTGTAAAATTAGCTTTGCAGGCAGTCCACGTATCTCTGCCGCCATAAATGTATAATATGTTATTGCCTTTAGTGGCGATCCAGTCATTGATCTTTTTTTCAAATTCTGGATCGTAAGGATGACGTGGAATGTCCGGCGGTAAAATAGCTGAAGTGGGATTTGCTTTTGTGAAATAATGAAGATATTTTTTGAAAGGCGTGATATCATATCCATAGTATCCTGTCTGCCATGTCATGTAATAATGAGTATTAAAACCCATGTTCTGTTCATCAGAAAAATTGGCGATATAGCTGCCAAAAACTTTGTAAACACTTGCCAGGTAATCGTCAATATCCGCATCTGTGGGAATGTCTTTTTCTTGCAGCGTACTGATCTGCCAGAAAGAAAAAGGATATTCAAGAACAGCATACTCGAAGGCTTGTCCCACGCCACCGACTGCGGTATAATGTAACTGTCTTTCAGGAAACGGTATTTTTTGTATGGCTTCCGTTTCATGCTGCAGCAAAAAGATCTGCAGGTTTCTTATTTTTTGTACGCAGGATGGTCCGCCGGCTGTATCGAGGAAAGCGTAAATTCTTTTGTCCTCGATATCATTGGGCATGGGCGCCACATAGGGAACAGAAAGATCAACATCATCCGGATAAAAATACCGATAGGTCAATGTAGTCTCGCCACCACGACTGATGCCGGTGCTGATCCATTTTGAATGATATAAATTGTGAAATACCTCGTTGATGTGATGCAGATCGGCTGTTGCCTGTTCGAATGTGCAATATTGCCATTGCAACGAATCCGGTCTCGATTTGTTGAAATAACGGAACTCAATATCCATGTCATTACAATCCAGGATCTGTTCCAATTCATTTCTTGGTGCTCTGCCATTATAACCTTCAGTTTCCATAACCATCGGTTTCGAAAAACTCCTGTGTAGTAGTGTTAACTGCTGGTAAAAAAAACCTTTGGAAGTATCGTTGTGATCAACAGGTTGCCTGATGGCAAGTTGATATTGCAAACTGTAAGGACTATAGGTTACAGTTTTGCTGATGACTTTTACATATTTCAATGTTCGTAATGCATTGTCAACCGTCCCTTCATCCGCTTGCCCGTAAGAGAAAGAAAAACTGAATAGAAATATAAGTGAACATAGAATAAATGCAGTTGTTTGCTTAAACGGCATAACTATTTTTCTTTTCATAACTGTAACTATTGAAATGAATGTAATTTACTTTTTATGCACCCCATCATCTCCATCCTTCTTAGGATAGAAACGGACCAGCCGGATAACTTTTGCTTTATCACGAAATAAAGGAGGAACGGATAACAACGCTTCTTCGTGACTATTGGCCTCAATGATCGCATAGGCATTATGATCATTGTCCTTGCAGCCCCATTCAAAATGCGTGATGTATCCTGCATGAAACTCAGCAAAATATTTTACGGCACGCCGGCAATCTTCAGCCGTATGTCCTGATATCACCATGTAACGATCCATGATATATTAATTATAAATTTTTAATTTTAAATTTACCCGTTATCGATCAAATACTTTCCAACAATATAATTATATAACAACATTCAACACTTCTGACTCCTGACTCCTAACTCCCGACTCATCTACGACTCACTCAAATACTTCCTCACAAACCTGATCGCCATTGCTCCTTCACCTACAGCAGAAGAAATTCCCGTCATAGCGCCAAAACGTACATCACCCGATGCAAAAATTCCTGGCACACTCGTTTCCGGCATATAAGGTTGCCGATCTAATTTCCAGAAACTGTGAAATGATTTTTCTTTTGTAAGGTCAGTGCCGGTGATGATGAACCCATTCTCATTTTTAAGAACTGTATCGTTCAACCAATCCGTACCGGGTTTCATGCCAATATAAACAAAAAGAGCTTTTGCAGGTATGGTTCTTTCTTCACCAGTCTTTACATCTTTAAGCTTAATGCATTCAAGTACTGTATCACCGGAACAACCAATTACATTCGTGCCTGTGATCACATGAATATTGGGAGTGTTACTTATATTTTGTACCAAATAATTCGCTGCTGTTTGCGATAATGCTTCTTTACGGATAACGATGTTTACAGATTTGGCAAATTTGCTCATGTATAAAGCAGCCTGGCAGGCAGAGTTGCCGCCACCTACTATATATATGTCTTCATTGCGACAGGCATGAGCTTCCACAGATGCAGCGCCATAATAAACACCGGCACCTGAATAGTCATCCATGCCGGGGATAGCTAATTTTCTATATGCCACTCCCGTTGCGATCACAATGGTCTTACTATGTATCTGCGAACCATCCATCATTTCCGTGATCTTGTATCCATCTTTCACCGTGATCTTTTTTACTTCCTGCGGCGTCAGTATTTCTGTACCGAAGCGAAGTGTTTGTGCAATAGCTCTCTGGCTGAGCTCTGCTCCTGAAAGTCCTTTCGGAAAGCCAAGATAATTTTCAATTCTTGCGCTGCTGCTGGCTTGCCCACCCGGGTTACTTCTTTCGATCAGCAGTGTTTTCAATCCTTCGCAGGAGCCATACACCGATGCTGCTAAACCAGCAGGCCCTCCGCCAATGATGAGCACATCATACATTTCTTTCGTCGCTGTTTGCTGCAAGCCGATACCTGCTGCCAATGCAGGCAATGAAGGATCGGTGATAAAAGAACCATCGCTTAATACTACAAGAGGAAGATCCTTATGCGTCACATTAGCGCTGGTTAAATATTTTTCAGCACCTTCATCATTTTCCACATCCATCCACAAATAAGGAATAAGATTTCCTGAAAGAAATTCTTTCAGCCGGTGTGATTTGGGCGACCACTGAAAACCTATGATGCGGATACCATCATGAACAGGTTTGTACAATGCCTGCCATTCATCCAACAAGTCATTCACCACCGGATATAATTTTTCTTCAGGCGGGTTCCAGGGTTTCAGTAAATAATGATCAAGTTTGATCGTATTGATAGCGCTGATCGCTGCTTCAATATCGGAGTATGCAGTTAGTAAAACAGATTTTGCATCAGGATAGATATCTTTGGCTTTTCCCAAAAATTCGATGCCTTCCATTTCCGGCATGCGCTGATCCGAAATAAATAAAGCCACCGTTTCATTTTTCAATTTTAATTCTTTGATCAGTTCAAGCGCTTCATTAGCGGAGTCAGCAGCGCTTACCCGGTAAGTTTCCCGGTATTCATTCCGGATATCACGGTTAATGGCACGCAGCACCTGCTCATCGTCGTCAACCAATATGATGAAAGGAAGTTTCATTCGCTATTCTTTTTTGTTTCGGTTAGCGGGAGGCAGATCGCAAACTCTGATCTCCCCGGTTTGGAATTTACTTTTACATCACCGTTATGATGTTTGATCACCTGCTTTACCAAATCGAGACCGATGCCCGTACCTTCTCCCATTTTTTTGGTGGTGAAAAACGGATCAAATATCCTGTGAAATAATTTCCGGAGGAATGCCACTGCCGTTATCAATTATTTTTATTCGTACATCTTTATCATCAAATGTTGTTTCAATCTTCAGCTCACCATCTTTCGGCATTGCATAGATCGCATTGTCAATTAAATTCGTCCATACCTGGTTCAGTTCTCCCACATAAGCGGGAACATGAGGGAGGTTGTCGCAGAATATTTTTTGCAACGGTAATATTTTTTTCACGCAGCTTATATCCAAGCAGTGTCAGTGTATTCTCAATATCATTATGAAGATCGGTGGGCTGCAGATCGTTTGTCTGGTCCATGTGCACATGACTCTTGATGGCGCCAACCAAGATGTGATATTCTTGTTGAGGCTTCTTCCAGATCTTTGATCACCCGCTGAGAACTCAACAGGTTTTCGATCCACAATAATACCTGGATAAATGCTTCCTTCCCCGCATCATTGCGGATACTTTCCAGGTCTTCGCCGGTAAAACCTGCTTCTACAAATGTTTCTCCTGCTACATTATTACCATGAAGTCCGTTCTGCTCCAGCCAATCGTTGATCTCATCTTCTTTTTGTATGCGTTGCATCGGGCTCAGCTTTTTCTTAGTCTGCATATTCTTTTTCTTTTTGTTCCACCATCAGACGGATACTGTGAAGATGCTCGGCGGTGATTTTATATTCCAGCAGTTTTTCGGTGAGTTTATAGTTTTCATTTAATCGTTTGGTCAGTTCTTCAGATATCCGGTTGATGGCAGCAGCAGGATTATTCAGTTCATGTGCAATACCGGCGGCGAGTTTTCCTAATGCATTCACTTTTTCCTGCTGCAGTTGCGTCGTGGCAAATGATCTTGCCCGTTCCGTCATATAACCAATGAGCCGCTGGATCAGTTCAGGATTGAGTTGTTCCAGTTCGGTAAAATACTTTTTATGCATCCGGTAACCCCGCAACTTGCCGACTGCAAAGGAAGTACCCGGCATTTTTTTCATTCTGTGAATAAGGAAGCAAACCCGAAGCGCCACCGCTGTAGCATCATCATTGGCAAAATCAAAATAGTGAACCAGCTTTCCGTTCTTGTCCATGTAGAATGAAATGCCACCTTCCGCAATGAACATCATATACACGGCCTCTTCGCCGGTTTTCACTACTATGTCCCCATCTTCGTATTCATGATATTCCGAGTGGTCTGCGATCCATTGCAGGTGCTCATCGGGCAAGTCACGAAGTGCTAATAACGTTTCTCAGGTCTTCAATTACGTTGGCTTTCATCGTGATTAAAATTACAGGATTTGAATGGATTGATTATTCATTAATGTCCTCCTCCTGCCGATGAAAATCACAGGAGCCTGGCGAAGAACATTTTTAGCTGCATTGCAAAGTTCTTCAAGGCTTACAGCTTTGAGATCCTGCTACCTTGCTTAAAGCAATATAATAATATGCGAAGGAAAATGTATCGAAGAGAAAGAATTTAAAAACTCAGTTTCATGCCTATTGTAGCATAAAACATTTTCTTACCTCTTTCAGAAAGATCAGGCCTGTTGGGAACCGTAACCAGGTTTTGCGGAATGACGTATGCAGGAGTGGCCAGTAGTGTCAGTTTCCCTGTAACAAAAACTACCGGCAAAGAAAATTCATAAGAAAGTATAGTGAATCGCTTTGATGATTGGGTCACCAATTGATCAGTCCCAGGCAGAATTAAGAATCCTCCTTCGTTCTTTAAATAACTTTTCGAGAATTGCTGTGTCCCGGCATATACATAAGCCGAAGGATCAATGACAAGAACAGACTCATCTTCGAATTGATGGCGGAAAACATGATCTAATCCACCGGTAAGACCAAAGTCAATATCGCTGCTGAATTTTATATCGCTTCCTCCTGTTATATCCAGAACCTTATTAAGCGAACTTAGTGTGAAGCCTAACTGCTCTTTGAGTGCTGATTCTACCAAATGCGAATTACTTTGATAAAAAGGTTTCACAAAATAAATATTGCCGCTGATCTTATCATTGGAATTGAACTGGTAGCCCGCAGTGGTAATAGTTCCTGCATATTGAAATGAATTCACATTATTATTGACGAACACCGGTGCAGCGTTCAGATAAAATTTATCATTGAACCATAATTCGGCCATTGGAAAGAAACCGCTGCTGCGCAGGCTATCGGTGCGTCCGTAATAGTTCAATGCACTGTTGTAATAGGCGCCGATCTTGAAATGAACCTGGTTCTGGCTATCAGTAGAATCAGTTTGAGCGTACAGGCCCTTGCTTACGGTCATGAAGATGATAATCGGCAGGCAGGAGACTATTTTTTTCATGCTGAATAATTTGAGGAACGGGACATTGGTGAATCTTAAAAAAAGAGCCGCAGAAAACTATTGCATCCTTCCTTCATTTCCTGCGACTCTTGCAATTACGGATTTACTCAACCGTCTGTTATTTATGGTTACTGTTTTTTTACAGTAGTTTTTGTATCGGCTTTTGTTTCTACAGACACTTTTGTATCAGCAGCGCTTTTCGCCTTATGCTGCACTTCCGTTTTTGTCGCCTTTACTTTCTGAGCAGTTTCGGAACCTGCCTTCTTAGCGGTAGCAGCAGTATTCTCTTTTATCTTGCTGCCATCAACGTTTACGGAAGCACCTGCTTTTGTTGAATTGTTTGAATTGTTTGAATTGACATTGGCATTGGTAGCATTATTATTTGCTTCATTATTCACTTTGGTATTGGATTGAGCAGATACTTTAGCGTTGGCTTTTACATCAGTGCTTTGTTTCACACCCTTCTTTACTTTGCCGGTTTGATTACTTACTGCATGTTTTGTTCTTGTTTTCACTGTAGTCATCTTGTTACCGGTTTTGTTCACCGCAAGATGAGTAGATTGAGCGGCAGTGGTGCTGGCTTTTACTGCATTGGTTGCGTTCACAGTTGCCTGTGTTGTGGATTTTACAACCGTATTTAATTGCCCGAATGAAAAGCCCGAAATAAAAATGCATACCGCTGCAAAAAGAATTGATCGTACTGCTTTCATAGTTGTTTGTTTTAATTAATAAATGTATAATAGCTGTTTAGAAAATATTATGCCAAACAAAAAGTATCAAATAGAAATTCTTCGATTTAAAACGGCAGCAGCATAGCTGTTACCTTATCTGAACGTTAAAATAATTACGCTATATGTGGCTTGCAATTTTACAGACGAAATATCACGGCATGGGTTTAATTAATGTGGAAAACAGGATATGCAGGAACGTGATTTTACTAAGATGATCCGAAGCAAATTAAAATGAAATTAAAATTGTCATTGTCTGGTCAAACATATTTCTTGAGCTTTTATTGATAAAAATGTTTTTATCAATCAATTTTCCCACATCATAGTCTATTCAAAGCTTACAGTTCCGCAATCCTGTTTCATCAATTAAAGTGATACAATAATTTTCAAAACAAAAATGTTTTGCAGCACTGTGCTTTAAAAAAAAGTTAATCAAAGAATATTTTAAAACTATTTTATCATAAAAAAAATAATTAAAGGTTCATATAAAGCACACAGGCATTTATTTCTCTCTGAAATTAAACGAGTTTAGATTTCATTGCATTACTTTAACAGCTTTTGGCACCGTCTTTGAAAATTTCAATGTGTACAATAAAATTTATGCGTATGAAAAAGCTAATTATCAGCTCGGCGATCTTATTCTTTTCTATAGCCGCTGCAAAAAATTCAGAAGCACAGGTCCGGCTGAACGTAAATGTCAATATTGGCTCACAGCCTCTGTGGGGGCCGGTGGGATATGATTATGCAGAATATTATTATCTGCCGGATATTGAGTGTTACTATTATGTTCCCAGGAGGCAGTTTGTTTATTTATCAGGCAATCATTGGGTGTTTTCTTATTCTTTACCGCCGAGATACAGGAACTATGACCTGTACTCAGGTTATAAAGTAGTGATCAATGAGCCAAGGCCTTACATGCATTTCAATGCAGACAGGGATAGATACAGAGATTACCGGGGCAATCGTTCACAAGGGTTTATCCGCAACAGCAATGATTCGAGGTATTTTGTAATAAAAGGCCATCCAAAATACAGGGGCAGGGGCAACGATAAAGGGCAACACAAAGGTTGGAACAAACACGGACATCATTAATCAATTTTAAAATAGATAGGTTTCCTTACAGGTAATAGTACCATGGTCAGAAAAAAGGCTCGCTGAATGCGGGCCTTCTTTTCATTCATCATTGCATTCCCCTACTCTCCGAAGCTTGCAACTTCGAAAGTCTATAAGGATATTTCCTTGAGTAAAATCAAATTATGATTGAAGTATTTTTCATTCATCTCCATGCACTTTTAGGTAGTGTCTCAGTTTGTCATTCCGACACATTCGCTTCGCTCAGTACAAGCTGCGGAGGAATCTCAAAATTTTGCTGCTTTTAAAATAATGAAGCGTATAAGATTCTTCTCCCGCTGATGCGGGATCAGAATGACAGAACAAACTGAGACACTACCTACTTTTATCTTTCCGGAAAATGTATTATTTTGTCAGGGATTCATTTCATCCCCCGGAAAATAAGCCCCGGGTACGCTCCCCAATCCTCCATTCTTCTCAAAGACCATACAATAGATATGAAGAACAAAATTGCTCATGAAGAGTTTGTTACTCATATTTATTCCTGTATGTTTTGCTACAAGTATAGCATTCGGTCAGTCATTTACCTCCGATGACCTGGTCGCCTTATCTTCCTATACTCCTAAATATTGCGAACAGTTTTTGATCAAAAAAGGGTTCCGTCCTCATTCGGGACAAGTTGATTATAATCCGATGATGAGCTCTTTCATACAAAATGAAATGAAAGGTAACAGCGAAAATGAGGGTGACGATTCCCTGGTGGTACGAAGCATAGATATCTATAATAAAGACGGTTCAAAATATTTTGTCTGGCATACTTCTTCAGAAAAAGAATTTATAGAAGGCAAAAGACAATTGGCCGGGGCTGGCTTTTTTTATGATCACAGTGTAAGCCTGGATAAGGATACCTCGTTGCTTTTTCAAAGAAGAAATATAACTGTGGAAACGATGCATGAAGTGATGGACAGTGCGTCAAAGTATTGTTTTATTTTAAAAAAGAAAGAATACCCTGATCCGGCATCTGTTCAATATGCCGAGGATCTGCTGAATTTTAATTCGAATGAATACCTGGTCGGTTATTTCGGTGCGGCTAACGTAAAACAGGATCTTTATTATTTTTCAAGAGACGATTTAAAAAAGTGTTCCGTTATATTTCCCAACAGCAACAGGCAGGCTGTTTTTGTATGGGATGACCAGCGTAATCTCCGCTCTCTTTCTCATATCATCATCAGTAATGTAACGCCGACAGTAAACGGCGAACAATTTAAAGGAGTTGTTTTTGATAATAACCAGTGGGAACTGAAAAACGGAGTTCATTGCGGGATGACCGTCAAAGAACTGTTGAAACTGAATAATAACGATTTTGAAATTTATGGCAAGCGGTCGGAGTTCGCATTTATGATAAAACCGGAGAAAAGGGGCAATCTTGATTTCAGAAAAGCAGGAATTACTTTAAACTGCCTTAATTGCGGTATCAATAAACTGTTTGACGTTTCAGTAGTAAATGCCAGGAATGTTGCTGAAGAAGATCTCCTCATAACGGTTGCATATATCAATGTTTTTCCTGAAAAGTGAAAGGAACGGGATTAAGGGTTTTGGAAGGCGGGGAATAATGACATCGTCATTGCGCTTCTATTGCTGCGACCAAAACGAGCGCCACGGTGCGTGTCTTCACGCACCGAAAAAGGGAAAAATGTAGCTTTATTCTCATGGATAAACCAATCTTTGAGGCGAAACGAAAATCACATATTGATAAAGACGAATTATATTTTTGGACAGCTACAATCAATAAATGGCAATGCTTACTTGAAAAGGACGAATATAAAGATGTCATTATTGATTCATTACAATACCTGGCTGATGAAGGCAAAGTGGATGTATTTGCTTTTGTTATTATGCCCAATCATATTCATCTTATTTGGCGGGTAAAAGAACCCAACGGCAAAGAATCACCACAAGGTTCATTTTTGAAATATACTGCACATTTATTTAAAAAAATGTTGCGAAAAGAAGGAGCAGGAAAATTAGCGACATTTAAAATAGATGCGGAAAATAAGAAGTATGAATTTTGGCAAAGGGATTCATTGGCCATTCCACTTTTTACCCGGAAAGTAGCATTGCAAAAACTAAACTACATACACAGAAACCCATTAGCCGAACATTGGAGTTTAGTGAAAGATCCATGTGATTATAAATATTCATCAGCGAAATATTATGAGCTGAATAAAAAGAATTATTCTTTTCTCAAAGATTTATGGGAAGCGATTTAATGCCTGTTGCGTGAAGACACGCACCAGGGCATGGTTCTGAAAGGCGGAAAATAATGACATCATCATTGCATTTCTATTGCTGCTGTCCACCTGAATGTACCCCATTCCATCACAAGCGTTCCATGATGTGTGTCGGCGCCCGGCACAATGGAAATGGTAAACTCTTCTACCGGCGTGGAAACTGTTTCCGATTTAATTCTTACTGTGCCCAGGTCCTGTGAGCTGTTGTATTCAGTCCCCCATTGCCCTGTTTGTTTGTTGATGATCAGATCAACTCCGTTAGTATGTGGAGCCGTCCACAAAGTGTATTTCCCTGCTGGTACCTGCAAGCCTGCGATTTTTATTGACGCCGATGTTGTAAACTGTGTAGCTGCATTAGCGCCTGTTCGCCATACACGGTCGTATGGTATCACATCTCCTAAAAGTGTACGTCCACGCAGGAGTGGCCTTGCATAATCAACAGTAAATAGCGCATTGCCAATTTGTGCTCTTGTAGTATCCCTTACACTTAACGATCTTACAGTGCCGGTCTTCGCTTCCTGTGCTTCAAACCGGTCAGCAATATTTTTTACATCAGGCGGCGAAGTAAGACGGCTCACTACTACTTTATATGTTGTTCTTGCTCCCGAATAACTGAGCATGTGATAGCTCGAGTCCATCGTGGCTTCACCGATTCCGGAAAGCCAATCGTGAAAGATCTCTGCTTTGCCTCCTCCAAGTGGCGTCACAGTAGCATGGCCCAATGGAAACCGGTCAAACTCACGGTCAATATAAAACTGTCGCATCTGCACCGGGGTGCCGGCTGCAAGCTTTGATGCTCCTGCGTATTTTAATGCCGCAGCAAAATACAATTCATAAAGGCTGTACATCTGCGGCACATGAGCTACTACAATACTGCCGCCTGTTGCAAATTCTCTCTTCATCGTACCTGTGCTATCAGTTTTGGAAAGATTCACTTCATTGTTGCTGACAGTAGCAACCACTTTTCGTTCCCGTTCATTCGATGGCTCACTGGGTGTATGAATATCCATCTCAAGATGCCTGATGCTGCCGTCGTCGTTAAGATGCACAACGGTATGTCTTACCCGCACACGGGGAAACCGGTCCACTTCATCGCTTGTTAATGTATTGCCCTGGCGGGTCACACTCTCTACAGAGATGGTGTCGTTGCCGAGCATGGTAACAAAACCATATTGTTCAGCGGGTGGTGTAGTGCCGCAGGAAAAAAGCAAAATAACCGCACTGAGAAAAAAAGATATCACAAGCGGATGAACAAGCAAGAATTTGTTTGATCGTGTTGCCTGGTTATGCATAAAACAGTTATTAATAGTTATTCAAACTAATGAATTACTTCATACCATTTCTAAACAAATGCAATGGTGCAACACAGTTTTATGTGAATGGTTTTTTGACGGGGTAAAAGGCGGCGATAATAATCGATCAATTACTAATTGTCAATCAGGAGTTTTGTTGTTTGTGTCTCAGCAAGGTCCTGCTGTGCAGAGTCGTTGCGGGGAAATAAGCGATAGGTATGCCATACTTTAGAAGTATGGCATACCTGGACTTCAAGGTCATTGCTTCTCTCGCCTCAGGCGAGAGAAGCAATCTATTTCACTGAGCTTAGATTGCCCGCCTGGCGGACAAAGATCTTCTGTTACTTTAATGATTTTAATACCGCTAAAAACTCCGGGTCAATTTCAGCAAATGTCTCAGAAGTAGTATCAAGTATCAATTGTATCCCTTTGTTCTTATTAATGGCATGAACAACATAGATCGTATGTAATATGGATCGTTGGTCTTTATAGGTCCCTTTATACCCGACAGCATTTTTATAATTTAGTTTGCCATCGCCATGTATAAATGTTTCTGATACATCAAACGGTGTTTTGGTTCTTTTTACTATTGAATATTCTATTACATCGGTATTTTCGTCCACGTCTTCAATAATTACCGCAATGTTTGGAATTATCTGCGTGTTAGAATTATCTATGATGGCTTCTCTCTTAAAGATATAGACTGCCCGGCTGTTATTTTCTTCGCTGTCGGTTAGGTGCCATTTTGAATTTGGAAGGTTAATGGAGATCCCGGCTTCTTTGATTGAATAGGTAAACCCGGATGAATCCTGGCCATATGAGGTATAGACAGTTGAAGCGAATCCGAGAAAGATCAGAAATTGTTTCATATTGTGAAAATGAATATGAGTATTACACGGGGCTACGGCCGCTGCCGTGGCGCACATCGAATATACTGAATGTTCCCTGCCCGCCGCCGGGCAGTTTAGGAAATTCCACTTACCGGCAATATTTTACTTTGGCTGAGTATTAAAAAAAATTACCTTAGTTGATACCAAATGTTGAAGTGATTCATGGGTAAAAGTTTTTGTGCTACTATCATCACTGGTTATGTCATTTACATACACTTTCGATTTCACTCGCATCTTATTTCAGAATTATAACTTTGCTATTTCTTACGAGTTTTTATCCCAACCTTATTGAAAACTGTAATATTAAAGATAGGTTTGTATTAAGATTATCATTTCAAAACAAAATCTTTTCATGAATAGCTTCATAAAATGGGCGGGTAGTAAAAAACAATTATTACCAGTAATTTCAGAATTAATGCCTTGTAATTATAATCGGTATGTTGAGCCATTTTCTGGTTCTGCTCGACTTTTTTTTCAGATAACACCTACACATGCGATTCTAGGAGATATAAATAAAGAATTAATATCAACCTTTAAAGCCATTAAGGTAAATGTTGAATCTGTTATTTATTATTTATACCGTTTCAAGAAAACAAAGGATGAGTATTACCGAATACGAAATATTAGTTTCAATAAATTGAGTAAAGAGAAAGCTGCGGCCAGATTTATCTATTTAAATCGCTTTTGTTTTAATGGTCTGTATAGAATTAATCAAAAAGGATATTTTAATGTTCCGTTCGGAGGATATGAAAACAAAAATAACCACTTGCCTTCGAAAAATTTATTGAGACAGTGTTCTGTAGCTCTTTCAAAAACAATATTAATTAGTGGACCCTTTGAAAAAACGATTAGTAAAGTATTGCCTCATGATTTTATTTATCTCGATCCACCCTATTGTGTTGAATCTCGGAGAATATTTAATGAGTATTCAAATTTTAATTTTGGTCAAAAAGAAATCGAATCTTTACGTTGGTACTTAGAATATCTTAACACTAAGAATGTTTTTTTTATGGTAAGCTATGCTTATTCCAAAGAAGGTTTGTATTTATCAAAGGGGTTTAATAAAAAAACTGTGCTTGTAAGAAGGCATATTGCTGGATTCGCTTCTAATCGTCGCAAATCAAAAGAACTAATCATTACAAATTATTAATTATGACTTCATCAGAAAATTCTTTAGTAGTAAATGCTATTAGAGTAAAAAATATAAAGACAGACGAATTACAGGCAAATAGGCATAATCCAAGGATGCTGTTTGATAAGCGACCTTTAGAGATTTTAAAGGAATCAATTAAGAAGGTAGGCATTTTGGTTCCACTTACAGTATATAAAGAAAAAAAATCTAGTAAATATGTCATTCTTGATGGTCAACGTCGATGGATTTGTGCTCAAGAATTGAATCTCGATACTGTACCAGTAAATGAAGTAGCTGAGCCAACTCTCGTTCAGAACATTGTTACGATGTTTCAAATTCATAAACTTAGAGAAGACTGGGAGCTAATGCCAACAGCATTGAAGTTAGAGGTATTAATGAATGAATTAAAAGAAAGAGGCGAAAATAAATTATCCCAATTAACAGGCCTTGATGAAGCCGTAGTTACTCGATGTAAAAAATTACTTCATTACGATCGAGAATTTCAAGACATGATGCTAGATGCAAATCCAAATAAAAGGATTAAAGCTGATTTCTTTATCGAACTCTATTCTGTTATTCGAGATAGAGAAGTATTAAGATTTCAATGGTTTAAAGAAAAAAAATTCATTCGACAAATGCTAGATAAGTATTTGAATGAACCAAAAACTATTAGAGCTGTTACGGACTTTCGTTTAATTAAGCAGTATATATCAAATGCAAAGAAGGCTAAAGTGATTAAAAAAATGTCTACAAAACTTAAAGAGTTTTCGGAAGATAGAGATTTACCTATCCAACATTTGGAAATAAGTGAAGTAAGCAGACATGCCGGTGTAAACGCATTAATGAAAAAAATCTCAAGTTTTCAATCTTCGATAGATGAATTGGATATTGAATTGTTTTATGGGGAAGAGAAATTATGGGAAGCTGTTAGCAAATTAATAAAAGCACTTCAGGAAAAACTTAAAAGAGCAAATAGACGTTAATGCAACAGCCACTAGATAGAGGTTCGCCAATTAATACTCCAAGAATTGAACATTGGTTGGCTCATTTCTCAAATTATCATAGCCCAGTTACACGGAATGCTGTTGAATTATGGATTGGCCAATTTGCAATTCAAGATCATGATTTGGCTGCAAGAATATTAGATTCAGTTCTTTTCATTAATCCAGTTGCAATTCAACATTCTTTTAGCCAACTTTTAAACGGTATTCCAGGTTGGAATATTGATCCAGAGAAAAGACAAGGCCAATGGTACTTTGTGCCTTTTTCTGGAAGTACAGGCGAAAGTGGTGATTCAATGCTTCATCTATTTAGAATGGCAAATGGGTTAACTCATAGAAGATTTAATAATCTTTTCATTCATCGAAGTGAAATCCCCACGAAAAATTTGACCGAAAATGATACTGTAATTTTAGTTGATGATTTTTCAGGGACTGGAACACAAGCCTGTACATCTTGGGAAAAAATCTTCAAAGAACTTTTTATAGGAGACCCTAGAATTATTCTTTTCTTATTAGTGGCAACGGATAGAGCAATAGCAAGAATAACTGAAGAGACGGAGATGGCTGTCTACTGTCATCGCATTTTACATGACCGAGATAACATCTTTCATGCTGATTGCATTTATTTTAATGATGCTGAAAAGGGAAGGGTATTCCATTATTGCACAAGAGCAGATAATGTAAATCCGAGAGGATTTGGTGACACAGGACTTTTACTTGTTTTCAGTCATCGGTGTCCGAACAATTCGATACCGATTTTACATAACAATCGACGACATAATTGGTCAGCATTATTCCCAAGGTTTTTGGGTCATTAGTAGGAAGCCGTATACTTCGCCCCGGATTTCTATGATAAAACAAAAACTATTTTAAGCTGTTTTTTTCACATATTCCTTGTTGTTCTTCACAACGGATACCACCCTTGCTAACAATTTGAATCGAACTGCATTGATAACACTCATTTTAGGTTTTCCATTCAATACTTTCCGTTCATAGTATGCTTTTAGCTCTGGGTCAAATTTGATCGCAGTGAGTGCAGCAAGATGAAGATTCGTTTTAAGTTTTTTGTTAGCCATGTGACTTACCCTTGTCCTGCCTTTGATACTAATGCCAGATTGATATGGGAACGGAGCCACTCCACAATAGCATGCAAGTTTTCTGCTATCACACATTACATTGAATCCTTGCGTATGAACGATAAGATTGATTGCTGTGACAAAACCAATCCCTACGACAGAGGTTATCAAAGCAAATAAATGAGCCAGGCTTGCATCTTCTTTGAGGCATTCCATTATTTTCATTTCGATCTTTTTCAGATCAGCATCAAGAGCATTAATTGACCGTCTAATCGATTTGTGAAGATATTCAGCCATTTTCTCCTGACCTGCATCACGCAATTCTTCTATTGGCGTAACCAATCTTTTTTGTGTTAACACCATCCTTTCTCGTAGCGTTGCCAAATGTTTTATCTTTTCCAATACAACATTCGACGGCTTCCAAAGCCTTACCAACTCTGCATTTTTAAAAGCATACTTAGCAATGCTTATAGAATCGACTTTGTCTGTTTTGCCACGTTTTATTCCAAGGGAACGTTTGATTTGGATAGCATTCTCTACCCAGGCATTTGCTTGCTGGCTTTGAAAAAAATGAAGCAGAGCATTACAATATAGGCCGGTTGCTTCCATACAAAACAACGCTTTGTTACAATTAAATCCCGGCATCATCTCATTTACAAAATTCATCATCTCCTCAAAGCCATTTGCATCATTGGTGAATGCATTGTGAAAAATTTCCTCCGGGTTGTTTGTCGAAAGAATGGCTACATCAAAACTGTGTTTGGAAATGTCCATTCCAATTACATACTGGTATTGCATAAAATTGTTTTGTTACAATCAATTTACAGGCTGTTCATTGAAACCTTAATAATAAGCCTTGAAGCTTGAATTTCTATTTGATGCGTCCTGTAAAAAACTGCAAGGGTCTTTATCCGAGGATAGCTATACAAAGCTGGTTCGTGTCATAGTTCACCCAAACAGTTTTGATTGTTGGTTATTAACATTTTTATATTATCCACAAAGAAAAAGTAGCAAAAAGAAAGGTAATAATAATAGCAAACTAAATTTAGAAGCTAATCTGAAAACAAACCTAAAGGTTCGTGTCTCACGAACCAAAAAAGATTCAATCTCATTTAGCCACCTGTATCTGTTTTTCATCATAGATCTCTATTTCGGGTTTGTCTTTATACAATTTTATTCTGCCGGTAATACAAACATTTTTGTCTTTGTAAAATGATTCGGGAGCTTCTTTAAATTGTTTTCTTGTATCTCCCCATATCAAAATGGTCAGTGGTGCATCGGGGTATTTGCCGCCGGCATCTAACAGGGTAGGGGCGTCCTTGCTTCTGTCAAGATAAATACCGCCGAATATTTTAGTGCACACTTTTACCGAATCGCCGGTATGCTTACTCAGTTCATCCATTTTGATCTCCTGCTGTGCTGCTGCCAACACAGAAAGAAGCAGCACTGCCAGTGCTGCTACCAATTTTTTCATGCCTTAACCTTTTTGTAAAGGTACTGCCGTTTGCGTAGGCGTGCCACGGTTCAAACCGTGGTACGCCTTCATTTGCTCACGCCATTGTTGCCGTTAGTTGCCGCCAATTGCCGGATTTTGCTGCGAAAATGGATATTGTTCGGTAGGGGTTTTGTTCGGGTCTCGTTCGGGTCATGTTCGGGTCATGTTCGGAGCGTACTTCTACCAGGTCTGAGCCATCCGGCCAAAATTCCGAACATGGGTGGGAGAAAAGGCGAAGAAGACCCGAATGATAATGGAGTATTAGAAATTATGATATGGGGAATTAATGCTTTCACATCGTGGTCGTCAACAAACACAGCAATAGAATTATTTTGAAAAAACGGGCATGTTGCTGACCCCTACATCACGATACAATTTCCATTCACCATTGGGTTGCATTTTCCAGGTAACCACATAATTTCCTTTATCCACTAATTTTTTCTCAGCGCCATTTATTTCATATGTTCCTGTTTCGATCAGAAAATTGGAATCACCCGCAAGATCAGTAGTCACAAATTTCCAATCCCTAAATCCCTGGCGGATAATACCACCCCATGCGGTCAGAATGCCATCACCAGTGATCGGATCACCTCCTGCTCCAATCATTTTTCCATCGGGTGCATAATGAGAAGCTATCGCAACAGAGTCACCCGCTTTCAACTGTTCTATCCATTTTGCGTTGATACTGTCTATAAATGCCCTTGCCTTTTGCATGTCAAAGCCGGCTGCAGTAGTTTTTGAATTATCTACCTTATTTGTATTGCAGGATGTCATCCCAATGCCGATCATTATGACTGATAAAAGGAAATAATTTTTTTTCATAATGTTTTGTTTTGGTTGATCATTATGCAGAAAGGTATGTTTTTTTCAAGCCCCAACAGTTGTTCTCCGCAATGCTACGGAGCAGGCGGTAAAAAATAATACAAAATACTGTAGTTGGCGTTTCTCACCGACCACAATAAGTTAAAGAACAGCGGATGAAACCACCTTCTATGGAGTAAGAAAGTTTAAATGTATATTTACTACTCAAATTATAATTATGGATAAGGTTTTTGCATTCTTCAATAAAATTTTGGGATTGGTTGTCTTTCTTGTTTTTCTACTGTTATTAATTGGTCACCTCCATCATTTCCATGGTTGGCACTGCAGGTATCATAAACATTTTGCTAACCACTCGGTTTTAAAGGACAGCACAAAAACAAGTTCTGATACATCAGGCAAAAAGTAATGCAGGGATTTTGCCTCACCGTTAGTCCAGGTCTTTTCCTCGTTAGCTCAAGCAGTTTAAAATTTTCTCCAGTAACGTCTCCTTCAGGAAAGTTGCGTTTGTTTTTTTCAAAGCAACATCTTAGCTGATGTTGGCCCTGCCCCGATGACAATCGTGGATTTCCGCCAACATGAATGCTGTTTGCAAGGACGCAAACTGTAGCAACTAAAAATCTATTCCTATTTCAATCGTATCGCCACGCCTAATTGTCCTACCAGGCTATGATCTACTATATTATCAAATTTTGATACATCAGTAGCGCCAAATGAATAGCGTCCGTAAAATCCAAACTGCGGTGTAATGTTCACTCCCACGCCAAGATTTAATCCTACTTGTCCATTAGTAAAATCGCTTTTGGAATTGATCTTTTCATTAGCGCCATTATCCTGGGCACTGACCAGTAAGCCGAATTGCGGACCAAATTCAAAATACAATTGTTTTATCGGGAAATATTGGAACATCAGCGGGAGCTGCACATAATCGAGCGCCAATGTTCTCTCTTCACCACTGCTGGCGATGTATCGCTGTCCTTCGCCGGAGTACAACAGTTCCGGTTGGAAGCACCAATGATTATTAATAGTGTGATGCAGGAAAAAACCTACATGAGCACTGATGCGGTTATCGCCGGTAAAACCGGATAGACGTGCCGAACTCAACCCACCCTTGATACCCGGAGTGAATTGATTTAATTGTGCGGTAGCAAAAATTGAAAAGCTGAATCCTGCCAGCAACAAAATCATCATTTTTGTTTTCATAATTTTTGATTTTATCAACTTCATTCAAAGAAGGTGCCAGCAGGTTTCTGAATCATTTTGAACGCTGAAATTCAATAACATAAATTTTTCCACATGATGATTTTTTAGAATTTTTTTTAAAGGTCTTTGCTGATGTTGGAATCACCGCCCACATGAATGCTGTTTGCGGGGACGCAAACAGTAGCAACAGAAATATTTTTTGCTATTCTGTTCCTTTGACAGAAGGAAGTATTTGATAGATCATTACGCTGTCAAATTTTTTTGGCTCTTCATAAAACGGAAAATGTGCAGATTCATCAAACCATATGATTTGCTTAAATGGCGCTTGTATGCTATCGTAATATTGTTTTATTAAAGGAAAAGGAGTGGTATAATCGTGAGAGCCGGTAAGAAAAAATACGGGCACTTCATATTTTTTTATAGTGTTCATTATGCTCCCCCGGATAGCATTATAATTCATATATTTTCCACAGAACTGCGGCCCCTTTGCAACATTTAAAGCATCCCTGAATGTGTACTCAGTTGAAAAAAGGCCTGTCATTACCAGAGGAGTAAAGCTTGTTGCGTGTTTTAATTCGCCACCATATTTAAAAAGGTAGTTTTCATAAGAAGTGAAGCCGGCTTGATTGAGCTTGTTAAGTAAAGAGCTATCATTTCTCTTGGTAGCTTCAGTTAATAAAAACTCCTTTTGAATTTTATGAGCTGCCTCTCCATCTACTACCTGCCCAACACTTATATAGGCATAAAATAATTCAGGATGCCTTTGTACCAGAATGCTGCTGAGATATGTTCCCCACGAATGCCCAACGAGGAAGATCTTTTGCTGATGATACCTCGTTCTTAAGGTGTCAATCAGTTGAATAGCATCAGCAATATATTGCTCCACATTAATGGATCCTTTAGGAATATTTGGATCATATGATTTTCCTGCACCTCTTTGGTCCCACTGTACGACGGTAAATATTTTCTCCAATGGCCGTTGAAATGAGTGAGATAAATACATGAGTGGCATGCCCGGACCTCCGTGAATAAATAATAGTATTGGATTATTTATATCTGTTGACCTGATAAGAACATACTGTTTAAAGTTGCCTAATTCAATTTTTTCAAGGGAGGCAATTGGTTTTTTCCCGTTTACTGAAGCAATTGATGGTGTCCATGCGGGCCTGAAATAAATTATCAGGGCCAGGATGATCAAAAAAAGAAAAGACCATTTAATAAATTTTAAAACCTTTTTCATAACAGGAGTTAATATAGACAATCCGATTAAAGTAGAATTATCTCAAAGCATACTACAAACAAATCTATATTATAAGCGATGCGAAACAAATGACATTACTCATATCCGGATGTCAAAAAATGCGTTCACTCCGTGGTTGGGATCAGCACAAACAACATTAATCAACCTGATGCTTATCGAAAAACACCAACCACGACGAAAGCATATCGCTTTCGCTTACCAGTGAAGGTGTTCCATTAACTTACTAATAGAAGTCTCAATCAGTGAGTGGTGAGCACCGATATAAAATCTATTAAAAAGTGGCAGAGCATCAGCACTTTTATGTTCCGGTATTTTTGATAATGCCATGCAAAGATGATCCCGATAAACAATGGATTGATGATCTGTGATAAACTGCCATAGGAATAATGAGCCATTGCAAAGAGCAGCGATGAAATAATTATGGTAAGCCATCTATTCTTAAGAAGCAATTGCAGCCTGGGCATTAAATATCCCCTGAAAAGCAATTCTTCCATGATACCGGCTGACAGCGTTGTGAACAGCAGTAAAAGTTTATTTTTCCAAAGGATTTGCAACATCACTTTCAGCTTTTCGCTATGATCCCAGCCATAATAAGACTCTACTTTATGAAGAAGCCCTGATACAACGATGATGCCCGCCAGAATTGCTACAACTGAAATTAAATAGAACAGGATTGAATATTTTTTCTCCGGCCACAAAAGGAAGTTTTGTTTTTCAACTTTCAATACATAGATATAGACCAGCAAGAGGTAAAACCAAAGGACCAGCCTGGAAAGAAAAAATGAATTTGCGTTTATACCAGCCGCGGTTCCGGAGGGATTTAAAAATTTCGACATTGCAAATGATACCAGCAGGTACAGAAGAACAGATAGCAATATGCCTGCCGCTATTATGGATGATTTTGTTTTTGCCGGGGAGATCATACAGAATATTTTACGATAGTGAATGATCAATATTGAAATCAAGCTACGCCTAAAGAGCAGAAATGTAGAATTAATTTGACAGGTGGCAATTAGCGGCGATGGTTCAGTGATATTTTTTCCCGTTAACGTCTCCGCAGGGACGTTGCATAAATGAAAAACAACGTCCTCCTGTGGAGAGACGTTGTTTGGAATAGGAGAGGGACGCAGGGTTCTCAAATTGCGAAATCGTGATGGGGTGAGGTAAAAAAAAGAGCCGCACTTGCAGCTCTTCCATGATAAAGACATAAATGAGGATCAGTTAAGTATTGCTTCTTTTTTTCTTTCGGGTAAACCAAGTGCAGCCGTTTCATTTACTTCATAACAAAAATTAGTGGCCAAACCCTCTGATGCTGTATCAAGGAATTGTTGCAGTTCAGCAACGTTTCCTGCTTCCCAAATACAAGTGCCGGTTTTACCATCCTGCGACGGAAAAACGGATAGAACGCTGGTGCCGGCAGGAGTAGCTCCGACAACTGATTGTGCTTTTGCCCAGAAAGCTGCCGGGTCGGTGATGTTTGTGTGTTGTGCTATTACTAACATGGTTTAAGATTTATATCCGCTCCAAAATAATTCCGGACCGGACATGGTTAAAGAAAATAAATACCAAAAATGAGAATCGTATAGAAAAAGATTTCGCCCCAAAAAAGACCAGTGTAGCTGCATGAATCTGGAAGCAGTGGTAAATGTAGTCTTTTCTTTACCCTGCTGTTGTTATTTTTCTATGACCATAAAAACAAAAGCCGGCTTTCGCCCTGGTTCCTGTCTTCACATACCGGGTAATTAGAACAAAATGAATTGAGCGATGTATAAAACACGCAGCAAAGCATCTGTACTGCCGGCATAAATAGATTAGTTAGTCGTGCTATATTAAAGTATCTTTACCCTGTGATTTTTAGTTCTGCAAACATTTAGTATCAGTTTAGCGCAAATTCTTACTCTTCGTCTTAGTAACAGTTACCTCTTCTTTACTTTTTGATTCTGGCTTCAGTCACCGGTATTTTATTTTATTATTTTAAATTATTTATTTATGAACATGTATGTTTCGAACTTAAGCTTTCACACTAATGATGAAACTTTAAGAGCTTTGTTTACTCCATTCGGTAATGTGACCTCAGCAAAAGTGATCCTTGACAGAGATAGCGGTCAAAGCCGCGGTTTTGGTTTTGTTGAAATGGATGTTGTTGCTGAAGCGCAGACTGCTATGAAGAGCCTCAACAATAAAGAAATCGAAGGCAGGGCATTATCGGTTTCTGTAGCAAAAGAGAGACCACCCCGTACCGATAACAAAAGATGGTAAGACAATTATAAAGAATTAAAACCCTTGAGTTGTTGATCTGCGGAATTACGGTTTCGCAGATTTTTTTTTGCCGATGCTGTAACTTTTGTGGCGTTTCTTACAACAAATGAAACAAACCTAATAACCTCTACTAACGGGAGGTATTACCTAAAGAATTAATTCCGTCCTTTTATGATACTTTCTCCCGGATGTAGTTCTCATATTCCTCCTGGAATCGTTTGTTCATTTGGCAGGAATCAAAAAGTGATTCTAAATGACCGGTAGCAAATGCACCACTGGTGATCAAACTTGTAAGTTCAGGGTTTGCTTTGAGCCAGGTGCTGTGTAATGAATGTTTTTTGAAGAAAGAAAGGAGTATCTCTTCCTTATGCGCAGCAGATATGCCTGCTATGCCTTTGTTCAGTTCAGCGAGTTCGTCTGTTACTTTCGGAAAGTCATCAGGCCGAAAACTATCTGTAGCGGTGATCCTGTATTTTTTATATTGAAACATAAAAAGATTTTAGGGTATTTAAAAAAAGTTTTTCCAAATGATAGCTGCAGTGTGCGGACCTTGTTAAGCAACAAAAGCCACCCTGATCAAAGGCGGCTTTTGTAGAATTTCAATTTAATGGATCTCATAGATTAAACGGCGAAAATCTTAGTTTACTTCAATAACGGTATCCACAGAATGTACCACTCCGTTGGATGCTTCCAAATCCCGTTCCTGTACTTTGGAACCATTGATAGTAACATTGCCGTTACTTACTTTTACGTCAAGTTCTTTTCCATTTATGGTTTTTAATTTCTGACCATCCTTCAGGTCTTTGAAATTAGTCTTCCCTGTTACTACATGGTAGTGCAGGATGTCTGAAAGTTTTACTTTATTTTCAGGTTTCAGCAACTCGGTCATTTCACCGGCTGCTAATTTTCCAAATGCAAGATCCGTGGGAGCGAATATGGTGAAAGGTCCTTTCTTACTCAGTTCAACTTCCAATCCTGCTGCTTTTACACCTCTCATCATAGTGGCGAGGTTTTTGTCGGCCACAACAACATCTAAAATGTTTGACATGTTCTTAAATTTATTTGCAGATAGAATAATCTGCATTACTTGTAATTTAATCTTATTATAGCGCTGCTGCGATTTTATTTTTTGAAAAGACGTAGTTAGCTTCTGTTTGTTGATAAGTTTAACGTTTGGTACAATGATAAATTAAATTGCCTGCCCTGAAAATATTCTTAAATTAGATGCACAGATTAATAAAAATGGATCAGTGGAAAGACATACATCCGGCGATCATCCACAAGCTCAGGAATACTGCACATCTTACAGATGAAGAGATCCGGGAAGCCTTAAGTTATTTTGAAAGACGTTGTGTGAAAAGGAAGGAGTATATTCTTCGTGCAGGAGAAGTGTGCCGGGTAAGGAGCTATATCAACAAAGGATGTTTCCGGCGCTATATGATAGATGAGCATGGAAAAGAAGTGATCATCAACTTCGGGTTTGAAGAATGGTGGATGGGCGACCTGGAAAGCTTTCACGATCATCAGCCGAGTATTTATTATGTGCAGGCATTGGAAGACAGCGAGATCTTCTGCATCAATGAAAAAAGCCTGGACCTTTTATTTGAAGCCATCCCCAAGTTCCGCATATATGATACTAAGAAAATAGAAAGATCACACTATGCCATGCTGAAGAGGCTGGCGCAGATGCAATCCGCTTCTCCGGAAGAAAAATATTTATCGCTGATCGAAAAATACCCGCAGGTCTTTCAGCGGGTGCCACTCCATTATATTGCTTCCTACCTCGGCATTGAACCCGAATCACTCAGCCGCCTGAGAAAACGCCTTTTGATGAAAGAAAAAAAATCTTAACCATCGTCAATGGTTTTGGGCTTCCGGTGAAGGTATGTTTACAGCATAAAAATTAATTATAATGGAAACGACAACCTTACAACCGAAAACAAACGGGAAGCAAACAGCTCCCCATCTTACACCCGAACACATCTTACAGATCGGCATGGGGTTCTGGGCATCCAAAACATTACTCGCTGCTATCCGGTTCAACCTCTTCAGCATCCTGGCAGAAGGTCCGCTATCCGGAAAGGCCTTACAAAAAAAACTGGGCCTTCATGATCGCAGCCTCTATGATTTTCTTGATACACTTGTGGCGCTGGGATTCCTGCAGCGGGATGGCATCTACGAAACAGCCGAGTACAGTAATACAACTGAAACTGATTTCTTCCTGGATAAAAAGAAACCTGCCTACCTGGGTGGTATCCTGGAAATGTCAAACCACCGCCTTTATAAATATTGGGGCGACCTTGAAGAAGGATTGATCACAGGCAAACCACAAAACGAATTGAAGTATTCAACTTCAGAATCGGGCAACCAGTTCGATCAGTTTTATAAAGACCCTGCTTCGTTGCGTGAATTTTTGAATGCAATGAACGGAGTGCAGATGGGTGCTTTTATGAGTTTTGCTAAACAATTTGATTTTTCCCGTTATCATACATTGACGGATGCAGGAGGAGGTCTCGGTGCATTATGTGTTCTTGTAGCTGCAAACAACCCGGATATGCGTTGTACTGTATTTGATCTTCCCACTGTGAAGCCTCTTGCTGAAGATTATGTGAAACAAAATAAACTTTCGGATCGGGTCAATGTTGTAGCAGGTGATTTCTTTGCTGATCCATTGCCTCAATCAGATGTGATCGTGATGGGAAATATATTGCATGACTGGGCAGAAAATGAAAAACTGCAGTTGTTGCAACAGGCTTATAATTCTCTGCCGGAAGGAGGAGCCTTTGTGTGCATTGAAAACATCATTGATAATGACAGGAGAAAAAATGCTTTCGGGCTGATGATGTCGCTCAACATGCTCATAGAAACAAAAGGTGGTTTTGATTTTACTTTCAATGATTTTGACAGGTGGGCACACCAAACCGGGTTCAGTTCTACGGAATGGCTTCCATTGGCGGGTCCAACCAGTGCAGCGATCGCTTATAAATAATATCTTTTATTCGTTATATTTTTAAAAAAGGCATATGTCATAAGCATGTGTCTTTTTTTTTGTAATTTCTCTAAGTCAAGTTGGATCTATGCCGGACGGGAAAAATGATAGAGACGGATTCCGGTCATTGGATAACGATGTTACTATCTTTAATTTTGGTATCAAATAAAATAATATCATGACAACGCAAAATGAAAAAACGATCACCCTGCATGTTTATACGGATGCTTATGAAGCAGATATGATGCAGGATAAACTGAAAGAAAACGGCATTGAGTCATTTCTAAATGATGAAAATGTACTCGGCATGGACCCGATAGCCGGAGTAGAGTTGAAAATATTTGAAAAGGATAAAGAAGCGGCAGAAAAGATCCTGGGTAAGTAAGTCTGCATTCTATCTAAGCCCACTCACTTTTCCCTGCCGGTCAATATATCTTCCAACCGGGTTCGCTTCACATAATTTTCAAACCGAAATGACCGGGCAAGCGCTACAAGCTGGTCATCCGATAAACCTTTGAACAGGTTGCAATACTCAGGTAGCAACGCTTCAGAGATCAGTAGATGTCTTACCAGCAAAGCGATTTCACCTTTCGATCCATGCGGATAAGGATCATAAGTTGGAAATTCTTTAGTGATAAAATCTTCCAACGGTTGAAGTACATTCCTGATGTTTTTATCGGTACTTCCCCATGCATCGGCGCCAAGTGAATCTTTGCGGCGCAAAAAAGGAGTGACCAATTTCATATATGCTGTGCTATCTTTTTGATGCATGATGGCTTGCAGTCCCATATCCTTGTACAACCAGATACACCAGCTTACTTTGTATTTATTGTAATAAGCCAACTGGTCTTTTAATACACGGTAACGCATTTCATCTTTTTTCGGATCGCCGGTATATACAGGTCCGAACTCACCTACCCAAAGCGGTACATGATGTGAGAACATGAATTCGCTTTTCTGTAAAAAATCTTTTTCCAGTGTATCCTTATCATAATAATGGTCACGGGTGATGCCGGGATAATCGCCGCCAAAAATAAAACCGGGCATTGCATAATCATGATTGGTGTAAACCACATTGTCCCATATTTCGGTGAAATTGTCAAATATGGTTGCATACTTATCACCTTCCAAAAAGAGTATATGATCAGGATCCACTTTACGGATCGCATCACGCAATCTTTTTAGATAAGGAAAAAGTTTTTTGCCCGTTGGATCGCCAGGTTCATTCATCACATCATAACCTGCAACCCATGCATTGTTTTTATATCGTTCAGCAATTACTTCCCAAAGATGAAGGGCCCTGTCCTGGAAATCTTTATAGTTCCAGAATGATGCAACATGCGTAGGATTATCACTGTGCCAATGCTGATTTTGCGATCCCGGAAATGCATGTAGGTCAATAATGGTGTAAATGTTATGCCTTGCACATAGATCTATTACAGTATCGAGGTAGGCGAATGATGCTTCTTTGATAACACCGGGGTTCATATCATCTTCAAAAAGACGATAGTTGATAGGAATGCGGACAAGATTCAATCCCATACTTTGAATATAGGCCGCATCGGGTTCGGTGAAATAGCTTTTGAGAAACGTATCGAAATACAGATCGTATTTCTTTTCTCCCAATACATTTTTCAATCCTTCTTTCATGGCTTCTTCATTGCCGGTATAACCATCAATAAAATTTTCCATGTGGAGCATACCGCCCAATCCAAATCCACGCAGGAGAACTGTATCACCTTTTTGGTTTACGATCTTATCACCGGAAACATGTAACCAGTTTTCATTTGCTGTACTCATTTGCTTTTTATTTTTTTCTGAACAGGCAGACAATAAAAAAAGAAGAACGATGAATGGCAGTGTAAAATTTATGCGTTTCAATGGTATCAAGTTTTAATAATTACTAAAGTTAAGGACTTTCACGTCGTCACTGGTATTACTTATCAATCATGCTCTGCTATAATTTATAAGTAAGAAGATTGATCTTTTTCCTCAAAAAAATGGAGCCTGTTTTTCAGTTCAGTGATCTGGCGTTGCATATTCTCTATTGTATCCAGCAAATGATTGATCGCATCAATGCCTTCAAAATTGATGTTCAGTTCACGGTTTAATCTTACTATTTGTTCCAGCCTCGTCAGATGATTGATCTCCACGTATTGTATTTCGTTCATCACTATTGTCTCGATCAATCCCTGTTCTTCCAGTGATTGTACAAATGAGATCTCCAACTGGTGGCCTGTACAAAATTCATAAATGGGTATCATGTTTTCCGTTGTCATAAAATTTTTTTATGATGATAATTTTGCTATCTGCTCAAACAATTCTTTTTGTCGGGCGGTAAGATTGGTCGGTATTTTTACCTGGAAGCTGATGATGAGGTCACCAAAGCCGATAGCTGTCGGCTCTCCTTGCTTTTTATAAACTGGAAAGCCTTTACCTTTCAATCTAACCTTTGTTCCATTTTGTGTTTCAGGTTTCACTTTCAGTTTTACTTTTCCATCAAATGTATCCACCATGATCTCGCCTCCGAGTACAGCAGTATATAGGTCAAGTTCGACTGTAGTATGCAGGTCGTTGCCATCACGTCGAAACTTTGTGTGATTAATAATATCGAAAGTGATATAAAGATCTCCATTGGGACCGCCATTGATACCTTCACCTCCGTGTCCTTTGATCCTGATCTTTTGCCCGTTCTCTATCCCGGCGGGAATGGTGATGCGAATATTCTTTCCATTCACGGTTAAAGTTTGCTGGTGAGTACGGTAAGCGTCAGTAAGATTCAGTTGCAGCTCTGCATGATAATCCTCACCTCTGAATTTTGTTTGTCGTTGCCGCCGACTGCCACCCATATTTCCGAATAGGGAATTGAAAAAATCTGAGAAATCTCCTTGTTCAAAATCACCATGAAAACTTTGCCCGCCAAATTGTTGTCCACCCGACCGGGATTGTTGCGCTTGTTCAAACTGTTCGGCATGTTTCCAGTCCTTACCATACTGGTCATATTTTTTTCTTTTTTCGGGATCGCTCAGCACTTCATTGGCTTCGTTGAGCTGCTGAAATTTTTTGTGAGCCTCCTTATCATTGGGATTGAGATCAGGATGAAGTTTGCGGGCCAGCTTTCTGTATGCTTTTTTAATATCATCCTGCGTGGCATTTTTATCAACACCCAGCACTTTGTAATAATCAATAAATTCCATTGTTATCGGCTTAAGGCTTTAGAGCTATAAAATTAAAGAGAATTTCAGGGATAGGAATAGTTATATGTCAAACAAAAATGACTCTTTTTTGTATAAAGAATTGTCTTCAAAAGAATATATTTGAATCATCAATCACTTCCATCTTCAATATGTTTAATAGTTCAATAAAAAATATTGCGTTTGCAATTACAGTATCGTTAACAACAACTGCAGCGGCACAACAAGTAAAAGAGCCTAAACCTTCTTCTGAAGATTGGGTAAAACCTTACCAGCCGTTTCGTATTGCAGGAAATCTATATTATGTGGGGACATATGATCTTGCCTGTTACCTCATCGTTACATCAAAAGGAAATGTTTTGATCAACACTGGCCTGGCAGCTTCTGCCCGGCAAATAGAAGATAATATCAAAACATTGGGTTTTAAGTTCAGCGATATTAAAATATTACTAACCACGCAGGCGCATTTCGATCACATGGGCGCAATGGCTTTTATAAAAAAGAAAACCGGTGCACAATTTATGGTTGATGAAGGAGACGCTGAAGTTGCAGAGGATGGTGGCAGTTCTGATTATGCATTGGGGGGAAATGGCAACGCTTATGCACCTGTAACTCCTGATCGTTTGCTTCATGATGGTGATACCATTAGACTTGGCGATATGCAAGTGGTGCTACTTCATCATCCCGGTCATACAAAAGGTTCCTGCAGTTATTTGTTTACTGTGAAAGACGATAAGCGATCATACCGTGTGCTGATCGCTAATATGCCCACCATTGTTACCGATAAACCATTTAATTCTATTGCCGATTACCCTGGCATAGCAAAAGATTATGCGTACACTTTTAACTCAATGAAAAATTTAAGCTTCGATATTTGGCTTGCTTCTCATGCCAGCCAGTTTGATCTGCATAAAAAGCATCAACCTGGTGATGCGTATAATCCTGCTGCTTTTTTTGATCGGGCAGGATATGATGCAGAACTGAACGATTTGCAAAAGCAATTTGATAAAAAGATGCAGCAGAAAGTCAACCCTGAGTAATTCAAATCATCCTGATAGTATAAGCCGACTTCATCAATTTAGCGATCCCTTATTTTAATTTCTGTCTATCCACCACTTCCTACTCTTTCAATTTCTTCTTCAGCGCCACTGCCGGAATGTCGGATGGCTTTATAAGTTTTACCAAAGCGGTACGTAAAAGAAAGAGTAAGTATGCGGCTATCCCGGTGGATGATGAAGTACTCTGTAGCATTGGGAAATTGTGTAAGCCCTTCCATAGTATTCGTATGAAAAATATCACGGGCGGTGAATTTTAAAGTGGCTTTCTTTTTTAAAACTGGTCTTGAAACACCTAATGATAGTTGCCCGGTAGGATATAATAATTCCTGTATATCATTGCGGGCTTTGGTAGTATAAAAACCGGAAATCTCACCGGAATAAACTTTTGCGAAGCTGAACTGGTTGTTGATGTTAACAGTAAGCTGGTTGATATTGCTGGAATAATGATTGCTATTAAAACCTTTCAATTCTTTGTGATTGTAAATAGCAGATGCTGTCAATGACAACCACTTGAACGGTGATGCAGTTAATGTGGAAGACAACCCGAAAGTATAAGTGTGTCCCACATTTCCCTGCGAATATAAGAGCACTCCTTTTGCTGTATCATTAAGGAATAGCTGAGAGAAATAATTTTTTACAATGCTGTAAGATATGCTTGTGGACAATAAGTTTTTGTATTGATGATTCAACTCAAGGTTCCAGCTATATTGAGGTAAAAGAAATGGATTGCCGGTAGAATAAGTGTATTTGTTAACAATAAAGTAAAACGGATTCAATGTTTGAAACGGTGGCCTGTCAATGCGGCGACCGGTTGAAAAAGTGAAATTATTGGAAGAATCGGACAGGTAACTGATATAACCGCTCGGGAAAAATCCACCGTAATGGCGTGAGAAAGAAGAATCTTTTTGCTGTGAATTCCCTAATTGATCGGCGTTATAACCTGTGGTTTCATACCGGAGCCCTGCCTGGAAACTGAAACGATCATCTTTTTTTTCAAGGCTGCTGTAAAAGGCAGTGATACTTTCTTTGTAAATAAAATGATTGCTTTTGCTATAGTCTTCTATCCATTGCGTGCCGTCAAAGTTTTCATAGAAAGCTGTATTGTCTGTGCTGGTAGATGATGACTTCCATCCGGATTGCAGTGTAGTGTTTTTATCAAGTTTCAATGTATGGTCTACTTTTCCCGATAATATCTTAATGGTAGTTGGAATATTTCCTCTCGACGCTTCCTGGTATCCACCTATTGTTTGTAGTTCATTGTTGAAATATTGATCATTGCTTATCGAATAATGTAACCAGTCGAAATCTGCAGAAATATCCTGTGATGAAGATATAGTATGCTTTGCATTGAAATTGATAGCACCATTAGTAAAACGACTTTTGCTTTTGTTAATGGTGACAATAGCAGAATCAGTTGCTCCGGCTGCATTCAGCCAGGTAGCTAATCCATTATTAATTCCGTTTCTGTAAATAAAGGTTCCTCCTAATCCAATTCCCACGGTTGTTTTCGGTGTGACATAATAATCCAAACCTGTTTTAAAAGTGTTATTCAAAAAAATTCCTGAAAAAAAAGAGGGTTGATCCAGCATTGCGGTAATGACGTGGTTGCTATCATAATATTTTCGCAATGCGTACAGGTCAGTGAGGTATTGGATCAGGTTTACATTGTAATTAAGAAATGTATTTATCTTACCGTTGCGGTAATTTAATACCAGGTTGTCAGTATTTTTTGGATAAACGCCCTGTGCTCCCAGGATGGTGAAGGAACCATTAAAACCTTTCAATTTATTTTTCTTCGTTTTGATATTGATGATACCTGCATTGCCGCTTGCATCATATTTGGCAGAGGGATTTGATATCAATTCTATCTGTTCCACTTGTGCCGAACTCATGCTGCTTAATAAATTATTCAGATCGGCGCCGGAGAGATAAGTGGGTCTATCATCAATTAGTACCAACACGCCTTGTTTGCCCTGCAAGGCGATACCGCCATTTCGATCAACCGTTACGCCTGGAGATTTTTCGAGCACTTCAAGTACTGTGGAACCAACATTAGTGACTGATGCATCAACATTCAGTATTACTTTGCCATGCTCTTGCTGAATGAATGGTTTTTTTGAAACTATGTTTATCTCCTGTAGTGTGATACTAGCAGGTTCTAATTTTATTGTAGCAGTGTTTACGGCAGAAGGGAAATGATAAATATCGGTGACATATGGTTTGTGGCCTGCGTAAGTAACAGAAAATGTATAATCGCCTTCCTCTATTTTTCCAAATACGGCGATTCCTTTTGTATTTGTGATAGCTGCTTTTACCAGCTTATTATTTTTCAATAATTCAACAACTGCGCCGTCGGCGGGCTTTGCATTTTCATCTAATACGGTCAGGGAAAAACCGGATGTATTGTTTGTTACCGGTTGGCAACAGGCAATAGCATAAAATAAAAATGAAAGAAGGAGACAGATCGCTTTTTTCATCCTGGGCATTAGCGTACAAGTTAATCAGGCAAGACGGACGAACACTTTTATTTATGTGAATGGTTTAAAATAACTATGAACGTCTAAAAGGAGAAAGTGGTATGTTAGAAATTTACATGACTTCGCTACTGACAATGAAGAATTATTTGGTTGCTTCAGCATCATCTCCACTTAAATGCAAAATAGCTGCAGGGTTTATCGGAAGCATTGAAGACCTGGTGCGTTTTACCACTCTCTGCAATGAATAAGTCGCCGACGCTGCCTTTAAAATCTTTGCCATCAATGGTCATTTCAACTTCGCCACTGATCACCAGTATAATTTCAGTGTCTACATGATGATGAGCGTCGTGACTCGGCCCTTTATGTTTCAGGTAAGTAATATGCATTTCATAATTATCACACATGGCAGTGGGGCGATCAAAATATTTTTTAGTGCCTCTGTCATTTTTTTCTGTATAGGGAATGGTGTCGGCATTGATCAGTAAAGCACCGCCTGCTTTATTACTTCTCTCCATATTCATGGGCTTCCTGGAGCGGAACATGAATACATAATAAGTGAGCGGCCCGTCACCCACATTTTCAAAAGCCTGCGATTCCAAAGGTGGTATTAATGCCACACTGCCTGAGCCCAGCACTGATGTTTTATTTCCAATCGTGCATTTTACTTTTCCTTCTTTTATAATGATCAATTCCTCGATGTCTTTTTGAGTATGTGATGACCTGGGCACAGCTCCTTTCATTTGAGTGGTAGCATGAATCTCGAAATAATCAAACTCAGCAGCAGTGCCTTCTGCTATTTTCTGGGTTTCCCGCTGTGCTTCTTTTTTCACCGGCAAATCTGCCCAATGAAAGACACCAGATGTAACAGGATGTAATTGTGCAGATGCATTCATGACAAATAGCTGTAAAAAGAATAATGGAAAAATTTTCATACTTCGGAATGAGATCGTTGAATAAACATAGTTCATTTTTTCAGAATTGATTTTGTCATGCTCATACCAAAAAGGCATGGAAAGTAATTTCGCAATCAACAAATACAATATGGAACCCTCAGTCTGTAGGTTTGTGCATTTTTATTTTCAATTTTTGTAAAAAAAAATTATTACGAAATAATTTTCATGAAGCTTAATAAAAACAGCCCAGGTTTATTTTTTTCTTCGAAAATCACTTTCTGATAATTTGATTACAATCATACACATTTGCATTTTTTGTCATCCTACCTTGATTTTTATCATCCCACTTTCTGATTAATGTCATTATTGATATAAGTGCCGAAAGCCAATTTTACATATCAGATACATTACTCTTTTAATTTTTCATTTTTTACACGGATATATGAATTAAAAAAAATTATGGAGAAACCGAATTCCAACGACGGAGCCCAACGAAGAAAGTTTTTGAAGTTTGGGTTACTTGCAGGAGGCGCTGCAATAGCAGGATGGGGTATCCAGAAGAAATTGAGTGCCGATACAATCCCGACTCCCGGGGAAAAAGTGAAAGTTCTGACTGCTGATGGAAAACTGGTCGAGGTTGACAGTAATCACATGAAACATACTGTTGCAGAGAACACAATATCAAATCTCCAGGCCCGGGAAGGTATTGAAGGAAAAAAATTTGTGATGGTCATTGACCTGGCCCGCTGTGGAAACGAAAGAAAATGTATTGAAGGATGCCAGACAATGCATCACAAAAGACCTCCAATAGAATGGATCAAGGTAAAAGAGATGAAGGATTCTCATGATGGTTCTTCTTATTGGATGCCTCAGCCATGTTTCCATTGTGACAATCCTCCCTGCACCAAGGTTTGCCCAGTTGATGCAACATTCAAAAGAAAAGACGGCGTTGTCTTAATTGACAATGACCGATGCATTGGTTGCAGGTTTTGCATGGCAGCTTGCCCCTACAATGCAAGAGTTTTTAACTGGGGGAAGAATTGGGGGACGGCCAATGATTCGATCCCGGCAGGATGTGCAACACCCGAAACGGGTTGCAATCATAATTCCATCGAAACAAGTTTGCAGGATAAAATGGGAACAGTATCCAAATGTGATTTCTGCGTGGATATGGCCAGGGCAAACAAACTGCCAGACTGCGTGACCAACTGTCCCAATGGAACGATATTTTTCGGCGATGCAAATGAAGATACAGTGTCCAATGGAGAAGATACTTTCAGGCTAAGTGAGCTGATCAGGGACAGGGCTGGCTATCGCTTCTTAGAAGAATTAGGAACAGAACCAAGGGTATATTATTTACCACCCGTTGAAAGAAATTTCCCATTTGAAAAAGATACAGTTGTTCATAACACGACAGAGTAAAAAAAATGAACATGTCAGAAGATGCACATTTAGAAATAGATTATCACATGCTGACTGAAGAAGAAAAAGTTCAGCATCGCAAAGAAATACGTGAGGCTGTATTGCGTCCCCTGCGTCGTACAAGTTTAAGGGGAAAACTTTGGATCGCATTATTAGTGGTTGTCATTCTCATTGGTTGCTATGCCTATTATCTGCAACTAAAAAACGGACTGAAAGTAACTGCAATGAGAGATTATGCATCATGGGGATTGTACATTTCCAATTTTGTTTTTTTTGTAGCGATAAGTCTTGTTGGCGCATTGATCTCATCCGTGTTACGACTTACTAATTTTACATGGTATCGCCCCATCACCCGGATCGCTGAAATAATTGCGGTGGCAGCAATAATTTTCGCCGGCCTGATCATTATTGTTGACATGGGACGACCTGACAGGGTTTTAAATTTATTTACTCACGGCCGTATTCAATCCCCGATTCTTTGGGATGTTATTGTAGTAACAACTTACCTGGTCACCAGTGTTTTGTTTTTATACTTTCCACTTCTGCCTGGCATTGCATTATGCAGAGATCAATTAACAGAAAAACCTAAATGGCAGCGCCGGATGTATAAAGCGTTAGCACTGGGTTGGAATGGAAGTCATAGTCAATGGAAAATAATGAAAAGGAGTATTGGTATCATTTGCATACTGATCATTCCACTTGCTATTTCTATACACACAGTTACTGCATGGCTATTTGCAACAACATTGAGGCCTGGATGGGATAGCACCAACTTCGGGCCTTATTTTGTTGCAGGGGCATTCCAGGCAGGTACGGCTTGTGTGATCATTGCCATGTTTGTTTTCAGAAAAGTGTACAATCTCCAGAAGTATCTGACTGAAGTGCATTTTAATATGATGGGAAGACTTCTTGTTTTTCTCTGCCTGATCTATGCATATTTTAATTTGAATGAATACCTGGTTCCCGCCTATAAAATGAGAGGACCCGAAGGAAAATTGTTGAATGATCTGTTTACTGGTCATTATGCTCCTCTCTATTGGTCGGTTCAAATATTAGGTATGGCATTGCCTTGTGTAATATTGCTTTGGAAAAAAGCAAGACGACCATTACCACTCGCAATCATTGCTTCGATCGTAGTTGTGGCGGCATGGCTAAAACGATTCCTTATTGTTACACCCATCTTACTACATCCATATTTACCGATTCAAAATGTACCGGCTAATTGGGCTGTTTACTTTCCTTCATTAATTGAGATTGCAATTGTGTCCGCTTCATTGGCGGGTGTATTATTGATCATAACATTATTCTCGAGATTTTTCCCGATTATTTCAATTTGGGAAACACTCGAAAATGAAGGAATTGAATTAGAGGAGCTGGATAACCCCCAAATGGAAACTGTTAAAGCCAAAACATAATTATATGGCTCGAGAGAAAAAAAATATAACCAGTAGTTTACAATTTAATGTTGTCACATTCATTCTCTTTATTCTCATACAAATAATTGCTCAAAATTTATTTGCTCAGACCGGGAAAACAGCCACAATAAAATTAGATTTTATAAAGGCTGATTCATTAGGGACATGCCAGGCGACTGTAATATCAGATGGGAAACCTGTAGTAGGACCAGAGATCCATTTATATGTGAAAAGAATGTATAGTCTGTTACCGGTTGGAAAAGTTGTTGCAACAGATTCAACTGGAGTTGCCAACATTGATTTTCCCCAGGATTTACCGGGCGATAAAAATGGTATGCTGACCGTGATCGCCAGAATTGAGAAAGACGACAAATATGGAACAGTAGAAACTGAATCAAAAGTTAATTGGGGGACTAAACTAAGTAACGAATCTCTTCCCTGGAATGATCGCTCCCTTTCAGCTTCAAGAGAGAAAGCCCCGATGTTTTTAGTCGTTGCATCGACCTCGATCATATTGTTGATCTGGGGGACTATATTTTATGTCATATTTCAATTGTTCAGAGTTAAAAGATCAGCAAGAGCACAAAAGAAATTAAAAATTCAGAATTAAAATTATAATGAGATCAAAAATCAATTTCTTAATCATAAAAATTAAAAACATGAAAACGATGATTACTGTGCCAGGTAAAATTTTACTGACCGCTTTTCTTTTCTTTTTTCTTTCTCAAACATCTTATTCCCAGGCTAAGCCTAAAGGGCAACCCTGGCCGGCCCCCGCTTCAGCAATCAGTACGAAAAACCCGGTAAAAGTTGATGCGCTATCAATAAAAGATGGGAAAGAGTTATATATCAAAAATTGCCAATCCTGTCACGGAGACCTGGGGAAAGGCGATGGGACAAAATCAAGAAACATTGATATCGCATGTGGAGATTTCACCACTCCTGATTTTAAGAAAGTAACTGATGGAGAAATATTCTGGAAGATTACGACAGGAAGAAAACCCATGCCCACTTTCGACAAAAAACTTTCAGATGTTGAAAGATGGTCGATCGTTAATTACATCAGGACTTTAAATAAATAATACTGCAACAATGAATAACACGGTTCTTCTGATAAAAAATATGATCGTAACCGGGGAGTGTTTAAACAATAATTCTTGGTATTCAAATAAAATTTTATGATAAAGCTTAAACTGAGTTTTGCAGTCGTTTTAATCATTGCCGTTAGCGTCTTTTTGTTGACATACTGTACAAAATCAGACCAGGTATTAGATGTGGCTGCTGCTCCCAATGGGAACGAGTTGTATTCTCAATTGACAACCACAGCTCCTGTCATTGACGGCCAGGTGGATGCAATATGGGACAATGCTCAAAAACTGCAAATAACGCCAACCGTTCCCGATCCTGGCAATGGACTTTTTGCTGGATACATAGGTCAACAATATCCTGCTACTTTAAGATCTATGTATGACAACCAGAATATTTATTTTTTACTTGAATATGCAGATGCCACAAAGAGCGTTAATGTGGCTCCCTGGTATTTCGATCCAGCACTGAATGTTTCAGGTAAAACCGGTTGGGCAAAAGAACCCTCATCAAAAACATTTGATGTAAACGGAGTTTTAACGAGAGAAGGATGGGGAGAAGATAAATTCGCCATGCTCTGGAATATTAATTTTTCCACTCCGAAATTTATTACCCAAACATGCTATGCCAGTTGCCATGTATTCACTCCTTATATGGATTATTCACAAACTCCCGCTGTGCAGGTCTCAAATTCAGGTAACGGGAATCACTATACAAATGGGGCTAACGAAAAAATTGATATGTGGTGGGGGCGCCTGGGATATATAAGTAAAGATGCATCATTGAATAATGTTGATGACAATTATCAGGACTGGGCAGGTGGACAAGCTATTACTAATTTGACCGGTGGCAATGCGAATGGACGGCATGTTGATGGGATCGTTCCTGATGGAACTAAATCTGCTACCTGGCCATATCGTCCGAATTATACAGCATCTCCAACGCAAGGAGAGGTTAGTAATTCACAAAATTTAAAATTAGATGGCACCGGGGCTTCTGTTGCAGTTCCTATATGGGTAATTCCGAATTCAAATACCAATTTCATTTTGGTCTCTGATACAGCCAGCAGTAAAGCTAAGAAAGTAGTAGGTGTAAGTTCATCTGGTGTGCTGACCTTAAGTGATGCAACAACGATTGATCCAACCGTGGGCACTGACTATAAAAGGCCTGATAATACTGCAACAGGTGGTACTGCGCCAAAATCAATTGCTGCTTACATAGCTGTTCCACTCATTGGGACCAGGGCAGACATAACTGCCGTTGCAGTTTATACAGGAAGTGGTTGGGTTGTTGAATACAAACGTGCCTTAAAGACATCTGATGTATTAAACCAGGATATTGACTTTTCAAGCCTGCAAGACCAACAATTTGGAGTTGCAATTTGGAATGGATCTAATAATCAACATGGAATTAATCCAAACCTAGTCTTGAAATTTAAAAAATAGAAATACCCGATTGCTGAATTTTTTAAAAAACCAATCATGATACGCAATAGAATAATTCCGGGGATTATCATCATAGGGAGTGCAATCTTGTTTTTTCTATCCGGATGTTATAAGGACAAAACTGTGATTTCTGATACTGGTCCGGAAATAACGACAACAGTTTCTTTTGCCAATGATATTATTCCCATATTCTCTAAGAATTGCAGTCTGAGCGGATGCCATGTTACCGGAGGACAAGCACCTGATCTGAGTGCTGCTAATGCATACAACTCACTCAAAGTCGGGAATTTTTATAATACAAGTGATCCTGCCAACAGTGTTATATATCTGTGGCTGACAGGCAAAGGAACTATTCAAATGCCACCAGGCGGGTTAAATAAAGATATCAACGCAATGGTACTTGCCTGGATAAAACAAGGAGCTAATAACAATTAAAAAAATTGTATGAAAAGAAATTCTAAAAAGCTTTTATCAATTCTCTTCAGGAGCGCACTGCCTGTATTAATATTGTTTGTTTGCAGCAATGAACTATATGCGCAGGAATCCACAGCAACTGTACCTGAATTGAAGATCGTAAGGCTTGCAAAAAATACATTTGAAAGTGCTTTTCTAATGGATAACCAAACCGTCATTGTTCCTAAAAGGGGAGCATTGGAAATGGTAATCCAACACAGGTTTGGCACTGTAAATAATGGAGCCAAAGACCTCTTTGGTCTTTTTGCACCTTCTAATATCCGGTTGGGTTTGACATTTGCCCCTATCAATCGGCTTGATCTTGGACTAGGATTAACGAAAGAAAAGAAGCAGGTAGATGTAAGCGCTAAATATGCTATTCTCCGACAAACTGAAGATAATAATGTTCCCATAAGCGTCACCTATTTTGGAAATGTTGTTATGGATACCAGGGCTCCCGGTAATTTCCGCAATTCTGTAGATCGCTTTTCTTATTTTAATCAATTGCTGATAGCCAGAAAAATAACGGACCAATTCTCGGCACAAGTGGCTCCCAGTTTTTCATGGTTCAATAATGTAGAGGCCTACGTCAATAGTAAAGGTGAAATAGTACCGGAAATGAAAAACGGTCATTTCGCAGTTTCTGTTCTGGGCAGGTATAAATTTTCAGAGAAATCCTCTATCGTAGTTAATTATGATCAGCCCCTGACACATCATCTTACCAATAACCCCCATCCAAATATTTCGGTGGGATTTGAGACGACCACTGATTCACACGCCTTCCAGATATTTTGCGGAAACTATTCTAGCATCGTACCTCAGTATAATAATGTTTACAATCAAAATGATTACACCAAAGGTCAATTCGTCATTGGCTTTAATATAACACGGCTTTGGGTGCTTCTGAAATAATTGTTCTGATTAGCTTCCATCTGTTTTTCTGAATAGCCCGCAGTAATGGCGGGCTATTCAATTATTCCTTTGCCTGGCTCGAAGCCAACGAACAATAATAACCATTAGAACAAAAAAACCTGCATCGTATCTTCACTCTCAAATCATATAGTATGGAACTCGGCATCAGCATGTTTGGCGATAATCATTATGATAATGATGGGAAACCGTTACCTCCCGGTCAGCGATTACTAGAATTGATAGAAGAAATAAAACTGATGGATGAAGTGGGACTGGATTTTTTTGGTATCGGCGAACATCACCGTCCTGACTATGCTGTATCAGTACCGGAAATAATTTTAGCTGCCGCATCAAGTGTAACAAAAACTATCAAACTCGGCAGCGCAGTGAATGTATTAAGTTCATCAGACCCGGTAAGATTGTATGAAAGCTTTGCGACGATCGATCTCATTTCAAATGGCAGAGCAGAGTTGATGGCGGGCCGTGGCAGTTTTATTGAATCTTTTCCATTGTATGGTTACAAGCTGGAGGATTATGATGAACTGTTTGAAGAAAAGCTTGATCTGCTGGTGAAAATAAATAAAGAGAACCCAATTACCTGGAAAGGAAAATTCAGACCTGCATTAAATAATCAGTTGATATTGCCACGTGCAGTTAACGATCATCTTAATATATGGGTTGCGGTTGGTGGTACACCTGAAACTGTGGTTCGTGCAGGCAAGCATGGATTGCCGGTGATCTTTGCTATCATCGGCGGCAACCCGGTTCAGTTCAAACCTTTGTTTGAATATTATAAAAAAGTGTATGAACATTATAGGCATGATATGAATAAATTCGAGGTAGGCGTGCACATGCATTCTTTTTTCGGTGATGACAGTAAACAAACTGCCGATGAATATTATCCTGTTTACTCTGCACAAATGGATAGGGTAGGTCGAAGTCGTGGCTGGCCTCCGTATCAAAAGCAACAATATGATAAGGGCAGAGGCAAAAACGGGCATTTGATTATTGGCGATGCAAATGAATCAATTGATAAAATTTTATACCTGCAGGAACTCTTCGGACTCACCCGTTTTTCTGCTCACATGGATGTAGGCGGGCCTTCGCATTCATCACTTATGAAATCAATAGAGATTTTTGGAAATAAGATTGCGCCGAAAGTAAGAGAAGCGATGAAATAATTTATATCTATCACTCCAAAGAGATTTCTTGAGTTCAGAATAAAAATTACCGTTTTCCAAATAAGATTTATATTTCCAGTTAAAATTTTCACATGGCAAAACAATTAATGCTGCTAGGGCTATTATTCTTTATGTATTTGATATAAACTCACAGTCGGCAAAAGATAGTGCTGATCTCAACAGTTATTTCAAACCGGTAAAATGGAGATGCATTGGCCCTTTTCGGGGCGGCCGTTCCAATTGTGCTACCGGTGTTGTGGGTAACCCGGCCGTTTATTACATGGGCACTACCGGAGGCGGTCTTATGGAAAACGGAAGATATGGGTATTACATGGCGAAATGTTTCTGACGGATTTTTTAAAACAGGTTCAGTTGGCGCAGTGGCTGTGGCAGAGAGTGATCCTAATATAGTATATGTAGGGATGGGTGAACATGCTGTGCGTGGCGTAATGACATCAAATGGCGATGGTGTGTATAAATCAACAGATGCAGGAAAAACATGGAAGAAAATGGGGCTTGACCTGACGGAGCATATTGCCCGCATTATTATTCATCCCAAAGATCCAAATATTGTTTATGTAGCGGCACAAGGGTCATTGTATGGCCACACAAAAGAAAGAGGTGTTTATAAGTCAGTTGATGGCGGTATAACCTGGAAAAATGTTTTGTATGTTGATGATAAAACCGGTTGTGCTGAAATATCAATGGATATGAATAACCCTATGATCCTTTATGCAGCCATGTGGGAGCATGGAAGATTGCCCTGGAAAGTGATCAGTGGCGGACCCGGAAGTGGATTATATAAATCAACAGATGCAGGAGAACATTGGGAAAAGATGACGGAAGGCTTGCCGAAAGAAATGGGCAAGATGTCCATTGCAGTTTGCCGTTCCAATTCTGAAAAAGTGTACGCACTGATTGAAAGCAATTTTGATAAAGAAGCCGGGGGTTTATATATGTCTGCAGATGCAGGTAAGAGCTGGAGCCAGGTCACAAGCGATCATCATTTGATACAAAGAGCATGGTATTATATTGAGCTTTTTCCTGACCCTAAAAATGAAAATGTTTTATATGTAATGAGTGCTGCTGCATTTAAATCAATTGACGGTGGAAAAACATGGGTTGATATTTCTAATACACATGGCGATTATCATAATCTCTGGATCAATCCGGACAATTCAAATAACATGATCATTTCCGATGATGGGGGTTCTGCTATTACTTTTAATGGAGGTAAAACATGGAGCAGCCAGGACAACCAGCCTACTGCACAGATCTATCGTATTAATGTCGATAATCTTTTTCCCTATAATATTTATGGAGGGCAACAGGATAATAGTTCAGTAAAGATCGAGAGTCGTGAACCCGGTGGAAGTGGGATCACCAATACAGGATGGACCTATTCCGCCGGCGGCGAAAGTGCATTTCTGGCTTTTAATCCGGACGATCCTCAATTTGTGGTGGGAGGAAGTTACCAGGGCACTATTGAAGTGCTGAATACAAAAGCAAAAGCCGCCACCAGCATTATGGCAGCGCCTATTCAATATGAAAGCCGTGATGCAAAGGATATGAAATACCGTTTCGATTGGAATTCACCGATCATCTGGAGCAAACATGAGCCCAATGTTTTTTATCATGGTGCACAATGCCTGTTGCGTACAGACGATATGGGCAAAACATGGAAAGAAGTTTCTCCTGACCTGACCAGGAATGAAAAAGAAAAACAAGGAACACCCGGCGTACCATATACCAATGAAGCAGTAGGTGCAGAAAATTATGGAGTGCTTTCCTATATCATGGAATCACCGCATGAAAAAGGAGTTATCTATACCGGCAGCAATGATGGGTTGGTTTATATCACAAAAGATAATTGCAAAACGTGGCAGAATATTACACCTTCCGGTTTGCAGGAATGTTTGATTAATGCAATTGAAGTATCGCCGTTTGATAAAGCCACTGTATATATTGCTACTACAAGGTATAAATTTAATGATCATACACCGGGTTTGTATAAATCAACTGACTATGGAAAGACGTGGACGAAAATAAATAATGGAATTCCGGATGGCGCCTTTACAAGAGTGGTAAGAGAAGATGATACAAGAAAAGATCTGTTGTTTGCAGGAACCGAAACCGGCATTTATATTTCATGGAATGGCGGAAAGAACTGGGAACCATTTCAATTGAATATGCCCATTACTCCCATTACTGATTTGAAAGTTTACAAAGGAAATCTGATTGCTGCGACTTCAGGCCGTTCATTCTGGATACTGGATGATCTGAGCCTGATTCGTCAGTACAAAAAAGATAGAGCATCATTTACTCTTTTTACACCTTCACCTGCTTACCTGATAAATGGCTCCAGTGAATTGGATCAAACTGATTCAGCTTTTACAGGATTAAATTATTATCGCGGGCGTAAATCCTTCAACCGGTGTGGTAATTTATTACCAGCTTCCCGAATTAAATGATTCCGTTCCGTTAACTATGGAAATAAGAGATGCATCAGGAAACCTTGTACGCAGCTTTAGTTCAAAAAAAGACAGCACTTACAAAAAATGGGATGGCGGGCCACCTGCAGATCCTGTTTTGCCAAAATCAAAAAGGTTAAATCGGTTTGTCTGGAATATGCGTTACCCTACAATAGTAGGCATACCTGATATTTATATGGAAGGAAGTTTCGAAGGTCATAAAGCCATTCCGGGGACATACACTGTCACACTAAAGATGGGTGATCAAAAACTTTCAACAGATGCAGAAATATTAGCCAATCCTTTATATCCTACTGATGCGGATACTTACAAAGAGTATGACAAGATCATGAGCAGTATGGAAAATGAATTGTCCACAATGCATAAAATGGTCAACACCTTGTATGGGAAAAGAGAACAACTGGAATCATTATTGGCATCGTTGACCGATCAAAAATATGCAGCGCTGAAAACGGAAGCTATGTCATTGGTAAAAAAGATGAAAGCATGGGATGATGACATGATACAACGCAAGACAAAAGTGTATGATGATATAGAAAACTTTCCCGCTTAAATTCACGGCCAATTATTTCTTCCTGATCAATCAAACTGCAAGTGATATACCCAGGGTCAACCAACCTTCACTGGACAGGATGAAAGAACTTAATACTGAATGGGCTAACTTTGAAAAGCAGGGGAGTGGAACTATTGGATAAAGATATTCCTGCATTGAATAAAAAATTATGGGATGCCGGTGTAGGGGCTATCTGGAAGAATTGAGTAATTGATTTTGTTTCTGTCAAAAAAGAGGTTTTGAAAAAAATAAACTATTTGTTCTCACTTCCATACTCTTTATCGATCTCGTTGATAATTGCTCTTGCTTTACTGATACAGGAATCATAGCGTTCCATTATCTGGCCGACATAACTAAGGCCGATGCAAATATTAAAGGCTTGTTCAGTTGATAAAACTGAAACGAAGTTGGTAGTAGTGTCAGTGATCCTTTTCAGATTAGCAGTAAGATAATCAAAGAGTTTTTCTTTCCTTTGAATATAGGCATTGGTGCCTGTTATTACGCTGGGAATGTCTTCCTGGTACAGGTCCATAATATTATTCTGCAATTCTTTGTTTTCGATTGTTCCGATCTTGCCTGAAGATTTAAACCCTTCAAATCTTCCGTTGTTCGGGATCAGCCCGGTTGTATTCATTATCCAGTGAAAATATTTGTTTATCGTATCGGAATTGAGCACCTCTTTCAATTTCTGGTTTGTTATGTATTGAAATATGTGACCTGCATTCCTGTAAGAATCTTTATCATCATTCATTTCTACTGTGTCGGTTCTAAGGTCTTCTCTTAATCCTAATAAAAATTCTTTTGTTTCCTTTCGCTGATGCCTCAATTCACTCTGGTCGTGAAAATATATGGATAAAGTAATAGCAAATACTATGATGAAAATTTCAAGAATAAAATCACTGAGCTTATGTAAAAAACTGCTTTCAGTTTTCCAGATGCCGAATATCTTTTTCGTGTGCTTGATGACTTCCTGTTCTGCCATGGTTGAAGAAATTAGAATGATCTTTTACAAAAGATTTTTTTAAAATGGTTCTGAAATAGATTTTGCAACTGGCGAAAACCATTTAGGCCCTTCATCTGTCATATATGCACAATCTTCCAGTCGCACTCCAAATTCACCCGGGATAGCAATAGTAGGTTCAACACTGAAACACATTCCCGGCTGAATTAATTGTTTATTCCCTTTTACCATATAGCCCCATTCATGTCCATCCATTCCAATACCATGACCGGTGCGATGAGGTAATCCCGGTAATTTATATCCCGGCCCGAAACCAGCATCTGTTATTACTTTTCTTGCTGCTACATCCACTTCTTTACAAGCCACTCCATTTTTTGCTGCGTTGAATCCAGCGGTTTGAGATTGCTTTTCCAAATTCCATATCTCAAGTTGTCTTTTAGTCGGTTCGGCGCCAAATACAATTGTTCTTGTAATATCAGAAGTGTAACCCTGCACCTGGCATCCGCAATCCATCAACACAATATCTCCTTTCTTTAATGTTTTTGGTTTGACACTGCCATGAGGAAAAGCAGATGATTCACCAAAGAGAACTAATGCATCTGCAGAACTGCCACCCAATTTTTCCTGTGCATCAGCAATGACCGAAGATAATTCACCTTGCGTCATTCCTTCATGCAGTTGACTGATACCATATTTAATACCCGCTACAGTAATATCATTTGCTTTTTGAATCAATGCCAATTCTTTTTTTGATTTTATTAAACGACATGGCATAGTAACAGGAGTGCCGCTGACATAATTATATTGAGATGCTTCTTTGCGTACACCATCGAAAATAAAAAAGCGGAGCCGTTCTTCCATCCCGATATTACCTGATTGAATGCCGGCATCTTTCAATGCAGTGACGATTTGCCGGTAAGGGCTTTCATCTTCCTGCCATACATATACATTTTTGCCGAACCTGATCAATTCACGAAGTCTTGATTCTTCAAAGCCGGGGCAAACATAAAACGGTTCTCCCTTAGCAGGAATGACTGCTACCATTGTACGTTCGCTGGGCCACCAATAAATACCTGTAAAGTACATAAGCGAAGTACCTGAGTCTAATATCAGGGCTTCGATCTTTTGTTCTGCAAGTAATTTTTGTGCTTTCCCGATCCTTCCTTGTCTTTCTTCCACAGTAATTGGTACAACATCACCCGTCATGGATTGCAGATCGTTGGCAGCGGTCTTTTTTTCATTTGATTTTTCATCAGTGTTGCAGGCACTGATGCCAGCTACCATACTGCCGGCTGCTAAAGCAGAGAGGTTGATAAAATCTCTTCTTTTTACTTTCATATTTTATTTTTAGAGAGAAGGGATGAAGATAGGATTAAAATTTTTTTTGGCAACCTTTTCTGATTCGAAGCAGTAGAATTTCAAAACTTTATTTTGATGAGATAAATTAACACTAAGGCTATACAGCCTTATCCATGATCTTCATCGTTACCATTGCTTCTTCCAATGAACAGGGGTTTTCGTCTTCTCCGCGAAAAAACTTTACCACGCGATCAATATGCGGCTCCTGTATATGTGTGGGATTTTCAAATTCCAGTTTTTGTTTACCATCAGTTGTTGTCAATTCAAGTGTGGGCATGCGGAAGAATGAAAAACGAATGCTGCCTTTATCACCGATGATCTCGCATTCATCTGTTGCGGACGATTCAGCCACATTAAAATTCCAGGCTGCATTGAGATAAATATTCTTTTTAAAAACTGCCTGTAATAAAACAAGATCAGGAACATTGTATTGTTTGCCCTGCTTAGCTGAGATGAGGTGGACATCTTTGGGCTCGCCAAATATCCAATACAAAATATCCAATTGGTGAGGAGAAAGATCATGAAACAAACCTCCACCGGAAATTTCAGGATTGGTGCGCCAGTTATCATCTGTTTGAGTGATGATCTTGCTGATCAATGGTTGTAGCATTTTCAGTTGGATCAGCTTCACATTGCCAATAGCCCCATCGGTGATCAATTCTTTTATTTTAATGAATAATGGAAGAGCTCTTCGATAATGTGCCACACTTACTTTGTTCTTATATTTTTTTTCCATGGCGATCATTCTCTGGCAGGATGCCACATTCATCGTAACAGGTTTCTCTACATATACCGGCTTGCCTGCTTCCAAAGCCATTTCAGTGTATTGTTCATGCGAAGAAGGCGGCGTAGCAATATAAACCGCATTAACTTCATCATCGTATATAAGATCATTCGCATCGCCGTAAGATTTTGGAACGCCATGCCGCATAGCATAATCTTTTGCTTTGGCAGCATTGCGTCGCATTACTGCCACCAGTTTTGAATTGGACACTATATTAAATGCAGGTCCGCTTTTTACTTCACATACATCACCACAGCCAATAATACCCCATTTGACAGTGCCGTTGATCTTTTTCATTTTATAGTGATCTGCTTTTTGAAGTTATTAAAGATAGCAATTAACTGTAGTTTTTGAGTCAAACCGAAATAGCGATGGGTATGCCATATAGGTATGCCATCCCGAACCATCGGGATGGCATACCCCGACCCCACTACCATTACCAGGCGATGCATAGATTCAAATAAAAGATTTAGATTTGATAAGTGCTTGTCATTCCGGGTATGTGCAGTACGCAAACTAAGCAGTAAACTAAAAATCAACATACTCATGGACCAATCTACCATCAGCATCAAAGACAGTTCGGCCAATCCTGCTCCATTGGGATTATTTGGGTTCGGCATGACCACCGTATTACTCAACCTGCATAATGCCGGGATATTTGAAATGAATTCTATGATCCTTGCTATGGGCATTTGCTATGGCGGCCTGGCACAGATCATTGCCGGCATTATGGAATCGAAGAAGAATAATACTTTCGGCATGACCGCTTTTCTATCTTATGGATTTTTCTGGCTTTCATTTGTCGTATTGGTCGTAATGCCTAAATGGGGTTGGATGGATGCAACATCATCAAAAGGTGTGATCGCTTACCTCATCATGTGGGGCATTTTTACTTTCATATTATTTTTCGGCACTTTAAAGATCAGCCGGGCATTGCAGGTAGTGTTTGCCACACTTACTATACTTTTCTTTTTATTAGCCGCCGGCGATGCTACAGGAAATGCTTCATTGAAAACTTTCACCGGGTACGAAGGGATCTTTTGTGGAGCTTCTGCTATTTATACCGGCGCTGCTGGTTTGTTGAATGAAGTGTATGGGAAAGTGGTGTTGCCTGTGGGGCCTGTAAAGAAAGGATAATACTCGGGCTCTTCGAAACTTTCAGTTTCGGAAGCTTATTTCATCGCTTAAAGCGATATATTAATACTGCGAAACAAAATGTTTCGCAGAGCGAGGGGAATGTTAGCGGCTGCTCTTCGTCTGACATGAATTTGATAAAGCTTCAAATATCATTTGTGATTTGTCGCCTAAGAATACAGCCTTTTTTTACGCCGTTGTTGGTGTTCTAATGTAATGTTTTTTCTTCTATATTTCAATCACACCAACAACACAAACAGAGAATATGTCTATCTTAGTTTCAGTTTCATGCCAGACATTATAACTGAATATCCTCAATTCTTCACTGCCACCAACCTGGAATGGAAACGGTTGCTAAAACCGAATAAATACAAAGACATTGTTATCAGCAGTATGAAATTTTTAGTTAAGAATAAGAGAGCAAGGATATTTTCTTTTGTTATTATGGAAAATCATATTCACCTGCTCTGGCAAACACTTCCCGGGCATGCTTCTGAAGCTGTGCAAAGAGATTTTTTGAAATATACAGCCCAGCGGATTAAAAAAGACCTGCAAGAAAATTATCCAAGGGTCTTATCTTATTTCCGGGTAAATGCTAAAGACCGCGAATATCAATTTTGGGAAAGAAATGCTTTAAGTGTTGAACTCAGAAGCCGCAAAGTCTTTTTGCAAAAATCGAGATATATCCATGAGAATCCTGTACGAGCCGGAATTTGTAAATTACCTGAAGAATATAGATACTCTTCGGCTCTGTTTTATGAAACAGGAATTGATAACTGGGGATTTCTTACACACTACAATGACTAATCTACAGTTTCGTTGTTGGTGTGGAGTATTCTAGTTGGAATTTTCCTTTAGTTTGAACACCAACAACGGCGTAAACGGCGTAATTATTTGGTTTTTTACACAGTTCATGTTGGCTGCCGTTAATTCTTTTTGTCGTATGGAATATAATTTTCCCATTGCCAGGGTGTATAAATATCACCGATGGCATATGCAAGTAATTCTTTGAAAATACTCTCGCCATTATCATTATTTGTCATAATTACTATTGCTATTTTTTTGTCAGGATAGCAAACAGTATAATGCCCCCAACCATCATCATGACCTTCTTTAAAAAATGCTCTGCCATACGGCGTATGAAAAACACCTACACCTAATCCATAACCAAGTTCAATATTGTCATTATCTGTAGAATCAACTTTTGCCAGAGGTCCAAACTGTCTTCTGGATTTGATTTGAACTTGCGTACTCGTCATTTCGTCAAAACTTTTTTCGCTTAAGTTTTTATGATTGATGAATGCGGTATAAAATTTTGTGAAGTCATTTAATGTTGTTGTCATGGAGCCAGCTGCATTAGCTTCTTTGCGTTTGTTTAGCTCATAAGCTCTTCCTTTCCTGTTGTGTCCATAACAAATGTTTGTTTCAAAACTATCCTTCCAAACATAGCTTGTGTTTTTCATTTCAAGAGGTCGAAACACCTTTTCCTGTGCTATGGTTTCTAAATCTTCTCCAGTAATCTGTTCCAGTACAAATTGCAATAAATAAATTCCCTCACCTGAATAGCTATATCTTGTTCCCGGATCAAACTTAATTTTGAGCTTTTTATCTGCCTGAAGCTGCCGCCAATTTGGAAAACCAGTTGTATGTGTAAGGCACATACGTGCAGTAATTTGTTTATAACGTTCATCATCTTTTAAATCCTGATACCCTTCGTCATTTCTATCAAATATATAATCTGGCAAGGGTTTGGGAAGATATTCAACAAGTGGCTTATCCAAATCAATTATTTTATCCTGAACATATTGCATCACGATATATGCAAAAACCATTTTTGCTAGCGAAGCGCCATACATTTCAGCATCAGGAGAAAGCAGAATTTTTTCCCGAACGTTAGCGAACCCAAAGGTTTTACTATAAACAGGTTCATTATCATTGAACACGGAAATGGCAACACCTGATACATTTGCCATTTGCATTAAACGTTGAACATGGATTGTTAAACTATCATCATTGATTGTAGAATCATCAATACGTTTTAAAACTTGTCCTTCCCCAACAATAAAATGAAAAATTGTAACAAGAAATAGTAGTTTAAATTTCATAGCTGTTTACTATATCAGTAGTGAAGGCTGCTTAATGGCAGCCAACGGTAGGTATTGCCAATGGCAGGTTATTCAATGAACTTTCTGCCCGGTACTACCGATGATTATATAATTTATAGATGAAGATAACAACAAAAACTGATAGGAATTTTTACGCCGTTGTTGGTGTTCTAATGTAATGTTTTTTCTTCTATATTTCAATCACACCAACAACACAAACAGAGAATATGTCTATCTTAGTTTCAGTTTCATGCCAGACATTATAACCGAATATCCTCAATTCTTCACTGCCACCAACCTGGAATGGAAGCGGTTGCTAAAACCGAATAAATACAAAGACATTGTTATCAGCAGTATGAAATTTTTCTACGCCGTTGTTGGTGTTCTAATGTAATGTTTTTTCTTCTATATTTCAATCACACCAACAACACAAACAGAGAATATGTCTATCTTAGTTTCAGTTTCATGCCAGACATTATAACCGAATATCCTCAATTCTTCACTGCCACCAACCTGGAATGGAAGCGGTTGCTAAAACCGAATAAATACAAAGACATTGTTATCAGCAGTATGAAATTTTTAGTTAAGAATAAGAGAGCAAGGATATTTTCTTTTGTTATTATGGAAAATCATATTCACCTGCTCTGGCAAACACTTCCCGGGCATGCTTCTGAAGCTGTGCAAAGAGATTTTTTGAAATATACAGCCCAGCGGATTAAAAAAGACCTGCAAGAAAATTATCCAAGGGTCTTATCTTATTTCCGGGTAAATGCTAAAGACCGCGAATATCAATTTTGGGAAAGAAATGCTTTAAGTGTTGAACTCAGAAGCCGCAAAGTCTTTTTGCAAAAATCGAGATATATCCATGAGAATCCTGTACGAGCCGGAATTTGTAAATTACCTGAAGAATATAGATACTCTTCGGCTCTGTTTTATGAAACAGGAATTGATAACTGGGGATTTCTTACACACTACAATGACTAATCTACAGTTTCGTTGTTGGTGTGGAGTATTCTAGTTGGAATTTTCCTTTAGTTTGAACACCAACAACGGCGTAAAAATGACTAATTTACAGTTTCGTTGTTGGTGTGGAGTATTCTAGTTGGAATTTTCCTTTAGTTTGAACACCAACAACGGCGTAAAAGCTGATAGTAGTACAAAAGTTTGGCTCGACCCCGTCAGCCCTGCTGACGCAAAACTGCTTCATGTTAGCGGCAGTATTTTGTTAGCGGGAAAGTCCTAAGAGAGTGTCAACCCTTTGGTCAAAATGTTCCATTTTTTCAACTGTGTCTAAACCATTAAAGGTTGAAACAAAGACTTCCAGTCCAGGTGCACTTCCGTTTGATGCATATGCGACGGAAGTTCCGTGTCCGAAAATACCCACCTTGTTACTGTCTTGGACTAAATAATGTACCGTCCCGTCCTTATTGTAGTCATATTCGTAAATAGGAAGCAACACTCGATTACCTTTATTGTCAACAAGAAAATATTTATAATCCACAAAGCCCGGTTTGTATGCAAATTGAGTCAACAAAATGCCATTCTGCGGTATTTTATATATCCTTCTACCATTTAAAGACATTGGTTTTCGTCCTTTGGTCTGATTAAATACAACTGCTACTCGTCCACGATAATTTTCAGGTATTAAGAAATCTGCTGAATCCGAATATCCACAGCCATACAAGCTAAATAATAACAGAACGAAAAAGGGGAAAAATAAAATTCGCATTAGATGAAAATTGTGTCCACTATTGCCGCTAACGTCAGACTGTGAAAAAACTCAAATTTTCTTTTTATTAGTTTTCGTAAAGTGTTTGTTAGTTTGATTGCATCCAATTTATGCGGCCCTCAATCGTGAAGTGATTTTATTCTCTGAAAAAAACATTGTTACTGTTTGGCTCCAAATCATTCTTATTTGATGCCATAGAAAAGAAAAAGCAAACCGGCTATAGTCCGGTTTCCAGTTTTGTAATGCTTCCATCATTTTTGTAAACCCCAGTATGGATAATGTTCTTTTGATATTATACACCAGCATAATGAGATTCATTTCTCCATTTACTTTTTTTAATCCTTTCATGAGTGTATATGTATAGCCCCATTGTCGTTTGATGGTGCCGAAAGGATGCTCACATATACTTTGCCTTCGCTTATAATAATCAGGATTGTTTCGGATATTTGTATTATTTCTTTCTACGGCGTCCTGGTATTCGCTGCGGTGAATGATTCGTTTGTTCAGTTTGGTGCAGAACTTTTTTAATGTACATTTTTTGCAACCGTTGGTACGATAGGTTTTAAACCGGTAACTCGTTTCTCCCGCCTCGCCTTTTTTATTATGCCAGGTGTTTAATGTTGTTAATGTGTGCCCGGCAGGACAAGTGTAACTATCTTCTTCTTTGTTATAAATAAACTGTGTTGACAGAAACTCTTTTTGCAAATGTTTTACCGAAGGTTGTTCTTTAAATGCAACATAGGTTTGAATGTTATCATCCTGGCACTGCTGCAACTCTGCACCGGTATGATAACCTTTGTCGGAAAGTATATCAATAGCATCTTCTTTTTTCAAACTCATATTTTCTTTGGCCTGTACAGCGGCACGATGCAGCGCTTTGCCATCATTGGTGCTGGTAGCTTCAATATGGACAAACAAATTATGTTTTGCATCCACCGCTGCCTGTGTATTATAACTTACTTCTACTATGTTTTTATTGATGATGAGTGCACGGCTGTCTTTATCGGTAGTACTGATTTGTTTTTCTTCGGTATTATCTAACTGTTGCTGCAGTGCATCATATTTTATCTTTCGTTCTGTCAATCTTTGCAGCGCTGCTTCCACTTCTTCTTTGCGATAAGAAGGGCCGTTATCATCGGTCTGGCCTTTGTCTGATTCATCGAGTTCCTTTAAATATTTATTGGCTTTCTCTTCGATCATTGCCTGGTGCTTGTCTATCTTTCGCTGATTGTAATTGTTCTTGCTGCTGTTCACCGCCCTGAACTTGCTGCCATCTACTGCAATGGTTTGCTTGCCTATTAAATTCAATTCATTCAAAAAATGTACATAGAGTTTAAAAAGATTTTTTAATGCCTGGCTGTGATTTTTTCTGAAATCAGCGATACTGTGATAATTCGGGATCAATTCCTGCATCAGCCAGCGCAACTCCACATTGCGTTTGCATTCCAGTTCTAATTTGCGGCTGCTGCGAATCTTGTTTAGATAACCATAGAGGTAAAGTTTTAGCAGCAACCTATCATCAAACCGAGGTGCACCACCGGGGTTTGCCTTGCATTGCTCAATGCCGATCTTGTTCAATCCGATAGTTACCGGATCCAATTTCTCTGCAAACGCATCAATGATGCGAACAGGATTATCGGCGGCAATGTGATCATCCAAACTATTGAATTGTATTTGATGGCGGGAAATGCCTTGAATAATTTTCATATTTATCCGGACAGAAGACATCTTTTATTTGTTGCCTGGAAATGTTTATTTTTATTTCAACAGTTGTGAATAGTTTTTTCACAGACTGCCGTCCCGGGCTTTGCGAAGGTTGGGAATTAGAATTCCTGTCGCTCGCTTGGCCGTAACTTTTGTTTACCTACGGCCAAATTACTGAAGTTGATTAGAATTGCAAATGCTGAATGGCTTTATTCATCAGCCCAACTTGCGCAAAGCCAAATGTTGGCAGCGGTTTTGTCAACCGGGCGTTACGAAACCTTCCTTTTTTTCTTTGGCGACTTTTGATTTTATTTCGTTGCCTTTTTTGTCAAACCAAATCCATTTTACAGCTTTAGCGGTAGTATCAGTGTAATTACCATATAATATTAGTCCATTGTCCAGCCATTTTTTATATGGAAATGACGCTTGGCCATTATAGTGATTAAGGTATTTAATCGTATCTCCTTTTTCATTAAAGAAATATTCAAAGCCAACAATGGTGTCATTTTGATATGTGCATTCTAATGATACATTTCCATTGTCAGAAAATTCTTTGTAAATCCCATTCTTCGTCATCCCGTTTTTTAATTCATATTCTTTGGCTAATACTCCGTTCGGCAGAAAATGCTGAGACATTCCATTAAAAATATTGTTTCTAACAGTATACCGTTGTGAAATTTTCCCATTTTCATAATATCGGATTAATGAACCGTCACATTCATCTTGCGAAGTATCACAAGGTTGTGAAAGGCTGTCAATTTGCTCGATTTGTCCACTATGGTAGTATGTAATTTTTTGCCCAACATACTTGTCTTCGTCTAAAGACAATTTAATTTTGATTTTCCCATCATGGTAATAAACAAAAATGCTTCCAGTTGTAGTGTCTGATTTGTCCGGATATAAAATTACCACAGAAGGCTTCCCGTCGGGAAATCTGCCAAGTATTTTTTTTCTTTCTGTCTTACAAGAGACTGAAAGAAAAAATAAGAAACTGATGGATAATAGGGTCTTCATAAAATCGCTGCCAACTTATAAATATGCGAAAGTCCCCGTCCGCCAAACTTTCGCTTTTTTTGGCAAAGCTCTTAATTTCAACCAATTAAAAAAATTGTTTTTCATACAACCACTTTCGCAAATACAAACAAGGACTTTCGCAAATACAACTTGTAGCCTTCCTTGAAAGGGGGTAAGGCTTCAATAATCAATCTTAATTGATTGCGTTTTTTGGGTTGGAAAATCTCAGAACCTCAAAAGCCAACCCAGAAAACGCATACACTAACATAATTAAATTACTCAACATTAAATAACACCGTGCCTTCTTGCGAGAAACTCAGGGGCAACATAAAAATATTTCTAATCTCATTCTAATCTTTTCTTTCATTTGCCATCTTAAATGTTCCATCATCACAAAGAAAAAATCAAAAACCACTGGTAATCAGAAACATTTCATTGTAAAGCATCGCTTTCGCATTGCAGATGATCGGCTTCATACGTCATGCGAAAGGCTTTGCACGGCAGATGATCGCTTTCGTACGGAAGATGATTGGCTTCATACGGAAGATGATCGCCTTCATACGTCAGATGATTGACTTCATACGGAAGATGATCGCCTTCGTACGGAAGATGATTGACTTCATACGGAAGATGATCGCCTTTGCATGCCATACGAAAGGCTTTGCAAAGCAACTTTTTTGCTTCCTGCGCTATATATTATAGTGTCTCCTGCATGAAATGATAAAAACAGTGACAACATCATTTGTTGTGAATTCGTAAATTTTCTTAGTTGATTTCTTTTTGCTACGCTTAAATAAAAAATTTTTTTTAAAATTTTTCCTGATTTGTTTGAATAGAAAAATATTGATTATTTTTTTTGCCATCGGTTATAACCAATATTCGCAAAACAAATTTATTAAGTAAAACCCTTAACTATGTCAAACAAAGTTTTGATCAATTTCGTTCGTTTCAATGATGCCAGCTTTGAAGCAAAAGGACACAACATTGTAGAACACATGGACGGTAATGCTAATTTTCCCACACCGGTACCTGCAATAACCGTAGTTGCCGATTCATCCGATGCTTATACCAGCGCATTGATAGCTGCCAGCACGGGGAACCGTGCTGATATAGCTGTGAAGAACCAGGCCCGGCAAGACCTTGAAGAACTGCTCCGCCTGTTAGCATCTTATATCAACTTCACCGCCGCCGGCGACAGAAGCAAACTACTGACCACCGGCTATGATGTAAGTAAAGAAAAAGCGCCGGTCATCATCACCAAACCTGAAAACATCACCGTGACCAATGGCATGAATGCCGGCGACCTGGTAGTGAGTGTAAATGCAGTAAAAGGTGCAAAATCTTATGTGCATGAGTATGCCAACGAAACAGATTTTGCCGCAGGCAACTGGCAATCTGTGACAGCCAGTCAGCGCAAATATGTTTTCAGCGAACTGGAACCGGGCAAGAAATATTATTGCCGTGTGGCAGCAGTAGGCGCCAGGGATCAGGTAGTGTACAGCGACCCGATGGCACGAATTGTATTGTAATATCTTTTTTTAAAAAGAGAGTATAGCGATGATATCTGCACTTTTTGATTCGTAAGTTTAGATTTTAATGGTGAAAAAAAGAAGTGAGCCCCCGGAAGGGGGCTTGCTTTTTTATTTTACTTTTTGTCATACAAATTTTTACCTGCTTTCTTTTGCCAGGGCTTTCCTTACTTTTCTTTGTCTTAAAATGTTTCTCTCCTTTCTTTTGCTTCTGCAAAAGAAAGGAGCAAAGAAAAGCAGCCCGAAAACGAAGCTCCCACCGCACCAAGCCATCCCTTCACGGCCCGCCGTTTTCGGTGGCTATACTTCTTTAGAAAATCTTCTTGTGCGTTGGCCGGCAAAACGGGCGGAGCCGTTCGTGTTTGCCTTGATTTTTTTGGTTCTTTTTGCATCAAGGCAAAAAGAACAAGAAGAAATCTTTCATCTTCGAAGCATACAACTTCGAAAGCTTAAGTCATAGCTTGAAGCAATAGAATAATGCTGCAAAACAATTCGTTTGTTATTTCTCTGACCTGAAGTGTAATTCAATCTCAAAATCGAAGTGTCCATCCTGGTAAGCTTTGTAATTGGTATGCCAATAATTATTGAATACATACAAGAATAAAGGGCTGGTAGTATCATTTGATGTTTTCCATGTCTTGACGCCATTGGTTTTATCTTCATCTATGATATTGCCAACTTCGTAAAGACTGAACAAAGGGGAGGAGAGAGAAGCAGTGATTGAATTGGACTGTACTTCTATATTTTTTTCCACGCAAACAAATTCTTTGTTGGAGCCCGGTAACTGATCATAATTATAACGAAGGAGACCGGAATCGCCTCCATATAAAATTTCCGGCCGTATGAAATCAAAAGGAAAAGCAATATGCAACGACTCTTTATTTTTTTCAATGCTTTTATCAAAACTGTAATGACAGATCAGTCTTCCCTGATCTTTGAATAACGTGTAAATAACATTATATGATTGCATAGTCGGCAAACTGCCTTGAACTGCCACAACTTTTTTCAATTTGGAATCTTCCATCGTCGTTACAGTTACATTTTGTGATTGAAAAAATTTCATTGGATTAATACCTAATGAATAGACAGGTTCAAAAAAATAATACCCATCCTTTTGGGAAACTATATTTTTCCCTTCTGTCATTATTGACTTTAGCCCACCATGAATGGGATCTATTGTGAAATCAGTGATCGCAAGATTGGAACGTGTGTCCGGCTTTGGTGTTTGATATTGATAGTGAAGCGAAGTTACCAACTGCTGATAATAATATTCTGCAGAATCCACGAATTGCTTTTTGATTCGCCATTGTTCTTTGGTAAAATCTGATTCCGGATCGGAAATGCTGCTCCAGGCTCCCCAGGTGTGCTCATCGAACATCACAATACTTCTATGCAGCAAATAGAATTCCCGTTGATGCGATTCATATTTATTTTTTGTTTTTGCAAATTTCCCCAACGCAATAGTTTTAATTGCCAAATCCCGGTTTTTCATTTCATCTGCAGCAGTGGAATAAGCGCCGTCTTCCCAATAAGGAGATATTTCACCGGTATAGACAGGTATTGTAGCACCGTATTTTTTTTCAAAGTCAGCGAAGAGCTGATCCACAGAAGCAATTTTTAATTGAGGCGTACTATATTGTTGATTCCAATTCTCAACAAAAGAAGTCAGCATGGTGTCAACCGGCCCGTTATCGCTATTCTTGGTGTAGCGCAACTGTACCCAATCGTAAGGATAATTTTTTTCAATTAATTCATTGCAGTAATCCGAGATCCGTTTTTCCCAGCTTTGCTGTTTTTCACTTTCTGAAATGCCGTGAAAATAAGAATAACCTTTTCCGGCTGTCCATACCAATATTTTTTTTGATGAATTGAGAGAAGGTTTCCAGTAAAATATTTTATCACCTTGTTCTTTGATCACTCCACCAACACGGTCACCATGATCAGGAAGACTTTCTACATAGTTAGGGCCAAGAGAAAGATAGGAGATGCCATTATTTACGTAAGCCAAAAGCCCCGATCTTGAAATGCCGGGAATGTCGGTGATCATTGCATTGTGAATATGAAATCCGTATTTCTTTTCGAGTTGTTTGGCGTACTCCAGCATCCAGTTTAGTTCTTCGGGCTGACAAATCCCGGTTAATATGTTAGCGTAGTTGGCAGAAAGTACGATCTGTCCTTTTTTAACTGCATCTACGAATTGTTTTTCTTCAGTGGCGGATGCAATGCGTAAAAAATTTTCTGAAGCCCAAAGTGATTCGATATGCCAGACCGGTTTCTCTTTTGCGTTTTTATTATTGTTGACCCATCTTATGGCATCCCTGATGTTCTTATCCTGGATTTTTTCTACATCTGTCTGCAGGCCTGAATAACCGATATCATTATGAGAATGATGAATGATGTAAAAGACAAAATTTCGGGTGGGAGTTATTGTAACTGGTTTGTAAATAGTATCCGTTGTATTAACGATGAATTGCAAAGTATCAATCCCGGTAAAATCAGGAGAGTAAGCAGGGATGTTTAGTTTGTTATAGCCAGTCTGCAACGTGACATGAACAACTCCGCTTTTAGATCTCATCAGCAAAGAAGTATTGTTTGGATAAGGATTATCTACAAATATGTTTAATTGTCGTTTATTTTCTTTGCGGGTCACCATGTTGGTTGGCTGTGCTATGAGCTTCAATCCTCTTTGATACATAAAGATCATCAGCCAGTCCCGGCTGTTCTCATTTTTCCCTTCAATTGTAAATACCGCTTTTTTGTTGACGGAAACTGCAGGAACTGTAATAAAAAATTTTCCAAACGCATCTCCGTTTACATCATATTCCTGCTGTATGAAATCATAAGTTGAATTGTTTTCTCCTTTCCCGGCGATGCTATAGTTTCCTTTTTTCTTCATCGGGGTGGTAATGGTAAAAAGCTTTTGATCATTGAGCCAGACATCGAAATTCCTGTCGCCACTGCTGGTACCGGTAGAATGTCCTAGCAAAAATTCATAGGTCACCGATTGTTGCGTTCCGGTATATATAGGACTTTCCCAGCTTATCGGCATATCACCGGTCACACGGGTGAGTAAAGCTATATTGGCAAACTGATGAAGCGGAGAAAAGTAATTGATCTCATCTCCTTTTATTTTTTTCAAAAAACCATTTAGTGTGTCAGTTGTTTGTGCCTGGCATTTTAAAAAGAGAAATAATAAACCGGCAAGAAAGTATTTCATAATTAAATCCTGACGAAGATGCATCAGCCTTTATCAAAGTTCAACATTCGATGGAGAATAAAAAACTATTTTAAAGAATTGTGAATAGCGATAAACATCAAGACCTATTTCTTATAAAAAAGGGTCTTCTTTCGAAGACCCTATCAGATAATAAAACAAGAAAAACAAATTACGCCATTTCTAATTTTTCTTTAGGTAATGGCTTCATGCAGAAAAACCAATCCTTGCAATAGACATCTTTTTCTTGCCCGGCCATACGGTCCTTAGCCACTCCACAACTATTTGGTGGCGGCACGATCACATCTTCACCCGGTTGCCAGTCTGCAGGTAATGCCACTGCGTATTTGTCGGCGGTCTGCAATCCGATCAATACACGTTTCAGTTCGTTGAAATTCCTGCCAAGCGATAACGGGTAATAAATGATTGTACGGATGACTCCTTTGGGGTCGACGAAGAACACTGCTCTTACTGCTTTGGTTGAACTTTCATTTGGCTGGATCATGCCATATTTTTTTGCAACGTTCATAGTAATGTCTTCGATCAAAGGAAAGTTCACTTCCATATTTTTCATATCTCTGAACTCGATCTTTTCTTTGATCGTACGCAGCCAGGCTATATGACTGTATAATCCGTCCACACTTAATCCCACTAATTGAGTATTCAGCTTTGCAAATTCTTTTTCTCTTTTTGCGAATGTCATAAACTCAGAGGTGCAAACCGGTGTAAAATCAGCCGGGTGACTAAAAAAGATGATCCATTTCCCTTTATAGTCTTGCGGGAAATGGATCGTTCCTTGCGTGGTTTCAGCGGTAAAGGATGGCGCCATGTCTCCAATTCTTGGCATTGAAGGAATATCGGTTTCCTGTAGTGTGAGCATATCTATAAATTTTAAGAGTGAATAATTTTGCCACGAAATTAGAGGCATCATTCACAGGGGAAAATGACATTCATCATTTCTTTGAGTGACGCTGGTTGGCAATGGAAGATGAAAAAATTCGTTTATCTTTTCCTATAACCACCTTAGGATCGGATATTCTTTGGCGAATATTAGCTTCTGCCGATTCGATAATTACGGCTATCGATGTTTTATTGAAGAGATGATTTTTTAAAACCTCGTCAGGGAAATATTATTGGTCCACTGACTTTCCATTTTTATCAATCATCAACCATTTGCCACCCTTCATGACTTTGGCAGTACCATCACTGAAAGAATTCGCAAAACTGTAATTGCAAGCGATCATTTCTTTACCGGTTTTGTCAATAAATCCCCACATGCCATTTTTATTAACAGCGGCCAAACTTTCGGAAAAACTGTACGCATTTTCATAATTGAAAGAAATGACCGTTTTCCCGCTGACGTCAATAAATCCATACTTGCCGTTTTTCATTACAGCTGCCAGCCCATCATTGAATGTATTTGCGTCGCCATACTGCAGTGCGATCACTTCTTTGCCGGTAGTATCCAGGTAACCCCATTTTCCATCTTTTTTCACTGCTGCCATATTTTCATTGAAATGGAGGGCATCATCATAGATAAGCGGAACAACTAATTTTCCATCTTTTGTAACGAACCCGTGCTTGTCTGCTTTACTCACAAGAGCTAATCCACAGGTGCAGTCATCCACGTTATCATATTGTTTGGTCCATTGCTGTGCATTGAGGGATACCGATAGCCAACCTGCACAAAAAAGAAATAAATATTTCATAACTCTGGCATTAAGAGTGAATAATAAAAAGCGGTAAAAGTTACTCACAATTACAGGCAGAATTTATGACCTCAGACAGGTGTTTTCCTGATTTCGCTTATTTTTTCATTTTAAAAGAGTGCTGAATTTTACAGTTCTTAATCATTTAGAAGGTATTGTTATGCCATGGACGGAAAGCAATTATCCTGTTTCAATGAAAAATCTTCCGGCAGAAGTAAGACGCAAGGCTATTGAAATAGCTAATGCGCTGTTTGAACAAAGAAAAATGGAAGAAGGCCTGGTTATTGCAACAGCAATCAAACGGGCAAAGGAATGGGCAAAGAAAAACAAGATAGCTGATCCGGAGTAAATTAAAATTTCATTAGAAGATAAAATATGAAAACGCATCTTCATTTATAATCGGAATATTGATAGAGCTTCGTGACTCATATAATTTTAATTTATTTTTTATTACAATAATTTGATTGATGCTTATCTTCTTTTTTCTTACCTTTTGTGGACTTCAGAGATGTGGCGTTTCATTTTATAATCATTAATTCAAAAAACCATGACAGATGACAGCTTTCAAACCCCTTTTTCAATGGCGTTGTTGACCAGTGTATTTGTTGGTTTCGTAACCACTATTCTTTGTTTGATCTATAATCTCATTTTCAGGGATGAGACCGGCTTCCCATTAGCAAGTTTCATCAATGTTTCCACCCTGATCTTTTCAGTGAATCTTCTTTTTGTCATCATTGGATTGATTTATTCGCTTTTTGCAAAAGAATCTAAGGGGCCTGAATTTATTTTTATCGCAATATTTATTTTACTTACTGTTTTGGGATCTATAAAGGCGGGTTCCGCCATTAGCTCACAGGGTCATGAACTTACTTCACAGTTAAGGGGATTATTATTAGGTATTGTAATTATTATCGGGCTTGGCAGCTTATCAGTACCCTTTTTGTTTCATAATAAGAAGTTTAAGCAGAACGTTCTTTGATGCCCAGGAATAAAAAGGAATACTTGCAACTGCAGGGATTTTTTATAATTTTATGGTAAGATTAAGCACCATGCGAAAGCTTTTAATATTCTTACCCTGCCTGTTGATCCTTGCTCTTTCTGTTCGTAGCCAGCAATTAAGCCAGGCCACTTTTTCAAGCGGTTCCAATTTAGATTATATTTCTTTTCTTACCGATCAGGGAGTGCTTATCCGCATTTCACCCGATGGTAAAGTAATGGAGTGGGGTACAGAACTCTTGTCAGACCGTTATAATTATTATGCTCCCAAGCTCCAGCCTTTCATGGGACGAATAGAATATTATGAAGATCAGGCGGATTCTGCTTTCAGGGGAAAAGTAAAAAGTATCGGAACCTGTACGCTGACTTATTATGGCTCATTTGAATCAGATGGTAAGCCTGGGAAAATAAAAACTATTGGTACGGCTATCTTCGATTATTATGACAAGTTTGCTGATAAACTTTTCAGGGGAAAAATAAAATTCGCCGGAAACCTGGAACTGGATTATTATTCTTCTTTTGATGATGAAATGTCCCGGGGCAAATTAAAAGCGATCGGGAACACTTCAATCACTTATTATTCTTCTTTTGATGATAAAGCTTTCAAAGGAAAGATCAAGAGCATAGGCTCGGTCCCTTACGTATGGTATTCTTCTTTTGATTTAAGGAGCGGACTTAAATCAGGCGTATACAGGCAAAATGTTGGGGCGATTACTTACATCCTCAGATAAATTTTTAAAGTTGTGAAGGTTGGTATTGGTGATCCGATCATCTTTCCTTTTCTTCATGCGCCAGGGTTAAGATCGTTGCTCTTTTCAGTACTATTAAGAGTGATGAATAATTTTTAATTATATTGTCTGTTCTTACACCACAGCTTTAAATCATTAGCAGATGAAAAAGTGGATCAACAACTCGCTCCAAATTGTTTTGGCAATTATTATTACTATAATTTTTTTGTCTTGGGTTCAATTGCCTAAACCTTCCAGGGCTTTCTACCAGATCACTGTGTATCACTTTACTGATTCGACGCAAGAAAGAATGCTGGACAACTATCTTCAGGATGCTTTGCTGCCGGCTTTGCACAGAATGAATATTAAAAATGTTGGCGTCTTTATGGCCATTGCTAATGATACTGCTGCTTCTAAATCACTATATGTTTTTATTTCTTTAGAGACGCTGGAGCAATTGACAAAAATTCCATCAAAACTGAGTAATGATGAAACATATCAGGCTGCCGGAGCTGAATATATCAATGCTACATACACAACTCCTCCATATAACCGGATAGAAAATATTTTACTGCAGGCTTTCCCATTAGCGCCTCACTATGAGCTCCCTGTTTTAAAGGCTGATAAAAAAGAGCGGGTATATGAATTACGCAGTTATGAGAGTGCTACCGAAAAATTGCATAGAAATAAAGTTCAGATGTTTAATGAAGGTGGAGAGATCAACATTTTTAAAAGACTGAACTTTAATCCTGTTTTCTTTGGAACTGTGATAACAGGCAGCAAAATGCCCAATCTGATGTACATGACCACTTTCGAAAATATGAATGACAGGAACACTCATTGGAAAAGTTTTTCAAGTGATTCAACCTGGAAAAAACTTTCTGCTCTGCCGGAGTATCAGCATAATGTATCGCATATTGATGACATCTTTCTGCGCCCAACGGGCTATTCAGATTTTTAATCGAGTTGTAAAGTAATTGGAGAAGTTATAGTTAAGATTTTTTGGGCAATGGAGTCGGTTTCATAAAAATTCTTCCATTCGGTGATTTTGGAAAGACGGCTTCATAAACTTTACCGATGTTCGGGCCATCTTCATCAAATCTTATTTTATCACCTGAAACGTAGATCTCTTTGCTATGCTTAACAAAAAAGCGATGATGATAAAATTTCAAACAAATAATGCTTCCGACCACCCAGTCATCCGTCCAGCTTTTTCCCAGGTATAGATTGATCAGCTTATAATTTTTTCCTTTTTTCATTACGAGCAGCGGGTCTGTTATCTCGCCCCAGTTCTGAGTATTGGACCATACTTTTCCAATAATAATACAGGCAATGGCTACAATTAAGAAGACCAGCCACATATTTTCACTCACGAAAGAGAAGAAGCTTTTCATAACAATCCAAGTTTGAGATTGAAATTACAAATTTCTTCAACTACAAAATCACTATTGGTTAAAGATAGCGCCACCTTTTTTTTGCAAAAATGAATTTGTGAAATTTTCTGAATATCTCAATCTTGTAAACCCCATATAAATAAAAAAAGCCGGTGAAACCACCGGCGAAAACATTTATTAATGTAACTCAGGTTTAGAGAAAATTATTTCTGCTTTAATTCCTGGCGGTATTGAGTGTACCAATATATCTTCCCGTTCTTAAGCTGATTGATGTCGGCATAGTTGGCAGAATCTACTTTACCATTTTTGTAAGTATCGGTTTCCTTATACCACACCAGCACGAAGTCATCGTTTTTATCTGCGCTATGATCTTTTGTCCATGCGTCGACAGATATTTCAACTTTACTCATGCTGTCCCGGTGACCACTCCAGAGTTTCATAATATCTGCGTTTGTACCATTCAGTTTCATTCCGTCCCATCCCTGGAAGTAAAGGCTGTCGCCTATTGTTCCGGCAAGACCATTCATATCTGCGTTTTCCCAATACTTGTAGGAATTTAAAACTGTTAATACAGCTGAATCCGAAACCTTGTTGTTGAAATCAGACGAATAATTTGCCTTGTAGGGCATTTGAATAGAAGTAGTTGTTTCTTTTTGATCCTCTTTTTTCTCATTGTTACAGGCGACCGCCACAAAAATAATTGCAGCGATAAAAATCAAATTTTTCATTTGTGTGTTGTTTGTTTTAGTGATCAAATAAAATTTGCAGGATCTCGTAAGGACAGACAGTATCTTAATAGAATAGAAGTTGTAATGGCGGTCAAGATATGAACTTTTTTTAGTGGGAATGATATCCTTTATGATTTTCTTTTTACCCGGATGCAGGAGTATGTGTCAATTGTATCATGGTTGGTAATCCGGCAATTAGCATGAAGTCCCGTTTATTTTTTTGTAGAATTGTATCAATTTTCCAAAGCACTTGAGTTTAATTTATCAGGGGCCAAATAAAAAAAACAATACTCGTTTTTTTACACTACCTTTGGCACGTGATGATAAGTTTTGTCAGCACATCGTACAGAAACAGCGCAAATTCTTACTTTATTCCCCGGTAGCATTTTCCTCTTCTTTACTATTTGCTTTCTACTTGCTTCACAGGTATCATATTTTTTTATTTTAATTTTTTTTAATCATGAATCTTTATGTTTCTAATTTAAGTTTCGGTACTGGCGATGATGACCTGAGAAAAATGTTTGCCCAATATGGCAATGTAACCTCAGCAAAAGTGATCACAGACAGGGAAACCGGGCGGTCCCGCGGCTTCGGGTTTGTAGAAATGTCTTCTGATTCTGAAGGCAAAGAAGCAATCCAGGGTCTTAACAACAAAGAAGTAGAAGGCAGGCCAATGTCTGTTTCTGTAGCCCGGCCAAAAGAAGAAAGAAGAAGTTCTTTTTCTGAAGGGAAAAGGAAATGGTAAGCCGATAAAATTATTTTTGGTAAGAGCTCGAGAGAGCTCTTTTTTTTAAGCAGATGTCAGACCTGGAGTGATGCGTTTCTGTTTATGAATAATATATTTTTATGTAGCTGAAAATCTTTACCTTCATTGGGATTTCCGAATACAAAAGCAATTTTTCATCTTTTTAAAAGCTTTGGTAACGGTAGTTATTTTTAACTTAAATGAATACAATATGGGCGAATCATGGAATAAGAAGGAAAGAGAAAAAAAGAAACAAAAAGAAAGAAGGGATAAGGCAGATAAAATGAGAGAACGGAAAGAGAATTCCCAGAAAGGAAAAAGCCTGAATGATATGATGGCGTATGTGGATGAAAATGGGAATATTTCTTCTACGCCTCCGGATCCCCGTAAAAAAGTTGAAATAAAACTCGAAGATATTCAGATCGGCGTTCCGGAACATGTGCCATTGACCCAGGAAGAACTAACCCGAAAAGGGAAAATCACTTTCTTTAATCACGAAAAAGGATTTGGTTTTATTAAAGACCAGGTTTCACAAGAGAGCGTATTCGTTCACGCCAACAATTTGTCCGGCAATCCAAAGGAAAACGATAAAGTGAGTTTTGAAATTGAGATGGGGCAACGTGGACCTTTTGCCGTAAATGTCAAAATTCTAAGCTGAACTTTTCAAAGATTATAACTGCTTCAGCAGCGATAACAAACAGCATTGACATTCATACCAGCTCCCACAGAAGCAAATAACACTACATCTCCCGGTTCAATATGATGACCTGCCACTTTATTATTGCGAACCATATCAAGTAAGGTGGGTATCGTTGCTACTGAACTGTTACCAAGCCAGTGAATACTCATCGGCATAATATTTTCCGGAGGCTCTGAGATTCCATATAGCTGGTATAATCTTTTAATGATTCCCTGGTCCATTTTTTCATTTGCCTGGTGAATGAACATTTTTTTTACCTGGCCAATAGGTACATTACTTTTTTCCAGGCATTCTTTCATAGCAGCAGGCACATGCTTCATAGCAAACTCATACACCTTTCGGCCTTTCATTTTAATAAATCGAATATGAGGATCACTACCCGGATTAAATGCCATGCTCATATTAATATAATCCAACTCTTCTGTTGAATAGGTTTGCGATGTCGTTCCTAAAACGCCTGGTCCATCTTCATTGGTTTCTTTGTACTCAGCAACACAAGCACCGGCGCCATCACTGAAGATCATGCTGTCCCGGTCGTACATATCAATGACCCTGGAAAGCGTTTCAGTTCCTATGATCAATGCTTTACGGGCTATACTTGCTTTAAAAAATGCATCTACCTGAATAAGACCTTGCAACCAACCGGGACAACCGAAAAGAATATCATATGCTACACAATTGGGATTGCGGATGCCTAATGAATGTTTGATACGACTGGCTAAAGAAGGGACCGCATCGGTTTGAATAGTGTATTTAATAACATTGCCGAAATTATGTGCAACGATCAATTGATCAATTTGCTCAGGGTCAATCTTACTGTTTTCCAACGCCATCTTAGCAGCAATAGCGCCGATATCCGATGTATTCAACTGGTCCGTAGTATAGCGTCTTTCTTCTATCCCTGTGATCTGTTTGAATTTTTCAATGATTTCTTGTGGTGATTTTCCAAGCGGCTCCTGGTTTTCGTCATAGAACAAATGTTCTGCAAAATCCTTGTTTGATTGGACAAACGGCGGGATATAAGAGCCGGTGCCGGTAATAACAGTGCGTAACATACTTGTCAACACTTTTGAATTAAAGAAGAATGGGAAAGTTAAAGATAACTGAAGAATTCTCCATAATATTCAGGTTGCCTGGCCGGCAAAACCAAATGCATGAGGTGTTCTAATTTTCGTCAGTAAGGCGGGTAAATACCATTCCATTGAATATCCGGGCCAGGTTTTCATTTTTAGTCTTTTTCCATTCATCCAGGTAAGTTGAACTTACGATGCGCCAAAGGTTTTTTGATTTTAATTCTGCATAATCATTGCTCCGTATGAAAATCCCTGTAATAGTATTGCGATCTTTGAAATGTATGTTCACTGGAATATCTTTCCTTCCTTTTTGCTCTAAGTACTCTTCTATTTTGTCCGGTGTCATTTTAAATGATTTGAAAATAATTAATGATTTGTTTTTTATAAAACTCAAAAGAAAACATTGCTTTTTTTACAAGTATTGTAATCAAACTTGAGAAGAATGCAGGTGCAAAAGTAAACTTTATTTCCTCCACTGATAATTCTTTTTTATGATTACCGGTAAAGGTTGTGAATAGATTATTTTCACAAAATTTTATCCGACGAATCAATATTCCGTTATGGTGTCGGATAGATATAGTTGCCCGGAAATTAGCAATTACCGGAAAATAATGGTAGCTTTGTGGTTCTTAATGTTATTGCTCTCTCCATTTGTGTTGAATCAATCCGCCCAAATACTGTGATGGCTTAACGTAAGGCAGGTAAAGTATCATTCTATTTTTTTTGATAGCCTTACCACATTTTTTTACTTAAATATTTTAATAGTGTCATTTAACAATTTACAGCTCATTGAGCCTGTACTGAAAGCGTTGAGCTATGAAGGGTATACTACACCTACTCCTATCCAGGAACAATCTATTCCTGTTATTTTACAAAAAAGAGATCTGCTGGGCTGTGCACAAACCGGAACCGGTAAAACGGCAGCTTTTGCGATCCCATTATTACAGATGATGCATGAGCAGCAACAATCAGCGCAAAAGCAGCATCGTATAAAAACATTGATCCTGACGCCTACCCGTGAACTGGCTATCCAGATCGGGGAAAGCATCAAGGCTTATGGAAGATTTCTGAATCTAAGACACCAGGTGATTTTTGGTGGCGTATCGCAATACAACCAGGTACAGGGCATTGCGTCGTGGCGTCGATATTCTGGTCGCCACTCCCGGTCGCTTACTGGATCTGATGCAGCAGCGTCATATTTCACTTAGCGATATTAAGTTCTTTGTACTGGATGAAGCTGACCGGATGCTGGATATGGGTTTTGTACATGATGTAAAACGCATCATCGCCAAATTGCCTGCAAAGAAGCAAACACTTTTTTTCTCCGCCACAATGCCCCGCGAAATAAAACAACTGGCTAATGTTTTATTAACTGACCCGGTTAAAGTCGAGGTAACTCCCGTTTCATCAACAGTAGATATAATACAACAACTGGTATATTTTGTAGAAAAACAAAATAAACAATCTCTGCTGGTTCATTTATTGAATAGTAAAACTATAGAGACAGTCCTGGTATTTACGCAAATGAAACACAGCGCTGACCGCCTCGCTAAAACCCTGAATAGGGCAGGCATTCGTTCCGAAGCCATTCATGGTAATAAAACACAAAATGCAAGACAAACTGCACTGTCAAATTTTAAAAATAAAAAGACAAGAGTACTGGTGGCTACTGATATTGCTGCAAGGGGTATTGATATCGATGAATTAAAGCATGTCATTAATTATGAATTGCCGAATGTGCCGGAAACTTATGTTCACCGGATCGGAAGAACAGGCAGGGCAGGAGCAGATGGTACAGCAATTTCTTTTTGCGACTGGAGCGAAAAAATATTCCTGAAAGATATTCAAAAACTTATACGGAAAGACATTACCGCAATCAAAGATCATCCTTTTGATATAGCTTCTATACATACTCCGGCTGCTGCTTCAACGGTGGGGACAAATGGAAGGAGTTTCAAAAGCTCTGGAAGAAGTAAGCGATACGGCAAGCCTTTTTCTCAAAGGGCTATATAAGGAAAATATTCAATAAATCATTTTTTCTTATTGACAGATTGAAAGTTAAATCAGGAAATTTTTGTTTCTGCAAGGAGGAAACCACAATCATAAATCAGGTTTCATATTAGGGCGTCCCTAACGTCGTGAAGAAAATATACTTTGTTTCTGGTTTTTCTTTTTTACATTTAGTGATACTTTTCTTTATTTAAATCACTCTGTATGAGAAAAACTATCTGTCTTCTCCTGTCCTTTACTGTTTTATTTTATTTTTCTTCTAAAGGGCAAAAAATAATAATTGGCGTTAATGCAGGCGTCAGCATTCCCGAATTAAAGAGCAACAACAGCAATGAGATCAGCCAGGATTATAAGTCCCGGTTAGCATCTGTCTTTGGTGCCTTTGCTGATTTCAATATTCATAAAAGCTTTTCACTAAAGACTTTTATCAATTATGCAGGACAGGGAGGAAAAAGAACGGGCATGCAGCCGGTTACCGATATTCCTCCGGCTCTCGGTTCCATGCTGCCACCGGGCACCACTCTTTATGCCGATTTCAAAAATGTATCAGTCTTGAATTATCTCGAAATTCCTTTAATGGCCAAGTGGGAATGGGGAAACAGTTGGAGATATTATGTTGATCTTGGCCCTTACGTTGGATTTTTATTAAGCGCCAAACAAAAGACCAGCGGCTCCAGCCAACTTTATTTTGATAATGGGGGAACAATGCCTGTTCCTGATCCACAGACTGGTCAGCCTTTACCTCCGCAGTCATTCGATGCAAATACAGATGTGAAATCAAGTTTACGCAAAGTGAATTTTGGAATGACAGGAGGAGCAGGCATCAGTAAAAGCATCAGTAAATGCAGTGATATCATTTTAGATGTCAGGGCAGCGGATGGTTTGACCACCATTCAAAAAGACACGCAAGACGACGGGAAAAACCACACCGGGGGCTTATTCATCACATTGGGTTATGCAATTTCACTAAAGCATTAAATGATTTTTTGCTTACACGCCAGGTTATTTAAAATTCTATAATTATAAATAGAAGTAGTAACTTTTAGTAAAGCCGTTGAAAAAAATTCTTCAATGGCTTTTTAATTTCAAATTTGTTTTTACTGATATGATAAATTGTATACCTTTTGAGTGAATTAACCGGCGATATACTCTCCTGATTGATACAAACCAAAATGAAAAACTGCTTTCTTACAATAATCTTAATTATTTGTTGCCTTGCAGCATTTTCTCAAAACGATTCTGCTAATGTTACCAGGCAGCAGACCGTTGCTGGAAGTAATACTTATGCGATAGTAGTTGGCATTTCAAAATATGAAAGTACCGGGATAACACAATTAGAGTATGCAGACAGGGATGCGAAAGTGTTTGCTTCTTATCTTGAATCGAAGGCAGGAGGTTCCGTTCCCCAGGAAAATATCCGGTTACTGACAAATGAGAATGCAACATTCGCTGCTGTCTATGATGCCATGAATTGGTTGATGGAGACCTGTCAAAAAGGAGATCTGATTTATTTTTATTTTTCGGGACATGGAGATATGGAGAATAATACAATTTATAAACTCGGGTTTCTGCTTACTTATAATACTCCACGTTTTAATTACCTCAACAATGCAGTTCGATTGGAAGACCTGAACAATTTTTCGAACACTTTATCAGTGCAGAAACAGGCAAAAGTGGTATTGATCACTGACGCTTGTCATTCGGGAAATTTAGCCGGTAATGAATTCAGGGGAAGTTTGTTGGTAGGAGATCAATTGAGAGCCGTGCAGGGAAATGAAGTTCGCATTACTTCTTGCGGACCTGATCAACTTTCCAACGAAGATGAAGGATGGGGTGGCGGTAGAGGCGTTTTTTCTTATTATCTCGTCAATGGAATGATCGGTCTTGCAGATAATATGAATAATGGAGTAGTTACTGTAAAAGAAATAAGAAGTTATCTTGATTCATCTCTTTCAAAAGATATTTTGCTGGTTCAAAAAGATCAGAAACAAACCCCGGTTATTAACGGGCCTGCTGATTTTCAATTGGCGACGGTAAACAAAACCTCTTTAGATTCTTTGAAGCAAAGATTTTCTTCCGGAAGTATTTTGCAAAGAAATCAGGCATCAATTTTTTTGAAACCATTGCCGGTCCAACCACTGGGTTATTTTTTCAGCCTGATCGGTAAAAATAATATTGAAGAGTTAGTTGATTTTAATAAACTGGATCAATTATCAAAGGATGAGATCCCATCAGCGTTTATCAAAATGCTCCTGGATACTCTTCAAAAGCAATCGAGCTCAGCGATAGCTGACAGCCTGAAAGTGAAAATTGATCTTAATAGGATCAATCAGCTTGAAAAATCATTTGAACAAAACCCCGATGCAATAAAAAGATTCAATGATAAACTTGTTGTTACTCTTAGCGACCGGGGACAGGAGATCATCAATCTATATCTGACTGGTGATGCTGCTGAATTAGAAAGAAGACAATATTATAATGTTAACAGCAGAGGGTATGATATTTATCCAAAAATGTTTTCCGTTGCATTAAAGTTGGCAGATCCTAATAGCCAGTTGTATCATATTCTACAGGTGAAACTTCATTATTTTGCTGGTATTGCGGCAAGATTAAAAATGCCAGCAGTTGAAGATCCACGGCCATTATTGGACCTGGCAATGACAGAACAACAAAAAGCATTTCAGTTAGAAGAAAATACAGCTTATATTCAGAATGAACTGGGAATTTTGCACGAATTCAAAAAAGATTATCCCGCTGCCGAAAAATATTTTTTCAGAGCTACACAAATAGCGCCTACCTGGGCCATTCCCTGGGCTAATATGTGTGGACTTTATGCACTTGAAAAGAAATTTGATAAAGGCTTTGAAGCGGGTCGTATAGCTGATAGTCTGCAACCTGGCCTTCAATCCACAAGTGTAAATCTTGGCATTGTAAATGAAACTTCCGGAAACTTATTGTTTGCAGAAGAAGATTACAGGAAAAGTATTGATATCAATTCCCGGCCTTACCTGCCGTTTGAAAGGTTAGGATATGTTTATATGAATACTACAAAATATGGAGAAGCAGATTCTTTCTTTTACGAAGCAGATAAAAGAAAGAAAGGATACCATTTTGAAGGAAACGGATGGACTTATTTACCGGTGATAGCCGTATTACCTGCGACGGTACGTGAAACATGCGATGTGGATACAAGCAAATTGAAGAAGAATGATTTTATGGGTTTTTTTACCTGGGGCCTTCAAAACTATTATGACAGTAATTATAGAAATGCGGAAGCAGGATTTAAGCGGGTAATCTCCATAGATAAAACAAATCCGCTGGTATTTCATTATTTAGGCAAGATATACTATGATCAGAAAAAATGGGAGGCAGCAGAGCTGATGTTCAAATTTGCTATTGATTATTATAAGGATGAAGATGCTTTTGATCAATATTGCGATTCGGTCATCAAAAGATCGAACTATCCTTATGCTCATGATTGTTTTGAAAGATATTTTAGAGCAAGTCATTACGGGGGCATTGAAGATTATTTTTTTATTTCCAATGTTTATGACTCGTGGTCACATTATGAAGAAGCCGAGAAATATTTAAGAAAGATCATTGAAATGAAACCCGAATGGGTGGACGGCTATATTAAATTATGGCAGATGCAGGAAAAAACGGAACGCTATACTGAAGCGGAAAAAATGATTCAGAGCTATGCTGCATATAATATAGAAAGATCAGATAGAGAGTTAAATGCGTTTTATCGAAGGATGATCAAACGTTTTCCTGCTGTTAGTGATTGGTATTATCGTTTAGGTTTATTACTGTATAGTTGTGCAGGGACACGCATCATGAGTAACTATCTTGATTCGATCATTTATTTTCCGGTCCTTAATAAGGAAATGTTTATTGATCTTGATATTTACGACAGGCTTCAAACTGACCCTACCCTTTTTATCGGGGATAAGAATGATCCGGGGGCTCCTAAAAATATTGAATTAAAACATCAGAGGGAGATGGCTGCATCAGCGTTAATACCCGGCACCGGTGAAGATATTCCATTGGCTGATGCTATTTATACTCCGAGAAAAGATGCTATAGAGTTTTTATCAAGAGCGGCAGATCTAATGACTGAGACGAAAACAGTTGCTGATATTTATTTTAAGATCGGGAATGTGTTTGTATGGGCAGGCTCCAAAAAACAAGCCTATCCAAATTATGCAAAATCAATTCAATTGGATCCGGAAAATGCTGCTACCCGTTTGCGAATTATAGATGTATGCTAAGTCCATTTATAAAAACAGGGCAGCACTTGAAAACCTTGATTATTTATATGACAATAAAAAAATAAATTTCCCTGATCGGCTGTTATTGGCTGAATTCAGTACGTACGCAGGCCAGTTTAATAAAGCCAAAAAAATATTAGAAGAGGCTGAATCCATTTATCCGTATATGTTACCGGAAATAGCGGATTTGAACGGACGGTTGCAGCTCATATCAATGAATCCTGCGAAGGCATTGCCTTATTACCAGGATTTTCTTGCTACTAATCCAAACGATTTTTCTACGATGTACACTATTGCGAAATTGTACGCCCAGATGAAAAATGAGAAGGAAGCATGGAAATGGCTGCAATTATCAATTGAAAAAGGCTTTCAATTTTTATTGGGTATTGAAATTAGATACAACCTGGAATGACTACCGCTCAAAAACACAGATGGAAAGATATGACAGGAAAGATACCTCCGATAGATTATGATAAGTTCAAACACTGATCATCTTCCGAACTCAATTTTATAATCAGGTTCCTGGTGGCAGATATTTGCAGGAATATAAGGCTTGTCACAATAAGTATGGTTCGCTTTGTTGATAGTTTGTAACAGTGCATCCTGGAAAATTAGGTCCCAGGTAGGAGAAGTTTTTAATTTGCTGCAATAATTTTCCATTGACGTTTTAAAAAAATAAGAAAAGAAACCTCCAAAATTATTGTTACTGGATGCCCGTTGGCCTTCCTTTGCTGCAGTTGCTAAAATAGACATGGGAATTTTATTCAGAAAAAGTGTTCTGATATTATCCTCACTCCATTCTACACCAGAGCCTTTTGTTTTTCCAGGTTTGGTGCCGGTAGCATTTACGGAAAAAATATCATCATCGCAGCAATCGCTCAGCACTAAATTGAATCGGGCTCCTTTCTTTCTGATCATGTTGAAAATATCTTCCATGTTCATCGAGTAAGTGATATTATCCTGCCGGTCTTTCCTGATCCATGTGGCGCTGTCCCTGAAGTTCTGTCTGAGGTTACGGAAATTTTTGAGTTTCAGATTTGGAAATTCATTTGGTTTCTCCGGTATTCTGAATCCATGCCCGGAATAATAAAATACTACGATATCGCTGGGTGATGGTTTCAGAGCGGCAATGGCTGACTGAACATTTGTTTTGCTATACTGTTTTCCACAAATTGTTTGAGGCAGGAACTTAATTCCGAGATAATCGGTTAAGGTTTTAAAAGTTTCAACAGCCCGCTGCATATCCTTATTGCAGGAAGAGCCGATAGTTTCATCCAATGTGTCTGCAACAACGAGTAAATACAACCGAATGTTTTTTTCTAATGGCGATAATCCTCTTGTGACAGGCCTGAAAAAATTATTGTAAAAATCTTCATCTTCACTGAAGTATTGTAGAAATAAATTCTTTATTCAATCGCAGCACCTTCGATCAATTGCCATGAAAAAAAATTGGCTGCATTGCTCATATTCCCGGCATCAACGGCGCTTGACGGTTCAAAAAAATCGTTACTGGAATTATATTTAAAAATAAATATCGGAAGCGTATATTTTGTTTTGTTATCACCAACGATAAACCTCGGATTGATGGCTTTGATCAGGAGTGTGCTGGTATCCTGCATACCGGATGGATCCATTGGATATTGTTCATCAATATCGGTTTCTATGAGAATATCCGAGCCATCCGTTGCATTTTGATATCGTATCCGTATCAGCCCGCTGCCATCGATATTCCGAAGCATGAAGGTATGATAGGTCACAGGGTCATTCTGGTTTTGAAAGTTGTATTGAAAATTATAAATGGATTGTCCATGAATAACGGCACAAGTGGTGACCATCAATGCAAAAAGTATGAGTAATTTTAATTTCACGAACAGGTGTTTGATTTTTAAAGCTACTCATTTTTGCAAACCTTTCATTTTTTTTGGAAAAAACCAATACTTGTCGTACACTTATGCTTAAATTTTTTATCATGACCAAACAAAAAACTGTTTATCGCATCGTTTTGGCTGTAGTTGTTGCTGCATTCCTATTTGTCGCTTGTAATAATAAGAGCGAGGACAAAGGCGCAGGCAAAGACTCCACTACCAACACGATGAATACAATGTCAACCGATTCACCAGGTATGAAAAAGATGGATACGGGCATGAACAAAATGGATACAGCAGGAACAAGACCTGTTAAAGAAGGTAATTAGTACGGTTGTATTTCTAAAATTAGTTCATCATCCGCTTGGGAATTTCATTTAACTGACGAGATCTCATGCGGGTGATTTTTTTTGTCATCTTCTTCATGTTGAATCCGGTGATGGATCAACCGGTGGATCAGCCAATGCTCCACACGATGATGCAGCGGGATTAATATAGCAGCTATTCCTACAAAAATCATTATTTCAAATATTGGGGTGTGACCGGTCATTTCAGCCACAGTAGGATGCAATAACAAGGTTAAGTATTCAAAGAAGAAAAGAAGCGAAAGTATTCCGAGTGCACGGATGACCCGTATATGAATTTTAGCCCTGCTTAGTATTAATGTTATAAGAAACATTCCCGGAATGAATATTCCGATCAGGAGTAGTTGCAGTTGCTGGTATCTTTTTTTCGCTGCAACGATCCTTTCTTCCTGTAGTTCTCTTTGACGGAATTGTTCTTCAATAGTGAGGTTTTGAAACTGCCGGATCTTTGCTTTGCTGTTTAGTGAATCGTTTAGTTGACGGGAATATTCCGAAAAAGCAAAAGCGCTGTCTATTTTGTTTACTTTTTTAAAATGATTGGTAAGAAAATTGGCCGCATTATATTCCCAGGAGAGAAAGCCATCATTTTTGGCAACAGAAAGAGAAAGATCGGCAATTTGCCGTGCCGAATCATTTTTGTTTGTCTTTTCATATAATTGAGCCATGCCTAATGCGGCTTCACAAAGCACTTCATCATCTTCTGCTTCCTTTAATAATTTGATTGCAGTTTCATAATTCAATTCTGCTTCTGCATAATTTCCTTTTTTCAAATACGTATGTCCAAGCCCCGTCATTGAAGTGCCGACAAGATCGCCATCATTTTGAGTCTTGGCAATGTCCAGGGATTTTTTGAAATACAAATAGGCCGAATCGGAAATATTGAGCTTATTATAGGCATCTCCAATGTTCAAAGCGATATTATATTTAAAATCTTCCACATCATCTTTATTGATCACCGAATCTGCTTTGAAATAATATTCCAGTGCTTTATTATATTCTTCCTGGAATACATACACGATCCCAATATTCATCAACACACTGGCCAGGTTACGGGGCACATTTCTTTTCTCTTCCAACTGAAGTTTTTCAAGATTCAATGCCAGGGCACGGGAATAATTACCGAGAATACGGAAGGTACTGGCCAGGATTCCCAGCGAACGGGATTCGCCTTCTACATAATTGATTCGTTTGGCAAGATAATAGGCATCTTGTGCCAGCTTCAATGATGTATCGGGGTTGTTATTATAAAGAACATTCGCCAACTGCCACATTACTCTTACTCTGTCGGTGTCAGTTTTTTCTTGTGCCAGCAGGTCCCGAAGGCTATCCGCTTTTTGTTTTTGAGAATAAGCAGCAATATTGGAACACAAAAGCAGCAGTATGAAAAGGTATGTTTTTATTCTTTGCATGGATCGATAGCAGTTCTCGAACTCAGTAAGCTGGTAACCGGCTTCTAATGTAGGTATTTTAGCGGCTCATAGGAAGGATTAATTTAAAAATCCCTGTTCCGTTAGTTGAAATGGTTCCGGCTATTTTATTGTAGATTTATTTTCTGAAACTTTTTTTATGCCTGCCAAAACCGATTGGGCGAAAGCCATTCAGCCTTTGCTGAAAAAATATAAAGACAAGAAACACCCCCTGGATTATAAAAATGTTTACCAATTGGTCGTGATGGTGGTTCTGTCTGCGCAGGATTCTGACAGACATATCAATCAACTGGCGCCAAAATTATTTGAAGCCTACCCGGACATGAAAACCTTATCAAAAGTGGCGGCGGAGGATCTGTATCCTTTCATCGGAGCGATACGCAATTTTGCCAGCAAAGCAGAATGGCTTGTAGCAATGGCACAGAAAATAAAAGACAACAAAAATATTCCTCTTAACCTTGAAGGTCTTACTGAATTAAAAGGTATCGGAAGAAAATCTGCGAATGTGATCTTGAGAGAAGCAGGAAAACCTGCTGAAGGTGTGATGGTCGATCTGCATGTAGTCCGTGTAGCGCCACGTCTTGGCATCGCATCAGGAACAGATCCGAAGAAAATTGAAAAACAGGTCATGGAAACACTTCCGCAGAAAGATTGGGATGCAGGCATGGCGATCTCATTCTTAGGCAGAGAAATTTGCAGGCCAAAGCCTTTTTGCGAAAAATGCCTGATGCAAAAAGTGTGTGAATACTATAAAAACGCTTATTCCAAAAAATAAATAGTTATGCTTTATATGATCATTGAAAAATATCACGAAGGGAAAGTGAAAACTTTGTATCAGCGCTTTGCAGAAAACGGGCGAATGACGCCGGAAGGTGTTCAATTCATTAATAGCTGGATCAATGAAGATGTGACCGTTTGTTACCAGGTAATGGAAAGCGATTCGATTGAAGGATTGCAACAGTGGATCTCCAACTGGAATGATATTGTAGATTTTGAGATCATACCTGTCATTACATCTGCGCAGGCGAAAGAAAAAATTTTCAGTAATAGTTAATTTCCCCATTAATCATCCAATTAATGATTTTTTTATGGCAACTAAAATTCAAAAGATCGTTCCTTTTTTATGGTTCGATGGCAAAGCTGAAGAAGCAATTAAATTGTACACTTCGGTTTTTAAGAATTCGAAGATTATCAACATTACTTACTGGGGTGAAGGAAGCTCTTTTCCTAAGAACCAGGTCATGAACGGAACGTTTGAATTGGAAGGCCAGAAGTTTTATGCTTTTGATGCAGGCCCGCAATTCAAATTCACAGAGGCTATTTCATTTTTTGTAAATGCTGAAACTCAGGAGGAGATCGATTATTTCTGGGAAAAGCTCACAGCAAATGGGGGAGAGGAAAGTATGTGCGGCTGGCTAAAAGATAAGTTCGGAGTTTCATGGCAGATTGTGCCCCCGGTATTAGGCGAATTATTAGGAAGCAAAAACAGGGCAAAAGCTGCAAAGGCAATGCAAGCCATGCTGCAAATGAGGAAGATCGACATTAAAAAATTAAAAGAAGCTTTTGACAAAGGTTGATCTTAACCAGGAGCGGTATCTTTGCAACACATAACATAACTCTCTCAGATATGAAAGTAGCTATTGCATGTGATCATGCCGGGTTTCAATATAAGAATATTTTGTTGCAGGATATCCGGGATAATGGATATGAGTTGATAGACCTCGGGGCGTATTCTGAAGAAACGGCGGATGATTATCCGGATCAAGCAGAAAACATTGCAAAAGAAATTTTAAATGATCAGGCCGAAAAAGGAATTCTTATTTGCGGAAGCGGGGTTGGGGTTTCTGTGGCGGCAAATAAATTCAAAGGCATTCGTGCCGGCGTTTGTCATGATACTTATTCAGCACATCAATGCGTGGAGCATGATGATGCGAATGTATTATGCATTGGTCAGCGGGTCGTTGGCATCGAACTGGCAAGAGAGATCGTATTAGCTTTTTTGGCGGCAAAATTCAGTCATGAACCCAGGCATGAAAGAAGACTGAGTAAGATTCATAATATTGAAGCCCGAAATATGAAATGACAGAACTCATTCTGAGCCCCGAATTCAATTATTAAAGTAAATTCAGGACAAGTTTTGTTTTTCTTTGCCGGTTTTCTATCTTTCCTTAACAAAATTCAGTTCGGGTGAAAAAACTCTTATTATCTGTAGTCACATTTTTTTGTAGTTTGTTTTTTTTCAGCAAAACAATTCATGCTCAGGACATCAAACCGGATACGGTTAAAGTTGGTATTTACATTATCAGCATTCATGATATTGACTTCAAACAAAAAGAATACACGGTTACTTTCTGGTTGTGGTTGAAATATAAAAACCCGGACTTTGATTTTTCCAATAACCTCGAAGTGCCGATGGCAAAAACCGTGAACAAATCTTTTTTCACTGTGGATAGCTCCGGTGGAAGAATATTTATGACGATGAAATTGCAATGTGTCATGAAAGATTCCTGGAGGATCAGAAATTTTCCTTTCGACGAACAAAAACTGCGACTTTCCATAGAAAACTCACAATTTGATTCCCGTTACCTTATGTTTGTGCCAGATACAGTCGGACAGCATTTTGATCCCAGGTTTACACTCAGTGGATGGAACATTGATAGTTGTGTGATCCTGACCGGAACAAAAGCTTACGAAACTGCTTTTGGTGATGAAACTCTTTCCACACCGCACACTGAATACAGCAACTTCCGGGTGCGATTGGATATAAAACGGGATGCAGGCGGATTATTCTGGAAAATGTTTTTGGGAATGTTCATTGCTTTCCTGATCGCTTATGTTAGTTTTTACATTCATATTGATGGCATAGATTCCCGCTTTGGTTTGAGTGTGGGAGCATTGTTTGCAGTGATCGGTAATAAATATATCATTGATTCGTCGCTGCCTGAATCATCATCTTTTACTTTGGTGGACCTGCTGCACGGTATTACTTTATTCTTTATTTTTTGCGTGATCGCTGCAAATGCATATTCATTGAGATTGGTAAAAAATAATAAAGCATCGCAAGCACGCCGCTTTGACATGGTAATGGCACAGGTAATCCTGATAGTTTATATTGGTCTAAACGTCTGGCTGATTTCAAAAGCAGTCAGTGCAGGATGATAACGTCAACAATTTTTTTGGATTATCTTTTCGCTGTTGTTTGTTTTTGTAATGTAGCCCAGAAATCCGGCGCTTCTTTTCCCAACACCCATACAGAAATGCCACGGAGTTTATATTTTTCTAAAATATCCAGCTTGGGTTTCAACGATTGTCCATCTTCGATATACATATATTCATATACTCCGTCATTATCCCAGAAAGTATAATGGCATCCTGCTTTTTCATTCCACATCAACTGTGCATTGTATTTTGCTAATAAATGTTCCACCACTTTATAACCGATCTGCTGTGCATTGGAGAAGCCACCTTTTTCTTCCGTATAATCGGGAAACCAATGCACGGAATAATCAGGAATACCCAACGAAATTTTTTCAGGAGCTACTCCTTCAGCGATCAGGTATTGAATGATCCGTTCCACCCAATCTGCACCCGCAACAGGGCCCGGAGGTGTGCGACGTGTATGCTGGTCATAAGCCATAATAGATAAGAAATCTCCTGCTGCTGCGAGTTCTTTAAAATCATAACCAGCTCTCCAGTTTTCATAGAGAAAACTGTGATAGGCTGTAGGTCCGCCAACATTTTCAACAGCATGAACCAACGCTGCGGATAGTTGGAGTCCTGCTTTATGCAAAGCATCTGCTGTTTCTTTGAAATAAGTTGTGAAACTATCCCTATCAGTAATGTTCAGCCCTTCGAGGTCGAACTGCCACCCGTCCAGTTTATATTTCTTTGCATACTCCAGCATCATTTTGATAGAACGTCTTCTTGCCAACGGATTAGAAAGAATTGTATGGAGCAATTGAGAACTAAATCCACTATTCGCAATAAGAGGCATCACTTTTATGTTATTAGCTTTTGCGAGCTCCAGTATCCTGTGATCCACCGATCCTGACAGCACTCCTTCTTTGCTGATGAGGAATGCCTGCGGGCAAACGATCGATATCTGGCTGAGATTTTTTTTGAAGCTTTCAAATGACTCCGGTGTATCTACCATATAAAAGAGATTTTCCGAAGCTACTTGCGCCGATACAGCAAGAGTAAGAAATAGCAAAACAAGGATATTAGTGATTTTTTTCATTATAGAGATCTTTTAATGCATGAATGAGAACAAATGTAAAATTTCATAACGGTATTATGGAATTGATTTTACGTTATTCTTGTTTTCACTTTCTGTTTATTTCAAATACCCGGCTTTTTTTGTATTTTAAGCAATTACTTAACAAATGATCTGTACAGCAATCAAGAGGCTACTTTTTTTCACTTGCATATCTTCTGTGCTTTGGCAAAAATCCTTTTCTCAGTCAATAAGCGGTGAGCAGAATTATGCAATGAACAGTCCCGGTGTCGTGATGGTTCAGGCAGTTTTTTCAGCAACAGTTTATGTAAATGATGTGCAAATAAATGAAGAGAGATTTGATAAGCTGGTGGATTCGGTAAAAAATCTTGATAAAAGCGGCTCTATTTTATCTCCGGGACAAAAGCTGGATATTGTTGTAAAGACCTTGTACAAATCGCCGTTTCGGTATTTTATTGCAGGTAAGGAATATTATAAACAGGTGCATCGTGTAGTAACATCGGGAACCGGGTTTTTGATCACCGGGGACGGATGTATCATTACAAACTCTCACATTATTGATCATGACAGCGCTTTTATTCGGAATAAATTTATTTTGTCCACTTTCCAGGAAGTGACCGAACAAAATATTAATTCGCTTCAATCGTCCTGGGCTATGACGCTTACAGATGAGCAACGTAATCTTCTTTATAATTCATACGGGCTGATCTATTCACAAGTATCATCTATGATCCTGTATGATTTGAAAAGGGAAATTGATGTTTTATACAGGGCGGACGGCTTTAATAATAATACGAGGACGATAAAAAAGAAAGCCGAGGTCCTTGTCAATGGAAGACCAATGCCGGGAAAAGATGTAGCGATCCTTAAGATTGAAGACGGGAACAATCTTCCAACCCTGATGTTGAGCGCCGATTCTCTTGTTGATATCGGTACGCAGGCGCTGGTGCTCGGTTACCCAGAACCGGCAAATGATAATTCATTTCTTTCTTCCGAATCTGTAATTGAACCATCCCTGACGGCAGGAATTGTTAGCGCAGTAAAAGAATCAGTAGGTGGTTGGCAGGTGATTCAAATGGATGCATTGATCAGTCATGGAAGCAGTGGCAGCCCCGTATGCAATGGAAGGGGTAAGGTAATTGGCCTGACAACATTCGGAAGCCTGGAACAGGGAAGTAATTTGCTGGCAAGCGGTTTTAATTTCGCAATTCCATTGTCTGTGATAAAAGAATTTCTTGATTCGGCAAAAATTCATCCTGCTTTGAGCGAGGCATCCGTCATTTACAACCAGGGGATTGATTTTTTTTACAAAGAATATTACAAAAACGCATTGAGGAAGTTCAACCAGGTAAAGAAAATAAATAAAGATTACCCAGGTTTAAATTATTATACACAATTATGCAGGAATAAGATTGCGGCGGGGGAGGGGCATAGTGATGGGATGAAGCTCTATTACTTTGTGGCGATTGTTTTATTCGTTCTATTCGGCGCTTACTATTTTCTTTTTAGACAAAGACCCATGAAACAATAAAACAAGAAGCTCATTTTTTTCTGCAATAAAAATTGAACAGATCAGATCAATCAATGATTTTCTATTCCTTTTTCTGTAAGTCAAGTTTTATCTGCAATTCCTCCAACTGCTTCTCATCAATGGTAGAAGGAGCATCCAGCATTACATCTCTGCCTGCATTGTTTTTTGGGAATACAATAAAATCACGGATGCTTTCAGTACCACCGATAATGGCACAGAGACGATCGAAACCAAACGCAATGCCGCCATGCGGTGGAGCGCCGTATTCAAAAGCGCCGAGAAGGAATCCGAACTTATGTAATGCTTCTTCTTTGCTCATGCCTAATGCCGAAAACATTTTTTCCTGAACATCTCTTTGGAAAATCCTGATGGAGCCACCGCCGATCTCGTTTCCATTCAATACCATGTCGTAAGCATTTGCTTTGATATTTCCATATTGTGAAGGCTCATTTAATAAATGAATTTGATCAGGCTTGGGTGAAGTGAATGGATGATGACGGGCTACATAACGATTATCTTCTTCGCTGAATTCGAATAATGGAAAATCAAGTACCCAGAGTAATTTGAATTCATCAGGTTTTCTGAAACCAAGCCGTTCACCCATTTTGAGACGTAGTTCGCTTAACGCTTTTCTTGTTCTTTCTTCTTTGCCCGCAAGAATTAAAATGAGATCACCGGGTTTTGCCCGGCATTTTTCTGCCAATGATTTTAATTTATTTTCATCAAAGAATTTATCAACCGAGCTTTTCAGTGATCCATCGGTATTATATTTTACATAAACCAAACCAGCCATGCCTATTTGCGGACGCTTTACCCATTCTGTCAACTCATCGGTTTGCTTTCTTGTATAGTCACTACAACCGGGAACAGAAATAGCACCCACGAGTTCTGCATCATTGAACACTTTAAAACTACTGGCTTCAATTTCTTTTTTGAAAACATTTCTTTCTTCTTCTGAAAAAATTGATTTCAATTCCACCAGTTTCATATCAAAACGAATGTCGGGTTTATCATTGCCATAATAACGCATGGCATCATCCCAACTCATCCGCTGTAGCTTTTCATTATAATCAATTCCCTTTACTTCTTTGAAAATTGATTTTACCATTCCTTCAAAAGTGTTCAGTATATCTTCCTGCTCCACAAAACTCATTTCACAGTCGATCTGCGTGAATTCAGGTTGGCGGTCTGCTCTCAGATCTTCGTCACGAAAACATTTTACGATCTGGTAATACCTGTCGTAGCCACTTATCATCAACAATTGTTTGAAAGTTTGTGGCGATTGAGGTAACGCATAGAATTGCCCCGGGTTCATTCTTGAAGGAACTACAAAATCCCTGGCCCCTTCCGGTGTAGATTTGATGAGGAATGGAGTTTCAATATCAATGAAGCCCTGGTTATGTAGATAATTTCTTGCAGCACGATTCACAGCATAACGTAATTCAATATTTTTTTTCACTACGTTTCTTCTAAGATCCAGGTAACGATATTTCATGCGAAGATCATCGCCGCCATCGGTATCATCCTGCACTGTGAAGGGAGGCACAATAGACTTGTTCAGAATTTTGAATGAAGAAACATTGATCTCAACATCTCCGGTCGGAATATTTGGGTTCTTATTACTTCTTTCCGAAACAACACCTGTTGCCTGCAAAATAAATTCACGGCCCAGAGGATTTTCATCTAATTGCTTATTCAATGATTCGCCAAATAATAATTGCGTGATGCCATAGCGATCACGGAGATCAATAAAAGTGATAGCTCCGAATTTGCGAATGGTTTGCACCCAACCAGCAAGGGTGATTTGTTTGTCTTTGTCAGCGATCCTTAATTCACCGCATGTATGAGTTCTATACATAATAAATCCTATATAGCTGAGTAGACCCGATAACTATCGGGTTGTTGCAGCTGAAAAGTGATACCTAACAGATGATAGTAATAGTATCAATACTGACTACCAAAACATTAGGCAGGCCCAATTTTCAACGGCGGGCAAATATACCAACAAAAGCGTTGAGGGCTTGCAAATTGGAAATCAAATATCTATATTTAAGGTTCGAACCGTATGCTATGCGGACTTTTCTGCGAAAATTGAATAAAATTTTTTCCAGCGGATCCGACACTACCTCCGCCACCGTCCCTGATGAAATAGTCATCAGTGATTCTGTTTATAATAATTACTCCTTCGTTATTGGTAGCCTCTTCTACTTATTTTAGTGAACTTCCGGAAGAAGAAAAAAGAAGATTTGTTACAAGAGTTCATCACTTCAAGGCAACAAAGAAATTTCATTTCATCGGATTGGAAAATAGCGATGACACGGCAACATTGGTAAGTTCTTCGGCAGTGCAGGTAACATTTGGTTTAAAAAATTACTTGCTTTCTCATTTCAAAGACATTTATATACTCGCTGATGCTTACAGGATGGATGATGATGAAGAATTGTATATCGGCCACGTAGCGCCTGAAGGTATCTATTTATCCTGGAAACATTTTTTGTACGGCTACTCCAATAAAACTGATAACATCAATGTTGCAGTACATGAAATGGCGCATGCATTGTTGTACAACAATTTCTTTGCACAATATGGAATTGATTCTCATTTCCGGATGAACTATGAAAGGTTTTCCAGCAGCACCGGCCCGATACTGGCTGATGTGATCACCAATCGCCGGAGTTATTTACGCAGTTATGCATTCAGCAACCTGCATGAATTTTGGGCTGTGAGTGTGGAAGCTTTTTTTGAAAATCCGAAGGGATTAAAAGAAAATATGCCTGATCTCTATGAAGCGTTGTGCAGAGTATTAAACCAGGATCCGTTAACCCCTTGTAAAATCATAAAATCCGAACCATGATTACAATTACCCTGATCTATTTCGCAAGAAAGTTTTTTATCCAGTACAGCAGAAAACGAGACCAAGGCTGCTACTATTATTTGAACATCCCGTAATTTTTATTTAGTCAGCATTTTTCTGAATCGGAGAACATCTGCTTCAGGTAAATTTTTTTTGCCCCCTAAATCCCCCTAAAGGGGGACTTAATTACTTTTCTAAAATTTTTGAAAACCTTCTTATATCTGCTTCAGGCAAAATCTCTTTTTTGTAAATAAGATGCTCTGTCAATTGTTTTGCAAAGAAAGGAGCTAAGGAACAGCCTTTACTTCCCATTCCATTAAGAATACCAACATTTTTATGAACCGGGTGCATGCCGGCAAATGGCCTTCTTTCTACATTGGCGGGCCGAACTGAAGCCTGGTGATCTAAAACTTTAAAAGGAACTTTCAACCACTCTTTTAAATGTTGTTCTGTTTTATTACGAAAATCTTTTGTTGGCAAAACATCGTTGTAGTTCCAGATATAATTGGTTCCAATCCAAAAAATATTTTTTGATTGCAGCGGAGCAAGGATGATTCCCTTTTTATAAATGTGATCAGCAGAAATGCCGTCCGCTTCAATGAGCAGCATTTCTCCTTTATTAAATGCAAAGGGCAAGCGGGCAAATAATGGATTATTGAAGCTGCTTATTCCGTCACAAAAAATAATTTTCTCCGCATTGAGTTCTTTATATTGAATTTTATCCGAAGAAATTTTTAATTGAGAAAGATCAAAGCTTCCCTCAATTATTTGATTTGATTTTAGTAGTTGATTTCGCCATGCAGGAAGCAGGGTTTCTAAATGTACAATGAAGGATGGGCTTACTTGCCCCAAGCCAAATTCATAATTAAAATTCTTCTTAAATTCTTCTATCATGTTCCGGCAGTTGAAGAAAAGGTTCTTCTTTTTGTCTTAGTAGAAATGCTTCCCGCATCTGTGGAGTGGGGAAGAAGTCAATGATTGTTTTTGTAGAAAGAGCTGTAATGTCCAAGCTCTTTTCCTATTTCCTGATATGCTGTTTCAATAAAAGGAATTAATTCATCGATCATCCATGTTTTTACGATGCGTCTGCCGGTAACGGGATTGATAATGCCTGCTGCAATGCGGGATGATGTGTTCGGCTGGTTGTCGTCAATGACGAGAAAAGATCTGTTTTCCTTTTGTAAAAAATAACTTAACCAGGTTCCGCAGATTCCCTGGCCGATAATGAGAATCTCTACTTGGCCCTGAGCCTGACGAAGGGCCGTAACGGATTCTTTTTTTTGATTTGAAAGTTTTTTTAATTCATCAATGTCTCCTTTTATAAGCGCTTCTTTCTTTTTTCTAGTCCAACCTTTTATTTGCCTCTCAAGATCGTTTGCTTCATCAGAAGTTTGAACTACTGTATGCCAAACTAATTCAACCGGCCTTCTTTTGTAGGTATAGCATTCAGGGAAGAAACCGGTCTCATGTTGCCAAACTCTTTTTTCCAGATCATTTGTCAGTCCTGTATAATAACTATTGTCAGCACATAGTAAAATATAAACTGCAAACATTTTCCTATTTATTTGACCGCCCTTCGACAAGCTCAGGGCTCTATTCAACATTTAACCGTATTCCTTCTGAATGAGAACTAAACTCCGGCGCATACATACATTGAATTGTAGTAATCCCATTGCTGAAATTACCGGTATTGGTAACAAACAACGGATATTCGAAAACATAAGTTCCTTTTTTCAGATAACTAAAAAAGAAATTGGTGCTGGCATCTTTGGTGCTTTCATAATAACCCAGTCCACCCTGCCATTTATAACTGCTCAGTACATTCACCGGTTCCATAGCAACTGGCCCGCATATCTTTCATGTGTACATATTCCATATCACGGTCAACTCGCAATTCAATTCTTACTTTTATTTTATCGCCAACTTTTAATTCATCACCATCATTTACCGGTGTAAGTACCGGTCCATCGATCTGTATTTTTTTCTACAAATAATTTCTTTACCAGTTTCAATGGAGTAGAGGCTGTAGTTATTTTATCAAGGTCTTCAAAATATTGCCAGTAAACAGCACCCCAACTGAAGCTATTAGTTGTCTGATTGGTTGATTGGCTTGGAGTTCGTGACAGAAATATTTCCCATTTCAGGATTTACATTTTCTCCTTCAATTATTTTTTTGAAATAACCAGTTCCTGCTTCTTGCTGTATTGCTCATGTTGAATTGATAGTTGTATGTTCCCAATTTTATTTCAACAATCGGTTCATTACTCAGCCATTGTGATCCCTGTAACAATAAAGCATAACAGGCTTCGGCCGTGGCTTTTGTTGTTTTCCAGTTATTGGTTTGTTTGTTTTTCAATAACCATGTTTTCAGATCATCAACTGTTTTTGTATCCTTGCCAATTTCCTGGAAAGCTTCAATCAACAATGATTGTGTTTCTATCGGCGCTTCATACCAGAACCATCCGCTGCTGATATCTTTCCAGTACATGCCGAGTTCTTCATTGGTGATGGAAGTTTCTTTTAATGATTTTAAAATAGTCAGCAGGTGTTTTTGTATCACCGGTTCTGCTCAATGCCAATGCAATCATTCCTTGCATGTATTTGTTTTGCTGTGTCCATGTTTTTTGAACTCTTCCCCTGAAATAATTATAGGCTGTTTGTGAAGCTGCTGCAATTTTATATTCCGGGAAAAAACTGCGCATATACAAATATTGAATTTCCGATATAACCCGGAACATATTTTTTCAGATCAGTTTTATATTTTAATCAGGTCATCATAATCTTCTTTTATTTTTTTATCAAGATAAGGAATAGCTGTAGCAAGAATTTGCTTTCAATTTTGCTTCCTGTTCTTTTGTATAGCCATTTAATTTTTTCAAATGACCAATGCCCGTAACAATATATTGAGTGATGTACCGGTCATCCGGCCCGCCTTTGAACCATACAAAACCACCATTGCTGCTTTGCATTTGTTTTAGTTTTTCATAAGCAGAGTTCAATTCATTGCTCATTTTTACCATGTCAAACAACAAAGCAATATTTTTCTTTTGCTGTTCTTCATTTTTTGCCTCCAATACCCAGGGAGTTTCTTCCAGCAATACAGATTTCAGTTCTTCATTCTTTTGCAAGATTGGAAAGCAATGCCGCTGTATCTTTTGTTTTCCATTGTTCAAATACCTGTTTGATACGTGGTGAACTGAATTGGCAATCATTGTTGCCAATGAATTGGCATAATACCGGTTCCAGGTTTGCTCAGCACATTCATAAGGATATTCCATCAGGTAGGGAAGGGCCTGCACCGCATACCAGGCGGGATTGGAAGTGTATTCAACAGTAAGCGCATAATTTTGTAATGTTTCAGAATTTCCGGAGTTCAATAATTTATCAAATTTGAAATTCTTTGTTCCTGTTCCTCTCATATTCAACGGCAATTGTTTCTGTTACCAGCATTCGGTTGGTAAGAACAGGCAAGGCATTTTCTTCACCATCACTGAAATCGCCTGCTTTGGCAACAATTCTCCATGTCAATGCTTTGTTGAATTGATAAGGAACCTGTAATCGGAAATTTCACTGCTTCACTTTGTCCTGCTGCTACGGTGAAATATTGATTGGGCATACATATTCTGAAAACGCGCCATCAACCGGTTCATTGGTAGCTGCATCAAATAATTGCAATTCGGCTGTGCCTGTTAATTCTTTATCTGTAAGGTTGACGATCTTGGCGCTGAATTCCATTTTATCACCTTCTCTTAAAAATCTTGGCGCATTCGGTTGCACCATCAATTGTTTTTGTGTAACAATTTCTTTTGTGCTGTAGCCAAATGCCAGATCTTTTGTATGCGCCAATGCCATGAATTTCCATTTGGTCAATGCTTCAGGCATGGTAAAAGAAAATTCAATTGCGCCAGTTGAATCTGTATGCAGATCAGGAAAGAAGAAAGCGGTTTCGTTGAAGTTTTTGCGGATTTGAACTGATCATCCTGTTGATTTATCTTTGTTTGTTAACTATTACCTCCATTGACAATATCAGTAACGTCTGGCCGTACATCCATTTTTAAGCATTTTATTCTCATCGTAACCGACTTTACAAGCTATAGTATGCTCTTTCGTTTTGTACGCCATAACCAGTGACGACGACTTCTTGTAATGCCAGCAGCTTTTCCGTTGCTAACGCTAGTTACACGCTTGCATAGATGCTTCTAATACCTCTTATTCGATACATACTGATTGCTCACGGCATATCCATAGTCATAATTTGCTGCTAAAAACAAATAGTCATATTCTTTATTCAAATATTTTTCTAAATTTGCATTCATATTTGTTGTTGTTCAGATTCAACTGTCTGAAAATTGTAACTCCCATTCCATCTTTGTCCTGAATAATAAGCTGGCCAGATAGAAGGTTCATTCCAGCTATGCGGATAAAACTGATCCAATGAAGCATCATACATGCTGGCCAGCATTTCTGCTGCTACTTTTTCATTTTTATATCCAGTTATTTTTACTTTCCATTTTTCTTCACTGCCCGGTAATGTTTTATCACGGAAAGTGGCATATTCAATTTTCAGATCTTTATTCGTCCAGGGAACACGGATCACATGATTGAATTGATAAAAGCGATTATGCTTTACAAAGAAATAATTCACACCATATCCACCACGGTCAGATTCAGTTGCAGTGAAAGTCAAAGGATTTTCTTTTCATTATTCAATTTAGAAAACTATAAGATTCCTGCTTCTGACTCGTTGCTCTGGACTCTGGACTTTTATCAACTTGCTGAACCACAAAAAGATTATCGGCTGAAGTTCCCAATTCAATTGTTGTTTTTTCTCCGGGTTCAATAGGATTCGATTCCTTCGTCCATAAATATTGCGGATGATTTAACTGCTTACTTTTTTCATCATACAGTTCAATATATTTTACATCTTTTACTTCTTCACCATTCTTATCTTTTGTTGAAATTTCAACAACATAATACCCTGGCTGAAAATTGACCATTGACTATTGACCATTGACCATTATCTTTTGCCGAATCTCTCTTCTCAAAAACCTTTTCTTCCTTTTCCCAACTTCCGATAATCACTTTCATTATCATATTCATCATAGGGAAAGTTTTGAATGTATTCTTCCTTACTCATTACAAACTGATCAGGTCTTTCCCAATAGCGATTGCGGATCAATCGTTTTTCTTCTTTCAGTTTTGTAATGGTCACATTTACTTTTGCAGGTTCAAATTCGCCATTCATATTTTTGTGCGGATCGAAATATTTTTCAAACTATCAGCTGGCAATTGTGATGGAAGACTTACCTGCAGTAGCAAAGATTTATAACCGACCGAAACCATAGATTGACCGCTTCTTGTTTCACCATTAATGTCTGTTACATCAGCATAAATGGTATAATCAAATACCGGATCAAATTTTTTATCAATGTTCAGATCGGGAATGGCTGCGAATCTCGATCATCAAATTTTCCATCTTTATCTGTTTTTACTTCACCGTGTGCAATTTCCATTTCTTTCGTTGGCGGTTGCCACCAACGCCAGAACATCCAGGAATAAATAAATCTTGGCTGACGAACTACACGATATTTTACATTAGCTCCATCAATATTATTTCCTGCATAAGCTTTGGCAATACCAGTTACTTTTATTTTATCATTTACCTTGTAAGTGCCTTTTATTGGTTCATAGTCCACATAAAATTTGGGACGTTTATATTCTTCCACTCGAAAAATCTGCAGAGCCCCTGTTGTCTTTCATCAAAATGGTGAACTTTCCATTCAATCCCGATTGCGGTAATTGAAATTTACCGGAGAAAGAACCATATTCATTTGTTTTTACGTCCAGTGAATCTATGGTCTGGTAATTGGCATTACGCAGAATAAATCTTGGTTTCATAATCGGTCTTGATCGTACTTGTTGTTTCGTCAGTCATTTTGCTTATAGCAATGCCTTTGAAATAATACAGTTTGACCGGGACGATAAATAGAACGATCGGTAAAAAGAAATATAGTGATATTTTCTTTAGGAGTATTGATTGTATTATTGCTGTAATAATAATCGATAAATCATCATTCATAAAAAGCCGGTCATTATTGTAGGTAATATCAAGCAGGTAATTAGAGCCGTAAGATGTAGCATCATTTTTTCTTTCAAAGCTGAAATATCCATTTTCATCAGTTTTGAACGATTTTCCTTTTTCAGAAATATATTTTGAAGTTTTATAATCATACTGCCGTTCCCATGACTGAACAGTAGCTCCAACAAGTGGTTGTCCTGTTTCCCGGTTCAATACAAAATAATTTCTCCCATTGTTGACATAACTGATATTGGAAACATAAAAAAACCTGGCGCCAATAATGCCTTTTTTTACATTAAAATCTTTTTCCGATGAGGCGATAAGCACATATCTGCCTGCCGGCAAAGCATCTATTTTTATTTCTACTGAGTGTTGCTGCAGATCTTTGGTGTCAGGCAATAATTGTTGCCAGCTTTTTAATGGAGTTGCTGCTATTAGTTTTTCCCAGAACTTATCATCATAATAATCTTCAGTTCCGGCTTCCGGTCTTTCATCGGATTGAACGATCCGCAGATAAACGTATTGAGATTTTGATATTGGATCAAACGTCCTGAAGGGTTGACCGGAAACATTTACTTTCTCAACAGAAAATTTCAGATCTTTCTGATTGATCTCGTTTAACAGGTTGTAACAATTGATTTTTCCTTCTGAAGAATCTTTTTGCATGCAATACTTTTTCACAGATTTCTTTTGCTCTTATCCTGTCAAATCGATGGGTTGTATCGCCAAACGGTTTATATTCGCCGGCATCTTCATTATATTGCTGGCTATCAGGAATACCAGGCCTGTGCAGCAGCCGGATAATTTTCATATTGATTTGCAATATGATTCAAGCGCTGATAAGTACAATTCTTTTTTATCCGGCTGAACTCCTTTCTCATTTACAAATTCTATTCTTTCAATATCAGCATCAATCAATGCATCGGGTTTTGCATCATTCAGATGAAAGGCAATCAACTTTTGTAATAGCAACAGTGCTTTATGTTGCAATGATGAAGAATCTTTGGTGCTGAATTTTTGTTTAATAAAATCGGCTGCGGGATCAAAAGCGGCGTCTGGTATTTATTTCAAATGCATAAGCAGGGCGGGTAATATCGTTTTCATCACTTTCAAAATAATCCAATGCCCGGTGAGCCAGCAGATCAAATAAAGTGGGGCGGAGATGGCGAACATTTCCTTTTATAATAATAGCATCAAAAGGTTCCAGTTTTGTTTGCTGCAATAATTTTTCTTCTTTTATGGATTGCAGATAAAGCTCACTGATCTTTTTATTGAAAATCATCAGCGGTCCAGGTGGCAATATCATCTTTTTGAAAATTGATTGTGTTGGTACGGTTGTATAATTGCCAGCGATGATCGTTGAAATAATTCAAATACATTTCTGCAACGATACTTTGCAAAATGGATGTGCCGGTTGTTAGGCATTATTCATTTCTTTTTCAAAGTCTTTATGGAAAGAACTTCATTGTTCTCCCGGGTTTCTTTTGCACCTTGCTTATATAAACCAGTGACTTTAATGATCTGTGCATCCTGCTTTTCATTTTTTGCCAGTTGTAGATCTTCTTCACCTGTTCCAACGCTGATTTCGGTAGATTCTTTTGAGTAAAATCCTCTACTTTCTTCCATTCTTGTTCATAGTTCTTGATCGGATTTTGTGCTGAAGCAACTGTAAACAGGCTGAAAAGGATGCTGAACAGTACAAAGGTTTTAACTGACTGTACGGGCATGGGTTGAAATTTGGTACAAAGTAAATGATTGTATGCCTGGTTATGATGCAGTGGTGCTGAGAATTTCATAAAAGTCATTTATGAAACTTCCTGGCTGATTTGTTAAAGAGAAACTTACCTGCATACCAGAAAACAAACAGGTTTCTTAACAAATTTTAAAGATTATCGGACGTTTCAATTGAGAGGCTTTGTTCTATTATCAGTTTTTCTCATTAAACTATATAAGAGGTACTCGTATTGTCGGAATTGAATAATGCTTCAATTTGCAATCAAATCATAAATAAAAAAGAGGCTGACTCGACTTTTGAGACAGCCTCTTTTATCAATGCATTGACTATTTATTTTTTCATCACTTCTGCCATTTTTTTACCAATATCAGCCGGGCTTTGCACTACATGAATTCCACATTCACTCATGATCTTCATTTTAGCAGCAGCTGTATCATCTGCACCGCCAACAATGGCACCGGCATGTCCCATTCGACGGCCGGGAGGAGCTGTTTGTCCGGCAATAAAACCAACGACCGGTTTTTTATTTCCATTTTCTTTTATCCATCTTGCTGCTTCTGCTTCCATGCCACCGCCAATTTCACCAATCATAACGATGGCATCTGTTTCAGGATCATTCATAAATAATTCAACGGCTTCTTTAGTAGTAGTGCCAATGATCGGATCGCCACCAATACCAACTGCAGTGGAAATTCCCAATCCTGCTTTTGCAACCTGGTCAGCAGCTTCATAAGTAAGCGTTCCGGATTTAGAAACGATACCAATTCTTCCTTGTTTAAAAACAAAACCGGGCATGATGCCAACTTTACATTCACCGGCAGTAATAACTCCCGGGACAATTCGGACCAACCAATCTTGTATTTTTCTCCTAGCAAATAATTTTTCACTTTCACCATATCCTGTGCAGGAATACCTTCTGTGATACAAACCACCAATTGAATACCGGCATCAGCTGATTCCATAATGGCATCAGCAGCAAATGCAGGTGGAACAAAAATGATACTTACATCAGCACCGGTAGTTTTTACACAATCAGCCACTGTATTAAATACGGGTCTTTCAAGATGTTTGCTGCCACCTTTACCGGGTGTAACACCACCAACAACATTGGTTCCGTATTCGATCATTTGTGTAGCATGAAAAGTACCTTCGGTTCCGGTAAAACCCTGTACTAAAATTTTTGAATTTTTATTGACGAGAATACTCATAATTCAGACTTAAAAAGTTGCGGCAAAAGTAAGAGTTAAATGCGCAAATTCTGAGAATGGGTATTGAAACTTCATTTGAATCAGATCATCCAGGTTTCGATTGATCTGGCATTTTTCCGCTTTCTTCCAGCATCCGCATTTCTTTGGCATCTTGCAAAAAGTCAGAAGCAAAAATAAAATCATTCAACCGCTGATTTTTACTGAAAATGATTTCTTTGTTGTTGCCTTCCCATTCTTTATTGCCCTGTATATAAATACAGAATATAATTACCAATTTCCATTACACTATTCATGTCATGTGTATTGACAACAGTGGTAATATTGTATTCAGTAGTTATTTCCTTGATCAGTTTATCAATGACCAGTGAGGTTTGCGGATCAAGACCGGAATTAGGTTCATCGCAAAAAAGATATTTTGGGATTTAATACAATAGCTCTGGCAATACCAACTCTTTTTTTCATACCGCCACTTAGTTCTGCAGGAAATTTTTTATTGGTATCCTCCAAGATTTACTCTTGCCAGTACTTCATTCACTCGGTCTAGTTTTTGTTTCTGCGTCCATTTGGTGAACATATTCAACGGGAACATTACATTTTGTTCTACCGTCAGACTGTCAAACAATGCGGAACCCTGGAACAGCATACCGATTTCTTTTCTAATCTCTGTTCTTTCATCACGGTTCATGGTGGTAAAACTTTTTCCATTGTATAAAACTTCGCCCTGCATCAGGTTCAAAAAACCAACCATGCATTTCATCAATACGGTTTTACCGCTACCACTGGTGCCAATGATAAGATTACACTGCCCGGATTTCATAACAGCAGCTGATATCTCTCAATCACTGTTTTGTCACCAAACTTTTTTCTATGTTTTTTAGTTCGATCAAGAGCTGTCTTTTATGGATTTGAAGAGATTTTAGGAGTAATGAATATACTTAAAAAAAGCCAGGCTAAGGCCAGCGAAGAACGGATAAAAAAGAGCAGGTTGGATTGTTTTCTGTATCCGGGTACACTTCATACCAGTCTACCGGAAACAAATAGCGTATTATTTTTTTCACACGGTATTATAAACCATCGTCAGGTCAATTAAGATGATAATACCGGAGTGCTGTTTCGTCACCAAGATAAAATTTCCATTCAGTCTTTATACTGTCTGCTGGCGCAGTTAAAGTTGAATCGTTATCTTTTACATATTGCACAAGGACTGTTTTGCTGAGATCATTCCGGTAAAGATTTTTTATATCTATTGTGTTGAGGTAATTGCCTTTTTGATCAGTGGCAGTAAGTATCTTATGAGTGAGATCGATCATGATCCACTTCCTGAGTTCGGGTATATAACATTCGTCGATCACATGGCTGTCCGTTTTTCCAATGCTTTCAATATACCGGCAGGTAATATTGTTGCAGGTGCAAAAAAACAAGAATAATGCTCCGTATGTTCCGCACCAGACCGGTGTTTTTTGTGCATTAGCGGCTCTGTAAATATCTATTGGCCTCAATTTATCGATGGAATCCGGTGGCCGGCCCGTTTTACATTTCCAAAAACTATGAACTAACCATTGTCCTATTTTTATTGTTTTTGTAAGAACAGGATCATCATCTTTTATTCCGGCTTCTGCTACAGAAAGTTTCTTTCCGGCTTCTTTTTCTTCGATATTATATTGAGTGCTGCATTCCTGCCATTTGGCTGATTCTTTTGCATCAATCCCGTTTTGGAGATAGAGATCGGAATAAGTGGACCAATGAGTATAATTGCCGAACTCGTTGCGTTTTAAAAAGAAGAATAAACTTAATAGCCCGGTTATGAACCATGCGATAATACCTGGTTTATGGAAGCGGCGCTTAAACATTTTTACAGTAATAATGCTGATAGTATATAATCTGCAAAGAGAATCAGTATGCAACTGACTACAACTGCTTTTGTACTGGCTCTTCCTATTTCCAATGCACCGCCTTTTACATAATACCCATAAAAAGCCGGAATACTGGAAATAATAAATGCAAAAACAGTACGATTTTATCAATGCAAAGAACACATTATAAGGCATAAAAAATTCCAGTAATCCCTTATCAAATGTATAAGCCGGATAGGATATTAGCCATAATGAACCGGCCATGACGTCCACCCCAAATACCAAGAACCATTGAAATAACTACCAGCATCGGAATCACCACCAAAGCAGCTGCAATTTTTGGCATTACCAAATAGGTTTTGGTATTGATGCCCATGATCTCCAGCGCATCAATTTGTTCGCTGACTCTCATATTGCCCAATTCACTGGCGATTTTGCTTCCTACTACACCTGCCAATACAATACAAACCAAGGGTAGGTGCAAATTCAAGGATCACTGTATCTCTTACAATTTGTGCAATAGTGGATATGAGGAATTAATGGACTTACCAATTGGTAAGCGGTTTGAATAGTAGATACAGCACCGATAAAAACAGAAATGATCGCAACAATACCTAAAGAACCGATACCGATATCAGAGCATTGATGCATGAATTCTTTCCAATACATTTTTCCGTTCTCGGGCTTGGAAAACATGCCTTTGATCATCAGCAGGTACTGGCCTATGTCTCTGAAAATAGTCATTCAAAAATTCTGGCTGTAAAATACAATGTAGAAATGTAAAATGATGTTGAAATGAAAGTTTTCTGTCAGATTTCTCAATATTGCTTTGAACTGTTTAAATCTCTTTCGCTAGCTTTCCTGAAGCCTTTTCCACCACGGAGATCGTTTGATGATTTCTTCAGTTGGAGTTTTGCATTTGATCTGTGCATCCACAACAGCAATCAAGCGCCATATTTAAAATACTCCGGACTGAACTGCCCAATTGTAAAATATGAACCGGTTTTTTTAATCCTAAGAAGTATGGGACCAATAGCATCAGCAGTTTCCAATTCTTTCATCAGGTTGTACGCAATATTACCGGAAGCAAGGTTCGGGAAGATAAGTGTGTTTACATCTTTATCCACCAATTCGCAGAAAGGATAATTCTCTTTCATCAATTCTTTATTGAAAGCTACACTGGCCTGCATTTCGCCATCAACAATCAGTGATGGCATTTTTTGTTTTACAATTTTTCTTGCTTCTGCTACCAATCTCGCTTCAGGAGAATCGCTGCTGCCAAAATTGGAATAACTCAGCATGGCAATACGGGGTGTGATATTGAAATTTCGGACTTCTTTAGCCACCATTAAAGTTATGTCAGCCAGTTCTTCTGCAGTTGGATTAAAGTTTACAGTAGTATCTGCAAGAAATAAAGGTCCTTGTTTCGTAAGCATCAGGTACATGCCTGCAATTTTCTTTACGCCTTCTTCTGTGCCGATTGTTTGCAAGGCAGGACGAATAGTATCCGGATAATTTTTTGCGAGCCCGGAGATCATTGCATCCGCATCACCACATTCCACCATCATACAACCAAAATAGTTGCGGTCTTTCATGATCTTTTTGGACTTCATATGCATTAAAACCTCTTCGTCCTCTTTTTTGAAAAAATATTTCTGCATAGTGTATTTCTTTTTTCTTCCATCGCATCACTGCGTGGATCAAAAATGGGCAAGCCTTCTAGGTCAATGCCATTGGCATGCAGCTATGCTTCTGATTTTATTTTCATCTCCTAACAATATCGGATAACCGATTGCCATCATCAAAAATGATCTGTGCTGCTTTCAGAATTTTTATATTATCTGCTTCTGCAAAAACAATTCGTTTCGGATCACGACGGGCTTTATTGCCGATGATCCGCATCACCTGGTTATCGAGACCTAAGCGTTTGTTCAGATCGTTGACATAAGCTTCCCAATTGGCGAATTGGATGTTGGGCAACGCCACTTTCCATTGCAGCTTTTGCAACAGCAGGAGCAACAGTTGCCAGCAATCGTGGATCAAGTGGTTTGGGAATAATATAATTTTCTCCAAAAGAAATATTCTTTTCATTGTAAGCCATGTTTACAATATCCGGCACAGGAGTTTTGGCCAGTTCAGCCAATGCTTTTACAGCAGCCAGTTTCATGGCTTCATTGATCTGTGTGGCCCGAACATCCAATGCACCACGGAAAATATATGGGAAGCCCAGTACATTATTTACCTGGTTAGGATAATCGCTGCGGCCGGTTGCCATGATGATATCTTTTCTTGCAGCAGTAGCATCTTCATAGCTTATTTCCGGATCAGGATTGGCCATAGCAAATACGATCGGATTTTTTGCCATGCTTTTTACCATTTCAGCTGAGTCACTACATTGCCGCTGCTTAAGCCAATAAAAACATCAGCATCTTTCATGGCTTCGATTCAATGTCATGTCAGCGTTTGTGCACTGGCATACATTCTTTTTTAATTCATCAATATCAGTTCTTCCTTTATGTAATAACACCTTTCCTGTCGAACATTAAGAAATTTTCATGTCTGGCACCCAATGCTTCATATAATTGGCATACAGGCAATAGCTGCAGCACCAGCTCCATTCACAACAAATTTTACTTTTTCAATTTTTTTCTTTTGTATTTCCAATGCATTCAACAATGCAGCAGCGCTGATAATAGCAGTGCCATGCTGATCATCGTGCATGACCGGAATTTTCAGTTCTTGCTTTCAGTTTCTTTTCAATGTAAAAACATTCCGGGGCTTTTATGTCTTCCAGGTTGATACCTCCAAAAGTAGGTTCCAGTGATTTTACAATCTGTACAAATTTTTCCGGATCTTTTTCATTGATCTCAATATCGAAAACATCAATGTCAGCAAATATTTTGAACAACACACCTTTTCCTTCCATTACGGGTTTGCCGGCTTCGGGTCCAATATCACCCAGCCCAAGTACTGCCGTTCCATTGCTGATCACTGCAACTAGGTTTCCTTTAGCAGTGTATTTATAAACATTTTCTTTATTGGCGGCAATTTCTAAACAAGGTTCGGCTACACCGGGAGAATATGCTAATGAAAGATCTCTTTGTGTTTTGGCTTCTTTGGTAGGAACTACTTCAATTTTTCCGGGTCTTCCTTTGGAATGATATTCAAGAGCCTGTTGTTTACGAAGTTCGTTTTGCATAAATATTTTTTTGGTTCATCCTTCTTCACAATTCTATTCAATGATTACTAAACGATATTATTCATTAATAAAGGGGATGCAATGTACAAAATAAAAATCCGAACAGATAATGACGAAGATCAGGCGGGAAAATTCAATATGTACTTCCCAGCCAGGCCATCATTCCCATGCCGATTTCAATTGCGTTCTCATCAATATTAAAAGTAGGAGTATGTACACCGGAAGTAATTCCTTTTTCTTTATTGCCTGTGCCAAGACGATAAAAACATCCGGGAATTATTTGCGAATAATATCCAAAATCTTCTGAACCCATTCGGACTTCTGTTTCTTCTACATTTTCTTCTCCGATAAATTCTTCTGCTTTCTTTCTTGGCAATCATATATAATTTTTCATCATTCTGAACAGCAGGATAACCCACATCAATATGTACATCAATTTCTGCCACCCATGGAATGAACTAATTCTGTAGCCAATTTTTTGATCAGTTCATGTGCTTTGAAATCGCCATTCTTCATCCATTGCCCGGAAAGTTCCCATCAACTTTACTTCACTGGGAATTACATTCGTAGTGTACCCGCCTTGAATGGAAGTAATGGAAAGAACGGAAGGAGTAAAATGGATTATTATTGCGGCTTATGACTTGTTGCAATGCAACAACTAATTGCGATGCTATTAATATAGTGTCAGCAGTTAAATGAGGAGTGGCAGCATGACCGCCTTTTCCTTTGAATGGTAAAATACAATTCATCGGCGCTGGCCATTGCCTTGCCGGGACGAAAACTCAATTTGCCGGTTTCTAATTGCGGATTTACATGTAATCCAAAAATAGCTTGAGGCTTTGGATTTTCCAGATACACCTTCTTTGATCATCAGGCTGGCGCCACCGGGATTTTTTTCTTCACCGGGTTGAAAAATCAGTTTTATCGTTCCTTCCCACTCATTCTTTTAATTCATTCAGAATTTTTGCAGCGCCCAAGCAAACAGGTTGTATGCACATCATGGCCGCAGGCATGCATGACACCTTCATTTTTTGATTTGTAAGAAACATCATTTGCTTCTTTGATCGGCAGTGCATCCATATCCGCACGGAGAGCGATGATTCTTTTATCCGGATTCTTTCCTTTGATCAATCCAACAACACCGGTGGTTGCTTTTATTTCAAAAGGAATTCCAAACTCTTTCAATTTATTTTGAACGAAATTTTGAAGTTTCAAATTCCTGGTAACTTAATTCAGGATGTTGCATGAAGATGATGACGGATATCAATAAATTCCGGGGCAATATTTTTTTGCAAGTGCTTTGATCTTTTCAATCATCCGGCAAAAATACAAATTGATATCCTGCCTGCAAGTAATTATAAGCTCAGGATAATGGGACTTTCTGATTATCATCCTTCAGGTTTTATTTCAATAATATCATTCATAATAAATACACCTTTGGGAAAATATTTATTGATTTTTTTCTGGTATTCTTCAGCATCTTTCCGTTCTTTGAAATTGCCCACTTTCAGATCGGAAATAAGGAGATTGATAAATAAGATAGGCTTTCAGTTCAGGGAAATAGGTGTACACTTTTGTCTTTGGCATCAATTGCTTCATTTCTTTTGTTGGTATTGATGACCAGAATACGGAAGCCTTTTGCAGTCTGCTGGGACTCACGGCTGGTTTTTTCATTGATTTGGATCTGTTTTTTTACCAGAAGATCAAGTCTCGGGTCTTTATGAACAATCACAGAACTACTGTCAGACAGTTTTAGCAGATGCTGAATCCTGCGAAAACAACGGAAGAAGTAATAATTAAAAATGACAATGGCTATAAAAAATTTCATATAGTATTATCGATCTTCTTAAAATTATGTTACTCAGATATCACTAATAACCTCCGCCAGCTCCTGCAATATTCTCGATCGGATGCCAGGTCGTTTTTATTTCCTGTGTATCCATGATAAAATAAGGAGATTGTCCTTCTTCATTATACCAGTTTACTTTATCATAGAAAACAATTCGCTTCACGTTCATTGCCGATTTTTCCTGCATCATTTTTTGTACATCAGAATCTTTTTCACAATAAATAGTTGCATTTACATCCATGTGATCAACAAACCAGGAAGCCAATTCAGAAGGTTTTCCTGTTAAAATATTTACAACTCCACCGGGCATATCAGAAGAATTGATCACTTCGGCAAATGTAACTGCACATAACGGTTTTGATTCAGATGCAAGCACCACACAAGTATTTCCTCCGGCAATTACAGGTGCAATAACAGAAACCAATCCCAAGCAATGAATCATGCCTGCGGCAGGCAGGATTGCATGCAGATAACAACACCTGTTGGTTCCGGAACAGAAAAATTAAAATGTGAAGTAGCAACCGGATTTACAGCGCTGAATAATTGCTGATACTTATCGCACCATCCAGCATAATAGATCAAACGGTCAATAGCAAAGATTCACTTCTTTTTCTGCTTTTGCTTTTGTTGAATCCTGTTGCATCAATTCTTCAATGAACTGTGCTTTTCTTCCTTCCAGCATTTCTGCCATGCGATATAATATTTGTCCACGATTAAAAGCAGCTCTGCTACTCCATCCACCAAACGCTCCTCTTGCTGCTACGACCGCATCACGAAAATCTTTTCTGGAACTCAGGCAAACATTGGCGAGTTGTTTTCCTTCTGCATTTTTGGCAATATAATATCGTCCGGATTCCGTTCTTGGAAATTGTCCGCCGATATAAATTTTATAGGTCTTCAAAACTTCTAATCGTTTCGAAGAAGTTTTCTTTTCTCAATACCATTTTCACTGATGCTGAGCGATGATTTTTTTATATGTTTTTTCCATATATTTATTTTTTAGCTCACAGATTTAAAGCTCAGATTGTTTCTGTGCAAATCTGTATCCACTCTGTGAGAAATATCAATTTACAAGATTTACATACGCCAACAATCCATGCAATCCACCTTCTCTTCCAAATCCACTTTCTTTATAACCACCAAACGGAGAGGAAGGATCGAATTTGTTAAATGTATTTGCCCAAACAACTCCGGCTCTCATTCTTTTTGTCATATTGAAAATCTTGGAACCTTTATCTGTCCACACACCGGCACTTAATCCATAAGGAGTGTTATTTGCTTTTTCTATCACTTCATCATCTGTTCTGAAAGTAAGAACAGACAAGTACCGGTCCGAAAATTTCTTCCTGTGCAATTCGTTGCACTTTGTGCCACATTGGTAAATAAAGTTGGTCGGCACCAAAAACCTTTTCCGGGTAATGAACAACTGCTTTCATACATTTCAGCACCTTCTTCTTTTCCGATCTTTAAATATTTATGTATCGTTTCCAATTGTTGTTTTGAATTGATAGCGCCGATATCTGTATTCTTATCCATCGGATCACCAACGATCAATGATTCAATTCTGTCTTTTAATTTTCTTATCACTTCTTTCGCAACAGATTCCTGCACATATAATCTTGAACCGGCACAACAAACATGTCCCTGGTTAAAATAAATTCCATTGATCACACCTTCCACTGCCTGGTCAATCGGCGCATCTTCAAAAATGATATTCGCAGCTTTACCACCTAATTCCAGTGTTACTTTTTTATTTGTTCCTGCAATGGCTCTTTGAATAATTTTTCCAACTTCGGTAGAACCGGTAAATGCAATTTTATTTATGTCGGGATGATTAACGATCGCAGCACCGGTTGCACCTGCACCTGTAATAATATTTACAACACCGTCTGGCAAATCCAGATTCCTGTATGATTTCAGCAAGCTTCAATGCTGTAAGTGGAGTTGTTTCTGCAGGTTTTAAAACAACTGTATTTCCTGTTGCCAATGCAGGAGCAATTTTCCATGCAGCCATCAGCAACGGAAAATTCCAGGGAATGATTTGTCCTGCTACTCCAAGTGGTTCTGCATTTCTGTTTGGGAAAGCATATTCTAATTTATCTGCCCAACCTGCATAATAAAAGAAATGATTGGCAGCAGTCGGCACATCAAAATCACGGCTTTCACGAATCGGTTTGCCACCATCCAATGATTCAATGATCGCTAATTCTCTTGCTCTTTCCTGTATCATTCTTGCAATGCGAAAAATATATTTAGCTCTTTCTTTAGCCGGCATTTTCTTCCACACTTTTTCATAGGCATTTCTTGCTGCTTTTACTGCATTGTCCACATCAGCAGCATTGGCATCTGCTACTTCTGATAATTTTTCTTCGTTGGCCGGATTGATGGTATCAAAATATTTTTTACTTAACGGCTTTTCCCATTCACCATTGATAAAAAGATCATATTGCGGTTTGATTGTAGCAGCGCTTTTACTTTCCGGAGCAGGTGCATACGACCAACTTGTATCAAATTTTAGTTTGATCGTATTGCTTTTCTTGTTGCAGCTTTTTTCTTTGTTACAGGCATAATATTATTTTTTATTTAACTCAGCGACGTTAACACGGATGATCGTTCTGCATTGCGTCGACTCCGTTCATCTTCTGTAATTCTATTCAACATTTGTACTGAACCAAGATTTGGGGAGATTAAATAGATTTATATGATCAATTAACCCTGATAATCTCATCTAGATCCACCCAAATCGTGGTTCGGTGACTTAATCCACACTAAAATAATTTGCTGCCTGGTAAACTCCTGTTTTTTCTTTCACAATCTGCATCAATACATCATTCGCTAAACTACTTGCTCCAAAACGAAACCAATGATTATTCATCCAGTCTTCACCCAACGTTTCTTTCACCATTACTAAATAATGTAAAGCCAGTTTTGATTTTGAAATGCCACCTGCAGGTTTCATACCTATCATTCTTCCTGTTTTATAATAATAATCACGGATCGCTTCCAGCATCACTAATGTTACCGGCATGGTGGCGGCAGGTTGAATTTTCCCGGTTGATGTTTTTATAAAATCTGCACCGGCATGCATGGCAATATCACTGGCTCGTGCGAACCTTATCAAATGTTCCAAGTTCTCCTGTTTCTAAAATGACTTTTAATCTTGCATCACCACAAGCTTCTTTGATCGCTGCAATTTCATCAAACACATAATTATATTCTCCTGCATGAAATTTTCCCCGGCTGATCACCATGTCCACTTCATCTGCTCCATTATTGACTGCAAATTTTGTATCACGGATCTTTACTTCTCTTGGTGCTTGCCCGCTGGGAAATGCAGTAGCAACAGAAGCTACTTTTATTCCTGAACCTTCCAATGCTTTTTTCGCCACTTTTACCATCGTTGGATACACACAAATCGCAGCAACAGTAGGCAAACCCGGGCAATGCATCGTGCGGGTGCATTGCTTTATAACAAAGCTGTTTTACTTTTCCATCAGTGTCTTTTCCTTCCAGAGTGGTAAGGTCAATCATATTCAGCACCAGCTTCAAGACCATTCACCTTGGATTCTTTTTTAATACTTCTTTTGGTGAACCGGGAGGCTCTTTCTTCTACACCCACCTGGTCGATCCGTGGCGACAATGTAAAATCAGGAATGGTAAACAATGATTTGGCTTTTGCCATACCTGTCATTCATTTTATCAAAATTAGCAAACTTCCCGCCATTCGATTAATAGCAGGCAATTTGCTATAAAGGCCTCGTGTATCATGATTTTATTTTATGTTTAAAATCATTCATCATTTTCTGCTTATTGTATTCCACATTTGCTTTATATTCGGCTCTCTCATTTTTTTGAGAGATTTATTCATATATCTATCATCATAACTTAAAACTAATATTGCAATGAGAAAAAAGAAATTCCTGCTGCGGCTCGGGGCTGATGCTGGCAATTTTTTGCATCGCAACGTCTGTATTGGCGCAGCAAACTTTTCCCGTCAATGGAGTGGCTGATCCACGTTCAGGCTGTTATGCCTTTACCAATGCCACTATTGTAAAGGACGGTCAAACCACTTTGAGTAATGCAACGCTGGTAATTCGTGAAGGAAAGATAACAGCAGTTGGAACTTCTGTTACAGTTCCTACTGATGCAGTAGTGGTGAATTGTGCAGGGAAATATATTTATCCTTCCCTGATCGACATTTATTCTGATTATGGAATGCCGGCTCCGGAAACAGCAACTCGTGGTGGAAGAGGTGGAGGAGGAGGTGGCGGTTTCGGCCAGCAGCAAATGACCTCCAATACAAAAGGCGCCTACGATTGGAACCAGGCAATTCGCAGCCAGAACAATGCTTATGAAATTTTTGTGGCAGATGATGCCAAAGCAAAATCTCTTCGTGATGTAGGATTTGGTTCCGTGCTTACACATGATAAAGATGGTATTGCAAGAGGAACAGGTGCATTTGTGACTTTGGCTGACTTAAAAGAAAATCTTGTTATTGTAAAACAAAAAGCATCCGCTAATTATTCTTTCAGCAAAGGAACTTCTACACAAAGCTATCCCAGTTCCATGATGGGGAGTGTTGCATTGCTGCGTCAAACTTATCTGGATGGACAATGGTATAAAACCAATCCCGGTTAAAGAAGGAGTGAACCTGAGTTTACAGGCATGGAATGAAAATCAAAGTCTGCCCCAGATATTCGAAGCTGCAGATAAATGGAGTGATGATCCGTGCAGACCGTATCGGGGATGAATTCGGAGTGCAATACATTATTAAAGCCGGCGGAGATGAATATCAACGTATCAATGATATTGCTGCTACCAAAGCTCCTCTGATTCTTTCTCTGAATTTTCCACAGGCACAGGATGTCGAAGATCCTAATGATGCAAGGTTTGTTTCACTGCGTGATATGAAACATTGGGAATTGGCGCCAACTAATCCGGGTGCTGTTGAAAAAGCAAATATTCCTTTTTGTTTGACCAGCGCTGATCTTCGTGATGTAAAACAATTCTGGACCAACCTGCGTAAAGCAATTGAATATGGATTGACTGAATCAAAAGCATTTGATGCATTGACAAAAACTCCAGCTACATGGTTGGGTGTTTATGATAAAGTGGGAAGTATTGATGCAGGGCAAACTGGCAAATTTCCTCATCACCAACGGGCCGATCTTCAATGAAAAAACATCCATTATTGAAAACTGGGTGCAAGGTGAAAAATATGCAGTGAAGGAAGATGCTTTGGAATGATGTGAAAGGTCAATATAATTTGGTGATCAATGCACCTTACGGTTCCAAAAATTATACACTTGATGTAAAAAGTACCAGCTCTGCCAATGTACTTTCAGGAAATGATACATTGACCGGAAAATTCAGCTATGATGGTAAATTGATCAAACTCAGTTTCTCATTAACACCTGCAAGAAGATCTGGCGGTGGCGGAGGGCGGATTTCAAGGCGGAGGTGGAAGAGGAAGCGGCCGTGGTGGCGCCGGTAGTAAGATTGAGTGGTGTAAATAATGGAGATATCTGGCAGGGTAATGGTGAAGACTCTGCCGGCAATGCTGTATTATGGACAGCTACTTTGGTAAAAGCAGCAGAACCTGGAAGCTGATAGTATCAAGACAGAAGATTTCCTCTACGTTTAGGAAAAGTAACTTATCCCTTTGGTGCTTATGGATGGGATTCTTTACCCAAACCTGAAACTATTTTAATTAAAAATGCAACCGTATGGACCAATGAAAAAGAAGGAATATTAAAGAATACTGATGTACTGGTGAAAAACGGAAAGATTGCACAGATCGGGAAAAATCTTTCTGATGCATCAGCAAAAGTAATTGATGGAACAGGTAAAAATCTTACTCCAGGTATTATTGATGAACACTCACATATTGCAGCATTTTCTATTAATGAAGGAGCGACAGTCAGTAACATCCGAAGTCCGTATCGCTGATAACCTGAATCCGGAAGACATTGCTATTTACAGGGAATTAAGCGGTGGTGTTACTACAGCACATATTTTACATGGCTCCGCAAATACGATCGGCGGACAAACACAATTGATCAAACTGCGTTGGGGTGTTAATGATCAAGGATTGAAATTCAAAGGCGCTGATCCTTTTATCAAATTTGCATTGGGTGAAAATGTAAAACGCACTGCTTCTGCACAGGGAAATACCCGTTATCCCGATACAAGAATGGGCGTAGAGGAAGTGCAGATGGATGCATTTCACACGGGCAGTGATTATGAAAATGCGATGAAAAGATCTACCTGCAACTACCCGCAGAGATCTGAACTGGATGCATTAGTAGAGATCATGAATAAAAAACGTTTTATTACCTGTCACTCTTATGTACAAAGTGAAATCACAGAACTGATGCGGGTAGCTGATAAATTTGGTTTCAGCATTAATACATTCACTCATATTCTTGAAGGTTATAAAGTAGCTGATAAAATGAAAGCTCATGGTTCCAATGCTTCTACATTCTGCGATTGGTATGCTTATAAATTAGAAGTGCAGGATGCCATTGCTTATAATGCCACCATCATGCAAAAAGATGGGTTTGAATGTTTGTATCAATTCAGATGATGCTGAAATGGCCCGCCGCCTGAACCAGGAAGCAGCCAAGAGTGTGAAATACGGCGGCATGAGTGAAGAAGATGCATTTAAAATGGTAACACTCAATCCTGCAAAAGCATTGCATGTTGATAACAAAGTGGGAAGTATCAAGGTTGGAAAAGATGCTGACCTTGTATTGTGGAGCGATAATCCGTTGAGCATTTATGCCAATGCTCTCTATACTATTGTAGATGGCACTATTTATTTCGACAGGGAACATGATCTGCAACTGCGCAAAGCAAATAGCTGCTGAAAGAAACCGCCTGATACAAAAGATGATCGCAGAAGGAAGAACAAATCCCGGTGGCATGACTGCTGCACGACCAAGCCTGCAGGTAGTTCTGCATTGCGAAGATGATGTATGATCATCAGAAAGGAATTCTTGAAACGGACAGCTATGACGATGTCATTAATAACCAAAATCAATAAATCAGATACAATGAAAAAGATTTTTCTCAGCATATTTTCTTTTCTGTTTCATCACTTTACTGGTGAAAGCGCAGGATGATGTTTATCCCGCACCTGCTCAGAAAGGAACTATTTACATCACCAATGCCACCATTCATGTGGGTAATGGGCAGGTGATCGATAATGGAACCATCGAAATAAAAGATGGAAAAATTACTAAAGTTGGAACAGGTATTACGGCATCGGGTACCATTGTTGATGCAAAAGGAAAGCAGGTTTATCCCGGTCTCATTTTGCCCAATACTGATCTTGGTCTTCGTGAAATTGCCGGTAATGCGGTAAGAGGAAGTAATGACTTTGCAGAACTCGGAGATTGGAATACGAATATTCGTTCCATCGTTGCTTACAATTCCGATTCAAAGATCATTGGAGTACTTCGGGCAAATGGAATTTTGTTAGCTAATGTCGCTCCGGAAGGTGGAATGCTTCCTGGTTCTTCTACTGTGGTGCAATTAGATGCATGGAATTATGAAGATGCGGCATATAAAATGGATGTAGGTATTCATTTTAATATGCCAAGTTTGTTGGTTCGTTCCGGTCGTGGAAGATTTGGTGGTGGCTTTCCCGGCAGGTTTCAGCAAGTTGGTGGGGCTGCTACTGATCCTGTAAAGGAAGCATTGGATAAAATTGAAGAAGTGAAAAAATTCTTCCGGGAAGCAAAAGCATATTTTGGCGAAGCATCTCACACAGAAACCAATCTGAAATTTGAAGCAGTGAAAGGTTTGTTTGATAAAAAACAAAAGTTCTATGTGCACTGCAACGAGGTAAAACAAATGTTGGTGGCTATTGATTTTGCAAAAGAGTTTGGTTTCAATGTAGTGATCGTTGGAGGTAGTGAAAGCTGGCAGATCGCCGATCTGTTGAAACAAAATAATATTGAAGTGATACTGAACCGTGAATTCAGTTTACCTACTCTGGAAGATGATGATGTGGATCAGCCTTTCAAAACACCGTATATGCTGCAAAAAGCAGGTGTACTGTTTTGCCTGAATGATGATCATGAAGAAAGCCGCTATCGTAATCTGCCTTTTGATGCCGGACGAAGCTGCTGCGTATGGATTGAGTAAAGAAGAAGCTTTAGCAAGCGATTACATTAAATGCTGCAAAAATTCTTAGGCATTGATGACCGCACCGGAAGTATTGAAGTGGGAAAAGATGCGAACATAGTGATTAGTGAAGGAGATATTTTAGATATGCGTACCAGCATCATCACTGATGCATTCATTCAGGGAAGAAAAGTTAGTTTGGAGAATAAGCAAACACAACTGTATGATAGGTATATGCATAAATATGGATTAACTGAAAATAAAAATTGATAATCTAAAGAAGTTATTTGAGACCGGGTGAGCAATTGCCCGGTTTTCTTTTTTCCAAATACGATTTTTAATTCTTAATTCTATGAATGTTCTTCATGCTCATTCAATGACTTGCCACAATGCGGACATACACGGTCTTCATGTTTTCTTAATTTCCTTGTTTCTTCCAAAAAACCTGAAGTAATGATGCCTGCGGGTAATGCCAGAAAGGCTACGCCTGCGAGGATGATGCACCCGGCAAAAATTTTACCGATTACAGTGACGGGATACATATCACCATAGCCTACTGTAGATAAAGTTTCAATTGACCACCAAAGAGTCGCAGGAATACTGGAAAATTTTTCAGGCTGTGCACCATTTTCTGCATAATAAACAAGGCAGGAAGCAATGACGACAAGAAAAGAAGTAAGTATGAAAGCCAGGGACAGATTCATGAAAACGGGATTTGAAAACATTGATCACCAATTTGGTGGACTTTGTATATGCAGTAAGGCGGAACAAGCGGAAGAATCTCAGTAAACGGAGAATACGTAATAACCTAAAATCAGATCCGAGGCTCATTTCGCTGGCTGGCAGGAAGAGAAAAACATAGAATGGCAAAATAGCCATGAGGTCTATCAGTGCTGCAGGAGAAACCATATAACGTAGCCGGCCATATATACTATGTTTATATCGGGGGTCATGATTACTGCTCCATACCCGCAAAATATATTCTATAGTAAAAATGATAACAGAGATAAGGTCAAAGTCATGAAAGAATTTTTCGTGTGGCTTATATAATGAATCCACCGTTTCGAGCATCACTGCTGTTACGTTCAATATAATAAGTACAATAATGAAAATATTGATGATCCTATCCCAATGGCTATCGCCAACGATCTCTGGATGCAGCAGGCTATGGACTTTCTTTTTGGTTGCGTGGTACATACATGGAGTTTGTACCTGCTAAAGATAGAAAAATTAAGGTGGAATGAGAGCGATAATGAATGGTGGAGCACTATAAATAAAAAAGCTCTGTAATTTCTTACAGAGCTTTAGTCGCATGCATTGTTTTATCGGGATTTGTAATAATCTCTTTTTGCCTGGTTAATGGCCTGATCCCTGTCGTGTTTCAAGTGGTGAATAATCTCTTTTCTTTTTGGCCTGCTCAGGCTTTTATCATGTCTTGCCGACCAGATTTTATCCCGGTAATCATTCCGGATATCATCTATCTTAAGTTCCAGCCTGGTCTCACCGGGATACCGGTTTAGATAACCAGGATAGAAAGGATAATAAAACGGATCATAATACCCGTAAAAATAGGGAGGATAATAAGCCGGCCTTACTACCACTACATGCGACTTGGGGTATCCACCATGCCTCACGATAGCATGTTGAGCTGTTGCGCCCAATGATACCGCCGTTACTACCAAGATCAATACTAATCTTTTCATAGCCTTTAAATTTTTTGTTTCATCTTTCTGACTCAAAAAAAATACTAAAGACTAATGGAGATTCTAATTCTAACGAACTGATAACAATGGTTAAAGTTTTTTGAAAAAAGGATTTGCAATAAACAATACAGCTTCCCGGTTGTTTGCTTAACGATTCGCCGGCTTTTTTTGAGCAGAGAAAGATTCAGGATTTGAAGTTGAAGTATTATTGATTTTTTTCTTTTTCGGCCAGGCGGGCCTGAATGGCGTCCAGGCATTTGCCTACTGTATTCAATCCTGAGATCGTTTCATTTTTTATCTCGATGCCATACTTGTTCTCAATTTTAATGACGACATCGATCATATCAATAGAATCCATGTGAATGTCATTCACAAAATCGGTATCATCCGTGACCGTCGCCAGTTTTTTCTTCTGTTCTTCATCCATATATTCGCCCATCATTCCTTTCAGTTCTTCCAAAAGTGCTGCTCTGTCCATAATTTAATTATTATATTTTTTAAAAATAATGCAACTGTTCACATCACCAAAACCAAAATTGGCTTTGATGATCATGTTGATCGTTTGATTCAAAGGCCGGCGTACAATACACTCTTCATCGACGATCTCAAGGATTTCCGGTTGTATGCTTTCACAGTTTCTGTTCGGTTGTATAAAACCCTGCTGCAACTGTAATGCTGCTGCTACAGATTCAATGGAACCGGCAGCGCTGATGCAATGACCCGTCAGTGATTTCAAAGTATTAATGAAAGGAAAATTTTTCCCATTGCGCCGGAGCGCTGCAGCCCAATTGGCAATTTCGATTTTATCGGCTGCAGTCCCCGTAAGATGACCGCAAATAAGATCGACTTCTTTCGGATCAATACCTGTAAGAGCAATGGATGTCTCAATACAGGTTCTTATTCCTTCAGGTGACGGCGCTGTCATAGAACCTTTGTTGCGTTGTCCGCCACTATTTACAAATCCACCTAATACTTCTGCATAGATGGTTGCATTGCGTTCATGGGCAATTTCAAGGTCTTCCAATATCAATGCCCCTGCACCACTACCCGGAACAAAACCGCCGCTGTCAATACTCATAGGTCTACTGGCCTCAGTGGGTCGGTCATTATGATTTCTGTTTAGCACCCTCATTGAGTCAAACACTCCCCAGATATATGGGCTGCTGGCTTCACAACTTCCGGTGATCATTCGTTTGGCATTCCCGGTTTTTATTTTTTCATAGGCCATCAATACCGCTTCAGTGCCGGTACTGCAGGCGCTGCTGTTTGCTGTCACCTGGTTTCCCAATCCAAACAATCCTCCGATATAAGAAGCGGGGCCGCTTGCCATTAATTGTTCTACATGTCTTGTTCCCATTTTCTGAACTTCATTCCTGTCGAAAACACCGATGGCATAACGCATGTGATCCACATCGCAAACACTGCTTCCGAAAATGCAACCGGCATCCGGATCTGATTTTTCTTTATTGATCGAAAGTCCTGCATCGGTCCATGCTTCAATTGCAGCCGCCAATGCATATTTTACAGTGGTACTTCTCAGGCTTTTGAAAGCGCCGGGGCTTAAATGGGGACTGAGCACGAGCTCATCGAAATCAGCAGGCACACCGGCAACGCAACAGCCCATGGATGCATCTCTCAAATTTTGAAAAAAGCGAAGACCGCTTTTACCGTTCTTTATGGCATCGGTAAATGCAGGAATGCCTGTTCCATTGGGTGCTACTACACCAAGCCCTGTGATGACGACACGATTCATTATTTTATTTGAAGCCTTTTTATGGCCTGTTAAAAAGCATCCCGCCCATATTCCCGTTGCAGAGTAATTCTTTTTCACTGTTTTTTAAAAACACATTACAGCGCAACCTGCCATGCCTGAAAAGATTTTTTTCAGATCTCACAAAAACTTTTTGTCCCGGCAAAACCTGTTTTTTGAAACGAATATTAGTTTCTGTCAGAAGTGCCACCATGTTTTTAAAATCAGTTTCTCCTTCCTGCATCATTAAATAAATACCAAATGCCACCATGCCTACCTGTGCGATGATCTCTGTCAGGATCACTCCGGGAGTAATGGGGAAATCGGGAAAATGTCCTTTGTAAAAATCAGCATCGTTTCTTAAAAAATAATTTCCTTCGATATGATTTTCGTCAAGTGAGGTAATTTCGTCAATGAACCTGAATGGAGATCGCTGCGGAACCTTTTCAAGAACTTCAGTTAAAACATTTGTTGATTCCATTGCTTAAAGATAACGAGAACTGCGTTTATATTTTTTACTTCATGAACCATTAACAATAAATAATGTTTGTCAAAAGAAATTGCTGGTAAAACAAATAAGAATCAAAAAGGCTCAGTAATAAGACGCATTATTAAAGTAAAAGCAATTTAGTTGATAGATCCGTTTTATTTCAATACGTCAGCAATAGCGATCCAGTCGTGTTCCTGCAATCCTTTTTCTATGGATTGAGAAAATTGTTGATGAAGAACATTGCCGAACGGCATTTTGGCATTAACGGCAGATGCCTGTCCGAGAACAAGGTTCACATCTTTTAAGCCTAATTTCAAAGTGAAGCCAGCAGGCAGGTACTTTTCCTGTAAAATAATATTTCCGTAATTGATGTAAACTGGTGCGTTGAGAAAGGTATGGGTCATCATATGCATCCATGCATTTGCATCAATGCCGCTTTTCTTTGCCAGCTGTATTCCTTCTGCCATAGCTTCTTCAATGGCTGAGATGATCAGGAAATTGCTGCAGAGCTTGGCGATATTAGCTGATGAAACTTCATCGCCAAATTCCCAAACACCCACTGCACCTGTATAATACAGGAAGGGCTTTACTATTTCAATTGCCTGCTTTTCTCCTGAGATCAAAAAATTCAGCTTCTTTGCTCTTGCTGCCTCAGGCCGGCCCATCACCGGGCATGCGAGATAATGATTGTGATGTTTTTTGTGTAATACAGATAATTCCTTTGCGGTTGCGGGAAGAATAGTGCTGATAGAAACGTGGATACCTCCTTCTTTCAGGTTAGCTGCAATGCCGCTCTTACCTTCAGTGATCTCCTTCAGTGCCGCATCATGGGACACGATGCTGAAAACAATATCACATTCAGAAGATAATTCTTTTACCGATTTACAAACTTCGGCGCCTTTTTTCTCCAAAGGGTTTGCTTTTGATGCTGTGCGGTTGAATATGCATAATTGTTTGTGCGACGATAATAGATTTTCTGCAATAGGTGTTCCAAGATTTCCTAGTCCTATAAATCCAAGTTTCATGATCCGGTTTTTTAAAAAGTATAGAATAATGGTGAACTATAGAAGTAACAAATTTGCACCGATATGGTTCGCAGCAATTGTATTTATACTTCCACAAAATTCAGATCACGGCCAAAACTTTCTTTTTTGAAATATAGAGCAACTATAGCGATGCTCATGCAAATAAGTGCAGTGATCCATCCGCTCATGACGTAATTATTATTGGTGATCGTACGCAGCCATTTGAATAAAATAATAATAAGTGGTAAAGAGCCCCGTACCATATTAGGAACAGTAGTTGTAGCAGTTGCCCGGATGTTGGTACCAAATTGTTCGGCAGCCATCGTTACAAAAATTGCCCAAAAGCCTCCGCCAAATCCTAATCCTGCACAAATACCATAAAATACGTTGGCGCTGCCACCATTTTGAGTAAAGTAAAGCACCATGCAAATTGCACTGATCAGGAAATAAATGAACACGGGTTTCTTCCGGCTTTTCATAGCATTACTCAAAAGACCGATGAGAATATCACCCAGGCAACCGGCGATATAAAAATATAAAACTGCTTTACCCACATCTATTGGTTCACTGATGTGTAGCTCAGTAGCGAATTTATCGGAGAAGCCGATCAGTATTCCTGCTACGAACCAGGTAGGTAAACCGATCAATATACATTTCAGATAACGTACAAATCGTTCCTTTGGATTGAACAACATAAAAAAATTTCCCCGCTTCACCTGCATTTCTTTCAATTTGGCAAACATCCCGCTTTCAAAAATAGAGATTCGCAGTACCAGTAATAACAAGCCCAGCCCGCCGCCGACGAAATAACAAATTCTCCAATCGAATGACTGTTTTACAAAATAGGCAGCAATAGCGCCACTTAATCCCACACTGGCGACGATAGAAGTGCAAATACCTCTGTGTTTAATAGATACCAATTCGCTGACAAGTGTAATGCTGGCTCCTAATTCTCCGGCAAGCCCAACACCTGCAATAAAACGAAATGTTGCATATTGAGTATAAGTATGAACAAAGCCATTCCCGATATTAGCCAGAGAATACAACAAGATAGAACCGAACAAAACACTTAACCTTCCACGTTTATCACCTAATACTCCCCACATCACTCCACCGAGCAACAGGCCGATCATCTGTATACTTAAGAGATTTTCTCCGTCAGAAACAGGATTCAATCCTAATTCCGTAAGGCTGGGTTTACGGATGATGCTGAACAATAAAAGATCATACACATCCACAAAATATCCCAGTGCGCCAACGATGACAGCAATGGAAATAATATGGTGATGAGTGTGGCGGTGCTTCGTTTTGATGAACATGATGTTGGTTTGTGGGAAAAAAATTGAAGATTGAATATAGGAAAATAGAAAATAAGAATGGCATCCTTTTTCCACGCAGAACAAATATCAATTTCTTGCCTTCACTATTTTCGTATCTTCCTTTCTTCTCTTTTCAACCTTAAAACTAACATATGCCCAGTTTCACCCTTAACGTCAATGATCAGCAATACACAATAGATGCAGCATCCGATATGCCTTTATTGTGGGTGCTTCGTGATCTGCTCGATCTTACAGGGACCAAATATGGTTGCGGTGTTGCCAGTTGCGGCGCCTGCACCGTGATTGTAAATGGTAATGCGGTGTATTCCTGCCAGCTGCCTGTGGCTTCCTGCGTCAATAAAAAAATAATAACGATTGAAGGATTATCAGGAGATGGCTCTCATCCTGTTCAGAAAGCATGGCAAAAAGCCGGAGTTCCCCAATGTGGTTATTGCCAGCCGGGACAGATGATGACGGCAGCAGCGATGTTGGATAAAAACAAAAAACCTTCAGATGAAACGATCGATTCAGAGATGAGCCATAATCTCTGCCGCTGCGGCACTTATCACCGCATCAGAGAAGCTATTCATCTGGCCATTGAAGAAATCAATAAATAACCTACTCAACATTTTTTATGAAAAAAGTAAAGATAGACCGCCGTCATTTTATAAAGATCACTTCACTGGCATCCGGAAGTTTAACTATTGGATTCATGGTTAAAGGTTGGCCATCCTTGATTGATGCTCCATTCGATTGTGAATTTTTTCAACCGAATGCCTATTTAAAAATTGATAAAAACGGAAAGGTTACCATTTTCGTTGCTAAACAGGAATCAGGACAAGGAGTCGATACTTCGCTGCCGATGATCGTCGCAGAAGAGTTGGATGTTGATTTCAAAGATGTGAGAGCAGAGATCGCTGCTTATGGTACATTGAAAGAAGGAGAACACGATACCGGAGGCAGTCAAAGTGTGTTGTCCATGTATGATTCTCTTCGAAAAGCCGGCGCCATTGCAAAAGCGATGCTGATCAGCGCAGCGGCAAAAGTGTGGAATATAAAAGATTCTTCCTGTGTGGTGGACCAGGGTGAAGTTGTGAATACCCTCACTATGAAGCGCATCAAATATGGCGAACTGGTTTGCGATGCTGCTGCATTACCAATACCTACAGAAGTAACATTGAAGAACCCGAAAGATTTTAAATTGATCGGTAAATCGGAAAAGCGTTCCAATTTAAAAGATATTCTCACTGGCAAAACGAAATACGGGATCGACCTGAAAATAGATGGAATGGTATATGCTGTCGCAGAACGATGCCCGGTGTTGGATGGTACATTGGTTAGTGTAGATGATTCTGCTGCAAAAAAAGTACCGGGTGTGATAAAAGTAGTAAGCTATAAAGGAACCGGTGCACCGATGCATGTGAGAGCAGGTGTCGCTGTTATTGCTACCAATATATGGTCTGCGATAAAAGCAAGAAAATTATTGAACATTTCCTGGGATGAAGGCGCAAAAAATAAAGAGAGTACCACTGAGCTTTTTAAAACATTTGTGGAGAAAGCTAAATCAAAACCCGGGATCGAAGTTTTTAATAAAGGTGATGTAACCGCTTACGCCGGTAAGAATGAGATCACCGCTGCTTATGCAGAACCCTTCCTCGCACATGCTACGATGGAGCCGATGAATTTCATTGCTTCCGCCAAAGAGGACGCATGTGAACTATGGGGCGGATTGCAATTACCTGATTGGGCGGTCAATACTATTTCTAAAGAATGTGGTTTCAAAAAAGAAAAGATCAAGCTGAACCTTACATTAATGGGTGGCACATTCGGAAGAAGATTACATTTTGATTTTGCAATAGAAGCTGTGAAGATCGCACAGCAAATTGATAAGCCGGTGAAATTAATCTGGGAAAGAACCGATGATGTACAATTTCAGCCATATCGCCCGGCTAATTATCATTCATTAAAAGCTAATGTGGATGATAAAGGAAATTTAGTTGCCTGGCAACATCATGTATTGGGAACTCCGGTTGCTTTAATGATCGGTTCAACGGAGCAGGGGCCTGTTGCGGAATCGCTTGGAGCTGATAATAGTTTTTGTTACAACGTACCAAATGTGCACACGGGTTATACTCCGGTTGATTTTAATATTAACCGGGGGTGGTTGCGTGCAGTAGAAATTTGTGCGAATACTTTCCCGGTAGAAAGTTTTGTAGATGAGATTGCGCAGCAAAACAAAAAGGATCCTTTGGAATTTCGGTTAGCGATGTTAGAGAACCGACTTGATTTCAAAGTGGGTGAAGGGCCCGGAGCCATGACGCAGTCACCATCAAGAGTTGCCGGTGTATTAAAAACGGTAGCGGATAAGATCGGGTGGAAGGAAAAAAGAAAACCGAATCATTATATCGGCCTTGCTACTCATTCTTTCATTTTTGGAAAATCTTATTCGGCTCATGCCATAGAAATAGTACTGCTGGCGCCAAAGAAATTCCGGATCACAAGAGTGGTGGCCGCAATTGATTGCGGATTAGTGATCAACCCGGATGGATTATTGAATCAGATGCAGGGTGGATTGGCTTTTGGTTTAACGCAAGCATTAAAAGGAGAAATCACTGTTGAGAACAGTCGTGTGGTACAGGATGGATTTTTCACTTACGAATTATTGACCTACGATGAAATGCCTCCTGTAGAAATTTATATAGTAGACAGTAAAGAAGAACCTGGTGGAGTAGGAGAAGTGGGTTTGCCCACTGTGGCGCCTGCATTATGCAATGCATTGGCAGCGGCAGGTTATCGTCCAAGAACATTGCCGATAAGAAATGAAGGATTTAGTTGGGTATAAAAAATAGAGAGATTTTTTCTACTCCTTACTTGAAAATGGCCTTACAATCTCGTAAGCTGGTAAACATATTTAATGTATCCGGGATCGGTGCCATTAAAAACTGCTGCAAGCTGTTTGCTGAAAACAAATGAAGTGCTGGTTAAAGAAATTATGCTGCAGGGTTCTATGTCTCTGCCTGAGACTGCCGTCGGATATAGGAGAGTGAACGTACTGTCGGATGTAAAAGTATAAGTGCCGTTTGCTGCGGTATAATCCGAATCGTTGGACAGGTGCAATAATTCTAAAAAACTATGATCATTGCTAAACTTGAAATGGTATGGATAATCCGGTGCACCGGATGAATACACATGAACACCCATTTGAAATAAACCGGAAGAGTTGTAAAAATAGGTAATCACCCTATAAACATTCCATGTACCGACGATGGAAGCCTGGCCGGGAGGCGGGATCGTGTTGATATGATCCTGATGACAGGCGGTTAATAAAATGGTTGAAAGGGCAATACCTAAAACAATTTTTTTCATGGTTATGATTGAATAAAAAATGAATTTGGATAAAGGAAACGGAAAAGAATGGTAAAAGGTTGCTGCCTCTTGTAGCGAGACAGGTTAGATCTTTTATAACCTTGTTTCTTTAGTGAAGACGAAACTAAAGGGCAATATCATTTATTTCCCTTCAACACATTTTCAATCTGCTCCAATTCATCTGCAGTAAAATCAGGATGATCCAGGCAAGCAAGATTATCTTTTAATTGCTTTACCGAACTGGCGCCGATCAGTACTGAAGTAACTCTTTTATCTTTCAGCAGCCAGGCCAATGCCATTTGCGCCAATGATTGCTTGCGATGCTTTGCAATTTCATTCAGCTTCTTTAAAATTTCGATTTTCTCTTTCGATACATCCTGTTTTTTCAAAAACCCATGCGGCTTGGCTGCTCTTGAATCCTTGGGTATGCCCCGAAGATATTTATTGGTTAATAATCCCTGCGCCAGCGGCGAGAACGCAATACATCCCACGCCATTTTCTTCCAATACATCCAATAAACCTTCTTCCACCCATCTTACGAACATTGAGTACCTTGGCTGATGGATCAGACAAGGGGTACCGAGACTTTTTAATATTGCGATTGCATTTTTTGCCTGCACCGCATCGTAGTTCGAGATACCGGCATATAATGCTCGCCCACTTCTGACAGCCATATCAAGCGCCATCATTGTTTCTTCCAGCGGCGTGTCGGGATCGGGACGATGCGAATAAAAAATATCAACATAGCCCAGCTTCATTCTTTTCAAACTCTGATCAAGACTTGAAAGCAGGTATTTCCTGGAACCCCAGTCGCCATAGGGGCCGGGCCACATCAGATAGCCGGCCTTGGAAGAAATGATCAGCTCATCACGAAGATTACCGGGAAAATCTTTTTTCAGGATCTTTCCAAAATTCTCTTCGGCAGATCCGGGCGGCGGGCCATAATTATTTGCAAGGTCGATATGAGTGATGCCGTTGTCAAAAGCGCAGCGAATAATATTCCTGCCATTTTTAAAATCATCCACTCCGCCGAAGTTGAGCCACAGACCCAACGATATGGCGGGCAATTTAATTCCGCTTTTCCCGCAGCGGTTATATTTCATGCTGTCATATCGTGATGAAGAAGGTTTGTAATCCATGATCTTGATCTTTTATTGTTAGCAATTTTTTGTTTGTTTGATAGAAGTCATCCGTTGATCAGCAATAGAACTGGTTAGGTTTGCCGGATTCTGAAATATCAAGAGCTGATCCGTTATTTTTTACTTTGGCCATTTCTCCACTTTATTGGTAACAGGTTTTACAGTGCGCAGGTATGCATAAATATCTTTCAGGTCTTCATCGGTCATGTGGCAAAGGATGGTCCAGGGCATCATAGAATTAAATTTTCCGGGATTATAATTATAAGCTTTCGGATCCCGGTAATTTTTAAATTTAGCGAGGAACATTTCTTCTGTCCAGTTCCCGATACCGGTAGCCGTGTCCGGTGTTATATTCGCTGCGTTGACTTTTAAGTTTATTGTCGAGTCATCAAAAAGATTTCCACCCGAGAGATAAGCGTCTGCTTTAAAATCAATTTTTTTCATATCAAATTGCGTATGACATCCACCACAACCGGCTGCATTCACCAGGTAAGCTCCCATTTTTACTTTATCATCAGGTGAAGGCAAAGGCATTTTTTCACTGGCATGTTTGAGATATAAATTATTATACAATGCAGTAGTAAACCCTTTGGGAAGCGCATCCATATTTCTTTTCGGTACGCTATCCGGTATCGGCTTCAGGGTACGCAGGTATGCCACGATACTGTAAACATCTTCTTTCGGCATTCTCACATAATCCCGGTAGGGCATCGCCGCAAAAAGCGTATCTCCCTCCTTTGTAATTCCGGTGGTGAGGGCACGAACAATTTCATCGTCTGTCCAGCTGCCGAGTACTGTTGGTGTTATGTTTTTTGCATATATCCCATTATCTATTTCTTCGCCTCCTTTTCCTTCTGTACCGGGAATAACGGGCCCGGAAAACTTTGTAAAGTCACGTTGACCATGACAGTGCATACAATTACAAACGGCGTTCACCAGATAATCACCGCGGCTGATCATTGCTGCCAGAGAATCTTTTGCTTTGTCCGCTGATGTTTTGTTCGAAGAATTAGTGCAGGAATCGCTGAGCGATGCAAGCAGAATACTGACCAAAAAAGCAGAAAGAAAATAGAATTGTTTCATGTGAGCATATGAGAGTTTGTTGAAAATGATTCATTAAATATAAATCAATATGGCCTTTGCTCTTTGTTTATAAGGATTAAATCTTTTGATGATTCAGTTTACGTTGATCCGGGGAAAAAGCAGGACAGGCAGGAACGAACCAAGGTATAGGCTTTTGAAGTTTCTTTAAATCATTGAACACTCAGGATAGCAGGGTAAGCTGGAATGATTTATCGAAATGGTTTTTCGTATTTTTAATTTAAAGAACCTTAACCATGCAGCTAACTGTTATCCAAAACAAAATTTATGAAGTAAGAGGCCATAAGATAATGCTTGACTTTGACCTCGCTGAATTATATGACACCGAAACCAAATACCTGAAAAGAGCTGTCCGCCAAAATAAAAAGCGCTTCCCGCCGGATTTTATGTTTGAACTAACCTTAAAAGAATGGAAAGATTTGAGGTGCAATTTCAGCACCTCAAACAAAAGAGGTGGTGTACGCTATTTGCCATTTGCTTTTACTGAGCAAGGAGTCGCTATGCTCAGCAGTGTTTTGAACAGCGATAAAGCAATAAAGGTGAATATTGCTATTATGAGAGCCTTTGTTGCAGTAAGGCAGTTCGCTCTCACCAATAAAGAACTCGCTGAAAAAATTTCCCGCCTGGAACGAAAATACAACCGGCAATTCAAAGATGTGTATGAAGCCTTGAACTTGTTATTAGACGAAAAACAAAATGAAGAAAACTGGAAGGATAGAGCAAGGATCGGATTTAAATGAAATTCAGAACAACTTATCCCGTCTTAAGTGGGGCTGCGAATAGCGGGATTCTGATGGCATCATCCTTTTAAGATATCCGAAAGTTTTTTAAAACTTTCATACGGGCCTTTATCGGCAAACATATTTACCAGCCAGCCAGGCAAGCTGCCGCCGGGGTCTGTTTCAAAAGTATATACAATGCTGATGGTGGTTGGCGAAGGCATGGTCACATACCAGTTGACCTGCAATTTTGGTACTCTTACTTTACCGCTTTTTTCCGGAATAAAGTTGGGCACTCCTGTAGCGGTGACCTTTAAGAAACGATTCAGGCTGTCTCTTACCATTGTCATGTGCACCACAGCATCACGGTTTGACATGGGCCAGGGTATATGTGTTTCTGTATAATAATATAGATCGTAGGGCGAAGTTCTTTTAAGTACCGTGGATGTTTTGGAATTGTACACCCAATCTTTTTGACGGGAAACATCACTGAGCACAGCCATCAGTTTATCATAGGTTCCCTGCATTACAGATTCCACCTTGATGCTTTTGAAATTTGAATTTTTTATTTCGGATTCATACACTTTGATTCCATCCATGTTCTTGCTCAGTTTCCAGTTATACTGGCTGTGAGCAGTGAACGATAATGCTGCAAATAAAAACGGGGATATAATTTTTGCTGTACTGGTTTTCATTTATTTCCTGGAAAGTCAAAGCTCGGTTTTTTTTTCCGCAATGCCAGAGTCTTCTGTAGTCATAACAAATATTTGGTTATTGCTGCCCGAGTCTGCAATCAGGACAAACCGAGAATCTATTTCAATTGCAAAAGCACCAAAGAGGCGGGCAATTGACTGCCGGCAGATAAGGATGACAATTTTCCTGCTTCTATCCAGATATAATGTCCCGCTTTCATCAGGCGCTGTTGAACTGCGACGTTATTATTATAATCAATTTCCGTTTCGCTTTTACTTATAACCAAATAACCATTTAGTGATGCAGGTAACCGGATCTTGCTGCCCGGTTTTAATTCGATACTGTAACCATTCACTTCTTTTTTGTTGAACAGCAACTTTAATAATGGATCTTGTAAAACAGGAATACCAGAGCGATGATGAACAGCCGTCAATTCAACATCCATTGCATGAAACCAGGTGCTGTCTTCATTCCATACCCGGTGCAGGCGGGGAGTGCTGAGGCTATCATAGCTGATCTCACCCGACAGGTTAATGCCTTCTACGGGAGCTTTGCCCGCCAATTGAGAACCTACTTTTGTTTTAGTGAAGATGATAAATACCGAAGGCGTATTATGCAAATGATAGAATGTAGTGTCTTTCGGCCCGACAAAAACATCCAGCACCCGGACAAAATTGTTCTCAAATACATTATGATGCCTCGGCTCATTTCTTACCGGCAGTTGAGCAGATGCCAATGAACAATAAAATAAAGCGGCGAGAGAATAAAATTGTTTCATCTTGCAGGAAAGGTATAAATTTTTTCGAAGGCGGGTCAAAGCCATGCTTCGTCTATTCACATGCTTTGTTGGCCGATTCCTCCCCTGGTAGAAATAATGTATCTTTGATTAAAGATTTTATATGACTGTTGTGATAAAAAAAGGAATGAAAAAAGAAGAGATCGAAAAAGCAGTAAAAAAGATCACCGGCAAAGCCAAAGTTATTAAAGCTAAAAAATATGCCGGGACTGTAAAATCTTTTTCAGGTGTCAATGCCTTAAAATATCAGAAAGACAGCAGAAATGAATAATACGCTGATTCCTGACACTAATGCCATCATTTATTTTCTCGGGGCTAATTCATCTGTGATTCCCCTGCTCGACGAAAAAATCCATTACATTTCTGTTATCTCTGAAATTGAAGTGCGGGGCTTTGATTTTAAAACACCAGCCGATGAATATGCTGTGAAAAGGTACCTGCAGTCTGTAAAGATCATCCGCTGAATGATGAAATAAAAGAGATTGCCATTCGCATAAAACGGAACTACAAAACCAAAGTTGGGGATGCCATTGTTTGTGCTACTGCCATTTATTTTGACCTCCCACTCATAAGCGCCGATAAAATTTTTAAAAAGATAAAGGAACTTAAGCTGGTATATTTTATTCCATAATTTTTTGATGAGGCGGTAGGGATTAAGGTGTACTCCTCGATGCCATGCTTCGTGCCTGCCCCGATCATTTCGTGGGTCTTCATGAACCAAATGCGTAAAGTGATTTTATTTCTGTTGGGACAGGAACCGAGGCGGGGAAATTTGTGAGAAAGACCGGGCATGATAAAATTTCTCTCTCCAATTATAGCCCCTTTACAATTTCCAATGCTCTTTTTACATGTTCGTCTGGTGAGATCTTATCCAGTTTCGATGAAAAGACAGCTACAATATTATCTTTTTTATCAATGACAAAAGTGGTCCGCGGGATGAAACCGTGGTTAACCTCCTGGCCCCGTACATCTTTAGCGCCAGCCACCGGCGGTGACAACTGCAGGCCATAGGTTGCTGCAATTTTGCCATCGGGATCTGAAGCTACCGGGAACTTGCCCGCACAATAATCCGAATCGGAAGAGAATGAATTCAACCGCTGAATATCATCTGCAGATACACCAATAATAGTAGCGCCTGCTGCTGTAAATTGATCCTTCATTTCAGCGAAAGTATGCGCTTCCAGGTCACAGCCGCCTGTATAGGCAGAAGGATAGAAATAGACCACAACAGGTCCTTTGGCAAGCGCTTTTTTCAATGAAAAATCAAAATCCTTACCGGCGAGGCTGGCCTTGGCAGTAAACGCAGGAGCGGCAGATCCCTTTGACAACATCATCAATTGCGCAAAGCCGGACTGAGTAATAAAGAGCGAGACGCTGAAGATCACAACGGGTAAATAACAATACTTTTTGAACATAGTTGATTTTTTATACTTAATACTATCACTAACAAATTTAAACCTGTTTCTGTTTACAACAGTTTGTAAATAAATCAGGATAATGAAAACGGGAAATAATGTCAAAAGGTTACGTGAATAATGGTTTACACCTGGCGGCTGTTTTCCTCTGCTTTGGTTCGTGCCTGCCCCGATCATTTTGTGGGTCTTCACGCACTGCGGCATATTTAAATTTTACGGATACTAAGGCGTAGCGTGTTAATTATGGTTAGAAACCAAGAGCATAGAGCTTCCAAAGTCAGGAGAATTTGGAGAGTTGGGAGCTTGCTTCTTAAACACTGAGATAGTTTATTTCTTCAAAACGATATACCGCAACGACCAGTCAATGATAAAACGGCCATCATTATTGGTTCTGAGATTTAGATTTTTTGTAAGATATCAGAAGAGATCGTCATCGGTTGATTTATCAAGGCCAAATATTAGCCTGATGTATTTTAATGAAGAAGATCTTTCTTTGGTTAAGTACCAATTATAATTGTAAATATTGTTTTGAATAATTTTAAAAACGCTGCCAGCAAATTTCTGAGCTGAGCTTTCATCTATGAAGTCGCCGTGATGTCCCATGGAATTATTTTCATTAACATATCCATTTAAGAATTTTGAAACGTATCCGTTTATGTCTGCATCAGCTATGCTGAGAAATCCTCCGGGTCGTAAAACCCGGTATGATTCGGAAAGATATTTTTGCCTCATTTCATTACTGACATGATGAAAAGCTGCACAGCAAAAGATGGTATTAAAAAAATTGTCTTCAAAGGGCAAATGATCCCAGGAACCGATAGAAATGTCATGAGCTTTTGCAAATGATTTAGAAACTTCAAGCTCAAATAGTTTAACATATTTCGGAAGGAAATCGGCTAAATAACCGCCGCCGCTTGGGAAGTCCAGAATTTTGTCACCCGGTTTGAGCTTTATTTTATCATATAAAAACCGGAATTCATCTTTTCTTGAGTCAGGGATTAGTTCCATAGCCTGGTGATACCATTGACCACGTTGATCAAAAATGGACTCATAGCTATTCTTATCAGGAATATTCATGATCGTTATTTTCTTAAAAATATGGGTTTAATATAATCCATTTTTTTAAACCGGCGTAATTATGCAGCCGGTTTTGTGCGGCTGCGTACTTGTGCCTTGCAATAATTTTATTGATTTGTATGGCACAAGTCTGGCTCACTAAAGTTGAAGGAATTTTAAAGCAGAAGACTTGCGCCAGATAGGGAGGACAAACACCTACCCCCCGGCGTGAAAATAACTTAAGAGTTAATTATCCTTAATACACCGAATTGAAAATCCATTATATTTTACTGCATCAGACCTGTTTACACCACTATAATCATTGGCTAAGCCACGAACCCAGGGGTTAAAAGAATACCCTATCGTAGATGTCCACCAATAACACTTGAGGCCATAGCCAGTACGTTCACCTAAATTGGTGCCGTCCAAGTAGCCCGCAGGGAGGCCAGTAAATCCACTTTCATTGGTTGCCATGGTGGCTGGAGCATACCATAAACTCGTAGCTTTCATTTTATCACCAGCAATTGACTCGCCTCCTAAAAAATCGGTTAGTGTAGTCCATTCTGCGTCACTGGGTATATGCCAACCAACAGGACATATATCGCGGTAGTCTGTAGCGGCATACCAGTTGTAAAGCATTCCATAAATGTTTGGATCTCCATAAGTAGTATAAGCGCCAGTATCCAAAAACACAAATGTTAAACCATCCCCGATTGGAGCTAATGCATTTCCATTTCTATAATGAGTGGCCCTTAGATTTTCTACCATCCAAACTTGTGTTCCAATAGTTACTGTGTGATAAACATTTCCATCTATATCTGTTACTGTATTTCCTGTAGTCTGAAGTGTTGTAAAACTAACTTCGTTTCCATAAGTAGTTCCAAGAGCATTCGTAGCATAAGCTCGTGCATGATATAAAGTGTTTTCGGCTAATCCGGTGATTGAGCTTGTAAAACTACCTGCTCCAGTTCCATCGGAAGTTTTAGAATTTGCTGTAGTTGGATTTGAAGTCGTGCTCCAGCATACTCCCCGAGCAGATATTGGTGAATCTCCATCATTTGTAATATTCCCTCCAGAAACTGCTGAAGACTGAGTTATTGATGTTACAACAGAAGTCGATAAAATTGGCGCAGCCTGATCGGTAGTTGTAAAGGTCATTTGAGTTCCGTAGCTTGTTCCAGCACTATTTGTAGCATACGCTTTTACATAATAGGTTGTTTTGGCAGTCAGACCAGAAAGATTACTTACAAACGAACCTATTCCTGTCCCATCATTAGTATTGTTTGCTGAGATAGTAGGATTGGGAGTTGTACTCCAACATACACCACGGGAAGTTATTGATAACCCATTATCAGATGAAATTGTACCACCACTTTGTGCGCTGTTTTGTACTATTCCAACTATGGGATTCGTCTTTAATATCGGTCTTTCGATTGTTCCAAGATATATTTCTGGCTTTAACCCACCTATTACATATTCGACTGCCTTTTTAAAGAAATCATAATCTATCCAAAAATACCCCTTGTCTCCCCAGCCAGTACCCCAACTATTAAGAACCTTGAATGCATTAATTGAATTATCATATCCGCAAATAAGTACAGCATGGCCATGACGTGCAGTGCCTGAATAGTTTTTCCAAACTTTTCGGCCATCAGGTTGAGTTTCCCCTGGATAAACGTTAGCAATTCTAAATGCATCGTCAACCAGTATGCCAACTGCGATTGGGTAACCTTTACTCAGAAAAAATTTCATCTTATTAATATCTGTAATTAAAAATTTATGCCAAACGGTAGTTAATTTATAATTGGCAGCATTTGTTATAGCTACCGAGGAAGGCTTTGAAGTCTCATCCGTAATGGAGGGCATGTCAACCAGTCTGCAACATCCCTGTTCAAGTACGAGATTCATAGCCGCCCCAAGACTTATTCCTTGGTTGATATTATTATTTAGCTGATTCCATATGTAGTACGGGGAAAATTTTTTATCCAGACCGTCATAATCAGTATTTCCATCAATGTGCTTAAATTCATAGCTAAGCAATCCATATCCTATTGCCCAACCGGCACAACTCTCATATTTACCTTGACCCTGGCTGTCAGGGTCGGGAACATCGAGGTATGTTGACTCTGGCAAATCAGTTAATCTCTCAAAATTGGGGACTAATGAAGAATCAAGTGCATCTACAGACTCAATGTTTTGCACTTCAAGTTCTGTTGATGGTACTAAACCCGTTGCATTAAGATGAGAAGAATCTCCCTGTGTAGATGGAGTAGTGTTGTTTGAATTATTCTTTTTACAACTAAATAAAATTAATGTAACACTTAAAAGAGTTGATAAAAAAATTTTCATAATAAATAGTTTGGTTTAATGTCTTTCAATACTAGATTTCTCAATAGAATTTTTGGATTTGCTTTTTAAATACTTAATGAAATAGTTGTTTCTAGGTGTAGATTTACGACAGGAATGATACAGAGTACTTCTAATGAAATTTTGTCGTGGAATAAAATTGCCTATTAAGATATCTGAAATTTAGCACTTCACCAAAAAATCGTCTAATACTTACACAAGCGTCTAGCATAACTATTTGTAACCGGGTACTAATACGATTGTTATTTATTTTATTGATTTTAATGGTACAAGTCTGATTCCCTTAGTTTGTTAGAGTTTGAAAGCAGGAAGACTTGAGCTGGATGAGGTTTATACTCATTTTTTTTATTTTTTATGTAATTCCTTTTATCTTATCATCTTAAAAAGAAACTCATTTGAAATGAAAAGATTTTTGTACATAATTATTCTGTTCTTCTTAGGATTTAATTGTTTTTCTCAAGATTTGATAACATCAAAAGAACTCAATCGAACATATAATATACTCGTTGGAGACACCTCACTTGGTACTGTCTTCCTAATCAAAGAAAATAATTTGAACTATTGGGTTACTGCAAAACATGTATTAGGGAAAGTTCAAAATAACCAAGCAGTCACTGTCAAAATCTTACAAGATACAATATGGCGTAAACTGACAGGCAAGGTATTATTGCATTCTAACCCTTTAGTTGATATTGCTTTAATTCAGCCTAATGATACTTCAAGTGTTGATGCTATTAGTTTGGATCAGACCTTCTTCTTTTTTGGTGATGAAGGCTTTTTTCTGGGTTTCCCATTTGGATTGAAAACATCAGATAGAAGTGGTATTAACAAAGGGTTCCCGGTTCCATTAATAAAAAAATGTGTTCTTTCTGGAAATCGGTTTGATAACGGAGTTGTTACTTGGCTTTTGGATGGAAACAATAACCCTGGTTTCTCGGGAGGCCCAGTTTTTTTTAAAAATCGAAAGAATCCCAAAGATCAAAGACTATATTTACTCGGAGTCATTTCAGCGTATATAAACCAGTGGGATCAGTTAGTTACTCCGTTTGGACTTCTTGATTACAAGGAGAACTCAGGTATAATAATTACCATTGGTGCTAAGCATATAAAAGAAATCCTGATTCAGAATGGTAAAACTAAATAGAATTATCGAACGATGAGGTGTGTGATACAACAGACTGTGATAGTAGTACTAAAGCCCGCCTTCGCATAAAATTTCTGCGGATAAACTAGCTACATCACCTCGCCAAGCTCAGCGTGACACTACGCTTCCTTTCTTGGGAGCGGCTTTTATCGGGGCTTGTTTAGAATGAGATGCCATCTAAACTAATAATGCCCCTTGCATTTGACTATAATAATCTTTTCACCGGTAACCTTGTAGATCAATCTGTGTTCATAATCAATGCGGCGGCTCCAATATCCTTTCCAGTTCCCCCTGAGTGGTTCAGGTTTGCCAATTCCTCTGAAAGGGTCTTTGTCAATTTCCCGGATAAGCAATTTGATACGGTCAACTATCCTGGTATTGGTTTCAAACCATTCGTTGTATTCTTTAATAGCGAGGGAGGTAAAAACAATATTCCTCATTTCTTTTTCTTGGGAGTATAGGCCACAAATTCTTCCATTGTCATGGAAACTACATCACCCTTTTCGGCTTGTTCTACAGAGGTATTAAGTGCATCCGCATACTCAGGATCAAATTCCTTAACAGAAATAGTTATATCAATATTTTCTTTCTTGCCAATGAATTTCCGGATCTTATTCAGCAGTGTCTTGTTAAGTTCATCGGGGTGTATTTTGATAATTGTTTCCATAAAACTGAGTTCAGTTTCAAAATTAAAATTATTCTTTTCAATTCTATATTCTATTACGCATCCTTCCCGTGACAATGCTTATATTTCTTCCCACTTCCGCAAGGACAAGGATCATTTCTTCCGATCTTCGGTCCAACTTTTACAGGCTCTTGTTTTTCGGCAACGGCAGTACCACCACCACCGGGTTCAAACTTATCTCTTTCATTGGCGGCATAGTCTTGCCCTGCACGGTCAATTTCTTCTTTGTTGGCCCGCATCTTACTGAATAATCGGTTTTTTCCTGGCGGCCTTCTTTCAAATGCGCATCTTCCTGCTGAATAGGAATAGATGAATGACAGAGGAAGGAAACAATATCCTTGTTCACATCCGCATCCATATTCTTGAATTGCTGGAAGGCTTCCACTTTATAAATAACGAGAGGATCTTTTTGTTCAAGGTAAGCTGTCTGCACACTTTGTTTCAGATCATCCATTGCACGCAGATGTTCTTTCCATGCATCATCAATGACAACCAGCGTAATTGTTTTTTCCAATGCAGCGCTAATTCTTCACCATTTGTTTTAAGCGTTTTATCAAGGTTGGTGAGTACATTCAATCCTTTTCGTCCATCGTAAAAGGCACTACCACATTTTCAATATGGCTTCCCTGTGTGAGCCGGATATTTTTGAAAACAGGAATGGCTTGTTTTTTCAGTTGTTCTTTATGCTGCTGGTAATTGTGCAGTGGCTTCATTATATAATTTATCAATCAGCGAATTCATATCGCCTCTTTTAAATTCTTCTTCTTCAATCGTAGTATCCAATACCAAAATTCACAATACAGGCCAGTTTGAAACCTTCATAATCTTCCTGCTCCCGGAAACCGCTCACCAGACCTTCTGCATACAATAGAGAATGCATTGTCAATATCCAGTGCAAGACGTTCGCCAAACAAGGCATGATTTCTTTTTCCATACACCACATTACGCTGCTTGTTCATCACATCATCATACTCCAGCAAACGTTTTACGGATACCGAAATTATTTTCTTCCACTTTCTTCTGTGCTCGCTGGATGCTGTTGCTGATCATGCTGTGCTGGATCACATCGCCTTCTTTATAACCGAGTTTATCCATCAGCCCGGCAATACGTTCACTGCCGAACATACGCATCAGGTCATCTTCCAGTGAAACATAGAATTGAGAAGTACCGGGATCACCCTGTCTTCCTGCACGACCACGCAACTGCCTGTCCACACGGCGGCTTTCATGTCTTTCCGTACCAATGATGGCAAGACCACCGGCATCTTTTACACCGGGCCCGAGTTTGATATCCGTACCACGACCAGCCATGTTGGTAGCAATGGTAACTGCGCCTGCTAAACCTGCTTCGGCTACTATCTGCGCTTCACGGGCATGTTGTTTTGCATTGAGTACATTGTGCGGAATTTTTTTCTGCTGCAACATGCGGCTCAGCAATTCACTTACTTCCACCGATGTAGTACCTACCAGTACACGGCCTTCCTGCATTGCGCAGTTTTTCTATTTCATCAATAACGGCTTTATATTTTTCTCTTTTGGTTTTATAAACAAGATCCTGGTTGTCCTTACGGATCATCGGAACATTGGTAGGAACAGTGACCACATCCAATTTATAAATACTCCACAACTCTGCTGCTTCTGTTTCTGCAGTACCCGTCATACCCGCCAGCTTGTGATACATGCGGAAATAATTCTGCAAGGTGATGGTGGCATAGGTTTGTGTAGCCGCTTCGATCTTTACATTTTCTTTTGCTTCCAATGCCTGGTGCAAACCATCACTATAGCGACGGCCTTCCATGATACGGCCTGTTTGTTCATCCACGATCTTGATGGCGCCATCTATCACCACATATTCCACATCTTTTTCAAACAAAGTATAGGCTTTCAGTAATTGCTGTACGGAATGAATGCGATCTGCTTTCTGTGCATAATCATTCAGCACAACTTCTTTCTGCTGCATTTTTTCATCAGCAGGATCAGTCATTTTTTTCTATTTCCGCCAGCTTCACACCAATATCGGGCAAAATAAAGAAATCAGGATCTTCACCTGATTTGGTGATCATGGCAATACCTTTATCTGTCAGTTCAACTGAATTATTTTTTTCATCAATCTGGAAAAGCAATTCTTCATCTACAATGTGCATGTTGCGCATCTGGTCCTGCAGGTAATAATTCTCTGCTTTCTGCATTTTCACTTTAATGCCCGGCTCACTCAAAAATTTTATCACCGGGCCATATTTCGGCAAACCACGGTATGCACGGAATAAATACAAGCCGCCGGTTTTGGGATCATCATCGCCTTCGGCAAATAAGTTTTTTTGCTTCATTCAGGCAACTACGGACAATTCGTTCCTGCTCCTGCACCAGTTGCTGCACTCTTGGTTTATGAATATGAAATTGCTGATCATCACCTTTGGCAACAGGACCGGAAATGATCAAAGGAGTTCTTGCATCATCAATCAATACAGAGTCCACTTCATCCACCATGGCATAATGATGTTTGCGTTGCACCATTTCTTCCGGTGAATGCACCATGTTATCACGGAGATAATCAAAACCAAATTCATTGTTGGTGCCGTAAGTGATGTCAGCGAGATATGCTTTTCTTCTTTCTTCACTATTGGGCTGATGTTTATCAATACAATCAACTGTGATGCCAAGCCATTCAAAGATGGGTCCGTTCCATTCCTGGTCACGACGGGCCAGGTAATCATTCACTGTTACAATATGAACACCTTCACCGGCAAGTGCATTCAGGTAAGCGGGTAAAGTAGATACCAGTGTTTTTCCTTCACCGGTTGCCATTTCAGCAATCTTACCTTCGTGCAATACCACACCACCGATCAACTGCACATCATAGTGCACCATGTTCCAGGTAACGGCGCCGCCACCGGCTGTCCATGTATTTCTGAAAATGGATTTATCACCATCGATCGTTACATAATCTTTTTTTACACTGAGGTCACGATCCAGTTGCGTAGCAGTGGAAATCAATCTCTGTATTTTCTTTAAAACGCCGTGCTGTTTCTTTTACTACAGCAAATGCTTCGGGAAGAATTTCATCAAGCACTTCTTCAATTTTTTTATCACGGTCTTTTTTCAGTTTATCCACTTCCTGGTAAATAGCATCTTTACCGAGCAGGTCATTAAAAGGAAGTTCTTCTGCTGCTTTATTTTTTGCAGTCTATCTCTGCATCAATTTCTAGAAAGATGTTCTTTGATACGTTGGCGAAACTCCTGTGTTTTATTGCGGAGTTCATCATTGGTAAGGGATTGATAGGAATTAAAAAACTCATTGATCTTTCCAACATAAGGAGAAATTTTTTTTACATCTTTTTCTGATTTATTGCCGCCAAAGATTTTTGCAAGAATGCCAGCCATGATTAGGTATTCGTTATTCGTTTATTAGTTAATTGGGTTTTAGTCAGTGGTCATATTGGTCAAAAAGTTTGAATTGAGAATACTTTTTACCTGACTGACTCATTTGACTTTTCCCTTTCGTCAAAAACGGTGCTACAATCACTTGTGAGCCAATTTGACAGAACTTGTCCCGATAATCCGATAGCTATCGGATCGGGAGGGCAAAGATAGTTAATAGTAGGGAGTCGGGAGACGAGGTCTGAAGTAGGATGTATGAAGTAGGAAATAAGAAGTGACTTTTCGGAGAAAATTTCTAACGATTTGGTAGTAAGGATTCAGCTGGATGACTATTATCATACTTCTTACTTCATACTTCGATCTCTCCTGTCTTGACTTTCAATTACCTTTTCTTTAACGAACTTTACTGTGATAGCCTGAATTAATATCAAACTCTGATTATGAAACCTCTGCCTTATTATTTCTTCGATAATTTTTTTGATATTGATCAGTTCCTGCAGCAGCAATGAGATCGGCAATAGCAAAGATGTAAATCCCGCAAGCTGTTTATTTTGATTACCAGGTTTGGGGCGAGGAAGGAAAGTGACGATATAACAGTAATGTTGCAATACCGGTTTGCCGGACCCAATGGCACTACTTTGGTTTTGGATGAACCGGCCAAAGTGGAATTGGATGGACAGTAATCACAGGTGGATAGTTCAAAAATGAGTGGCGCTTATTATGAAGTTAATAAACCATTGAAAGAATTTATTGGCAAACATACTATTGTTTTTACTGACCTGGATAAAAAGCAATACAAAGAAGAATTCAATTTTCAGCCGATCAGTCTGAAAACAACTATACCGGATATGGTAAAACGAGGCGACCTGGTATTTGACTTCGAAGGATTGGACCCGAAGGATTATGTAAGAGTAGTAATGACTGATACTTCTTTTTCCAGTCGATGATATCAACCAGGTGGATACTGTAAAGAATGGACGGCTGATCATCAGCAATGAAGAACTGAAAAGAGTGGTGAATGGGCCGGTCCATTTTGAATTTTTCAAAGAAGATGAACAGACTGTTAAAAAATAGCAACGAGGGAAGGCGGACATTTTTCATTTTCTTATGGATTGAAAACGGGATTTTACCTTGAAGGATTAGCATTTTCTCAATTCCTTAATTGTGAATTAATTTCTTTAAACAGGCTATGGAATTTTAGGGTTCAGGCCATACCTTTGCCGCCATTAAACCCCCCTCTAAATCTCCTCCTAAAGGGGAGACTTGCTAACACAGGGACAAAAAACTGGTAACATAACCAGAAACTAAAAACAAGAAATGCAGTATGGCTGGTCAGCTTAAAAGAGGTTCGTAACCGCATCAAATCAGTACAAAGTACACAGCAGATCACCAAAGCCATGAAGATGGTGAGTGCAGCAAAATTGCGCCGGGCACAGGATGCTATTATTCAGATGCGTCCTTATGCTAAAAAACTACAGGAAATGCTGAGCAATATTGTAAGCAACAGTGAAGGCGGAGTGGTATGGCACTGGCAGCAGAACGACCGGTTGAAAAAGTATTGCTCATCGTTATTACCAGTGACCGTGGTTTATGCGGGGCTTTTAATGCCAATCTGATCAAATTGGCCAAAGCTACCATTGCTGAAAAATATGCTGATCAGTATAAGAAAGGAAATGTCACGATCTGGAACATCGGTAAAAAAGGATATGAGCATTTTATAAAGAATAATTACAAAGCAGACGCCACTTATAAAGATATTTTTCTGCACCTGACTTTTGAAAATGTGCAAGCTTGTGCGCAGGCTGCAATGAAAGCATTTGAAGAAAAACAGTTTGATGTGGTGGAGATCGTTTACAGCGAATTTAAAAATGCGGCTACACAAAGATTTGAAGTAGAAAGATTTTTACCCATTCCCAAAGTGGCAAAGAAACAAGGCGCTGCCAAAGCAGATTTCATTTATGATCCTGCGAAAGAAGAATTGATTGCCGAACTAATGCCAAAGATCCTCAATACACAATTATATAAAGCTGTACTGGATTCAAATGCTTCAGAACACGGTGCCCGGATGACGGCCATGGATAAAGCCAGCGAAAATGCCAATGAAATGCTGCGGATCTTGAAAATATCTTACAACCGGGCAAGACAAGCAGCCATTACTACTGAATTGACCGAGATCGTAAGTGGAGCAGCTGCATTGCAGGGATAAATGCCTTGTCCCCAAAGGGAAACTTAGGTTGTTATTCCGAATTGTTTGTAGAAAGAACTTATTCGCAACTGTTGATAATTGTATTTCAGACTTTAACATCGCAATTAGTACATTCGTTGCAATAGAGATAATGAAATAATAGTTATCATTATTAATTAAGGGACAAAACAATGGAAACTATCTGATCTGATACCACATATTGAAGCATTGATCTTTGCCAGTGATAAACCGTTGACCACTCTGGAAATCACCGAACTGGTGAACAATGTCTATTCGACAGAAGAAAAAATATCACTTGACCAGGTGGAAACAGCAATTGAAGCAGTTGTTGAAAAATACAATATCAATGAGCTTTTATCCTTTTGAAATAAAAATGAGTGGCGGCGGCTGGCAATTTCTTACCACGAAAAGAATTTCATAAAACAGTTGCCCAACTCAATGGCGATAAATTTTTGAAACGTTTATCTGCAGCAGCATTGGAAACACTGGCGATCATTGCTTACAAACAACCGATTACCAAAGGTGAGATCGAATCTATCCGTGGCGTGAATTGTGATTATACGGTTCAAAAATTGCTGGAAAAAGAACTGATCATTATCAGCGGCAGAAATGAAAATCATCCGGGACAACCGCTTATTGTATTCTACTTCCAAAAATTTCATGGATTATTTCGGCATCAATTCGCCTGATGAATTGCCAAAGATCAGGGAAATATCACCCGACCAGGTAGTTGAACCCACTGTATTAAAGAATACTTTGTTTGGTGAAACAGCCAAACCCGTGGAAGCCGACTGATGCTGCTCTTATCAGTAACAGAAGACGGAGAACTGATCATCAATAAAGATGATGAACAGGAAGAAGAGAATTAAATAATATTTTAATTGATACGATTGTATGCCATTGCTAGATCAGGGATGGCATAACTATTTTGGAATGGTATCATCCCTTTAATATCTTAGCAAACTATGCCCCTTCGCTTATCACAGGAACAGTTAACCCAATTGGCCAATGAATTCGGAACACCATTATATGTATATCATGCCGAAAGAATAAAAGAACAATATGAAAGATTGATAAACAGCATTTACCGACCAGTGATGTAAAATTTTTTTATGCCTGCCAAAGCACTTGACCAATATCAATATTCTTAAATACATTAAAAGTATTGGTTGCAATGTGGATTGCAGTTCTATCAATGAAGTAAAGCTTGCACTGCAGAGCAGGATTTACAGCACAAAATATTTTATATACTTCCAATAATATTGCCTTCAGCGAGATCGAAGAAGCGCAAAGCCTGGGCGTAAATATTAATATTGACAGTTTGTCCAACCTGGAAAAATTCGGGAAGAAATTTGGTCATAGTTACCCGGTCGGAATTCGTCTGCGACCTAATATCATGGCCGGAGGCAATTTGAAAATTTCAACCGGTCATGATAAAAGTAAATTCGGTATTCCCGTAGAACAGATCGAGCAAGATACTTTCTTTGGTTAAGAAATATAATCTATTTATTCGTGTATTGCATATTCATACCGGCAGTGACATTGAAGATGTGGATGTTTTTGTAAAAGGAATTGAAGTGTTATTTGATCTAATTCCCAATTTCAACGAACTGGAATGTATTGACCTGGGCGGTGGATTAAAAGTTCCTTATAAGACCGGAGATAAAGAAACGGATATTGAATTGCTGGCGAAAAAAGTAAAAGAAGCATTTGACAATCATCCCAATCCCGGAGGCAAAACATTTACAGATATGGTTTGAACCGGGTAAATTTTTAGTAAGTGAAGCCGGTTATTTTATTACTAAAGTAAATGTGATCAAAGAATCGAACTCGACTACTTTTGCCGGTGTTGACAGCGGATTGAATCATTTGATCCGTCCTATGTTTTACGGCGCTTATCATACTATTGAAAATATTTCCAATCCAAATGGTACTATAAAGAAATATATGATGTAGTCGGCAATATTTGCGAGACAGATACATTTGCTGAAAATCGTCCACTTGCCTGAAGTGCGGGAGGGTGATCTGCTTGTTTTTCTTAATGCCGGTGCTTATGGATTTGAGATGTCTTCCAATTATAACATCACGATTCAAACCTGCTGAAGTATTGGTGAAAGAAGGTAAAGCTTATCTTAATAAGAAGAAGAGATGAGTTTGATGACTTGTTAAAAAACCAGGTAGAAATATAGTACTGATTTCAGCTACCCTTATAATCTTTAGGAATTTCCATGATCGAGGAAGGGATCGCATTAATTTCTTCAACAGAAACAGCTTCTTTGGTAAAGGTCTGGTTCACTTTTTTCAAATCTATCTTTTTCCAGATCCAGTATTTGACATTCAGTTTATTGTTGTTCCACACTTCGCAGGATTTACCGGCAATAATTTCGCCAGGTAATTTTTCATAGCCAATACTTTTGCGTGTAGCTTCTGATATCTGAACGACTGCGGGAGCCTCTGTGTCTTTATTCCGGAAAGGCGTTTTTGTCACTATCTTTTTTTCATGATCAATGGTCGTTGTTTGATTGTTTTTCCAGATCATCGTTTTATTAGTGCTGCTGAATTTACTTTTTCTATCAATCAACAATACAGCAACATTACCATAGTCATCAAAGTATAATGTTTCCTTTCCGGGCTCGAGCCCACCGGTGAAGTTGAATATAATCTTTGCTGCTTTGATATCAAACATGTGATCAGCAGTGCTGCTGTTCTTTGGATGCTTTTTTTTGTCTGCAGATTCTTTTTTATCGGCTCCAATGCAGTTGAGGGCAATAAGAATGACCCCAATTAATAAGATGCTTGGTTTCATATTAAAGAGGTTAAGGATTTACAAGTTACAGAAATTCTTTAATTCTGTTGCTTGGGTAAAACTTTAATAACAATTGTGGTTTTTGAAGAGATAGGTACCGTTCCCCTCATTGCTTCTGTGGTTCCGGTTGATTCAGTTTCAGAATTTTTTTCACGAATAATCCCTGTTGCTTTATCAATTATGATTTTTCCTGTACTCTTATTATTCAGATTCGTGGTTGTTTCCATTCCCATCATTTGGGTTTTTGAAATTGTAGATGAACTGCCCGTAAAATCAATAACAATAGTAGAATCTGTAATGCTCGATAATTTGTAGTTGGTAGATCCTCTTTCTGTATCTGTATTAATTGTCTCTGTCCAGGTATCGCCGGCGTTGATCTCTTTATCGGGCAAAACTTTGAAAAAACTTGCTTCGCCTTTTTTGGGCGGTTGTACAGTGCCCAATACATCTTTCAGCATATTAATGACGATCAGTAAGCGGGAATCTGTTTCTGATGTTTCAAATTTTCCGGGGATGGCCATCATCACGGTTCCATTGGGATCGATCACCATATCATAAGATTTGCCCAACACATCTTTTACTGTTTTGCCAAACAATCCGTCCATATCTTTTGGTTTATCGGAATCAAAACTTCTTTTCTGCCCCATTCCGTCAAATGTAAAGGCGATATGCTGCACCTGGTGATGCAATGTAGTGTTGTCATCTGTAGCATTTGTCACATCGTATTTACGAATAGCCGTACCATCTGCGTTAAAGTCTATGGCCTGTCCCATGGCTTGCTGAGAAATAGTGGTCTTAACTTCAAGATTGATATCAAAGGATTGACCTTTTTCAAATTTTAATTTGCCATTGACCTTCTGGGCAATTGTAGTCCCGGTAATGAGCAACGCTAACAGCAACAACGGATTTTTTTTCATATATGCAGATAAGTTCTGTCAAATTTGACGAATCTTCTTTAAACAAATTGCAAAAGAGAAAAAATTTTAATGTTATTTGATGCGGGGTCGCTTCAAAATTGAGATGAAGGTGGTATTTTTAATAAATATAATATCCGGACTTGATATCTATAAAAAAAGGATTTCTTCGGTGAATAGGACAACATATCGTAGGATTCAACAAGGCAAATGACAATTAAATGGATCAAAGCACTACAGCGTTTACCCGGTTAATGAAAAATCCTGTTAAGCTCAGGTTTTTTTTGTTTTCCAGGTTGCCCAGTGCATTTTTTTCGGGTGTTTGGGTCAAAGAGATTGACGAAAAAAAATGTGAAGTGACTGTTCCGTATAAATGGTTTTCACAAAATCCATTTCGTTCTACTTATTTTGCCTGTCTTAGTATGGCGGCAGAGATGAGCACCGGAGCTTTATGTATGGTTACATTTATATAAAAGAAGACCGGCGGTATCTATGCTGGTCATCAAGGTGGAATCGGAATATTTTAAAAAAGCAATTGGAAGAACGACATTTGTTTGCGAAGAAGGAGAAAGAATTCTGCAGATGATCGAATGAATGTGTATCCACTGGCGAAGCAAGAACTGTAAGAGCAAGATCGGTGGGCAGCAATAAAGAAACGAAATCGTAGCAGAGTTTTTTATCACATGGTCATTTAAAGCAAAATCTCAAAACACATAAACAATAAACTTGGTATATGAAAATAGCATTTCACGGCGCCGCCAGAACAGTGACCGGTTCTAAACATTTACTGACATTGAAAGAACGGGAAAAAAATTTTATTGGATTGCGGCATGTTCCAGGGCCTGGGTAAAGAAACTGATATGATGAACCGGGAATTTGGTTTTGATCCGCAAGATGTAGATGTGATGATCCTTTCTCATGCACATATTGATCACACAGGGCTTATTCCGAAACTGGTGAAAGATGGATTTACCGGAAAAATATTTTGTACACCGGCAACAAAAGATCTTACCGATGTTTTATTACAGGATTCTGCCGAGATACAGGAAGATGATATCAAGTATACAAATAAACGCGTGAATGCATGATGGGCTTCCTTATCTGCGTCCATTATATACTGATGGATGATGCAATGGAAAGTAGTTACGCATTTCAGGAAGTGGAATACCATACATGGTTTGATGTAACTGATGGAGTTCAGGCGATGTTCACAGATGCCGGACATATCATTGGCAGCACTTGTGTCAATATTAAAGTAAAGGAAGATGGAAAAGAGACACGCATCTCACTTTCAGTGGTGATGTGGGTCGTTACCGGGATGACATTTTAAAATCACCGGAAGTTTTTCCACAGGCAGATTATATTATTATGGAATCAACCTATGGAAACAGTCTGCATGATAAGAACTACAACTACCCCTGATCTGTTGTTGCGTTGGATAGAAAAAGCTTGCTTGCAAAAAAAAGGTAAACTCATCATGCCGGCATTCAGTGTCGGCCGCACTCAGGAAATTTTATATGACCTGAACCAGTTGGAATCTGGAAAACCGTCTTCCGAATATTGATTATTATGTTGACAGTCCGTTGAGTATTGAAGCCACTGAGATCGTAAAACGTTATCCGCAGTATTTCAATAAAACAATTCAGAAGATATGCAAACTGGATAAAGATCCTTTTTCATTTAAAGGATTAAAATATATAAAGACCGTGGATCAGTCCAAAATGCTCAATTTTCAGAATGGGCCAATGGTCATCATTTCTGCCAGCGGCATGGGCGATGCAGGCAGGGTGAAACATCATATCAGCAATAATATTGAAAACAGCCGCAATACGATTTTGCTTGACCGGTTATTGTGAACCTCATTCATTGGGTGGAAGATTAATGGCAGGAGATAAGGAGGTAAATATTTTTGGTGTGGAACATGAAGTGAATGCAGAAGTGGGTGCCATACGCAGCATGAGTGCTCATGGTGATTATGAAGACCTGTGTCAATGGCTTGCCTGCCAGGATAAAAAGCAGGTTAGAAAATTATTTCTGGTACATGGAGAATATGATGTTCAGCAGGATTTCAAACAGCGACTTATTGCTAAGGGATTTGCCGATGTTCAGATTCCCGAAAGGCATTTTGAGATTGGTTTGCCCTGACATCATATAGCTGCAAACCTTTTTTCACAACTCCTTAATATTCCAGCAAAGGCTTTTGACGTTTGTAGTACTAATAAATCCACTGCTAAAAGACGGCTGAAGAAAATATTTCATTCCCCGGAGTGGAATACAAATAATATTACAGGCAATTGAATAATTTTTTTTGAAAAAAGATTTGCCTGAACTGAATTTGGATTGGGACGGCTGTGAAAAACAAAAACCCCCGGTGACAGGAACCGGGGGTTTGTTTTTGTGAGTATGTTATTATAAACTGATCAGCCCTTCGGAACAGGATATTTTATATCAAAATGGTTTTTAAATACGATGTCTTTATCGTAAAGTTCCGAAAAACGAGTAGAATTACTAAAAAGTGCTACTCAGGTGCTACTATATAGGGAGCAGATAGGGAGCATCTATGCTCCATCCTGCATGGACGGGTCATTTTATTCTTTTACAAATTTCAGAGTGGTTTGAGTATTCGCATCAATAGTGACACTTACAAAATAAATGCCTCCCGCAAAACTGCTAACATCTATCTGTTTGGTAACAGTGAATTGATCCCTATTAAATGATTCCTGGTACACTACACGTCCCGCTGAGTTATATATATTAATATAACCAGAACTCTTTTGAGTTGCTCCGTCAATCTCAATATTGATAACATCACTTGCAGGGTTAGGATACAATTTTGCAGAAGAAGAAATTTGATTCCTGTTTGGTATGGGTTCAACTGTAACCTGAACTGTATCTTTTCCAACCAATCCATTATTATCGGTTGCTGACAATTCAAATTGATAAACTCCTTCGACAAGATTTTGAACAAGAGTTTGGGTTTGTGTAGCCGAAACAATTGTTGACTGTCCGGGGCCTGATACCTGTGACCAGGAATAGGAAGTAACCGTTCCATTCGGAGAATTTCCAGTTCCTGACAGTATAACGCTATTCGTTGGTAAAGCAATAGTTTGATCATTACCAGCATTAGCTGTCGGCGGATTTTGTGCCGCATTTACACTTACTGCTACAATATCTGTTCCTGTAGCACCCGAATTGTCCGTAACAGTCAATTGAAACTCATAAAGGCCTTGTACCAGGTTATTGATCACTGTTTGAGCCGAGTTGGGTGAAACGATTGTGAATTGAGTCGGCCCTGCTATCTGTCTCCAGGAATAAAAAACAATTATTCCATCGGGATCATGACCGCTGCCAGATAGTGTAACACTATTAGTTGGTAATGTAATATTCTGATCTGGCCCTGCATTCGCAGTGGGGGGTTGATTCGGTACAGGGTTAACAGTAACCTGTACGGTATCTTTTCCGGTTGCACCATTGTTGTCAATAACGGTTAATTGGAATTGATAAACTCCCTGCACCAGGTTATTGATCACTGTTTGTGCCTGACTTGGTGAGACAATGTTGTATTGGGATGGCCCAGAGATCTTAGTCCACTGATAAGAAACTATGTTTCCATCGGGATCACTACCACTTCCAACAAGTGTGACACTATTTGTAGGCAGAGTAATATTTTGGTTCGGCCCAGCATTAGCGGTAGGAGGTTGATTCGGTGCGGGATTGACTGTCACCTGCACAGTATCTCTTTCCGGTTGCACCCTGGTTGTCTGTCACTGTTAACTGGAACTGATAAACACCTTGCACTAAATTATTAATTACAGTTTGAGCCTGCGCCGGTGAAACAATATTATATTGGCTTGGTCCTGAGATCTTGGTCCACTGATAAGAAACCACGTTTCCGTCAGGATCACTGCCACTTCCAACCAATGTAACGTTATTAGTAGGCAGAGTAATATTTTGGTTCAGCCCAGCATTAGCAGTGGGAGGTTGATTCGGTGCGGGGTTGACTGTCACCTGCACAGTATCTTTTCCGGTTGCACCCTGGTTGTCTGTCACTGTTAACACGAACTGATAAACACCTTGCATTAAATTATTAATTACAGTTTGAGCCTGCGCCGGTGAAACAATATTATACTGACTTGGCCCTGATATCTTGGTCCATTGATAAGAAGCGATGTTACCATCAGGATCGCTACCGCTTCCAACAAGTGTAACACTATTAGTTAGGCAGAGTAATATTTTGATTCGGCCCTGCATTGGCAATGGGTGGTTGATTCGGTGAAGGGTTGACGGTCACCTGTACAGTATCTTTTCCGGTTGCACCGTGGTTGTCTGTTACTGTTAACTGGAATTGATAAATACCTTGCACCAGATTATTGATCAACAGTTTGCGCCTGTGTTGGAGAAACAATTGTATTGGGATGGTCCAGAAATTTTTGTCCATTGATAGGAACGATATGTTCCATCAGGATCGTTTCCACTTCCATAAAGTGACAGTATTGGTTGGAAGAGTAATATTTTGATTCGGTCCTGCATTAGCAGTCGGTGGAATATTGTGCAGGATTAACAGTAACCTGCACTGTATCTTTTCCGGTTGCACCGAGGTTATCTGTCACTGTTAACTCGAACTGATAAACACCTTGTACCAAATTATTGATTACAGTTTGTGCCTGTGTTGGCGAAACAATGTTGTATTGTGATGGTCCAGAAATTTTTGTCCATTGATAAGAAGCAATACGTTCCATCAGGATCATTTCCACTTCCAAATAGAGTTACGGTATTTGTTGGTAAGGTAATGGTTTGATCTGGGCCAGCATTAGCAGTCGGAGGGATATTAGCAGGGTTAACAGTAACCTTGACGGTGTCTATTCCGGTAGCGCCCAGGTTATCGGTAACCGTCAATTGGAATTGATAAACTCCCTGCACCAAATTATTGATCACAGTTTGCGCCTGTGTTGGAGAAACGATATTGTACTGGGATGGTCCAGAAATTTTTGTCCATTGATAAGAAGCAATACGTTCCATCAGGATCATTACCACTTCCAAATAGAGTCACGGTATTTGTTGGAAGGTAATAGCTTTGATCTGGGCCAGTATTAGCAATAGGAGGAATATTAGCGCGGATTAACAGTAACCTTAACGGTATCTTTTCCGGTAGCACCTAGGTTATCAGTTACAGTTAACTGGAATTGATAAACTCCCTGTACTAAATTATTAATTACAGTTTGAGCCTGAGTTGAAGAAGCAATATTGTATTGTGAAGGCCCAGAGATCTTAGTCCATTGATATGATGCAATATTTCCATCTGGATCATTTCCACTTCCAAATAAGGTAACGGTATTTGTAGGCAACGTAATGATTTGGTCTGGACCTGCATTGGCGGTAGGAGCAATGTTAGCAGGATTAACAGTAACCGTAACAGTATCTGTTCCGGTGGCTCCCTGGTTATCGGTTACGGTTAACTGAAATTGATAAATTCCCTGCACAAAATTATTAATTACAGTCTGGGCCTGAGTTGAAGAAACAATGTTGTATTGAGCATGGCCCAGAAATTTTTGTCCATTGATAAGAAGCTATGCTTCCGTCCGGATCATTTCCACTTCCAACAAGAGTAACAGAATTAGTGGGTAGAGTAATATTATGATTAGATCCTGCATTGGCAATAGGAGCTTGGTTGGGTGCAGGATTAACTGTTATTATAACAACATCTGTTCCGGTCGCTCCGAGATTATCTGTAACTGTTAATTGGAATTGATAAGTGCCCTGTACTAGATTATTAACTGTTGTTTGTGCTTGAAACGGAGAGACAATAGTAAACTGGGTAGGGCCAGAAATTTTGCTCCATTGATAAGAAACAATTGTTCCATCAGAATCATTGCCACTACCAAAAAGATTTACGCTGTTGGTAGGTAAAGTAATGGTTTGATCATTACCTGCATTAGCGACAGGAGGTTGATTGGGAGCTGTGTTCACTGTTACTATTACAATGTCAATTCCTGTTGCTCCCTGGTTATCAGTAACTGTAAGCTGGAATTGGTAAACGCCCTGAACCAGGTTGTTAACTACAGTTTGTGCCTGTGACGGTGAAACAATGTTATATTGAGCCGGCCCAGAGATCTTTTGTCCACTGATAAGAAGCTACTTTTCCGTCCGGATCGTTGCCGCTTCCAACTAGATGTAACAGTATTGGTAGGCAGAGTAATAGTTTGATTTGGTCCTGCATTAGCAACAGGTGGTTTATTGGGACTTGCATTTACAGTTATTACTACAATGTCTGACCCTGTTGCTCCGAGATTATCTGTTACAGTTAGTTGAAATTGATAAGTGCCCTGAACTAAGTTATTAATTATAGTCTGAGCTTGAGTTGAAGAAACAATGGTGTATTGAGAGGGTCCAGAAACTTCAGTCCATTGATAGGAAACTATTGTTCCATCCGAATCTGTACCACTTCCTGAGACAGATACACTATCAGTAGGTAAAGTAATATTTTGATTTGAGCCAGCATTAGCAGTAGGAGGTATGTTCGCGGGATTTACTGTCACCTGCATGGTATCTCTTCCGTATGCGCCACTATTGTCGTGAACTCTGAGCTCATATTTGTAAACTCCCTGAACAAGACCGGTTACTGTTGTTGTTGCAGAAGATATGTTAGCGATATTACCGGAATGGGTCCGGAAATCTTTCTCCATCGATAAGCAATAATGGTTCCATCTGAATCATTGCCACTTCCGGTTAATGTTATACTGTTAGTTGGTAGAGTAATGCTTTGATCAGGTCCTGCATTAGCTATAGGAGGCTGGTTTGGAGCAGCATTTACAGTTACAGTTACTGTTGAAGTTCCAGTAGCTCCCTGGTTATCCGTTACCGTTAATTGAAATTGATAAGTTCCCTGAGCCAGGTTACTGACTACAGTTTGTGCTTGAGACGCAGAAACAATATTGAATTGTGAAGGACCGGAAATTTTTGTCCATGCATATGAAACGATTGTTCCATCTGGATCATTACCACTTCCAAGTAATGTTACACTATCAGTAGGTAATGTAATATTTTGATTAGGTCCGGCATTAGCAATGGGTGGTTTATTAGCTGCATTTACCGTTATAACAACAGTATCTTTTCCTATAGCTCCTTGATTGTCGGTTACCGTTAATTGGAATTGATAAGTTCCCTGAGCTAAATTATTGACAACAGTTTGTGCTTGAGATGGCGATACGATTGTGAATTGAGAAGGTCCGGAAATTTTAGCCCACTGATAAGAAGCAATGCTTCCATCCGGGTCATTGCCGCTACCAACAAGGGTAAGACTATTGGTTGGTAGGGTAATACTTTGATCAGGCCCTGCATTAGCAGTTGGCGGTTGGTTAGGAGGATTTACTGTTATAACAACAGTATCTTTTCCTGTAGCTCCTTGATTGTCGGTTACCGTTAATTGGAATTGATAAGTTCCCTGAGCTAAATTATTGACAACAGTTTGTGCCTGTGATGGCGATACGATTGTGAATTGAGAAGGTCCGGAAATTTTAGCCCACTGATAAGAAGCAATGCTTCCATCAGGATCATTGCCGCTTCCAACAAGTGTAACACTATTGGTCGGTAGGGTAATACTTTGATCAGGCCCAGCATTGGCAGTTGGTGATTGATTAATTGGATTTACAGTTATTACAACGGTATCTTTTTCAGTAGCACCCTGATTATCGGTCACCATTAATTGAAATTGATAAACCCCCTGTGCTAGATTATTGATCACAGTTTGTGCTTGTGTTGGAGAAACGATTGTGTATTGAGCAGGTCCGGAAATTTTAGTCCACTGATAAGAAGCAATGCTTCCATCCGGATCATTGCCGCTACCAACAAGGGTAAGACAATTTGTTGGTAGGGTAATACTTTGATTAGGTCCTGCATTAGCAGATGGAGGTTGATTAGGAGGATTTACTGTTATGACAACAGTATCTTTTCCTGTAGCTCCTTGATTATCGGTAACTGTTAATTGGAATTGATAAATTCCTTGAACTAAATTATTGACAACAGTCTGTGCCTGTGTTGGCGAAACAATTGAGAATTGTGATGGCCCGGAAATTTTAGTCCATGGATAGGAAACGATTGTTCCATCAGGATCAATACCGCTACCAATAAGTGTAACATAATTTGTTGGCAGTGTAATGGTTTGATTCCAATCCTGCATTAGCAGCTGGTGATTTATTGGAGCTGGATTTACAGTAATGACAACAGTATCTTTTCCGGTAGCTCCCTGGTTATCGGTAACAGTTAATTGGAATTGGTAAACACCCTGAGATAGATTGTTGATTACTGTCTGCGCTTGTGTTGATGAGACGATATTGAATTGACTTGGCCCGGAAATTTTTGTCCATTGATAGGAAGCAATGCTTCCATCCGGATCACTACCACTGCCAATAAGAGTCACACTAGTAGTTGGTAAAGTAATATTTTGATCCGGACCAGCATTAACAGTAGGTGGAATATTTGCGGGATTAACTGTAATCTTCACGGTATCTTTTCCGGTTGCACCCTGGTTGTCGGTAACGGCTAACTGGAATTGATAAACGCCCTGTGCTAAATTATTGATTGCAGTTTGCGCTTGGGTTGGTGAAACGATTGTGAATTGAGTTGGTCCGGAAATTTTAGTCCATTGATAAGACGCAATATTTCCATCCGGATCACTACCACTGCCAACAAGAGTAACACTATTAGTAGGTAAAGTAATATTTTGATCAAGCCCGGCATTAGCAGTAGGAGCCTGATTGGGGGCAGCGTTAATTGTTATTGCTACGGTATCTTTTCCAGTTGCGCCCTGGTTATCTGTTACGGTCAATTGGAATTGATAAACGCCCTGTGCTAAATTATTGATCGTAGTTTGCGCTTGTGTTGGAGAAACAATTGTGAATTGAGTTGGCCCGGAAATTTTAGTCCATTGATAAGACGCAATATTTCCATCCGGATCATTTCCACTGCCAACAAGAGTAACATTATTAGTAGGTAAAGTAATATTTTGATCAAGCCCGGCATTAGCAGTAGGAGCCTGATTAGGAGCAGGATTCACGGTGATTTGGACAGTATCTTTTCCAGTAGCACCAAGATTATCAGTTACAGTTAATTGAAACAGATAAACCCCCTGTGCTAGATTATTGATCACAGTTTGTGCTTGCGTTGGAGAAACGATTGTGAATTGTGAAGGGCCAGAGATTTTAGTCCATTGATAGGAAGCTATGCTCCCATCAGGATCAGTACCACTACCAATCACAGTAATACTGTTGGTGGGTAAGGTAATACTTTGATCAGGCCCAGCATTTGCGATCGGGGACTGATTGGAAACAGTGCCGGATAGATAGATTAATACTACTGAGGAATAAGGTGGGAGAGTAATTGATCCGACATGTATAATTGAATCAATACTTATATATGTCGCTCCCAAATTGACTACTTTGTTAGATGAAGTGGCATTATATTCAAATCTGAGATCATTAACATTCGCAATGGTTTTTGGAGATATTTTGGAGTGGACATCTTGACCACTATAAGTTTGCCAGCCAGCCAATGTGTTGTTAGTGCCAGGTATTGAAAGAGTAGTTGGCTCTTTTATTGGCCTTGAGTAATAGTTGCTATCTGCTATCCCAAAACTTAATACATCATTACTTATCGTTGAAAAAGCTGATGTTGTTTGGGAACTAGTTTTTGAAACAAGAATATTGCCCTTTAGATTAATATTTCTGATTGGATCATTTGGAGCAATGTTATCGTGGAAAAATTCAATTTGTGAGTTGTTATTACTAAAGCAGGTATTATTGAATATTTGTATTTCATGGGAATTGTGAACATATATCCCTCTGTCACAACCATTGGCTACCGTATTACCAGATATAATAAGGTTATTACTACGGTCGTCTGTATAAATTCCTTCTGCCCAACTGCCTCCAGTTGTGCCGTTAGGGCTGCCAACTGCATTCATGACAATATTCCCGGAAACAACAGTTCCTGAATTGTTGTTTCCGTAAGTGTAAATTCCTGCCCCATCATCTTTTATCACACAAAAGTCATGGACATAGTTATTTTGAATTTTTATATTAGTACCTGCATAATAAATCGCAGTATATCCAATATTGCCCCATTCGTTATTCTTAACTGTGCTATTGCTTCCAATATATGAAGCGGCCATATATTGTCCATCGCTACTTTGCCCCATGCCTGCATTCATGGCAATATTAGTAATAACGTTATTTTCAATATCCCAATTTGTGCCGCTATGAACGTTAAGTCCGTTATTATTGACATTCGAGATAGTGCAATTTTTAAGAGTAAAATAATTAGTGATCCCATTGCTGCCATCGATTGCATTAGTTCCGATCCAATTGAAATTACAATTGTTGACAGAAATATAGCTTGCATTTACTATTACAAATGCACTTGAATTTGAACCAATAAAATCTAAGCCGGAAAACGTGATATAACTTCTCCCTGAAATGGTGATTAAATTATCTAGCGTAGATGCCTGAACCCCCGATGGTGTATTTGAACTGTACATCGTGATTGTATGAGAGATTGTGTTATAAGCCCAGTCTCCCTGAGATGTACATGCGTTAACAGAGTTTTGAAAGAAAAACCCCCATCCACTTGATACTGTATAGGCAGGATAATTATTGCTAAATGTTACTGTTGTGCCTAACTGCGTTAGGATTGTTTCCCTATCAAGTACCCAATGATTTTTCCGAAAAACTATTTCTCCACCTGTTAAATCTAATGCGCCGGATAACCCGGTACTTGTTACTGAGGTAGCTGAGGAAGTTGAATTGATAGTTAAATAGCCACCATTTGTTGCAGTTGTTTTAGGCCATCTTCCAATTGGTTGAAAAATTCCGTTTACGACTACCATATTCAAATTGCTTAGGCCCCCTGGAATAACACTTGAATAAAGATTGCCGCCAAGAGAAATCCAGGAAGAAATCGTAGTAAGACCCGAGATCACAGGATTTGCCCCTGAACCATAGGCACCAAAATTTATGTAAGCAGAAGAGGTACCAGATTTAGATACTGAAATTGAACCATAGAATGTATCTCCTTTGAGAAACAGAATAGAATCTCCTGGTTGAATACTGGAAAAAAAAGAATTTAGCTTGCTCAATGTTTTCCAAGGAGTACTTGGATTTTGAGCTTGAGTACTTGTTCTAGAGTCATCTCCTGTTGACGATGAAAAATAATACTTAGTGGCGTCTAATTTATTTAAAAGAGAGACTAAGGTGGTGAGCAGTAAAAAGGTTAGCAAATTTTTCATAGCAATTTAGCGGGTAGGGTTATAAATTCTCAAATTCGTGTTAAGGTATTTTATGTTATTCGAATATGATGATTGGTAGTAAAAGAAATTGTTCACTAATAAACTCATTTTTTCCACAGCCAAAAGTGTATTCTATTGCTCGGTAATAAGCCTCATATTTCGATCGCTCTGGTAAAAAGGATAGATTCTTTTTTTGTTTGATTGAGATCAATCCTTCAAGTTTGTTGCGGTAAGCCTTTTTGGCTGGTTGTTTTTTTCTGCTGGCATTTCCTATGGTATTAAGTAAATTTTGAATCTTAGAATTCGAGTAGTTGAATTTAGCCCATACTAAAGCCCAGGAAGAATATCTTTTAAAATGGATATGAGGGGAGATGAGGAATTTGGGTTGAAAAGAAAGTAAAGTTTTCACCGGGTCGCAATTTGGTTCTTAGGATATTGATTTGTTTTACAACACAAATTCAGCTCACATTTTCATGCCATTCCTTCATCCAAAAAAGATGCCAGTTACTTTAATTCTTTGGAAGAAAGGCATAAGAACAAAACAATAAAAGTTTCTTCAGAATCGAAACGTATTTTTTTATGGGATATTTCTTGAGTAAGTAGGGATATTTTGAAGATTAAGTGTAATCCATCTACTGTGATAAGTATTTATTTTATAATGAAAGATTCTTTGAAATCAATAAATAAATTGGAGTAGTAATTTTACGATAAACAAATCTTTTAAAATCAGACATGAACATATGATTTAAAGGAAAAGTTTAAGGTCTTATATAATCGGAATTATTTTAAAAAGAAAAAATAGCAAATATTTGATTCTTTCTGTGCCATTTATTGGGTTGTGGATAGTTCTCTAAACTATCTTCAAAAAAACAATTAGGATTCTACTCTTTTCTCAGTAAAATTACTATCTTGAGCCAGATTTCGTAGTTGACGGTTTGTAATTTCTTATTGTCAATTCTTCTCCTTCATCCTTTTAAAGCCTGTATTTCCTGCTAAATCCTCCTAGAAACGCCATTTTAATAAATGGATGTCATGCCTTTATTTTTCTAATGTTAAGGTCAAAAATTTATGAAATTGGGTATTATTAATAATAGGTTTTTTATTGGTTTTTTGTTAGCATTTTTCTTAACAAGTTGTGTTAACACAAGAAAAGCTATTTATTTCAATGGAGTTGGTGATGGTACTATTTCCTCAGACACTCCTATCCCTGAATCCATCATCCAAAAAAATGATCTTTTAAATATAACAGTAAGCAGCTTAAATTCGGATGCTTCTGCTATGTTTAACTCTCCTAACATCTCAAGTTTTAATTCACCAGTCACTCCAGGTGTAGTTAATATAGGGAATAACGTTATGCTCGGTTACTTGGTAGGTGTTGATGGTACTATACAATACCCGATCTTGGGCAATATCAAAGCGGAAGGATTAACTAAAGATCAGCTTACCAAAACAATTACAAAAAAGTTGCTAGATCAAAACTTGTTAACAGATCCTATTGTTACAATAAGGTTTTTAAATTTTCGAGTAACGGTCTTGGGAGAAGTTAAAAATCCGACTGTTATCAATGTTCCAAATGAGAAGATATCTTTATTAGAAGCTATCGGTTTAGCTGGGGATCTTACAATTTATGCTAAGAGAGATGATGTTTTAATTATTAGAGAAGAGAATGGTGATAAGGTTATCAAGAGAATTAATTTGAATACCAATGAGCTTTTGACCTCTCCTTATTATTATTTAAAATCTAACGATATTGTTTATGTAGAACCTAATAAATCAAAAGTGGCGAGTGCGGGAAGAGGCCAGCAATGGATACCGGCTGTTCTTAGTGGACTATCGTTAGTTGCAATTGTTGTTGATCGTCTTGTTAAATAACTTATTAAAAGAGTTTATGCAGATAAATCAGAATATAAGGGGTAATGTCAGCGAGAGTAATGTAATACGACAATTATGGTTTAAGTTTTCTCCATACTGGCCAGTATTCTTACTTTTTCTGATTTTGTCTGGAGCAGGAGCTTGGCTTTATCTTCATATTCAACCTTCGCTTTATGAATCAGAGGCCTCTATTTTGATCAAGGATGAAAAAAAGGGAGAAGATGACTCTAAAATTGCAGAATCATTGGACTTACTTTCTTCAAAAAAAATAATTGAGAATGAAATTGAGGTGCTTAGGTCAAAGCAATTAATGCTTCAGGTTGTTAAAAAATTGCACTTATATGCACCTGTGTTTGAAAAGGGCCGGTTTAGAGACATTTCAGCTTATGAAAATTCTCCGGTTATTATTGAAAGTAATAATCCTGATTCGTTGATACAGACCGAAAAAGTATTTTTTGAGTTCGATTCCTCTAATCAAAAAATTAAAATCAATAATCAAAAATATTCTTTGAATGAATGGGTAAACACCCCATATGGTGTTTTGAGATTTATCCCGCAAAAAACATCAGGTATTCCTAAAAACTCTTTATATTTTTCTTTGTTTGACCCGAATGCGGTTGCTCTTAATCTTATTAGTTCGTTAGACCTTAGCGCAGCAAGCAAATTATCTTCAGTTATAGATCTTAAGCTAAGGGATGAGAGTCCCAGACGTTCTGAAGACATCTTGAATGAACTGATAAAAGCATATGATGACGCTTCTGTTAACGAAAAAAATAAACTGGCATCAAACACTTTGTCATGGCTAGATCAGCGTTTAAGTGTTGTGGGGCATGAACTTGATTCAATTGGAAGGAAATTGCAACAATATAAATCCAGTACTGGGGCAATTGATATTGGCTCCCAGGGAGCTTTGTATTTACAGAATGAAAGTGCGAATTATCAAAAACTAGGTGATGTTAACATTCAGGTATCGGTTTTAGACCAGGTTGAAAAATACGTAAAAGATAAAGATAATTCAAGCAGCGTTACTCCTTCAATAATAGGAATAAATGATCCAATGCTGGGCCAGATGCTTGGCAAGTTATATGATGATCAGTTGCAGTATGAGAAACTTAAAAGAACAATACCGGAAAATAACCCAATATTACTTTCTTTAAAAGATCAGATAGATAAAATCAAACCGGGTATATTGGATAATATTAACAGCCAAAGACAAAGTCTTGAAGCCAGCAAAGCTAACCTTTCTTCTAACACTAATCACTATTCTTCGGTTCTTCAAACGATACCTCAAAAAGAAAGAGATTTGGTAGAAATTAGTAGAGAACAAAGTATCAAAAGTGAAAGCTACAACTATTTGTTGCAGAAAAGGGAAGAAACAGCTTTATCACTTTTATCCTCAATTGGGGACAGCAGGATCATTGATAATGCACATTCCTCTTTGGGACCCGTAAGCCCGAATAGAAAACTGATTTATATTGTTGCTGTTGTTTTAGCATTGGGATTAACAATTGCATTAATATGGATTTATGAGATGTTTAAAAATACGATTTTATATAGACAAGAAATAGAATCATACACATCAATTCCGGTAATCGGTGAAATCATTTATCAAAAATCTAAAGATCATCTCGTAATTGGTAATGGAAAAAGAACTTTCATTGCTGAGCAGTTTCGAAATTTGCGAACTACTCTTCCATATATTGGACTAAATGGAGATAGAAAAAGATTACAAATTACTTCATCTGTTTCAGGCGAGGGTAAAAGCTTTATTGCTGCTAATCTTGCTATAGGGCTTGCAATGACTGGTAAAAAAGTTGTGGCTTTAGAGTTTGATTTAAGTGATCCCACACTAAGTGACAAACTTAAAGTGACTGAAATCCATAAGGGACTTACTGATTATCTTACTGGTCAGGCGGAGCCTGGAGAAATCATTCAGAAAACGCCAGTCCATGAAAGCTTATACGTAATGCCGGCTGGGTGGCTACCGGAAAATCCCTCAGAATTAATACTAAGTGAAAAAGTACCCGAGTTAATGAAATATCTTTCTGATATTTTCGATTATATTATTATTGATACCGCACCAGTGGGTATTTTGTCTGATGCTTATGTTCTTTCAGCCTATTGTGATGCGACTTTATATGTGGTTAGACATAAACATACACGTAAAGTATCCATACAAAGATTGGATGCAAACAATAAAATCAATGAATTAAAAAATATGGCAATTGTCTTTAACGGGGTGAGAGCAAGAGGATTCGGTAAAAATGGATATGGATATGGATATGGTTATGGTTATATTCACAAAGAAGGAAAAAAGAAAAGGAAATTATTAGGAAAAACAGGTATTTTATAAACTATGATGACGGTCAATATGCTTAAGAATATGGGTCATCTTAGTTGGGAATTTGTTGATTAATTTTGTTGAATTGGAGACATTGAATCGGTACCTTTATGTAACTGATATTGGCGTAGCCATTTCTGTGTAAAAACCATTTGACGTGTAAACTTCCAAAATGTGAACAACCGGTAGAATTAAGTTTTTTGAACATTGGAACAGATAACGTTAAACCCGGTTTTTATGAATGAAAACAAAAAATGGTTTGCCGTATACACTCGGCCCAGGTGGGAAAAGAAGGTTGCAGAAATCCTGACCCGGAAAAAAATTGAAAATTATTGCCCACTTAATAAGGTGACCCGGCAATGGAGTGATCGGAAAAAGATTGTTCACGATCCATTGTTTACTTCTTATGTATTTGTACGTGCATTTCAATCCGAGCTTACTTCTCTAAGAGACGTACATGGGGTTATCAATCTTGTATATTGGTTAGGAAAACCGGCAGTTATCCGGGATTCAGAAATTGAAGTGATAAAGAATTTTCTGAATGATCATGTTAATGTAAGACTTGAGAAGACTCCTATCAATGTCGATGATAGAGTTCAGGTACTTGGTGGACCATTGACTGAACTTGAAGGTAAGGTGATTGCTTTGAAATCAAAGACTGTTAAAATGATACTTCCTTCTCTTGGATATATGATGTATGCGGAGGTTGATATAGAAAATGTAAGAGTGATCATGCCCAGAATTTCGGGAAAACAAGAATTTCCGAATAAGCAGATTGCGATTAATGAATAATGGACTGGAATAAATAATCTGGATTAAAGACAAAATTCGTGACGTAATATACTTTTCGTTGGATAAAACGAGCTACCGAGATATATTTTTTAATATTGTGCTATTTATTAGCTTATTCCTTTCAATAAATTGATTTTCTTCAAATCGTAGATATTTATTTGCTAATATAACTGTTTATAATTCTGTTATTTTTTCTTTAAAATGACTTCCCTATTCAATGCTATAAGAGATTTAATTCTGATATAGCCATCTCTGAGAGTTTTCTTTTGAGGCATTGTTATATCCTCCCCTTTAATATTCATTGGAATTTGTGAAACTAGTAACTGAAGAAGATTTAATTTATGAGGTTAATGTTTAATTATGAACATGTTTACCTTGATTCTAATTCCGACTATGATTTAAATGCTGTGAATGAAAGAGAATATTTAAAAGAAATGTTTTCTAAACTAGAGCAAAAGTTGGGCAATAAATTCACTGAATTTGTATTTTATATTTTATTCTCGCATAATGCCTCGGTGATTCCCAATTCTTTCAAGTCCCAACAAAAAAATAAAGTTTTATTCTGGTTCAGTGAAGAAACAGGTGCTTTCCCTGATCATCTTATCGACAATTATGGGTTAATATTTAAATCTTATATTCTGAATGAGCGTTTAAATGTTTATTCTATCCCATGTGGATATGTTAATGAGTTTGCAGATCAGCGTGATAAAAAAAGCAAAAAAAAAGATATCAATATTTTTTTTTCTGGTAATTTAAATGATAACAGAATAAAACTTTACGATTTGCTTTTCTTTAAAAAGTTTAAATTTTTACGGCTTCTTAAAATATTCCCAGATAAGATTTTAATAAGACTATTTAGATTTTTTGATCTTAAAAACCTGAGTAAGAAATCGAATACTTTTTTATTTAGTGATGAATTTAAGTCAGGACTGGGATACGAAGAATATTTTAAGTTTTTGCTAAGGTCAAATTTTGTATTGTGCCCTAAAGGGTTTTACAGTACTGAAACGTTCAGGCATATAGAAGCTTTGCATGCAGGAGGGGTTATAATTTCAGAAAAGATGCCAACTGTATCAATATATAAAGATAACCCGTTTATAACGTACAATAATTATTCGGAGTTAAAACAAATATTCAAAAAGATTGAGAAGAATGAGTTGGATATTAAAGGATTGTCAGAAAGTCATAAAACATTTTATGATAGCAATCTGAAAACAGATGCCGCTGCTCGTAGAATTTCTGAGATCTGTAAGAATCATTTACATTGATAGAGTTAAAGCAAAATGAGTTTTATTCAAATCCGAAGTTTGTACTTATTGATGATAACTTTGATGAGAAAGAAATGATGCACAGTAACAAACAGGTTTAAAAAAACTCTTTTCAATTTTGAACTCATTTCACTCATCAGCAATTCTGTGGTATAATCAGAAAGAAATAGTGATGTCATTGTAGTGACGCATTCTGTTGAGATATATTTGTATAAAAGAGCACGACTATGATTGATAGAGTAATAGACGAACATTTTGATTTAGTTATTGAAACAGCACGGCTGAAAAAGAATTATTGGAAGGACCTATGGAAATATCGGGAGCTATTCTTTTTTCTTGCCTGGCGTGATATTTTAGTCAGGTACAAACAGACTGTGATTGGGTTAGCCTGGAGTTTGATCAGGCCTTTTCTCACTATGGTTGTTTTCACAGTGGTCTTTGGCAACTTGGCTAAACTTCCTTCGGGCGGAGTGCCATATCCTATTTTAGTTTATGCTGCTATGCTTCCCTGGCAGTTTTTTTCTACATCTTTTACGGATGCGAGCAATTCATTGATTGGGAATTCCAATATGCTTACAAAAATATACTTTCCAAGGATAATTATTCCTACGAGTACTGTTATCGTAAACTTTGTCGATTTTCTGATTTCATTTGTCATATTAATAGGATTAATGTTTTGGTATCATTTTGTTCCTTCCTGGTCAATTATTGCGATGCTGGTTTTTTTTATCCAGGTATTATTGATTTCCATTGGCTCAGGATTTTATATAGCTGCGGTCAATGTAAAATATCGGGATTTTAAATATATCGTGCCTTTTATAGTACAACTTGGGTTGTATATTTCTCCAGTCGGGTTTAGTAGTAACGTAATTCCTGAAAAATGGAGACTCCTGTATTCATTAAACCCGATGGTAGGGATTATTGACGGATTCAGATGGTCAATCACAGGAGATATAAATCAATTGTATTTGCCGGGTTATTTTTTATCATTGGCCATAACAATATTATTGGTGATGCTTGGCATTTGGTATTTTCGGAAAACGGAGCGATCCTTTGCGGATATAATTTAGTGATTCAAAGAATAAACATTTTTAGAAATAATTTTATGCTTAAAAGATGAGTATTGTAATTAAAGTTGAAAATTTAGGGAAAAGATATATAATCAGGCACCAGCAAAAGGGAGGGTATTTGGCTTTACGGGATATTATTTCTGAAAAAGCAAAAAACCTGTTTACTACGACCAATAAGCTGATAAAAAAGGGACGTACAGAGTCAGTGATTGAGGCAAAGAAGGAAGAGTTTTGGGCGTTAAAAGATATAAACTTCGATGTAAAAAAGGGAGATAGAATTGGCATAGTCGGAAGAAATGGCGCTGGCAAATCAACCCTTTTGAAAGTTTTAAGCCGCATTACTGAGCCAAGTATCGGCAGAATATCTATTAATGGTCGAGTTGCAAGCCTTCTTGAGGTAGGCACGGGCTTTCATCCTGAACTTACAGGAAGAGAAAATATTTATCTGAATGGCGCAATACTTGGAATGCAGAGAATAGAAATAAAAAGAAAATTTGATCAAATAGTTGATTTTGCCGGGGTTGAGAAATTTCTGGATACTCCTGTTAAACGTTATTCTAGCGGAATGTATGTGAGGTTAGCTTTTGCTGTGGCCGCACATCTTGAATCAGAAATATTGGTAGTTGACGAGGTGCTTGCTGTTGGTGATTCAGAATTTCAAAGTAAATGTTTAGGCAAAATGCAGGATGTAAGTAGAAACGAAGGGAGAACAATATTATTCGTAAGCCACAACATGGCTGCGGTTTCAAAACTTTGCAATAAGGGGATCCTTTTAAATAACGGGAAAATAACTGAAAATTCAAGCGTAGATAAGATCATAGATTCCTACATATCTACATGCTTTAAAAGCGAATTTTATGTTTTAGGTAATTCTTTGTCTGATAAGGATATTTATTTCGAAAAAATTTTCTTGAGTAGAGATAAAAATAACTCGATCAACTCATTCTCTCTTTCTGACGATATTCAATGTATTTTTGAAATTAATGGTACCAAGCCTGTAAAAGAAAGTACACTGACGTTTATAGTCAGGGACAAAAACCTGAATCCTATATTTTCAGAACATTATCTTATTCCCGGTTACAAAAGGAAACTCATAGCAACCATCCCCAAAGAGGTATTATTGCCGGGAAGATATTATCTGCAATCAATGTTACATGTGCCAAACGTAAGATTTTTGGATAATAACGAGGAATATATAAGCTTTTCAATTGAGGAGACCGGAAGTAAAAACTCTATTTATACAGTTGATTTAGGTTTTGTAAATATTCCAGTTTTATGGGAAGAAAATTAATAACAAAGATTCGGAGATTTTTTTTTAATTTTTTTTCAAAAATAATCCCTGAATTAAAGCTCCTTAAAAATGAACAAGTATACTGGCCTTACTATAAATCATCTGTAATTGATTCCGATATTAGTAAGTTAGCAGAACTATACCTGCCTTATACGGTACTAAATTCAAAGATTGGAGAGGGTACTTACATTGCACCTAACTCAAGGGTTTCAATGGCTCAGATTGGAAAATATTGTTCAATCGGCCCTAATTTTTTATGTGGTTGGGGAATTCATCCTACAAACGGTCTTTCTACTTCTCCGATGTTCTATTCAACTTTGAAACAGAATGGAAGAACTTTGTCAAAGAGTGACAAAATTGAGGAGAGAAAAAGGATAATAATCGGAAATGATGTCTTTGTAGGAGTAAACGTAACAGTTCTTGACGGCGTAAGCATAGGGGATGGCGCAATTATTGGTGCTGGCGCAATAGTCTCCAAGGATATCCCACCTTATGCAATTGCAGTAGGATGCCCGATAAAGATTATTCGATATAGATTTTCAGAAGATAATATTGATAAGCTATTAAAAATAAAATGGTGGGATTTTGATATTGAAAAACTGCAGGATGTGGAAAAATATTTCTTTGACATTGATTCGTTTCTTAACAAATATACAAAGAGCAAATAGAACTTATTATTTAGCCTGATCCTTCTACAAATTCGACATATTTGTACTATGCTAATAAGATTGAAAATGATTTTTTAAACATTTATTTCTATGTTGTATTGCAGCCTGAAAGCGAATTATCTTGGGATATAAGTGATGAATATTTCTTTAATCTCAATATTTATATTTTAAACAATTACTAAAATAAATATAGACCAGGAAGTACTTCAATTATTCTAAAAGTAATAATGGATTTTGAGCGTAAAAGCAGTTGTATGGTTAAACGCATAATAAAATATCTTTTTAATAAAATGGGTTATCAAATCCAAAAGAACCGAAAAGTTGTAGATTTTACGCTGGATGGAGCTTTAAAAAGATGTATGAGCAGAGGATTAAAAGTAAATTCCGTAATCGATGTCGGAGCATCTGACGGAAGATGGACAAGAAGGTGTATGGCCTTTTTGCCTGGTGCAGAATATTTACTTATTGAAGCACAACAAGACCATCAAAAAGGCCTGGACATATTAAAAGATGCACACAAAAATGTTAATTATATTCTCGCTGCTGCAGGAAATATGATGGGAAAAATATATTTTGACAATACTGACTTATTTGTAGGATTAGCTTCAGAGACGCCTTTTAAAGATCATTGCATTGAAGTGCCCGTGGTCACAATTGACAATGAAATAAAAAAAAGACATTTACCACCTCCCTATCTGATAAAGCTTGATACAAATGGTTTTGAAGTACCTATTCTTGAAGGAGCAGTGGATGCTTTAAAAAAAGCTGAACTTGTAATAATTGAAACGTACAATTTTATAGTTTCAAATAATAGTCTGAAATATTTTCAGATGTGCCAATATATGGAAAAGTTGGGATTCTCTTCTGTTGAGTTAGTAGATTTTATGATACGGGAAAAAGATGGCTCTTTTTGGCAAATGGACACGTTTTTTATTCCTTCAAGCAATAAAATATTTGAATATAATTCCTTTAAATGATTTTACATTAAGCCAAGTAAAATCTAATGGAATTTAAAGAATAGTTCAAGCAGCCTCCTACTAAGATTTATGGATAAGTTGGAATTATCTGAAAAATATATTGTAAAGAACGAGCCGTTCATTGATAATAAGATATCGGCGGCATTAAATATTTTTTGGCTTGGGTTTATTATCTATACGGCTGCATTTACAATTTTCAGAGTACCGCCTTATAATATTTTTTGGAATAAGATACAATTAGTAGGCTTAATCTTAATCGTACTGGCCTCTTTGCTTCTCGTCCGGTTCCGGATCGAAAACGCATACCTTCGGTTTTTTTATATTTTATATTGCGGATGGCTATGTTTTACAATTGCAAGAGGCTTTCAATTTAATTTTCAATTTATAAACGGCGCAATTTACGAAGGGTGGTTTGGTATAATGCCTTATTTTGTTCCAATTGTTTTATTGTTTCCTAAGAATATTGCCTATCTGCAAAAAGTGTTTTCGGTGATTGTGATTTTAGGTATTGTATACCTGGGTTATTGCCTGTTATTCCGAACTGAGTTAATGGCATATTATGAAGAAGATACAGTAAGGAATCAGTATATCATGGAATACTTTGCAAGAAATTTGAGCGTCCCTGCAGGGTTTTTACTCATCACTTATACATATCATTCTAATAAGAGAAGGATCTTTGCCTTTGCTATAGCTGGCATAACATTATTATTGGCCTTGGTCAGGGCCAGAAGAGCCATTATATTCATGGAAATGTCCTACTTGATCAGTTTCTATTTTATTTTTTTGTATATAAATAAGATCAGGTTTCAGACTCTGTTTTTTTCATTGATTTTAATTGGAGCTATGGTGTTTGGAGGCATAAAGCTTTACAGTAAATATAAAGGCAGCGCCTTCGAATTTATTACAGAGCGAATCGAACAGGATACCCGAACCGGGGTTGAAGATTGTTTATACGATGACATGACTACTAAGAATTGGATAATCGGGAAGGGAATGGCAGGTGAATATTATTGTCCCGGAATCGATGAGAATGGCCTTACTGATTACAGAGGAATGATTGAAACAGATTATTTGAATATTCTTCTTAAAGGAGGGATTGTGAGTCTTGGATTGTTATTATTGATCACTATTCCGGCTGTTGTTAAAGGGATATTTTATTCAAAAAATTTACTTTCCAAAGCTGCAGGTATTTGGGTACTGTTGTGGTTGACCGATTTATATCCGACTGTTGTGGACATTTTTGCATTGCATTATGTATTGGTTTGGATATGTGTTGGCATTTGTTACTCTAAAGAAATAAGAAACATGCCAGAAGAGAAAATAAAGGAAATGCTTTCATTCAAAAACAACAGGCAGTCATTTATTATCTAATCGCAAATTTTAAATCTTAAGAATGAAATATCCCAAAATTAGTATTGTTACGCCTTCATTTAATCAGGCAGAATTTCTTGAGCAAACAATACGTTCCGTACTGGACCAGGGCTATCCCAATTTGGAATACATTGTGATCGATGGCGGCTCAACCGATGGCAGCGTTGAAGTAATCAAAAAATATGCAGACAAGATTACTTATTGGGTCAGCGAAAAAGATAAAGGTCAATATGATGCAATCAATAAAGGGTTTTTGCATACCACCGGCGATATAATGGGCTGGATAAACAGTTCTGATCTCTATTATCCATGGACATTTAAATTCATTACAGAAATATTCGAAAATCTTAACGAGGTGCAATGGTTAATAGGGATGCCTACAAACTTAAGTACCGGAAATGCACCGCAAAGAGTTTCTGTCTCAAAAGAGAGAAATTTATATGATGTAATAGCAGGTGATTATAAATGGATCCAGCAAGAATCTGTTTTTTGGAAGCGGGAACTATGGGAAAAATCGGGAGGCAAGTTAAATACATCAGTTAAGTATGCGGAAGATTTTAATTTGTGGTTACGTTTTTTTAAATATGAACATTTGTATTATGTAGATACGGTTTTAGCTGGATTCAGGTATCATGATATAAGGAGAGGCGGTGATGTTAGTGGCGTTTATGTTAATGAGGCCGAAGAGTTATATAAAAATTACAAAACTCAATTTCCTTTTAAGGCCAGGTATAGAGGTTTTATCACTCGCTTATTCCTAAGAAGAAATAATTTAATAAGAAAAATATTGAAAAAGCTGGGACTTTGCTCCTGGTACAAACACTATAATATCTACTATGACTTTTATAGTGATCAATGGAAAACCCGCACACGCTGAAGATTATGGCCAGGAAAAAATCAATTGTTTATTTAGGCTATTCGGCATTTCCTTATGGCTTAGCTGAGGCACAGAAAATAACTTTAATTTCAAGAAGCCTTCTTTTATCAGACAATCGTGTGACAGTTATTTGCAGAAATGGGACTCACAATAGAGCAAGTCATCCCGAATTAAAAAGCCGTGGAACTTACCAGGGCATTGAATATATATATGCATCAGGTAGCGCTTTTCGTAGTAATAGTTTTTTTCGCAGAAGAATTTTAGAATTTAAAGGAAAAATTAATGAAGTATTATTGCTACGGAAAATGAGAAAAAAAAAAGAACTCGACTTCGCTATTTTCTCCACACGTAGCTTTTATTCCGTTTTATTATATTGTTTTATTTCAAAAATATATGACTTTAAAACTATACTGAACTATGTTGAATATTATTCAGCTATGAAAAAGGGAAGATTTCAGGTTGGCAGAAAGATCAACGACTTGCTGTTCGATAAATTTGCGCCTAAATTATGTACTACTTCTTTCCCAATCAGCGAGTTTTTGATTGGACATTTTAAAAAAAATGCATCCCAAAAGAAATATTTAAAAATTCCTGTACTAACTGATTTTGATAAATATGATGGAATTGAAGTTTTTAAGACCCAGAATTACTTTCTTTTCTGTGGTGATGCAAGCTATGGTGAGATAGTTCTTTTTATAATTGATTGTTTTGAGATGCTTAAAAAAAATGCAGCTTATTTTCTATACCTGGTAGTTAGCGGAAAGGAAAGTGATATAGCCGGGGTTAGGGAATATGTAAAAGGAAAATTATCAGCCGATAAAATAAAAATCTTTTCAAAGTTGCCAGAAAAACAACTTTACATGTACTATAAGAATTCAAAAGCTCTTTTGATCCCATTGCGCCCTACTTTTCAGGATTGTGCAAGATTCCCTCATAAAACTGGTGAATACCTGGCTTCAGGCAATCCTGTTATTTCAACAAACTATGGAGAAATGAAGTATTATTTTAAAGATGAGGACACCATGCTTTTGGCGGAAAATTATGATAAATCAGAATTTGCAGAGAAAATGCAGTTTGTGATTGATCATTCTGAAGAGGCAAAAGGTATCGGGATAAGAGGGAGAAATCTTGCCGCAACGGTTTTTGATTATCGTAGCTGGTCTCCCATCATGAACGATTTTCTGGACTCTGCATTCTAGGGCATTTTTAAATCTGCAGGCTCAGCTTCGAAGACGGAATTGTTTTCAATCAGACAGAAATAATTTTTTTTAAATAAAAATATAAATTATGAGCAAAAACAAAACAGCAATTGTATGCGGAGCTGGTGGCTTCATCGGAGGCCATTTAGTAAAAAGATTAAAAAAAGAAGGCTATTGGGTAAGAGGCATTGACCTTAAAATGAATGAATATGGCAATAACGATTCAGATGACTTTCTACTGGGAGATTTAAGAGACCCGGTTGTTTGTGAAAACCTGTTTGATAGGGATATAGATGAAGTTTACCAATTGGCTGCAGATATGGGTGGTGCCGGATATATTTTTACCGGCGAACATGATGCAGAGGTTATGCATAATTCAGCTACTATAAATCTGAACATGGCTGAAGCATCCAGGAGACATGGAGTAAAAAAAATATTTTATTCTTCATCGGCTTGTATGTATCCAGAGTATAACCAATTGGATCCTGATAATCCAAAATGTTCTGAAGATTCTGCTTACCCTGCTGCTCCGGATAGCGAGTATGGGTGGGAAAAGCTCTTTAGTGAACGATTATATCTTGCTTATAACAGGAACTATAAAATGGAAGTTCGCATTGCAAGATTCCATAACATTTTTGGACCACAGGGAACCTGGAATGGTGGCAGAGAAAAAGCTCCTGCGGCAATTTGCAGAAAGGTTTCTGAAACTGAAAGTGGAGCTGAGATCGAGGTATGGGGTGATGGGAAACAAACAAGATCATTTTTGTACATTGATGAATGTATTGAAGCAGTAAGAAGGTTGATGCAAAGCAATTTTACCGGGCCAGTAAATATTGGTTCAGAAGAAATGATAGCAATTAATGATTTAGTAAAAATGGTTGCTAAGATTTCTGGGAAAACAATTAAGATAAAAAATATTCCCGGACCGACAGGTGTACGGGGTAGAAATTCTGATAATAAACTAATCAAAGAAAAATTAGGTTGGGCTCCTTCGCAACCGCTGATAGACGGAATGACGAAAACTTATTCCTGGATCAATAGCCAGGTCATGGAATCAAAAGCGGTGGCTAAATAAAAATGTGAACTGAATAGGTGCGAGTTTATACTGCCAGAACCCTTTTGCAACATTGCTTAGTTTGATAAATAAAAAATGAGATTCTGCTTTTTCGGCCCGATTTCGGGATCCTTGCAAGATAATACACGTGGCGGGGCTGAATTGCAGGTTGCTTTACTTGCTAAGGCGTTAGCTTCAATAGGGCATGAAGTTGTGATCATCGATCCATATGCAAAAGAAAGTTTTGTTACAAACGAAGGAATAAAACTGGTTAATATACCCGGATGGAATAGAGGTATAAGAGGCTTTCGTTTATTTTGGAATCGCATTCCGACTTTGTGGAAATTATTTAAAAGTGTGAAGGCAGACTATTATTACGTACGAATGCGGTCATACCTTCACCTGATCCCTTATTTAGTATCAAGAAAACTCGGTGCTAAATTTATAGTTGGTGTTGCTCATGATCTTGATATCTTAAGTTTAAAGGAAAAGCTTCAACACGAATACAGGACAAGGTTTAATTTTATTAAATACATTACTATCAATATTCCTAATGACCTTGTATTTAAATATATTATTAAACGAGCGGATTATGTAACCTTACAGCATTCAGGCCAAAAACTTAAACCGGGTTTGTTGAAAGGTAAGGTGGTGATATTCCCTAATATCATTGATTTAAACAATATTTCAGAGATTAAAGGTTTTCCTGGAAATTACTTTGTTCATGTCGGCACTTTGACAGTTTTAAAAGGAACCCGCAACTTGTTTGAATTAACAGAGCTTCTTGATAAAAAAGTTTCAGTTATGATTATTGGGCAAGCGGTTGATAAAAAATCTAAAAAGCTTATTGAGCTTTTAAGCAAGAAAGAGAATATAAATTTTAAAGGTAGACTTAGCCATTCTGAAACCATCAACTTAATCGCCAATTCCAAAGCGTTGATAAATACCTCCAATTATGAGGGTTTCCCGAATATTTTCCTGGAAGCATGGGCCACTGGTGTCCCAGTCGTATCTCTCAAAGTGAACCCAGGTTCTGTTTTGGAAAAATATCATTTAGGGATATGTTGTGACGGAGACCTGAAGAAAATGAAAGATATTCTTGAATCAAACACTGTGTCACAATTTGATAAAGGAAAGCTTATTTCTTACGTCAGAAGATTTCATGATTTAGCTGGAGCAGGGGAAAGATTTATAAATCAACTTAACAAAGCATCTTAACCTAATTTAAAATGTGCGGAATTACAGGCATAGTCAATCTGAATAAGGAGAAGCCGGTAGGGTCGGATCTGCTGAAGAGAATGGCTGATGCAATCTATCATCGTGGCCCTGATGATGAAGGATATTATATTAACAAAAATGTCGGCTTGGGATTTAGACGGTTAAGTATAATAGATTTGAGCACCGGGCATCAGCCCTTATCTAACGGAGATGAGAGTATACAATTGATCTTTAATGGTGAGATATACAATTACCTGGAACAAAGGGAAATCCTGATGCAAAAAGGATATATTTTTAAAACGAAGACGGATACAGAAGTTATTTTGCATTTATACGAAGAGTATGGAGTCAATTGCCTGCAATATTTACGTGGCATGTTTGCCTTTGCAATCTGGGATAATAATAAAAAACAACTTTTTTGTGCAAGGGATCGCTTTGGCATCAAGCCGTTTTATTATTACCGCGATAAAGAAAAATTTGTTTTTGGCTCGGAAATCAAGGCTATTTTAAAATGTGAAAATATTGACAAAACGTTATCGCCTGAAGCGATTGATTCATATTTTTCGTTTGGCTACATTACCAGCGATTTATCCATTTATAAGAATATAAAAAAGCTGCAGCCAGCTCATTATCTACTTCTCTCATTTAAGGAAACTATAAAATTTGAAATCAATAGTTATTGGGAAATTCGATTTGATCCTGATTATTCAAAAAACAAAATTCAGTGGGAGGAAGAGATACAAGATTGCCTTTCGGAAACTGTAAAGCAACACATGCTATCTGATGTCCCTCTTGGTGCTTTTCTAAGTGGAGGAATTGATTCGGGTTCAGTGGTGTCTATGATGGCACGTAATTCAAATCGTCCAATTAAAACTTTTTCGATCGGCTATAAAGATGAAGCGCATAGCGAATTAAAATATGCCCGCCTGGTGGCTGAAAAATATGGGTGCGAACATCATGAGCAAGTTCTTGAGCCGGAATCAATAAGTTTATTACCTAAACTGATAAGTGCCTATGATGAGCCCTTTGCAGATTCATCTGCAATTCCAACCTATCATGTATCAAGGCTGGCCCGCCAATTTGTAACAGTGGCTCTTTCCGGCGATGGCGGTGACGAACTATTTGCAGGCTATAATACATATCGGCGCCATGGGAGCATTTATAAATTTCCTTTAAATTTTAACTCTGCTCTATATAACAATATTTTATGGGGCAGCATTCATAAACTGATCCCTTCTAATGTAATAGGAAAAGGATTCACTTATTACCTTTCAAAAGACAAGAAGTATTCTTTTGCTTACTTAAGCACATGGACTGAAGCTGAAAGAGATAAACTTTTTATTCATAAAAAACCTTCATTGGGTAACGATCAAGCTTCAGAGCTTTTTAAATCTAAAATTCTTCAACACGGTATTGTCAATAATGATTATGTTTCTAATATGCAATACCTGGACATGAAAACTTATATGGTTGACGATATATTGACAAAAGTAGACCGTGCCAGTATGATGAATTCTTTAGAAGTAAGAGTGCCTCTTTTAGATCATAAGTTTGCTGAACTAACCTTTCGTATTCCACGAAATCTAAAATTAAATGAAGCAGGGCAGAAATATATTTTTAAAAAAGCAATGGCTTCTTATTTGCCGGAAGATCTTTTAAAACTTCCTAAAAAAGGTTTTGGTGCGCCGATTTCAGCGTGGTTTAAAGAAGAACTAAAAGAATATATTAATGACACTTTATTATCGGGCAATCCAAGATATTCGGAGTACCTGCACCAGAAGTATATTAAGAGAGTTGTCAAAAGCAGCCAAACATCAATGCGTGATTTTAGCTCAAAAATATGGTCATTGTTGGTATTTGAAGAATGGCTAAATCAAAATAAGCAAGCATGAAGATATTATTTTTTATAAATGGCTTGCATATTGGCGGAAAAGAGCGGAGGCTGGTTGAATTATTAAAAGGCCTCAAAAGCAATCCCGATGTTCAATTTGAACTCATCTTAATGGAAAAAGATGTTCATTATAAAGAAGCTTTGGATTTAGGGATAAAAATCCACTATTTCATAAGAAGAACCAAGAAGGACCTGAGGGTTTTTAAAATGCTCTATGATTATTGTAACGAGTATAAACCTGATATAATACATTGTTGGGATAGTATGACTTCCATATACAGTGCTCCTGTCTGTAAGTTATTGAATATACAACTACTCAACGGAATGGTTGTTGATACACCAGTAAAAAAAAATATTTTTAACAAATATTGGTTAAGAGCAAGATTATCTTTCCCTTCTTCTAACTTTATTATTGGCAACTCAAATGCTGGTCTGGAAGCATATAAGGCGCCAAAGAAAAAGAGTGTATGCATTTATAATGGGTTTAATTTTCAGAGAATAAAGCAAACAAGCTACGATAGAAGGCAGTTAAAAGAGAACTATAATATTAATTCGAGGCATGTTGTGATTATGGTAGGCGAATTTAGTGCTAGAAAGGATTATGACACTTATGTTGACGCTGCCAAGATTATCTGTGATAAAAGGAATGATGTTGCTTTTATTGCATTGGGTGACGGCGTTAATTTTAAAGGCGTCTCAGAAAAAATAGAACCAAGGCACAAAAATAATATTAGATTACTTGGGAGACAGTCGAATGTTGAAGCTTTTATCAATGTAAGTGACATAGGGGTGTTAACAACAAATGCTAAAGTGCATGGCGAAGGAATTTCAAATTCTATTCTTGAATATATGGCAATGGGAAAACCTGTTATAGCGACGATGGGTGGAGGGACCAATGAAATTGTTGACGATCAAAAGACTGGCTTTTTGATAGCCCCAGCTAGCCCAGTATCGTTATCTGAAAAAATCGAATTCCTTTTGAATAATGAATCTATTAAAAGAGACATGGGTGAAGCTGGAAAATCCCGTATAGTAGATCAGTTTTCGATCAAAAAAATGGTAGATTCATATATAAGAATTTATAGAATAGCAAAGGATAGAAAAGATCGAAAGAGACGGGCCAATTTCCAGAGGTTTATTCTGAGGTATTATAACAAATTATTTGTAACTCAATGGACTCTCGGTTTTTGCAAAGGGAATATATCTGATATGATAAAAGATGGATTGTTTGATCCGGATATTAGATGGTTAAAAAATTCTTCAGTAGATCAATTTTACGCTGATCCTTTTATTATCAAATCGCAAGACGAAGAGTTTAAGGTATTTGTAGAGGATTTTAATTTTAATAGATCCCATGGAAGAATTTCTGTGCTTACTTTTGATAAATCCTTAAACCTTGTACATAAGAAAGTATTGCTAAATTCCCCAAGACATTTTTCATATCCTTTTGTCTTTAGGGATAATGATAAATTCTACATATTTCCCGAATCATCTGCAACTGGAAATTTATCATGTTATGAATATGATACCAGGGATGATTCGATCAAATTTTTTAAAAAATTAATAGATTTACCAATCCTTGACCCTACAATATTAAAGCACCAAAATAAATATTGGATCTTTGGTACCTTAACTGGTGTGGATTCAGACAAAAGATTGCATATTTATATATCAGATTCACTTTTGGGACCCTATACGCCGCATCCAAAGAACCCAGTTAAAATTTCAGACAAACGATCAAGGTCAGCAGGTAATTTTATCGAAATTGATGGATACCTATATAGACCTTCGCAAAACAACGTTTACCAATACGGTGAATCTATAGTTATCAACAAAATAATCGAATTGAATGAATATAATTTTCATGAAGAATCATTTTTTTCAATAACAGTGAATAAAAAAAATAAATTGAATAAGGGGATAAAAGGAATTCACACCATTAATATTGTTGATAATGTTATTATAGTTGATGGGGCAATCCAGAAATTTGCCCCATTCAAAAAGATTAAATATTATTTTAAGAAAAAAAACTACCTGAAAGCTTTGCGAATAGGTAAAGTAACCTAAGGAAAAAAATATAGTAAACGAACTTATTTTATTCGTTTAATTCGGTTATGAATTATCTAAGAGAAAATAGGAAGTGCACATCCGCAAAAATATCATGAAATAATAATGAGACTTTTAATTTATTAATACCTCATTATTGATCTCCCGGAAAATATAAATATGAAGTTGAACCAAGATCAGCTTTGATCAAGCGATCTGCGCTTTGGTCATTTCAGAAAAACCATTAAAATAATTATCATGAAAATACTGGTTACAGGAATCGCTGGCTTTATTGGCTCACATTTGGGTGAGAGATTGATTGCAGAGAGACATTCTGTTATTGGTTTAGATAATTTCGATCCTTTTTATCCAAAAGAAATTAAAATTGAGAATCTTGCTGAATTGAGGTTGTCAAACTCTTTTTCTTTTAGTGAAATTGACATTCGAAACAGGGCTTCATTGCGAAGAGTTTTTAATGAATTTAAACCGGATCTTGTTATTCACTTGGCTGCAAAAGCTGGAGTAAGGCCATCAATTGAGCAAGTATCTGATTATTTTGAAGTAAATGTTGATGGAACAATAAATTTATTGGAATGCATGCGAGAAACTGGTGTATCAAAATTGCTTTTTGGTTCATCGTCCTCAGTATATGGGAATAATAAGAAGGTACCTTTTTCTGAAGAAGATCCCGTGAATGAACAGATTTCTCCATATGCAGCTACTAAACGGAGTGGTGAATTGATTTGCCATGTCTATTCGCATTTATATAAGTTCGATATAAGTTGCCTGCGATTCTTTACTGTTTTTGGGCCAAGGCAACGACCCGATCTGGCGATTCACAAGTTTACTCGTCTGATTGATGAACAAAAACCTATTCCTTTCTATGGCGACGGAAATACTGAAAGAGATTACACATATATAGATGATATTGTTGAGGGAATAATATGTGCAAGCAAAAAGCTGACAGGCTTTAATATTTATAACCTCGGGGAATCCAGGGTGACCAAACTATCAGAACTGATCACCATTCTGGAAAAAATAATGAATAAACCAGCAGTTTTGGATAGACAGCCTTTACAATCCGGAGATGTGCAAACAACTTTTGCAAATATTACGAAAGCCAGATCGGAATTAGGGTATGCTCCAAAATATGATCTCGAATCAGGAATCGTACATTTTGTGAATTGGTATCGGGATTATAATATGAATACAAGCACTAAATAAAATAAGAATGTTAATATCAATATAATAGGTTACTCAAAATGTGTTATGCCGTATATGCGATTTCAAGGAGGCCCCAGAAGTGTCACATTTGATACTAAGACTGGTTATCAGGTTTTATCATAAGCATCCTCAATTCAAATAAAAATATTTTCACTTTTAAAAATCATTTTATGAATCGTCAGTTCTATAAATTGGCAAAAGTAGGGTTTATAATTCTTGACTTAGCAATGCTAAACATTTCTTTTCTGGTAGATAGGTATTTCTACCGGGAAAGAATAGCGTCAGCCAAACAGATTGACTATGTCTATTTGTGGATGATTTTTAATCTTATATGGTTAGGAGCATCCTGGATTTATAACATTTATAGCCAAAGTATTATTTCTTCTTTTGAATCTTTTAGCCGAAAAACATTCAGGGCATATGTTTTGTTTTTAGCAGCAGTCATGTTATATCTTTTTGTTTTTAAACAGATATATATATCCAGGTTGTTTTTGGTCACTATTTTTTTATCAATTGCTCTTGTTATTCTAGTTAATAGATTGGTTTACCTTTTTCTCGAGAGCTATATACGTAATAGGAACTATTTGACCAGGAAAGTAATAGTCGTAGGATATAATGATGTTTCAAAAAAATTAGTAAAGCAATTGGAAGAAGATGTGATTAATACAAAAATCATAGGTTATTGTGAAAATGAACAAAACGTTCATGAGCTATCAAATTACCCTATTATTGGAGGATTAAACAATATTATCGAAGTATCACGTGAATACAATGCAAACGAAATATTTTCTACTATTCCTCCTGATGGTAATGATGCAATGTTTCGACTCATACAGGAAGCAGACCGTGCATGTATTCGATTTCGATTAATTCCAAATTTTAGTTTCTTCACAAGAATACCTATGCATATAGATTATTATGGCAATCTTCCTGTACTTTCTTTAAGAAAAGAGCCTTTGGAAGACATTACTAACCGGGTTAAAAAAAGAGTATTGGATATTATCATAAGTAGTTTTGTGATCATTTTCGTGCTTTCCTGGATGATTCCTTTGATAGGGCTGCTAATATGGCTGGAATCAAGGGGATCAATATTCTTTATTCAAACACGTACCGGAAAAGATAACAAGCCTTTTCAATGTATTAAGTTTAGGAGTATGAAAATTAACAAGGAATCTAATAGTCAACAGGCGTCTCGTAATGATCCACGTATTACGAAAGTCGGAAAATTCTTAAGACGATCTAGTTTTGACGAGTTCCCCCAATTTTTGAATGTTTTTTTGGGACAAATGAGTGTTGTGGGACCACGCCCTCACATGGTAAAACATACTGATGAATATTCAGCAGTGATCAACAAATATATGGTGAGGCAATTTATGAAGCCGGGAATTACAGGATGGGCGCAGGTAAACGGTTTCAGAGGCGAAACCAAAACGTTGTGGGATATGGAGAAAAGAGTTGAATATGATCTTTGGTATATGGAAAATTGGAGCTTGTGGTTCGATACAAGAGTCATTTTTCTTACAATATTTAAGTTATTGAATGGGGATATTAAAGGCTATTAATTTTTAATAAAAATTTTTCTCAGCCAAAATTTTGGGTCATTGCGTTTGATGTTATTTTGTTCATGTCGCAGAAAAGAAAAGATATAATTGATTTTTTCAACTTAAAATTTCAGAGTCTCATCCTTAAATTGGCGATATAAATGTTATTCACTTCGATAATATTCTTTATTTTTTTATCAGTTACACTTTTTGTTTATTATTTACTGCCAGTAAAATATCGGGTTTATTTTCTTGTAGCTGCGAGTATCTTTTTTTATATGTATGCGGCGATATGGTTCATTTTCCTGGGAGCTTTTATTGTTATTACGAATTATTTTATTGGTATCAAAATTGAGGAATCCAGTGAAGATATAAAACGAAAACGATATCTGGTTTTAGGAGTGTTGATAAATTTAAGTGTATTGATTTTTTTTAAATATTGGAATTTCCTGATAATAAATATTGCGTATCTATTGGGAATTCTTCATGTCCATGCTTCATTACCTTACATAGAAATTCTTCTACCACTTGGGCTATCGTATTATATATTCCAATCTATAGGGTATTTGTTTGATCTCCAAAGAGGCCATCAAAAAGCAGAAAGAGATTTTTTACGCTTTAGTTTATTTATTCTTTTCTTTCCAAAATTAGCCGTAGGGCCAATAGAAAGGGCGGGTAATTTTTTACCGCAGGTAGCAAAAAATATTTTTTTCAATAAAGAAAATATTGTAGAAGGGAGCAAGCGTATTGCATGGGGGTTATTTAAAAAATTGGTTGTAGCAGACCGCATTTCCATTTATCAGGCAGCAGTAATGTCTAACCAGGATCAACAGAGTGGAATAACAATATTGTTTGCAACTGTATTATATACTTTTCAGGTATACGCTGACTTTTCGGGTTATACAGATATTGCTCTTGGAGTGGGCCGTTTATTTGGATATAATTTAATGGAAAATTTCAGGCAGCCATTGCTATCTAAGAATCTGAGCGATTTTTGGCGCCGTTGGCATATATCTTTATCATCTTGGGTCAATGATTATATTTTTACTCCGATTGCTTTTAAAAGGCGTGCCTGGGGGACTGGGGGAGTCTTTTATTCTTTAATCATCAGTTTTGTAGTCATAGGGATATGGCATGGGCCCACATGGAATTATGTCTTATTTGGCTTTTTACAAGCCTTGGCTTTAATGTATGAATTTTCTACCAGGAAACTTCGGAAAAGGCTTTCGATGAAAATTCCACCTGTTATTTATAATAACACAAGTATTCTCCTCACATTTTTATATATTAGTTTTAGCCTGATAATTTTCAGGACTGATACATTTAGCCATGCAAGTGCAATAATGAAAGCGATTTTTATTCATACAGGAACTTTATTTTATGATAAGCCATCTACTCTTTTGTTTATTTTGATTGGGTGTATAATAATGATGATATATGACATAATTGGGGAATATAAAGTTTTCAGAACCATATCATTTTCAAATAAGAACTGGGTTGTTCAGCAGATCCCTTATGCCTTATTAGTAGTTTATATTTTAATTGCAGGCGTTTTTGACGGTGGACAATTTATCTATTTCGCTTTCTAAACTATATCCAAGCTGGTGCTTAAAAGGGTTAAAGAGAATAAAAAGATGAATATTCTCAATTTTGTTGGGAAATTGGTGTTTTTTGTTATAGCGCTTTTTGTTCTGGATTTTTCGATAGGTAGCATTCTGAAACATTTTTATTTTAAGCAGAATTCTGGATTACTTTATAGAACTACTTATGCTCTTGACAGCACTAAAGCGGATATATTAATATTAGGTGCCTCTACAGCTAATCATCATTATTATCCACTTACTTTCGAAAAAGGGTTAAAGATGTCATGCTATAATGCCGGAAGAGACGGCAATAGCATTTTTTATCATTATGCAGTATTGAAAGCAATATTATTTAGATATCATCCCAAGATGGTTATATTGGATTATAATGCTAAAGAATTTTTACAAGACCAGGAAAGCTATGATAGGCTATCTTCGCTGTTGCCATATTATGACTATCATCCCGAAATACGTTCTATTATTCAATTAAAAAGCCGTTTTGAAAAATATAAATTAGTATCAAGGATTTATCCATACAATTCAGCGCTTTTTACTATAGCTATAGGGAACATGAAATTCAATAAGAGTAGAGAATATTCTGCAGATGAGAACGGGTATGTTGCTTTAAGAGGAAAGTGGCAAAAGCATTTGAGTATTGACTCAATTTCCAGGGACTATAAAATAGATTCAGAAAAAGTAAAAATATTTAAGTCTTTGATTAAAGAATGTCTTGATTCAAAGGTCAAGCTGTTTATCTGCGTTTCTCCGGCATTTAGTAAAATTAAATATGAAGATCCATCTATTGCAATTGCAAAAAGAATCGCACAGGAATATAACATTTCATTTTACGACTTTTCGAATGATTCTTTCTTTTTGAATAACCCGAATTTATTTCATAACCCCGGCCATTTAAATGATGAAGGCGCTAAAGTTTATTCTGAAATGGTAATAAATAAAATTAACGGCCATTAGTTTAGACTAGAGATCAAGTACTTCATATCCTCTGATAATATTCTTCGAGCAGGCAAATTTGGTACATGTTTTAGCTTATAAATCTTAATCTAAATGAGTAGTGAGCTCAAAAAATTTTTTTCGAAAGACATCCTCTTAATTGATGATGTTGGACTTAAGATTGAAAATATTATTAAAAAATTAAGGGAAGATATCTTAATTACTTTAAAAAGAAAAGGGGCTGTAATTGGAATAAGTGGAGGAATCGATTCGTCTGTTTCTTTAGCATTAGCAGTTAAAGCCTTTGGCGCCAATCGGGTAGTTGCTCTTATGTTACCGGAAAAGGATTCAAGTAATGATAGCAAGGAATTAGCATTAATGTTGGTAAAACAATTAAGAGTGCAAGCTATTGAAGAAAACATTTCGTTGGCATTGGAAGGGATTGGTTGTTACAGGAGAAGAGATCAGGCTGTGGCTGCCATATTTCCGGAATATACTTCAACCAGGCATACCATGAAAATTGGAATTAACACCGAAGGGATAAGTCATAACTTGCCACCTGTATTTTCAATCAGCATTGTTGATAAAGATGGTTCTGTCAAAAGCAGATTGTTGCCGGCAAAAGAATATTTACAGATCGTTGCTGCTTCAAATTTCAAACAACGTATGCGTATGTCAATGTTGTATTATTACGCAGAGAGCAGTTATTATGCAGTGGTCGGTACACCGAATAAGCATGAACATGAACAGGGTTTTTTTGTGAAATATGGAGACGGAGGAGCTGATGTAATGCCAATTGTTAATTTATATAAAACACAGGTGTATCAATTGGCTGAATACCTGAAACATACCCGAAAGAGATTATTGATCGAACACCTACTTCTGATACTTACTCGGCGGAACAAACTCAGGAAGAATTTTTTTTCCAGCTTCCATTCAGAGATATGGATCTGATTTGGTACGGGTATGAGAATGGATACGATCCGGCGGAGGTTGGTCAAGTAATGGGTAGGACGGAAGATGAAATAAAAGCGATCTATAAAAATTTTTTAAGAAAGCAAAAAACTACAGAATATTTGAGAATGTTTCCCATTAAAGAAGCGTAGAATTTAAGATGCATGCATTAGAGTGACGGCATTAAAATTCGAAATGATTGAATTTTTAATTCAACCAGATAAATAAATAAATGCTCACAATACCACAACGGTTGCTCGGAGAAGCTTTATTGAATTCATCAAAGAATGATCGGGATAAAACTGCGATCATTGTAAAAGGGAAATCATATTCCTATGCACACCTTAAAACGAGCGCAGAGAACCTGGCTTATCATCTCATCCGATCAGGTTTAGAAAAAGGAGACAGGGTTGCTATCTATTTGGAAAATTCCTGGGAAGCTGTTGTTTCTATTTATGGCGCTACATTGGCAGGGGCAGCTTTTCTGATGATCAATCCTCAGACAAAATCCGACAAGCTAAAATTTATATTGAATGACAGCGGAGCAAAGTTCCTGATTACTTCTGCATTATTACGAAATGAGTTCTTGCCGGCAGTGGAAAATGTATCGGCTATACAGGAAATGATTGTTGTTGGAGATCTATTGCAGTTTTCAGCACAGTGGCATGGCAGGATAATTAGTTTTGAAATGGCAGTTTCCAAAATTGAAACTCCTCCAACACTTCCCAACATCATTCCTAATGATCTGGCAGCCTTGATATATACTTCCGGAAGCACTGGTTTTCCAAAAGGAGTAATGATGACACATCAGTCCATGGTTTTTACATCCTGGAGTTTGATAGAATATTTAAGATTAACAGAAAATGACCGAATCATTTTACTGCTTCCATTGGCGTTCGATTACGGGTTATATCAGTTGCTAATGGCTATTACAATCGGAGGAACGCTGATTATTGAGCAATCTTTCATTTTTCTTGCTTCCATTTACGAGCATATTGAAAAGTATAAGCCAACAGTTTTTCCTGGCGTCCCTACCATCTATGCAATGATGATTGAATCTACTAAGAAAAATGGTTTTGCATTTGATTCTATAGAAAAAATAACTAACACAGCTGCGGCTCTTCCGACAGAGTTCATTCCAGATTTAAAGAAAGTATTTCCCAATGCACTTATTTTTAAAATGTATGGATTGACTGAATGTAAAAGAGTATGTTATCTGGAACCAGAACTATTGGATATAATACCCGGCTCAGTTGGTAAAGCAATACCCGGTACTGAAGTTTTTCTATTATCGCCAGAAGGAAATCCAGTTGCCGCTGGTGAACCCGGTATTTTATATATACGTGGCCCTCATGTGATGCTTGGATATTGGAATAATGAAGAATTAAGCTAAGGAGATGCTGAAACCGGGCAAATTTCCTTCTGAGAGGATCTTATGTTCTAATGACTGGTTTAAAATGGATGACGAAAGCTTTTTATATTTTCTTGGGAGAAACGATGATATTATAAAGACGAGAGGTGAAAAGGTAAGCCCAGTTGAGATTGAAAACATAATTTATAGCATTGAAGGAGTAAAGGAAGTGGCAGTGGTAGGCATTCCGGATATAATTATGGGTGAAACTATTATTGCTTTTGTTACTTCAAATGATGCTACTCAGTTAAATGAAAAATTAATACAAAGAGAATGTATGTCTCATTTAGAATCATTTATGGTTCCAGGTAAAGTGATAGTAATTGATGAAATGCCCAAGAGCCCTAATGGAAAAATTGATAAAAAAGAACTTAAGAAACATATTGCATAATGAATCTTTCTAAAGCTGAAATTTTTAAACAGTTTGACCAATGGCTCAATGCTTGGAATGAACATGACCTTGAAGGAGTTTTAGATTTAATACATGCAGATATTGTATTTGAAAATTGGGATGGGAAAATTGTTTCTGGGAAAAATCGATCTCAGGAAATCATGGACTCCCTGGTTTATTCGTCATGGCGATTTCAAATTTAGACAGGAAGATATTTTTTTTGATGAACAAGAACAAAAGATGACTTTTCAATGGAGGTTAGAATGGCCTTCTGTCGAAAAGAAATTCAAGGGTCAAAATGAAATTAGGAGAGGAGTGGACATTCTGAAATTTAAAGATGGTAAGATATTAAGGAAGATCACATATTCTAAAACTGTAGTCCAAATGGACTCTGTAACTGTTAATATACATGCTTTTTAATAAGTCGTACTACAGTTTAAAATGAATCCACAAGAACTTTATAATAAATTAGAAACTCAATTCAAACCAAGATTACATTTTCTTCAGGATAAGCCGGAAGAAACCGTCGATTCTACATTGAAAGCTTGCTGGCAGTATGCCTCTGGAATTCCTGTGTCGGCTGAGGAAGCTGTAAAGCGACCATTACCCGATTTAGATGATAAGCAAATAAAATTACTGTACGATCTATTAGAGCAAAGAGCCAAAAATATTCCATTAGCTCATATAACAGGGAGGCAAAATTTTTTTGGTATCGAATTTTTGTCTGATAAAAGAGCACTAATACCGAGAAAGGAAACTGAAATTTTAGCAAGAGAAGCTTTAGAATTATCTTTTGATATCACAAAACAAAAAGGGATTGTTCAGGTCATGGATATTTGTTGTGGTTCGGGTAATTTGGGATTAGCTGTCGCATATTCTAATCCAAGCGTAAGGGTTTATGCATCTGATCTATCTGAAGAGGCAGTTGCACTTGCAAATGAAAATATGTATTTGCTTAATCTTCAGAAACAAGTTAAAATAGAACCCGGAGATTTATTTTCAGCCTTTGATAAAAAAGAATATTATGGGAACATGGATCTTATTATTTGCAATCCCCCATATATTACAACGACAAAAGTTCCAAAAATGGGAGAGGAAATTGCTGCGCATGAGCCGGCTTTAGCCTTTGATGGCGGCATGTTTGGTCTTAAAATAATTCAGATGCTTATCGAAAAAGCTCCAGTTTATTTAGCAGAGTCAGGCTGGCTAATTTTTGAGGTAGGCCTTGGACAGGGCGAATTTATTATGCGTTTGTGTGAAAGGACAGAATCGTATAAAAAAATTGAATCAGTTCCAGATAGTTCGGGAAATATCAGAGTAATAGTGTCTCAAAAACGCTGAAACCATATAAATTGTAATCACAAATTTTATATTTTTTTTAATCCTATTAAAATTTATGGAAGACAAGAAGGACATTAAAGAGAAGATCAGGAAATACATTGTCGAAGAAACATATTCTTCTTCGGACCAGGTTAAAGATGAATCAAAAATTTTTGAAGAAGGCCTTTTTGATTCAATGGGCTTTATCCTTTTAATAAGCTTCATTGAAGAAGCATTTTCAATAAAAGCAAAAGATTCTGAATTGGTGGAAACTAATTTTGAATCACTCAATGCCATGGCTGATTATATAACCAGAAAGCTTAGCTAAATCAACTACGATGTGTGGCATTGCAGGTATATACAACTTTTTGCACAAAAATGATCTTTCTACTGAAGAGAGCGTAAAAAAGATGCTTTCTATGATCAAGCACAGAGGTCCTGATGAAAGTGGAATATATGTTGGCGAAAATATTTCTATAGGAAGTGTACGCTTGAGCATAATTGATTTGGCGTCCGGCCAACAACCATTAGCAGATGTATCGGGCAATTACCACATAGTTTACAATGGAGAAATATTTAATTTTACTGAGTTACGAGAGCATATTTTTAAAAAAGGGATTCAGTTAAAAACTAAAAGTGATACCGAGGTTGTGGTCCAGATGTACGCCCTATATGGCTCTAAATGTCTTCAGTATTTTAACGGACAATTTGCTTTTTGTATCTGGGATAAGAGGAAGGAGGAATTTTTTCTCGCCCGGGACAGAGTTGGAATCACACCATTATTTTATTTTTTTAAGGATAACTTATTTGCATTTTGCTCAGAGATAAAGGGACTAATGACGCTTGATGTGATCAAAAAAAATATTAGTTCTGAAAGCTTAGCTCAAATATTTACATTCTGGACTACAATTTCTCCCAATACACCATTTGAAAATGTTTATGAATTACCACCAGGATCTCAAATGATAGTAAGTAATTCTAAAATAAAGATTGAAAAATATTGGGAGGCGGATTTTACTTATTCGGGGCATTCAAATTTTTCTAATTTTTCGGAAACTATTACAGAGTTTAAAGAGCTATTGAAGGATGCTGTCAAAATCAGATTAAGAGCTGATGTACCTGTTGGTGCTTATTTGAGCGGGGGCCTAGATTCAACGATTATTACTTCATTAATTCAGGAAATTAATCCGGAAGTCCTAAATACTTTTTCCATAGGCTTTGAAAATTCAGTATATGACGAAACACCATATCAGTTGGAGGCTGCTCAATATTTAAATACTAATCATAATGCATTTATATGTACTGAAGACGATATAAGCAGATACTTTTCCAATACAGTTTGGCATACAGAATTTCCAATACTAAGAACAGCTCCTACGCCTATGTACTTGTTATCAAAAAAGGTCAGGGAACAGAATATTAAGGTTGTATTGACTGGCGAAGGCGCTGATGAATTCATGGCTGGCTACAGTATATTTAAAGAGGCAAAAGTCAGAAGATTTTGGTCGAAAAAACCAAATTCCAAAATAAGGCCAAGACTTTTGGCAAAACTTTATCCTTATTTGCCGATAATGCAAGATCTAAATCATACTGCACTTAAATTATTTTTTGGATATAAGCTTACAGATACAAATAACCCATTATATTCTCACTTACTTCGATGGCATAATACATCCAGAATTAAAACATTTTTTTCAGAAGATATATCCTTAAAATTGGGTAATTATAATCCTGTTGAATTATTATATCCTATATTACCTGCAAAGATGAATGATTGGAGTGATCTTGGAAAAGCACAATACTTGGAATCCACTATATTTATGTCCGGGTATCTGCTTTCCTCTCAAGGTGATCGGATGATGATGGCAAATTCTGTTGAAGGAAGATATCCTTTTTTGGATCATAGGGTAATCGAGTTCAGTAATAGACTGCCTGATAATATTAAATTAAATAGCCTGAATGAGAAATTTCTGCTCAAAAAAATGGGAGATGGAATAATTCCCGAATCTATAAGGAGAAGATCAAAACAACCTTATAGGGCACCGATACCAAACAACTTTATAAATTTTAATGGCTCTGAATATGTTTCAGATATGCTATCGAAAAACATTTTGAAATCTTTTGGATTGTTTAATTCGATCAAAGTAGATACTTTGGTTACCAAAATGAATAAACAAAAAGAAGTTCAGGAAGTTGATCAGATGGCAATAACTGCAATTATATCTACTCAATTACTTTATAAAATGTTTATAACTGACTCCAATGATATTAACATAAATGCTCTGGGTAATTTGAAAATTATTTATGAAAAGCAGAATGATTGATATACAAAAAGAAAGCTCTGGCATTTTTAGTCTATTTGAATTTATAACATCTTTATCATCGTAATTCTGAAACTTCAAACTAATTCAGCAATAAAATGTGTGGCATTATAGGAATAATTAATAAGACCGGCCTCGAGGTGCAAGATGATATATTAAAAAAAATGGCCTCAACCATTCATCATCGGGGACCTGATGAAGAAGGGATGCTGATGGAAGGCCCTATAGGCTTTTTTCATAAAAGACTTTCGATAATTGATCTATCAAGCGGTCAGCAGCCGATGACCTTTGAGGATTGTACTATCGTTTATAATGGAGAGATTTATAATTATATTGAGCTGAGAAAAGAATTGATTGATAAGGGGCATAAATTTCACACTACTTCTGATACTGAGGTTATTCTTCACTTGTATAATGAATATGGAAATGAATGTGTCAAGCTTCTTAATGGGATGTTTGCCTTTATTATTTTGGATCGTCGGAAAAACATACTTTTTATTTCCAGGGATCATTTTGGCATCAAACCACTTTATTGGTATCATGATGAAAAGAAAATTGTTTTTGGAAGTGAAATAAAAGCGATTCTAGCTCATCCGGAGATTTCTGCAGAACCGGAACCCGAAAATTTGTATGAATACTTCACTTTTCAGTTTGTAATGGGTGAGGGGACCATGTTCAGGAATATATTTAAAGTTCATCCGGGTCATTATATGACAATTGATCTCAGATCCTGGGAAATCAAAACGACCAAATATTGGGAGCCTGATTTCAAAATTGATCAGTATCATACAGAAGAATATTTTGTTGATGAGTTCAGAAAAATTCTTAAAGAAACCATCACTCAGCAATTAAGAAGTGATGTTTCGTTGGGAACATATTTAAGTGGAGGAATTGACTCATCTCTTGTAACGATTATGGCTGCAAAAATTTTAGGTAAACCTATTAAATCCTTTAGCGGCGCATTTAATGAAGGCCCTGAATTTAATGAACTGGAATATGCCCGGATCGCTGCTAATGCAGCTCATTCGGAGCTGTATGAGATATTTCCAACAGAACAAGAGTTTATTGATCTGCTTCCAAAATTGATTTATCACTTAGATGAACCTGTAGCCGGACCGGGTCTTTTTCCTCAATATATTGTATCGAAGTTTGCATCAAAATATGTAAAAGTTATTTTAGGTGGTCAGGGTGGTGATGAAATTTTCGGAGGTTATGCACGATATCTTGTTGCTTATCTTGAACAAGCGATTAAAGGCGCAATTTATGAATCCAATGAAGAAGATGAACATATTGTATCACTTGGTTCAATTCTACCCAATCTTCCTTCTTTGAAACAATACTTGCCAATGATGAAAAGTTTTTGGAGCAAAGGTGCGTTTGATCCAATGGATCGCAGGTATTACAACTTGATCAATCGAATGGGATCAACGATTGAATTTCTGCATCCGGACTTTGAATATGCAATAAATGATGAGTTTATCTTTAATAAATTTTCCGGTTATTTTAATAATCCTGAAACAAAAAGTTATTTTAATAAAATGACTCACTTTGATATGTTCGGCAGTCTTCCGGGATTATTACAGGTAGAAGATCGTGTGAGCATGTCAGTTTCAATTGAATCACGGGTGCCACTTCTTGACAGTCGTATTGTTGATCTAATATCGAGGATGCCTGCAGGAATGAAATTTAAAGGCGGTGAAATGAAATATTTATTGAAAAAAGCAATCAAAGATATAATGCCGGAAAAAATAATGAACCGGAAAGATAAAATGGGTTTCCCCGTGCCTTTGCATATTTGGTTAAAGGGAAAGACCAAAAAATTTATTACGGATGTTTTATTGTCTCGAAAATCCCGGGAACGAGGTATTATAAATGTTCAATCAGTGGAAAAACTTATAAAATCCGAACAACCGTTCAGCAGAGCCTTATGGGGATTCTTATGCCTGGAATTATGGTTTAATCAATTTATTGACAAATAATTTCTTAAATAAACACAATCGAAATGCAAGTACAATCATCACCCATTAACCTTGAAACCTGGAAAGTTGAAAAGATCGGTGTCATAGGACCCGGTATCGTTGGCATGCCAATGGCGAGTATGTTGGCTCATGCAAAAATAAAGATAGGAACAGAGCAACCTGCAAAGGTTGTGATTGTTCAGAGAAACTCTCACAATTCAGGATGGAAAGTCGATGCTATCAATAGCGGAAGATCTGTTATCGGCGGCATAGAACCTAACCTGGATGAAATTACTGAGGAAGCTGTTAAGAATGGACTTCTTTCTGCCAGTTCCGATTTTTCTGTACTTTCTGATGCAGATGTGATTCTTGTATCCATCCAAACAGATAAAAAAGGATTCGAGCCCGATTATGGCCCTATGTTTGGCGGGCTTGAGAAATTAGGAGAAGCTTTAAAAAACAAACCTGCCGGAAAAATTCCTTTGGTGATTTTTGAATCAACGTTAGCTCCCACTACAATGGACACATTGTTCCGGGCGCATTTCAAAAAATATGGTTTGGAAGAAGGAAAAGATATTTTATTGGGAAATAGCCCCAACCGTGTAATGCCGGGAAGATTAGTTGAAAGAATAGCTCAGTCAGATAAATTAGCAGGTGGATTGCATCCTGAAACACCAAAGCTGATCGAGAAACTTTATAAACATATCGTAACAAAAGGAACAATTTTTAAAACCAATAGTCTTACTGCAGAAATTGTAAAGACATTGGAGAATGCGTATCGTGATGTTAGAATTGCTTTTTCTACCGAGATCGTAAGGTATTGCGACGAAAATAATATTGACTTTTATAAAGTAAGGGATGCAGTCAACAAAATGCTTTCTCAATCAGATAATGCTACTGCAGATCCAAATGCAGTTCCCAGTGGCGGCATATTGATACCAATGTTAGGAGTAGGCGGTCACTGCTTACCTAAAGACGGTATCTTGCTATGGTGGAGAAATATTGAGACAGGAACTGATACTTCATCAAGCCTGATCTTGAATTCAAGGCTGATCAATGACGATTCTCCTTCATATAGTTTTCACCAGGCTGAAAAGATTTTTGGTAACCTGAAAAATAAAAAGATTGCACTTCTTGGAGTAGCTTACCGGTTTAATTCCGAGGATACAAGAAATTCTCCGACTTTGGCTTTGGCCAATTATTTAAGAGAGAACAAGGCTGATTACATCATGCATGATCCGTATGTAAAACCTGATGACCAGAATCTCGAAAAATTTGATCAGCAAAGTCATTTCACAAGAGATATTAATAAGGCTCTTGAGTCAGCAGACTATGTATTCCTTTGTACAGCTCACAAAGAGTATATTGATAATTTTCAAAAGATCATATCAGGTAACAATATAAAGGGCATCTTTGATGCATGTAATATTTATCACCAGAAACAGTTTTCTGGAAAAGCCATTCAATATTCAGGTATTGGCAGAGGTACTGACGATCCGGATGATGGCTTTATAAATTTTGTTTACAGAAGCTTCCAAACTATGGAAAGAGGTTTGGCAAATGAATTGCTTCAACTGATCAATTTTTACAATAAGAACTATGCTTATGATGCATATAATAAAGTGAAGTTTGAAGATGTGCAACGATTAGCAAAAACTTGCTCCACTGGTTGTGAAATAGCCGATCATGGCAGGATAGAAGATGTGCCATCATACAATAATTTTTCAACCATTCTTGCTCAAAAAGCAGCTGAGGTTAGTAAACCAGTTTATCAATGAGGATTTTTTCGGTGGTAGGCACAAGGCCTCAATTTATCAAGTTAGCTCCTTTGTCATCAGCGTTGACTGGTTTGCATGAGGAGTTTATCGTCCATACCGGACAGCATTATGACTATTCCATGTCTGAAAAAATTTTTCAGGATTTGGCGATCAGGAAACCGGATATTCATTTGGAAGTTGGCTCAGGCACCCAGGCAGAGCAAACGGGTAATATGATGGTGGGACTTGAAAAAGTGATGGCTGAAAAGAAGCCGGATATAGTTATTGTCTTTGGTGATACCAATTCAACTTTGGCTGGCGCTATTGCAGCTGCAAAATTGAATATACCAATTATACATATTGAAGCAGGACTAAGAAGTTACAATAAAAATATGCCGGAAGAGATCAATAGGATTGCGACCGATCATATTTCCAAATATTTGTTTGCGCCGACACAGACCGCAATAGATATTTTGAAAACTGAAGGATTGCAAAAAGCGGCATATCTGACCGGCGATATTATGGTTGATACAATGAAGAATAATATTGAAGTCGCTTTAAAAAAATCGACAGCAATCAGAGACCTGGAATTATTAGATTCTGAATATAATCTGTTGACGCTTCACAGAAATTACAATGTTGATAGTGCTACTGTTCTTGAAAATATATTAAGTCAATTGGGTGAATTGGGAGAAAAAATAATTTTCCCTGTGCATCCAAGGACAAGGAAAATGATCTCGGCATCTTTTTGTTTCCCGAAAAATATTGTAGCAATAGAACCTCAGGGGTATCTGGATTTCATTACTCTCGAAAATTTTGCTAAAAGGATCATTACTGATTCGGGTGGAATTCAAAAAGAAGCTTACATTCTTGGTAAACCATGCATTACTCTTCGGACTGAAACCGAATGGGTAGAAACCGTCGAAGAAAAATGGAATTTACTGATCAATCCTTCAGATGAAGATATTGTTTCAAAAATAGTTTCATTCCAGGTTCCCGCACTGCGAAAGGAAGTATTTGGAAAAAATGTGACGGCACAGATGGTCAAGATTATTAACTCTATTAATTAAAATTTTACGTTGCAAAAAAATTGGGCAATAATTGGCGGTGGAATGATGGGGATGACGTTGGCCTTGCGTCTTCTTCAAAAAGGGCATAAGGTGACAATATTCGAATCCGCTGAAAAAATTGGAGGGCTTACAAGTTCATGGACAATGCATATTGATGATGGGCCAGAGAAGGGTGATGTGACGTGGGATCGATTTTATCATGTAATTCTGATGTCAGACCAATATACACGTAAAATTCTAAATGAAATAGGACTGGAAAATGAACTGAGATGGGTTGAGACGAAAACAGGATTTTATTCTGGTGGAAAATTACATTCCATGTCTAACCTGATCGAGTTTTTCAAATTTCCTCCTATCAATCTCATTGATAAATTCAGGCTTGGCTTAACAATTTTTGTTGCTTCTAAAATCAAAAACTGGCAGCGACTTGAAAAGGTTTACGTATCAGACTGGCTGAAACGTTGGTCAGGAAAAAGAGTTTTTGAAAAAATATGGCTTCCATTATTAAAAGCAAAACTGGGAGAAAATTACGTCAATACATCGGCGGCATTTATTTGGACTACTATCCAGAGAATGTATGCTGCAAGAAAAAGCGGCCTGAAAAAAGAGATGTTTGGCTATGTAACCGGTGGTTACGAGAAAATAAATTCAACATTTGCAGAGCACTTATTAAAGTTAGGAGCTATAATTAAATGTAATTCTAAAGTAAATGTTGTTAAGAAGAATGGAAATGGGATGCTGGAAGTAACCTTGTGTGATAATAATTCCGAGTTTTTCGATTGCGTGATATCGACATTACCTTCTCAAACTTCAGTCAAAATAGCCCAGGGGCTTTCTAAAGAAGAACAAGAAAAGCATAAGGCTATTAAATATCTCGGCGTTATTTGTCCATCTGTTATATTAAAAAAAGCGATCTCTTCTTATTATGTTACCAATATCACTGATGGCTCACAACCGTTTACTGGTATTATTGAGATGACAGCATTGATTGACAGAAATGAAATAAAGGGTAATCATCTTGTTTATCTTCCAAAATATGTCAACCCGGATGACTCATTATTTGAAAAAGAAGATGCAGAAATAAAAGAAATATTTCTTCGGGCACTATATAATATGTATCCTGATCTTTCAAAAGATGATACGCTCTTTTGGGGAGTATCAAAAGCGAGGATCGTGTTTGCTTTGCCTACAATAAACTATTCTCAAAAACTTCCAACAATAACCACATCACTTAACAATTATTATATCATCAACTCAGCTCAAATTATTAATGGTACATTGAACGTTAATGATACGATCCGGGTTGCGGAGAATAAATTCGATGAAATAATTAGTAAAAATGAGTAAGAAAAAACCAATTGCAAGTATTTCTTTGGATCTGGATAATCAGTGGTCTTATATGAAAATCCACGGCGATGAAGGGTGGGATAAATATCCTTCTTACTTTGATATTTTCATTCCTCATGTTCTTAATGTGCTTGATGAATTGGATTTGAAGATCACATTTTTTATTGTTGGCAAGGATACAGAATCAGAAGAGAACAGAAAATATCTTAAAATGATTACGGAGCGGGGTCATGAAGTGGGTAACCACTCTTATCATCATGAATCATGGCTTCAAACATATAGTTATGATAAAATAGAAAATGAGATAACTATTGCTGAAAAAGCAATTGAAGATGCAACCGGCCAAAAGCCTATTGGATTCAGGGGCCCCGGTTTTAGCTGGAGCAAAGATTTGTTGAAAGTTCTCCAAAGCCGTGGCTATTTATATGATGCTTCCACTTTGCCTACTTATTTAGGCCCCTTAGCACGGTTTTATTACTTTAGAAAATCGAAACTTTCGAAAGAAGAGAAAAAGGCAAGAAAAGAACTATTTGGAAAATTTAGTGAAGGATTCAGGAAACTAAAACCTTATTACTGGGATTTAGGGGAGAATAAGAAAATTGTTGAGATCCCGGTTACAACAATGCCGGTATTTAAATTTCCATTTCACTTAAGTTACTTGATCTATTTGAGTAATATCTCTATAGGATTAATGCGCTTCTACCTGGGTTTTTGTTTATTTATGTGCAGACTAACACGGACGCCGATAAGTTTTTTGTTACATCCACTTGACCTGGTAGGAGGGGACCAGATCCAACAGCTTTCTTTTTTCCCGGGAATGAATGTGAAAAGCTCTAAAAAAGTAGAAATTTTTAAAAATGTTATTAAGACTCTTTCAAAAAGATATTATTTAGGTAATATGTCAGAACATTTGAATAGCATGAAATCAGATAATGATTTTATATTTAAAAGGGCCTAAATCCTTGTAATGAATTGTACAGTATGTAATAGCCCTGATGCTACAGTCAGATTTGTAAAGAATGGATTTGAGATTATTCATTGTTCACGATGTGGCCATCTCTTTACCGGTATTCTATCAGGTCCGGAGGAAGTAGATAAAATATATTCTGACGATTATTTTTTTAAGGGAGGTGCAGGATATGACGATTACACTCTGGAAAAAAATATTCTTATTAAAAGAGGAGAATACTATGCAAAAAAAATTAAACGGTTTATAAAATCCGGAAAATTGTTGGATGTGGGTGCTGCTGCAGGGTTTATCTTAAAAGGGTTTGAAAATAAAGGTTGGTCAGGGGTCGGAGTTGAACCCAATCGTTCTATGGCTGAATATGCAGCGAAGGGAGTCGGAGTAAATGTCCAAACAGGAACTATCGAAACAGTTAAGTTAGAAGATTTCTTTGACTTAGTTGTCCTCATTCAGGTAATAGCGCATATTTATGATCTTTATACTTCAATAAGAAATATAGTTAAGTATTTAAAACCTGGAGGCTATGTTTTGGTTGAAACCTGGAACAAGGATAGTTTGACTGCAAGAGTGTTTGGAAAGAGCTGGCATGAATACAGTCCACCCGGAACATTAAATTATTTTAGTAAGAAATCTTTAGATCGCTTGTTTACACAATATGGTTTTTCTAAAGTAGCCCATGGAACACCAAAGAAAAGCATCCATTCAAAACATGCAAAATCATTAATTAAGCACAAACTCGAAGAGTCAAAAGGGTTAAGATGGGCTGTTCCGCTTACAAAATTGATACCGGGTAATATGATAATTCCTTATCCTTTTGAAGACCTGTTCTGGGCTTTGTACAAAAAAACCTGATGGCATAAAAAATATCTTTGATTTTCTTTGTAAGCTCTCAATAATTCTCCAAGTTTGAAATTGAAGACATTCTTTACTTTCAAAAAATCAATTATGAAAAAGATACGATTTTCTGAAAGTCCGATTGCAACTGCGGTTAAGAAACAGGAATAAGGATTACGATCACATAGATTTATCAAGAATTGGAAATCAGCGATGCTGCTGTTACAATTAGAAAGCAAGTTTAATGATATAGAAGTAAAAGATGTAAAGAAGATGAGGGGGTATAGGCCTGTACTTACACTTGAATAAACATTGAATGCTGATCGAAAAATATATAATTTGATGAAATGCAAAAAACTCATAAACACTAAATTTTAAGTCGTATGAAAGCAATTCTATTAGGAGGTATGTCAATGGCACTATGTTGGTGTTTTTATAGAATAAGAGGGCAGAAGATCAACAATAAGAATATATATTGGGTTGCATATTTAGCGTTATTGGCTATTTCGGTTTATCTCTTTGCGGATAAAGTAATCTTCAGGGTCGGCCATCAGGAAGAGCCATGGGATTTTTCAGTCTTTTATCTTAACGGTAAAGTGGCAGCTGCAGGCCTGAATTTTTATGAACCTCAGAATTTCTACAACATTTATAAGACTTTGGGGTATCCAGCTTCGTTTTACAAAGAATTAGCGCCTGAGGTTCTTAATGTAGCATTTGTTTATCCACCACCTACAATGCTATATTTTGTTCCTTTAAGTTTTTTGTCTTACAATGCTGCTTTGGTAAGCTGGACTATTTTTAATCTTTGTTTTGCTTTCGGATGTATTTACCTGATCTATGATCAGTTTTTAAAGTCTGAAAAATTAAATGGACTTATTCTTGCAGCTTCGTTATTCTTTTTGTTTTCTCCGGTAAGAGCTACAGTGTTCTATTCTCAAACAATTTTTATTTTATTGTTTTATCTGCTGTTAATTAAAAAATACTCAGATAAAAAAATTGCAGGCGTTTTCCTGACATTGGCTATGTTCACAAAACCTTTTATGATAATAATGGGTTTATTTTTTTTGCTGAAAAAGAAATGGGGCGCAGTCGCTTATTGTATAATTAGTGCCACAGCAATTTGCGCTGTAACAATATTATTGTTTGGGCGAGAGACTTTTTTGAGCTATATATATAATAACCCTACACATTGTGTCCCTGAACAAATATATTTAGAGTTGGCATTTCAATCGCTATATTCTATATTACTTCGTAGTAAGGTAATAGCTTTTAATAATGCATCTGTATATATATATATAACAATTGCCATTCTGATTCTTACCGGTATGTACCTGTTTTTTTTATTAAAAAAGAAGCGCTACGATTTCGTTTTACCAACCTTGTTATTAATTGCTCTTTTACTGTATCCGGCCACACAGGGTTTTTATAGTGTACTCCTGTTATTTATTATTTTTGAGTTTTTTGATCAGAACAGTCAAATGAACTTTAGTTCATATTTCAATATACTCATAGTTGGTACAGTATATTCCTTATGTTTTTTTTCTGAATTTTCGTGCTTTTGTTTTCTTTTGTTACTTCTGATCTTAAAATCAGGATTATTCCCGAAGCTACCAGGGCAATTTAAACGTAAGGCGCTTTTTTTAGTATCAGATTAATTTAAAATTATTTTTTTTCAATAGGATAAATCCAAAAATTGAAGTTTGTTTCTGATAAGGAGGCATTATGGTTTGTTTTCGGTAAATAGTATACTACCAATACAATAACCACTTTGAAACGGAGCTTTTAAGTTCCTTTTTATCTATAATTTTCAATTGCATTTTTAATATATTTAATTAATTACAACCATGAACCAACCATCCCGAACTTTTATTACTGTTGTTTTGCCCTGTTATAATGAAGAAGCCATTATCGAACAAAATGTACTTCTTATATTGAATTATTTAAATGGTATAAACTATAAATATAATTTTGAGATTTTGTTGATCAATGATGGCAGTAAGGACGAAACAGGGAGAATTGCAGATAAATTATCAGCCCAAAATGATACTATAAGGGTGATACATCATCCTGTGAACCTTAATCTGGGAAGGGCATTACAAACCGGATTCAGAAATGCCAAAGGTGATATTATTGTTGTTATGGATATTGACCTGAGCTATTCCGTTGACCATATTGAGAAGATGACTGATAAAATTGTAGAAACCGGCTCAGACATTGTGATCGCTTCTCCCTATATGAAAGGCGGTAAAGTGACTGCCGTTCCTTTTGGCAGAAAAATCATGAGTAAATGGGTCAATAAATTTATGAGGATAGCGGCACAAGATAAATATCATACGTTTACAGGAATGGTGAGAGCTTACCGCAAAGATTTTATACAATCAGTAAATCTTAAAACCAAAGATTATGAAGTGAATCCGGAAATCATGTATAAGGCTATGATCCTTCGGGCAAAAATAATTGAAATTCCCGCTCATCTTGACTGGACTGAACAAAATAAACATGCCGGCAAAAGAACTTCCAGTATCCGGATTTTAAGGGGCTTCTTTTCCGGTATAATGTCTGCCTTTATTTTCAGGCCGTACATTTTCTTTATGGGAGTGGGGCTGATATTAATGGGGCTTTCGCTCTTTGAACTTATATGGCTATTGCACGATACATTAGTTGATGTCCATACTGTACATTTACAGTCTCCGGGAATAGAGAACGCCTTTTCAACAAGCCTGGCGCTCCAGTTTAAAAAAAATCCTCAATCATTCATAGTCGGTGGGATAACCTTTGTAGCTGCAATTCAGTTCTTAAGTCTGGGGTTTTTATCCTTACAGAATAAACGATATTTTGAAGAGCTCTTTCATTTGGGAACATCCTTAAAAAAATTAAAAGAATAAATTAATATTTTGAAAAATCTGATTTAATTATATATTCAAAAGCCGCAAGCCACCTTTCTCATTAAGCCTTAAAATAGTCACATGTCAAACTTATTAAAAAAGATCAAGCCACATCAAAATCCCTTTTTGTTATTTCTACCTTTTCTCGTATTATATATAGGGATTATCATAGTGTTTCGTGAGAAAACTATGTGGGGAGACGAAATACGGTATGATACGTTTGCTCATAATATCCTTCATGGCTACTATTCGCCAGCCCCGCCTTTCGTGAATCTTATTAATGGGCCCGGTTATCCGTTGTTAATAGCGCCGTTTTTTGCCGTTGGGTTGCCATACTTAGCTATAGTTTTATTAAACGCTTTGTTCTATTATCTGTCGGTAGTCTTTCTTTTTAAAGCATTGCAAAAAATCGCTCCTTTCAGATACGCTTTGGTATTTAGCTTATTCTGGGCTTGTTATTATAATTCCTTTCAGGATATATACAGGATGCTCACAGAACCATTTACTTGTTTTTTAGTTTCATTGTTACTCTTTTGTACGATTAATGTTTTTGATAAGAAAATTTCCAAGAGCAAAAGAAAATATTTTTTTTTATCCGGCATTTTAATAGGCTACCTGGTTCTGACTAAGGTAGCTTTTGGCTATGTTTTGTTATTTATGCTGGCAGGGTTTGGGGTGCTTTCGGTCTTTAATAAACATTCTCAAAATTATCGAAGAGGCTTTTTTATTTTATTAATTGGATTTGGAATAACGATTCCCTATTTATTGTATACATATTACTTGACAGGCAAAATGTTTTACTGGAGTAATGCAGGAGGCGATTCCCTGTATTGGATGACTACTCCTTACGAAAATGAATATGGTGATTGGCACGGCTACCCTGATAGCACCGGGTACGATATGAAAGACAACCATAGTATTTATGATTCTCTTGGCGCACATCACAGAGAAGACATGAAATATATCTACTCATTTAAAGGGATTGATCGTGATGATGCCTTTAAGCGAATCGCAATTAGAAATATAAAATCACATCCGGTTAAATATATCCGAAATTGTATAAGTAATCTCGGAAGAGTTCTTTTTAATTACCCATATTCCTACAAATACCAGGATGATAAAAACTTAATCCGGCTACCCTTAAATGGTTTTTTACTTGTTTTGTCTTTGTTTTGCTTAATTCCTACTTTTATAAATTGGAGGAAGATAGATTTCGGTATAAGGCTACTATTATTCATGGTTTTGTTATACTTAGGGGAAAGTGTTTTAGTATCCGGCTTTGCAAGAGTGTTTACAGTGATTGTGCCCATATTGATAGCGTGGATCTCATATACATTAGCAAGGTCTGCGAAATATAAAGTGAAATATGAGAATAACCCAGACTTATAGTTTTGGTTGACTGTAAAAAAACTGATTCATTTTCATGAATAATTTAATCTTGAATTCCTTTGAGAAACTAAAGCAATATTGCGAAGAAAACGAGTTTACAGGCTGGGACCCCTATGACGGGTTAAACAGCAAATTGTTTAAGGCGATTCCCTCTTTTCATAATAAAAGAATAGCAAGGTTAGCCTGGATACAATTTTTCAAACGGTCTTTCATCAATTTCAGAACTCTTGCTGTTGTAAAAAAAGGACTGAATCCAAAGGGAATAGCATTGTTTATTTCCGCTTATTGCAACCTTACTAAATTAGATAATTACAACAAAACAGGACTTGGGGATAAGATCGAGCAACTGGCAGACCTTCTTATCACACTGAATAGCCGGGGGTATTCAGGTTCATGCTGGGGGTATAATTTTGATTGGGAAGCAAAGGCGTTCTTCCTTCCAAAGTATACTCCGTCTATAGTGGTAACGACCTATGCGGCTAATGCATTGCTGGATGCATATGAAGTAACAAATAAAGAATTATACCTTGAAAAAGCAATTTCAACAAAGAGATTTATTCTTTCTGACCTGAACAGGACTTATCACCAAAACGGGAATTTTGCGTTTTCATATTCCCCTCTCGATAAAACATCAGTCTTTAATGCATCGCTATTAGGAGCGAGGTTGCTGGGTCGCATATATTCTTGTACCAATGAGGAAGATTTGAAAGCGAATGCAAGAAAAGCCGTAGGGTTTTGTGCTGAACAGCAAAACACAAACGGTTCATGGTATTACAGCGCTTTACCACACCATCAGTGGATTGATAATTTTCATACTGGCTTTAATCTTGAATGTATATGGGACTATTATCAATATACCGGTGATAAAAGTTTTCTTACAAATTTTCAGAAAGGAACGGATTATTATTTGAATACTTTTTTTGATCCCGAAGGTCGATCGAAGTATTATAATAACGCAATTTATCCTATTGATGCACATGCTCCTTCCCAGTTGATAGTAACTTTATCAAAAACTAAATTATTTATTCAGCATAGAGATCTCGTTGAACGGGTTTTAAGTTGGACTATTAGAAACATGCAATCTAAAAAGGGATATTTTTATTATCAAAGAAGAAGATTTTACACTAACAAAATCCCATATATGCGTTGGTCACAGGCCTGGATGTTTTACGGCATGACGCATTATTTATTAAACGATGCAGGAGACAGCTAAAAAATCCTTGACAGAATTTAATTCAATAATAGAACTTATTTTATAATTATTATTGAATTAATACAAGCAATCTGAAGCGTTAATATTGGCACAATGAGTCGGATAATGATTTGTAATATTCCTGTTGATGCTTTTACAATGCAAGAGACTATTGAAAGAATAGATAGATCAATAGCTGAAAAAAGAATTATTCATCATGTAGTTGTAAATGCAGCGAAAATTGTGAATGCCCAGAAAAATTTAGAGTTGAGAAATTCAATTATAAATTGTGACATAATCAACGCAGATGGCCAGGCTGTTATATGGGCTTCGAGATTTTTAAATAAACGGTTGCCGGAAAGAGTGGCTGGAATTGATTTAATGGAATCGTTGGTGGAACTATGCTCAAGAAGGAAGTACCGCATCTTTTTTTTTGGTGCCAAGGAGGAGGTGGTCAGAAAGGTTGTAGAGAGCTATGAAAAAAGATATGGTGACGACATAATTGCCGGTTATAGAAATGGCTACTACGATAAAACTGACGAACCGATAATAGCGAAACAAATAGCAGATTCAAAAGCGAACGTTCTTTTTGTTGCGATCAGTTCTCCCAGAAAAGAAATTTTCTTAAATACGTATAAAAATATTATTAAGACTTCTTTTATTATGGGAGTAGGGGGCAGTTTTGATGTGGTTGCGGGTATCGTCAAGCGGGCACCTATGTGGATGCAGAAAATGGGGCTTGAATGGTTTTACCGGCTTATACAAGAGCCAGGACGTATGTGGAAGCGTTATTTGTATGGGAATACAAAATTTATTTATTTGGTTGGCAAAGAAAAGGTAAGGCAATTATTCCGGTCTAAGTAAGTATGAATTTTGATAACGATACAAAATAAAGTTATAGAAAATGAATATTACATTAGTAGCAGGCGCACGACCCAATTTTATGAAAGTTGCTCCTATTATCAGAGCGATTCAGGAAGCAAAAAAAAATAATAAGATTATTAATTATCGACTTGTTCATACAGGCCAGCATTACGATAGAAAAATGAGTACTGAGTTTTTTGAACAATTATCGATTCCGGAACCTGATATTAATTTGGGAGCAGGAAGCGGTACTCAGGCAGAGCAAACAGCAATAATTATGATGAGGTTTGAACAGGAATTGATTGAAAACAAGCCTGATGTAGTGTTAGTAGTTGGCGATGTCACTTCTACAATGGCTTGCGCAATTACTGCTAAAAAGTTATGTATAGACGTAGCACATGTCGAAGGTGGGTTACGTTCTGAAGACATGACTATGCCCGAAGAAATAAATAGGATAGTAACAGATTCGATTTCCGATCATTTTTTTACAACGAGTAAAATGGCGGATGAGAACTTAAGAAAATCCGGGGTAGATTTCCGAAGAATTCATTTTGTTGGGAATACGATGATTGATACTTTATATCAACATATAGACAAATTGATTGAGCCGAAAATTTACAAAGAACTTGGGTTAGTAAATAACAAATATTTTTTATTAACATTACACAGACCAAACAATGTTGATAGCCCCCCAAAATTAAAAGAAATACTTAATTTCATTTTGGAAAGAAGTAAGGGATATCCTGTAATTTTCCCGGTTCACCCAAGGACTCAAAAAATATTGAGAGATATTTCATATGCTCATGAAAGACTGATACAAATGGATCCATTGAGTTACCTGGAATTTGTTTATTTAATTAAAAATTCGAAGGCGGTAATTACTGATTCAGGTGGTATTACTGAAGAAACAACAGTTTTGGGAATCCCTTGCATGACTCTCCGAAATTCAACGGAAAGGCCCGAGACAGTTACTGTTGGCACAAATGTATTAGTAGGAACTGATCTCAATAATTTAGGAAAGCATTTAAAAGATTTACAGATGAACATTTGGAAAAAGGGCTCTATACCTGAATTATGGGATGGGCAAACTTCACAAAGAATTGTCGCAAAATTAATTTCTCTTTATGGGGAACATAATAACTGATTTAAAACTAAAGCTTGGTAACAAACTGTTGTACTTAAATGATTTTCTTCCATAATGTACATAGATAAAATTCCTTACGAAATATCACAATCTGTTTTATTTATCGGCCCGGATTATAAAAATCACCGAGGGGGTATTGGCGCAGTATTAGAGGAATATTCGGGTTGGTTCAGTCCTTTTAAGTTTATCCCTACTTATTCAAATAATTCGTTCTTTAAAAGACAATTCTTATTTATTTATGCACTAATCGTGTATTTAAAAAGGTTGACATTTGACCCTAAGATTAAAATTATACATATTAACTCAGCTTCGAGAGGCAGCTTTTATAGGAAAAGCATCTTTGTGGTTTTTGCTAAAATTTTCAGAAAGAAGGCAATACTTCATATTCATGGCGGGAAGTTCCATTTGTTTTATGAGAATTCCTCCCGGATATCCAGATCTTATATAAAGTATATTTTTAGAAAATCAAACAAGATAATATGCTTGTCTCCACAATGGATTGATTTTTTTCTTTTACTTGTGCCTCGGAATAAAATCTTTGTGTTGAACAACCCGGTAAAATTGCAACCGGATAATAATGACTACAACAACAATGGTATTGTTCAATTATTATTTTTAGGAAAACTTAGTGAAAATAAAGGTATTTACGATTTGCTTTCCGCAATCAGCTTATTGCCGGAAATCCAAAAAAATGATCTCCGGTTGGTTATCGGCGGAAATGGAAACGAAACACGTTTAATGAAGACAATCGGTGATCTCAATTTGCAAAAAATTGTTTTTTATAAGGGATGGGTCTCTGGGAAAGAGAAAGAAACCCTGTTGAAATCCTCTGATGTTTTCATATTGCCTTCATATAATGAGGGTCTGCCAGTATCCATACTGGAGGCTATGTCATACAGTAAACCAATTATTACCACACCGGTTGGAGGGATACCTGAATTAGTCAAAAATGAATATAACGGCTGGCTGTTCGATCCGGGGGATATTAGTGGCTTAAAACAAATTTTTAATAAAATAATTTGTAACCCTGATCTGGTAAAAGAATATGGGGCCAATTCTAAAGAAATTGTTTCAGAATTTTCCTCTGCAAACGTTCTGCATAAACTAGCTGAATTATATAAATTACTAATGAATGCTTGATTCTCTTCGGTTGAAATTAATAGATCAAATATCGTTTTTATCCAGGCATAATTTTATTCTACAGATGAAAATTCGACAAATCGAAAAGCTTGGCTTGCTAAATAGTGAAGATCTTAAAAGACTGGAGCAACTAAAAATATCCAGACTGGTAAAAACTGCAAGAAAGAAAAGCCAATTTTATAGAGAGCTTTATAAGAGCTTGGATTTTGATAAGAATGATTTTTTTTATGATTTGCCGATTATAAAAAAAGATGATGTCAAGAACAGGCAAAGAGATATGGCTTTGGTGCCATTGAAATTTCTAAAAAAAGGTTTTACAAGCGGCACTTCTGGATCTCCACTTACAGTTTACCGGTCATTCAATTCAATCATAACTGAAAATGCATATTTGTGGCATTTTAGGAAACAACACGGACTAAATATTGGAGACCCTATAGTTTCTTTAAGGGGCGTTTTGGACAGGCAACAATTGAAATATTACAATAGCTCCGAGAACACTCTTTATTTATCCAGCTATTTACTGAACAGCCAAAATATTGGTAAGTATTATGAAGAATTAAAACGATTTAGTCCCAGGGCGATATTGGCATACCCCAGCTCAGTTTATTCTTTGGTTACTTTACTTGAACAAAAAAAATATAAAATAAACGTTCCATTAATTTTTACTTCTTCTGAGACTTTATACTTATTTCAGATAGATAGGATCGAAAAATGTTTAAATGGGAAAATATTTGATTGGTACGGAAATGCTGAACGAACAATAGCATTAGGCCAGTGCCGATTTGGCAATTATCATGAAATGCCTTTATATTCATTTAATGAGTACTTCGATAACGGAGTTGTTGGTACAAGCTTAATTAATAAGTCGTTTCCTTTAATAAGATATTATACTGATGATATAATAAAAAGAGAACAGCTTTTATGTAGTTGTGGGAAGAACCATGTAATTAAAAAGATCGATGGCCGCTCTGATGATGTAGTAGTGTTAAAGGATGGCACTCAAATCGGGCGATTAGATGTTGCATTTAAAGGGTTAAATAATATTCTTTTTTCCCAGATTATCCAGGATGAGTGGGATCATATAATTGTCAATATTGTTCCTGAGAATGAGTTTACTGACATAGACAGGGAGGAAGTAAAAACTAATATTCGCAACAGAGTAGGTGAATCTATTAAAATTGACGTCAGAATTATTAACGAATCAGAATTAATAAAATCTACCAACAATAAGTTTAAACTTGTTATTTCTAAAGTTTTTGCTGATTCTTTTGAGAAAATGTAACAAATATCTTTAAGCTAAGTATTTGATTTTGCATCTTGGCAGTTTCTTATTAAAAAAGCAGTGCTTTTATTAAAAGCACTGCTTTTTACATTATAGAGAATAATTGACTTATTCTTTTATTAGTTTTTTGTTTTGCATTTTTTCCCCATCAAAATATTGAACCATGTAAACACCGGAAGGATATTTGCTTATATCTATAGTCAGGCTTTGTCCTGAAGCCTTCTTTTCCAGGAGTTCATTACCTTGTATGTTAAATACTCTTACGATTTGATTTTCGTTAACGCCAGTAATAGTAATTGTGTTTAAAGCAGGATTCGGATAAATCTCAAACTTTTGATTTCCGCTAAAACTTATTTTAAGGATTGCCGAATAAGTAAAATGCCCATCTATATCCACCATTTTAAGACGATAAAAATTTGTCAGTGAAGGATGGGTGTCAACATAACCATATTTATTAGTGGTTGGAGTATTTTTAGCCTGGACATCTGCTAACTTGTTAAAATTATTTCCGTCACTGCTTTTTTCAACTTCAAAACGATCGGCGTTTACTTCGTTAACGGTTGTCCAACTTAAATTAACTGAACTTGATTGTTTATTTGCAGAAAAATCAACCAGATGTAAGGGCAGCACCGTATTACAAAGAGTGTTCCATGTATTTAAAACTTGGGCTGGCGTTGAAGCAGATGCCGTTAAGGAAAGATATCTGATACTACCATCCCCATTTTCAACGTCCCCAGTATTATCAATGAAGAAGAGGATAGGAGATGTTGCGGTTGGGGGCACATATAAGCCTGTCCCATCAAAATAGGATTCGGACAATGCGCCATCAACAAAAATATAAGCTGAATCAGTTGCAGCGTCTCTTACTAAAGTAAATAAAGTAAAGTTGCCGCTGGTCTGATTTGGGCAAGATCCATAAAATGATGGACCAACTGGTGAAAATCTAATACAGCCGCCTGTTTTGGAATATATTCCATTATCAGTAGTGGTATCAAAATCAATTACCCGGTACCAGGTTCCACCGGGTAAGGTATTCCATTTTAATAGCACATTAATTGTGTAACTGGTCCCAATAAAACTGCTACTATTGTCAAATTCGAGTCCTCCTCCAACATTAAAGTTATATGTGGTCTGCGTGCCACAAGTACCTTGACTCGTAGTAATAGATTGACTACTGTAGCTACCAGCTGCGGCTCCGTTAGTCAAATATTCTGTCAGAGTTGGGCCACTCCCGCCTTGCTCAGCCAGTGAGTTATTGAAATTATACTCATAAGTTTGGGAAAAGGAGCTAACATAAATAAAAATTACCACCAAAAAGTAAAGCTTTTTCATAACAACGAGTTTAGTTTTTAAAGAGAAATAAATGCGTTTTTCGGAGAAATTGGATTTAGAATAGACTTTGGACATTATGATCCCGATGGTCCCGCACTCGATTGAGGATTTGAAGTTAATTATTTTTCAGATACAAAAATCAGTGTTGATAAATCATTTTAAAAAAATCATTTTTGGGAATTATTTATCCACCGAATTTAGGTATAACAAATAAAAAGCCAAACCTTTCGAGAAGGTATAGACTGATTTTGCAGAAAGGTTTTTTAGGTATCTGTACTCTGGATTTTGTCAATGGTGCCGAATTCTTTTAGAAACAAACGTTATTATATTAGCTAAAAATTTAGAATGTCCCTTTCGCTGTGGCTCAAATAGGGAATTAAAGGTTGCTGCATGGATAAGGATCATTATTACTCGGCCCTCATATCAATTCCCAAAAAATAAAAAACATGTTCAATCAAAGTGAAGACCTGAATGTGACTTCGAAAGGTACTTCAAAATGTTCCTTCGAATTTTCGAGAATCAGTTCAGCAGCTTTTTGACCCATCAACTGGAAATCTGTGGAGATTGTTGTGATGCCATTGAGAATTATTTTTTTAAGAGGCGTTTCATTATAAGAAATCACACCAACCTGTTTTCCCAATTTCATTTTGGTCGCCAAAATTTTTTCGATCAATATGACAAGGTCATTTTCCATCAGGTTAATATACACTTCACCTTCTTTGATCGGTTCGATACTCGATATCATGAACAACCTTATAATTAAAAGCATATTGCTTGCAAAACAAGAGAAATCCTTTTAAAATTTCTTTCGGATGATACGTGTATTCAGGAAAAATAATCTTGATGGTATGGTATTTACTCAATTTCTCAAGGGCTTGCTCCAAAGCATTGTAAATGTCTTTTTCAAAATTTTCATATACCGCAGCATATTCTCCTTGCACACCGGGCACCAATTTATCCAGCAAAAGTAATTTGTCTTGAGGGATCGTATTGATCACTTCAAATGCATTTTCTTCGCCATCCAGAAAATGCGGGATTATCACGTAATGAGTATAGTCATTTTTTTATTGAGTGATTAAATTTTTGAAAAAACAAAATCATTATTATAGATGTAAAAATCAATCGCATGCCAGGTCCCCAAGGGATAGCCACAAAAGCATCGTAAATAATTTTTTTATGAGAACTTAGTTTATTGAATAATAAAAAAATTTTCAGCTTCTGATTTACCTCCGCTTGTTTTGACAAATATCCTTTGCCGGGTACCGAACCAAGAATACCGTTTTTCTTTAGGTGCTTATATCCTTTTTCTGCAGTATCCCTGGAAATTTCAAATTCAAAACTTAATTCATTAATAGAAGGTAAAAGTTCATCTTTTTCTAATACGCCGTCACTGATCGCCTTGATGATGCATTGGCAAGTTGAAGATATTTCGGAGTAGCAGAATAATAATCAATATGAATATGTTGAAATAGATCGTTCTGTTTCATATTAAAAATTTGCAGGCAACCTCAAACTTACATTATTTTCGTGATTAGCGGTTTTTTGCCGGGCAAAAGACCACTTTCTGATTTATCATGACAGTACATGATAGCTTTAAAGTTATATAGCATATTTTTAATAGTTAGTTTTATTGCAATCCATAGAAAATAATTAAGATGGGAGTAATACTTGGAGTCGTCTATCATTTTATCGGCGGATTTGCTTCGGGCAGTTTTTACATGCCTTTTAAAAAAGTAAAAGAATGGAGTTGGGAAAGTTATTGGATTATTGGTGGGCTATTTTCCTGGTTGATTGTTCCTCCTCTTGCAGCCTGGTTAACAGTTCCCGGTTTTGCGGAAATCATCAGTAAGACTTCATTTGATACAATTAAATTCACTCTCTTATTCGGGGTATTATGGGGCTTTGGAGGATTGACTTACGGATTAGGTGTACGCTATCTGGGAATGTCCCTCGGAAATTCTGTGGTTCTCGGATTTTGCTCTGCATTCGGAGCATTGGTTCCTTCCATTTATTACAGTTTTAATCCTACTCCGGGAAAAACCACTTTCAATGATCTGCTGAATACTTCATGGGGACGTATTGTTCTAACGGGTGTTATTATTTGTTTGCTCGGAATTTATATCTGTGGAAAAGCAGGGATGATGAAAGAAAAAGAGTTGTCTGAAGAAGACAAGAAAAAAAGTATAGCAGAATTCAGTTTGGTGAAAGGATTAATTGTTGCAATTTTTTCCGGGATTATGAGTGCATGTTTTAATTTTGGGATTGAGGCAGGGAAACCAATGGCGCATGCAGCCGTTGATGCCGGAATGAATCCTTTATTCCAAAACAATGTTACTTATGTGGTATTGTTATGGGGCGGTCTGGCCACCAATTTTATTTGGTGCATGATTTTAAATACAAGGAATCGTTCTTTTAAAAATTATATTGACTGCAGTACGCCGCTTGCCAGGAACTATCTTTTTGCTGCATTAGCAGGAACTACTTGGTTTCTCCAGTTTTTCTTTTATGGAATGGGAGAAAGCAAACTGGGAAATGGAGCCAGCTCATGGATACTGCATATGGCTTTTATCATTTTGATGGCAAATATGTGGGGAATGGTTTTAAAAGAATGGAAAGGTGTAAGCAAAAAAACAAAAACAACAATTACGATTGGAATTATAACAATTATTCTTTCTGTTATTATCGGTTGGTTATGGAAATTCGATAAAATAATTTTTTGATTATGAATAAATGAATGATTATGTCTTCAGTTGATACAATAAGATTTAAACATGTAAGTTACCTGTGGGACGAAAAAAAAGCAGCAGAACTTTGCAGGGGATGAAGTAGCTTTATTGATCTATCGTTCCAACTTACTTGGAGCCGATCTGCGCTTGACCAATTATGGCGGTGGCAATACTTCCTGCAAAGCAAAGGCAAAAGATCCATTGACTGGAGAAAATACAGGAAGTGATGTGGGTAAAAGGATCCGGTGGCGACCTCGGAACATTAAAAAAGAGTGGTCTTGCTGCTTTGTATGTGGACCGTTTGCGCAATTTAAAAAATGTTTATCGCGGTATTGAGCATGAAGATGAAATGGTGGAACTATTCAATCATTGCATTTATGATCTTGCATTCAAAAGCTCCTTCCATTGATACACCTCTTCATGGTTTTCTTCCATTCAAACATATTGATCACTTACATCCCGATGCAGCTATTGCAATTGCTGCTGCGAAAGATGGCGAACAAATAACTAAAGAATTATTTAATGGAACAATCGGTTGGGTAAAATGGCAAAGACCCGGATTTGATCTTGGCTTAAAGATTGCAGAAATGTTTGGATGAAAATCCGGGTATACGAGGTATCATGCTGGGTTCTCATGGTTTATTTACCTGGGGCGATACAGCTTATGAAAGTTATATCAATACACTGGAAGTGATTGAACAATGTGCTGAATACCTTGAACAGGAAATATAGAAAAGAAAAAACCCATATTTGGAGGAGAAAAAATAAAATCACTAGCCAAAAGAAAACGATTACAACAGGCGGCACTGATTGCTCCGGTACTAAGAGGGCTCTGTTCATCACAAACAAAAATGATCGGTCATTTTACGGATGATGACAGAGTTTTGGAATTTATCAATTCAAATGACCTGGAAAGATTGGCTCCTATGGGAACCAGTTGCCCGGATCATTTTCTTCGTACAAAAATTTCTCCGCTTGTTTTGAATATTGGCGCTTCAGATGATCTTTCAGATGTTGCTGTCACTTAAGAAAAACTGAACACCACAATTTGAAGCATACAGAAAAATGTATGCAGACTATTATAATACCTGCAAACATCCGAACAGCCCGGCTATGCGTGATGCCTAACCCTGTGGTCATTCTTTATCCAGGGGTTGGCATGTTCACTTTTGCAAAAGACAAACAAACCGCAAGAGTAGCAGCGGAATTTTATATCAATGCCATTAATGTAATGAAAGGAGCAGAAGCGATTTCTGAATACACTTCATTACCAAGGCAGGAAGCATTTAATATTGAATACTGGTTATTGGAAGAAGCAAAATTGCAACGTATGCCAAAACCAAAAGCATTGTCCGGAAGAATAGCATTGATAACCGGCAGTGCCGGAGGTATTGGAAAAGCCATTGCAAAAAAATTTGCAGATGAAGGTGCTTGTGTTGTTATCAATGATAATAATGCCGAACGATTGGATGAAGCAAAAGAAGAATTCAAATCAGATTATGGTAAAGATGTTTTTACAGCACAGCTATTGGATGTTACCAGATGCTAAAACCATAGACCAAGCATTTGCAAATAGCTGCACTGACATTTGGCGGTGTTGATATTGTTGTGAATAATGCAGGCTTATCTATTTCAAAACCAATCGAAGATCATACAGAAAAAGATTGGGATATTTTATATGATGTATTGGTAAAAGGCCAGTTCCTGGTAACACAAAAGGGTGTAGAAATTATGCGCAAGCAAGATCTGGGAGGAGATATATTAAATATTGTAAGTAAGAATGCATTAGTTAGTGGGCCTAACAATGCAGGTTATGGTTCAGCAAAAGCAGCACAATTACATTTATCAAGATTAAATGCTGCTGAATTGGGTAAGGATAATATCCGTGTGAATGTTGTAAATCCCGATGCAGTAATTTCTGGAAGTAATATCTGGAACAGTGGCTGGGCCGAAGGAAGGGCAAAAGCTTATGGCATTACTGTAGAAGAATTACCAGATTATTATGCCAAACGAACATTATTGAATGAAACAATTCTGCCTGAAGATATCGCCAATGCTTGTTTTGCATTTGTAGGTGGTTTGCTGAATAAATCAACCGGAAATGTACTGAATGTGGATGGTGGTGTTGCCAATGCATTTGTGAGATAATAAAGAAAAAAATGAAACGGATCGCTTTCAAAATGAACTTCATAAAGGCTATGAAGAAGAATATAAAAAAAGGCATGATGAATTGTGGCCTGAATTGAAAAAGCTCTTAAAGGAAACAGGTATCAGCGACTATTCTATTTTTCTTGATGAAACCACTAACAGTTTATTTGGCATTTTGAAAATAGATGATGAATTATCCCTGGACAAACTTCCCGAACAACCCGTCATGAAACAATGGTGGGCATATATGAAAGATATTATGGAAACCAATCCTGATAATTCTCCGGTTAGCATACCTTTAAAAGAAGTTTTTTATCTTCCATAAAACGATTGCCATGCTTATCGAACAATATAAGATCGATGAACACAATCACTCACTGGAAAAAGAACATAAAAAAGATTTTGAATTTCTTTCTCAAAAAATTCCTGATGTCAATTCTGTAGTTGAAAAACTCAGAGCTTTCCAGGTTGCAATTCCGAGTTGGGCACTTGGAACAGGCGGAACAAGGTTTGGACGTTTTTCTGGTGGCGGTGAACCCGGAAGTCTCGAAGAAAAAATGGAAGATGTTGGATTGCTTCATGCAATTGAACAATCAAGCGGTGCTATATCACTGCACATTCCCTGGGATATTCCTTCTGATGCTATAGCAATAAAAACATTAGCGGCCCAACTGAATCTGAAGTTCGATGCAGTTAATTCCAATACATTCCAGGATCAACCGGATCAGCAACTCAGTTATAAATTTGGTTCATTGCAGCATGTTGATAAAGCAGTCCGGAAACAGGCTATTGATCATAATATTGAAGTGATCAGGCATGGTAATGAATTAGGTTCAAAATCTATTACTGTATGGCTAGCTGATGGATCTTGTTTTCCCGGCCAGTTGAATTTCAGAAAAGCATTTCAAAATACATTGGAAAGTTTAAAAGAAATATACAGCGCTTTACCGGACAATTGGAAAATGTTTGTAGAGTACAAAGCATATGAACCTAATTTTTATTCAATGACTGTTGGTGATTGGGGACAATCATTATTATATGCTCAAAAATTGGGACCTAAAGCATTTACACTTGTTGACCTCGGACATCATTTGCCCAATGCAAATATTGAACAGATCGTTTCATTATTATTAATGGAAGGTAAACTTGGCGGATTTCATTTCAATGATTCAAAATATGGTGATGATGATCTGACAGTGGGAAGCATCAATCCTTATCAGTTATTTTTAATTTTTAATGAATTGGTAGAAGGAATGGATGCAAGAGAATATGAATCATGCCACTGATCTTGGGATGGATGATCGATGCTTCACATAATGTAAAAGATCCGTTGGAAGATTTGCTGCAATCAGTAGAAGCAATCAAAATTGCTTATGCACAAGCATTGCTTATTGATACAAAAAAACTGAAGCAGGCACAGGATGAAAATGATGTAGTTACTGCACAGGAAATTTTACAACATGCATATCGTACTGATGTAAGACCATTAGTAGCAGAAGCAAGAATGAAAGAAAAGGCAGCTCTTCAGCCAATTCAGTTATTTCGTGATCTGAAAGTCAGGGATCAGCTTATCAAAGAAAGAGGTCAAAAAACAGTAGCGACAGGATTGTGATGAAACCCATTCCTGTCATAGCGATCTTTGACGTGGGAAAGACCAATAAAAAATTATTTCTTTTCGATGAGCAATATAATGTTGTATACGAAGAGAAAAAACAATTGAACGAAACTACAGATGAAGATGGATTTCCCTGCGAAGATGTACATCAATTAACCCAGTGGATACCAAACTACATTTTCAATATTACTTTCAGACAAAAGGTTTGAGATTAAAGCTGTAAATTTTTCAGCATACGGAGCCAGTTTTGTTTACCTCGATAAAAATGGAAAAGTATCATTGCCTTTATATAATTATTTAAAATCTTATCCGCCGCAACTAACGAAGCAATTTTATGATGCCTATGGTGGTGAAAGTTTAATGGCAAAAGAAACAGCTTCACCGGTGTTGGGAAGTTTGAATTCCGGGATGCAGTTATACCGATTGAAGTATGAAAAGCCTGAAGCATTTGCCTCAATAAAACATGCTCTTCATTTGCCGCAATACCTGAGTTACGTTCTTTGTTCCGCAATTAATTCTGATATTACAAGTATTGGGTGCCATACCAATCTCTGGGATTTTCAAAAGAATAATTATCATAGATGGGTGAAAGAGGAAAGTATCTCAAATAAACTTGCTCCGATAATAAGCTGTACAGAAATAGCCGGGTTTGCTCATGATACAATTCCTGTTGGTGTTGGTTTGCACGATAGTTCTGCGGCGCTGATACCTTATTTATCTTCCTTTACAGAACCGTTTATTTTATTATCAACCGGCACCTGGTGCATTAGTCTCAATCCTTTTAATCACAGCGAACTTTCAGATTATGAATTACAGCATGATTGTCTCTGTTATCTTTCTTACGAAGGAAAACCCGTTAAAGCATCACGGCTTTTTGCCGGGTATGAGCATGAGCAACAGGTAAAAAGAATAGCAGCACATTTTAATACTGCATTGGACTATTACAAAAAAATAGGAGCAAATTTAAACCTGATAAAAAAGATTGGCACCCAAAATACACTTTCAAATGAGACCGGAAAAGAAGTTGTTATCGGGCAATCATCATTCGGGAATAGGGATCTTGATGAATTTACATCTTATGAAGAAGCCTACCATCAATTAATATCGGATTTGATCGTTCAGCAGGTACAGAGTATCAACCTGGTTTTAAAAGATACAGATGTAAAACAAATTTTTGTTGACGGAGGTTTTAGCGAAAATCCTGTCTATATGAGCCTGCTTGCAAATGCATATCCCCATTTTAAAGTTTATACAGCTTCAGTTGCGCAGGCCAGTGCTCTTGGCGCCGCATTAGCATTTCAAAAAAACTGGAACCTTTATCCTTTCTCCGCTACCGCTATCAATCTCCAATTTATCAATCAATCGGAATAATCAAAACAAAGCTTTCACAAGAGCAAGAATATCACAACCTAATATTTCCGGGAACGATTGCGTAAATAAGCTTTATTATCAGGATAGAACAGGATGAGTAAAAAAAAATGCATTCCTACTTTTAGTATCGATTGCTTCTATTTTTAAACCATAATGCTGCTATATGAAATTGAAAGCTCTTCCTGGAAAAAGTATTACTTTACTTTTATTTTCCCTGTTTTTATTCTGTTCTTCTCAGGTACAAGCACAAAACTCTTTAACTGTTACTGGTAAAATAATTGATGAAAACGGTGAAGCAGTTGCTAATGCTACTATTCGTGTCAAGGGGACCAATAACCAGGCCATCAGTTTACTGGATGGTTCTTACAAGATTACCAATGTTAAAGGCAATGATGTGCTTGTATTTACTTCGGTGGGATATCTGGATCAGGAAATTCCTGTGAATAACCAAACAGTAGTTAACCTGTCACTAAATATTTCACAGAAAATACTCGGTGAAGTAGTTGTAATTGGTTATGGTACACAAAAGAGAAAAGATGTAACAGGAGCTGTCTCTTCTTTTAATGCAAGAAAACCTGGATGAAAGACCCATCCAAAGAGTTGACCAGGCATTGGTTGGAGCAATTGGCTGGTGTTACCGTTAAACAAACAACCGGGATGCCCGGTAAAGCATTCAGTGTCCAGGTACGTGGTTCTGGATCTATCAGTGGTGGTAATGAGCCGTTATATGTAATTGATGGATTTCCTTTGACTCCAAATTCTTCCAATACGACTAATGGTTCTTTTTCAACGGGCAATCCTTTAGATAATATTAATCCCAACGATATAGAAAGCGTCCAGATTTTAAAAGATGCTGCTGCTGCCGCTATTTATGGATCAAGAGCCTCAAATGGTGTTGTATTGATTACTACCAAACGAGGGCAAACCGGCAAACCAAAAATCAGTTTTAATATTTATGGAGGATATAATCAGGCCAGTAAAGTTTTGAAAATGCAGAATGGTCATCAGTGGATTGCCACAGCCACTGAAGTAATCAATGCAACATACCTGGCAGCTTATCCAACCGCATCAGTCAACGATGATCATGCCACACGATTGGCACGGATCGGTTCTTTTAATGCTAATTATTTGCTTGATCCGCGGTGGACAATGCCAGGGCATCCCGGTTTAGAATTTATAGACTGGGAGGACGCCATTGAAAGAAAAGGACAAATGCAGAATTATGAAATTTCTGCCAGTGGCGGTACGAATGCTGTAAAATATTTTATTTCGGGAAACTATGCAGAACCAGGATGGCTTTGTTATACGTGAAGGGTATAAACCATATTCCTTGCGGGCAAATTTAGAAGTCAATGCTTCTAAAAGATTAAAATTTGGGTTGAACGTTGCCCCGACTTATTCCGTTACACAGGATCCCGGCGTAGAAGGGAAAGATCAGATTTTTCACCAGGCTCTAAGCCTGGCCCTGTACAGGAAGATACAATGGGATTATATGTTATGCTATAAATCAAGCACCGGTCAAAATAGGGACAATATCACTGGAGCAGTAGCACCAATTCACCATATGGTAAATTAATATACAGACTAGGTACAAATAAACGATACCGTACTTTAGGTACTATTTATGGAGAATACCAGATCATTACGGGTTTGACTTTCAGAACTTCAGTCAATTTAGATAATACAAGATAATATTGCGACTACTTATGTGCCTTACACTATCGGCAGGCACCCAAGCAGGCAAGGACCTTTACGGGATCAAACAATCTGTTGGCTGGCTACTTCAGGCTACATACAATAGTTATCGAAGGCAGACCTTTGTAAATGAAAACACGCTTACTTACACTAAAGTAATTAAGAATGATCATAGCATAAATGTATTGGCAGGATATTCGTACAATGTGGATCGTTTGGACAGGGCAACAATGAGCTCAAATGGCGGATTTACCAGTGCATCAATACAAACATTAAATGCGGCTGCTGCCGTTACCGGTAATACTACTTCTACCCAAAGTGTATTGATCTCTTATTTCGGACGCTTGCAGTATGGCTATAAGGAAAAATATTATTTATCAGCAAGTTTACGCAGGGATGGTTCTTCAAGGTTTGGTGTAAATAATCAATTTGGTATATTCCCATCTGTTTCTGTTAAGTGGATAGCAACCGAAGAGGACTTTATGAAATCAGTACCTGTAATCAGTGACCTGAAGATAAGAGCATCCTATGGGGTAAACGGGAATGATAATTTACCTAATGACTATGCCAGTATTGCAACAATCGGTTCAGCGGGATATGTTTTTGGTTCAACACCGGCAGTAGTAATTGGTCAGTCGCCAAACGTTTTGGCTAACCCGGATTTGAAATGGGAAAAATCGCAAACTTATGATTTCGGACTTGACTTTGGGGTTTTAAAAAATCGTATCATCGGCTCATTTGATTATTATAATAAACTAAACACAGATCTTTTATTAAATGTGCAGGTTCCGGCAGTAACCGGGTTTCAAAGTTCTCTTACTAATATTGGTTCAGTACGAAATATAGGCCAGGAACTGGAAATAACTTCACGCAATATGACTGGTAAATTCCAGTGGACCACTACACTAACCGTAACTCATAATACTAACAAGATAGAGGCCCTGGCGCCGGGACAAACGCAGATCATCATACCAAACGGTCTTACTGTATCTGACGCTATTCTGCGTGTTGGATCACCGATAAACAGCATATATGTTTTGAAAGCAATAGGCTTTTTAACTGCAAAGGATATTACAGGGCATGTCGCTCAATACGGTACTAAAGAACAAGAGGGTGATTTTAAATACCAGGATATTAACGGAGATGGCGTGATAACATGAAGCTGATAAACAGATTGTAGGACATCCGAACCCTGATTAGACTTATGGAATTACCAATACATTTCGTTATAAAGATTTTGATCTGAATATTTTGGTTCAGGGACAGTCTGGTGGTACGATCTATTCACAATTGGGAAGAGCGCTTACACGTCCAGGACAGGGAAGATCGGATAATCATCCTGCTTCTTTTGTCAATAGATGGAAATCGCCAACCGATCAGGGTGATGGCAGGTTTAGTAAAGCATACACAACTTTTCTTAGTCCGATTACTTCCGCTACCGATTGGTTTTACTCATCAGATTATATACGTGTAAGGAATATAACATTAGGGTATAACTTAAGAAATATTAAATAAAGATTGGGCATAGAGAGTGCACGGGTTTACTTTTCGTTAGAAAACTTTTTTGGACACGATAAATATACCAATGGTTTAAATCCGGAGGCAGCCAATACCGCTATAAGCTCCAATGGTTCTTATCCTGAAGCAGGTGATTATGGTGCTATGCCATTGGCAAAATCATTGATATTCGGATTAAATATTACTTTTTAATCACCCCTAACTTTTTAAAACAATGAAAAAGATATATTTTATTTTATTTATAGTTGTTGCAGCAATTGCTTCCTGCAAAAAGGATTTGAACCAGGTACCCATTTCCTCAGCGACGACGGCAACTTTCTATGCGCAACCAAGCGATTTTATACAAGGCATTAATGCTGTATATAATAGCCTGAGAGGCTACCCTGACAGGCTAATGTGGCTCTCTGAAGTGAGGTCAGATAATATATATCCTTTTAATGTTGATGGGGTTGCCCGTGACCATGATCCTATTAATAATTTTCAAACAAATATCACAACAAATGTTTACGTTGAAGAAGCATGGCGTTCAGATTTTAGCGGCATATTCAACGCCAACACGGTACTGGATCAAATTGCCAAAAACGGTAGTGCAGTCGGTTCTGCGGCGCTGGCAACAAGATTAACCGCTGAAGCAAGGTTTCTGCGAGCTTTCTTTTATTTTGATCTCGTTAAGTATTATGGGAAACTGCCTATTATCGATCACCCGGTTTCAGCTGCTGAAGCCAACACAATTGGTCGCAGTTCTGTGACTGATGTATATGCATTCATCATTGCCGATCTTCAATTTGCAATTGCAAATTTGCCAATTAATTTCAGTGGTCCATTTCCTAATTACACTGCATCAGATGTGGGTAGGGCCACCAAATATGCAGCGGAGGCAATACTTGCAAAAGTTTATATGACTCGTTCAGGACCGACCTATGGTATTGAAGGACCCGGTATTGGGATTGAACGAATGGAGTCTTGCCTTGCCTTTATTGCAGGATATCATTAGCAGCGGGGTTTTTGTTTTCAACCCAAACTTATATGCCTTCCCTGTGCCTGCAAACAGTATTTTTTCATATAGCAATCAAAATCCTAACGTTAATAAAGAGGCCATATTTGATATAATGTTTCTAAGAGGCCAAAGCCCGGTCTTAGGCACAGATTTTCCGTGGCTTCTTTCTGCTCAGAATTATTTCAATTCATTCCCGTCCGGTAATGCTGCGTTAAACGGAACTATTGGGAACCCCAATGCATCATACGATCTGTTGAATGATTACGCTGCGACAGATACCCGTAAGGCGCCAACTCTCCATACTACACCTTTCACTTATAATGGTACTGTTGATGCACACCCCTTTATCAGAAAATACTTAGATACTACTGCTGCTCAAATTCCTACAAGCCGGTTTGATTGGGGTATTAATTTTATCGCTGTCAGGTATACGGATATATTGATGCTAAAAGCAGAATGTATATTACATGGAGCCCCTGGTACACAAGGTGACGTGGATGCGATAGTGAACCAGGTCAGGGCAAGAGCCGGACAGCCTCCAATCGCAAATGTCACCTTAGACACAGTTGTTTGATGAACGCAGAAAAGAATTTGCCGGCGAAGGTCAACGCTGGTTTGATCTGCAAAGAAGCGGAAACCTGGTGACGATTATGAATGCATGGAGAACGGTTGAAGATGCCACACTAAACAAGATGAGTCCTATAACAGCAAATGGCATTATTTATCCTGTTCCTCAATCGCAATTAGATGCAGCTCCGGGATTGTATGATCAAAACCCGGGGTATTGAGTTATATGAAAACAATAAGTTCTTTAGTTATTTAATATCGATGCTGTATTTATCATGAATCTAATGGATAAAGAAACTGTCATTACTCAATAAATTTTTTTTCTTGGCAATCGCGAGCAATCATCAAAGCCCGGCTAAATTCTCAGACCGGGCTTTTTTTTAATTTAAACTAAATTTCTTTCTTGTTTTCTACAGCTTATGGAACTATTTGTGGCTTTCATAGTATCTATTTTTTCCCCCATTTTTTGTAGGGGCACAAGAGTATAAATTTGAATTTGGTTTTAGTAAAGTTGCAACAGGCTATAATCAAATTACTCCTGGTACTGGAAAATGCCGCACACAATTTGGAAAAATAATTGCACGAGTTTTTACAGTGATGTAAGGGACGGCCTGATTAGACATGGAAATGTTATTGATAAAATGAGATTAAAGCCAAAAAAATAAGTTACCTGCATTGGGATAACATGATTACTATAGAGTTTAATGATTCGTTCCACCAGGCATGTGCATTAGAAAATAGCCCCTGACAGAACAGAACGACTTAGCTTATTGAAAACTTAACTTTAATGAATTTTTAAATTGTATTGCTGTATGAAATCATTAATTCGTTATTTGCTCCCGGCAGGATATGTTTTTTTGTTCGCTTCGTTTTTTTTCTTCGTAAGCTTTTCCGCTCTTGCCCAGAGAAAGAAAACACCCCGGAATGATGTAACCACCCCTTTGCATGCTCTTCAACCAGAGTATCCTGTTTCCTATACCATTCCGACTAAAGGGGGTATTAAATCTGTATTGGACAGGATATTTCATTATTTAGACTCAACAACGCCCCCCATATTTATTAATCGTCTTACCCATGCTGAAATTAAAGATGTCAGTAATCCTGATACGAATATTATATTCAAACCAGGCGATTTCCGGCTGACGAGTTATGAATGGGGTGTCACTTATGGGGCCATGTTATCTGTTACCGAAGCAACGGGAGATAAAAAATATGCTGACTATACGAAACAACGGTTGGAATTGATCGCACATTCAATTCCTGCTTTTCGCACACTTTATCAAAAAGCGCCAAAGGACTCTAATCCATTGCGGCAGGTTATTGAACCAAAAGCATTGGATGATTGCGGCGCTATGTGCGGTGCTACGATCAAACTGCTTCGTGCCGGCGGATCCACTGAGCTGCGCCCAATGATTGATAATTATATTAATTACATATCCAATGGGCAACAAAGATTAAGTGATGGTACATTGGCAAGAAACCGTCCACAGAAAATTACACTGTGGCTTGACGATCTGTACATGAGTGTGCCTGCGCTGGCACAAATGGGAAAACTTACAAGAGATAATAAATATTTTGATGATGCGGTAAAGCAGGTACTGCAGTTTTCGGAACGGATGTTTAACAAAGACATTAATCTTTACATGCATGGATGGGTTGAAGATATGAATCCGCACCCTGAATTTCATTGGGCCAGAGCAAACGGATGGGCATTACTGGCTATGACAGAATTACTCGATGTGCTCCCCGCTGATCATCCCGGATATAAAAAAATTTTGAATCAGCTGCAACTACTTATCAAAGGACTGGCATCCTACCAATCAGATAATGGACTCTGGCACCAGCTATTGGATAGAAATGACTCTTATCTTGAAACATCAGCAACGGCCATCTATACTTTTTGTATTGCAAAAGCTATCAACGAAGGATGGATAGATGCGAAAGCTTACGGGCCAATGTGTTTGATGGCGTGGAATGCTGTGACAACTAAAGTGAATGACAAAGGGCAGGTGGAAGGAACATGCGTAGGAACAGGAATGGCGTTTGATCCCATGTTTTATTATTATCGCCCTGTTAGTGTTTTTGCAGCGCATGGTTACGGGCCTGTTTTACTTGCAGGAGCAGAAATATATAAATTAATTAAAGGCGATCATTTTAAAATGAATGATGGTTCCATACAGTATGCTCAATAATTTTAAAACGTAGAAAGAAAAACCTGCAAAGTAAATATTCAATGATGAAGATATGGTTATTGACATCATTAGCAATTGTTTTGTCAATTCCTGGCAGGACTCAGCAAATAGATTATAAGTTTGATTTTGGAGAAGGTAATGCCGCAAAAGGATACACTAAAGTTACTCCTGGTACAAAATTCAGTTATAGTTTAGGATATGGTTTTAATGAAACTGCTGAATTAAGATCTGTCAATAGAAAAGGAAATAATATTTTGACAAGTGATTATATTACCGCTAATAAACCATTTTATTTTTCAGTGAAACTTCCCGACGGTAATTATGATGTAAAAATATTTCTTGGGGATAAACAAGGGACTTCAGCTACAACAGTCCGTGCAGAAAACAGGAGATTGTTTTTGCAAAATATAAGAACAAAAAAAGGAGAGATCGTCGAAAAAACATTCACCGTACATGTAAGAGATAGTTTGATAAGAGATGCGAATGGGGATGTCATTGATAAAATAAGATTAAAGCCAAGAGAAATAAGTTACCTGCATTGGGATAATTTATTAACTATTGAGTTTAATGATTCAATGCCTAAAGTATGCGGATTGGAAATTACTCCCAACAAAAAAGCAACAACGATTTTTCTTGCCGGTAATTCTACAGTAGTTGACCAGGATCGGGAACCCTGGGCCGCATGGGGGCAAATGTTTCCTTCGTTTTTTGAACCCGAAAAAATTTGCATCGCTAATTATGCAGAAAGCGGTGAAACATTAAAAGCATTTAAGGGAGAAAAAAGATTAGAAAAAGTATGGAGCATAGCAAAACCGGGAGATTATTTATTTATTGAATTTGCTCACAATGATCAGAAGCCCGGCAGCACACACCTTGATCCTTTTACTACATATAAAGAAACATTGAAAGAATGGATCACTGAAGCAAGAAAAAGAAATCTTATACCTGTTCTTGTCACTTCAATGCATCGCAGGAATTTTGATTCAGCGGGGCATATTATTAATACACTTGGCAATTATCCTGAAGCAATGCGTCAAACTGCAAAAGAAGAAAAAGTGATGTTGATTGATCTGAATGCAATGAGCAAGACACTATATGAAGCATGGGGAGAAGAGAGATCGGTCAAAGCATTTGTTCATTATCCCGCTCATAGTTTTCCTGGGCAAGATTCTGCATTGAAAGACAATACACATTTCAATCCTTATGGCGCTTATGAATTGGCGAGATGTATTGTTCAATCAATTAAAGAACAATCATTACCTTTTGTAAAATATTTAAATAAAGATATTTCTGTATTTAATCCAGCCAGGCCTGATGCAATAGAAAAATGGTACTGGCCACTAAGTGCAATGATGTCTTCCGTAAAACCAGATGGAAACTGATTATATGAAGAAAAATATTTTTAGAAATTGTTTTGGAATGTTCCTTCTGTTTGTTTCTGTAACAGTACAAGGGCAAACACTTTTTTATAATATCAAAACTTTCGGCGCAAAAGGCGATGGAGTTTCTCTTGATACAAAAGCGATCAATGATGCCATTGATGCCGCAGCAAACGCCGGTGGCGGAACCGTTTATTTTCCTGCCGGCACTTACTTAAGTTTTTCCATTCATCTCAAAAGCCATATTTCTATTTTCCTGGATGCAGGTAGTGTATTGTTAGCGGCAGATTCTATCAAAGACAAAGGAAGATATGATGAAGCGGAACCAAATAAATTTGATCAATACGAGGATTATGGACATAGTCATTGGCACAATAGTTTGATATGGGGAGAGAATCTAATAGGATATTTCAATTCTTGGTCCTGGAATTATCAATGGAAAAGGATTGAGCCGGAATGCAACAGAACAAAGGCCAGGCGGCAATAAAGCCATTGCACTAAAACTTTGCCGCAATGTGATACTCCGTGATTTCACCATTTTATATGGCGGGCATTTTGGAATACTCGCAACAGGTGTTGACAATTTTACTGTTGATAATTTAAAAATGGATACCAATCGTGATGGTATTGATATAGATTGTTGCTCTGCAGTTCGTGTTTCTAATTGCACTATCAATTCTCCTTATGATGATGGTATTTGTTTGAAAAGTTCTTATGGTTTAGGGTATGCAAAATCAACTGATGATGTAACTATCACCAATTGCCAGGTGAGCGGCTATGACCTGGGAACATTCTATGATGGCACCTACCAACGGAAAGAACTGGAATAAAAATCCGACGTTCGGGAAGTCCCGACGGGCCGAATAAAATTCGGAACAGAATCAAATGGCGGGTTTAAGAAATATTACGATCTCTAATTGTGTATTTGAATTTTGCCGGGGGCTTGCATTGAATCGGTTGATGGAGCTTTATTGGAAGATGTGACGATTACCAATATCACAATGAGAGATATTGTCAACTGCTCCGATTTTTCTTCGTCTTGCATCAAGAATGCGTGATCCACCGGCTGATTCAACAGCCGGCACATTGCGAAGAGTGATGATCAGTAATATGGTTGTTTATAATGCCGATTCACATTATGCATCTATTATCAGCGGTGTGCCGGGCAAGATCATTGAAGATCTTGCAATTGAATAATATCCGCATTTATTACCGGCAAATGGATTCTTCTTTTGCAAAAATCCCTGCTGTGGTTCCTGAATATGAAAAAGATTATCCCGAGCCTCACGCATGGGCATTATGCCTGCTTATGGATTTTTTATCCGCCATGTAAACGGAATAAAAATGAATAATGTGGAAGTAAGTTATTTGGGCAAAGAAGTGAGACCGGCATATTATTATGGATGATGTGAAAGATGCTGATCTTGTTCCGGGTAAAAGCTGCAACCGGTAGATGCTGTAAAAACATTTATATTAAATAATGTAGAGAATTTCAGTATTCAGCAAAGCAATGGCCTTAAAGATAAACAGGTTAAGAAAACTACTAGCTGAATCTTTTTAATTGTCAGAATGTGAAAGCCTATACACTTATATTATTTATCACTTTTTTTTCTTCAGTAACGGTCGCAGTCGCCTGTTATCAATGTTGATCTGAATAAAGAAGTTGGTGACATGAAACCGATCTGGGCATGGTTTGGTTATGATGAACCAAACTATACTTATATGAAAGATGGAAAAAAATTGTTGTCGGAGATTCGCTGCACTAAGCCCTGTTCCGGTTTTTGTCCGTGCACATAATTTATTAACGACAGGTGATGGCACTCCAGCATTGAAATGGGGTTCAACCAATGCTTATACAGAAGATGCGAATGGAAATCCGATTTATAACTGGACAATCGTTGATAGCATTTTTGATACTTATATAAAAAGAGGAATGAAACCACTTGGCGCAAATTGGTTTTATGCCCGAAGCTCTTTCTATCAAATCCGCAACCATATAAACATAACTGGAGGCCCGGCGCATCTTATAAAGAAGTTTTTACCGGCTGGGCTTATCCACCGAATGATTATAACAAATGGAGAGAACTGATTTATCAATGGGTAAAACATTGTGTGGAGCGATATGGAAAAAAAGAAGTGGAAAGCTGGTAGTGGGAAGTTTGGAATGAACCGAATATTCCTTACTGGCAGGGAACTGTGGAAGAATATTGTAAAATATATGACTATGCTGCTGATGGTTTACGCAAAGCATTGCCGACTGCAAGGATCGGTGGCTGTGATATTACCGGTGGCGGTTCAAAATTTCTAGCAACATTTATTAAGCATTGTCTCAATGATACCAATTATGCAACAGGAAAGATCGGTTCGCCGCTTGATATTGTTTTATTTCATGCAAAAGGACAACCAAGAGTAGTGAATGGAACGGTAGTAATGAATGTGGGTACACAAATGCGAAACATAAGAGATGCTATGAAACGGTCAATGAATTTCCGCATATAAAAAATATTCCGTTGGTAATTGGTGAATCTGATCCGGAAGGTTGTGCTGCCTGCGGTATGAATACAAATCCTGAAAATGCTTATCGCAATGGCACGATGTATTCCAGTTATACAGCTGCATCTTTTGCACGCAAATATTTATTGGCGGATGAACATAAAGTGAATTTGATCGGCGCTGTTTCATGGTCATTTGAATTTGAGAACCAGCCATGGTTTGCTGGCTTTCGTGATCTGGCTACCAATGGTGTTGACAAACCGGTACTGAATGTATTCCGCATGTTTGGTATGATGAAAGGAAAACGGGTTGCAGTAACAGGTAACCGAATGTATGATCTGAAAACTTTTGTTGATTCCAGTGTACGGGGCCAAACGGATATTGGCGCTATTGCTGCAAAAGATAAAAAATCGGCTACGATCATGGTATGGAATTATCATGATGAAGATAAACAGGAGCCAACAGAAGATATTAAAATAAAAATGGAAGGATTGCCTGCTGGAACTGTTACAGTAACAGAATACAGGATTGATAATGAGCATAGCAATTCGTATGAAGAATGGAAAAAAATGGGGTCACCGCAAAACCCGAGTACAACGCAGATCGCTGAACTGGAAAAAGCAGGACAATTACAAAAGATGAATCAGCCAATTGAAATGAAAACAAATGGAGAAATGACTATCAGTATTCATTTGCCACGACAGGGGGTTTCTTTATTAAAGTTAAATTGGAAATAATATAAAACAGCAGGATTGTACAGGATAACCAAGCCAGTTTAATGGCTTTACTTTATTAGCTACAAGATTTGCCTGTATGAAAAGTCTGAAATATCAGCCAGCTTATTTGCCTGTTTATTATTATCTCCTTCAAATCATTCTCCCAGCCTTTGATGGAAACCGGTGGGAAGAAAATGCCCGATGAATGGATCGATAAAGACACGCATCATAAAATAATAAAACTATCACGCATCCAGGGAAGTAATATGAGCTTCTATTTTCACAACAATCCTTTTGTGGGAAATGAAATGGTATTTTATAACAGCAGCAACCCAAATGGAGCGGAAGATGAAAATAAAAAGTTTGACATCAACAATCAGAATATAAGGAACAAACAGCTGTATAAACTTAACCTTGCAACATTCAAAGCAACGCAACTGACAAATCATCCGGTGACGATGAGTGGTGAAATTGTTTCTCCCAAATTGGACGAAGCTTTTTATCAAATAAAGGACAGTGTGTTTGCCGTAAACATTGAAACAAAAAAAGAAAGATTGGTATACGTTTTTCCAGCGGATTTTAAAGCAAGTATTACTACGATAAATGCTGATGGCACATTGCTTGCTGGCGCCTGGTCAGAGGATAAAGAAAAAGAATTATTCAAGCAGAATCCTGAGAAAAAAGATTATTTCAATATCATCTTTGAAGCCAGGTTGCCAAGAACTTTATTTACGGTCAACATTAAAACAGGGAAGCTGAATAAAATTTTTACCGACAGTGCATGGCTAAATCATATTCAATTTTCACCAACAGAACCATCGTTGCTGATGTTTTGCCACGAAGGCCCCTGGCACAAAGTAGACAGGATATGGACGATCGATATCAATACAAAGAAAGTAACACTGATGCACAAAAGAACAATGGATATGGAAATTGCGGGACACGAATGGATCGGGGCAAGCGGCAATACGATCTGGTTTGATCTGCAACAACCAAAAGGTGAAACTTTTTTTGTAGGAGGAGCAAACATAAAAACAGGGAAAGAAGTAAAATACCAGTTGACGAGAAATGAATGGAGTGTGCATTTTACTTCATCGCCGGATGAAAAATTGTTTGCAGGTGATGGCGGCGATCCCGGGGCTGTGGCAAAAGCGCCGGATGGACAATGGATATATTTATTTACACCAGAATGGCGATAAATTTATATCAGAGAAATTGGTGAACATGAAACATCATCAATACAAGTTAGAGCCAAACGTACATTTTTCGCCGGATGGCAAATGGATAATCTTCCGTGCCAACTTTGAAGGGATCGAGAATATTTATGCTGTAGAAATAAAACGATCATAAATTTTCCAGATGAAAAAAAGATATTTATTAATAATAGCGCTAGGCGGTTTTTTGCAAAAAAGCTTTTCACAACTACAATGGCCGACAATAACACAGCAGACAAAACCCTGGACAAGGTGGTGGTGGATGGGCAGTGCGGTTGATGAAAAAGGGATCACCTATCAATTAGAAAAACTGGCTGATGCCGGTTTCGGTGGAGTTGAGATCGTTCCTATCTATGGAGCTATTGGTTTTGAAGATCATTATATAAAATACCTATCACCCAAATGGATGAAAATGCTGGATTATACAACCAGCAAAGCAACTTCATTAAAAATGGGTGTAGATATGGCTGTGGGAACAGGCTGGCCTATTGGCGGACCACAGGTAACAATACCCAATGCTGCAACAAAACTGACCGTTCAAAACTATTCAATTGTAGCTGGTGAAACGTTGAAAGAAAAAATTGTATTAAAAGATGCAAGGCAACGGAATTTACCGGGAGTTTTTTTAACTGCAGTAATTGCCTATAATAAAAATGGAAAGGCAATTGATGTAACTGATAAAGTTTCTTCCGACGGAACATTAAATTGGCAAGCAGATTCAAGTGGTACCTGGCAAATATTGGCTGCATTCAATGCTAAAACACTCCAGTCTGTAAAAAGAGCGGCTCCAGGCGGCGAAGGTCTTGTGCTGGATCATTTTTCAAATACTGCACTAAATAATTATTTCAAAACTTTTGATACGGCATTTGGCTCCTCATCTCATGGAGTACATTCTTTTTTTAATGATAGCTATGAAGTATATGGTGCAAACTGGTCACCGGATTTTTTTTCAGAATTTAAAAAAAGAAGAGATTACGATCTAAAGCCTTTTTTAAAGGAACTGGTTTCAAATGATAACTCAGAAATTGTTGGAAGAGTAAAGAGTGATTACCGGGAAACGATGAGTGACCTGATGCTTGAAAATTTCACAGAGAACTTTGAAAAATGGGCACATTCAAAAAATGCAGGAAGCATAGACCAGGCTCATGGATCGCCGGGCAACCTGTTGGATCTGTATGCGGCAGTTGATCAACCGGAGTGTGAAACTTTTGGTAGCAGTTCGTTTGATGTAAAAGGACTGCGAAGAGACAGTGCCGATGTAAGAAATGTCAATCCCGATCCTGTAATGCTGAAGTTTGCGTCTTCGGCAGCTCATGCTACCGGCAAACCACTCACTTCCTGCGAGACATTTACATGGTTGACCGAGCATTTTAAAACATCATGGAGCCAATGTAAACCGGAAGTAGAGCAGGTTTTTTTATCGGGTATCAATCATGTTTTTTATCACGGCACTACTTACTCACCCGGAGATGTTCCTTTCCCCGGTTGGTTATTTTATGCTTCCGTAAATTTTGTTTTGGATAATAGTCTTTGGCCGCATCTGGAAGGGTTGAATGAATACATCACCCGCTGTCAATCTGTTTTACAGTCGGGGCAACCCGATAATGAGATCAAAGCATACTGGCCGGTATTTGACGCCTGGAATAATCCAAAAGGTTTGGATATGCCCTTCCCGGTTCATGATATAGATGTCTGGCTGCAACCAACACCATTTTATAAAAATGTGGTGCATTTGCAAGATAAAGGCTTTTCTATTGATTTTGTCAGCGACAAAATGCTGAACGATCAACTGGAAAAAGATCATCAGAATAATAATACAGGGCATGATGTATATCTTATTTCTCAATGCGACCTGATGCCGGTTAGTACATTAAAGAATATTATCAGTCTTGCAAAGGATGGGAATGTAATTGTGATGCAGGCTTTGCCAAACGATGTCCCCGGTCTTTATCAACTGGGTGAACAAAGAGCGGAATTAAAAAAAGTTATCGGGTCACTTTCATTTAAGAAGATCAATGATGATATCAGTGAATTCATTATTGGAAAAGGAAAGATCACTTTGAGTAGTGATGTAGAGAAAGGATTGGAATATGCAGGCTTGGAAAGAGAAACACTGACTGATGTCGGATTGCAATTTATCCGTCGTCGTCTTGCTGATGGTAAATATTATTATATAGTAAATCACACAGCTAATGCGATAGACACTGTTATAACTATAGAAACGCCGAGTCAATCTGTGGCAATACTCGATCCTCAAACAGGCGTGATAGGTCTGGCAAAAAGCAGTTCAAACGGTACTTCAAGTTCAGTAAAAATAAAACTACAGTCCGGTGAAGCATTAATTTTAAGAACATTCAAGAGCAAACAAACGATTCCTGCCTGGAAATATTTACACCCGATAAATGACTTTATTGAATTAAATAAAGATTGGAGCTTACACTTTATTACAGGAGGACCGTTCATTCCTGCTGATAAAAAATTGACTCAACTGCAAAACTGGACTGAGCTTAACGACACAGCTTGTCAATCATTTTCCGGAACGGGAGCATACAGCACAACATTTTTTATCAAGAAGAAAGATGGGGATGATTATTTATTGAACCTCGGAAAAGTAAATGAATCAGCCCGGATCATCATTAACGGGAAGGACGCTGGTATCGTCTGGAGTTTGCCTTTTACAATGAACATTGGTCAATATATCAAGCAAGGTGAAAATGCCATCACCATTGAAGTAGCTAACTTAATGGCAAACCGGGTTCGCTATATGGATCAGCACAAAATTGTTTGGCGTAAATACCATGAAATAAATTTTGTCAATATCAATTATAAAAATTTTGATGCTTCCGGTTGGAAAGTTCAACCTTCAGGATTAGAAGGGCCGGTTACAATTACAGAGTTGAAAAAGTATTAATGAAATATCGCCCTCGCTGGGAGATAATCTTTTAACTTCCCATATGATGCGCTTTTCTTTTTTCTTCCTTCTTTTTTTTATCAGTTATTTTTTATCTGCGCAGAAAGGTGATACTGCAAAATACTGGCACAATAGAATACGCAGCATTCATTACCAGCCCCAAGGAACAGATTTCGTTTGTGTGAATGGAAAAATGCGTTTCAACCGGGCTTTGTATGGAACGAATACTGCATTCCGTGTTGAAGCAGGCGATTTGCCTGAGTTCGCATTATATATGCTCGGCATGGGTGGAAATTTCAAATTCGGTTTAATAGCTGGAAACAAAAGTAAATGGTTGATTGATGCGGCGCACATCAAAACAATTTATCTTCCCGGCTCCATGTTGTACGAGATCAAAGACCCGATGCTTGGTAACGGCACTATGCATATTTCAGTATTGGCTTTAGCAGATGCAGAAGGAATGATCATAAAAACTGAATTCATTAATGTAAATACCAATATTGAATTGCTATGGGCTTTCGGCGGCGCATCTGGAAAAAAATTTTCAAGGGATGGAGATATTGGCGCTGACCCCGAATCATCTTTTTACCTGCAACCGGATTATTGTAAAGGCAATCTTTATCAATTTCAAAAAAATAGCTTTCAATTATCTTATGGCACCGGAAAAGTATTGACAGAAGAAGAGCGATATGAAATAAATCATTTTCCTGGAAACGATAAACCTGATACTGCTGCTAAAAATCCTTCTAAACATTTATTAGGTGTTATTTCGGCTTCATCAGATATGCAAATTGTGGATGCGACAAAACAAGAAAGCCCTTTAGAATTGTACGGATCAAAAGCATCCTTAACTCCGGCAATTGCTGGTAAGATCACAATAATCAATGGGACAAATTATTTTTTAATTCAGAATACGACAGCTGTATTGGAAAATAATGCTTCCGCAATGAAGCAAATTTTTGATAAAGCTGAATCAGCAAGAGAGAAATTAGCGGGACGGATAAAACTTAAAACACCCGATATTTATATAAACACATTAGGCGGTGCATTGAGTATGGCTGCAGATGCAATTTGGGAAGATCCTTCTTATTTGCATGGAGCAGTTGCCTGGCGTATGCGATTGAATGGATGGCGTGGGCCGTATGTGGCAGATCCTTTGGGCTGGCATGACAGGGCAAGAAAACATTTCAGCAGTTATGCCTTATCGCAATTGACAGCTCCACCAGTGACCGGCGTTGTAATGGATACAGCTTTGCATCTTGCCCGTCATTTGGAAAAGATTGGGACAGCATTATTCAGTGACGGATATATTTCCCGAAATCCCAATGACAGCACTCATGCACATCATTATGACATGAACCTTGTCTTCATTGATGAATTATTAGATCATTTTAACTGGACTGGGGACACAAATTATGTAAGGAAAATGTTTCCGTTAATTAAAAGGCATCTTGCATGGGAAAAAAGAAATTTTGATGCAGATGGAGATGGTTTGTATGATGCGTACGCAGCTATATGGGCAAGCGATGCATTACAATACAGCGGCGGTGGCGTCACACATTCTTCGGCATATAATTATCGTGCAAATAAAATGGCTGCTGAATTAGCTGCGATGATTGGAGAAGATGGAACAATGTATAAAAAAGAAGCGGGTAAAATTTTAGCAGCTATCAATAAAGAATTGTGGATGCCGCAGGATGGGTGGTACGCAGAATACAAAGATTTGTTGGGAAATAGATTATTGCATCCTTATCCCGGTTTGTGGACTATCTATCATGCGATTGATGAAGGGATCAGCGATCAATTTCAATCTTATCAATCATTGCGATACATTGATAATTATATTCCGCATATACCAGTTCTTGCAAAAGGGCTTTCAGAAAAAGATCTTTATTTATTATCCACTACAAACTGGCAACCTTATACCTGGTCATTAAATAATGTTGCGTTAGCAGAGAATTTGCATACGGCTTTGGCGTATTGGCAGGGGAATGAACCAGAGCGGGCTTATCGTTTATGGAGAAGTGCGTTGATTGAAAGTTTGTATCTCAGCGCAAGCCCGGGAAATTTTGAGCAACTTTCTTTCTATGATGCAGTTCGTGGTGAATTGTATCGTGATTTTGCTGATCCTATCGGGGTAGCAGCCCGTACGCTGGTTGAAGGTTTGTTTGGTGTTCAACCCGATGCATTACATAATACGTTGGTCATTCAGCCCGGCTTCCCAATGCAATGGAATAGTGCATCCCTTTCTGTTCCTGATATTTCAATTGATTTTAAAAAAGATAAAAACCAGGATCATTATACAATTATTCCAACTTTTGCAAAGAACCTGCAATTAGAGTTCAGGATAAGAGCAAGGTTGGATAGTATTGAATCAATATTTGTAAATGGGAAAAAAGTCAACTGGAAACAATTGGACAATGCAATTGAATGGCCTTTAATAGAAATTGATCTTCCTTATACAAAAAATTACAGGATCGTAATTGCATGGAAAGGGAAAGAATATGAAAAACCATATTTGAAAAATACTTTTGTTGAAGGTGAGGTAATAAATCTTCAATATAAAAACGGTGAACTTATTAAGATTTCAGATCCACAACAGGCATTAAAAGAAATTAAAAAGGTTGGGAATAAAGTAACAGCAAGGGTAGAGGCAACAGAAGGTGATAAAACGTTTTTTGTTGAGATCAGGCAAGGACAGTTTGTTTATTGGCAACCGTTTTCTTTTAAAGTAGAAAAGAATATTGAGGTAAATAAAAGGACGGAAATAAATGAACAGCCAGTTTTTGAAAAAGTTGATCTTACCAGTTATTTCAACGACAAGGTCACTAATATTTTCAATCATCAATATCTTTCGCCGAGGCCAACAAGCCCGACATTGCAATTGCCAACACAAGGGATCGGTAATTGGGCTTATCCGTTGATAATAGCAAATATTAATGACAGTGGTTTAAGAAAGCTTGCAGGAAATAAAAATGAAATTAGCTCACCACAGGGAATTCCATTCAGTACCCCTTCTGATTCTATGCTTAATAATATTGTCTTTACTTCTCAGTGGGATAATTTTCCGAAGGAAGCGACTGTAACATTAAACGGGAAAGCGTCACATGTATATTTATTAATGGCTGGTTCAACCGACCCGATGCAAAGCAGGATGACCAATGGCTTGATAATAGTGGCGTATAAAGATGATACAAAAGACACGTTGAAGTTGATTAACCCTCAGAACTGGTGGCCGATCGAACAGGATTATATTAACGATGGATATGCTTTTACTACAAATGCTCCTATGCCTCTTCGACTTTATTTAAAAGATGGAAAGTTCTCGTATGGATTAAAACAATATTCTGTTATAAAAGGATTTACCAATATGGCAATTGATGGTGGCGCTGCAACTATGCTTGACATGCCTGTTGATATATCAAAAGAATTAAAATCACTGACAGTAAAAACATTGGCGAATGACGTAATTATTGGATTGATGAGTGTTTCTTTACAGAGAAATTAATTGGCGAAATATGTTACAGGAAAACACAAGGATGATCAGGATACTGGTAAAAGAAATGCAGGATAGGTTCATTGCTATTTTATTAAAAGAAGGATTTACCAATGAAAAAGCAACACAATGTGCTATTGTTTTTGCGAATAATAGCCTTGATGGAGTATCCAGCCATGGAATAAATCGTTTCCCGAGATTCATTGAATATATCCGCAATAAATATATCAACATAAATGCTGAACCAACGCTGCAAAATAAATTGGGTAATATAGAGCAATGGAACGGAAATCTTGGTCCGGGAATTTTAAATGCAATTCATGCAACAAAAATGGCAATGAACCTGGCAAATGAAAATGGAATCGGCTGTGTAACGTTGAACAACACTAATCATTGGATGCGTGGCGGCGCTTATGGTTGGCAGGCGGCAAAAGAAGGTTATGTTTTTATTGCATGGACAAATACAATCGCCAATATGCCCGCATGGGGAGCGAAAGATGCAAGGATGGGAAATAATCCTTTGGTGATTGCGATGCCGTATAAAGATGAAGCGATCGTTTTGGATATGGCGATGTCGCAATATTCTTTCGGGGTGATGGAATTAAATGTTGTTGAAAATAAAAAGCTTGCTGTGCAAGGCGGTTTTGATGAGCAGGGCGTATTGACAGATGATCCTGCTGCCATATTGAAATCACGAAGGCCATTACCTGTTGGTTATTGGAAAGGAGCCGGCCTTGCATTGTTGCTGGATATTCTGGCAACTGTTTTATCAGGTGGGTTGGCTACATATGAAATAAGTAAAAAAGAAATTGAATACGGTTTGTCGCAGGTATTCATTGCATTTGATATTTCAAAACTCGGAAGCCAATCGGTTATTGCAAATAGGGTTGAAAATATTATTAATGATTATCACCAATCTGTTTTATCAGATGCAACAAATAAAATAGTATATCCCGGTGAAAGAGTTTTAGAAATAAGAAAAAATAATCTTGCAAATGGTATACCGGTGATGTCAAAAGTCTGGAAGGAAATTTTAAACCTCTAATTGTCCATATAATGAAACAAATTTTATTTTTAGCCGGCTTCGTTTTTTTTCAATTAGTATCGGTTGCACAAACGAATGATGCAGTTTACATGTTCTCCTATTTCAAAGACAATGGAGAAGATGGATTGCATTTAGCTTGTAGCTATGATGGATATTCATTCACAGCATTAAAACATGACAGTTCTTTTCTAACGCCGGTCATCAGTAAAGACAAATTAATGAGAGACCCTTGTATCATTCGGGGTGCAGATGGAAAATTTCACATGGTATGGACGGTGAGCTGGAACGCAAAAGGAATTGGTTATGCATCTTCTTCTGATCTTGTTCATTGGAGTGAAGAAGAATATATACCGGTAATGGAACATGAAGATTCAGCACAAAATTCATGGGCGCCTGAAATAACGTACGATGTAAAAAATAAATATTACATGATCTACTGGGCCACTTCCATTCCGGGAAGATTTATGCAAGGCGATACGGCCAAAGACATCAAGTATAATCACCGGATATATTATGTGACCACAAAAGATTTTAAAACATTTAGTAAGACAAAGCTTTTGTATGATAAGGGCTTTAGTGTGATTGATGCCACTATTCAGAAAAATGGGAAAAAATATATAATGTTCCTGAAGAATGAAACAAAAAAACCACCTGAAAAGAATATTCGTACTGCAACCAGCAAGTCATTGACCGGAAATTATAGTAATGCATCAGCTCCAATCACGAGTAATTATTGGGCAGAAGGGCCGACAGCGATCAAAATCGGCGAAAACTGGATCGTATATTTTGACAAATACGTGGATCATACCTATGGGGCAGTTACTTCAACTGATTTAGTTCATTGGAAAGATGTATCAGATAAGATAAATTTTCCGAAAGGAACAAGACATGGAACTGTGTTTGCGATCACCAAAGGAGAGTTCAAAAATTTTTTCAATCAATAAATCTATAACTATGTCCATCTCCAGGAGAAACGTTTTAAAAAGTATTGCAATGGGTATCCCGGCACTGCAATTAACTCCGTCTTTTGCTTTGGATAAAAGCATTTCGATAGCTTCTAAAAATAATTTTATTGATAATGGCCCTTTTAAAGCATCAAGGTTCTCTTTAAAAAATTATGAGATACCCGATTGGTTTCGTGATGCCAAATTTGGTATGTGGGCGCATTGGGGGCCGCAATCTGCTGTTGAATATGGTGACTGGTATGCCCGTAACATGTATATAGAGGGGCACAAGCAAAATAAATATCACATCGAACACTATGGCCATCCGTCAAAATTTGGATTTAAGGATACCATTCCTGCATGGAAGGCAGAAAAATTCGATCCGGATTATTTGATCGGTTTATATAAAAAAGCAGGAGCAAAATATTTTATGAGTATGGGAGTGCATCACGATAATTTTGATATGTGGAATTCAAAACATAATAAATGGAACGCCGCTAATATGGGACCTCGGAAAGATATTGTCGGGATGTTTGCCAAGGCTGTCCGGAAACATGGATTAAAATTTGGCGTCAGCGATCATTTATGGATCAGCTATAAATGGTATTCTACCAGTAAAGGGAGTGATGCCGAAGGTCCGATGGCTGGAATTCCTTATGACGGAACCGATCCAAAATATTTTGATTACTATGGAAGTTGTGAGCAGGTATTTAATAAAAAACTTGACTGGAATGAAAACTGGATCACTGAAGCCTGGAAAAAACATTGGTTAGACAGGATGATGGATCTTGTTGATAATTATGAACCCGACCTTTTATATTCTGACGGTCACATGCCTTTTGAAGAGCACGGGCTCTCACTGCTGTCGCATTTATATAATAAGAGTGCTGAAAAAAATGGAGGCAAAGCGCAGGTTGTTTATACAAGCAAGAGGACAGAAGATTCTGCTGAAGGAACGGGTATTTGTGTGCTCGATGTAGAACGGGGCGTTGTAGATAGTATCTGGCCGAAAGCATGGCAAACCGATACCTGCATTGGCGATTGGCATTATAATAAAGAAAGAGTGGGAAAATATAAGTCTGTGAAAACGGTTATTGATCTATTGGTGGACATTGTAAGCCGCAACGGAAACCTGATGCTGAACATTCCTTTGCCCGCAAGCGGAATGCCCGATAGTGATGAGTTGAATGTGATAGATGGCATTACCAAATGGATGGCTGTGAATAGTGATGCTATTTATGCAACAAGGCCATGGAAAATATTCGGAATGGGGCCTGCAACAGATGCAACTAAAAATGAGAAAGATGCAAATGCTACACAACAGTTTAATGAAAGAAAACGTAAAGATCTTTCCTATGAAGATATACGATTCACTAAAAAAGGGAACACTTTATATGCTTTCTTTATGGGTTGGCCGGATAATAATGAGATCAGCATAAAACCGCTTGGAATAAATAGCGAACAAAAAACCGGCAGCATTCAGAATGTTGAATTGTTGGGTTATGGTAAAGTAAATTTTACAAGAGAAAATGAAGCATTGAAAGTGGTATTGCCATCACAAAAACCATGTGAGCATGCCTGTACATTAAAAATAGATGGAATGGATCTTGTGTAAATGGAGATTATATTGATAAACATTCAGGTCCTGATAAATGTTTTTTTTGCAGGATGCTTCAGGACAGATTCCGGGATCGGATAGCTTATCTTCAATCTTTAAACTATTGCTTGTTATGATTTGTCGTCAACTCAGATTTCAACACCGCTTGATATTGATCTTCTTAATTTTTTTCCTGCAAACAAATATTTCTTTTGCACAGAATGATCAAAAACTTGATTGGCTTTCTAAAACAGGGACAAAAAAATTTCCTTTTTCAACAAAAGTTTTTAAAGTAAATGCTGTAAGCGATACTTCAAAAGTTATTACCAAATCAATACAGGCAACAATAGATGAATGTGCAAAAAGCGGAGGCGGTATTGTAACATTTGCTCCCGGCATTTATGTTACCGGTTCCATTTTTGTAAAAACAGGCGTTCAATTAAAAATTGATAAAGGAGTTTTATTGCTCGGTTCTCAAAACTTTGATGACTACCCTGAAATTGATACCCGTATTGCAGGTATTGAAATGAAATGGCCTGCTGCATTGATCAATGTTATTGCTGCAAAAAATGCAGCCGTAACAGGAGATGGTATTGTAAATGCAAGAGGAAAATTTTGCTGGGATAAATATTGGGCCATGCGCAAAGAATATGATGCAAAAGGGTTGCGCTGGATCGTTGACTATGATGCAAAAAGGGTAAGAACTGTTTTGGTACAAAATTCATCAGACATTACTTTAAAAGGAGTGACATTTAAGAATGCCGGTTTCTGGACAGTGCAATTATTGTATTCCGATCATGTAACTGTTGATGGAATTATTGTACGCAATAATGAAGATGGCCATGGCCCCAGCACTGATGGTGTTGATGTGGATTCATCAACATGGATATTGATCCAGAATTGCGATATTGATTGTAACGATGATAATTTTTGTTTGAAAGCCGGTCGTGATTGGGATGGGCTTCGTGTTAACAAACCGACAGAATATGTACTGATCAGAAAATGTGTAGCCCGCAGAGGGGCTGGGTTGGTAACCTTAGGCAGTGAAACTTCCGGTGGTATTAGACATGTGCTGGCCACTGATCTTTATGCCAAACATACAGATAATGGTTTACGAATTAAATCCGCATTTACACGAGGAGGGGTGATTGATGATATTCATTTTGTAAATTCTGTATTAGATTCTGTTAATACTGTTTTTCAATTTAATCTGAACTGGTATCCTGCTTATAGTTATTCAGAACTGCCGAAAGGATATTCATACGATTCCATACCAGCACACTGGAAAGCCATGCTGCATAAAGTAGAGCCGCCTGAAAAAGGGATACCACATGCAAAAAATATTTACGTAAAAAATATAAAGGCCACCAATGCCAAAAATGTTTTTGATGGAACAGGGTACAAGCAGTCCTTGCTTGAGAATTTTGTTTTTACCAATTGCACAATAACTGCTGTATCATTAGGTGCTATTGAATATACCAAAGGGTGGAAATTCAATAACGTGACAATAGGTATTGATAAGAAACCTACCGCTACGAAGGAATCCAACAGCAAAGAGGAACTGGAACGAATGAAAAATTAAAGTAAATATTATACAGATGAAATTGCTGCGAACATTAGCTATTTGTTTTTTATCGATTCTTTCTTGTATTGCGGGCAAAACGCAACGTGTTGTTCAATCATTTGATGATGATTGGAAATTTTTCAAAGGAGATGTAACAGGAGCAGAGCAAACAAATTTTGCAGATGAACAATGGCGATCATTAAATGTGCCGCATGACTGGAGCATCGAAGGCCCTTATGACAGAAATAATACTACTGGACGAGGAGGAGGATATTTGCCGGATGGCATTGGCTGGTACAGAAAATTTTTTTCATTGGATGATGAAAATTCGAAAAATCTTGTCTTCATTGAATTTGATGGCGTGATGGCAAACAGTGATGTTTGGATCAATGGCTATCATTTGGGCAAACGTCCAAATGGGTATGAAAGTTTTCAATATGAACTGACAGGTCATTTGAATTTTGGAAAAGATAAGAAGAATGCAATTGCTGTTCGGGCAGATAATACGGTTCAACCTGCTTCACGGTGGTACACCGGCGCAGGAATATACCGTCATGTACGACTGATCATTACAAGCCCGGTGCATATTTCACATTGGGGCACATTCATTACATCATCTGCTATTTCCAATGAAAAGGCAACTGTACAGGCGCAAACTTATATTACAAATCAATCATCTTCTTCTGCAAATATTATTCTTCAAGCAACAATTTTTTCTGCTGATAATAAAGTGGCGGGCTCTATATCATCCAAACAAAAAATTTCTCCTGGTAAAAATGAAGTTGTTGATCAAAAAATTGAGATCATAAAACCTGAATTATGGAATATTGATGACCCGAAATTATACAAAGCTGTTACAAAGATCATTGTCGGTAAAAATGAAGTTGATGAAGTAACAACTTCATTTGGCATTCGTGAAGCAAAATTTGAAGCGGCAACTGGTTTCTGGTTAAATGGAAAAAATATAAAAATAAAAGGAGTGTGTTTGCATCATGATGGCGGAGCCGTTGGGGCTGCTGTGCCTTTAGGTGTTTGGAAAAGAAAATTAAGCTTGCTGAAAGAAACTGGTGTGAATGCTATCAGAACATCGCACAATCCCCCTGCTCCCGAATTTTTAAGTTTATGTGATGAAATGGGTTTTTTAGTAATGGATGAAACATTTGATACATGGAATGCTAAAAAAAGCCATGCTGAAAATGGTTACAATTTATACTTTGATGATTGGTGGGAAAAAGATACCCGTGATATGATAATGCGTGACAGAAATCATCCTTCTATTATTATATATAGTGTTGGAAATGAAATTCATGATAACCTGAATGATTCAACCGGTTTCAGAAAATATAAAATGCAGGAAGATCTGATTCATTCATTGGATGGTACTCGTCCGGTAACAATGGCTTTGTTTCGCCCTGCATTATCACACGTATATGAAAATGGTTTTGCAGAAAAGATGGATGTTGTAGGACAAAACTATAGAGAGGATGAATTGGTTGCTGCACACACAAAAAATCCGCAATGGAAAGTAATAGGGACAGAAAATGGTTTTACACAATCAGCATGGTTGGCGCTTCGTGATAATCCATTCATGGCAGGACAATTTTTATGGGTTGGATTTGATTATCTCGGTGAAGCTGATTGGCCTGCTGTTGTAAATGGACAGGGTCTATTTGACAGAACAGGCGGTGAAAGAATTATAGAATATCAAAGAAAAAGTTGGTGGAGTAATAAGCCAATGGTTTATGTGATGCGCAAGCAGGGAAATGCAGGCGCAGGAGATTGGGTCAGTGATTGGAGCCCTACTGATATTGATACGTATGATGAAGCGCAATTGCAAGTGGTCAGTAGTTGTGATGAAGTAGAATTATTTCTCAATGGAAAATCATTGGGAGCTAAAAGTTTACCTGCCGATGCTTCTCCGAGAACATGGACCACTACTTTTCAAAAAGGAACGCTGAAAGCAGTTGCAAAGAACAATGGTAAAGTTGTAGCTGAACAGGAATTAAAAACGGCTGGCCAACCTGCTAAAATAATTTTAAGTGCCGATAAATCAACTGTTGAAAATAGTTGGGATGATGTAGTATATATAAGAGCAACAATAACGGATGAAAATGGTGTTCCCTGTTTAAATGCTGATAATAAAATTAAATTCAGTGTGGAAGGAGCCGGATTTATAGCTGCTACTGATAACGCTGATCTCACCAATACAGAAATATTTAGTTCACATGAGCGTTGGGCTTATAAGGGCACTTGCATTGCTATCATTAAAGCCAATGCAAACACAGGATCAATAACAGTTTCAGCTGATGCTGATAATTTAAAGTCAGCGACAATTACTCCACAGGCTGTTACAAAAAAATAAATGACAGATCATGAAACGGTTTAAATTATTCACTTTGCTGTTTGTGGTTATTATTATGTCATTCGCATTTGATAAACATAAACCTGTACTATATATTATTGGTGATTCAACAGTAAAGAATGGTGATGGTACTGGTAAAAATGGACAAGTGGGCTGGGGCAGTGTGATAAATGTATATTTTGATACTTCGCAAATAACAGTTCTCAATCTTGCTATTGGCGGCAGAAGCAGCCGGACATTTATTACCGATGGACGTTGGGATAAAATTTTAACCACTTTGCAAAAAGGTGATTATGTTATCATGCAATTTGGCCACAATGATGGCGGCGCTTTGGACGATACAGCAAGGGCAAGAGGAACAATTAAAGGAATTGGAGATGACAGCATAGAAATTTATAATCCTATCAGGAAAATGAAAGAAGTAGTGCATTCTTACGGTTGGTACATGCGTAAATATGTGAATGAAACAAAAGCAAAAGAGGCAACAGCGATTGTATGTTCACCCATTCCACGAAATGAATGGAAAGATGGAAAAGTAGTAAGAAGCCCTGATAGCTATGCCGGTTGGGCAAAACAGGTAGCGGATCAAACAGGTGCATATTTTATTGACCTCAATGATATGATCGCAGCGCAATATGAAAAAATGGACACGGCAAAAGTGCATAGTTTTTTCCCGGCAGATCATACACATACTAACAGGGAAGGCGCTGTATTGAATGCAAAAACGGTAGTAACGGGAATAAAAGAATTAAAAAAATGCAAGCTTAAAAAATATTTGCTTCAATAGAATTCGGTAACAAATAATCTTTTACAATTCTCTTATCCAGATATTGCGAAAGCTTACCAGGTTGCGATGATCCTGCAACAACAAAGGTTCTTTTGCAGCATGCATTTCATATTTTGATATACCGATAAATTGCATAGAACCCCAAAGCTCAACATTATTTTGTATCAATACTCCATTTTGAAAAACAGTCATACGGGCTGGTGATTTAAGCATACTATCCGGATAAAATTGCGGTGCTGTAAAAATAACATCATAAGTCTGCCATTCACCCGGTGGCCTGCTCACATTCACCATTGGCATATATTGTTTATAAATACTTCCTGCCTGTCCATTGGAATAAGTAGGGTTATTGTAAGAATCAAGTATCTGCAATTCGTAACGACCCATAAAAAAAACACCACTGTTACCACGGCCTTGTCCATCACCTTTTACTTCTGCCGGCGTTCTCCATTCAATATGTAACTGGCAATCGCCAAAACTTTGTTTGGTTTGAATACCCTGCACAGCATTTTTTTGTTTTTCTTCAGCTGAATAATCAGCGTCTTCCGCAAATGGAACAACTGTTATAGTGCTGTCATCTGCTTTCCAGTTAAATGGTTTTCCTTTTTTACTGATCCAGTTAATGGTATCTTTTTTCTCTTTGAATAAAATGATAGCATCAGATGGAGCATCTTGGCAACCGATTTTCCCGGAGTAATCACTTTCGGTACCGGCGACCATATCTCTGTCAACTTCGGATCACCTCTTTGTTGTGCAGTACTATCAATAAATAGTAGCAATGAAAACAGTAAAAATAAATTTGCTTTCATATTTCCGATTATAGTTCCCTGATTTTTACATTGCGGTAATAAATTTCTGAATATTCCGATTGCATTAATATTCTTCCATTCTTTCTTGCTGGCTTCTTCACCCACATTTACTACTACTCCATTTACAATCTGAACACATTTCCCGTTATAGGAAATGATCTCTACTGTATTCCATTCACCATTTGGTTTTTCACCATCAGCATATTTTTGTCATTCTTGTATGATTGGCAGGTATGTTCTGTACTCCTTTTACTTTAATAGTACTGAAACCCAGTAACCAGAAATCACCAACATCGCCTTCCTGTATCTGGCATTCAATTGAACTTGGCCAGATGGAATCCGGCGCATTTACAGGGATATTGTAACATACTCCGCCATCTCTTTTCGCATCTTCACGGGACGGCCATTTTTTTTCACCCCATTTAAATTCAATTTTAAAATGATAATTATTATATCCTTTATCGGTTATGGCATAACCGAGGTCTTTACCTTTTACATGCAATACTCCGTTTTCTATATTAAAGTTGCTATCAGGATCTGCGTTTTCGCCAATGCCTTTTAAAAAAGTATGCCATCCATCCAGATTTTTCCCATTGAATAAAGAGGTAAAAAGATCATTGGTATAAGGAGCTGATATTTTTTACTACAAAAACATAATCATTATAATCGCCGTTCTTCGCTTCTTCATAGCAAAGCAGGTATGTATTGCTGATCAATTTTCCTGTCGAATCTTTCAACGGATAAATTCTTGTTGCCCTCACTGCATTGGAAGGAAAGAACAACATATTCCATACATCTTCGGAATAAGCAGTATGCGTGGGCCCGGTTGCATAAAATCCGAAAACATGATTACCGGGATCAAATGAATTGCTACCGGTTGCAATAGAAGGAAACAAACATTGATGTTCGGGATAAACATCTCTTTTTGCTAAAATTCCTACTTCATGTTTTTGGGGCATTGATGCCGAATCAATATAATATCCGAATGGAAGTTCAAAATCGGGAGAATATCTTGCTACGGGAATAATTTCAACTTTTCCTTTTCCTGCTTTATGAAAAAGTTGATAAGGAATTTCATCACCTTGCAATTCAGGCCGGCTGTGATTTGCCAAAGTTGTCCAGCCGATATTTATTTTATAACCCAATGCTTCCGCAACAGTGGCTAATGTTGGTTCATTTTCACCTTCGAGCCCTTTAGTACTGAGCCCGGTTAAATTAATTACAGATATTCCCGATGAAGTTTTTACCTGCAGTTTTACTTTTGTTATTCCTATAAAATCGGCGGATGGAGTAAAGGCAAGAATTATTTTATGTTTTTTATAAGAGACTATTTTAAAACTGGCAGTATCACCTTTGCTGAGTTTTACTGTGATTACTGTGGCAGGAAGCAATACTGAATCCGGTTTGCTGGTAGTTCCTTTTATTGCGGAAAAAATAAATGATCTTTTGAAGGCTGTGGTTTTCTGAGCAGAGACATAAAATATTCCGCTAAAGAAAATACATATAGCAAGCAGGAGTTTTTTCATTGAAGGCGAATCAATCGGTTTGGTTATGATAAAATTTACAATAGCATCTTAAACATAACTCATTGTTTTAAACTTAGCATCCTGATGTGTCCTGTTTTGATTAATTAAGGCGAGAAGACATTAACTTTAGCTTCGTTATGAAAAGACTTTTAATTCTTGCCATTTGCTGTTTGTTTTTTTATGTCAATAATGCTCAGATAAAAATTGACCGAAAGGCTTTGGTAGAAAGACATACTGTTATCAATAATAAATTTGATTCACTTTCTTCTCTTTCTGTTGGCAATGGAAGATTTGCTTTTACGGTTGATGTTACCGGTCTGCAATCATTTCCCGATGCTTATGCAAAAGGAGTTCCGCTTGGTACACAAAGCGAATGGGGCTGGCATAGTTTTATTAATACTGCAATTATACATTTGATGAAACATTGAAAGATTATAAATTCAATGGAAGAGATGTTACTTATTCTGTTCAGTTAAAAACACCGGAAAGAAAAAAAAATGCAGTGGAATGGTTCCGGCAAAATCCGCATCGGCTCCAATTGGGAAATATTGGATTTGAAATAATAAAAAAAGATGGAAGCCTTGCTACGATCAGTGATATTAAAAATATTCATCAAACACTTGAATCTATGGACAGGTGAAATTCATTCAAAATTTACGGTTGAAAATATTCCTGTGGATGTGATTACTTATTGTCACCAGCAGCAGGATGCAATTGCAGTAAAAATAATTTCACCATTGATTAAAAGAAAAGCAGATTACAGATTAGTTTGCGTTTTCCTTATCCAACCGGTGATTGGACAGATATGGGAAATAATTTTAGCAATGATGATAAACACCAATCATTTTATTATTTCAAAAAATGAGAATGCAGCTTTAATTGCAACATCAGCTGGATACAACCACTTATTATATTTCTGCTGCTATGGAATGGTAATGCGATCATCAAAGAAAAGATGAAACATTATTTTACTGATTGTTCCGACTTCAGCAAATAGTTTCGAATGTTCTTTCCGGTTTGATGAAAAGAAATAACTGCTATAGCCCCTTCATTTCGCAATAACTGAAAATAACAGTAGTCAGCAATGGAAACAATTCTGGCAAAGCGGTGGCTGCTGTTGATTTTTCCGGAAGTACAGATAAAAGAGCTTTTGAATTGGAAAGAAGAATTATTCTTATCACAATACTTAACAAAGATTCAATGTGCAGGTAATTATCCGCCGCAGGAAACAGGATTAACTTATAATAGCTGGTATGGTAAACCGCATTTGGAAATGCATTGGTGGCATGGAATTCATTTTGCTTTATGGGGAAGAAATGAATTGCTGGAAAAAAGTTTAGCCTGGTATACAAAAGTAGCAGAGCAAAGCAAAGCAAATTGCAAAACGACAGGGTTATGATGGGTTACGCTGGCAAAAGATGACGGATAATGAAGGAGAGGAGAGCCCTTCTTCGGTTGGTGCATTTTTAATCTGGCAGCAGCCACATTTTATTTATTTTGCTGAATTGTGTTATCGGGAACATAAAGATATAACAAACATTGAATAAATATAAAGATCTTGTTTTTGCAACGGCTGATTTTATGGCATCGTTTGCTTATTATGATTCAGCAAAGCAAAAGATATATTCTTGGAAAAGGAGTTATTGCTGCACAGGAAAGATTTAAAGCAGAAGAAACTTTTAATCCAACTTATGAATTGGTTTACTGGCATTGGGCATTAACTATAGCGCAGCAATGGAGAGAACGATCTGCATTTACCCCGAAATAAAAAATGGGATGATGTATTGAATAAACTTTCTCCTTTGCCAGTACAGAATAATAAATATTTATTTACAGAAAGTGCAACAGATTCTTATACCAATCCTGAATATAAAACAGATCATCCTTCCGTGTTTGGCGCATTGGGTATGTTGCCAAAAACAGATATGGTTGATACATCCATCATGCAAAATACTTTTAACTGGATATGGAACAACTGGAGATGGAAGGAAACCTGGGGTTGGGATTTTCCAATGACAGCCATGACAGCAACAAGATTGGGATTGCCCGAAAAAGCCATTGATGCATTGCTGATGCCCATTCAAACCAATACTTATTTAAATAACGGACATAATTACCAGGATGAACGTTTAACCATTTATCTTGCCGGGCAATGGTGGCTTGCTGACTGCTATTGCTATGATGTGTGCAGGATATGATGGATGTAAAACAATCAATCCCGGTATTCCTAAAAATGGTAAATGGAAAGTGAAATGGGAAGGATTAAAGAAAAATGCCATAAAGATGCAGGATACTACAGGATAATTATTCTGTCGTTTTAATAGTAACATGCATTACAATCTCAACGATTGCTCTCATGAAAAAAATAAAGCTTGCCATCATTTCCATTTTATCTTTTGTCTGCTCGTTCGTCTCAACTGCACAACAATTGCCTTCAAAAAAAGAAGTATTGAAAACATTGGAACTCGCCAACCAATATTTCATGAACAAATGGCCCGATCCGGGTAAAGAGATTTTTGTTCCATCAAAAAACAGAACATGGCCCAGTCATATCTGGACAAGAGCTGTTTATTATGAAGGATTGATGGCCTTGTATAGCATTGATAAAAAGAAAGCATATTATGATTATGCCGTTGATTGGGCAACAAAACATAAATGGAGTTTGCGGGACGGTATAAAAACAAGAAATGGTGATAACCAGGCCTGTGGCCAAACCTATATTGATCTTTATCTGATTGATAAAAAAGAAGAACGGATAAAAGATATCAAAGCATCCATTGACAATATGATGCAGAACAGATAAAATTGATGACTGGAACTGGATTGATGCCTTACAAATGGCGATGCCGGTGTTTGCAAAATTGGGAGTCATTTATAATGACACCAGTTATTTTCACCGCATGTATGAAATGTATGCATTCACAAAATACAAACATGGTGATAATGGTTTGTATAATCCAGCAGAAGATTATGGTGGAGGGATAAAGATTTTGATCCGCCTTACAAAGAACCCAATGGTGAAGATTGTTACTGGAGCCGTGGCAATGGTTGGGTGGTAGCTGCATTGGTAAGAGTGCTTCAGCATACTTCCAAAAAATGATCCGCACTACAATGAATACCTGCAGGATTATAAAAATATGATGAAAGCATTTGCTACCAATACAAAGAGCAGATGGTTACTGGAATGTAAGCCTTGCATGATTCCACAAATTTTGGCGGAAAAGAATTAACCGGTACTTCTTTATTTATTTATGGTATGGCATGGGGAATTAATAATGGTATTATGGATAAGAAAAAATATTTACCTGTTATCATAAAAGCATGGAATGCGATGGCAAAAGAATGTGTTCATCCTGATGGATTCTTAGGTTATGTGCAGGGAACAGGTAAAGAACCAAAGAAAGCCAGCCGGTTACCTATGACTACGAACCCGGATTTTGAAGATTTTGGTTTGGGTTGTTTTTTATTGGCAGGAAGTGAAGTATATAAATTGAAATGATAATTTTGTGATCATGCAAAAAAAAATAAAAGAATGGAAAATAAAATATTCATCATCTTATGCCTGCTTATTTCAAATTCAATATTGGCGCAGTCAGTTCAAGAAATGCAATTATACAAAGGCGCCATTCCGGGGTCAAAACAATCATCGGTTACAGAGCATATAATATTTTCCAATGGAGGAGTTCGCATTTCATCGGTAATAGATCCGACGCTTACCAAATTTACTCCTGCAAAACCTAATGGTGTTTCAGTTATCATTTGCCCTGGAGGTGCTTATGTAAGATTAGCAATAGATCACGAAGGAACAGAAGTTGCTAAAGCATTTAATGAATATGGAATCACAGCTTTTGTTTTAAAATATCGTTTGCCCAATGATTCCATCATGGTTGATAAAAGTATTGGCCCCTTGCAGGACGCACAGCAGGCAATACGAATGGTGAGAGAACAAGCTGCATCATGGGGATTAAATCCGGATAAGATCGGGATCATGGGTTTTTCCGCAGGTGGAACCTGGCAGCAACGGCTTCAACTCATTTTAATTTTTTAGCGGATGCAACATTAAAAGATACTACCTCCGTACGGCCTGATTTTTCAATTCTTATTTATGCCGTAATAAGTATGAATGACAGTATAACACATATGGTTTCCAGGATGAGCCTGATCGGGAAAAATCCTTCGCCGGAATTGGTAAGAGAATTTTCCAATGAACTCCAGGTAACAAAAGATACGCCGCCAACATTTTTGGTACAGGCAGGCGATGATGGAACGGTTCCGGTTGAAAACAGTGTCCGGTATTATGAGGCTTGTATTAAAAATAAAGTTCCTGTTGAAATGCATTTATATCCAAAAGGCGGACATGGTTTTGGTTTGCATAATAAAACCACTTCTGATCTATGGTTTGACAGGTTGATGAACTGGATGACAACTCTTCAATAAAATTTGGAATAACTCACATTTCAGTTAGGTGGGTTCCTGAATTTTAAAAATTGTCGCAGAATCAAGTGAAAGCCTGACTAATATCATTCCCTTCTTGCATTACTCTGTTTACGTTTGGCAATTATAAAACCGCAATGCCTATTGCGGAGTTGCTTGTCATAAATTCTTGACTATGGAAGAGAATCTCACCGCCGCCCCTTCTGTCAAACAACGTAAAGTAAAGGGAAAAGTAGAAATCGAAATTCAGCGCTGCAAAGCCTGTGAACTCTGTACGATTGAATGTAAAGAAAATGCTCTTTCGCTGGGAGATTCAATTAACATCAGGGGTTACCGGTACATTATCGCCAATAACGATCTCTGCACAGGTTGTTTGAACTGTGCATTGGTTTGCCCTGATGCAGTAATAACTGTATACCGTACAAATGTGAAGAAGAAAGGAATTGATCCGGGATAAATAAAAAAATATTTATGACTGAAACAAAATTGATGAAGGGAAACGAAGCGCTTGCTGAAGCAGCAATACAAGCTGGATGTGATGCTTATTTTGGTTATCCCATCACACCTCAATCAGAAGTGCTGGAATATCTTGCCCGTGAAATGCCAAAGCATGGTGCTGTTGTGATGCAGGCTGAAAGTGAAATTGCCAGCATTAATATGGTGTACGGAGCTGCAGGTGCAGGTTTCAGAGCCATGACCTCATCTTCTTCTCCCGGTATTAGCTTAATGCAGGAAGGTATTAGTTATTTATCCGGTGCAGAATTACCCTGTTTGATCGTGAATGTAAATCGTGCAGGACCAGGATTGGGAACAATTCAACCCGGGCAGGGAGATTATTTTCAATCAGTAAAAGGTGGTGGTCATGGTGATTACAAACTGATTGTTCTTGCTCCGGCATCAGTGCAGGAAATGGCTGATCATGTCTTCCTTGGTTTTGATCTGGCGGATAAATACAATAACCCGGTTTTGTTGTTGAGTGATGGCGCCATCGGACAAATGATGGAGAAAGTAGAATTCAAGCCATATAAAAAACCGGAAGTTGATAAATCTTCCTGGGCAACAACAGGAAAACCAAAAATAAGAAAAAGAAATTATATCACTTCTCTGTTCATTCAGCCGGAAAGAATGGAAGAACATAACCTGAAACTCGAAGGGAAGTTTAAACTGATGAGAGAAAATGAAGTTCGCTTTGAAGAAATGCTTACTGAAGATGCGGAATATCTTTTTGTAGCTTATGGTCTTAGTGCAAGGATATGCCAAAAAGCAATGGAGATTTTGCGAAGCAAAGCAACCAGGGTAGGATTGCTACGGCCAATTACCTTATATCCTTATCCATATAAACGCATTTATGAATTGGCCGACCAGGTGAAACTGGTGCTGAGCGTCGAATTAAATGCAGGGCAGATGGTCGAAGATGTTCGTTTGGCAGTAAATGGAAAAACACCAGTAGAATTTTTTGGAAAATCAGGCGGCCTGATGCCGTCTCCTGAATCAATCGTTCAACATTTGGAAACTCTAATACAACATAACAATGCCAACTGAAAATTTATTAACCGACATAGTAGCTCCCAATTTCAAAGAAGAGGAATACGAGCTGGTTTATAAGAAACCATCAACAATGGTTGATGTGGCCATGCACTATTGTCCGGGTTGTGCGCATAGCCTCGTTCATAAATTATTGATGGAAGTAATTGAAGAAATGGATATACAGGAACAAACTATTGGGATAGCGCCGGTGGGTTGTGCAGTATTTGCTTATGAGTATATGGATATTGATATGCAGGAAGCGGCACATGGAAGAGCCTGTGCCGTGGCAACAGGTATTAAAAGGCTGATGCCTGATAAATATGTATTTACTTACCAGGGCGATGGTGATCTTGCTGCAATAGGAATTGCGGAGACCATTCATGCCATCAATCGTGGAGAAAATATTTTAATCGTTTTCATCAACAACGCAGTTTATGGTATGACGAGTGGACAAATGGCGCCAACAACTTTGCCGGGTATGTGGAGTACAACAACACCCGATGGACGAGATACTCATTTTTATGGGGAGCCGATAAAATTTTCAGAATTGGTAGCACCATTGCCCGGATCTTTTTATGTCACAAGACAAGCAGTGAACAGTGCAAATGGAGTGAGAAGAACAAAGAAAGCTTTGCAGAAAGCATTTCAATATCAGCAATTGAATAAGGGGACTTGTTTGATAGAGATCATTGGCAACTGCCCGAGTAACTGGAAGATGACGCCGGTAGAATGTAATGATTTCATTGATGAAAAGATGGTGAAAACATTTCCGTTAGGTGATATCAAAGTACCAAAGTTTTAAAACAAGGAACAAGAATAACTTTTAATTTTCAATTTATGTTAGAGGAACTCATCGTTGCTGGATTTGGCGGACAAGGTGTTTTGTCAATGGGTATGACAATCGCTTATGCCGGAATGATAGAAAGAAAAGAAATTTCATGGATGCCTTCTTATGGTCCTGAAATGAGAGGCGGTACTGCCAATTGTATTGTTATACTTTCAAGTCAAAAGATCAGTTCGCCTATTGTTTCTGAATTTGATACCGCAATTGTATTGAACCAACCTTCCATGGAAAAGTTTGCGCCAAGAGTAAAGCAGGGTGGTTTATTGTTGTATGATAGCGGAACTGTTTTCCAGCCCAGTACAAGAAATGATATCAATATTGTTGACATACCTGCTATTAAAGAAGCGTTGAAGATGAAAAACCCTAAGATCATGAACATGATCATGCTGGGTGCTTACCTGCATTTAAATTCTATTGTTAGTATCGACTCAGTTTTAGAGGCCCTTAAAAAAGTATTACCTGAAAAATATCATCACTTGTTGCTTCTTAATGAACAGGCTTTGATGAGAGGTGAAGAACTGGTGCATGAAAGAAAAGAAGGTGTGATGCTGGTCTGCTGATGAATGTATATTGCGATTGCAAAGAATGCTGAAAATAAAAGCCCCGCTAATATTACGGGGATTTTACTCTATCGCTTAGTAGCCCATAAGGAATTCGAATTCCATACAATAATGCTGGTGAAAATCTATGTTTCATCTATTGAATTCAAACTTCAGGTGAAAAATTAGCGAAATGCTCTGGAATCCAGTGGAAATATAAAGACCCAAAGGTCTCGGGTTCAACTCCCGATCCCGCTACAGGGAAAAGGCTCATAGTAGAGCCTTTTTATGTTATACATCGTTTACTTATTATTTTCTGAAACACATGCAGGTATTATACTTGCGCTGTGGATTTCTATGACAAAAACAAAGGCTGAGAACATTAATGCTTCCGGTTTATCCTGATCATTCATTGATAACATCCCATGGAGTTATTACTTTATGATCTTTTTGTTCATCTTTTGGCCGTTCGGTATCGTTAGGTATCTGAAGCGGTTGCAGTAATGTATCATTGGAGTCAGTAGCATCGATATCTAAATTCTTAAAATCTTCTTCCGTTATCACATCATTCTTATCATGAACATGCTTATTCACTATCTCCTGTGCCGTTTTACCGGTAGAACGGGATTTCCGGATATTTCCATTCAGCTTTTTTTTCTCTCCCCCGGTTCCGGGATCTTTTTTTAATGACTTGCTCATAAAATGATCTGTTCTCTGCTTAATGAAAAATAAACATTGAAAGAAAGAGTAGTTGTTGGCGGCTAAAATCCGTTATAGCCAAATTTTTGTCCTCCTACAGATGCTTCATACATGAGACCACCCTTTGCCTGGGTAAATATCATTACTCCATCCCTGTATTTCACATTTCCTGAAGCGCCGACATTTACTGCAACGACCGAAGCCTGCGCAGAAAACTCAAGTTTATTTTCTTTGAACCGTTCCATGTCTGCTTTTGTTTCAAAGAAGATCACTTCACTGTAAGCCTGGCCACCAAATTGAAACCCGATACTAACCTGGGTCAATTGTGCCTTACCAATGATAGCTCCTCTTTCATACACAATACCATTACCTGATGCACCACCAATCCCGATTGCACCCTTTCCCACATTTGGAAAAGTCACCCAGCCATAACAATTGTCAAATAAATTTTTCATCAGGCCATCCGTCTCGATGAATTCCGCTTTTGCATCCCTGCTGTCCCGTATCAACCTTCTTTCTTTACTTGCTGATTGTGCCATAGCCGTACCTGCTATTGCCAAAGCCGCTGCTATAAATACAAATTTCATAGCAGGTAAAATAATTCTCTTTTTCATATATGTCATTTTAAGTTTACAATTTATAATGCAGTAAATGGTTCCGCTTTACTTAATGCAAAGTTGAGCCTATTCATCGGGGCAACTGTTATACAATTAATGAAATCACTTACATCATTCACACACATATACATCAAGTCTCATCGGAGTCTTTTATGGGGATCTGTGTTGGGGAGACCCGGCGCATCAGCTAAATCGGTTCGTGAGGACAGTGACAAAGCAAAGGGAGCTACAACTCTTTTTTCTGCTGACCCATTAAGATCCAAAGAACCACAATGCTCAGTAGAGCAGCAAAGTAACACCACACCGAAACAACGAAACTATTATAAAAGATCACGGTAAAAAGGTAAGAGGCTACTGCAATGATCCCGAGCAGCTTCATTCTTTTAATGCTGGAAATAAAAGGAGTAATAACTGTAGTTATGAAATAGAGTATATTAAAAACCCATACAAGGTCTTTTATCGCCGGCGGAAAATCAAACCCGTAATGAATATGATGTTGGGCAGCATTTGCATGCACAGGATAAAGCAACAGGATACAACCAAAGCACAGCGATACCACAGCTCCTGTAATTACAAATACAGTCATTATCTTTTTACGCCTCGCTTCTTTTTCAAGCAGGCTGATAGTAAGAGGTATCCATAGAGGCCATACCAACATGGCGAAAACAAGGAAAGTATAAATGAAAAAAGGCGCTCCTGCTGTGAGCCCATGATGTTTTAATGATAACCACAACAATCCTTCTGATAACTGTTGTACAGAAAAAATAAGAGGAATGGCTGCAAACAAACGTTGCCGGATCGTTTTTGCTTTTACTATGGCCACCACTCCGGCAACAGCAAGGAATGCGCTGGCACCAAAACTGGCTCCTGCTGAAAAACACATATAATAGTTGCCTCACTTTTTTTTATTATCCTGATGCTGCGGAGATTTTCAGAGAACGCTGTAAGAGGAGGAAGGGCTGCTACTGCGATTCATGTAAGGTAGTCTATGTTTATCACAAGAAAGCTTAATGTTTAGCCAGCACATAGGACATGAAAAGAGGTTGAGGGAAAGAAATATTTTTATTTTGCCAGCTTTTGTACTTCTATTCAGCAAAATCGCTTCGTGAGGACAGGAAACAAGGCGGTGGCGTTTTTCATTAGCTTTGTTCTTGAAATTATTTTTGCCGATTAAGTTATTTCAATTGCATCGTGATTTTCATTCACTAAACCTAAAAACATGAAAAAGGGTAAAAAAAAATTCAGCAGATTCTTTAACCGGTTTTCAGCCGTTGTTACAAAGGTCACGGGAAGCGCTTATGCATTTATAATCGCTTCGTCTTTTATTGTAGTCTGGGCCGCAACCGGTCCGATCTTTAAATTTTCTGATACGTGGCAATTGGTTATTAATACCAGTACTACTATTATTACTTTTCTAATGGTCTTTGTAATACAACATTCGCAAAATAAAGACACGATTGCCTTACAGCTTAAGCTGAACGAGCTTATTGCCTCCAATTCCAAAGCAAGTAACCGCCTGATAAGCATTGAGGATTTTACAGAAGAAGAGCTCGAAATTATTAAAAAATTTTACACTCACCTGGCGATGACTGCAAAAAAAGAGAAGACATTATTTGCGACTCATTCTCTCGACGAAGCGAAGAAGAATTCAATCGAAAAAATCCAAAGCAGGCAGACCAATCATCCGACTAAAAAATAAATTATCAAAACAATCTGGTTTTGTCATTGAAATCAGCGGCGTAAAGGGTTTACAGCTTTTTCAAAGCTGATCCGGAGATACTCCCGATAGCTATCAGAACTCCGAATAGCATTCGATCATTTTTTATTTTATTGAACACTAAGCACAGCGGGGACTAAGAACTCCAGCCTTCATAGTTTTAGCTTGTGATTTTTGAAATATATTTTCTCAAAATAATCGCATCAATGAACAAAACAATTATTGAGGCAATAGTAATAATTATTATTGTACTCTTGTTCAATTGAAAATCTGTGGGAAATTTCTCTGGCCAACCTGTTATTATCATAACTAATAAAAGCAGCAAACAAATTGAAAGATTCAAATTCAAGACATAAAAAAGATAAAAATTATTATCAAGTTTATCAATATCTGTTTCACTTTTTTCATAAAAGAACTTCCATCTAATTTTGCTGCAGAAAATATCTAAAAAATTTTCAATAGCAGAATCTCTAAAAGAATCAATTACTTGGCCAATAATAAACGAAAGTATGATTATTGCAATTCCTGAGAAAAGTGTAATGTTTTTTACAAAATTATTAAATGCATCAAATTCGTAATTTTTGTAAATGAAAATGAACCCAAAAATGAAAAGAAAACCTGGCAAAAAGCCGATTAAGAATACTCGTGGTTTTAAAGTAATTTTCATTTATTTAAGCTATTTTTTTAATTAATATACTTCGGAGAGCTGAGAAGTAAATATGCTGCAATTATTTTAAATAGATATTTTTTTCTTGATAATGTCTTCTAACTCTTGATTATTCTCACTATAATAATTTTCAATTTCTTCTTTTTCTTCTCTGTAGTATTCTTCAATAATTTGATTATGTCTGGCAATGATCCATTCATACTTTTCCTTAATTCTATGGTCTTCAGACTGCATACCTAGTCTGATTTGTTCAACCAACAACTTGTTATTGAAAAAGCCAAAATCATATATAGAATCGTCCAACGACATGTCCATGTTTGGTCGTAAATAATCTATATAACACATGTTATCCAAATCCATGGAAAGTGTTTCATTATTTAGATTTAATTCATCAATTATTTTTTCGTCAACTATGATCCTTGGATATCGTACACTGCCTTTTTCTTTTTCATAAGCTTCTATCAAACCAGGGCCAAAGATTATTCCGTTATAGTGAAGAATTTTCCCTTTTATTAGTATTCCCCTAAGCAAAAGGGAAGTTGAATTAATAATTGAATTAGTCAATTGAAGTAAGTCATTTATTAATTGGTTGACAAGTTCTCTTTCATAATCAACCGTTATTACTAATAAGTCCGAAAAGTGTGAAGCCTGTCTTGATGGATACTTAAGCGGATTTGATTGTTCTGAATCTTTAAAAGAAAATAGTGCCTTATATAACAAATCTTTTTTTGGATCATTCTTAGTAGCTTCAATATAATTTTTGAATCCCAAAATATCTATATAAGCAATCGCTTTTGTCTGATAATCCATGATTCAGAAAGTTACTCAAAGTTACATAATCATATAAACTGAACAGGATTACCAAACGCTGAAGAGTGCAACCCCGAATCGCTTTGCTCTCGGGGCAGGCATAAGAGATGCCATGAAATACTGAAGCTGGTACCATCAATATTTTATCCAGCTAAATTGATATTCCGCCGGTGCCTTTAAACTGCGCTCTGCAATTTTTTTGAACCGTTCGGGCAGGCTCATTAAATAATCACGGGCTTTTTCGGCGGCAGCAGTAAGGCTGCTGAGGTTGGCAATATTCCATTCATGTATCAGCGATTCTAAGATATGCGTATAATCAAGGCTGGTATATACACCGAGGCGCTGTGCCGCATCGCTGAAGTGAGCAAAAGTTTTTCCGATAGTTTCTCCCGCCTGTCGCAGAAAATGGGCAGGCATTACAATGCGTTTGCGCATCATGTTTTCAAAAGCCAGCATCATTTCGCTGGCATCTATCTCAAATATTTTTGTTACAAAACTTTTATAAGCTTTGGCATGGCGGGCTTCATCGCCGGCAATAACGCCGCAAATTTGTGAGAGCTGGTTGCTGCCGTATTTTTTTGCCAGCGTAGCGGTGCGCCGGTGGGAAATATTAGTGGCCAGTTCCTGGAAAGAAGTATATACAAAATTTTTGTAGGGATCCCTGGCACATTGTATATCCATGCCATCGGCAATTAAATGCTGTGTGCTTATTTCCATCTGCCGCATATTGATACGGCCAGAGAGATATAAAAATTTATTCAGCAGGTCGCCGTGCCTGTTTTCTTCCGCTGTCCACATTCTGATCCATTTACTCCAACCCTGCGGTTCTGTTTTCGTTATTCCATCTACATCCATCAGCCAGCTTTCATAGGTAGGCAAAGCTTCTTCGGTAATGGTATCGCCAACGAGTACGGCTAAATAATCATAAGGCAGTTCTTTACATTCAACCTGCAGTTCTTTTATTTCTTTGGTAAAATTTTCAGTAGTACTTACCGGTAAAAAATCGGAGGGTTGCCAGATGGTATCGATCTTTTTAAGAAATTCATCAATGATGCTTTCAATTTTTTGCGCCAGGTAATGCATCACTTCGATGCGGGACGGCTTTAATTTTACTGCGTACATGATAAAGAGTGCTGACAGTAGTTGCTGTCATTATTTTGAATAAAGTGAGACACATAAAATTAGCATTCATTACAGGGGGAGTTATTACATGATTTTCTAAAAAGGTTACATAATTCACACTTTTGGCAATGCAGGCTGCTACTAACGATTGTTATTTTTGACCTCAGGAATATTTTTAAAGTTCAAGTTTCATTACTCCCTAAAGGGAGAATTAGTATAGTTCTTTAAGCAGGGAGAAATTCTAAACTCATAATTCCAAATGAAAGAAGTTTATATAATATCAGCAGTTGGTACTCCATTTGCCATACAGCAATCTGAAATGGTTCATTAAAATAAAACGACCCCGATAGCTATCGGGGTCGTTTTAAAAAAAGTAAGAATTAATATTTAATGGAACCCGCAAAAGTTCTTTTTCAAATATTATAAAATAAGGATCAATAATAAAATAATTATGATGGCCGCTCCTACTGAAAGATATATTCCGCCGCTGCTGCGTCTCATTTCTTTCCTGATCCCTTTTACTTCTTTGCGGAGATCTTTTTTATCCGACCTGGTCAAATCAGATTTATTCATATCCTTGATCTCTTCGAGGCGATGGATCAGTTGCTGAGCCCTGGGATCTTCGGTTTTCGGGGCGCTATTGGTTTGGGAAGAACCCGGAACTATACTGCTGGAACTGGCCGGTGAAGTAATTGCCATAAGCATAACAAATGATGCTATTGGTAAAAGTTTTTTGGTAATCATTTTTAATTTTTTTTAAAGTTGATTTAATTTGCCCATCGCTGATTCAGTATGTCGAAGAGCTTTTTAATGACCGGATAAAGATGAGAAGCTTTTTGTTTATCAGTGTTACACAGTTCTCTGAATAAGTTATATGATTCATACATTTCAAGAGATACCACCATTCCTTACTTCTGAGTTCAGTGCAGGAGGCATACAGGAAAGAATGCTTATCAAAGGATAAAAAAATTATTATATCATGAACCCAATTTTAAGCGAATCACTTCCTGCCTGCATAATTTATACTCAATTATGAATCTCAAAATCTATGCCTGCAGGAGGTATTCTGTGATGCCGATTATAATACTCTCTGCTGTGATGATGATTCTGGTGATAATAATGGCTTTCTACACACCCGGAGAGAAAAAACATCATTACTAAAGTAATAATAATGATATTGAATACATTTTTTTTCATGTTCTGATTTTTTTGATAATTATATAATTGAATTTGTTCTGTATAAAGGTGAGTGTCTTTCAAATGATAAGTGTTACACAACCTGAAGAATAAATTATATAATTCACATACTTAAAAGAAAAGCTGGCTTCTTTTTTATAATCCTCAGATAGCGGGCAAAGAAATATGGGATCTTCCTGTTATCCGTGAATAGTGTTCTACATGTTACAATGTGTGAATTATTTAACACTAGCAAAAAATTATGTAATGATACAATATGTATATAAGAATACATTTAGGACTGCAAAAATTATTTCTGTATGAAAAAAAAAGAAAAATATTATAGTGTAAACAACCAGGAAGATGAAGATGGATATATTCCTGATCCTCGTAATGTCATTATTAATGAAAATGTAAAAAGAAAAGATGAGAAAACCCCCGATAATAATGCGGACGGTAAAAGCCCCGGTATAGCGAGAACGAAGTTTCGTGGCTTTATTCATTATCCTTCAGAAATAGTAAACGGAAATACAGAAAAGTGAGCGGGGCAACCATCCTCCTGTTGTAGTCGGGCATCACAATCTTGGTGGTTAAACCAGAGAAGTTAATGAATATCTTGATAAGTACCGGTAATTTGAACATTGTGTTCCCTTCCATCATCTGCAAGTGTGATCAGTTTATCTGCCTGATCCTCTCCATCCACGGTCACCATCATTTCTTTCTCATTGAAATTTTGTATCACCACAATATGATAAACCGTATTCTTATACCGGTAATGTATTTTATATGATTCCCATTCTGCCGGAACACAAGGAGCAATTTTTAGTTTATTTCCTTCTTGTTGCAGACCAAGAAAAGATTCTGTGATTAAACGATACAGCCAACCTGCAGAACCTGTATACCATGTCCATCCGCCACGGCCAGCATGCGGAGTGCGTGAATATACATCTGCAGCTAATACATAAGGTTCCACTTTGTAGGTGTCAATTTCTTCAGCAGTTTTACCGTGATTAACCGGGTTGATCATATTTAATAATTCCCAGACCCGTTTGTTATCTCCCAATTTTGCAAACGCCATGATCATCCATACGGCAGCATGAGTGTATTGTCCACCATTTTCTCTTACACCAGGAACATAACCTTTGATGTAACCGGGATTTAAATCAGATTTATCAAACGCAGGTTCCAATAACTGAATGATCCTGACATCTTTTTGTACCAGGTTTTTGTATGCAGATTCCATCGCTATATGCACACGTTTGTTATCTCCTGCTCCTGATAAAACGGACCAGCTTTGTGCAATGGAATCAATTTTACATTCTTCATTGACTGAAGAACCTAATGGCGTTCCATCATCGAACCAGGCACGTTTATACCATTCACCATCCCATGCATTCTTATCAATATTTTCTTTTAACTGCTGCGCTTGTTTTTTACATTCATTTGCGAAAGCTGACATCATTATGTAAATCCGCAATACCGGAGAAACGCACAAGTATCTCATAAAGAAAAAATGCCAGCCAAACACTTTCTCCTTTACCATGCTGGCCTACTTTATCAAATCCATCGTTCCAGTCTCCTGTACCAATTAAAGGCAAACCATTATCGCCATAATTAAATCCATGTTTAATTGCCCGAACACAATGCTCATAAAGTGTAGCCGATTGAGTGGATAGGATAGGAAGATCAAAATATGATTCTTCACCCGGATTTAATGGTCGCCCTTCCAGGAAATTTACGGACTCATCCAACACTGCTGAATCTCCTGTAAGTTTAATATAATAAGCGGTTACAAAAGGTAACCAAAGAAAATCATCTGAAATACGGGTACGAACACCACGTCCAATTGGGGGATGCCACCAATGCTGTACATCACCTTCAGTAAATTGACGTGATGCGCAAAGTAATATTTGTTGGCGGGCAAGTTCCGGCCTGGTATGAAGCAGCGACATTACATCCTGCAACTGATCCCTGAAACCAAAGGCTCCGCCTGATTGGTAAAATCCACTTCGTCCCCAAAGACGTGAAGAAAGTGTTTGATAAGTGAGCCAACCATTTGTAATCAGGTTTATTGCTTTGTCCGGAGTTTCTACCTGTAAAACATCAATGGTGTTTTTCCAATATTGTTTTACTTTTTTTAGAGATTCATTGGCCTTTGCAGTTCCTCTGAATTGTTTGGCTATTGCGCTTGCTTCATTTGCATCTTTACCTGCTCCCAACCTGAAAATAATTTCCTGTTCTTCTCCATCTGCCACAAAAAATGGAACCTGGATAGCTGCACAAGGATCCAACGCCAGCCCGATTTTTCCGGAAAGTTTTAAGCGTGACATCGCATCGGGATTTTGCAAAGTGCCGTTGCGACCAATAAATTCAGTACGATCCCCTGTAAATGTTTTTTTCAAATAATCTACATCAAAAAATGCTACCCTGTTGTGAAATTCTGTATTGTATTGATTTTTTGCAAAAAGAGCACCGCTATCCGGATCAACTTCTGTACGAATATGCATGGCTGTTTTCATTCTGTTATCTCCCAGTACCCATTCTGCATAACCGGTAGCGGATAGTTTTCGCGATCTTCCTGATTGATTACGTATTTTTAATACAATGAATTTAATAGTTGATTCTATATCAACATACACTAACATTTCTGAATAAATTCCATCTTCAAGATGTTCAAAAACACTGTATCCAAATCCATGGCGTGTAATATAAGGTGAGTGACCTCCGGCAGGCAAGTAATGCAGTTGACCAGAAATGTCCGCTCTCTTCATCCCTGATATAAAATGCTTCTCCACCTGAATTAGATACAGGATCATTATTCCAGGATGTAAGCCTTAATTCATGTGCATTTTCAGTCCATGTATAAGCTGATCCGCTTTCTGAAACAACTGTTCCGAAATATGGATTTGCAATTACGTTTACCCATGGGGCGGGAGTTTTGTTTTTGTCATCAACAACAATAACATACTCCATACCATCCGGAGAAAAGCCTCCCAGTCCATTAAAAAAGGTTAGATCATTTGGAAGAGAAATTGGCGTTAAGGAAAGTAAATGCGTTTCAGATGGGTTAATAAAAGGAATTACCGCTTTTGCAAGTGCTTTTCGTTTTACATGATCAGCTAATGTTCCACCACTGTCGGAAATGATAATACGTGCAACCGTTTGAAATAATATTCTATCCTCGTTTGAAATCTGATCGGATGCTCTTAAAAAAATGCCTCCCGACCGATCCATCATTTCTGCAGGAATGAGTGCCTTAATTTCATTTTGAAATGATCCTGCCTGTAGCCATCATGTTCTTCATTCCAGATCACCAGATCCACCAAAAGCCCTTTCAAACGCCAGTATGCATGCGCCTGTATCAATTGCTTTACCAATTGCATGTTAGCCTGTTTTTCAATTTTCAGAAGTACAATGGGCAAATCTCCTGAAATGGAATAACCCCATAAACCTGACTGTTGCTTGTGATTATTGATAAGAATAGATGGATCTGCACGAAATGAAGCATTAGTAAAAAGAATAGAGCTTGCCAGCCGACCATATAATTGAGCATCTGCTTCCGATGCATTGATTTGCCGCAGCACTACCTGGCTATGTGTCCAGGCCATTTCAAATACACGGTCCTTATGAGATTTATTATCCTGGTATTTATTAATCAGTCCCTGGCAAATTTCTTTGGATTCAGCAATACCAATAACCATATCAATAGTAACTGTTTCTTCAGGCTCAAGTTTTATTTTATACCGGATAGCAACAATGGGATCCAGCACTGAACCCTGATTTCCTGAAAGAGGTCCTGGCTTGTTCATCACTTTTGGATTCACAATTGTATTTCCACGACCAATAAATTCCATCCGGTCAGTTTCATAGGATATTTCTTCCGCATGTTTTCCTTCAATGGTCATTAAATGAAACATCCATGGCGATTTTTCTTCCGCCGATCGTGGTCTTCGGGTACAAAGGATGGCATGTTGCTGAGGAATGATTTCGGTTTGCACAAAAAGATTACTGAATGCAGGCTGCATCAGATCTGAAGCAGCAGGTGCCAGCACTACTTCTGCATAACTGGTTACTTCAATGGTTTTGGAAATGCCGGAACGAGTTTGTTATCCGCACTCTCCTCATTTCTATATCATCTTCCGGAGATACCACAATTTCGGTATGTGTTTCTATTTCATTATTGGAAGTACGAAAATCCACACGACCCTGTGAAAAGGCAGCTTCATATTTGTCTGCTTTCTTAAGTGCGGGCTGATGTGTATTTGACCAATAGGTTTCGCTTTTCAAATCCCGTATATAGCAAAATGTTCCCCAATTATCGCAGGTGCCATCTTCACGCCAGCGGGTAACAGCAATATTTTTCCAACGGCTGTAACCACCACCGGCATTTGTTAACATGACATGATATCTGCCATTCGATAATAATTGTACTTCAGGTATTGCAGTATTCGGAGTATTGATGATCCGTGTTTCCTGTCCGCTTGCTGTATAATTAATATCTGCTATGTCTGTAGTGTGAGCAAAGAAGGTTGTCGCTTTTGGAATTCTTTCCTGTAATAATAAAAGAGTTGCTTTAAATTGTGGTTCTGATTCAAATAGCTTTTGCATAGGTTTGTCATGAAGCAGGTAGGCCAATGACAAGAAAACTCATCCCATGGTGATGCGCCATGAACGAATAAACAATTGCACTGGATTTTCCTCGTTGTAAACGTGATGGTGTATAATCTATGGCTTCATAAAATCCATATCGTCCTTCTAATCCTTTTTTCTTAAGCAGTTCCAGGTTTTCACATGCTTTTTCGGGTGATACCATCAACGCCAGTGCAGATGCATAAGGAGCAATAACAGCATCTTCTTCCAATCCTCGTTTTAATCCCAGTCCGGGAGCGCCAAATGCACGGTATTGATAATTGGAACTGGCATTTATCATATTGTAGCCTGATTCTGAAATTCCCCAGGGCAAACCTGTTTTTTTACCATATTTAATCTGCCATTTTACAGCGGCTTTATAGGTTTGGTCAAGCAAAGTATTTTCATAAGTGGGCATTACTAAAAGTGGCATCAGGTATTCAAACATAGAACCACTCCAGGAAAGAAGAATAGGATTGCCATCAACATTGGTTAGCAAACGTCCCAGTGCAAACCAGCTTTCTTGCGGTAGTTTTCCCTGTGCAATGCAAATAAAAATGCAGAGTCTGACTTCGGATGCAAGCAGATCATAATAGCTTATGTCTTTAATGTGTTCCTGAACATTATATCCAATAGTAAATAAGTGACTTGATTTATCGTACAGGAAATCCCATTCCATATCTGCCAACTCATTGCATTGCTGAGCAAGATTTTCGGTTGCCGTAATTAATTCATTTGCCTGTATGAATTGATTTTGTTAAAGCGGTTTGAAATAGTTCAAGCCATTGCTTTTCATCGGGAGTGTTGTTCTCTGCTTGTTTACGATTTATTTCAATCTGTAATTCCTGTGCTGTTTTTAATAATTCAATCAATGTGAAATTATTCATCGAAGAAATAATATCTGTAAATTTAGATGGAGCTGCTGGCAACAAAAACCAGGGTGAAAAAATCTCAACATGTTTATTAATCTCCTCTAATTGCTCAATAAATATTTGCTTCCATCTGTATGTTTCACTTTTCGGATCACTATTCAGTTTTTGAGATATTAAATTAAAATTCTTTGCTAAAGATTCACTTTGTTTTTTTATTTCATAAACAGTGAATTAGATTTTTATTACATGACTTTTTCCAGCTCAACTGTAAAATTCTTCAGCAATTCAATTTCATTTTCTTTTACCAGTTATCTGTAAGTACCCGTAATGTATCGCAGGAGCCCTTCAAATAATTGTACACCTGGTAATTTTTTGATGTGGTATCGCTAATAATCCTTGTCTCAATACCAGTAAATGACCGGCAAGATTTCCACTGTCAACAGTAGAAATATATTTTGGTTGCAAAGGATTCAATGATTGGGTATCGTACCAATTATAAAAATGACCTTTGTAGCGCTCCATTCTTTTCATCGTGGTTAATGGTCTTTGCTGTTCGTTCAATAAATTGGCTTGTAGTTATGTAACCAAAGTCGCAGGCAGTCAGGCTGGCAAGTAATGAGAGCCCGATGTTGGTAGGAGATGTACGGTGTGCAATTTGTTCAACAGGTTGTTCCTGGAAATTATCAGGTGGTAACCAGTTGTCTTCAGGTCCTACAAATTTTTCAAAGAAACTCCAGGTTTTTCTTGCCATTTTTCGAAGAAAAATATTTTGTTCATCGGTAAGGACTGGTTACTTGTTTCTCCAATGGTTTACTTGTAAACCAGGTAATAAAGGGAGCTATAAGCCATAACACAAGAACAGGAACGGCTATAAATAATTTTTCCGGTGAGTCAATTGCTAACCAGCTAAATAGAACTATCGTAAGAACAGGTTCGATCCACATGGTTACATAAGATGAAGTCAAACTTGTTTGGTTAGCAATTATCATTATGAGAAGATGGATTCCATTCCAGCAATTTTTTCCCGGTAATCAGCATTCGCCATAGTGTACTGCATTATAGCTTTCAAATTAGAAAATGCTTCATAAGGAAGGCAGATGAGTGTGAATAAAGTTTTAACAGAAATGTCAGCCAGACTACGAATTGAATTTTTTATATGATATCTGAAAACTACATCTTTGGGTTTTCTTAAAATATCCCAGACTGAAGTAATAATAATCGGGAAAACAATAATTCCTGAAACAACAATGGTCCAGAATAAAGAATCAGGCAATACAATCCATCCCAATAAAAGTAAAGCTGTAAGAGCCAGTGGCACAAGACTTCGTCGTATGTTGTCAAATATTTTCCATTTTGATAATCCTGAAATCGGATTTTTATACAAATGTTTTCCGGCTCCTGTTACAAATGGTAAAATCCAGGAAAAAATCTGCCAGTCGCCGCGAATCCAGCGAATACGCATTTTCATATCTGCATTATAAGTCGTTGGATATTTTTCAAAAAGTTGTACATCACTCATTAATCCTGATCGGATATAGCAACCTTCCAAAAGATCATGACTCAGGATGCGGTTTTCCAAAAACTTTCCATCAAGCACTTTTTGAAATGTATCCACTTCATAAATTCCTTTACCGATATAAGAGCCTTCTGCAAATAAATCCTGGTAAACATCGGAAGATGCACGGGTATAAGGATCAATGCCAGGCTCATTTCCATGCATCCTTGCATATAAGGAACCGGTTATATCCGGTAAACTAACGGTAATCCTTGGCTGAAGAATGCCATAACCTTTTGTTACCCGTTTCTTTTTTTCATCGTACCAGGGACGATTTAACGGATGCGCCATCGTTCCGATTAATTTCCAGGCGGAACCAAGTGGTAATTGCGTATCTGCATCAAATGTAATTACATATTTTATTTTCGGAAAAATGGATTGATCACCTGCAATAAGGGAAAAATTCTCTTTTGAGATACCTCTTAACAAATTATTTAAATCGGAAAGTTTTCCACGTTTTCTTTCATAACCCATCCATACATTTTCCTTTGCATTCCATTTTCTTGGCCGGTGAAAAAGAAAAAATAAATCATCATTTTCCCTGTTGTATTTTTTATTCAGTTCTTTAATTCCATTCTTTGCCGAGTCCAAAAGTGCCTGGTCTTGCGGAAGTGTTTCATTCGGGGCATCCGTAAAATCAGTTAATAAACCAAAATGTAAATTATCATTCCTGTTTGCCAGGAAACGAACTTCTAAAGCCTCAACTAAATTTTCTATTTCTTCAACTGTGGTAAGCATTGCCGGAATTACTACCATTGAACTTGAATCATTAGGAATTTTTCGGGAATAATCCATTCTTGGCAGCAAATTGGGCTTAACCAATAAAGTAGCAAAAAAGTTTACAAGGGATATTGCCAACTGGCTTGCACATAATATTGTCAGGAAAACAATTACCAGAAGAAGCCAGGTATTTTTTGTTTCTGAATGGGCTATTAAGAAAAATGCCTGCGCTGATAGCAAATGTTATCAATAGAATTAAAGTTAAATACACCGGGAATGCATGTCTCTTGAGTGTAGTACTGCATCCTTTGAGCACCCGGTTCATGCATCTTTGCCAATTTTTTTGTTTGAGTTACTCCATGTCCTATCAGGTAGTAACCAACATGTGCAGTGCGTTGATCATCACCTTCGTCGGTGAGCATTTTCATGCATTAATTGAATGGCTATCCGGGCGACTTCCTGTTCACTGGAAGAACTTTTTTTTGCAATCAATTCTACTACATGCCGGTAACGGTCACGGGTTGAAAAATCCATCAGGCCATAAATTCCTTCATTATCTTCAAGCAATGTTTGTTCAACGATACTATGTGTTTCAACAAATTCACGCCAATCCATTGCACCAAGCAAACGAAGACTCCCGATACTGTTGCTCATTGAAATCTGGTCTGCAGCCTGCTTTTGATTTTCAGCATTTACCAATTCTGTACTGGTTAGCCCGCTTCCTGATAATTGCTGTTCGATCCAGTTAAGCACCAATGCAAGGTCTGGCCCCTTACCTCTCAATTGACGGATTAATTCCGAAACAAATGCACTCACAATCGGAGGATTGGACCTGGCCATGTCTGCTATTACAAGAATGAGATTTTTTGGCGCTTTCTCAGTAGTTTCAATCATTTGTTTCGCCCAATAATCGGCAAGATTTCTGTCTACTTTGTCAATAGCAATGCGGGCAGAAACACGGCGGATATTTTCAATCAGCGCAAGACGAAGCATAATAGGTATAGCCCATAATTCTCCCAATTTCAAAAATGTAACTGTTTGGTATGCCTTCACAAAACTACTCAGGCTTTCCATATTTATTCGTCCATCACTGTGAGAAATTATTTGTAGAACAATATCATAGCTACGGGTGAGCCCTGCAGACGTTCCATCCAAAAGTTGAGGCAGGTCTTCACTGTAATTTTTTGGGAAATGTGCTTTAGCAATTCGAATATGTTCTTCTATCAGGTAGAAATTATCTATCAGCCATTCTCCTGCGGGTGTAACCTGGTTTTTTCTTTTTATCGAATCAGTAAGAAGCTTGCGCACTTCCTGCAAAGTGGCTTCATTTTCTGCAAGTCGTTTGAGTAAATGATCTTTTGCGGGTTTTGAACTTAACTTATGTCTTGATGCCAGCGTTTTGCCGAAGCGTTCCATCTGGTCAGAACTGAACAATTCTTCCCTGAGTGGTTCTTCATTTGAATGACTGAGTTTTGTGTCACCTATTTGAAAAAAGGCCCTCATATTAGATATGAGTTCATGTGCTGCAGGTATCAATTTTAATTTCATGAGTTCGTTTATTTCATCTTTAATGCAGCATTGACAATAGTTTGCGCTTCATCAATTATTTTTTTCAAATGATCTTTACTTAAAAAACTTTCAGCATATATTTTATAAATATCTTCTGTTCCTGACGGTCGTGCGACAAACCATCCATTGTCGGTTGTTACTTTCAGGCCTCCAATCGGAGCATTATTACCGGGGGCATTAGTAAGAATACTTTTAATTTTTTCTCCGGCAAGTTCCTTGTGTTTTATTTGCGAAGCAGAGAGGTTCTTTAATTTTTCTTTTTGTTCAGGAGTCGCCTTTGCTTCAATGCGGTCATAAAAAGGTTCACCATATTCTTTGGTTAGTTCACTATATATTTTATCAGGATCTTTTCCCATTTTAGCGGTGATCTCCGCTGATAATAATGCCGGGATAAATCCATCTTTATCTGTTGTCCAGACGCTTCCATCCAATCTCGAAAAAGAAGCGCCTGCACTTTCTTCACCGCCGAAACAAAGTGAGCCATTCAACAAGCCATCAACAAACCATTTGAATCCAACAGGAACATCGTATAGTTTTCTATTTAGTTTTGCTGCTATGTGTTCAATTAGTTGCGTGGTGACAACTGTTTTTCCAACAGCAGCAGTATTTTTCCAATTGGGGCGATGTTGCACTAAATAAAAAATGGCGACAGATAAATAGTGATTAGGTTTTAATAGTCCTTTACTTTTTGTTACAATACCATGTCGGTCATGATCGGTGTCGCAGGCAAAGGAAATATCAAAATTATCTTTCATCGCAATTAATCGTTGCATCGCATAAGGAGAAGAAGGATCCATACGGATTTGTCCATCCCAGTCAACAGTCATGAAGCTGAAAGTTGGGTCCACAATTTTATTTACAACAGTTAAGTCCAGGTGATACTTTTCGGCGATGGGTTCCCAATAATGAACCCCTGCGCCGCCTAGCGGATCAACACCCATTTTTATTTTCGCAATGCGAATGGTGTCCATGTCAATGATATTCCCAAGATCATTTACATAGTTATTCAGGTAATCATAACGGTGTGTAGTAGACGCTTTAACCGCTTTATCAAAAAAAAATCTTTTTACACTTTGAAGATTGCTCTGCAGCAATTCGTTGGCCTTCTTTTCAATCCAATTCGTAATATCATTCCCCGCAGGGCCTCCGTTAGGTGGATTGTATTTAAAGCCTCCATCATCAGGAGGATTATGAGATGGCGTAATAACAATACCATCGGCCAAACCTGTTTTGCGTCCCTTATTATATTTTAATATCGCATGAGAAATTACAGGAGTAGGCGTATATTCATCGTTGTTAGCAATCATCACTTCAACATGATTAGCGGCCAATACTTCCATAGTGGTAGCATAGGAAGGTGCTGACAATGCATGTGTATCAAAGCCAAGATATAACGGGCCATCAATTTTTTGTTCCTTACGATAAAAACAAATGGCCTGTGTAATGGCAAGAATATGATTTTCGTTGAAAGAGTTTTTGAATGAAGAACCACGGTGGCCGGATGTGCCAAATGAAACTTTCTCAGCGATAACTGATGGATCTGGTATTCCTGTGTAATAGGCGGTAACAAGTTTCGGAATGTTGACCAGCATTTTTTGTTCTGCCGGTTTTCCTGCAAATGGAGATATTTTCATTATTTAGGTTTCTTTTGTTTTTTTCTATATAAAAATTCTTGCTTGTAATTAAAATGATTCCAGGCGAGGTATCACTTCATTTGAATTATAATTGCAGGGTTTACTTTTGCTTTGGGCTCCATTTTATATTGATTGATTACAGTGTTATTGAAATTCCTTCACCACATTGTTCATATTTTTTTATTCATGCGTTTCATGTTCATATTTTTCTTTCTCCGCTTTCTCCCAATCCTGTGCTTCTTTAACGTCTTCCTGGCCTAACTCTTCATAGAGTTTATGAACCCGCTGAACAGTTGGCGGTTCTAAATCCTTTTCTGGCGCTTCTTTACTTTTTGGAACTATATCTTTTTTGCTTTCGGATTTTAAATCTGTTACATCTTCAGTTTTAGATTCAGTACTTGCTACGGCTTTAGGCTCTGCAACTTTAGTTTCTTTGTTTGATTCAGTTTTGACTTTTTCATTCTCGATATCTTGTTTCGCCTGTTCCCAATCCTTAATTGCTGATCCATCCTGCTGACTTCCGCTTCTCGAAAATCTCATAAGCTCGTTTTGCTATTTCTGAATTTAAATCAGATGGCATATCTGCTTTTACCTCGGGTTTCTCCCCGGCCTTTATATCAGGTTTCGAATCGCATTTTCGCTCAGCTTTACTGGTTTCGCTTCTGCTTTGGTACTTCAGGTTTCGATTCTTCTTTGGTTTTTTCTTTCTGGGGTCTGACTTAGATTCAGTCTTTGCTTCAGTTGCTTGAGCTGGCTTTTTATCTTCAGTTTTTTGTAATACTGCAGTTCCGGTTTTTGATTTGGATTTTGTCCGGTCAAAGACCCGGTATGCAAGCAGTTTTATACGATCATTAATAAGGAACCAAACCAAAGCATAGCCCCACACGAAGCCTGCCCAACCCCAACCAAGTGGTGTCATAAACAAACCATAAACGGCTATCAGGGTTGCCACGATTTGTGTACCGAGCACGGCTATCCATAAAATCTTTGCTGGTCGGATGGACCAAAAAGGACCACGTGTACGGGTCAGGAATATCGTAAGATGTCCTGCTACTGATAGTTTCAAATACATCATTGTTTGTGCATGCAAGCGATCAAGATGAAAGATACGTTCGGCAAGATAAAAGAGTCCGAAGGCAGAGACAACACCAATGATGCCGAGTACTGTTGATATCCCCAGCACCATGCGCATGTTCCAGGCCTCTGGTTTATCCTTGTAATGAACCTTGTCATAAGCGATAGATAATATAGCTGCATCGTTGAGTAAAGCTATCATCACGATCATCACAGCCGTTACCGGGTAAAAATTAAATACTAAAATTGCCAGTGTCATGAAGAAAAGAACCCGCAATGTTTCAGCTATCCTGTATATCGAATAGCTATTCATGCGCTGGAAAATTCGTCGGCTTTCTTTAATGGCATCAATAATTACAGAAAGGCCAGGGGTTAGCAAAACGATGGATGCAGCAGCCCGTGCGGCGTCTGTAGCACCCGAAACGGCTATGCCGCAGTCTGCTTTCTTTAAAGCAGGAGCATCATTCACTCCGTCCCCGGTCATGCCAACGATATGCCCATGCTTTTGCAGCACATCAATAATATGATATTTATGTTCAGGGAATACCTGCGCAAAACCATCGGCATTCACGATAGACTCAGTGACCGCTGCACTCTCGTCTTTCTTTGAATCACCCAAGCTTGCTGCATCAAGTATGTTTGTGCCCATATTTAATCTTTCGGCAGTTTCCTTGGCAATTGCCAGCGCATCGCCGGTCACCATCTTTATCTTTACACCCATCTTCACTGCTGTTGCGATGGTTTCTTTCGCATCATCTCGTGGAGGATCAAACAACGGCAATACGCCAACAAACTGCCACTGGCCATCACCTTCTGCACGGGCCACACCCAACGCTCTGAAACCTTTCGCCGCAAAATCATTGACCGCCTTATCAACGGCAGATTTTACATGGGCAAGATTTGCTGACAATGCCAGAATCACCTGTGGTGCGCCCTTCGTGACTTTAAACGTTTTTCCATCTTTGCTTTTTACCTGTGCCTCGGTGCGTTTATGTACAGGATCAAAAGGTTGAAAATGTATAACATTGTATTCCTTTAAAGCATCCTTATTTTTCATTCCTCCAAGAACCGCCAGGTCAATGGTATCATTATTTTCTGCACGGGATGCCAAAGCGCCATCAAGAATAATCTGGTCAGCAGGTATATTGTTAACGCTGAATGGATCGCCCAAGCGTTAATTTATTTTGTGTGAGCGTTCCTGTTTTATCCGCACAAAGCACATCTACGCCAGCCAATTCTTCAATAGCTACCAGCTTGCTCACAATAGCTTTCTTTTTTGCAAGCAGTCGGGCACCTATCGCCATTGTTACTGACAATACCGTTGGCATAGCAACAGGTATTGCAGCAATTGTTAGCACCAGAGCAAATTGCAATGTGCTGAGGATTGGGTCGCCACGGAAAATTGCGACGGTAATAATAATGGCCAACCAAGGCAATTGCAAGTATGATCAGGTAGTTACCGATCTTCAGGACTGCTTTTTGAAAATGGCTAACCGTATGCGCTTCGGCAACCAATTTTGCTGTCTTTGCCAAAATAAGTGTTGGTGCCGGTCGCATAGACCAATGCGTCAATTTCACCTCTGCGAATGACGGAACCTGAAAATACAGCTTCACCGGATTTGCGTGTAGCCGGTAAAGATTCACCTGTTAGTGCCGACTGGTCAACGGATATTTCGTCACCTTTCAGTAACCTGGCATCCGCCGGAACGATGTCGCCAAGGCGCATGCGTATTACATCTCCTGGTACCAATTCACGTGCTGGTGGAGTTACCCATTTCCCATCTCTCTTCACCCTTGCATTAATTGCCAGTTTGGCCTTCAGTGCAGCAATTGCATTTCCGGCCTGACGTTCTTCCAAAAATCCTACAAGAGCATTGGCAAAAAGTAAAACCATGATAATGAAAAAATCCGGCCAGTGCCGGGCGACTGCAGAAAGAATCACAGCAGCTTCAATCATCCATGGAATTGGTCCCCAGAAATATGTAAGAAATTTCAGGAGCATATTAGTTTTCTTTTCTTCCAGCTCATTAGGACCATATTGTGCCAACCGTTTTTGCGCCTCTGCCCCAGTGAGGCCATCAGGAGAAGAATCCAATTTTTTTTCCACTTCTGCTATTGGCAGTGTTTTCAAATCGTTTTCAGGCGCAGGCGCAGATGGGGTTTTTGACTTGGTTGTATTAGGCTTGTTGTTGTCCGATTTCATAATATGTTTTCTCCTTTTTCTTAAAATAGATAAAAGTGAAGCCTTGATTAATTGCTATGAAGCACTGGATCCTCCATCACAATATTGTACAATCCCTGTCGTGCTGACTGATCACATTTGGCCCGGTGAAATAAGGCTTGCTGCGCCGCATTTACGTTTTCATCTCTCCCATCCCAAATCTCCATGGCCGGTTGTTGAATGGCTCGCGCAAAAGAAAATGTCAATGGCCAGGGTAATTTTGAATTGTACTTTACGTGCATAGCATTCAAATGAGCCGAAGCAAGCTCGCCTGACTGACCGCCAGATAAAAATGCAACTCCTGCAACTGCAGCAGGCACTGATTGCAGCAAACATTTTATTGTGGCATCTGCAACCTCATCAACTGTGGCCTGCTTTGAACAACTCAATCCTGGAATCACCATGTTGGGTTTTAAAATAACTCCTTCCAGCATTACTCTTTGTAAATAAAGCTGGGCAAAAACAGATCTTAATACTTCTTCTGTAACAGTAAAACATTTATCTAAATCATGTTCACCATTCATAAGAACTTCCGGTTCTACAATCGGCACCAATCCTGCTTCCTGGCAGAGGCTTGCGTAAAGAGCAAGTACATTTGCATTCGCTTCTATACATGCCCGACTGGGAATATCATCGCTAATAGAAATTACTGCACGCCACTTTGCAAACCTTGCACCCATCTTGAAATATTCTTTCAGCCGGTCACGTAATCCATCTAATCCCTCTGTTACTTTTTCTCCGGGATGTCCAGCCATCAATTTGGCGCCTTTATCTACTTTAATCCCGGGAATTATTCCTGCATCTATAATTGCTTTAATAATAGGTGTTCCATCTTTCTTTTTTTGCCGGATCGTTTCATCATATAGTATAGCTCCACTGATGCATTCACTGAGACCAGGTGTGCTCACGATTAATTCCCTCCAGTCACGGCGGGCCTCTTCCGTCTGCGGAATGTCTAATTTGGCAAATCGTTTATTGCAGGTTGGGTTGCTTTCATCCATTGCCAGCAAACCTTTGCTATCTGCAAATAATCGGCTCACCGTATCCGTTAATATTTTTTTATTCATTTGTTGTTCCATTTCCAGTTAAGGATTTCCGGCAAATCCTTGCCGTGCTGGTGCACATAATGTTTATGTTCAATCAGCTTATCTTTTAATTGTTGTTTCAGGTAATCGCCCTTGCTCCCTAATTGCGGCAGGCGGTCTATTACATCAATCACTAAATGAAAGCGGTCAATATCATTCTGCACTCTTAGATCAAAAGGAGTTGTTATCGTGCCTTCCTCTTTATAGCCTATCACATGCAGGTTACGATTGGTACGACGATACGTAAGCCTGTGGATGAGCCATGGATAACCATGAAAGTTAAAAATGATATGCTTGTCTTTCGTGAAAAGCGAGTCGTAATCCTGTTCACTCAGCCCGTGAGGGTGCTCTGTATGTGGCTGTAGTTTCATAAGATCGACTACATTGATCACTCTTATTTTGACTTCAGGCAGGTGTTCCCGCAATATTGAAACGGCTGCAAGCAATTCCAATGTTGGCGTATCGCCACAGCAAGCCATCACGACGTCCGGCTCTGAACCCTGGTCATTGCTTGCCCATTGCCAGATGCCAATGCCTTCTGTGCAATGAACAACAGCTTCATCCATGGTTAGCCATTGTGGGAGCGGATGTTTACCTGCCACAACCACGTTTACATAATGACGGCTGCGCAGGCAATGATCAAAAACAGATAAGAGACAGTTAGCATCGGGTGGAAGATAGACTCTTACCACGTCTGCTTTCTTATTAATAACATGATCCAGGAAACCGGGATCCTGGTGGGTAAACCCATTGTGATCCTGTTGCCAGACGTGTGAGGCCAGTAAATAATTCAGCGAAGAAATTTTACGCCGCCAGGGAAGTTCCAATGTTACTTTTAACCATTTGGCGTGTTGACTAAACATCGAATCAATAATGCGGATGAAGGCTTCATAACTGTTAAACAAACCATGCCGGCCGGTTAATAAATATCCTTCCAGGAAACCTTCGCATTGATGTTCACTCAGCATAGAATCCACCACTTCACCGGAAGGTGAAAGAAATTCATCATACTTTTCTGTCCGGGCATCCCACTGGCGATTGGTTGTTTCAAAAATGGCGCTTAACATGTTTGAAACCGTTTCATCGGGCCCAAATACACGAAAATTATGTTCATCTTTGTTCAGTTTCGCAACGTCTCTCAGAAACTTTCCAAGTACAAAAGTATCTTCTGCATTTACAGCGCCGGGAAAAGGAACATGTACGGCATGATCATGAAAATCAGGCATTCGTAAGTCTTTTAAAAGTATACCACCGTTAGCATGAAAGTTAGCACCCATACGTCTGTTTCCTTTTGGTGCGAGTTCAGCCAGTTCGGGAATAAGACTTCCATTTTCATCAAACAATTCTTCTGGTTTATAGCTCTTCATCCAATCTTCTAACAACTTAAGATGACTTGGATGTTCAGCATCTACTAATACCGGTACCTGGTGCGAACGAAAAGTACCTTCTATATGCAGACCATCTACAACTTTCGGCCCGGTCCATCCTTTAGGTGATTTTAAAACGATCATTGGCCAACGTGGACGCATATTATTATCGTTACTTCTTGCATTGCTTTGTATCCGGTGAATCTCTGCAATCACTTCTTCCAATGTAGTTGCCATCAATTGATGCATTGTTTCGGGATCATCACCTTCTACAAAATGAGGTGTCCATCCGCATCCACGAAAAAATTGTTCGAGTTCATCATCTTCAATTCTTGCCAATACCGTTGGGTTGCTGATCTTGTAACCATTGAGATGAAGGATGGGCAGAACAGCTCCATCTGTTATTGGATTCAGCAATTTATTCGATTGCCACGAAGTTGCTAACGGACCGGTTTCTGATTCACCGTCGCCAATAATGCAGGCAACAATCAAATCCGGGTTGTCGAATGCCGCACCAAAGGCGTGGCTCAAAGAATAACCTAATTCTCCACCTTCATGAATAGAACCCGGTGTTGTAGGCGCTACGTGACTTGAAATGCCTCCCGGAAAAGAGAATTGCGTAAATAATTTTTTTAATCCTGCTTCATCCTGCGTTACGTTAGGATATACTTCACTCCAGGTTCCTTCGAGATAAACATTGCCAACGATTGCAGGGCCGCCATGCCCCGGTCCGGCGATATAGAACATATCTAAATCATACTTTTTTATGACACGGTTCAGATGGACGTAGATAAAATTTTGTCCTGGCGTAGTGCCCCAATGGCCAATCACAATTGGTTTTACATGCTCCAGTTTCAGGGGCTCTTTCAGCAACGGGTTGTCATAAAGATATATTTGTCCTACTGAAAGATAATTGGCGGCACGCCAATAGGCATCCATTTTTTGTAATAAAGAAGGGGAAATAGTTTCCACTTCATTTTCGATTGTTTCTGTTTCCACGATAGAGCTATTTTAATTAGTTGATTTAAAATTTGGAGATACTAATTCAATTGTTAATTGTTCTTTGGTTTAATGATGTTTTAATTTCCCTACGATTGTTTCCAGTGAAGCTTTGAGTTTTTCAATGGCACCACTTACTGCAAGTTCATAGTCATTCGCCTCATCTGTAACTGCAATTGGCTGCCTTCCTTCAAGGCGTGCTTCAATCATACATCTTTTGTCGTTCTGCCCATCTTTCCCTCCGTTCTCATCTGAAAGGTGGACTTCCAGCCTCGTGATGTGTTCACTAAACCTGCTTAATTCTTCTGTAAGCACACCGTTTAACTTAGCTTTGAAAGCTTCATGCACACTTAAGTTTTTATCTGTATTTATTTGAATCGTCATTTTGCTGATTTTTTAATTTAAATAGTTAACTAACCTCTAATTGCAACACGTTTAACTGATGTAACCTTCGTTGAAATGTAGATTTCTTAACCGAATTAAGTGTTATACAATTATTGGTATTAGTTACATGATTCACACATTTTTTGATTATTAACTTTTGTTTTTCTTATAATTATTTTAATTGATTTATTTATTCAAAATATCATTGACCAATCTCGCTATCATAACTTCTTCATTGGTTTTAATAACACGAACAGTTACCTTGCTTTTTTCAGTTGAAATAATGGCATTCATTATTCATATTTTCTATTTCATCCAATTCAATTCCTAAAAATCCAAGGCCGTCACATATTTTGCTTCTTATTTCCGGTGAATGTTCACCAATTCCACCGGAAAATACCAGTGTATCTAGACCCGCCAAGAACAGCAGCAAACGATCCAATCCATTTTTTGGTTTGATAACAAAACAATTCAATTGCTTCAGCAGCAGGATGGCCAGCATCTTCAACTTCCGTTAGTTCCCGCATATCGGAACTTGTTTCTGATACACCCAGCAGACCTGATTCATGATTAATCAAATTATTAAATTGTTTCGGACTTCAATTTTTCAAACTGCATTAAATACCACGCAACACCTGGATCAAGATCACCACTACGTGTACTCATCATTAATCCGGATGCTGGTGTAAATCCCATGCTTGTATCTATGCTTTTGCCATCTTTTAACTGCCGCAAGACTTGCACCGTTTCCTAGATGCGCCAATATCACTTTGCCCTTGCGCTACTTTCATTCCCGGTAATACGATTAAGTTCTTCCATGAGATAGGCATAAGACAGATCCATGAAAACCATATCGTTGAATGCCTTTATCGTAAAAGCATCTCGGAATGGATAATAATTTCGCAACAGTTGGCATTGAAGTATGAAAAGAAGTATCAAAACAGGCTACCTGTTTTAGTGAAGGATAACGATTGCGAAAGACTTCTATCAATTTTATTTCTTCGGGTAAATGGTCGGGATCGTAGGCACTGATCTTTTTTAATTCCTTTAATAATTTAGAAGAAATAATTTCAGGCTCGGTATGATTCATTCCATGAACTATTCTGTGTCCGATTGCTTTTATAGAACCAAAACCTTCCTGCTTTTCAAGCCATTCAATGAGGTGATCGGCAGCTTCATTATGATCGGCAGCTTTAATGCTGATGCTATTTTTTGATCCAGTAACGGAATTATTAAAATTAAGTTTGGCTTTTGCAGATCCTGTGTTTTCTATCTGTCCATTAAAAATTTGCTTTAGCGGCTCTTCAATTTTGTATAAGGAAAACTTTAATACTGGAGGAACCTCCATTAATGGTTAGTATGTATTCATCTTCAGGCATGGATTAATTTATTCTTCTCAACAAACAGGCCCATACCAGCTAGAGCTTCTGAAGTTGAGTGCCAGTCGGTGTGGCGAATACTTTTGATTCCTAAATCCGTTGCGATATCTGTGAACATCTGCACATCATCAATGTACACGACCTCGTCCGCGGATACCTGTGCTGTATCAAGCGCTATTTTAAAAATAGCTGCATCCGGTTTTCTTACATGAACATAACAGGAGGAAATAAAAAAGTCAATGAAGCTGGTTAATTCAAATGTTTCTATCCGATATGCATTTAGTTCTCTTGCTTCATTGCTTACTGCAACTATTTTTAATCCGTATTGTACTTTTATTTTTTTTATAAATGCTATCATGTTCGGATAAGGTGTGGTTAAAGAGAACATGAAGTCGCGGAATTCTGTGTGGGAGAAATCACGGTCCTGATAGAATACAACATGGTTAAGATATTCGTCCATGGATATTTTTCCTTCTTCATACGTTGCAAACATGATGCTGTGCCGCTCTTCCATTTCTTTTTTATCGAGATGAAATTTTTCAGCTGCCTGATGCCTGAAATCTTGTCCCCATCCATCGGAGAGTAAAACGCCGCCGATATCAAGAAACAATGTTGTGACCTTCTCGTTGTTCATAGAAAGAATTTTTATTAAGGTTATCCGGAAATTCTCCCATTTTTTCTGACCGTATGTACGGCTTCGGATTTTATACTCAGGATTGCACTATCAGAAAAGCTTATCCTTTATGATTTCGGGTGTTGCAGGATCCACCAGTCCATAATTATGCGATAGTAATTTTTCATCCTTTTTATCGTATTTCATTCTATGTAAAAGGTGTGTAATAAGAGCAATATGCGTTTTGTTTTTATTATCCGCATTCACAATAAACCAGGGAGCATTTTCAAAATTTGTTTTCAAAAGCATTTCATCTCTTGCTTCGGAATAATCTTTCCAGTGCTTCACGGCTTCCTGGTCTATAGGGCTTATTTTCCAATGTTTCAACGGATTTGTCTCTCTTGCTTTTAATCTTTTTTCCTGTACCTTTTTACTGATATCGAGATAGTATTTCAGAATGATGAAACCTCCATCAACGAGCCCTTTCTCAAATGATTCTACTTCGGTAAAAAATGATTTGTATTGTTTATGAGTGCAAAAGCCCATGACTTTTTCAACACCAAGGCGGTTATACCAACTCCTGTTGAAAAGAACAAATTCACCGGAGACAGGCAAGTGGGCGGTGTAACGCTGAAAATACCATTCACGTTCCTGGAAATCGGTTGGCTTACCCAAGGCCACTACTTTTGTATCTCGTGGACTGAGGTGTTTGATAATTCTTTTTATGGTACCGTCTTTCCCTGCAGCATCTCTTCCTTCCAGTATTACGAGTAGTTTGAGATCAGAAGCAATAACCTCTTTTTGAAACTTCACCAATTCTATAAAGAGATCGTGTAATATTTTTTTCTTCTTTCCAATTTTTTTTTTCAGTAGAATCTTTATTTCTTTTTCTTCAACTCCATTGGTGCCTGAGTCTAAGAGGGTTTCCATTCTGTTTGTATTTGATGCTTAATTAATTCGTCAATATCACTTTTAATGCTTTTTCTTTTGCAGCATTACCGAATGTTTCGTACGCTTCTATTATCTCATCAAGTTTAAAATGATGTGTGATCAATTTTTTGGGTGCTATCTTTTTTGATTGAACGGTTTTGAGCAACATGGGTGTTGTTACTGTATCAACAAGGCGTGTGGTGATGGTTATATTCTTTGACCATAATGTTTCCAAATGAAGCGTTACACTTTTTCCGTGTACGCCAATATTGGCTATGTGACCACCTGCGCCAACAATCGCTTCGCATAATTCAAATGTGGCAGGAATGCCGACCGCTTCAATGGCTACGTCAACACCTTTTTCGTTGGTAAGCTTCATTAGTTTTTGAACTGCTTTTCCGTCACTGCTATTAATGGTTTGAGTAGCGCCAAAAGTTTTTGCAACCGCCAAACGGTTATCATCCAAATCAATCATAATAATTTCTGCCGGCGTATAAAACTGAGACGTTAATAAAGTGGCCAGTCCTACAGGGCCAGCACCTACGATAGCTATAGTATCGCCCGGTTTCACCTGTCCATTCAAAACACCACATTCAAATCCCGTTGGTAAAATATCGCTCAGCATCACTAATGCTTCTTCATCTGCGCCGGCAGGAATAGGGTAAAGGCTGTTATCTGCATGAGGTATGCGTACATATTCTGCCTGCGTACCGTCAATGAGATTGCCCAGTATCCAGCCTCCGTCTGTACAATGTGAATACATGCCTTTCTTGCAATATTCGCATTTGCCGCAGGAGGTAATACAGGAGATGATGACATGATCGCCCTTTTTGAAATTACTTACTGAATTCCCCACTTCTTCAATAATGCCTACGCCTTCGTGACCAATAATTCTGCCGTCAGTCACTGTAGAAACATCGCCTTTCATTATATGCAGATCTGTTCCGCAGATGGTGGTTTTAAAAATTTTCACAATGGCATCAGTTGGATTCACTAATACCGGTTTTGGTTTGTCTTCCCATGCTTTTTTCCCGGGGCCATGGTATACCAATGCTTTCATTTTTTTATCAGCATCCTTGTCTTTTGAGATTTTATCAAAAGCCTGATCTGGTTTCTTCGTTTTGATTGGAGTTGTTATCGTTGTCATTTTATATTGATTTTATTTGTACAGAATTTCGTTGAATCTTTTATAGCTCTGATTTTAGAACTGTCCCATTCTCTTTATTTGCTTTTTCCTGGCCGATACCCATAGTTAATGCTGTTAATCCCGCCATGCTGCCAAGTTGCATGGTATCTATTGCTGAACTGGGTACAATTACAATCGTTGAATTTTGTTTCAAACCTTCATACAGCATATTCATTGCCCTTAAGTGTAAGGCCACCGGATTGTTTGCATAGGTCAGAGCTGCTTCGCCAAATTTTTCAGCAACCTGTCTTTCTGAATCACCCAGGATTACCCTTGCCTGCCTTTCTCTTTCTGCCTGTGCCTGCATAGACATTGCATTCTCTAATGCCGGAGGAATTAAAACGTCTTTCACTTCCACCGAATTGACATGAATGCCCCAGGGTTCTGTGCGTTCATCAATAATTGTTTGCAATGTGTTGCTGATTTTATCTCTTCCTTCGAGCATATCAGAAAGCATCGTCTTTCCAATAACATCACGCAATGCGGTTTGTGAAGCCCAACTGATGGCGCTTAAATAATCCGCCACTTCCAGTGCAGCTTTTTTAGGATCCAATACTTTCCAGAATAGTACAGCATCCACATCAACCGGAACGGTGTCTTTGGTAAGTGTTTTTTCAGCCTTGAAAGATGTCGTTATTACCCTTGTATCAATCCAGTACGGTATCGTATCTATGATAGGAACAATGAAAAACAAGCCAGGTCCCCTAAGCGATTGAAATTTACCCAGGCGTAATACAACGGCTTTGCTCCAGGGATCAGCAATCCTGATAGCAGAAGAAATGAACAGAGCCAACACCAGAGCAAGCACGGCAATGATGACGCTTTCTGCAATATTTGAAGGGTTATACGCTGCACGTGCCCATGCCAGTCCACCACCAAATATTATAACAAATATGAATCCGGAAAAAACATTTTTACTTCTCATTTTAATCCTCCTTATTGATGATTGATACCCAAATTATATTATGAACAAAACTTAAAACATAAAGTTCATCGAATTCATCTGTTGGTTTGTTATACATTTTTTAAAATAATTTATACAATTCACACATCTTGAAATGATTGATATGATTCATACATCTGCAGGCCAGCGGATATAAAAAGAGGAATATGGATAAAGGCTTACATTCTCGCCATATACCAGTTCAGTTTTTTTTCTATTTTTTCGTAATGGAAAAAGCGGTGATATTTTTTTGCAGGCGCAGGAAGGCGGTTTCACTTTTCACAACGTAATCAAATGCTTTCTGATGTATACAGCTTATCACCACATCAATCTTATTCTGGAAAGATAACTTGACAACGGCGAATATCCGGATTATTCCGTTTCTATCTATGCTGTTCAGATAACTTTAAAAAAAGATTACATCATTCACATATTTTGTTTTGATTCTTTTGCGGGGTTTTTACTTATTCCAATTCCATTAACTCTGTCAGCTGACTTACTCCTTACAATTTCTAAAAATTTTTTCATCAAAGATTTAACGGGTTCTGTATTTTTAGCTACTATGTTTGTGACGCCGAACATTAAAACACTGCCGAGAAGTTTTTTAACCGGGTTATTTGATGAGCGTTCAAATAATTTTTTAGATACATATCCAGCAGCCAGACCAACAGATGTGTTTAAAATGTTTTTTTTTAAATCTTGGGATTGGGCTACTTCTTTAAAAGCATTTTTGATAAGGTTGACAGGCTTTATACTTTCGTAAACGAGATGAAATTGTTTTTTTAACATTTTCGCTTCTTCAGCCTGTTTGCTTTCTAATTGAAGAATAGCATCTCTAAGACCGGTTGCTGAATTAATTTTTTGCATGAAATGCCTTATTGAAGAACTTGTTTAATGATTGAATCGCTGATGGGTTTTTTAATCCATTTACTAAGGAAAAAGTGCAACACTATTCCTGTGACAAAGTAAAATGCTGCAACTATAAAAAAACCATAATAAGATTTACCGAGCAGTTCACCTAACAAGAGGGCAACACCTACACTCAAGACCAGTGCAAAAAGGGAGAATATAATAATGACGCCAAACCGGGAAACCGCCAAAGTCGCTACATGTGTTGTTTTCTCCAATAATTTAAGTTTTGAAAGCTCGTAAGTAGTTTTGCTATATACTTCAGCTGTTTCAACTAATGATTCAATTAAGCTCACCGGAGTTTCCATGTTTTTATTTTTTTCATTTATATCAGCATGAACAAGAAGCAATAATCAGCAGGCACCAACATGTTAATCATCACATTTAATATTTGCTAATTGATCTTACCTGGCCCAGCATTCAATTCAATGTATTGGTCATTAAGCCTCTACTTCTTCCACTTTTGACTTACCGTTTTCTACCAGGGTGGTAACCTCTTCTTTCATTTTTTCGAACTTTTTAGTGATGCTGTCGATAAAATCACTGCTTTTTTTAGAAATTTTCTTTCGTGTAGCTGAACCCTTATCAGGAGCAAATAAAATTCCTAACGCAGCGCCAACGACAGCACCTGCCAATACACCTAATAATACTTGTTTTGAATTCATTATTTTTTGTTTTTGATTGTAATTAAAATAATTGTTGGATACAAAAATAAGCCGACATATCCCGATAAGCATTACATAACTTTTAAAAAAAGTTACATCATTCACACAACTGCTTCAGAAAAGGGACCCTAAATAAGGCGGGGTGATGAGGAACTACATTCTCTCCATATACCAGTTCAATTCTTTTTCCATTTTTTCGTAATGGAAAAAAGTGGTGATAATTTTTTGCAGGCGCAGAAAGGCAGTTTCACTTTTCACTACATAATCAAAAGCCCTGTGATGCATACAGTTTATGGCCACATCAATTTTATCCTGTGAGGATAACATCACAACCGGAATATCCGGATTGAATAGCTTTTATTTTATCCAGTGTTTCTATTCCGTTCATTGCATTTTTATCAATACCGTCAAGATGATAATCTAAAATAATTACATCGGGCTTATGTGATAAATTTTCCAGGCAAAGTTCACCTGTTGCAAATGTTTCAATAGTAAAATCAGTATGCTGCAAGAAATTCAATTTCCAATGATTTTAAAAACAGTGCATCATCATCTACCAGGAAAAGTTTTATTTTATTTCCGTTTTTCATGTAGTTAGTGTTTTTAATCGTATTAAATTCTTCTTCCAATTCTTTACATGCCTGCGTACAAATATTTTCAAGCTGTAAAACCATGTCAGGTATTCCATCTGCCTGTTGCTGTGTGCTTGCATATTCCTGAACTTTTTTTGCCATGTTTTCAAAATCTGTACTGATACCCATTATTGAAAATGAAGGAATCATTTTATGAACTGCTGCATACAATGAATCCCAGTCTTTATCCCGGAAACTTTGTTTCATTGCACTGATCAAAGGCGGGGTTTGTTCCAGATAAAGTGAAATCATTTCCATCATCAATTTCGGATTAGATTTTGTACGGCGGATCAAATAAGCCAGGTCAATACATTTTGACTTTTTCACTTTGATCGTTTCCATTCTCTTTATCTTCATTATATTTTATCAGGCGCAGGTTTCTTTACCAACCCAACTATTTTACTGTACAATAATCTTTCATCAACAGGTTTTGCAATGTAATCATTCATGCCAACTGCTTTGCATTTTGCCAGATCAACAGTGGTTACATCAGCAGTTAAAGCAATGATGGGAATTTTAGAATTCATTGTATTGCGGATATATTCGGTAGCTTCAAACCCATTCATTTCAGGCATCTGCAGATCCATCAAAATAATATCATAACGATTTAGTCTTGCAGTTTTTCAATGGCTATTTTTCCATTTGCAGCAATATCACGTTCAAATCCGAAATCATCCAACAGTGTTTTCATCAGTAATTGATTGAGCGCAATATCTTCAACCACCAATACTTTTATATTTTTAATTTCCGTATCCAATTCCACTATTTCTGTTTCTGATTCCGCTTCTGCATTTGTTTTTTGAAAACTTAAAATAAAACTGAAAGTAGATCCTTCATCAATTTTACTTTTTACACTGAATGCTTCCACCCTGCGGTTCTACCAATTGTTTAACAATGGCAAGTCCTAATCCTGTTCCTCCATACAATCTTGAAGTGCCACTGGATGCCTGCTGAAAATTTTCAAAAATCTTTTCTATTTTATTTTCCGCTATTCCAATCCCGGTATCTGTCAACTGCAAATTCAATGGTTACTTTCTCTTCATCTTCATTCAGCAAACGAACACTTACTGTAATTTTTCCTTTTGTTGTAAACTTTACTGCATTACTCACCAGGTTTAAAATGATCTGGTGCAAACGCACCGGATCGCCAACCAATACTTCAGGAATTTTATTGTCATATTCTTTAACCAGCTCTAAATTCTTTTCCTGAATTTTTGTTTCAAACAAATGAAGCATGGCTGATATGGATAATGCCATTTTGAAAGGTATTTGTTCAAATGTCATTTTTCCTGCATCTACTTTTGCCAGATCGAGTATGTCGTTAATGAGTACAATCAATGCATCACCACTCATTTTTATGGCTGTTAAATATTCTTTTTGTTTTGCTGACAAATCTGTTTTCAACACCACTTTTGTAAATCCGATAATCGCATTCATCGGTGTGCGGATTTCATGACTCATGTTTGACAAAAACTGTTGTTTTGCTTTTACTGCATCTTCTGCAATTCGTGTGGCGCTTTCGGCTTTGCTTTTTGCTTCTTCTGCAATTTCTGTTGCCAGTTCGGCAAATACTTTTGCTTCTGTCAATTCTTTTTCAATTCTTTTTTGTTCGGTAATATCTCTTGCCACTACCACTACACCAAGCACATTTCCCTGTTCATCTTTATAAACTGATCCATTAAATAATACATCTGTCAGCTTACCATCCCTTATGGTTAACGGATAATCTGCCACAAATCCTTTTGCAAATACTTCCTGATAAACTTCCCGGGCTTTTTGCGGTTCGGTAAAATAATCGAAGAAATCTGGTAGCCGGTAAGTTTTTCCCGCGTCACTGCCGGTAATGTTTGACCAATGCCTCATTCATATCGTGATTTTTCCTTCAGTACTAATAGTAACCAATGGATCAAGGCTGGCTTCAATAAACTTCTGGCATATTGAGATTCTTGTTCGTTTTAATGAAATTCATTTATTGATGTAACGTCTTTTTGTAAAAGTGATTTTATTTTCGTTTTATAGCCATTTGATACCGTGTAGTTTCCCGTTTACATCGGGTAGGGACTTCCAATTTCTTCAATCGGGCTTCGCCTTTTATCTTTCAGTTGTTTAAAATGAGAAGGGGAGAGTCCTGTAACTTTTTTAAACTGATTGGATAAATGTGCAACACTGCTGTAATTCATCTTCCAGGCAATTTCCGTAATGTTCAGTTCATCATAAATGATCAATTCTTTTATCCGTTCAATTTTATGGGCAATAATGAATTGCTCAATCGTAGTTCCCTGTACTTCTGAAAATAAATTTGCCAGGTAAGTATAATCGTGATTTAATTTTTCACTTAAAAAATCAGAAAAATTTGTTTTGATCATTTCATCTGAATGATGAACCATTTCAATAATTGCATTTTTTATTTTTTCAATCAATATAGCTTTCTTGTCGTCCATTAATTCAAGCCCTGAGTTAAGCAGACGCATTTTCAGTTGCTCACGTTGTTCCGCAGAAATATTTTCCATGATCTCCACTTCACCCAGATCAACAACGATAAAATGCAGCCCAAGTTTTCTCAACTCTTCTTTCACCGCCATTTTACAGCGGTTACTCACCATGTATTTGATGTATATTTTCAAATAAATTCTATTTAAAAGCAACATGCCTATGAAGTTCCGTGGTTTTGTGCTAGGAAGTGTTATACAATTACTTGAAAGAAGTTATATAATTCACACATCATTGAAATCTTCAATGACAGTAAATAACAGTGAAATGATTCGCTTTTCAAACTTGTGACGGCTTGATAGTCAAAAACCGATCTTCATAATCAATCTGCTTTTCATTCATGCAGGCTTTTTAAGAATCCAAAAGCCCAAACGCCTTCAGCAGCCAGAGAACAACAGCAATTACAACAACGACGTTGAGGATGTTTTTGATCTTGCGATCCATTGGTATGTAGGTGTTCAGAAGCCAGAGAAGAACACCTACAACAATCAGGACAATTAAAATAGTAAGGATAGGCATAATAATGATTTTAAAATGATATTGGCAAAGGTCAACTACTTTATTCTTGTGAGTGTTACATAACTCCTGGAAAAAAGTTACATCATTCACACATTCGTCGAATAGATATTGTATGAAAGTAAAAGAGTATTTACACATTAGGAGAGAGTAAAAATGGCGCAAGCCTTAAACTTGCGCCATCAGAGGTAAATTAGTTTGCTGAACTTGGTTTAATCCTTTCCTTTTTTCTTTGGTTGATCTTTTGTTGGCTGATGTTTTACGGGCTGGTGTTTTACCGGTTGTTGCTTTACCTGTTGCTGTCTTACTGGCTGTTGCTTTATCGGTTGTTGTTTTACTGGCTGTTGCTTTACCGGTTGTTGTCTTACTGGCTGTTGCTTTACTGGCTGCTGCTTTACTGGTTGTTGCCTTATTGGTTGCTGCTGTGTTGGCTGTTGTTTTGTTGGTTGTTGTTTTGTTGGTTGTTGCCTTATTGGCTGTTGTTGTGTTGGCTGATTTTTTTTCCAGCCTTGGACTTTGGATGGAGCAGGTTTCTGTCCGGCAGCGACATTTTTTTGCACCTGCGGTCTGTATATCTGAAGCTGATCTTTACTCAAATTCTGACCTGGCTTACTGCTTTCTTTAATAGCAACCGGGGTAAAAGTTTTACCCGCACGTTTTTCTACTTCCGTTCTGTCGGGACCTGCGTTGTATCTTACATTGGGTTGATTCTATCTATACCGAATATTATTGATCACCGTGGAATTATTAATGATCGTTGTACAGTTAGTTTGAATTGTTGACATAATAATTATTAATATTCGTTCTTCCGAAATCCCTGTCTCTTACAAATCTCCACTCATTATTTGGAACATTATAGCCATTGCTATAAGCAACATCAATGCTGATACCCGGTCCTATCGGTGCCCATCCGTAATAATCTTCGGAGCTTCTCCAGGTAACCCATCCTGGGCCCCATTCATTATCCGGAACCCATATCCATCCGTAATAGGGATCATAATACCAACGACCATAATGAAAAGGAGCCCATCCCCATGAATAATTAGAGACCCATGTCCAGCCCTCATCGGTGAATACCCAATAGCCCATTAGTACCATAAGGAGTGAATCCGGAAGACACTCTGGGAACCCAGACATATCCATAATCCGGGTTATCTACCCAAGTCCCGTAAGGACTTAGGTCATCATAAAACACCTGGAAACTGACGATTCCTCCTTGTGCAGCTGCTTTTTGCGGGGTTATCCATATAACTGACGTGAGAATCAGAAACAGAATAAAAATTTTAGTTATTGCTTTCAGTTGTGTTTGAATTAATGTTAACGACCGGAATGCGGCCATTATACATGAACTTATTTTTTTATTTTGCTGATCTTTAAACATTAAATTTCTGACGAACTAAAAATATTTTTATAAGAGTTTTTGTGAAATGATTCCAGACAGCCTATTTTATGATTGCCGTCATCGGGATAACGTGATAAACTTTTCACAGAACAAAGATCTGCGCCTTTAGCCTGAGAAGCGTTACACAACTTTAGGAAAGGGTTACATCATTCACACATTTGAAAGAGACGGGGAATATGAGACGATAATTAGTAAAACAAAAAGAGATATTCTTCAAACTAAAGCCAGCAGAAGAATAGGACATATTGTAAAAAAATGGGTTGCCATAAGCCTTGGTTAATGACTATTTGATGTTGGCGGGAATTAATCAAAGAGATCAATGCTGATAGGCAGAATTAAAGGGGAGGTCAATGAAAAATTATAACTATATTTAAGATGGCATTGTTACTATATCGGGCAATCGCTCCCTTTCTTCAGGCCACACAAGAAAATATATCCATTAATAATCAACTTCTTTGAAATTATACATTAAAAATATGGTTTGCATCCGCTGCAAGATGG
>CAVUXD010000010.1:0-146818 GCA_963745445.1 uncultured Bacteroidota bacterium
CCACGTATTGCTGGAACCCAAGGTTTCTGTTCCGATGGCAAATGGCAATAATCCCGCAACGTAGCAGCTGCGGAACCTGCTGATGAGCCGCTCGATCCCTGTTTCAGATTCCAGGGATTTTTTGTTTCACCGCCAAACCATTTATTGTTATAGGCCAATGCACCGAGTGAAAGTTTAGCGCATAGAACAGCTCCTGCTTTTTTCAATTGCTGGTACACGAAAGCATCCACATCGATCACCTGGTCTTTGTAGGGAGTAGTTCCCCAGGTGGTTTTATATCCTTTTACGGCAAACAGGTCTTTCAATCCATAAGGAATGCCATGTAAAGGCCCGTGATATATTCCTTTTTTCAGTTCATCATCGGCTTGCTTTGCCTGTTGCATCGCCAGTTCTTCCGTTAATGTAATAGTACATTCCAATGTATCGCCCCATTTTTTTAATCGGTCAATAAAGAATTTTGTTAGTTCAACCGAACTGATCTTTTTATTCTTTATCAGTGATGCTAATTGAGGAATAGAATAAAAAGCCAGTTCATTTTTATTGGCAGGCAATTGACATTGCCGGGAATATTCCAGTTGATCTTTTGCTGTTTTGTCGGAACTTTATTGCCAGAAGGCAGCGGGTTAAATGCAAACGGGTAGGGGATATCATTGGTCGGTAAGTGTTTGGTGCATGCCTTTGTACAATTGAAGATTGAAATTCAAGTTGCCCAGCATTGAATCTGCTTCTGCATCGGTAAAATCAAGGTCATAGAGTTTTACAGTATTGCGGATAAGTTGAATGGAATCTGTTTTTGTTTGGGCCTGAGCAATGACAAAAGAGAATGAACAGAATAAAGTGAATAAAATATTTCATAAGCAGTGGTTTTGGAGGAGATGAAATTAAGCAAATTCTTTACCTTTTGCTCAAAATCAATTGTTATGAGAAGATCAATCTTTTTTATTCAATTCTGTTTAATCATTTTTTCCTGCAATCAATCCAAACAGAAAATACCAGGTGGCGGCAATATGCCTGTTTCCGAATATTTCAATTATGGTGATACCGGTGTGCAAACCGGCGGTGTAAGAATGATTCCTATTAAAACTCCTGTCGGGGAATTTAAAGTATGGACAAAACGATTTGGCAATAATCCAAAAATAAAAATATTGTTGTTACATGGCGGTCCTGCATGCAGCACATGAATACATGGAATGTTTTGAAAGTTTTTTTCCAAAAGAAGGATTTGAATTTTATGAATATGATCAGTTGGGTTCTTCTTACAGTGATCAGCCAAAAGATAGCAGTCTGTGGACAATTGAACGATTTGTGGAAGAAGTGGAACAGGTACGAAAAGCAATTGGTGCTGATTCAACTAATTTTTATGTGTTAGGAAATTCATGGGGCGGTATACTGGGAATGGAATATGCGTTGAAATACCAGAATAATATGAAAGCATTGATCGTTGCGAATATGATGGCCAGTTGTCCCGGATTATGGAAAATATGCTGAAGAAGTTTTGCCAAAGACAATGGATCCGAAAGTGCTGGCGGAATTAAAAGCAATAGATGCAAAAAATGATTACAGCAATCCCCGTTATATGGAATTGCTGATGCCGAATTTTTATAAAGAACATTTATGCAGGTTGGCAGAATGGCCTGATGGATTTAACCGGACATTTGCTCATTTAGGCAGAATGGCAATGGTAGAAATTTATACCATGATGCAGGGACCTTCTGAATTTGGTATTGCCGGAAGACTTGGCCAATTGGGATATCAAAGATCGGTTGAAAGAAATAAAAGTACCAACATTGATGATAGGAGCGAAGTATGATACGATGGATCCGAAAGCAATGGAAGAACAAAGTAAAATGGTACAACATGGACGTTATTTGTATTGTCCCAATGGAAGTCACATGTGCATGTGGGATGATCAGAAGGTGTTTATGAATGGAGTGATAAGTTTCATTCATGATGTGGATGATGGAAAGTTTTAATTATCTTCTTTATTTGTAAATTCACTCAATGCTTTAAATGAATCGTCGAACTTTTCGACGATTTTTATTTTTCGTCCATTAGCACCTAACATTAATTCCAAAGCAGACCGGCCACTTGTTTTTTTAAAGGCGTCAGCACCCATTCCATTTCAGCAGGGCCGTTTTTCACTTCTTCATTAATATGCTTGCGATAATTTTCTTTCATCTCACTGTTCAATGATTCGAGGTCTTTGGTTGTTTGCCAATGTTTTTCTCCTACCAGGGGTACTGTATATAATAATACTTCGGCGACCTTCCAATCGTAATTCAGATCAGAAAAAGAAAGAAACTTAGGTTGAATATTAGCAACGGTCAGTTCGTTTTTATCCGGATCAAATTTTACACGCAGGTCTTTCATATCTAACCCGTATTTAGCTACGATACTTACCTGCAAAGCGCCGATAAAACGGATCTGTTTTCCCTGGTAGTCGCTTTTATCATTCCATACACGTGTAAAATTGGTATTTACTTCCATCAGCCCGAGGTCAACAACACTTTTGATTTCAGAAATATTCAGTTTTCTGTTTCTTAATTCTGTATTCTCCTCTTTAAGAGATGTGGTGGTCTTGTCCACTTCTTTTAATTGAGTTCTTAATTTATTGATCTCATCATCTTTTTGTTTCATGAAATGCCTGGTACAATAGAACCGCAGCAAATCCAACTCCCGCAACAACTAATCCATAAACGAGGAATTTATTTAGTATCAGCAGCACCGCGGCAGCTATTATTACCGCCAGTATCAGGTACATTTTTAATTTGCGGAACATAGTGGTGAAAATTTAGGATGATGGGTGAAATTATTTTCAATATACAATATACTGAAGTTGGAGAAAGCTGCAAAAGTTCTTTGTTCGGTCTTGGGGAAATTAAACTGAAGTATAAAATTGGCTCACATCTACTTTAAACCGCTTAGGTATTGTTTCTGGATGTAATCCACCACACTCACCAGGTTTTTTGTTTTTTCAAATACGGCTAATTGCCGGTCGGCGCCGGTTCCTTTTTCCAGCATTTTATTTACATAAGCAATGCGATGACGGCTTCCTAAATGATCTACTACAGGATCAACAAATTCCAGCAATTCATAGATCAATGCACGGGTATTTACTTCTTCTTCTTTTCCAAAATCAATCAGTCGGCCATCAATACCATAACGGCTGGCCCGCCATTTATTTTCATTGATAAGTGCACGGGAATATTGAATGAAGTTCAGATTTTTGGAACGCAGCATATAAATCCTGGCACATATGGCCTGGAACAAAGCGCCAATGGCAATGGTTTCATCCACCGTCATCGGTACATCGCAGATGCGGAATTCAACGGTATTAAAAAAAGGATGCACCCGCAGATCCCACCAGATTTTTTTTGCATTGTCAATGCAATTGGTTTTGATCAGCAGCTTTACATAATTATCATACGCTTCAATACTTTCAAAAGCTTCGGGAATGCCGGTGCGGGGAAATTTATCAAATACTTTGGTGCGATAAGATTTATAACCTGTCAGTCTTCCTTCCCAAAAAGGAGAGTTGGTGCTGAGTGCATAAATATGCGGCAAGAAATATCTTGTAGAGTTGGCGATATGATTGGCCATTTCACGGCTTTCCATTCCTACATGTACATGCAAACCAAAAATCAGGTTGCTTCTTGCCGCTTCCTGCAATTCATTTACAATTTCATTATAGCGATCATGATCGGTGATCAACTGGCTTTCCCAATGGCTGAATGGATGCGTACCTGAAGCACCCATTGCAAATCCAAGGCTTTCTGCAATTCCAGAAATTGTTTTTCGAAGTTAGCAACATCATTAAATGCTTCATCTGCATCGGCGCAAATATCCGTGCCTACTTCCACCACGGCCTGGTGCATTTCCGCTTTTACTTTGTCCTTGATCACTTTTTGTCCTTCATGTACGATTTTTTGTTCATGGCTTTTCAATTCCCTGGTTACAGGATCAAGCACCATGTATTCTTCTTCTACACCAAGAGTAAAAGTTTTGTAGTTGAGATTCATAACGTTTTTTTAATTATTAATTAATAACTATTAATTAATAATTCTGAAGCCGGTTAGATTAAATTCATTTTATTACTGCTTCTTTTTACATACTCTCCCCATGTGAGATTGTCTGCGCCTTCTTTATTTTCCAATGCTTTTTCAATGGCATAATTAGCTGCTGTTTCTACTACCCATTCAAAATTTTCTTCTCCTACACCTGCTCTTTCAGCATCGGGAGCCGGATTGCAAAAATCAATGGCATAAGGTACACCATCACGTATAGCCAATTCTACCGTATTGAAATCATAACCGAGATATTTATTAATGCGAAGCACAATGTCTGTCATTTGCTGTAATCTTTCTTCTGAAGGTTTGAAGTCGGCAACATACCGAAGATGATGCGGATTGCGAGGTTCGTAAGACATGATTCGGACATGTTTACCGCCAATACAATAACAACGGTAATATTCTGTAAAAACGATTTCTTCCTGCAACAACATGACCAACTGGCCTGTTTCATTATGTTTTTGAAAAAAATCTTCGGCACTACTAAGTTTGTAAACATTTTTCCATCCACCGCCGGCAAAGGGTTTCATATAAGCTGGGAATCCGACATAATTAAAAATTGAGTCCCAATCTAATGGATAAGCGAGGTTGCTGAAGGAATCATCAGTAGTATCGTGCGGAAGATCTCTTGAGGGAAGGATAACTGTTTTCGGAACAGGAACTCCCACTTTTGTCATCAGGCAGTTGTTGAAATATTTATCATCAGCGCTCCACCAAAAAGGATTATTGATCACAGCAGTGCCGGTTAGAGCAGCATTTTTCAACCAGGTACGATAAAAAGGTACATCCTGTGAAATACGGTCAATAATCACAGCATATCCACTGGAATCTCCCTGCATTGCTTTATCAATCCGCACTGGTTCAGCTATTACATCGGCTATCCCTTTGCTGTTTACTCTTTCAATAAAGGCCATAGGAAAGGAACGTTCCTTGCCAAAGAGAATCCCTATTTTTTTCATAAGCAGATATTAAGTGTGATAAAATCGCAGTAAAATTCTGAATCGGAGAGGCTTTTTTCAAATTTATTTTTCAGTCCGAATATAAACAAATTAAGCAAGAAATTTTATCGATGCATTGCAGAAGAAGAAGTATATGGATGAAATACTTATTTTTGAATTTATGCATGTCAGAAAAATGCCCGGCATTCTGCCCGAAGACGTATCCTGATACAATCAGAATTTTTGCGAAGGGAAGTAAAAGTTGATTTTTATTTCCCTGGAAATGTAGCAAAGCCGAATGAATTAAACCTGCTCCTGATTAACGATGGCCAAAATCTGGAAGAACTTGGGCTGGCGAGAGATTCTTCATCACTTATATTCAGAAACAAACTATTAAACCAATTCTTTGTGCAGGTATTCATGCAGGTACTGATAGAAAAATAGAATATGGGATAGCTGCTCAACCTGATTACCTGGGAAGGGGCGCAAAAGCAGGATTATACACGTCATTTATTCTTGATGAGTTATTGCCATTCATCCGGAAACGTTATCCTGATTTACATTTTTTAAGAAAAAGCTTTTGCAGGTTTTTCCCTTGGAGGATTGAGTGCTTTGGATATTGTGTGGAATCATCCCGATCAATTTAATAAAGTGGGAGTTTTTTCTGGCTCTTTGTGGTGGCGTTCGTTGATCAGAATGATCAGACATATAAAGATGATGAACATCGGATCATGCAACAGCAGATAAGGAATGGGAAATTTGCACCGGGTTTGAAGTTCTTTTTTCAATGCGGAAATAAAGATGAAACAAAAGATCGGAATGGTAATGGCATCATCGATTCTGTTGATGATACATTGGATTTGATAAAAGAATTAATTCAAAAGGGATATGAGCCTCTAAAGGATATTGAATATATTGAGATGAAAGATGGACGACATGATATTGCAACCTGGGGACAAGCAATGCCCCTGTTCCTGAAATGGGGTTGGAAAATAAATACTATATAAAACAATTTACCAATCTATTTCAACAATAAAAATCCCCCGACTTAGTCGGGGGATTTTTTTATTTCATATAACTTTCTTTTATTTCTTAATTGCCGAACAGATACCTCAAACCAAACTGCATGTAATAAGTAGAAGAGATACCAACTACATCTCTGTAGGTTTGGGTAACAGGACCTCCTTTAATAGGATCTTGTGCTAATGTAAAGGTGGGTTTTGTGGAACCGCCGGGAGAATAACTTGAGATATTGGTAACGGTCAGGATCGATGGAGCATTTACAGACTTCGCTTTACCCCAATTCGAATTCAAGAGGTTGCCAAAATTGAAGATATCCAGGCTGAATTGAATAGTATTGCGGTATTTTCCAAGATTTACAAAAACGTCCTGTAAAACCCTTACATCTACTTCGTTACTCCAGGGATACTGTCCACCATTTCTTTCAGCATATTGCCCCATGTGTTTACTCAGGTATTTATCCTGGCTGACATAATTGAAGAACAGGTCACTTTGTTGTTGTGGAGTATAAGTTACTCCATTGGAATAAGTCTTTGAAACAAATGTGATCTCAGAAGGATTCTTTGGAATATAGATCAGGTCGTTTCCATTAACGCCGTCCCGGTTAAAGTCACCACTATAAGTATAAGAGAACCTCCCTGCTATAGCGCCACTATAAACAAGTGATAGGCTGGTAGCCAAATGCTTAAAGTATTCTTTCCTGATTGTAAAACCTGCATTCAATTTATCAGGTAATGCATAACTGGCATAACTTAATTCAGCAACATTTGTTCCATGCAAAGAATTGGTTGGAGTAATATTCCAGGCAGAACCGGGCTGATCACCACTTCCATCAAATAGATTTGAATTTATTGTTTTGGTATAAGACATGAAGGCAGAAAAGCCTTTGTTGAACTGTTTTTGAAGCAGAGCTGATAAAGAGAAATACATTCCTTTAGTGCCATCGGTTAATTGAATCGCAGTAAAGGCTGATGTTCCTGTAGGATCTATTACTGAAGTAGCAGGTACTGCCGTAGTCTTTAAAGGATTAATATATTTCTGATTATTGGCGTTTGGATAAATCATTCGGTTATCCGGATAACCAGATACATTTAAGGCTGCTGGTGCAACCAGGTTAATATTCTGGAAGTAAGGGGTTCTTAAGTCTTTGTTGAGAATCGCCTCAAGGGTGAATGTGCTTCCCCATGGCAATTTAGTATCCATTGCCAGGCTTGATTTCCATGTTTGCGGGAATTTAAAGTTTGGAGCTAACGCATCGGTAGAACTGGGAACAAAAGAACCTGGTACTGGCTGTGTTGCGGGGAGATATGCTCTTGGATCAGGATTGAAAGGACCTGGTGTGTTTGCCTGACCGTTAAGCGCCAATGTGGTCTGAAGCATTCCGGCATCCCCTGATTGACTTACGATCCATACAAAAGGAATATTTCCTGTGAAGATACCGGTACCACCACGAATCTGCAATGAACGATCACCATATAGATCATAGTTGAATCCGATACGAGGAGACCACATTAAGGTCTTTTTTGGAAGAACCCCCGTGTTTAATTTGATCCCATTAGCAAATGTTGCAGCAAGGATATAAGGATTTGTTTGGACCTCTTCCACATTTCTGGTAAACCGGTTGATCTACTCTTAGACCTACAGTAAATCTCAGTTTATCATTCACAGTAATTTCATCTTGTCCATAAAATGCATATTGTGCAAATTTGAATGAAGGAAATGCCTGTGCAAAACCTGGCAAAAGCGAATAAGTATAGGCAAAATCTGTTGGATTAGCGCCGGTAATAAAATCAGTCCAGCTATTGAAACTTGTAGTAGCTGGTGCCGAAACGCTGGAATCCATTGATAGTTTGGCTACTCAGGTCAGCCTGGACACCCACAGTCCAGCTATGCTTCTTTGGTTGTCCAGGTCAAATTGTCAAGATGGAATAAAGTTTTTACTTTTCTGCAGATTGCCAATGAGTAAATGGCTTCATATCCGAAGGAAGTATATGGAAGGCCACCACTTAAGATATGTCCACATCCGGAAATATGGTACTGTCTGTACTGCGGGAGTCATTCTGGAAAGTGTAGGTGCCACGTAGTGTATTAGAGAATTTCCCGCCAAAATCGAATTTAATTCCGTTGCAAAAGAATAAAAATTAGCACCCTGGAAATAGTTTGAGTTTGTAAACCACAGCGCATTTATATCAGTTATTCCCTGTCCTGTAGGATAAGTGACATTAGAGCCCCCCTTGAACCACTCGGCGCTGTTGGTTCACCGCCTTCTACCTGGCTGTAACGAATCATCAGGTGATTGTTTTTAGATATATTCCAGTCGAGGCGGCCTAAATATTTTTTACGAATAATATTCGTGCTATAGTTATCAAATGGCCCGGTGTCGTATTTATATGTTGATAATAAATAGTCTCTAATGATATTCAGGGAATCTGCACTTGGCCGGGCTATGTTAGAAGAACTTCCATAAGGAGCTGCCGATGTAGAGGCAAATCTTGTTTGAACTTGCTTAGGTTGATTGTCTGTTTCGTAATTGAAAAAGAAGAAAAGCTTATTCTTAATGATCGGACCACCTAGTCTCACTCCTTTCATTTTAAAATTGAAAGGAGTTCTGGTAAATGTTATTTTACCAACTTTGTCTCCCTGTTGTTTTTCACTCCTCCAATATTCATAAACAGAACCAGAGAAGCTATTTGTTCCGGAACGGGTCACAGCGTTAATAGCACTGCCGATAAATCCAGATTGACGAACATCATAAGGGGAAATATTTACAGATATTTCATCAATTGCATCCAATGAAATCGGAGAGCCATTAGCCGGAAGATTCGTTCCAATTCCAAAGCTATTGTTGAAGTAAGCACCATCTATTGTGAAGTTATTTTGCCTGTAGTTACCTCCGGCGATCTGGTTGCCGTTTGCCTGGGGAGCAATACGAGTAAGATCGTTCACACTGCGGGAGATACTCGGCATTCTTTCAATATCCCTTCTTCCCACATTGGTAGTGGCACCCATTCTATTAGCAGTAAAAAGCTGGTTTCTGCCTGTGGCTGTAGTCACAACCACGTTTTCAAGTGCCCCAACAGATTTTGTCATAAACACATTCAGCAAGAAGGGCTCTGCCAGTTTTAAATACACATCTTCAAATCTATGGGTTTCAAACCCCACAAAAGATACTTCAATCAGGTAAGGTCCGCCCGGTCTTAAATCCGGCAAGGAGAAACGTCCTCCTGACAAGGAAATAGCTACGTATTTTGTTCCCGTAGGTAAATGAGTAGCAGTAACAGTAGCGCCGACAAGGGGAGCATCTAATACAGAATCTTTCACATTGCCGGTGATGCTACTAGTCGTGATCTGGGAAAACAGAAAAGAGCCTGCAAGCAGAGTGCAGACGAATAGTAATGCAATTCTCTTAAGCATAAATTTTGGTTTACAGTTGCAAAGTAAGGGATTTTCCAAATTAAATATAGGCAAATATCAACAAATATTCCTTGACGTATAATGCTTTATCCGGGCAGGCTTTTTCTTTTAATCGTTGTTTGAAGTCAATGGGTTGTTTTGGTTGAAACTCTTATGTTTGTTGAGTTGGTTTAATGAGCAAAGACCCTCTATTAATATAGAGAGGAATCCAATAAATCATTTTTGTTTTTTGGGAAGATCATTATTCTCCTGTTCCTGTTTGTTTTTATTTGCTTCAGTAGTTGTATCAGGAACTTTTTGCTTTTTATTGTTGTGTTTCTTACCGAATAATTCACCCAGGTTGTCAAATTCATTCCTATATGCAATACTGGCGCCGGTTCTACGGGCACGAGCTGGGCCGCCAGTAGCCGTTGTTGTCAGATAATCTGTGTTTTCACGATAGAAAAATGATGCCCTAATGGTGCCGCTTTGGTTGATCAGCCATTCCATTGTTACATCAGGAAGAAATTGTATGGTTTGCTGAATGCTGGTTTGCTGCAATGGCGCTTCAAAACCACCTCCAAATGTGATGATGAAACGGTCATTAAAGAAAGAACGCCCAACAGATAAGTTGACATTGCTGCCTAGATTCAATGCTGTTTTATTAGTGGGATCAATGATGTTTTTGTTATAAACTGAACTTGAAAAATTGACCCGGTATTTATCATTTTTCAAAAGCTTTTGCAAGTATTTTATTTAGTTCATTATTTACTACTCCCAGAAATATTCCGGAGATCGTATTGGTGGCAATATCGCTGAAATTGAAAGAGGAGCTGGCAGTTGAAGTGGATCCCATTTCACTCGGTGCAAAGCTGTTAAAGACGATCAGGTATGTTACTTGTTTGTTTATTTCGTTAGGATTTTTTTCGATTTGGCGAATATTAAAAGAAAAGCTGGATCAGTGACAGCAGGACTTGATGCAGGAAAATCAAGACTGAATTTAATATCAGGTTTAAAAAGATCACCGGTCAGAGATGCAATTACATATACATCTCCTCTTACTTTTGAAATGTTAGGATCCAGTGGTAAAGAATTAGCAAGAGGAGCAAAACTTACTTTTTCAGCTTTGTACTCTGCATCAAAATTTATTTTGGCTTTATAAGGATCACCACTCCATTTTATAAAATTGTTTCCTCCTTTTTTGATTTCAAATGGTTTTTTGAAAAAAGACTGAAAAGTAAAAAGATAACTTCCATCTTCAATTTCAAAACCTCCATTAAGACTTAGTGGTTCAGAAGAGCCGGCTTTAATATTCAGATCACCGCGACCACGGCCTTTAATCTCATCACCAGTCAGTTCATCCAGAATCACTTTGAAATTCACCATCGGGTTTGCAGTTACATCCACATCATAAATAATGTTGGTTTCATTATTTTCGGCCACTGTCATTCATTTCATGGCCGTATTTTTTTTCAGTAAGAAAATCAGCAATACCGTTTTCCCTGCTTTGAGAAGGAGGTATGGTAATATAACTGCTATCTTTGGATGAAGCAATAGCGCTATCTTCATAAACATTTCTGATTGCGGCCCGCGTAAGAGAGAAAGATCCTGTTCCTTTTACTTTTCCATAAAACTGGTTGTTATCATTACATGTAGTATTTAATAGCAAAACCGGCCTGTTATTTTCTTCCCACTAGTATTGGGTTTGCGGGTAGAAACGTAGAGATCAAAAAACATATCTTTGAATGAATGATGCTGAATAGTTCCATTCAGATAAATCGGATTTTTGGTTACAGGATCAATGAGTACAATGCCATCCAGATTTATCTCATCTGGTTTTAATTCAATATCAGTATCTTTTATTTTATAAAAGCATTGAGTAAAATTTACTTTTAATCCTGCATCATGTAACCTTGCTTTGCCGTAAAATTTAGTTCATCAAAAGGACCGCTCATTTCGAAAGGACCAGTGATATAACCTTGCAAGTCTGAAAACAAAGATTGCCAATGAAACGTTCTAGGAATTTTATCGGATAATTTTCTGGGTAGTGGCGTTGATGAGATTATTTTTTGCTTTAGACTGTCTTTGATAAACAAATCAAAATTGTAATCAATCTTATGATCCGAGTCGAGGTTTTTACCACTGCCGGTCAATTCACCTTCTCATTATTATATTCTACATGGGCTATTATGCCACCCAATGAATCATTATCCAATCTGAGTTGATCTGTTGTAATATCTGCAGTTATATTGAATTTTTTGTAAGGATCTTCTACTTTTATTGTTCCTGATGCTAATCCTTCTAAACGATTTTTTGGTAAGAATAGATGGAGAAAAATCGCCGATATTTACTTTATTTAATGCGATATTCAGATCGTTCCAGTTTCCTTTTGCAGATGGGACTGTGTTAATTTTTATTTCCTGCTCACCATCACTTAAAAACAATTGTCTTTGTGCCGTGAATTATTTCCAAATTGTAATTCTCCGTTTTTTTCAATACCCCAGGTTTTTCCGTTTAAAGAAAATGAAGTAGTATCAAACTTGATCTTAACGCCATTTTCATACACCTGCACCATTGCATTGATGTTGGCTTTATTCAAAGCAGTATTGGAACCGGTAGTAATACTTACAATTGAAGAGTCGTTAGCAGCTTCAATTTTAAAAGTAGTCATTGGCAGATTCAGCGTATCATTAACAATCGTATTTCCTGTTTTTCCGGACAAGAGAAAATTTGGAAAGTGTGCCATACACCTTTTATTTCTGCATTTGTAAAAACATATTGTTTATAAGAAAAATTGGGAATATCTGCATCAAGATCAAAATGATTATCTGAAAGATCTACTCTGCCCGTTATATGGCTGTAATCAAAACCTTTAAGGTCTTTTGAAAAAAGACTCACATAGTCTTCTACATTACGTGTGGTAATATCAAAAGTGAATGCTTCATTGGCCGGAGGTATAACGGCGCTTTGATATAAGAAGGATAATATTTATTCAGGAAAAAAGAAAGCATCAGGCAGATCTTTGATATTGAAATTGCCGGCTAATAGTTCCATCAAATTCATTTGAATTAGCCGTAATGTGTTTTGTTACCATTTGCAATTGCAGATGAAATGATCAGTGAATCAAAAGGAAGACGGTTTCCATTCTTCGCACCAGTGTCGCTTCGTGATCCGGGCAGTTCCTATAAAATTATCAAGATTATCACCGGTAAAATCCAGATTGAATTTTCCGTTAAATGCAATGCTATCTTTGTGATATTCAGTTTTTGGAGATTAGCTTTTTTTACATCGGCAATAAAATTGAACACAGGAACTGTTATTGAAATCAATTTTGCCATTCATGGATCATTTCAGCATTCGGATCATTAATGGAAGCAACACCATCAAATAATTTTTTATCCAAGTTTCCATTTACAGTGATATTGCTGTAACGGTAATTATTATAGTCAATATAATGGATTTTGCCATCAAAGATGTATTTCGTGTATCTTTTCATTAACCCACTTCCTTTAACTGACACCGTCCATTGAAATGGCGCCGATATCCGGGTTATCTAAAAATTCACCAAGCTGAAAATTATCAGTAGAAATATTTCCGGAATAAAGTGGCTCTTGTCTTCCACGGCAATTTCATATTCAGGTCACATTTTACAATTCCAAGGTTGGTTTCAATAGTTCCGAAGGTTACAAAGTCACGAATGAACCCGGTAAAACTCCCGGTAAAATGCACATAACTTTATTTTTCGCAGATCAGGATTGTATACACCGCGAAGTTGGGGAATTATAGTTACAGCATCACCATAGGTAGTTTTGAAATCATTTGCTTTAAAATCAATAAAGGTTTGATTAATATCAGGTAACCCTGTCAGCGAAATATCTCCATTCAGCAATGTATTATTTCCTGCCTGTATGATTAATTTTTTCCAATCAATTCATCTACCGTTCCTCTTACATTTCCTTTCAGGCTGATCTTCTTTTTCCAGGATCTCAACTCCGGGGCAAAAAAAGCAATATCATCGCTTTCAATTTCAGAGCCTTCAAAATTGCCTGTCATTCTTATTTTATTGAACAAAATCATCCATGTCATCAAAGTCATCATAGTTCATCGAAAAAAAGTTTTTGATGATACTGTTGTTGGTGTGAATATCCAGATTATTAAAGGTCATTTCCTGCGGAGTGAATTTTACATCCGCCAGCATATTTTTTACTTCAAATCCGCTGCGTTCTTTTGTTTTTAAATTGCAGATGAGTGCTAATGGTATCTTTGATTCCAGCGTACATTGGTAAATTCTCCATTGATATGATTAAAATCAATATGCTTTCCATCAAAGGAAGTCAGAATTGGTAAATCTATCTTCCTTGTCCGTCTTTAAAAGTACCATTATCGATTTTCAGATTGGCAACATGCATCAGCCCATCCATCTTGATTCCATTCCAGTGAATGAATCTGGCAATAGGAGCTAGGATTATTACTTTGATAGTCCTTTTAACCCGAAGGCCGTATAATTTCGAAGCGCTACTATAGGATCAGTGATGTTAAGTGAATTGAAGCTTCAATTATTTTTTTCGAAAAATTGATTTCATTTGCATCAAATTGCAGTTCGCCAATATAAACCACCATATCATTTCCAGTCCATGCATCTTTTTTTACAAAGGAAACATTTTTCATCTCTACTTTTTTCAGGTTGAGTTCAATGCCTCCTTTTTTTGAACTGTCTTGATGTATCGGTAGAAGAAAAATAATCGAAGAGAAATTGATTGTTCCAGATAGAATCTGTGCGTTGGAATTTAACTATTGCATTTTCCAGCCCAATATATTTTAGTTCAGCTTTCTTTTTAAAAAAGAACCAGTCGGTGATCCGTAGTTTCAGATCACCTGCATATAATAAGGTATCGCCGCCCGGTCTTCTATCATTAATCACCTTCGAGGTGCATGCGGTTGAAAAGGGAAAGATCAACATGCCGGATGCTGATTTTTGTTGTAATTCTTTGGAAAAATGTTTGGTGATCTTTCCGGCGATCCAGTTTTGCCCAAAAGGAGTTTGAATAAATATCCATACTGCTATGATCAGGAACAGCAGGGTAAGGAAGAACCATAACAATATTTTTTTGAATCTCTTCAGGGCCAGTTATTTGTTTTGCAAAAATAGACAATCGTTCCCTTAGGGCAAATACAATACCAAGCTGTTTGATAAATGGAGGATGTGGAGGGTAGTTTTAACAATGTGAAAGCAGACCGGGATGATAAAAAGAAAAAATCTTATTCCTTATTCCTTGTATCAACCACTATCTTTTTCTTGCTGAAGTATTTCCCGAATGAGATACCAATGACCCGGTGGCGGATATTCGGGCCTCCATCTACATTACAGAGATTGGTCAACCCAAATCCATAATTAATGTATACAGTAAGACCATTGGCACTTTCATAACCAAATTGTGCGAGAGCATTGGCGGCATAATGACCGTATTCTGTAAAACCGTATTTCATTTGGCGGCTGACATAATCCCCATTGAACAAATGGAATTTTTCTTTACCAAATAACTGGAAGTCGAGTGAGGGACCGCCTCTGAAAAATAAATGGCCGAGTTTATTGCTGAAATCTACTTGCAAGCAATGCAGCCAGTTCCAGCGTATGGATCATTGTATTATTGTCGGTAGCAGTTGCATCAGGCGGATAAGCATACTGGCTGAATGTTACTTTATACCCTTTAAGGCTGTAAAAAATTTGCAGGGGCAAAATAGAGATTATTATCAAAAGGAACTTTGCAATTCATGCCTAACTGAAATCCATATTTGTAGTCGGTTGATTGTTTCGATCCCTGGACGGAATAATGAGCAGTAGAGGCCTGCGGACCGGCAAATAAACCAACCTGAAACTGGCTCTGTGCAGTTAAATTATAGATAAGGGCAAGGGTAAATAAAAAAAATAATTTCATCAGCAGTTGATGTGATATAAGCGATAAAAATAGCCGATTATATCCGGGAATTCAATACGACATTATTTATTAATCATTTTAGAATTGAAAGCTGGAGACTTGACCTCTTGGAATGGAAAGTGTTTTCCAGTTTTTTCCTTTTATTATTTTTCCCAGCAAGATGATCTGACCGACATGACTAGCATAATGTGTGAGCTGTCGATTAATTGCCGCTACTACAGTATGAGGTTTATTGCGGATAAAGATTGTTTTGGCAAGATCTTCTTCTTTGAGCGATTCAATTGTATTCAATACAAGTTTCCATCCTTCTTCCCAGAGTTTCAATTAATTGTTCTCTGTTGAATAGAATGTATTTCAAATTCATCATCTCTTTGCCGCCATTCTTTTTCTCCGTCTTCAGTTAAAAAATTTGTCCAGCGGCTGAGCATATTGCCGTGCAATATGCTGAATAATGATAGCAATACTGTTACATTCTTCGTTAGGCTGAAAATGAAAATCTTTTTCATTGAGCTGTTCAAAAGTTTTATCACCAAGAGTCTTTGTAATCTCGGAATTCTTTTAATGCACTTTGTAAAAATGTTTGCTCTATCATTTTGTAAAAATTGAAATAATAAATTAATTCCTGATACCATTTCTCACCATCCTTCTGCATCATCATCACCTCTGTTATCTGCAACGGCTTCAAATTTTTTATCGGGTAAAATTTTTATCACTTCTGTTCTTCCAATACCGCCTCTTTGTTTAATAGTATATCCCATTTTTTGTAAGTCTTTCCTGAACATCTTGCGGAAATCCTTTTTCAACATCTAATGTATCCGGCAACCATTGATGATGAAACTTTGGTTTGTCAACTGCATCTTCTGTACTCATTCCAAATTCAAGAATATCAACCAGGGTTTGAAAAACCGAAGTTGGAATAGTAGTGCCGCCGGGAGTGCCAACAATGAGATAAGGTTTATTATTTTTTAAAACAATTGTTGGAGTCATTGAACTCAGCATTCTTTTTCCCGCAACAATGGCATTGGCTTCTCCACCAACAGCGCCAAACATATTCGGTACGCCGGGCTTTGATACTGAAATCATCCATTTCATCATTCATAAAAAAACCAGCGCCCCCAACAACCACTTTGCTTCCATACGAATCATTAAGTGTCGTGGTAACCGATACCGCATTTCCATCTTTGTCTATCACGTTGAAATGAGTGGTTTCTTCACTTTCTGCTCTTGATAGATTTCCGCGGTTTGATCACAGTAGCTTGGCGTGGCTTTCTCAGGATCATAATTTTTCATTCGTTCCTGCAGGTACACATCATTGGTCAGCATATTTACCGGCACTTTATAAAAATCATGCATCACCCATATATTCAGCCCGGTCGGCAAAAGCTCTTCGTTCTACTTCTGTCATCAATTGCACAGCCTGGACAGATTCAAAACCCATGGACGCAATATTTCTATCCTCGATCATCTTCATCATTTGATGCAGTAATAATCCTCCGCTGCTTGGCATCGGCATTCCAACAATTTTATAACCTTTATAATCGAAAACATGCGGCTTCTCTGAATTTGGCTTTATAATTTTTCAGATCATCATAAGAAATAATGCCACCGCCTCTTTTCATTTCTTCTACAATTAACTTTGCTGTTTCGCCTTCATAAAAATCCGGCAGCGCCTTTATCACGGATTCTTTTTAATGTATTGGCAAGATCTTTTTGTATCAAAATATCACCGGCTTTCCATGGAACATTTTTATCAAATGCAGAAGTACTGTGTATTGTATTTTTTTAAAGTCTTTTGAAGATAATTGAAATGAAGAGGCTTCTTTTTCTGTGATCACAAATCCTTTTTCAGCAAGATCAATCGCAGGCTGTATCAATTTTTTGAAGGGAAGTTTTGCGTATTTTGCTCAATGCAAATAATCCGGCCACAGTTCCCGGCACACCGCTGGAAAATGTCCGTCCTGGCTTCTGTCCGTTCTGGCATTTCCATTTTCATCAATATACATATCACGGGTGGCTTTGCCAGGCGCCATTTCACGATAATCCAGTGCAATCAATTTTCCATTGCTCAATCTTGCAACAGTAAATCCGCCTCCGCCAATATTGCCTGCATTGGGAAACACTACTGCTAATGCCAGTTGGGTGGCAATAGCAGCGTCAATAGCATTGCCACCCTGTTTTAAAATTTCAACACCGATTTTACTTGCTATAACGTGTGCCGAAACAACAGCACCATTCTGACAAATGACTTTTTTCTGAATATCAGAAGGGGTTTGCTGACTGCCTCCGTAAGAAGCCGGGTTATTATTTTGTAATTGAAAACTGCAAGCAACTACAAAAGCAGCGCATAAAAATATTTTTGTTTTCATACTCAAAAATAATAATGTTGATGCAAAGAGATGGAATGAAGATCCGTAAAGTCATATGTATATAAAAACTTTTTCGTGTCAGGGCCGGCATACACTTGCTGAACGGTATGGCAATTCATTCAGGGTTTGCTAAATTGCTGCTTAAACACATGCTCATGGCAAGACGCATTCTCATTTTTGCCTTTTTATTTCCGTTCATTTATTCTGTTCATGCCCAATTAAAATCTCCCGAAGAATTTTTAGGATATAAGATCGGCAGTCATTTTACCCCGCATTGGAAGATTGTAAATTATTTCAATCATGTTGCTGCTAATGCAGCAACTATGGTGAAACTGCAGCAATATGGTGAAACGAATGAAGGACGCCCTTTGCTACTTGCTTTTATCAGCAGTCCTGAAAATATCCAACAGTTGGAAGATATCCAGTATGAACAATCTTCGTTTGGCTGATCTTTCAAAAGATAACCCCGATGGCAATCGGGGGGCGGCGATCGAAGACAATGCACCTGCAATAGTTTGGTTGAGTTATAATGTACATGGTAATGAAGCCTTCATCTTCCGAAGCAGCTATGCTGACTTTATATGCATTGGTAGATCCTTCCAATACCAAAACAAAAGAATGGTTGAAAAATACAGTAGTTGTTATTGATCCTTGTCTCAACCCGGATGGAAGAGACCGGTATGTGAATTGGTACAATTCTGTGGTTGGGAAAAATTATAATCCGCAGTTGATAGCAAGAGAACATCGGGAACCCTGGCCGGGTGGAAGAACCAATCATTATAATTTTGATCTCAATCGTGACTGGGCATGGCAAACACAAATAGAAAGCCAGCAGCGGATGAAAGTGTACAACCAATGGATGCCGCAGGTTCATGTGGATTATCATGAGCAGGGAGTGAATGCCCCTTATTATTTTGCTCCGGCAGCACAACCTTTTCATGATGTGATCACTCAATGGCAAAGGGATTTCCAGGTAACAATCGGAAAGAACAATGCAAAATATTTTGATGCAGAATGGCTGGTTGTTTTTTACCAAAGAAGAGTTTGATCTTTTTTATCCTTCTTACGGCGATACTTATCCAACTTATAATGGAAGTATCGGAATGACCTATGAGCAGGCTGGTGGCCCGGCCGGTGGATTGGGAGCATTGAAAGCTGAAGGTGATACATTGACTTTATATGACAGAGCACTTCATCATTTCACTACATCACTCAGTACAATTGAGATTGCATCACAGAATGCTTCAAGCCTGGTAAAAGAATTTCATAAATATTTTAATGATGCAGTTACTAAAGGTGTAGGCGATTATAAAACTTATGTCATTAAAAATGCTGATGGTGCTTCTCAACGAATCAACGTATTAACAAATTTGCTTGATAAAAATGGTATTCAGTATGAAATTCCTTCCGGAAGTTCCAGGGGTACTTTTAGCGGCTATGATTATAGTACCGGAAAAGACGGAATGTTTTCTTTGCAGCCGGGTGATGTTGTAGTTTCAGCATACCAACCCCATTCCGCATTAGTAAAAGCTTTATTTGAGCCCAAATCAAGATTGGTGGATTCAGCTACCTATGATATTTCTGCCTGGTCATTGCCTTATGCTTATGGATTGAATGCTTTTGCATTAAAAGACAGAATAGTGCCTGGTGCAGTGATGCAACCTTCAAAAATTATTAATGCAGAGACGAATTATGGTTATGTAATGCAATGGAGTGGCATCACAACAGTAAAAGTGGTTGCACAACTATTACAAAAAGGAGTTGTATTACGATATGCCGAAGAGCCTTTTGAAGAGAATGGAAATAAATTTGACCGGGGCTCTATTATTATTTTAAAAACATCCAATCAATCATTCGGAAATGATCTATGGAGAACGGCTCGTAAGATTGCTGATGAAAATAATATTCAGTTGTATCCTGTATCAAGCGGCTTTGTAGATAAAGGATATGATTTTGGCAGCAGTAAAGTTCATTCTTTCAAAGCGCCGAAAGTGGCATTGCTTACAGGTGAAGGTGTGAGTTCTGAAGCTGCCGGCGAAGTCTGGCATTTCTTTGAGCAGCAGATCAATTATCCTTTGACGCTGATTAATGCAACTGATTTTTCCCGAATCAACTTGAATGATTTTGATGAGATCATCATGCCGAATGGGAATTATCGTTTCTTAAATGATAAATCTGCAGTTGAACAATTTAAAGACTGGATCAAAAAAGGTGGAAGAGTGATTGCGATGGAAAATACTGTTTCGCAACTGGCAAATGCAGATTTCGGAATTAAGATAAAAAAAGCTGAAGGTGCAGAAAAAAAAGATACAGATACTTCCAATGCTTTGGAAAAATTTGAAGACCGTGATCGGGATCCTTTATCTGAAAGCACTCCCGGCTCTATTTTGAAAGTTGACCTGGATAATACACACCCGCTGGCATTTGGTTATCCGGATTATTATTATACATTGAAAATGGATGATAAAATTTATGAATTTATGAAAGACGGAGGCTGGAATGTTGGGGTGATTAAAAAAGATAACCAGGTGGCGGGATTTGTTGGCGCCAAGCTTAAAGCCAAACTGAAAGATGGATTGCTCTTTGGAGTGCAAGATATGGGAAGAGGCTCTGTAATTTACCTCGCCGATGATGTACTGTTCCGCAGTTTCTGGGAAAATGGCAAATTAATGTTTTGTAATGCTGTGTTTTTGGTAGGAAATTGATCCGATCTTGAACCAACTGATCAGGTTGTTTTATATAAACGGGATATATTCTTATAAACATCTTTTTATATTCGCTGAATACTTTTTTCAAATGAAGAGATCCATTTTTATAATAGTTGCAATTTGCTTGTTTCATATTAGTTTTTCGCAGGCTCCGCAAACCTGGACATCAGCTGATATGTACCAGGCCATTCGTAAATTGAATGTTCTGGGTTCTGTTTTATATGTTGCTGCACATCCGGATGATGAAAATACAAGATTGATCGCTTATTTGTCCAAAGAAAAATTATACCGTACAGGTTATTTGTCAATGACAAGAGGTGATGGCGGACAAAATTTAATTGGTGATGAACAGGGAATTGAATTAGGATTGATAAGAACACAGGAATTATTAGCCGCAAGAAGAATTGATGGCGGCGAACAGTTTTTTACACGAGCTTATGATTTTGGTTATTCAAAAAGCCCGGAAGAAACTTTTACCAAATGGGATAAAGAAAAAATATTGAGTGATGTGGTATGGGTAATCAGAAAATTTCAACCCGATGTTATCATTACAAGATTTCCTACAACAGGCGAAGGTGGTCATGGTCATCATACAGCATCGGCTATTTTAGCCAATGAAGCATTTACTGCTGCTGCTGATCCCAATCGTTTTCCTGAACAATTAAAATATGTAAAGCCATGGCAGGCCAAAAGAATTTTATGGAATACATTCAATTTCGGGAACATAAATACAACCAATTCTGATCAGTTTCAATTTGATGTTGGTGGTTATAATCCTTTACTCGGAAAAAGTTATGGCGAAATAGCAGCGAAAGCCGAAGCCAAACATAAAACCCAGGGTTTTGGTTCTGCCTCTATCGAGGCAGAAGCCATCGAATATTTCAAAACAACAAAGGCGATGCTCCGACAAACGATCTGATGGATGGAGTGGATATCAGTTGGAAAAGAGTAAGAGGAGGTGAAGCAATAGAAAAGATAGTAAATGAGTTGATTGCTTCTTTTGATTTTTTGCATCCGGAAAAATCGGTGAAAGGGTTGGTGAAATTATACAAAGCATTGCAACAATTGCCGGATGGATATTGGAAAGAAGAAAAAATGAAAGAAACAAAAGAATTGATTGAGCAATGCAGCGGATTATTTTTTGATGCAACTACAACGAACAATTTGCAGTGCAGACCGATTCAATACGAATTAATTTCTTAATGAATAACCGCCTGGGAGTCAATGCAATTTTAAAAGAAGTAAAATTAGATGACTTTGATTCTTCCTTTAGTCAGCCACTTGTGAAAAACAGGAATGTTTTTTTCAGTAAAACATTTTTTGTTCCTGATACCAAACCAATCACACAACCGTATTGGCTGGAAAATAAAATGGAAGAAGGATATTTTAATGTGACTGATCAGCAAAAAATAGGGCAGGCTGATGTTGACCCAGCCTATGTTGCAATTATCACTTTGAATATCGAAGGACAGGATTTTAATTTTTCAAAGCCGGTGAAATATAAATTTACTGATCCGGTAAAAGGAGAATTATATGAGCCTGTTAATGTAATTCCTCCTGTAACTTTTTTAGATTTCGATCCAATCCATTTGTAAAAAATCTGGTAAAGTTGATATTGATTACAAAGCAAATACTGATGTCAAAATACCATCTCCCTTAGCGGTATCCCAATTGCCAAAGATGAATTCAGATACAACCTTTGAGCTGGTTGGAGGGATCAATATGAAAAAAGGAGAGATAATCGGATTGCAATTACTTGATACTTTTCTTTCACCGAAGGTTTATAGAATAAATATTGCACCAAATTATTGGAAAGGTGGACCTATATTAAAAACAATAAAGTATGATCATATTCCATCAATAAATTACTATAAAGAGGCTTTGCTTGATGTTAAAAAGTTAGATTTAAAAATCTACGGTAAAAAGATCGGCTATATCATTGGTGCAGGTGATAAAGTGCCAGAAGCATTGGAGCAAATGGGTTACGATGTAACATTGCTGGGGGATAAAGAACTTTCAAGAAATAATTTGCAGCAATTTGATGCAATTATAACAGGAGTGAGAGCTTATAATACCAATGACTGGATGAATAATTATTACGATAAGTTGATGAAATATGTGAATGACGGTGGTAATTTGATTGTTCAGTATAATACGAGCAATCAACCAGTCAGTCAGGCAAAGATGAGTCCTTATCAATTTCGATATTTCAGGCACAAGAATAACAGATGAAAATGCAGAAGTAAATTTTTTAAAACCCGATCATCCGGTATTGAATTTTCCGAATAAAATAACACAGGACGATTTTAAAGGATGGATACAGGAGCGAAGTATTTATCATGCAGCAAATTTGGATAGAACAAAATTTGAAACAATATTTTCCATGCATGATCCCGGTGAAAATAATGATGATGGAAGTTTGATCATTGCAAAATATGGCAAAGGTGTTTTTGTTTATACAGGCTTGGTTTTTTTCCGTGAATTGCCAGCAGGTGTTCCGGGAGCTTACCGGTTATTGGCAAATATTATTGCATTAAATAGAAAAAAAGGATTTTAGAATGGATAAAGCGAAAGAAAAACCGGATGTAAGAAGAGGAGAGATGTCTTTTATATTTGCTATTATATTAGGGCTAATGCTTGGGAATTTTATATCCAACGAAGTAAGATTGGAATACTATTCGGATTGGCATTAGGCTAGTGATTGTACTTCTTGGTTTACTGCGATCAACCAGAAAATAATATGTGCACAGACAGGACAACGATAAAACTCCATTGTTCAAAAACTGGAATTACTGGTATGCACTTTGGTCATTGTTGTTTCTAGTATTACTTATTATCTTCTTTTATTTTTTTACTGAAAAGATTTTCATGAATCCAGCTTCGATTGGATAGTACTTATCTTAACCTTGCTCTGTACTATTGCTTACGGTTTATATAAAAGCCGTACTACTCATAACCTGGATGGTTATTTTCTCTCCAACCGCAGTATGCCATTGGGGATTGGTACTGCTGAGCATTATGGGTACACAGGCCAGCGCCATTACTTTTCTATCTGCACCCGGACAGGCATATACAGATGGAATGCGGTTTGTACAATATTATTTTGGTATGCCGCTAGCCATGGTTGTTATCTGTATTTCCTTTGTTCCCATTTTCAGCAAACTGAAAGTTTATACCGCTTATGAATATTTGGAAAACAGTTTTGACGGAAAGACAAGAACACTGACTTCATTTTTATTTTTATTACCAAGAGGTTTATCAACCGGCATCAGCGTATTTGCTCCTTCTATTATTCTTTCATCATTGCTTGGCTGGAATATTTACTGGACCAATATTTTTCATGGGAGGTCTGCTGATCATTTATACAATGAGCGGTGGAGCCAAAGCAGTGGCTTATACACAGCAATTGCAACTGGCATATTATTTTCATCGGAATGTTCCTGGCTGCTTATATGGTGGTGAATATGTTTCCCAAAAATGTCGGTTTTATCGATGCATTGCAGGTAAGCGGAAAACTGGGAAAATTGAATGTGATTACAACTGGGATGACAAAAAAGGAACGATAGCTATCTTTGACTGGAGCGATCAATATAATTTATTAAGCGGAATTATCGGCGGATTTTTTCTTGGCCTTATCTTATTTCGGAACCGATCAATCACAGGTGGGAAGATATCTGACCGCCAGATCTGTTACAGAAAGCCGGATGGGTTTGCTGATGAATGGGTTTGTAAAAGTGCCGATGCAATTTCTGATCTTGCTGATCGGTGCATTGGTTTTTACTTTTTATCAATTCAATAAAGCTCCGATATTTTTCAATCATTCACAGATCGCAAAAATTGAAAGCTCGCCATTAAAAGATTCTTTTTACCTGGCCCGGAATGCATTTGATACTTTGTCCGGGCAGAAACAACAAGCTGTGGCTGCATTTTCACAGGCATTGCATTCCAGGGATAAGCAAGAAGAGAAATGCGACAGCAATAGAATTACAATCATTGGAGCATCGTTCCGATAGTTTGAGGAAATAAAGTAAAAGCATGGATCAATTCAAAAGAAGTAGGAGGTGATGGTAATGATACAAATTATATTTTTCTTCGGTTTGTGGTGGATTATTTACCGGCAGGATTGGTGGGATTACTCATTGCTATTATTTTTCTTGCATCATGGGGAAGTATTGCTGCTGCAATTAATTCACTTGCTTCCTGTACCATGGTGGATTTTCACAGACGATTTACAAAGAAGAAGGAGACAGGCGAAGATGAATATCATCTTTCCAAATGGTATACATTGGCCTGGGGAATTTTTTGTATTGTGGTAGCCATGTTCACTTATAATGTCGGCAATAGCCTGATTGAAGCGGTGAATGTACTAGGCTCTTTATTTTATGGCGTGATACTCGGCGTTTTCTTGGTAGCTTTCTTTTTCAAGAATATCAAAAATGGTACTGCTGTTTTCTGGGCGGCAGTGCTGGCTGAATGTATCGTGTTGCTGGTATTTATATTGGCAAAATATAAAGTGATCTCATTAGGATTTCTTTGGTTGAACCCTATTGGTGCTTTTGGTGTGATTGGTTTTACTTTATTGCTTAATGGAATTTTGAAAAGCAAAGAAAAAAGGATTCGCTAATTCAACTTCATTCTTCCAAGAACAAACTGAAGAAAATAAAACGGCGAAGCAACAACTTCGCCGGGTGAAACTTTTAGTAATTACGTTGCAATTTAGTTCGCAATAATATCTTTCAATGCGGCTACTTCTCCTGCGGTTGTCCATTCCGTCAATGGGTCATACCAGATAGGTGTCTGTGCAGTAATACTTTTTTCCTTTAATTGCTGTAGTTTAAAAGGACCTTGTCTTGTTCCGGATGCATCAGTAATAAAATAAAATTTATTATTCCACTCTTCAGCTCTTGCTTTAGCTGCTTCTACAATGCTTTTCAAAGGCGCTACTTCACCGGCAGTTGTCCAGTTTGGAAGTGGGTCATACCATACCTCTGTTTCTGCAGTAATATTTTTTTCTTCTAATTGTTTTAGGGTTAGTGGCCCTTGTTGTGCCCCGGAGCTATCAACGAAAAAGAATTGTTTTTTCGTCCAGTCTTCTGTATGTACTGTTGTTGAAGATGCAACATTAGAAGATGCAGTACCTGTATTTTCAATGATACTTTTTAATGCCGGTACTTCTCCGGCAGTCGTCCATTTTGGAAGCGGATCGTACCATACCTGGGTTTGGGCAGTAATATTTTTTCCAATCAATTGCTGCAGTTTAAAAGGACCTTGCTGTGTTCCACCACTGCCCATGAAATAAAAATCTTTGTTATTCCAATCTGTCTGTGTCTGAGTTGTTGTTGAAGAAACAACAGTAGTCGCTGCAGAACCGATAACGCTTTTCAGAGCTGGTATTTCACCTGCTGTTGTCCATTTTGGAAGCGGATCATACCAGACATGAGTTTGAGTGGTGATATTCCTTCCGGCCAGTTGATTTAATTTAAAAGGACCTTGTTGTACTCCCGCACTGTCCATGAAATAAAATTCTATATTATTCCAATCAGTTTGCGGCGCCTGAGCGGGTGATGAAGAAACAACAGTAGCCGGCGCAGAGCCGATAATGCTTTTCAAAGCTGGTACTTCACCGGCTGTTGTCCATTTTGGAAGTGGGTCATACCAAACAGCTGTGTGGGCACTGATATTTCTTCCGGCTAATTGATTCAATTTAAAAGGTCCTTGTTGTACTCCTGCGCCATCCATGAAATAAAAATCTATATTATTCCAATCAGTTTGTGGCGCCTGAGCGGGTGATGAAGAAACAACAGTAGTCGGCGCAGAGCCGATAAAGCTTTTCAATGCCGGTACTTCTCCTGCGGTTGTCCATTTTGGAAGTGGGTCATACCAAACATGAGTTTGGGCAGTGATATTTCTTCCGGCCAGTTGATTTAATTTAAAAGGTCCCAGCTGTACCCCTGCTCCGTCCATAAAAAAGAAATCGACATTATTCCAATCTGTCTGAGTAACGGGAGAAGGAATTGTAGTAGTTGAAAAAAGAGCTTTCAACTCTTCAACTTCTCCTGCAGGTTTCCACTGTGGCAACGAATCAAACCATACCATAGTTTGTGGAGTGACCCGGTAGGCTCTTAATTCATCAAGAGTAAAAGGACCGTGTTGTGCAGTCCCGTCATGGAAATAATATTTTTTCATACGTAGAAATGTTTTATAGAAGATTCCAAATATACTTTTATTTTTTAAATGCCGGTGGCGTTTAAGATTTTTATGATTTTATTACTAAGTATCAGGAATCGGCCAATAAAAAAGGGCATATATTTCTGTATACCCTTCTTTAGTTATTTTTTAAAAAGCTTTTTCGAAATCTTCATCTTTCAGCCCGCTGTTTATTTTTATTTCTTTTATAGTCAGGTTTAATTCTACGCCTTGTGAAATAATAGATTCTGAATAAGGGAACATGATCCCATTTACTTCTTTAAAATTACCATAAGTAATAGTAGTAGGAATATCACCTTCAGCGGTTGTTTCTTCCCTTAATTTTAATCCTGTAGCGGCATCAAAATATTCTTTTAAGTTAATGCCCGAAGCTGATGTTATACTAATTACATAAGCGTCTTTACCATTAATAGTTGCCATATCAGGCGCCAGTGATAAATGATAACCGGGTTTTGTATAATTCATTTCCCGGAATAGCATAGTTTGTTCTTTAACTTTTTTCCGGGTATCATTATCTAAAGTCTGAGACTGACCCATCGATGAGATGCTTACACTATCTCCATTCACCAATGTTTGTTGGACAACCATATTCGTTGATGCTAAAACAACGGATTGAAGAATGTGATCAGGCGCTTTATATTTATTTACAAATTGTATTTCCTGCCCTTGCACATTGCCTGATGCAGTAGAAGACAGATCCTGTATTCCTTTTATTTTATCAGCGCTGCCAACTGCTTTTATATAATTATTGATCACATCTGTGGCGGTCATTCCGGCAGGTACTGGTTTGGGTGGTGCTTCGGTATATACATTGTTGGTCGGATTAATATCAGGATAATCATGATCGGGATCTATAGTGATCTTTTTTATCCTTGAAGTGGAAGGGTAGTGAAAAGTCCATGTGCCGCCCCGTTGCCATATTTCTACAGGTAGGTTCATCGTATCTGATTCGCCATTCTCCTGTTGGATCAGCAATTCGACAGGTAATACCATTTGTTCATTATTTACTATAGTAACCAATGCTCCTTTTGTTGTATCGTCATCCACATATTTAACGGTAGTGACACCCTGGTCAAGCTTTGCATTGGTAAAAAACCATCCCCGCCAGAAATAAGACAGGTCTTCACCACCTACATTTTCCATGGTTCTGAAAAAGTCCCATGGTGTTGGATGTTTGTATGCCCAACGATCAATATAGATTCTGAAAGCAGAGTCAAATCTTTCTTTGCCAAGAATATGATCCCTCAAAATATCAAGCCCAATGCTCGGTTTACTATAGGCCGCTGTACCTAAAAAATTTTGTTGTGTCACATCCGGTATGGTCATGATCGCATCTGCATCTTTTCTAAACATACCCCGTGCCGTTCTCTGAACATCACTCTTCCTGTAAAACTCGCCATTATTAAAAACTTTGGTATCTACGCCATTAATGAAAGTATTAAATCCTTCATCCATCCATGGATATTTACGCTCATTAGAACCAACGGTCATAGGGAACCAGTTGTGACCAAACTCATGATTGGTTACACTCCACAAGCCGCCGCCCCTGCTTCTTGATGAACAAAAAACAATGCCGGGATATTCCATTCCGCCAACAATACCTGCGACGTTGGTGGCAGAAGGATAAGCAAACGGATACCATTCTTTGGAATATAATTCAATTGCGCCTTTTACAAATTCAGTAGCTCTCTTCCATCCGTTATCAGTGGCGCTTTCTACAGGGTAAACTGATTGTGCGAGAGCTTTTTTACCACCTGGCAAATTAATGCGTGCCGCATCCCAGATAAAAGCTTTCGATGCAGCCCATGCTACATCACGGGTATTGTTGCATACAAAATGCCAGGTGAGGTTTGCTTTTGCAGGATGATAAGAAGTACCGTTTAACTCATCTGCACTGATAATCGTAACTGTAGAATCACTGCTCTTCGCTTCGTTCAAACGTTTTATAACTGTTGGAGTAAGTACCTGCGGCGGATTTTGCAATTGACCCGAACCTACAACGATCAGGTTGGAAGGAGCTGTTATTGTATAATCAATATTGCCGTATTCAAGATAAAATTCACCGGCGCCTAAATAGGGTAATGTGTTCCATCCTTCAATATCATCATATACACAGAGGCGGGGATACCATTGCGCTATTTCATATATCCATCCGTTCTTTGTATTCAGTCTTCCCATTCTATCCGTTCCGTATTCAGGTACAGAAAAAGCATAGATGATCTTTAATTGCACTGTTCCTGTTTTTGCCGGCAAGGTTTTAGGGAGCCATACCTGCATACGAGTGTCTGATATTTCGTATTTCTCTTTGCTGGTAACACCGTTCATTACAATATCAACTGAACCTAATTCATCACCTTTTGTAAATGTCCGGTTGGCCCATCGGCCGCCGGATGTCAAAGTAGTTGCTTCTGCCCGGCTGTCTTCGCGGTAAATATTCTGATCCACTTGCAGCCATAAAAATTTCAAAGCATCCGGGCTATTATTTTTATAAGTGATCACTTCGGAGCCTTTCACCGTATGTTCTGCTGTATCCAGTGTAGCCACGATCTTATAGTCAACCCTGTTTTGCCAGTAAGCGGGGCCCGGTTGTCCGCTGGCACTTCTGTATTCATTTCCATTCGATGGATAGAAGAATGGGCCAAAAGCCAGATGCTGATCATAATGAGATGCACTGTCTGTTTGTGAATAAACAGAGCTGACTATGGTCATCAGGGAAAAAAGAGCAAGAGATAGTTTTTTCATATGCAAAAATTGAGGTCGCAAAGGTATCGAAAGTCAATTGGAGTTGACAGGGTTTTATAGAAGAAGATTACAAAAAATGAAAAAGGAAGTGGTATAAATTTATTTCTAATACATAGTTTCTTCTAAGCCGGAAATTTTGCGATAAGCATTAATTGCCATCTATCCCGGAAGAAGGAACAAACCTTCAAAATAAAGAAGAAAATGAAAGAGTTATAAAAGAAAATAATGAAAGGGAATTACATAAGCGGATAAATAAAAACCCTGAATTTAATCTCTGGAACGTTGAGAAACTTAAAAAACGCTATGAAGACTTTGAAACCTTAATTAAGTCAGGATATTTAAACTGAACCTCCTCAATCATTTCTTTACACGTATCAGCTAATCGAAGTATTACTTTTTTAAACTCAAATAATTGGTCAAGTAATGCGAGTTTAGTATGTTTTATTTGAACAATTCTCCACTCTTTATTTATCAACTGAATGTCAATGAGTGTAAATTCTAAAAAGTCTTTACTGTGTTTGATAATATCGCAATGGATCAATTGTCCCCTTATTGTGTTGAATTTTTTTAACCAATCAAAATCTTCTTTGTGCTTTAAATATCTTTTGATGTCATATTGTTTTAAATCCTTTATTGCCCATTGCAAATTCCCGCCTAAAGTCATGTTTTTAAAATTGTGAAAAGCTACATTCGGTTTGTCAATGATACAGTATAGAATAATTCTAAGAAGCAATCCTTCTATATCGGCTGAAACAGCGGCGAAAAGCCCTCTTATTCTTGCTTCCTGTTCTAATGCGCTCAATTTAGTCGCTTTGTTTAGCTACTAAATTACTTCTTTTTAAGTGGAGTTTTTGGATTGACCAAAGCCTTTATAATATCTTCAAATGAGCCTTTGAGTTTTAGTTTTTCCTCGTACTTATTGGCTCTTTTCTTCGTTGGTTTGGGAGTCGTTTTCTTCGGCTTTGCCATCATTAATTATAATATTCTATCACATCTTTCTAAAAAAAACTAACAGTATTTAAGAGATATTTACAATAGCAAAGATTCGTTTCGGTTGCGGATAACGTTTTGCTTAACACCAGGGATAGCATAAAAGATGCTTTCATTTTTTAAAGCCTCTTTTATTATTTTCTTCTAAAAAAGTGTTCGGGCTAAAGTGCCTGGCTTTTCGCTTTCGTTAAAAGGGGTTTTAAAGTAACAGAAAATTATAAATTGAAATTTAGTTGCCTCGTCTCATTTTATAATTCACTTTCTACAAAATACATATCGATCAATCCTTTATTCTTTGCTTCAATTTTCCCACGATAATGGCAGGCGAATTTATCTTTAATTAATTCATAAGTGCTTCCACTGATATTTACTTTGCCTGCATCGCCTGATGATTCCATGCGGGATGCGATATTTACAGTATCTCCCCAAATATCATAAGCGAATTTTTTGATGCCAACTATGCCTGCTACCACAGAGCCCGTGTGCACACCAATACGGATTTCAAAAAAGTATTTATCTACTTTGCTTCGTTCTTCTTTTTCCTTCTGCATGAAAGATTGGATGGCTAATGCCGCCCGAACTCCATCTACCGGGTTTGTTCTATTGGCGACTGGTAATCCCCCAGCAGCCATATAACTGTCACCAATGGTTTTTATTTTTTCTATGTTAAATAGCGTAATGATCTCATCGAACCTGCTAAAGTAGTAGTTGATCTCATTCACAAGTTCGTGAGCTGTCATCTGTTCGCTAACCTGCGTAAAACTTTTGAAATCAGTAAAGATCACGGTCACTTCATTAAATTCTTTTGCAACAGCGGAGCCCGTTGATTTTAACTCTTCTGCTGTTTCTGCAGGAAGAATGTTTAGCAACAGTCCATCGCTTCTTTTTTTCTCTGTTGAAATTTTATTTCGCTGGCGATAAACCACTACTAAAAACAATAGAGCTCCTGCAAGTCCTGCTAATATTGAATTACGAACGTTACGTTGTTTAATATCCTTTTTATCCTGTTCTGCTTTTGAAGCGGCTTCTTTTTTGTCAAATTCATACTGCATGGCAGTTTGAGTGATTCTTTTATCCTTCTCTAAATTAAAAATGGAGTCCTTTGAAAGAGCATAATCTTTGTAACTCTCTAAGGCGCTTTTATAATCTTGCTGTGAAAACTGTATTTCACTTAACTGCTTATAATTCTCACATAGTTCATCCAGGTCCCCGATCTTCCTGTCCAGATCGATTGCGCTATCGGTATAATTTTCTGCCTGTTCAAGAGCAATTTTTTTTTGGCCATCAAAAAGTTTATTTAACTGGGTTTTATTGTCATCACTCACAATGGATAAGTAAGTGGCTCCGATTGTAGAAAGATTTTTCCCTTTTCCACTGTTGTCTCCTAATTTTTCAAAGAGGCATAACGACTTTGAAAAATATTCTAGCGCCATTGAATAATCTTTCAGGGAATTATAGTCTTCCCCGATATTTCCAAAGTTTCTTGCAATTCCATTACTATCTTTTATTTCTTCCGTGATTTTTAATGCTTTTATATCATATTCTAATGCTTTGGAGTAATCACTTTGATAAGTATAAATAACCCCAATGTTGCCAAGATTCTTTGATATTTCATTTTTATCTCCCAGTTCTTCCTGTATTTTTAATGATTGTAAATAATAGTTCAGTGCTTTAGGATAATCGGATTGATTAACATATACGATTCCGATATTGCCAAGTACAACTGATATTTGGCCTTTGTTTCCCAACTCTTCATTCAATTGTAAAGATTTAAAATAATAGCTCAGTGCGTTGGGGTAGTCTGATTTGGTTAAATAATCGGTTCCAATATTTACAAGGGACAACGCAATCCCTTTTTTCCATTCTATTTTTTGAGCAAGTTCTAATCCCATCTTTCCAAATTCCAATCCTTCATCAGGGTTTATGGAATAATAAGTAAAACAAAGATCCGACAGCAGATTTACTTTATTTGAATCGGCTTTCGCTTTCGGTAATTGGACAAGCAGTGAATCTATTCTGGGTTGACCCTCCTTTTGTGAATAGGAAAGATTTTGAAATGCCAAGAAGAATAAAAGCTGAAGAAAAATTTTTCTCATATTCTGGTTATTCCCAGTGAATGATGTACGATTTCATATTGGCATTCTATACCTTGATACTTTGCCCGCCCTTTTATATAGAAAATTACTGAATTCCTTTTAGTGACTAAAACCCTGTTTTCCGAACCTGCTTTAATATTGTTGAAAAGAATTACTGAACGTGCAAGAGTGCGATCTTCCTTTGTTACAGACAGGCAGGTCAGCATGAAGTTGGGGCACTAAAATCATTTATTCAATTCTGCCAGCAGTTTCTCATTCAACCTCACATAATCATCATTCTTCGCTTCTTTGGCTAATGCCATTGATTTTTGCGCAGCAGCTTTGGCCTCGTCTTTCTTTCCCAGTTTAGCAAGACAGTTTGCCTGCTGATGAATAATAAAATAAGCCGTTGGCTGCAACTCAACTGCTTTATTGAACCATGTAAGAGCCTGATTCAGATCTTTGCCATTATTCATATAGTACATTGCTGCCTGGAAATAAGGACGGGTATCGCCTTCTACAGTTCTTTTAATATCAGCCATTATTTTTGAATCAATATCCTCGGTCACATCAAAACCTACATACTGATTATCCCAAACCAAACCGATGGTACAGCTGTTATCTTTTATATTTTCAATGTCGATAAGGAAAGTTTCTTCTGAAAACGGAAGTGTATAAGGTTTGACATTTACTCTCACCACATCTTCTTCCTGTTTGTAAGCTGCGGGGCTGGTTACATCTGTTTGTTTGCTGATGATGATTGTCCAGGTATCTTTATCGGGAATAGTTAACAATCCATAAGTGCCTGCTTTGACAAGAGCGCCGCCAATAGTAACGTCATCACCAATCGTAACGGTAGTGGCACTATTAGCGCCGGTACGCCATACTTTTCCATATGGTACAAGGTCGCCAAAAATTTTTCTTCCTTTCACACCGGGCCGTGAATAGGATATTTCAATGGATGAAAGAGCAAAATCCTGCTTAAGAGTTTGAGTTGGACTTGGCGTCGGGGTTTTTAAAGTTTGAGCATTGGTAAATTGAAATGAAATTGCAATTACAGCAATCAAAAATATTTTTCGCATGACAAGTGGTTTTTAGAAAGACGAAGTTAAGGAAAGTGAGGTGAAGCAAGTTGCTGGTTTCTGGTTACCGGTAACCAGAAACCGGTAGCAGCATACTATGAAGTTTTTTCAAACTAAAAGGAAATTCTAACAGTTGCTTTATCTTTTTTCGCTTTGCGTTTCCATTTGGGTCCTTCTTTGATCAGGCGGATAGCTTCTTTATCGCATTCACTGCACAATGATTTTTCCACTTTGATATTGATTGGTTCTCCGTTCTTATCCACTTCAAAAGAAAGTTCGACATTTCCTCCTGTTTCTTTCATCCGGATCGTTTCGGGTACATTAAGATTATTGGCGAGATAAGTATCATAATTATCCCAGCCATCTGCCGGTTCGGGTTGTTCTAATTTCATATTGGATTCACCGAAGCGCCGTGCATTCGGTTTTTTATTACTGAGAACAACTGCATTTAAGCTCTTATCCTCGTGAAGTGTCACTTTACTATTTGGAACATTGTTGCGCAGTTGTATTATGGAATTAGTGAAACCTAAAGATTGTATCCGCACATTCAGCACTGAGTCCGGCGATGTTAAAGTGAAATATCCTTTGGCATCGGCATAGGTTCCTACGCTGTCTGCTGTATTGGTGATATTGGCAAAAGGAAGCGGATTATTGTTGTCATCCGTTACTCTTCCACGAAAAACATTATTGTGAAGTGAACCATTATGAAGATTATAGCCTAATGATTGGTTTGTTTTACTGAATGCCGCACTTCTGTTTTCAGCAAATTGGTCTTTTACTCCGTCTGCATTTTTATCCGACATGGTTTTTACAAGACCCGCTTCATCCTGTTTGCTTTGCTCATTGAATAATTTTGCATTTATTTCAGTGCTCGCAACAGAGCTTTTCTCTTTTTCTTCTTTCTTTTCAGTTTCTGTTGAGATAGATCCCTTGGGCGGCGCTAATGTTACCAGTTTATTATTTTGGTTTATTGCAACTAAAGCCGTGTCTGATTTTATTTTGCTCGCCCCCATGCCGACTGTCTCATTAGTGACAGTAACTTTTCCGGATTTTTCTTTTTGATCTGTCTTTTTATTTTGTAATGCAACCGGTTTCTCACTGGTTTCCCGGTTTAGCGGGGTAGCGGCTTGTTCTGAATCTTTTAATAAAATTCCTTTTTGATTTTCGGATTTATTTTGCGCAATGGGCTCAGAGCTTTTATTGAAAGCAAATTGATAAATAAGTAATCCTACGCCTGCGATCAATATGATCACCGCTGCAATACGCCACCATACAAAGGCCATTTGTCGTTTGACAGGCATTGCAATCACTTTCGCTCCTTCAGTTTTTTCGGATAATCTTTCTTTCAATTCATCAATATCAGCAGCAGCATTTACCCCGGCAGTTGCATAACCCTCCAATGCATCCGCCAGGAAAGGATCATCCAGTGCCGCTTTTTCTAACTCATGCATTTCTTTGGACGAAAGCAAACCCTTGTGATATTTTTCAATATCAGCAGCAGAGTAATTCTTTATATTATTATCATCAGCCATAGATCAATTCAAAATTAAAAAATTCATTTCTCTGACTCCCGACCTGCCTGTCCGGTAGGCAGGCTCCTGACTCCCGACTCTTTCGATTCCATACATATTTTTAAATTCCTTCTGCCATTCTGAATAAAACTGCGCACCTGGTTCCATTCCATACCGGTTATCTCAACGATCTCATTGTAACATTTTCCTTCCAGGTAAAACAGTTGAATGGTTTGGCGCTGTTCTTCAGTCAAGAGTGCCGAGGCAGTATTCCAGTTTTTTCAAATTTTCTTCTTTTTCCAGTACACCATTCAGATGCACATTTTCCTCATTTTGCATAAGGTCAGGACTGATTTCTACTGTTTTCAGATTTTTTGGCGTACGGAACTGCATCAGGCAATGATTCTTAGCCAACTGATACAACCAGCTTTTGAAATTTTCCACTTCATGTTTTTTCAGTTTGAAAACAAGTTCTTCAAAGATCTGCATCACACTGTCTTTTGCTCTTTCAGGTTCTTTGAAGTATTTGAGGCAAACACCATAAACCAGTTCCATGTATCGCTGGTACAATTCACCCAATACAGACAGATCTTCTGATTTGTTTATAAAGGAGCGATCAGTTCTTTATCGGAATGATCATTGGTGGATATGTTTTTTAGAAAAGGCACTACTCTAAATTACTAAAACTATCAGTCTCTTTAATGTTTCTAAGAAATTTTAAATGCTTTTATGCAAATTTTAAAAATGTTGCATCTCAGTTTGTAAATACACTTTATGAAACGAATAATTTTTATGATCGTGCCGCTATTTTTAGTGATGCTGGCATTCAGCCCTGTGAGTTCAATAAACGTTGCAGGAAAGATCGTTGATGACAAAGGCAACCCGATAGTATCGGCCTCCGTGCAGGAGAAAGGAACTAAAACGGCAGTAGCTTCTTCAACGGACGGAACGTATAAAATAACTGTTGCAAACAGCAATGGCACATTGTTTTTTTCAGCAGTGGGTTATCAACAGAAAGAAGTAAAGATCAAAGGGAAAACAACTATTAATGTTACTATGACAGCAGCCACTCAGAATTTAGAAGAAGTAGTTGTGGTTGGATATGGTTCGCAAAAGAAAGATCAGTTAGAATATGAGGAAGCTTCAACTGATAAGATGTATAAATCTGTTGCTCCAAATGGGTATTCCAAATTCCTTTCAGGCAGAGCGGCCGGCGTTCAGTTTTCAAATCCAAACATTACAAAAGACGAAGAAATTAGCATCGATAATGATGGCACTACTGATAATTTCAATACGGAATCTTACGATCACATCACAGAAAACCGTTTTCTGAAAGTAACAGATAATCCTCTTTCCACTTTTTCTATTGATGTAGATGCAGCATCGTACAGCAATGTGCGCCGGTTTCTCAACCAGGGCAATTACCACCTGCTGGTGCAGTACGAATTGAAGAAATGATCAATTATTTTCATTATGAATATCCGCAACCAACGGAATGATCATCCTTTTTCTATAAACACGGAAATTTCTGATTGTCCCTGGAATAAAGACAATAAACTGGTGTTGATCGGTTTGCAGGGAAAGAAAACTCCGACGGAAAATCTTCCTTCTTCCAATCTTGTTTTTCTGATCGATGTTTCCGGTTCTATGGATGAACCGAATAAGCTACCATTGGTAAAAGCTTCTATGAAAATGCTGGTGGACCAGTTTCGGGAACAGGATAAAGTAGCCATTGTTGTGTATGCAGGAATGCCGGTTTAGTATTGCCTCCAACAAGTGGCGATGATAAAACAAAGATCAAAGATGCGATTGACAACCTCGAAGCTGGTGGTTCTACTGCAGGTGGAGCAGGAATTAAATTGGCTTATAAAATCGCCAAAGAAAATTTTGCAAAAGAAGGAAACAATCGTGTTATCCTTTGCACCGATGGTGATTTCAATATCGGCGAAAGCAGCGATGATGAAATGGAAAGATTGATCGAAGAAGAAAGAAAGAGCGGTGTGTTTCTGACGGTATTGGGTTATGGTATGGGAAATTATAAAGACAGTAAAATGCAAAAACTGGCGGATAAAGGAAATGGTAATCATGCATACATTGATCAGTTGAGTGAAGCCAAAAAAGTATTGGTAAATGAATTTGGCGGAACGCTTTTCACTATTGCAAAAGATGTAAAACTGCAGATCGAATTCAATCCGGCTAAAGTGCAGGGTTATCGCTTGATCGGTTATGAAAACCGTATACTGACCAAAGAAGATTTTAATGATGATAAAAAAGATGCTGGTGAATTGGGAAGTGGTCATACTGTTACTGCGTTGTATGAAATAATTCCGGTAGGAGTGAAGAGTGAGTTTCCTGGAAAAAGTAGATTCATTGAAATATCAAAACAATATTGTTCCCTTAAGCAAATCTTCACATACCGATGAGATGATGACGGTGAAATTCCGGTACAAAGCTCCGGATGGAGATGTAAGCAAATTGATTGAACATCCGTTTTAGATAAGCAAATACCTATTGCAAAAACATCTGACAATTTCCGTTTTGCTGCTTCTGTAGCTGAGTTTGGAATGTTGCTGCGCAATTCAGAATTCAAATCGAATGCTTCTTTTGCAAATGTGACTGGCACTTGCCCGTAAAGCAAAAGGAAATGATGAAGAAGGTTATCGTTCGGAATTTATAAAGCTGGTAGAAAATGCTGAATCTTTGGTGAAGGGAAAAGATAAAAGCGCTGATGATAAAGTGGTGAAGGAAAATTAAAGCTTTTCATGGCAGCTAATCATTAAACAGCCGGTTAGCGATACGGAGCCTCGTTATCGGGGCTCTTTTTAAATAATTATTACCCTTTAAATGCCGGATGAAACTGTTCCAATGTTTTTCTTAAAAAATCCCGGTCGAGATGTGTATAGATTTCTGTGGTCGTAATATTTTCATGGCCTAACATTTCCTGCACGGCTCTGCAGATCTGCCCCACCTTCAATTAAATGCGTGGCAAATGAATGACGGAAAGTATGCGGAGAAATATTTTTTTTGATGCCCGCTTTTTTAGCCAGATCCTTAATGATCAAAAAGATCATCACTCTTGACATTTTAGTTCCGCGGCGATTCAAAAACAAAATATCTTCATTGCCCGGTTTCACATGTATATGAACACGAATATCATTTTTGTAAATGTTAATGTATTTGATAGCGCTGCTGCCTATAGGTACTAATCTTTCTTTATCTCCTTTTCCCAGCACACGGATAAAACCTACATCAAGATATAATTGGGATATTTTCAAGTTGACTACTTCACTTACACGCAAACCGCAACTATACATCGTTTCCAGTATTGCTTTATTTCTTCCTCCTTCGGGTTTGCTCAGGTCAATTTGTGAAATGATCTTTTCTATTTCTTCAAAACTCAGCACATCGGGTAATGATCTTTTCAGTTTCGGCGCTTCTAATAATACGGTAGGATCTTTTTTGGAAATATTTTCCAGCAGGCAATATTTATAAAAAGAACGGATGCCTGAGATCATTCTTGCCTGTGAGCCGGGGTCATTCCCAAACCTGCTATCCATTTTACGAATTGCTGCAGGTCTTTTAACTCAACTTCGTTGGGATTTTTCAATATTTTTTTTTCCTGCAGAAACTGTATGAGCTTATCAATATCTCGCAGGTAAGCCTGAACAGAATTTTCCGAGAGCGATTTTTCCAGTTGCAGGTAAGCTTTGAATCCTTTTTTATAAGGTTCCCACATTTTTTAAAATTCAAGTAACAAGAATCAAATTCAAATAAAATTCGACAATTGAATCTGATTTCTTATTTTTTATTTATTTGGAATTTGAGATTTGATTCTTGTTATTTGTAAAATTATTGCAGCGTAATACTTTTCTCCAATGTTTTCCAGCTTCGTTTCAGTTTCACTTTGACCCAGATGCGTGATGGAGAAATATTAACCGAGTCCAATGTTTTATGAATCGCATCATAATCGAACTGAAGCTGTTCACCGAATGTCATCATTGCTTTTTTACCGGTTGCCATTTCTTCCACAAAAATATTTCCCCTGTCTGTATAAGCGATCAATCCTTCTGCTACGGAAAATTTAGGATCAAGATTATTAATAGCACGGTCCGATCTCTGAAATGTTCCTTGATTTGGCAAAAGGAATTTTTATATAATAGCCACGTCCATTGCTGCAATCATTGAATAAAAGCCATGCATAACTGGTGTCGGTAATGATGCACCTTACAAAATGTTTATTCAATCTGGCGACAGCTCCGATCATATCAGCAAAGTCCATTTTCCGGTTTACCCCCATTCCGCTATAACTCCAGATCAAAGTATCGGCCACACAATTCTTAGCGCTGATGTACACGTAAGGTTTGAGTGGATGGTTTTCATTCGTGAATTTCAGCGTATCCTTGAGGCAGGCAGTATCACAAAATGTGGCGGGGCCGGAAGAAGATTTACATCCACCAGAAGCAAATGCAATCATGCCTGCAATGAATAAAGTCAGAATTATTCTCATGATTATTTATTTGAATTGAAGCAAAAATACTCATTGCAAACCTGATGAAAGAAAATTTTTCTCAATAATAAAAATCCTCGATCAAAAAAAACTCAGGCTCTTTGTTTTTTAAATGCGTTATGGAAAGAATATCGTATTGAAGAAGCCGGTATTCCGGGTGCAGGTACAAAAATTCATCAGTCGCTTTCTGCAGGTATTTGAATTTTTTACGGATCACACTGTCTTCAGGATTGCCAAACGCTTTTGATTTCCGTGCTTTCACTTCTACAATGTGAAGCACAGTATTTTTTATAGCGATGATATCAATTTCATAATGAGAATGCCGCCAGTTGCGAAACAATATCTCATAGCCTTTTTCTTTCAGCCAGTTTTCTGCCAGTCGCTCTGCTTCTTTTCCGAATGCATTATGAGAGGCCATGTAGTATCTTTACTTTAAGTTACAAAATGAAGCTTGATGTCGCAAGTAAAAAAAATATATTATCTACAGGGAGTAGCACAACATTATGCCTGGGGTGGAAAATTTTTCATTCCATCACTGGTGCCTTCGGCAAAATCGGATGATAAGCCAGTTGCTGAATACTGGCTGGGTGCTCATCAAATGGCTCCATCTGTGGTAATGGATGATCAAAATTTTTCATTGGATCGGCTCATTGCCTCTGATCCTGAAAAAGTATTGGGAAAACCGGTCGCAAAAAAATTCGGAAGACTTCCTTATCTTACTAAAACTGCTGGATGTAAAGGATATGCTCTCCATCCAGGTGCATCCATCCAAAAGAGCAGCAGAAATAGAATTTGCAAAAGAAAACGCTGAAGGTATTCCTCTGAATTCTCCTCACAGAAATTATAAGGACGATAATCATAAACCGGAATTGATGGTGGCACTGAGCGATTTCTGGTTGCTGCATGGATTTAAACCGAGAGAAAAATTGATTCAGACGCTTCAGACTGTCCCGGAGTTAAATTTTGTTACTTCAGATATTTGAGGGATCGGGATATGAAGGTTTATACAAATTGGTAATGGAAATGCCCCAGCAGGAAGTGAACAAAACATTGCAGCCTTTAATAGACCATATCACACCATTATATAAAGAAGGAAAGTTGGATAGATCCCGGGAAGATTTTTGGGCAGCAAGAGCAGCGCAAACTTTTTCACAACAAGGACATATTGACCGGGGAATTTTTTCTATTTATTTTTTTAACCTGCTGCATTTAAAAAAAGGAGAAGCTATTTTCCAGGATGCAGGATGTACCACATGCATACTTAGAAGGACAAAACGTAGAGATCATGGCAAATTCTGATAATGTACTTCGTGGCGGATTAACCAACAAACATATTGATGTAAAAGAATTACTGAAGCATATAAAATTTGAACCGACAGTAAGTAAATATTCTAAAAGGTAAAAAAATCAATGATGAGGACTTGTATTTGAAACGCCAGCACCGGATTTCCAGTTCAGTGTTTTTCATTTGCTAGAAGGTGATAAAGTTTCTTTTGCAGCAATCACTGCTGAAATTTTGTTGCTTACCGAAGGCGCTGTTCAGGTCAGTGATGGAAAAAGTGGGGTAGAACTACTGAAAGGTCATCCCTCTGCAATAATTTTTTCCGGGCAAGAAGTAAACTGTTCAGCACTTGAAGATTCAGTCCTGTTCAGGGCTTCAGTTCCTGTTCACAAAAGTGAATAAAACAAAACGGCATTTGCTTCATTTCGTTTATTTTTGCTGTGAAAGCTTATTAATATGAAACAGAACAGAAATAATATTCTCGTCTTTATTTTTCTTGTAGTGATTGGCGCATTGTATCGTGTGTGGGATAACAGGCCGCTGGGCTTTGCGCCTCAAATTGCAATGGCTTTATTCGCCGGTTCAGTGATAAAGGATAAAAAGATTGCATTTCTTTTTCCCTTATTGTCTATGTTATTATCCGATGCATTGTACCAGTTATTGTATTCACAAGGATTGACAAGCATTGCAGGATTTTATAAAGGACAGTGGGTAAATTATATTTTGTTTGCCAGCATTACCATTATTGGTTTCAGAATCAATTCCCGCAAAGTGGGACATATCATTTTAGGTTCTTTAGCCGGTGCTATCTTTTTCTTTATAGTTTCTAATTTCCTTGATTGGATCGGTGGCGGGCTGGATCTCTATAATCATCCTTATCCAAAAACATTCGACGGCATGATTACTTGTTATGCAGCCGGGCTTCCTTTTCTCAAAGGAAGTTTGATCGCTACATTCTTGTTCAATGCTTTATTATTTGGAGGTTATAATCTTGTTGGTCGATTGGCATTAAAGCCGGTGAAGCAATAAAATAAAAAAAGATTAGACCCGGTTAATTGCCGGGTTTTTTATTTCAGGAAAATAAATTCTCCTTGCCAGCTTCAAATCCTGTATCAGTAAGTAGATGTCTTCCATCCGCTGCTGCAGTAGCTAATTCATCACAGCGGTTATTGAATGGATTATCTGCATGACCTTTCACCCAAATGAATTTTATCTTGTGTTTTGTGCCAGATGATGATAATTTCATCCAGAGATCTTTGTTCTTTTTGCCACCTTTAAAATTGGTAGCGATCCAGTTTTTCAACCAACCTTTTTCAACAGCATTCACTACATATTGGCTATCGGAATAAATGGTGACGCTCAACTGATCTTTTTTCAAAGCTTTCAATCCGGCGATCACGGCCATCAGTTCCATCCGATTGTTGGTGGTAAGTTTATATCCTTGTGATAATTCTTTTTGATGCTGCCCGCTCATTAATATAACTCCGTAACCACCCGGACCGGGATTTCCTCTTGAAGAACCATCTGTATAGATTGTGACAGTGTTGCTCATGTAATAATGAATTTTCAAACATACAGAGTCTTGTAATGCGAGGAACGAGTATCTAAAGGCTGTCATATTGGATATTGAAGTCTTTGAGACTCCTCATTCGTCGGAGTGACAAGACACACCGCTATCGGGAATTCAGTCATTTAATAGACGTCTATACCTGAAATACTCCCAACTTTAATTCTCCAATATCCGGATTATGATTTGCAGCAGTAATTCCTTCGGAAATCACTTTTCTTGTTTCTACCGGATCAATGATAGCATCTACCCATAAACGGGCTGCTGCATAATAAGGAGTTGTTTGTTTATCATATTTGTTCTTTGATCTCATTCAGCAATTTTTTGTTCGTCCTCTGTACTCAGTGTTTTACCTTTCGCTTTTAGTGCGGCAACTTCTATTTGTAATAGAGTTTTTGCTGCCTGGTCACCACCCATCACCGCAATTTTTGCCGAAGGCCATGCATAAATAAATCGTGGATCATAAGCTTTGCCACACATGGCATAGTTACCGGCACCATAAGAATTACCAATGATGATGGTGATCTTCGGAACCACAGAATTGGCAACTGCATTCACCATTTTGGCACCATCTTTTATAATACCTGCATGTTCACTGCGGCTGCCCACCATAAAACCGGTTACATCCTGCAAAAAGACCAAGCGGAATTTTTTTCTGGTTGCAATTCAGAATAAAACGGGCTGCTTTATCTGCACTGTCATTATAGATCACACCGCCCAATTGCATTTCACCTTTTTTTCTTTTTACAATTTTTCGTTGATTGGCTACAATACCCACGGCCCAGCCATCAATTCTTCCATAACCGCAAACAATTGTTTTGCCATAATCTTCTTTGAATTGTTCAAACTCAGAATCATCAACAATTCGTTCAATGATCTCCAGCATATCATAAGGCTTGCCATCTGATGGAAAAATACCATACAGTTCTTCTGCATTTCTTTTTTGGAGGAATAGAAGCAATGCGGTCAAATCCTGCTTTTTCTTTTTTCCCCAGCATCGATATCATTTTTTTGATATGATCCATGCATTCCTGCTTCAGTCTTGAATTTATAATCTGCAATCCCTGATATTTCTGTATGTGTAACAGCACCACCTAATGTTTCATTATCCACATCTTCACCAATGGCAGCTTTTACCAGATAAGGTCCGGCCAAATAAATGGAACCATTGCCTTCCACCATCAATGTTTCATCACTCATGATCGGCAGGTAAGCGCCACCGGCAACACAGGCGCCCATCACCGCAGCAATTTGTGTAATGCCCATCGCACTCATCCGGGCATTGTTTCTGAAAATTCTTCCAAAATGTTCTTTGTCGGGAAAATTTCATCCTGCATCGGAAGAAAAACACCGGCACTGTCAACCAGATAAATGATCGGCAAATGATTTTCCATGGCGATCTCCTGCATGCGAAGATTTTTTTTGCCGGTGATGGGAAACCAGGCACCTGCTTTTACTGTTTGATCATTGGCAACGATCACACATTGTCTTCCGCTTACATAACCAACACCGGCAACCGTGCCACCTGCCGGGCAACCGCCTTCTTCTTCATACATATCATAACCGGCAAAAGCACCGATCTCAATAAATGGTTTGTCTTTATCAATGAGGTAATCTATTCGTTCCCTTGCAGTGAGTTTATTTCTTTCTTTTTGTTTGTCAATGGATTTTTTTCCACCACCCAGGTAGATTTTTTCCAATCGCTGACGCATTTCACTCAGCGATAGTTTCATCACATCTTCATTTCGGTTGAATTCAATATTCATAGAAGCCGATCGTTATTCAGCAAAGATAGGGGAGGTAGGAGGAAGTAAGAAAGGAGAAACCGAGCTTGGATTTGGATATAAGGACTGAAATGCCTGTTAAAAAGGCAATGCTATTTTTATGAATCAGTTTTTTCTTTTTCTTTACTTCGTAGCAGCATCATAATAATTCCGAACAAGAAAAAAACAATTCCTGTATATAGATTGATCTTTTCATTGGAATGGTCACTGAAAAAATAACCGCTTAATAATACGATTGATGCCAGCAGAAAAAAAAGGCCGATCACAAAATTGAGCTCATTTAATCTTTTATACATTTCTTGTTTTTTAGAAGAAAATAATATTCAAAATAATGGTGATCAGTAAAAGTATTATGCTAAGCGGCACTACTTTAAGATACCATTTTCCCTGGTGATAAGATGGTTTTTCTGTCAGCGAATACACCAATCCTTTCAGCTCTGCTTCGGGTTTGGGTTTAGTAAGCAAGCTTACAATAATTGTTGTAGTGAAATTGAATATCCATGATACAGATGCTACAATGAATGCCTGTCCCATTCCGCTTTTTATTTCATAAAGCGGAGCGATCCAGCCGCCTTTTCCTTCTGCTATTGTCAACCCATGTGTTAATGTTGCAGCAATGGTGCCCGACAACAAACCCCAAAAGGCACCGTGCCCGGTTGTTCTTTTCCAAAACATTCCCAGTAAAAAGGTTGCAAACAGCGGCCCGTTCACGAAACTAAAAACCAGTTGAAGAAAATCGTTGATATTATTAAAGCTTTTGGCGATATAAGCAGTGATGATTGAAAAAAGAACTCCTGCTATAGTTACCAGTTTCCCGACCCTGAGATAATGTTTGTCCGATCTTTTTTTTACAAAATAGGCTTGATAAATATCGTATGTAAAAACGGAGTTGAAAGCAGTCACATTACCAGCCATGCCGCTCATAAAGGAAGCGATCAGGGCAGTGATACCAATACCCAGCAAACCGCTGGGATAATAATGCGAGATCAATGATGGAAGTGTCATAGTGTAATCCAATCCATTTGCGTTTGATGGAATACTAAAACCTTTTGATGCTAATGCCGGTTGCATTAACGTAATAGCAATGACACCGGGAAGGACCACGATCAATGGCATCAGCATTTTTGGAATTGCAGCTATTATTGGTGTACGTTGAGCCGCATTCATATTTTTTGCGATCATTGCTCTTTGCACCACCAGGAAATCAGTGCACCAATATCCAAATGACATGACGAATCCCAAACCGAAAATCAGTGACATAAAATTTATTCCCATAGGATTAGAATCAGCATGGCCCATATATTTCCACGCATGAGTCAGCTGAGGTTGCAGTTGTGCTTTGATATTTTGCCATCCTCCTGCATCATGTATTGCTACGATCACTAAAGGGGAAAGCCCCAGCACAATGAGAAAAAATTGCAGTACTTCATTGTATACAGCGCTGGTCAATCCACCGAGAAAAGTATAGATCATCACGATCCCGGCTGCGAGCCAGATGGAAACACCAAATTGCCAATGAAGGATCACTTCTAATAATTTGGCAAGAGCGAACAAAGAAATCCCCGAAGAGAAAACGGTCATTACTGCAAATGAAATTGCATTCAACCCTCTTGTTTTTTCATCGAAACGAAGCGATAAATATTCCGGAACACTTCGTGCACGGCTGCCATAATAAAATGGCATCATAAAAACGCCAAGAAAGACCATGGCGAAAATGGCGCCTACCCAATAGAAATGGACGGTCATAATACCGTACTTGGCTCCGGAAGCTACCATGCCCAATACTTCTTGTGCACCCAGGTTGGCAGATATAAAAGCAAGACTGGTGATCCAAAGCGGAATGCTCCGGTTGCTCATCAAAAAATCATTGCTCGATTTGATTCTTCTTTTAATAATAAAACCAACGCTGATCACGAAAATGAAATACAATGAAATGATGAGGTAATCGGCAAGCTGCAGTTTCATAAACAATCGTTGGTTGAGAAGAGATAAAATTATTAACCGCACAATATATTTCTTCTCTCAGTATTGAAAGAATTTTTTCAACGAAAACGGTTTCGTAAATAAAGCAGCCCCGTTCTATTGCAGTTTTGGCTAAATTGCAGATATTAGAATGGCATTTAATCAAATCAAACAAATGAAGTTTTATGCAAAAGTTCAATTCGAAAGAAACCAACCCGCTGCATAGTCTTGATGAATGGGAAGATGATGTATTGAATCGTTATCCTGACCCGGAAGCTATTGTGAAAGAAAAATCTACTGAGGAATACAGGAATTATGAAACTCCGGCCCGGGATACCGTAAAAGAATTTTACCGGCTGAATCATCAGTACCAAACTTATGATTTTGTAATGCAAAAAAGAGATGAGTTTCTGAAGTTTGATAAAAAAGAAATGCCGGTTTGGAGTGCATTTGATTTTTTGAATCAATTGGTTGATGATTCGGATCCTGATACCGACCTCGACCAGTTTCAGCATTTACTGCAAACTTCTGAAGCAATTCGTGCAGACGGGCATCCTGATTGGATGGTTCTTGTAGGATTGATGCATGACATGGGCAAAGTCTTGTGCTTATTTGGTGAACCACAATGGGCAGTAGTAGGAGATACTTTTCCGGTTGGATGCGCTTACTCCGATAGAATTGTTTATCCTGAATTTTTTAAATCGAACCCTGACTATAGTAAGCCGGAGTATAATTCCCAGTTAGGGCTGTACAAACCCAGTTGTGGTTTACGAAACGTTTCGATGTCATGGGGGCATGATGAATATGTGTATCAAATGCTGAAAGATCATTTGCCCGAACCCGGGTTATACATGCTGCGCTATCACTCATTTTACGCCTGGCATAGGGAAGGCCAATATGATTATTTGATGGATGATCATGACAGGGAAATGTTGAGATGGGTGAAATTGTTCAATCCTTACGATCTGTATTCAAAAAACCCGACACCACCTGTCTGGAGTGAATTGAAATCTTATTACGAGGATCTGGTAGCGAAATATTTACCCCCGGTTTTGAAATTCTGATCAGTATATATTTCTTTCTGTTACTGTTAAATTCAAAATCAGTTTGATTTGTTTACAAAGACTGCAATTCTCGGTTATGTTTTTTTATTTGCTGTTATAGCGGGCAATTCACAGAATACTTCTTTTAAAAAATGGGCAACCACGGCTCCAATGGGTTGGAATAGCTATGATGCCTATTGCGGCTCTGTTACAGAAAAACAATTTAAAAGTGAAGTGGATGTACTGGCAAAAAAGTTATTGCCTTTCGGATATGAATACGCAGTAGTGGATTATTGTTGGTTCAATCCCGGGCCGGATGATTGGACCCCGGATCAATGGGAAACTTTTGATGTTGATCACCCATCCCGTTCCTATCCAGGCAAATTCAAAGGAATGTCATTGGATAAATATGGAAGATTAGTTCCTGCGGAAAATCGTTTTCCATCTTCTGCAAATGAAAAAGGATTTAAACCGCTTGCAGATTATGTGCGTGCAAAAGGAATGAAATTCGGCATTCATGTGATGAGAGGAATACCAAGAGATGCTGTGAAAAAAGATCTTCCTATTCTTGGAACAAAATATCATGCAAAAGATATCGCCAGTTATACTGATACCTGCAAATGGAATGAGAGTATGTATGGCGTGGATGCGACAAAACCCGGTGCTGCTGAATATTATCAATCGCTTCTGAATTTATATGCATCATGGGGCGTTGATTTTATAAAAGTGGATGATATTGCATCTCCGGTTTATCATAAAGGTGAAATTGACCTGATCCGGAAAGCTATTGATCATTGCGGAAGAAAAATTGTTTTGAGTTTATCTCCCGGCGATACACCCATTGGTTTTGCCAACGATGTTGACAACACTGCCAATATGTATCGTGTCTCCAATGATGTATGGGATAGATGGAAAGACATTTTACACATTTTTGATATAATGAACGACTGGTCGCCATTTATCGGAGACGGCACATGGCCCGATGCGGATATGCTTCCTTTAGGAAAACTTTGTTTGTCTGGTTTTCCCTGGGCACATGGAAATCCGGCGTCTGACAAAAGAGAACATTTTTCTTTTTTGAATTATGAAGAACAAAAAACAATGTTTTCGTTTTGGTGTATCACCCGTTCACCATTGATGTGGGGCGGTTCTCCTTTGAATAGCAATGACAGTACTTTTAAAATTCTGACGAATGCAGCATTATTAGAATTACAGAAAAACAGTATCAGCAATCACCAGGTATATCAACCGCATCAGCGAAGTGATTTTAAAGATTGGCGTATATGGGTAGCCGAATCACCGAACAAGAAAATAAAATATGTTGCATTATTTAATTTATTGGATACTGCTGCAACAATTTCATTTAACCTTGAATGGGAATTCTGGAAGGGCAATTATAAAACAACCGAGTTATGGTCAGACAACCAGAGTATGATTAATAATGGAATATTGGAAGCAAACAATATTCCTCCGCATGGAGTTAAAATATTCAGGCTTGAATCTTATTAATAAAGATGTTAAAAACGAGTATAAACTAAAATCAATTATTGTGAGTAATAAGAAACAAACTATTCTTTACATTTTTGTTTGCCTTTTGATTTCGGCAGCAGGTAAATCGCAAAGCCTGGTTCAGTATGTTCAGCCGCTATCCGGCACAGCATCTTCCACTACGATCAGCGCATTAAAAAAGAATGAAGGCGGCACAGAATCAAATGCGAATACTGTTCCTGCTGTCGGCCTGCCGTTTGGAATGACGCAATGGGTAGCACAAACGAGGGCAAAAGAAACAAAATGTCTTCCTCCTTATTATTATAAAGACAATTCGCTAAGCGGTTTTCGGGGAACGCATTGGATCAGCGGATCCTGTACACAGGATTATGGAAGCTTTACTATTATGCCGGTTGTAGGAAAATTAAAAACAACGGTGAGTGAATATTCAATTCCTTTTTCTCACAATGATGAAACGACAACTCCTTATTATTATAAACTCAATACAAAAAACATTTCTACAGAAATAACTTCCACATTGCGATGTGCTGTAATGCGGTTTACCATGCTGGATAATGATAGTTTGTATTTACTCATCACACCCAACAGCGATTATAACCAGGGGTCGGTTACAAGTCAATGCAGCAAAAGGAGAGGTATGGGGATACAATCCGGCACATCGTATTTACCAGGGTTGGGGACAATCTGCCGGTTTCAATGGATGGTTTTATATAAAAATTCAAAAGAAGATCGCTAATAGCGGAACGTTTAGTGGCAATGAACTATTTGCTGCTGACACCATTAGCAATAGAAAAGATATTGGCGCTTATCTCGGATTTTATTTAAAGAAGGGAGAACAGATACAAATCACAATTGGAACTTCATTCAGCAGTTTGGAAGGAGCGAAGAAAAATCTGGCTGCAGAAGTTGGTCAGAAAAACTTTAATGATATAAAGACAAAAGCAAGATCGGTTTGGGAAAACGAATTATCGTTAATTCGAATAACCGGAAAGGATGAAAAAGACAAACGGATATTTTATACTGCTATGTATCACGCCATGCAACATCCAAGATTGTATAATGATGTAGACGGAACTTACCCGGCATTTGCAGAAAGTTATGAGCTGGAGAAAATGAGATCAGGAAATTATTATGATGATTTTTCAATGTGGGATATTTACAGGGCGCAATTGCCTTTGTTCGAGATATTAGATCCAAAGATGATAAATGACTTTGTACAAAGTATGATGATAAAAGGGCAGCAAGGTAGCTGGTTACCGATTTTTCCCTGCTGGAATAATTATACTTCAGCAATGATGGGCGATCATGTCACGGCTTTTATTGCATCCGCTTATACAAAAGGAATCCGCAATTATGATGTAAATGCTGCGTATGAATTAATGAGGAAAAATGCTTTTACAGTTCCTGATGAAAGAAGCTATAAAAATGGAAAGGGAAGAAGAGCATTACCTTCTTATTTAAAATATGGATTTATACCGATGGAAGACAGTGTTCCGAAAGCATTTCATAAAAAAGAACAGGTGAGCCGGACATTGGAATATGCTTATGATGATTATGCATTTATCGGTGGTCGCAAAAGGTTTGAATAAAACAGAAGACTATAAAAGTTTGAATGAACGATCCTTTAATTATAAAAATGTTTTCGACAAAAATGTTGGGATGGTTCGTGGCCGTCATGAAGATGGAAGATGGGCAGCTAGTTTTAATGCCGGATAGAAGAGAAAAATATGTTACTGAAGGCACACCGCGGCAATATACTTTTTATGTTCCGCAGGATGTTCCGGGTTTGGCGCAATTAATGGGTGGACGCAAAAGTGCTGGAAAATGAACTGGATAGTTTGTTTTTAAATGATCATTACTGGCATGGCAATGAACCGGACCACCAGGTACCATTCATGTATAATTATACGGCTTCACCGTGGAAAACGCAAAAAGTAGTAAGAGAAATCCTGAATGGAGAATACAGTGATGGCCCCGGCGGTTTGAGTGGTAATGATGATGCCGGACAGATGAGTGCCTGGTATGTATTTGGAGCAATGGGTTTTTACCCGGTTGATCCTGTTTCGGGAAATTATATCATGTGTTCTCCTTTATTTGACAGTATTCAGATCAGTTTGCCCGGCAATAGAATCTTTTAAAATCGTTTGTCATAAGAAAAATGAAAACGATCAGTATATCAGTAGTAGTAAAATGGAATGGAAAAGGATATTCAAAAAATTATATTACTCATGCTGATCTTGTAAAAGGTGGCCAATTTGATATCTGGTTGCAATCAACACCTCTTCGTGGGGAGCGGAAGTCAATGATCAGCCAAAAGGATTATCAAAGGTAATGATATGAAGAAAATTATGTGTTGCAATTGATTGCTCTCTTTCATTGTTGAGTCACATATCAGCTCAAAAGGTTTTCAATATAAAAGATTTTGGAGCAAAAGGAGATGGAAAAACAGATGATGCAGCAGCGATTCAAAAAGCAATTGATGCCTGTTCCAATGCAGGCGGTGGAAGAGTTTTAGTTCCTACATCGTTTACTTTTTTGACAGGCCCATTTGATTTAAAATCCAATATTGAATTTTATGTAGAAGCAGGAGCTATTGTCAAGGCAAGTCCTGATGAAAAAGTTATATACCAAAACTGCTTTTCGTGATAATCCCGGAGAAGGCACGATCTGGATCGGTGGAGAAAATATAAAGAATGTAACCATTGATGGACCAGGAAAAATTGATGGAAATGGTATTTCTTTTATGGGAAAAGAATTGGATGATTCCTATGAACTGAAACCTTTTCATATTAAAGATCCACGACCGCATGTATTGACCTTAGTTGGTGGAAAGAATATTCGTATCACCGATCTGCAGATTGGTAATTCCGCTTATTGGACCATTCATTTGGTAGGTTGTAAAGATGTAGTGATCTCAGGCATTACATTATTAAATAGTTTGAAAGTTCGCAACAGCGATGGTATTGATCTCGATCACAGCAAGAATGTTCGTATCAGCGATTGTTATATTGAAAGTGGCGATGATTGCATTTGTTTAAAAAACAGGAGAGAGTATGAAGAGTTTGGCAGTTGCGAAGATATTACGGTGAATAATTGCATACTGACCTCAAGAAGTTGTGCCATTAAAATCGGTTCTGAAAATATGGATACCATCAGGCAGGTACTTTTTAATAATTGTATTATTAAAAACAGCAATCGTGGAGTGGGTATTCAGAACCGTGATGAAGGTGTGGTAAGTGATGTTGTTTTTTCCAATATGATCATTGACTGTCATCTTTTCTCCGATGTATGGTGGGGAAAAGCTGAACCGATCTATGTGACAGCTTATCGTAGGGCAAAAGTGAATAGCAAAGACGCAAACTGGCGTTTTCCTAAAGGAGCAACGGAAGGTAGCGTAGGAGAGGTGAAGAATATTACTTTCAGCAATATTAAATGCAATAGCGAGAACGGGGTTTATGTAAGTGCGGAATCAAAAGATAAAATTGATAATATTATTTTCGACCAGGTTGATTTGTTCATTGATAAGACAACTTCATTAGAAGGCGGAATTTATGACCGCCGCCCCAGCGAAGTAGAAGGTTTTGTTAAAGGACGCACTTCCGGATTTTATTTCGATACTGCCAAGGATATTGTTGTTAGAAATTGCTCGGTGAAGTGGGGTGACAATCGGCCTGCGTATTTTTCTCATGCACTGGAAAGCACTAATGCTGATAAAATTGACATGATAAATTTTACCGGAGAATCTGCTTTCCCTGTTAAAGTTGATGCAATAAAAAAATGAATTTTTGAAATCGTATGTACAGCATGCAGCAAACAATGCGCTGGTTTGGGCCGAATGATCCGGTAAGTTTATCAGATATAAAACAAGCCGGGTGCTCAGGAATAGTTACAGCGCTTCATCATATACCGAATGGCGAAGTGTGGAGTGTAGAAGAAATTGAAGAAAGAAAACGAATCATAGAAGATGCAGGTATGATTTGGTCAGTCGTTGAAAGTGTGCCGGTACATGAAGCGATAAAAACACAGACTCGAAATTTTCAGGAGTATATCAATAACTATAAAAGGACATTAAGGAACTTAAGCAGTTGTGGAATCAATATTGTCACTTATAATTTCATGCCTATACTGGATTGGACAAGAACTGATCTTGCTTACGAAACAGCAGATGGATCAAAGGCACTGCGTTTTGAAAATGCTGCATTTGTAGCTTTTGATGTTTTTATGTTGAAAAGAAAAGATGCAGAAAAGGACTATACCAGTACTGAATTGGGAAAGGCCATAAAAAAATTTTCTGCAATGACCGACGATGAGAAACAGTTGTTGCAAAGAAATATTATTGCAGGCCTTCCGGGAAGCGAGGAGAGTTTTACGTTAGAACAATTCCAACAGGCATTGGATGCATACAAAAATATAGATGCAAACAAATTAAGAGAGTATCTTATTGATTTTTTAAAAGAAATTATTCCTGTTGCTGATGAGTGCGGTATTAAAATGGTCATTCATCCGGACGATCCTCCTTATCCGATATTAGGATTGCCGAGAATAGTAAGCACAGCTGAAGATGTGCAGTCATTGTTTGATGCCGTACCTTCGGAAAATAATGGGCTTTGCTTTTGTACCGGTTCTTTTGGCGTAAGAAAAAATAATGACCTGCCGGTAATGGTAAAACAATTTGTGGAGCGTATCAATTTTATTCATTTGCGAAATACAACACGAAGTGAAGATGGTGATTTTTATGAAGCCAATCACCTTGAAGGAGATACGGATATGTATGCTGTAGTTAAAGCAATAGCTGAAGTAATGAAAGAAAGAAAAATTTCCATACCGGTACGTCCCGATCATGGCCATCAAATGTTAGACGATCTGAAAAAGAAAACCAATCCGGGTTATTCGGCAATAGGCCGTTTGAGAGGATTAGCGGAAATCAGGGGATTGGAATTAGGGATTCTCAGATCTATGGATCAAAATAATTAGCTAATAATTTTAATTATTGAATCATGAAGAATTTATTTTTTGCCACAATTGCGTTGCTGTTATCAATAACAGTAATGAGTCAATCAACCACAAGAATGATCATTACAGCCAGTGCTTCTGCACCGGTCATCGATAGAAATATTTACGGACATTTCTCTGAACATTTAGGACGTTGCATCTATGATGGCTATTGGGTAAGCGATACTTCAACGCTTCCACGCAAAGACCGGATCCGTCTTGACGTCGTTGAAGCGTTGAAGAAAATTAAGATACCCAATCTTCGTTGGCCCGGCGGATGTTTTGCAGATAATTATCATTGGATGGATGGTATTGGTGATCGAAACAAACGGCCCAAGATGGTGAATTCAATGTGGGGCAATGTGACAGAAGACAACAGTTTTGGCACTGACGAATTTATGGAGTTGTGCAATTTGTTAGGTGCCCAACCTTATATCACAGGCAATGTCGGCAGCGGCTCAGTAGAAGAAATGCAAAAATGGGTGGAGTACCTCAACTTCGACGGAGAAAGCCCAATGACTGAGTTGAGAAAACAAAATGGACATGCTGCTCCATATGGTGTACAGTTTTGGGGTGTAGGAAATGAAAGCTGGGGATGTGGCGGCAGTATGACCGCCGATTTTTATGCAGATCAGTTTCGCCGCTATGCAACTTTCTGTAAAAATTATCCTAATGCCCGTTTGAAGAAAATTGCATCCGGCGCCAATTCATTTGACTATAATTGGACAGAAACAATAATGAAAAAAGTTCTGCTGAATATGATGTGGGGACTTTCGCTGCATTATTATACTGTGCCTAAAACCTGGGGTGATAAAGGTTCTGCCACTCAGTTTGATGAGAAAGAATATTTTGGTACAATGGAAAAATGTTTGAAGATGGAAGAATTGGTTTCAAAACATTCTACCATCATGGATCAGTATGATCCGCAAAAAAGAGTTGCATTGGTAGTGGATGAGTGGGGCGTATGGACCAATGTAGAACCGGGTACTAATCCTGCTTTTCTATATCAGCAAAATAGTTTGAGAGATGCATTGATCGCCGGTTCGACTCTAAACATTTTCAACAATCATGCAGACCGTGTACGAATGGCGAACCTTGCACAAACAATTAATGTTTTGCAATCGCTTATTCTTACAAAAGGCAATCAAATGTTGTTGACTCCGACTTATTATGTATTTGATTTGTACAAAGTGCACCAGGATGCAAAACTGTTAAACATTAATTTTACCAGCCCTGATTATACTCTGGATGGAAATAAAATCCCGGCAGTGAATGCTTCTGCATCCATGGATTCTACAGGAGTCGTTCATATTTCCTTTGTAAATCTTGATCCGTCTCGCAACATAACTATTCGGGCTACACTGAATGATATTAACTGGAAATCTGTTACCGGTAAAATACTTACATCAGGAAAATTCACTGATATCAATAGCTTTGAAAAACCATTTACTGTTAAAGAAGATGAGTTTACAGGCGCCAAAAAAGAAGGTAGTGACCTGATAATTACTTTACCTAAAATATCAGTGGTGGTACTGGAACTGAAATAGATTCTCAGTGATCAATACTTGAACACTTTTCCATTTGCCATTACTTCCTGGGTTGCTTCATTAAATGTTGCTTTGTATCCTGTACGCACTGCGGCATTGGTCATGATGTTTGCAATGGAATGAGAATAGCCTGCTTCAACAGGTGCGTTCGGTGTTTTCCTGCTTCTTATACATTCCATCCAGTTGTGAATATGATTAGTAGTAAGTACATCGCCTCCTGTATCTGCAGAAGCAACCACTTTTTCTGACATTTCAGATAAATTCATTTCCGGTAATAAATTCGGTTGCATGTGCATAGCATCTGCTGCTTTCTTTGTTAACCCGCCTGCAGGCGTTACTTTATTTGTAATGAGATTTAATTCGCCTCCGTTTGAATAATATATTTCTGCAGGATTTTCATCGCCGTTGTCCATGCGTGAAGAAAAGATCACCTGGAAACCGGTTGTCGGATCATCACTCGGGCCATATTCAAAAACAGCAGTGGTGGTATCCCAGTTCTTTCTTCCGTCTTTCCACATATAAATGCCGCCGTTTGCAACTACACTGCGTGGATGTTTTAATTTGGTGAACCAATGAACCGTATCGATCTGGTGACTCATCCATTGTCCCGGCATTCCGGATGAATAGGGCCAGAACAAACGATACTCGAGATATTTTCTCGGATCGAAAGCCTCATATGGACGATTCAATAAAAAGCGTTTCCAATCCAGATCTTCTTCTTTGCATTGAGCAACCAGTTCAGGTCGACGCCAGCGACCGGGTTGATTTACATTCCATGTAAGTTCCACCATTTTTATATCGCCAAATTTTCCCGACTGAATAAATTCTGCTGCGGCTTTATAATTGGCGCCGCTTCTTCTTTGTGAACCGATCTGCACGATGCGATCCGATGCTTTGATCGCTTTTAATGCAGCCCGGTTATCTTCCATTGTTTCAGCAAATGGTTTTTCACAATACACATCGCAATGTGCTTCTACTGCTTGCTTGGCAAGTAATGCATGTTGAAAATCGGCTGTGCTGACAAAAACAGCATCAATATTTTTCAGAGCATATAGTTCATCAGTATTTCTGCAGGCAGTAATGTCATGCCCCATTTTTTCTTTTATAAAAGCGGTGCCTTCTTCTCTTCTTTTCTTCCATAGATCAGCGACGGCCACCATATCAAAATTCATTTCTTTATAAAACTTCATGAATGGAGGAACATGCGAACTGCGGAAGCGATCTGAAAATCCAACTACTCCCACTCTCACCCGGTCATTGGCACCGAGAATGCGAGAATAACTATCGGCACTCATTCCTTTTGAAACAATGAATGTTGCGGCTGCTGCTTTTGCAGATTGGTTGATGAAACTGCGGCGGGTATGGGGCATATCGTTAAAATTTTTAATGAAGAAAGAAAATTTATCTTATAAAACAATTAGTCATATTGTGATTTGGGATCATTAAATTAAAATCTTTATTTTTTGATAAAGAAAGGTCTCAGTTATGGATTTAATGGTCTGTTTGCGGAAAAAATCAAATTTGATTTAAACGTACTCTAAGTTCACCGTTTACTTTTTATTAAGTACAGAGAATTGCCGCTTTTTTTTCGGAAACGTTTGCGGGATATTTTGCGTTCAGCCTAGTCAAACGTACGCAAATTTTCGTAATTTGCGTAACAGATTGCTTCTATATGGGTGTGAATATTAAGATGCTTGCCGAACGGTTACAGCTGTCTATAAGTACTGTTTCAAGAGCATTACGAGATAGTTATGAGATTAGTGAGACCACTAAAACCCGTGTCCGCGACATGGCACTGGAGTTGAATTACCAGGCCAATCCTTACGCAAGCAGTTTACGCAAACATCGCAGCAAAACAGTCGCAGTTGTCATTCCGGAGATCACCAACAACTTTTTTTCATTAGCCATTAATGGTATTGAATACGTTGCCCAGGAAAAAAATTATCATGTTCTCATTTATCTTACTCATGAGAACATACAGAAAGAGATCGGTTTTGCTAATCACCTGCAAAGCGGAAGGGTAGATGGTGTATTAATGTCTTTATCTGCTGAGACCAATAATTACGATCATTTGATCGATTTAAAAAACAAAGGCGTTCCTATCGTATTGTTTGATAGAATTTGCGAAGCTATTGAAAGCAGCATCATCACAACCGATGATTTTGAAAGTGGTTTTGCGGCCACGGAGCATTTGATTGAATGTGGATGTGAACGGGTCGCTTACCTCGACCTCTCCCGCTATTTATCTATTTCCAACAAAAGAATGCAGGGATATCTTGAAGCTTTGAAGAAACATAATATGTCGGTGGAAGAAGAACTGATCATCCGTTTCACCAATAACAATGCAGCCAATGAAGATATCATTATGCAGTTGCTCACCGGTCCCAACAGACCAGATGGGATATTTGCTTCAGTTGAAAAATTGGCAATAGCCTGTTATAATGTATGTGAAAGGCTAAAAATTTCTATCCCCGACCAGCTGAAGATTATCAGCTTCTCCAATATGGAAATATCATCATTGCTCAACCCAAGTCTTTCTACTATCACGCAGCCTGCATACGAAATCGGCAAGCAGGCAGCTATGCAGCTCTTCCGGTACCTTGAAAAAAAATCTATGGGAGAGGTACATGAAAGGATCATTTTAAAATCCACTTTGATACCAAGAGGAAGTACAGGATTCTGATCCATTTTGTTTTTCAATTTTATTTTTCAACTTTTATTTATTCTGTATTGCAGAATAAATCGGATACGCAACCGTTTTCGAAAACGTTTCCGTAAAAAAAGAGTGTTCTAAATTAGAGAGAATAAATTTTTATGTTCAAATTCAATATTCCAAAACAATGCTTAACTATATGAAACTGCTTTTTTATAGGGTGTTTTATGAACAGTACCATTCTTTAGTTATCCCGCTTTTTTTTGAAAAATTGAACTCCTTCGACTTTAAAGATTATACAGCATTGCCAGATGGGAATATAGAAATTAGAAAGCAAAATTTAATTCTTTCATAGCTCAACAGGAATGGGTAAAAATAGTTATGAAGTGCTTAGAAAAAATCGAAACGAATCAGAAGAAACAATTAGAAAAATGAAAAAAATCGAAACGCAGGTTTTAAATAAATCAAGGGTAAATAAATCATTTTCTCTCGAAGGAAGAGTAATTGTTGTGACAGGTGGTACAGGCGTTCTTGGAAAATCATTTGTTGATGGTATTGCGGAAGCTGGCGGAACAGTTGGAATATTGGGCAGAAACAGGAAAGTAGCAGAAGAAAGAGCCAGTAAAATCAATTTAAGTGGGGGAAGAGCTATTGCTTTATGCGCTGATGTTACCAATAAGAATGATCTGAACAATGCAAAGAAATTAATGATCGATACCTATGGTAAGATCGATGGATTGGTAAATGCAGCTGGTGGGAATATTCCGGAAGCTATCATAGAAAATGACCAGGATATTTTCAATCTTAATCTTAATGGTTTGAAAAAAGTGATGGATCTGAATTTGTGGGGTACAATCTTACCCACACAAATTTTTGGAGATGCTATAGCAAGACATGGAAGAGGATCCATCGTGAACATATCTTCCGCTTCTGCAAAAAGAGTGATCAGCAAAGTTTTGGGATATAGTATGGCTAAAACTGCTGTGGAATCCTTTACAAAATGGTTTGCAGTTGAACTATCCCGGCGCTATGGAGATGCGATCCGGATTAACGCTATTGTTCCGGGATTTTTCTTGACAGAACAGAACAGGACTTTATTGCAGGGAAATAACGGCACGATTACTTCGAGGGGAAATGTGATATTGCAGCACACTCCTTTTAAAAGATTTGGAGAGCCTGACGAACTGAAAGGGGTGTTGGTTTGGTTGTTGAGTGATGCTTCAAAGTTTGTGACCGGGACTTCTATAAATGTGGATGGAGGATTTAATATCGATAGCAGTGTATGACAAGGTTTACGATGCGAAAATCAATTTCAGAATTAAAAACTCATCGAAAACGTTTCCGTAGATTAACCTATGGAAGTGTTTTTTAAAATCTAAATTTATAATGCGAACTATTATAAAACTTTTTTCTTCAACATTTAAATTATCGATTGCTTAATTCCAACCAAAAAAACTATTATGAAAAAAATTTTCTTGCTTTCCATGCTGATGTGTTTTTTTGCGGCGATTGTGCAGGCACAAACTCGAAAGATCACAGGACAAGTAGTTAGTTCTACTACCGGAAAGCCAATAGCCGGTGCAAGTGTTGTAGTAAATAATTCCAACACTGGTGCAGTGACAGATGAAAATGGAAATTTCAGTGTAAATATTCCTGCTCAGGGAAAAGTGACATTAGCGGTCTCTTCCACAGGATTTACATTAGAGGAAGTTTCTGTTGCTGCTACAGAAAACAATCTTCTCATCAAACTTACTGAAGAAGTCAAAGAATTAGGAGATGTAGTAATGATAGGTTATGGAACGGTAAAAAAGAAAGATTTGACAGGAGCTGTTGCTTCTATTAAATCAGAAAATATTGTTCGTTCCAATCCTGTCAACGCTGAACAGGCAATGCAGGGCCAGTTTGCCGGTGTTACGATAAGCAAAGCCAGCAATTTACCGGGACAAGCCTTTTCGATGGACATTCGCGGTGAAAATACTATTACCGGAGTAACTGAACCTCTCGTAGTGATTGATGGGATTGTGGGCGGAAGGCTACAGGATATCAATCCTGCCGATATCCAGACCATTGACATCCTGAAAGATGCCTCTTCAACAGCAATTTATGGATCAAGAGGCGCTAATGGTGTTGTAATTATTACTTCGAAAAAAGGACGAAACGGCAAAGCTAAGATTACCATTGATTCTTACATTGGGCAAAAGACTCCTGCACATTTGCCCCAGTTTCAGACTGCCCAACAGTTTTACAAAAGCCAGTACACAGATGCAATTTTGAATAACGGAACACCTGCAACTTTTACCGTTAATGAACTCAATACGATCAATTCGAATCAATCAACAAACTGGGTAGATTTAATGACCAAACCAAGTTTGGAGACTGGTACAACTGTTGCGGTGTCGGGAGGTAATTCGGGTACTACCTACCGCTTTTCGGGTGGCTATTTGCAGGATGATGGAAATATTCCGCATGATTTTTTTAAAAGATATAGTCTGAACGGATCTGTTGATAGTAAAGTAAATAGATTTTTAAGAGTGGGTGCTACTGCCTATTTAAATTACAGTGAAAATCCTACCGGTTCAATAGAAGCGTTACGGTCAGCTTACCGGGCAAGACCTACCGGGGTTGTGTACTATAATCAGCTGATAAACCCGGGTGCTGGTCCTGATTTGGCACAAGGGCCCTGGAATGGATATGCAGTATGGATGGGAATTAATGATAGCCAGGTTATGAACCCTTTGGTTGAATCGGATCCTGCAAATTCCCTGCTTACAACTAAAGCAGCCAATGAAATGGGTAATGTTTTTGCAGAAATAACACTGATGAAAGGGCTTACTTTCAAATCTACAATACAAGCCGCAAATATTGATACCCGCACTGGAGATTACAGAGGTACCTACACTAAAGATCGGGCCGGTAAAAATCCGCCAAGAGCAACCTATTCTACAGCGGATATAACCAGTTGGACTCTCGATAATCAACTATCTTATAATTATTCAAAAGGCAAAAGCACAATCTCAGCAACAGCTTTACAAAGTGCTTATAAAAGCAAAACTGAAACTTATTCGATCTCAGTTCAAAATCTGCCTTATGCCTCCGACTGGTATAGTTTAGGCACCGCAGGACTCACAAATATTACCGCGGTTAAGAGCAGCTATGTACAAAACACGCTGGAATCATTCATGGGTCGTGTAAATTATTCTTACGATGATAAATATCTTGTAACGTTAACAGGTCGTAGTGATGGAGCTTCCCAACTTGCTAACGGGAACAAATGGGCATTCTTTCCATCCGGCGCTGTAGCATGGCGTGCAGGGCAAGAGAAATTTATTGCCGATTTAAATATATTTTCTGAACTGAAATTGCGGGCAAGTTATGGCCAGGTTGGTAATGCCAATGTATCTCCTTATAGTACACAGGCCCAGATTTTGAACACCGTATATAGTTATAACCAGACTGCAGCCACTGGATTTGCCCCCGGCACTTTGGGTAACAGTGATTTAAAATGGGAAAGAAGTGAAGAGAAGAACTTCGGGTTGGATATGGGATTTTTAAAAAATAGAATTACTGCTACGATTGAAGTCTATTGGAAAAATACAAAGGACCTTATTTTAAATGAAAACCTGCCAACATCGAGCGGATTCAATACAGTAACTGCCAATGTAGGGAAAGTTTCAAACCATGGGGTAGAATTACTTTTAAATACGGTGAATATTAAAACCAAGGATTTTTCCTGGAACACCACCTATACTTTTGCTAAAAATAAAAACAAAATTGAATCATTAGCAAATGGAGTACCTTCTATAACCGCCGGCGGATATTATTATATTGTTGGTCAATCAGTAAAATCTTTTTATGATTTAAAAGTTGGGGGTGTCTGGCAAATATCCGATAGTGTGCAGGCCCATGCTTTTGGAGCTATCCCGGGTCAGACAAAAATAGTGGACCAAAACAAAGATGGTAAGATCTCAACATCCCCGGGAATAGATGACCGGGTGGTATTAGGGACTCAATTACCTAATTATACTATGGGGATGACCAACTATTTTACTTATAAAGATTTCGACCTTTCGTTCTTCATGTATTATAGCAATGGCACCATGTTTAATAATAGTTTGTTTGGAGGAGGCACTATGGCAGATTATACCAACAACCGGTACAATCACATTGTATTGAATTACTGGACAAGGAATAATCCGACAAATGATTTGTATGGTGTTAATATTTCACAACCTTACAGAAATCAATGGGCATATCAGAATGCCAACTTTTTAAGGATATCAGATATAACAGTAGGTTATACCATGCCGAAAGCGAAGTTGGATAAGTTTAGTATTGATAAGCTTCGTGTGTATGTACAGATCACTAATCCATTCGTTTTTACCAAATATAAATCTCTGGATCCAGAATATAATAGCAATACTGCTTCAGATGATGTACCCTATTCTATTTACACCTTTGGTATAAACCTTGGTTTCTAAACTTTGAACAAATAAATTATCACTTTTAAAATAAATTTTATGAATTTTTTTAAAAATGTAAAACTTATTTCAATTTCCATCCTGATGGTGTGTATTGCGGGAATGGGTTGTAAAAAAAGCTTTTTGGATGAATATAATCCGTCAAACCAGACAACGGATAATTACTATGTCAATGCGACGGGGTTTGAAAGCCTGGTGACATCTTGTTATCCTTTGTTAAGAGATATCACTCAGCAAAGAATACTGGAGTTTCAGGGTACGGATATATTTGCTGGCGGTGGCTGGGGCGCCATTTATTATCATCAGCCCGCTACAGGTAGCGCCTATGATCAATATGATGGCCGTTTAAATTCAACTCTTGGTGAACTTCAAACTCTTTGGGACATGCTTTACAGGGAAATAAACAGGTGTAATGCTGTTGTAAGCAGGGCCCCTTCAATTCCTGATGAGCCTGATTCTTTAAAAAATATCAGGGTTAGTGAAGCCTTGTTTTTACGTTCTTTAAGTCTGTTTTGGGCTGTTCAGCAATGGGGTGATGTACCCATGCCTTTGACAGAAACAACTACTGCAAGCCAAGAAGTAACCAGAGTAGCATCAAAAGATATTTACATCCAACTTATAACGGACCTAACAAAATGTGTCAGTGTGTTGCCTGTTACTCAGAGTGATGTTGGGCGACCGACCCAGGGAGCCGCTAAATTTTTATTGGCTCGTGTTTATTTAACCCGTGGATGGAACTTTAATAATGCTTTGGGTGGAAGCCCTGCTGATTTTACCAGTTGCTTACAACTTTGTGACCAGATAATTGCTTCCGGAAAATATCCTTTAGAATCAAACTGGAATAATTTATGGCCTATACATAATAAAAATCCAAACGTGGAAACGGCCAGTATGGCTTCTTCTGTTGCCGGTTGTAATGCCAGTAAAGAAGTGATTTTTGCTGTTCAATATGCAAATGCTTCTGCCTATAATGGAGATCCAAGTGTTGGTACAAGTACAATAGGTAATAATATGCACGAAATGTTTTCAAATAGCCAAAGTGGGGTTGCACAACAAAACAGGACTGCACTTTACAACAGGTTTCTTCCCACTCAGATTTGCACATGGGCAGCTTATCGCTTATTTGATCCGACTTTAGATGTCCGGTATGAAGGTACATTTAACAGTGTAACTTATGCAGCTGTAAACGGAGGAAGCGTATCATTAGCCACGAATAATCCCAATCCACAAGCTTTAACGCTGACCTATAATATAAGCGATACAGTTGGAATTTGCAGGCCATGGAATAATCCTGCTACCACTGCTGCTGAAAGAGGAGTGGATATACCGGGTGGAACCAAACATTATTCAGTTGTTAATACGAATGAATATATGGGATTAGGATATGTAGGTGCAAACGTAGTCGTTGACAATTTATTCTGGGGACCTCCGATGGTTTGGAAATTCTGGCAACCGAAATTATCAAGTTATGGCGATGGATATTCAACATTTAATGATCCTTTATTCCGTGCTGCAGAGGTTTACCTGATGGCAGCAGAAGCAATTGTAAAAGGAGCTACCGGCGCTCAGTTAGGAACCGCTGATGTTTATTATAATACGGTTCTGAATCGTGCCGTAGGAGGCAGTGCCGTGGATCCACAATGTGCCGCTAATCCCGGTGATGTAAATGATCTTACTACTGTTTCCTACAGAGCTACTCCTGCTACAATATCTATTGATATGATTTTAGATGAAAGAGCAAGAGAATTGCTGGGCGAAGGAAATCAAAGATGGTATGATTTAAAACGTACAGGCACTTTGATCTCCCGTACTACAAAATATAATCCATGGACGGCGTATGGAACAAGCGGGGCTCCATTAATTGACGCCCACGATTACCTGAGGCCGATTCCTCAGGGAGAGTTAGATAATTCTAATCCTAAAATTCAGCAAAACCCGGGATATTAATTTTTATTAGTTTGAAAAAGGATCTATACAATAGTGTAAACAATTAAGTATAGATCCTTTTTTCTTTTAAACTATTTACCGTCGGATATGAAAATTTAAAAACTGCCTGATGCATGTCTCAAAAATTTTTATCATAGTTGCAATAGCTTTGCTAAAAGTCACCGTGTTATTCTTGCGGCACATTCATTTTTGGGGAATAAAAAAGGATGATTTAATACAACCTTTAGCAGACACAACAACTCTTATTCTTATCTTCAGTTCCACTGTTCCTTTAGTTTCGGATTCAGATAAATAATTTTTATAAAACAATACATGAAAAAAAATATTCTTCTGACTCTATTGCTTATTTGTTTTAGATCCGTCCTTTTATTTTCACAGGAAATAAAGTACGTGCAAAGATTTGCCGATGAAAACCATCCGGAGATCGGTTATTGGTTTATTTCTCCTGATCTTTTAAAAGACGGAAGATATTTAGAAGAGCTTGATTCAATCATTCATCAATGTCCTTATTCGCTTGTATTTCTCACAGCGAGGGAAGGTGCTGATTTTTATGATTTCAAAACCATGCATCCCTTTTTTAAAGAGATTGTGGCAACAGCTCATCAGTCGGGTTTGAAAGTGGGCCTTCAACTTTGGGGAAATTATCAAGACAAAACTATTGAAACTTCCCAGCGTATGATCGTGGAAGATGAAGTAACATTGGATGAATCAGGTAAAGCATCTTTTACTGCCAAAGCAAAATTTATCCGGTTTCCTGACCGGATATTAAAAACAGATTTGTTTAAAGTGTATGCCTTCAAAAAAACAAGTGATGGTTTCTATGATCCGGCTACGCTGAAAGATATCACCGCAAAATGCAAAACTGTTTTGCCGGATAAAGGAACTGTTGAGGTTAGTATTAACGGAGGCGAATCATTGAAAGGATTGACAGCTTGCGTCATGACGCAGGAATATTGCAGCCAGAGCAGCATGTGGGGCGATGTTGAGATCAATGGTTTTGTTGATGCAATGCATCATTATGGTGATGTTCCTTTTGATGGATTTGCATTAGACGAATACGGAAATAAGTTTGTCGAACGTCCGAATGAAGGAGGACCTGATTTTATTTTTCGGGGCCAGTGGTATTCTACAGCAATGGCGCAGGCATATAAAATGCAAAAAAGCCAATTGTTGGATAAAACTCTTTTTGATACCCGTTATGCTCCGAAAGGTAAGCCCGAAGTACGAATGAAAGCGATCAACGAGTATATGGATTTCATGCGTGGAGGAGCATTGCGTGTTGAGGGTGCAGTATATAAAAAAGCAAAAGAGATTTTTGGTCCAAATATTTTCATTGGGCTACATGATACCTATCACAATCATTTAACGAATGATGAGATATGGGCAAATGGTATCTCTTGGTGGAAAGATCCTCCTGGTTACGGACAAACGGATGAAAAAACTTCGCTTCCTATACAGATGGGAATTGCTATGGCGCACACCAAAAATGCGATGTACAATCAGTATTATGATAAAGTATTTCCGCCGGTGCAGGAGAAAGCATTATTTGATCTTCGTTATGGTGTACGGACTCATTATCATGCCATGCATGATAAACGCCCCAACCGTTTTGACCTGCTGATGCCTGATGCAATTGACGGGATCAATAAAGTAGAACGGGGAGCAAGACTTTTAAATAAATTCAATCCTTCTTTACCGGATATAAAATTACTTGTAGTGTTTGGTATGGAAGCTCTGCAAGACTGGTATCCCAATGAAGCCGATCGTGGCCTGTATGATATCAATGACAAATTGGAAATTGAAGAGAAAGGAGTAGAGATTTGGAATTCCGGTTATCTTGATGCGTTGGTTCCTTCGGACCTAATCGCAGATGGTCAATTAAAGATCGGCAGTAATGGAAAACCAATTTTGAATGGTCACCAATTTGATGCCGTGATTTATCTGTATCCGCAATATGCAAAAGAACCCGAATTGAAATTTCTGGAAGAATACGAGAATAAAAACGGGCATTTGATGATTGAAGGAAAAGCTGATCATTATTTCAACGCAAACGAGATTTCGGATCGGGTTAAGAAAATTTATAGCAAGGCAACAGTAAAAGGATACTCAGTTGACGATCTTTCAAAGTTGGGTATATCAAAAAATCTTTTACCGAACGGTTGTAAAAATGCGGATGGCTCTTATGTTTTTACAGATTTGAAATCGATAAGAACGGATGCTGTTGCATCTTTCTCAGTAAACTTAGATGGCGACACTTATACCGGTCAATACAAAGGATTAGCAGTTATCGGCGCTGATAAAAAGAATGGGTTAAAGAAATTTGGTGCAAGTGGCTTTAAGGAATTAACCCGTAATGGAGAAGTCTTGCTTCAGTTTAATGAACCGACTGATATTTTTATTTCAAAACAGGGAACAAAATATATTATAACATTGGCAGATGCTTCAAAAAAGATCAAACCGGTAATAAATAAACTTTAATGAGTATAGCCGCGGCGCCATTTATAGATTCATGAAAAAAGCATTGTTCATCTTTTTACTTTTATTTTTCTGCAATTGTATAATTGCACAGGTAAAAAATTATGAAAGAAACAATGCTAAAATATATCTCGATTCGAAATCAGAACACGGCGGAGCTTTTGAATGGAAAATGAAAAAAGCCGGAGATGAAAAGGCAACTGCTGAAAATATTTCCAAAACTGGATTTGTAGAAGATAATTGGATGCCTGCCGTTGTTCCCGGCACAGTTCTCAATTCCCTTGTATATGATAAAGTTTATCCTGAACCTTATTACGGTATCAACAACAAATTATCCAGCAAGCTGATTCCTGATATTGCTGAAGTGGGTCGTGAATTTTATACCTATTGGTTTCGTACAGAATTTAAGATACCTGCTGATTACAAAAACAAAACCGTTTGGCTGCAGGTTGATGGAATTAATTACCGGGCAGAAGTTTGGCTCAATGGAAATTTAGTGAGCACCATTTCCGGAATGTTCATGCAGCAATTCATTGACATTACTGACTTTTCTCTCACTGGAGAAAAGAATGCGTTAGCGATAAAAGTATTGCCGGTTGATATACCCGGCACAAACAAAGCCAAACCCTGGAGACCAAGAGGAGAAAATAAAAATGGTGGCGATGGAAATATCGGGCTCAACACAACCATGCTCATGTCTGTCGGCTGGGATTTTACATTTAAAGACGGCATCCGTGATCGAAACACCGGTATCTGGAGAAGTATTTCTTTATATGCAACCAATAAAATTGCACTTCGGCATCCTTTTGTGAAATCCAGTTTATCGAAGCCCGGTTATGATCAATCTGCAGAAACGATTTCTGTTGAAGTAGTGAATGCTGTGATGCATCCTGTAAAATGTATTGTGAAAGGAGAAATAGCAGGAGAAAATATAAAATTTGAAAAAGAAGTTGAATTAGCTCGTGGCGAAGACAAAGGAGTATTGTTTACTGTAAAAGATTTTCCGCAATTATTAATTGATCATCCCCGTTTGTGGTGGCCACGATTCAAGGGCAAGCCGGAATTGTATGAGTTGAAACTGAAAGCTTATGTGGATGGTGAGTTTGCTGATTCGATAAATACACAATTTGGTATCAGGGAAATCACAGTTGATAGAAATTCGCCGGATAGTTCCAAGAATTTTTATATCAACGGGAGAAAAATTTTTATCCGTGGAGCTAACTGGATACCGGAAGCTATGCTGCGCAATTCAGATGAAAGGATGTATGCAGAGTTGCGTTACACCAGGCAAGCCGGAATAAATATGCTACGGTTGTGGGGTGGTGGAATTGCCGAGTCCGATTATTTTTACCAGTTGTGCGATCAATTCGGAATATTAGTGTGGCAGGAGTTTTGGCTGACCGGCGATACCAAACAACCCGAGGATAAAGATTTGTATTTCGATAATCTTACTTCAACTATAAAACGTATCCGCAATCATCCTTCACTTGTTTTTTATGTTGCTTCCAATGAAGGCACAGAAGTTTCGGGGACAAAAGAATTATTGATGCAACTGGATGGTACAAGACCTTATCAAACGCAGTCAGAAACGGACGGCATACATGACGGGAGTCCTTATCAACAGGTAAACCCGATGCGTCATTACGAAAACACAGCCTCGGATCGTGGCAGCCGGATTGATGGATTCAATCCTGAGTATGGAGCGCCTACATTACCAACTGTAGAAGCGCTAAGAGAAATGATGCCTGAAAAGGATCTATGGCCGATCAATAAAGAAGTTTGGGATTACCTGGATGGGAACGGATTTCATGGAATGACCACAACGTATAAAGACCTAGTGAATAATTATGGCGAATCAAAATCCATTGATGAGTTTGCAAAGAAAGCTCAATTGGTTGGAGCGATAAATTCAAAATCTATCTGGGAAACGTGGAATGAAAATAAATTCAATTATGGCGACCGATATTGTTCCGGTTTACTTTTCTGGTATTTGAATTCAGCCAACCGGCAGGTTTGCGGGAGAATGTGGGACTGGTCGCTGGAGCCGACCGCCTCATTATATTATACACAGAATGCACTGGAGCCGTTGCATGCACAGTTTGATTATATGAAAAACACTGTTTCTGTTTATAATGATTATTTCAAATCGTTTAAAAATTATAAACTTACGGCTGAAGTTTATGATCTGAACAGCAAGAAAATATCTTCTCAATCAAAAATACTGAACAGCATTGGGGAAGATAGTGTGCTGAATAATGTTCTTACTTTAAATTTTCCTAAGAACATTACACCGGTTCATTTTATAAAACTGTATTTATTTAACGAAGAAGGTAAAGAAGTCGCCAGTAGTTTTTATTGGAGATCAACCAATAAATATGAAAGAAGTAAAACCATGACCGGTCCGGCTACAGCGGGATTTGAACCGCTGCAAACAATGAAGATCACGTCTTTGAACACTCAATACACGGTCGTAAAAAAAGACATGACTTATTCGATTGACGCAAATATTAAAAATCCAACTAAGCGAATTGTTTTTTTTATACAGATAGAATTGCTGGATAAAGGCGGAAAACCGGTGCGACCTTCTTTTTATACAGATAATTTCTTTTCGCTGCTTCCCGGTGAAAGCAAACATATTATTATAGAAACAAACGAAAATTCTGAGTTGTTTTCAACACTTGTAATAAAAGGCTGGAATATTAAATCCGAAAAGTATTTGCTTAACAACATTGAAAATTAAAAGACGATGAAGAGAATGTTTTTATTTCTGATTTTTTTTGTTTCACTACAGCATACTATTATATATGCACAAGAGGTAAAAGTCAATTATGTAAATGAATTCAGCAATGTCAATCACCCGGAAGTCGCTTACTGGTTTTTTGCCAGCAATATGATGCAGGAAGAAGTGTATAAAAGAAAGATTGACAGTTTTGCCCAATACAGTAAGTACACTTTGATCTTTCTTACACAGCGCAACGGTTGCGACTTTTATGATGTAAAAACCATGCATCCCATTTTTGAAAAACTGGTTGCTTATGCACATCAGAAAGGTTTGAAGATCGGGTTACAGATATGGAAAGACAACAGGGGGACATTGATACAAAACACCGATAGATTGATACAGGAAGGGGAAATTCTTTTGGATAGTAATGGTAAAGCCCGGTATGGTGTGAAAGCAAAGGGGGCCCGGAATATGAATGATATTCTCAAAAGCGAATTGTTTAAAATATACGCTTTCAAAAAAATAGCAGCGGGTGTTTATGATTCGTCTACTTTAAAAGATATAACAAAACTGGCAACTTCTCAATCGGGTGTCGACAGTGTAACCGTCTCTATAAATGCAGGAAGTAAATTCAAAGGGTACACGGCATATATAATGACGCAGCATTACTACAATTCATGCAGCAATTTTTCCGACCAGGCAATGAAAATAATCACCGATGCATTTAAAGCTTATGGCGATATACCATTTGATGGTGTCGGTTTGGATGAGTATAAAAACATCACTATTGCAAGAGAACCGGTGTTAAAGCAAAACCATGAAAGATTCAGGGAGAGATTATATTCTTTGAGTATGGCAAAAAAGATGAAGGAAACTACAGGGATGGATCTCAGCAGGGTGCTTTTTGATATGCGTTATTCTCCGGGAGTCGATATTGCTGTCAGGATGAAAGCGATCAACGAGTATATGAGTCTTTTAAGAACAGCAACATTGGGAATAGAAGCAGCAGTATATGATCTTGGAAAAAAGTTTTTTGGGAAAAATACATTTGTCGGGCTGCATGATACATTTCATAATAACCTTGATGGCGACGAGGTTTGGCAGACAGGAGTGAGTTGGTGGAATATCAAAAGAGATTATGGACATACGGATGAAGAAACCTCTACACCTGTTCAAATGGGGATCGGGATGGCGAATAAAATGAATGCGATGTACAACATGTATTATAATAAAAGTCTTGACCGGATCTGGACAAAAGCCCTTTATGATCTGCGTTACGGAATCCGTACACATTATCATGCTGCCAACGATGTACAAGGCTGGGGTGTTTCAATAGATGCGCCGTCATCTTTGCAAAAAATAAATAAAGTGGAGAATGCTGCAAGAATGCTGAATCGATTCAATCCGCCTTTTCCTGATATTAAATTATTGCTCGTGTATGGGATGGAGGCATTGTACGATTGGTTTCCGAATTTAGCGGACAGAGGCTTGTACGATGTGAATGATAGACTGAAAATGGAAGAAAAATCAAAAGAACTTTGGGCTAATGGTTATTTGAATGCAGGAGTGCCCACTGATCTTATTGAAGATGGCCGGTTGAAATTAAATGCTGCAGGAAAACCAACGTTGAATGGTCACGTATTTGATGCTGTCATTTTTATCGGGCCAGAATATTCAAAACAGGTTACGCTGAATTTCTTGCAGGACTATGTGAACAAAGGAGGAAAGTTATTGATAGATGGAAATGCGTTTTACAATTATTATGGAAAAAATATTGGTACTACCTGGAAAAATATTGTTTCGAAAGCAGTAGCAACTTCATTCTCATTGGAGAATGTTGAAAAATTAGGAATCAAAAAGAATACACTTGTTGACGGAGTCTCCAATGGCAATGGTGAATATACATTTACCAGTATTGAGTCATTGAAGAATAATACACCGGCAACTTTTTCATTTACCGATCATGGCAATACTTTTACCGGTACTTATAAAGGATTGGCAGGTATTAAAGTGGACATTAAAGGAAATGTAGTGAAGTTATCTGCTACTGCATTTGGAACTATTTTAAAAAACGGGAAAGAGTTATTCCATTTAAGCCAGCCTGCAGATGTTTTTATTGCTGCTCAGAACGGAATCATGAATGCAACAATTGCAGATGAAAACAAGACAATAAAATTGGTAATTGATAAATAATATTAAATAAATGAAAATGAAGTTGACAAAAACATTTAGCGCTACCTGTATTTTGTTTTTAGCAATTCTTTCGTTACAAATAAATGCAGCACCCGGGCCAGGAACCACTTTTTACAATGTAAGAGATTACGGAGCCAAAGGAGATGGAATAACATTAGATACCAAAACGATTAACGCCACGATTGAAGCAGCTGTTGCTGCGGGTGGTGGAACCGTTTATTTTCCGGCAGGCAATTACTTGTCTGGTTCTATCCGTTTGAAAAATAATATCACTTTATTTATTGACCAGGGTGCGACTATTATCGCAGCATCAGAAAAAGATTCTGCAGAATATGATAAAATTGAAACGGCTATCAATGACAAATACCAGGATTTTGGTCATAGCCATTTTCAGAATAGTCTTATCTGGGGAGTAAACCTGCACAATATTTCTATTATTGGCAGCGGTATGATCTGGGGAAAAGGAATGTTGGGTGGTGAAGAGAAAAATGGGGGTAGTAATTATGCAAATAAATCCATCTCGCTGTTATTGTGCCGCAACGTTCTTATCCGTGACGTTACAATAAAACATGGAGGATGGTTTTGCATTCTTGCAACCGGTGTTGATCATCTGACCATTGATAATTTAAAAATGGACACGAACCGTGATGGAATGGATATTGATTGTTGCCGGTATGTACATATTTCTAATTGTTCAGTCAATTCTCCCGGAGATGATGGTATTTGTTTGAAAAGTTCTTTTGCACTCGGTTATGCAAGACCGACCAAAGATGTTACGATCACTAATTGCATTGTAAGTGGTTTCCGGGAAGGAACCATGTTGGACGGAACGTATAAAAAAGATTATCGCAGGGCGCCGACCGGCAGAATAAAATTCGGCACTGAATCTAATGGGGGATTTCAAAATATTGCGATCTCCAATTGCGTGTTTGATAATTGCCGCGGACTGGCATTGGAATCAGTAGATAGGGCGTTGCTCGAAGATGTAACGATCAGCAATATTACAATGCTTAATGTTACCAATTCACCTTTCTTTATCCGGTTAGGCCGAAGAATGCGGGCACCGGATAGTCCTGTTCTTTTTATTAAAATACAGATAATGGAATTCACCGGGCTGTTGTTTAGAAGTACAAGTCTGGGAAATGCTTACTCTATTAAATGTATTTGAAAAAACAAAAATAAGGGAAGTATGAGAATCAAAAAGCATAAGCATATCTGGAAAAGAATAATAAACTTTTTACTATTAGGTTTATTAATCGTTAACAATAATACTTATGGACAGAAGAGGAGGCCTAATCTGTTATTTATAATGGCCGATGAATTGAAGTACAACACAATGGCTGTATATGGCAATCACATCATACAAACCCCCAATATGGACAGACTGGCAAATGAAAGCGTTGTGTTCATGAAGGCCTATGTCACCCAGCCAGTATGCACTGCGTCACGATCTTCCATTATAACAGGTCTTTACCCTCATACGACCGGCTGCACTGCAAATAACATTCCGCTGAATGATAATGTGCCTGCTTTTCCTGTTTTACTTGATAAGCCAGAATACAAAACAGCTTTCATGGGAAAGTGGCATCTGGGTGACGAACTATTTCCGCAACATGGATTTGAGAAATGGGTTTCAATAGAAGATATTTATTCCAATCATTTTGGTGAAAATAGAAATAAAGACGCAAAGAGTGATTATTATCATTGGCTTGTTAACAAAGGATTTAAACCGGACACAAAGAAGAGGACTTTCAGTAGGAAGTTTGAAGCCGGATTGACTATTAAAGATAGTAAGCCCAGTTTTCTTGCTGAAGAGGCGTGCAGGTACCTTGAAGAAAACAAGAGCAATCCTTTCGTTTTATATGTAAGTTTTTTAGAGCCTCATATGCCTTTTACAGGTCCATTAGATCATATGTATAATCCCGCTGATGTAAGTGTACCTCAAAATCTAAACGATTCATTGGACGAAAACGACCCACTTTTTTATCGTTTGAAACGGGAGCGCAATATTATAGACTATGGAAGTAGTGAGGCTGACATTCGAAAGTTAATTGCAAGGTATTGGGGATTAGTTTCTGAGGTAGATGAGTATATCGGTAAAATCATTAATAAGCTAAAACAATTAGGTCTTTATGACAACACTATTATAGTGCTAACTTCTGATCACGGAGATATGATGGGAGCACATCATATGGTTGAAAAGCAGGTCATGTTTGAGGAGGCAGTAAGGGTACCTTTACTTTTGAAAGGACCTGATATGCATCAAAAGGAAATAATCCAGCAACGGGTAAGTTTGATAGACCTTGTTCCAACCTTGTTGGATATAATGGATGCCAAAGTTCCTTCTGATTTACAGGGAAAGAGTTTCACGCCAATGATCAATGGGGAAAAGAGAAAAAATAATTACGTTTATATCGAATGGAATCCGGATAAAAATCCCGAAAGCAATTTTTTAAAAGACACTAAACTGGCGTCTGCTGATGAAATAAAAAGGGTGGGAACTGCCTCTTTCAGAACCGTAATTTCACCTGATGGATGGAAGCTTTGCCTGAGCGATAAGGATAAAAATCAATTGTATAATCTCAACACGGACTCACTTGAAACGACGAATCTTTATTATAATCCGATGTATAAAAAAGTAGTCACTGATCTATCTAATAAAATAAAGGAATGGCAGGTTGAGACTGGAGACAGGGTGGTCTTGAAATCTGGCTTGAATGAATGATAATATTTTTCATGTTTTTTAAATGATTTAATCAAAATAAAATTTAAGCAAATGCATAAGGTGGTATACTTTTTCTTATCTATTTTTATTCTGACAACTGCAAAGGCAGCTCCTGTTATTACGAATATATATTACAACGTAAGAGATTACGGAGCCAAAGGAGATGGAACAACATTAGATACTAAAACGATTAACGCCACGATTGAAGCAGCTGTTGCTGCAGGCGGTGGAACCGTTTATTTCCCGGCAGGCAATTACTTATCTGGTTCGATCCGACTGAAAAGTAATATTACACTTTATATTGATCAAGGCGCAACGATCATTGCAGCATCAGAAAAAGATTCTGCAGAATATGATAAAGTTGAAACTGCTATCAATGACAAATACCAGGATTTTGGGCACAGTCATTTTCAGAATAGTCTTATATGGGGAGTAAACCTGCACGATATTTCTATTATTGGCAGCGGCATGATCTGGGGAAAAGGCATGCTGGGCGGTGAAAGAAAAGGAGGCAGTAATTACGCAAATAAATCTATTTCATTATTGTTATGTAGCAATGTTCTTATTCGTGATGTTACAATCAAACATGGTGGATGGTTTTGCATATTGGCAACTGGCGTTGATCATCTGACCATTGACAATCTAAAAATGGATACCAACCGTGACGGAATGGATATTGATTGTTGCCAGGACGTTCATATTTCTAATTGCTCGGTCAATTCTCCTGGTGATGATGGTATTTGTTTGAAAAGTTCTTTTGCACTCGGCTATGCAAGGCCGACTAAAGATGTTACGATCACTAACTGTATGGTAAGTGGTTTCCTGGAAGGCACTATGTTGGACGGAACATATAAAAAAGATTACCGCAGAGCGCCGACCGGCAGAATAAAATTCGGTACGGAATCGAATGGAGGATTTCAAAACATTGCGATCTCCAATTGTGTATTTGATAATTGCCGCGGACTGGCATTGGAATCAGTAGATGGAGCCTTGCTCGAAGATGTAACGATCAGCAACATTACGATGCGCAATGTTACCAATTCGCCTTTCTTTATCCGGTTAGGCAGAAGAATGCGGGCACCGGATAGCCTTGTTATTGGACAATGTCATAGGATTTTTATCAGCAATGTAAATGTGTACGATGCCATGGATGATAGCACGGCTTCGATCATCAGCGGGATTCCCGGTCATGATATCGAAGACCTTGAATTAAGTAACATTCATATTTATTATAGAGGAGGGGCATCAAAACAAATAGCGGATACCACTGTTCCGGAATTTGACACAAGGTATCCCGATCCAAACAAATTCGGGGTTATTCCTGCCTATGCTTTTTTTATACGGCATGTAACGAATATTAAGATGAATGATGTAACCGTGAGTTTTTTAAATGATGATAAACGGCCTGCATTTATATTGGATAAAGTAAGCGGGGCAGAATTCAAAGACATAAGAGCGCAGCAATCACCGGGAGTGCCTGCTTTTAAACTGGATAGTGTAAGTGAATTCCATTTGACAAACAGTATTCAATTCAAGGATCTTCATATTTCTAAGACAGAACACAAATCATTTTAGTTAATGATAAAAAAAGCGGCTTATCTTTTTTTTGTTTTATCCATTTCAGTATTTGCATTTGGACAAGCAGCTATTGCCGATAGCATTCCTTATGGAAATAATCCTGTTGTGGGAAAATATTATGATATACGGGGAATAAAAATTTATGCAGAACAATATGGCGAAGGAAAACCTTTGCTGATGATACATGGAAACGGAGGCTCGGTTGGCTCCATGAAACAGATCATTCCTTATTTCTCTCAAAAATATAAGGTCATTATTGCAGATAGCCGTGCACAGGGAAAATCGGTTGATAATGGTGATTCATTGAGTTTTGAAATGATCGCTGATGATGAAGCTGCATTACTCGATGCCATGCATATTGACTCTGTGTATGTGATCGGTAGCAGCGATGGAGGTATTGTGGCGTTGGTATTGGCGATGCGTCATCCCGGTAAAGTGGCAAAGCTTGCAGAGACCGGGGCTGACCTTGTTCCTGATTCTACTGCAATTGCAATTGTTCCTGCATCATGGGAAAAAGAAAAAAAAAATTACGAAGAAAACAAGAATAAAATTTTTGGATCGGCTGAAGAAAAAAATCACTGGAAAGTAAAGATGCTTGATTGGCGGCAACCCAATATTCCTTTTACGGCATTGAAGGCCATTCAATGCCCATCGCTTGTCATCAGTGGCGATCATGATATGTTCACTATTGATCATGCAGTGCAGATATATAAGAATATTCCAAAAGCGTATTTGTGGATTCTACCCAATTCCGGCCATGGCACATTAAGAGAACATACAGATGATTTCAATAAAAAAGTAGATGAATTTTTCAGTACAGCATACAAACAACGATGATCAATTGAATAAACGATCTTACAATGAAAAAAATAGTTAGTCGCAGCATCATAACATTTTGTTTGATCAATTCTTTTTTGGCAGCTTCTTCGCAGCAAAAAAATACTTTGTGGCTTGATGAGTTGGATGTAAAATATTTTTCCGAGGGAATTCCGGGCATTAATACCAATACCAACCAGGGCGGTGGCCCGATGAAAATTGGCGGAAAAGATTATTCAAGAGGAGTCGGTGTACAGGCAGTAAGTGTCATTCCTTTTCTTCTTGATGGACATGCTGAAAGATTTATTGCAGAAGTTGGAGCCGATGATGCAAGCAATCCCAAATCAACATTCAAATTTTATGTGGTTGCTGATAAAAAAGTTCTATTTGAAAGCAAAGGAATGAAAGCCGGTGATCAGCCGGAAAAAATAGATGTTGATCTTACCGGCATAAAAAGATTTGGATTGTTAGTGACAGTTGATTCTGCAAACATCCGGAAGTCATATGCAGATTGGGGCAATGCACAATTCGTAATGAAAGACAATTATAAACCCGAACGCATTCCAGATGAAAATAAAAAAGATATTTTAACACCGCCTTCTCCCAAAACTCCAAAGATCAATTCGGCAAAAATATTTGGCGCTACACCGGGCAATCCGTTTTTATTTACGATCGCTGCAAGTGGCCAACGTCCCATGCAATTCGCAGCTGATCATTTGCCAAAAGGGCTGAGCATTGATCAATCAACAGGAATCATCAGTGGTAAAATAGAAAATAAAGGAACGTATGTTGTTACGCTAAGAGCAAAGAATACATTAGGAGAAGCAACAAAAGAATTAAGAATAAAGATTGGTAATACCATTGCATTAACTCCGCCAATCGGTTGGAACGGATGGAACTCATGGGCAAGAGATATTGACAGGCAAAAAGTGATCTCCTCTGCTGATGCGATGGTGAATAAAGGATTGAAAGATCATGGATGGGTTTTTATAAATATTGATGATGCATGGCAGGGAGAGCGAAGCGGAAAATATACAGCGCTTCAGCCCAATGAAAAATTTCCTGATTTTCAAAAAATGCTTGATCATGTTCATTCATTGGGATTAAAGATTGGTTTGTATTCTACTCCATGGATAACAAGTTATGCCGGTTATCCCGGTGGTTCTTCAGATTTTGAAAATGGAATTTATCCTGATTCTATAAGAGATAACAAAAGAAAATTCCGTTATATCGGAAAATATCGTTTTGAAACAAGTGATGCAAAACAAATGGCAGATTGGGGAATTGATTATTTGAAATATGATTGGCGCATTGATATCAATTCTGCCGAACGGATGTCAATCGCATTGAAGCAATCAGGAAGAGATATTGTATATAGTTTATCTAACTCTGCGCCTATTGATAGTGTTCTGCAATGGAAACGGCTTTCTAATTTATGGAGAACCGGTCCGGATATTCGTGATAGCTGGACAAGTCTTTATTATTCTGATTTTTCATTGGATAAATGGGGTCCTTATGGTGGACCCGGCCATTGGAATGATGCAGACATGCTGATCGTTGGAAATGTTTCAACCGGATCAAATTTGCACGCAACAAGATTAACTGCTGATGAACAATACAGCCATGTAAGTTTATTTAGTTTGCTTTCTTCACCATTGCTGATCGGTTGTCCCATTGAACAGTTGGATCCTTTTACATTAAATCTTCTTTCCAATGATGAAGTGATCGAAATTGACCAGGATCCTCTTGGCAGCCCTGCAAGATTATTGGCAAATGAAAATGATGTGGAAGTTTGGGTAAAGAAAATGGAAGATGGTTCTTATGCTGTTGGTTTATTCAATATTGATGGTTTTGGTAAAACACCGCAATCTTTTTTTCGCTGGGGTAATGAAAAATCGAGAACATTTGAACTTGATTTTTCAAAAATTGGCTTACAGGGAAAATGGAAGTTGAGAGATGTGTGGAGACAAAAAGGCCTTGGAACATTTAATGGAAATTTTAAAACAACTATTCCCCATCACGGAGTCGTTCTGTTAAGAATGATTCCTCAATAGTATTCTTATAAAATCAACTGAATGAAAAAGATCATATTGTTTTTTTATTTGTTGGTATTTTTTGAAGTTAATAGCTATTCTCAAAATAGCAGTAAATATGAAATACCGCAGATGCCCGATCCTGCTGCACAAAAAGCAACACTCGAAAGAGAATGGGCAAACCTGCAACAATCACCTCCTGCAGGAATTGTCCGTGAAGGTTTTTTGTTTTTATTAGATGCATTAGATACACATTTTTTAACCGATCAGCAAATTGGATCTGTATTGAAATTATTGAAGTCAAGAATTGTGTTGGATACTACTGCAAAAAGCTATGGAAATATTTATTGGGGTTGGATGGATAAGAATAATGATGTTGGTGATGGTAATAATGTGCAATTCTGCACACAATATGGGATTCTGATCAAATTATTTTTTGATGACAGGCTTTCAACAGAAACAAGAAAACAACTTGATGAGATATTTCAATACCTGTTGATAGGAGTGCGCAATCAGGAAGTCCGTATATCTTACACAAATATTTATGTGATGAGAATATGGAACCTGCTGGCGTTGGGGCAGGTGTATAAAAAACAATCTGTGATAGAAGAAGGCCGTCAGCTTTTTAATAAATGGTTGAATCATGTGGCTCGTTATGGAAATAGGGAATATGATAGCCCGACCTATTGTGGTGTTGACCTTGAATCACTGGTATTGATGCATAAATATATTAATGATGATGACATCAGGAAAAAATCGGCTGATGCAATTAATTTCTTTCTGACAGATCTGAGTTCACATTATAATGTGCAAGGTGGTTTTCTTGGTGGTGCTCATAGCCGTGATTATAATCGTGTGTTTGGCCGTGACCTGTTGGAGGGAAAATATATCAACCCATTACTTGGTTCACAAAATAAAAATGACCAGCTTTTTAACCAAACCTGTTTTGCTTCATTAAAGGAAATAGGCCTTACTGCACAGCAAAAAGAATTAATGAATAGAAAAAATATGTACCTGGTGCAGCGCTGGGATAGTTTGCCAAATACGTATGCCTGCGAATTTGTTGGCGATAAATTTTCTATTGCGTCTTCCAATCAAACCTATAGCCCCGATGATAAATCATTAGCGGTTTATTTAAGCAGCCCTAAAATTCCTGAAATGCTCAACATTACTTATGTAGCTGAAGGAAGAGATGATCATTATGGTACATGGGCGGCAGAAGGGAAAGGAGATAAATTAAAGAACCTGATGCCGGCAAATTATCCGGCAAGTGGTGGTTGGAATAAAACGAGACACCTGATGGCATTTGTGCAGGCAGCTCAGAATAAAAATGAATTTGTGATGCTGGTCGCAGGAGAAAAAGATCAGAACTGCATCAACAACTATCTTAACTCAACCATCATTTTGCCCAATACATTCGATGAGATGTGGATGGGAAATAAAAAGATCAATACGCCGGAAGTGGGCAACAATATTTCTTTTGATCAAACCAATACATTTTTTGCCCGCTTTGAAAATGTAGCAATTGCATTTCGTATTCTTTGGGATAACGCAGGTGGAGCAAAAGCCGCTTTTTATAACGATGGCTTTGAGTATAAACCATCAAGAGAATTTTTCAATTTTAAAAATAATAAAGGATTACGCATTACATTGAAACATCCCGATAACGGCAAATTAAAAATTGCGATGTGGTGGAAAGTGCAGGAAGGTATTAACAGCGATGCAGATTTTCTTAGGTTCAGGACATCAATATTGGAGGCTAAAGTAAATGCATCGGAAGAAAATGGAATTACAGATATTTCTGTTTTGACCGCTTCGGGAAAATTGGGAGTGAAAGCTGATCTTACAAAAAAGCAAAGACTGGATTATTACCTGCCAACTCCTTTACCAAAAGATTTTCTTTTTAATGCAGATGGAAAAGAATTGGGCAAACCCATCATGGAAAAATATATTATAAAAGGAATGGAAGAACCAAAAAATTAAAACCTGATGAAATTAAAAGCAAAAACATTTTTTACCGGCATATTTTTTCTTGTTTCTTCTTCTCTCTTTTCGCAAAACTGGATTGATTCGGTTGATGCGTACGGAAGAGAAGTGTTCATGCCTGCAGAAAAATATAAATGGGATTGGGGACAGGCCACATTTTTAAATTCACTGATCCATTTATACAATTATAAATCTCCTGCGGAAAAAGAAAAATACCTGAAATATATCCGCACAGCAATGGATTCCACTTATGCTGTTGCAAATGGTAAACATCCGAATGCAGTGGCTTCTGGTATCGGTATGGCATTTTTAGCAAGAATAACCGGGGAAGAAAAGTATAGAAGCAAAGCGATAGATATTTATAATGATTTTCTGAAAACGCCGAGAGCTTCGAATGGCGGCGTTTCTCATAGGGTGGAAACAGTTGAATTATGGGATGATACCATTTATATGATCAGCATGTTTCTGTTGGAAATGTATAAGCTTACCGGTGATGAAAAATATCTTGCTGAGTTTGCAGAACAAGTAAAAGCGCATAGTGAAAAATTAGCTGATAAAAAATGGGGGCTTTGGTATCATGGCTGGGATGCAGATAATATAAATTATGATGATAAATGTAGCATGGTTGGTTGGCCCGATAGTATTACAAGAAAAAGCGGCCAGTTTTGGGGCCGTGGTAACGGATGGATAACGATGGCGCTGGCAGATGCACTGAATACAATTCCGCAACAATCAAAATACCGGAAACAACTTGTAACAGAATTTAAAAACATTTTGAAAAATTTACCGGCGCTTCAAAATAAAGAAACAGGCCATTGGTACCAGTTGACAATTTTTCCTGATGATCCCTCAAATTTTCAGGAAAGTTCATGTACCGCCATGTTTTCTTATGCTATTACAATGGGGCTTGAAATGAAGATTCTTGATGAAAAAATTTATCGGCCACTCGTTGATCGTTCTTATAAAGGATTACAGAAATACAGTTTAAACAAAACAGATGGTCCTTACCTGATACCTACGCAGGTATGTGGCGGAACTTGTATCGGGGATAAAAATTATTATCTCAATAGAAAGAAAACTGAAGGAACAGGATTTGGTTTGGGCTCTTTTATCATGTTTGGTCTTGAGTATAACAAACTTAATGGTATAAAATAATGAAGAAGTCGGGTCTTTACTGGTATGTTTTTTTATTTATTTCAATAAATGCTTACACGCAGTCTGAAAGAAATGTCTGGCTGGATGATTTGCCTATCCAGGCTTTTTCTTCGAGCATCCGCCCCGTACAGACAAAAACAAATTATGCTCATGACTCGATTTTGATAAACGGGGTTTTTTATCAAAGAGGGGTAGGAGCGCAGTCAGTATGTATTCTTTCTTTTTATTTAGATAAACAGGCAAAACGATTTACAGCCATGATTGGTGCAGATGATAAAGGCAATAAAGAGATTCCTCTTAAATTTTATGTTATAGGTGACCAGAAAATACTTTTTGAAAGTGGAGAAATGAAAGTGGGTGATGCTGCAAAAAAAGTGGATGTGGATCTTGCCGGCATTGTACAATTGGGACTGCTTGTTACGGATGATGTTGGGGGCATCACTAATAAAAGAACTTATTGTGATTGGGCAAATGCACAATTGACCATGCTGGGTGATCATTTACCCACACATCTGGCTAATGATGGTAAAAGATATATTCTCACTCCTCCACCGGCTAAGATTCCAAAAATAAATTCTGCGAAAATATTCGGCGCAACTCCCGGTAACCCGTTTCTCTATACTATTGCTGCAACGGGCGAACGGCCCATGCATTTCTCAGCAGATAATTTGCCGAAGGGTCTTTCAGTTGATTTATCAACAGAAATTATAACAGGAAAGGTTGATCAAAGAGGTGTATATATAACAATACTTAAGGCAAAAAATAAATTCGGTGAAGCAAGAAGAGAATTGAAAATTAAGATTGATGATACTATTGCACTTACACCTCCCCTTGGATGGAACGGATGGAATGCATTGGCTGGTCACCTAAACAAGGAAAATGTAATGGCTTCAGCCCGAGCAATGATAACAACAGGGTTGAAAGATCATGGCTGGAGTTATATAAATATAGATGATAGCTGGCAGGGAAAAAGAGAAGGCCCTCTAGATGCACTTCAGCCCAATGAAAATTTTCCTAATATCAAACAAATGGTGGATGAGATTCATTCACTCGGATTGAAAGCCGGTATTTATTCAACGCCTTATATTTCCAGTTACGGTAGTTACGTCGGCGGTTCATCTGATTTTCCGCACGGAGGTGAAACACATGACCTGATCAAGATCAATCACCAGCCGTACATGCACATTGGCAAATACCGTTTTGAAACAAACGATGCGAAACAAATGGTGGAATGGGGATTTGATTTTTTAAAATATGATTGGCGTATTGATGTGAATTCTGCTGAACGAATGCAGGATGCTTTAAAGAAGTCAGGAAGAGATATTGTTTTTAGTTTATCCAATAATGCACCTTTCGAAAAAGTAAATGATTGGATACGGGTATCAAATATGTATCGTACCGGCCCAGATATTCGTGATAGCTGGAATGACCTTTATATGCTCGCATTTACATTGGATAAATGGGGTCCATATGGTGGTCCTGGTCATTGGAATGATCCCGATATGATGGTTGTGGGAAATGTGGCTACAGGATCTGATCTTCATCCGACACGATTAACGCCTGATGAACAATACAGCCATGTCAGCATATACAGTTTACTTGCTGCACCGATGCTGATTGGATGTGAGCTGGATAAGTTGGATGCATTTACATTGAATTTACTTTCCAATGATGAAGTGATAGCGATCAACCAGGATCCGCTTGGTAAGCCGGCAAGATTGGTAGATGATGAAAATGGTGTACAGGTGTGGGTAAAACCAATGGAAGATGGTTCGTATGCGGTGGGATTATTCAATACCGACAATTATGGCAAAACACCGCAATCTTATTTTCGCTGGGGAAATGAAAAATCAAAACCATTTGAATTTGATTTTTCAAAAGTTGGTTTGAATGGAAAATGGAAATTAAGAGATGCATGGAGACAAAAAACATTAGGAACATTTGATAAAAGCTTTAAAACGACTATTCCTTTTCACGGAGTTGTATTATTAAGAATGTACCCTGCCTCATGATCTTGTTTTAATGGGCAAGCTATTATAAAAATTAAAACTGATTGCTATGACAGTGTATAAACAGTTGAAAACAGCAGGAGCATTATTCCTTTTAGCTTTTTGTTTTTATTCATGCAAAAATTCTTCAAAGCCTGAAGCTACACTAAAGCGTCCTAACATTCTTTTGGTATTAGCGGACGATCAATCATGGTTGCATGCAGGTATCATGGGAGATAAAGTTGTACAAACTCCCGGCTTCGATAGAATAGCAAGAGAAGGAGTTTTATTCAACAATGCATTTGCATCTTGTCCATCATGCACTCCATCAAGGACGGCTATTCTCAGTGGCCAGGATATATGGAGAACAAAAGAAGCCGCACTGTTGATGGGGGCTATGCCTCCCGATCTTCCTTTGTTTACACATATATTAGATAGTAACGGTTATTGGGTTGGCTATACCGGAAAGGGATGGGCACCTGGTGATTGGGCAGCTCTCGGTCTTAAAATAGATCCATTGGTACATGAATATAATACCCGCATGGAAGTTCAAATTGCTGATGGTATTGATAAAAGAAATTACACGGATAATTTCAAAGATTTTCTGAAAGACAGGCCAAAGGATAAACCGTTCTTCTTTTGGTTTGGTTCAACAGAACCGCATAGAGAATATCAATATGGTGTTGGTCAAAAAGAAGCAGGATTGGATATATCGAAGGTACAGGTGCCGCCATTTCTTCCCGATAATAAAGTGGTGAGAAAGGACATCATGGATTACTATTATGAGATCATGTGGTATGATTCACATTTGGTGGGAATGCTTGATGAATTGCAAAAAGCCGGTGAATTGGACAACACAATTGTAATTGTAACATCTGATAATGGAATGCCATTCCCAAGAGCAAAAGCAAATTTGTATGATTGGGGTACACACATGCCGATGGCAATTCGCTGGGGAAGCAAAGTGAAACCCGGAAGAGTAGTGGATGATTTTGTGGATCCTGACTGACCTGGCTCCAACGATATTGCAGGTTGCCGGATTAAATATACCTTCCGTGATGACAGGAAAAAGTCTTTTATCTATTCTTACTTCTGATAAAAATGGGATCATTGATTCAACAAGGAATAGTGTCATTACAGGAATTGAGCGTCATACTTATTGTCGTCCTGACGGAGCAACCTATCCATCAAGAGCGATTCGGACGAAAGATTTTCTTTATATACGAAATTTTGAACCGGACAGGTGGCCGACAGGAGGACCTGATTTTATTTCTTCCAATAAAACCACGCATGGAGATGTGGATGCTTCGCCAACAAAGTCTCTCATTGTTCAGCATCAAAAAGAGTTTAACTTCTTTTATCAATTGGATTTTGGAAAAAGGCTGTCAGAAGAATTATATGATGTTCATAAAGATCCCGCTGAATTACATAATATAGCGAATGATCCGGCTTATAAAGAAATAAAAGAAAAACTTTCGCAACAGTTGGAAGCTTATTTGCGAAAAACAAATGATCCAAGAATTGAAGGCAAAGATCCCTGGCAGAATTATGTTTATTACCAGGAAACAGGATTTGGTTCTACTTATAATAAATCATTACCGGAATATGAAAGAGCAAGAGCAAAGCTTCGGCCGAGCGATCACCCGGATTTACAGTATGGCGATTAAAGACAAATAATGAGTCATGAATTTTAAAATTAACAAACCGCTTTTCTTCCTGTATTTTTTAACTTGTTCTGTATTTGCGCAAGCGCAAAAAGATCTGACACAATATGCTTTGCCAATTGTTGGTTCCCAAAGCGAATATCAATTATCAAATGGAAATACATATCCCTGCATTGCATTGCCATTTGCTATGAATCACTGGACACCACAAACAGCGATCAATGGTGAACGCTGGCAATATTCTTACAATGCTTATTATATTACCGGCTTAAAGGAAACACATCAGCCAAGCCCCTGGGTGGGTGATTATGGGCAACTTTCATTGATGCCAACTGTTGGCGAAAAAAAGTTTTTAGAAAAAGATAGACAGAGCTGGTTTTCTCATAAAACAGAAGTGGCAGCGCCGAATTATTATAAAGTTTATCTCGCTGACCATAATGTGACGGCGGAACTTGCGCCAAGCGAAAGAGGATGCATCATGCAATTCACTTTTCCTGAAACCAACCAGGCAAATGTGGTGATCGATGCTTTTGACCAGGGTTCGTATGTGAAAATAATTCCGGAAGAAAATAAGATCATTGGTTATACAACACAACATAGCGGCGGGAAAAAACTATTGCCGGAAAATTTCAAGAATTACTTTGTAATAAAATTTGATAAGCCATTCAATAACTTTTTAGGATGGAAAGATTCATCATTTGCCGGAACGGGAAAAGAAATTAAAGGAAACAGGACAGGAGTTGTAATAACTTTTTCAACATTTAACGGGGAAAAAATAATTGCAAGAGTAGCTTCATCATTTATCAGCCCCGAACAGGCAGAATTAAATTTATCAAAAGAAATAGGTAAGAAGAGTTTTGATGAGGTAAGGGAAGAAGGAAAACAAAAATGGGATGAGTATTTATCAAAATTTTTAATTGAGGATGATAAGTTGAATGACGTAGATAATGTCCGGATGTTTTATACCTGCCTGTATCGGATGCTTCTTTATCCGAGAGAGTTTTTTGAATACGATGCGAATAATAAAATAATTCATTACAGTCCTTATAATGGTGAAGTGCTTCCCGGCCGTATGTACACCGATAATGGCTTTTGGGATACGTTTCGTGCTGTACATCCTTTTTTTACGCTGTTTTTTCCGGATGTCAGCAAACATATTTTAGAAGGATTAGCCAATACCTATAAAGAAAGCGGTTGGTTACCTGAATGGGCATCACCGGGGCATATCAAAGTGATGATTGGTTCCAATTCGGCATCGGTGATCGCATCTGCTTATCTTAATGGAGTGACTGATGTTGACATCAATACATTGTGGGATGCGGTTTATAAAAACGCATACAATGTTCATCCTGTTTTATCATCGGTGGGCAGAGCGGGAATAAAAGAGTATGATAAACTGGGTTATGTTCCCGATGATGTAGTAAACGAAAGCGCTGCAAGAACTCTTGAATATGCATATGATGACTTTTGCATTTATGAACTGGCAATAAAACTGCATAAAGATTCAAGTATTATAAATACGTTTTTAAAGCGATCCTTCAATTACAAGAATCTTTTTTACCCGGAATATAAATTGATGGCAGGTCGTGATTCCAATGGAAATTTCCAGCCTGATTTCAATCCTTTTGCATGGGGAGGTGATTTCACCGAAGGGAATAGCTGGCATTACACCTGGAGTGTGATGCAGGATCCGTTGGGATTGGCAAAGCTGATGGGCGGACAAAAAGAATTTATTAAGATGCTTGATTCTGTATTTATCATGCCGCCTGTTTTTGATTATAAAGCTTACGGAAAAGTAATTCATGAAATGCGGGAAATGCAGATCATGAATTTTGGTCAATATGCTCACGGCAATGAACCGATTCAGCACATGATCTATTTGTATGATTGGACTTCTCAGCCCTGGAAAGCGCAATACTGGACGAGGCAGGTGATGGATCGTTTGTATCATCCAACTCCCGATGGATATTGCGGTGATGAGGATAACGGGCAAACATCTGCATGGTATGTTTTTTCTGCATTGGGATTTTACCCTGTTTGCCCTGTGACAGGAGAGTTTGCAATAGGTTCTCCATTATTCAGAAATATCAAAATAAAGTTATTCAATGGTAAAACTTTATTCCTGAAAGCCGATAATAACAATGCGGAAAACGTATATGTAAATAAGGTGACAATAAATGGAGTGAACTTGGGAAAAAAATATTTTACAAGACAAGAATTGCAGAATGGCGGTACCATTAGTTACCAAATGTCAGCAAGGCCAAACCAAAAGAGAGGAACAAGTTTATCTGATTTTCCTTATTCACTTTCTAAAGTTGAACGATAAAATTTTGGAGAATAAAGATGCGTAAATATTTTTTTTCTTTATTATTATTTCAATTTGTGGGTTGCGTAATGCTTGTGGCGCAATCGAGGCTGATAATTGATTCTGTTCAGGAAAGTAGGAATCACGATATTGATCTCTCCGCTTGGGGGCCTTATTCAAAAAAATATGCAGGCATATCACATATTGCTGACATGAAAAGCGGGATGCGTTTTGATTTCACTGTTTGTCCCGGTTATTATAGAAATAAAATATTGGTGCCAAATGTACTTTTTGAATCATCTTATTCACCATGGAAAGTTTCTCCGGAAATGGATCAGATAACTTATCGCTATCAATTGGAATGGAAGGATAGAGTTTATACAGATGTTACTTATTTCATTATTGATTCTTCTCGTGTATTGGTAGAAATGAAATGTGTAAACAACACAGATTATATTCAGAATTTAAGCCTTAATGCACTTTCTTTTATCAACTATCCTGAGAATTATTCTTCGGTTATGAGTGAAAGGGATTCATCTGCAAGATGGATCAATGCGGAGGATTATGACAGTATCAATCTTGTAAATAAACCAGCTCAGTATAGGTTAGTATATAATGGTTATAAACTCGATGAAGTCAGAAGCGAAGAATCTTTGGATGAAAGTTTGTTGGCTCATGATTTTGGAAGGGAAATAAATGATGAAGTCTTTTACAATATTAATAACATCAAAGAAATCGGCAATGGAACATTGATCTTTCGTTATAGATGTAAAAAAGGAGATACAGCAAGATTTCAATTGGGGGGCTTAAGCAATGAAACTGTGAATTTTATTGGTACAGGAAAATTTGAATTGCAACAAACGCCAATAAAATTTAATGGCGAGAATAAGTTGATCCTCCGTTCTATTTCAAATACAAGCATCGAGCTGGATGGATTTTTTGTAATGAATTCGGAACATCCGGGTACTCCTCTGATAGCTGGTCAAAAGAAAGATTTTGTTCCGGTAATAAATGGAGATAATGATTCCCGGAAGCTAATATTAAAATATAAAGATGACAATGCGTTTTATGGAATGGCCTGGGAATATCCAAACAGTGAAGTGAGAGAAGTGTTGGATGATGAATTGGATATTTTCTTTCGGCTTAATGCCAATAATAATGTAGGGAAGAAGTTCGCAGGGAATGGTAAAGGACATTTCACCAATATTTTTCTAAGACCTGTTGAGGTAAAACCTCATGATAACCGGAGTGTTTATGTATTGCTTTGTTCCGGCTTTGAAAGCGAAGTGAAAAAAGAATTGGACGATTTTAATGTGGCCGCATTGAAGTCAAAAATAAAAAAAGATAAAGAAGAAGCTATTTTACCTGCAGGAAAAAAATATGAATTTGGAAACCAATTGATGCAAGCTGCATTGTTGACGAATGTTGTTTACCCGGTTTATACGCAAAGGCAATATATAAGACATTTTACTCCGGGCAAATGGTGGAACAGTCTTTATACATGGGATGAAGGATTTATTTCATTAGGAATGTCAGAAGTTGATATACAGAAATCTTTTGAGACGATCAATGCATATACGACAGTGCCGGGAAGCCAATCTGCTTTTATCCATCATGGTTCTATGGTTCCAGTACAATTTTCTGCTTTACTTGAATTGTGGAATAAAACTCAGTCAAAAGAAATGCTCCAATACTTGTACCCCCGGTTGAAACAGTACTATCAGTTTATAGTTGGAGAAATTCCTACTTCTACCACAAGAATGCCGTCAAACCTGCTGAGGACATGGGATTATTTTTATAATTCCGGAGGCTGGGACGATTATCCTCCCCAGCATTATTTGAGAGAGCATAATTCATTTTATAAGTCAGTAACTCCTGTGATTACTACGGCTCAATGTATTCGGGTAGCCAAAATAATGCGATTATGTGCAGAAGAACTTGGGCTCAATAATGATCTGAAAGATTATGATACACAAATAAAATTATTGGCAGATGCTTTACAAAAATATTCCTGGGATGAAAAATCAGGATATTTCAGCTATGTAGTGCATGATAAAAATGGTATGCCGGAGAAGATCTTCCGTTATCCCGAAGACAGCAGCAATTTCAATATGGGATTAGATGGAGTTGCTCCATTAGTTTCAGATATTGCTACTCCTGCGCAGCAAAAGCAAATGATTGAAAAAATATTCTCTCCAAAACATCTCTGGACTCCTTATGGAATAACTGCAGTCGATCAATCTGCTTCTTATTTCCGGCAGGATGGTTATTGGAACGGAACTATATGGATGCCGCATCAGTGGTTTATGTGGAAAGCTATGTTGGATCTTGGTGAAGGAGATAAAGCTTATCAAATTGCTCATACTGCTTTGGAATTATGGAAAAGAGAAACCGAATTAACCTATAGCACATTCGAGCATTTCATCAGCAGTTCAGGCAGGGGAGCAGGCTGGTCACAGTTCTCCGGTCTTTCATCTCCAATCTTAAATTGGTTTGCGGCTTATTATAAAATTGGTCATGTAACAACGGGTTATGAAATATGGATAGAAAAACAGGAATTTAATAAAGATTTCTCTTCTTATACTGCAACAATTCGGTTTGATGAAACTTCACCTTATCCTCATCAACGATGTATGCTGATCTGCATGAATTCAAAAAATAAGTATGAAGCTTATTTCAATAACAAAAAATTAAAGACGGTATCTTATCACCCGGGTTTTGTACAAATTTATTTACCTGAAGCCAATAAAGAAGGAAAGCTTAGAGTTCTAATTAATAGAAAATTTTAACCAATGATAATGAAATTATTCCCCGTGCTACTTGCACAATTAATTTTCTTGAATATTGCCGGTCAGTCGGTTCGTTATAAAAATAAGGGACAAACAGCTGCAAATTCTGAAAAATATGAAACTATTTGCAACCCAATGAATTTAAGTTACCGATTCAGGCTTGAAGAACCATCAAGAAGGGAAGCAGCTGACCCCACGGTAATACTTTTTAAAGACAAGTATTTCTTATTTGCGTCAAAATCCGGAGGGTATTGGTATTCTTTTGATTTGATAAAATGGAATTTTATAAAGACGAATGAAATACCAACTGAGAATTATGCACCCACTGCTGTTGTTATCGGGGACACGGTATATTTTATGGCTTCCGGTAAAAAGAATACCGTTTATAAATCTAGTGATCCGATGACTGGAAAATGGACTATGGCCAAAGATTCTCTGGAAAGATCAGCTGGTGATCCGGATTTTTTCCTGGACACAGATAACAGGCTTTATTTATATTATGGCTTATCAAATAAATATCCAATTCATGGTGTTGAAGTAGATAAAAATAATTTCACATTTATTGGAGATCCGAAAGATTTGATTTTTGGGGATCCTCAAGCGTATGGATGGGAAGTTCGTGGTGACTATAACACAAGTTATGATAAGCCTCCATTTATTGAAGGTTCCTGGATGAATAAGTACAAGGGTAAATATTATCTGCAATTTGCCAGTCCGGGAACGCAGTTCAAAAGTTATTGCGATGCTGTTTATATTTCAGACAATCCTCTTGGCCCCTTTAAGATTTCACTACATAACCCGTATTCATATAAACCTGAGGGTTTCGCTGATGGTGCGGGACATGGAAGCACTTTTAAGGACAAATATGGCAACTATTGGCATGTTGGTACAATTACGGTTTCCGTGAAACATAAGTTTGAAAGAAGGTTGGGATTTTATCCGGTGGGTTTTGATGAGGATGGAATTCTTTATTCTACTACAAAGTATGGTGATTACCCTTTAATAGTTCCTCAGAAAAAGATCAACAGTTTTAGTGAGATATTTCCAGGATGGATGTTGCTTTCTTATAAAAAGAAAGTGAATGTTTCTTCTTCAGTTGAATCACATCCATCTTTGAATATGGTTGATGAAAACATAAGAACGTACTGGGCGGCCAAAAGTGGAAATAGCACAGAATGGGCAAGTATTGATCTGGGCGCCGCATATGATGTTTATGCTGTTCAAATCAATTTTGCGGAAGATAGCACAAAAATATTTGGAAGAATGGATAGCCTTTGTTACCGGTATATTGTTGAGGTATCAAAAGATAACAAGAGATGGAAAATCATAATTGATAAATCAATGAATGAATATGATAACTCACATGATTATACGCAGCTAAAACAAAAAATAAATTGCCGTTACCTCAGAATAAAAAATATAAAAGTGCCTGGTGGGGATTTTGCCATTTCAGGATTTCGTGTTTTTGGAAAAGGAAATGGCGCTAAGCCATCGGCGGTTACCCGTCTTCAGGCAACCAGAAACCCTGCTGATAAGCGAAGTGTACAAATAAAATGGGAAGCATCAAAAAATGCGACCGGATATGATATCAGCTATGGCGAGGATAAAAATAAATTGTATCATAATTATATGGTTTATAAAGACACAACGGTTGATATAAATAGCCTGAGCGTTAACAGTAATTATTATTTCACTATAGAATCTTTTAATGAGAATGGAATAAAAAAAAGCGGATTATTGATAAAGGCGGAATGATAAAATCAGATTGGATCATAGATTATTTTTCCGGCGGCGTGGAATCAATTTATTCATAAGAAGAATATAATAGCCGGAATTTCATCGGGGTTGATAACATTATGGCGAGGAAACTATAATGCTATTTCATTAAATTAAGTGTTTGTGATAATTAAATTGAAAATCATACTTGCTTCCTTCTTTGTAATGATTTCATGTTTTTTATGGTCACAGGAAAATGATTTGGAGCTATGGTATAAAAATCCAGCCAAAGACTGGAACGAGGCTTTGCCGGTTGGCAATGGAAGATTAGGCGCCATGATATTTGGTAAATATGACCATGAGAACATTCAATTGAATGAAGAAAGTTTATGGGCGGGATCTAAAATAGATAACAATAACCCTGGAGCAAAAGATCATTTGAAAGAGATACAGGAAGCAATCTTTCAGGGCGATTATAAAAAGGGATTGGAACTGTCAAATAAATATTTGGTAGGTACTCCTCCAAATATCAGGTCTTATCAGCCATTGGGTAATCTTTATATCAATTATGATTGGGACGATAACGTTAAGCCAACATCCTATAAAAGATCATTGGACTTACATACAGGGATTGCCAAAACAGAATACACAATCAATGGAAATAAAATCACTCAAGAGGTTTTTGCTTCTGCACCTCAGGATATTATTGTGGTGAGTATTACTGCAAAAAAAAGAATTAATGCCGATTTTAGTTTATCCAGAATTTTTGATGCAGACAACGAAAACAGGGTGAGGAGGAGAAAAGGGATATTTCCGGATACATTATTTGAGAACGAATATTATCAAACGAAAGATTTTGCTTATTATACAGGACAGATCATAGATGGCATTGCTCCTTCACAGGGGCCGGCAGGTAAGCACATGCGTTATGCTGCAGCCATGAAAATTTTATCCATTGATGGGAAACTGACATCATTCGTGACAGATTCTTCCGCTGGATACAAAATACACGCAGCAAAAAAAATTGTCATCCTTCTTACAGGAGCTACCAATTACAATATAGATAAGCTGGATATGGACAGCCTGATCGTTCCATTGGCTATCTGCGGGGAAATTTTAAAAAATGCCACTGCATATAAACCTGAAGAATTAAAACATTTACATATCCGGGATCATCGTTCCATGTTTGACCGGGTGACATTTTCATTGGGAAAAGATTCTCTTAACTTAATGGCAACCGATGAAAGATTAGACAGAATGAAAGAAGGCAAAACCGATAATCAGCTTGTTGTATTATATTACCAGATGGGCCGTTATCTTTTAATGGGCTCATCAAGAAAGCCGGGACGTTTACCTGCTAATCTGCAGGGTATCTGGAATGATTTATATTTTGCTCCGTGGAATTCAGATTTTCATACCAATATCAATCTTCAAATGAATTATTGGCCTGCTGAGACAGGTAACCTTTCTGAAACTTCAGAAGTACTGGCAAAGTTTATTCAGCAACTAACCATTCCCGGAACCGCTACTGCTAAAGAAATGTATGGTGCAGATGGGTGGACATTTCATCACCTGACTGATCCCTTTGGCCGAACTGGTGTAGCAGATGGTGTATGGGGAGTTACTCCATTAGGTGGATCCTGGATGACATTTCCGATATATGAACATTCCGAATTTACAGAAGATACTGCTTTTTTACGTAACGTGTCTTATCCATTAATCAAAGGCTCAGTTCAATTCGTTTTAGATTACTTAATTAAATCGCCTGAAGGTTATTGGGTTACTAATCCTTCTCATTCTCCCGAAAATTCATTCTATATTCCCGGTACAGATAAAAAGGAGAAATCCCAATTGTGTTATGCTCCTACTGTTGATATTCATATTCTGAATACTTTGCTTAATAATTTTCGGGGGGCAGCAAATATTTTGAAAGTAGATTCTGAATTGCTAAAGAAAGTAAACGATGTGCAAAGTAAATTGCCTCCCTTACAAGTGGGAGCCAATGGAACCTTACAGGAATGGATAAAAGATTTTGACGAAGTGGATCCGGGCCATCGCCACATGTCACATCTATTGGGTTTATATCCGTTGAACCTGATCACTCCCAAAGACACGGCAATTTTCGAAGCAGCGAGAAAAGCATTGGAAAGAAGATTAGCCAATGGTGGTGGACATGTTGGATGGAGCAAAGCATGGATCGTGAGTTTGTACGCAAGATTATTTGAACCTGAAAAGGCGGAAGACAATCTTAATGATTTACTGAGGAAGAGCACCCTTCCTAATTTATTTGATAATTATCCTCCATTCCAGATAGATGCCAATTTTGGCGGCGCTGCAGCTATTGTAGAAATGCTGTTGCAATCACAAAATGGAGAAATTGATTTGCTTCCTGCGCTGCCCGATGAATGGAAAGATGGTTCTATTCATGGTTTGCGTGCAAGAGGGGCATGCACTGTGAATATTGATTGGGAAAATGGAAAACTTACGGGAATTGGAGTACAATCTGATAAAGGAGGTTCCTATACCATTCAGTACAAAAAAAATAAAATGCAGATACAACTTAAACCAGGAAAAAGTATCCTTTTGGACGGTTCTTTCAGGGTAATTAAAAATTAAAATTATGAATAGGCTTTTTCTTTTAATGCCAATTTCATTTTTTCTGATTTGTAATATTTTTTTATGTCAGATGAGTCCGGCGAAATCATCAGCAAAATTGGATATTAACTGGCCAAAGTTTCTTGCACAACAAGACATGATCTGGGATACGATGCCTGCAGATTATTTTTCTGGTCCTTTTGTCGGGAATGGTTTATTGGGTACTATTATTTTTAAAGATGATCAACAACCTAATACTTTGCGTTTCGAAATTGGAAGGACAGACGTTTATGATCATCGAACCAGGGAGGCAAGCGCTTACGAAACACCAAGATTGCCAATAGGTCAATTGTTGCTGACTCCTGTTGGAAAAATCATAAAAACTTATATGCGTTGTGATCTCTGGAATGCAGAGGTCAGGGGTGAATTGGCTACTACAGCGGGGAAAATATTTTTCAGATGTTTTGTTCCTTCACAGGAAGAGCTAATCGTGGTAACGGTGACAACTACAGGAAAAGAAAAGAATACAAAATTTGCTTTGCGTCCGCAACAGGCGGAAAGCCCAAGATATATTTTCAAAAAACCAATTGGTGGTGAAAAAGGAGGATATGATTATAATCCCAACCCGCCATTCGAAGTTGAGAAAATAAATAATAGTGAAGTGGTAACGCAGCCCCTTTTAATGGGAGACGATTATGCGACAGCATGGAGTGACAAAAAAAATCCTGATGGCTCACAAACTGTTTTAGTTACAGTTGCCAATCGATGGGGAAAGTATAGAAAACATGCAGCCGGCTCTGCAACAGATGCAAAAGCAACTATCAAAGCAGGTCAGAAGAAATCAATAACTGCAATGGAGAAAGCCCATCAGGCATGGTGGCATGCTTTTTACCCTGCCAGTTTCGTGACCATTCCGGATGCCCGCCTGGAGAGCTTTTATTGGATACAGTTATATAAATTGGCAAGCGCCACGCATCCTAACCGGCCTGTGATTGATCTATTGGGGCCGTGGTTTAAAGCTACTTCATGGCCTTTGCTCTGGATGAATCTTAATGTACAGCTTACTTATTACACTTTTGGAATTACCAATCATATCGAACTGGAAGATAATTTATTTCAACTATTAGAAAGACATAGAGACCAGCTAATTGAAAATGTTCCTAAAGAATTTCAAAATGATTGTGCAGGGATAAGAAATCCTGTTAGGTATGATGATCTTTATGCGCCATTGTTTCTAACAGAAGATACAGCCAGTAAGGAGCCAATGAACCTGATTGTGCTCCCATGGCTGATGCAGCAATTTTATATTCATAACCGGATGACGATGGATGATACAAGGCTTCGGAACAGTATCTATCCCCTGTTACGACGGACTTTCAATGTATATTTACATATTCTGCATAAAGAAGATGACGGCTTATACCATATTCCTTATACATTTTCAGATGAATATGGTAATGCAAAAGAAACAAGCCTTAATATAGCATTGGCAAGATGGGGATTTCAAACCCTGATCGATTGCGCCAACCGATTACGAATTGATGATCCATTATTACCACGATGGAAAGAGATGCTGGCGAAGATGGCTGATTATAATATCAATGAAAATGGAATTATGATCGGTAAAGACGTCCCTTTTGCAAAACCTCATCGTCATTATAGTCACCTGTTTGCTATATTTCCTTTATACAACATGAATATTGAAAATGATCCCGAACGTATTCCCCTGATGAAAAGATCAATTGAACATTATACGGAACTTGATGGGGATAATAGCATGTATAAATTTTCAGGAGCTTCATCTTTATGGGCTGCACTGGGTGAAGGAGATAGTGCGTTTAAATGGTTAAATCGGTCATTGGAGCTTCTTCCCAGGATTGGTCCTCCACCCGGATACAATAAGGTGCCTACAGTTACACAGAATACATTTTACAGTGAACATGAAAATCCAACTTTCGAGTCACCAATTTCATCTTCACGAAGCATGTTGGATATGCTCATTCAAAGTTGGGGAGGAGTTATCCGTGTGTTTCCCGCTTGTCCTTCTAAATGGAAAGATGCAGGTTTTTACAATCTCAGAACTCAGGGTGCTTTTTTAGTCAGCACAGTTCGTAAGGCAGGCAGAACACAGTTCATACAAATCAAAAGCCTTGCAGGTGAACCATGTATAATCAAATCTGATTTATCAGGCGATATAAAATTGATTGGCCCAAAGACCGCTGATATGCACCTGGAAAATGGCTTAATAAAGCTATCCTTAAAAAAAGAAGAAGAAGCTATAGTATATTCCGGTAAAAAGCCTGCATTTTTTGTGATTGAACCGCTGCCGGAAAGATCAGGAGAAATAAATAGTTGGGGTGTAAGATAAAATAGCCATTAGCAGAATAGGTTTTTTTAAAATGAAATTAAGATATTAGAAATTTTCCTTAACGGATTAAATTGATGTTTCTGGATAAAAGAATGTGCAAACGTTTCCGTAATTTATTTCATGATCCTATATTTAAAAATATAAGTTTGGTTAGCTCATTTTTGTTTTAGCCCTTTTCAGAGACCATTCAATCTTACCTTTTATTAAGTTTAAAAATTTTTCAAGATGAATATAAAAAGGAGATTCAAATATTCTCAGTACAAATTGCTGCAATTGCTGATCATTGCTTTCCTGGTGCTGTCTTCAGTAGCAATGACGACAAAGCCAAAACCGAAAGTGTTGGTGTTTTTTAAAACTGCGGGGTATCATCACCAATCAATAGCTGTAGGAAAAGTCGCCATACAAAAGCTGGGAGTGGAAAATGGGTTTGATGTGGATACCACTGCGGATGCAGAAAAAATAAATTTTGAAAATCTCAGGCAGTATAAAGCAGTTATCTTTTTAAGTACCACCGGCGATATATTGAATTTTGAACAACAGGAAGCGTTTAAAAAATACATTGAATCAGGCGGTGGTTTCATGGGCATCCATGCAGCCACTGATTGCGAATACGACTGGCCCTGGTATGGTAATTTAGTTGGAGCATATTTTGGGGGACATCCTCAACAACAGACTGCCACATTGCATATTGTTGACAAGAATAATATTTCCACTAAACATTTACCTGATCCATGGACGAGAAAAGATGAATGGTATAGCTTCAAATGGATGGCGACGGGCTTGCATGAGCTTATTACTATCGATGAGAGTAGTTATGACCTGGGCAAAATAAAACCAATGGGACATCACCCGATGGCATGGTATCATGAATTTGATGGTGGGAGAGCTTTTTATACGGAGTTGGGACATACGGATGAATCCTTCGCTGATCCCCTTTACCTCAAACATATACTCGGAGGTATTGAATATGCCATGGGAATGAAACACTACAAAAAGCTTAAAGTAGATTAATCGAATATAATTTATCACTTAAGAAATCATTTTAACAACATGAGAAATAAAACAACGATTGCTTGTCTTATTATTGGACTTATTGCGATTATAAGTTGTCACACGAAAAGTGATGAACCAGCTTTCAATCCGAATCCATCGCCAGCCTATTTGTCTCCACAGGAAAGTTTGAAAACGATATATCTTCCTAAAGGCTACCATGCGGAATTAGTGGCTAGTGAGCCTATGATACAGGATCCGGTAGCTATTGCATGGGATGCTAATGGCAGAATGTATGTAGCAGAAATGCTCACCTATATGCAGGATGCAGATGCAACCGGTGAACAGTTGCCCTGGAGCAGGATCGTTTTACTTGAAGATACCAACGATGATGGCGTCATGGATAAGAGCACTGTTTTTATAGATAGTCTTTTACTACCCCGGATGATGCAATGTGTGGGGAATGAATTATTGGTCAATGAAACCAATTCGATTGCTATTACCAGTTATACTGATACAAATGGAGATGGAAAAGCAGATGTAAAAAAAATAGTTTATAAGAACGATAAATATGTTCCCAGTGATGCCAATATGGAACATCAGCGCAGTGGATTAGATTGGAACCTGGATAACTGGATGTACATGACTTATGAACCAGTGAGGATGCAATATATTAATGGTAAGATGAAAGTAGATACCATTACCAGTGGAGTAGGAGGTCAATGGGGATTGACTCATGACAATTTTGGAAGATTATTTTTCTCAAGCGCCGGCGGAGAAAAACCTGTATTGGGATTTCAGATCAACCCTGTTTATGGAAGACTTGATTTTGAAGATGAGTTTAGCCCGGAATTCCAGGAGGTCTGGCCGGTCATTGCAACTCCCGATGTGCAGGGAGGAAATCCAAGATTGCGTCCGAATAATACCTTAAATCATTTCACTGCTTGTTGCGGTCAATCAATTTTCAGAGGCGATGGGCTTCCGGCAGACTTAGTAGGTGATTATTTCGTATGCGAACCAGTTGGAAGAATTGTACGAAGAGCAAAAGTGATCGATGTAAATGGTAAAACGATTTTGAAAAATGCTTATGATAAATCAGAATTCATTGCGTCTTCCGACATGAATTTCCGGCCTGTGAATAGCTATACAGGTCCTGATGGTGACTTGTATATTGTAGACATGTATCGTGGAATCATCCAGGAAGGGAACTGGACGAGGAAAGGATCTTTTCTCCGTAAAAAAATTGACAGCCTTGGCCTGGCAAAAAATATTGGACGTGGAAGGATTTACCGAATCGTCCACGATGGTTTTCAAAGAGGCCCCAAGCCAAACATGTTGAATGAACCTACCACAAAACTTTTGACTTATCTCGGCCATCCCAACGGTTGGTGGCGTGATAATGCTCAAAAGCTTATTGTCACTCGTGGTGATAAATCGGTTGTTCCGGGTTTGAGATCAATTGCAATTGGCGATAAGACTGTGACTGGTGATGATACCAGTTACCTGGCAAGAATACATGCATTATGGACGCTTGAAGGATTAGATGCGATCGATAAGGAAACGCTTACAACTGCTTTATCCGATTCCAATCCACAGGTAAGAAGATCGGCAGTATGGGTAAGTGAAGATTATCTGAAGAAGAATGATGATCAGATGATCGACGCTGTGGCGAAATTAAAAGATGATGCCAGTTATGATGTTCGGGTGCAAGTGCTGTTATCCATGTATAGCAGTACTTCTGATAAAGCTAAAGAACTGATCAAAGAGCTTATAAGTCAAAACTCCAATAACGAAATGATGGTTGCTACCAAAGATGCTCTTGATAAAAATTATTTTGTAAAAAATTTATCAAGCAGGCTTGCTACAATGGAAGAAAACGATAAGAAATCAATTTTGAATGGAGCTATGACTTTTCGGTCATTATGTGCTAATTGTCATGGTGCGGATGGTAAAGGATTGGCAATTGGGGAAACTGCAACACCAGCTCCTCCTCTAGTGGGAGCACAACCATTATATCTTTCTGAAAAAAGTAAAGCGATCAGGATATTGCTTAATGGTTTGACAGGCCCTATCAACGGCAAAACTTATCCATCTGAAATGCCTTCAATGGGCGCCAACAGCAATGGTTGGATCGCATCAGTGTTAAGTTATGCACGGTACGAATTCGGCGATTATAAAAAAGGTAAGAAGGGAATTCCCCTCATTGTGAAACCAGATGATGTAAAGAATTTGAGGGATGAAGCAAAGAGCCGGAATAAGTCCTGGACTTTGGAAGAATTAAATAAGATAAAATAATTGATATAAACAGATCATGCAGCTAAGAAATGCTTTTGTTTTTCCCGTTCTTTTCATCTTTATAAATTTTAATGTACAAGGTCAAACTTTAAAAGGAAAGGTTACTGATGCAAAACATCAACCTGTTGCAGATGCTTTTGTCCATATTCTGAATACGAATACTGAAACTTATACTGATGCACAGGGCAATTTCCTTTTTCGAAATTTGTCTTTGGGAAAATATCTTATTTCTATTTCTGCAATCGGCTATGCATCTTCAGAAACAGAGGTATTATTGAACGAAAAGACGAGAGAAATAAATATTCAACTTGAGAACGCCTCCATTCAATTAGATGAAGTTGTAGTATCTGCAGAAAAGAAAGAAGAAGCACTATTACATATACCTGCCAGCATTACTGCTATTTCATCGGGACAGGTCCAGGAATATCGGTTGTGGGACACAAAAGATCTTACCGCTATTGTTCCAAATTTATTTTCCAATAATTCAGGTGATGATCGCAACGTTACCTCGATACGTGGTATAGTTAATACATCCTATGATCCGGCCGTTGCTACTTACATTGATGGAGTGAATCAATTCAGTCTTGACACTTATATCGGCACTCTTGATGATGTGGAACGAATTGAAATATTGCGTGGCCCGCAAGGTACTTTGTATGGCAGAAATGCGATGGGGGGAGTCATTAATATTATTACGAAGCAGCCAACCAACATAACAAGAGGATATGTTGGAATGGATTTTGGAAATTATGGTCAGCAACGATATAATGCGGGGATCCGGTTTCCCTTAGTGAAGAATAAATTATTTTTTGGCGCTTCTGCCATGTTTAGTAAACGCAATGGTTTTTATACGAATGATTTTAATAACAGCTCTTTTGATAAACAACAGGGAATCACAGGCAACTATTATCTCAGGTTTCGTCCGGATGAGAAATGGGACGTTACGCTGAATGTAAAACATCAGATCAATAGAAATGATGGAGCATTCCCAATGGTTGCTGATATCAATGAAGCATTCAACAACCCGTTTCATTTAGATCAAAATGCTGTGGCAAAAATGCTGGATAACACAATGAATGCATCTTTATCTATAAAACATTCAGGCGCTTCATTCAATTTTGCATCTTTAACAGCATGGCAGCAAAATCATAGATATTACAATGCACCATTGGATGGCGATTTTTCTCCGGCTGATGCTGTAACGATCATCAATGACTATGGGAAAAAATGGAATAACGTGAAAGTGTTCACCCAGGAATTTCGTTTTAGTTCTCCTGCCGGAAACAGTTCCCCTTTTAAGTGGAATGCAGGTACTTATTTCTTTTATCAGGACAATCCTTCCAAACAGGCAACGCATTTTGGCGCTGATGCTGCATTGCTTGGGGCACCGGATACAGATTTTTCAACTATAAATACAAGGTCAGGGAAAAACACCGGTGTTGCTTTTTATGGACAGGCGACTTATTCATTAAGTAAAAAACTTGATCTTGTTGCCGGGCTGCGTTATGATTATGAAAACAGGAAACTGGATGTAGAAGGCGAATATCAGAAAGATGGTCAAAGCACTTTCGTTACGCAGCCTGATACATCGGCAAGTTTACATTTCAGTGCAGTGTCACCTAAACTGGGGTTAAGTTATAAAACTTCGCCCAACAGCAATCTTTATATAACATATACCCGTGGCTACAGAACCGGTGGCCTGACTCAATTATCTTCCGATCCTTCTCAACCGCCACCTTATCCATATAAACCTGAGTATAGTAATAATTATGAAGCCGGCACTAAAAATATTTTTAATAATAATCGTGTACGCCTAGATGCAGCTGTTTTTGTTACGACTGTAAACGATGTACAAGTGCCTACATTGATTTTGCCTGATGCGATCACCCTTATAAAGAATACTGGAAAGTTGACCAGCAAAGGATTTGAGTTTGATCTTTCAGCTGAGCCTGTAAAAGGAGTAATGATTGATTATAGCTTTGGATATACGAATGCGAAATATACTTCGCTGAAAGTATCTCAGAACGGGCAGTCAGTGGATCTGAAAGGAAGTAAACAAATATTCACACCTGACTTTACGTCTATGCTTGCTGTTCAATACAGCTACAATATTCGATCAAACAACGATTCGAAACTTGTTGGCCGTGTCGAATGGAAATCTTTGGGGAATGAATATTTTGATTTGGCGAATACCATAAAACAATCTTCGTATAGCCTATTTAATCTGCGGGCAGGTTATTCTTCAAAGCACTTTGATATTTTTTTATGGAGCAGAAACACTGCTAATAAAAAATATATTGCTTATGCTTATGATTTCGGAGCAATACATTTAGGTGATCCGGCTACTTATGGAGTCACACTGTTAGCTAAACTCTGATCAATAGTTTTTTGATCTGAGTGATTTTTCAATTTTATTTGCTGCAAACAAAATGATAGGACCCTGAGCCAATATGAACTGTGACATTTCCATTCTCAGAACGGATAATTTTTATATCCTTTACTGAGTTAAGAGCATTGCCGCCTTCAGTAACATTGCTCACATCAGAAGCAGGTAACACTACATCTGCAGAAGTGTTAGCTGGTATTTCCACATCGAGCATTATTTTATCGTTCTCAGTTTTCCAGTGTGAACTTATTTTGCCATAATAAGTTTGCAGATCAGCATTTGCATAAGTCAAGCTACCACCGATATGCGGATGAATACTGATATGCTTGTAACCCGGTCCGTCTTCATACGTATCAATACCCGTAACAACCCGGTACATGAAATCACCAATAGCTCCGTATGCATAGTGGTTAAAAGAATTCATTCCGGGGTTTTCAAAACTTCCGTCTGGTTTTTCTCCATCCCATCTTTCCCAAATTGTAGTAGCTCCCATTTTTACCGGGTAAAGCCAGGAGGGGTAGGTGTCCTGCATCAGCAATTGATACGCTATATCTATATATCCAAAACGATTCAATACATGGCACAAATAGGGCGTTCCGAGAAAACCAGTTGTCAGGTGATTGTTATAGCTTTTTATATTCTCAACTAATCTTTCTGCAGCCTGCTGACGTAATGATTCGGGCAACATATCAAAATTCAGTGCCAGCACATATGCTGTCTGCGTACTGGATACCAATCTTCCGTTTGGTGTGACATATTCTTTCATGAAAGCATCTTTTATTTTTTGTAAAAGATCAGAATAATGAGAAACATCATCTGTTTTGCCTAAGACTTTAGCAGCGTCGATCAATAATTGTGTGGAATGAGCATAGAAACATTGTGCGATTAAATATTTATCTGTGACAGCAGCTCTGCCACTATTATCATCATCGGGCCGATAAAAAAGCCAATCGCCAAAATGAGAGCCGGTATTCCACAGGTCATTCTTGCTTTGTGAATGCATATACTCCACCCAAGCCTTCATGCTGCTGTATTGATTTTTCAGAATTTGTGTATCGCCATATGCGAGGTACATATTCCATGGAATGATCGTGGAAACATCAGCCCAACCGGTGGAACCTCCTGAATGAGGACCGAGCACATTTGGAATCACATGAGGAACGCTACCATCGGGATATTGATCTGCCGCTACATCTTTTAACCACTTGCCGAAAAAATTATTTACCCCCATATTAAAAGCAGCCGTTCTTGAAAATACTTCTGCATCACCCGTCCATCCGAGTCGTTCGTCTCTTTGCGGACAATCAGTCGGTACATCCAGGAAATTTCCTTTTTGTCCCCATTGAATATTATGCTGCAATTGGTTGATGAAAGAATTGGAACTGCTGAAGCCTCCAGTTTTTTTCATATCTGCATAAAGAGCTACTGCAGTAAAATCGTCCGGATTCAGATTGCCACTGATACCTTCTACTTTTATATAGCGGAAACCATAGTAGGTGAAATGCGGTTCAAAGTTTTCCTCCCCGTTTCCTTTCAAGATATAAATTGAAGTTGCTTTTGCGGCCCGCAGGTTTGCAGTATAAAAATTTCCGTTTTTATCTAATACCTCGGCATGTTCTATTGTAACGGTATCGCCGGCATCGCCTTTTACTTTCAGCATTACCCAGCCGACAAGATTTTGTCCGAAGTCAATTACCTTTTCACCTCTGGGTGTAGTAAAAATGTTTATTGGCTTAAATGTTTCGTGTTTGCGTATCGGTTCATTGTACGTTGCAATCAGATTGTCATAAGAAAAATCTCCGACAGTCACGCCACTCCATTTTGAATCATCATAGCCCGGCAATAACCATCCGGCTTTTTCTGCCCGGTCATCAATGATCTCACCGTCGTAAATTTCTGAACTAATGATACTGCCTGTTGTAGATTTCCAGCTACCATCAGAAATGATCGTTTCTTTTTTGCCATCCGTGTATGTGATCTCCAATTGCAGCAATAAAGAAATATCTTTTCCATAAATATTTTTATTTTCTCCCCATGCGAGGTGGCCACGATACCAGCCGCTGCCGAGAGTCACACCGATCACATTGTATCCTGTATTCAGTAAATTGGATACATCATATACCTGGTATTCGAGTCTTTTGTTGTAACTGGTCCATCCCGGCGTTAAATAAGCGTCACCTACACGGTGACCATTGATCATTGCTTCATACAGACCGTGTGCTGTAATGAAGACAGTTGCTGATTTGATTTTTTTCTTTGTTACAAATAGTTTTCTGAACAAAGGACTTTTCCGCAACATGGTATCTTCTGTATAACCTGGTTCTATCCATTTTGCTTTCCAGTCATTGACATCAAAAAATCCTGTTTGAAAAAACGCCGGTTCACTCCATGGAGAAATATTTCCCTCGTTATCCCAAACCCGTACCTGCCAGGAATATTTTTGTCCACTTTGCAATGATTTACCTGCATAGGGAACCTTCACTGATTGATCAGACATAACTTTTCCTGAGCTCCATGTTTGTTCTTTACTTTTTTCTGAAGGATATACTTTGATCTCATAGGCAGTTTGTAAAACATTTCTTTGATCACTTGCCAACTGCCATGTAAAATGGGGTTGTTTTATATCAAGGCCAATGGGGTTGCTGAGATTTTCTGTCAGCAGGTTTTCAACTTTTATCTGTGCAGCGGCTGTTAAACAAAATAATTGTGCAGCTAAAAAATAAAGGACATATCTTCTCATGACAAGTTTTTTATAAAGGAAAGGTAAAAAAGAAATACAGTAATTAGTGCGGATTATTTCACTACGATCTGATGTTTTCCTGCCGGCATATTTTTAATACAAACAAATCCATTTTCAGCATAGGTATCACGGGATCGTTTTCCATCAATGTACAGCTCCCGTTTTGCAGCATCAAACGGCACATATATATTAGCCGAGGCTCCTCCCGGGATTATAACATCCATCGTTTCCGAAGATTCATTTTTTTTATATGATACAAATATCTCGCCTTTGATAGTCGGCGTTTTCAACGTAGCGAAGCTAAGATTTCCAACCTGTGGTTTGATCTGAAAAGTTTCAAATCCCGGCGTCAATGGCTCAATGCCCATCAACTTTCTGACAATGATATTTGCGGGAGCAGCGCCCCATGCATGATTCCAATCAAGATTAGGTTTATACACTTTGTCCCATGCTTCCATCGTTATGGTAGAGCCGCTTCGGATCATATTGTACCAACTTCTTTGAGTTGTTGCATCCAATAATGTCAGTACGTAGCCACCTTGATCGTTATCATATAATGCATCCAATAAAAATTGGGCACCGTAAACACTACAGGCCATTCTTCTGTTTTTTATAAAACTTATTACTTTCTCCCTGTCATTTTCCGGGACCAAACCAAATGCCAAAGCAAACATGTTTGCATGTAGCGATGTGTGGTCGGTGCTGTCCCCGTCTTTTATCAAGCCTGTTTTGGGGTCTCTGAATACCTCTTGAAAAGATTGATAAACTTCTTTTGCTTTGTTTTCATAAAATGCAGCATCATTATTTTTACCCAATAGCACAGCTATTTGCTTCATCAATATTAAGTCGTGGTAATAATAAGCATTGATCACTGAGTTGTAATCATTATAGACAAAACCGTCTGTTTCTCCATCATATTCTTTTTCATTTCCAATATATTTACTGCTGTGCGGCCAGTCCACATTATCACGAAGCATTTGTTTATCGTCAAAACTTTTTGGAAAATGAATGGATTCCAAAAATTCAGGAGTTTGTTTTCCTGTCTTCGTACTGATCAATCCATTTTTTCCTGTAAGCGGCATCAATATTTTTTTCTGTAACTCAGAATAATATTTTTTCAGGAAGGAATCGTCTCCGGTATACATGTAATCATTCCATGCCAGCATTACATTTTGCAAGCTCCATTCTGTCGGCCAGGTGGGATGATAAATAACGTAGGCCATCGAACGTCTTGCCATGCTGTATTCCGGGTCAACGGAATAATGAGATAGCTGGTTGATCAATGCATCCGCCTCGTAAGGAACTCTTTCCCGGTCGCCATCTACATAATACCCGGTGAAACTGGTGGCTTTTTCAGAATACTTGCATAAGTCCCATATTTTATTCAAAACCGTATCGCTGGATTCAAATGATGAGGCGGCATCATCGAATGGATAAGTGATCATTTTACGCTGAATGGATTCTTTTAAGATGGCGCCATCAAAGTTTTCGATAGTTACGTAGCGAAACGGAAAAACTTCTCCAATGTAATCGGGCATTAATATCGGGCTGTCGCGATTATTTCTTTTTTCATTCGGTGGCCAAACAATATTGTAATCGTGCGTTCCTTTTGTAACGTAGAGACCGATTTTTACATAACGGATATTACCGCTGCTTTTCAAGAGCTGCTGATCTTTTTCAATGGCTTCGCCGGCTTCTATCCAGATCGAATCATTTTTTGTCCTAATCAAATGCAATTGTAATTGACTAAAAGCATCTTTGCCAAAATCTATAAACCAGGAACCGTTATCTTTTTTAACGATGAGTTGTGGTTTCTGTTTCGTTGCGGTCAATGGATAATGAGAAATATTGTCCGAAGAATCTTCTGGAGTTAAATAAAAGGCAGCAGGCGAGGAGAAAGAAGAAGGTTGATCTTTTTCATTCCATACACGTACTTTCCAGTAATAAATTTTTCCGGGCTTCAATGATCTTCCGTCATAAACAACCCTGCTGTGATCGGAAAGCATTTTTTTTGAGTCCCAATGATCCGGATGATTTTTTTCTAATAATTTCGGGGAAGAAGCGACCATTACCTGCCAGGCAATGATGTCTTTTATAACTGTGTCAACTTCCCAGTTGAAAACAGGTTGAGGACTATAAATTTTTGCAAACTGAAAATTATTTTTTTGATCAACTGCTGTCGATAGCGATTGATCCACCGGCAAACCATTCTGAGTTACCTTATCGGTTTGCAGCAGAAAGTCACATCGCAACCGGAAAGGTGCTGGGATTGTTTGGCTTTGCCCAACAAAACTGATCAAAGCAAATAGCAATAGCGGGCAAGCTTTTTTCATAATACGAGGTCAATCTCCGATAAGAACAGGTTTTCTGTTTATAGAATTTTTATTTTAATGCTTTTGTATGATACCTCATCACCATGATCCTGCAGAAGAATATGTCCTTCATTCCATAAACCAAAATTGTTCCACTTTACATACTTGCTAATTTTGACAAGATCTTTGAATTCTTTTGAGCCTCTTTCATATTCCAGTACTTTATATCCATTGAGCCAATGCTCCACATGATTATTTGGATAAACGATGATGCGTCCGTGGTTCCATTCACCGATCGGTTTTATTGCATCTTTTGGTTTTTTACTCGGGATCATATCATACAATGATGCTAATGTTCTGTCACCATCTCTTCCCAATTTCGCATCGGGATGCTTGTCGTCATCCAACACCTGATATTCCAAACCGATAGCTGATGCACCTTTTACATCATATATCTCTTTTACAAAGTATTTGACACCACTGTTGCCAACGGGAGTTAATTTAAAATCGAATTGCAGATCGAAGGCGTGATATTCTTTATCGGTCACTATATCGCCTCCTCTTCCTTCCTGTTGACCATTAGATTTTAATACGGTCAATATCCCATCGTTGATCACCCAGCCGCCGTCAGGAAATGATTTTTTATAAGCGCCTCTCCAGCCTTTGCTGGTTTTTCCATCCCAAAGCAATGTAACCTTGTTCGCTTTTTCTTCAGTTGACAAAGTATTCGCAATGAGATTCACTACATAAATATGGCCGGGAGGGCTTGCATGTAAATTTTCAGTTTGTATTCTGATATTTCTCCACCGAACGGTTTTCCCGGCTTTGGATGCATCGGATATTTGGTGCACCTGCAACGCAATAAAACCGGAATGGGTCATATCATCTACTAATGAAGCGCAATAAATTCCATTGACCCAGGTGCGGATCGTGTTGCCGATGCATTCTACATGTACTTTATTCCATTGATCTTTTTTGAATGCTTTTTGTCCTGCAGGATTATAGGTCAGCGGATAGAGCCATCCTCTTCTTGCTTCGTCATAAACGCCCCCGGTCCATGCCCGGTCAGATGGATCAATTTCCACCTGGTAGCCGTGCACCCTGCCATTATTGTATTCTTTAGTGCTTTCACTCCTGATCTGTACTCCGGAATTCATTTCGTTATCCACTATGAATTCATATTCTAATATGAAGTCACTAAAGTTTTTATCTGTAGCGAGGAACGAATTAGGCGAATCTGCAACGGTTTGCCCGACAAGCTCACCATTTTCTGCTTTGTAAATGGCAGTTCCATTGGCTTCATGCCAGCCGGTCAGGTCTTTTCCATTGAATAGTGGTGTCCATTGTTGAGAATGCCCGGTTGCCGGAAGCAAAAGATACAGGGCAAAAATCATTGTAATTGCAACAATATAGCTGCGAAATGTATGGCGCATTTTTTTATTTTAAAATTAAGGATAGCTTACCGGCAAAATGCATTTTTTTTCGGAAACGTTTCCGTAGAAAATGGGATAGGATTTTTAAAATGGTCATAATTTGTAAATGAATTAAAAAGCTGATTCAATAGCGGTTGCAACAAGTTGTCCCGATACAGTTCATTATAAAATTCCATAGATAAAATTGAGTTTGCTGATCCGGAGATGCTTATTGAACGAAAACCTCATCCTTTCTTTTTCGTTCGCAGTCCTTTTTTGACAGCTTCTTTTTTACAAATGACTTGCACTGCACTTTAAAAAAAGTTCAGGAACATGAGTAATAACAATACGGGAATAGTAATGAGACAGGCTGGGTTCATCTTGGTTATTTTATTATCTTTTTTATCGAATAAAGGGATTGCCCAGGTTCAATCGATCTATCATGGCGGGTGGATTGATTTTAATAAAAACGGGAAAAAAGATATTTTCGAAGATCCATCCCAGCCCATTGAAAAGAGAGTTGCTGATCTGCTTTCTCAGATGACGTTGGATGAAAAGACTTGCCAGTTGGCTACTTTGTATGGTTATGGAAGAGTGTTGAAAGATGAATTACCCACTGCTCAATGGAAAAACGAAGTGTGGAAAGATGGTATTGCAAACATTGATGAAGATCTGAATGCAGTTGCTTATCATCCCGAAACGAATACGCAATATTCTTATCCCTTTAGCAAACATGCTGATGCGATTAACAAAATTCAAAAATGGTTCATTGAAGAAACAAGATTGGGAATACCTGTTGATTTTACCAATGAAGGCGTGCATGGTTTATGCCATGACAGGGCCACTCCATTTCCTGCACCAATTAGCATTGGCAGCACCTGGGATAAAAAATTAGTGTACCAAGCGGGAATTATCGAAGGAAGAGAAGCAAAAGCATTAGGTTATACAAATGTATATGCACCGATATTGGATATATCAAGAGATCCGAGATGGGGACGAGTAGTGGAAACGTATGGAGAAGATCCATACCTGATCGCTGAGTTGGGAAAACAAATGACATCAGGAATGCAGGAACAGGGAATTGCTTCCACATTAAAACATTTTGCTGTGTACAGCGTACCCAAAGGCGGAAGAGATGGTCATGCAAGAACCGATCCGCATGTAGCGCCGAGAGAACTGTATTATATGTATCTCTATCCTTTTCGGCGAGTGATCGAAGAAGCACATGCAATGGGAGTGATGAGCAGTTATAATGATTGGGATGGCGAACCGATAACCGGGAGCCATTTTTTTCTTACAGAATTATTGCGTCAGCAATTTGGGTTTAATGGTTATGTGGTTTCTGATAGCAAAGCGGTAGAATATTTATATCTAAAACATCATGTGGCCACCGATATCAAAGACGCAGCGACACAGGCATTGAATGCAGGATTGAATGTGAGAACTGATTTTGATTCTCCCACTAACTATATTTACCCGATCCGGGAATCGGTGAAAGAAGGGAAAATTTCATTACAAACCCTGGATAGCCGTGTTGCGGATGTTTTACGGGTGAAATTTGAATTGGGATTATTTGATCATCCTTATGTGGATCCGGCAGCGGCTGATTCAATTGTGCATACAGCCAAAGATGAAGCTTTCGCTTTGCGAATGAATGAAGAATCATTGGTGTTATTGAAGAATGAAAAACAGATTTTACCATTTGATAAAAAGAACCTGAAGAAAATTCTTGTTACCGGGCCGCTTGCAGCAGCAGTTAATTATGCCACCAGCCGCTATGGTCCTTCCAATAACCCGGTTGTTTCTGTCTTAGATGGAATTAAAAATGTTGTCGGGAATGATGTAAAAGTTGATTATGCAAAAGGTTGCGCTGTTACGGATAGTACATGGCCGGAAACAGAGATCATTCCAACTGCTTTGACAAAGGATGAAAAAGCTCTTATTGATGAAGCTATAAAAAAAGCAAAGAAATCAGATATAATTATTGCAGTGATGGGGGAAGATAAAGATGAAGTAGGTGAAGGTTTATCAAGAACAAGTTTGAACCTTCCCGGTAAGCAGGAAACTTTTTTAGAAGAATTATATAAAACAGGCAAACCGATCATTTTGGTTTTAATAAACGGACAGCCGCTAATTATTAATTGGGCTGATAAATACCTGCCAGGAATTTTAGAAGCAGGATTTCCCGGCCCACAAGGTGGAACAGCCATTGCTAATGCATTATTCGGTTCATATAATCCAGGAGGAAAACTATCAATCACTTTTCCAAAGACAGTCGGACAAATAGAATATAATTTTCCATACAAAGCAGGTTCGCAGGAAGGGCAGGGCGGAGGAGATAAAATTAATTATGGAAAAACGAGAATTCTGAATGCCTTGTATCCTTTTGGTTATGGATTGAGTTACACAACTTTTAGTTACAGCAATCTTATAGTTACTCCGGAAAAACAACACAATCAAGGCGAGATCAGTGTGAGTGTTGATGTGCAAAATACAGGAAGCAGAGAAGGTGATGATGTAGTGCAGCTTTATATAAAAGATGAAGTGAGCAGCGTGGTTACTTACGAATACGACCTGAGAGGATTTGAAAGAATTCAGTTATTGCCCGGAGAAAAACAAACCGTTCATTTTGTATTGCATCCCGATGATCTTTCTATCATGGATAAAAATATGCATTGGACAGTGGAGCCGGGAAAATTTAAAGCCATGATCGGAAGTTCTTCTGCTGATATCAGGTTAGAAAAAGAATTTGTTATTGAAGATGATAATTGATCAAAGCGTTTCGGAATGATGATTCAGTCGTTCATATTGCTGATGGGATTGTTTTTGCAAAACAAAAATGGTTTTGTGCCAGATACTTCTTCTTATCCGGAAAAAGGAAAATTGATCTATGAAAATGATTTTAGCAGTAAAACAAAATTGAATGATTGGATTATGGAAGGACCTGGAGAACTAAAGTTTGTTAATGGCTGGATGGAACTATATTCTCCCGATAAAAAATGGGATCATGTTTTCTGGTGTCCGAAAGATTTTTCCGAAAGTTTTATTGCAGAATGGGACATGCAGAATATGGATACTACCAATGGACTTACGATCATTTTCTTTGCAGCGAAAGGAAGTAAAGGCGAAGATATTTTTGATCCGGACATGCCGAAACGTGACGGCACTTTCAAATATTATAATAAAGACCAGATCAATTGTTATCATATTTCTTATTATGCTAACAATCCAAAAGATCCCGATAGAGGAGATTCTCATTTAAGAAAAGATCCTGCATTTGATGTGTTACAAACAGGGCCAGAAGGAATATCGGCCGCATCTACTTCGGTTCATCATATCAGGCTGATAAAAGATAAAAGCCGGATCGTAATGTATATTGATGACAGGAAGATCATTGATTATACCGATGATGGCAAAACATTTGGCCCTGTATACACTTCAGGTAAAATAGGTTTCAGGCAAATGCGATGGACTGATTTTCGATATCGTGATTTTAAAGTTTGGGAAATTAAAAACCCTTAATTGAAAATTTTTAAAGAGGATGAAAAGAAATATTCTTATTCTGTTGCTGAGTTGTTTTGGCTTATTGTTTTTCCAGGCGCATAAAAAGCCAAAAACAAAAAGCCCCAACTTCGTTTTTATTCTTACAGACGACCAGGGATGGACCTGCGTTTCCGAACTAATGGATAACCGTTATCCTGATTCCAAAAGCGATTATTTCGAAACACCCAATATTGACCGGTTAGGTGATGCAGGAATGCGATTTACCAATGGCTATGCTCCGGATGCGTTGTGCACTCCTTCACGACGCAGCATACAGTTTGGCCAAAACCCAATTCACACAGGTAATGTATTGTTCAAAAAGAATTATAATTCCCGGACAAAAAAATGGCTCACCATTCCGGAGATGCTTAAGTCGATTGACCCGGAATATAAAACTGCGCATTATGGCAAATGGGATCTGCGGGCAGATATTTATCCTGAAGATCTTGGCTATGACGAAAGCGATGGTAATACCGGAAATAGTAATGGCGATGTAATGCTGGATAAAAAAACAAAATGGACGCAGACATATACTAATAATGATCCCAAAAAAACAGTGACGCTGACAAAGAGAGCGATCAATTTCATGCAACGCCAGGTAGCGGCTGATCATCCCTTTTATTTACAGATTTCCTATTATGCTACTCATGTGGACATACAAACAACAGATAGCACTTATCAGAAGTATTTAAAGAAACCAAAAGGGAAAAAACACAACAATGCCGGTTGGGCGGGCATGTTAAAAAATCTTGATACCGGTATTGGTGAAATAATGGAAACGATAGATAAATTAAGAATTGATGACAATACTTATATTTTTTTAATGGCGGATAATGGTGCGGTTGAATTTATTCCTCCTCTTTCCAATCGTCTTGACCCGCCATCTACATTTAAGAGCCCAATGCGCAACTATCCTTTGCGTGGCGGCAAATGGACATTGTACGAAGGGGGAATAAGAGTGCCTTTCATTGTAAAAGGTCCCGGCATCCCGGCACATAGTTTTTCTCATGTGCCGGTTACCGGTTATGATATTTTTCCTACGATCAGTGAACTGGCTGGAAATAAATCGGCGCTTCCGGAATATTTAGATGGCGCCAGCATAAAAAAATTATTTGATCACCCCGAGTCCGGGCCGATACAACGAAGCGAAGATGCTTTGTATTTCCATCGTTATGCCAGCGGTTATCCTCATTCTGCCATCATTGATGGTGATTATAAACTGATCAAATTCTGGAAAACAGGTAAAGAAGAACTTTATAATATCAGCCAGGATATTGGTGAAACGCATGATCTCAGTACAGAACAGCCGCAGAAATTTAAAGAGCTTGATGCAAAGCTCATGGGTTATTTGCAAAAGATGCATGCGGAGATTCTTGATCCTGCATTGAATGAAAAGAAAAATAATAAAAACAAGAACAATTCAGAAGATGAAGATGATTAGATTTTTGAAGAATACATATTTTTTAGTTCAGCAAAAAAACATTTTATTCAATGTTTGCAGAGGCTCTTTGCCATTTTTAGTAATGATGATTTCATGGGCAGCTTCAGCTCAAACCGAAACCGATAAAAGAGCTTTTCCCAACGATTACCCGGTGTTGCATCCGCAATTCAGAAAATGGCCATCGCCGGCTTTGAATAACGAAGCCAACTCTGTTTCTCCAATATTGCTTTGGTCATTGACGAAAAAAGCAAGCGGATATGATATTCGTTTGTCACAAGATCCTTCATTTGCTGATGCACAAACGGTCACTGAACAAAACATTCCATGGACAATTTATAATCCGCATCGGAAATTAAATGAAGGAACCTGGTATTGGCAATACCGTGTGCATAACGGAGATTGGTCGCAACGATTGCAATTCCGCATCACGCCAAATGCCGACCAGGATTTTGCTCCGGGCATAGAAAAATTCTTTTCAGCGATTCCGGCCTCCCATCCAAGAGTGCTGGTTGATAAATCCAATGAAAAATTATTTGCAGAACAAAATAAAGTAACAGAAGATGGAACAGCGATTTTGAAAGAAGTGAATATCTGGATGACCAAAGAACCTCCGACTGAAAAAGATGCCGAAAGAAAAATTGAAGGCAACTCGAAAGAAGAGAATGATAAGATCGCACTGGTTGCAAGCGAACATGCCAGCAATAATATTTATTTCGCAGTAGATCTTTTTTGCAAGGCTTATATTTTGACTGGCGGTAATAACTTTAAACAAAAAGCAATTGCATGGGCAATGTCTGTTGCTGCATGGATCCGGGTGGCGTCAGTCACCTGAGTGATTTTGGTGATGCCCGATGCATGACAGCCATGGCTTTAGCTTTTGATACCTTCCATGATCAATTGAATGATGACCAACGTCAGATATTGATAAAAGCCATTCACAAAAGAGCCGATCGTTTTTTTCATGAATGGATCAATAATATTGATGCAAAAGTTCTTTCCAATCATGTGTGGCAATATATTCTCCATTATTTTTTGCAAACAGCTATTGCATTGTATGGAGAAACGGATGATGCCCGCAACTGGATCCAATATGCTTATGAACTTTGGCTGGCAAGAGCTCCGATATTGGGTGGAGGTGACGGAGGATGGTGTGAAGGCGCTTCTTATTTCCGCCTGGACATGGAAACGCTGCTCGATATTTCGATGATCATTAAACACTACACCGGTTTTGATTTTATAAAAAATACTGATTGGTACCAGGAGAATCCGTATTGGATGGCTTATTCTTTTCCTGCAGGTTCATCAAGTGATGGCTTTGGCGATGATATAGAAAAAATTTATTCTCCGGGCACAGAATATTTGGCTTATGCAGATGCATTGTCGAGATTAACAGGAAATCGCATGGCCGCATGGTATGCTCAGCAAATTGAAGTAACAGGGAAAAATGATACTAAAACCGAAGAAAGAGTAAATGGCGTCACTTCATATCCGAAAAAAAATAAAACGGCCGTAAAATTATCAGATGCTGATATGTTGCGCTGGTTCCGAATGCGCTATTTACACGGGATAAAAAGGCCTGAGCCAATCAATCCATCCACACTTCCTGCCGCAGAAATTTTCAGAGGTACAGGTGTCGTCGATATACATTCATCTATCACAGATAGGGGAAAAGACCTGATGATCTCTATGCGTTCAAGTCCTTATGGTTCGTATGGTCATTTGCTCGGTGATCAGAATACGTTCAATGTTTTATTCGGAGGCGATAGATTGTTTTATATGTCGGGGCATAAAGTGGCGATGCAGGATCCGCATCGTCTCGGTTGGTACAAAGCAACGCAAGGGCATAATGGAATTTTGATCGATGATAAAGGACAACCATTCAATGTGGAAGCATATGGTTATCTGCCAAGATTTATCAATGGAAAAAATGTTAGCTACGTGGTGGGTGATGCGTCACAGGCATATTCAAGTAAAGCAGAAAAGCAACAAACCGGGTTGACGAAATTTCGCCGTCATTTACTTTTTCTTCATCCGGATATTTTAATTATCTATGATGATCTTGAAGCTGATCATCCTGCAAAATGGTCATGGTTGATACATAGTCCGTATAAAATTAAAATTAATGAATTGAAAGACCGTTTCTATTGCAGTTCAGCAAAAGTGGCGGCTACAACTTCACTTTTTTCCAGCCAAAAATTTCATTGGCAATTGTCGGACACCTTTGGCGTTCCTGCTGTGAATTGGCTCGGCCGTGAAGATGAAGATGGAAACCTGATCGAATACAAGAACGACCAATGGCATTTGACTGCTGCCACAGTTGATAAAAGCAATAAAGCCCGTTTTCTTGCCATTATGCGGATTGATCAAAATGGAAAAATGAGAAATGAAACATCATCAGAAAAATTCAATGATAAAAATGAAATCACCATTGATGGCTGGGTGATCCATGCAGAATTGGATGCCAATAAACCGGCATTGCTGGAAGCATTTAATGATAAGAAGCATATTTCATTCACCTCCGGAGCAGAAAAGCTTGTAATAGATAATAAAGCATATAGCGGTAAAATAGCAGGAAGCAGTAAGTTGGTTGAATTAGTGAATGGTAATTATATTTTTTCAGAAGCGGGTGATGTGGTTCCTGATGTGGTGAAAGAGATACCGGCAGAACAGGGACAATAAAAATTATTTCATGAAAAAAGGAATAAAAATTTTAGTTATAGTTGTTGTGGCATGTTTTGGCGCAGCGATGTTTTCTTCATGGAATAAAGAGAAAAGTAAATCCAAACAAAAAGCAGGCAAGAGGCCGAATATTTTGTTTGTTATTGCCGATGATCAATCTTTCCCTTACGCATCAATATACGGCACCACCGGAGTGAAAACTCCTGCATTTGACGAAGTGGCAAGATCCGGTATCTTATTTAATAATGCATTTGCAGCGGCGCCGCAATGCAGTCCTTCAAGAGCAGCGATCCTTACCGGAAAAAATATCTGGCAATTGGAAGAGGCAGGAACACATAGCAGTTATTTTCCAAAAAAGTTCCAGGTGTTTTCTGATCTGCTCGAAAGTTCAGGTTACTGGATCGGTTATACAGGAAAACCCTGGGCGCCGGGCAACTGGAAAGATGCAGGATGGAAACGCAACCCGGTTGGGCCGGAATTCAATTCAAAAAAACTACAGCCACCAACGAAAGGTATCAGCAATATAGATTACTTCGGAAATTTTGTTGATTTCTATAATCAGAAAAAAGCAGATGAACCAATTTTTTTCTGGTACGGCGCTCATGAACCGCATCGTATTTACGAAGAAGGTTCGGCAAAAAGATCAGGTAAGGATATCAAAAAAGCCTTTGTTCCGGGTTTTCTTCCCAATGATTCCATTGTAAAAAGTGATATTGAAGATTATGCTTTGGAAATTGAATGGTTCGATACACAGTTAGGGAAAATGATTGATTTTTTGCGACAGAAAGGGGAATTGGATAATACACTTATTGTTGTTACTTCAGATAATGGAATGCCTTTTCCTTCGGCAAAAGCTAATTTGATGGAATATGGTTCGCATGTTCCTTTAGCGATCAGTTGGCCGGACAAGATCCGGAAAGGACAAACTTCTGATGAACTGGTGAGTTTGATTGATCTGGCGCCAACAATTTTAAGCATTGGCGGTGTCAATAATGTTCCCCAGATGACAGGAAGAAGTCTTGCTGATATCCTCTTCAATAAAAAGAATGCAGCAGATCAAAGAACTTATGTATTGACCGGGAGAGAAAGACATTCGCATTCCCGCCCTGATGATCTTGGATATCCTTCCCGTGCCATCCGGACCAAACAGTTTCTGTTCATTCTTAATTGTAAACCGGATCTTTGGCCGGCAGGAGATCCGCCGCCACCGGGAGTAGAAAAAGAAGAATTGCAAACGGTGCAGGGAGGAGATGGAGATACCAAAGGCATTGGACTCGGTTATAATGATATTGATGATCCTTCGCCAACCAAATTGCTGATGATTGAAAAGAAAGATGAATGGCCCGATCTGTTTGACGAAGGGTTTTCCAAGCGTCCCGAAGAACAACTTTTCGATATTGTAAAAGATCCTGCTTGTCGTCATAATCTTGTTGCCAATCCTAAATACAGTTCCGTAAAAACAGAATTGAGGAACCAATTGGAAAAATTATTGAAAGAACAAGGCGATCCGAGAATGTTGGGCTATGGGGATATTTTCGATAGCTATCCACGGTTTGGTTTGATGAGAAACTGGCCTGGCTTCAAAGAGAGAGGAAAATATAACCCGGCATATATACCAAAAGGGTATAAAAAATAAAACATGAAAAGGTCTTTATTGTTTTTGTTGTTATTGCTGTTGTTTGAGCATTTTAATTATGCCCAGCAAAAGAAAGTGCCGGTCATTATCATCATGTGCGACCAACTGCGATATGATGCAGTTGGAAAATTTACGCCAAACATTTATCAATTAAAGAATGACGGCGTTTCATTTGACAGAACATATTGCGCCAGCCCTATCTGTGTTCCATCCCGTGCTTCATTTTTTACAGGAAGATATCCCAATAATAATGGCTCGTTGATCAACGGCTGGCAACCGGAAGATGATCATTTCAAAGAAGTAAAATCGGGTACGCCTAATTTATACGAGATCATGGCGAATAATTGGGATAGCTGGCATGTAGGTAAACAACATTTTCTTACGCAGGATAAAATTGACAAGGATCCACAGTCGAAAACGAAATGGATCACGGATCAAACATACAAGCAGTGGTTGAAATCTTTAAACATCAAAGCACCCGGCGGTCCGCAATTCAAAGCTATGTTACCTGAACTTACCTCCGGGAAATATACATACATGAAAAAATATTCAACTCCGAGATTTGAAGAATACAAACCGGGATTGAAATATTTCGATGATGAATATTATGCAGAAAAAGCTGTTGATGTTATAAAGAACTATAAAGACGATCAGCCCTTGCTGTTAAATCTCATGTTCTTGTCGCCGCATCCGCCGTATAATATCCCTGAACCTTATTTCAGCAAATTCAAGACAAGTGATCTAACCATACCGGATAATGTTGGAAAATGGTATCCCGGCCAGTCCACATTGCAATTATATAATCTTACAGGATTTATCGGCAGCCGTTATTCAAGAAACGAATGGACAGAAGTGTGGCCGAAATATTTTGGACTGGTCAGCCTGGTGGATGATGAAATTGGAAAAGTGATCAATGCTTTGAAAAATGCCGGCATGTATGACAAAGCTTTGATCATTTTTACAGCAGACCATGGTGAAATGCTCGGCAGCCATTCGTTATGGCAAAAGATGTGTATGTATGAGGAGTCATCTCGTGTGCCGCTTATTATAAAGTTCCCTTCCGATTTCAAACCGGCATTTAAAGAAACGAATGATCTCGTTAGCCTGATAGATGTATGGCCAACATTGATGGATTATCTTAATATCAATGTCAACGACAAAACAGATGGTGAATCATTGATGCCGTTAGTAAAAGGGAAAAAGCAGCAACGCACAGCGATTTTCATTCAATATGATGGCAACGGCGGATATGGAAATAACCAGCGTTGCGTAGTAGATGGAGATTACAAACTCATTATAGATACTTTTAAAGACGAGGTTTTCCTGGAATTGTATAATGTGATAGCAGATCCGGAAGAAAAAGTGAACCTTGTTACAGACCCTAAATACGAAGCTACAACGAAAAACCTCATAGAAAAGATCAGGCAGTACATGAGCAATACCAATGACCTGCTCAAATTGCCTGATAACCTGTATGAAAACTTTTTACAACACTATTTACTTAAAAATAAAAGCCCGGATGATGGAGATTAAGGAAATGAACCTGTCCTTTGATAATTCATTTTGTTCAATAAAAAAATACGTGCAATGAAAAGGAATTTTTATTTGCTGTTGGCAATTGTTATTGCATCTGGTTGCAATTCAAAAAATGAAAAGAGCAGTTCAGAAACATCGCAGGTTAATCCACCGAACATTGTTTTTATTCTTGCTGATGACCTGGGATATGGCGATGTTTCCATTTACAATCCTGAATCAAAGATCAATACACCCAACATTGATTCTTTTGCGATGGAAAGTATGCGTTTTACCGATGTACATGCACCTTCATCAGTATGTACTCCGTCACGTTATGGAATCCTCACCGGAAATTATTGCTGGCGCAGCCGTTTGCCTGAAGGTGTTTTATCCGGATATGGTCAGTCATTGATAGAACCGGACCAACCTACCGTTGCTTCTTTGCTGAAGAAACATAATTATACTACTGCTGTTATTGGTAAATGGCATTTGGGATTAGGTTGGGTAGTAAAACCGGGACATGAATCCGCTTTGCAAATTCCGCAAAATGATCCGGAAGGAATACGAATGGTGAGAGACATGAAACCGGATGATATTGATTTTACCAAACCACCAACTGATGGGCCCTTGCAACATGGCTTTGATTATTCTTATATATTACCGGCATCGCTGGATATGGAACCGTATTGTTATTTGCAAAATGATACACTTACATCGCCATTATCAAGCACTACAAAAGGAAACGAATTAAATCCAAAGACAAGCCCGAACTATGCCACCGGCGCATTTTGGAGACCGGGGCTGATGTCGCCTGATTTTGATTTTAATGATGTGCTTCCCCATTTTACTGATAAAGCAGTTGATTATATCAAACAACAATCAAAAAGTTCAAAACCATTTTTTCTCTATTTCGCAATGCCATCACCACATACGCCGTGGCTGCCATCAAAAGAATTTATCGGTAAATCAAAAGCAGGAGCCTATGGCGATTATGTAATGGAGGTGGATGCGATGGTAAAAAAAGTTTTAAATGCTATTGAAGAAAGCGGTAAAGCATCAAATACTATTGTGATATTTACCAGCGATAACGGTCCTTACTGGAGACCGCAATTTGTAAAAAAATACAATCATCATGCTGCTTATATTTTCAGGGGAATGAAAGCGGATGCATGGGAAGGAGGACATCGTGTCCCATTTATGGTAAGATGGCCTGATCACATTAAAGCAGGAAGTATAAGCAATATTACTACTACGCTTGCTAATCTGACAGCAACCTGTTCGGAGTTAGTTGGCGACGATACTCTTGCTAATGCAGCATTGGATAGTTACAGCATCTTGCCTGTCTTATTACGACAACCAGATTCATTGACGGCGCAACGAACTATTATTAATGAGTCTTCACATGGTTTGTATGCTGTTCGCCAGGGTAAATGGAAATTAATTGAAGGACTTGGTTCCGGTGGTTTTAGTGACCCCGTTACTGAACAGCCAAAACCCGGAGAAGCAAAAGGACAACTATACGACATTCAAAAAGATCCTTCGGAAACGGATAACCTTTGGCTTAAAGATCCCATGAAAGTGGAAGAATTAACTCATGTGATGGATAGCATTAAAAAGATGAAGCACAAGTGAAATTATTTTTTAAATCAAAACCAAAGTATGAAGACAACAATATTACTGATCATTGCGACACTTTTATTTTATCCGGATTTTGCACAAACGAAAAAATATAACATTGTTGACTTTGGCGCAAAGGCTGATGGAAAAACAGTTAACACATCAAGTATTCAGCAGGCTATTGATAAAGCTGCCAGCGAAGGAGGTGGGCAGGTAATTGTTCCGGAGGGAACATTTATAACAGGAGGATTGATATTAAAATCAGGAGTGAATCTGTACTTAAACCCGAAAGCAGTATTGTTGGGAAGTATCAATCCTTATGATTATCCTTCTGTAAAAGATATTCTGGAAAAAGTAAAATCAGAAAAAAGGGGAAATCGTATCGGCGCATTGATAGGAGCTGATAAAGAAAGCAACCTCGGTATCTCAGGAGGCGGAACTATTGATGGACAAGGACGAAAGTTGGCACTTATTATGGATAGTTTATTTTATGCAGGCGTTTTGGATAGCGCTCATTATAATCTCCGGAGAAAAAGGCCCGATGGAAGGCCAGGTGTTTTTAAATTCTCTAATTGTACAAATCTGAAGATCACAGGCATCACTATTAAAAATGCAACGGGATGGGTGCAAACTTATGAACGTTGCAAAAATATGACGCTGGATCATATCAGTGTAGAGAGTGATGCTTACTGGAATAATGATGGAATTGATGTGGTGGATTGTTCAAATGTTCGCATCATCAATAGTTTTGTGAACTCTGCAGATGACGGTATTTGTTTAAAATCAGATGGAAATGGTTTCTTTAATGATAGTATTTATATCGCCAATTGTACGGTACGTTCCAGCGCCAGTGCTGTAAAATTCGGAACAGGCTCAACAGGTGGATTCAGGAATGTGGTCATTAAAAATATCAAAGTGTTTGATACATTTCGTTCGGCAATTGCAATTGAATCTGTGGATGGTGGATTTCTTGAAAATGTTTTAGTGGATAGTGTAACGGCTACAAACACCGGGAACGCTATTTTTATTCGGTTAGGCCATCGTAATAAAGATACACATGTTGGTACACTTAAGAATATAGTGATCCGAAATGTGAAAGTTGAGGTTCCATTCGGCCGCCCTGACGAAAAGTATGATCTCCGCGGGCCTGATCTTGCTTTTTTCCATAATATTTTCCCTTCTTCCATTACAGGTATTCCCGGCCACCCGGTACAGAATGTTGTATTTGAAAATATCCAGATCAGTTATCCCGGAAGAGGCAACGACGGTTTAGCCATTTTGCCTTTGTATCGTTTAAAAGATGTTCCGGAAGTAGAAAATCAATATCCTGAGTTCTCCATGTTTGGTGAATTACCGGCGTGGGCTTTTTATGTGCGTCATGTGGAGGGACTGGTACTAAAAAATGTTACTGTAATCGCAAGAAACAAAGATTATCGTCCGGCTTATGTCTTTGATGATGTGAAAGGATTAAAATTGTCAAATTGTAATGTAAAGGAAAATGATAACGAAAAACGGTTTATACTGAACAACGTTAAAGACGATACCCTGAATGTAAATAAGAACCTTGTGCAAAGAATGAATCAATAGATAGATTTATTTTATTAATTAATAATCCTTAGATCGGAATATTATGGCAAACAGAAGAAAGTTTATAAGAGATATTTCCATAGGCTCTGCAGCAATTGCTATTGGTCTGAAAGAAAAAAGCAATCTTTTCCCATTTGATATAAATGAAGTGGGAAACGGACCTTTTATGGCAACAGGCATTAAGATCGGTGAAATAAGTTCAACACAAGCCATTGTTTGGGCAAGATTGACGAAGAATGCAACGAGAGTAAGTGATAACGCACCTGAGCCCATCGTTAAATATAGAGATCCGAAGACCGGAGAATTTGTAGAACATAAACTTGACAAAGAAAGCAGGCCCAACCGGGAACCAAAAGTTGAATTTCCCGATGGAGCAGATGTGAATACAATCGCAGGAGCTGTTCCAGCAGCACCCGGTGAAGTTCGTGTTCTTTGGAGAACAGGTAATAATAATTGGAAAGAATCTTCATGGCAAACTGTTGATGTAGATCGTGATGCTACCTGCCAGTTCGTTTTATCAGATCTTTTACCGGGGAAACGATACGAAGTAAAAGTTGAATCAAGGGCATCAGGAAGTATAAAGATTTCTGCTGTAACGGAAGGAAGTTTTAAAACTGCTCCTGCTCAAAATGATCATCGTGATATAAAATTTATGGTGGTTACCTGCCAGGATTATCATGATCGTGACTATGGAAGCAAGGGATTTAAGATTTATGAATCTATGCTTCGTCAACACCCGGATTTTTTTGTTCATACCGGTGACATTATCTATTACGATCAGCAGGCGAAGAATCTTGCGTTGGCCCGCTGGCATTGGCAAAGGATATACAGTTTTCCTACACTTGTTGAATTTCATAAGAGGGTTTCAAGTTATTTTATGAAAGATGATCACGATACCTGGATGAATGATTGCTGGCCGACAATGGAAACGAAATTCATGGGCGATTTTACTTTCAAACAAGGGCAACAATTGTTTCTTGATAATGTGCCGATGGGAGATAAAACGTATCGCACTTATCGTTGGGGAAAGGATTTACAGATATGGATGCCTGAAGGCCGTGATTTCAGAAGCCCGAATAATATGCCCGATGGACCGGGTAAAACTATCTGGGGTGAAGAACAAATGGAATGGTTTAAGAAATCAGTTCAGGAATCGGATGCGACTTTTAAAATATTGATCAGCCAGACTCCGCTGGTTGGCCCCGATCGTCCTAAGAAAGATGATAATTATTCCAACGCTGGTTTTTATCATGAAGGAGAAATGCTGCGCAAATTTGTCGAAGATCATAAGATGCATGTCATCAATGGAGACCGCCACTGGCAATATGCATCTAAAGATTCTGAGACAGGTCTATTAGAATTTGGCTGTGGCCCCGCCAGCGATGAACATGCCAGCGGTTGGGATCCTAATGATAGGAGGCCCGAACATCTATACCTGAATGTGGTAGGTGGATACCTCGAAGTGAATATTATTCATACCAACGATCATCCTGAAATTATTTTCACACATCATGCTGTTAATGGGAACGTATTGTTTGAATACCGGCCAACGGTTTGAAAATAATGAAATTGAAAAATGACGTATCTCAAATTCAAAATAAAAATCAGCAAACAGTCTTATTATTTCGTTATTCCATGTATTGTTATTCTAATCGGATTATTGATCAGTTCTTTTTCCGGCGATACTCATAAGCAAAAAAAGAAACTCCAAACGTTTACTAATGAAGATTCGCTTGCAATAAATTTTAAAAACCCACCACCCGAATATAGCCTGCTTCCTTTTTGGTCATTGAACAACACATTGGATTCTTCAAAACTCAACTGGCAAGTTGATCAAATGTTGGACAAAGGAGTTTATGGCGCATTTATGCATGCAAGAGAAGGGCTTGATGAAAGTACTACACCTTATTTTTCGAATGGTTGGTGGAATGCGATAGAATCAACGGTGAAATATGCTCATGAAAAAGGATTTTTTACCTGCTTGTATGATGAAGACAAATGGCCAAGCGGCAGCGCCGGTGGAAGAACAATACTTGCAAACCCGGAAAGGAATATCAAAAAAATTTTACGCTACACTCATTTTGAGATTCCAGGCTCACAAACCATTCAATTGAATTTTGCTGATCATCCAATGAAGATATTCGCAGGTAAAATATCTGATCGTGGTGAATATGATTTTTCAAGCCAACAGGATTTGACTTCTTTAGCCGGTAAAGAATGGAAAGCGCCACCCGGCAGATGGACCATCATTGGGTTTACATTGACCAAAGATCCACAACAGCAGATCAATTATCTTGATTCTTCCACTGTAGCTGATTTTCTTCATATTACTCATGACGAATATTATAAAAGATTGGGTCCTTATTTTGGAAACACTATACCCGGTGTTTTCTTTGATGAGATATATGCCAACTCCAGTGAAAGGCGTAACAATATTTTCTGGTCTGATGATTTTGCTGAGCAATTCAAAAAGATAAAAGGCTATGATCTGACGCCGTATTTACCATTAATGATCTATGATGATCCGAAATTTTCATCGACGGCGAGATATGATTTTTTCGATGTAGTCAGGAATCTGTACAGCAAAGCATGGTTCAAGCAATACGCAAAATGGGCAAGCGATCATCATATTTGGGTTACCGGCCACACCACGGAAGAATTGATTCAATACATTCGTCAGTCTGATTATTTCTATACAGAGGGACAATTGCAAAGACCTTGCACCGATAATGAAGATTTTCGATATGGTTATCCCCGGCAGATTGACTGGTATGATCCCAAACAGATAAGTTCAATTGGACATATCTATGGAAGAAATAGAGTAGCTGCTGAATCAATGGGAGGAGGGGGTTATGCCATTCCGCTGGAAGAATACCGTTACGGATTTTCAATGTTAGGAGTGTATGGGGTCAATATGTTCATTCCTCATTTGTTTCATTACTCAATGGACAGGCCGGAGAATCAGGCCGATTGGCCGCCAAGTTGGTTTTACCAGAATCCCTATTGGAAATATTTTAAACCATTAGCAACATTTGCTCAACGTATTTCATATATGTTGTCACAAGGTAAGCATGATTGTAATGTTGCCGTCGCTTATCCTTTGACGGAACTTTGGCTCGGAGGTTATTCCACCCCGGTAAATGATGAATATTATAAAGAAGTGCAGCGTCAGTTGCTGGAAAATCATATTGATTATGATGTGATCGATCCTTATTCTTTATCAAAAGCTGCCAGTGACAACAATGGTTTGCATATAGAACAGGAACATTATAAAATTCTCATTTTACCCGATCTGAAAGCGATTCAAACCGATGCGATGAAATCAATTAATGATTTCATCGCAAAAGGAGGAATTGTAATTGGCCTGGATAAATTGCCTTCTGTATCTGAAGAGGGAACACCTGACGATCCTTTTATTGTAAAATCAATGACTGATATTTTTGGTTTTGAGCCAAGGGAATTGAACCAGGACCAATATCATACATCCGATAATACAAAAACCAATCATTATACTTTGAAAAAAAATGAAACGGGTGGAAAAGGAATATTTACCAGGTATGTGGAATTATTGCCCGGCATTGTCCGGGATCAAATTACTCCTGATGTTTTGGTGAAAGGAAACGGAAATAATTGGCTGCAATACCAACACCGAACAATAGCTGACAAGGAGATATATTATTTTGTCAACAGTCAAAAAGCAACTAATTCTTTCCAGGTTAGTTTACAATCAATCGGTAAACCTTACCTCTGGGATCCTGAAACAGGCGCTATCAAAGAAATCAACAATTACAGAATACATGATAATCGCCTTGAACTGCAATTGAATTTTAAGCAATGGGAAAGTTATTTTATTGTACTTGAACCGGGGCAAACAAATAAAGAAGATATATTAGTTAAAAGCACTGATCTTGATGATCTGCAAATTGAAAATGCAAAAGGCAACATTACGTTCAGTGGTTGGTCTGCTCCTGATGATCTTCACCAAATAAGTTTGTGGAAAGGGAATACACTTGTTTCAAAAAAATGGCAGGGAAATTCTTCCTTGCCTGAAATTCCAATAAATGGTGATTGGCAATTTCAACTCAGCCCGAAAGCGCTTAATTATAAGTGGACTTCTACATTGAATGCTGATACACTTTCATTGCCCGTTATGAAATTCAAAACCGAAAATGATCCAATTTGGAAAACGATAAAAGTAGAAGATCAATTCAGTTCTGTTAAAGGATGTGCCCGTTATTTAAGCAGTTGGCAGGCATCATGGATAAGTTTCTATGATTATAGTATGCATCTTCCTGCAGTAGGCGGCGGAACTGTTTACTTCAGAAAAAATTTCATGACAGATGATGCAGCGAAAGATGCTTCATTGGATATCACTGCTGATGAAAGCTATGAATTATTTGTAAATGGAAAGATCGTTGGTCGGGATTCAAATTGGAAAAACGTCGGGCATTACAATATCAATGATTTTATTGAAAGAGGGAATAATACAATTCTGGTTAAGACAACTAATACAAAAGGATTGCTATTGGAAGGAAATATTATTTTAAATAATGGCAAAACTGTTTTATTGGTAACAGATAGTAGCTGGCAGGCTTCAAAGGACCAGGTCATTTGGCTGCCGGCTTTAATTTTTGCAGCGCCTCCTCTCGGTTCATGGGGAAATATTGAACGTCCCGGTCATAGCGTTCATTTTCCGAATACAGTTTGGTATGAAGAAGAATTACCTCCGGGAATTGATGCTGTGATCAAACCGGATATAAAAGGTCAGTTCGATGTTTTTGTCAATAACCACCTGGTAAAGATCAATAATAAAGGACTTTCATCTATTAAACAATTCCTGAACAGGGATTCGAATATTTTGTCAATAAAGATACATGTGAAGAATTACGAAGATGGTCTGCAAAAACCAGTACAATTAATTTGTGGGAAAGCTTTGATTCCTTTAAAGTCATGGACAGATATGAATCTAAGCTGGTATTCCGGAAGAGCGTTGTACAACTATACAGTTCAGGTTGATGGAAAATATTTTAATAAGAATACAAAATTGATTCTCGATCCCGGGCAAGTAGATTATTTCGCCGAGGTATGGGTAAACGACCAATTGGTTTGTTATCGTTCATGGGCGCCGTTTCGTACTGACATTACAAAATATATCCATCCCGGTGAGAACAAGATAACTTTTGTTATAGCCAACTTACTTGCTAACGAGGCCAGTTGGAATATGATGAATGCGAATATTGATTCTAAAGAAGCCCGTTGGTGGAATTATGGAAGTATCATGCGGGAAAAAGAAAAGCTTACTTCGGGTTTGCTGGGTCCTGTCAGGATCATTCCGTTTGTAAAAGATTCTTTGCAATTAGATATAAACAGTTTGAATTGATTTATGAAATGTAAATGAAAATTTAATGACCTCTTTAAAGAGATGGAAATATAAAGTTTATAGACTTAGGCTCACCAGCTTCAGTTTTTCAAATTTAGGCTTGTTGACATTTTTTATTCTGTTGTCTTCATTTCAACCTGCAAAAAGATACATTGTATATTATGGAACTAATGGTACAGCAACAGAAAAAGCTACATGCGGTGATCTTAAAAAAGATATGGAACAGGTTACAAATGCCAAAGTAATCGTAACTGAAGAACCTGGAAAAATTTTCGGGAATGACTATTATATAATAATCGGATCGCCTGCCACAAGTAATTTAATTGCAGACTTTGTCAAAAAAGGATTTATTCAAATAAGCAACAATGATCCGGGTCCTCGTGGAGGATTGATGAAAGTAGTCAATGATAATGGCCAACGACTTCTTGTTTTAGCCGGTAGTGATGCGGAAGGAGTGCAGAATACTATTTACGATTTTTCGAAGTATGAATTAGGTATTGATCCGTTGTCTTATTGGACCGGTTCTGTCCCTAAAAAGAAGACTGCGTTTGATCCTTATGCGGTTAAAGAAAAGCTCATCAAGCCATCGGTAGTTCCTATAATATGTTATTTTGAAAATGATGTAGATGAATTAGCAAATATGAAAAAACCATACCTCGAATATGATATGGACACATGGATGGGCATGGTTAATTCGTTGCGACGTATGCATTATAATGCCATCCAGTTATTTGATATGTTAGGGAGAGCGGAATTTTTTACGAGAGAACCGTATAAAAAATTAAGACCTAATTATCATACTAATCTTTCTCTTGTAGATAGTTTGATTGATTATGCGCATTTAAAAGGGATGAAAATTCAGATCGATCTTAGTCCGGGTTACGAGATGAGATCATTGACTGATAGCGAAGCATTGTGCTGGACAAAATATAAAGACAGATGGATTGATACATGGGTTTATTATCTAACCAAGACACCGTTGGGTAAAGCAGATATTTTTTCTTTGCGGCCAAGAAACCAGATCTGGGACCGGGCTTATGCGAGTAGTTGCGGTGAGAGTAAAGAGAAAGTTTTTAATGAAGTATTTGCAGCTTTTGATAGTGTATTGAATATTTATAAACCCAAAGCTCAAAAATTATGTATTTGCTACGACGATGGCATGGAGATGTTCAACAACGGATTTAATCCGCCCAAAGATTTTATTGTGGTCTGGTCGGATGACGGATACTGCGACTTTAATTCGCTTCCTGTAAGTACAAAGGGATATAATTTCGGTACATATATGCATGCCGGCTTCTGGAAAAATCATACGGTTCATGATCCATACCCGGAAAAAATAGATTCGGTCATGAGTCTCATGGCGAATAGATTTCATGCAACAAACTACATTGATGTAAATGGGCAAACCTTCCGCCCTTTTCTAATTAATCTTGACGCTTTTGCTCAATGGGCATACGATCCTGATCACTTTAATGGAAAAATTTTCCTGGAGAATTGGTGCCGTTATTATTTTGATAAGGCTGCGGTTCCTTATGCTATTGCTTCTATGCAGTCATTGCACAAAGCCCAGTTTGGACGTAACGGTTATGTTCAGAACCTGGCAGAGATAAAAAAACTGATTGATTTTTTGGCGTTGGCAAAAAAACGAAAAATTAAAATTGCATTTCAAGATAGTATGCTTGGCCCTGAATTAGAACAGCGCCGGTTTTTTGTAAGTGATGCATTGAAGCAGGCATCATCGGGCTTGCCCAAAACAAAGGACCAGTCAGGATTTTATTATGACTATATTTATTTGCCTGCATTAATGTATCATCAGTTGTTAGAATTTGAAAACACTTTATTGAATGCAGCTCATTTGAAGTTTGCTTATATAAATGGAGGAAATGAAAAAGAAAATATTGAGAAGATAAATCAACTGATGACAAAAGCTACGGAGCAGTTAAAAGAAATTTATCAAACATGCATGGATGGAGATAAAAATAAGAAATGGGCGACATGGTACGACCCGGCAAAAAGAAGACCTAATAATGGATTTCCGACACTTGATATGATTAATGCTATAGAAAAAAACTTGAATGATTCAGAAAATTAATTCAATAAACATTCATTTATGAAAGCATATTTTTCTTTACTCGCTATTTTATTATTCACCGGCACCGGCTATAGAGAAAAAAATATCACAGTGCCTGCTACTGTGAATGAGCGACCGAATATTGTTCTCATCATGGCGGACGATATGGGTTTTTCTGATATCGGTTGTTATGGCAGCGAGATTCGTACACCGAACATAGACCGTCTTGCCAAAGAAGGCATACGGTTTACCGAGATGTATAATAATGCATTTTGTTCACCTACGAGAGCATCGTTGATGACTGGCCTTTTCCCTCATGAAGCGGGGATGGGAGTTCTTGCTGACGCAAAAACCCGTCCACCCGGTGCGTATGAAGGTTATTTGAATTACCAATGTGTAACCATTGCAGAAATATTAGATCAATATGGTTATTATACTGCTTTATCCGGTAAATGGCATTTAGGAGAATTGAGACCTAATTGGCCTACTGATAGAGGATTTGATAATTATTTTGGACTCATCAGCGGTGCGGCAAATTATTTTGACATCAGAAAAACGAAAGCGCCAAATGTAGTTCGCCACATGGCATTGAATGATCAGCCGTACACTCCGCCCGATTCAGGATTTTATATGACCAATGCAATAACCGATTACGCTGTAAAAATTCTCAATGAACAAAAGCAACAAGAGAAACCATACTTTCTATATGTCGCATATACATCACCTCATTGGCCTTTGCATGCGCTGCCGGAGGATATTGCCAAATATAAAGGGAAATATTTTTTAGGCTGGGATTCATTAAGAGTGCAGCGTTATAAAAAACAACTTGCAATGGGACTGTTTAATAATGAAGTGAAATTATCTCCAAGAGATACTGAAGTGCATGCATGGAATGATCTTTCTCCAAAACAAAAAGAAGATATGGAACTAAAGATGGAAGTCTATGCGGCGCAGATTGATCGAATGGACCAGGGTATTGGAAAAATTCTTGACGCAATAGAAGCCACCGGGAAAAAAGATAATACCATCGTCATCTTCTTATCTGATAATGGAGCTTGTGCGGAAGGTGGGATCTGGGGTTTTGATAACAGAAAAAATGGTCTTCTTCCGGGTGGGGTTGATTCCTACATGAGTTATGGTCAGTCATGGGCAAATGCAAGTAATACACCTTTTCGTTATTATAAAAAATGGCTTCATGAAGGTGGAATCTCCACTCCACTGATCGTTCGCTGGCCTTCTATGATCGCATCGCAAAGAGATGGGAAGTTTGTTAACCAGGTTTGTCATTTAGTAGATATAGTGCCTACAATTCTTGATATTACCGGAGCTAAATATCCGAAAGAGTATAATGGGAAAAAAATATTGCCGATGGATGGACAAAGTCTTTTACCTGAAATAGAAAAAGGACAATTGCAGCCACACAAACCTTTGTATTGGGCTGTGAATGGACATAAAGCAATATTAGTTGGAAAATATAAGTTGGATGCTATCTCGGACAATGCTCCCTGGGAATTATATGATATAGAAAAAGACAGGTCTGAACTGAACGATTTAGCAAGTAAATATCCAGCTAAAGTGAAAGAATTAGCTGCTATGTGGAATGCATGGGCGGACAGAGTAGGAGTATTTAAAGACCGCCCCCCGCTTGCTAATGAATAAATTTTAAAAAAATTTATTTAAAGATTAGAAAGTAAATTGATGGTTACTTTTGAAAAATAATTCATTTGTATATGTTGAAGAGAGGGAAAAACAGAGGTGATATTATTTTTATTGTTCTGATAATTTGCAGCAGCATAATTATTTCTTGTCATAATGCTGACAAGAAAAAGATAGCAGCAGGAACTGATGATACCACTTCCTGTCATACCAATTTACCATCCCGTTTTGGCGTTGCAGTGAGTGATTCTTCTTCCATAAAAGAAGGAAAGGTTTCCCATGATGATATGGTTTGGATTCCCGGGGGAGCATTTATGATGGGCAGCAGTGATGATGAAGGGCGATCAGATGAATACCCGGCGCATGAAGTGAGACTTTCAGGATATTGGATAGACGCTCATGAAGTCACCAATGCGCAGTTCAGAAAATTTGTAGAAGCCACCGGTTATATTACCACAGCAGAAAAAGCGCCGGATTGGGAAGAACTAAAAAAACAATTGCCCGAAGGTACCCCCAAACCGGCGGATAGTTTGCTCGTCGCATCTTCCCTTGTTTTCACTCCGCCCAATCATCCGGTTCCTTTGGATAATGCTGCAGCATGGTGGAGTTGGAAAAAAGGAGCCGATTGGAAACATCCGGAAGGACCGGGAAGTTCTATTGAAAGAAAAGACAATTATCCTGTGGTGCAAATTTCATGGGACGATGCTGCGGCATATGCAAAATGGGCAGGAAAACGATTACCGACAGAAGCAGAATGGGAATTTGCAGCCCGTGGCGGGTTGATCAATAAATCTTATTCATGGGGAGATGAGCCCGTGGAAAAAGGAAAACCAAAAGCAAACACCTGGCAGGGAAATTTTCCAAACTATGATAATGATTGGGATGGATATAAAGGATTAGCACCGGTGAAATCATTCGCTCCTAATGATTATAAATTATATGATATGGCTGGCAATGTTTGGGAATGGTGCGCTGATTGGTATGCTCCTGATTATTATGAATCGTTAGCAGATAAAACAACAATGAACCCGACCGGACCTGATAAAAGTTATGATCCGATGGAGCCTACCGTACCTAAGAGAGTAACAAGAGGCGGATCATTTATGTGCAACGCTTCTTATTGCAAAGGATATAGGGTTTCTTCCCGAATGAAAAGCTCTCCCGACACAGGTTTGGAGAATGTTGGTTTCAGATGTGTTTCTTCAAATTAAAAAAAATGTAAAGATTATTTCTCCGAAACCGTTTGCGAAGAAAATTGTTTATTACTTAAAAGCTATTACTAATTTGAACTTTGCAATTATAAATATTGCAGATAGCATCAATTAAATACTATTACAATTTTAAATAATTAAGCAATGAAGATCACAACGAGCTTGCTTTTATTGATTTTATTTACAGGAATAAATTTTTCATCATCTGCACAGCAAAAAGCAAGCATTGCTGTAAAAGTAGATGCTAAATCCGGTAACTATTCAATTACTTCTCAGGCGTTGGGATGGACATTCGTCGGTAGTATCGGTCAACCCATGGACGGGTTAACTTCTACGAATGGAACCGACGCTATCGGGACATATCGATCATTTACATTTAAGTGGAAAAATGATAACGATTATACCGGCAGCATTCGTTGGTATACTAATTTGCCGGTCGTTATATTTTCCATATCAGTTCCAAAAGGACTCAATGGCCAATCGCTTAAATTTTTTCCTGATTTTACCACTATTCCATCTGCTCTTTATCATTTCAGTTATCATGATGTTGATTTTTCTACACCTGAATTTACATTGAATGAAACTTCAACACCGTGGCTGCTTTTTGATGAAAATAAAAATGCCTGTGTGATCTCTCCTGCATCAGATTTCATAGTTGCAAAACTGAGCGGAAATGGAATAACCAGCATCAGCAGTAGATTGAATGAGGAAGTACAACAATTGCCTGCGAAGTTCACTCATTCTACGATCATGGTTTTTGATAAAGGCATTCGCAACACCTGGGATGTATGGGGAACTGCTTTGAGAAATCTATATCATCGTCAGCGTCCGGCAAATGACGCCGATAAAGTTTTGAAATATTTTGGATACTGGACCGATAATGGCGCCGACTATTATTATAATTATGATACAACAAAAGGTTATATCAACACTTTGCTGGACTTGCGGCAACATTATGAAAAGGACGGTATTCCTTTAGGTTATATGCAATTGGACAGTTGGTGGTATGAAAAATCCATTTATAATCCTAAAGGTGAGCCCAAAGCTGATCATAAAAATCCACATCTGCCATCGGGACCATGGAACCGCTATGGAGGGTTGATGGAATACAGAGCAGATCCTTTTTTATTTCCGAATGGATTAGCTGCATTCAACAAAAAATTAGATTTACCAATGGTCACTCATAATCGTTGGGTTGACCCAATGAGCCCGTATCAAAAAGAGTATAAGATATCAAGATTCGCCGCAATTGATCCTGCTTATTGGAAAAATATAATGAATTACATCAAAAGTTCCGGTGTGGTTTGTTATGAACAGGATTGGCTTAACCAGATTTACATGCAAAGTCCGAAAATGAGTTCTGATTTGTCTGTAGGGAATGCATTTACCGATGGAATGGCTAATGCTGCAAAAGCAGATGGGCTGGACATGCAATATTGTATGGCGATGCCACGGCATTTTTTACAGGGATTAAAATATAATAATCTCACAACGATTCGTACCAGTGGAGACCGCTTTGAACCCAGGAAATGGATGCCATTCGTTTTTACTTCTCAATATGCTTACGAGATGGGCATTTGGCCCTGGTGTGATGTTTTTAAAAGTAATGAGTTGGGAAATATGATTCTGTCCAATTTATCTGCCGGCCCGGTAGGAACTGGCGATGCGATCGGTAAAGAGGATAAAGAAAATATTATGAAGGTTTGCAGAGATGATGGTGTTTTGGTAAAACCCGATGTTCCTCTATTGCCCTTGGATGAGGATTACATTCAGATGGCGCAGAATGAGGGAAAGCCGGTGATCGGTTATACTTATACTAAACAAGGAAACATAACGACCGATTACGTATTTGCATTCGCTACATCAGCAACAAAAGATATGCAGGTCAACTTCAGTCCGGCTGATTTAGGTGCAAAAGGAAGCGTTGTGGTATTTGATCCGATTCATAATAAATCGCAATTAATGCAGGCCAATGAATCTTTCAAAGATGATTTGCCTGTAGAAAAATATACTTATTACATCATTGCTCCGGTCACTTCATCCGGAATTGCTTTTCTGGGAGATGCCGGAAAAATTACTGCTACCGGCAAACAAAGAATAGCCAGTATTGTTTCTTCAGGTAAAAATTTGCAGGTAAAAGTATTGTTTGCGAAAGGAGAATCGTCTGTTACATTGACAGGATATTGTAAAGATTCTCTTTTTTCAGATCATGGAAAGATCAGTACCGATACGGATAACGGATACACATTTATTTAAATTAATTCTACCTGCGCCGGCAAATGGGAATAGTATAACTGTAAACCTAAAAACAAGGTAGAGCAACTTCTGTAAATAGTTAATAGAATAAAAAATGAAAAGAATATTTCGTTGGATCAGCACCATAGTAGTTCTGATCATTCTTTTCTTTTTTCTGTTCGGAAAAAAAATCGGCTGTTATTATTTTGGAGAATCCCGTTGTAAAGCTTTTGCTCTTGCAAAGGGAAATATTTCAGTCCCTCATGCAAGAACAATTAATTGGGCAAATTATTCAGCGTTTGCTGATAGTATCCTTAATGTTTGGGCTCAAAAACCTGTTCCGACGGTGAAGCAATTAGAAGGAAAAGGTGATGGGCCAAGGATCTTATTTGCAAAGTTGCTGAAGAAAAAAGATATCAAAAAAGTTAATGATGCCATTCTGCAAATGAAAGCCTGGGGGGTATCCGGCTCTTCATGGGTATTGAACAAAAAAGGTGACTATGATTTTGTGCTCGTTGTTTTAACTCCTGTTTTATGGAGATTCGGCGATGATTCTACTCTGTTGTATCCAGCAACCAGAGATCATTTAATTCGTGATTTGCTAACTGAAGAAGGAAATAAGTTTCGTTATACAGCGCCACGAACACTGGGGTTTGTAGCAGAAACTGAAAATCACATTTTGATGACAGAGGGTTCCAGGTATCTTAAAAATCTTTGGCTTGCTGAACATGGAAATAAGGATCCCCGATACAATAATGTGGAAAATGGGATGGAGAATAAAATACTCGATTTCTTGGGCGAGATCAGTAATGCCTCTTTGTATGAGTTTAACTCAAATCCTTATCTAGCTTATACCATTACGGCGCTGCTAAATCTTGAAGCGTTTGGCTCGGAAAATGTCAAAGTAAAAGCAAGAGATGTATTGGATTATATTAATTGGTGTTATGCACTTGGAAGTTATGAGCTTCGGCATTTTCCTCCGTTTCGCAGAAGATATGACAAAGAAAACTTTAGCAGCTTAACTACCGATTATGCGTCTGTTTTTATGAAGGCATGGTTGTGTTTTTCTCCTATTCAATCTTTTGATAAAGATATTTCCAAAGCTGAAGTACATTTTTTATTTGGCAGTTGTATGCCTTATCGTCCGCCTGATAGCGTGGTTGAAATGATTTTCAATAAGGGGAATGGTTATTTTATAAAGATCGGTCATGGCCCTGAAGCCTGTCCCGAGATATATGCAGCAGGGAGCCATTACTTATTATCAGCTGGTGGAGTTAATCGGGGCAAGCGATCATTGATTGTAGCAAGGCCTATAACTCTTTTTGTAAATGATAGCGCAAAAGATTTGTCCGAAACATTTCATCTTGCCGGGCCCGGTACTGATTTTATGAAATGGAATAACACGGGAGTTTATAAAAATGTGGCATGTGCTGCAGGGCCGGTATCCATTCCTGAAAAATATAAACCATGTGTAAGCAATAAATTATGGTCAGTATATATGCTACCTGATAATGTTTGCCTGGCAATCCACTCCACCGGTCAATTTGGGTTGATGGCTGTATTTGAAAAATGCGATCCTTTGAGTTTGGCGAACGAATTACTACAGGCTAACCCCGACCCGGAACTGTTAAAGCATTCTTTTAAACTCCCCGATAGAAATAAGATAGAATATAATGTTAAAGCTCCCGGAGATCGCTGGGTGATGCTTTCGGATAATGCTAAACAGATGGATCGTGATTATGATCATTGGCCTTTGATTGAAGGGGAATTTGATCAGTGATCGGATTCGGATTTCAGTTTTTATAATTTTTATACTGCCATATCGCCTGTAAAAAATAATAATCTGCGTAGATAACAGGAACGTCAACTCCTTTTCCACTCGGCTTGTTTACGACACTATGTTTTAATAAAAAATCATGATTGGTTCCTGCTGCTGCTAAGTACTTATCACTGCAAAGATTTTTTAGTATTTCAATTGCAGCAGTATAATAGGGGCTTTTTTGCATACCGCTGTAGCTACTTAATTCAAGAAAAGCAGAAGCTGCGATAGAAGCAGCAGAAACATCTCTTTCTGTATTAGGAATAGCAGGATCATCAAAATCCCAATAGGGGATATGATCAGATATTTTATTTATTTGATCAACAAAATAATCAGCAGCTTTTATAGCTTGTTGTAAATAAACCTTGTTATGCGTATAACGATATGCTATGGTAAAACCGTATATGGCCCATGCTTGCCCTCTTGCCCAGCAGGATGAATCGCTATACCCCTGCCATGTTTTTTGAGCTAATAATTTTCCGGATGCAGGATCAAAGTCAAGAACATGATAAGTGCTTCCATCTTTACGAAAGCGATATTTTATATCGTTGTTCAGATGCGAAACAGCAATATGAAGAAATGAAGTGTCATGAAAAGTTTGTGCTGCCCAGAATGATAATTCAAGATTCATGAGATTGTCCACTATCACAGGATAATGCCAGGGCCCATTGTCCCATGATTTGATACTTCCGACTGTGGGATTAAATCTTGTGCTCAACGATTTTGCTCCCTGCAGTAAAATGTTTTTATAGGAACTATCTTTTGTTATAAGGTACCCATTTCCAAAAGAACTGAATAAAATAAATCCAAGATCATGCATGGTGGTGACCAACTTTGCTGGCTCCAGTGTTGCCGTCCATTTTTTTGCATCGGTTATCCATTTTTTATCTTTGGTAAAATCATACAAATACCAAAGGCAGCCGGGAAAGAAACCGCTTGTCCAGTCTTTATAATTGACCGTTTGAATGTTGAAATTACTTCGAATGCTATAGAGATGTTGTGTACTATCCGGGTATTGATCAATATATGACTGATATTGCTTTTCCGCAAGGTTGATAATTTTTTCTACAGGTAATTGATTAGTTTGTGCAGCAGCAGAAATGGAAATGGAAAAAGTTATAATAAGAACGGTCAGCCTTCTTTTTTGATGATAACTCATATTAATTTTTTCAACTTAATTGGTAATGTCGGACGGCTTCGATTTACCAAATTCAGACGCTATTTTATCTAACTGTTGTTTTGTGATTGTTTTTTTGTCATTGCTGATAATGATCCTGTAATAAAACCGGACGGATTCACCTTTTTTTAAATGAAGATTTTTTTCACTTTTTCCATTGGTGAATATTTTTTCTCCCAATGGATTTACAGCAAAAAGGCCATATCCGCGGGCATGCCAGAATGCGGGATAGTTTGGATTACCGGGATGATCAATTATGGCAATACTTACTGAATCTTTTCCCATTTTGCCATATACCATGCACCATACTGCTCTTGTGCTCCAGGCATCATCTCCCTGTATGCCGGCGCTGGTAAGATAGTTGCCGTTGGCAATGCTGTCAGTAACTGCTTTCACAATGGTCACATTGCCTTTATCATCAGTGAATTTTTGATCTTTTGTCGAAGGAATTTGCAATTCATGCGCCAGCCTTAATCCCAACATACCATCTTTTGCATCTTTGAAGAGTACATCTGTATCAGCTTTGAGTACAGTTATTCTGTCAATGATCCGCTGGTTTTCGTTGCCGCTGAATTCAAACTGGGTAGTTTCTTCCAATAATATATTTTTTTTCTGATCGGTCCAATTCGCATGATAGGAAAGTATTCCTTTTGTGCCATCTTCAGTTTTGAGAATTCGATCCGTTCTGATCCAACCGTACAAATGTTTTTTATCAGCAGGTATTGCATAAGAATTATTCCAGAAGTCAAGTCCATTTACATTTTCATAAGTAAGCCATAGCCCGAGATGATGCGGATGATCGGTCGGCTCACCGGGTAATGGATGGATCGGGAAGCCTCTTGTAACCATAGTTCCGTTGGCAGTATATAAAGGATACAAACTGGTTTCTCTAATGTATCCGGGTATAAAAAATTTGTGAACAGTTTTTGACCAATGAGCACACTGATCTTATTTTCTTTTGGATCTTTTATAATCTTTACCATTTCATTTTTTTGTGCAAGGCACATAGAAAAAAATAATAGAAAGCAGAAAGCAAATACTGATATCTTCTTGTGGGTAAAAATCATAATCATTAATGTTTACAAAACTAAGTTATACAGTTCCGTCCGATAAATTCTGTTTTATTAAAGTGAATATTATTTTGTAAAAGAAAACCCTGTAAATCAGTAGGAGTAATTTTTTTGCAGGGCTGAATTTGTGTCCGGGTTCGGAATCCCAGCCTGACAGCGGTTACGCAGACAGGGAACCGATACAGTATTACTACCGTCCCGATTGAATCAGGATGCGTCTCTGCCAGCATGAAATAAAAAAAACCTCATCATTTGATGAGGCCTGTGCCCGGGATCGGAACCGAACAGCGTTGAAAATGTGGATAAAAGAATTCAAATGCGCCATTTTTTCGCCTGAAATTCTGTCTGTGCCTGACAGGAAATGTAATCACACAATAATCTATTAGGATCGTCTAAGAAAGTATAGTCTATTCAAGGTTGATTAATCGTATTTTATATTTTGCGCCTGATTATAATCAGGCAAGAAAATAACAAAACTCATTTTAATTCCGGACTGGCAGGTCTTTTTTTGCCTAAACCTTTTTTATGAAAGTTTATCCGAAGCATTTCTATCTATACAAAGGAGGTTGGAGCGACCTGTTTTGTGAATTGGTAGAAATGCTTGAACCCTCTGAAGAAAAAGAAGAACAAAAATTTGCAATTTGGGCGCCAAAGGATAAAATGAAAGACCATTGCCTGATCATTGTGTATGGGATGCCTTTAGCCGATTCGTATTGTTATCAAAAAAATATCTGGAGATCGGATGAAGATGTGTTTAACTCGTTCTACTTATCGTATGCAGAAGAATTCAATATCTATGGCTATAAAGAAGCTATTGCAATGCCTTTTATGATGAATAACGTTGCATGAATAGCGATTGTTGATCGTATGCTAACAATGTAAAAGGTATTGTAGCATCTTATCCGGTACTGCAAATGATATTAAAAAAGTAATGGCCGAAAATCTTTATTTATAGAATTGACCCTAAAATGACACAACTGCTGCTCTTATTTTTTTCCGCATTTAATAAATCCGTTTTCCCGATTTAGAAACAACGATTCCTTTCTCCGCATTTCTTTTGCACCTGAACCAAAATCAAAATCATGATTCAAAAAATATTTCCTATTATCTTCTTTTGTATTGCAAGCGTTCAGGCTGCGGTGGCTCAAACCGGAACCATTCAAGGCACCATTAGCACCAGCGATGGAAAACCCGCCGGATATGTAACCATCTCTTTAAAGAATAGTATCAGGGCAACTGTTTCAAATGACGATGGCTCTTTTATTTTGAAAAAGGTCAATACTGGGGCACAAACGATCATTATTTCTTTTGTGGGTTTAAAAACAGAAGAAAGAAATCTTGTTGTAAAAGCCAATCAAACCACTTCAATAAATATTACTTTATCTGAAAATGATACTCAACTAAAAGAAGTTATTATTAACACTCACAGGAACCTTAATGAACGAACTATCTCATCTTCCAAAGCTCCGATTGCAAATATGGACCTGCCTCAGACAGTGGGATATGTCAACAATACTGTCATCAATGACCAGCAAGCTATCCGTGTAGGCGATATCATTAAAAATGTAAGCGGTGTATCGCTTACGCAAACAAGGCTTGGTGTGAATGAGACCTATACGGCCCGTGGCTACAGCATCGGTATCACTGGTGGCGCCGGCAGCATTTTAAAAAATGGTTTGGTCAGCAATATTGCCGGTATGCCGGAAGCGGCCACCTTAGAATCGGTTGAAGTAATGAAGGGCAGCGCTGCTATGCTTTATGGTAATGTATCAGGTGGATTGATAATAAATCTCATTACAAAAAAACCAAAGTTTGAATATGGTGGTGAAATAAGAATGCAGGCAGGTTCTTACCGGCAATATAAACCCATTGTTGATATTTATGGGCCCATCACAAAAAATCTCGCATTTCGGGTAGTTGGTACTTATGAGAACGATAAAAGTTTCAGGGATGTAGTAAAAACAAAACGTACTTACGTCAACCCCTCATTACTACACAAGCTGGGGAAAAAAACAACCTTGCTGCTGCAAGGCGATTACCTCGATGCTCACCTGACTCCGGATTTTGGCATCGGCACTCTCGACAGTGGCCGTGTATTACCAACAACAATTCCCATCTCCAGGTTCCTCAATGTACTCTGGGCTTATAATAATGTAAAAGAAAGTTCCGCTTCATTTAATATAGATCATAAACTAAATGAGGATTGGCAACTGACCTTTGCCGGTTCTTTACAAAAAACGGATGTAAACTCTTACGGCGCCGGGCTGCCGAATGTGGTAAGCAAAACAGGAAGATTGGAACCGCACATTGGCAAGAGCACATAGTATAGACAAAGATGCTACCACTCAATTAAATTTAAATGGAAAATTTACCACTGTTTCTGTTACTCATCAATTATTGGTCGGCGCTGATTTCACCAGGGTCACTACACTAACTGATGCATTTAAAATTACCAGAGATGATACTGTCGTAACTGTCTATGATAAAATAAATATATTGGTACCGGACCTCTACACTCCACGAAACGATATACCGGATGCTGCTCTTGCAACTACTACCACAGCACCCAGCAACAGGGTGGGTGTGTATGCACAGGATTTTGTAACCCTTACAAAAAAAATAAAATTGCTTGCAGGTTTGAGGTGGAGCTACCAGCAAGCCATTCAGACAAAGATCTTTACTGCTACAACACAAACTACTACCCGTGGTACAGCAGCTACTGCCGATAATAAAGCATTTTCGCCCAAGCTGGCGATTGTATTTGAACCCGAAAAAACTACATCTCTGTTCGCCAGCTATTCCAATAATTTTACGATCAATACCGGTACTGATATTTACGGTCAGTTGCTGAAACCGTCCATTATCAATCAATATGAATTAGGTATTAAAAACAATCTTTTCAATAATAAAATTTCCGCCAACCTCAGTATTTACAGGATCATCAACAGCAATCTTGCACAGCAAGCTGAATTCAGGGCAGACGGTACTTTGAATTCCGATGCAACGGTGAAGGAATTGAAAGGACAAACTACCAGCGACGGCATCGAACTGGATTTGAACGGTGCATTTTCCCAAAATTTTTATTTCATTGCCGGCTATGGATATAATTACATGCGGTTTACCAAAACATCAGGCGCCAAAGGTTCTAATATTGAAGGCGAACAGGTTGTCATCAATCCAAGAAATACAGCCAACCTTACTACTTTTTACACTTTTACAAAAACTTCTTTGCGCAATTTGAAATTGGGTGTTTCCGCATTTTATACGGGTCGCCGTCTCGGTGGATATAATAATACAGTAGGACAAACTCAAACCGGCAGCCGCTTAATTCCGCTATCTGGATTTGCAACTGTTGATATATCCGCAGGCTATGTGATCGGGAAATTTTCTTTGTTGTGCAAACTGTCCAATATTTTCAATACAGTTAATTATCTCGTACACGATAATTACAGCATTACACCCATCACACCCACGCAGCTTACGGCTACTGTTAGGCTACAAGTTTTGAGTTACTAAATGACAGGTTGCTTACGCCATTGCAGGCATTATTACCTGCAATTCACAAATGGAAAAAAGGCAAATAAAAATCACTCATTCTTTTTCACAATTAGATGCCCCATCGCAGGATCACCCATCACCCGTTCCATTTCATTTTCGATGATCTGCTGCACTTCATTTTTGATGCGATTAAAATTATGCTGGACCATGATTGGAGTAATTTCTCTTACTACCGGCATTGATTGTAGCTTTTGCGAATGATCCCCTAAGAAGGAATGGCTATTCAGGATTTCAGCATGAAAGCCTTTCAACTCTATTTTACAATCGGGATTATCTGCAACCATGCCCACAAATTCTCCAGAAGACAAACTCGCAATAGTAGAGGGAGGGATGGCAGATTCTAATTGTTTAGATTGGCTGATGGATGTATCGTTCGAATTAATCGAAAGGCTTGATCTGTCCTGCATTATTTTACCGAATCGTTCTGAAAGCTGTTTGGCGGTTTCGCCAGTTACCTGTCCGCTGATTACATTACCGACAATGTTCATAATTACCTCAGCTTGCTCCCGGCCATAATCTTTTTTCAACTGGCTGTAATCCTGTACTGCAAGGGTGGTTGCTACTTTGTTCGAACGTGCAGTGGCAATCAAACTATCAATACCCTGAAAGTAAATGGTTGGAAATTCATCGAATATCAGGCTTGAAGGAATACCTCCTTTTTTGTTTACTACTTTTATCAATCTTGTAATATACAAGGAGAGAACAGCTCCATATACTTGCTGTTTTTGTGGATTATTTCCCATGCAAACGATCTTCGGTTCTTCAGGCTTATTGATATCTAATGTAAAATCACTACCGGAGAGAACATAATATAACTGAGGCGAGGACAATCTTGCCATAGCAATTTTAGCTGCTGCGATCTGACCTTCCAGTTGTTCCATAACATCATTCATATATGCTGTTACAAATGGGTTGATCAGTGCTTCTATTTCCGGTTCTGTTCTGAGGGCAGTAAAGAGTTTATCATATTCTACCTGCATCAGTTCAATTACATGCGGCAAAGTACAATAAGTGCCATCCTGGTATTTTCTCAGGAACCAGATAATAGCCGTCAGAAAATTTATTGGGGATTCCACAAAAAAATCTCCTTGTCGTTTGATCCATTCCCGGTTCAATCCCATCATGATAGTGCGTGATGATTCAGCAGCATCAGTAATATCGAACATAGTTGTCGGGTCAAGCGGATTACAGCGATGACTTTTGGAAAGATCATCAAAATTGATCACAAAGAATTGGGGTTCTTTTTTGTAATTGATTCTGTTTTGCATCAGAGCCTGGTAAGTAATCCTGGTCAGATCATCGTATTTAAAATCATAAACGAACAGTGCAAACCCTTTTTGTATATGCTGCCGAATGATATGTTGTATGATGAAATAACTCTTTCCGGCTCCGGGTGAGCCGATCACCAGCAGGCCTCTGAATGGATTAATAATATTGATCCAGCTTTTACGGATTTTTCCTTTCAGGTTATATTGAGCCGGGAGGTTGATAGAAAATTCATTGGAAAGCAGCCGTTCCTCCTGCGGAAACGTTTCATTGATTTTGTTGAAAACATCTGTGCTAAGTTTTTGCTTAATGAGACGGCTTAATAGATTACCGCCTGAAAGAACACACAAAAATCCTAAGATTGTGACACCTATATATATAATAGCCGTGTTCTCAATGGACAGGTGCATTATAAAGATCAGCTCACTCCCGAAATAAAAACCTAAGCCGACCAGCATATAGTACAGTGCCGATCGAAGTTTTAGCTGTTCCTTTTTTCTCCCCCTTGCTCCAAGCAACGAGATGGCCAGGAGGCAAATTGCAATCCATTTGGAAGTATGAAAATGGACAAATAGCCCCGTACGACTTAAATTTTGTAATATCTTGTCAGAAAGAGAAGCCGTCAATTGCCATTGCTGAAAAGCTCTGTAACAATAAAAATAGAAATGAAGTAACAGGATAAGAATGCTCATCATTCTTGTCATATCCGTGATCTTTCGGAGTGCCTGGTCGTTTTCACCTGTTTGCATATGCATGTGTTTTAAGTCTTTCGATGTGGTTTCTTTTTCTTCTTTTTTCTTAATTGAAAGGGGATGAAATTGAAAGTTCTTTCGGAATCTGTCATCCTGCTGATGATCTCAGTTAATCCTGTTTTAGTGGCCGTTTCATCGGTAATTGGTTCGGCTTCTTTTTGTTTGTAATCCTTCCGGCCGGCCCTTTCACTTTGTCTTTCACGTAACTCATATTTTTTACCATTGCATCTTTCCTGTATAGCTTTGGCGCTATAAGCTTTGCCGAGCTCACTTCCATTAAAAACAGATTTTTTCTGGTGATCGACATAGGTAATTCCGTAAATAATTCCCTGATCATTTTTCCGCAGCACAGTATTGATTTTTTCTTTCTGCAAGGCGCTGATGAATTCATTCAGCTTCATTGATTTTTTTTTCAGGAATGTCCAGTCAATAACATTTTTTATACGCTGTTTCAGGGGTTGGCGATGGTTTTGATTTTCTTCAAATTTTCTTTCTAAATATTTTAATGTGGGTTTACTGTAAATGTCGCTGGCTTTAACAGGTACTCCGACCTTTTTCCCGTTCTCATCCAGGACCCGATAGAACAGGCCATTTTTTTGAAACGTTCTTGAATCTTCTGAACCACGGTCGGCGAAAACGTTATATAGTTTTAATACCGCATTCAATTCATGTAATGAAGAATAATTGTACTGATTAACTACTACTGCTAATACATTCGTGATAGCCAGCTTGGTTGCGGATTTCCCATAAATGATTTTTGAAGCATTTACCGGTTGTAATTCAAAACTTCTTTTTCGTTTACGTTCATCGGCTTTCACTAATCTGAATTCTTTTTCAATTTCTCTTCTTGCTTTGGAAGACTGATTGCGTCCGATATTCTGGGTGTCAATTCTTTTTCCGTCCGATTTAATTTTCACTGACACAATATGTATGTGTGGATGTCCGGCATCATGATGTTGATAGACGAGGTAGGGCTGTTCACCAAAACCGATTTTATTCATATACGATTCAGCGATTTCCTGTAATATTTCTTTTGGTAATTTTTCTGATACGTCA
>CAVUXD010000011.1:0-12526 GCA_963745445.1 uncultured Bacteroidota bacterium
ACAGGAAATGTAATCACACAATAATCTATTAGGATCGTCTAAGAAAGTATAGTCTATTCAAGGTTGATTAATCGTATTTTATATTTTGCGCCTGATTATAATCAGGCAAGAAAATAACAAAACTCATTTTAATTCAAGGAGCTTGGCAGGTCTTTTTTTGCCTAAACCTTTTTTATGAAAGTTTATCCGAAGCATTTCTATCTATACAAAGGAGGTTGGAGCGACCTGTTTTGTGAATTGGTAGAAATGCTTCAGAACCCTCTGAAGAAAAAGAAGAACAAAAATTTGCAATTTGGGCGCCAAAGGATAAAATGAAAGACCATTGCCTGATCATTGTGTATGGGATGCCTTTTTAAGCCAATTCGTGTTCTTGTTTATCAAAAAAATCTGGAGATCGGATGAAGATGTGTTTAACTCGTTCTACTTATCGTATGCAGAAGAATTCAATATCTATGGCTATAAAAGAAGCTATTGCAATGCCTTTTATGATGAATAACGTTGCATGAATAGCGATTGTTGATCGTATGCTAACAATGTAAAAGGTATTGTAGCATCTTATCCGGTACTGCAAATGATATTAAAAAAGTAATGGCCGAAAATCTTTATTTATAGAATTGACCCTAAAATGACACAACTGCTGCTCTTATTTTTTTCCGCATTTAATAAATCCGTTTTCCCGATTTAGAAACAACGATTCCTTTCTCCCGCATTTCTTTTGCACCTGAACCAAAATCAAAATCATGGCCGCTCGAAAAAATATTTCCTATTATCTTCTTTTGTATTGCAAGCGTTCAGGCTGCGGTGGCTCAAACCGGAACCATTCAAGAGCACCATTAGCACCAGCGATGGAAAACCCGCCGGATATGACCCATTACTCTTTTAAAGAATAGTATCAGGGCAACTGTTTCAAATGACGATGGCTCTTTTATTTTGAAAAAGGTCAATACTGGGGCACAAACGATCATTATTTCTTTTGTGGGTTTAAAAACAGAAGAAAGAAATCTTGTTGTAAAAGCCAATCAAACCACTTCAATAAATATTACTTTATCTGAAAATGATACTCAACTGAAGAAGTACACTATTAACACTCACAGGAACCTTAATGAACGAACTATCTCATCTACAAACTTTAATTACGAAATATGGACCTGCCTCAGACAGTGGGATATGTCAACAATACTGTCATCAATGACCAGCAAGCTATCCGTGTAGGCGATATCATTAAAAATGTAAGCGGTGTATCGCTTACGCAAACAAGGCTTTTGGTGTGAATGAGACCTATACGGCCCGTGGCTACAGCATCGGTATCACTGGTGGCGCCGGCAGCATTTTAAAAAATGGTTTCGGTCAGCAATATTGCCGGTATGCCGGAAGCGGCCACCTTAGAATCGGTTGAAGTAATGAAGGGCAGCGCTGCTATGCTTTATGGTAATGTATCAGGTGGATTGATAATAAATCTCATTACAAAAAAACCAAAGTTTGAATATGGTGGTGAAATAAGAATGCAGGCAGGTTCTTACCGGCAATATAAACCCATTGTTGATATTTATGGGCCCATCACAAAAAATCTCGCATTTCGGGTAGTTGGTACTTATGAGAACGATAAAAGTTTCAGGGATGTCGTAAAAACAAAACGTACTTACGTCAACCCCTCATTACTACACAAGCTGGGGAAAAAAACAACCTTGCTGCTGCAAGGCGATTACCTCGATGCTCACCTGACTCCGGATTTTGGCATCGGCACTCTCGACAGTGGCCGTGTATTACCAACAACAATTCCCATCTCCAGGTTCCTCAATGTACTCTGGGCTTATAATAATGTAAAAGAAAGTTCCGCTTCATTTAATATAGATCATAAACTAAATGAGGATTGGCAACTGACCTTTGCCGGTTCTTTACAAAAAACGGATGTAAACTCTTACGGCGCCGGGCTGCCGAATGTGGTAAGCAAAACAGGAGATTGGAACCGCACATTGGCAAGAGCACATAGTATAGAAAAAGATGCTACCACTCAATTAAATTTAAATGGAAAATTTACCACTGTTTCTGTTACTCATCAATTATTGGTCGGCGCTGATTTCACCAGGGTCACTACACTAACTGATGCATTTAAAATTACCAGAGATGATACTGTCGTAACTGTCTATGATAAAATAAATATATTGGATCCGGACCTCTACACTCCACGAAACGATATACCGGATGCTGCTCTTGCAACTACTACCACAGCACCCAGCAACAGGGTGGGTGTGTATGCACAGGATTTTGTAACCCTTACAAAAAAAATAAAATTGCTTGCAGGTTTGAGGTGGAGCTACCAGCAAGCCATTCAGACAAAGATCTTTACTGCTACAACACAAACTACTACCCGTGGTACAGCAGCTACTGCCGATAATAAAGCATTTTCGCCCAAGCTGGCGATTGTATTTGAACCCGAAAAAACTACATCTCTGTTCGCCAGCTATTCCAATAATTTTACGATCAATACCGGTACTGATATTTACGGTCAGTTGCTGAAACCGTCCATTATCAATCAATATGAATTAGGTATTAAAAACAATCTTTTCAATAATAAAATTTCCGCCAACCTCAGTATTTACAGGATCATCAACAGCAATCTTGCACAGCAAGCTGAATTCAGGGCAGACGGTACTTTGAATTCCGATGCAACGGTGAAGGAATTGAAAGGACGAACTACCAGCGACGGCATCGAACTGGATTTGAACGGTGCATTTTCCCAAAATTTTTATTTCATTGCCGGCTATGGATATAATTACATGCGGTTTACCAAAACATCAGGCGCCAAAGGTTCTAATATTGAAGGCGAACAGGTTGTCATCAATCCAAGAAATACAGCCAACCTTACTACTTTTTACACTTTTACAAAACTTCTTTGCGCAATTTGAAATTGGGTGTTTCCGCATTTTATACGGGTCGCCGTCTCGGTGGATATAATAATACGGTCGGCAACTCAAACCGGCAGCCGCTTAATTCCGCTATCTGGATTTGCAACTGTTGATATATCCGCAGGCTATGTGATCGGGAAATTTTCTTTGTTGTGCAAACTGTCCAATATTTTCAATACAGTTAATTATCTCGTACACGATAATTACAGCATTACACCCATCACACCCACGCAGCTTACGGCTACTGTTGGCTACAAGTTTTGAGTTACTAAATGACAGGTTGCTTACGCCATTGCAGGCATTATTACCTGCAATTCACAAATGAAAAAGGCAAATAAAAATCACTCATTCTTTTTCACAATTAGATGCCCCATCGCAGGATCACCCATCACCCGTTCCATTTCATTTTCGATGATCTGCTGCACTTCATTTTTGATGCGATTAAAATTATGCTGGACCATGATTGGAGTAATTTCTCTTACTACCGGCATTGATTGTAGCTTTTGCGAATGATCCCCTAAGAAGGAATGGCTATTCAGGATTTCAGCATGAAAGCCTTTCAACTCTATTTTACAATCGGGATTATCTGCAACCATGCCCACAAATTCACCAGAAGACAAACTCGCAATAGTAGAAGGAGGGATGGCAGATTCTAATTGTTTAGATTGGCTGATGGATGTATCGTTTGAATTAATCGGAAAGGCTTGATCTGTCCTGCATTATTTTACCGAATCGTTCTGAAAGCTGTTTGGCAGTTTCGCCAGTTACCTGTCCGCTGATTACATTACCGACAATGTTCATAATTACCTCAGCTTGCTCCCGGCCATAATCTTTTTTCAACTGGCTGTAATCCTGTACTGCAAGGGTGGTTGCTACTTTGTTCGAACGTGCAGTGGCAATCAAACTATCAATACCCTGAAAGTAAATGGTTGGAAATTCATCGAATATCAGGCTTGAAGGAATACCTCCTTTTTTGTTTACTACTTTTATCAATCTTGTAATATACAAGGAGAGAACAGCTCCATATACTTGCTGTTTTTGTGGATTATTTCCCATGCAAACGATTTTCGGTTCTTCAGGCTTATTGATATCTAATGTAAAATCACTACCGGAGAGAACATAATATAACTGAGGCGAGGACAATCTTGCCATAGCAATTTTAGCTGCTGCGATCTGACCTTCCAGTTGTTCCATAACATCATTCATATATGCTGTTACAAATGGATTGATCAGTGCTTCTATTTCCGGTTCTGTTCTGAGGGCAGTAAAGAGTTTATCATATTCTACCTGCATCAATTCAATAACATGCGGCAATGTACAATAAGCGCCATCCTGGTATTTTCTCAGGAACCAGATAATAGCCGTCAGAAAATTTATTGGGGATTCTACAAAAAAATCCCCTTGTCGTTTGATCCATTCCCTGTTCAATCCCATCATGATCGTGCGTGATGATTCAGCGGCATCAGTAATATCGAACATAGTTGTCGGGTCAAGCGGATTACAGCGATGACTTTTGGAAAGGTCATCGAAATTGATCACAAAGAATTGGGGTTCTTTTTTGTAACTGATTCTGTTTTGCATCAGAGCCTGGTAAGTAATCCTGGTCAGATCATCGTATTTAAAATCATAAACGAACAGTGCAAACCCTTTTTGTATATGCTGCCGAATGATATGTTGTATGATGAAATAGCTCTTTCCGGCTCCGGGTGAGCCGATCACCAGCAAGCCTCTGAATGGATTAATAATATTGATCCAGCTTTTACGGATTTTTCCTTTCAGGTTATATTGAGCCGGGAGGTTGATAGAAAATTCATTGGAAAGCAGCCGTTCCTCTTGAGGAAACGTTTCATTGATTTTGTTGAAAACATCTGTGCTAAGTTTTTGCTTAATGAGACGGCTTAATAGATTACCGCCTGAAAGAACACACAAAAATCCTAAGATTGTGACACCTATATATATAATAGCCGTGTTCTCAATGGACAGGTGCATTATAAAGATCAGCTCACTCCCGAAATAAAAACCTAAGCCGACCAGCATATAGTACAGTGCCGATCGAAGTTTTAGCTGTTCCTTTTTTCTCCCCCTTGCTCCAAGCAACGAGATGGCCAGGAGGCAAATTGCAATCCATTTGGAAGTATGAAAATGGACAAATAGACCCGTACGACTTAAATTTTGTAATATCTTGTCAGAAAGAGAAGCCGTCAATTGCCATTGTTGAAAAACTCTGTAACAATAAAAATAGAAATGAAGTAACAGGATAAGAATGCTCATCATTCTTGTCATATCCGTGATCTTTCGGAGTGCCTGATCGTTTTCACCTGTTTGCATATGAATGTGTATTAAGTTTTTCGATGTGGTTTCTTTTTCTTCTTTTTTCTTAATTGAAAGGGGATGAAATTGAAAGTTCTTTCGGATCAGTCATCCTGCTGATGATCTCAGTTAATCCTGTTTTAGTGGCCGTTTCATCGGTAATTGTTTCGGCTTCTTTTTGTTTGTAATCCTTCAGGCCGACACTTTCACTTTGTCTTTCACGAAACTCATATTTTTTACCATTGCATCTTTCCTGTATAGCTTTGGCGCTATAAGCTTTGCCGAGCTCACTACCATTAAAAACAGATTTTTTCTGGTGATCGACATAGGTAATTCCGTAAATGATTCCCTGATCATTTTTCCGCAGCACAGTATTGATTTTTTCTTTCTGCAAGGCGCTGATGAATTCATTCAGCTTCATTGATTTTTTTTTCAGGAATGTCCAGTCAATAACATTTTTTATACGCTGTTTCAGGGGCTGGCGATGGTTTTGATTTTCTTCAAATTTTCTTTCTAAATATTTTAATGTGGGTTTACTGTAAATGTCGCTGGCTTTAACAGGTACTCCGACCTTATTCCCGTTCTCATCCAGGACCCGATAGAGCAGACCATTTTTCTGAAAGGTTCTTGAATTTTCTGAGCCACGGTCGGCGAAAACGTTATATAGTTTTAATACAGCATTCAATTCATGTAATGAAGAATAATTATACTGATTAACTACTACTGCTAATACATTCGTGATAGCCCTCTTGGTTGCGGATTTTCCATAAATGATTTTTGAGGCATTTACCGGTTGTAATTCAAAAACTTCTTTTTGTTTACGTTCATCGGCTTTTACTAATCTGAATTCTTTTTCAATTTCTCTTCTTGCTTTGGAAGACTGATTGCGTCCGATATTCTGTGTGTCAATTCTTTTTCCGTCCGATTTAATTTTCACAGACACAATATGTATGTGTGGATGTCCGGCATCATGATGTTGATAGACCAGGTAGGGCTGTTCACCGAAACCGATTTTATTCATATACGATTCAGCGATTTCCTGTAAGGTTTCTTTTGGCAATTTTTCTGATACGTCAAAATTGAGCGAGATATGAACGCTGTTTCTTTTGACGTTTTCATTTAATGCTGCCTGGTTCAGTAAACGATTCAATTTGTTATGAAAAGAAAGTTGCTCATGATCTTTCGGATAATTTACGGCCAGAATACATTCTGCTTTTTTCTCTTTTACTTTTTGTTCATTGTAATTGAGTGCACGTTGAATGGAAGAACTGGTATGGATCACTGCAACCATTGCTCTGATATATTTCCGATTTTATTTTTTATGGTTTCGATTTTCTGTATCAGCTGTTGTTGTAATAGGGAAGTGGAGGCCAGCCAGGTTTTGAATTCCTGAATATGATCCAGTGTATGCAATTTCTTTACGGCCTGGTTCCAGTTATTTCCGATTGCGTTGAGTTCTTTGCGCAAGCGGATCATTTCCAGCATGAAGTCGTCAAGTGATTGATTGCGGGTAAAAGCTGTGATTTTTTTATCCAGTAAAATGCGGCGGGAATAATCACTGAGTTTGCGACAGGTTGTTTTTTCAAACCGGGCATTGATCTTTTGATGTTCATCTTCGGTCAACCGAATATGCAACCACTTTATTCTGTTTCTTTTTTGCGCACTCATCACATTTCATTTTCACTTTTCATCCCGATACCTATCGGGATCTTCAACCAACTGCGACCGACTCCGGAGGGTAGCAGCCAGATTCGGTTGTGATACAACCGGACATCTGGCCGATTGCGCAAAGAGGCAATCTCGGCGATTTTCAAAAGCCGTATTCTTAAACTTTCTTCATTAAATAAACGATTGCCGGTTTCACGATATAAAATTAAACCGCAAATGATTTGATATCCTGTTCAGATTTTAGACAGGATAGGTGAATGAATATAGGATCGGGAAAGTGAAACAAATGCAATCAACAATGAATAAAAAAAGGGGCTTATAACAACCCCTCATCTGCAAAAGAATAATAACCTTCGCTGGTAATAATGACATGATCCAGTAAGGCGATTTCAAGATACTTTCCGCCTTCTTTAATTTTTTGAGTCAGATTCTTCATCTGCCCGGCTTGGTTTCAGATTACCGCTGGGATGATTATGGCTGATGACGATTGAACAGGCATTTGCTTTTAGTGCCGCTGCAAATATCAACTTGGGATCTGCCACTGTTCCGGTTACTCCGCCACTGGAAACTTCAAACACTCCCAATACTTTGTTAGCCCGGTTCAGCAATAAAACTTTGAACTGTTCTACAAAATCTATTTTGTCTTTGTTCCATAAATTTTGCAATAGTTCTGCTGCATCTTTAGAAGTTACAATCTTCGGTCTTGGAGAAGCCTTCACTTTAGATTTGTAAATCAGATTCCACTTCTGCGATCTGACAAATGTTCATTTCATTTAATGTCTGTTCCATAAAAATTCATTTTTAAAAGTTGAAGAATTTATTATGGAACAGCACCAGCCTTTGGGCAATAAAGTCCATGAAGCAACGGAATAAATAGCGAAGCGGTTTATGCCGGAATTTCCTGGACGCTTCAGATGCCCAAAGGCTATCTTCGTGCAATAATGAATACGCAGGAACGAAATTTCGTTGGAGTGTCTGGTGGTTATAGTATTTGTCATTTAAAGAATTGTTTCTTTTCATTGAATAAATGAAACAACGAGCTGACCATCCGGTCAGCTTGTTTTGGGGCTTTATACTTTCAGGTTCTTTCTTCCCAGCAAAATTTCCTTTATCTCATAATCGCTTTCAAATCTTTGTCCTTCAAATACCCAGTTATCATTTTCGTCATCGAAGTCATATAAATCAAAATCTTCCGATTCCAAGTTGACTACTGTTAAGAGTCCATCTTTATATGTTGCTATTCCGAAAATCAGGCAACCGCATTCTTCATATTCATGAATGAAATCAACCTTAAAACAGTCTGCGATACTTACAAGAACATCCGTATTCGGAGACCATCTTGTTTCGTAGTAGAGAACATTCTCCTCCCATCTTGTGCAAAAGAAATACCCTGTATCCGCTTCAATAAAATCGGGAGCTGTTCCACATTCTTCATCACGTTCTTTTTTGGAAAGATTTTCAAACAGCCTTTGCAATTTTTTTAATTGTTTAGCTGTTGCTTCAAATTTCACATTATTACTGCACCAGTTAGGCATATAATTAATTTTTAGGTTTAATAATTTTTTTATCTGTTAGCAGACAATGAGGTTTTCATTATTATTTATATTAACTATTGGATTATTCGATGTAGTGTTGAGTATATAATTAACAGCAGCTTGCGCCAGGGATGCAGCTTTTAAAATTAACCGCTTGTCATTTTGCAATGTTTTCAACCATCCTTGAATATATGCAGCACTGTTAATGATAGTTTGTTGTTCAATTCCGGCTACGGCGCAAAGGAATGCAGCTGCGAGCTCGGCGGTTAGTTCTTCTTTGCTGTATAGCTCTTTACCAAAACCATCTGATTCCATTAGTTCCTTTCGGTTCAATCTTGATCTTATGCCCTGTACTATGAGCCAATTCATGAAATTTTGTTTTGTAATAAACTTCGTCACTGTGAAAACGTTCCACTTCCGGTAATGTAATGGTATCGGTTGCCCTGTTATAGTATGCTTTATCGCCTCCATGTTTTATTACAGGCCGGCCCGGCATATTATTTATGATTTCATCGCAAGCATGAATTTTTTGAGAATGATTCCGAAAGAGTTCTTTCACTTTTGGGAAATCAATACCATATGCCTGGTCGATATTAAATACAATATGAGTTTTTGGAATCCGGTATGTGCTGGGCGTTTCTTCGTTACCTTCTTCCGGCATGTTTGCTTTATTTTCTACGGTGGCCCACCAAACAACAGGGTATCCTTTTTGTCCTCTGCGGATAATTCCTCCTGCATCCATCGCCTGTTTATAAGTAATAAAATAGGGTGTTTTGTACTGGTAGTATTTCGTAATGAAATTGAGGAAAAAAATATTCCATCCGCTATAATGCCGTCCGGTAATAATATTTTTCGGCAACCCCAACTCATTCCAACCCTGTTGCCATATTACATTGCCTTGCTCCAGTTGCCCGATTACAAAATCAGTAATGCGTTGGTAAGTATCTAATTTTTTATTTTTTTTGTTTGTTGTCATAAAAAAACTTTTGTAAACGCATCCCGCTTTTCTGCGGGATGCGTTGATTAAATTAAAAGGGTAAATTTTCTTCCATCTCAGTTACTGCGACTGGTGCCCCACCTGGCTGTAATGATCCGCTACTGTTTACTGAAATACCGCTTGCAGCATGATGAATTCTGATGCTGTTCACATAAAAATTCAGCGAAGCTTTAGGCTGTCCGTCTTTTCCCAAATAGGGATTGACATCAATACGGCCGGTCAGTTCCACCAATGCGGCTTTGGTCAGCCGTTGTGCAATTTTGCTGTTGAACCAGTAACTGCAATTCAGGAATGTGTGAACTTTTTGAGTTCGCCTGATTTTGTTTTGTAGAAATCATTCAGCGCTACTGAAAACTCTCTACTTCTTTGCCGCTGTTTGTTGTCTTCACTACGGCATCTTTTGTGATTCTTCCAATGACTAACATAATTGTTGTTTTTAAATGATGAAAAAAAAGTTTTTTAAAAGAAAAATGATAAAAAGAAAGCATACACTCAGCGGACGCCACCCGGCCAAAAGGAAACGGAATAAAAGAGGGGTTTGTGTGTGGGTATTGTGTTTATGCCGGAAGCTTTTGGCAGGATGAAAATATCAAGCGCAATGGCGTCCGCTATCTTCGCTTGTCTTTTTATCCATTGATAATAAAAGTGTCACTTGGTTCAGGCTGCTGAAGCTGAATTAAAAGATGCCTGTTGAAATCCTTTTTCGGTAATTGAAACGGCTGAAATGGAAAGCAGTGGAAAGAGCGTAACTAATTCTTCCTTTTGTAATTCATCCAGATGCTTTACAATCTCATCCCAGGGAGTTTGCTGACGCAGGATAATCTGTGAGGGTTCCACAATAGTTTTTGTGGGTTCAGAATCGTTTTTTATCAAGTCATAAATGGTTTGAAGTGTCAGGTATTTATTTCCCATATATCAATATTATGCATAAGGCAGAAGTTGCCTGTTCTTTGCTGCTTCTGATTTTCAACAACGTTATCACACCAATATTTTATTTTTTGAAAATCGGAAATTTCTTCCCGACTATGTCGGGAGGAAATTTTCACTGACCTTATAAGCAGCAGGTGTTGGCGCAGCCATCTCCTGCTGCGATTCTGCGCAAGCCCGTTATGAAATAATCCCTGGAACGGGTTGTGGAAAGAAAACGAAGACAGCTGTTCGCAACATGTGTTTTGAACTTGGTGCAGGATTGCGAACGCTGTCGAAGTGCAGCCCGGGGATCACCCGCGGAAGGGACGTATGCAATAACGGGCTAAGCCCATTTTGTCAAAGATCTTTTAGTGCCGAACATTACAAATTCAATCCGGCTGTTTGAAGGAGCTCCTTTGAAAAATGAAGGAGCGCTTCGATCAAATTTTTTGTTGTATTCTTCAAACCAAATCTTGTAAGCTGATTTTGATTTGAGCTTGCAGCATTGTTCGAATTCTTCTAATTGTTCTTCATTGAGAATAATTTCATCATCGAAGACGACTTTATATTTCCAATCATATTTTTTCCAGCGGATATAATTTTCGGCAACTTCTTTTCTTAACAGTAATTGAGGATCGTTTTCGAAAGCACGGGGCTTGATTTCTATAAGGAAAGCTTCGAGGGTCTCTTTATGACGGATCAGGAAATCCGGAGTATAACGATGATGACAACTCCGGATATAATCCGTTGGCATTTTTGTTCCGGGATGATAATATATGGAAACCCTTGACCGGAGGAATTCATATTCTTCCATAATCGAAACGGCAAATTTTAATTCGGTGAGTGAGTCAAACACACAACCCCAGTTCACGATCTTGTGGGACTCTGCCATACCTGAATTTTGGTTCTTGTAATATCATTACTTCAGTTTTAGAATTCATTGATTTAGCGATCCAGATTCATCAGACTTTTTGCTGTGATCAGGGTTATATAACGGATATGTCCCTGCCGGTCGGGATAAGTCCTGTATGTAATGGAACCATCCACCAATATCCTGCTGCCTTTGACAAAATTCCTTTCTGCAAAATCTGCCACACTATCCCAGGCAACTACATCATGCCATACTGTATGGTAGACTTTTTCACCGGAACCATTTTTGGCGCAATTATGTGTTGCCAGGCGGATCGCTACTCTTTTGTCTCCGTTACCCAGTTTGAGAGTACTGAGGTCTTTGCCGACATAACCAATTAATGTTACTCTGTTGTTTTGCATAATTTCTTTTTTTCAAATTTAGGGTCCCCAAAAAGCCAGACCCGAATATTACATGTGTATCTCCGGTTGTTACCCGTGTAAACACGGATAATGAAAAAATTGTATTTTTAGAAAATGCCGGCGACACCAACGATATGCCTGTATTGCCAGAAACCGATCAGATCGGGGAGGACTGATAAGAAGTTCTGCGATTCTGGCTGTAAGGATGCTTATTATAATGCGGTCAAAAGCGAAGAGCAAAGGGAAATCAGCAAGATTGACGGTATATTAAAAAGAAACAGGCGAATTTTGAAGAAGCTGTTCAATCCCAAAAAACCAGAGCAGCTTATTTCCAGGGAGCTATTTATTAAGGAAGGATTTGAATTCGGTTTTCACACACATGCAGTTGTTACCAAGGTCAAAGGAAATGAATTCAGATTTTGTTATGATTATGGGTACCGGGAAGTGCACCCCGATAAATACCAGGTGATAAAAAGCTTTTAAGGCAGTTTATCATTTCATTAAATTTATTAAAATGAAACCGGTGAATGAATCTTAGTTATAATACTTACCGGAGTCTCAAATTTTGATTATCAAAATTTATCGGACATTTCACTTCATTTTTAAAGGTCTTGTTTTTCGATTTAAAGCAATACTCTTACTGAACCAAAAATTTGCCAGTTTATACGGGTACTACCTGATTGTTACCCGTATTAATACCTGATTGGAATGCCCGATAAATACCCACCTTCGCATTATCTTATTTAATATTTAACTTTTAAAACCTTTACTATGGCTAACGGCTCAATTCCTCCCGGTCCCGAAGGTCAATTCATCTCCCTGGACCAGGCAAAAACAATGACTGCTCTTTACCGGGCTCAAAAAGAAAACATCCTTGCACCGCAATACCAGGGGAAGGATATTTTATCCACCTGCGAAACTTTTGACCG